>CALNXW010000001.1:0-7916 GCA_942490685.1 uncultured bacterium
TTACGCGTGAATTCTCAAAGAGAAAAAAATAAAGGATTTTAAAGGATATTTTGAAGAAATAAAGGATTTTAAAGGAATGGAAAAAAATAAAGGATTTTAAAGGAAATAAAGGATCGCTGGGAGCACTGCGCCAGTAACTTCCGGCTTCTCACTCCCCAGTTCTGGCTCTGGAGCTGCCTCGGCAGGCGCACCTGCTCGTGGCTTTTTCTTTGTTTGTGGCTCATGGATATTTCAGCATAAAGAGCAGTTACAATAAAAACTAAAAAGACAATTTAATACATTTATAAGTCTGATACATAAATACTTGCACTGTCCATATTATATAGCTTTCAGCGTTATGCTAAGCTAGTGAGGAAATTAATATCAACATATTTAGTAATATTAACCAAGTTTTAGTTTTCTGAAATTTGTCACACTCGCTACAGCAACAAGTAGAGAGACCATTTCGCTGCGACTTTTATGTCTAACTGCAAAGATAGTCCTTTCGACTGCTTTTCATCACACGATTCCATCTTCTATCAGCAATAATATTTCTTTGTTGCGTTCTTTACTTATCTCCGGAGACTGAGTTGCGCACGGTTAATTCCGACATCAAAGCAAACTCAAAGGACGCTTTCGACGCGTTTGAATTGAAATGGGGCTGACAGTGCTTGGCCATTGACTCACGCTGTTTATTGGTCCGCGGGGCCCGAACCTTCCATTGTTGACAGCGAACGACTTGAGAAGAGCGACGTTAGTTCTCTCAAATATTCGCTGATAACCGTTGGATCAAAATGATTGGACTGTGCGAGGCTGAAGTCCAGTACGATAACAGTAAGTGTTGCGTCAATAAAAAATTACTTAACGTTACATATTGCATCATCCTTTCACTCCAGCATTCTTAAAAACTGAAAATAGTTGGAGAAAAGCTGTCGTGGTTGGAGAAAAGCTGTCGCTAGCGAATGTTGTTTTTAATAATTATGTTATTTTAATTCGTCAAACTTCGTTTTTTATTTGATAATTTGCAATATAGCGTAACTAATCTTATTATAATAGCTTGCGATGTGTGATATATTATGAGCTCACATTAGAACATTTTATTTGCTTTTAAATAGGATTTTAACTCATTACACCGCGTACTTTTAATATCGCTCAATTTACGCCCACCAAACATTATTTTTGTAAATACTAGTATAGTATTGTTTACTAGTAGTATTTTTGTTTACTAGTATACAATAGTCTATTATTTTTATATTCTAGTTCAGCGTCACTATATTTTTTGCTATAGCCAGTAGACCCTACTATCTGCGTTATTATCTGTTCACTGTCATTATCTGCACATTTGTGTATTTGTCGAATTTTTCACTACTTCTCATTTGGAGAAAGGCTGCATTTTTGTTGGATTTTGATATGGAATGTTCAATGCGTCAGAGGTCTAATTCGTTTAGTATGGCACTGTTCAGTTTTACCCTGTTGTATATTATTTACACCAGGGTTTACTACCCAACTTTGGTGGATACCGCGGTTCATTTTGTTTCCATACACCCCAGCATATTGCAGACGTCTGATGGAAAAAGCCCATCCGCCATGCTTCATTCGTCATCTCGGGGGGTTCGAGAGAGATTCTCGTCGTCGAGACATCCTTTGTTTTTGATATTGATGCTTGCCGGTGACGTCGAATCAAATCCTGGCCCAAGAGTCCCTAAATATCCGTGCGGGATGTGTTCAAAGGCGGTGAAGCAAAGTGATAAGGCCGTTTGTTGTGACATCTGCGACCAGTGGCTCCACAACAAATGCAGTGGTGTTTCTGAACACATGTATGCGATTCTTCAAGGTAGCGATTGCGAATGGATTTGTCCAAACTGTGGAATGCCAAACTTTTCTGCATCATTTTTTGAGTCAGATACGGGATAGCTTATCACTGGTAAATTAATTCTTCTCTCTTTTAAGCGATATTTCCTCAGAACCCCTCAGCGTCACCATCATAAGCCTACAAAGACTGACCAGTGCCACTCACCACAGCCTGGTTATAAACAAATAATAAAACCTAAGCCTTTACAAAAGAGAAGCAGTTCGGTTAATATTTCTAAAAAAATATAAATAATAAAGAATCACTTAAAGTTATTTCCATTAATGTAAACGGAATCCGGGGTAAAACATTAGATCTCCAATTGCTAATTGCCAACGAAAACCCAGATATTATTTGTTGCCAAGAAACGCGTGTTGACAGTGACACAGCTTCGAGCGAGATCTTCCCGCAAAACTTTGTTGTTTATAGGAAGGACAGAAACTGTCATGGAGGCGGAGTCTGCATTGCCGTTTCAGACCAACTCACTGTCTCACCATGCCCTGATCTTGATTCAGACACAGAGTCATTGTGGATTAAACTTGCACCAAAAGGATTTAATCGCTGTTCGAAATATATTTGCTGTTTTTATCGACCCCCTGGATCTCCAACATCATACCTGGAAGCTTTCAATACTGTTACACAAAAACTTATATGCAAATATAGAAATAAAACCCTACCCCACATTACTATAGTCGGCGATTTCAACTTTCCTGGAATTGAATGGTCGAATGTATCTCTTGGATCCTCACGTGGTGGCCAGGCTATCCTCGATTTTGCATTTGATAATTTTCTGTCGCAGTTGATTACAGAACCAACTAGATCCGGTGTGAACTCCTGCAACATCCTCGATTTATTGCTCACAACTCACTGCTCCTTAATTGACAATGTAATAGTAGGCCCTCTGTTTTCTGATCACTGCACAATTTCTTTTCAGATAATGAATTATGTTAAGAATAAACAAAAACCCCCTCACAAAATATACCTCTACAGTAAAACCGATGTAGAACTTTTAAAAAACAACTTGAAAACTGAATGCAATGATTTATTATATTCGGCTCCAAATTTTTCTGTGGAAGACAATTGGTGCCGCTTTAAATCAATGATAGATGCCCTGGTTGAGAAGCATGTTCCCAGTAAAAACATATCTGCATGCTCCTCTAAACCTCCTCCATGGATAACACGAAAAATAAAACATCTAATAAAATCTAGAGACTTACTTTCTAAACGAACTTTAAAGTCGGGTAGCCACGTCGACAGGGAACTATTCAGGCAAGCTCGCACCAAAGCCAAAAAAGCCATTTCGTTCGAATATAATAAATATTTGTTATCTATCATAGGTGACATTCATACCGCTCCTCGCAAGTTTTACAAATTCATAAACTCTAAACGCATTGATAATCACAGCATCCCTTCACTCCAACATAATAACCGTATTGTTGACAATGATACTGATAAATCTATCTTACTTAATAATCATTTTGCTGCATCATTTACTTTAGAAAATTTGAGTGAAATACCTTTTAAATTGTCACGCAACCCTTGTATGTCTCCAATTACTGTAAGCATACCTGGAGTTACTAAACTACTTCAAAACCTAAACTCTAATAAAGCAAAAGGTCCGGATGGGATATCACCATATATTCTAAAAACTGGCGCCATTGAAATTGGCCCAGTGCTAACTTTTATATTCAACCAATCATTATCTACTGGCGTTATTCCAAATGATTGGCGTGATGCTAATGTAGTACCATTACATAAAAAGGGTAGAAAAGATCTAACTGATAACTATCGGCCTGTGTCACTAACTTGCATTTCCTCTAAAGTGGTTGAACACATTGTTTATTCTTCCATTGCAAATCATCTTCAAAGAAATAATATATTAACTCCTTCACAGCATGGGTTCAGACCCGGGCATTCTTGCGAGACTCAACTGATTTCAGCTGTAGACGACTGGTCCAAGGCAATCAACAATGGCGACAAGGTTGATATAGCAATCCTAGATTTTAGCAAAGCCTTCGATTCGGTGCCACACGAACGACTTAAATCAAAGTTACACCTGTATGGCATCCGCGATAAAACATTATGTTGGATAAGTTCCTTTCTCGGGAATCGAAGGCAGAGGGTTATATTGAATGGCCAAACTTCGGACTGGAGTACTGTTCTTTCGGGCGTACCACAGGGAACTGTTCTTGGACCTTTGCTTTTCCTGTTGTATATAAATGATATTTGTGACGATATAAAATCTAGCATAAGACTATTTGCAGATGATTGTGTTTTATATCGTACAATAAAGTCTACCACAGACTCTGTTGCCTTGCAATCTGATTTGAATTGCCTAGTTAGTTGGAGCGATAAATGGCAGATGAACTTCAACATCAAAAAATGTTTCATGATGCACATGACAAGGCAGCGCAAACATAAGACTACACATACATACAACATGAAAGGTTCTCCATTGTCTACTGTAATGTCTCACCCTTACCTAGGAGTTGAAATCCAATCTGATCTTCGTTGGAATGATCAGATTGACAAAATAAGTAATAAAGCCTCTAAAACTCTAGGTATGCTCAGACGAAACCTCTCGGGTTGCACTAAAGATATAAAATTACATGCATTCAAATCTTTAGTCCGTCCACAACTCGAGTATGCCTCTTCGGTATGGGATCCTTACACTGTAAAACATATTCACAAGTTAGAGATGGTACAAAGACGGTCTGCACGTTTTATTTTGTCCGACTATAGATATACTTCTAGTCCGAGCAGTATGATTGCTAAATTACATTTACAAAGTCTTGAAGCCCGTCGTAAAACAGCTAGATTGTCAATTTTTTACAAAGCTGTAAATGGAAAAGTATCTCTTCCCTTGACCGAGTTACGACAGGCGACTAGATCCACTCGAAATTCTTCTACAAATTCATTCATACAACTAGGGTCACGCTGTGATGCGTACAAATTTTCTTTTTTTCCCCGGACTATTGTTGATTGGAATAGCCTCCCTTTTACGACTACAAATTCCGTTTCATTGGACTCTTTTCGCAGCTCAATAACTTCCCTTTGCGACTAGCTGGCATCCTCCTCACTCAGCAATAAAGGGCGGGAACGCCTGTAGCTGTTTTAAAATTCTGAAGATCTCACACTAGAGAAATGGGTTCAAATCCCGACCGCGGCACTTGTAAAAAAGTTAAAGTTTCTTAAGTATACTGGCTAGTATTAGTGACGAAATACTTCTACGCTAGCCTCTGCCGATTCCGCAGGAAGGTAAAACTTAGTACTACATTTGAAAGCGAGGGTTCTTAAGTTAGGTGGTGTTGAACGGTACTTTGGGCTGGGCTACATATGCGCTATCAATTATAACAAACAATTTACCAGCATTTAATTCGAACGATAGAACCCTGTTGAGTGTCTAGAACTGAATTGTTGCGATTTGTCAAACCTGGACTTTGGATAAAAAATATTTAGTTTTCCATGCATATATCCGCACAAACACGTAATTCAAATCCACATAGACTGTAGACACATTATACTCATATATAGACAGAACAACACAGGTATGCCCGTGCGGCCATGCCTGTTTTATACACACTTATAATGCTGGTATGTCCAACGCTCGGGCACATAAATAGTAGTGTGCGTTATGAAAACAATGCAACTAGTATAAGCTGCATATTTCAGCACAGTGACGACAAACGTAGACTTTCCATTTAGATATCTGTACATTCCGGAAACTATCACTTTGTCGTCATCCGTTCTAATTAACTCAAAATAGTTTCTTATTTAAAAAAACGTAAAAGGAATCTTTTCATTATTTTGTTTTGTTACCTCTTAGAGATATAAAAATAACGCTGTCTCATTTCGATTAAATATCAGCTCAACATTCCTATAAATTAATCAAATATGTATGGCCCGTAGAACCAGTTTCCAGCATAAAACATTTTTTCCAAGTTAATTTAGCTTCTATATTAGCTACGTCAGAGCTTAAAATGATGCCTTAATATCAGTGAGCAATAGTCAAGTGGACTGCTATTCAGCGAGTTTTGCTCAATTGTGATACATCTTCATCAAAAATGTCACTAAAATTGTTCGATTAGTAATAAAGTGTATAGAAAATTACTGCCCGCAGCCCAAGATAATCAACAAGAGGATCAATCTTAATCATCCTTAGAGTTATGATCACTATCGTAAGGTACGGGTTCTGCCGCGTTCCTCAATTGCTTGCCAACCACCATTTTCAGGCTTGCATCAATCTCAGTCAAGTGCAGTGTGTCGAAAGACACTTCTAAGAATTCGGGTATTATTAACATCAGCAGAAAATGTAAACGTTTTTAAACAGTTTTTGCAGCGCATGGTCACTTTATTCTTTTACTTTAAGTCTTTAACAGTTACTGCTCTAAATAAGCTAGTGACTTTAACTGCTTGTTTAGGCAATCGAATAATTGTTAAATTAATTAAGTGTTTTTCATCATTTTTTTTTACCAAAACTATAACATAAAAATTATTACAAAAACTATAACTGCCATGCAGCCAGATTTGTTGCACCATTTAATTTTAGGTAGTAACAATTTGTACTGTACAGTTGTTTAGCGTATGTGGTTTGTGTTTTTGATTTAAATTATCATTTCGATCAGTTTTCCTTTTGTTTTCCTCGGTTATTTTTTGTATATTTAAATTTGTTAATCGCTACATGTTCACCCAGATAAATAGCATAAACAGCTGTGAAGCCCGACAAGAAAATAAAAACATAAGAATACTTGTTAATGTTTGTGAATGTATATTCAGTAATAAGTTTAAGATAAACATTTAAAATCTAAAAAGAAGTATATTAATAATGACAGTATACTCACACAGTATTTTGTATAAAATTTTTAAATTATGTAAATGAAATAATAAAACAAAGAAAAAAATTAAAAATTAAATTAAAAAAAATAAATTGTAAAAATGTAAATTTGCATCAACATGTGATTCAAATTTACTTCTATCTATAAAATATCCAAATTTTATTAATAAATAACAATGTTAAACTCAGGTTCGACGCTCTAACGTAATCAGTTATGTCTGACCGTGGACTCTGTAAAAATATAGCATCGTAATAATAATAACATATAACGTAATAATATAGAAGCTTTGTTATTGCGGAGTCCACGCTCTAGCTTTATCAACTATATAAAAAGTTTAAAACTTTTTATTATATATTTGGATAGTCATGTTATGGTAAATTGTGTAATGATGCTATGTTTTGTTTGTAAGTTTAACACCAGCTATATTTCATCTCCACGGTAGCAGGTGGAATAATCTGGCGTAGTTTAGATAAGATCCAATGCAAATTAATACACGTGCTTTACGATAAACTCGTTAAAGGTATAACATCAGCAACTCTCGCCGTTTTGGGATTCAAACCTGCTAACTCGGGTAGCGAGTCTAACATTTCTAACCATGGTTATAATCAGGTTCTCACCTTTCTAATCAGGGTTCGAACCCTGGGCTTCTCCGTCATAATTGGTGCCTTCTGGACCTTTATGGCGGCGAAACTGACGTTAAACTTGCCTTTAGCCTTTCAACGCTGTGCAATAAAATTATTTGGTAGGCTGTCAGTTATAATAACATCCTCTCAACACAAAACTTAAGGATAATAACACTTGGTCAGCATCAGCGATTGACTTATAATAATATATTTGTTGTAGACGCATTATCGCTTCAACCAAACCGACCAATATCAATTATTTGGTTTCAAACAGACCACCACGGAGCAGTTCTGCGTTTAGACGTACGAAGCTATTGTTATTTTATGAGGATTTCCTTGGATAACTCCGCCCTGGATGATCTTCAAGACGAAATTGGAAATGCCAAGATTGATTTGTCAAGGGTGAGGTGTCATAAAAGAAAAGTATGTGTTGAGGGCTTTAGAACATCTAACTGATAGACTAGGCTAATGTAAAATGCAATCAATGCATTTAATCAGTTTGTTAAAGAAGTGAGTGGTTGCTGTTGTTGGAAAAAGATACATTCGTTCGTACAGTCTGCCAGTCTGTCCAACACACTCCTGTTGTCTGCTTCAGCAGGACGAAACACTAAAATCATTCAATTTAACATA
>CALNXW010000002.1:0-16483 GCA_942490685.1 uncultured bacterium
TCAACACCCTTAGATACATTAACAAAAATCTGATCTTTATGTACTTCATCTGCTATCAACTCAATAACACTTCTTATTGCTTGAGCTGAAGCAGATAAAACAATTATCTCTACATCCCTGATGCTTTCATGAATATCAGTGCAGATCGTTATATTATCGCTAAGTTTAATTTCTGGAAGATACTTTCTATTAATCCTAGTAGCATCCATTTCCATCATGTATTCAGAATTTCTACCCTAAAGGTTTACATTATAACCCTTATTTGCAAGAACTAATGCTAGAGCAGTACCCCAGCTACCTGCGCCTAATACAGCAACACTCTTATTCATTATTTACCCACCTTTTAGAATTTTTTCTTCGTACGTTCTTTAACTTCCATAACAATAGGAGTACCCTCAAAGTTATAGTTCTTTCTAATTTGATTCTCTATATATCTAACATAAGAAAAATGCGCTAATTCATAGTCATTAACAAACAATACAAACCTTGGCGGTTTAACAGCTACTTGAGAAGCATAGTAAATCTTAAGTCTCTTACCTTTATCAGAAGGTGGTTGATTAAGTAATGTTGCTTCACCAACAAGATCATTAAGTGCACCCGTTGATACTCTCATCGATGATTGATTTGATACATATTTAACGTATTCTAAAATCTTATCAACTCTTTGTCCAGTTTTTGCAGACAAAAATATCATAGGCGCATAAGTCATATAAGCTAACTCTTCCTTCACCATCTTAGTAAATGAATTGAAAGTATGATTGTCTTTATTAACTAAATCCCATTTGTTAATGATTATAACAGCAGCCTTACCAGCTTCATGAGCATATCCTGCTATCCTTTTATCCTGCTCTGTAATGCCCTGCTCAGCATCAATAACTATAAGACAAACATCGCTTCTCTCAATAGCAGTTAAGGATCTAATAACAGAGTACTTCTCTACACTTTCATATACCTTACTCTTTCTTCTAATACCAGCGGTATCTATAAAAACAAATTTGTCATCACCCATTGTAAATGGTGTATCAATTGCATCTCTTGTAGTACCTGCAATATCACTTACAATAACTCTGTCTTCACCAAGTATTTTATTGATTAGAGATGATTTACCTACATTAGGTTTTCCAATAAAAGCAACCTTTATTGTATCTTCATCTTCAATCTCTTCTTGTTCAGGTAATTTTGAAACTATTACATCAAGTAAATCCCCTAGATTAAGGCCGTTCACAGATGAAATAGGCACTGGTTCATCCAATCCAAGTGTATAAAAGTCATAGTACGAATCTGGTAACTTAACATTATCAATCTTGTTTGCAACCAGCACAATTGGTTTCTTACTTCTTCTTAACAAACCAGATATCTCTTCGTCAGATGTTGTTATATTCGCTTTTCCATCTACCATAAATACAATAACATCAGCCATATCAATCGCAATCTCAGCCTGTACTTTGATTTGATTTGTTATTAAATCGTCTGACTTCATTTCGATACCACCAGTATCAATTAGGGTAAACTCATTCCCTACCCATTCAACATCCGCATAGATTCTATCTCTAGTAACACCAGGTTTATCCTCTACTATAGATATTCTCTTTCCTACCATCTTATTAAAAAATGTAGACTTACCAACGTTGGGTCTTCCAACTACTGCTACAATAGGTTTTGCCATTTTAACTTTCCTCCACTACTTAATTATATTATTTATAAGAGCTGATCCATTAACATCTGTAATTCTAACTTCACAGCCAAGTTTACGTCTCATTTCATCAACTGTTGTATCATCTAATAAAACCTCTTCATTAGCCTTTAACATCGATTTTGGAATCAACAATATATCCTTTGAGCTTACATGTTCCTTAATCTGATTCATTATATCTGACCCAGTAATAAGCCCAGCTACAGTAATTGATTTTCCAAAGAAATTATTGTCTATTGCTCTAACATCGATTTCTAATCCTTCAAATTTCTGCATTAGATCACCAGCAAATTTTCTTAAATGATTCTGTGCTGAAACTCCAGTAGCTATAACCAAACGTCTATCCAAAGTATTTGGTTCTATAGTTTCTAAATAATCATAAAACTCTTGCTCCAATTTTCTAATTAAACCGACACCATTCTCAAGCTGTGGGAATCCTTCATATTCTTCGTATGTTGGTAACCCCATATTAGCATTTATATAGAACTCATCGGATAGATATACAAACCTCGTACCTATTTCATTAAGTAATCTGTTTTGAATATCCCTAACTTGCTCAATAGCAACTCTTGAACTATTCTTATCAAATAACTGTAGATCCTCTAATCCTTCTCTATACTTAGTCAAACCTACAGGAACAATAGCTAGGCTTTCTAGATTAGGATGTAGTTTATATAGATCATTGATAGTCTTTTCAAGTTCCTTACCATCATTATAGCCAGGACACAGTACAATTTGTCCATTTACTATGATTCTCGATTCAGTAAGTTGCTTCAATCTTTCTAATACATTTCCAGCACTCTTATTCTTAAGCATTTTAACCCTTAGCTCTGGGTTAGTTGTATGTATTGATACATTTATAGGACTAATATTATACTCAACAATCCTATCTATATCTTTATCACTAAGATTTGTTAGCGTAACAAAATTACCTTGTAAAAAAGATAACCTAGAGTCATCATCCTTAAAATATAGAGTTTGTCTCATATCTTCAGGTAATTGATCTACAAAACATAAAACACATTTGTTTTTACAGCTTCTTGCCTTATCTAAGATAGGGTTATCAAATTCTACACCTAAATCTTCATCGAATTCTTTTTCTATCTCTAGAACCCAGTTTTCACCGTTCTTCTTCTCTATCTCAATTTCTAAATAGTCATCACTCAAAAGATATAAATAATCTATTATATCATTAATCTTTTTACCATTAATAGCTAGAAGTGTATCCCCTACTTCTAATTCCAGTTCTTCTCCAATACTTCCTGGAGCCACACTAGATATAATATTTTTTTGATCTTTTTCTAACATTTTAACACCTGCTTCTAAACTAATCCCTTTAATTTATAAGGGTCTTATACGTTTAATATTATTGTATCAAGTCTTATTGTATCAAGTCTTATTATATCAGAGTTTTAGAATGATACAATAAATAATTTATAATAGTAGCTTGGTTCCTATGTAATTGATACTTACTAGTGTCTGACAATGGCATAAACTCCATTATTCAAATCATGTACCATGCCTTTTGTTATTTTAGCTATCAATAACGCAGTCTCTTCTTGTTTTTCAAAAGTCTCAACATAAAAAACTGGTGCTGAAGCTGATTTTACTGAACTATCATTTAAAGCAATTAGAGCAAGTATATTTTCTTTAAAACCTACATCCATAATCCAACCTCCTCTAACTTTCTAATCAATTGTCTTTCTAACCCTCTTCTATCGCCATACCCTTAGGTTTTCGCTTAGAGGTCTCCAATACCAAAGTCTTTTCTACTACCTCTATTAATAATTCCATATCCTTTTGCATTGGTACTATCGTCATCATAATGCTTCCTGTATTTAAATCACGCCTTGCTATTGGTGTGAAATCAGGATCGTCAACATCTTTTCTAATCCCTAACTGAGTAGCTGCTTGATGTTGTATCGCTTGCCTCTGACCTATACTTCCTAAGGTCTCTCTACCACTTGCAGATTTTGGTACAATTTCGATAGCTAATCCGTCTTTCAAATACCTTTCTCTAGATGAACTCAGACCAATATTCATAATAGGTATATCATTTACCTGTAGTATTGGACCATTAAAACTTATGATTGCAGGATTAATTATCGCTATATCCTCTACCAGCTGTCGCTTAAGTAAATGATGTAATATAAATATAATTATTAATCCAGTGATAATACCCACAAGGGCTTGTATTTCAAATGAGAAAGATGTAAAATACATAACTTGCATGGCAATACTAGTTGCAAGAGCACTTAAAATAACCATGTAATTTCTAGCCTCAAATGTTTTTGCAATATCCTCAATATATGCAACACCCCTAGGAACTAATTCAGTAGGCTCTATATTATCCAAACTTTGTCTTTCCATATTACGTACATCTCTAAATTGCTGGGCAGCTACTGTCAAAAATGTTACTGCACTTAACTCTTTTAAAGCCAAGGCTGGTATAGCCACTGAACCTAGCGCAACTGCAATTATTCCTAAGGTTAGATGTGCTAAAAAACCTTGAGGATAACTAGGATACTGCCTATGATCTATCTTCATCATAACTAGTCTTGCAATAAAACCAATACAAAATGAAATTACAATCATAGGAGTATAATTTTCAAACATAGAACTCCTCCTTAAATCATTTAAGTACATATTTGTTTAATATTAAAGTATTTTTTCTAATATATAGTATTTTCAATTTTAGTAATAATATTTTACTAATGGAAAGTTTTATTAAAATAATTGATAATAAGACAAACTGATGTCTAGTTTTATGTGATATATTTTCATTAAGGAGGGTAATAAAATGAAAATCGAATGGAGAAAGCAAGATAAGAAATTCTATTTACCGAAAAACAAACCTGAGTTAATTGAGATTCCAGTCTTTAAGTTTATCACTATCGAAGGATTTGGGAATCCAAACAATGAAGATTTTAGTGATAGAGTAGCTGCTTTGTATTCTATATCCTATGCAATAAGAATGTCGTATAAATGGCCTACACCACCGAAAAAATATAATGAGTTCACAGTGTATCCTTTAGAAGGGGTTTGGGATATCTATGACAAGGAACAATACATAGACAATCAACTAGATAAGAACAACCTAAAATACAAGATTATGATCAGACAGCCAAACTTTGTTGATACTGAGTTATATCAAATGGCATATGAAAAGGTATGCAAAAAGAAGGCAAACAAGCTCTTATGTGAGCTAAGTTTCGAAGAATCTACAGAAGGTAAATGTATACAGATGCTTCATATAGGTAGTTTCGATACTGAAAATGAGAGTTTTAAAATGATGGAAGAGTTTTGTGATACAAATAACTTTAGAAGGTTGTATAAGACCCATAGAGAAATATATTTAACTGATCCAAGGAAAACTACCATATACAATTTAAAAACTGTTCTCCGTTATAATGTGAGAAAAAATTAGAGAACTAAAAAGGGTGCCACAGAATAAATTACTATGGCACCCAAAATTATTATATTAGACTCATTATTTCACACATACGTCCAGTTGTTCCATTATCTCTTCTATATGAGTAGAAGTAATCTTCTTCGCAATGTGTACACAGATTAGCAAGGCTTATGTTCTCTAGCGGCAATCCTGCCTCTAAAAGAACCAATTTATTTGCTTCAGTTAAGTCTAAGTCATATTTGTCATCATACTTATGTTTGAAATAACTTTTGTAATTTAAAGTCTCTTTAAATCTGTCTATCACAGGATCATCTACTTCATAACAGCACGGCCCAATGCATGGTCCTATACCTGCGATGATATCATTAACATCCGAATCAAAGTGTTCTATCATTGTTTGAACCACTTTTAGTCCTATTTTAGATACAGTACCCTTCCAGCCTGAATGAGCTAGAGCTATAACTCTATTTTTAGTATCTAAAAAAAACAGTGGTGTACAATCTGCATAATATGTAACTAATACTACATCCTGCACATCAGTAATTAATGCATCTACACCATCCAAAGTATTATCACTTATATTACCGATTACCTTATCATCAGATCTTACTATATGAATATTGTCAGAATGAATTTGGTCAGATACAACAATTTTCTTCATATCTAATCCCAATTCTTCAAATATACTATTGTAATTATTGCATACGTTTTCATCAGTATCTCCAGTTTTTCTTCCTAGATTCAATGCCTGAAAGTTTTCTGCACTATAACCACCTATACGAGTTGTAAATGAATGTTTAACCATATTTGTTTCATCAAAGCTTGGCATGGCAAAATACATAATGTTATTACCTTTTTTAACAAATCCCCTATTATACATCTAATTCACTCTTCTCGTTTAGTAGCTTCTTTAATTCTTCCATATAGGTATTTATATCCTTAAAAGATCTGTATACAGAAGCGAATCTTACATACGCAACCTCGTCTATACTTTTCAACTCTTTCATAACAAGTTCTCCAATATGCTTTGAAGGAATTTCTTTTTCCATACTATTGTATAGATTCTTCTCAATCATATTAACTATCTCTTCAATTCTACTCATTGTTATAGGTCTCTTTTCAAATGACTTAATAAGACCATTCATGAGCTTATTCCTGTTAAATGACTCTCTAGTACCATCGGTCTTAATTATGACTATAGGTATCTCTTCAACCTTCTCATATGTTGTAAATCTTTTTTTACAGCCTAGACATTCTCTTCGTCTTCTAATAGCCTGTCCTTCATCCGTAGGCCTAGAATCGACTACTTTTGTCTCATGATATGAACAAAATGGACAATTCATTGTATCCTCCTAAAATTTAATCCTATAGTTCTTAGTTTATTGATATAATCAGCCTTTGTCAACTACTTGCATAAGATTTTCTTTATCAATGTTCTCTTTATTTTTTTCAATTTTGTCTTTGTCCTCGAAATCTTCTTCATTTAAGTACTTATTACTTCGCATTTCAACAAGTATTACGTCCTCTCCAATTCTTACAATCCTCTTCCAAGGAACAACCTCTTCATCATCTCTAGCAAAGAATTTAAGGAATCTGCCTTCACTTGGAACGATGATTGCTTCTACTCTGCCCTTTGCGAAATTGATCTCGAAATCATATACATATCCTACTCTACTTCCATCATATATATTTATTACTTCCTTCATTTTCATATCAGATGTTGTAATCATATAGTATCCCCCTAGTATCTTGTCTTTATTAATTAATATTAAATACATGCCTTAAATATACTTAGAAACTTCATTTATTTTAAATTATAATTATAAATAATAAAGGGATGTAATCTTAATATATATTTCATACATTAATCATTACATCCTATTTATATTAAACTGTATCCTTAATGTGTTTTCTCATATGCTTAAGAGCAGTTTTTTCCAATCTTGATACTTGTGCTTGCGATATACCTATCTCCTCAGCAACTTCCATTTGAGTTTTTCCTTGATAGAAGCGTAGTGCTAAAATCAATCGCTCACGGTCATTTAATTTTCTTAATCCTTCTCTTAAAGCAATACCTTCAATCCATGTTTCATTGATACTTTTTTCATCTCCAACTTGATCCATAACATAGATTGCGTCACCACTATCTTGATATATTGGTTCAAATAGGGATATTGGATCTTGTATAGCATCTAATGCAAATACTATGTCTTCTTTAGGGAAATTAAGTTCCTTTGATATTTCTGCTATTGTGGGCTCCTTAGAATACTTATTAATTAATTGATCCCTAACCTGCAATGCTTTATAAGCTTTATCTCGTAAAGATCTACTAACCCTAATAGAGTTATTATCTCTTAGATATCTTCTTATCTCGCCTATTATCATTGGAACAGCATATGTAGAGAACTTCACATTCTGACTTAAATCAAAGTTGTCAATAGCCTTAATTAAACCAATACAACCCACTTGAAACAAGTCATCTACGTACTCACCTCTATTATTAAAGCGTTGTATTACACTTAAGACTAATCTTAAGTTCCCTTTATAAACTTTTCTCGGGCTTCCTGATCTCCATTATGAATTAATGGAAAGAGCTGCCTCATTTCTTTATTCTTGAGAACAGGTAATTTTGATGTATTAACACCACAAATTTCAACCTTATTATTATACACTTAGTCACGCCCTCTCTTTTTTTCTCCCCCCTTTTATAATGAAATTATTGCCTATTTTATATTTTTTAATACTGTGTAATAAACAATATTTTTGGAAATTTTTTATATAGCAAAACCCCTTGACTAGCTGATTTTTCTAGTTCTCAGCAATCAAAGGGGTTCCTCTAGATCAGTCTATTGATCTCTTTTTTAAGCCTAAATATTATCCTTTTCTCAAATCTAGAAATATAGGATTGAGATATACCAAGCATATCAGCTACTTCTTTCTGAGTTCGTTCTTCACCATTTGATAATCCAAATCTTAAATCCATTATTCGTTTTTCTCTTAATGATAATTTTCTAAGAGCTAGCTTTAGAAGATCTCTATCAATTTCTTCCTCTAAGTTTTTATAAATTAAATCATTCTCTGTTCCTAATATGTCAGATAATAGTAATTCATTCCCATCCCAATCTATATTTAATGGCTCATCAATAGATATCTCTGACTTTACCTTATTATTTCTTCTTAAGAACATCAGTATCTCATTTTCGATACATCTTGATGCATATGTAGCTAGCTTTGTTTTTTTATTTGGATCAAAAGTGTTAACTGCCTTAATTAATCCAATTGTCCCTATAGAAATCAAATCTTCAACTCCTATAGCCGTATTTTCAAATTTTCTAGCTATGTATACTACCAATCGAAGATTTCTTTTTTTTTTTTTTTCTCTCTCTTTCAATAAGTATACTTCTTACCGTATTATCTCCATTTTGTAATTCATGGACAAACCGTAATTCTTCTTTGAGACTTAAAGGAGGAGGTAATGTATCATTTCCACCTATGTAGAATACGCTTCTAGGCCATTTGTTAATTATAAAATCTAGTATTTTGTAAAAATATTTTTCTAGTGTTGACTTTAGTGTAATTAAACTCTTCATCGTCAAACCTCCATTATATAAGTATATTAGGATTTAGAAGTGCTGAATAATCCCCACTTTGTGATAGTTTACTACTCGTTATTCCTATGATGACTTTTTTCAACTCATATGGGTCATCATCATGTTTTATAACTACACTATCGGGTCTAAATCCTACAAGCATACCATTCTTTTGCCCTAATGATGTAAAGGGTATAATCTTAAGCCTACTTGCCCAATAAGGTGTTATAGTGTCATCAACAAGTATACTCAAATCAATTGTTTCCTCATTTTTTATAGTCATTGCCAATCTACTTGGTAATACTTCCATCAAACTATCTACCTCTACGACTATTACAGGAGTATTAGTTAGTGGCTCTGTTAAAGAGTTACCAGTATCTATCATTCCTCTAACCGTCGTAGCCATTTCATCAGCATTAATTATGATTTCTTTGAAAAGATTAGATTTAGTCACATTCGATTTAATCAAGTACATCGACACTACTATCAATAAGTAGGCAACTGCAACTGCATAATACACCATCTGTATGCTAAAACTCTCCAGATAGAAAATACCATTACTAAGTATAGATCTAAAATCAGTGAAATAAAATAATGCAAATGTTGCTCCGCCAAACACGAATGAGATTAAGTAGAAAATGAACAGTTGCTTGAAAAAATCCTTGAATTTGTATGGCAAAAATGAAACTACGACCATTATTATTGAAACTATAAATTTGAATGATATCCCTAATAAATAATGTAGACTAGGCACAAAAAATAAAGGAATAGATTGCACCTATTGAAGCACCAATAAATAATCTAATCATACTTTCTTCTTTCTTGAAGAAATAACCCGTTAAATGTAAAATAATAAAATTCATTATGAAATTTTGAAAGAAGAATATTTCACCAGAAACTTCAATCATATTTATCCCCCATTGAAAAGCTTATTTATATTATACATGCTTACCCTTCCATATAATGTCATTTGTTGATGTCGAAAGCCATTTTTTATGTAAATCACACAAAAAAAAATCGACCGTCTTCACTAATAAATACTATAAAACGATGGATTTTAGAACCATAAAATTGTATAATTTTCATTTAGTTATTGAACATAATTTAATACACATTATATAGTATATAGATTTTTAAGTTTTCTAGTTTGCTTTCTTACAATTTATATTCAAAATTTGCTGTATATTGTGTAACCGCATATGTAAATCCATGGCAACTACATCAACCTATATATCCATAAAGATACCTGTTAGAAACTGGACTACCACTTAATTAGATTGAGCTACCAACATACCTCCTAATGTATAGGGTTACAGTTTCTTATGCATTAAAAAACCCTGTGCTTTCCGTTAGCACAGGGTTCATTTTATATATGATTTGACTTGACTTGACTATTACTTATCTATATATGTGTCATATTTTTTCCAGGTTTTTTCAATGCACTAAGTTTATTTGTAAGATGCTTCTTATCTACTGTACTTATTGCTATTATTAATGCATTCACTAGACTCATCGGCGCTACAAGAGAATCTACAAACGAAGCCATATTACTCTTTGCAATCAAAGATATATCAGCAAATTCATTAATTGGTGATAGTTGACTATCTGTAATACCAAGAACAGTAGCTTTCTGCTCCTTAACAAATTGTATAACCTCATAGGTTTTCTTAGAATATCTTGGAAATGATAAACCAATGAAAACGTCATCCTCGCCAATTGTTACTAATTGATCCATTATATCATTTATACCTGAAGGAATAACCTTAACGTTATCAAGCATATAATTTAGATAAAAAGCTAGATATTCTGCTATAACTGTTGAACTTCTTAGACCGAAAACATATACTGTTTTAGCCTTAACTACCTTCTCAACTACTTCATTAAATTTCTTAGTATCAAGTTCATCAATCGTCTTCATAATATTGTCTACGTCTGATTGCATAACCTTTTTAAAGAAGCTTTGATCTTTGTAAGCATCAGATAACTCTAACCTTTTTATTGTTGTAAGCTTAGTTTTAATAAGCTCCTGCAATTCCTTTTTGTAAATTAGGATAACCTTTATATCCAAGTGCATTAGCGAATCTAACAACTGTAGATTCAGAAACACCTACATTATCACCTAATTTTGAAGCTGTCATAAAAGCCACTTTATCATAATTATTCATTACATAAGTGGCAATTAACTTCTGTCCCTTGCTTAACTTATTATAATTATCTTTAATCCGGCTTAACAAATCCTTCTTATCTTCCATATATGCTGCAACTCCTTATTATTAATAAGGCTATTTTACTAGATTATAACCTTCCTGTAAAGCCTTTTTATTCAGCTCTTCAGTTCCTCTTGGTACTCTAGCAAGTACTGCTTCAACTAATAACTCGTCATCAACTAAGTTACACTTACCTTGCATCGCACCTAAAGCAACGATATTTGCAACCATTACTTTACCTACTTTTTCTGCTGCTGTCTCCATGATTGGAATAGAAACGATCTCTCCAACTTCGATATCAGCAGGTAAAGTTAATGAAGAATCAACAACTAAAATACCGTCTTTTTTTACTGACTTGTAGTATTTATCTAAAGCTATTTGAGTAAGAGATAACATTACATCAGCCTGACCTACTTTAGGGTAGTAAATCTCATCTTTACTGATAATAACTTCTGCCTTAGAAGCTCCACCTCTTGCCTCAGGACCATATGATTGTGATTGGATTGCATTGTCGCCCTGCATGATAGCTGTCTCAGCTAAAATAATACCAGCAAGGATTAGTCCCTGTCCACCTGAACCAGTTAATCTAATTTCTTTAGCCATTATTATCTCTCCTTTTGATATCTTTCTATAATCTTGTCGTACTCTTCTGTGTACTCAGCTTCAGTAATGTTAGTGAATTCACCGATTAAGAATTTACCTTCAGTTTTTTCTTTTGGTAATTTCTCAGCTACTTTGATATCGATAGCATTGTCTTTTAACCATGTCATCATATCAACTACTGTACCTTTTTTGTTCTTTCTACCATAGTAAGTAGGACAGATACTAATTCCTTCAACTAGAGAGAATCCTTTATTCTTGATACCATTTTCAATGTACTTAGCTAATGGCTTTGCATGATAAGCAGTTCCTCTTGCAGTATAAGTTGCACCAGCTGCTGCAGCAAGCTTAGGAATATCAAATGTCTTATCAATGTTTCCGTATGGAGCAGTTGTTCCAAACTCAGTAGTTGGAGTAGTTGGAGAGTACTGTCCACCAGTCATTCCGTATATATTATTGTTGTAAACAACAGTTGTAATGTCAATATTTCTTCTAGCTGCATGGATTAAGTGGTTACCACCGATTGCAGCACAGTCACCGTCACCAGTAACTACGATTACAGTAAGCTCTGGTCTTGCAAGCTTAACACCTGTTGCGAAAGCTAATGCTCTACCATGAGTTGTATGAAGTGTATTGAAATCTAAGTATCCTGAAGCTCTTGAAGAACATCCGATACCTGATACTACACATACCTTATCTTTATCTAAATCTAAGTTTTTAATAGCTTCTGCCATTGCCTTCATTATTATACCATGACCACAACCTGGGCACCAGATATGAGGTAATTTATCAGTTCTGAAATAATCGTTTATTAGTTTGCTACTCACCTAAAAAACCTCCTTAACTTTGTTTACAATTTCGTCTGGTGTAATGAATTCACCATTTGCTTTACCTACAAGTGTAACTGGGCACTCACCTTTAACAACTCTTTCAACTTCTTGAATGTATTGTCCAAGGTTCATTTCAGCTACTACGATACCTTTAACTTGCTTGCTTAGCTCTTCTAACTTAGCTACTGGAGAAGGCCAGATAGTGATAGCTCTTAATAAACCAGCTTTAATTCCCGCTTCTCTTAATTTTAATACTGCGTTCTTTGCAGATCTTGCAGTTGAACCGTAAGATACGATAGCGAACTCAGCATCTTCAAGCATGAACTCTTCATACTCTAATATGTCATCTAAATTGTTTTCAATTTTACCCATTAATCTATCTAAACACACTTCTGCATTTTTTGAACAGTTGCTTGGGAAACCAGTTTCATCATGCATAAGACCAGTAACATGGAATCTATGTCCATCACCAAATCCTGCCATAGCTGGCACCCACTCACCCTCTTTAACGTGGTATGGTAAGTAATTTTCGTCTGCTGAAGGTTTAACTCTATCAAAAATTTCAATTTCACTCGCTTCTGGAATTTCAATCTTTTCTCTCATGTGCCCAACAACTTCGTCAGTAAGTAACATAACAGGAGTTCTATACTTCTCTGCTAAGTTAAACGCTCTAATAGTTAATTCATAAGTCTCTTTAACTGAAGAAGGCGAAATTGCAATAACTGGGTGATCTCCGTGAGTTCCCCACTTAGCTTGCATTATATCTCCTTGAGCTGGAGCTGTAGGTAGGCCAGTTGAAGGACCTCCTCTTTGTACGTTTACTATTACTAGTGGAATTTCAGCTATTTGAGCATAGCCAATGTTCTCTTGCTTAAGAGAGAAACCTGGACCACTTGTAGCTGTCATTGATTTAAGCCCTGTTAAAGAACCACCAATTGCAGCTGCGATTCCAGCGATTTCATCTTCCATTTGGATGAACTTTCCACCAACTTTAGGTAGTTCAACTGCTGATATTTCAGCTATCTCAGTAGATGGAGTTATTGGGTATCCACCATAAAATTTCATTCCTGCTGCTATTGCACCATATACACAAGCTTCATTACCTTGCATTAGTTTTACATTCTTATTTGTCATCTTCGTTACCCCCTACTAAATAGATAGCGTAATCTGGACATCTTAATTCACATAATCCACATTTTATACAGCTATCAATGTCTTTTATAACTATCTTCTCATCAACAAGATCTAGGACATTTTTAGGGCAGAATGCAACACATATTCCACAACCCTTACACCAATCTTTTTTTACCTCTAATTTAAGGTCTTTTTTACTCAAGGTAATAACCTCCTCATTGTATTTTTAGCCTATACATAGGTTAATAATTATCAATTTTTTATTTGTTATTGTTTTGTCTATAAATATATTAACAGGTTTTAGTTGACAGTGCAATAAACAATTCATATTTATCAACTTTTTTTATATTTTGCACTTTTCATTGCAAATCGTATAATTATATCACGGTATGTATGGACTTTACAATAATTAAATACCATTATAATTGTCACACAATTCAAGAGATGTGTCGCAAATAAAACAAACCCTATATCCTTATTATTACAAGGATTACAGGGTTTCACTCATTTATTATTTGTTTAGTTTTTCCTTCAATATTTCATACATTTTATTGTTTGTCATATCATACTGCATTGGGGTTACGGATATATATCCCTCTTTCATTCTAACAATGTCAGAATCGATATCTTGTTCTTCTTCTATAACTCTACCTGCCATCCAATAATAGACCTTTCCTCTAGGATCAAATCTTTTATCAAATGAATTTTCGTATCTTCTAATACCTAGTTTCGTAGAACGAATACCCTTTATATCCTCTAATTTCATGTTTGGAACATTAACATTGTATAGCATAATATCTTTTAAACTCTCATCATTTATGAATTCCAAGATCTGATTAGCGCATTTAGCAGCTGTATCGTAATGCAAACAAAGTAGCATGGACATAGCAATTGATTTTACGTTATGTATCGCACCCTCCATAGCAGCAGACACTGTTCCTGAATATAAAACATCTGTACCTAGATTAGGACCATCATTGATACCTGATATAATTACATCAGGTTTTTCATCAAGTACTGCTTCTAATCCAAGTTTTACGCAATCCGCTGGTGTGCCACTCACAGACCAAGCTCTAATATTATCAGCAAAATAATTATATTCTTGTACTCGTAATGGGTGATGTATTGTGATAGCATGACCTGTAGCACTTCTTTCTTCCGATGGAGCTACAACAAATACCCTATGATTCTTTGACAGTTCCTTTGCTAGAGCGTTTATACCTTCTGCAAATATACCATCATCATTAGTTAGTAAAATCTTTATAATAATCACATCCTTATATATACATTAGTTCTATTCCTTAATACATACTAAATTATTCGAGTTAAATCCTTAAAAAATACATATCCTATATATATCTAATTAAAATAAACTAAGAGGTGATATTTTGATATATATAGACGATGCGAGTGTGGTAGCCTGATAGGCGGCACTGTGATTGCAGCCATTCGTAAAGAAACTAAAGAATACGTTTATGATATTATACCATTAGAATACTATGATTCCATTAATTTCAGTAAAAAACTTTATTTAAATAAAGTTGTTGATATAACAAAGTCATTCATTGATCAATAATCAATACCTAAAGATGAGCAGATTTACATCTGCCGTGGGTACATGTTTGATAGGCTAAGACCTTGGCTTAAAGAAAACAAATATAAATATGCTAGTATAAAAATAGCAGAACCACTTCAAAACAAGATTGAAAAGACTTTTGAGAATTACACTATTGAATTAGGTTTCCCAAAGAGGTATATTAGCTATACTAAATACCCATTTCATTTCCATAGAATACTCAAATGGGTATATGCAGATTATGATGATAGGGTTAAGTTATGTAAAGTTGGCTGGAAATCATGGGATAAGTACGGTAGTTTAGAAACAGCTGAAAGGTCAATTAAGGTTGATAAGAAAAACTTTATATGTCCTAAATGCAATAAAAAAATAAAGATTAATAGTCAAGCAAAGCTCATTACCTTTACAAGCAACAAGCCTCAGACTATCTATCTTCATCACAGTTGTTAAATATCGAATATTTTACCATCAATCTTTTTTTCAATAACGATTAAGATTGGTGGTTGATTTAGTTGATTGATAAAATCCATCTTAATAACATCAACATGCTTTTGATTGAAACTCTGAAGATCATTAAGTAATCCTTCTTTTTCTACTCTTCCCTCTTCATGACCCCAATAGATTGCAATTGTCATAATACCTTTTTTTTTCAAAACGTTAATACCTTTTTTAATTGCGCTACTACTATTCTTATATAAAGTAGTTATACTATGATCTGCTTTAGGTAGGTATCCTAGATTGAACATAATACCACTTATCTCTTCATTAATATATGTATCCATGTTCTCATGTCCATCTAAAATAAGTTCAAAATTATGGATACCATTGCTTTCTAATCTCTTCTTAGAGTTATATATAGCAATTTGCTGTACATCAAATCCGTATACAAAACCCTCTTCACCCACTACTTCTGCTAAAAACAACGCATCATTTCCATTACCAATCGTTGCATCTATCTCTCCATTTTCATCTAAATGAACACCAGGAGCCATTGTAGACTTAAGTATACCATCAGTAATGCATCTACCTAGCACACCATCAAAGTTTTTGCTAGCATCATCTAACTCTGCAGCGAAGTCTCTATTTACTTTATCAAACCATGTTTTAACTTCCTGTGTTTCTTCTATTTCATCAGGTCTAACCTTGATACTATTACCAAACTTTTTCCATATAAGACCAGCATAAGCACTTGCCGCAGTTCTTACACCTTTCATTATAGATCCATCGTAAACATCTATAAAACGTTTCTTCTCTAGTGGCTTACTGTCATATGAAAAGTCTACGCCTAATACAAGTCTATCTACGTCATTCCATATATTCTCGTAATAACTACGGGATGTTCTCATATGCTCGAATTGAGACATTAGAAAAGCTATCTTGTCTTTGTCACTCTTTTTATTAAAATCTTTTATCATCTAATTATAGGTCTCCGCTTATACAC
>CALNXW010000003.1:0-2778 GCA_942490685.1 uncultured bacterium
AATGGTCACACCCACTGTTGGAGAAAATAGAGGTTCAAAAGGTGGATGGAATAAGTAAAATATGGTAGACTCTAGAAATAAAGGGCAACGCGGAGAGTACTTAGTACGAGACTTGCTTAGAAAACATACGAACCTTCAGTTTGAGAGAGTTCCTACTTCAGGAGCGTTATCTTATCTAAAAGGTGACTTATACTTACCTCATGATAAGAACGTGTTTTGTATTGAAGTTAAAAATTATGAGAAAAGTCCTCTTAATGATAAAGTATTCACTAATAAAACTAATTACCTGGTACAGTGGTGGACTAAAATAGTCGAGCAAGCTGATGCAAGAAAACAGGAGCCTCTTTTGTTCTTTAAATACGCTAGGTCTAAAATATTTGTGGTAACTACTAGAAAGCCGGAAAAGACAGATTACTTTTATATATCATCATTGGACTGCTATACATCTCTAGCAGAAGAATGGTTAATCAACGAAACAGTGGAGTTTACTAGTGGCTAGTTTTAAAGATAAGATACCCGAAAATAATAATAATGCTCTAATAGTAGACTCTATGAACTTAGCCTTTAGGTGGAAGCATCAAGGTAAGAAGGAGTTTGCACAGGATTTTATTCGTACTGTAGAAAGTCTCGCAATGTCTTACAATTGTAGTAATATAATTATTGCAGCCGACCAAGGTAATAGTTCATATAGAAAAGACATATGTCCTGAATATAAGGCTAATAGAAGAGAAAAGTACGAACAGCAAACAGAAGAAGAAAAGCGTGAAATGGAGCAGTTCTTCGAGGAATATGAAGCTACTCTAAAAGCTCTCTCAGCGAAGTACCTAATTTTAAGGCGTCAGTATGTTGAAGCCGACGATTTGGCGGCTTTTGTGGTTAAGCATAGAGAAACTCTGGGTATAGATAATATTTGGCTAATATCTAGTGATAGAGATTGGGACTTACTAGTTGATGAGCATGTATCTAAGTTCTCCACAGTTACTAGAAAAGAAACTACACTGCTTAACTGGGAAGAATTCTATGATTTCCCTATTGAGGAGTATATTAGCTTTAAAGTACTAACCGGGGATAAAGGGGACAACATAGTAGGTATACCAGGAATTGGGCCTAAAAGGGCTACGGATTTAATAAAACAGTATGAAACCGCATTTAATATATATGACGCAATACCTATATCAGGTACATATAAATATATAGAGAATCTTAATAAAAATCCTGAAAGGCTACTTATAAACTATCAGTTGATGGATTTAATTAGTCACTGTGAGGATGCGATAGGGTTTTCAGGACACGATCTAGAGCAGATCAAGCAAGAAATTACAGGATTTTTGAATGCTAATTAATTATTCTAGAGATAGGTTACTCTCAGAGTTTAGTTTTAAAACGTTGGAGGATAGATACTTAATAGATGGAGAAAAATCTCCGCAAGATGCTTTTGCTAGGGCGGCTAAAGCGTTTGCATCAAACGAAGAACACGCTCAAAGACTTTATGATTATGCTAGCCAGCTTTGGTTTATGTTTAGTACTCCTATTCTATCTAATGGTGGGACAAACAGGGGGCTTCCTATAAGCTGCTTTTTATCCTACGTGGACGATAGCAGACATGGTATTACCGATCATTATACAGAAAACGCCTTTCTATCCTCGGTAGGTGGTGGCATTGGAGGTTACTGGGGGGATATTCGTGCCGTAGGCACTAAAACATCGAAGGGGTCCGAAAGTACGGGGGTGATTCCTTTTATGAAGGTTGTAGACTCCGAAATGTTGGCTTTCTCCCAAGGTATAACAAGACGTGGAAGCTATGCGGCTTATTTAGATATCGACCACCCGGAAGTACAAGAGTTTCTAGACATGCGTAAGCCTACTGGCGGTGATGTTAATAGAAAATCGACTAACCTACATCATGGCGTGGTTATCTCTGATAAGTTTATGAGCGTTATTGAAAATGCTACACGAGATAAGGATTATGACGATAGGTGGGATTTAATTGACCCACATACCGGCGAAGTGAAGAAAACGGTTTCGGCTAAAGCACTATGGATAAAAATAATACAAAACCGGGTAGAAACTGGTGAGCCTTACATAATGTTCGGAGACACAGTTAATGAGGACTTGCCAGATTTTCAGAAAGAATTAGGTTTACACATCAACCAATCTAACCTTTGTTCGGAAATATTGCTACCCACCGACTCTCAAAGAACCGCCGTATGTTGTTTATCCTCAGTAAATCTAGAAGAATATGACTCCTGGAGTCAAGAGCCACGATTTATTCCAGACCTTGTAGAAATGCTAGATAATGTACTAACCTATTTTATTGAAAATGCTCCACCTGAATTAAGTAAAGCGGTATACAGTGCAGCAAGAGAACGATCTATAGGCTTGGGGGCTATGGGATTCCATGCGTACCTACAGAGACATCATATACCGTTTGAAGGAGTTATGGCGAAAGTTACAAATAACAAAATATTTAAATATATTAAGGAGGAGGCTACCAGAGCGACTAAGAATCTTGCTGAGCTTCGTGGCTCTTGTCCCGATGCTGGTGATAGGCTTATTCGTAACGCTCATCTTCTGGCTATTGCTCCTAATGCTAGTAGCAGTATTATATGTGGTAACACTTCTCCTAGTATCGAGCCTTACCGAGCTAATGCGTTTACTCAAAAGACTAAATCCGGGTCGTCGCTACTGAAAAATGAGTATCTCCTTGTAGGTCTTTACTTGTGACCGTGAGCAATCAAGGCGTACTCCAGCGTCTAGAGCAGCCAACGAGATGTTCGC
>CALNXW010000004.1:5000-12480 GCA_942490685.1 uncultured bacterium
CCAGTATCATGAAGTCCTATTTTATGTAAGTAAAAGTTAAGTCTACATGAGTGAAATCTTAATCGATTTATAAGAACTTCTTTATGTCTGGGTCGCAGTTTTTCTTTAAGTTTTAATCCCACTATTGGACAAATTTCTCTATATTTACATCCTGTGATACTGGTGGTCCATCTACCTTGCCACTTATCTAAAATGAATGTGCTAAGGTGTGTGTATGCTTCACTTATTTCTTGAGGGATATCGAGGTCTATTGAGAGGGATGATGTAGTTTCCTTTGCAACTTTATCTGCTATGGAATTTCCTAGTATGTTGTTGTGAGATGGAACCCAGCACAAATGAACTGTGGAGTTAGAGTGTTGAATTAAGTAGTGTAGTTCATTAATAGCGTTTGGTCGAATTTTGGAAGACTGAAATAAAATGTCTCTTAAAACATCCAGACTATCGGATAAAATGACTATTTCATCAAATGAATTTTTTCTACTATATTTTACTGCTTCGGATATTGCTGTAAGTTCTGCAGTATATACAGATAAGTAATTTGGGAGTTTTAGACCCACTTTTAAGTTCATTATGGGTATATAAAATGCTGCTGCTACTTCATTTTTGGATGATTTTGATCCGTCAGTATATATATGTATACTGTCAGTGTATTCAGTTGTGATATATTGATTAATTTTAATAGAATCATAACTATCTTGATCTAGATTATTTTTAAATGAACTATTATGTAACAGATTAGTGTCGATGTCAAGATTGAAAAATGTCCAAGGGGCTTGTACAGGAATCTTAAAACCTTCAATTTCAATTTTTGTAAAGGACTTGTAGTCATTAATTGTTTTTCCAAATACAGACTTATGGTTAATGTTAATGTTTAGCATTTTTTTGTCTGATAGAACTTCTTTTGCTATGTGGCTGTGCGATGAACTTATTTTAATGAGGTATTTCAATTTGATTTCTTCTCTTCGTAGATCCAAAGGAAGTTCATAGCTAGCCACACATAAAGTATTTGCTGCAGTACCTTTCATGGAACCATGACAAATAGATAGGGCCTTATATTGAATCGTATCTAATTTACTCAAGTGTACTACTGCAGCCGACTCAAAAGCAATGCTGCCATAGTCCAGAACGGATCGTATCAGAGCTTTATATATAGTCAATAATATGTCTTTGTTTGCCCCCCAAGAAGTACCGGTTAGACATTTCAAAATATTTAAAGCGGGTTTAACCCTTTCGACTATACTATTTATATGCGGTCCCCAGGTCAGTCTGGAGTCAAAAGTGATGCCTAAAAATTTGGTAGAGGTATTGAATGCTATTTTTTGGTTGTTTATGTATAGATTTGGATTTTTATAGTTTTTCTTGTTTGTGAAGACTATTCCCACGGACTTGCTTGCATTAATATTAAAACCCCAAGTTTCACACCAGTCCTGTATTTTTGCCAAGTCTTCTTGCAGATGATGTGTTATTATTTCTAGGTTTGTACCAGATCTCCACAGAGAACTATCATCTGCAAACAATGCCGGAGAAGTAAATTTAGATAAATCCGGAAAATCATTTATCATAAGGAGGAATAGTAGAGGGCTAAGTGAACTTCCTTGAGGGGTACCATTTTCCATAATAAAACTTTCCGAAAGTTCATTGTCGATTTTTACCTTGATCTGACGGTTATGTAGAAAATCTTTAATCCATGTAAAACAATTTCCTGTAATATTAAGGTTTAGTAATTTTAACAACAAACCATCGGCCCACATCATTTCAAATGCTTTGGACAAGTCAAGAAATATGGCTACGGTATAATTTCCGGTTTGTAGAGCAGACTTAGCTTCTGAACTTAGTCTTAATATATGATCCAAAGTCGAATGATTTTGCCGATATCCACATTGATGCTTATTAATTAAATTATGTTTTTCACAAAACCAATATAACCTAGAAGTTATCATCCTTTCCATGATTTTTCCAGTACATGAGGTTAAAGCTATTGGCCTATATGAGTCTAGGCTAGTTGGATCCTTTGACGGCTTCAATACTGGCTTAATTGTGGATAGTTTCCAATCAACAGGCACATATCCCTGATCCCATGATTTATTAAATATAGTTAACAATTCTTCTTTATATATGATGGGGAGATTTTGTAGCATAACATAGCTGATGTCATCTGGCCCTGGAGCAGAACTTTTCTTGCACTTGTTTAGGGCTAGGTGTAGTTCTTGCATGGTGAATTTATCATTTATTGTCTTTAGATCTAAATTAAAACTCTGAGTATTATTTTTTGTACCTAAAGAATTTAGCATAGTATTTACTGTTGTGCTTTGTCGACCAATAAATACAGGGGAGAAGTTAGCATTTGAGCTATTATTTTGAAATTGCTTAGCGAGAATATCTGCTTTTTCCTTATTTGTCTTATATGTAATTGAAGCTGCGTTTAATGTAGGTATTTGAGAGTACTCAGTGCCTTTCATACTTTTGATTGTTTTCCAAACAGAGCCTGTTTTTGTGTTGCCTGTTAAAGTGCCACAATAATTTTGCCAGTATTGAAGTTTTGCTTGTTTTAATGTGTATTGGGCCTTTGCCTTACATTTCCTAAAATTGATTGCATCCTGAAGATTTTTGGTTTTGTTTGCCTTTTGCATTGCCTGTCTACGGGCTTTTATTACATCAGTACAGTCCTGTGTCCAATATGGTAATGTTCGAACTTTAACTGTGGAGTTTATTTTTGGGATGTTTAACTGTGCCGCCTTCGATACTTGTTCTTGAAAATTGGATAATAATTCATCTGTAGTTGAAGTGATAGATGTTTGTATACTATTATTATTTAGAAATTGTCCAAAGGATGACCAGTCAGCTTTTTTATAGTTCCATCTAATTGAAGAATTATTTTGCTTTTTGGGGCTTACGTCTAATGCAGTCAGTGTTGGGAGGTGATCGCTTCCCCAGCAGTCCTCTAGCACTTTCCAAGTAGTGCTTGCACCCAGATTAGGACTTGAAATTGATAAGTCTAGATGACTCATAGCACCACTAGAATTGATATGGGTCCCTAATCCTGTATTTAATAAAATTAAATTATTTGTGTCAAGGAGATCCTCTATCTGCTTACCTCTTTGATCTGTGAGAGGAGATCCCCAAAGAGTATTCTTAGCGTTGAAATCACCAAGCAAAACACAGTTTCGGTGAGGAATTGTGTCTTTTAATAATTGTATGTCTATTTTGGTGTTTGGTGCAAGATAGAGACAAAAAATAGAGTATGCAATGTTATTATTTGTATAGATATTAATCCCTGTGACTTCTAGTTGATCAGAGAGAGATAGTTCTTCAAAAATATATGTGTTTTTAACATATATAGCAGTGCCACCACCTCGCTTGTTTTGTCTTGAGTTTGATGTACAATTGTAGCCTTCTATAGTTAGAGCAAACGGGGGTTTGAAATGAGTTTCTTGAATGCAAATTATATCAATGTCGTTTTGATGGTTAGATAGATATTCTAGTAGTTCTATTTGATGGCATTCGAGCCCATTTGCATTCCAACTTAATATATTTAGATTGAATTTGACGAATTGTATTGGGATGGATATGTTTGTTTGTTAAAAAATTGCTGAATTAAATTTGTGGCAGCTTCTGTTTTCGCCTGATCAAAGCTGCCAATTAAAATATTTAAGATATTGATGATTAAGGTGGTGATGTCTTGTATTAATTTTGAGGTTAGAGGAACAGTTATTTCTTGGGTAGGAACTGTCATTTGCCTTTCCTTTCTTGGTTGTTGTTGTGTGTCATTGTTGTTTGAGACTAATTGCTGGTTGTGGGTATGATACATAGGCTTACTTTGCATATTAGAAGAATTTGATGCCAGTGTTTGGTCACATTGTTCTGTAATATCAGTTGTTCTTGATATTTGAGTCGTATTGTTTGGTGGATTAATTATTGAGTTATGCTGTATTGTTCCATGAGCTTCAATCTGCTTTACATGGGTGTCTGAATCTTCATTATTCTCATTGTTCTTAGCTTGTGGTTGTGTGGTGCTTCTTGTTAATGTTTGTGCCTGGTTAACTTGACGAGTGGCTGCTGCATAGGAAATTTTGTTTGATGTTTTTATTTCTGTTATTTGGACAGCTTTATGGTAGGCTGAACAGTTTCTATAACCAGCTGAGTGTTTCTCACCACAATTCCTGCATTTTAGGCTCGGTTTCGGTAAACTGTTATCTATATTAGTATTTGTAAACAAAGGGCAAACTTTTATGTCGTGATTTGCTGCACATCTGGGGCATGTAATTTTCCCTCTACAGCTTTTGGCGGTGTGTCCAAATAGCTGACAGTGAAAGCATCTCAAGGGCTTGGGAATAAAGAGCTTGGTCTGATGTTTTTCATACCCTATATATACTTGGGCTGGTGTTTCATCCTTATTAAAGCAAAGGGTCACAGTTCTAGTTGGTACTTTGTTTGTCCCATCTTTGCGAAACAGTCGCCTTACTTCTAGGGATTTTGTCTCTTCTTTAATTTCGGTTTCTGTTAATTCTTCCGAAACTCCGAATATTATAAGCCAAACAGTTCCTGTTTCAGCCAGGTTGGAGGAAAAATGTTCGGTGACTTCTACGGTGACTCCCAGTATTGTCTCTATTGCCATGAGGTTGCTTTTTTGATTTTCTGTATAACAAGAGATCCTAAGTAGTTCTTTTGTTTTTGTAATTTGAGAGGAAGCAATTGAGCTATCAAATGATTTTAGACATTTAAGTAGTTTTATGGGATTTTTATGAGTGATGTCTTCACTTCCTTTTATGAATATTGTAAGATTGTTTGAGTTATTTGATGCCAAGTTGGTTCTTTTGGATAGATTAGGTGTGGAGGAAGGGGAGGGGGCAGAACCAGAAGAGTGTTTTCTTTTGTTTTTAACTTCTTCAAATGGGTTATTGTCTATATCTAAATATTGGTCAATAACTGTAAGATCTTCTGCCATTGGAGATCCAAAGTCTGTTTCCCTGTCGTCGTCATTATTTGTTTCTTCTAGGGAATCAGCCTTTAGGGTATCTTCTTCAGCTGCAGAAGTTGTGGAGCCCCATCTCGCCCCTTTTTCCCCTTTATCATTGTTAGCCATTTTTAAAGAAAAAGTTGTTCAACTTCAGGTAATATCTTGAATAGTTAAATAAAAGAACGAATCTACTCTTGACGTGCTATGACCGGTTGTCAAATCTACTCACAAAACGAAAGCTACTCTTTTTCACTGAGTGCTTTGCGTTTGACATATGATTTCTCAAAAAGTTAGCCAAAGAGGGCTACAGGACGAAGTGTTTTCATTAAATCATGAACAAAACTAACGTGAAAAGTTTTTTTGTGTGAATATTCGACTTCAAAATTAAAGAAAAAATTACTTGAAAATTTGGCCCCTATATCTCCCGGTTATAAAATTACGTCGATGCTACTCTTTCTTTCTATCAAAGTTTTCTAAAAAACTAAGTGCCTTATTTTTGAAACAACTTAACACATCATTCTAAATAGTTAATTTAACTTATGTTTAAAATTTGAAGAGTTAATTCTCAGTTTCCTAGAAGTTATTGATTTTTTAAATTATATAGGTTTTTTAGCTTAGTTATATGTTTCAGTCATCTCAGATCTGTCAAGAATTTTTTAGTTTCAAGATACTCTTGTTTTTTGTTCTTTTATAATTATTTATATTAAATTTATTATTTATATTAAAATTTGAGTGCATTAAATTATGATCATATTAAATTAATATTTGTAATCGAGTAAATTCTTATTTATAGGATTTAGACATAAAGTTAGGATAATAATAGTATTTTGATGCGTAAGCCGATGGCTTAAATGCTAGAGTAATTAGGTTTTTGTGGTCCTCCAGTCCGCTAGTCGGCTGGGGCCACTTTTTTAACGACCCACTCATAACAAAGATGATTGGGGTCTTGCTATATAAGTACAAAATTAAACGAACATCGACAATAACAATTATAAGGTTTGGACAGAACAGTTTTATATGCAAAATTTATGGAAAAGTGGTGAATATTTGGATATTTGGTTGTGCCTTGTGCATGGTTATGGTTTCATTTCATTTATTTATTTATTTAGTGATGGAGCTGAAAAATAACAGTTTACATAATTTTCAACATATATATATTATTTAATTTATATTGTCGTTTTGTTTTTATTTCTTTGTTCACTGAACAAAAGTTCTTATTTGGGTAACCAGACCACTCACTAAACTTTAGATAAGTATACAAAATAATATTTTTAAGAAGAAATATTATATTAAATAAGCATTTTTTTAAACTTATTTATTTTTCAGAATCTCGATATTTTTTTACTACTCTAAGAAAGTGGAAATTGAATTATTTGGATATTATTTACTTTATTTTCATCGTTTGGGACAATGGTCTCATATGGCTTATTGAAGGAATTGACCGCCGCTGGTGCCTGGTCTTTCGGACTGTATGTGATGCCGGGTGCCCGCCTCTGTAGGCGGTTCCGGGCACTCTTAGCTCTTAGCTCTTGAGTTACTGGTTTTTTCTTTCGTATACACTCAGTGTTCGTTTCGGTACGCTTCTGAGGTGTTCCAGATGTTGATGTAGGTTCGAAAATCAATTAATTAGTCTAGGCAAAGTTTATTATTATTCCATCTGCTATGGATAACATTCCATATACGGATACGATGGGAGGGGCTTACTCCGAGGTCCCATAATATCCGCATGTAGTGAATATCATCCATAGCAGACTAAATGTGATCTAGACTAAATAGATACTGAAATCAGGCTTTGTTGCCTCTTGGTTTGGGCGCATGGGTGCGTAACCAGTGAAACCAGTATACACTCAGTGTTCGTTTCGGTACGCTTCTGAGGTGTTCTAGATGCTGATGTAGGTTCGAAAATCAATTAGTCTAGGCAAAGTTTATTATTATTCCATCTGCTATGGATAACACTCCACATACGGATACGATGAGAGGGGCTTACTCCGAGGTCCCATAATATCCGCATGTAGTGAATATCATCCATAGCAGATTAGATGTGATCTAGACAAAATATATACTGAAATCAGGCTTTGTTGCCTCTTGGTTTGGGCGCATGGGTGCGTAACCAGTAAAACTTCTATGCAGACTTTTATATATAGTCAAAATATATATTTTCTTCCAACTGCTAAAGACAACATCCCATATACAGATACGATGAGAGGGGCTAACTCCGAGGTCTCATAATATCTGTACTTAATGAATATTATCTCTAGCAGGATCGACGATGTTATGCAGATTTATCAATAGTTTATTGACTTCATAAATCATCGAAAATTGAATTATTTATACATTATTTAAATTATTTTCATCATATGAGACAATGGTCTCATATGGTTAATTGAAGGAATTGATAGGGATAATATTCCGTATACGGATACGATGAGAGGGGCTTACTCCGATGTCTCATAATATCCGCATGAGTGAACATCATCCATAGCAAATTATATGTGATCTAGACAAAATAGATACTGAAATCAG
>CALNXW010000005.1:0-116692 GCA_942490685.1 uncultured bacterium
AGGTTGACATATTTCAGGCAATGACTACGTCAAGAGTTTATACTGAGCAAAGTCGAAGTGAAGCAAGGTGTTTGATACTATAAATATTGATATTACTGCTCAAATATTTACTTAAAAGACAGCTTATTCTTTTTTTACATCCTTTTCTCTGCTAAAACTCGAGCTATAAATCTTAAGCCCAATTTGTTTTCGCCTTCCAGAAGTATAATATTTTGCTTCTTAAACTTATAATCTGATACTAATAAGCCTTTTAGTTTTGCAGCTTCAAGCTCATTACCTTTAGGATAAATAATCTGAAGTTTCTTGTTCAGTAAGGAATTTTCAAGCATTAGTTCAATCACTGCAAGATTCCGATTACCTGTAACATCACTCAAATCAAAGAAATATTCCTCATGAAGACTACCTTTATATTCTATAGAAGTTCTGTTTCTAAGCTGTTTTTTATTGATAATAAAGGTGTAATTACTATAGCCTTTTAGTTGATTTTTGTCTTCTCCTGACAGCAAAATATTTAGAGAATCAACTCCCCACAACAACTCGACCTGGTTATTAATGTTATATGCCACTTTTTTAGAATATTTGGTATCACTATATATAGTTTCTTTTTTGTTCCTTAGCGAAGCTACAACATCCCATTTTTTTACATCACTTTCCGGTCTTGCATTCAGGAATAGTTCTAAAACAGGCGGATCAGCAGTTGTTTTACTTTGCACAAGCTCAATTGGTGAAAAGTCGCGAATTTCATCAACTATCAGAGAAACATAGTCATTGTTTGTAATTACAACTTTAGAATTTATACTTGAGCTCAGATCCTGTTCAATTTGATTAATAAGTGCTTTCGAATCAAAAGCATCGTTGCACTCAATAGTTAAAGCGGAACCGGAAAGTCTGATTTCTTTTAGAATTCGCTTATAGTTTTTGTCAGCATATTCTTTTTGAAATTGATTATTTACAGTACCATTGAAATATCCTACAGGAAAAACATTAGAAAATGCGCAAATAGTATATTCTTCTTTCCGGAATAGCTCTATATCTGATACTAATGCAGAAATTTGATATTCAACATTAGTTTTACCTTTTATTACTTTTTCAGAGGCTCTGCCTGCCAGGAATAAATCTAAACCACCTAAAGTGCCGGGTCTGTCTGAAGCAAAAACAGCATAATCATTTGGCAAAATAATGAAATCAGATTCGTCGAACTCAGTATTTAGGCCATTCAGAGGTCTTGGTACTGACCATTTTGTGTCATATCTAAGAGAAATAAATAAATCATAACCTCCCTGTCCTGCCTGTCCATTCGAGGCAAAATAGAGAGTGTCAGATGAAGCAAGAAAAGGAGTAATTTCATTACCTGCTGAATTTAATTCCTCCAGTGGCATTGCATTGCCCCAAGTATCATTAGACTGACGAAATGCAATCCAAAGGTCAGTGTCGCCATCTTTTGCAAATCTATTACTTACAAAAATCACAAACGATCTGTCAGGCGAAACAGTAACCTGAGCTGTAAAAGCATCAGATTGTAATGAATCTAAAAGATAAGGCTTCTGCCATTGCTGTTTTCTTTTCAGCGACTTATAAATATTCATAACAGGATAAGAACTGGTCTGTTTAAAGGCCGAAATATAAGCCTCATCCTGTGCTAAAAAAGATATATATGCTTTATTATCTCTCTTTTTGTTTACATCTCCATCCAAAAATTTTGGCTTAGAAAATGAAGAATCCGACTCAAAATCAGCAGTATAAAAATATGAAGTATTTAATCTATCAGAATTGAAATACAGCTTGTGCTCATAAGCATTATATGAAGGAGCAAGTTCTTCCTGTTCTGAATTCAGTTCATTCAAATTTCTGATTACAGACCAATTATTAGAAAGAGCTTCCATTGAAGCTATACTTGCAAAGGTTATAAGATATATAAGTATTTTATGCATAGAAGACATTTCATATTATTATAAGAATAAGTGCTTAAGAGTCCAACAGCGCAAAGAACTTAGCCCAAAGATCAATCTAAAAGCTTTAAGAAGTTTTTCTCTTTGCCAAATAGAACTAAAATATCATCCTTTTGGAATATCAGTGTCGGTTCAGGAACACCTGTAACTATAAACTTTTCTTTAGAAGAAAATACACCTTTTGATACAGCTTTACGCTTTATGGTTACCAAATTTAGATCATATTTTTGGCGCAGTTCCACTTCGTTCAAAGACTTACCAATAAGATAAGCAGGAACCTCAACTTCAAAAATACCATACTCTTTAGTGATTTCAAAGGATTCAATCAAACCCGGAATCATCAGACGCTCAGCCATTTTATTTGCAGCATAGGCTTCAGGCACTATTAGTTCACTTACACCCATCAGTTTAAGCAATCTTTCCTGCACAGGAGATATTACCCGGTTTATGATTTTTTTGACTCCTATTTCCTGCAAAGCAGCTGTTGTGGTTATACTGCTCTCAAAGCCTTCGCCTATAGCAACAATCACGGCATCTACATCATTAACTCCCAGGCTACGCAGAGCCTTTACATCAGATGCATCTGCCTGCACTGCCATAGTCACTTTGTCTTTTAATGGTGCAACCTTATCTACATCAATATCTATTGCTATTACTTCAGCTCCCTCATCTGTCAAATCTAAGGCAAGATTTGCTCCAAAATAGCCAAGGCCAATGATACAAAATTTCTTTACAGACATAGTTTATCCTACATTTATATTTTCTGTCGGCAAATTGTAGTTTGGAGGAGTACCCGGATTATGAAACGACATCAAAAATGCAAGCACGCCAATTCTGCCTATGAACATAAGTAAAATTATTATATATTTTCCAATAATTGAAAGCTCTTGAGTAATACCTCTGCTAAGACCAACAGTGCTAATCGCAGAAGTTGTTTCAAATATCAAATCAATTGTGTCTTTGCCCGGCTCTGCCCAAACTAGTGCAGTTGAGCCAATTCCGAGAGCAAATATTGACGAAATTACGACAAGGAATGCTCTTTTGACACTTTCGGGAGAGAGCTCTCTTTTAAACATTCTGATTTTTTCATTGCCGCGAATTTGATTGACTAAAGCTAAAAATGTCATGCTTATAGTAGTTGTTTTAATACCGCCACCAGTAGAACCGGGAGAGGCACCTATCCACATCAATATAATCATTATCATAATTGCCGCCGGAGCCATTGCCGAAGTATCTACTGCATTAAATCCGGCTGTTCGGGCAGTTACCGACCAAAACAGAGACTGGAACATTTTTTCAAATTCAGACATACCCTGCAACGAACCAGTATTATCAGTCAGGTAAAACAATAGTGTACCAGAGATTATTAAAATCAAAGTAGTCCAAAGCACTATTTTAGTCTGCATGGTTATTCTTAGGGAATTTCGTTTAGTTCGCGGCAGCCATGGCTTCTGGTTTACAAAATTTGCAAACACTGCAAAACCTAAACCACCTGCCACAATCAGCACTATAATAGTACTCAGATAAGAATAATTAGAAGCGATGTTTCCCTGCATAAATCCATCTGAATATAGAGAAAAACCTGCATTACAAAAAGCAGATACGCTATGAAACACGCAATCATAAAACAGTGTTCTGTCAAAAGCTGCAAATGTTCCTCCCAGAGACCCGTAAAGCATCACTGCACCTACTATTTCAAAAAATGCAGTAAACAGAATAATCTTAGAAAGCAATGACCATACCTGACTAATATTCTCCTGGCTTAGCATATCCCGCATCATTATTCTAAATCTGAAGGATAAGCCCCCGGCAAAAAGAGCAGCAAAAAACGTAGTTAATGTCATTACTCCCAATCCGCCTACCTGAATCAAGAAAAACAAAACTCCTTTTCCGAATGTTGAAAGAGTTTCTGGAACAGCTATGGTAGATAAACCTGTAACACACACTGCACTGGTTGAAGTAAAAAGAGCATCAGTGAAGCTAATCGAATGTCCCGGCATGCTTGCTTTAGGCAGCGACAGTAATATCGTTCCGATTATAATCATTTTTAGGAAACTCAGAGCAAAAAGGGAACCGGGATGTAATTTAATTTTTGAGATTAAGTGGTTATAGCGCAGTACTTTTACTACTGCTACAGAAAATACACTAAGCTCAAATGTAGCTAAATAAAGTATTGTTATCTTCTTAGGATCGAACTCAGGGAATAAAAATTCGAAGAAAAAGAAGATTTCCTGCGGGAATATAGTGCCCAGGATAATTAGAAATGTAAAGAAGTTTTCTATCCAGCGCTCTTTTAGATAGCGTTTATGATCTTTAACCAAAAACCACCTGAATATTTCCTGAGCTGCAAAAAGTACAACTATTGCATCGGTGGCATAGACCATAAAGTCAAACCAGAACTCAGACAGATTGTAACCTAATATCAATAATAAAGAAAAAACGGCTGAGATGCTTAGAAATATCAAAAAGCGGTCCAGCCATTTTTTTATTTTTTCAGTTTGTCTGATGTCAAATAAGGGTAACAATTTACAGAGTCCAAAAAGTATTTAACCTGTCTTTGTTTTCCATAAAATTACGAATTTTTTCATTTAATCTTTCTTCTAAAACCTTGTTGGCATTTGCCCAGACTATATCAGAAGGATCATCTTGCGACTCTACATACTCATTAAATTTGGAAATAAGCACTTCAGCATCCTGCACTTCTCCCATCAGAGTCTGGTATTCGGACAAAGCATTTAGAAAGTCATTTGGCAAATCATTTGCAATAGTAAAAGCTTCAATCATATATCTAAAATTTTTAAAAAGCAATCTCATATCGTGGATTGTCTGGGGATCATTTTCATCCAGAGTAATCAACTTTTGCTTCATCTGCGAGAATACATCTCCAATTACTTCAAAAGCATCGTCAAAAGTTGCTGTATCCTTTTTATAAGTATCATCCAAATCCATTCGAATAAAGAAAATTAAAGCTTCTATTTCTTTTTTACTTACTCTTTTGATTTTCTTTTCTATTTTTTTAATGCAAGTTTGCTCTCTGGCAAGCAGATCATAATAAAAGAAATCAAAAACGGAGTATTCCTTTCTGATTTTATTTATCGTATTAATCATCACTTGAGTGTCTCGCAAATTAGAGAAAATCTTCATGTGCATTTTGAGCTCTAACTGCAAATCTTCCAAATACTTTGATGAATAGATATTTTTAACCATATCGACCATAGCCAAAAAGCGTCTACCGCTAATTCGGAATTTGTGCACATTATCTTCAGAAAATTCTCTTCTGCATTTGCTCAGCCTTTCCTGAAATTTTGACCATAGAAAATCAAGAGAATCTAATCTGTATTGATTAAATCCCTCTTCAGAATCCGGATATTTCAGGTATTCGTGCATCAGCGCTTTCATATCTTCTGCCTTAACTGCTAATAGCTCACTCATCATAATACGAATAAATGTGAATAAAAACAATATGCTTAGGAAAAATCATCAGTAGCACGATAAGAGAAACGAAATTAATATGCTATAGTTGCAGAAATAGCATATTTATTTTATAATCTGAATTTATGTAAATTAAGTTTTTTACTCAAGCTAAACAAAAGATTCTTAATGCTATTATATAGCATAATCACTTATTTTATTCCACTTTACAATTGCATTTATGATCAATTACTAAATACTATTCTTGAATAAGATAAAATTGAATTGTATATTACATTTCTTATTTATGCGACAAGAGTTTAGGTGTTTTCTTCAGTTTATACTATTGCAACCACACTCTTACTTTTGCGTATAACTCATATAAAAACAGATACTTAAAAAAATCAAATAAATCGAAGAGAGAATACATGGCAGAGAGAAATGACACGCAGCTTGTTGCGGAACTTGCAGCCGCCATCAAGCAGGTAAAATCTGAAATCGGAAAAGTTATTATAGGTCAACATGACGTTATAGATCAATTACTTATCTCGCTTTTTGCAAAAGGGCATTGCCTTCTAATTGGTGTTCCGGGGCTGGCAAAAACTCTTTTAATCAGAACACTTTCACGTACATTAGACTTGAACTTCAGCAGAATCCAGTTTACTCCGGATCTTATGCCCGGTGACATCTCAGGTAATGAGGTTATTGAAGATAATTTAGCAACAGGAGCTAAAAACTTCAAATTTGTAAAAGGTCCAATTTTTGCAAATATTGTGCTTGCTGATGAGATAAACCGTACTCCTCCAAAAACACAATCAGCTCTATTAGAAGCAATGGAAGAGCATGCTGTAACAGCTGCCGGAACTACTTACACTCTGGAAGAGCCATTTTTTGTTTTGTCCACTCAAAACCCAATTGAGCAGGAAGGTACATATCCACTGCCGGAAGCGCAGCTGGATAGATTTATGTTCAACTTATGGCTGGATTATCCTACTTTGGAAGAAGAGATTGATATTGTTCGCTCTACAACTGCTGAGTATAAGCCAAATATTGATAAAGTACTGGACGCAAAAAAAATCATCGAATATCAGGACTTAATTAGAAGAGTGCCTGTAGCAGATAATGTAATCAAATATGCAGTTAAACTGGTAAGAGCAACAAGACCGGAAGAAAGCGATATTCAGTTTGTTCGTGATTACCTCAGCTATGGTGCCGGACCTCGAGCATCTCAATACTTGATATTGGGAGCTAAATCCAGAGCTGCTCTTCACGGCAGATTCTCGCCTGAAATTGATGATATAAAAGCTGTAGCGCTATCGGTTCTTAGACACAGAATAGTTACTAACTTCAGCGCTGAAGCAGAAAATATCAGTACAAATGACATTATCAAAAATCTGATAGAAAATCTTAAATAAGCTTATTATAAAAGCATCAACTTCAAAAGCTGCGATATATATTATAATATACTGCAGCTTTTTTTTTTGTTAGAGACAGACTCACGGAGTACTTCAATTTTAAAATTTGAGTAATTATAAGTATATTATTTCTTTAAGAAGAAAACAATGGTGACTTATGAAATCTCAAACAAATTACCTAACTATTCTCATGGGATCATTGTGTTCTGTTTTCCTGTTTTCTTTACTTTTAGGCGTAACCAACGATTCCGTCTTTCAGACTCCCGGCATATTTTTGCTTCTTTCTATGATTGGTTTAAGCTTTGGCTGGTTTGTCGGATTCTTTTTAAGTATGCCCAAAAGAAACACCAAGCATCCGGATTTTGAATCAGAAAAGTTTATCAGAAATACAGAATTTGATAAAATTTCGAGTTGGCTTGTTAGCATCATAATTGGTGCTTCTTTAGTACAGTATGAGAATATATACGCTTTTATTAAAACCATACCTATTAGTTTCTTTCCTGATGCACCTACGAAAATTGGTCAGGCGGAAGTCGATACCCTAAGAGCAATCTCTATGGGACTGCTCTTTATGTTCACCATTATTGGCTTTGTCATTTCTTATTATTATAATACTATAAAGCTTTTTGAGCTCTTCACAAAGGCCTCTAAACTGGAAACTATGGAAAGTCAATACGAAGTCAGGAATCAAAATCGTAAAGAAGAGCTTAAGAAAAATGAGATCCTAATGTCAGAACTTGCAAAGAAAAAGCAAGCGGAAAAAATGGCATCTGCTGCTTCTGATAACGGCAGCACAAAATCTTCTTTGCTTAGCTTTAAGAAGCCTTTTGGGTTTGACACAGCAAAATCCATAAGTGATGCAGAGCCTTATATTGATGATATAAGTGCTGCAATGATGAAGAATGCCATTGATTCGCCGGATCTAAGCGAGCAAATATTAGATTATGCTCAAGATGAAAATCAGACTGCAACTAATGATCAGAATAAAAATATTACTCTTGATGATTTGAATGAGGTTTATGAAGACTTTGGATTCGAAATTAATAAATTTGAAATTGGAAAAATAGCTACTAAAATAAATAATCAGGATCTGACTTTTGATATATTCAGTCCTGAAGAAAAAGATTACCTTCAAACAATTTGGAATGGTGGGAAAAATCAATATACCTTCCACAAAGTTCTGTCTTTCGATGAGTTTAAAGTGCTCTCCGATCTGGAAAAGTATGATTTCATAGAAGAGCTAATTTCTACTGAAAAACCTCTTTATTCCACATATAAAATTTCTAACTCCAAACTGCAACGCCTAATGGAAAAGCAGGGGACAGGCAAGTAGTGAAAAAGCCATCTGAGTAAAAAAACTTAGATGGCTTTAGGATAATTAGAATCCGAATAGCTTATTTTGTTTCAAACTTCACATCTTTTGGAAGATCGAAAGTTGTTTTATCTATTTTTGGTTTTTGATTCAATTTAGTTGCCAAAACAACCATGTCACCTGCAGGTGTTTTTCTTGACATTTTCAGCGGGATGTTATTCCAAAGCCATAAAGTAACATTTCCTCCCGGGCCAACATATTTTTGAGTTGTTTTATCTAAAATTTTCTCGCCGTCTTCCACTTTGAAACCATTTTTTACAAACATATCATATTGAAGATCCAGTAAGTTCTTCTTACCCAAGGAATCAGCATAATCAAACATAGACTGTAAACTGTATTCATTGCCCACTTTGTTTAGCAATGTCATATCGTATGCTTTGTCTATTAAAATGTAGTTAGCCACATGAATCTGCTGAAGCATACCGCCTTGGTTTACAGTACCTTTTGTTTCTTTCTTCTCGCGCATGCCAAACTGATCAAAAATAAGAGTTTCAGTTCCGGTGACAGCTCCGGTAATTTTATATTCGATTTCTGCTTTTTCTATTTTATATCTTTCGTATTTAGAGTTTTTCTCAGAACTAAGAGAGGCTGCAAATATAATAGTGAAAGCAAGAAAAGCCACAAGGCTTTTAAAATAAGACATAAATTCTCCTAAATATGGAAATTATAAATACATTAGCGAAATTAAGAAAAAATATGCAGAATACACATTATCTTTTGTAAATGAGGATGCGCCCCCCTGTGAAAAGCTATTGCTATTCTACTATCAATATATTGCCATATGATACATTTATTTATTAACTGCCATAATCTTGTTTTCTGACTAATTTATAAATAACATTCAATATTTACATTATTTTCTTTGCTGTTATTTTTTTTTTTTGTATATATTACACAATGTTAAATATTAAAATAGGTTATTGTTTATGCGTTAATATTCTTAGTTTATTTTCAGCAATATCAGTAAATAAAAAAGGCTTGACATAAATGCCAAGCCATGCACGCCGGACATTTAAATCTTCCACAAACTAAATCACCGGTGCTCTATTGCTAGACGGGTAATATACTACTTGTCATGTGTATTGTAATATATTTATAATTTTTTTAAGGAGATACATATGAAAAAGACAACACTCATGATGCTATCTATGCTTTTTATTCTTGTTTTCTCTAATCAATCTTACTCTCAAACTGATTCAACTTGTGCACCGGGGTATACTTATGGTGGCTGGGTTGTAGTTGATACTATCATTTGCTATCAAGTAAAAATTGAATACTGCTATATGTATGACAAAGAGACTAACAACATAAAGCTAGACTATAAAAATACTATTTACACTAAACTTTATGAAGACTGCAACGTGCCTGATCTAACTGCATATTTAGATGAACACTTTGATGAACTTTTGGAAAAACATACTGAAAGGGTACTTGCAAAACTTGCTGAAAAAGTCGAGCTTGGAACTGTATTTTGTAATGAAGGTGAATATAATATGATTGAAGTGGCTTTAGCAGGTTGTTTCTCTACTGAGCTTATTACATGGTATGGAGACAATGCATCATTTGATCCTGACGATCCAAGCACTTGGGTACTTGTTCCACACTACTGGAGACCTGCCTGCGCAGAAGAATCTAAATGCATCTCAATTTACAAAATATGTTGGTATTGGGACGGGACATCACCACACCAACAATGCAGGCTAACCTTAATAGACAGAATTGCAGATATAAATCAAACTTGTCCACCTACAAAAGTATTTGATGTAATAGGCATGCCACATCCTGTGGAAGTGCCGTGCAAAACACTTTGTGATTAATTATATATTAGCAGATCGGCGAAAGCCGATCTGTCTTTTCTAAACATACACAGGAGTCAAAAAGTATGAAATATTTTGTTTTTATTATATGCTTTGTCTTGTCAGTTAATACGTCTAAAGCCATCGAGTATGGAAAACTCCACAAATGTGGGGGTATTGCTGGAGGACGTGTAAGCTTCGATCAAGAAAGCAATGCCTGGTTTGGTTGTGAAACAGGGCTATATAAAATACCCAATGGAAGCGATTCTTTAATTAAAATTGAAGAGTTCCGGAATGATTCACAAGTGGTTAAAATAGATTATAATCGAGTATTTCATGAAGGATCTCCTTCTATCTTTTTTGCAGGAGACAATAAAATACTTACCACTCAAAATGAATTCTATCTGATTAAAAAAAATAATATTATAAGAATTGATACTTTAAGAGATAGTCTTCAATTTCCTATCCTACATTCGTGTAATACATTCGATAATAAGACCTTCTGGATGCATATTGCAGCAACACCATACGGAGCTATTGCTTATAAAGGACTTTACCATTTGGATCCTGATAAGCTAACTTGGGAAAGATTTAGTTGGAATTCCGACGGAAGAGGGTATCCTGCAGTTGGTTTAAATTACTTTCACCTTGTTAAGCATAAGGATTACTACTGGTATCCGGGAAGTTATAATGATCTTACTTTCTTTAATAAAGATACTGCAGGTATTTTATATTTAAAACCATTGATGCAAGATTCTGTGGCCTTCCATTACAGAAGAGCAGGTTGGTTTGCTGGCGACACCTATTATTTCACCGGATACGATAATAAACTCTACACTTATAATTTGGATAGCGGTGAATTAACGGAGGAAGATTTAACTAAAACAAGAATTTATACTGAAAACGAAGAACTAATAAATTTTGACGATATGTCAATGATTAAGCTTGCATGTGCTACCGATAAGTTTCAAATTCTGAAAATCCATTCTGAAGGACCGGGATTAAAAAAATGGTATTTTAAAAAAACAGGTGATTCTGTTTATCATAATCTAGATATTGATACAAATAGAATTACAGGTTTCTCACGTATTTTCCATCAAAAAGATGGCATATTTTGGCTATCTGTTGGCTATGATAATGAAGAAACAAACAGGAATGAACTAGGTTTGATGAAGATAGATCTTTTGGCTCCCGGCACTTCTGTGGAGTCAACTGAAGCTCTGCCTACTGTGCAGCCAACAAGGCTTTACCCAAATCCGACAAGCAAAAATGCAACTGTCAGGTTCTTTTTGAATCCTAATTACAGAAACAAGGTTAAGTTTGAAGTTTATGACTACATGGGCAGGAAAATCAAAGAACTGGACAGCAGCTACAACTATGATTCCCAAACTGCCTTTGGCACAAAAGACATAAATGTTATTGGATTGCATACAGGTGCTTATTACTTAGTTATTGATAACGGTAATGAAAAACGCAGCATTGGATTCCTGGTTGAATAAGATATTTTTAAAGTTTGACTCCTTCTTATTATTGGGCTTGTACCATTAGCGGCATAAGCCCATTTTTGTAGAAATAGTTTTTATAATATTAATTTGTATATACTTTACAATATAATTATATTCATTATATAGTATTAATATACATCTACTGGAGTCGTTATGCCTCAAAATCTAAGTTTACAAACTTCAATTGCCAGAGCACTTCAATATTATTTAGGTGACTATTATTTCTATACAGGTCCCAGACGGAAGCTGGATATAGGTATGATAGGTAAGTTGGAGAAGCGTGTTTTTTCTGAAGAAGAACATATTAAAGATATCGAAGGTTTAGATATTAACATTGAACCTGTTCGCTCCACTTTGAAAATACATGAGCCATTTAATTTCATAGCTTATTCGGCGGATACAAATAAAACTTACAAGCTTCAAGTTGATGACACTTTAAATGTAAATCTTGGAAGTAAAAGGAATATAGATCTTATTCTTTATTATACAAACCCATCTGTACTTACTTTCAACTTTAATAAATACGCAGCTGATATTGCGGAAGCCTTGCCGGAAAGACTAAGTAGCAAGTTTTATGATTTTGTTATTGTTGATACTCTTCTTAATGTAGATAAGCTGGGGATATTGCAAAAAGAAATGCTTGAAATATCTGATAATGGTTCGCTTGATTTAAGTAAGATTATCAAAGATATTAAAATTAGCGGCGAAATAGAATTTTCTGATTCAATTAGTGGAGCAAGTTCCATTTTTGCTGATGATGTTACACTTGCAGTAGATTTGATTAGATATGATGGTGTATCTTTTGGAGCATCCAAACCATTTTTTGAAAAAATCTAGTATGAGCTAAATCTCAATGAAAACATCAATTTTATTTTTCTTTTTTCTCTCTGCCTTCGCATCTGCAGAAACATACGAAGGCATCAGATGATGCTTAAGTTATTAAATAGAGATTCTGAATATTACTAATAATGCTAAAAAGAAGGCTGTCGTTTAAAGACAGCCTCTTTTGTAAATATGTAAAGTATGCTTTACTTAAGGCTTACGCTTCTTTCAGCATATACATCTTCAGTTTCTAATATCTTAACTTTTATAGATTCAATATTGTCGAATTTCTTAAATTCGGGAGCAAAGACTTCCAGAAAATAGCTCACTATGTTTTCAGCAGTTGTCACAGCCGGCATAATATGCAGTTTGAAGCCATTTTCTTTTAGAAAGTTTATCATTAAAGTGTCTTTTTCATCGCATAGAAATGCGTGGTCAAGTTTATCGACCATAGGCCTAATGATTCTTTCTACATGATAATAATCCAATACCATAGAATTTTGATCAAGTGTGCCTTCAGCTTCAAATACCATTCTGTAAGTGTGCCCATGCACATTTTTGCATGGCCCATCGTGGAATGACAATCTGTGGCTCATTTCCCATTTAAATTCTTTGGCTATTTTGGTAGTTACCATTATTTATTCCCTTCATTAGAATAAGTTGCTCTAATTTGAGAGTGCATACCACCACGAACACTCCACTCAGTAATAATTTCCATATAGCGAGGGTTGCAAGCTTCTACTAAATCATCTAAAATTTTGTTAGTGATTGCTTCGTAGAAAATACCCATGTTTCTGAATTCAAGGAAATAGTACTTAAGTGCTTTTAGCTCTAAGCAAAGCTCATCCGGTACGTATTTAATTATTACTTTTCCAAAATCAGGTAAACCTGTTTTCGGGCATACAGATGTGAATTCATTATTTATGTGAGTTATTTCGTAGCTTCTACCCACATTAGGGTTTTCAAAAGTTTCGATCTGCATCTTATTACCCAAAATATTTGACATTAAATTATATATTTGTACTAGCACAAATATGCTAACTACAATTTTACACAATCTATTGAGATAAATAAAGTTTTTTAATATTAACCGGTTCGTAATGGATACTAAAACAGCTTACATTTACGGCAGAAATGCCATTATCGAGGCACTTAATTCAGAAACATTACCTGAGAAAATTTTTGTGATGTTTGGTGCAACAGGTGACCCAATTGATGCAATTTACAGTTTGGCTAAAAAGAAAAATGTAGCTATTGTAAAGCATGATAAAAGAAAATTCGGTGAACTGGAAAAAAAAGCAGGCATTTCACAGTTTAAAGCACAAGGTGTAATTGCTCTGAAACAGCTTGTCAAATTCTATGAGATTGAAGAATTTATCAATAAGGCTTACAGCATTTCTGATAATCCTGTACTGGTTGCTCTTGATGAGATTAATGATCCTCATAATTTGGGTGCTATTGCCCGCTCAGCAGAGTGCTCAGGAGCTGCAGGTATAATTATTCAGAGTAAAGGTGCTTCTCCGGTAACTCCAACGGCTCTAAAGACATCTGCAGGAGCATTGCAGCACTTACCTGTATGTAGAGTTCCAAATATGGCTCAGACCCTTAAAATGCTTAAAATGGAAGGCTTTAAGGTAATCGGAACTGCAGCAGGATCAATAAATCAATACACAGATGATTTATACCAAGAATCTGTTATTCTGGTAATTGGATCCGAGGGCACAGGTATGCATCCAAATGTAGCTAAAGTCTGCGATTATAAAGTAAAGATTCCTTTGAAAGGAAAAATCGAGTCACTAAATGCTTCTGTTTCAGCAGGTATTTTGCTTTATGAGATTTTAAGACAGAGAAGTTTGTAGAGGAAGATGGATAACAGTTTTACTAACAGAATTCCCGGGGAGTCACCCCGGGCTATTCTCTTTGAGCCTTTCAGGCTGAAAAAAAGTAAGTTATGATTGAAAATTACAGAAATTATAAGATTTTCTATAACCCAAACGCTTTTAAATCCTCCCCAAGAATCCTACCAGATTCTCTGGCCATCCTTTGACAAGAAGAGTAAAATTCATATTGCTCATTTTAATAAGCCTCTTTTAAAAGCAGATTTAGAAGAATTCCCCTCGCCTTAGAGGCTCTGGAATTATATATACTTATTTTACATCCTAAGGTTTCCAGATAATATCTTCTCTGCCGTCTACCTTATTTGCATATCTTGCGGCAACAAACAGAAAATCCGATAACCTGTTTAAATATTTAACTACATAATCGCCTAAATTTTCTTCTTCAGAAAGTTCCGTTGCTAACCTCTCTGCTCTGCGGCATACAGTCCTTGCCTGATGAAGGAAAGAGGCAGAGTGTGAACCTCCCGGCAGGATAAAATATTTCAATTTCGGCAGTTCAGAATCGAAATTATCAATATACATTTCCATCTCTTTTATATGCTCAGAACCTATTCTGGGTACTTCGAACTTAGGTTTAGGATCCAGAGGAGTTGCTAAGTCTGAGCCTAAATTAAAAAGGGTAAGACTAAGTTTTTGCAATATTTCGGTAAACTCTTTTTTGCTGCAAAAAGACACAGCCAGACCGATTATAGAATTTAGTTCGTCAACTGTTCCGTATAGATTTACTCTTGCATTATGTTTTTTTACGCGGCTTCCATTAAATAAGCTTGTTTCGCCTGCGTCACCGGTTTTAGTATATATTTTCATTTTCTTTAACAAAATTATTGAATAAGGTTTCAGAACGTTTCCTAATTTAGTAAATTGCAATGTATTCTAAATAGAAGTTGGAAAAAAAATGTCCGAAAAAATAAGCATTCTCTTTATTGGTGATGTCGTTGGCGAGCCCGGCATTAATTCCTGCAAAGAATTTCTCCCTCAATTGAAAGAAAAATATAAGCCTGACTTTATAATTATAAATGGTGAAAACTCTGCAAACGGAAAAGGTCTTACAAAGACTGAAGCTGAAATATTTTTTGGCTTAGGTGCTGATGTACTTACTACAGGAAATCATGTTTGGGATAACTGGGGCGGTAAACCTCTTTTGTCTTCAAATAATAATGTACTTCGCCCTCTGAATTATCCTCCGGGTAATGTAGGAAGAGGATTCACTTTTGTAGAAAAAAATGGCAAAAGTTTGGCAGTTCTTCAGCTTCAGGGAAGAACCTTTATGAATTCTATAGATTGCCCTTTCAGAGCTGCTGATAATGCTTTGAAAACTATCACAGAAAGAACTAAAAATATATTTGTTGACTTCCATGCAGATGCTACTGCTGAGAAAATGGCTATGGGTTGGCATTTAGACGGAAAAGTTTCCGCTTTGTGCGGTACGCACACACATATCCAAACAGCTGATGCAAATATTCTTCCTAACGGCACTGCTTATATTACTGATGTTGGGATGACCGGACCTTATGATTCTGTTGTAGGCATGGACAAAGAAATTGCATATAAACGTTTTAGATTCCAGGTAGCTCATAAGTATAAGATGGCTGAAAATGATTCAAAAATCTGTGGTGTTAATATCATTATAGATAACGAAACAGGCCAGGCTGAAAAGATTGAGCCATTTACTTTGCCAAAGTTTATCCGTTCGATATACGAACAATTTGAAGTATAGATAATTTCAAGGGTGTTGATATTAAGTTGATACCCTTTTTTTATTGCCTGCCCAAGATTCCGGTAATTAAATCTCTTACCAATAAAAATAAAGTATCTATTGCAAAGATTCTAAAACTGTAGGTATTCATATTACTTAACTGTTTTATGTTATTACTTATTCTTATATTGGCAAGCGGTATTAATAATGAATTATGAGTTAATACTTCTGATTGTAAAATTTTTTGTGAGTTTTAAGTATCATGTCCCAAAAGGCTATTAGAGTATTTCTAAATGGAGTGGAAAAAGTAGGTAATATGCTGCCTCATCCTGCCACTCTTTTCGGAATGTTTGCACTCACTGTGCTTGTTTTGTCAGCGGTTTTTGCTTCTATCGGTTTGGAAGCTACTGATCCTGTGACGGGTGAATTATACCAAGCAATTAATTTGCTTACAAAGGACGGTGTGCATGATATTCTGCTGAAAATGGTGTCTAACTTTACTGCTTTTGCTCCACTGGGAATTGTAATTGTTGCAATGCTTGGAATAGGATTAGCAGATGATTCAGGCTTAATCGGTGTTCTAATCAGAGGACTTGTAATATATTCCCCTACTAAGATGTTAACTTTTATCATCGTTTTTGCCGGCATTATGTCTAACCTGGCATCAAGTGTGGGATATGTATTGCTGGTGCCACTTGCAGGTACTATATTTATGGCTGTAGGCCGGCATCCGATAGCCGGTATGGCAGCAGGTTTTGCAGGTGTTTCAGGTGGTTATTCAGCAAATCTCATTTTAGGAACGATTGATCCATTGCTTGCAGGCCTGTCTCAGGAGGCAGCAAGAATTGTTGATCCTTCATATATGGTAAATCCTACTTCTAACTACTATTTTATGGTTGCATCTACATTTCTAGTAGCAGTACTCGGAACTTGGGTAACTGAAAAAATCGTAGTACCACGTTTAGGTAAGTTTGATGCTGATAAACATGAGCAGGAAAGCATAGAACATCTAAATGCTAGAGAGAAAAAAGGACTGCTTCGCTGTGGAATATTATTTGCCGGATTTTTAGTCGTTTTGGCAATAGGTCTTATTCCTGAAGATGGTCTTCTACGCGGTATGGATGGTGGCTTGCTTTCTTCACCTTTACTAAAAGGTGTTGTGGCAGTACTCTTTATAGTAGCCGGTATCATGGGTGTTATTTATGGCTTCAGTGTTGGCAAATATAAAAATGACAGTGATGTGATGAAAGGTATGACTGATTCGATGAAATCTCTTGGTGCATACTTAGTTTTAGTATTTTTTGCAGCACAATTTGTCCAATATTTTAACTGGAGCAATCTTGGAATTATATTAGCAATCAATGGTGCTAATTTGATTCAAAGTATGGAGCTTGGTTTGTTTCCACTGGTTATTATGTTTTTGCTTTTTGCCAGCATGATTAATCTTGTCATGGGCAGTGCATCTGCAAAATGGGCACTACTTGCACCAATTTTTGTACCTATGTTCATGTATCTGGGCTATACTCCTGAGCTAACTCAGGTAGTTTATAGAATTGGTGACAGCACCACGAACATAATCAGCCCTATGATGAGCTTCTTTGCATTGATTATAGTCTACTTCCAGAAATATGAAAAAGATGCCGGTATAGGGACTCTTGTAGCTACAATGCTGCCTTATACTATAGTTTTCTTTATCGGATGGGCTATATTTCTTTTAATGTGGTTATGGCTGGGTATTCCTTTAGGTCCCGGAGCCGGAGTGCATTTATAAGATAGAATCTCTTAAGTTATTCCCCTCATTTCTATATACTCAAGTGTATTTAGAAATGAGGGTTTTTTATTATTTCCCTATACAGAATCTTGAAAAGATATTGTTTAGCACATCTTCATCCCAAGTGTCGCCTACTATATCACCAAGAGTGCGTGCAGCGTCTTTTATATCAATCGCTATTATTTCATTTTCTGTAAAAATTTCTAAAGCATTTCTTGCATTTTCAAGTGATTCCGCTGCTTTTGAAAGAAGTTCAGCATGTCGCTTATTTACAAGAATATCGTTTATCCTATCCGCTGATTTTTCAGCTTCTGTTCCAATAAGATTTCTAAGAGAATCAACTCCCTCATTCAATTTTGCTGAGATAAAGAATACTTCATCACTATTTTTTTGAGCAGTTTCTACCAAATCCACTTTGTTTTGAAGTAGTAATACTTTCCGATCGGAATATTTCTCTTTTAGTTGATTGTGAAGGCTTTCAGAATGATTTTCAGATTCAGATATATCATTTAGAACTAGAATTAGATTTGATTGTTCCAGAACAGATTCTACCAGCTTAATACCTTCAATTTCTATAGTATCACTGCTATCTTCACGCAGTCCGGCGGTATCTGTCAGCTTTACTGTAATGCCGTTCACGATAATATTTTCTTCCAAATAATCGCGAGTTGTTCCCGGAGTGGCACTTACAATTGCCCTCTGACGTTTAAGCAAAGTATTAAAAAGTGTAGATTTTCCTGAATTAGGATAGCCCGCAAGAGCAACGTAAAAACCGGAACGTAATATTTCAGCAGAGCTAAAAGAAGATGCAAGATCTTTGCAAAATACAATAGCCTCGTCGACTCTTTGTTTAAACTCAGTTTTATCTACAAATTCGAGTTCTTCTTCTGAAAAATCGAGTTCTAATTCAAGTAAGCTCGCTGTATCCAGAAGTTTTTGGCGAAGTTCTGCCAGACGAAGAGTAAAGTTACCTGAGAGCTGACGGGCAGCAGTCTGAGCACCCGGCACAGAAGTGGAATGAATTAAATCAGCTACTGCTTCTACCTGAGTCAGGTCAAGCTTGCCATTTAGAAAAGCTTTTTTAGTAAATTCGCCCGGTTCGGCAGGGAAAGCGCCACATAAGAAAAGTACTTTTAGGATTTCCTGTGAAACTATCTGACCGCCATGGCAGCCTATTTCAATTACATTTTCTCCGGTATAAGATCGTGGAGCTCTAAAAGTAGATATCGTTACAGTATCTACAATTCTCTCAGCTGAAATAATTTTTCCGTATAAAATGCGGTGCGACTCCGCCTCCAAAAGCTTTCCTGAAAAGCATTTATCGACTATATCAAAAGCCTCATCACCGGAAACTCTGATTACGTGAAGTCCGCCTGTACCGGGAGGCGTAGCAAGTGCAGCAATAGTTCTGCTCATTTATATCCTATTTAGAAAAGTCAATATAATTGGTATTACGAAGAGCAAGTTAGTAAATTTCGACATACTTAGTAATTAGCAAAATTAGAGAATAATGCGGAGAAGGCAAAATTAATAGGGTGGAGTGTAATCTAATCCACCCCGATTTTCTTTTCAGAAAATCGACCCTCAAGAGGGTAAAAAATTCGGTTTGGAGGATTTACCCGAGCCTGAAAGGCTCTATGCAATAGCCCATGGCAACGCCGTGGGTAGAGATACCACAATCCAAAAATTCCCCTTCTTCGAAAGAAGGGGTGTCACGAAGTGACGGGGTAGTTGGAGAGTTTCAATATTTAAAATCTTACTTTCTTAATCCACCCCGATTTTCTTCGAAAATCGACCCTCAAGAGGGTAAAAAATGCAATTTGCTCATTTTATAAAATTGCATGAAAGGAACAAAGAAAACAATACATGATACAATTTGAAGAACTACAGCAAAGTCCCCTTGACAAAGCAGGGTTGATTTGTTCTTTGTAAATAACTGATAATAATGTATATTATGGCAATCAGAACACAAAGTTTTCAAATCTGGGGGGATTTATGGAAAAGAAAACGTTAGTGAATTATCTGGATACATTGACAGATAAGCGTCGCCGTGAAGGCACACGTCACAATCAAACATTCGTATTATTGCTGGTTTTGATGTCAACGATGAGCGGTCAATATGGCTATCGCGGAATAGAGAGATTTATTAAAAAGAATGCTGATGATATTCTTAAATATCTGAAGCCTCATAAAGATCGATTACCGACTTACGCAACAATATTTAGAGTAGTAAATAATATAGATTTTGATGAATTGTCTCAGGTTTTCCAGAATTGGGCTATGGATAACGCAAAGCCTAAAGAAGGCGAAGTGATTAGTATTGATGGTAAGGCATTAAAAGGAACTTTAGTTGAATATAATTCTAAGTATCAAAACTTTATAAGTATAGTTTCTGCATATTCACAATCGAGTCAAATGGTAGTTGGCGTGAGTAAATATGAAAATAAAAAATCTAGCGAAATCGGTGTTGTAGAGCAGCTTATTGGAGATTTAGGATTGACCGGAGTTGTCTTTACAATGGACGCTTTACACTGTCAAAAAAACTCTAAGAACGATTGTTAACAGTAACAACAACTATATAATTTGCGTAAAAAAGAATCAAAAGCATTTGTTCGAAAAGCTTGAAAGCTTGAGTTCAAGCTGGTCAAAGAGAGTAGATTATTGTAAAAAAGAAGAGAAAAATCGAGATAGAATAGAAACTCGTAAAGTATATGTTTATACTTTGAGTTCTGAAATAAAGCAAGAATGGTGCGGTTCACAGCAATTAGTAAAGATAAAAAGAATAAGAAAAACTAAACAAAAAGAAGAAATACATGTGCATTATTACTTGAGTAGTCAAACAAAATCTGCTAAGTATTATTTGCAAACAATACGCAAACATTGGGGCATAGAAAATCAATTACATTGGGTAAAAGATGTGGTAATGAAAGAAGATGCTTGGCGAGTAAAATATCCTAATGCAGCTTCAGTAATGAGCATATTAAAAACGATTTGCCTCAATATTTTTAGGTCACAAAAGCGTAGTGACTGTACTAACTTTATATACGAGAGTGCCGACAACATTGAATTATTGGCGACACTCTTAGAATGAATCAACCCTGCTGCTGTGGAGGGGACTTAAATAAGTCAATAATATAACAACTAGTTATTGGTGCTACGGCAGTGTAAAATAAACTCTGTCTGTTCTATTTCTATAGAAGAAAATTCTAGGATGTGATTGTTAAAGATACAAATTTTTTAAATCACATCCTTATTTTTTACATTCCTTATAGGCGCGTTTTTCCCACACTTCGACATTGCTCAGTGCTGGAACTTCGGCAAATGCTCTTTTTTGAAGATATTCCTCGATTTCAGGCATAGACAAACAGTCCAAATTTTTAGCTAACGGAGTTTTGCGAAAAATTTGGGCGTGTAGTCGCTCCAATTTAAATATCTAAGTGCAGCCTGTCAGAGCCGAAGTGTATGGCCAGCTGCTGAATAATCAAGCCCCAGTTCTGCATTGGCTGAGTCCACTTTTTGCTGATTTCCTGAGTGGCCAAATAAGCTAACTTCATTAGTGCCATTTCACTTGTAAAAGCTCCTTTAGTTTTTGTCACCTTACGAACCTGCCTGTGGTAGCCTTCTACTGTATTGGTGGTATATATTATTTTTCTGATATAGGGTGAATATTGAAAATATGTCGATAATTTTTCCCAGTTATTTTGCCATGATTTTATCACTATTGGATATTTATTACCCCATTTAGTAGCTAAGTTTTCTAATTCCATTTCTGCGACTGCCTTGGTTTCAGCCTTATAGACGAGCTTTAAATCACTCATAAAGGATTTTTGTTCTTTACTTGCTACATATTTTATTGAGTTACGTATTTGATGAATAATGCACGTTTGCACTTCACATGCTGGGTAAACACTGTTGATTGCTTCTGCAAATCCTTTAAGATTATCTATGGCTGCTATTAAAATGTCCTCAACTCCTCGGTTTTGAAGTTCAGTTAATACAGATAACCAAAAATTTGCTCCTTCACTTTCGGAAAAATATAAACCTAAGATTTCCTTACGACCTGTCTTATTTATACCCAAAACGGTATATATAGCTTTGCTTTGAATCCGACCGTTATCTTTGACTTTGAAGTGCATCGCATCCATAAATACGATTGGATACACTGGGTCTAATGGGCGATTTTGCCATTGTTGAATATCCGGAATTACTTTATCTGTAATTTGCGATAAGGTAGCTGCTGATACACTCATTCCGTACATTTCTTCAATATACTCAGATATATCTCTTAGGCTCAGACCTTTGCCATACAAAGCTATTATTTTGTCGGAAAGACTGTCTAATAGAACTCTTTCTCGCTTTTTGACTATCTGTGGTTCAAACGTTGAATTGCGATCTTGTGGAGTTTTTATCTCTACAGGACCATGATTTGTTTTAAGCGTTTTTTTGCCTTTACCATTACGCTTATTCTTTTTCTTTGGCTTGGATTCTGATAGATGCTCACTCATTTCTGCTTCGAGTGCGGCTTCTAAGAATTGCTGCAAGAGAGGGGCAAATGCACCATCTTTGCCTAATAGTGATTTGCCCTCTTTAAATTGCTTAATCGCTTTGTCTTGAATCGATTTGTAATCTTGTTCGTTCATTGCTCTGTCCTTTTATTTATTATTATAACTCTAATGGACAGAGTTTAGTTTACAGTCTCGGTGCTACACAGTGCAGGTGTAGTTTGGGCGTCTTAAAATTTGAGATGTCCTTTCTAATCCACCCCGATTTTCTTTTCAGAAAATCGACCCTCAAGAGGGTAAAAAATGCGGTTTGTATGTAAGATTCAAATATAAGCCTCCTTTACTGAGCTTGAGTTTATCCTGAGCGTAGCCGAAGGAAAGTGACGGGGATGCCGCGTAGTGGCGGGGTAGTTGGAGTGCCTTAATTGTTGAGATCTTACTTTTAAAATAATCTATTGGTTGTGTGTCAAGCTCGCAATGACTGTATGTCATTCCGAACTTGTTTCGGAATCTATTACCATTCCCAATCTACATCTTCAACTACTATCCACTTTCCGTTTATATATTTTTGCTTATCATTTTGAGTTTTCACTGACATTAGCTCGATTCCATAAATTCCATTTGAATCAATCACATTATAGAAAATGGATTTTTCTGGATCATATTTTAAGCAGCTTATTCTGGCCTGATAGGTAGAATCATCAAAATATCTTTCCAATACAGTTTCTTCTAAGAAAATTTTATCCTTTAAATACTCGACTTTTGTTTTATACTCAAATGCGTAATCTATTTCAGGTGCACCCGGATAATAATGATTATCATAATAGAATAAATATTCGTTATATATTGAAACTGATTTTATTAGATTCCCACTTTTATCAAATGAAATCAATGTGTATAAAGCTCCACCACCATTAGATCCCATTCTCGGTCTGTATCTAATCTCAAGAAAAGTAGAATCTAAAACTTTTACATCTTCATAACTCACAGAATGAGGACTTGGTAAGTGTATAGTATCATTATCTAATTCTGACACAATAAAACATTCACGTGTAGTTCCCATTGAAACTATCTCTACAGCACCTAATAGGCTGTCTGATATTTTTAGATTAGTGGTGAATGTGCTGAGAAGACCATCTTCTTTCATCTGAATAGCAAAAGGATTGATTTCTATTTTCTCTTCTACATTTGAGCATGAGAAGAAAAGGATAGTAGTTGTTATCAGAAGGAGTGTATGTAATTTCAATTTTTCACCTTTTGTTTTAGTATTTTCGATATTAAATTGACTTTTTGCATTAATGATATATATAATATGCAATTATAAAACTCAGTAATATATCATAAAGATATACATCTTAATATTAATTTTAGAATTTTAGTAATTTATGGATATATTATATAGAAATATTTTTCAACTAATCAACTTATTTTTATGTCTAAATTAAAATATTGTTTAATACTTTTATTTCTCTTGCCAAACATCTGCTCTTTTAAACCAGATGATTCGAAAATAGTAGAACAGATAAGAGATATTTTTACTGAGTGGCAAGCTATATTAAAAAACGATTTTGATAATGCAGATATCATATTTTACTGCACTGATGATCCTTTTGAAGAAGGGAAATATTATCATAATCTAAACTCTGATGAACAAAACAGTATGATGTGTATTTCTACATATTATTTACTTAGAGAAGAAAATTTAGGCACATATCTAAAGATTGAATCAAGTTCACCATCCAGTGATTATTCTATTATATCAGATCATTATTTCAATAAAGAAGGAAAACTATATTTTATCTACTGGAAAATGAATACTTTTCACGGTATGGATTGCGCAGTTACAGTAATAAGACGTGTTTATTTTGACTCGGAAGGGAATCAAATAAAGCAATCAGAAAAAGTATATAAAATGAATACAGAAATTGAAATAGAAACTTCTTTTTATGATCCGGGTGTAAAATATAAAACAAGTCTTTATGAAATGGACTTTTATAAATACTGGGACACTAATTTTGGGAAATAACAAACAGTTCTTTGACTTAGAAAATATACTAATTATTTGTCTAAGTTCGGCATATCTAATTCTTATAGTTTTACGATTATTTCCGATGCCAGGAGCATTGATGATTGATTTATTAGTACAAGGATTAATATGTTCAGGTATATTTTATTGGAGTTCTTTCTCAAGTAAAGTAAAAATTGTATTGCCCCTTTTTTTTATATTTTCTTCAGACCTTTTGTATAAGTATTTCTATTTAGAAAAATATGATATAATCGGATTTGGCATTCAAAACTTGTTTTTACTCATTGACTATTTTGTGTATTCTGTATTCAATTTTGCATGGAGTCAGGATTTAAAAGTAAAGAGGTTCAAACTATGGTTACCTAGCTTAGTAATTTTTATATCCTATATATATCTTTTTGGAGAGTTTTCAAGCAAACAAAATAACGAAGCTTCAAATTCTAAAATCGAATCTCATCAAAAAAACTATTATGTTAATGGTTTACAAATTGAACATAATATTGTAGCTGTATATAAAGAAGAACTCAAAGCCCCACAGGATTATCTATCACCAAAACATGATACTTTAAAAATTGTTGATGCATGGATTGAAAGACGTGTTTCTTATTTCGATTATGGTCTATGGCATGATGAAACTACGGAAGGTTACTTTTTTTGGCTCAGTTTTAAAAATTGGGGAAAAAGATTAACTTTGTAATATCCTAAATTATCAAAAGACTCTTTCAATGTTAGATAAACAGATATTATCGATGTTTTTGCCCGAAGGTATCTTAGATTATTTTGAAATCACGGGTGTAAGCGAAGTTCCTGACTACACAGGCAAAGAATTAGAATTACACATAGAATTGACGGAATATAACAAACTACCATCCGGTTATAATAGTGAAGAATATGAGTCAAAAGGCTTTTTCGACACAAAAAAAATACATGACTTCCCGATTCGCGATAAAGCAGTATATCTTTTGGTCAAGCGGCGCCGATGGCGTCATAAGATAGATAAACATGAGATACACAGGGATTTTAGCATCTTTGCCAAGGGAGTAAAAATGACGCAGGAACTCTCTGATTTTTTAAAAGAAACAGGTAGAGACCCGCGCGATTTCGATGAAAGAGGTCTCTATAAACCTAAGGGTAAATCCTGATAAACTAAGGCGTCATTATAAAAATCAAAGTAGTGGCTATAGGCAATGGGATCAAAAATCTCACGCTGATGAATATCTTATATTCCCTGAAAATATAGGCTCTAAACTAAGCATAGATGAAGTTGCATTAGCTAAAGGTGAGCTATATACCTTTGTAACAAATAAAGCAGGGCACGGCAAACAAGGTAGTTTGGTAGCCGTAATCAACGGTACAAAGTCAGAAAACATTTATCAGGTTCTTTCCAAAATACCTGAGTCAGAGCGATGCAGAGTTGAAGAAATAACGCTTGATATGGCAAACAACATGGAATCTGCTTCTCGTAGAGCTTTTCCACTTGCGAAGTTAGTTACAGACAGATTTCATGTAGTAAGACTCGCTACAGAAGCTTTACAACATATCAGAGTAAAATATCGTTGGGACGCTATTGATCAAGAAAACCAAGCGATTGCAGATGCAAGAAAAATGGGAATGCGATACTCGCCTGATAGATTTACCAATGGAGATACTGTAAAGGAACTATTAGCCAGGAGTAGGCATTTAGTAACCAAATTACCTGATAAATGGACAGACGCTCAAAAGCTCAGAGCAAGCATCCTTTTTAAAGAATTCCCTGAGATTGAAAAGGCTTATTGGCACGTTGTCAGGTTTAGAAATATTTACACTATAACAAATAAATCCACTGCTAAAAAACTATTTAGACAGTGGATTTGGCATACTAATACTCTAAACATTAAAGAGTTCTTTTCTGTGGCAAACACCTTAAATTCTCACTTTGACTCTATTGTTAACTTCTTTGATAATAGAAGTACAAACGCTGCTGCTGAATCATTTAATTCCAAAATTAAACTCTTTAGAGCTAATCAAAGAGGTGTAGTGGACAACAAATTTTTCTTATTCAGAATTATGAAACTTTTTGCGTAATCCCCACTTTTTGTGCGTGTGCCCTTTTTACATCTGGAATTTGATAAAAATTTTACTAGTTTATGGACTGCCCCCACAAAAGTAGACACTAAGTTAAGATACTAAGTTTCTTTCAAACTCTAATGGCGATTGATATCCAATGGAAGAATGTAGTCGCCTAGTGTTATAAAACATTTCAATATATTCAAAAATTCTAATTTCTGCAGTACTTCTTTTCCTGTATTGTTCATGATAAAGCAGTTCATATTTTATTGTCTTAAAAAAAGATTCTGCAACAGCATTATCCCAGCAATCTCCTCTTCTGCTCATACTTTGCTGCAATCCATTTTGTTTCAGAATTTCTCTAAATTCGTCGCTTGCATATTGACTGCCTTGATCAGAATGAAAAATCAAACCTGATTTTGGTTTTCTACTCCATATTGCGTTTTTTAATGATGCTATGACCAATTCCTTTGTAATACGATTCCCAACGCTATAAGCAACTACTTTTTTGGAACACAAATCAATTACAGTTGACAAATATAACCAGCCTTCACGTGTCCAGATATATGTGATATCACCTACCCATACCCGGTTTAGAGCATTTGCTTTAAAATTTCGCTTCAATAGATTAGGAGATATTTTTTTTCGGTGATTTGAATCAGTTGTATGCCTAAATTTCTTCTTTCTTTTTGGAAATATGGCATTTTCTTTCATGAGTTGTTGAATTTGATTCAAATAACAATTTACTCCATCCTTTTTCAAAGCATGATAAATACGTCTATAGCCATAGGTACACCTGCTCTCTTCATATTTTATGCGAATTAGTGTCAAGAGACGTCTACGTCTGGATAGATACAAAGGACTTTTGCGTTTACGCCATTTATAATATCCGGCATGAGAACATTTAAGTACTTGACACATTAACCTTATTGGCCAGCATTTGAGATGACGTTCTATAAATTCAAATTTTATTATTCTTCCTGAGCGAAGAATATCGCTGCCTTTTTTAATATATCTCGTTCATCTTTAAGGCGTTTGACTTCCTGTTCTAATTTGCGGATTTGCTCAACTTTACTTGATCTATTACCTTGGCCAGTAAAGGATTCTGCTTGATTGTCCTGATATTTACGCTTCCATACATGCAGTAAATTATCACTTATACCAAGTTCTCTTGCTACTTCAGAAGCCTTTCTGCCTGCTTCGATAACTTGTTTTACAGCATTGATTTTAAATTCTTTAGAATAGCTTTGTCGTTTTGACTCTTTCATTTTGTAGACTCCGTTTTTTATAGTAATATAATATTTTTTACTATCTTATCTCTGTGTCTACTTTTTCAGGGTCGGTGCATTATTATTTCAAAATATCTACATAAAAGCTCTCGAGACATATAAAAGTCCATATAAACAACATACAATAGTAGATGCACCCTTGGATTCTATTTTTGAAATTCAGTTTATGGGCGATAAAGTAAACTATGATACAATCACTTTATCCTTAGAATAGAAAATCATTCTTTATTTACCTATCTCAATATAAGAACAAAATAATACCGGTACGTATTTCGGCTAATTAGCCTGAAACAAGTTCTGATATTTTGCAAGTATTCTACTTACGGCATTATATTTCTTTAGCCACAGTGTAATATCAGATTTGAGTTTATATAGACATAAGACCCATATTTTATAATTTTCCTCATTGTTAATATCTCTACTAGTAAAATGGTAGAAAATTGTAAAAATAAGGACTTAGAAAGACTTGGGGAAAAACTACGCAGCAATAATTATTTGCTATACATAGACTTATAATTGATTCCGTAAATTCTCAAATAATTGTCCACAACTTTGATACAGAGCGGTTTTACACAGTGTTGGAAAACTCAAAAAAAATGTGGATAACTCTTATTTTTGTCAACATCTCAAAGTATTCCACCCGGAGTGTTGATAACTAGAAGTTATCCACAGACTTTTCCACAAAACTTGATTATTAAAATTCCTTTACAAATTTCGCTATTTCAAATACTTAGCTATTAGCATTTTGGCTTTTCAACTTTTCTACACCAAGTACATCATCATCATATTTATAAAAGAAAAAAAGAACTATATGTTATTATATAGTATCGAAGCCTGTGTATTTTTGCAAGCACTCAGGTACTTTTACTGTTCCGTCTTCCTGTAGGTAAGTTTCAATTAGAGCAGCAAAGATTCTTGAAGTAGCTAATGCAGATCCGTTCAATGTATGTACGAATTCAGGTTTAGCGTTTGGTTCTCTTTTAAATCTGATGTTTGCTCTTCTTGCCTGGAAGTCTTCAAAATTAGAGCAGCTGGATACTTCAAGCCATTTTTCTTCACCAGGAGCCCAAACTTCTAAGTCAAAAGTAGAAGCTGAAGAGAAACTTGTATCACCAGAGCAAAGGTGAAGCACTCTATATTGCAATCCTAGGGCTTGTAGAAGATCCTCAGCGTCTTTTACTAGCTTATCTAATTCTTGATATGAATCTTCAGGTTTAGCGAATTTAACGAGCTCTACTTTGTTGAACTGGTGAACTCTTAGGAAACCGTGCACTTCTTTTCCGTAGCTGCCTGCTTCTCTTCTGAAACAAGGAGAATAACCGCAAATTTTGATAGGAAGTTCTTCTCTTATTACTTCATTGTTGTAGTAATTTGTAAGAGGAACTTCAGCAGTTGGGATTAGGTACATATTATCTTCTGTTGCATGGTACATATCTTCAGCCATTTTAGGAAGCTGACCTGTTCCGCGCATAGAGCTTTCGTTTACCAAGAAAGGAGGCATCATTTCATAATAGCCGTGTTTTTCTAAGTGTGTATTGATAAAGAAGTTTATAAGAGCTCTTTCAAGTGCTGCACCTTTGCCAGTATAAAAAGCAAAGCCTGCACCTGAGACTTTAGCACCTCTTTCAAAGTCAATAATTTTACGATCTTTAGCTATTTCAATATGATCTTTTCTAACAGGCTGAGTTACTTTATCGCCCCATTCTTTTACTACTTTGTTATCTGCTTCAGATTTTCCGATAGGGACATCGTTATGGCACATATTAGGAACTTTGCTCATAAGATCAGCAATTTGATTTTCTACTTCACGAAGTTCGTCATCCATATTTTTGATTTTATCCGAAACTTCTTTCATTTCAGCAATTTTATCATCAGCATTTTCTTTATTCTTTTTGAGCATTGCAATTTCTTTAGAAGCAACATTGCGTTGGTTTTTAAGATTTTCTACTTCAGCGATTATATTTCTTCTTTTTTCATCCAATTGAGGAAGAGCATTCACATCAGCAGATTCGTTTTTGTTTTTGATATTTTCCTGTACCAAATCAAGATTTTCACGTACAAATTTCAAATCCAACATATCGAAATCCCATGTAATAGTGTATTAAATATAGTCTTATTGATTCTATACGAAATTAGTTAATTAATGCTAAACCAAATAATTAAATTGCTACTTATTATAAAAGTTCGTTGAGAGAGTGAAATGAGTAGAGATGTATAAATTGATATTGGAACACTATCTATAATTGTCAGATTTCCATATCCAGCCTCCATATCTGTTTATGTAGCCCCAGTTATTTTTAACCGTTGCTTTAATGATTCCTTTTTCTAAATATTCGAGTCTGTAAAATACTGTATTAGTAACCTGATTTCCTTCCAGATCAAAAAGATAGTAGTCCGGATATAATCCGCTAAAATATTTTCCGTTTTTAGTTTTTCTTTTTCTCTCGATTGAATAGTTATATTTGTATCTTTTGTACGGATTGTAAAGAGAGTAAGAATTTACAGAATCATGTTTCAAAATATAATTTCCATTTGTGTCAATTATAGAATAATCTCCATTATCGCCTATTCTGATTGCTTCCATTTCTGGATAGTTAAACCATTGCTTCTGATAAAACCAGTAATAAGGTAATTTTGTTTTATAAGGGAAAATATATTGTTTATTTACTAAATAATATTCAGTACTATCACTATTTTTTAGTGTAATAATATTCCCTTTAAAAGGCATATTTTCTCGACGATAGGTGATTTTATCATATTTGAAATTAAGAATTGTATCTCCATTTGAATTTAGAATTCCCCATTTATCTGCTATTTTGAGTGGTATTTCTTTGTTGACAGGTGATTTGGCATCATCATAAATAGATTGTAGAATCAGATTATCCAAGGTATCTATCACTCCCCATTTTCCATTCTTTTTGACTGCAGCTATTCCATCAAAAAATGGTGTGCCATCATCGTATTTATAATCAATATGTATTTCATAATCTGAATTCAAGTATCCAAATTTATTGTTCTTTTTAGCTAATATATATTTATCGCTGTAGCATAATAGTAAGGATGCAACAGATCTATATGTTTTTTCTCCGTTTTGACCGAAATAATGCTCAGACAGTCTTAAGTATTCGTTTTTTCCCGTCTCAAAATTGTAGTCTATAGGTTGTGTATAAGAATTCAAAAGTCTGTCGTACTCACATTCCAAAAGTGTATTTCCGACTGTGTCAATAAGTCCAAATTTATTATTCTTACATACCAGCATTTTACCGTCGAAGCTAAGGCTTACATAATCATACTTCCCTATTTGAAGTTCTTTTCTAAATATATTATAGAATCCAATTTGTTCTTGCGATTTAACTATTGCAATATTTGAGTCTAAATGTTTAGCGAGAAGTTCCGGAAACTTGAAGTTTGAAAAATATTCATCATTAGGTATCACTATAAAGGGATTATCTACTTTAAGAAGTAAATTACCGTAAATATCTGCAATTCCGTATTTTTGATCAAAATCAGGTTTCGGGAATAAAAGTGTAGTGGTTTTCTTAATTTTATATGGATCATGTTCTTGCACCACATAAACATCATGTTTCCAATATAAATAAGCATCATATCCAATATTATATATCTTCTTTTCTTTAGGTCTTATTACATACAGATAGTCTGCTGAGTAATCAGTGCCATTGTATCTTAGAGTATCAAATCCTTTATTAAATACAAGTTTACCTGATTTGTCTATCAAATAATATTGTCCATTTTTTCTGACTATGGCAAAGTCTTTATCGTATTGTTCTGTTTTGTCATATTTGTAATCAACTATTAGTTTACCATATTGATTTATATATCCCCACTTGCCATGCTTCTCTACCGGTAATAGAATATTTTCCGGTATCGAATAATGCAGAGGTTTATCGCAGGAGCTTAATAGTATAGTTAACCCAATTATAAGCAGATATTTTACTGTATTTAGCATTATATTTTTCAGATAAAATAGAAGAATAAAGTTACTTATAATCTAATTTAAAATATGTTAATATCATAATCTAAAAAAAATAGATTTTAGAAGTAAATGATTTACTCAAAATTAGCTGTATGTAAAGTAAAAGTAAATAATAAGTATCTCTTTTCGTTTAATTTATAAAGACTTAAGGAGATAATTATGCTTGACAAATCAGACACAAAAAAATACCACGAAGATGGTAGAATCAAATCTAAATTTTATCATCAAGAGCTGCAAAGACTTCAGATGGAGCTAGTTAAGTTGCAGCATTGGGTAAATCAAAAGAAACTTAAAGTTGTTATTCTTTTTGAAGGAAGAGATGCTGCCGGAAAAGGTGGTATTATTAAAAGAATTCTAGAGCCTTTAAATCCTCGAATTGCTAGAGTTGTTGCACTGGCTAAGCCTTCAGATAGGGAGCAGACACAATGGTATTTCCAGAGATATGTATCTCATTTACCTGCCGGTGGTGAAATAGTTGTGTTTGACAGAAGCTGGTATAATAGGGCAGGGGTAGAGCGTGTAATGGGATTTTGCACGGATGATGAATACGAAGAATTTTTACGTTCTTGTCCTGAATTTGAAAGAATGCTTATTAGATCAGGTATAATATTATTAAAATATTGGATATCAGTAAGTGAAGATGAGCAGGAGAGACGCTTCCGTGCAAGATCAATTGATCCTAAGAAGAGATGGAAACTTTCACCGATGGATATGGCATCTTTTGACAAATGGGTTGAGTACAGTCGGGCAAAAGATGAAATGTTTAAATATACTGATACCAGAAAATCACCATGGTATGATGTCATTTCAGATGATAAGAAGAAAGCAAGGTTAAATGTGATATCTCATATTTTATCAAAGATACATTATGAAGATGTTATTCCTGAACCATTTGAATTTACTGAAAGAAGAATTACTTCTGCAACTGTAAGGATTCCAATTGAGGATATAAATTTTATACCGGAGGTTTATTAATCCCCTAAATCCCTACTTCGACTACGCTCAGTACATCGCTTTGTCAAGGGGACTTAAATATATATTTTTTTTCTAATATTTGATAAAAAGGCTTATTTGTGATAGAAGGATTTAGTTTATGAAAAAGAAACTTGAAAATATTCCTTATCTACAATATAATATTAATAGTAAAACAAAAGCGAAAGCTTTGAGACATAATCCAACCAATGCAGAGAAAAAGTTATGGACTGAGGTTTTATCCAATAATAGATTACTAAATAATAGATTTTTGAGGCAAAAGCCTATTTTAGATTATATAGTGGATTTTTATTGTAGTAAGCTTCTTATTGTAATTGAGGTAGATGGAGAAATTCATGATAGTAAAGATAATATAGAGTATGACAATATAAGATCAGATATACTTGAATCTATAGGTCTGAAAGTAATAAGAATCAGGAATGATGAAATACTATACAATATTGATAATGTAAAATCAAGACTTCTTCATTTTGTAAAAACTAGAGAACAAGAATTGAATAAATGATTTTGGATTTATAGCATAGGTTATTTTAATCCCCTAAATCCCTACTTCGACTACGCTCAGTAAATAGCTTTCTCAAGTGAACTTGTTTTATATTATATTTTATTGAATTTATAATATTATTGCTTTTAAAATCAGATATTCGATCTAATGGATTTGATAGAATATAAATAGATATAAAATTGAAATATTTGTCTTTACCCTCCTAGACAAAGGAGGGTCGTAATTCTGTAAAGAATTACGGGGAGGATTACTGATTTTAGTTGTATAGTCATTTTTCTTTTAACTTCCCTAAATCCGCTTTTTAAATAGAACTTTTTTGCAAAAAGTAGAATTAATGATATAATTTCTTATTTGTATTATATTGACTATTTGTAAAAAAGCTCCCCAAATGCCTTTATATAAGCTTATATAAGGCTATTTGAGGAGTTTTTACATAACTAGTAATATAATTTATGGATTATTCAGCTTCTCTTGTCCCTATGAATTTATCGTACAAAAGAAGAGATATGATACATAAAATTCCAATTCCGGAGAATAAAAGCCATAATTCAGATGTATAAGCAGCTGAAGTAATTTGTTCTTTTGGAATACCTAAATTTTTAGCTGTTTCCAATGCCTGATTTACTGACATATCAGATGCTGCTGTTCCTGCATTTAATTCAGTCATTTTTGCTTTCACAAAGTCAATCATAGGATTATCTATAAACCAAACATAAAGCTTAGCACCTAGAATACCACCGATTAAAGATCCGAAGAATCCGTAAAGGAATCCAAATCCCATGTATGTTGCTTTTTTATCAGCCGGTGCTATTAGGCCTAAGTATGAAATATATTTTGGATGTGCTGTCATTTCACCAATAGAGAATATTGTGATACCTGCCATGAAAACCCAAATATTTGTGCTTATAGCTAGCATTGCCATACCTATTGTACCAATTGCTATACCTGTTACAATTGTAGGTAATGCTTTTGTATTTTTGACCAGAGCAGAAATAAATAGCTGCAATACTATAATAGTAAATGCATTTATTACTGTGACGTGCTCAACGTCAAACTTCCAGTCGAATCCGAGTACTCCTGAAACAAAGTTATTAAGCGGAGTTGCATCTACGAAGTCTCTAACATACCAAAGTACAGTATCGAACATTTGGAAATAAAGAATCCAGAACATAGAATAAAGTGCAATGAAAAGTATAAATTTGAAATCAAGGAAAACAAGATATACTTTTTCCAATACATCTTTGATCATTTTGCCAATTGGCTCTCTGGCAGTGTTTTCGCCTTTGCCTCTTTCCGGTTCTTTAAATAAGAATATGGTTGGCAAAATCATTGCACCTGTTCCTATAGCAGCAGCATAAAGAACATATGACTGATCAATAGTTTTCAAAACGGGAACAATTATGAGAGGGAAGAGGAATGCACCTAGATTTATGGACCAATAAAAAATACCAAATCCTAAAGTAGAGTTAGTTTTATCAGTTGCACGGGCAATAGTTCCGGATATTATAGGTTTAAAAGTACCGGCACCAACAGCCATAACAATAAGGAAAAGAAAAATAGGAACATATTCGGTTGTGCCTGCTGCAAGGAAATATCCTAATCCCAAAAGAGAAAATGCAGCAAGTAAAGTTTTACGATAACCCATTCTATCAGCTATAGCACCGGTTAGAATAGGTAAAAAATACAAAATAGGTTGGATAGTAGATTTTAAAACACCCACACCTTCTTTACTAAATCCAAGCTGATCAGTCATGTAAACAGAGAGTATACTCATAACACCATAGTATGAGCCACGCTCGAAGAATTCAAAAATGATAGCTATCCAGTAATTAAAAGTAAATGGCGATCTTTGAGTAGTATCTTTTGCCATTATAACTCCTCTAAATTTTAAATTATCTTAATCTTAAAGCTTAAAGATAAGAAAATTTGAATATTAGAGGGCTCAAAAAATACTAAGATAATTTCCTAGGTATTGAAATTGAGACACATGTGCCAAGGTTTAGCGTACTACTTATATCTAAAGATCCGCCTATTATTTCAAGAGCTTTTTCTGTTATTGCCAGTCCTAATCCATAGCCCGGAATATTTATAGCGTTATCACCTCTATAGAAGGCTTGAGTTATATATTGCAAATCCTTTTCATTTATACCAACACCACTATCAGAAATTTTAATTTTGGCAAGACTTTCGTTTATATCAATTTCCATTTTAACAGGTTTATTATCTTTAGTAAATCTGATAGAGTTATATATAATATTGATGAGGGAGAGTCCTAATAAGTTTTCGTCTGATATAATTTCTTCATATTTAGAATTATGTTCCAGGTCAATTTTTAAATCTGATTGAATATTTATAGAAGCTGTTTCTGCCATAGCTTGAGCAAATTGAATGAGATTAATTCTTTCCGGAACCAGATCAATTTCTTTGCTTTCGATTTTGCTTAAGGTAGTGACATTTTCAAGCATTTTTGTCATATTAAGTATAGTATTTTGTATTCTATCGAAATGCTTATTTTTCTCAATCTCATCCCATCCAAAAGAATACCTCTTTAGCAGATCAGTTGATAGCATAATAGTAGTTAGAGGAGTTCGGAATTCATGGGATATCAAAGAAATGAATCTATTTTTTAATTGCGATAAGTTTTTTTGTTTTCTCAGTAATTTCTTTAGTTCTATTTCACCTTCACTTTTATCTGTAATATCCATACCAGTGTATAGCAAGCATTCCTGCATACCTGATGTTATATAATCGATAGAAAGCATATAATACTTAAGTTCTCCGTTAGAATCTATAAGACGGACAATCTGATTATGCGCATTACCTTCATTTAAGGCGATATTTTGCATTTCTTCGACCTTATAATCATCTATCCAGAGGCCTAACTCTTTTATAGATTTACCGGTAATATTACTTTGTTTACTAGCCAGAAGCTTCTCACAGCTTGGATTAATTTCAAGAATCTGCCCTGACTGTAAAGATTCAATAATCAGTATATTTGGACTTGAGTTAAAGATTGTTTTGAAGCGTTTTTGAGCAATATCCAGCTTATTTTCAATAACTTTTTTTTCTGTATTATCAAGAGAGAAGTCAAGTATATATTTATTAGTTTTTTCGTGATTATGGATGAGTACTTTCAAACAATCTATATATATAACATTGTTTTTCTTTATAGGTATTAGTTCTTCTTTTATAAAGACAGGGGATTTAGTTCTGACAGCCTCCAAATCTTTTTGATGATGATGTTTAGCAATTTCTTCAGGTATAATATCAAAAACGTTTTTACCTATGATATTTTCTCTTTGTATTCCTAATACTTCTTCAGCTTTTGAATTTATAAAAACGTAGTTAAAAGTTTCAGCATCTTTAAGGAGTATCATATTAGGCATAAGATCAAAAATATGCAGCATTTCAGCTTTTATATAATCAGAACTTATACTTTTTTTCTGTTTATTCTTTATAGAAACCTGCCTATTCAACTTAATAACTCTATGAAGTCGAAGTATATTGTCTAAACTTACACAATTATCAAAACCCAGTTTAATACTATCAACTATCTGTTCTTCATTCATGTAATTTATTATTCTAATAAGAGGAAAATCAATAGTTACTGCAGAGCTGACAGTGTTACTTATTTCCTGGTAATTATCAGAATAAAATAGAGCTGCTATATACTCTCCTTCAGTCATTGACTCTATGAAATCAATAAGACTATCCTGGAATTCAACCTGTAGATCATCAACAGAAGCAGCAACTTCATCTTTATATTTATTCGGTATATACGCTAATATGTGATTTATGTTATTCAATTAGAAACCCTGTATATTTACAATATATAGAGTAGACTAATAAAGAATGATATTAGTTTAATAATGTTTATGTGTTTTTATTATAGAATCTGCTAAAGATTATAAATGCTACTAATAGATTGGCTATTGAGTAGAGAATATACATATTTAGCTATTGCAAGAGATGATGTGAGACCGGGAGATTCTATTCCAATTAAGTTAATAATTGAATTAGATAAGTTATTTAATGTATTACATATATAAAAATCTCTATAAGGCAGATATTTTGTATTCAATTTAGGTCTTATTCCTATCTGGTCAAAATCTATGTCATTTTCTTTTATATCATATAGATAAGTAGATATTGTACTGAAAAATTTCTGTTTAAAATCATCAAAAAGTATATAAGATTCTGTCTTACTATTATCATAAACAGAGTCAGGTCCAAATTTAATATATCCATTCAAATCTTTAGTCAAATGTATACCTAATCCGCTAGAATTTTTGGGTACAACCGGATAAATGAGGTGTGAGGCAAGATTTGCTTTAGAAGGTACTAATTTATAGTAATGCCCTTTCCAGTATTCTAATATCAGATCCTTACTTCTAATATCAAGTCCTGTCATTTCAGCTATAATATCGGAATACAAACCGGCACAATTGATAAAATGTTTTGTGCTTACACTATAAAAAGAGCCATCCTTATCTTGGAGTTCTACAATAAGATAGTCGTCGGACTTTTGAAAGTTTACCATTTTATGAGAATAGAGAAAAGTACATTTTTTTGATAGAGCTACACTTTCCAGGCTGTACATAAAAGCATGGGAATCAATGATACCTGTATTCTGTGAGTAAACGGCTTTATTACAAACTATATTTGGCTCAATTTCCATAAAATCTTGCTTAGTAACCCAACTGATGCCTGTGGCACCAGATTGAATTGCATTATTATAAATTTCTTCCAGCCGGAAGATCTGGTCATTGGATATAGCAGTTAAGTACTTACCTATTTTTTTGTGAGGGATTTTGTAATAGTTACACCAGTCATATAGAAGTCTGTTTCCTTCTATGCAAAGTTTAGATTTTAGAGAATTAGGAGGATAATACAGGCCTGCATGAATAACTTCGCTATTCCTTGAACTAGTAGCCTGTCCAAAATTATCTTCTTTATCAATCACTAGACAAGAGTATTCAGAAGATAATTCTTGAGCTATAGCAAGACCTACAACGCCTGCACCACATATTATTATATCAAAGTCCATAACAACTCCTTTTATAACTCAATATAGTAAATATGTAATTAAGAACAAATTCTGTAGAAAATGTTTCACATGAAACATACTAAATATGGTCTATATTAGATATTATTATATCTATAATATTTACATCTCGACTCGCTATGCTCGCTCGATGAGCTTAACAAAAAAAAGAGAAGACCTTGTGAGGTAGAACTAGGATCTTCTTGATAAGATCACTGAGCGAACGTAGAGAGTCGAAGTGTAGAGAGTAGGTCTATTACATCTCGACTCGCAATGCTCGCTCGATGATCTTGTTAGAACAGAAAAGAACTTGTGAGGCAGACCTAGGATCTTCTTAATATGGTCACTGAGCGAATGAAATGAGTCGAAGTGTTGGGTTCTCAATTCCCTCCGAAAATTGACCCACTTTTCCCGCTGAAAATTGACCCACCATTTGCTAACTAATCCTGCATAAGATTGACTTCAAATGCAGGAGGGAAATAGGTGATAACAGTGGAAGATTGGGTAACTATCCGAAATTTGAAAAATCATAACCCTGATTTGGGTACACGCAAGATTGCTAAGCTGCTTAATGTTAGTCGCAATACGGTTAAATCAGCTCTAAAGAAGGATTCTGCTCCACAATATACGCGCGAGTGCAGTGCAAATCCTTTTCTGATGCCGTTTGAGGAATACATTTCTGAGAGTTTAAATAAGAAAAGACTTCGTAAAAGCAGAGTATTAGCTGATATTCGAGCAAAAGGCTATACCGGCTCTCAAAGTGCTTTTTACAGGTATTGTGAGAAGATGTCAGCGCAAGAAAAGCCATCATTCAAGCCTTACGAAACGTCTCCCGGCTTTCAGGCACAATATGACTGGAGTCCTTATACAGTAATGATTGGCGGTAAGTTAGTCAAATTATATGTATATCAGTATATCCATGGTTTCAGTCGGCATCGTGTGTTGGAAGCGGCTCTCAGTGATACTATGGCGAGTATATTGGAAGCGTTGGAAAATTCCATCATCGAATCCGGTGGCGTTTGTGAGCAAATTCAAACAGACAACGCAACAAGCTTTGTAACAAATGCCTCAAAGGATAACTTCCAATGGAATAAGCGATATTTGGCATTTTGCGGACATTACGGCTTTAAGCCAACTCGCTCTCTACCTGCACATCCTTGGTCAAAAGGCAAGGTAGAACGCCCTTTTGCATACCTCGAAGATCATTTTATCAAAGGCAATGAATATGAATCCTTCGAAGATTTCTGCCAAAAACTAAAGGATTTTCAGGATAAAGTCAATTCCAGAGTGCATTCGACAACAAAAGCAAAACCTATCGAGCTTTTTGCAAAAGAGAAAGAATACTTATCAATTCTGCCGGAATCACGCTATGTAAGCGTCAAAGAAGAAGTTCGCAAAGTAAGTGCAGACTGCCTGATTTCATTTATGGGAAGCCGATACAGCGTGCCATATTTATTTGTTGGCAAGCAGGTTTGGGTCAAAGTCTCTAAAGGCAGCTATATCGAAGTATATTCAACAAAAAGCAAGCTCATAGCCCGTCACAAGCTCAGTTTAGAGAAAGGTAAAATTATCATGCTGGACTCTCACTATAAGAATCACAGCATAGAAAAAGGAAGTTGGAAACGTCTGGCTATGAGTTTTAGCAAGAAATTCCCTGATTTTGCCTGGTTTTTGGACAAACTATATGCACAAAAGAGAATAAATCCTGCATATCACCTTACAAGAATCATGGATACAGCTATGTATTTTGAGCATAAAGATATGGAAGCAGCTTTTCTTAAATGCCGTGATTATAACATCTTTAACTCAAAGTTTGTAAGAGCTTATGTAGAGAATAATGCTAAAGATGCTCCGGTAGAGCCTGTACGCATAGAAACCATGATAAACAAACCAATAGAAGAAGTCAATATCGTGCGAAATCTGGATTATTACAACAATCATTTTGGAGGCTAAAATGCAGGCATACGACAAATTAGATGAATATCTCAAAACGCTGACTCTGCCTTGGATTAGACAGAATTATAAGTTAGAGGTGGAAAATGCAGCTAAAGCCAAGCTTAGTTATGCAGAATTTCTCTTTAAAATCATGCAGGAAGAAGTAATCTCGAAGCTTGACCGCTCTATCAACAGAAGAGTACAAACAGCCGGATTCCCTCAAATAAAGCATTTTGAGAGCTTTGATTTTTCTTTTCAACCAAAGATTGACGAAAAGCTTTTGAGAGAACTCACGCAACTGCAATTTATGGATGAGGCAAAAAATATTATCTTTCTCGGACCTCCGGGTGTTGGCAAAACGCATCTTGCCATATCCATTGGGATTAAAGCCTGTCAGCAGAGAAAAAGAGTTGCATTTTACACAACAGAGCAGCTAATGAAAGCTTTTGCCGAAGCAGAAATGATTGGTCAACTGCAAAGACTGCTAAACACATTAGACCGGCTTGATCTGCTTATAATCGACGAACTCGGCTATCTTGAGCTTACAAAGAAGACAGCCTCATTTTTCTTCAGGCTGATAGCTGCAAGATATGAGCGAAAATCTACGATTATCACATCGAACAAGTCCTTTGATAAATGGGGTGATATATTCCAGGATGACGTGGTCGCATCTGCCATTTTAGACAGACTTTTGCATCACTGCTATCCGTTTTTTATCAATGGAAAAAGTTTTAGAGTGAAGGATATTATAAATAAATAATTATATTGGGGTGGGTCAATTTTGCTGACAAAAACGGGTCAATTTTCAGAGGGAAAGAACACCTTCTATGCAAAGTTTAGATTTTAGAGAATTAGGAGGATAATACAGGCCTGCATGAATAACTTCGCTATTCCTTGAACTAGTAGCCTGTCCAAAATTATCTTCTTTATCAATCACTAGACAAGAGTATTCAGAAGATAATTCTTGAGCTATAGCAAGTCCTACAACGCCTGCACCACATATTATTATATCAAAGTCCATAATAACTCCTTTTATAACTCAATATAGTAAATATATAACTAAGAACAAATTCTGTAGAAAATGTTTCACATGAAACATACTAAATATGGTCTATATTAGATATTATTATATCTATAATATTTACATCTCGACTCGCTGTGCTCGCTCGATGAGCTTAACAAAAAAAAGAGAAGACCTTGTGAGGTAGAACTAGGATCTTCTTAATATGGTCACTGAGCGAATGAAATGAGTCGAAGTGTTGGGTAGTTAAGTTAATACATCTCGACTCGTTTTACTCGCTCGATGAGCTTAACAAAAAAAAGAGAAGACCTTGTGAGGTAGAACTAGGATCTTCTTGATAAGATCACTGAGCGAACGTAGAGAGTCGAAGTGTAGAGAGTAGGTCTATTACATCTCGACTCGCAATGCTCGCTCGATGATCTTGTTAGAACAGAAAAGAACTTGTGAGGCAGACCTAGGATCTTCTTAATATGGTCACTGAGCGAATGAAATGAGTCGAAGTGTTGGGTTTTAAGTTATAACATCTCGGCTCGCTTTGCTCGCTCGATGAGCTTATTAGAACAGAAAAGACCTTGTGAGGCAGAACTAGAACCTTCTTGATAAGGTCACTGAGCGAACACAGTGAGTTGAAGTGAAGGGAGTTAAGTTATATCATCTCGACTCACTTTGCTCGCTCGATGAACTTATTTGTTACTGCTTGGATTTACTAATTAAGTTCACTGATCGAACGCAGTGAGTCGAAGTGCTGGGTGTTAAGTTATATTATCTCGACACGCTTTGCTCGCTCGATGAACTTATTAGAACAGAAAAGACCTTGTTTACCAGAACTAGAACCTTCTTGATAAGTTCACTGAGCGAACGTAGAGAGTCGAAGTGAAGAGACTAGACTTTGTCAGTACTTGAGCTTTATAATTAAGTTCACTGATTAAATGAAATGAGTCGAAGTGAAAAATACATCTCAAGAACTCTGATTTTAGAAGTTTACTATTAAAAGTATCCTTTTGAGAGTATAAACATATATTTTGAGTTCTGTATCTATATTGCAGAGTATAAAAAAAATCAATAGATTCTTATAATTTTGGGGTATTATAAGATTTTGCAAATTGTTTTAAGCTTTCGTAGTTTCTTTCAATCAGTGCCTTCTTTTTTTTATGTGACCAGCCTTGAATCTGCTTTTCTCTATTGAATGCCAAATCAATTCTTTGGAACTTCTCAATATACTGTAGCTTTACAGGTAGTCTTTTTGAAGTGTAATTTGCACCAATTCCTGCATAATGCTGTTCCATACGCAGTCTTAGGTCATTAGTACTGCCAGTATAATAAGTCCCATCACAACATAAAAGTATATAGACGTAGCAAGTTTTCATAACTTTATTGTTCCACATGAAACATAATACTTAGAAGAATTATAAAACCTCATATTGTAATGTTAGATGTTTAAAAACATCTCGACTCACTTTGCTCGCTCGATGAGCTTGTTGAAAATAAAAGACTTTGTGAGGCAGAACTCGGATCTTCTTATTAAGGTCACTGAGCGAACAAAGTGAGTCGAAGTGCTGCGCGTTAGGTTATCACATCTCGGCTCGCTTTACTCGCTCGATGAGCTTGTTGAAAATAAAAGACTTTGTGAGGCAGAACTCGGATCTTCTTATTAAGGTCACTGAGCAAACAAAGTGAGTCGAAGTGCTGCGCGTTAGGTTATCACATCTCGACTCGCTTTGCTCGCTCGATGAGCTTTTTTGTTACTGTTTGGCTTTACTAATTAAGTTCACTGAGCGAATAAAATGAGTCGAAGTGCAGGTTAGTTAAGTTATATCATCTCGGCTCGCTTTACTCGGCTCGATGAGCTTGTTGAAAATAAAAGACCTTATGAGGCAGAACTAGGATCTTCTTATTAAGGTCACTGAGCGAACGCAGTGAGTCGAAGTGTGGTGAGTTAAGTTATATCATCTCGACACGCTATGCTCGCTCGATGAGCTTTTTTGTTATTGTTTGGCTTTACTAATTAAGTTAACTGAGCGAATGAAATGAGTCGAAGTGTTGGGCGTTAGGTTATAACATCTCGGCTCGCTGTGCTCGTTCGACTAGCTTATTAGAACAGAGAAGACCTTTTTTCCAGAACTAGAATCTTTATGATAAGATCACTGAGCGAACGCTGTGATTCGAAGCGAAGAAGGAGTAATATCAATAAGAAATTACAGATAAAATGTTCCACATGGAACATATATATGATCTATATATTCTATTATAATATCTATTTAATTACAACATCTCGGCTCCATGAGCTTGTTGAACAGAAAAGAACTTCTGAATCAGAACTAGGATCTTCTTAATAAGGTCACTGAGCGAATGAAATGAGTCGAAGTGAAGGGAGTTAAGTTATATCATCTCGACACGCTGTGCTCGCTCGATGAACTTATTGAACAGAGCAGAACTTGTATCTTCTTGATAAGGTCACTGCGCGAACGCAGTGAGTCGAAGTGCTGGGTAGTTAAGTTATCACATCTCGGCTCGCTTTGCTCTCTCGATGAGCTTGTTGAAAATAAAAGACCTTATGAGGAAGAACTAGGATCTTCTTATTAAGGTCACTGAGCGAACGCAGTGAGTCGAAGTGTGGGGAGTAAGGCTATAGCATCTCGGCTCGCTGTGCTCGCTCGATGAACTTTTTTGTTACTGCTTGGATTTACTAATTAAGTTCACTGAGCGAATGAAATGAGTCGAAGTGAAGGGAGTTAAGTTATATCATCTCGACACGCTGTGCTCGCTCGATGAACTTATTGAACAGAGCAGAACTTGTATCTTCTTGATAAGGTCACTGCGCGAACGCAGTGAGTCGAAGTGCTGGGTAGTTAAGTTATCACATCTCGGCTCGCTTTGCTCTCTCGATGAGCTTGTTGAACATAAAAGAACTTGTTTACTAGACCTAGGATCTTCTAATTAAGTTCACTGAGCGAACGCAGAGAGTCGAAGTGCTGGGCATTAGGTTATAACATCTCGCCTCGCTAAGCTCGCTCGATGAGCTTTTTTGTTACTGTTTGGATTTACTAATTAAGTTCACTGAGCGAACGTAGAGAATCGAAGTGTGGGGTTTTAGGTTATAACATCTCGACTCGCTATGCTCGCTCGATGAGCTTATTAAAACAGAAAAGACCTTGTGAGGCAGAACTAAAGTTTTCTTGATATGGTCACTGAGCGAACGCAATGAGTCGAAGTGAAGAAGGAGTAATGTCAATAAGAAATTACAGATGAATGTTCCACATGGAACATATATATGATCTATATATTCTATAATAATATCTATTTAATTATAACATCTCGCCTCGCTAAGCTCGCTCGATGAGCTTGTTGAAAAGAGTAAAATTTGCGTGCAGAACTAAAATCTTCTTGATAAGTTCACTGAGCGAACGTAGTGAGTCGAAGTGAAGAAGGAGTAATGTCAATAAGAAATTACAGATAAAATGTTCCACATGGAACATATATATGATCTATATATTCTATAATAATATCTATTTAATTATAACATCTCGACTCACTTTGCTCGCTCGATGAGCTTATTAGAACAGAAAAGACCTTTTTTCCAGAACTAGAATCTTTATGATAAGCACACTGAGCGAACGCAGTGAGTCGAAGTGAAACAGAATCAACACCAATAAGAAATTACAGCCTGTTTGTTTCACATGAAACATCACTTCAGTTAGTTTATTATGTGATAAAATTATATTATATTGAAGTATAGAATAACTTAGGAAAGATATGATAGCCTTGCTCGATTGCAATAGTTTTTATGCCTCTTGTGAGCGTATTTTTAGACCTGATCTTTGGAAAAGACCTGTAGCTGTCCTTTCTAATAATGATGGTTGTATTATTGCTATGACAAAAGAAGTAAAAGATATCGGTATTGACAGAGGTGCTGTAGAATTTAAGGTAAGGCATATACTAAAAAAGCACAATGCTGCTGTGTTTTCTGCTAATTTTGCTTTGTATGGAAATATTTCTGAGAGGATAAACAATCTTTTATATGACTTTGCCCCGGAAGTTGAAACTTATTCCATTGACGAGAGCTTCATAAAGCTTGATGGCATAAGAAATATCAATTATCAAGACTATGCTCTTCAGATTAAGAATTTAATAGAGAGAGGCGTTAAAGTTCCTGTATCTGTAGGTGTTGCCCGAAATAAAACCCTTTCAAAAGTGGCAAACAAAATTGCTAAAAAGGGTACTGGTGTTTTTGTTATTGATTCAGAACAAATAAGAGTTCAAGCTTTACAAAACACAGATATCGCGGATATATGGGGAGTAGGGCGTAAGTATGCCGATAGATTGAAAAAATATGGAATATATACTGCTTATGATATGACACAAGTCCCTGAAAAATGGATAAAAAAAGAAATGACAGTCCAGGGGCTTAGATTAGTTCAAGAGTTAAAAGGACATAGAATTCACGATATTGTTCTTGAATCTGAGCCTAAGCAGTGTATCTCGTATACAAGAGCGTTTGGTAAACTTATTACTGACTATGGTGAATTAAGACAAGCTGTATGTGAGTATGCAAATAGAGTGGCAGAACAGCTTAGAAAGCAAAATTCGGTTGCAAAACTATTGCGCGTATTCATCCATACTAATCCTCATAAAGATGAGCCTCAATATGCGAAAAATAAAGTTTTAACACTTGCTGTAGCTAGTAATAGTAGTCCTATTCTTACTAAAGTTGCAACAAATGCTCTTAGAAGTATTTTTGAACCTGGATACAGATATATGAAAGCCGGAGTTATTGTAGATGCTTTAAGCTCTGCTGATGCTGTACAAGATTCCTTATTTGATGATTTTAAACATGATGACCATAGAAATCTCATGAATGCAATGGATTCTATAAATTTTAAGTATGGTCTGGATATACTTAAACCTGCTTCATGTGGAACAGAACGAAACCATAAGATGCGTCAAAATAAATTATCCTTCAATCCAAATCTGGATTATCCTGTGATAAAAGCTAAGAAGTAAATTATGACTTCTTGAGAAGATGTGAAATACCATTCCAAAAAATATCAAATCCCATTGATTCAATCATTTTCCGCGAGTCAGGACTGTAGTAAAGTATCTTATATATAAAAGCTGTATTTTGGCCAAAGAATGAAGTCAAAGCTAAAGAGATATGTTCCTCTTTTTCAAGAAGTGCTTTAAAGATATCATTCAGATGAGTGTAACCGGAAGATGATCTCTTCTTAGCAAGATTTCTAAAATAAGTAGAATAGCTGAATTGTTGAATAAAAGAGAATTTTTCTTGATTAGTTATACCCCAATAAAGAAGTGTGTCCCATATTTTTCGTAGGTTTTCTTTAGAATAATTCCCGTCATAAAGATGTACATCAACCAATTTTACAACTTCTTCCTTAATCACAAAGTATAAATCTATAATCAAATCATCTTTTGTTTCAAAATAGAGAAAGAGGGTTCCTGCTCCTATCCCTGCTTCTTTAGCAATTTTAGCTGTAGTAGTACCTGCAAAACCATACTCATCAAATAAAGGTAGTGCTGCCTTGTATATCATTTCTTTCTTATTCATATCTGACTAGCTTCTTTACACACAAAAATTTTATGATAATATAAATATAATCTTCTACATATAAAAGAGGGATAGATATGTTTCACATGAAACATGCTATATATGATCTATATTTGATGTAATAATATCTATATATATTTTCGCATCTCAGCTCGCAATGCTCGCGGATATTGAGCGAAAGAAATGAGTCGAAGTGAAGTGTTGAAGTTAGTTGTTACATCTCGACTCGCTATGCTCGCGGATATTGAGCGAATGAAATGAGCCGAAATGCGATGAGCTTTTTTGTTACTGCTTGGATTTACTAATTAAGGTCACTGAGCGAAAGAAATGAGTCGAAGTGGTGAGGGATTTGGTTGTTACATCTCGACTCGCTTTGCTCGCTCGATGAGCTTGTTGAACATAAAAGAACTTGTTTACTAGACCTAGGATCTTCTTAATAAGGTCACTGAGCGAAGGAAGTGAGTCGAAGTGAAGAGAGTAAGATATATCATCTCGACTCGCTTTGCTCGCTCGATGAACTTTTTTGCTATTACTATTTTCTATTTAAGGTCACTGAGCGAACGTAGTGAGTCGAAGTGGTGAGAGTAAGATATATCATCTCGACTCGCTTTGCTCGCTCGATGAACTTTTTTGTTATTACTATTTTCTATTTAAGGTCACTGAGCGAACGTAGTGAGTCGAAGTGGTGAGAGTAAGATATATCATATCGATTCGCTTTGCTCGCGGATATTGAGCGAAAGAAATGAGTCGAAGTGCGATGAGCTTTTTTGTTACTGTTTGGATTTACTTATTAAGTTCACTGAGCGAACGAAATGAGTCGAAGTGAAGTGTTGAAGTTAGTTGTTACATCTCGACTCGCTATGCTCGCGGATATTGAGCGAATGAAATGAGCCGAAATGCGATGAGCTTTTTTGGAATGAGATGAACTTTTTTGTTATTACTAGGATTTTCTATTTAAGGTCACTGAGCGAAGGAAGTGAGTCGAAGTGAAGAGAGTAAGATATATCATCTCAGCTCGCTTTGCTCGCGGATATTGAGCGAATGAAATGAGCCGAAATGCGATGAGCTTTTTTGTTACTGCTTGGATTTTCTATTTAAGGTCACTGAGCGAAGGAATTGAGTCGAAGTGCAGAACTGGAGTAAGTTATATCATCTCGACTCGCTTTGCTCGCTCGATGAACTTTTTTGTTATTACTATTTTCTATTTAAGGTCACTGAGCGAACGTAGTGAGTCGAAGTGGCGAGGGATTTGGTTGTAACATCTCGGCTCGCTTTGCTCGCTCGATGAGCTTTTTTGTTACTGCTTGGATTTACTAATTAAGGTCACTGAGCGAAAGAAATGAGTCGAAATGCGATGAACTTTGCCGAAATGCGATGAACTAAGCTAATAGTACTTCAATATTTTTTAAAAGGTCACTGAGCGAACGTGGTGAGTCGAAGTGGTGAGGGAGTTAGTTGTTACATCTCGACTCGCTTTGCTCGCGGATATTGAGCGAAAGAAATGAGTCGAAGTGCGATGAGCTTATTGAACAGAAAAGACCTTGTGTGGCAGACCTAGGATCTTCTTATTAAGGTCACTGAGCGAACGTAGTGAGTCGAAGTGCAGAGTGAGTTAGTGTATATCATCTCGGCTCGCTGTGCTCGCGGATATTGAGCGAATGAACTTTGCCGAAATGCGATGGACTATACTAATAGTATTTCAATATTTATTAAAAGTTCACTGAGAGAACGCAGAGAGCCGAAGTGCGAAGTACTAGGAATAGACATTTATGATTATGATTGAGAAAAAATATTCAAGGAATGTGAGTATGGTATTAAAGAAGTGAAGTAAAGTTCGAGATTGTGTAACCTTTTCTTTGATTAATCGTTAAATTTTTAGATTTTTGTGCCAATCTTTTAGAATAATTTGAAGTTCTAAATAGAAGTATTTGATTAATTATTTATATAAATGGATTAGATGTGATAAACTTATCTAAAATTAGCTTTGCTTACAATAGTAAAACAAAGCTATATGAAAATTTGAATATGGAAATTCCCGAAGGTACTGTTACCTGCTTGGTAGGTCCTAATGGTGCTGGGAAATCAACACTTATTAAAATTATTTCCGGAGTAGTATTTCCTCAGGCAGGAAAAGTGGAAGTTTTTGGCAAAACTTATGATGATGCAAGAGATGAAATACTTTCTGCAATTTATGTTAATATAGAAGATCCAAAATACTATCCAAAGCTTACTGCTAAAGAAAATCTTAAGATTGTATGCCTTTATAGAGGTCTGGATGATATAGACAATAGAATCGATAAAGCGCTTAAAACAGCTGAATTGGATAGTGGTAATAAAACATTTAAGCAGTTTTCTACCGGTATGAAACAGAGATTGTCTTTAGCTGCTGCTATGCTGTTTGATCCTCAGTTGATTATACTTGATGAGCCTTTTTCAGGTTTAGATCCGGGTGGAGTAATGAAATTAAGAGAGCAGATTGAAAAGCTCCATGCTTCGGGTGTGTCTTTCATTATTTCCAGCCATTTACTTCGAGAAGTGACTCCGTTTTGCACTCATTATGCTTTCTTAGATAAAGGCACAATTTTAGAGTACGGGGCTATAGAAAAAGGGCAGGACGATTATCTGGAGAAGAAATATGTTGATTTAGTTTTAAAAGCTTTATAAATAAGGAATTTTCAAATGATTTCAAATATTGGTGTTTTAAATAAATTTATGCTTGCTTTTAAAGCTGAAGGCCTTAAACTCAAGCGAAGAAAGATGATAAAACTTAGCTATCTGATTCCTGTTTTAGGATTAGTATTTTTAGCTTTTGGTTTGATATTCGCAGATGATTTTAAACCCTTCTTTTTAGAATCAGGTGTTTTTACTTTTGAGATGCTGCTTAATATATATGTGGGTTTCTTTTTGTTTGTTATGTTCCCGGCAATGATAGCTATATATACTGCTTCTATTAGTTCGGTAGAAAGAGAGGCAAAGACAGAGTTTACCTTAGGTGTTTTACCTACGAGTCATTTTCTTATATTTCTGGCGAAGATTCTCAAAAATATCATAAATACTGTTGTCGGTGTTTTTGTTGGTTTAGTTTCTGTTATGATATTTGCCGTTATTGCTAATAATAGCTTAGAGTGGTTTCCTCAGGACTATAGCTTTGGGTTCTTTTGGGAGAAAATATACCAAGGGCAGATAGGAAGCTTGCTATTCATTCCTATAATTATACTTCATACCTGGATTGGTGAAAGGCTAAATGTTAAATTACTTAATATGTTTGGTATGATGTTTATAGGACTGGTTGCAACTCTTTATGTAATAAATGCAGAATCATTTTTATATTTACCACATTCTTTGCCGGTAGAGATATTAGAATCATACAAGAATCCTGAAGTTAGCTTTACAGTATCTTTAGTGTCGTATTTTGCATGGCTAATCGGCTTACTTGGTATTGTATACTTAGATTTAGAAAAGAATATTTTTAAGAGAAAAAAATAGCAAAAGATTACTTATCGGATAATTGACAAGGGTACCATGCGAAAAACGTGGTGCCCTTTTCTTCTGTACTTTCAAACCATACTTTCCCTTCTAAGTATTTTTCAGTCAGAAGTTTTATGCTGTAAGTGCCAAGTCCGCGACCGGTACCTTTAGTTGAAAAGGATCTTTTGAATAGTTGAAGCTGATGCTCGTATGGAATGTAGCCTTTGTTGCTAACTGTAAAAACAATGCCATTATCTTTGCTTATGCATGCCAGATGCACATTATCACCTTGATCTATGGCTTCTAAGGCGTTTTTAAGCAGGTTGCCTAGTACTCGTATCAAAAGAGTCTCATCAGAAGTCATAAATATGTTTTCTGAGATCTGGTCTATGATAATATTCTTATGATTTCGGATTTGATATTTCAGATATATTTCTTTTACTTTTTCCAGTATCCTAATTGAAGAAGTAGAAACAGGTGTTAATGCAAGTTCGTCATGTTCTGCAGCAATAAGATCTTTTTGAGCAGAAATTTCATCTATTAGTCTATCAGAGAGCTTTTTAATTATCTCTATAAATGAGTAAGAATCTTCAGGCTTAGAATTTACAAGAATGTCAGCAAATCCTTTCAAACCGCCGGCAGTATTCATGATGTCGTGAAAGAAAATCCTTTCTAATGCCAATTTCCTTTTTAACTCGGAGATATCTTTGAGGTAATTAAGTATAAATCGCTCATTTCCAACCTGTAAAGGGGTAGCTGTTATGGAAAATTCGTATGTATGATGATTTGTGCTGTTTATGATTTCACATTCGCTGATGGTTTTACTACCGTCAAGTGCTTTTAGGGTAGCTTGCACGTTACCGCAAGTTTTACAAAATTCAGTAGTTCCGCAATCGCCTTGTTCTAAATCCCAGTGAATACAGGACATGGTTTCGCCAAGTCTTTTACCCATTGAATCATCACTTTTATCAGAAACAAAATTATAGAAGGCTTTATTAGCTAGTACAAGTTGGCGATGTGAATTGAGAATGCAGAAGATATCAGGAACAGAATCAATAATATCTTTTATAAAAGGAATTTTAAGTAAAACCTCTCTTTGCTCGACTATTTTGTCAATATCAAGTTTATATGCAGGAGCAAATTTTGTTGACAATCCTGAAAACAATTTTGACATACGATATTCCCTTTTTAACAACTATGTAAAATGTAAAAAAAAGGAAATCAAAAAAAGTGTAAAGTATAATCTTGGGAAACTTTAATTGACAATTAATGTATATCTACTGCTTTAGGAAAGCAACGGTAACTGTAGTTTTATCATTAGGTTGGCTTTTAATTTCAAATTTTCCGCCGTATAGAGATACAATTTTCTTCACTATAGCCAGTCCTAATCCCAGTCCTTGCTGTTCAAACTGGTTCCTTTCGAACTGAACAAATGCGCCAATTTGTTTTACTTGTTCTTTAGTAAAACCTCTTCCGCAGTTAGTGAATGTGTAATAAACAAACTTGCCTTTATCCTGGCTTGTGATTTCTATTTGAGTATTTGGATTTGAGAATTTAATTGCATTGTCTGCAAGCTCTTCAATAATTTTAATGAAGTGTTTGCCGGATATTTTTGCATTTAGATGTTCTATACTCTCATTTATGTCATTTTCTCTGTTGTATCTTCTGGCAATTGTATTGATTTGATCAGAAGTAAACATTTCCTGGCCGTCTTTTACATAATCACAAGTTTTAAGTCCTATAATCGAAACATAGAAGTTGTAATTTTCAATCAAATGCTGCAATCTTACACCTGATTCATGTATATTATTTAGCATAATGTCCATGTCTTGAGGTGTGAGCCTGTCTTTAGATTGTAATAAAAGTGAAGAGAAGCCCAAAATGGAATTGAGAGGAGTTCTAAATTCATGAGGCAAGGACTTTGCAATCGAAGTTCTTAGCTCGTTTAGGTCAGTTTCATAATGATTTCTAATATTTTTGTACTTCTTCAGATTAGCTGCAATTGCTTTTATTACTTCATCATTTTCAAAAGGCTTTACCAGATAATCGTCAGCTCCAAGTTCCATGCCGCTTCTTCTGTCAGCGTCTTCTGCTTTTGCAGTAAGGAAGATAAAAGGGGTAGCATAAGTGCTTGGGTAGGATTTAATTGCTTTTAGTACGTCATAGCCGTTTGTTTCAGGCATCATAATGTCGCTAATTACCAGATCCGGGAGCTCAGATATAGCTAAGTCGATTCCTATTTTGCCGTTTGAAGCTGTTAAGACTTCATATCCCTTCAGCTCGAGTAACTCTGCGAGGTTCTCTATTACTTCGAAATCGTCTTCAATAATGAGTATTTTTGCCATATCGGAAACTTTAGATAATTTGCAATAATTATAATAAAATAAAAAAGGTAGGCAACAATAAAAAATAAATATCAATCACTGGATATTAATTATTGTTACTTGTTCAGCCTAATTTGAACATGTGTAAATTTATTGGGTTCGCTATCTATTTTGATCGTGCCGTCCAGAAGTTCTAAGCATCTTTGGACAATGGTCAGACCTAAACCTGAACCCATCGTCGGTGAAACTTTTTCACTCCTTATGAAAGGATCAAAAATCACTTTAAGTTCCTGTTTTGTAATACCGATACCCTTATCTTCAACCTTAATAAAGAAAAATTTCTCATCACTTTCGACAGTGATTTTAATCTCTGTCTCTGAAGGAGAGTACTTGATAGAATTAATCAAAAGATTGGTAAATATCATGTAAAGTAACTTGGGGTCACTTTTGATTTCTTTATCATCAGTATTATATTCAAATACTAACTTATGAAATAAATTATCATAGATGCTAATTTCGTCGATAGTTCTCGCCAAATTTCTTTGGAAGTTTATACTTTCAAGTTTAGCAGATAGTTTGCCATCATTACTTGACTGAAAAGCAGTAACATTTTCTAAAAGCTGAATCAGAGTGCTGATAGCTTTTTTAATCTTGTTTGTATGCTTGTCAAATTTTTCTGTATTGCCTTTTTGGAAATAAGTCCCCATCAAATCTAAAGAAGAGCGAATAACAGTGATTGGAGTACGATATTGATGAGAAATCATAGTTATAAACTTATTTTTCATCTCATTTAACTCTCTTTCTGTGCTAAGAGCTTTAGCCAAATCTTCTTTAGTAGACATTAGGTCGTGTTCAATTTTTTCACGTCGGTGAATCTCAAGACTTAAATCCTGGAAAGCTTCTTCCAGTTGAGCAGTTCTTTCTCTTACTCTATATTCCAGATCATTATTAAGAGCTTTTATTTCTTTTTCGACTCTTACCTGATCGCTAATGTCTCTGATAATAGCAGCAAAAAGGAAATCTGTATTTGTTTCAAAAGGGAATAGGAAAATTTGAAGATATACATCTCGTGATGAGTTATCTATCAAATGTATATTAAACTTGCTAAGTCTTTTAGTTGATCTCGATTTAGCTCTAAAATCATAGAACAGCTCTTTTAGAGTTTCAGAATCGTATCGATCATTATTTATATTAAGACCTGCCAACTGGAAAACATCCCAAATGTTTTTATTAAGCAGTATTCGGTTTTCAGTCCTAAGAATTTTGCCCAAAAATATATTTGTATCAACGATAGTGCCGTTTGTATCAAACAAAATCAGTCCATCTACAAAGTGGTTGACAACAGTCTTGAACTTATTTTCACTGGCAATAAGTCTGTCTCTGAAATTTTGATTTTCAGTTATATCACGAACTACTATGGTAGTTCCCAGATATGTATTATCAGGAGCTCTGCGTGCTGTAAATCTGGACGAGAACCACTTGCGTTTGCTTAATTTATCAATATAAAAAATGAAGTCATGTGACTGTTTTTGTGTTTTTGCAGCAGATATATATTTTTTGAATGAGTTAGCTATATCTTCCGGTAGACTTTCATTTATACTTTTGCCGAGAATTTCATCCGGCCCTGGCAGATACAAATGCGATTTGTCCGGAGTGTAAATATCTACAAAAATGTCATTTTTATCCAGTACATAAACCAAATCATCCATTGACATGAGAGTGGAGCGCAGATTTTCTCTATTCTCATGCAGGGCGGTTTCAATTACTTTAGAACCTGTAATGTCTCTTATTAGGCAAAGTATACCTTCGGAGGCAGGAAAAATCCCAAAATTTAGCCACCTGTTTTTGCCGTCAAACAGCTGAGTATTAATTACAATATTATCAGATGAGCGAGAATGCATTACTTTTTCTAACAGTGAGTAAAGCTCAGTTTGCAGAATGCCGGGAAAAATTTGGAAAAGAGTTTGACCTTCAGTCTTTTGGTTGTTACCGGCAGAAGAAAGGTATTCTTTACAAATATTATTTGCAAATACGCATTTCCAGTGGATATCAAAAACAATAACAATATCCTGGATAGAGTTTAGCAAATCCTCATATTTAGTCTGGCTTTGTTTCCAGGCAGATTCAATGTGTTTTCTCTTGGTAATATCTCTGGCTATACCATTTATCGTTACAATTTCTCCGTTTTTTAATATCGGAGTGGACTTTATCTCAAGTGCAATGGATGAATCATTACCTCTTTTAAGCCTAAGATCAATAATTTGTGGCTTTTTATTAGTGACAAGTTCCGAAAACTTTTCAATCGAAAGTTCTATATCGTCATGATGCACAATATTGATAAAACTTTTGCCTAATAAATCCTTTCTGTCTATATCGAGCAAATCTTCAAAAGACTTATTTAGTCTAGTGACGATGCCTTCCTTGTTCATAGAAAAAACTATATCCGAAATGCTGTCCAGATACTCATTTTCTCCTGATTCATCAGGTTTGGAATTAATCTGTTTTGCAAGAAAGGAGATAGCATTCTGAAGATTGGATTTTAGGTGAGTATCTATTTCAATAGAAAATACATTGCTGTTATTTGAACTTATATCACCTAAAGCTATAATATATTTAAAGAGAGGCAGATAACTATTGAGTTGATCGGAGTTATCACATATAAGAATATCAGCATTTTCAGTTCCTGCTATAGAAACAGGAAATTCCGAATATGATTTGATTAACCTTAGTATGCGCGAATTTAGCTTTGAGTCACTTATACCATCGATTGATATCTTATATTTATAGCTGTCTGACAACAAATACTCACTTTTGTATAATTGAATACAAAAATATTATAAAAATTTAATACCTGCAAGTTAAAATCCATATGAACCAATAAAAACTATACTTGTACAAGTATATTGCACTGATAGATTTTTTTCTTTTGGTGGCTTACTTTCTATTTACTTTATAAAAGATTGAGTAAATTGTAAAGTTCTAATGGTGTATCCTTCCAAAAAGTACTCTTTTTGGTAACGGGATTACTTTATCCAAATCAAACTTCATGTTTAAAATGGTATGACTTATGACTGGAAATAAAAGATCATTTAATTTTATAAATAAGATATTACTTATAATCACTGTGATAGCTGTGTTTGTGTGGCCTTCGCATTTGACTGCAGCAAAATCATATTTTGGTGGCTACTATTTACAAAATAACTATAGTAGCAACTCTTTTGTTAATTCAAGGCAAATGATGTTCCAGTCTTTGGGTATAACTAGTGTCTTTTATAATTTCAATTTATGGTATAGCCTTTATCTGACTCAGACGTTTCAGCGTGATAATCTTTTTGAAAAGGACACTTCCCGCTATAAACCTGCTTTCCTTAAAACTCCTGAGATTGATGGAGATATCTATAGATATGATAATAATAAAAAGAACAGATTAGACAGTGTTGATATATATTCCAGAGAAGATAAGATTGATACTCTGGGGCAAACCGTCACTTCTCGCGAAAAAATCGGCGATGTGGATCTTGGTAGCACATACATGAGAGATTTAGATTCATACCTCAAAAAGAAAAAGGAATATATTCAAAGAGGTGTGTGGGATTCGGTAATTACTACTTATGATATGAAAAAAGCTCTTTCCAGAGGCGACCTTGCAAATATGTTGGCTCAATCTACGGGGCTGACTATTCCACTTCCCCCGAATCCTGTGATAGGGATTTTTGGTAAACCTCAAATTAGAGTGAATGTACACGGCCAGGTAAATATCAGAGTTGGTTGGAGATGGGATTCTCAAAATTTGGGTACTGTTTCAGCTTTTGGTCAGACTCAGTCTTCCCCAATTTTTAATCAGGACATCAAAGTAGGTGTAAATGCTCAAATTGGTGATAAACTAAAACTAGTTACCGATTGGGACACTAAGCGCATGTTTGAATTCCAAAATAAATTCAAAATTGGTTATGAAGGCGAAGATGATGAAATAATAAAACTAGTGGAAGTTGGTAATGTAAACTTGCCGTTGGAATCTACTCTTATAAGCGGTGGTGAAGCACTCTTTGGTGTACGAGCTGATTTCCAGTTTGGTCCTTTATATTTAAAAACATTATTTTCTCAGAGAAAAGGTCAGAAGAAATTTGTTGACGTTCGCGGTGGAGCATCTCGTCAATATTTCAATCTGAGAGCCTATGATTATGCAAAAAATAACTTCTTTATCGATACAGCATATAAAGAAGTATATGATGATTATTTTAAAAGTTCGACTCCAGTGGCTTCTAAAGAATTTGCTCACTTAAGAATTAAAGAAATCGAAGTATGGGAGGCGACTAACAGAGTAGACGAAACAAGATCTGCTATTTCAGTAGCGCATGCAAATTTGCCTGGTCTAAGAAGAAAACTTGGCGAAGTTTATACTCCTGATATTAAAAATAAACCTATTCAGTCAGGTATTGTGGAGCGTGGTAGATTTGTCAGACTAGATTCTAACAAGTATACTTTTGACTTTAATCTTGGTACTTTGAGTATCCATAATTTAAGACCTGACAGATATTATGCGGTATCATATAGAATTGAAGGGCCTACTACATCGAATGAAGATGATATTTATTTTGGTGATATGTCTTATTTGGTGGGAGAGAGAGATTCTCTTATTCTAAAACTAATCTACAGACCTAATATGCAACCCGGGTTTGCTGATTTGTGGGATAGGCAAATGAAGAATATTTATTCTATCAATTCTTCAAATGTAAATACTACGGAAACGAAGATTGGGATTTGGTACATAAGGCAGTCTAATGACTCTACGGATGTGATAGAAGGTTCGACTGAAAAGCTAGTAACAATATTTGGTGTGGATAGAGTAAATAACAGCACGGGTACTACTCCTGCTGATGGAACATTTGACCTAAGGCCTCCGTTTTTTGATGCTAGGCGCGGTACTATTACATTTCCTTCTACAGAGCCATTTGGTGATGGACTGAGAGCATATTTTTCTGATCCAAAGAGAAACCTTAATCCGGGAGATGCAGAGAATTATGTTTTTGATGCGGTTTATGATACAACTTATGATGTAGCCCGAAGAAATACTGCTCGTGATAGATTTATGATTTCCGGTGAAGTGACCGGTAAGCAGACCAATAGGATCTTCCTGGGTGGTTATAATATTGCGCAGGGAAGTGTTAGAGTAACACTTGACGGCAGACCACTAAGGGAATATCAGGATTATATTATTGATTATTATTCAGGGATGTTGACCTTAAAAAATGATAGAGCAACATTACCTAATGCCAATTTGAAAATTGAATACGAGCAGCAGGATATTTTTAATGTCTCGACAAGGACTCTGGCAGGTATTCGGGCCGACTATAAGCTGTTTGAGAAGCGGAATATAGAAGCAGTCCTGGGTATGACCTTTATGCATTATGATCAATCTGCAGTGGTTGATAGAGTAAGACTTGGTGATGAACCTGTTTCTAATAGTATGCTTGGTTTTGATGCAAAATTAAATATGAAAGCTCCTTGGTTAACAAAAGCATTGGATGCACTTCCGTTTTATGATACAAAAGCAGAATCTTCCATCAACTTGCGCGGTGAATGGGCTATGATTTTGCCAACTCCAAATAAGAGAAAATCAACAATTGCATCAGATAACGGTTCTGCCGTTGTATATATAGATGACTTCGATGCAGCTCAGCGTCATATTTCATTAGGTATGAATTCTTCTTTGTGGAATCATTCTTCGCAACCGGAAGATATTTTTATTGGAGCTAATGATAGTGTAAGATCAAATTACAGAGCTAGAACATTCTGGTTCCAATACTTTATTCCGTCAGTGCCAACTACTGAAGTGTGGCCGAACAGAAAAGACGTGCAGCAAGGTAACAGAAATATATCTCCATTGCACATCGTATTCGAACCTGAAAAAAGAGGTATCTATAATAAAAACCCACTGTATGTGGATGCTGAAAACCCTGAATTTATTGAAGGGAATGCCTTTTGGGATAATGAGGCAAATATGGAGCGCATTTGGGGTGGTATGATGAGATTATTCTCTTCATTTAATACTAACTTCGATACAGAAAATATTGAATTTATCGAATTGATGATGAAAGTTGATCACCAGAGATTTGGTAGTACAAAAATGTTTATCGATATCGGTCAGATAAGTGAGGATATTATCCCTAACCAGGCTTTGGATACTGAGGACGGAATCACAGAAGAAAGTACTTATCCTAATAATATTATCGATTCCGGTGAAGATTTAGGTATAGATGCTCTAAGTAATGCTCAAGAAAAAGAAGTATATCCTTATCCGTTGAATTTGGAAGAAGATCCTGCAAGAGATGATTATAAATTTGATTTCCAGGAAGATGACAGAGATAGAGATGAAAGTGATTTTATAAGATATAACAACTATGAAGGTAACTCACTGGTTTCAGAAATTGGTCAGTTCCCTGATACAGAGGTTCTAAATAGAAATAATGGTCAAACAGTATCTTTAGATAACAGTTACTTTACTTATGAAGTAAATTTGGATACAAGACCTACTTCTAATCCTCAGATTAAGGGTAGCAATAATGGCTGGAACTTATATAGAATCCCAATTAGAAAGCCAACAACTAAAGTAGGTAATCCTTTGTTTTCTAACATTCAGTATATAAGAGTTAGATTCCAGGGTGGAGTGTTTAAAGCACGAATTGCAGACTGGCGTTTGGTTGGTTCTCAATGGCAACGTATAAATAACTTCCAAAATGTGGCTTCCACAGATAGTGTTATGCAACTAGCTTTTGTGAACTTATGGGATAACAGCGGAGCTCCTGATTATTACTCAATGCCTCCTGGAGTTGAAGCACCTCGCCAGCTTAATAATCCGGATGCGACTCAAGATATCAGATTAAATGAGCAATCTCTTTCAGTTAGCGTTACTAATCTAAGATATGGCGAAGAAAGAATGGCAGTCAGAATATTCCAACCTTTGGATATATTCTATTATAAAAAGTTAAAGCTGTTTGTTCACGGTGACGGTTCAATGCCTGCAAGTATGATTAGCGGTGCTGTGCCTAAAGCAAATTTCTTTATTAGATTTGGTATTGACTCCAGTAACTACTATGAATATAGAAGACCTCTGGTAAGCGGATGGCAGGATATAGAAATAGATTTAACTGAACTAACTGCTATTAAACAGTCCAGAGATACGGCGATGATGTATGACAGACAGTTTGTTCCTGTGAAAGGTGATGAGTTAGCATACTTCTACATAAAAGGTAATCCGATTTTGACCAGAGTCAATTTCTTTGGTCTTGGTATTGCAAATCCTGCAGAAAGATTCCCTAACGAATTAACTACAACGATGTGGGTAGATGAGATGAGGTTGCTTGAACCTGAGAATCGAGCAGACTGGGCAGCTGTTGGTAATGTGAATGTTAAGTTAGCAGATTTGGGTAATATCAATGCTTCATTTGAAAGGCGAGAGCCTAACTTCCACCAGCTTGAAGACAGATTTGGTGACAGAGTTAGCCAGACAAATTGGACTGTATCAATGGATGCAAGTTTAGACAAATTTGCACCTAAATCTATGAGTAAAATGAAACTCCCTATTACATATACACACTCTGAATTTATGAGTAAACCTGAATATGAAGCAAGTAACGATATTAAACTTGAACGTGCTGCGGAAGCTGCATACTCGCAAGCTAGGCGAAGCGGCTATTCAGAAGGTGAAGCCAGACAAATATCAGAGCGAGTAAAAGTAGAGTCTCAATCGCTTAGAGTGCAGGACAGTTGGGCGGTGACTTCAATGAAACTTGGTTTGCCGAGCAACCATTGGCTTGTAGATAAAACTCTGAATGCATTTACTTTTGGATATTCTTACGCACAGGAATTCGAACGCTCACCTATTTACGAACAGAAATTCAACTGGCAATGGCGATTTAATGCTAAATATGATTTGTCAATTCCGGATTTGCTTACAGTGAAGCCGTTAGGATTTTTGAAAGATGTGCCGGTTCTGGATGCATATTCCGAGTGGAAAGTAAACTTCTTGCCTAGTGCATTTAATGCCGGTTTGGATATGAACAGAAGAAGACAGACGGAAAAATCAAGATTTTTAGATTATCCAAGTCCAGTATTTAGAGATTTCACTGCAATAAAAAGTGCATCATTCAATTGGAAACTTTCTGAAGGCGGACTTTTGAGCCCTGAAATTCAATATACAGTAAATACAAATTCGACTCTTGTTCCTTATGAATTAGATGAAAACGGTATACAAAGATCAGGTTCAGAGCTATGGAAATATATCTTTAGCGGTGGCTTGAATTTAGGTGATAATAACCTCCATACGCAAACTGTTAATATCAACTTTAAACCTGTGCTTCCTAATATATTTGGAATGAGCAAGTTCTTTAAGTTGTCAGGTGCTTATAATGTAAATTACCAGTGGCAAAACCCAATGCAGCCTGATCCTGCTATCAGAGATATTGTTAAAAATGCAAGCTATAATGCATCAATTAGATTTAAAGTGGACTGGGATCTGATGAGATTGGGTGACGAATGGTTTGGTGGTGCTAAACCGGAGAGAAAACGTAGAGTAAGCAGAAGTAAAAATCAAGATAAAAAAGACAAAGAAACTCAAGATGCACAAAGTGGTGGTTTCTGGGATGTGACAAAAAGCACTGTTAAGACAATTTTCTTTGATTGGCAAAAAGTTACTTTCAGTTTCAACCAAAACAATACTGCTAATAACCCGGGTGTTTACGGCGGTACAGGTATGACCAACTTCTGGGGAAGAGGTCTTGCTTTTAGAGACAGTAAACAGATGTATGGACCAAGTTTTGCATATCAGATGGGTTTGATTTCTAATCCGCATGGAGGATTTAGATCGGATGGCCTTGGATTTGAAACTTATCCGGGCTTGAGACCTGCTGATGGTGTTATGCAGGATAGTTACAATCAGACGACTAACTTGAAAGCAAATACTTCCAGACCTTTATGGGAAGGAGCTACTCTAAACCTTGAATGGAATACCGACTTTGGATACAGCAGAAATCAAACTGTTGTTACTGATGAAAATGGTGTCCCTGAGTTCACTAATATCATGGCTACAGAAAACTTTAAGCGTTCTTATATTAGTTTCCCATCTTTCTTTGGATTTAACTTATTTAGCAATACAATCGAAAATGTAATTGATTTATATGAGCAAAGAAAGCCGGGCATTATCAATTCTGATTTAGATACTGTTTCTAAAAACCAGGCATTGCAAAACGCACTCTCCGAATCTTTCTATGAAGGACTAGAAGCATTTAGCTTATTTGGTAAAGGAGCCGTTGGCAAATTCCTCCCTGCACTAAACTGGGAAATAACCTGGGAAGGTATGGAGAAATTCCCTCTTTGGTCTGATTGGATTGATAAAATGAGATTCCAACATAGATATAAATCAAATTATTCTGAAAACGTACTTATTACAGATAACGGTAGAGCTGTTCAAAATCAGGTTATAGAATATGAATTCGCTCCTCTATTTGGCTGGAATATGACATTCGCTGAAGATTTACTTGATGGTATACTTACAGCAGAAGCAAAATTTAGTACAAAAACATCTTATAATCTAAACTCTGCTAATAGATCCACTATTACCAGACAGCAGACAGATGATATTACTGTCAGAGCGGGTTATACTATGAAGGGATTTGAGTTTCCGCTATTCGGTATTGTCTTAAAGAACGATCTTGAATATGCGTTCCTATTTACATATAAAAATAACTCAAGTGCCACATATGATATTTTAGATAAAACAAGCTTGAATGAAAATGATGGTCGAACTCTAAACGGTAACAAGCAGATTATCTTAGAGCCAAGTGCCAGATACTCTATCTCAGACAGATTTACTGCAGCACTTTTCTTCAGATATGAAGGTACATTTACTGAAGGTGCGGCTTCTCCTGGATTCCATACAACTCAGGTAGGTCTTGATATAAGAATGTCAATTGCAGGTGGTAGATAGTATAGAGAAAAATAGATTGATGATAATTATTGAAACAATCACACTTTGAATATTATGGAAAATAAAACACCAAATATAGCAGTAGTCGGTGCTACCGGCCTAGTAGGCAGAACAATGCTGAAAGTTTTAGAAGAAAGAAATTTTCCTTTTGCTGATATGAAGTTATTAGCTTCTTCAAGATCCGCAGGTGCAAAAATTAAAGCATTTGATAAGGAATATATAGTAGAAGAATTAACTGAAAACTCTTTTGAAAATATAGACATAGCTTTGTTTTCCGCAGGCGGAAGCACGTCTCGTAAGTATGCACCCTATGCTGTTAAATCAGCTTGTGTAGTAATTGATAACAGTAGTGCCTGGCGAATGGATGATGAAGTACCGTTAGTAGTGCCGGAAGTAAATCCTGATGATATAAAAAAGCATAAAGGCATTATAGCTAATCCGAACTGTTCCACAATTCAACTTATGCCTGTTTTACAAGTACTGCATAAAAGGTATAATCTGAAAAGAGTTATTTGCTCTACTTATCAGTCTATTTCAGGCGCAGGTCAGGCAGGTATAGATAAATTGCTGGGCGAACTTGAGGGTAACAAAGTAGAAGGTAAACACCAGATTGCCTTCAATACAATGTTTCACTCTATATCAGAGACACAAGAAGACCTTACTGAAGAAGAATTGAAAATGGTGAATGAGACACGGAAGATACTTCATATTGAAGATTTACCTGTTTCTTATACTTGCGTTAGACTTCCAATTTTGGGTGGCCATGCAGAGTCTGTAAATTTGGATTTTGAAAAAGAAATAGAGCTTGAAGAAGTTCGTAGATTGTTGGGTGATGCTGATGGCATAGAAGTGGTAGATGATCTTAAGCATGAAGTGTACCCGACTCCTCAAAGTGTAAATGGCAAAGATGAAATTTTTGTGGGAAGGATCAGAAGAGATTCTTCTGCTAAAAATGCTCTTGCCTTATGGGTAGTAGCTGATAATGTGAGAAAAGGTGCAGCTACTAATGCAGTCCAAATTGCACAGAAGTTATTAGAGATTTAGTAATCATAATAACAAAATAGAGGCTTTTACTTAAGTAAATATTTGAGCTGTAATACTAATATTTGCGGTATCAAACACTCTAGTTCACTTCGACGTTGCTCAGTATAAACTCTTGAATTGGTTTTTGCCTGAAATATGTCAACCTTTTTTAGGATTAGACCGCTCTAAACATTCCCCTTCTTTTCAAGCGATGTGCTGAGCTTGCCGAAGTAAAGGTTTGTCACGAAGTGACGGTGTAGTTGGAGTGCCTTAATAGTTGAGAGGTCCTTTCTTAATCCACCCCGATTTTCTTCTCAAATCGACCCTCAAGAGGGTAAAAAATGCGGTTTGGAGGATTAACCCGAGCCTGAAAGCCTCTAAACAATAGCCTATGGTAACACCTTGATTAGAGATACCACAATCCAAGAATTCCCCTTCTTCGAAAGAAGGGGTGTCACGAAGTGACGGGGTAGTTGGGGGCAGTGTTAAAATTTGAGATCTTACTTTCTAACCCACCCCGATTTTCTTTTCAGAAAATCGACCCCAAGAGGGTAAAAAATGCGGTTTGGAGGATTTATCCGAGCCTGAAAGGCTCTAAGCAATAAAACCCATAGCAAAACTATGGGTAGAGATACCACAAACCAAACATTCCCCTTCTTTTTAAGCGATGTGCTGAGCTTGCCGAAGTAAAGGGGTGTCACGAAGTGACGGTGTAGTTGGAGTGCTTTAATAGTTGAGATCTTACTTTCTTAATCCACCCCGATTTTCTTCGAAAATCGACCCTCAAGAGGGTAAAAAATGCGGTTTGGAAGATTTACCCGAGCCTGAAAGCCTCTAAACAATAGCCTATGGCAACACCTGGATTGGAGATTCCACAATCCAAACATTCCCCTTCTTTTTAAGCGATGTGCTGAGCTTGAGTTTATCCTGAGCGTAGCCGAAGGAAAGTAAAGGGGTGTCACGAAGTGACGGGGTAGTTGGAGTGTCTTAATAGTTGAGATCTTACTTTCTTAATCCACCCCGATTTTCTATGAAAATCGACCCTCAAGAGGGTAAAAAATTCGGTTTGTATGTAAGATTCAAAAAAAAGCCTCCTTGACAAAGTGATGTGCTGAGCTAGTTTATCTCGAGCCTGTCGAAGGAAAGTGACGGGGTAGTTGGAGCAGTTTTAGAAGTATTTTCACCCATGAGACAGCCTTTTATGCAAGTTCAGTTGCTTCTAAGGATCTATCTGGCCAAAAGGAACTTTTGCAGAATATTCAGAAAAGCCTGTGTGTTTTCTATATGCGGTACATGTCCTGCATTTTTGATTTTGTGGACAGTACAGTTTGGTATAAGTTCCTGCATTTTTTGGCTTATGTCAGAGTACTTGGTGTCATATTCGCCATGTATTATACACGTAGGCATAGATAGGTAGCTGAGTTTAAACCACATTGACTCCATATTGCCGGTGCCCATTTTCCTCATAGAAATAGAAAGTTGTTTAGGATTATTACCTTTTTTTGAAGCTATAATATCATAATGTCGGTGATTATCTCTGAGTGATGAGAATAGCGGCAACTGATACCATTCAACTAAAAACTTCGAATAAGGAATGTTTTCAAGTTTTTCTGCCATTAGTTCATCTAATTTTTGGCGTTCCTTTTTTTCTTTGATTCCGGAAATGCCTGCAGTGGATGATTCCAAAATAAGCTTTTTTACTCTTTCGGGATAGCGAGTGGCATAATTAAGGGCAACTCTGCCACCCATTGAATAGCCACAAATATAGATTTTGTCAATTTGTAAAAAATCCAGTATAGTATTAATAGATTTATTTACATAATGGAAACTAAAATACTCTTCCTTTTCTATTAAGGATTTGCCATGCCCGGGCAGATCAATAGTCAGCACAGAATATTTACCATCTAATTTTTTGATTATATCTTGCCAGTCATCTCCACTCCCCATGAAACCATGTATAAAAAGAATAGTGGGTTTTCCCGCTGAGTACTCATATTTATATGAAAGGCCCGGTTCAGTCATTTATGTTCCTTATTGGATTACAGATTCTACTATTAATTAACCCGCATGAGCTATAGATATTGTAATATAGCCAAAGTAAGTGGCATTGCAAACCGGATATATGTAAAATATTGATTTATAATACTTGTTATTTAATGATAGCATAAGAATTAACAGTTGATTTGCTATATTGCAAAAACATAATATATCAGGAAGTACGATGAATATTAAAACTAACCCGGAAATAAATACGATATTTGACAACTATCCCGTTTTTGTAAGGGATAAAATGCGTCTGTTGCGTAGGTTAGTGATTGAAACTGCTGAGGAGATGCCCGAGATTGCAGAAATTGAAGAAACATTGAAATGGGGAGAGCCAAGTTTTATTACTAAAATTGGCAGCACTTTGCGAATGGACTGGAAAGAAAAGAATCATGATAAGTTCGCATTATATTTCCAATGTTCAAGTAGATTAGTAGAGACTTTCAGGCTAGTCTATGAGCACACTTTCAATTATGAAGGTAAGCGTGCAATAGTTTTTCAATTAGATCAGGACATTCCTGTGATAGAACTAAAAGAATGCATAAAAGCAGCATTGCGATATCACAAAGTTAAGCATCTTGAGTTTCTGGGGATGAAGTAGTTGCTGTGAGTTTAACAAGATATCGTAAATAACTATGAATTGGAGATAGAATGAAAACAATAATCACTTGCCTTATTTTAATGACAGCTTTGGTAAATCTACGGAGCCAGACAGAGTACAAAAATGAAGTTTATGGTTTTTCAGTTCAAGTCCCATCAGAGTGGGTGATTTATGGAGAATTGAAGGACGATATGGCAAACAACAGATCAATAATCGATTGGGGAATGCCTAAAGTTTACAGTGAACTGGAGAAGACTGAAATTGAAAATGCAGTCACCATAACTGCGTATAAAAGAGATGAAATCAAAAATGTAGAAGATTTGATAGAATTAGAATATCGAAGATTAGGCACGAAAGTAAAGTCACATGAAGTCCTTGATTCAGGCGAAACTCAATCGCATATTTTGAATACAGTTATCAGAGGCTTAGAATATAAAACAAAATGTGTTTTCTTATTCAAAAACAAAGTGGCTTATGTAGTTGCTTTTACAGCAACTCCCGGCACATATGATATAAATATTTCGAAATTTGATACTTTTATCAAAGGCATCCGGTATTTTGTGCCAAAAGAAAGGGAATAGACAACAATATATCAGCATAAGAAGTATTTTGATAGATTTGCCACAACTCTAGTGATATTGTCGTGGTTTTTTATGTTTTAACATACTTTCAGGTATCATATAAAGATTTCTAATTATACTTACCAAAGATTACTTATAATTAAAAACTAAGTTTTGTATATTGTATAATATAATAATGGTATAGATATTGATATATCTGTCGAATAATATAGTATTAATGAAGTAATCAAACTTAGCAGAGATGGCAGAACTACACGAAAAAATATTTATATTTTGCTTTTCTTCCGAGTTGCAGTCTCAATTGGAAAAAGCATTATCGAAAACTTTTAATCTTGACTTTGTATATAATAAAGACGAGATGCTTGATTTAGTGGAACAAGGGATTAAACCTGTAGCCATTTTTGTTGAAGTCGCAAATCACTTTACAAAAGGATTTGAATTGCTTGCAGATCTCAAAGAAGCCTGCCCTTATGCATCAAGAATTCTTATTACAGACATTAGAGAACCTAAAGAGCTTATCCCGATTTTGAAAGATACCGGTGCTCTGATGTATATTAAATACCCATGCACAAATTTTGATTTATTCCAAGCTGCTGTGTTAGGTGCCAAGTATGCTGATTTGCAGAGGAAACTTCAAACTAAAGAAATACTCGAATCGGATGATTCTGCTGAAGTACTTGCTAATATGGACAGGTTGGATAAACAAAATAAAGAAATTAGACATGAAGTAGATAATCTGAATAAAGCTAATGCCGTTCTTCAAAATGAGATTAGTGAATTATCTAACTTGATTTCAGGTAAAAGTGTAGCAATTGAGCAGGTAACTAAAGAGAATCTTGAACTTAAAACTCAAGTGGAATCTTTAGAAAAAGCTCAAGCTAAAGATCAGGAACAATATTTGACCTCCTCACAGAGTCTTGAAAATTTACAAACAGAGCTGGAAGAAGCTAATAGCCAATTAGCTATTGAAAAACTTAAGCAATTAGATTATAATTCTGTACTCGCTCTATCAACTTATATTAGAGAATTGAATAAATTTAGCTTTGTGGATCATACTTATTATGTTTCTTCACTTGTGAAAGACATGATAGAAAAGATGAATTTGGAGGAGCCAAAGAGAAAGAATCTTATGATTGCAGCGCTGCTTCATAATTTTTCAATTTCTACTATGCCAAACTACTTTCAGGTTGCCAATCCAAACACTTTAGTGCCACAGCATAGAAGTAATTATTTCCACTATTTTAAAAGAGCGCTTAGGATCTTAAAAAATGTTAAACCACTCAAAGAAGCTATTGAAATGGTTGAACATATTTGGGAACATTCGGATGGTACCGGTTTCCCTGATGGTATACCCGGAATGAGACTTAGTGAAGAATCTCAAATTTTAGCAATGGCTAACCTATATGTAAAAAGTGTCTTTAGTCTAGATGAGAAAGAATATGCAACTCTAATGCGCGACAAAAAGATTCTTCAGTCACCTGAGACTACCAAAAAGAAACAAAAAACTGCAATGAATATAATAAACCAGAATTCTTATTGGTATAAAGACACCGTACGTAAAGCATTTTTAGCATTAGCTGATGAGGGTGAAAGTAACGCATTTAAAATACCTCAACGTGCACTTTTAATAGATATCAATGAATTGATTTCGCCGGATAATCAAAAAGTTAAAAACGAATTTGTGGAAGTGGATTTTTACGATCCCGAATTAATGCTGGACTGGCTTACTGGAACAGGACATAAAGTCTATGTGTCTTCTAAAGAACTTAAAATTGCTGACCTGAAGCATGGTATGATACTGGCTAAAGATATTGTATCAGACGGTGGAGCTGTGGTTGTTCATCATAATACTGAAATAAAAGATGCTGAATACCAAAAAATCTGGCAGATGATCAGTAAGGATATGCTTCACGGCACGGCAAAAATTTACATTCCTTTTGAAAGTAAATAGCTACCCTAAAACCAACTACTTTTCTTTGTCTTCTTACAGCTCATGTGAGAAGCCTTATTAAATTTTCTTTTATCTAAACTTGAAATGGACTAAATTTGTTTCTTTATATATTTTGATATTGCGCAATGAAATATATCTTCTTAATATGTCTTGCTATTACGCTATTTGCATGCTCAAATAATGCAGAAATGAAAAATAATATGTCTACATCAAAAGCTTCTAAAGGTAAAAAAGTAAATACAGAATTGAAAAGATACACATTTGAAGTGGTCAGAAGCTTCAAGCATGATCCGCTTGCTTATACGCAAGGGCTGTTTCTTCATGATGGCTTTTTGTTTGAATCTACAGGACAAAGAGGCGAGTCTTCACTTAGAAAAGTTGATCCTAAGACCGGAGAGGTATTGAAAAAAACAGATTTACCGGTAGAGTATTTTGGAGAGGGAATCACTCTTTGCAATGATGAGATTTATATGCTTACCTGGACTTCCGGCAAATGCTTTGTTTATGATAAAAATACTTTCGAATTAAAAAGAGAGTATAAATACCCGGGAGAAGGTTGGGGGCTTTCATGCAGTAAAGATAGTCTCTTGATTATGACTGATGGTTCTAACTTTATTAGATTTATAGATCCGGGAACATTTCAGGTCAAAAATACTATTGCTCTATATCACAATGGTGCACCTGTTAATGCACTCAATGAGATAGAAAGAGTAGATAATCTTGCATTTGTAAATATATATACAACAGATGCAATTGCTGTTATTGATTTGAATTCCAATCAAATGACGGGAATAATTGACTGTTCAGAGCTAAGAAAAACTTTAGAGGAAAATCCTGATGCTGAGGCCTTTAATGGAATTGCCTTTGACAGTGAAACAAATCACTTCTATGTTACAGGAAAGTATTGGAACAGAATGTTTGAAATCAAGGTAAATGACTTATTTTGATTGTGACTCTTAGGAATTATACTATATTGTCTGACTGTTGCAGTCTGCAACATAAAGAATAGTGATAATATAAAAATCGGCAAATTTGAGAATTTAGAATGAATGACTATAAGAAATATCTAAAACCCGAAGTAATAGCTCAAATACAGAATATAGAGATGAAAGCAAAACTTGTGGTAGAAGGGTTTATCACAGGATTGCATAAATCGCCGTATCATGGTTTTTCTGTAGAGTTTGCTGAGCACAGACAGTACCGCCCGGGTGATGAAATAAAACATATTGATTGGAAAGTATACGGCAGATCTAATAAATATTATGTGAAGCAATATGAAGAAGAAACAAACCTCAGAGCTGTGATTGCAGTTGATTCTTCAGCCTCCATGAAATATGCTTCTAAGGGACATATAAGTAAATTTGAATATGCCAGCTATCTTGCTGCAGCCCTTTCCACTTTACTGATTAGGCAAAGAGATGCTGTTGGTTTGGCTTTATATGACTCTGAATTAAAAAAGTATCTGCCTCCAAACTCTAAACCTTCATTTATACATCCCATACTGAAGACTATAGATGACTATGAGCCTGCAAATGAAACAGGAACGGCAAAGGCTTTGGATGAATTAGCTGAAAGAATTAAAAGGCGAGGGCTTGTTATTATTATTAGTGATTTTTTTGATGATATTAAGTCCGTAACTGATGCTTTAAAACATTTTAGACATAGAAATCATGATGTATTAGCACTTCAGATTTTAGATCCGAAGGAAATAGACTTTGATTTTGGAGATGGTGCTAATTTCATTGATTTGGAAACCGGTGAGGAAATTGTGACTCAGCCATACCAAATACAAAAAGCATATAAAGGAGCGGTTGCAGACTTTATACATCAGGTAAAAAGAGAATGCCAGCTTCATAAAATTGATTACCACATGGTAAGCACTGCAGATACATTTGATAAAGCACTGAGAGAATACTTGACTAAAAGATCCAAGATGTAAGCATAGTAAGATTTATAAGTAAATTTGAACAGCATTATTATTAGACATTATGTTTAAGAATAATGCTGTTTTTTTTATACAATAAATAAAAAAAAATGGCAATAAACATCAACTTAAATAATTAGAGCAGCCTTTCGTTATTATTTAATATTGAAAGATTATCTCGGGAAGTTTATGAACTATATAATACACAAATCCGGAGAAAGGGGGTATGCAAATCAAGGTTGGCTTGATTCTTACCACTCTTTTAGTTTTGCCGGTTTTTATAATCCGAAAAAGATGAATTTTGGAGCGTTGAGAGTACTGAATGATGATACAATTGCCCCGGGAACAGGTTTTGATACTCATCCGCATAATGACATGGAAATTATTTCGATACCTTTAGAAGGCAAGCTAAGGCATGAAGACAGCATGGGAAATATCTCTTTAATAGAAGAAGGGGATATACAAATTATGAGTGCCGGCACCGGCATAAGACATAGTGAATATAATGCAGAAAGTGAGAGGATCGGTAAATTTTTGCAGATTTGGATTTTCCCTAGAGAAAAAGGATTGAAACCTAGCTATGACCAAATATCTATCCGAGATATTAAAAAGAAAAATAAAATATACCAGATAGTATCTCCTGATAAAAATGAGCAGGGAGTTCAAATAAATCAAGATGCATGGTTTTCGTTAGGAGAATTTGATAAGGGTGAAACAGAAACTTATCAAATTCGTAGAGAAGATAATGGAGTTTATATTTTTGTTTTGGAAGGCAAAATAGAAGTAGAAGAAAATGTTTTAGAAAGACGTGATGCTATTGGAATATATGAAATTGACGCTGTGTCTATTAAAGCAAATGAAAACTCAAAATTTTTAATTATGGATGTACCCATGTCCAGATAAAGGAGTACTTTATGCAAATGATAGAAAATCTCAACTGGAGATATGCAACAAAAAAATTTGATGCAACAAAAAACGTGAATGATGAAGTTATTGAAAATCTAATGGAAGCAGTTAGATTATCAGCTTCTTCTTATGGCCTGCAATTATATAAGGTGATGGTTATTACAGATCCTGATTTAAAAGCCAAACTCAAACCTGCAGCTTGGGGTCAAGCACAAATCACAGATGCTTCTCATCTTTTTATATTCTGCCATTATGATGATGTGAAAGAAGAGCACATAGATACGTATATGGATTTAGTGGGCGAAGTCAGGAAACTGCCTGCAGATATGATGAAACAGTATGGCGACTTTATGAAAAATACTGTTCTAGGTTTAGATTTAGCCACTAAAAACAATTGGACAGCTCGCCAGACATACATTGGTTTGGGCACTTTACTGGCTGCTTGCGCTGAGCTTAAAGTAGATTCCTGTCCGATGGAAGGTTTTGAAAATGAAAAATTTGACGAGATTCTCGGATTGAAAGAAAAAGGCTTAAAGTCTGCAGTGATGGCTGCTGTTGGGTATCGTTCTGATGAAGATCAGACTCAGCATATGCCTAAAGTTAGAAAAAGTAAAGAAGAGCTTTTCGAAATTATATAATTTTGAAAGGATTTGATATATTTAAAAATCCGGTCTCGGTAAATTTCTGAGATTGGATTTTTTTATTTATACTGCAAAATTAATACTTTAAATAGTCGATCCTGAAAAAATATCTAATCACCAATCAATAAAGCGAGTTAAGTAAGAATAGTAGTGGTTTAGATTGCAGAAAAGTGTTATTTTTGAACAAAAATCTTGCAATCTAAATCACAATTTTGTTATGAAAAATCGCAATAATAATCAGCAAAGCTCCTTTCTTTACGAAGGCTTATCAGAAACATTAAATCCTAAACACCCCTTATACAAGCTAAGCCAAATAGTTCCATGGTCAGAATTTGAAGAAGAATTTGGCAAAAAGTATAAGAAAAACTTCGGACGCCCCGCAAAATCAATACGTTTAATGGTATCTCTTCTGATGTTGAAACATATGTACAATATGTCAGATGAAAATGTGGTTTATACTTGGCTTGAAAATCCTTATTGGCAATTTTTCTCAGGTGAAACTGAGTTTCAATGGAACTTCCCTTGTGATCCATCGGAATTAACAGTTTTTCGAAAAAGGATAGGTGAATCCGGAGCAGAAAAAATATTACAAATATCGATAAAACTTCATGGCAGAAAAGCTATGGAATCTGAAATAACAGCAGACACTACCGTTCAGGAAAAAAATATTACCTTTCCAACAGATACAAAATTACATCTAAAAGTTATTAATTGGGTATGGCGAATAGCCGATAAGACGAAAGTTCGTTTGCGTCAATCTTATAAACGCACAATCCCAACACTTAAATGGTATTTGAGATATTTATCAACACCAAAGCGAGCAAAACAAGGGCGCAGTGCAGCAAGAAAAATTAAAACAATTAGTGCAAGACTTCTCAGAGATTTACTACGTAAACTTCCCAAAGACCTTCAATTGGCATATTCTAATGAGATAGAAGTATCAAAAAAAATATTATCCCAGACAAGAAAAGACAAAAATAAAGTTTACAGTTTTCACGAACCGGAAGTAGCCTGTATTTCTAAAGGAAAACCAAATAAACGTTATGAATTTGGCTCTAAAGTATCAATACTGACAACAAAAAACAGCAATATAATTGTCGGTGCTTTAAATTTTACCGGGAATCCGTATGATGGTCATACTCTGCCATCAGCTCTAGAGCAATATCATCGCTTATGCAATAGACATCCGAAAAAAGTCTTAATTGACGAGGGATACCGTGGGAGGAAAAAAATTGGTGATACTGAGTTATTAAGAGTGCATAAAAGAACCCGAGAGCAGGTGAAATCACAATCTTACAGAAAACGATTTAGAAGAAGATCAGCAATAGAGCCAATTATAGGACATTTAAAATCAGATTACAGATTAGGCAGAAACTTTTTGAAGGGATTAGAGGGAGATTCTATAAATGTGATGCTGGCTTGTGCAGCTTTTAACTTCAAAAAGCTACTTAGTAACTTGCGTTTTCTTTTTGCCAAATTTGAAAAGGCACTAATTTTGAATTTAGTGCCCTATTGTTTAATCGTTTTTGCTCTTGTTTGACTTTTTCAGGATCGACTAAATACCAGACAAAGGAACTGCACCTTTTTCGGATTTTCAGTATTGTAAAAATCGCAAATTTTTGTTTTAGATGATTATATAGGATAAAAATGGATTATACAGGTTCTTGCCTTTGTAGGAAAGTTAAATATAAAGTATCTGGTGATTTTGACAGTTTTTATCTTTGCCATTGTGGTTATTGCAGGAAAGGAAGTGGTTCTGCACATGCTTCAAACCTTTTTTCCGGTGATGCTAATTTGGAATGGCTAAGTGGCAAAGAGTTAGTCAGGACTTTCAAAGTACCCAATTCTTCTCATCAGAGGAGCTTTTGTAGCAACTGCGGAGCCGCATTGCCGAATATGCAGATGGATGGCACTTTGCTGGTTGTTCCTGCAGGCAGTTTAGATACAGATTTAGATAAAGATCCGGATGGTCATATTTTTATTAGTAAAAAGGCTAATTGGGATATGGAATTGCATAAAGTCAAGAAGTTTGATGAGTTTCCGGAGTGATAACTTATAATATGTCAACAGAGACTTGGCAATTGCATACATAGTATTTGGACAGTGGATTGAGTGTATTTTTGATTGAATGAATGATTCTTTCTTTCTAAGATTCCACTTGAAGAAAAAAATGAAACCCTTAATTCAGACTTGAACCTATATCAGAATTTCAAGCAGTCTGTGATAAAAGCACATATATAGAAAAAGAACCAGATTGCTAACCTGGCTCTTTTTTTTCGATTACACTTTGTTCGCTCTTAATCAGTTCTACTTCTGATTTTTCTTATAATAATTTATGAGATTATTTGTTGAGCTGTCATGGCCATCTGTTTTAGCTGAAGAATTTAGCTCAGGCAATATAGCCTTGGCAAGCTGTTTCCCTAACTCTACTCCCCATTGGTCGAAAGAATTAATCTCCCAGATTGCGCCTTGCACAAAAACTTTATGTTCGTAAAAAGCCAGGAGGCTTCCCAAAACGCCCGGAGTAAGTTTGTCATATAAAATCGTATTAGTAGGTCTATTACCTGCAAATATTTTATGCGGAATAAGAGATTCTATCTCTTCCATAGATTTGCCTGCAGCCTGCAATTCTTCAAAAGCTTCTTCCACAGTTTTTCCTTTCATAAGAGCTTCTGTTTGAGCAAAGAAATTGGACATAAGCTTATGGTGATGATCTCCCGTTGGGTTATGCGATTGGCAGCCTCCGATAAAGTCTACAGGAATAAGCCTTGTCCCTTGGTGAATCAGTTGGAAGAAGGAATGCTGAGAATTTGTACCAGCAGTCCCCCAAACAATTGGTCCGGTAAGGTGGTCTACTACTTCACCGTCTTTTTGAATAGTTTTACCATTAGATTCCATATCTAATTGCTGCAAAAATTCTGGTAATTTTTCTAGATACTGTTCATAAGGGATAACTGCATATGATTCTGCACCGAAGAAGTTATTATACCAAATACCTAAAAGAGCCATTATCACGGGTATATTGTGCTGAAATTCAGTGTTTCTGAAGTGAATGTCTGCTTCATATGCTCCGTTTAGTAATTCCTCAAAATTATCATATCCTATATAGAGAGCAATAGAGAGTCCAATTGCAGACCATAGTGAATATCTGCCGCCAACCCAGTCCCAAAATCCAAACATATTTTTAGGATCTATACCAAATTCTTTACATTTGGCTTCGTTAGTGGATAGTGCTATAAAGTGTTTTGCAACATCTTTAGAACTAACTCCTTTTTGCTTTAAGAACCACTGTTTAGCAGTATTTGCGTTAGTAAGAGTTTCCTGAGTAGTAAAAGTTTTAGAAGCTACTATAAAAAGAGAGGTTTCAGCATTTAGCTGCGTAAGAGTCTCAGTTATATCAGTGCCATCGATATTTGATACAAAATGCACTTTGACACCAGCCCGAGAGTACGGAGTTAATGCTTTGCAAACCATTCGGGGCCCAAGATCAGAACCACCAATGCCAATATTGACTATATCTGTGAATCGTCTTCCGGTAAATCCAAGATATTTGCCTTCGTGAACGTTGTCGCAGAACATTTGCATCTGCTTGCGAACAGCTTTTACTTTAGGCATCACATCCCAGTCATCTACTTTTATTGGTTTGTCTGAGTAGCTGCGAAGAGCAGTATGAAGCACAGCTCTTCTCTCTGTCGAGTTTATCCTGTCCCCATTGAACATGGAGTCCATCTTGTCTTTAAGGTTGCAACTGTGGGCTAATTTAGAGAGTAAATCAAGTGTTGTATTGTCAATTATGTTTTTCGAAAAATCGAACAGTATTTTGTCGAACTTCAGGGAAAAATTTTCAAAGCGTTTAGGATCTGCTTCAAAAAGCTCTCTCATATGGACATCACACATTTCTTTAGAATGAGAATCTAAAGCTTTCCACTCTTTCAATTCTGTTAGCTTAGCCATTTTATATCACTCTTTTTAATAAGTTTATATGCTTATTTAAATCTAATCATATTTAGGGACACTACAATATAAAAACTATTGGAGTATATATAAAAAAAGCGAACCTTTTGGCTCGCTTTTTTTTTATATATAGTATACTTTCTTAGTATCTGCTGGCTTTGATTAAGACTGATGAAAATTCTGTAAAGTTTTCCAGAACCATACCTGTGCCTCTTACTACAGCTGTCAAAGGATCTTCAGCAACGTGCACCGGAAGGCTTGTCTCTCTTCTCAATCTTTCATCAAGACCTTTAAGAAGTGCGCCGCCACCTGAGAGCATAATACCTCTGTCAAAAATATCAGCTGATAATTCCGGAGGAGTCTTTTCTAATAGCCTTAAAACGCCTTCAACTATTTCATTTACAGCTTCAGACAATGCTTCTCTTATATCGGCAGAGCTTACCTGTATCATTTTAGGGATACCTGATACCAGGTCGCGTCCTTTTACTTCTATTTCAATTTCTTCTTCAAGTTGGACTGCAGAGCCGACAGAGCATTTGATCATTTCAGCAGTACGGTCACCAATTAGTATATTGTGTTGTCTTCTGAAGTACTGGCCTATTGAATTTGTCATTTCATCACCGGCAATACGAATCGAAGTATCACTTACAATACCTGAAAGAGCAATTACCGCAATTTCTGTAGTACCACCACCAATGTCAACAATCATGTTTCCGATTGGTTCGTGTACATTTAGCCCGATACCAATAGCAGAAGCCATAGGTTCGGCAATCAGATGTACCTCTTTTGCACCTGCATGCTCGCAACTGTCTCTAACTGCGCGTTTTTCTACTTCAGTAAGTCCTGAAGGTATGCAAACTACAACCCTACGAGCAGGTTGCCAAGACATAGAAACTTTTCTGATGAAAGCTCTGAGCATTCCTTCTGTTATTTCAAAATCAGCTATCGCTCCATCTCTGAGCGGTCTGATTATTTTAATATCTTTGTGAGTTTTGCCGACCATAGACTGTGCTTCGTGCCCAATAGCAATGATGTGCTTACTGGAACGATCAAAAGCAACTATAGTAGGCTCATTTAAAACAATGCCTTTACTCTTCATCCAGATCAAAGTATTGGCAGTGCCCAAATCGATTGCAACGTCGTTGGAAAATAATCTAAAAAGAGCCATGGATATTCTATTTGTTTGGTGTTTTGTCTAAATCGTTTATTCCTTACTACAAAAATACGATAAAAACGCAAAATATTTAGTCTTTATTTCAAATATACGGAGATAATACTAAATGTATTTAAGTAGCTTATGGAATTAATGATTATGAGTACTTTAATTGTGTTTTGTTTAATATAGTAAAAAATAGAATATGGCACACATTTAATATGCCGGTTTGTTCATAAAGTTAAGCATCCGCTAATCTTTAGTAAAGCCTCATTTTTACTTACATATCATTGCTGATTTCCGTATTTTTGTTTTAAGAACTATGGCAATATTAAAAAATATAGAACTATACATAAGAGACAAGATCACTTCTTCGCTTTCTTATCATTCGTATCAGCAGGAAATCAGTGACCCCGGCTCTGTCTTCAATTTATCTAATTTGAAAAAAATATTAGTACTAAGACAGGACAGAATAGGTGATGTGCTGGTATCAGTCCCTGTTTTAAGTAACTTGCGAAAGGCTTTGCCCGGAGTTAAAATAGATGTTTTGCTCAGCCATAGGAACTATGGAGCAAAAAGAGCATTTGAACCATTTTGCGATTCCTTTTATAAATACGACAGAAATTTGAAAGAGAATCTACTGCTCTTAAAAAAACTGCGACATGAGAAGTATGATTTGATAATAGATTTATATGATAATGCTTCTACTACTTCTTCTATAGTTGTTAAGCTGGCGAAACCAAAGTTCTCCTTAGGAATCGAGAAAGCAAATGCTCATGTATATTCTCATTTAGTGCCTCTTAAAGATAAGCTAAAATATCATATAGTTGATAGGATCGCTAATCTACTTCTTCCCTTTGACATCAATCCTAATGAAATTCAACTTGATTTAAATTATCCTTTGACAGAAGAAGAGAAGAAAAATGCTGAGAATCTTATGGGTACAAAAGATAAGTTCAGATTTGGAATTAATCTCTCAGGCTCTACTAGAAATAAATTTTGGGGATTAGATAATCTTATAGAGTTAATCAATAAGTTGGCCTCTGCCAGACCTGATTATGACATAGTTTGTTTTGGCACCGGTGATTATTCTAATGAAATGAATCAAATAAGTGAAAGAACAAGCGCAAGAATAGCTCCAAAGGTTGGGTCGATGCACGAATGGGCCTGTTTGCTTTCTACAGTTGATATGCTTTTGACTCCTGACACTGCTGCTGTGCATCTTGCTGCTTCATGGAAGATCCCGTCGGTATGTCTTTATGAGGTATCGGGAATGGAATTTGCCGGTTTGCCTTGGACGCCTTATAATTCTCCTTATATTATGCTTTGCACTGACAGCGGATCATTGGCCAATATCAAGGTCAATGACGTACTTTACAGTGTATATCAACTGGAAAAAGATATTTGTCAATAAAAAAAGGGAGCTTTTAAAAAGCCCCCTAGTATACTAATGATACAGGTATCGTTTATTTGTCGATAATTACAAGTTCGTCAGGAGCATCTGTTAGCCTCACTCCTCCGCCTTCTCTGGAAATTGAATCTAATAATCTTAATCAACTACAAAATGACAATATAGAAGATTTGTAATATTTTGAACAGCAAAAAATATTTCTATAATTATATTTTAAATATATATATATATTGCATTTAATACAATGACAATAATAATGTCAATATATACTAATTTCAAGGAATCTATATTTGATCTAACTATTTCTCAATGTTTACAAATTAAAGGAAGAAAAAAATGAAAATGATTTTAATGGGACTGCTCTTTTTAAGTGCTGTTCCGATTTTTGCACAAGACTCTTTAGCTTACAAAGATCTGCCCGACTGCTTTTTTAAGGTAGATACTACGGTAGTTGGAAAAATTTCAGAGCTTGAAGACATACGACATGTAATAGTAGCTATAGATACTTGTGAATGTATTGAATCTTTAAAAATTGCCAACTGGCCACTCCCGGTTAATGGATTCCAAAGTTTGCATATGGCAACAATTAAAATGGACTCCTTATTGCAATACAATAAAATATTCTAAATTCAAGTAATAAATGCAACACTTAGATGAGACGTTATAGAAGAAAAGCATAAATTTTTCAAAACAGGAAAGCAGAAAAAATCTGCCTTCCGTGTTTTGATGGAAAATATGCGCATTTTTTCCTTCCAGCGTCCAAACAAGAGGGTTGCAATGGCACATATCACCAGAGAACAAAGATATACAATAGAATGCTTGTTAGCAAAAGGAAAATCAATTACTTACATAGCTGAGACGATTGGCAAAGACAAATCAGTTGTCATCAGGGAAATAAAACGTAATACTAACGAGCGTACAGGTATTTATAGCAGCAAAAATGCACAAAAGTACTACGAAACTCGGCAGAAATGGAAACACAAGCGTACGTATATGACAGATTCTGTAAAAGCGACAATTAGGTATTATCTGGAGCTGGATTACAGTCCTGAGCAAATAGTTGGATTCTGCCGAAAGAACGATATCCCTTGCGTTTCTCACGAAAGTATATATCAGCATATTTGGAAATGCAAAGCAAACGGTCAGGATTTGCACTTGCATCTTCGCCGTAAAGGCAGGAGGTATCAAAAACGTGGCAGCCAATACAAAAGTCGGGGGACAATAGTAAATCGACGTGATATTGACGAAAGACCGACTATAGTGGAGGAAAGAAAACGATTTGGAGATTTAGAAATAGACACAATTATAGGCAAGAATCATAAGGGGGCAATAGTAACTATAAACGACCGGGCTTCCGGGATGCTGTGGATGAAAAAAACAAAAAGCAGAAGTGCCGAAGATATCGTAAATGCTACTATAGAGCTACTTTACGACGAAAGAGACAATATTCATACTATTACAGCAGATAATGGAAAAGAGTTCGCTTATCACTCTTTAATTGCAGAAATATTAGGAGTTGATTTCTACTTTGCTCATCCGTATAAGCCGTGGCAGAGAGGTGCAAATGAGAATCTAAACGGGCTTATAAGACAATATATACCTAAGAAAACGGACTTTACTTTACTTGAAGATAAATTTGTGAGCTTCGTGCAGAACATACTTAATAACAGACCAAGAAAGAGACTTGATTTCGATAATCCTATTACAAGAAAGAAAAATTTATTATTTTAAACTTTGTTGCATTTATTGGTTGAATGTGGCTATATACAAATCAATTTAAGTCTGGAATATATTATGATAATAATATGAAACATTCTAGTGTTTTCAAGGAAGAAGACTCTTTGTACTATTTTAAAGAACATGATTTGGATGATATACAAGATTCTTTGGTACAACTAAAAGAAATTCTTAGAGATATTAAAGATACAGTTGGAGAATATAGAATATTTGCATCATATTTCAGAAAAAATCCTAGTGGAAAATATTCATCTGAATTTATATACTTAGTATTCGAAAAATTTGTATCGTGTAACTACATCAATACTGTTTTCAGCAAAGTATATGTTGAATTCTCAAAAGATTATTACAGAGTATATCAAGGAAGTGTAGAAGAACCTACAGGATTTGAATATGAAATAAAAGATAACATTATTGAACTAAAAAATATCAGCTCCGAGCTTAGTGTAGAAATTGTAAATCTTCAAGGAAAACTCTTAAACCATTTCAATATAAGCTATCGTAATAATTTTTCAATTGATATGCAGAATTATACCAATGGAGTATATATGGTATTAGTAAATAATTATTTAATAAAATTTTCAAAGGTAAGATAACGTGAAACTAATGTTCATTTGTTTAATGACTATATTTTTGATTTCTCCAGAAACAAGAGCTACAGATCTCGAACTCCTTTTATAAAAAAAGCTGCCTACTTGTAGCTTATGTACAGATAGACAGCTTCTAGTATACTAACGATACAGGTATCGTTTATTTGTCGATAATTACAAGTTCGTCAGGAGCATCTGTTAATTTGACGCCACCGCTTCTGGTAACCTGAATCATGTCTTCCACTCTCATTCCGAATTTACCAGGTAAGTATATTCCCGGTTCGATTGCCAATACAGCATTTTCAGGAATAATCTGATCATCCATTCTGAAAGTAATTGTAGGGATTTCGTGAGCTTCTAATCCGATACCATGACCTAAGCTGTGTTGGAAAAATTCAGCATATCCGGCTTCACCGATAAGGTCTCTTGCCATAGAATCCAAATGTTTTCCATTCATTGCGGGTCTTACACCTTCAATAGCTTTTTGCTGAGCATTTCGCAGCATAGCATAAAGGTCTTTTTGTTCTTTAGTAGCTTTACCTACAGCAACAGTTCTAGTAATATCAGAGCAGAAACCATTCACTTTAAAGCCGAAATCCATAATAATGATGTCGCCTTTTTTGATTTTTCTGTCAGAAGGTCTTCCGTGAACTAAAGCTCCACGCTCGCCACTAGTAACGATGATATCAAAAGATTCATCTTCAGCCCCGAGTTTTCTGCCTCTGTAAGAGATTTCTGCAGCAATTTCTTTTTCTGTTTTGCCCGGCTCAATAAACTCAAGCATTTCCTTGTAAACTGTTTCAGCTATATCTGCGGCTTTTTTCAAAGACTCCAGTTCTTCGTCGGCCTTGGGTTGGGTGAAAGGCTCGACTAAATTAGAAGCAGGTTTAAACTTAATAGGTCTAATCTGGTTTCTGATATTAATAGCAGCTGAATATTCCAGATGATCTGCTTCAAATCCTAAAGAAACTGTTTTTTTCAAAAGCTTGTTATCAATAGCATAAGTCCAAGGGTCACGCGTAATATGAGTTTTCAAATTAGGCAAATTGTATAGCTCTTCTTTTATTTGCTCTTCATATCTATCATCAGTTAGAAAATGAAGTTCATCTTCTAGGATAAAAAGAATTGCATTGGAGCCGGAGAAGTTAGTCATGTACCTAATATTAGGCATATGTGTGAGCACAAGTGCTTCTACTTTATGGTCTTCCATAGTAAAACGCAGCTGGCTCAATCGAATATCGATTAATTGTGGGTATTTGTTATTTCCGGTACTCATAGTTTTGGCTGCTATTATTATTGAACAAAGTAATTGGGTGATTCTTTAGTAATATTGATATTGTGCGGGTGAGATTCTTTGAAAGAAGCTCCTGTAATTTGCACAAACTGGGCATTCTTCTTCATATCAGGAACTGTTCCGCATCCGCAGTAACCAAAAGCAGCTCTGAGGCCACCGATTATTTGATAAACTGTTTCAGAAACAGAACCTTTGAAAGGTATACGCCCTTCTATACCTTCGGGTACATATTTTGCTATTTCAGCTTCTACATCCTGGAAGTATCTATCGGCTGAGCCTTGTGCCATGGCACCTAATGACCCCATACCTCTGTATATTTTAAAAGCTCTTCCTTCGAAGATAACTTTTTCTCCAGGACTTTCTTCGTGACCTGCGAGCATATTACCAACCATAACGCAATCTGCGCCGGCAGCAATAGCTTTGGCAATGTCTCCAGTCTGTTTAATGCCACCATCTGCAATCACAGGTACTCCAAGTTTGCCTGCATACTCTGCAACATCCATCACTGCTGTAAGCTGAGGAACACCTACACCTGCAATGATACGAGTAGTGCATATAGATCCGGGACCTATACCAACTTTAAGACCGTCCGCTCCTGCATCAATTAAAGCTTTGGCAGCATCAGCAGTAGCTATATTTCCGGCAATTATTTGAATTGAAGGATATTTAGTTTTAATTTTTTTGACCATCTGAATAACACCTGCAGAATGACCATGAGCTGTGTCTACAAATAATGCATCAACTCCTGATTCCACAAGCCTGTCTACTCTCTCCATCGTGTCGCCGGATACGCCTACAGCAGCACCAACTCTTAATCTGCCTTTATCATCTTTGCAGGCATTAGGATGAGTTTTTTTCTTTTGTATATCTTTGAAAGTAATAAGACCTACAAGAATATTATCTTTATTTACAACAGGTAATTTTTCAATTCTGTTAGTCTGAAGTATCTTTTCGGCATCTTCTAAAGTTGTTCCCTCAGGTACAGTTATTAACGAATCTTTTGTCATAAAGTTTTCAATTTTTTCAAGAGGGTCGGGTTTAAATCTTAAATCTCTATTGGTCACTATGCCGATAAGTTTTCTTTCGTCGTCTACAATAGGAATACCTGAGATATGGAATTTTTCCATAATGTCATGAGCATCACTTACTGTATGGTCTTTACTTAAAGTGATAGGTTTATAAATCATGCCACTTTCGCTTCTTTTCACACGATCAACCTGGTCTGCCTGAGCTTTTATAGTCAGATTTTTGTGAATAACGCCCATGCCGCCCTGGCGAGCAAGCGCCACAGCCATATCAGCTTCTGTAACAGTGTCCATAGCTGCACTAAGCACAGGAATGTTCAAGGTAATCTGCTTAGTAAGTTTAGTGCCAAGCTGAGCATCTCTTGGGAGTACCTGAGAGTATCGAGGTACTAAAAGTACGTCGTCGTATGTTATAGCTTGTTTGATTATTTTACTCATGATTCCCGCCGAAAAGTATTTAATATAAATTGTTTAATATACGAAATTTTTCGGAGATATTGAAATGAAATTAATGTAAAGGGCTTATGTTAAAATGTGATAGGAAGATTTGCAGAAGTAGAAATTTGCTTTTACTATTGCAAAAATACCGAGTTTTCGTGAAAGATAGCCATTTTAAATATGGCCTGACATAGTATTGCTTAAAAAAGCTGACTAATAAGCAGTTTGAACCTTGATGTATAATTCACTGAAAATTAGCTCTGCAAACTCCGCTTATGAGATAATGAGAGTATGTGTTTAAATACTATTAATATCTTTATACGCAGCAAAAATAATTGAAATTTCTTGCAATAATCAACGTATAAACACATTCTATATACAAAAAGAAAATATCGAGAAATATTTCTCGAAATATCTTTTCTATGTTGATTTTCTTTTTTAACTTAACACAAAAATCAGATTTAAAGAGTCTCTAAGTAGTGACAAGTATGACACTTGGCATGTTTATAAATTTACTAAGATTTTATTTTCTGCAATTACTATATAAGGAACAAAATGGCTAAGAACACTATCATTTGGACTAAGATTGACGAAGCACCAGCTTTGGCAACTTACGCTCTTTTACCTGTAGTAGAATCATTTACTAAAGGAACAGGTATTGATATTCAAGTTAAAGATATTTCTCTTGCAGGCAGAATTATCGCAAACTTCCCTGATAATCTTACGGAAGAACAAAAAATCTCTGATTATTTGACTGAGCTTGGTGAACTTGCCAAAACACCTGAAGCAAATATTATCAAATTACCTAATATTAGTGCTTCTATTCCTCAGTTACAGGATACAATCAAAGAATTAAGAGCAAAGGGATATGATATTCCTTTTTATCCTGAAGAAGCTAAAACTGAAGAGGATAAGGCTCTGCAGGCACGCTTTGCTAAAGTGCTCGGCTCTGCTGTAAACCCTGTTCTTCGTGAAGGTAACTCAGACAGACGTCCTGCTGACTCTGTCAAAAACTTTGCTCAAAAAAATCCGCATCGTATGATGAAGCCTTGGCCTGAATCAGGTTCAAAATGTCGTGTGGCTCACATGACAGAAAAAGACTTTTATTCTAGCGAGAAGTCAGTAACTATGGAATCTGCAAAAGATGTTAACATAGTTTTCAAAGGCAAAGACGGAAATACAAAAGTCTTAAAAGAAAAATTATCATTACTTGAAGGCGAAGTGCTGGATTCTTCCGTGATGAATGTAAATGCTTTACGTGCTTTTTATGCTGCTCAAATTGAAGAAGCAAAGAAAGATGGTGTTCTTCTTTCTCTTCACTTAAAAGCAACTATGATGAAAGTATCTGATCCAATTATGTTCGGCCATGCAGTTTCAGTTTTCTTCAAAGATGCATTGGAAAAACATGCTGATACTTTGAAAGAAATCGGTGCAAATGTAAACTTCGGTCTTGCAGATGTGCTAAGTAAATTAGAAAAACTTCCTGCTGATAAAAAATCTGAAATTTTAGCTGATATAGATAAAGTTTACGAAACTCAGCCTGACTTGGCAATGGTTGACTCTCGTTTAGGCAAAACAAATCTACACGTTCCTAATGATGTTATTATTGATGCATCTATGCCAAACGTCGTTCGTGACGGCGGTAAAATGTGGAACAAAAACGATGAGCTCCAGGACTGCATCGCTATGGTTCCTGACAGAAGCTATGCGACAATGTACAGAGAAATTATTGAAGATGCTAAAGCTAACGGTCAGTTTGACCCTTCTACTATGGGTAATGTAGCAAACGTTGGTCTTATGGCTAAAAAAGCTGAAGAGTATGGCTCGCATGATAAAACTTTTGAAGCAGAAGCTGATGGTTTTATAAATATAGTTGATGCTGAAGGCAATGTTATTATAGAGCAAGCTGTAGAAAAAGGAGATATTTTTAGAGCATGCCAGACTAAAGATGTTGCAATAAAAGATTGGGTAGGCCTTGCTATAAGAAGATCAAGAGAATCAGGCTCTCCTGTAGTATTCTGGTTGGATGAAAACAGAGGACATGATGCACAAATTATAGCTAAAGTCAATATGTATTTACCGGAATTTGATACAAATGCTCTTGAAATTCACATCTTAGCTCCATTAGAAGCTATGAAATATACGCTAAAGAGAGTAAGAAAAGGTGAGAATACTATATCTGCAACAGGTAACGTACTTCGTGACTATTTAACTGATCTATTTCCAATTTTGGAATTAGGAACAAGCGCAAGAATGCTTTCGATTGTACCTCTTCTAAAAGGCGGCGGTCTATTTGAAACGGGTGCCGGAGGTTCTGCTCCAAAACACGTACAACAATTCCTTAAAGAGGGGCACTTACGTTGGGATTCTTTAGGTGAGTATTGCGCATTGGTACCTTCATTTGAGCAATTAGCTGCTCAAGGAAACGAAAAAGCAAAAGTATTCGCTGAAACTCTAGATACAGCTGTTGGTAAATATCTTGAGCACGGAAAAGCTCCATCCAGAAAAGTAAATGAAATAGATAACAGAGGCAGCTCTTTCTATCTTTCATTATACTGGGCAGAAGCTTTAGCGGCACAGGATAATGATGCTGAAATTAAAGCTCGCTTTGAGCCGATAGCAAAAGACTTAGCTGCTAACGAAGCTAAAATTGATGCAGAGCTTTTAGCTGCTCAGGGTAATCCTGTAGAACTTGGTGGCTATTTCATGCCAAATGATGAAATGGCTATAAAAGCTATGAGACCAAGTGCAACTTATAATGCAATAATAGATGCTATGTAAGAAATTGAATTCTTACTAAAAATACTATCGCCGACTTGCATATAATTGTGAGTCGGCTTTTTTTATGCAAAATATAAATCTAATAATAGCATGCAAAAAGTGGAGACAATTATAGGTTTCTATATTTGGCATATAAATTCGCCAATAATTTACTATTTTTAGTTTTTGTCAGTACTTGAATAAATAAAACATGCCAAAATTTACAGATGATTTGATAGAATATGCCCGCAGCCTAAAGGACTTGGACATAAACCTCGAAGATAGAAAGAGTATAAAGGGAATAAGTATTGATGCTAAGGAGACACAAGATATAGATGATACTATCTGGGTAGTAAAGAAAGATGATATCTATATTTGTGATATATCAATTGCTGACACATCAGCTTATATTCAACCTAATGATCCTATTTTTGAAGTTGCTTCACAAAATGTGGCCACAAAATATCTGAAAAAATATGCTGTACAAATGATACCTGCGGAGCTTTCAAAAAAACATCTGAGTTTAAAGCCTGATAAATATCGCCCATCAATAAATTTTCATATCGAATTAGATGCACAACTAAATGTAATCTATTTTAATATCTCAGAAAGGAAAATATGTAATTCAGCAAAACTGAGTTACGAAGAAGTTGCAGCTTTACTCTCAGATGCGAATAATGATAGCCTGATACGAGACATTTTGCTAAATGCTTACGAACTTGCCTTGAAGCTTAGTACAAAACGAAGACTCATGGGGGCGCTAGCATATTTCGATGAGGAAAAGGGACTCTATACTGATGAAGAAGGTAATATTAAAACTTTTGCAAGTAAGCAAGTAGCTATTGCATATATGATAGTTCAAGAAATGATGGTACTTGTAAACTCTGAAACTGCAAGATATTTCGCAGAAAGAGATATCCCTTTTGTATTCAGAAACCACACGGTAAAGGGTAATATACCTGATAGAGATGAAGTGCACAATCAGCTTGTTCATGCATTGCAAAATAAGGCAATGTTTAAATCTTTTGCTGCCAGGATGAACATCTGGCAAAATAAAGCACAATACGGCACAGAGTTATCAGGACATTATGCTCTAAATCTACCGGCTTACGCTCACGTCACTTCTCCACTGAGACGTTTTGCTGATATGCTGAATCATGTGATCATCAAATCCCATATCTATGGGAAAGAAATTCCATTGAATTTGGAAGAAATAAAAGAACACTGTGGAAATATCAATGCTCATATGCTGAAAGAACAGCAAGAGAAGCATGAGCATTTTAAGTCTGAGGCTTATTCAGAAATTGCAGAGAAATTAGAAAGGATGAGCTCTAAAGACCTTCCTGAGATGGAGCCCAAAGAGTTTAAGCAAACCTTAAAAAGTCTACGGAATGCAAATAAAATAAAACCAATAATGAGAAATGAAGTTGTAAGGCGTATAGAAAGTTTCAATATAGCTTCTATAGATTTATATTATTTGCTATTCGAATCAGAGTGGATGAACGAGGAAGCTGAAATAAAAGAAAAGATTTATAAGTCTATATCCGATAGGCAAGGTTTAGCCACAGAGCTATTAACCTTAATGCAAGTACAAGAGAAAATAAAAGGATATACTGAGGTGCTTGGAGTTGAGGGTAATTTGTTTACTGCATATTCTGTAATTGAGACTTTGGAAAATAAATATCTTACTTCAGATATATGTATAAAAAACTTAAGCAAAAAGTCTGCTATTGATGAAGCTCGTGGCAGTACTTTAATTGCTTTTATACAGGGAAATGCAAAGGAAACTTCAAAACCGGAGATAAATCCCGAAGAAATTCTTTTGCCTATTCAGCCTAAAAAGAAGCCCAAAAGCGAATCAGAAAACAATAAAGAATTCAGATTTCATAATCCTGTTGGCTTGATACAAGAGATTGTTGTTAAAAGAAATGATATGACCCTGCTTGGCTACGAGATAGAACAAATTGAAGATAGTGTTCCAAGATTTCAATGTATATTGAAAATAATTTTCGAAGGTGAAGAATTTGAATTTTCAGGCGAAGGCGAAAATAAAAAGGCTGCCAAGTTTGAAGCAGCTCATAGAGCAGCAGAAAAATTCGAAGATTTCAATCCTTCTAAAAAAAGATCTAAAAAAGAGCAGTTAAAAGGCTTGATCGCAGACGGAATGTATCTGAATGCAATCAATTTTGCCTGCACGATTGAAAATGAAGAGATGCCTGTTTATGAAATCGAAAAGATTGAAGAAGATAACACATTTTACTTTGTGTGCAGAGGAAGCGTTAACTTTAAGAACAGCAAATTTAGTGCTGAGGCGAGAGGATCGAATAAAAAAGAGCCTAAACTTCAATCTGCAAAGTCGATGTTAGAGGAAATACTGGAATCATATCCTGAAATACTAATTGAGCTTTGATTTAGATCTTAACTAATAAAGAAGAGGAGCCTTATGGAAAAATATAAGAATATGAACCAGCTTATAAATGGATGTAAAATAGGTATATCAGATCTGCAGGATGAATTTGATAGATACCAAAATGCACACTTTACAGCGAAAAATCCGGAATTTTTCTGTTTGGAATTGAACGGTGAAGCAGGAGAGTTAGCTAATATAGAAAAAAAACAGTGGAAAGGTAAAGATGTTGAACACAGTCGCTTTGAAGATGAGGCTGCGGATGTCTTTATTGCTCTTATGAACTACTGCAATGCACGTAAGATACACTTGGGCGAAGCAGTAGCAGAAAAGCTAAGAAAAATTGAATCTAAGCGGCTTGAATTAGAAGAAAAAGGGGAAAGGTATTAGTTAATACCTTTCCTATTCCATTTCTAACATAGTCTCAATTTCGTTAACAAATTGCTGCATGTTAAATGGCTTTTGAATTCTACCTGTAAATCCATATTCTTTATAGTTGGCTACTATAGGCATTGTAGAGTGCCCGCTGAACACAAGTGCTTTAATTTTTGGATTGATTTTTTTGAGTTCAAGTAGAACGTCGTGACCATTTAACTTAAAACCTTTGAGTGTTAGGTCTAATATAACCATTGAAACATTTTCAAATGCATTGTCCTTTTGATAGGATTCAATGATAGCATGAGGATCAGAGAAAGTTACTATATTGAGATCGAATGCCTCAGAGAGGTCTTCTATACTGTCAAGTATGTTTAGATCGTCATCCAGCAGATAAATGAGATGTTCTTTAGGCAAATCCAAATCCTCCCTTTTACTTTCTATATTATGGGTTTCTAATGGTTTATATGGCAAATAAATTGTAAGAACAGATCCAATTTCAGGCGTAGATTCTACCAAGACTCTACCATTGTGTTTTGTAACTATATAAAATACAGTAGATAATCCAAGTCCCTGTCCTTTATCCTTAGTAGAGAAGAATGGGGTGAAAATTTCGTCCATGTGTGATTTAGGAATGCCTATACCTTCATCTTCAAAATCAATCCTGATATATGCCCCTGGATTGAGTTTATATTTGTTTTCTCTTTGAAAGTTTACCAAATCTGTTGTTATATTGATTATACCACCTTTAGGCATAGCCTGATCTGCATTTATAAGAATATTAGCAAAAACTTCCTGAATTTGTTTGTCATCCAAAGAAACATGTTTAATTGCTTCTGAAAAGGAGTATTTGACAGTAGAGCTTGAGCCGGATAAAACCATATCGGCAGAATCTTTTATTGTTTGATGTAAATCTGTAGGTCTAAGCTCAGGAGAGCCACCTTTAGAGAAAGTCTGGAATTTGTTTACTAAAGAAGTTGCCTGTGATATACTTTTAGCTATGCGGTTTAGATGCAGATCTGTTTTAGAAGGTATCTTTCTTATTATCTCTACAGAAAGACTCATAGCTGTTAGAATATTTTTAAAATTATGAGCAATACCGCCTGATAAAACTCCCAGTGATTCCAGCTTCGCAATTTTATTGAGTTCCCTTTCAGTCTTTTTTCTTTCAGTATTATCTACAATTGACATCAATACCTTTTTCTCTCCATTAAGCTGAAGCAAATTTGTAGATATGAGGATGTTCAATTCCTTTTTTTCATTGTTTATAATAACTGTCAGCTCTGCCTCCCTTGAAGTAATACTTTCACCTGTTTCAAGTGTATGAGTAGCAGAATTTCTTACTAAGCAGTTTTTGCAATCAGGATTGATTCCGCAGCCTCCTTTGCTGAAAGAATTTATGCAGTTAAAGACAGCTCCGCCTCTGTTGCCCAGTGAATTTTCCAAATCTTTGTTAGTAAATGCTAATCCCACTTGATTGATGTTCTCAATCTGGAGGTTTTTATCTAGCATTAATAGGACGTACGGCGCATTTTTGAATATTTGGTCTAAGGTATCAGTTTGTTCTTGTAGCCTTTTTTCTGATTCTTTGCGTTTAGTAATGTCACGGCAAAGTTCGATTGTATTTATATGTTCTCCATACTGATTATAGAGTAACGATACATGATTTTCTCGCCAAATATAATGACCATCTATATGTTTGACTCTGAGAGTCATCACAATCGAGTCAAGCTGATTATGAGCGGCACTTTGGTATGTATCCATGATATGTTTTCTATCATCGGGATGTACAAACTCAATAGTATCATAGATAGTAGTTCCGACATCATTAGGATCTGATAGCCCAAGTTGTTTGAAATAAGTGGGAGACATATACTCTATGTTGCCATTAGCCGAGGTTAGCATTATGCCGTCAGAAGTGTTTTCAGCTATAAGCTTAAACATCTGCTCACTTTTATAAGCTTTTTCAGTTTCATTGACCAAATTCTTCTCTAAAAATCTTTCAGAAGAGATGTCAGTGACAGAAAGGCGTATGTATTCGATCCCATCTGTTAAGCAGGAGTTTTGTCTATGTATCCTTACACTCAAAGAAGTATAGTCTGACTTTTTAAGTTCAATATCACAGCTTTTAGCAGCCTCTTTATCTTTTTTAAGTATAGGCTGAAAAAAGAAGTAAAAAGTATCTTGGTAAAGAGGATGAATAAATTTTGTAAACTCTTTTCCTCTCAGACTTTTAGCATCTAAAGCAAGCATGGAGCATGCGGTTTGATTGATTTCTTTAATTACATAGTCTTTATCAAGAATAATATATCCTAAAGGAGCATGCTGAAATAGGTCAATATATTTATCTTTGGCTTTTGTTAAAGCTTGTTGTGACTGTTTGAGCTCAAGATTTTGGTGCTCTAGTTCAATTTTATAAATAGACAATTCTTCAACGAGCTCTTTCAGGTCTTTTTGAAAGAGAGTATTATCAATAATTCCTTTTTTACTCAAAAGGAATTCTGCCTTTTTTCTGAGTTGATCACTGTCCAGCATGATTAGTTTCCTTTATTTCCACTTCTTCAAAAATAGTATATACTTGTTTTACCACTTGGTTAGAATCCAAAATTGGAATAGCATTTATTTTTATCCAGACATATTCTTTACGTTTAGGATTAAAAACTCCCATGATAACATTTTTGACAGTCTGACCGGTTTTAAGAGCAATCATAGAAGGGTGTTCTTCACCAGGGAAAGTTTCACCATTTGCTTTCAGAGCATGCCATTCTTCGGAGTTAGAGTCTCTTTCTTCAGCAGTAGAAAAGTCTATACCTAATATATTAATTGCTTCCGGGTTCATATCAATTACTTGGCCTTTAGAATCTTGAAAGACGACTCCCTGTGTCAAGGAACTAAATAGCAGATTGTATCTATATTCCGTTTTCTCTTTACTTTTATTTACTTCAACTATTTCAGATTGATATGTAGCCTGTGTGTTTTTTTCCATATCTACATTCATGACAATACCGGCTAATTTCTTGGGATTACCTTCTTTTGTATATTCTACTATACCTCCTTTGTTTCTATACCAGACATAAGTTCCTTTTTTTGTTTTGATTCTATAATCTACCGAGTATAAATCCCTTTTTCCATCAAGATGACTTTGGAGCGCCTCCATAGTTTCTGCATAATCGTCAGGGTGAATTAGTGATGTCCAGCTTTGAAAATCAGAACCAATCTCATTAGTTGAGTAGCCTAACATTTCATACATTCCTTTACCGGAGATAATATAGTTTTGTTGGTAATCCCATTCCCACCAAGAGAGTTCTCCCATTTTTAAAGCACTATCCAATCGACTTTTTAATGACTCTACAAGCTGTCTGGATTTTTGGAGCAGTGAGATATCCACAAATGTTATGATTATGCCGTTAACTGCATTCTCAGAAGTTCTATAAGGTATAATCCGCATGAGATAGCTGTTTTTATTTGGAGCTATAATGTCCTTTTCTATTGGCTGTAGTGTTTGTATCACAGACTTAATATCTTCAACAAAGTCAGTATATAACTGATTAACAGCAAGATGATATATTGGTCTGTCTTTATCGGATGGCAATACGTTTGTAATTTTAGTAGCTACTTCATTTACTTTTCTTATATTCAGATCTCTATCTAAAAATAGATTCCCAATTTTTGTATTTTTGAGAAGGTTGTCCATGTCTGAGTTGAGCTCGGTTAGCTCTTCAATTTTTTTGATATGTTCTGCATTTACAGTATACAATTCTTCGTTTACTGATTGAAGTTCTTCGTTAGTGCTTTGGAGCTCTTCATTAGAGGCTATAAGCTCTTCGTTGGATGATTGAAGTTCTTCGTTAGAGGTTTCCAATTCTTCCACAGTAGCCTGAAGGCTTTCACTTTTTGATTGAATTTCTTTTTCTAGTTCGTCGATTTGTTCTTGATATTGCGAGCTTAAATCTAATGATTCTACATTGTTTGATATAGATTGCGATTGATTTTCTTTGCTATCTAGGAAAGATAGGATGAAAAAGAGCTCTCCAATTTTCTTATTATGTATTTTCTTACAAGCTATAGAAAAAACCGAATTGTTGCTCTTAAGTTGGAGATTTTCTATTAAAACTCGTGATTCTGTACTTTTGCATCTTCTGATAAGATTATTTACTACTATAGCAATTTCTTTTTCCAGCATTTTGAGCAGATTGAGAGATGCCTTGCCAACAGGAAGAGAGATGTAATTATTTATATCATGGATAGTGTGAACAATCTCAAAGTTCTCGTCAATTATTATAGAAGGTGGCATAAACTCGGAGAGAATATCATCAATGAGTTCATCTGTTATTTTAGATTTAGGTTTAGTAGTTTTTAGAACAGTGCTAATGCTTTTTAACTCATTTTTGCTTTTATATAATGAGGATGTTCCATAGCTATAAGCTAGACTAGGTTTATAGCCATTTTGAATTCGATAGATTTTATTTTTAGAATCTATAACAGCAAAACCTTCTGCAATGTTTCCTAACGATTCGCTATTGCCCAGAAACATGAATCCATTTTCTTTGAGTGCAACATGGAAAATAGAAAGAACTTTTTGCTGTACATCAGGATTAAGATAAATAAGTAGATTTCTACAGGATATGAAATCCAATTTGGAAAAAGGCGGGTCTTGTATAAGATTATGTTTAGCAAAGATAATCATACTTCTGATGCTTTCGCTAACTTGATAGCCGCTTTCTTTTTTTATAAAATACTTAGACAATCTATTAGGAGTTACATCATTGGCGATGCTGTCCGGGTAGAGGCCAGTACTTGCATATTCTAATGATATACTGTCCAAGTCAGTAGCAAAAACTTTGACTTCTTTATTAAGAGATTGTTTTTCTAAATATTCTTTGAAAAGAATAGCTATGGAATAAGCTTCTTCACCGGTAGAACAGCCCGGCACCCAAATCCTTATATCCTGATTGTTTTGTGTGTCATTGACTAAATTCGGAATAATTGTTTCCTGTATTTTCTGAAAAGCTTCGGAATCTCTAAAGAACCTTGTGACGCCTATCAGCAATTCATTGAATAAAATATCAACTTCTCTATTGTTTACGTTCAGGTATTCAACATAACTATTAATACTATCATAGCGGTTTATACTAATTCTTTTTTCAAGTCTCCTGATTACAGTGTTCTGCTTGTATTCTGAGAAATCTACCCCTTTTCTATCAAGAAGAATGCTTAGTACTTGAGCAAAACTTTTTTGGTCGTTACTAATTATCTTTTCTATAGCATCGTGGGAATTTATAAAAGGATGCATAATATATCTGATTAGCTCTTCCGCCAGTTCATTTGGGGGCAGTATAAAGTCTACAAGTCCTGTGGATATTGAGCTTCTAGGCATGCCGTCAAATTTTGCACTTTTATTATCTTGTACCATAATCATGCCGCCGGACTCTTTTATTGACCTGATGCCGAGTGTACCATCGGAACCTGTGCCGGAAAGAATGATACCAATTGCATTTTTTTCCTGATCCTTAGCAAGAGAACGAAAAAATATATCTATTGGTAAGTCCAGACTCCGTTTTTCACTCATTTGTTTTAGATACAGTCTGCCATTGTCTAAAGTCATATTAGATTTTGGTGGTATTAGGTAAATACTGTCTTTTTGTATTTTTATACCATCAGTTACCACATGGATGTCCATGCTGGTATGCCGAGCCAATAGCTCATCCATAAGACTTTTGTAGTCCGGCGAGAGGTGTTGCACCACTACAAAAGCAGCTCCGGGTTTTGCCGGTAGGCTTCTAAAGAAAGTCTGCATAGCTTCTAATCCACCGGCAGATGCTCCTACTCCAACTACGGGGAAATTTAAGAATTTGGATTTTATGTTCTCCTCTGCGGACTCTACATTGAATGACATAACATGACCTGATAAAATGGTAGATATAAAAATGTATAAATTTTAAAATGATATATAAATAATCATATCAAAAAATACAAGTATAAATATTGTGACTATGTGTTTAGACGTTGTATTGTAATTTTAGTGACTTCTTTTATAATAATTATTAGATGTAATTGCTTGGTGAGTAGGATACGGAATAATGATATCAGGAAATAGTGATGATTCCCGGATTGCATTGAGGCACAATGCCAGCTTCTATAAAAATCTTTATTGCCACTTATAATTGTGCTATATTGCTTGTTTTACTATGCAATATACTTACATTACCTATGGCAGATAATAATATAACACAAGAAAAGAAAAATAGAATTTTATATATAGACTTAATAAGAGCTTATGCAATTATTATGATGGTGCAGGGGCATGCTATAGACTTAACTTTAGACCCTGTATTTAGAGATTCGAGTAATATTCTGTATTCAATATGGAATTCACTTAGAGGTACAACTGCTCCCATATTCTTCTTTTCTTCCGGAACAATTTTTTCATATTTGTTTTTGAAGGCTCAGGAAAGAGGGAAGGCTTTTGAAAGAATGAAGAAAGGTTTTTCCAGGGGGTTACTGTTACTTGCAATCGGATATTTGTTTCAATTTAACCTAGATGCTTGGCTTTCATTCCCTCCGAGTGGTGCAGAGCATCCGGAAGCATTTGCTGTAAATGTGCTGCATGCCATAGGAGCAGGCATTATTATATTAGCATGTGTTTTATATCTAACTTCGAGATTTAGTCGCAAAGTGAGTCTTTTCATGATGTTGCTGCTGGGTTCGTGTTTCTTTTTACTTTGGCCTGATATAGTAACTTCCGAATGGGTATTAAATTTACCAATTCCTTTTCAAGCATATCTAAATAGAACACCGGCCGGATTTTTCCCGATAGTTCCGTGGCTTGGTTTTATGTTTTACGGTGCTGCACTTGGTGTTTTGCTCCATTTTAAGCAGGATATAATAAAGCATTATGGATTTATCAGCTCAGTTGCAGCCATAGGCATCATTTTGCATTATGGTTCTTGGACTATAATGAACTCAGTCTATGAGGTGACACATTGGGATAATATGAAATATCTCTGTGACCACAACTTCCTTTTCTTCAGACTAGGCCATGTATTCCTCTTTGTGGCTGCATTCTCGCTGATATCTTATGCTGCGAAGTATATTCCAAATTTGGTGTATGTGATTGGCAGAAATACATTACTTATCTATATTCTACACATATTTATTATATATAACAGTGCACTCTCCAACGGATTAATAACAGGTATGGCCAGGAGTTTAACTCCTTGGGAGGCTGTTTCTCTTGCTTTGGCTATCGAAGTTGTTATAATTTTCGCAATTTGGGGCTTGGATAAATTGAGTAATAAATATGGAAAGACACTTATCAAACTGAAGTAATATGAATTAGTTGTTTTCTTACAAAATATCTATATCTGTATTGTGTCTTATGGTCTATTAGATCATAAAGTGAGGAAAAGATGCAGGATATAAAAGACATTCAAGATATTCAATTAAGTTATTTAAAAGAATCAGATTACGATGATCTGGTAAAAGCATTTGATGAGGTTTACAGTACTTTATACAATGCTGCCTGGACTAAAGAGCAGATTAAAACATTAGTCTCTAAATTCCCTGATGGTCAGGCTATCATCACTGTTAACGGTGAGTTTGCCGGATGCGCTTTATCTATTATCGTAGATTACGATAAGTATGTCTCAAGGCATACTTATGGAAAAGTAACGGGAAATGATACCTTTTCGACTCATACTGATAAAGGAGATATGCTTTACGGTATCGAAATCTTTGTCAGACCAAAATTCAGAGGAATGCGCTTAGGGCGTAGATTATATGATTACAGAAAAGAGCTCTGCGAAAGATTAAATCTAAAAGGGATTGCGTTTGGCGGAAGAATGCCTAATTATCATAAATACAGCAATGAACTTTCTCCTAAAGAATACATCGAACAAGTCAAAAAACGCATAATTCATGACCCGGTCTTAGTTTTTCAGATGTCTAATGATTTTCATCCCACGAAAATTCTAAAAGGGTATCTGGAAGGTGATAAAGAATCTAATGATTATGCTTTGCTTCTGGAATGGGACAATATTTATTACGAAAAAGAGCAGGAACAACCTACTGCTGACAAAAAAATAGTACGCTTGGGTTTAGTACAGTGGCAAATGAGGCAATATAAAAATGTCGATGAACTGATGCAACAAGCAGAATATTTCATAGATGCGGTATCAAATTATCGATCTGATTTTGCACTCTTTCCTGAGCTCTTTAATGCCCCTCTAATGGCAGGGTTGATTCATTCTAAGAGTGTCGCCAATAATTCAATGTTGTCGGCACTCTCGTATATAAAGTTAGTACAGTCACTACGCTTTTGTGACCTAAAAATATTGAGGCAAATCGTTTTTAATATGCTCATTACTGAAGCTGCATTAGGATATTTTACTCGCCAAGCATCTTCTTTCATTACCACATCTTTTACCCAATGTAATTGATTTTCTATGCCCCAATGTTTGCGTATTGTTTGCAAATAATACTTAGCAGATTTTGTTTGACTACTCAAGTAATAATGCACATGTATTTCTTCTTTTTGTTTAGTTTTTCTTATTCTTTTTATCTTTACTAATTGCTGTGAACCGCACCATTCTTGCTTTATTTCAGAACTCAAAGTATAAACATATACTTTACGAGTTTCTATTCTATCTCGATTTTTCTCTTCTTTTTTACAATAATCTACTCTCTTTGACCAGCTTGAACTCAAGCTTTCAAGCTTTTCGAACAAATGCTTTTGATTCTTTTTTACGCAAATTATATAGTTGTTGTTACTGTTAACAATCGTTCTTAGAGTTTTTTTGACAGTGTAAAGCGTCCATTGTAAAGACAACTCCGGTCAATCCTAAATCTCCAATAAGCTGCTCTACAACACCGATTTCGCTAGATTTTTTATTTTCATATTTACTCACGCCAACTACCATTTGACTCGATTGTGAATATGCAGAAACTATACTTATAAAGTTTTGATACTTAGAATTATATTCAACTAAAGTTCCTTTTAATGCCTTACCATCAATACTAATCACTTCGCCTTCTTTAGGCTTTGCGTTATCCATAGCCCAATTCTGGAAAACCTGAGACAATTCATCAAAATCTATATTATTTACTACTCTAAATATTGTTGCGTAAGTCGGTAATCGATCTTTATGAGGCTTCAGATATTTAAGAATATCATCAGCATTCTTTTTAATAAATCTCTCTATTCCGCGATAGCCATATTGACCGCTCATCGTTGACATCAAAACCAGCAATAATACGAATGTTTGATTGTGACGTGTGCCTTCACGGCGACGCTTATCTGTCAATGTATCCAGATAATTCACTAACGTTTTCTTTTCCATAAATCCCCCCAGATTTGAAAACTTTGTGTTCTGATTGCCATAATATACATTATTATCAGTTATTTACAAAGAACAAATCAACCCTGCCTCTAATGGCGGATTACAATCACCTCTCCGAACCGGATGCTATAAGAAAGCTGGCTATGCATACTGAAGATCTTGTAAAAAGATTTTCTGAACTGGCTGTTGCTTATAACATAAATATCATTACCGGAAGCATGCCTTTACTTGTGGAAGAAAACCTCTATAATGTAGGTTATTTATGTGAAAGGAACGGGCAAATCTCCTCTTTTGAGAAATTGCACATAACTCCGGATGAGAGAAAAGTATGGGGGATGCAGGGAGGTCATAAGATTGAAACTTTTGATACTGATTGTGGCAAAATAGGTATACTTATCTGCTATGATGTTGAGTTCCCTGAACTCAGTAGATTGCTGGCAAAGCAGGGTATGGATATCCTTTTTGTTCCGTTTCTGACTGATACTCAAAACGGTTATTCGAGAGTGAGGAATTGCGCAAAAGCCAGAGCAATAGAAAACGAATGTTATGTGGCTATTGCAGGAAGTGTAGGTAATCTTCCAAAAGTGCATAATATGGATATTCAATATGCACAATCTGCAGTTTTTACTCCATGTGATTTTCCGTTTCCGTCTAACGGTACTAAAGCAGAAGCTACTCCGAACACGGAGATGATTTTGATTGCTGACGTGGATTTAGACCCATTGAGGGAGTTAAATCAATTTGGCAGTGTAAGGAACTTAAAAGATATTAGAAATGATATTTACGAAGTAATCCGAAAATAGTAAAAGAAACAAGCCACATAACTGCATTGAGTCATGTGGCTTGCTTATTAAATAAAGATCTGCTATACCATCATTTTGAATATTTCAAGTACATCTTCTTTTTCAAGTTTTTTAAACTGACCAATCATGCCGAACATTGTTGCTTTTTCAGCCATCTCTTCTAATCTGCTGTCATCAATGTCAAAATCTTGAAGCTTTGTAGGCAATCCCATTGATTTGAAGAAGGCTCTTAATTTGATGATACCTTCTTTTGCAGCTTGCATTTTATCTTCATTTGCCGGAACTTCCATTACATTAACAGCGAAATCGTAGTATTTATCTACATTTTTCTCTGTCATAGTGTATTCCATCCAATACGGAGTTATTAGTGCTAAACCTGCTCCATGAGTCACATCATAGATAGCACTGACTGCGTGCTCTATTGCATGCACTGCCCAATCTCCGTATCTGCCTGTAGATAATAGACCGTTTAACGCCAGAGTGCCTGTCCACATTAAATTTGCACGAGCTTCATAGTTTTCAGGTTCTTTCATAGCAATTGGTCCATAGTGCATTGCAGTTTTGAGCATAGCTTCGCTCATTCTGTCTTGCACGTAAGCTCCTTTGATAGGGGAGAAGTATTGCTCCAGAATATGACTCATAATATCCGCAGTACCTGAAGCAGTCTGCCATTCGTTTACAGTGTAAGTATTTTCCGGATCTAAGATTGAAAACTTAGGCATCAAGATTGGTGATCCGACAGGGAGTTTATCATTTGTTTCCCAATTAGTAACAACAGTGTTGCCGTTCATTTCTGATCCGGTCGCAGCTAAAGTCAGAATAGAAGCTATAGGTAATGCTTCGTTTGGAGCTGCTTTTCTGAGGAAGAAATCCCAAACATCTCCGTCATAATTGACTCCAAGAGCCATAGCTTTTGCTGCATCTATTACAGAACCGCCGCCAACTGCCAATATAAAATCACATTTTTCTTTTCTGGCTACCTCAATACCTTTTTTAACAGAAGATAAGCGAGGGTTTGGTTCAATCCCGCCTGTTTCTGCGAATTGCAATCCTTCAGCTTTAAGGGATGCAGTTACTTTGTCAAAAAGTCCTGTTTTTTTAATTCGATCGCTACCATATACAATTAGTACTTTTGTAGCGCCTTTTTTTTTAGCAGCATCTCCGACAAGTTCCATTTGTCCTTTGCCAAAAAGTATTTCAGTTGCTTGTGTAAACTTAAAGTTCAGCATCAGAACATTCTCCTATATTAAACATCATTTTCCAAACATATCTATTTACGTAAAAAGTGTCTAAGTAGTTCAAAAGATTTTGACTAATAATTTAAAAGACATCATATCAGCAATTTTCGAGCTGCTAAGAAGAATTATTGCTACTAAAATGTAATGTCAAATAGCAAGAAGTTAAATTTTGTGGTCTTATAACAAATGTAAAGCATAAAAAAAGCCGCAGATTTTTATATAATCTGCGGCTTGAAAAGAATCATTCTATTTTGGAGGCTTATCTGTAAACAACAAATCTGCCATTGATTACTTTATCATTTGCTATAATAGTGTAAGAGTATACACCAGGCAATAAAGCATTAACATCCAAAGTGATGTTTTGCAAGCCAGCTTGCATAGCTTTTGCCGGAATAGAAAGCACATTGCTTCCGTTTACATCGTAAACTTCGATAGCAACAGTACTGAATTCAGGCAAATCAAAGCTAAGCGTAGTTTCTGTTTGAGCAGGGTTAGGATATAATCTAACTTCGCCACCAAATTCTTGATTATCAGCTACTGAAGTTTCACTTTCAGTAGTGAAAGAATAAACAGGAGACCATGCTGTTTCGCCGGCTTCGTTGTGAGCTTTTATTCTCCAGAAATAAGTAGTGGAGTATTCGAGATCCTGCATAAATAATTCAGTATCCCAATAGTTTTCTTTATCATAAACCATAGTGCTGAACTGATTGTCTTTAGCAATCTGAACATGGTAGTAAAGTGCGTTTTCTACTTCACTCCAAATCATCTTAACATCAGTCAATTGATCAATTGCACCATCTGCCGGAGTCTGTAAAGTAACATCACCTGCAGGAGCTTTCATGATTGTTCTGAATCTGAATGGTTCTGACCATTTAGAATAGCCTGAGTCATTAAGTCCGCGAACTCTCCAGTAGTAGTGAGTATTATTTTCAAGACCGGATACAGTCGCAACAGTATCATCTATATCAGTCAATTCAGAGATTAGCTCTAAGAAAGAATCTCTTTCTGCTACTTGTAACTCATAAGATACAGCACCTTCTGCTGTGTTCCATCTGAAAGTCACATCAATAGGTAATTTAGTATCGTTATGAGCAGGGAAAACAAGCATTGGTTGAGTTGGTCCTGCAATTATGGTAGTGAATGAGAAAGCTTCAGACCAAGGGCCAGCACCTTCTTCGTTGCGAGCGTAAACTTTCCACCAATACTTAGTAGAAGGCTCAAATATTGCTGCCTGTACATTATTTACAGGGATATCTCTCATCTCAACAATTTCGTTTTCAAATAAAGAATCTGTTGCAACTAAGATTGTGTAAGAATCTGCAAGAGGAACTGCTTCCCATCTGAAAAGGATGTTTTGAACAACGTCTATAGCGTTATTTGCCGGAACAGTAAGAACAGGCGCGCCGATAGAAGTTGTGAAAACATGAGTTTCAGTCCAGTCACCTTCACATTCTCCTTTGATTGCTTTTATTCTCCAGAAATAATTTGTATTGAAAGTGTCTAATGCAAAAGCAAAAGAAGTGTTATTCCCGATTAAAGTATCAGCAATAAGAAGAGTGTCCACAAAGTTTTGATTTTTGGAGATTTGGAATCTAAAATCAGTAACCGTAGAAGCATAGCTCCATTCAAATGTTGCATTTTTACCAATACCCGTAGCATTATTAGCAGGCTGAAGGATAGTTGGCTGAAGCATAGCGCTAGTAAACATTCTTACTTCACTCCAAAGACCTTCGTTTTTAATATCTTTAGCTCTAACTCTCCAGAAATATTCAGCGTTAGATTTGTCTAAAGGTACAACTACGTAATTAGTGTCAAGCACAGTCACGTCTTGGTAGATGAAGTTGCTAAATTCATTAAAGTATGCTATTTGCAATTGGTAGCCTGTCGCATGTGGGATAGAATCCCAAGAAAATTCAGCATTAATACCCACGCAAGTTGCAGAATCAGCAGGCATAACTATTGTTGGTGCAGAATACTTAGTCCAAAAGTGAGTGGCAGTAGAAAAGTCTGACCAGCAAGAGTTAGTATCGCCTTTGACTTTCCAGAAGTATTGCGTGCCGTAATTTAAATCTGTCACTTCAAAAGTAGTATCAGTTGAAGTATAGATCTCAGTATCATCAAAATTTTCGTTATCTGCAATCCATAACTCATAGTTTCCAAAGCCAACATTAGCTTTCCAGTTAAGTTCTACAGAAGCAGGCTCTAGAGAATGAGTGAAAGATACAGGAGTTACATTCACAGGCTTTTCAGCAGCTGTTGTAAGTTGGAACACATTTGACCAATCAGACAAACAGTTTTGGTATTCTCTTCTGACTTTCCAGAAGTAATCTTTTAGGTAATCACCAAAAAATGCAACATAAAAGTTCGTATCCACTTGATCATAATGGATAGTGTCTGTAAAGTCAGGCGTAGAAGAGATCCAGATTTCATATTCATCATCTGAATTAGCTTCTGTCCAAGCAAACTCTATATTTTGTGGCATACATGTCATGTTATTGACAGGTTGTGTAAGCACTACAGGTTCAGTTTCAGTAGAAAAAGAACGCTCTACCGAGTACTCTGTCGTAAAATCATCATAAGTTGTAACCACTCTCCAGAAGTAATCGGAAGAGAAGTTAGGCAAGTCTACTGTAACTGCATTAGTATCAACAGTTTCATTAGCAACAAATGATGAGAAGTCTTGTGCAACTGATACCTGAAGAACATAGTTCATAACTCTGTCAGGATCATTTACAGTCCAAGTAAATTCTGTGGAAATGCTTTGGCATATTGAGTTATCTGCAGGTTGATCCAAAGTAGCAGGATCAAATGCAAATAAACTTCCTGCAGTTGCAAAGCTTACCAGTAGCAATAAGAGAAAGTGTTTTAACATTTTTTTATTTAGCCCCATGGCCAAACTCCAAATTGTGATTAAACTATATATTTAGCTGAGTATAGCAAATTTAACTAAAAATGTATAATATTCATTATTAATAATATTCAATATAGTTGGATATTACTTGATGTTACTAAAAAAACATAGTTTGTAGAATAGAAACATTATTAGCTATGCAAATATTATACCATTGATTTGGTGATAGCAAGTCAAAAAAAATACGTTCTTCTGCTTAAGTATATAACACAAAAAAGAACTAAAAGTTAGCCTATCTAATTAAATTTTTACGGTTGACGAATTTGAAAACAAATAATTTAATAAGTACCCCTCTAACTTCTTTATAAATATGCTACTTTAATTGAGCAAAAGCCTGTATGTTTTGCATAAATAAGGCCTGTGAAGTAAATTGGCATTTTTTTTGATTGTTTATTGGTAGTTAGTCTAATAAATAGCGAGTAATTCTATGTCTATGAACAGGTTACAGTTTGGCGAAAATCTACCCGGAGGGTTTGCCAATCAAAAAGCTACCGGAGAATTGCCTAAAATGCTTCCATATCCCTTGAGATTGAATCTGGGATGTGGTAAAGATTTTAGAGATGGATTTATCAATATAGATATGTTCTCTGATAATCCTTATGTTATATATATGGATATAAGGAAGCTGGAATTTGAAGACAATTCAGTTGATATGATACTCGCTTCCGATATCTTAGAGCATTTTTCTCATCGTGAGATAGATAATATACTTGCAGAATGGGCCAGAGTACTAAGACCGGGCGGAGAAATAGTAGTCAGATGCCCAAATCTGAAACTTCAGATAGATGCATATGTCAGAGGAGATTGGAATGCTGATATTGCTTCTTATATGATATTCGGGGGTCAGACAAACCCGGGAGATTATCACTGCATAGGCTTTGATCATGATTCAATTACTAATCATCTTAATAAAGCCGGATTTGAAATAGTCTCTATTGAAGATCATGATATACCTCAAACTTCAGGCTATATCAATCTTAATATGACCGTTACAGCCAAAAAAGAAGATAATACTAAGAAAATAGATATAAATATAGGACTTGAGGATAACTCAGAGTCATTTTCAGGATTTGATTTTTCCGGAGAAGAAAAAACTGAAAAATCAGAAGCACCTAGTTTATTGTCAAAAATAGAATCTATTGCTTCTATCGCTAATATAAATATTGAAACGGAAAACTCAGAAGAGCAAATTCTCGAAGAAAATGATTCACAAGAAGAGCAAACTTCAGATTCTCTATTTGATATTGTAGTAAATGATAATCCTTCAGATACTGAACTAGATCTAAATATAGTTTGGGAAGGTTCTCAATTTGTATATCATTCACTTGCTCTAATTAATAGAGAGCAGTGCAATAACCTAATAGATTCAGGTGTTGCAAATATTACTATAGTGCCTTTTGAAGATGACAAATTTGCTCCTGAAGGAAATCCTAAATATCAGAAATTAGCTAAAAACGATATCCGGATAAAAGAACCGGTAAGTGAAGCTGTCTCTAATCTGCCTTATGTATGGATTCGACATCAATGGCCATTAAATCCGGAACCACCTAAAGGCTCTAAATGGATTATTATGCAGCCATGGGAATTTTCGAAATTACGTAAAGATATGGCAGACGCTTTTAATAGAGCTCATGAAGTATGGACTCCTTCAAACTTTTCCAGACAGTCTTTCGTTGATTCCGGTGTCGATTTTGATAAAGTTCAGGTTATCCCGAACGGAATAGATCCGGAACTATTCAAGCCTAGTGGTGAAAAATATAATATAGATAGTAAAAAGAACTTCAAATTCCTTTTTGTAGGGGGAACTATCTTCCGAAAAGGAATTGATGTGTTAATAGAAGCTTATGTGAAGGCTTTCACTGCTGATGACGATGTATGTCTTGTGCTGAAAGATATGGGAGGTGATTCTTTTTATAAGGGGCAGACTGCAAAGCAGCAAATCATGGAGCTCCAGAAGAATCCTCATGCTCCGGAGATAATATACATCGACTCTTACCTTAAAGAAGAAGAGATGACTAATCTTTACAGAGCCTGCGATGTTTTTGTTTGCCCTTATAGAGGTGAAGGTTTTTCACTACCTACTCTAGAAGCTATGGCTTGCGGACTGCCGGTTATTGTTACTGAAGGCGGCGCTACTGATGACTTCGTTTCTGATTCATTTGGCTGGAAAATTAAAGCAGAAAAACGCTCAATAGGTCACTCTATAGATGGCCATATTCTGGTAGATGAAGCTTTTGTCTTAGAACCGGACAAAGTGCAATTGAAAGAAATTATGCAGAGTTTGCATAAAGATCCCGCAGAAGTTAAAAGTAGAGGTATGATAGCATCATCAAATGCCAGAAAATACTGGACCTGGAAGCGCTCTACCTTGAAAGTTCTGGGCAGAATAGATAAGATATACGGCACAGATATGTCAAGTACAGCACAAAACAGATTATTTGATATAGAAGATGCATATATAAAGATAGGTATGGCTGAAAATGAGCTTAACTATGATAACTTAGACGATGCAATAGATATATATCTTTCTGTATTGGATGATGATATAGATGACTTCTATAAAGTACATACTCTTAACAGGTTAGCCTATATTGCTATGCAAGATGACAGGAATGAAGATGCCTTAGACTTTTTAAACCAAAGCAAACTTCTAAATAACGATCATCCTGACACTTTGTATTTGCTTTCTAAGTTGTATTTGGCAGAGGAAAAATATGTTGATGCATTTGAGACAATAACACCGGCTCTTGAGAACTGGAAAGAGTCAAAATACATCAGCACTGCAGGCCTCTATTTGGATGATTTACTTTGTCACACTGCAGACATTATGTTGGAAATGGATGATTTGGATGGTGCAAATCAGATATATACATCAGCATTGGAGTATAATCCAAATAACCCACGGGTGTGTTTTGGTGCAGGTATGTGCTTTAAAAAAGCAGAAATGCTTGAAGATGCCAAAACTATGTTCCAATGGGCAATTGATTTAGATCCAAACTACGAAGATGCAAAATTTGAACTAAATGCTATTGAAAAAAATATGTAAGTCTTACACTCATGTATTCCTAAACGAGTAAAGAGACATAAAGAGGGCTTCCGCAAGAGGCTCTCTTTTTTGTATGTGTGCCCAGCATGTGTATCAACTATAGGGTGTAAGTCCCGAACGAGCCTTGATAGTGGGAATCGTTAGCTAAAGACAAGGGTGTCCATCGTGAGGTGGAATCTGAAGGAAGTCGGCGGCAAAACCTCGGTCTGACGAACAGAAATCGGATAAGAGGCAGGTATAAGTGGGTGAGTTTGCATAACAAAGCAAAGCCCAATACTATCCGAAACTTATGCATGTATATCCGGCAGATATGTGAGGTGAAAGTTGATATTCTTACCTGGGGAGGTCTGAATTCATGCCAAACACTCTTTGAAATTGCAAAGAACACGGCAACTCGTGCAGTGATGTATGACTGAGAATTCAGAAGTCAGCAGACGCCATAGTAGCTTATCATAGTAAGTGAAGGGCAGAACGTTAAACGGTCTTAAACATAATATATATATTGTTAAAATAAAGTGTAGGCTGAAATTCCTGAATGAAAAGTAGGGAGCTGTTCGACAGAAAGTATGCTGGAAGCAGAGGATAAATCGAAAGTAGTCGAAGGACAATGTGTGACATATGGACAAGACCAAAGGATTTCTAGATTAACAGAAATCCAATGTTTAGCGAACCGCCGTATACCGATCGGTACGTACGGTGGTGTGAGAGGTCGGAGCATGAAATAATCATGCTCCTCCTACTCGATACAAAGTGGATACATTTGAAGTAAACAGGCATACTATATTATTCGAATAACAAAAGATAAAAGGTTTTTATAAAATTTGTATTTACTAAGGTATAAAGTTTGTTTATATAATTGGACTGTTGTGGTTATTGTTGGAAGAATTTAAAATAAAGGTATTTTAGTTATAAAAAATGTAAATAAAATGTAATAAATAATATTATATTTAGTATACTTGTGTAATGGCAATTATGGTAATTGCTAAAAATAAATATTAATGTTAAAAGGCGAATCCTATGAAATCTAAAGTTACCCTTTTGGTATTTTTTTGCATGCATATTTATACCGCAAATGCAATAACTTGGGAAAAAATTGAAACTAATTTACCTGGTTATGTAGAATCATTCTGCAAAGCAGGAGACAAAATCTATATTACAGCTAACGGAATTGTCAAATCGGATGATAATGGCAAAACATTTTCGAAAATCAATAAGCTATTTAAAAATGGCACAATAGAAGATATAGCAGATGAAGGCTACAGAGTAGAAAATATAGTGATGACAAAGTCGGGAAGTCTAATAGCTAGTATTTATGATCAACCATATATTGTGTCTCATGATGAAGGAGAAAGTTGGAATTTCACAAATTTGGAATATAAACGGAATTCTGAAATAAAGATATTTGAGGTTAATGATGATTTGTACTTGACTCGTAAATATGGTATAAATCATATGAATGAGTTTTATAAATCCACAAATAATGGACTTAGTTGGAAGTTTGAGCCACTAAATATTGAAAATCCAGAGTTTATTAATAATATAGTAAAATCTTCCACAGATGAATCTCTTTTATTCTTCGATTACAAGCTTAAACAAATAATAAAATACAATCTGCTTTTAAAAAAGTCTGAAATTATTCCAATAAACGACAATACCTTTCAATTTGAAGTATTAGGAGACTCATGGTTACAGATAACTAAATCCGGATCTTTTATATTTGAATCGACAGATGAGGGCAAAACATGGGATACTCTCTCGAATATGCAAAAAGTAATTATGCAATCAGGTGTTTGTCAAAGTTGGCAAAATGTTTCAAACTTCAATTTTGAAACTGGTACAGATAATAACTTAATAGCCTATACTTTTTATGTAAATACAGGAACTTATGAATCTAGGAGAATCTTATTATACAGCACAGATAGAGGAGAAAACTGGGAAGTTGTAGATACAGAACATGATATTATTAAATCTAGTAGTATAAATATCGTTGAAAATGATATTTATATTCGATCTCCAGTTCTCTTGAAACTGAATAAATCCACGCATCATTTTGATCTTGTTCAACATCCTCTTAATATCGTTTCGAGATATTTAGAAACCTCAGATAATCAGACATATTTAACAACTTTGTCCAGTTATTATGCCTTTTGGGAAAAGAAGCAAAGTTCTAAATGGGAATGTAAAGAGGATGTTAAAAAAGCATGGGTAATTTCGAACGAAGAATATTATTCCATCGATAGTTATTATTTAAAATATGTTTCCAAAGGTAAAGAAACAATCTTAGATTCTGTAGTTCTTGGAATCGATGGGATGCAGATTCAAAATGATTTGTTTTTAGCAAGAATTACCTTTCATAGTCTCAAAACTAAAACAATTCTTTTTAAAAAATCTAAAGCTATACATGTGTTTAATGATGACTATCGGTCAGTATATGTTGCAAATGACTCATTATTCTATGCTTTCAAAGCTGTGTCAGAGGAAACATATCAATTAGTTGTTTATAATATGAAACAAAACACGGAAACATCTTTAAATAAGATAGTATCACCATCTCACTCCGCTTTACTCAATGTATATGTTGAAAATGATAAAATTGTTATTGTTCATGGAGCAGACATTGAGTTGAGTGATGACGCTGGTACAACTTGGAAAGAAGTATCTGTACTAGCTAAAAACTATTTTGCAGATCCTAAGATTTTTGGTGGAAAGATTTATCTAAGTCTTTCTAATATGCTGTTTGGCTATATTTCTCCTAATCACTATACCTTATTGTATCGTGGAGCCTCAATAAGTGATTGTGACTTAGATGAACAAGGTAGGATTTTACTATATACATCAAACGGTACTTTCCGCTCCAAAGAACCTGTAGGCGTAGAAGAGAACACTAATATTATAGCAGATATAGATATAAACATCTATCCTAACCCAGCAATAGATCAGGTTAATATAGAATCCAGTGAGGAAATAACCGGAATTGAGATATATAATCTAAGCGGAGAGCTGCTTCAGGTACAAAGTAGCTTGACTGTAGATACCACAGAGCTCCTCGGCGGAACATACTTTATCAAAATGCAAATAGGCGGAAAGTCTGTTTATAAGCAGTTTATTATAGAAAGATAGAAACTAAAAATACCTATCCTAGAGCCCCACAGCTGTTTAAGTTGTGGGGCTTTTATGTTTTTGTCAAAAGAATTTTCCTCCTGAATATTATTTCCTCTCAAATTTTCGTATTTTTGATTTACTTGAATAAGTATATAATCTACAATAGTATAGTAATTTAATTCTAAGGACTTACGATGTCAACTTATCCTTTTAGCAGTCTTGAGCCTAAATGGCAAAAGTATTGGAAAGAAAAGCAGATTTATAAAACAGGTGAAGAGTACGATAAACCAAAATATTATATTCTTGATATGTTCCCGTATCCTTCAGGTGCCGGCTTGCATATTGGCCACCCGGAAGGTTATACAGCGACTGACATTATTGCTCGCTATAAAAGAATGACGGGTTATAATGTAATTCACCCTATGGGTTTTGATGCATTTGGTTTGCCTACTGAAAGATATTGTATGAAAACAGGTATCCACCCGGTAGAGGCAACTTCTAAAAATATCGAAAATTTCAAACGCCAGCTTGACATGATTGGCTTGGGATATGACTGGGATCGCTCTGTAAACACTACTGATCCGGGATATTATAAGTGGACTCAGTGGATGTTTCTTATGATTTACAATTCCTGGTATGATAAAGAAGCTGATAAAGCTCGCCATATTGATGAGCTCCCAATTCCTGAAAACCTAAAAACAGAAAAAGAAATAGAAGATTATAAAGATGAGCACAGACTTGCCTATATCTCTATGATTCCTGTGAACTGGTGCGAGGAGCTGGGAACAGTTCTTGCAAATGAAGAAGTGGATGAGTGGAAAGATAAGGGGTATACTGTTGAGCGTCGTCCGATGAGACAGTGGATGCTAAAAATAACTGAGTATGCTCACCGCTTACTTGACGATCTAGATTTGGTTGAATGGCCAAACTCTACAAAAGATATGCAGAAAAACTGGATTGGCAAGAGCACAGGTGCAGAGCTTACTTTTGAAATAGCTGAAACGGGCGACCAGGTAAAAGTTTTTACTACACGCCCTGATACGATTTTTGGTGCTACTTACATGGTTCTTGCTCCTGAGCACGAACTTGTGGCTAAAATTACTCCGGAAGATAAGAAAAAAGAAATTGAAGAATATATTGAAAGATCTGCTCTGAAGAGTGATCTTGAAAGAACGGAATTAAGCAAAGAAAAGACAGGTGTCTTCACAGGTGCGTATGCTATCAACCCTGCAAACAAAACTAAAATTCCTGTTTTGATTGCTGACTATGTGCTTGCTCACTACGGAACAGGCGCGATTATGGCTGTGCCTGGGCATGACTCAAGAGATCATGAATTTGCTAAAGCTCTCGGTTTACCAATTAAACAAGTTGTAAAACCTGCTGATGGTTCTGAATGGGACGTACAGGAAGAAGCTTATACTGAGTATGGCACTTGCTGCAATTCTTCAAATAATGAAGTATCAATAGATGATATGCCAACTGAAGAAGGCGGCAAAATAATGATCAAGTGGTTTGAAGATCAAATGCTTGGTAAGGCTAAGATTCAGTTCAAATTACGCGATTGGTTGTTCTCTCGCCAGAGATATTGGGGTGAGCCAATGCCGATTATGTTCTTTGAAGACGGAACTAAACGTGCATTGAATGAAGACGAATTGCCGCTTGTATTGCCAGATGTAACTGACTACCAGCCTGCAGGCACAGGTGAATCACCGCTTGCAAATGTTGAATCTTGGACTGACTTCATAGATCCATTGACAGGTAAAAAAGCAAGATTTGAAACTAACACTATGCCTCAGTGGGCAGGTTCTTGCTGGTATTACTTAAGATATATTGATCCGACAAACAGTGAAGTATTCTGTGATTCAGAAAAAGAAGAATACTGGATGGAAGGTCAGGGCGTAGATCTTTACATGGGTGGCGCTGAGCACGCAGTTCTTCACTTACTATATGCTCGTTTCTGGCACAAAGTGCTTTTTGATTATGGTCATGTTTCTACTGAAGAGCCTTTTAATAAGCTCTTCCACCAAGGTCTAATCATGGGTGAAGATGGCAGAAAAATGTCAAAATCTTTGGGTAATGTTGTAAATCCTGATGATGTTATTGCTGAATTCGGTGCAGATTCTCTAAGATTGTACGAAATGTTCTTAGGACCTCTTGGTGATTCTAAACCATGGTCAACTCAAGGTATAAAAGGTGTATCCAACTTCCTTGACAGAGCCTGGAGAATGATTGTAGATGCAGAAGGTAATTTATCAGCAGCAGTACAAGACGCACCTCTAAACGAAGAGCAGGAATACGTACTTCACTCAACTATTAAAAAGGTTGGCGAAGATATTGAATTAATGCACTTCAATACTGCAATTTCTGCTATGATGGTATTTGTAAATGAGTACACTAAAGCAGAAGTTAAACCAAAAGAAGCAATGGAGAAATTTGTTTTATGTCTTGCTCCTTTTGCGCCACACATTGCAGAGGAATTATGGCAGAAATTAGGTCACGAAGAATCAGTTGTGCTTCAAGAATATCCTGAGTATGATGAAGCTAAAACTCAGAAAAGCTCTATCGAGTTTGTAGTTCAGGTTTTATCTAAAATCAGAGCCAAACTTCAAGTGCCTGCAACAGCAACTCAAGCAGAAATTGAAGAGCTTGCAAAAGCTGATGAAAAAGTACAAAAATACTTAGAAGGCAAAACAATCCGCAAAGTGATTTTTGTTCCAAACAAATTGATCAACTTTATTGCGAACTAATTGCATTAGAAGGTTTATATAGATGATATTAAGCAGGAATAGGCGAATGTGTATATTCCTGCTTTTTTTAAATAATTATTTAAGATATAAGTTCGTTGCATTTCGACTCCTTTCAGTCGCTCAATAACCGCGAACGGAGTGAGTCGAAACATGCAATTTGGAGTGCACCGAACTTAATGTAAACACAATTCCTACAATTTAATCAGTAACTCAAATTAACTTGTTTTCCACCCCGCCACTATGTGGTAGCCCTCATGAGGGGACGAGAATCATTTTCCAGTGCGTTGCCCCGGGCTATTATCTCATAGCCTTTCAGGCTCGGGGAAATCCTCCAAACCTTCTTTATCAAGGAGGCTTATTTAAAATACCCACAACATGCATTTTACCTTCCTTTACAAAGTAGGGTCGAGAATCTGCAAAAATTCTCGGGGAGGATTAAACAAAGTTGGTGCTATAGAAATGGCTATTACTATCAAAATAATCTAAATTGAACTACTTGCTATTCCAGTTTCTTAAACTATACTCAATAGATCCTATAAAAAATTCAAAAAAGAAAACCCCACATTAAAGAACTACTTGAAAATATATATATTATGTGTTAAATTGCAACTATGTTAACATAAAAAAAGAAAGAAATGTTCAAAAAACCTATACACAAAGAGTTCCGGGAAAGAGCTGAAGAATTGATGTTTGCAGGAATGGAACAACATAAAATAGAAAAAACCTTATGTAAGGAGTATCGTAGCTGCTACTCTCATATTCAGGTTAGAGCAATTTTAGATGATATGGTACATCTAAAAGACAGAAGTGAAATCAAAGAGCAAAAGATGCTGTTGTTTTTACTTACCTCACTTTTGTTGATTATAAATATAGTCACTTATTTTTATTCAGATGGATGGGCTACTCCGCATAATGTGACAGAAAAGTCTATAGATTTATTTGATTTAAGAGTTGAAACAATAGCGGTTTTGTCAATATTATTGGGATCACTGCTGCGAAACTATAAAATATACTATAAACAAAGCATATGGATTTCTTGTGTATTCATTGTTTCAAATACAAGTAGTCTGTTTTCATACATGCCGACAGAAGTATGGTTATCACTTTTTCAGTTAGTTTTATGGATACCTATTCTTATACTAAACTATATCTGGTGGAAGAAAAGCAAAGCTAATAGATAAAGTAATAGTTACTAAATATAATCATAGTTATATCGATAATAACAGGTATTGAAAATGCAAAGAAATATAAAGAAATCAATAGATAAAGAGATATACCCTAAAGTTGAAGCGATGATGCTTGCCGGAATGGGACAGTTTCAAATCGTGGAAGAGCTGTCTAAAGAATATTATGATAAAAAGCGAATAGGGGATACTGTAGATCGTGTTATTCATCCAAAAGAAAAAACAAAATATTTGGAGCAAAAAAAGATACTTTGTGTTTTAGCTAGTCTCGTCTTTTTGGTCAACCTGGTAAATTTTATTTATTTGACAATGAACTTGTCAAATGAATTGATCTGGTCATTTTTCCCGGTACTATTGTTTTTAGAAGCGTCTTTCCCTTTGGTAATCTTTTTCGAATATTTTCCGTCTATGAGGAATCTTAAGATTATTTATCCTTTGTATATTGCTCTTCCTACCATGTTTATTATACAAAGTATAACAAGCATAATTGCGAATAATGATCCGGTTTTATGGTTACCAATATCAAAAGCACTTTCCTGGTTACCAATTGTGATCTTTAATATAATTTGGCTAAGAGAAAGCAAGAAAAACTAAAAATGTAAATTTGTATATCGATATAATGAAATAGAAGTATGTCAAAGAGATCAATAGATAAAGAGTTTTACCCAAAAGCCGAAGCGATGATGCTTTCCGGAATGGGACAGTTTCAAATCGTGGAAGCGCTGTCTAAAGAGTACTATGATAAGAAACAGATAGGTAATTATCTTGATAGAATAGTACATCCAAAAGCTAGAGCAGAGGTATTAAGACAAAGAAAAATATTTGCATCTGTTGCAGGAGCGATCTTATTATTAACTGGAACATTAATAACTGTTGCTATTTACATTGGCAATCAAGACTTTAATATAGAAAATATTTGGGATTTCGAATCGAGTTGGTTCTTCTGGATATACCAAGGCTTTATCTCAGTTGGATATTTGTTAGAATTGCTACCGTCATTAAGGGCATCAAAAATTGGATATAAAAGTAATATCCTTTCTTCAGTAGTAATGATATTCTTGTCTTTTAGTATTATATCTAAAGATCCTAATTTTGAACTATGGGTAGCTATAATAAATTCTATGGCTTGGTTGTTCATTCTGGTAATAAATATAATTTGGTTTAGAGCTAGTAAGAAAAACCAATATTTAGTTTGATTGGATACATACTATAAAAATTAAAGGATTTATATGTCAAAGAGATCAATAGATAAAGAGTTTTACCCAAAAGCCGAAGCGATGATGCTTGCCGGAATGGGACAGTTTCAAATCGTGGAAGAACTGTCTAAAGAGTATTATGATAAAAAACAAATTCGAAATGCTTTAGATAGGATTATACGTCCGGAACAGAAAGAAACATTGATGAAGCAGAAAAGACTATTGAGTATACTAGGAGCTTTTCTCTTATTAGTCAATATTGGTGCATATCTTTATTCTGATGGTTGGGCTACAGAACATAATGTTACAAATAGATCTATTGATAATTTTATGTTGGGCGTAGAATCACTTTTAGCAATTGGTTTTGTATTGGAATACTTTATGAAGTCTTCTAAGATAACCTATAGGCAGCATATGTTTGGAGCATCGATATTTACTTTAGGAAATATTGGCAGCATGTTCTCATATATGCCTGCGGAGGTGTATGTTTCTATTTTGCAATTGACTCTGTGGGTGCCACTTCTCATACTAAATATTAAGTGGTTTACAGAAGAAAGGAAAGAGTCTAAAGAAATAGATTTAAATAAATAGAATTATCGGAGCGTTTAATGTCAAAGAGCTCAATAAATAAAGAGTTTTATCCAAAAGCCGAAGCAATGATACTTGCCGGTAAGCAGCAATTTGAAGTAGTTGAAGAATTATCAAATGAATATTATGATAAGAAGCGGATTAGTGATGAAGTAGCTCGCATGGTCAATCCTGAAGAGATGCCTAGAGTTGTAAAAGAAAAGAAAATACTCTTAGTATTAGCTATACTTCTTTTTGTATTTAGCGCATTAGGTATTATTCTAAAAAATGTATATCCGGAAGTTATACTTATTGCAGATCATCAGTTAGATTTATTGTACCATCTCAGTTTTGAACCATTAATAGCATTAGTGGTATGCCTTGAAGCATTGTCAAAACAAAGGAAGTTCAAAATACAATATAAAACGTATATGTTCTTTAGCACTTTAATGCTTCTAAATAATGCAAATGAAATTGTAGATTTCCAAGGGATGTATCAGTCTTTTGTGCTTTTGAAAGCAGCATTATGGTTTAGCATCTTGTTTTTAAATATAAAATGGTATATGGCTAGTAAAAAAAGAGGTAAGCAATAGATAAATTAATGCACGATAAAATCCTTGCTCAAATTGAGACTCTGGTAGAAAAGGGGTACTCTAGGGACAAGATTTATCATATTTTGTCTGAAGAATACGAGGACAAAGGCACAATTCGACTAATAGTAGATAATGTAGTTATTCAAGAAGATCAAGATAAAAGGAATCCCATAGAAAATAAAATGATTGCCATCGCAGTTGCTGTTATGTTAGTGAAATTAGTTTGGAATGCAACTGGAGGGTACGGGATTGCACATGAGATACATTTGACTACATTGTTTATTATGTGGGCGATGTATTCAGCGATAAAGAAATGCCGGTTTGAGAATCTGGCAATAGCTATATGGGTGTTTACTTCGGTTGAAGTTTTATATTTTAAATATAAACCTAACTCAGAAATATTCTACTTGTTAGGAATAATGGCAATGTCTATCATAATGACAGTATTAGCTTTTCAATGGAAAAAGGGAAAGGACAGGGCAGCAAAAAGTAATGAATAAGACAGGAGTAACCCCAATAAAAGAAAAATATAAGAGAAATATTAATTGTTCTAAGTGACAATAAATCAGTACAATATACCGTATTTACTGCCGTTTCTTTACTTACCCTTAACAGAAACTTCAAAAAAACATTTGGTGGTTATCCAGGAAAAGCGTAATTTTGTGTCCCCTTCAGCGAGGGGGAAAGAGAGAAGTTCTTATCGGTATTTAGAGAAGCTTAAAATTACGAAATAACTTGAAAAATACTTTCAAAATAAATTTGGTGGTTATCAGGAAAAAGCGTAATTTTGTGTCCCCTTCAGCGGGTGACAAAAGAAAATGTT
>CALNXW010000006.1:0-2017 GCA_942490685.1 uncultured bacterium
GGTGATACTGTTATTTTAGTAATAATATTAACAAAAAAAAGTATATTATGTCAAAAAATAGATCTTTAAGTAACGCGGTTTTGGAGAAATCTGGAGTTGGAATAAAGCCCTTTACCACCAATCTAACCTCTCAAAAGTCCATAACCAGAATACAACCCTATCCTATAGAGTTTAAGGAATCTGCAATAAAACTTGCTCTTGAGTCAGATGAACCAACATCTCATGTTGCTCAGAATCTAGGTATCCATAAAAAAACCTTATATAATTGGATTCATCTCTATTATAAGCAAAAAAATGGCAACAACAACAGCACTGTCAGTAAAAATCATATCCATTCCTGTATAGAAGAAAATAGAAGGTTAAAAACTGAAATATCAAAAGTTACACAGGAGCGTGATCTGTTAAAAAAGGCTGCCGCGTACTTTGCAAGGGAAGTTCAGTAAAGTACGCATGGATTAAAGAGCACGACGACAGAAATGAGTTTTCTATTTCTGTCATGTGCAAGTTTATGAAGGTTTCCAGAAGTGCTTATTATAGCTGGCTGGATAATAATACGAAGCCAGATAAACCTATATTATACAACAACAGAAGACTTGAAGACATTGAGCTAACCAAGCTCATCAAATCTATTTTCCTTCAGAGTCGTTGTACATATGGCACGAGAAGAATAAAGAAGATGTTGGATCCTATCATAGTGAGTCGCAACCGTATTGGCAGATTAATGAAGAAAGCCGGATTACTATGTAAAACCAAAAAGAAGTTCAGAGCTGTAAGTTATCATTCTCATAACAATCCTGTAGCTCCCAATCTTTTGAATAGAGAGTTCAGTGTAATTAAACCTGATTGCTGTTGGGTTGGAGATATAACGTATATTCCAACAAAAGAAGGTTGGTTATATCTTGCTACAGTTATTGATCTTTATTCCAGAAAGATTGTCGGTTGGTCTATGGATGGCAATATGCAAGCCAGTTTAGTAAACGATGCTTTGTTAATGGCTATAGTTAATAGAAGACCTAAAACTGAGGGATTGATTTGGCATACAGACCAAGGCAGTCAATATGCTTCTGATAGTCATAGATTATTATTAAGAGATTTTGGTATTATTCAGAGTATGAGCAGAAAGGGTAACTGTTGGGATAATGCTGTTTCTGAGAGCTTCTTTCACACTCTCAAGACTGAATTAGTCAATCATAGAAAATATAATACCAGAGGAGAAGCTAAAAATGAAATATTTGAATATATTGAGGTGTTTTATAATAGAGAAAGACTTCATTCTACTAATGACTATATGTCTCCTGAAGAGTTTGAGACGAGAGGTGTGAAGAGTGGTTGTGTTTAGGACTTTAGGGCTTTTATTTGTTCGTCCGGTCTTAATTTCTAACGATATAGATTTTTGCAACAAAAACAAAACTTTAGAATTCATGCGCAATCGCTTGCTCTTTTGGAGACAATGCGCTCCATGGCTATGTGATGCCGGAGCGCTTGTCTGCAAAGAGCTCATGCGCTTTCATTTTATTATTGTTTTGGGATTCAAATTGTAGGATGTTGTGGATAATATGGATGATATGAATGCTATGGTTGATAATGATATTTTTTAAAAATATGTCCTTAAGGAATTTTTAAAAAAGTGTCCGAAAAAAAATAGTTGCATTCTTGCAATGTTTGTGCAACAATTAACCTTGTAGCAAGGTTTCGTGGCTTTGTAAAATTTTTTTAATTTTTTTTAGTAGATATGTCTAATTTTGCGTCACAGGAGTTATATACATGGTTGAAGGATTTGATCAAGTCGACAGGGAAGAGTCCTACAACACTCGCTTCAAGGTATATTAATGAATATGAGTCTGGAGATAAGTATAGGGAATGTCAACGAATACTATACGAAAGATATCTAGTACGTTTAATGTGGTTCCTGACTTTATAGAGCCTGAGAAGATAGAAGAAGAGGATACAGAGGCTTATACAAAGTCAAATATTATACGTAAGTTTGTGAAGGAGTGTGTCAAGTCTGTAGATAAGC
>CALNXW010000007.1:0-6915 GCA_942490685.1 uncultured bacterium
ATGAAGCGTATATATGTATAGATTCCATACATATGTACGGATTCTCTACATATGTATCGATTTTGCGTTTCATGAAGCGTATATAGCTTATATCTCGATATAAATCTCTGTTTAACTCCCAAAAAGTTATATTTCCAAAATCGGCGATATAAATCTGTGTTTAGTTATATATTCCTGTTGTTTCTCAAAAATAAACAAAAATGGCCGCGCACTGGTGGGCTCAATTTTTGCTATTTTTTACAATATATACGTATTATAACGTATTTTACTATATATATGTTCGGTGGTATTTATTGGCAATGAATTGTACTCATCCAGACCTACAATTAAATTCAATCAAGTGAAGATACGGACCAAAATTCGGCCATGAAGGCGATGTTTCGATCAGCTGTTTGAACTTTGCAGACGACGGATCAGCTGTTTGTCAATGTTACACTACTACGAAGCCAGTTTGTTCCGTACAAAAGCTTTTAAGGTAAAGAAAGAAGTTAATTTTTTTATAATAATTATTATTATTTTTACAAGTCGCAAACCCTCCAGTTCTAGACAGGTATCTTTCGATTAAGTGCCGGTAAATTGCTTTATTATAATTGATAGCGCATATGCAGCCCCAAAGTACCGTTCAACACCACCTGACTTAAGAACCCCGGCTTTGATATGCCGTACTCAATTTATACCTTCCTGCTGAGTCGGCAGGGGCTAGCGTAGTAGTATTCAGCCACGAATACTAGCCAGTGTGCTTAAGTAACTTTAACTTTTACAAGTTTTACTTTTTGCCGCGGTCGGGATTTGAACCCAGGTCTCTAGCGCGCTGGGTTCAAATCCCGACCGCGGCAAAAAGTAAAACTTGTAAAAGTTAAAGTTACTTACTTAAGTACACTGGCTAGTATTCGTGGCTGAATACTTCTACGCTAGCCCCTGCCGACTCAGCAGGAAGGTATAAATTGAGTACGGCATATCAAAGCCGGGGTTCTTAAGTCAGGTGGTGTTGAACGGTACTTTGGGCTGCATATGCGCTATCAATTATAACAAACAATTTACCGGCACTTAATCGAAAGATACCTGTCTAGAACTAAAAGTATAATTATAATAATTTATAATAGCCTACTATATAAAAATTTATATACATTTTTACAAATGTTTTATAAGATTGTATGTCTATCATGCTTGCTTATGCAGCTTATGCTTGAACATACAACAATCTGATAGGCTGACCTATAATAATTATAATAAGTATATAGTTAGAAATGGTTTACAGTAAATTTTTTGTATTATTGGAGTTTATAATTACTTTTTTTACATTTACTATTTTTATTTCTTATAATAATTATAATAATTCTCAATTTCACTTTACCTGCGCCATAACTCAGGCAGATCCGAAATGGCTCGTACCGATTACGATTACAGATTCTCTGTAGATATGAGACCAATGATCGAAGATTTTCTTTTAAAAGCTTTTTGATACACTGATATCATATTAACATTTTTATTTAAGGACAAAAATCATCTACAAAATCAAAATTGTTAGATAGACATTTTATCTAGTATGGTTTATATTTTTTTCACTTTTAGATTATGCCATTTTAATATAGACTGTTGAGATTTAAAATAAATTCAATAATGATGATTGGAAGTGCTTGACAGATTATTCATCATATTTCAAAATCTGCAACTAGTACAATTTCATAAATATACAGGTGCCGATTGCCAAGAATGCCAAGACTATAATTAGGCCTTCACGATTTACATGATTAAAAAAAATTAAATGACTTGCAATATAACAAAGATCAGCTTAAATAAATGCATACATTCGCTGAATACCTGCTGACTCAGCACTGAGTCAGCAGGAAGGTAAACATCGAGTATGGCATATCAAGTTAGGGTTCTTAAGAACGGTGGTGTTGAACGGGACTTTGGGCTGTATATGCGCTATCAATTATAGCGAAATATTTACTGGCACAAAATCGAAAGATACCTGTCAAAAACTGGAGGCTTTGCAATTTGTCACACCTGGATCGACATACACGGAAATAAACATAAATACAAACAAATCTCATGTTCATTTTAATTAGCCTACATTAAAGATTTGTCATAAAGTAAAAGTTATTCAAATTATGATTGAAGATATAGTAAAGGAATGTAACTATGTAGGCCTAGATAGTAGAATGATTAAATCCTTTTAATTATTATAAAACCAGTTTCTTCTCAGTTAATAATTTTGGTAGGCCTATATATTAATATATTATAGGGTTTAAAATTTAAACCGTTGAGAGTGACACCAAATGTAGTGTAGGTATTACGTTAAGTACCAAAATCGTCTTCAGACTAACGATTTTGCTGCATAAATAATTACACACAAGCTGTTGATACCAGGCTGGTAGGATATTTGAATTTAAAATCAATGCATCAGATAAACAAATATAGAAAGAAACTAGACTTGTCACAAATGTAGTGAGGAAACGTATTTCAAATCTAAAAACCTAGCTACATAATTATGAGCTGTTATAAAATACTGCGTATACTTAGGCCTACGGAAGCCTACAGCTGTTGCCGGCTACGGCAAAATCGCCAATTAATTGTTTTCCTTAAATGTTTATTCTCGGGAAAAAAATATATTTATACATTAGCAGGCATTAAATCAGACCGCATTGTGAGTTTTATAAGATAATAATTAATCAGCAGCTGGTAATTTAATTGCTATATTGCTTAATACAAGATTAAAATAATGGCTAAAAAATTATTTTATTTATTTATTTATCTTGGTTACAATGTGAAAGATGTATGTATGCTACTTAGCATGAAGGTTGGATCAGAGAATTATTACAGAACCCAGGCCAGGCCGTACAACAAAAAATTATAGTAATTTCATTGCCGAATCTATCAAAGAAATCGCTGGAAAACCAAGGCACCATGCTAGAAACTGCAGGGAGTCGCCAAACATAATTGGAATTACAACAATTATTTTTGAAAGGGTTTGTAATTTTTGTGTTAATAAGGAGCGCTTATCAACGATATCTGTATATTATACAATGTACATGTATTAAGCAATGTAATATAACAATATAGGCTCCTATAACATTAGCTATTATTGTATTCTATTAGGCCTATGGAGTTAACATGTATACTGTAGTATTTTGCTATACCCAGATATAAGGTTGCTCAACATATAAGGTTGCTCAACAGTGTGAAATTAGAAATAGTTGTGGCGTAAGGCATTGAACCCGCCACCACCTGGTCTCAAGTGAATACACTATCGATCTGTCATCCAACATGGCATGCAAATGGAGACACCTTTCCCCTGCACTTCCTTCTTGTGAGAAGGTAGCCCACCATTGCATCTGTGAAACCCGGATGACCTCTTCTGAAGGTGAAGATACAAGTAAGATTACAAAACATTTATATAGCGCACCCTTAATGAAAGTCTCAGAGGCGCTTGCAGCTAAACAACTAACAGTGTGACAAATTAAACATATACGATTTTAAACTTGATAAAAACAAAGACCAGCTATTGTCGGTACATCTGATGTTCGTGGGTAGTGAGTTCCACACGCGTGGGCCTGCCACAAAAAACGACCGTTCACCCGTGCGAGTCTTACAACGTGGTACGAGTATAGGGTACTCGTTAAGCACTTCAACCATAGCTGTAATTCATTTTTTACACTGTCACCACCCAAATGAAACCCTTACATGTCCTGGAAATCTTCGCTTCCCATCGTCGACTTTCAGCCTTTGTTGATAGGGAGGTAAACGTCTCTCCACATTAAGCAGCGATGTCAGCAGATAAGCGTAGTATAATTACGCAAACAGCTGATTTCTCCAGGAAAAAGTATCTCAGATGGACACCTGTACAAAAAACAAAACAAATTATCGATTAAGGAATCGAAGAAAATTTATATTCAGATTAGCTATAATTTTTGACTAACTTTTTACTGTAAAAATATTTATTGACGTTATTTTGATAAAATGATGATGTTTTTATCAAATTCAGTCTGAATGAACTTGATGATGATTATAAATATTAAATTCAGTTTGAATAAAACTTATCCCTATTTTGTAGGTATGTGAAATGTATATACAATTTGAAGCAGCGGTTGATTTTCAACATAATCTTTGGATACTATATCATCATCATAATCCAAATCATTTCAAGTCCATTCTTCGCGTGGAATCCTGTGTGCAAGCCTGCATGTGTGCGACCTATTTCCAGAGTGAAGGTGTTGTAGCTTGGAACATTAAAGTGAGATACCCTTACCTATCAAAATACAACCAAGGCCTACACATAATCAATTATAGATCAAACAATCAGTTGTTAATCAATCAACAAGCCAAAGCATTCCTTTTTATGTCTAATGGCATAGCATAAGTAACTAATTTGAAAGTAAAAATAACTCATCTGAGTCATCTGTCCTACATTGTGACTGTTTCCGGATTTCAAATCAACCAGATAAAAACATGCACCTAGTTTTAAATAATTTTCATAAAATTCTGTAAGATGCTAAAGTTGAATTATTGTATAATGTTATTTGACAATACCTATCAATTACCTGTCCTGATGTGACGACGATGAGGAAAAGTTTGAGGCATTTTCGAGTTGTACATGTCCGGGTAGTTTTGTTCAATAAAGGTATCATAAACTGCATAACAATGTTCTTATCTTTAATATTCGTGGCATTTCATGCATGGATTGCTTGCACTTCATACTGATACTCCAAGAGAGTCAACAAGTACTACTGTACTAGATATATGTGATAAGATATAAATTGCAGCAATACTTAGTTTACTGTTAATTCCCTGATAGTTATAAATGTATATATTTCTAAAAGGAAAGCAAATATACAAATACATAAACATTGGTTATATAAACATTCATTGTGATTGAAGACAATAGTGAGTCTAAAAAGTGTAGCCTATTTAAAGTGTAGCCTATTTGTAGCTTATTTAAAAAAAATGTAACCTCCGGTGAAAAAAGCTATGATATGGATATAATCGGTGTCACTAATTACATTATTAGACCTTACACCTTATCTGATCTCATCGGACCTGCGATGAGGTTAGGGTTCGGGGTTAGGTCCGATAAGGTTAGGGTTAGATATAGGCCAAGTCAGGGTCCGATGAGGTCCGTTCAGGGTACGATGAGGCTCGATCAGGGTTCAATGAGGTCCGATGAGGTATTTAGTGACAACCATTATGACTGGTGGGTAGGTAATTAAATGGTTGGTGAGTGTTTGTTGAAAACTGCAAGGTGTAAAAGGTAGGGTGAAAAGTACTAATATAAAAACAGTACTATATAAAAACACTAGTCTAATATTTCGAGAGGGCTTCTCTCTCCAGCCTCACAAAATATATTAATATTCAAAATTATTCATGTTATTATAAACATAATAGTACTTATACCCTTTAATAACTATAGTATTACATTAATAGGGCATAATAAATTAATAATACTAGACTAGGCTATAGCCTATAGTTATGTAATATAATAGTAGATTAATTATAATAATTATATTTATAATTATAATTTAATTTCTGCAACTATTTTTAATTTAACAATAGATTAATACTAATGGTCTTATAAATGTTTAATTTTTCTACTAAATGTAATAACAAAATACGTAAAGATAAGTGAGAAATATTATAAAATATAATTATAAAATTAATTAATTGTATTTATTTGTCAAAATAAAATAAATTCACGTTCTTATTTTCTATAGTTGAAATCTCAAATTGAGATCTCAATCACCCGATTTTCCCAGGTTGAAATTTCGCCTCGATTTTCGATCTCTGATCGAGATTTTCGATCAGAGATTAACTCGATTACGGTTGGTGCAACCCAAAGTCACGTGATTTGAGGTTTTAACTAATATATCATGACAAAAGAGGTATTTCTTTAAATTAATAGTCCCCCTTTTAGCTACTACAGGTATATTAGGAAGTATATTGCGAATTATTCATTTTCATAGCTCTAGTATACTGTTCTAGTATCTAAATGTAATCTTTAAACAATCATAAATATAATTTATTAATTAATTTAATTTAACTGAAATTAGCATAATATTTGACAGCATGAATTTTATCAATTTATTTAAAAATTACCCTTAAGTGTTATGATGGAGTGAATAACTGTAATAATTGCTGTATAGTCAATATGTGAAAAAGTAACCGGAGTTAACTTGAATTATTCCATATCTTTAAAATTTCCGGATCAAAAATGAACAATTTGTCTTGAACAAATTTACTCTTGAACATCAAAACAAGTTGCTTGGGATTATCTTTAACTACCAAATGAATGGGCAATAATTGAAACATAAAACTTTTTATCTTGCTTTGTTTAGTTAAAAAGCAAAAAGGTTTTGCAAAAAAACTCGCGAGTGGTTTTCAAGGTCTGCTTACCACCTTCGTCGCTAAAGTGAATACGTGGAGTACTGGTGCAACACCTGCAGGCGAATCTTTGTCCCATTTGCACCGTTATCATCATATACAAATAGCAAATGTCACTTTAAGTTTTGTTTATAATTTAAAATCATGTTTACTCACGTGTATGCGCCTAATGCATATTTTAATGGCACTGAGAATATTACCTTCTTTTAGTCAGCATGCTACACGAGGCAGTAGCCAAACCCCATAACAATGGTAATGGGAAGCCACGTACTGAATATATTCAATCTTGGTTGGTCTTTTGTGTTCATTTCAGACCAAACCCCATAACAATGGTAATTGGAAGCCACATACTTCGAAATGGTTATTTACTACGCTATGGCTGATTGATTTATCGTAATCAATTGTTTGTTGGGCTATTCATCAATTACAAATTTCGTAGAATCCAGTGGCGCCAATTGGGGGGGGGCTGGGGGGGGCCACGCCTTCCAGCCCCCACCCCAATTGGCTTTGCCCCAAGGTTTGCAGACTGATTTTTTT
>CALNXW010000008.1:0-14973 GCA_942490685.1 uncultured bacterium
AAACTTTACATTTTTTAACATTCAGCTTCATTAGCCAATTATTGCACCAATCATAAACGTTTTGACAAGCACTATTTAAATATACAACATCAGAATGATTAGAAATATGTTTATATAATTTAGAGTCATCAGCAAAAAGAAATGATTCACTAAGGTTATTACAAACTAAAGGCAGATCATTAATAAAAATAACAAATAAAACAGGACCTAGGACACTACCCTGTGGTATCCCACTAAGTACAGGCTTAACACCAGATAATTTATCATTAATTATCCATCTCCTTAACAAGTATAAGGACATGTACACAAAACACTACATTCGTAAGTCTACATACAGTATAGAGTGTTCTATCGAAGTAAGCAAAACCTATACTGTATCTATAACCAGTAAGGGGAGCACCTCTTCTATGTTATGTATATCTGTACGAATACATACAGATATACATTATACATAACATAGAAGAAGCACATTAGCTGAAAGAGATAACCTACCTCTAATACTAGAAAGGTATTTAGAATCCGTGTGAGATCCTACTATTCTAATTTGTAATGACCATACGCATGTGATGTTATACCATTGCTTAGTATATACCGTTTGTCATCGCGATTGCAGTGTACTAGATCGAAAAAAGATCCAAAAATATGACTATCTCCAAATGAATGATAAGTAAATAACCGAGCGGAAATGATGATAGTACAATTACACATACATTTCCACACAGTTACAAACTTACTCCACCGGGAGTAAGTAAAGTAAGGAAGCGTTACTTCTTATAAATTGATACTATTCGATGAAGTTATTTCTGACGCGCTTTAGCCTCCATGTATTCAAGATTTAATCTATCCACTTCTTCCTGCTTCTCAACTGACGCAACTTCTAATCCTTTATACTTGTTAACTTTAAAGGATATTTCATTTTGTAATTTCTTTTTAGCTTCATCTATTTTATTCTTTTCTTTGTACGCTTTGAATATAGCTGCTTCCAATACTGGCATACTTCTGACAATACGCTCTCCCTCAGTTGTTAAAGAATTCATAAACGCTGCAACATTGTTATTAGAGACTTCGCTTACTGTATAGCTTGGTGGTAGATTCATGATGATAAAGCTTAGTTAAATCGTTATGTCGATTGTATATATATAGTCTAATCCTGCAGTCTACACTCTACACTCTCACTGCAATACATCTATCACTTAGAACATCATGGGATGTCTGTCTAGCTGATGCAATACATCTATAACTTAGAAATCTGAACTCATTAAATCATGGGATGTCTGTCTAGCTGATTGTTAGAATTATATTAAGTAGGCAACTAATTATATTAAGTAGCATTATTATAAATAGTGGTTGAGTGGAATAAATAGGTCACGAATATGTAAATAGGTCACCAATATGTAAATAGGTTACAGTAAAAGTTTTCAAACGTTTTTGAATAATTTAAGACTACTGTAATAGCTGCTGCTTGGTTTTTAATGAATGCATTGGTTATTGGAGTGAGCCTGTAGTCTGACAAAAAACAGATCTGCATAAACTCAGTTGTTTAGTTTAAGTTTTTAAGAATGTTATACTCAACCCATCAAAGCATACAAAAATTACACATTATAAAAAACTCATAGTATAAATAAAATGCCTATCGCAGATCATGATCAGACACTTTCAAGTAAAGTAAAAGAATTTTTAACAAGAAAACTAGAAGATAAGAAAATAAATATAAAAAAATTTAAACGAAAACGGAATATAATAAAATTTCTATATTATTCAACAACAATTTCTTCAATAATAAATTCTTCAATATTAGCTTCAATTTCCACTATGATATTTATACCTCCTATTGTAATAACAATTTTGGCGACTACGAGTGCCATATTGACCACAATTTCCACAAAGTTTAATTTCGAGGAAAAAAATATTCAATTAAGTAGAGACATTGAAAAACTCAATAAAATTAATAAAAAGATAGATTATATTGTATCCTGTAACGGCAATTTAACAGATACAGAGTACTTACAAATTATGTCAGAATTTAAATAATTAGTTAATATTCTAAGATATTAACTAATTACTTCTAAGGGTGTATAATAAATACAATAGATTATCGATATAATATACAATACCTATATCAAGTATTAACAGATTCTTTTGTATCAGTAACTCGAGTCCAGCATTAGAACGATTAGGGTCTGTTGTTCTTGCTGTAGTGTTAATATATACACGATATTGCCCACCTATAGAGTTAAGGTCAGGAGTAGTATATAATTTTTCTTCTCTTAGGAGATTTTTTAATTCTAAGAAGATGGATTCAGGCATATTTTCAATTAAATTCACAATACTAACTTTTAAATCCACAACAAATTTACAATTTTTGAGGTTTCCAACATCTAATTCATTATTTTTATATATTGAACGCATATGTTTGACATATGCTAAACATAATTCAAAATGAGGTTTATATTGGTCTACATAATAATCTTCTGTATATTTATTACAAATAGTCAGTAAATTGTTTGAAATTTTTAGTAATTTACCAACTGATAGATCGTCATTGTAAGAAGATAATTGAAAGCGCGCGTTACATATATTTTGCCAAGTCAATATTGAATTACCATTCAATTCATCTCCATCAAATATTTCTTGTTCTAAAGTATCAGTGGTATTTTGAATTTCTCGCTTCACATCTAAAATTAATTGATTCGATAATTCATCTTTGAAGTTAGATACATAACCTTTAGTAATAACTTCGTTATCTGATTGGGGCTCCTTTACATTTATTATACTATTATTATTCATATTTATATCACCAGTAATATGTCCACCCGATATGTCTAACTTAGTTTTAATATACTTAGAAATAGTGATAAATTTAGATTTTATATAATCCTTAATATTGCTATTGGATGTAGAATTATCCATTGATCCATTTTTCATGACGGTACGACTCATATTTAAAATATGTTAAAATAATTTTAAATGTATATTTAAAATGACAAAATATACTAATTATGGAGTTACACTATCAGCTAATCAAATACAAAACTTGAAAAAGGCACGCAACTCTGATTGTGACATTACATTGAGGATTTCAAAGGTCAATTTAACTGGAAAACACATTTTACCACTCACAACAACGCAATTTAATAAAATAAAAAAAGCAAAGAATGGTGTTCAAATAACATTATCTAAATCACAATTATCACATATGGAAAAACATGGAGGGTTTCTACCCCTATTAGCGTTATTACCTGCTGCTCTAGGTGCAATAGGAGGATTGGCAGGAGGTATTACTAGTGCTGTTAATTCATCAAAGCAAACCGCAGAACAAGTGCGGCATAATAAAAAGATAGAAGACTTAGCTAAAAGCCAACTATCCTCCGGATCTGGAATAATTAGCAATGCTGTTGCCCCAATACCAATTATAGGTAAACAACTATCAGCCGCACTACAGAAAATCGGACTCGGTAAATGTAGATGTGTAAAAAATTTAAAAGGTGTGACATGGGGCAATGGATTATATCTAGAAAGACAAGGTGAAGGGCTTTTTTTAGGGAGACCAGGGGGAGACAATTAGGTAGTTTCCCCCTATTTCTAAAATCATTCAAATCAATACAGCCATTGAGTAATTTTGATATAATAGATAAATGTAAAGAATTAAATATTTCAAATTTTAAAGGTGTATTCATGCGGGATGAACTAAAAGGTTCAATAAGTAAAAACGAATGTCTTATTCTAAATATGGACGACAGTAAAGGTGATGGTACACATTGGACGAGTTTGTATTCTAAAAACAACAAGTGTTATTATTTTGATAGCTATGGATTTGATCCTCCGATAGAAGTACAGAATTATTGTAGGGGTAAAGAAAATTATTCCAATTCATTTAAAATTCAAACACCTGATGAAGTCATTTGTGGTCATTATAGTCTGTATATGCTATATAAACTGAATAAAGATGTACCATTCTATGATATATTAAGCGAGTTATACAATAGAAATCACTAGTAATTTTATTTAAAAAATAAAAAAATATCTATTAATAAATGGGTCTCAGTGGTATAGACATTGATAAAATATGTAGGGGAATTTATGGCACAAACAAATCAAAGCACGCTGACATATTTCCTAAAAATATATTTATGATTATTGCTGGTGGTACTGGAAGTGGCAAAACTCATCTGCTTATTGATCTTCTTTTGAGTAGGTATGTATATTTTGATAATATAATGATTTATACTACAACACCTCATCAAGTCTACTATAAGTTGCTTAGAGACTATTTTGAAGAAGTTAAAAGTGTACTAAAGTCATCCGAAGATATAGTAACATTTTATAGTACAGACGATGAATTGGAAGATCCATCAAATCTTGATGACAATAAAACTCATATAGTAGTATTCGATGATGTAATGAATGAGAAACAAAAGGTTATGGCAGACTATTTCACTAGAGGTCGACACAATAATGTAAATGTATTCTATTTATGTCAAAGCATCCATCAGTTGAAAAAACATGGAATCAGACAAAACGCAAACATATTTATACTATTTCATCAGGACGATAAAACGCTAAAGTATTTTTATGAGACACATATTTCTGGGGATATGCCACTAAAGGAATTCAAATCAATATGCGATCAAGCATGGTCTGAAGAACATGGATATATAGTTATTAATTTAGGCATAGAACCCTATTGTGGAAGGTATATGCTAAACTATAATAAGTTATATATTCCAAAGCAATATTGTAAGGAGACTTAATAATAATACCTAATAATACCTAATAATACCTAATAATACCTAATAATACCTAAAAATACATAATAATGTTTAAAAACATTATTCTGTTATAATAAATGATCAGAGAGTTAGATGTTAAAAAATTTAAAATGTTAATGAAAGAACTAAAACAGCGTAATCTAGATGAAAAGCTTGGTAAACAACAAAGTTATGAAAGTCAATCAACTTTATTCAAACCAATAATTGATACTGCAAAGGAAACAAGTAAAGATCTACAACAACAAATAGTTGATGATAGAACAAATTTAAATAATGTATTAGTACCTATTGCCAACCAGTTAATTCAGGCTAACAATGACCGAGCTGCAATAGGAGCCATGCCATTTTATGACTCTGATATTCAACAAGAGCGATATATGGAATCTACCCCAAAGAGAGACACATCAGGTATGGTTATCGATTTGGATAAAATGTTAAGTGATACTGATAGAGAAAATTTACAAGATATGAGTTTACCATTACCAAGTGAAGTTATAAAACAAGGAAATTATGATTCTGTATTGGAAGAAATTAAAACACTAAATAGACAGTGTGGCCAACATACAGGAAAGGCATCTAAAAAGGATGAAACAGAAAAAGAAATGTATAAGTCAAGAAGGGAAACATTAGAATTGTATAAGATGTCCTTAGACGAACAAAAGAAAGCATTAAAATATAAAGCTGGTGAAGGATTAAAAAGGAAAAAGAAGAAGTTAGTTAAACCAAAACGTGGAAGAGGTAGACCAAAAACTAATCATTCACCAGTGTATAACACACCAGAAGATTTAATACAGAAACTAACTGAATTTATGTCGGCATATAACGCGGGTAATAGCGGTGTTTATAATACTATAGTAGAAATTCTTGATGAACTACTAAATAAAAAGATAATCTGTAAACAAGAATATGATAACATATATAATAATAATTTAAAAATATAATTTAACAGTATTATAAATGATAAAGCTGGTTCTATCAAGTAACACAACAGATTTTACTACATACCTAACTTCGCCAATTACATTGAAGAAAGACACAAAATATGAAGCAGCATTTTTGTCGTTGCATACTTATAATTCCCTACCCAATATTACTGAGGATAATAATAAGTTTAAGTACTCGAATGATAATGGAAATAGTTGGACGATTATTAATTTCCCAAAAGGTGCTTATGAATTTAATGAGATCAACAGTTGGATTCAAAAAGAAATGCAAACAAACGGTGATTACGATGAAGAAAATAGTAAATATTATATTGATATGGACTATTATAAACCAACATTCCAGACAATATTAGATATATCAAACGATCAGTATATGGTAGATTTCAGTGTTGAAAACTCAATAGCTTCAAGACTTGGATTTACAAATGAAAAACTACCCACCGGTATACATAAATCACCAAATATTATAAATATAGAAAAGGTTAATTCAATACTTGTACATTGTAATATTATAACTGGTACTTATGTTAATACTACCAAGTCACAGGTAATTTATAACTTCACACCAAGAGTAAGTCCAGGACATAAGATCATACAGACGGCGAGCCCAGAGTTAATATATTTACCTGTAATAGAAAGTCCCGATATACAAAGTATTAGAATTTGGCTAACTGATCAGTATAATAAACCCATCGATTTAATGGGGGAAGAAATAACTATTGATATATTAATCAGAGAAAAATAAATTAAAAAACAAAACTAGGGTATTATAAAATGATTGTGAAAGAGAGAAGCAAAATGTATACATCGAAAAGAAGAATGGTTCATGGACATGGATATGTAGATGTGTTGAAGGGAATTGGTTCCTATATTGCACAAAATAAAGACTTGATTGCAAAACCAATGTTGGGAGCAGTTGGAGATTTAGCAGCAATTGGATTATCAGAAGGAGGTAAAGCTATAATAAAAAAGTTGGCTAAGAACAACAATAACAGTAGCAATCTGAGTGCTGAGTCAAGAGGGATATTAGATCGTCTACAAAAACCAATGACATCTCCATCCATGGGTAGTGGAATAAAAAGATTTTAAAAAATTATAATTTAAAAAAATGTTTACACTAATAAATGGAAACCGAAGTACCAAATGATCTATTTAATTTCCCATCTTCAATACTTGTTGACAATAGTATTGAACGAAAAGAATACAAAACATTTATTCCACAAAGTAAAGCAGACTTCAATGCCGCTGGTAGCACAATAGAGATAGATATTCCTGCAACAGATGCATATTATATTCCAAGTAAAAGCTACATCAAAATAAAAGGGAGATTGTTAAGAAATGACAACGATCAAGCCTATGCTGCCAATGATCAAATAACACTTATAAATAATGCAATAATGTATCTATTTTCAAATATTGAATACTCGTTGGGAGGAAAGAAAATGGAAACAATAAACTTTCCTGGACATACTACATCAATGTTGGGGTATCTATCTTATCCAGATGATTTCAACAGTAGTGCAGGTCAAAAGCAGTGTTGGAGAAAAGATACCAACATAAATGCTACATCAGCTAAATATCAACCTTCTCCAGCATCCGCTGCTGGAGTAGCCATTGCAGCAGACCATTTTACTCCTCGTGAAAATCCTAATTACAATGAGGGATTTGCAAACAGAAAATCTCTAATAATGACTGGTGATGGTCCTGGACGATTCGCATTCAATATTCCCTTTTCACACATTTTTGGGTTTGCAGAATACGAGAAAGTTTTATACAGTTTACAACATATATTGAAATTTACAAGAGCTCCTGATACACTATCTATTCATAGGGCAAATGGTGTTACCGATGGAAAAATTATATTACAAGATATCCAGTGGGTTATACCTAAAGTAACCCCATCATCTGTAATGAGAATGGAATTGATGGAAGGAGTAAAAAACAAATCAGTCATTCCTATAAATTTCTGTGGTAGAAATGATCAGAGTACAACAGTTACACGAGATGTTAGAGACTTTCCATGGATGATTAATCAATCTGCTGGAATTGAGAAGCCGCGTTGGATAATTGTTGGATTTCAAACAAATAAGATTAGAACACAAGAGCAAAATCCTGCTGTTTTCGATCATGTAAACCTTACAAGTGCATTTGTAGAATTAAACGGGGACAGATATCCTTCGAATGATAAAATCATAAATTTTACAGAAAATGATTATGTGGATTTTTATGAAATGACTGATGAATTCAAAAGAGAGTACTATCAAATAAATAATTTGATTGGTGGTACACAAATAGATTTAGTAAATTTCAAGAAGCTATTTCCCATATTAGTATTTGATGTTAGGCATCAGAGCGAAGTTGTTAAATCCAATGTTATGAGTATTAAGTTGAATTTTAAATTTAGTGAAAACATTCCTGAACATACTCATATTTATGGAATAATTATATCTGATAGGGTTGCTAAATTAACTTCCGATGGCCATTCGCCGATGATAGTTCAATATTAGTTTCATATAAAATAATTATATATCATAATGTCTGATATATAATTTAAAAATAATATATTTGTCTATAATAAATGTACTGTCTCAAATGTAAAAAACATACTGAATCTACTAATATTCAACAAAAAATTGCTGCTAATAACAGACTGAGACTATCAGCTAATTGTAAAGTTTGTGGAAAGAAAAAGTCTCAATTTATTAAAAAAGCATCGGGGCAAGGTGTTTTTAACGATATATTAACAAAAGTAGGAAACACTGTTGGTGAAACACATCTTCCAGCAAAACAGGGTGAAGATGTTCCGAATGGTTCATTTAATAATCAAAATAAATATTCTTATTGTGGTCCAGGTACTAAATATAAACAGAGAAATCAAGAAGGTTATCAAGGAATTAATGAGTTAGATAGTATGTGTAAGCTACATGATCAATTTTATACAGATAATTCTGATACTGCTAGTAGAAATATTAGTGATGAAGCATTGGCACATCGAGCGTTAGAAATTGCAAATAATCAGAGCTTTGATAGCACTCAAAGAAATATGGCGAATCTAGTACATCATATTATGAAGAATAAAGCAAGGTTTGGACTTGGAATCAATTCAAAAAACTCGAAGAAGGGTCCAATGAACAGAAAATAGTTGGACCCTTTGAAGACCTTGCTGAAGAATTACACAAACCGATTCATAGAAAGTTTACTAGAAGACAAGTTGATGTATTTGAAGTGGATGATGTATGGGGAGCAGATTTAGTTGAAATGCAAGAATGGAGTAAAACTAATAAAGGTTTCAGATATATGCTAAACGTTATCGATGTATTTTCAAAATATGTATGGAGTATACCATTGAAAGATAAAAAGGGTGAAACTGTAACTGAGGCTTTCAAGCTATTAGTCAAAGAATCCAATGCAATTCCCAATCATCTCTGGGTTGATCAAGGTAAAGAATTCTACAACAAAAATATGGATGAGTGGTTGAAAATTAATAATATTAATAGATACTCAACTTTTGGAGAGCACAAGTCAGCCGTTGTTGAACGCGTAAATAGGACACTGAAAGAAAAAATGTGGAAGAGGTTTACTGCTGAAAATACAAGAAACTGGATTGATATGCTGGATAGACTAATAAGAGAGTACAACACCTCGACTCACACTACAATAGGAATGTCACCAGCCGAAGCAAGAAAGAAGGATAACTATGATTTAGCACTTCAAAATACACTAGATAAAACTAATTATCAACGAATCAAAAAACCTGCATATAAGTTAGGAGATAAAGTAAGGATAAGTCGATTAAAAAATATATTTGAAAAGGGATACCTACCTAACTGGTCTGAAGAAGTATTTACTATTGTAAAAGTTAAAAGGACTAATCCAGTTACATATATTCTAAAAGATACACTAGGAGAAACACTGGAGGGTGGATTTTATGAAAAGGAACTACAGAAAACTAATCAAGAATTATATAGAGTTGAAAAGATTATTAGAAAGAAGAAGATTGACGGTATTGAACATGGATTAGTAAAATGGAGTGGCTATAGCGAAAAGCATAATCAATGGTTACCAATTCAAGATCTGCAAAATATATAAAAAATAATTTTTATCTTAAATAATAATTTTTATTATAATAAAATGACGACCACAAACTCTCAAACATCAAACATTTCCGAAGATATTATAAAGTTTCAAGACCTAGAAGCTGATAGAACATACACTGTCAAAGGGATCAAAACGTTTGATAGTAAGTTTGGAAAATCACATATATTAAAAGTACTAGAAAATGGGAAAGATGAATGTAGATATACATGGTCTTCAAATGCTATTAACGAATACATAAAACATGAAAAGTTAGAGAAGAAGCCAAAAAAGTTTACATTTACTACAAGAACACTCACTAGTGGAAAATATTGTGGTAAGTTATATGCAGAAATTCCTGGATACAATGACAGTTTAGATTCAGGATTTACTGAATTGAACTAATTATATTTTATATCAAATAAAATGATATAAAATTATCTTAAATAATAATTTTTACTCTAATAAAATGACTGCGAAAGATAAGATGTTTCGAAAAAGTCTAGTTAAATTATTAGTTTCGTATGAACCAGAACTTAATAATCCAAAAGAGATAGCCAGTACTATGCTTGGTGATTTAAAAAACATAATTGACAATTCTGATTGTTTCACATGTAGTGAAGAGAGTGAAAATGAAAGTGAAAAGGAAGATAAAGTTCAATCCACGAAAAAGAAGTACAGTTATCCAGACTGGACTTGTGAAATATGTGTCAAGACGATGAGCTATCGCAATAAGTGTAATCATCTTAGAAGTAAATTACATAAACAAAATGAATTACGAATAGCAAAAAGTTAGGGTGGTACCCGAATAATTATATTTCAATGAAGATGAAATATAATTTTTTTATTTAAATAAAAAAAAATATATATATAAATATAATATAATATGAATCGAGATAACATGAATCGAGGAAGACCGATTGGTACAACCAAAGATCCGAACCGAAGACGAGTTCAAAATAATAATGGAAGACTAATTGATTATGGTGGACTACAATATAATCGATTAATTCAATCCGGATATATGTTAAATACAGAAGGTAATAGTCTTGTTGCAGATCCTAATTTTACTGCAGCTATAAATACTCGCCGTCCTGTTGGAAGACCTAGTGGACCGGCAAGAGTCGTACCTAATGAAGAGAAAGTTAAAAATCCTGATACTAAAAGAATGATTAATAAATCAGGTGTAGTATTTAGAAAACTAGCTAATAAATATCCGTTTAACGAAATTAGAAATAGATTTACTACCAAAGTAATTGATCCAAAAACTGAAACCCCTATTAAGCTTCAATCTCCCAAGTTTTTAAGGAAAATCGACAGAGGTTATATTTATGATAGAAATGAAAATTCGTTAATAATTCCTAGTGTGAAAACCGAAGAAGCGTTAGAAAAAGGAGTAACAGAGTTTGACCTAAGTATTGTTAATGAATCAGATCCAGATATACAATTAAGTAAATTAGTAAATCGAGTAGCTGAGTTGTGTAAGAGAAATATTAAGTCACATTCTATAAAATTAAACATTAGTATGGATATTATGATGTCCAAAGTTAATGGTGATAATGTTCCCATTTCTCAAGTCTTTCACATTAGGAATCAAGCTACTACAATACACAACAATGGTGAAATTAGTGGGAAAATGAGACGTGCTAATGCTAGATTAATGCAAAGAATAGATAGATTTACAAATGTCGGATCTGGATGGACTGTTGATGAAATACAGAGACACTTTTTAACTATTACCCGGCATAGACCACTTTCAGCAAGAAGTTATATTCCACTACCATCATGGATACAAAATAAGAAGGCTACTATAAATATTAAAAATAACGATGACAAATGTTTTATATATTGTCTAGCAAGAGTTCTCGACCCTAATCCAGAAAAACGGGATTTAGAAAGAGTAAGTAAACATCTGAAACAAGTTTGTATAGATTTAAAATTGCTGGATATTAAGGTACCAGTATCGATGAAGGATATTCCCCGAATTGAAAAGAATTATAATATTTCGATAAATGTTTATGGGCATGATAAATCAAGTTTCTCAGTTATTAGGTCTACCGACAAAAAATATGATAACCATATCGATCTCCTCTATACTGAGGATAATAACAAGAATCATTATGTATGGATAAAAGATTTTAATAAACTAAATTTTGGAATAACTAAGTATGCTCATAAGAAACATTTTTGTAAACATTGTTTGCAACACTTTACAACTGAGAAAATTTGTAGTGAACATAGTGAACGGTGCTTTGAAGTAAATGGTGCTCAAGCTATTCAAATGCCAAAAGAGGGAAGTACTATTGAATTTAAAAACTTGAAAAATACAATTGCTTGTCCATTTGTAATATATGCAGATTTAGAAGCAATATTAGAACCAATAAAGTCTCCCACTGACATCCCAAACAACAATACTTCATATACTACTAAAACACAAAAACATGAATGTTGCTCATTTGGATATAAAATAGTATGCCGTGATAATAATAAATATAGTAAACCTTACAAATCATTTCGTGGTAAGGATGCTATATCTAAATTCTTTGAAGCATTATTGGAGGATGAAAAAGAAATACTCAAGCACATGCAAGAATTTAAAAGACCCGATATTAAATGGAAGAACTCCTCTCAAAAGGAAGAATATAAAAAGGCAACATCTTGTTATATATGTAAAGAATCATTTACAGCTGAAAACAAAAAAGTTAGAGATCATAATCACGTCTCTGGATATTATAGAGGCCCAGCATGTAACAGGTGTAATCTAGAACTCACAATATCTAATAAAATTCCAATTATATTTCACAATCTAAAAGGATACGATTCCCATCACATTATTAAGGCGGTAGGTAACTTCAGTAAGAAAATTAGTGTAATTCCACTTAATATGGAGAAGTATGTATCATTCTCTATTGGAACTGAAAGGAATGAATGGGACAAAAAGGTAAAAAAGACCGTCACAAAAACTAGAAATAATTTAACTTTTATAGATAGCTTTCAGTTTATGTCCTCAAGTCTAAGTCAATTAGTAGATGATTTGAAAAAGAGTGGCGTTGATAATTTTAAATATACAAAGCAAGAATTTAATGACATGATCGATGTTATCACAAGGAAAGGTGTTTATCCCTACAGTTATATATCAAGTTTCAGTAAGTTTGATAAACGAATAACTAACCTCAAACCTAAGCATTTCAAAAATGATTTAACTGGTGAAGAAATTAGTGAATCAGATTATAAGTTCTTCTTAGATGTATGTGATCAATTTAATATTACAACTATTGGTGAATATCATGACTTGTATTTGAAAACAGATGTATTGCTACTTGCTGATGTATTTGAAAACTTTAGAAGAACGTGTTTAGAATATTACGAACTTGATCCGGTACAGTATATTTCAGCTCCTGGACTTTCATGGGATGCATGTTTGAAAATGACTGGTATAAAATTAGATTTAATATCAGATGTTGATATGCATTTAATGATTGAGAAAGGATTGAGAGGTGGTGTATCTATTGTAACTAATCGTAAAGGAGTAGCTAATAACAAATATATGAATAACTTTGTAAAATCTAAACCAAGTACCTATATGGCTTATTTTGATGCAAACAATCTCTATGGATGGGGTATGTATCAAAGTATGCCCTATGGTAGATTCAAATGGAAAAATCCTGAAACTTATACTCTCCCTAGCTACACTGAATTATGTAGTAATACATTAGAGAAAGGACATATTCTAGAAGTAGATTTAAAATACCCCAAAAAACTACACGATTTACATAATGAATTACCCTATTGCCCTGAGCATGTTAATGTTTCATCTAATATGTTATCCGAATACACAAAGAATGTTGCAAAGAAGTACGATATAAAATGTGGAAATTATACAAAACTTATACCTACACTTGATAATAAATATAATTATGTAATTCATGAACGAAATCTTAGACAAGCAGTAGATGCTGGATTGAAAGTAACTAAAATTCATAAAGTACTACAGTTTGATCAAAAGCCATGGATTAAAGATTATATTGAGTTTAATACAAATAAAAGAAAACAGGCTAAGAATGATTTTGAGAAGAATTTCTTTAAACTTATGAATAACTCATTCTTTGGTAAAACTATGGAAGATAAAAGAAAAAGAGTTAATGTAAAGCTGGTAACATCAACTAAAATGTTAGATAAATATGCTTCGAAGCCTACCTATGTTTGTAGTAAGATATTCGATGAAAACTTAGTTGCAGTTCATAATATGCAAGATAAAATAGTTCTTGATAAACCTATATATGTTGGGTTCTCTATTCTTGATATTTCAAAAACGTTGATGTATGACTTTCACTATAATTTTATCAAGCAAGAATATCCTGAAAGTGACAGTATATTACACTACATGGATACAGACTCACTTATATATACAATAACAACCAAAGACATATACAAAGATATGTATAAGAACAAAGAATATTTTGATCTTAGTGATATTTCTATTGACAAACTTATAAAATATAAAGATGATTCTAATAAGAAAGTAATTGGTAAAATGAAGATGGAATATATTAACTCACCAATATCAGAGTTTATTGGCTTGAAGAGTAAAATGTATAGTGTTAAGTTTGATAGTGGGGAAGAAAGTAAGAGAGCTAAGGGAATCGCCTATAGTGTAACAAAAAATGACCTTAGACATGAAATGTATAACAACACACTAGAAACAAAAGGAAGAATGTATTCTAGAATGAACGCAATTAGAAGTATAAAACATCAATTGTATACAATAACTATGAATAAGATTTCACTCTCCGCATATGATGACAAGCGGTATATACTAAATGATGGTATAACATCACATGCATATGGTCACTATAAATTAGAATAGTAAGAGTTCATAATGTTTATAAATACATTTCAATCATCAGATTGTGAATATCTCTTTCAGCTAATGTGCTTCTTCTATGTTATGTATAATGTATATCTGTATGTATTCGTACAGATATACATAACATAGAAGAGGTGCTCCCCTTACTGGTTATACATACAGTATAGGTTTGACAGAACACTCTATACTGTATGTAGAATTACGAATGTAGTGTTTTGTGTACAAGTCCTTATACTTGTTAAGGAGATGGATTGTGTAGGGCATATTGACTGTGTTATGGACCATGGGGGTTTACCCATTGAGGTATGAAATTTGTATT
>CALNXW010000009.1:0-1379 GCA_942490685.1 uncultured bacterium
TATATTTAATCACTTAAAAGGAGTTTATTATCAATGAGTCATGAGATTAATCCCAATTTAGTAGATGAATTATTACAAAATTACAATAAACCAGAAGATCTTTTAGGTCCAGATGGTTTGTTAAAGCAGCTAACTAAAGCTGTTATTGAGCGAGCCCTTGAAGGAGAAATGAACTCATTTTTGGGCTATTCCAAACACAACACAGCAGAGAAAAATTGTAATAATTCACGCAACGGCAAAAGCAGCAAAACCTTACGCAGCAATAGCGGTCCACTAAAAATAGAGGTGCCCCGTGATCGTAATGGCGAATTTGAGCCTTTACTAGTACCCAAGCATCAACGGCAGTTCAATGGCTTTGATGAAAAAATATTGGCACTCTATGCTTTAGGAACCTCCACTCGCGATATCAAATCACATCTTCAAGATCTCTATGGTGTTAGCGTATCGGCAGAGTTTATTAGTTCTGTGATCGAACAGATACTTCCGGAGGTAAAAACGTGGCAGCAAAGAAGTTTGGAAAGTATTTATCCGATAGTTTATTTAGATGCACTTGTAGTAAAAATCAGGGAAAATAGTCAGGTTTTAAACCACTCCGTGCATTTGGCAATAGGTATCACGGTAGAAGGCAAGCGTGATATTTTAGGTATGTGGCTTTGTAAAAATGAAGGTGCAAAATTTTGGTTACAAGTAATTAACGACTTAAAGCAACGTGGGGTAGAAGATATTTTTATAGCTTGTGTAGATGGGCTTAAAGGCTTTGCAGAAGCCATAGAAGCTGTATTTCCCCAAACACAGGTACAGACCTGCATTGTCCATATGATTCGAAATTCGCTGCGTTTTGTGTCGTATAGAGAGCGTAAAAAGGTAGCAGACTTGTTGAAAAACATCTATCAGGCATTAAATGAAGAAGCTGCCTTATTGGCTTTGGATGAGCTAAAAGAGCAATTAAAGGACTCCTATCCACATATTGTCAAACCCTGGGAAGATAATTGGAGCCGAGTCTCAGTGATATACAATTACTCATCCGAAATCAGAAAGGTAATTTATACGACAAATGCAATAGAATCCCTGAATAATTATATACGTAAAGTAATTAAGAATAAAAGGGTATTTCCTAATGAAGAGTCAGCTAAAAAACTTATCTATCTTGCCATACAAAATAAATTGAAGAGTTGGACAGGAAATGTAGGCTGTTGGACAAGCGTAATGAAGCAATTCGCAATTATATTTGAAGATAGACTTTTCAAAAGATGAGTTGTGTCATTTGTCAACCCCCTCCTCCGGAGGAGGGGGTTGTTATTAAAATAGCAGATAATTATATTTGTATTTGAAAAGTTTAATTAATACTGTAAAATACCGTTTACACAAAAAAACTTACA
>CALNXW010000010.1:0-5766 GCA_942490685.1 uncultured bacterium
TCATTTGTTCTCGTCTCACCAAAATCATCCATGCTTATATATTCATCTGGCTCAAATGTCTCATGAGTAACTGCTCCACCTTCATACATCGTTTCTTTAGCTTCCTCTAATGTCATTTTGAGTCTCCTTTCGCTTTATAGTGTCAGTGCAAGTACAATTGATCTGACCAGTATGTTTCTTAAACCTGGTACAATAATCATTTGTCTCGTTCTCGCAGCCTTTATGTAATCGCTCTCGTTTCATAAATAACAGATGGTGATTGATTCCCATAATAAAAAATCTCCTTTCGTTTATTTAACTTTCTATAGATAGTATACCATAGATTTAAATAGCTGTAAAGGAGTTTTTGACATTTTCTTTATTTAATTTTTAAATTTTGTCATAAACGTATCTTTTCTCATTTTGATACATCTATGACATGATTAAATGTTGGTTCTATTCAGTCTCATCCACTTTAATAGCTACTGGTGCAATACCAAAGTGATATGTAACTATTTCTCCACAGTAGTTGCAGCAATAAGTATGTTTATCTTCTTTCCATTCAGCTATCCACGAGGTGGAAGTTAATTCTAATCCACACTTTTCGCATGTGATTGTACTGTGTTGCCTTCCTTCTTTTATTCTTTTTTCAACCATAAAATTTGGTAAGAATAGCTTGAGAAATTTCTCCTCACGTTCACCATCCCTACATGTATATAATCCACACATCAGCTTAATATATTTAAATAACATCAGTTCTCCTTTCTATATGATAAAATGCAGGTTTTATCTTATTGATATTCCCATTTTTGAATTTTATATTCATCTGGCACACAAGATCTTCTAGTCATATCTTGCATTCTCGTACCTACGGCTTTGTGAAGTATTTCAAATAAATGCTTCTCACCAACATAGATAACTTGATCAACTTCTCGCCCTCTTAAACTATTTTCATTTGAAGCAGTTTCTAAGAAGTAGATTATATTTTCTGTCTCTTCTATTCTTTGATTATGGCTGTGATTAAAAACTATATCTTCATCTATTTCTCTTATTTTATACATAGCAAACCTACAGTCTTGCAACTTTTCAGATAGTACCATAATTCTATGTTTCATTTTTACCTCCTTTCATAATGAAATGCGAATTTTATTTTGTTTTTAGGAATGTATAGACTTCTGACGTATCCATAAAAAACTGAACGCACGCATTATCTCCTAAAAATTTGTCAGTGCGTTGTATTTCCTCAATGCACCCTTTGGGGAACAGCTCTGGAATACTCAAATCTTCTTCGAAATAGCAAGCTAATCGGTCTCCCACTTTCACGTCATCATCAACCCACAAGATTTGTTGCCTTAATTCCAAATGGACATTCAACTCGTTTCCATCATCATCTTTCATATCTACTGCACAGAAGTATTTATATTTTGTTCTACTCATATTATCTCCTCTCTAATTAGATAAAATCTGAATTTTATCCACTAAATCTATTTTTTGCTAATTCAAATCCCATTAAATCATCATCAATTAAAACAAATTCATGTCTATCACAATACTCGCTGTCGTACATAGGACACAATTCATATTCTTCATCGTCTTCGTTATACTTTTCAAATAAAATTTGAACGCCGTCATCTACACTTGTGTTTTTATGTATGATATACGCACATTCAGATTCTTTAATCTCTTTTGCCATCTCATGCCATCTCTCAGAAATATGCTCTCCATATACGTCCGCTTTTGGTAGAATAAATTCAGTAATTCCATACTCTATGGCTGCTGAAATTTTATCAAAATCCTTATTCTCGAAAATTTGTTGATTTGCCAGCTCCCATAAAATTCTATGGTTCAAATTCTTAGAGTTATTCATTTTTTCGTTTAGCCTTCCAAATGCAGAATTGTCAAAAGATGACATAATGCCCATTGGTTTCATTTTTCCATCAAATTCCATATACTTAATTTCGTCAGATAAATATTTCCAATATAGTTCATCGAAAACAATCGGTGAGAATAACCATGAATTTCCATATTCTAGTTCGTCAACCTTTTCATATTTTTTATTAATTTTAAATACTGTGCTATAACTCATATCTTTATCTCCTTTTCACCACATAAAATGTGGATTTTATTCACTACTCCATAATGTGCTTGCCCACAACCATCGCTGTGTATCTACCACAGAACCTACGCACCTCTCTGCCTTTGTCAGTAAATCCAACAAATTCAGAAAAACTATAATCAATGCTCTGCCCGAGCTTATAAACATGATCATAATTATATAATATCTGCCCATCATCTAACTCATATCTTACCAATTCATTCATATTTTCCCCTTTCCAAACCTAATTGAATGTCAGTTTCATTCGTTAATATACTCAAAGTCGTACTTGCATCTTTTGTTTTTATTTAAGTTCTCACTTATTCTACACTGAGAAATTCCTAATTCTCTAGCTGCATGACATTGACTATTATATATTTTATTATTATTGATACATTTAATTTTTCTTTTTCTACTACTTTTGTACTTATAATCAGGATTATCAAATTTTGTTCTAATATAAGATTTTGTTTCCAAATCATAATACCTGATTATTCTACCGTCGGTGTCATTTGAAATTCCTCTACCACAATTTATAATTCGCTTGGTTTGTACATCTAGTTTTCTAGCCGCATCGTTTATGCTCAAAAATATTTTAATTATTTCTTTACCTCCATCAAGTTCACAACAAGCTATTGTCTTTGGATGCAACCTATTTATTGATGAGTGAGTCATGTTTTCTTGTGCAGTTACCCACTCTAAATTCCATACCTTATTATTTGATTTGTTTCCATCAATATGATTTACTTGTGGTTTGTTTTCAACGTTTGAAATAAAGGCTTTAGCGACTAACCTGTGGAGTAATTTTGTTTTTAGTTTTCCGTCGATGTAAATAGATACAGAAATATATCCAGCCGTACTAATGTACTGTTTTATTGGCAAATGATTATACGTGTCGTATAATTCTCCATCAGTAGTAATTATATACCTATCAAATGTTTCATCTACAAATTCCCACATTCAATATCAATCTCCTTTCTAGATATAATATCCATCCCATTATCTTAAATCATACAAGATATCCTGGACAACCACCAACGCTTCAGTAGCTGACCGCTGCATATCTTTTACGTCATCATCGTTCTCAATTTCAATCAACAATTTCTCAGCCTTTTCTAGCTGCTCGCTAATTTCTTCGCACATTGTGTTTAGTGCGTCAATTGTATCTGTTTTATATGGCATAACTCCTCCTTTAATTATTATCCAATCATGCTCATTTTAAAGCAATATCTCACACAGAATAAATTAACCCTTTTATTCTGTAAACTTAAACGCCCCATGAGTTCCTGATTGTCTAGTAAAGACTTTTGGATTTTCATCAAAACCACAGTCCATACATATTACTGATTGAATCCTCCCAAGCCCTTCATTATCCTCTTCTTTTAATTCAACATTTTCTGATCCACAATTTGTGCATTTAATCATAATTCCCTCCTAACATGATAAAAGCTTAATTTTATTTGCTCATATATACTCTTTTTAATTCTTCGTGAGCTGGAATAATCTTTTCTGGAATCATAACTGTCTCAATTGTGAATGGTTCGATTGGTTGATACATATAATACCAGTCAGAATAATATGACCCACTTCTAGAAATAGGCTGATCCAAATAAATATCAAACTTTTCTATAACATTCCAGTTTTCATCAAATGAACACAATCTTCCAGTTTCGTTGGTGTATTGATATTTCCCTTCATCAATCCATGCGTCTTCTCTGAACTCGCATATTCCATATGAAATCCCTTCAATTTTGGCACCATTATCTTCAAAGCTACATTCATTCTCCTGTAATTTTTTGATGATTTTTAACAATAATTCTTTTTCCATATTCTCCTCCTTATAAAATCACGGTTTTATTCCATGTCGTCCTCTGGTTGAAGCCCATGGTAGTTGACTGGACATAGTTCACACATGTCTAGATCATGCGGACATAGAATACACTCATCCTCGATAACCATTGCTCCATGCGTGCCGGAAGGTCTACTAAATACCTTTGGATTTTTATCAAACCCGCAGTCCAAACACACAACGCTCTGTATTCTGCCACTACCTTCACATGGTTCGTCTCTTAATTCTACGCTGTCTGATCCACAACTGGTACACTTAATCATACATACTCCTTTCATATAATGAAATCAACGTTTTATTTCTTGATCTTAAATTTACCCAAATAAATTGTAGTATAAGTACAATCTCTTTTAAATAGCTTTTTATACCAGGGTAATGCAGTATATGCTTTATTCGCATCTTGAATTGCCTTAAACAATTTACCGTATTTACCCATTCCTCCTGGTGCCATAATGCCTCCTTTCTACCAAATAGAATGTATCTTTTATATGTTATCTTTCATAATCTTTTTGAAATCGAATGTATCAATAATATAATTCGTTCCGCCAATATGTGCAAATGCAACATTTGTATCAACCACTGTCAATACCTCTACTAATTTTGAATTTATGAAATGTTTCGTCCCATGTTGTTGATCAGTTGCCATTATAAACATTATTCATCCTTTCTCACACAATAAAACATGCGTTTTATCTTATTCTTCTTGACATTTCCAATATGAGATATGATCTGGGCAGCAATTTCCATCACTATATTCTTCTCTAACATGGCTATCACATTCTGAACCATCACAAATACCACCGTTCATCATACAATATCCAAATTGTTTAGCTCTATCAACCTCATCATCTCGCTCTTTTTCAAATTTACACACCTGACGGTACGTGAAATCTGTGTTTCTAATGATGTAATCTTTCATTAAATAATGTGCAATCTTACATTTTCTAATAGATGTAAAGTCTTCTTCGGATAAGCCGAGATCTTCGATGTTAATTAATACCTCCTCTTCACATCTTTTTATCCCTTCATCAAACAAATAAGCATGTCTGATGTCACTAGTGTATCCACTACTTGACTTTCCATAGCTACTGCCTTCAAATAATGCTACTGGATCACCGTAGATTGATAGATGCCAATTGCATAATGATAAATATTTACTCATATCTCCTCCTTCATATATAATGAAATTGCCGTTTCATTGCCCTTTCTTGAGTGGGCATTCGGTATCGCCAACATGGATTATGTAATCCAATTTCTTATCTTTGATCCCGCAGCTAAATTCTTCTCTCTCGATGCCTGTTACGCTAGACAGCACATTTTGGTTCTTTGGAATTGAGTCGAAATACCTGTTTTGCCTTAAAAATGGACACTCTAGACAACTATGCACCTCAAAATCTAATTCTACTGTATATTTCATAATCTACCTCCTTTTTTATAGTATACACCCAAATCACCCTCGTGTCAAGGATGAAATTGGGGTTTTATTTGGTTTTTACTTTTTTACCATTTTTATATTCGATGATTCCATCCTTTGTTGCAACTCTAAAATCCATCTTTAATGCTTTTGCCATCTCTATTTGCTGTCTAAATATCCAATCCTTTCCAGACCGTCTAGACATATAGAAATATTCTGCACACTTCACCTTCGAAAGCGCTTTTAAATATGCCAATTGGTACCATTTTAAATTTAATCCCTTTAAAAACGTTTCAAGATACTCATCATAATTCAATACATTCACCTCCAATACCAAATCAAATAATAGTTTTATTCTGTGTATTTGTTCTTATAGTCAATACTAATGTCAATCTGTGGATCATAAGTTCCATGCTGCTCTGCCTTCAA
>CALNXW010000011.1:0-1817 GCA_942490685.1 uncultured bacterium
TATATAATACCGATATTTTAATATTGTGAGCTATGTTAGTGTATTATTAACTTCTTATCAACAGTCGTATTATGCTTTGCAATAGTTATTATTTAAGATTTTTGACTATATTGTTGCAAATGCGATTGATTGATGATTTGTGAAAATATAAAGTTGTTTTCCTTATTTTTTATTTTTTAATTATTATAAATAACAAAGTCATATTTATAAAAAAAAACAGAGCAACAAAGGGAACACCGAAGCGATGCGTCACTTTGGCCCTTGACTTGTGCTTACATGAATTATCTTAACTGAAATGTTTGCAGCAAACAATCAACAGTTAACAATTAATTATTATCATTAATATTATTATCATTATTTATATTATACACATCTATATTCAAAAAACATACAGGAAATATTGGGGACACCGAGGCGGGCAGCTCCTAGGCCTATGAACAGATGTTTAAATCAATTAGCTTAACTACGAAACTTCAACTTAACTATGCAACTTTAGCGAGAAAATAGTAACCAAATATGTAAAAAAGTTACAGTATGATTAAAGTTTCTCATGCTTTTAGTTTCATATGGAAGTTAAATTTTGAGCTATCATAAAAAGGTAAAACTGCCACTAATACAAACTGCATTACATTGTTGAATAGCAACGGATAGACGTTGCGAAATAAGTGCAGTTTAACGAGGATCGCCGGACGCCACATACATACCTTACACATACAGCTTTACACAAAGCTTGAATGAAAGTATTGGGCCTTGAAATTGATACGACCAAGAGTCTCGACGACAGTAATATTCAATAATAATAATAATTATTATTATTATATTTTAATAGTGCTTTAAATTTACTTGCTAAGATAAACGTATTTTTATACAGAACCAGTTTTTAGAGTGTGCTGTGACTACTGTCAACTAGTCAACAATACATTGAACAACCGACGGTTCAATGGTATTTGAATTAGATTTTATGTGCAAGGGACAAAACTCCACGTAGTGTTTTAAAAGACAATTTCGCTGAGAACTGATAAGTGTACTTCTGAATATTTGATAGCACACTCTCAATACTGGTTGCATCTAATACATTTATATTTCACAGTTATTATCATACATAACCTGCAATTCACAAACAATTTATCATTAAGCATTCATTCAAGTAATTGCCAATTATAGTAACAATGTCCATTATCACTAAGATTAAAAACCAAATTATGCAGAATATAATTGACCTACAGGGTTACACATCTTTTTCATTGCATAATTTTTGGCCTGGTTAACGTCTTTGAGGTATCTATAGTAGGTAGCACTGGAAGGGTTCGATTGAATTTAGTTGGGTATTAGTTAGTAAAATTACCCATAATCTTACACATTCTTACCACTGACAGTGCTTGCGCCGAAAAAGGTCTGCAAGGGCTTGCTAGTGATGCACAAAAACAACAGTCGGTCATCGGAAAGGGAAAGTTTGACTTCAGAAACAATCCGCCATTTTGTACTGTTGATGATATTAAATCGCAAAGATGCAATGATGCTAATACTAAAAGACGCTACATACATGTCCTATTATTTCCCGGTTTCTCTATTTGTAGTAGAAATTATAGTATGCGTGATATATGTGCTGTCTACATGTCTACATCGGAGAACCTCCTTTGATGAAATATGGTGTAGAACTTAAACAGTAAAATATAGATAAAATTCTGCCATTATTCTTGCAAATGCGTTAGTATCTTCTAAGCTAAACTATTTTATTTCCTTATTTTATGGTCTACCATCAAGTTCTATATATACACAAATTATTTGTTGATATCGAATCTCCACGTTTTAAACCT
>CALNXW010000012.1:0-1710 GCA_942490685.1 uncultured bacterium
ATCACTTTATTGACATCCAGGGTAATTCTTTCTCGTCGAAGCTTTTGATTGGGTTTTCGATCTGAGGTAAAGATACCAGAAATTGGATTCGTTCGTTGTGAAGATGGAAGGTGTTCTTTCATCAAACCAACACCATTAAAAAGTGGAGGCGTAGTATAATTACCAGATTTAGAACCCGGCCCTCCACGGAGCCTCAATTCACAGGAGAATTGCGTTTCCAATGGCTTGTTGATTTCATCTTCCACAATCTCATCCAAGTACTGAGATGCCATAGAATTCGCGTAACTTCCCGCCAATGCACCTCCAATGCTAGATGGAACTTCGCACAAACCGTTTACCATAGCCGTATCAAACATAAATTTTTGGAACCTTGTATTATAATGGCTATCATTATGGGATGACGATAGGTATTCCAGGCTCGCTTCAACATTTTCCCACGGCTGCATGAAATCGTTTCGTTCCAATCTTTGATCCGAAGTTAACATACTTCCTATGTAGTATGAAGGCATTCTCATCGGGTTTATTGGAACTAATGCATCAGCTACTGGGAGTGATGTATGGCGATCGATGAAATTATTTATATATGAAAAAACTGAACTACTTTCAGTTTCTTGATCTTTTATCATAATTTTTATATTTTCTATATATATATATAATTGTTAAAAATACCCAAAAAATAATTTCAAAATCACTTAAATTTTTAAATACATACAACTCCCGAAAATTTTGATAAAATATTTTGAAATCATTCATTTTTTTTTAATTAGGACTAGAACTAAGTTATGCAAACTTCAAACCTTAAACATTTATTGAAGTCCGTTATATACATAATTTTATAACAAATGTTTTTTATTTACAACATTTAAAATCGATAATCTCTAAGTACTCTCTATTTCATCTTTATCTTCTATCAGAACACGATATTTTTCTGGTCTTTCTTTAATTGCTTCTTTCACCTGCTCATCTTTTAGTAATTCTTCGAATTTAAGAATGATCCAACTGAAATGACCGGGATAAAAATCAGATTTAGGAATCGAGAACAACTTTTCCCTTTGACATTGTTGAAAATGACTCAAAGGTCTGACATTAATAGTAGAATCAATTAAATTCTTTGTCTTAAATAACTCTTTGGAAATTGATCTCGCGATACATCGTGAGGTTGTAAGAGTGCTAGTTTGTAAGTAGACATTCCAATAGGGTATCCCTCGTGAATCACGCTCCAATTGTCCATCAAAATTTTTGATGGAGATAAGTCTACCCCGATCTTCAATTCTTAAATTATATAAAGTCTTTTCTAAAAGTTCTTGCGAGACAAATTTAGAAGTGACTAAAAGGTCAATCAGACTAGTAGTGTGTTCTGTCCATAAATTTAACTTTGGTCCAAGTGAGCCTAGGGTAAGTAACATTTGAAAATAACGTTGACGACTAATTTTTAATGTCTTTTTATTTTCTTGATCTTTCATAAAAATTTCTTAAATAAATATATTTTCACTAAGTATAATAGAATTAACACTCAATGAAGTACTTTTTAACCTCTCAGAGACTCTGTATTGAATGAATAATGTATAATTAATTATATTTTAAGAATCTCCTAAGAAGTTTCTAAATCTCTCTTTAGAGCCCCTTATTTGCCTTATTTTGACCTCTCAACAACCCTTCTAGTATATTTCATAGGAAACTATAAAAAGCTCTTGAAAGGCGGCTATTTTA
>CALNXW010000013.1:0-5562 GCA_942490685.1 uncultured bacterium
TATCGTCAAGCTCATCTAATATACCACAGATTTTGTAGCCTAGAGCAGTTGTAATATGTTGAAAATGATTTGAATCATCCTCAATATACTGCGCACCTGGCTTTAGCTTAGTCATTCTAAGCCCCTCGTCAACTGTCTTTGCTTTTTTATAAACAAATAAATTGTGGACTCCGTTAGCATTACATATCGTAGCATTAACTTTGTTATGCCTTGATCTAACTGGAGGGTTAGATCTACCAACTTCTACGCTAAATCTTAATGGTCTAAGCGTCCTAGGATTAACATTTGTGCTAAAAAACTCTTCTATAATATCCCAATCACTTACTTTTGACCTTGTGTCTCTATGCCTGCCCGTGGCATCACCAAAAAGCATAAACTTTGTATTATAATCTAAAAGACCTTTTGCCTTCATTTCTTCACATGAGTCTAGCGTCCTGATGCCCTCAACTACTACCTCATCAAAAATATGAAACTGGCCTGCTACATACTGACTAAAACAAGCGCTTAGAGGCTTACCTAATCCAATGTTGAAATCCCATGATATTAAAATAGGCAATCTCTCATCAACCTTATAATCATAATCTCTATAATTATCTTGCTTATTATAAGCGTAGTAGATGATTTCTTGACCAATATCAATCCACTCATTATTTAGCATTCTCTTTGCCATCATAGGGTCTAAGCCCTCGCGTACTGATGTCTCGTAGCTCTTTGGTAGGAATTTATTGTCCCTTAAATGACTCTCGAATGTATGAATAAGCGGCGAATCATTATCAAAAAACCGCTTTCTAACCCAGTGAGACGGGCTATCTGGATTGCACACTGCTAAAATAAAGCTCTCTTTAATATGCGGCAAACGTCCGCAACGCATTTTAATGTAGTCGTAAGCCTCCTGATCTTGATCGTCGTTTTCTGTTATCTCTTCAATAATAGCAGCACTAAACTCAAACGAGCCAAGTTTCTTATATTTTCTGTCAGCCCAGCTTTTGCCTATCATTTCAGAGCCGTTTCTAAAGTTAATTCTAGCACTCGTGTAATTGACCCAATAGTCTTTACCCTCGATCAACTCTTCGCACTCTAAATGCTCTAATATTTTAGTGAATATCGTAGCCTTTAAGTCTGGCAAAGCTTTACGACCCAATAGCACTCTTGCATTACCATTCTCTAGGCAATGCCTAACTGCTACATGTGCTGCAGGCAATGACTTACCACTACCTACCGTGCCCCACAATAGTATTTCATGCACCCCTAAACTATAATCAAAATCATAAAGCTCATTGATAAAATCGTATTGATAAGGCACTTCTCTAGGATCATATTTAAAGATTGAAGGCGTGCTGCTAATCATCTTTATCTTGACTCTTCATCGGATAAGCTAAAACAAAAGCCTTTTGCTCATCTTGATTGCCCTCTGACTCAGCTAATTGCTTACCCTTAGTCGCGGCATAAGCCTCATCTCCCTTCATAAGAACCTTACCAGCTGTAACGCGGTCCTTATGCTGCTTATCCCTTGCAATCTCTCTAATTGTTTCTAAGCCGAGTAGTCTATCTTCACGGCTCATTAATAAATTAAGTTTTATGTCTTTGGACTCTTCAATTTTTTTAGCATCAGCGACTTTTCTGTCTAACAAATACCTTTTTATATCACTGTTTAATAGCAAGGTCTGCAGGCCACCTTCGCCAAACCTAGCCTCTAACTCATCATGCGTAACTTTTGCGCCGCTGAGCTTTATCTCTATGAAGTCTTTTTCAACTTCTGAGAAATCATTTAAACCTTTAGTGAAACTATTGTAAAAATCGTCCATAATTTAACCGGATTATATCACAAGACTTTAGTCTATAGGCAAGGATTAATGATGCGGGCCGCTAAAGCCATCATCAAATAAAGAGTTTATATCAATATCACCAGACTCAACATCTTCTACAAAAGACTTAACACAAGCAAGCCATTGGCTAGGAGTAAGCGCCTTTGGTGACATCACTGATAGCATTATCTCAGTGTTAAACTCATCAAAGTTTAAGTAGTAAACAATCTCATCGCCGTCACCAATACATTTTTCTTTCACTTCATCTTTCTTTTTTTTTGCCACTGTCTAACTTCTTTCTGCTAATAATACAGCTTTTCATAATACAAAACATCTCACAGTTAGAATCAAAATCATTGTCATGCTCTTCTATATTTAAAGGTAGCCAGCTAGTAATTTGAACAAAATTATTGTCATCCTTTAAAACATAACCAACGGCAGCAAACTTAAACGGGTCTTTATGCGAAGAATGATCCCAAAAAACCACCTCATATAAATCACCCTTTTTAAATTTCATACACCCCTCGGATTTTTATCTTTTGCATCAGTTCTACAAGTTGATAAGCAAGACTTACAAATATACCTCTGATATACCTTAGCAGTTGTTTTATATTTTGAATGCTTAATTAATTTATTCTCTCCGCATTTAGGGCAAACAGGACGTCCGTCTATCAAGGCATGATTAACACCATAAGGCCCATGAAGCGGCATGGTCTTTTTATATAATTGCTGCAAAACTTCTACGTCCATTTTGCAATACTTATCCATTTGCTTACGGTCTCGCCTGGTATCTTCTTTAAAAGCAAACCTAACCCAAGTGTCCCATTTATTAGCCCAATGAATTTTATTATCTAAACCAAAAAACTTTGCCGCTGAATCTAAGCTATTGCTGTAAAGACTTAATTTATTTTTTAAAACTATTCTTGTATCAACGTGCTTTATACCTGGAGGTAGTGGAGGCAATCCATATTTAATCAACCTTGTGTTTAGCACTTTTAAGTCAAACGATTTACCGTTATGAGTTACAATCTCATCAGCATCATAAAGAGTATCGTAGATTATTTGCGCTAAAGCACTATCTTCATGCCTGTCATTATCCCAATTATCAAACTCCCAAGCATTTATGCAAGTCGGTTTTTTATCGCCTTCTATTTTAAAGCCAAAAGATAAAATGCTTTGAAGCTCAGCCTTAAAAGTACGACCAGGCCACGCGCCTATGCTTGGGATGTTGCTGTAAATAATCTTAGGATCAGGCAAAGTCTCAAGATCCCAGTAAACTATCTTTGGTTTTGGAGCCATGAGTTTTTTAGCCACGCCATATTCTACACAATTTAAGTTAATTTAAGAAAGCTAATCAGTGCTTTGGTCTAGTCTAGTTTCTAAATCTAAACTGCTTACCCGTATTAGGTAGATCTGACACGCCGTCTATTATATCTAAAATTCTTATTTTAAATACATCAAAGCTAACATTTGCATGCTCACATATTTCTCTCAAAGGCAGCACTTCGCTCCCATTAGTCACAACTGGCTCTAATTCATTTCTAAATTTCTGCATTTTAAAAGCGTATTTTTCATAAGTCTTTTTAAAGTAAAGCCATTTTTCTTTATTAATATCACCAGCGGAGTTTTGCATTAATAAATGCTGTTCGTCCATGTCGACCTTTAGCTTGAAGATGTCGCTTGAATATCTCAAAATCACTGCACGCCACAATGATTCCTCTGGAGTTTTTGCCGTCTCAACCATGAATTTATTATCAATTTTAATTTAGGATTTAATCAAGACTAAAATGACCAATCAAGATCTTTAGACATAAGCTCAATCTGAGCCTCAAAGAATGGATAAAGCCCATCGCCTACATAAAACTCTCTTTTGCCAAGCTTGACTTTTATATATTGAATATCTGGCGTAAAAGAATCTAACTTGCACACAACATCAGCATTAACCTCTATTTCAAATAAAGACTCGCCACCCTCTGGCTCATAATCAAAAAACCTAGTCTCATTAGATGAGATTGTTTCAGGATAATCATTTGCTAATTTTTCAAGCTTGTACTCATTCATATAATAAGATTAGCACAATTATTTGTATAAGCAATACCTACGTCTCAATATGATACAGCTAAATTATTAGTGTCCCAATGTGATACAACTGGCTGATATTTCTAGAGTTTTTAATGTATATACGATATTCTGTATATAGAAAAGAGAGGTGCTTATGACTAAAAAACAATTGAAAGCTAATAATGAACTAATGCATGTAATGCCATATTTTAGAGAATTATTGAGTCGCAGACATTGTATAAATTCTGCTCGAAAAGAGCTACGTTTACTTATAAGTGAAATTAGAGATTTAAGAGAAAGAACTAGGATTTAAGATTTTATAGAGCGCTAACTGAGCGTTTTATTAAACTCTTAAACTAACGAGGTGCTTAATGAATAAACCAAAACATACACCAGGACCTTGGATAGCTCAAACAGATGAAAGCGGCAGCTCAGTTAGAAGTTCAGACCATAGAGTTCTAAGCGCAATAGCTAAATGTCACGACCAAGATGCAGCACTAATAGCCGCAGCACCGGAATTGCTTGATGCTTTAGAATACGCAGTTAGTAAAATGAAAACACAAGCTTTAACTAGAGGATGCAGCAAGGGAATATTAATAGCTACGCAAAATGCAGAGGATGCAATAGCCAAGGCCAGAGGTGAGTAATGACTAAACTATATGAGCAAAAATATAAAGAATTTCTAAAGACACTCGATAAGGCTATCAGGTGCCCCTACTGTGGCGAGGATAATCAACTAGACCCGCCTAGATGTTGCTGCGGTGAAATGCATGCCGCTGAAACATGGCTAGATAAAAACGGCAATCTTTATCAAGACGATGAGCTAGAGGGCGCTTTTCAAGAATATTGCCTCTCTAATCCTTTAAGTTTAATAGAGCTAGATTCAAGCGTAAGCACCTCGGACTAGCTCGCTTGGTGCTGGCTTTTAGTCCCTCAATGACTCCTGGCCAGTGCCTTTTTTTGTCACCTTAGACACCTATTTACACCCCTAATCAAATCTACGCAGGCATCAGACTTGCACTAATATAAAGCATGAAATATTTACACACAATACTACTGTTATTACTCGCTGGCTGTGACACATATAAAGCCTATGTCATTAGCCCTGACTATATAGATAGCTCTTTTAGGCCATATACCAACTGCTACGAGGCTAATAGAAATATCTCTATGCCTGAGCATTTCTCTATCGTATTTGATGATACTAACAGGCTGGGAGGCGCTATTGCTAAGTGCTACAAGAATAGACCAAGTATTAAAACTCATGTGTTAATAGACGAATATAGCTGGATTACAATGACCACGCTAGAGCGCGAGTTTGTCATCTACCATGAGCTTGGGCATTGCTTAGAAGATCTTGAGCATGATGATGATACTTTTAACTTTATGAATACAATCTGGCCTGTGCATGAAGATATTTCAATCAATAGAGAGCAATTGTATTCTGATTTCTTTGGCGCTAACTATTTAATGTGTATCTATGAATAAAAAAACCAGAGCGTTAGCCCTGGCTTATGAGTAAAGAATAATGTGGGGAGGCGATATTAACCTCTGGCTCTTTCTACCATTGCAATTACTGCATTTACTACAGCTACAACACTAACCTCTAATTCAGGAGTTAGTAAGTCTTTAACCGTTGGTACAATCAAAGCTGCAAGTAAAAAAGCTACGTTAACCCAAGCTACTGGTGATTTTG
>CALNXW010000014.1:0-27447 GCA_942490685.1 uncultured bacterium
TTTCTAAACTCTACATTTTGTATATTAACCGTCGCTCCGGCTGTGTATACTGTGTGAGCTTTAATGCCAGTAGAGCTAATAACGAATCTTCTAGATAGGTTCGCTATTTTAGGATAAACAGTTTTTCCGTTAAATTCTAACGCGTACCCTATCAGAGCGGAGTCAAAAGTAATATTTCTACCATTAATAGAGGTTAGCGTAGTTTTTTCCACTGCCCCTCGTTCTGTAGTTACTAGAATATTATCCCCTACTTGCCAACCAACTGGCTCTGAGGCTAGTACTGTTGACCCGTCACTTATGGCTGTGGCCCTAGTAATGCCATATTGAAAGGTCTGAAAAGGTTCTTTTGCTGTAACGTCTAGCCAAGGAGTAACTTTTGGGGCTTGAATGTCAATTTCCCCATGAACCCATAAGCCCACATCTGAATAGTTAGGCCCTGTACCAGTATCTCCTTGAGGATCATTTGCTATATTAAATGTTATAGATCCTCCTATAGCAGATAACTTACCGCAAACAACAATAGAGTTATCTACTGTTATATTAGTATCTAATACTACATCGTGTGTAATAAAAATAGTGCCTGATTCGTCTACTACATCTTCCCAACGTCCATCACCAGAAGTAGAGCTAGAAGTACATTGAGAATAGGCATTAAAAGATAGAAGTGACATTGCAGAAAGTAAGGCGAGTTTTTTCATATTTTCTCCAGAGACAAAAAAGACCTGCTGGAACCCCAACAAGTCTTTCAAAAGTTATTTTATAGTTTAACCATATGTAGGGCAGATAGATACTATTCCTCTAAATAGGATTTTATTATATAATTATAGTATATTATACCCGAGAAGTCAAGAACTATTTTTAAGTAGGCTCAGCAATCCGGGTCGAAATCATACCACTCTTGTGCTTCTGCTACTTCATACTCGTTGTCTCTAAATACCTCATCTTTTATAGCTTGCTCCACAAGCTCCAAGGCTAGGTCAAAAGTTAAGTCAAACCTATTAACAACTTCTAAAGCCATCTCTTCCTCAGAGTCCTCCCACATAGCAAGTACTATGCTCTCCACTTCTTTTTCTAGCATTTTAAGTTCACCGTACCCTCCACTCCTTCTACTTCAGCGGTAGCTATAACTTTTCTCTTTCTACCTCCTGTAGATACGACCTTAATGGTTTTTAGAAAAACTGTGTTACCTGTTTCTTGGGACCACTTAGAAATCATAGTTTTAGCCCTATGTTTAGCCCGACAAGCTGAGGGAGCGTCAAGTTCGACGATAAATCTCACCTTCCCTGGCCCCTATAAGGCTTATAAGACCTACGCTTATGTTTATTCATACTAGACATTTTAATCATGTCAGGGTTTCCACTGACTGATGTTCGTTTCTTGGTAGGTTCAATTATAAGCTGGTTTACTGTTTTTTTCACTAAGTCTCCTCCATTAAAAGTATATTATAGCAACTAAACACCCAGCGTGTCAACATCTTTTTTTAGCAACGTAAAAAATATTTCTTGACTGTTTTGGGGCTTAGTGCTATAATATACGAATAACTTTTGCTAGGAATAGAAGAAATGCGACTATCTAAGAACTTCAAACTAGAAGAATTTTCCCGTAGCCAGACGGCAGAAGACTTGAATATTTCTAATACAATCCCCGAAGAGATTATACCTAACATACAGGAATTAGTAGACAACGTGCTACAGCCTGTACGGGATAAGTTTGGTCCTGTTATTATATCTAGCGGTTATAGGTGCCCTAAGCTTAACTCCGTTGTTGGGGGCAGTAAAACTTCTGAACACCTAGCGGGTAAAGCTGCCGATTTTATTGTAGTAGACACTCCGTTAAAAACGGTAGCTTTTTGGATAATAGATAATTGCGAGTTTAACCAACTAATACTAGAGTACAACAAGTGGCTACACTGCTCTTACCAATTTCTAAACGAGAAAAAAGTTATGACTGCTGAAAGTAACTTTGGGGTGACTAGGTATTTAGACGGTATAGCATGATAGAACAAGAGTATAAAAATAAGAAATTTATACTGCTTGCTACGGGTCCTTCACTAACCGAAGAAGTAGTTGAAACTATAAGGCCCCACAAAGATAAGTTTGTAATATTCGGAATCAATGACGCGTATAAAGTAGTTGACTATCTAGACGTACACTACGCTTGTGATACTAAATGGTGGAAAATGTGGGGGGACGATTTTAGAGCAAAGTATCCTGAGTTACCCTCCTGGACTCAATGTAAGACAAGTGCTGAAAAATACTCCCTTAAATATACTAGAGGAGCGCACAAAAAGGATTTTAGCCTAGACCCAAATTTAATACATTTTGGTGCTAACTCCGGCTACCAAGCCTTGAATATAGCGTTTCTTATGGGAGGTTTTAGATTCTATCTAGTCGGTTATAATATGCAGCCAGTCGGAAAACAGAAACATTTTTTTGGGGACCACCCGCCAGGGCTTAATTCAAATAGCCCATATAAGATGTTTAGGGATAACTATGCTACTATCAACCCTGAAATTAAGAAACTTATAATAAATTGTACCCCGAACTCAGCATTAGACTGTTTTACTAAAGTAGACCTGGAGAGCATACTATGCTAGTAATGACTTTTTACACTGTTAATACGGCATACGAGAAGGAATTCGAAGAGTTCAGTAAGTTAGCTGGTAAGTTCGAAGTACCTTTTATAGCTTATCCAGTTGAATCAAAAGGTAACTGGCTGCTTAATTGTTCTCTAAAGCCCAGCCTGATAAGAAGAGCTTTAGACGAACAAGAAGACGATATTCTATACCTAGACTCGGACGCTAGAATACAGCAGACTCTTCCTCAAATAAAAGAAGACCGTCCAGGCTTTTGCGTATGGGATGCTCCGTGGAGAGCGGGAGAACTACTGAGCGGTACTATTTATTTCCCTAATAATGAGTTATCTAGAAATATTATAGATGAGTGGATAGCTGCTCAGAATGATACTAACTGGAAGGAGATCCTACATCAGCGAAAATTAGAGAAAATTTATAAAAAATATCCTCACTTTCTACTTAGCCATGACTGGGTTAATATAGCGGGTAAAAACCCAGCCTCTTTCATGTTAAAAACCGAATTCCCCCTTATAATACACACTCAAGCTAGTAGAAAGCATAGGAACACTATAAGATGAATATATTAGTAGTTGGTGGGGACGGGTTCTGTGGGTGGCCAACCTCTTTAGAGCTTCTAGCTAGAGGCCACAATGTAGTAGTAGTAGATAGCCTAGCTAGACGGGCTATAGACTTTGAGCTAGGCGTCTTTTCTCTTACTAACATACAGACAATATATACTCGAATTGTAGAAGCCAGAAGGGCTATTAGAGGGAATATTTTTCTAGAGCTAATAGACGTATACAAAGGGTCTCAAGAGCTGCTAGAGCTTATCAGAAAATACGAAATAGATACAATAATACATTATGGGGAAATAAAATCCGCTCCCTACTCTATGATTGATCCTTACCACATGAGGAAAACAGTCGATCATAATATTAACACTACAATAAATATTTTAACTGCTATTCTAGAGTCTAAAAAAGACATACATCTTGTGCACCTTGGCACAATGGGTGTGTATGGGTATAAGGACGATTTTGGGGAAATTCCCGAAGGATACTTAGACATAGTAGTTAAAGCCACAGGTGCTCCAGCTTCTATTTTATTTCCTACTGATCCGGGATCTGTTTATCATATGACTAAATCTATGGATCAATTAATGTTTCAACTTTATAATAAAATATGGGGAATGCGCATAACAGACTTACACCAAGGTATAGTTTGGGGTGCTCAAACCGAACTCACTAAGCTAGAAGGTCGATTGGTTAACCGGTTCGACTATGATGGCATATATGGGACAGTACTCAATAGATTTATAGTTCAGGCCGCAGTTCACCACCCATTAACCGTACATGGTACTGGGGGGCAGAAACGCGCTTTTATACATATTAGTGACTCTGTAGCCTGTGTAGCCTTAGCAGTAGAAAATGTGCCTAGTAAGGACAAAGTGAGAATTTTTAACCAAGCTGCTGAAGTACTCTCTGTCAGAGAAATAGCAGAGTTAATTGCAGATAAAACAGGGGTTGGAATAGATTTTCTTCCTAACCCTAGAAAAGAGCGAGAGGCTAATGAATTAGAAGTTAATAATTCGGGCTTAGTAGACCTGGGGTACGCTCCTACTAGACTGAATGATAAACTATTAGAAGATGTACTATTTGTAGCTAAGCAATGTGCCAATAAAGTTAATCAAAAAGCTATTCCAGCTAAAATACAATGGGTGTAACTTATGTACTTTCAAGAACAGAACCTAGTAATAATACCTACTAGAAAATGTGGTGGTATAAGCGTAGAAAAGTCTCTAAAAAGATACTTTAAAGATCAACGACATATAGACCTTTATAACAGGGGTACTATGTCTAATGATGAAAAGCATGGATACTGGAGAGATAGGGCACATGATGTATATGTTATGGTAAGAAACCCTTTTGACAAGATGGTTTCCAACTATTTCTTTAGCAAGCGTGGTTCTTTAATTTGGGGTCACCAAGTCTCTTTTGAAGAATTTATAGTAGAATCCTTTATAGGTGAGCGGGATATGAGTACTATGTGGACTATGCACGTCAGAACTCCCTCTGTAGACTTCATAACTTATAAAGGCAAAGTCATACCACATAGTACTATTAGGCTGGAAAGCTTGCAGGAAGATTTTGATGAACTAAAGAAAAAATATGGGTTTAAGGCTACGCTGAAGCACGCTAATCAAAGCAGAAAAGATACTGGGCAGTATAGAAACTATTACACACCCTATTCTAAAGGGCTAGTAGAGAGTTACTTCCATAAGGATTTAGAATATTTTGACTATAACTACTAGTATTTTATTAACTACATACAATAGAGACGCAGACTGTATTACGTGCTTGTCTCGCTTGCTTGAACAGTGTACTGATGAAGTTGAAATTATATTACTAAATGACCTTCATCTAGATAGTAATTTTCTAAAAGCTTTCTGTGTGATGAATGGGATAAAGTACATACATACTGGAGGTCAAAAGAAAGGAAAACCTCATTGGAGAGTGCCTGGATTCGCACTTAATATAGGTGCTAAGCAGGCTACTGGCGATTACCTCATTATTGGCAATGCTGAAATATACCAAATATCTGACAATACTGTGGGGTTAATGCGTGATACTGGCATAGTAGCCTATCCTAGAGTGTGGGACCAACCAAATAAAAATGCTTCATTAGCGTCGTATAAAAAGTTTAACCAGCTAAGAAGACTACCATTTTTTATGGGAGTGCCAAAAAGTTTATTCTTAGAGATAGGTGGTTATGACGAAGATTTTACGGGCTATGCGGGAGAAGACGGAGATTTAGTAAGACGGCTAGATAAAGCTAGTGATTATAAAGAAATTAACGCGGATGTAGTACACCTTTGGAATGTTAGGGGGATGGCCTATAGAGAGTATGCCCCTAACCTACAAAATTCCTTTAGAAACAAAGATGTATTTGGGGACAGGAATACTATACTAAGAAACGAGGGGAGAGAATGGGGCATACTATAAGAAAAATAAAAGATGAGTTAGAAAAAATAATAAAACCTACTTCCCACGTATTAGATATTGGTTGTGGCATAAAGACACATTCTAACTATTCCCATAACACCACTACTATTGATGCTTGGGATAAACTAGAGCCGGACATAAGATTAGACGTGACAAAAGAAAAGCTGCCTTTTAAAGAAAACTCTTTCGACATTATTACTATGATAGATTTTATAGAGCATTTAGATAAGGAGTCCGGTGAAAATTTACTAGTCCAATGTAAGGAGATAGCTAGAGATAAGATAATTATTTATACCCCTTTATTTTTTGATGATAATTCTAGAAATGTAGAGAATCCAAGTTGTTGGGCATATGGAAATCCCTATGACTATCATAGGTCTGTATGGTCTTTAGAGGAAGATTTTGCAGGCTGGGTAACTATAGGGACTAAACTTACTAGGCTAGGGGAATGTTGGCTTGGTTACTGGGAGAAAAAATGACTACTAGTGACTATACTAAATGGTATGATGCCGTATGGGGACAAAATACGTATACTAGAAAGGAGGATAAGGGCGTAGGTATAGTGTGGAACTGTGTAAAGGATTTAAGCAGGGAGCGAAAGATACTAGATGTAGGCTGTGGAAGAGGGCACTATGTCAGAATGCTTATTAAGGGTGGTTTTAAAAACACTCTAGGATTAGAGGCTTCTGGTGTGTGTGCTCAAATGCACCTACAGGAGACGCCGCGTATAGTAAGTGATTTTGTTTCTTTCGCTAAAACCCAAGAAACCGGAAGTTTTGATACTATTATATGTATGGGCGTTTTAGAGCATATTAAACCAGAGGATATAGATGAATTCTTATATGAAATATCACGTCTTAGTAACCACGCTATTTTATCTATAGCTAACCATGAAGATTATAGAAAGAATATAGTAAAGCTACATTTGATAGTAGAGCCTTGGCCTTGGTGGGAAAATAAGTTAAAGAAACTTTACTCAGAAGTATCTTTTTTAGGTTATCAACACAAAGAAACACTATTCTTCTGCGAGTGTAAAAAATGAAAGTAGCGGTAATACTAGGTACACGACCAGAAGCCATAAGACTATACCATACTATAAATACTGTACAACCAGACTGGGTTTTCTGGACGGGGCAAAACTACTCTAAAAACCTTGCGGAAGATATTCTCGAAGACCCTAGATTTGGAAACACTTATAAAAACATAGTTAAGCATAATACTAATAAAGCCTGTACTTTTGAAGCCCAGTTTAGTAGTATATTAATAGCTTGTACAGATTTCTTAGAAGAAACTAACCCGGATAAAGTACTAATTCTAGGGGACACCAATTCAAGCCTAGCTGCCGCACTTGCGGCGAAAAAACTGGGCATAAGCTTGTACCACATGGAAGCGGGTAACAGATGTTATAACCCCAAGTCGCCGGAGGAAGTAAATAGGCGAATGATAGACAGTATCGCAGATGTACATCTATGCTATACAACTTTTGCTAAACGGAACTTGCTTTCGGAAGGAGCACCTCAAAATAGGATTCATGTTATTGGAAATCCTATGGCTGAATTCCCAGAGATGCACCATGAAAGGGGGTACAGTTCTGCCCCGTACACTTTAATAGATATTCATAGGGCTGAAAACGAAAAATACCTTGACAATATCAGCACTATGCTAGATAATATTAAAACTCCGTATAAATTACTTTTACACCCAAGATTTGTTGATAGGTTTGATAACGCGCTACCTAGTGTTAACTTCTCAGAGTTTGTAAAACTTGAAAAAGGAGCAAGTCTAATAATAACAGATTCTGGAACTGTGTGTGAAGAGGCATACCTACTTAGAAAACCCTGTATTGTTCTTAGAGAAACTATGGAAAGGCCGGAACTGCTAGAGGCAGGAAATACAGTATTAGTAAGCCCTAAAAATGCTATGAATGTGCTAGATATTTATAACAGTATGTTAGATTACTCCTGGATTGGAGAAACTTTCATAGAAGAGTATAAGTATAATAGAGTATCTATTAAAGTAAAAAGAATACTTCAAGGAACGGGTAACTTCATATGAAAGTATTAGTTATAAGCCAGCCTAAATCTGGAACATACCTATGTGCAAACATACTGCAAAACTTGGGTCTCGAATTTACTTTTCAACATTTAAGCCAGCATTCTTTTGGGCAATATTATAAACAGGATTTTAATATTGGAAGAGCTAACCCACAGTCTGTAACAAAACCGAGGAGTTTTGCGAAAAGCCTGTCCGTTATAGGGGATAACCAATTTTCAGTATCGCATATAAAGTACTCTAAGGATAATGAAAAACTCTTACAGCCATTTAAAAAAGTGGTGCTTAGTAGAGATGAAAGGGAGGCCGCGATTAGTTGGAATTTATATAAAAAAGAAACGGGAAGAAATATGAGAGAACTACAAAAAATAGTAAAAACTTCGCTGGAATGGGCAAACACTACAAATTCTTTTTTAATGGGCTTTGAGGACATGGTTGGTAAAAATACCTTAGTTATAGATAACTTACAGATATTCCTTTTTGGCAAAGTAAAATACGACAGTGAAATGATTATAACTCTGAGTCTAACTCAGGATTCAATAACGAAATCATCGAGAAGAAAATGAAAGTATTAGTATTGGGAGGGGCAGGATATATCGGTAGTTACATATCAGAGTTTATGGAGGTAACCATATTAGACAATCTATTATTCGAAGACAGATTCCTTAATCCAGTGCCTTTTATATATCAAGACGTGCGGGAAGATTTAGAAATAGTACACGACTTTGATGCTGTTATTGATCTAGCTGCCATAGTAGGGGATGCCGCGTGCGCCGCTAATCCTAGACTCACTTACGACACTAATGTTACGCACGTTAAATGGCTGGCTGACCATTATGAAGGAAAAGTAGTATTTACCTCTACTTGCTCTGTATACGGAAAGAATGATAAGTTTCTAACTGAAGAAGATGAAACTAACCCACTGTCTGTCTACGCGGAAACTAAGTTAGAGGCCGAACAATATCTACTAAAGAAAAAACCTGACTCTCTCGTATTTAGACTAGGCACCTTGTATGGAATGAGCGGAAATTATAGTCGTCCTAGACTTGACCTGGTAATTAATGTTCTTACTCAGCGAGCAGTAAGAGGAGAAACTCTCAACGTATTTGGGGGAGAGCAGTGGAGACCAGTACTTCACGTTAGAGATGTTGGAAATGCTATAAAGTATGGACTAAAGAAAAACATATCCGGCCTATACAATCTAGGAAGTAGAAATGTGACAATAAAAGAAGCCGCTGAGGAAATAGCTTATCGTATACCTAGTGATATTGTATACCAGGATATTATGTTTGAAGACAAGCGAAACTATAGAGTAGATTTCTCTAAGTTTTTAAACACTGGCTGGGCACCAAGTTTTACACTAAGGGGAGGAATTGATGAGATGGCTAGAGTATTTAGTGAGGGCAGAATAAAAGATTTTTCTAACCCCTTGTACCACAATGCTAATTATATGAGAAACTTATGCGGGTAATAGAAGGCAATAATTTTGTTGACGATAGAGGTATTCTAACTTTTTATAATGGTTTAACTTTTGAAGGCATAAAAAGAGTTTATCTAGTAAGGAATCACCAAGCTGGCTATATTAGGGCCTGGCACGGGCATAAACACGAAGGAAAATACGTACAAGCTATACAAGGGTCAGCTTTAGTTGCCGCAGCGCCTCTAGAGAATATGGAAATAGAGTCTACTGATAAATATGTATTATCAGAGCATAACCCCAGGATACTGTATATACCTCCTGGGTATGCCAATGGGTTTAAAACTCTTACTGAGAACTGCATACTACAGTTTTTTAGTACTTCTACTCTAGAAGAGTCTAGGTTTGACGACATAAGGTTTCATTATAACAAAATAAACATTTGGGAGAATAACTACAGATGAAGGTACTAGTACTAGGATCTGAAGGAATGGCAGGTCACGTAATTTTTCGTTACCTGAAAGAGGCCGGGTATTTCGTTACAGGCTTATCTAGAAAGAATATTGATATAGAGTCTAATCTTTTTCTCCCTAAAGGGTATGACGTAGTAGTAAATTGTATAGGTGTGCTGCTTCCAGACGCGGACAAAGACCCTGCTAGAACTGTTTTCGTAAACGGCGCTTTTCCCCATTTTTTAACTACGTACTACCCTAAAGTTATTCATATATCTACCGACTGTGTATTTGACGGTAAAGCGGGGCCTTACTCAGTACATGACTTTCCTACTGAGAGAAATCTGTACGGTATGTCCAAAGCTCTAGGGGAGGTTGTAAACGAGTCCGACCTAACTTTGCGAGTAAGTATAATAGGGCCGGAAATAAAAGAACAGGTTAGAAGAACGGGACTTTTTAACTGGGTTACTACTACTGCTCAATGTATTTTATCCGGCTGGACGAATGCTTATTGGAATGGCATAACTACTCTTCAACTCGCTAAGTGTGTAGAGACGGGCATCAGAGAAGAGATCAGCGGTTTACACCACCCAGTCCACGAAACAGAAGCGGTTACAAAGTACCAACTTCTTTGTTATATAAATAATGTATATGGTCTAGACAAGCAGGTTGCCCCTACTGATGGGCCTAAAGAGGTAAATAAAGTGCTAAAGACTACGTATCAATTCGATGTTCCTACTATTAAAGAACAGCTAATGGAATTAAAAGAATGGTATTCCAAGACCTCGTAAGGGATAAACAAGTACTAATAGTAGGAAATTCTACCTCTATACGAGGCCAAGGTGCCTTAATAGACTCCTATGAGTTTGTTATAAGGCTCAACTATGCCATAAGCCAGAACAAGAAATTCAATATTGGTACTAAGTGTAGCGCCTGGGTTTATGCCATGTCTAGCGAGAATTTAGCTTTAACCACATTTACTAGAGCTAACATTAAGCCGGAATACTGTGTTAGGTTCGCTTCTCCAGCTAGAAAGCAAATAGGAAACTTTATTGATTTAAGCTCAGAGCGTGGGAAGGTTTACTCCCATTTAATGCAGGAGCTTGGGCTAAAAAAGGGACAGAATCCCTCTACTGGGGTATCACTAGTGTACTACTTAACGCTGTGCGCCCCTAAGTCTATATCATTAATAGGGTTTGACTCGTTTAAAAGACCAAATTTTTATGCCAATAGAGTTTGGGCGGCTCAGTGGCATGACACTAACGCGGAAGCGGGATACTTAGAAAATCTTGCCAAATCAAGAATAATACAGGTACTTTAAAAATAAATCTTGACAAACTTGGCTAAACCACATATAATAGATTTTTAAATTTCATGGGAGTAAAAAGTGAGACGTGTAAAAAAGAAGGACCATGAAAACCTCAGTGATACGAATATCCAGAAAGTAGTAAACTTACTTGCTGGGTCTCCCCCAATTACAAAGAAAGAAGCCTGTGAAATCCTCAACATAGCCTATAATACCACACGCCTGACTAAAATAGTTGATTCTTTTAAAGAAGAGCAGGTTATGGTTAAGCGTATGAAGGCTAAGAAAAAGGGTCAACCTGCTAGTAGGGATGAGATTCGGTTTATAGCGGAAGCGTATATGGAAGGGGCCGCTCTGTCAGATATTGCACGATCTCACTATAGATCCGTGTCCTTTGTAAAGAATATTATAGAACGAGTTGGAGTTCCTTGTAGAGCAGTTGGTGACGCTAAGTACCAGGTAGAGCTTCTTCCTGAAGAGTGTGTTGCTGACGAATTTTCTCCTGGAGAAGTCGCTTGGTCTGCTAAGTATCATACAGCCTGTAAAATTCTTAAAAAGTTACCTGACGAGAAGTATAGGGAAAAGTATAGCTGTTCCTGCTACGATGTTTATATCTTTGAAGAAACTGATTCTTTTACTAAAGGAGGTTTTTATGCATCAGCCCCTTCCTATGACTTAGGAAAACTAACCCATTTACAGGAGTATGGGGTAAATGCAGCTTGAGCTATTACCTATTCTTCTGCACAGTTACTACGATATGCGTGCTGATACTAAACATACGCATATTTTATTCCATTAAACCTAACATTCCAATTTTAGGAGTACTAATATACTATTTAGTTACTGCTACTTTAACATTTTTACTAGCCCCGTTCTTTTTTATGATGTATATATTTATGTCTAAAGGGTATGAGGAAGTAATTAGAGAAACATTTATTAAACACGGAGATTAAAAGCATGGCGTGGACACCAGAAAAAAGACAAAAAGCTGTGGACCTTTACACAAAAGAAAACCCAACTCCTGAAAATAGTATGGAGATTATTAAAGATATTGTAGCCCCTGAGCTTGAGGAAAGTCCTAACGGAGTACGTCTTATTCTAACTAATGCGGGAGTTTATGTTAAGAAAGAAGTTACTGCTACAACTACAGCTAAAACCGGAGGTACTAGAGTATCTAAGCAGGCGGCGGTGGAAGCCCTTACTGCGGCTATTAAAGATGCGGGCCAGGAAGTAGATGAGGATATTGTAAATAAACTTACAGGAAAAGCTGCTCAATATTTTACAGCACTTATAGACGCGCTGAATCAGTAAGCATTTACTCCCAAAGTTACGTAGAAAGAGGTTTCTTACTAAGCTTTATGGAGTATAAATGTGAACAAAGACGAGCTAAGAAGACTGGTAGAAGAAGCTGGCGATGCTAGAATAAACTACAAAAGTCCTAATTCTAACAAAGTAAAGTACAACATTTGTACTGTGGATTTCACTACCCCTTATATACAGGAAAAAAGTAGTAAGGCGGTAGAAACGGAGGGCACAGTGCTTATGTTTTGCTGGGATACCGATAAATTTAGGCTTATGAAAGCGCACAATGTATTGTCAGTTATACCTTTAGCGGATGTTCTAAAAAATGAGTGAAGTTTACTCAAAAATAATATACTCTAAAGAGGATAAACAGCTAAGAATGACTGTCTCTGAATTTAACGAAGTAGAGTACTTACATTTTAGAGAGTATTATTTAAACTTTGACGGTGAGTGGTCCCCCACTACTAAGGGGGTTCATTTACCTTTAGAGTTAGGCACCACTAAAGAACTATTTAGGGGTATCTCCGAAATAATGTCTTTAGCGGAGAACAAAGAAGTTATAGAAGAATATTTCGCTGAAATTATAAAGGATGTCTATGCTGGAACAGTTTCTTAAAAAAGCTTCTAAAGCTTATTACGAAGGGACTCCTATAATAACGGATGAGGAGTTTGATGAGCTATCTAGAATAATAGATTTCAACTCTATTGGGTATTCTTCGGACTTTAAGTGGTCACACTATGAGCCTATGTATAGCTTACAGAAAGTGTACCGAGGAGAGAGAGACCCCAGGATTAAAGGCTTAGTATGCACTCCTAAGTTGGATGGTGCTGCTATATCTATAAGGTACTCCGATACTAACTTAGTTATGGCTATAACTAGGGGAGACGGTAAAAAGGGGATCAATATAACTGACAAGGTAAAGTTGTTAGTCCCTAATAAAATAGGTCAAGCGGGGGAGGTCCAGGTAACTGGAGAAGTCGTGTGCCCAAAAGATACCCCTAATGCAAGAAACTTAGCTTCTGGGTCTCTTGGTTTAAAAGACTTAGAAGAGTTTTCTAGGCGTCCTCTTACTTTTATAGCCTACGACGTAACCCCTAAAATATACGATAACTGGTCAGACGACATGACTAGGCTTCGTTATGAGGGATTTAACACAGTACTCGATAGCGACTGGGAAGAATTTCCTCAGGACGGTAAGGTATTTCGATTAAACAATAATAAAGAGTATGAAAGCCTTGGGTTTACAGCCCACCACCCTAGGGGTGCCTATGCCTTAAAAGAGAGAAAAGAAGGTGTAGTTACCACCCTTTTAGATGTAGTATGGAAGGTAGGAAAATCTGGCGTAGTTTCCCCCATTGCTATTTTAGCCCCAGTAAATATTGATGGCGCGTTAGTATCCAAAGCTACTCTTCATAATATATCTTATATTAAAGCTTTAGGTCTAGAAATAGGGTGTGCTGTAGAGGTTATAAGATCGGGAGAAATTATACCAAGGGTAGTACGGAGAATAGACTAATGGAGTTTGATGAAGATAGTACTTTCTGTTATTCTGGTGTAGTAAACATTGATGAGTCAATATACCCAGCGGTAGGTTTAACAGACAGCATTATAACTCTCCCAGTCGAGGAGAGGCAGAAACTTATTAAAGGCTGGATAGAATTACTTCAAGGCTGCTTACATGAAAACTTTTTAGAAGAGTCCTTTAAAGAAGTAGATTTAGAGGAGGAAGAAGAGATTCTTTTGCTAGTTTCTACGGATAGTATATGGGAAAAGGAAATACCCAATAATGTGGTCCTTTTTGAGGGCAAGAAACATGAATAGATTTATTATTATATTAATATCCACTTTTTTTAACTCCGTTTTTACAATAGCAGCAGCAGGCTTGCTTGGCATAGGAGTATGGGCGCTGTATACCTTTTTGCCTTTATGGATAGTCATATCCGGAGTTTTCCTAACCTGGTTTTTAATAGAGATAGAAAGGTATAAAGTATGAAAAGACGAAATTTTCTAAAAGGGCTGGCCCTAGCTCCTATGGCGGCTGTTGTGCCTATGGGTTTAGCAGCTCAGTCCACTAAAGCTACAATACTTCAACAAGAAATGGTAAGACTTCTTCAAGAAAGGAAGTTTGTTTTGTCTAGCAGGCGCGCAGGTATGTCTGTAGCAGCTAGACTGTTTGCTATAGACTCTATGAAACGTGGGTATCAGACTCATTATATAGGATTTAAGAATACCTGGGAGGAACTAAATAAAGATTTAGTCAATGATATGGCTGTCTCGATGATTCCACAACGCGGCTTTCTAGACATGCGAAGTGGTGGGAGTCTATTAACGTATAATATTGATGAGCCACGATCATTTTCCGGGATAACCGGTGTAATTCTAGTAGACGGGCCAGACTTTATGGACTCTAACGCGTTCACTAGTCTACTAGCTAGACCGCGCAGCCATATTTGTGGTATAGGGACACCTAGAGAAGAGTATAAGGTTTACTCTAACCTATGGTGGGTAAGGGACAATATTGTCAGAGTAGCTACTTCGGAGGTATAATATGTGGCAGCACAATTGCCCGGTTAACGGGCTGACTAGTGTAGAAAAAGGGAAGGAATGTGACTGGTGTGGGAGAACCGAACCACGTAAGTGAGCGGAATATATAATGAAACTTACTTTAGTAACCATCCTGAGATAGCCACAAAGGACGGAGTACTATACTGCGTAGTTTTAGTAAATCAGAAGACGTTTACTAGAGAGTGTATAAAAATAGGCATAGCTTCTGGCAAGAATTGGCAGGGCGTACTGAAACGCAGTAGAGGTTTTAAAGGCTATGATATACGTATACAGAGAACGTACCACGATACACTGTATAATTGTTGGTGCTTAGAACAAGCTTTACATAAACAATTCGCAAAGTATAGGTATACACCCAAACAAAAGTTTTCCGGGCATACAGAATGTTTTAGTATCGAAGCTATGGAGGAGATCATACCCCTCATAGCTACAAAAAAATAATCCTTGACTTCTACGGTCAAATCACTTATAATATTAATTCTACAGTGGAGATAAGTTATTGAGTATTGAGGCTCCGAAAAACTGCCCTAGTTGCTCTTCCAAGTTAGCTTGGAGAAATGACTTATTATACTGCGAGAACTCCGAGTGTAGTGGTAAAGAAGCTAAAAAAGTAGAGCACTTTGCCAAAACATTAAAGATAAAGGGTCTTGGTCCAGCGACTATAGAAAAGTTACAACTCAACAACATATTAGATATTTATGAGTTGACTTTAGTAGACATTGAAGACTTATTAGGCTCTAAAAAGATGGCGGATAAACTGTATATGGAAATACAGAAGTCTAAAACGGCGAGATTAGAAGAGGTACTTCCTGCATTCTCTATACCGCTAATAGGCAAAACTGCCGCTGAAAAACTTTGTACAAAGCTAGATAATCTAGATAATTTGACAGAGGAAGCTTGTGTTGAGGCAGGTATAGGCCCAAAGGCCACTCAAAATTTAATGACTTGGTATGACAGGAAAGATTACAAGTTATTGCCTTTTAGTTTTAAAGCTTCACAAAAGGTAAAAAAGAATAAAGGAGTAGTGTGTATTACAGGACGTTTAACCTCCGTTAGTAGTAAAGGAGAAGCAGAGAAACTACTAGTTGAGGCCGGGTATGGGATTAAAGCCTCTCTTACAAAAGAGGTAACTATACTCCTCAACGAAAGCGGGCTAGAATCCGCAAAAACTAAAAAAGCGAGAGACTATGGAGTCTCTATAATCACTAAACTTAACCAATTAATTGAGGTATAATATATGGCACTTCCTAAGTGGACTGACGAGCGTACATCACAGCTAGTCAAAAGTGTTGGGGAAGAATCCCCAGTTTCGCAAGAAACAGTTAAATCAGTAGCAGAGCAGCTTGAAACTACTGTAAAATCAGTAGCAGCTAAACTGCGTAAAATGGACTATATTGTTGAATCTTCAGTAACCGCACATAGTAAAACTTTTACTGAGAAACAAGAAAATACTCTTGAAGACTTTGTTACTAGCAATAGTGGCGAGTATACTTATGCTCAAATTGCTTCCGCATTTGAAAACGGAAAATTTGATGCTAGACAAATTCAAGGTAAACTCCTTTCAATGAAGCTTAACGAGCATGTTAAGCCAACTCCTAAGCCTGAAGTAGTTCGCGCATTTAGCGACTCTGAAGAAGCTACTGTCGTTAAAATGACAGAAGATGGAGCCTTCCTAGAAGAAATTGCCGCAGCAGTTAATAAAGAGATAAACTCTGTTCGAGGTAAAGCTCTTTCCCTTCTAAAAGCGGGTAAAATCGTTGCTATTCCTAAGCAACGAGACAGCAAAGGCACAGAGCGCAAAGATGTATTTGAAGGTGTTGATATTCAAAACCTTACCGTTGAGGAAATTGCGGAAGCAGTTGAAAAAACCCCTCGCGGCGTGAAAACAATGCTTACTCGACGCGGCCTTAAAGCTAAAAACTACGACGGCGCAGCTAAAGCTGCCAAAGCCGCAGAAGCCTAAATCTAGTATCTTTCTAGACTTGCTGGGGGGCTATATAGTCCTCCAGCTTTTTCGTGCTTACTTTTCTCTTCCAGGAGCAAGAATTGAACCTGCCAAGTATTCTACTAAAGTCTATTATCGTGAATTGCGATATGGACACTTGGGCAGAGTGCGAAAAACATTACTTTCCCGCTGAATACTCCCCCCTTTGGGATATATTAGATAAATATGTTCAAGAACACAGCATATTACCCTCTTTCAAAGCTATTAGTTTATTCCTTAGAGACGGCGCTTTAAGGGAAAAATTCAGTTCTTTAGAAAATTCAGAAGACATAGACGTAGATGCTCCTACTCTTTTAGAGTATTTAAAAAACGAGTATGTTCAGATTGAGATAATGTCTCAATTAGACAGATATCTAGACAGTACTATAGCAGTAGAGTCGGCTACGGAAAGCATCGAAGGGTTGCAATCAATTGTATTAGACGTCGAGAGTAAAGTGGAACTTCGTCCTGCTAGGGAATCAATGCAGAAGATGGAACTCATCAGTTCCGAAGACGACTTAAACCGTAATACAGGACTAACGCTCAATAGTGACTTTGATAGAATGCATAAGTTCGCTCCCTCAGAATTAGTACTTATTGGGGGTTTTAGAGGAGCGGGTAAGTCAGTAACTTGTGCTAATATAGCAACTAATATATTTGAGCAAGGAAACTCAGTACTATATTTTACTATAGAAATGACAGCGCAATCTATTATGCAGCGTTGTTGTGCCATTGCAACAGGGGTGCCTGCTGGAGCTTTAAAAAGAGGCAACTTATCAGGTACTGAATGGCAACTAGTGGCCGAGTGGTGGGCCACAAGATTTGAAGACGGAGAGAGAGCTTTTCATGACTACCTCTCACATAAAAATTTTAGAGATTTTCATAAGCAGTTAACCGCTAAACCACTAAGAGAGAAACAGCTAGACATAGTATATAATCCTAGCCTAAGTCTAGCAAGTATTAGAACAGAGCTGGATAAAAAAGTAAAGAAGTTAGACCCACGAGTTATCATAGTGGACTATATTAACCAGGTAAAACGAGGGCACCCTGTTAGTAATAGAATGGGTCAATATGATTGGACTGAACAGATTGAGGTTAGTAAAGCATTAAAAGTATTTGCACAGGATTATAATGTAGTGGTGGTGTCCCCTTACCAAATAGATTCTGATGGGAACACTCGCTTCGCTAAAGGCATACTAGACGCCGCAGACGCGGCTTTTACTATAGACACTCATGGTAAAGAAGGCGATATAATAACATTTAAATGTACTAAAATGCGGGATGATGACGAAGTGGATTTTACTTCCACAATGGATTGGGCCTCCCTGAAAATAGGACCAGCAACAGGGGTCTTACAGCAAGAGACTGGAGAAGAAGCACATGAAGAAATTTTTTAAAGAACTTGAGGCGTATGCGGAGCTAGAGGGGACTGATTTGGGTGAGGCTTGTTTACTACTGTGTAGGCTAGCAAGCTATGAAGATTACGTTTCTGACGAGTTTAAAAAAGAACTTAGCAGGGAATTGCAGCGCAAACTAAACTTCTTTAAATCGGCATACAGAATAAAACAGCGCGAAAAAACCTTTATAGTAAAAGAGCTAGAAGAATTGTTATGACGCCAGTAGAGCAAGTCCTGGAGGAGAAACGGATACCATACACTTATTCGGGAAATGATTTTCTAATAAGGTGTATAAACCCAGAACATGAGGATAGAAATCCTTCTATGCGGGTAGATAAGATTTTAGGTATATTTAACTGTTTTTCTTGTGGGCATAAGGGTAGTTTATTTAAACACTTCAATATAGAAGTAAGTGCTACGGGTCTAAAGAGAGAGAAATTAAAAAGGAAATTAGATGAGTTACGAACGTCTGGAACAGGTTTGCAAATGCCTGAGGGTTGGATGCCCTTCGAAAAAAGCTACCGAGGAATTAGTGCTGAAACTTTCGCTAAGTTTAATGCTTTTTATCATTATGGGGCTGACTTTGCTGGGCGTGTCAATTTTCCGATAAGAGATAGTAGCGGACGAATTGTAGCCTTTCATGGTCGTGATGAGAGTGGTACTCTACAGGGGAAGTATAGAACTACTCCTGTGGGAGTAAAGCTGCCTCTGTTTCCCCCCGTAAAACCTATACAAAGTAGGGTTATATTAGTTGAAGGTATATTTGACGTTTTAAACCTACATGATAAAGGGCTGACTAACGCTATTTGCTGTTTTGGAGTCAATAATTTTAGTGAGCATAAGCTAAATATGTTAAAGATTTCCGGGGTTTCTGCTCTTGACTTACTATTCGATCCAGATGAAGCCGGAGATTCCGCCAATAAGAAAATAGAGGCTATAGCTGACGGATTTCCAATAAGAAAAGTACGTTTAAAATCAGGGGATGCTGGCGATCTATCAGAAAAACAGGTAACTGCGCTAAAACAAAAACTTTATGGGTAAGAAAATGAAAATAGCATTAATAGAAGCTAAAACTAGTAAGAACAGATACCAGGACTATTTTGAGTTTGATTTTGAGCAATTTCAATTATGCTCTGATCCTTCTGTCTCTAAGGTACTGATGAAGGATGTGGACTTAAAAATAAACACCGAAGATTACGATTGGGTTATACTTATAGGGTCTGAACCCTTGAAGGTATTTACAAAGGTCACTCAGGTAACTCAATATGCGGGAACTTTAGTAGATGATAAGTTTCTACCAATTATTAATCCAGCTATGTTAGCTTTCAAGCCGGAAGCTAAAAGAATATGGGATAAAGCCCTAGAGAACATTAATTCCTATGTAAGAGGAGATAGAAAAAAGGCCCTAGTTACTGGGGATAACTTTATTGGTATACAGGACTCTGCGGAAGCAATAAGGTACATACAATCCTGTATTGACGAGGATGATGACGTTTTTGGGATAGACTCTGAGACTAGCGCATTATATCCTAGAAACGGGTATATACTTGGTATAAGTCTTTCTGCTAAGGCGGATACGGGGGCTTATATTGATGCTAATTATATAACCCCCGAAGTAGAAGAGAAGTTACAGGAGCTTTTTACGAAGAAAAAAGCTATCTTTCATAATGCTAAGTTTGACATACCATTTTTTGAGTATCATTTTAACCTAAAAATACCTAGGTTTGAAGATACAATGCTTATGCACTACGTTCTTAACGAAGTGCCAGGTACGCATGGGCTTAAGCAGCTAGCTATGCAGTATACAGATTATGGCGATTACGAGCGTCCTATGTATGACTGGATAGACCAGTATAGAAAAGATAATAAAATACTAAAAAATGATTTCTGCTGGGAATGGATTCCTTTTGACATAATGAAAACTTATGCAGCTATAGACGCTTGTGTAACCTATTTGTTATTTAAAAAAATGGAAGGAGCCTTACAAAGGGGCAATCCTAGACTACTTCGTGTGTACAACAATATCCTGCTTCCAGGGGCTAAATTCTTAATAGATATACAGGATAATGGTGTGCCCTTTTCTACTGATAGGTTACTTAGTGGCCAAAATTTAATGGCTGACCAGATACATGAAGCGGAACAAAAACTAAAGTCCTATAAGGAAGTACAAGAATTTGAAAAAGTACAGGGGGCCAGTTTTAACCCTAATAGTGTTATTCAACTTAGAAGACTATTGTTTGACTATATAGGACTCAAACCTACAGGCATTACTACAGAAAAGGGAGAGCACTCAACAAATGCGGAGGTTTTAGAGAAACTTGCTAGCCAGCACGAAATACCCGCATTAATTCTTAATATTAGAAAGAAGAGTAAGATTAAGAATACTTACTTAGATAAGATTATACCTCAGCTAGACAAGGATAATCATCTAAGGACTAATTTTAACCTGCATGGGACAACTTCTGGAAGATTGTCTTCTAGCGGGAAGCTAAACATGCAGCAAATTCCTCGGGATGATCCAATTATAAAAGGGTGTATAAAGGCTTCTCCGGGACATAAAATTGTAGCAATGGATTTAACAACCGCTGAGATGTATGTAGCTGCGGTACTATCAGATGATTTAGAGTTGCAACAGGTTTTCAAAGATGGGGGTAACTTTCACTCTACAATTGCACATAGAGTATTCAAACTAGACTGTCCTGTAGAAGAAGTAGCGGATAAGTACTCTACCTACAGACAAGCGGCTAAGGCTATTTCATTTGGTATCCTATATGGAGCTGGTCCTGATAAAGTAGCTTCTGAGGTTACAAAGCAAGGGGGCAGAATGACAGTAGGGGAGGCTAAAACTACTATTAGAGAATACTTTAATACTTTCTGGAAGCTAGAAGAGTGGATAGAAGAACAAAAAAGCTTTATTGCAGCTAACGGACATATATATTCCTTTTTTGGGCGAAAGCGCAGGCTACCAGACGCTAAGTCTGATAACTTTGGGGTTAAGAGTCATGCTATAAGGTCCGGACTTAACTTCCTATTTCAATCAGTAGCTTCTGATATAAATCTTATAGGGGCTATTGAAGCAAATGAAGAGATTAAGTCTCGGAGACTTGACGCTAAGATTTTTGCTCTAGTCCATGACTCTGTACTAGCTGAAGTTGTTGAAGATCAGGTTAAAGACTATTGTAACCTATTAGTCCAGTGTACTCAAAAAGATAGGGGTGTTTATATCCCTGACTGCCCTATCGGCTGTGACATAGAAGTAGGGGATGACTACTCTATGGGTAAGTTTGAAAAGGTTTATGGTTGAACTCACCTACAAGCAAATATGTAGACAAGTTGCTTTTCCCGTTTTTGTCATGCCTAGTGATGAGTTATACTACGAAGACGGGCTACTAACCTATAATGATAAAGTGATAGACGATAGAAATCAAGAGGGAGACACTTTAGGGGTTAGAAGACTTAAAAGCCCACACAAGCTATATAAGCTAGGAAAGACAGTTATTGACTTTATAGGTTTAATAAACTGCAATGAGTTAAAATTTATAGATTCTAAAGGACGAGTCTTTATATATGTAAAAACCAAAATGTGTCCAGTAAAGTCTTTTAAGATAAATAGAGCAGTTTCCAAAGGATTTTATACAGTGCTATGGTTTAAAAGAATTAACTTTCCTTTTACCATAGACCAGTACCCTCTAGGGAAAGAATGGGGGCAGATTATAATGTTAGATGGTCTACCCTGGAAGTTATTTAGCGTCAGCGAAAGCCCGCTACAGGATTTTGCAAGGAAAATATGACTAGAAGAAAGCAGAATGTGTTAGATAAAAACAATTTAGAGATAATAAGCATTGTGCCAAAAACGGATAGCCAAAAGACTGTTTTTGAATCTAATAAAAATTTACTGCTACACGGCTGTGCTGGCACAGGTAAGACCTTTATATCACTATACCTAGCACTAAAGGAAGTTTACAGGGAAAAATACGAGAAAATTATTATTATTAGAAGCGCAGTAGCTACTAGGAAGATAGGGTTTCTTCCAGGAAGCGAAGTAGAAAAGGCGCGAGTTTATGAGCAACCTTATATAGGGATATTCCAGGAGCTATTCCATAGAGATGATGCCTACGATATATCAAAAACAAAAGGATTAGTGAAGTTTATCACTACTTCTTACATTCGTGGGGTCACTTTCAATGATTCTATAATAATAGTAGATGAGTGTCAGAATATGAGTTTTCATGAACTAGATAGTATTATTACTAGATTCGGAGATAATTGCAGAATTATATTTTGCGGTGATACTTTTCAAGCGGACTTAAAAGATGAAGGAGTTACTTCCTTTATGGACATACTAAAAAGAATGGACGAATTCGACTTCGTAGAATTTACTTTAGAAGACATAGTACGAAGTGACCTGGTTAAAAACTATTTAACAATAAAGTATACCCCATGAAAGCTGTATTATCTAATAGAATATACCTTACGCCTAAAGATCCTGAGCACTACAGTTTGATGGAAACTGCTTTGACTTATAGGGTGGAAAGCTATAAGGATAATCAGCCTCCTAGAATAATAAAGAATCTTAGGAGAATAGCTAATGGAGTTATTTCTATACCTATCGGTAGGATGGACCTAGTTCCCTCTAACTATGAGATAAAGGATAAGAGGCTACTGATCCCAGCAGGGCTACCAGAGTTCAGAGGAACACTTAGAGATAGTCAGCAAGAAATTCTAGATCAGCTAGAAGATAACGCTATTATTAACGCACCGGTATCTTGGGGTAAGACCTTCGCTGGAATAGCAATAGCCCAAAAATTAGGGCAGAAAACCCTTGTCATAACCCATAGAGTATCAATAAGAACTCATTGGGAGTCAGAGATTTATAAAGCTTTAGGGGTACGGGCTGGAATCATAGGAAGCTCACAATTTAATACAGACCCTCCTATAGTTGTTGGTAATACCCAAACACTATATAAACACAGGGATACTGTGGCCAAAATGTTTGGAACGGTGATAATCGACGAGGCCCATCATATACCTGCTAATACCTTTAGTAAGCTAATAGACTCTAGCTATGCTAGATACAAAATAGGATTATCAGGTACTATGGATCGTAAGGATGGACTGCATATCCTAATACCGGACTATTTTGGTCCTACTAGGTTTAGTCCACCTGCCGAAAACTATGTAAAGCCTAGAGTAGATATTATTAAATCCGAAATACGTTTTATAGATAGTGGTAATATGCCTTGGGCCTTACGTATAAATAGCCTTACTAGGCAGGAAGAATATGGTAAACTAGTGGCTATGTTAGGCGCTATCTACAGGAAAAATGGGCACACAGTTTTAATTCTATCGGATAGAAAAAACTTTCTTTTAAGGCTACATGAAACCCTAGGGGACACTTCTAGGCTTATAATGGGGACTACCTCCTTAGACCAACGGAAGGCTATTCAAGATGAAATACTACGCGGGGATGCAAGAATACTATTGGGTACTCAAAGTATCTTCTCAGAGGGGATTAGTTTGAACTCGTTGAGCTGCTTAATACTAGGAACTCCAGTTAACAATGATCCCTTATTAGAACAGTTAATAGGGCGAATAGTTAGAGAACATCCTGGCAAGATGCAGCCGGTTGTCGTAGATATAAACCTAGTTGGAAGAACGGCGGAAAAACAGGCTCAAATAAGACTAGGGCACTATATGAAGAAAGGATACAATATTACTACTATACCTATGTAAAAAATATACCTTGACAGTTCATGGTATTTTATTATATAATATATAATTGGGCAGAAAAAATGGTCTTATACAACTGGCACACAGTATACCAACATTCTCAAGGCACACCTAGCCTTATATTAGATATACTAAGCTATATTATTAACAGGCCAATTCCTAAGAATATCTATGATGTAAAAATAAGGAATCTTCAGCGCGTAGATTGGAGTGGGGACTCCTTTTTAATAAACCCTGAAGCTATACTGAATAATAGAAACCATTATTCAGATAAGGAGCTAGCCGAGTATGTGGGCTTAGCTAGTTTTCGCAGTCTTGCGGAGTATAAAACCACAAAACTAAAGACTCTGCCTATAGAGCATAGCCCTGTAGATGTAGAGACATTAAAAACTAATAGGTTGCTTTGTATTATGAATAGTAATATATACTTTCAATGGGAAGAAACCAAACACTAGGAGATATAAATGAAATTTACTGATTCAAAAGGCGGGGCTGGCAAGAAGAAAACTCCTCAGTATGAGTTCCGAACTGGGCCTAATGCGGTTAGATTTTTTGGGGAGCTATTGCCCAGGTATGTTTACTGGGTTCCAACAGAAGATAAAAATATTCCTGTGGAATGTTTAGACTTTGAGAGAGAGACGGAGACTTTTGCTCATAAGGAAAAAGACTGGGTTAAAGATTATTTTCCTGATCTTAAAGCCGGCTGGTCTTACGCTGTGCAATGTATAGACCTTTCTGATGGGGGCATTAAAGTTTTTAACCTTAAAAAGACTTTGATGGATCAAATTCTGCAAGCCGCTCAAGAACTAGGAGATCCTTGTGACTTGGACGAGGGCTGGGAGGTGCATTTTACTAAGACTAAAACAGGCCCTAATAGATTTAACGTAGACTACATGCTAGATCAGATCAAGTCTATGAAGAATAAAAAGCCTGTAACTGATGACCAAAGAAAAGCAATCTCTACTGCGAGACCTCTTTCCGAAATCTTCCCTAGACCTACTCCGGATTCACAAAAAGAGTTTATGGAGAAACTGACCAGTGGCTCGGAGACTAATGTAGATGAATCTATTAACGAAGAATTTGACGTTTCATGATACTATTTACAGCAGACTGGCATTTAAAGCTAGGGCAGAAAAATGTCCCTAAAGCTTGGGCTGTGTCTAGGTATAACAAGCTATTTAATGAGATAAATTCATTAAAAGTAGACTTGCACATTATAGGGGGCGATCTTTTTGATCGCCTGCCTACTTTAGAGGAACTGGAGTTATACTTTAAATTTGTATCCTCTGTAAGTACTAAAACGATTATTTATGACGGCAATCACGAAGCAAGCAGGAAAAATCATACTTTTTTCTCCGCTCTAAAAGAAGTGACTAATAAGATAAATCCTTTAGTTGAAATCGTAGACAGTACTTACTCAGAGGAAGAATTTAGTATTTTACCTTATTGTGACCTACATAAAGAAGGCAGTATAGAAAAGATAAAAACTCCTGTTTTATTCACCCATGTAAGGGGAGAGATTCCTCCACATGTTAAGCCTGAAGTAGAACTTGAAAGATTTGATAAGTTTAAAATTGTTTTTGCGGGAGACCTACACGCGCATAGTAATAGCCAGAGAAATATAGTCTACCCAGGAAGTCCAGTTACTACTTCATTCCATAGGACTAGAGTAGATACGGGGTACTTATTAATACAGGATGATTGGGGCTGGGAATGGAAATCGTGGGACATGCCACAACTTATTCGTAAAACCATTAGTGACCCAAAAGATATGATTGCCGGAACAGTTGACCATATTATATATGAGCTAGAAGGGGACCTGGGAGACTTAGCTACAGTACAATCTAATGCACTATTAGACAAGAAAGTAGTGAAGCGCAGTAACGAGGCTTCTCTTATACTAAGTAAGGAAATGGGTATAAGGGAGGAATTATCCGAGTATCTAAAGTATATCCTAGAAATACCCGACAGTAAAATACCCGACATAATAGGACTTCTGAATGATTATATTAAAAACCTTGACATGGAGTAATTGTTTCTCATATGGCGAGAATAATTATTTAGACCTGTCAAAACATAGAATAACTCAAATTCTGGGTACTAACGGAGTAGGAAAATCATCTATTCCGTTAATACTTGAAGAAGTGCTTTTTAACAAAAACTCAAAAGGTATAAAAAAAGCCGACATTCCTAATAGGCTTATTAATAATGGGTACTTTATTAGTTTAGATTTTGAAAAGAATAATGATAGCTATACTATAGAGCTAAATAGAAAAACCTCCGCTAAAGTAAAGCTGAGTAAGAACGGGGAAGATATAAGTAGTCACACAGCTACGGCCACATATAAGACACTAGAAAATATTATAGGAATAGACTTTAAAACATTTTCCCAGGTAGTGTACCAAAATACTAATGCTAGCCTTAATTTTTTAACGGCTACTGATGCTAACAGAAAGAAATTTTTAATAGACTTATTGGGCCTGGATCAGTACACCAAAATATTTGAGGCTTTAAAAGAGGCTTCGAGAGGTATTGATAAGGAGTATTCCTCGCTAGAAGGAAAAATTGATACAACCGAAAAGTGGCTAGAAAAAAATAAACTGACTGATACTACCCCAAAGCTAGTACTAAAATTACCTAGTGTAGATGAAAAAGACCAGGAAGAATTAAGTAACCTTACAGCAGACCTTAAAAATATTTCGGTTACAAATAGAAAAATTTCCCAGAACAATCAATATAAGGAAATGCTTAAAAATATAAATATAAATAAGGTTAGAGAAATTCCTTATAATTCGGCACAGTCGTATGATAAGTTACAAAGTGATGTTGGAGAGTGCAACTCTAAAATTAAGGCATCAGAAGCTGCAATAGCCAAATTTAACAAGTTAGGAAACGAATGTTACGCTTGCGGACAAGAAGTACCTGAGGAGTTTAAGTATGAGCACATTGAAAAAGAAGAGAATATACTTGCTGAGGAAAAACGAAAGAGAGAAACTTTACAGAAGGAAATTAAGAAAATTCAAGAAGAAAATGCTGAGTTCTCTTTAAAGCAAAGAAAAATAAAAGAGTGGGAGGATCTATACAACAATATTGATAAGGCACTTCCCTCACAGCTTCTAGATGAACATTCCCTAGCTTCTAGAGTTGCCGAGCTAAAAAGTACTATTTCTAAGAAAAGGCAAGAGCTAGAACAGGTTGAGCGTGAAAATCAGCAAATATCCTCTTTCAATGCCCGTATTCAGGTTATACTAGAACAGACTAAAGAATTTGAGGAGCAGTTAAGTGACTTCCAAGAATCTTTCGAGTCTATAAGGGTTAAGAAATCTAACCTGGAAATACTTAAAAAAGCTTTTAGCACTAATGGGTTGGTTGCTTATAAGATAGAAAACCTAGTAAAAGAGCTAGAAGCTGTTACCGGGGACTATTTATCGGAGTTATCTGATGGTAGATTTACCCTAAATTTCGCAGTAACTAATGATAAGTTAAATGTGGAAATAACAGATGATGGAAAAATTGTGGATATTTTGGCCTTATCCTCAGGAGAACTAGCTAGGGTTAATACAGCTACTCTTCTAGGTATAAGAAAAATTATGAGTAGTATAGCTTCTAATAAAATTAACGTGCTTTTCCTAGATGAAGTAATGAATGTTCTAGATGAACAGGG
>CALNXW010000015.1:0-8606 GCA_942490685.1 uncultured bacterium
TCTGAACACACGATCTATAGAACTTTCCCTTTATACTCCACGACGCACCTCTGCCCTTGAGTATAAACCCAAGATCATGAAACTTCGCCCAGCCACATTTAACTCTATTCCTAGATGCATCCTCTGCACCACCGCCCGCACCAATCACATCACCCAGGTAGCAAAAGGATTTCACTTGCTCAAGGACAACGCCTGATCCCAAATCGATCTCGTTTTCGTCAACCAAATAACCATGCTCTGCTTTACTAACACACGTTGTGCATTGAAAGCTCGAATCAGGTTTCAACTTTCCCTTGATTCCACTACACCTTTTGTGAACCCAACTTTTGCATTTGTTACATTGTATGCAATTTCTTCCCACTCCTTGTCTGCACACACCACATGGATATTTACCACTCTTTGTCACCTGCCCACATCCAACTCCACACTTCAGCACCTTTGTTTTAGCCAGGTTCACCCTGAGACCCTTGGCTTCCATGCCTTCTTTCCAAATCCTAACCTTCTCCGTTAGTAGCTCCTCAGACTCAGCAATCAAAATCAGGTCATCCGCGTACAGCATCTCCATCGGCAAGCCACCACGAAACTTATTCGATAATGCCTCTAACACGATGGTGAACAACAGAGGGCTGAGCACTGATCCTCCTCTGAGGAGGGCTGAGCACTGAGGATCAACTTTTCGCCTGAAAGGCAGTGCTTTCATTTTCTTTAATTTCCAAAGAGTTCAACGCTACAGTCTTAACTCTCAACAACGACCAGCGTAACTTTGAACTGTTGTGGCTGGAAATAATCGGTACTTGTAGTTCTTTTATTATAGGAGCCATTTATCATCCTCCCAAACCAATTTATGACACTAATAATTTTCTCAGTTATATTGAATCGTGTGTTTTGTATTTTACCATAAATTTCCCTCAATCTGTTATTGTTATTGCCGGAGATGTTAACTCTCTGCCTGAAGAAATTTTACTTGCTAACACCGGCCTTTTATCAATTGTCACTACACCAACAAGGGGAGATAGAGTCTTGGACAAGATTTATATCTCAGAGCCAATATACAAAAATATCAAGATTTGTAACTCAACTGTAAAAAGTGACCACCGTGCTATCATAGCTCACAATACCGGAATAATAACCACTCACTCTAAAACTTCTACTGTTGTACAATTTCGTAAAAAATCTCCCTCACAGCATGCTAACTTTTTAGCTAACACCCCTCTTTCAGTTTTTGATGGTACCATCTTAATTGACTCCGTAGAGGATATTGCTAATAATTTTTACGAAATTGCTTCCCACATTTTAAATAAATTCTATCCCCTGAAAACAACTACTATTACTTCCGGTGACCCCAGTTTTATTACACCAGAAATAAAAACTTTACTTCGTAAGAAAAATTATCTAATGCGGGCTAATAAATATGAAGAAGCTTCTGCTGTTGCTGACAAAATCGGTAAAGCAATTGCTAAGTTTAATTCTTCTTATCTACAGCATCTTGGTAAGGATACCAGTACTGCAGAATTATGGGAAGCAGTAAGAAAAGTCACTAAAAAATGCAAAAATTTCCCTTCAGAGCACAACGCTAAAATAACAGCTGTTGAATTAAATAACCATTATTCCTCAATATCTACAGATCATTCTTACTGTAGTCCCTATATAAAACAATCAGCCCCTATGAACCAAACTCCAATAAGTGAGTATCAGGTATTTAACATACTTGATTCCTTGCACCACACAGCAGAGGGCCTTGATGGCCTACCGGCTTGGTTCTTAAGAGTTGGTGCGCCTATTTTCTCCAAAGTAGTAGCCCATCTGTTTAATTCATCGATTTCACAATCTCATGTTGCTTCCCAATGGAAAACTGCCATCATAAACCCCATTCCAAAAATTTCTAATCCAACCATAGTTTCCGATTTTCGCCCCATTTCAGTCGTGCCTATCCTCTCTAGAACTCTGGAAAAAATCATAGTTCGCTCTCACCTCTACCCTGTACTTCAGGACACCTCCTGTCGTCATCAGTTTGATGATCAGTACGCCTTTAGACCCACTGGATCCACTACCGCAGCTATAATTTCTATACTTCAATCAATCACTAGTCTTCTTGCTGGCGAAAACCCCCATGTCATTTTAATTTCTCTTGATTTCTCCAAAGCTTTCGACACAGTCCGCCATTCCTCTCTCATGCAAAAAATGGCATCCCTCCCAGTGTCGGACCACATCTATAACTGGATAAATTCTTACCTGGAATCCCGCTCCCATTGTACTCGATTTCAAGGTTCAGTATCCACACCTAACAACATTTCTGCTAGTGTGGTTCAAGGATCCGCACTTGGTCCTTTTTCTTTTTTAATATGCGCCTCGGATCTTCATCCCTTATCTTCTTTTAATCAATTATTCAAATTTGCTGATGATATGTACCTGCTCGTCCCGATATCAAATGCTGCTTCAATAGAGCCCGAATTGAAGAACATTGACGCTTGGGCTGGTCATAACAATCTTAAATTAAATACCAACAAAAGCAAAGAAATTGTCTTTTCAAAAAAGCGCACAAAAGTCCCCTTGCCACCCCCTACCCCTGGATTATGTAGAGAAACTAGTATTATTTTATTGGGTGTCCATATTGACAACAAACTCAATATGGACCTTCACGTTCACGACGTTGTGTCCTCGTGTTCCCAAAGCTTGTATGCCCTACGTATGCTCAAAGCAAACGGCCTGCCTCCTGACAAAATTTTCCAAATATTCCAAGCCACAACCCTTTCAAAGCTTCTTTATGCCTCACCTGCATGGATAGGTTTTCTAAACTCAAACTTATCCAACATGATCGAAGCCTTTCTTCTCAAAAGTAAACGGTTTGGTTACTGCCCTCAAAACATGCCAACATTTCAAACCTTATGTCAAACAACGGACCAAAAACTTTTTAATAGCATAATTTCAAATTCTTGCCATGTCTTATACCACCTGCTTCCACCTATTAATCAACATTCTTACAACCTCCGAGCCCGTCCACACAATTTCACCCTACCCCTTAAGGACAATCGTAACTTTCTGTCTAGAATGCTGTTCACTAATATTTTTTGATTACTTAAGGTGATTAGTTTTTTTTATAAGATTGATTGTTGAAACCGTTTTCTACAACAAAAACTTTACAATTATTTTTTTATTTAATTAACTTGACTTTGCTTTTGTTTCCATTTTTTTGTTCGTTTTATTTGAATGCAAATTTATCTTGTGATGTGTATTTTTTGTAAACTACTGCGGTTTGACAGTTTTTCATTAATAAACGAAAATATAATAATTATAAATATATATATAATTATATATATATATTTATATGATTTGTATATATATACTATTGATATATATATATGTCATGTACTTGTATATACATGTTTGGATAGTACATGCCTACAAGTGTATATGTATATAATTATATATATATATATATATTTATTTATTCTATAGACCTTGTATCCATATGATGTTGATGCAGACATACAGTTTAAGAGGTAGCTGATGAGAGTCACAGTGTGGAGGCAGCAGAGAGCCGGATGGCCTGTGGGCAAACTTTGGTTCAGCCTTCAAGACAGCAACTGGAGGCTCTAACTGAAAATCACCAAGGTTTGTTCACAACCTCACAGCTCTCTGATTTTTATGCCAGTTTCTTAAAAGCATGTATAGAATCATACATAACTCTTTACAAGCATTTATAAGACGAAAAGTTAAACAGAAAAGATTATAGTGACGTCATAATGATTTAATAGGAAATGTACAGAGCCATTTAGATCTAAAAATCTATACATATCAGTAACATATGTACGCTTCATGAACCCAAAGTAAATAGTTACAGAGTGAGTAAACTTTAAAGGTTTATGGTGTGTGTTAGAAAATAACATTTTTAACATCGGCAATGCCATACTAATTTATAAAAATACTCGAGGCCTAGCTCAAAATCAACAAAATTTAGTCTTCACGGCATCAGCCGAATCTTTCTACATAGTTCTCTTGGTCTGAGTTTGCAATCTGTTGTGCTATAATCTACACTTCCTTATTCTACTTCCTCGGGGGAGTTTTAAGAAACTGATAATTTATTCAGAAAATACTTGTGGAAACTTTATTTAGACTCAAGAAGAAGTGAATAAGAATGATGTCCACGACCTACAACAAAGATTGAACAGCTTGTACGATGTAATAAAGAATTGGAGGCAGGAGCCAGTTGTGCAAAGGAATGCCAGTCACTGGAAACAAAGGGTATTAGAACCAATTGGTCTTGTTCAAATATGTTTGTTTTTAGATTTGACATTAAGTTACACTTCATGTTTGTTACTTTTTTGGTTTTAATTAATAAAAACAATTAACAGGTTTTTATAAAAATCAAAAAAAAGCTTATTATAGTTTATTCACATACAAATACATACATCTGTTCGCAATCATCAACATTTTCATCATCATCAATTAATACTGCATTTATTTATTTGTTCAATATTTTTGCATAACGAGTTGGTGGATTTTTCTGACTTTCTGTCATAGCAGAGTGAGTAGTAATTATTATTGTTCTTGTGCAATCCCTCAGAAATATTTATGTCTGTGTAAAACTTTGCTCCATCACATATCAATTTAATATTAAGGGTATTTATGTAAGGTATTATATCTAAATTCTAATTCTCAAACCACTTCTATCTTACATAGACTGTGTTAGAACAATCACACAGTTTATTTGATTTCTCACAATGTAACTAAAAACACTAGCTCTATAGATGAAAAGGACCCCAAAGGCTGGAAAGTCTCTAACCTGATCCCAACAATAAAATATACAAAGTACGAGGTAAAACTATTCCAACAATTTTAAAATCAACACTGAAAATCTAAAATCCATATTAGATTTTAAAATCAAAAGCTATATTAAAATGTCATATTGTCCTATTCCACATTGCTGGTTGCCATTTGGTTGCCGTTGACTCAAGTAGAGTTTTAGTATTGTCTCAATAGTTGATGGCTTGTGCTTATTATTCATCATCATCATCATCATTTCCGTTTACAACGTCCACTTTTCCTTGCAACGCTCGGGTTAGACGGTTTCCCAGAATGAAAGCCTCAAATCACGGTTTTCTTGAGCCATCTCCTTGGTCAAGAATCAAACAAGTCCATATCTTGTTTTACTCTCGCTTCAAAATGTCTTTTCTGTCCTGTCTTTTCCACATTTCTACCATCCACTTCAACATACCTACACTTCGACGTCCACTCATTACTCGGTTTTTTTTTCAACATGGCCATACCACCTCAGTCTACCAACATGAAACAAAGCATGAAAATCCCGAGCGTGTAATTGCATTATTGAACTGTGTCATTATTAATTGCATCTTAAAAATTAATACAATAATCATTTCACATTTCAATCTTTTCACATTACATGATTTTTTTATTTCCATTACATAATATTTTATACAAATGCTGAAATGTACTAAACTACTAATATAAGGGCTTACCGTAATTATCAGAATTGGCGTGTCTGTAGACTCATACATGTGTGTAAATATTATTGTAGTGCATTGCACAACAATTGACATAGTTTTAGTTGCATGCACTATTATGAAATTATTATTAGTAGATAACGAAAAACTTTGCAACTGTTTACCTTACCAATGTAAAAGTAAATATTATAACTTATGTTAACAGACTAAATAATATACTTAACTTACAGCACCTTTTGTATGTTTTTGCTCTATCAGTTTATTAAATTTGTTTTTGTTAGAAATTACACATCGTGGTACTACGACTTAACAATCCATATGAGCCTGGTGGAATATAGGGAATGTTGAACTTTTGCAATGTATATTGTATATTGTGATGTTGAATGGAAAAATAAGCGAATGTTTACATATTACACTACTATACTGTTCTGTAAAGGAGGTGGACGACCGCTACAGGAAGGAGACAGAGCAGCTGAGAAAGAAGCTGCGTTGGTACGCTGAGAACCAGCAGCTGCTTGATGCAGACAACGAGAAGCTGCGTCAAGCAGAGGCAGAGGTTCAGCTGTTGCGCGTTCAGCTTTGCCAGCCTGCGTGTGGGTTCAAGCTTTTACATGCTTTCATTTATCTTTTTATTTAATTATGCTTTCAGAATTTTATAACTATCTTTTTTATATTTTCATTTATAAAATGTGAACAAATTTTAATAGATATATTGTTAGATTTATTATTGAAATATTACATATTATATATACTATCGTTTTTTATAGTTTGTTGACATTTTGTTCATTTTTACAATAACTTTGCTTTGGATTTGTAAAACATTATTTATAATGATGTTTCTTCTACTATTTTATTCATTTGAATGACAGTGCTTTTGTTTCAATGAATTTAACATTTCTAAGTAGTGTTCTTATAATATTTTATTTTATTTTGCTCTACCAGGTTGCTTTGTGGTCACGACTCAAGAATGTAATAAATATATGAAAGATTGAAATTTGCTCACTTGAGATTCCAGGTTTAAAGAATATTGATATCGAAACACTTATATGGATGTAATTTATGTTTATGTAAATGTAAATTTATCTTTTTATAATTTTTTAAAATTTACATTTTATTTACCTTTTTTATTACATAAAAAAGCAAAATATATATACGAAACTTAATATGTAATTATCATTTGATATAAATAAGAACTCCACCTATTTTGGATAACAATATATCACTTGCTTTGCATCGTAAAATGTGCATCCAAATTGAATACATATATAAAAATAAAAAAACAAAACTAAAAGATAATATAATTATTTTTATGTAAGTGGTTGTGTTTTGTAGACTGGACCAAAAAGAAATGTGGCAAAAAAGAGCGATCAGTTGAGGCTGCTTTGCCTCCTCGATCTTGAGAGACAGGTATGGAAAGTCACATACAAAATATATGCAACTAATTCTACATTTAATTAACTGTATTTTACATATAAATGTACAAAGGCATGTACATACCCTACTGAATTGGATTTTATTATCCACATGGAGAGAACTGACTTTAAACGATTATGATGATGATGATGATGATGATCAATGGTTCGAGCGTCTTCGCCTACTCGCGGTCGATCTGTCATCCGATTCAACTCGGATGCAAATGGAGACAACACCCCCTGCTCACCGAAAGGAGAGCCCTTCAACCCTCGTTTTTTGGGTTTGCCGGCCACAAGAGTTCCCGCTGTGGCTGGCGGCGCTGATGTGCCTCGCTGGGGACATTGAACCCAATCCTGGACCCACAACACACACAACACACTCAACTCTCACATTCACCTGCAACATTTGCAATAATTTAATCAATAAACAACAATATGCAATCAAATGCAATCATCAAACACCACACTGGCTACACAAATCTTGCACACACATCAAAATAGCACAATACACTTCTCTATGGACATGTACAGCTCACTCTACTGCACCTCATCAAAACAACACAATCACACAGCAATCAATAATTCACACACCAAACTTAGCACCAGCTCCTTCACCAACACCAAACACAACCTCACCTTCAACAACAAATGCTCCAAAGAAACAAAACACACAACTTAAAATCATACAAATCAACATCAATGGAATAGGAAACAAAATTACAGAACTAACTCAACTTGCACAAAACACAGACGCAGACATAATAACCATCCAAGAATCCAAACTCACAACAAAATCAAAAACTCCAACAATAACAAACTACACAGCAATCAGGAAAGATCGCAGCAAAGACAAAGGTGGAGGACTCATAACATTCATAAAGAACAACATCACCTTCACAGAAACAACCTTACCAACAAACATCAACCAAAACACAACAGAGCTACAAGTAACGAAATTGCACCTCTCGCAGAAACACGAAATGAACATAGCTAACATCTATATACACCCAAGAACATCAACAACAATCGAAGATACAGACATAACAAACTGCTTCCAATACCTAACCTCAATGCCAAACACAATCATAACTGCAGATGCAAACGCACACTCATTTCTGTGGCACTCACATACAAATGATCACAGAGGCAATCTCATAGAGGACATTATACAAAATTCAAACCACATTTGTCTCAACACTAATACTCCCACACGTATTCCATCGGCCACAAATCAGAAAGACACCTCACCAGACATCACAACAATATCAAACAACCTTCATGCACATACCACATGGACGACTAAAATCGCTTTATCATCAGATCACATACCTATCATCATAACAGTAAACACGAAGACTAACTTCAGGCTTACTCAACACAGACGCTCATTCACTAACTATAACAAAGCAGACTGGAACAAATTCACTCAAGAAATAGAAGACACAATAGCACAAACAACCCCAACATCAAACACTCACATCGCAAACAAGATTCTCACAAATGCTATACTGAATGCCGACAAACACCACATACCAAAAGGCAAACTACAGACAACAACCTTACTGCTACCAGAACCAATAAGAGACAAAATACACAAAAGAGACCACCTCAGACAACAAAACCCAAAAGACAAAAACATCAAAACAATCAATGAAGAAATAAACAAGCAAATCTCACAACATAAGTCAGATATATGGAAATCAAAACTAGAAGAACATTGGGACCACAAGCA
>CALNXW010000016.1:0-3275000 GCA_942490685.1 uncultured bacterium
GTGTATCTGTTGTCATACCAATGGCATTGCAGAGTAGCCGCGTTTAGATAGGATAAGGGTTGAAAGCATCTAAAGCACGAAACCTGCTCCAAGATGAGGTATCCCGCATTTATTGCATAAGAATCCAGGGAGACGACCTGGTTGATAGGCTTTACGTCTAAGCATGGTAACATGTTAAGCGGAGAAGTACTAATAATTCGAAGACTTACCTAATACTAGTTTTGAGTTGTTATACCAATCTCTTTTAGACTTACTCAAATTATTAAATTGCTAATTGTTGTATGCTTCTATAATCATGATTATTTTACCAGTGATTCTTCACCACCTTATATAAAAAGTTTTTCCGGTGGCTATGGCGCAGGGGCAACACCTCTTCCCTTTCCGAACAGAGTAGTTAAGACCTGCCGCGCCGATGGTACTGCATGGGTGACTGTGTGGGAGAGTAGGTCGCTGCCGGATTTGTTTTGAAGTAAAACCCTTCTCACAGGCAATGTGATAAGGGTTTTTTACCTCTAAAAGCAGTGAAACAAAATTGAGAGTTACGAGAAGCTCGATTAAAAAAAATCTGAAAATAAAATTTGGAAGATTGAGAGAAAGTCTGTAATTTTGAATTCTGTCTCGCAAGCCGAGAATAGAGAAAACGTTCTAAAGAAGTAGAGAAGAGATTTGAATAAGTTAATGATTTGAAGCGATATAAGTTTTAAAAAATTAATTTGTGAAGAACCGAAAAAGTTCGTAATTTTGAATCTGCAACAGAATGCATCAGCGTTCTTTGAAAACAGGAAGCACAGTCAATTTTAAAAGAGTAAATCAATATTTGTGATCAAACTCACAAGCAATAAACAGAGAATATAATTCTTTATATATACAACGGAGAGTTTGATCCTGGCTCAGGACGAACGCTGGCGGCGTGCCTAACACATGCAAGTCAAGGGGAAGTTTTCCTTCGGGAAAACGGATACTGGCGAACGGGTGAGTAACGCGTAGATAATCTGCCTCTAACTCTGACATAACATCGAGAAATCGGTGCTAATATCAGATATTGCCGCAAGGTGAAAGGTTTACCGGTTAGAGATGAGTCTGCGTCTGATTAGCTAGTTGGTAAGGTAATGGCTTACCAAGGCAACGATCAGTAGCTGGTTTGAGAGGATGATCAGCCACACTGGAACTGAGACACGGTCCAGACTCCTACGGGAGGCAGCAGTGAGGAATTTTGCACAATGGGGGAAACCCTGATGCAGCGACGCCGTGTGTGGGATGACAGGGCTTTGCCCCGTAAACCACTGTCAGATGGGAAGAAAAGGATCCTAGGGATCCCGGGACTGTACCATCAGAGGAAGGACCGGCTAACTACGTGCCAGCAGCCGCGGTAATACGTAGGGTCCAAGCGTTGTCCGGATTTACTGGGTGTAAAGGGTGCGCAGGCGGATCTGTGCGTCTGGGGTTAAAGACTTCGGCTCAACCGAAGAAGTGCCTCGGATACGGCAGATCTTGAGTACGAGAGAGGATGGTAGAATTCCTGGTGTAGCGGTGAAATGCGTAGATATCAGGAGGAATACCGGTGGCGAAGGCGGCCATCTGGCTCGTTACTGACGCTCAGGCACGAAAGCGTGGGGAGCAAACAGGATTAGATACCCTGGTAGTCCACGCCCTAAACGATGTATGCTTGGTGTTGGATATGTATTTATTCAGTGCCGGAGAAAACTCGTTAAGCATACCACCTGGGGAGTACGATCGCAAGGTTGAAACTCAAAGGAATTGACGGGGGCCCGCACAAGCGGTGGATTATGTGGTTTAATTCGATGCAACGCGAAGAACCTTACCCGGGCTTGAAGCGCTAGCGACCGCTGCCGAAAGGTAGTTTTCCTTCGGGACGCTAGTAGAGGTGCTGCACGGCTGTCGTCAGCTCGTGCCGTGAGGTGTTGGGTTAAGTCCCGCAACGAGCGCAACCCCTATCTGTAGTTGTCATCAGTTCGGCTGGACCCTCTACAGAGACTGCCCACGCAAGTGGTGAGGAAGGTGGGGACGACGTCAAGTCATCATGGCCCTTATGTCCGGGGCTACACACGTAATACAATGGATGGTACAACAGGCGAAGCCGCGAGGTGGAGACAATCCCCAAAGCCATCCCTAGTTCGGATTGAAGTCTGCAACTCGACTTCATGAAGCTGGAATCGCTAGTAATCGCAGATCAGCGTGCTGCGGTGAATACGTTCCCGGGCCTTGTACACACCGCCCGTCAAGCCATGGAAGCCGGGAGCGCCCGAAGTCGGTAGTAATATCGCCTAAGGCGAATTCGGTAACTGGGGCTAAGTCGTAACAAGGTAGCCGTATCGGAAGGTGCGGCTGGATCACCTCCTTTCAAGAGTACTTATTTTAAATTGACGTGCTTCCTATTTTTTGAGAATGCAAGAATGACTATGGGCCTGTAGCTCAGCTGGTTAGAGCGCACGCCTGATAAGCGTGAGGTCGGATGTTCAAGTCATCTCAGGCCCACACCTATCCAGGTGAGTAGATGTCGAAGAAAGATTCGGGTCTATAGCTCAATTGGGAGAGCGCCGGCTTTGCAAGCCGGAGGTTAGCGGTTCGATCCCGCTTAGATCCACTAAAAGCGGATGCTAAGCGCATTCCAACTAAAAAATTATACTGTTATTTGAAAATTAAGGTGATACCATTGAAAAACATGGTATGGTAAAATAATCAATAGAAGCCAAAAGTATCTGCATTATGCGATGACGGTTTTAAGATTGATATCTTAAGGCAAGAGCGTAATCAATATTTTTAATATAATGTATAGAATCAAAATTATGATATATATGCTTATTAAAGCAATTTATAATTTGCGTCGAAGAGATTAGTATAACAACTCAAAACTATTTCGGTAAGTTATAAAGGGCACATGGTGGATGCCTAGGCACAGAGAGGCGATGAAGGACGTGACTACCTACGATAAGCGACGGGGAGCAGGAAGTATGCTTTGATCCGTTGATTTCCGAATGGGGAAACCCGGCAGAGGTCATGCTCTGTCATCTCGTAAGAGAAGCAAACCCGGAGAAGTGAAACATCTCAGTACCCGGTGGAAAAGAAAGAGAATTCGATTCCCTTAGTAGCGGCGAGCGAAACGGGACCAGCCCAAACCGATGTACTTGTTGCATCGGGGTTGTAGGACCTCAATATGTGATTTGTGCGATATAATTGAACAGTCTGGAAAGTCTGACCATAGAAGGTGACAGTCCTGTAAATGAAATATCAATCAACGCTAGAGGAATCCTGAGTAGCGCGATACTCGTGAAATTTTGCGTGAATCCGGCCAGACCACTGGCCAAGGCTAAATACTCCTCTGTGACCGATAGTGAACTAGTACCGTGAGGGAAAGGTGAAAAGAACCCTTAAGAAGGGAGTGAAATAGAACCTGAAACCGTGTGCCTACAAACGGTTGGAGCACTCTTGCAGTGTGACAGCGTGCCTTTTGCTTAATGAGCCAACGAGTTGCTCCTTGCATGCAAGGGTAAGAGGTTATGCCTCGCACCCGTAGCGAAAGCGAGTCTTAATAGGGCGGTTTTAGTATGCAGGGGCAGACGCGAATCTGAGTGATCTATCCATGGCCAGGATGAAGCGTGGGTAACACCACGTGGAGGTCCGAACCAGTTCAGGTTGAAAACTGTTTGGATGAGCTGTGGATAGGGGTGAAAGGCCAATCAAACTCAGTTATAGCTCGTACTCCCCGAAATATATTTAGGTATAGCCTCATAATAGTGTACCGGAGGTAGGGCTCTGATAGGGCTAGGGCCATTACCGTGGTACCGAACCCTGATAAACTTCGAATTCCGGATACATGATTTATGGGAGTCAGGCCGTGTGAGATAAGTCGCGCGGCCGAGAGGGAAACAACCCAGACTTACAGCTAAGGCCCCAAAGTCGTTGCTGACAGCTAAAGGAGGTTATTCTGCTGAGACAGCCAGGATGTTGGCTTAGAAGCAGCCATTCATTTAAAGAGTGCGTAATAGCTCACTGGTCGAGCGGCATAGCGCCGAAAATTCTCGGGACTAAGCAACGCGCCGAAGCTTAAGATTTGCCGTAAGGCAAGTGGTAGGGGAGCATACTATCGGCATCGAAGGTGTAGGGTGACCTATGCTGGAGCTTATGGTAGTGCAAATGTTGGCATAAGTAACGATAACTAAAGTGAGAATCTTTAGCGCCGAAAATCTAAGGTTTCCTAGAGCTCTGTTCGTCAGCTCAGGGTTAGTCGGCCCCTAAGGCGAGGCCGAAAGGCGTAGTCGATGGGAATCAGGCAAAATTTAAAATATTCCTGAACCACCAAAAGTGTTAAATACAGGGACGCAGGAGCGAGGTCTGTTGGGGTAAATGGTTATCCCCAGCAGGAGCAGCACACTGCCGAGAAAAGCTGTATGTATTACTTAGGTGACCGTACCGTAAACCGACACAGGTAGATGGGTTGAATATACTAAGGCGCGCGAGTGATTCGCGGTTAAGGAACTCGGCAAATTAACCCCGTAACTTCGGGAGAAGGGGTGCCTACTTCGGTAGGCCGCAGAGAAATGGCCCAGGCGACTGTTTAACAAAAACACAGCACAATGCTAACTCGTTAAGAGGATGTATATTGTGTGACACCTGCCCGGTGCCGGAAGGTTAAAAGGAGGGGTTAGCAGCAATGCGAAGCTCCGAATTGAAGCCCCGGTAAACGGCGGCCGTAACTATAACGGTCCTAAGGTAGCGAAATTCCTTGTCGGGTAAGTTCCGACCTGCACGAATGGTGCAACGATCTGGGCACTGTCTCAACCGCGAGCTCGGTGAAATTGTGGTGCCGGTGAAGACGCCGGCTACCCGCACTAGGACGGAAAGACCCCGTGCACCTTTACTGTAGCCTATTATTGGGTTTGGCTATTGCATGCGTAGGATAGGTGGGAGGCTTTGAAGCAGCTCTTGTGGGAGTTGTGGAGCCATCGGTGAAATACCACCCTTGTTTTAGCTAGATTCTAACCCGGAGGTGTGGAACCTCGGGAACAGTGGTAGGTGGGCAGTTTGACTGGGGCGGTCGCCTCCTAAATGGTAACGGAGGCTCACAAAGGTCATCTCAGCACGGTCGGTAATCGTGCGTAGAGTGTAAAGGCATAAGATGGCTTGACTGCGAGACATACAGGTCGAGCAGGTGCGAAAGCAGGTCTTAGTGATCCGGCGGTCCCGCGTGGAAGAGCCGTCGCTCAAAGGATAAAAGGTACTCCGGGGATAACAGGCTGATCTCCCCCGAGAGTTCATATCGACGGGGAGGTTTGGCACCTCGATGTCGGCTCATCGCATCCTGGGGCTGGAGCAGGTACCAAGGGTTTGGCTGTTCGCCAATTAAAGCGGTACGCGAGCTGGGTTCAGAACGTCGTGAGACAGTTCGGTCCCTATCCAGTGTGGGCGTAGGATACTTGAGGAGACCCGTTCTTAGTACGAGAGGACCGGAATGACTAAACCTACGGTGTATCTGTTGTCATACCAATGGCATTGCAGAGTAGCCGCGTTTAGATAGGATAAGTGCTGAAAGCATCTAAAGCACGAAACCTGCTCCAAGATGAGGTATCCCGCATTTATTGCATAAGAATCCAGGGAGACGACCTGGTTGATAGGCTTTACGTCTAAGCATGGTAACATGTTAAGCGGAGAAGTACTAATAATTCGAAGACTTACCTAATACTAGTTTTGAGTTGTTATACCAATCTCTTTAGACTTACTCAAATTATTAAATTGCTAATTGTTGTATGCTTCTATAATCATGATTATTTTACCAGTGATTCTTCACCACCTTATATAAAAAGTTTTTCCGGTGGCTATGGCGCAGGGGCAACACCTCTTCCCTTTCCGAACAGAGTAGTTAAGACCTGCCGCGCCGATGGTACTGCATGGGTGACTGTGTGGGAGAGTAGGTCGCTGCCGGATTCTAATTTAAAAAGAGCTTGCATTTTATAAATGCAAGCTCTTTTTGTTTGTATAAAATCCTCCACTGTGCAAAAGTGAAACAATAGTAAATTCCCCCTCGGCAATGTTGAAAATAATTCAACGAAATCTTTTTTATTTAAATAAAATCGTCGTATCTTTATCGAATGATTGTGTAAATTCAATGAAATCTATCAAGCCATTGATTTTTGTGGAATTTACAGTTTGTTTGTTAAGCAAAATCCTTAATAATATATTTATTGTTTAACTAAATCAAAGGACGTCAAATGTTAAAAGGACATCCGAAGGGGCTGGTTGCCGCTTCACTTACCAATATGGGTGAGCGTTTTGGTTTCTATGTAATGATGGCTATCTTGGTTCTGTTTTTGCAGGCTAAGTTTGGCCTAGATGGAACAGATGCAGGTCTTATTTATTCCATCTTTTATTTCTCTATTTATATATTAGCTTTCGTTGGTGGTGTAATCGCCGATAAGCTAAGAAACTACAAAGGTACTATCTTTGTTGGTTTACTTGTAATGGCACTAGGCTATCTTATAATAGCTTTTCCAACCCCTACTCCTGTTCCTGATCAAACTTTGTATTTGATTCTTACTTGCTTTGGATTGTTTACTATTGCCTTTGGTAATGGTCTTTTCAAAGGTAACTTACAAGCATTAGTTGGTCAGATGTATGATAATAAAGAATATGGAGCAAATAGAGATTCTGGTTTTTCTTTGTTCTATATGTTTATTAACGTAGGTGCAATGGTTGCTCCTTTTATTGCAATTGGTATTCGTAACTGGTACTTAGGTACTTATGATTTTGAATACAGCGCTGATTTACCGGCTCTATGTCACCAAATGTTATCTGGTGGCTTAAGTACAGAAGCGATGCAAATGTACACAAATCTAATGGCTCAAGTTCAAGTAGGTACTAACGCAATAACTGATCCTACTCAGTTTGCTAGCGAATATTTGAATGTATTTAACACTGGTTTCCACTACGCATTTGGTGCTGCAATTGTAGCAATGGCTATTTCTGTGACTATCTATTTGGTAAATAAAAATAGATTTCCTAATGTACAGAAAAAGGAAAAATCCTCAGCAGATTCCGATGCACCAGAGATGGATCCACAAGAAGTTAAACAACGCATTTGGGCTTTATTGGCTGTATTTGGTGTTGTTATTTTCTTCTGGTTCTCTTTCCACCAAAATGGTTTGACTTTGACATATTTTGCAAAAAATTATACTGATTTAAGTGCTATTGCTATAAATCTTGGATTTGTAACTATTGAAGGTGCTGAGATATTCCAATCAATAAATCCAATATTTATCGTATTCCTTACCCCAGTAATTATGGCTATCTTTGGATGGCTTAATGCTAAGGGTATTGAGCCTTCTACTCCTAAGAAGATTGCTATCGGTATGTTTATCGCTGCAATGGCTTATGTAGTTATGGCTGTTGGTTCATTAGGTCTACCTTTATTTGAAACAATTAATCCGGCTGATGGTGGTGTTCCATTAGATAATGCGGCTAAAGTAACTCCTTTCTTATTGATTGGTACATACTTTATCTTAACAGTTGCTGAGTTATTTATTTCTCCTTTAGGTATTTCATTTGTATCTAAAGTAGCTCCTCCTCAATACCAAGGCGTTATGCAAGGTGGTTGGTTAGGTGCAACTGCATTAGGTAATCAGTTATTGTTTATTGGTGCAATTTTATATGGATCAGTTCCAATTTGGTTAACTTGGACTGTTTTTGTAGTTGCTTGTTTGATTTCTATGTTTACAATGCTATTTATGCTTAAGTGGCTTGAAAAAATAGCAAAATAAACAAAAACTTTAGTATTTTTGAACCGTTCTTGCATTGTATGTGAGAGCGGTTTTTTTTTGAACCTTTGTAGATTAAAAATTGTAATATATATATTTAATCTACTTCATAGTACTAAACTCGAGAAAACTATGTATTACAAAATTATTCTTGCCATTATTTTTAACTGTATCATTGCTCAAGCAACAGAAATTAATGTAAACTGTGGAGCGAATGATCCTTTAGTTACCTATGATAATATCAAATTCGAAAAGGATTGTAGATACGAGGAAGGGAATGGATATGGTTACGTTAACAAGTCTAATCCCCCGAGACAAGACACTATTCAAATTATAAATATTGGAAATCAGCTTCACTCTGAGACTCTTTACAGATCGAGTTTATATGGCATTGATGAATATAAAATAGATCTACCAAAAGGCAAATATTTTTTGACTCTCCACTTATATGAACCAGTGTTTCAAACTCCAGGGAAAAGAATATTTAGCATCTACGCAGAAGATAAACTATTAGTTGAGAAATTAGATCTAGTTAAAGAAGTTGGTTCTGCAAAAGTATTACAGATTAGAAAGCTTATTGAAGTAAATGATGGAGTCTTGAATCTTACTTTTGATGAAATCGTAGGTCGAAGTATCCTTACAGCCATAATGTGTGAAAGTGCCAAGGAATTTGATCAGTTCTCAACTCCTGAAGTATCTGTTATAGCTGGTTATAATCAGAACATAATACATTTCTCTAATTATGATTATAATATTTCATATTATAATGTCTATAAGGAAATAAACAAAAAGTTTGTAAAGATAAACTCTGAGATGTTTTCTCAAACTTTTATTGATTCCGACATAAGTGGAGATAAATCTGTTTATAAATTCTCTTCTACAGATATGTTGGGCAGAGAGAGCAAGCTAAGCGAAGTGTATACTCTGACTAATAAGAAAGTGGAAGATACAAAAATAAAGTCTTATAAGATTAATATTGATCCGAAAGAAGCTACTTACATACTTGAAAATAAGTATTCAAATGACTATAAGGAATGTGTTTTTGAAGATAACATTTCGAGTTATAATGCAGAAGTAAGATTAAGAGGCAAGAGCACTCGCGTATTCCATAAAAAAAGCTGGAAAATCAAATTTGACGATAAAAACAAATATGAAGAACAAGAGAAGTTGAACTTTTTATCTCTTGTGTTTGATCCTTCAATGATTAGAGAAAAACTTTTTCATGATATCATTATGGAAACGGTTGGTTTTGATTTAATTTATGAGTATCGAAATATCTTTCTCAATGAAAAATACCTGGGGCTCTTTTTAACTAAAGAACAGGAAGAAAATGAATTTCTAGAAAGAACCGGCATTGATGAAGGTGCAGTTTTTAAAGCAATTCGTAGTAATACTGAGCCCCTGGAAAATCAGCAACAATATAGTGATGTGTTTGAAATACAAAATAACTATGAGGGAGATTATTCTGATTTACATTCTTTTTTGAGTTATGTGGACACTGCTTCTGTTTCAGAACTAGATGCAAATTTAAAGGATCATTTTTATGTATCAGACTTTTTGAAAAACAGAGCTATAATAAATTATTTAGCTGATGGTGATCAATGCACTCAAAACTATATTTTGATTTACGAATCAGAAAATAAAAAATGGCGGTTTGTAACTTATGATAACAATTTTGCATTATTTGATAAACAGTTGCATATAAAGGCATATACTAAAGAATATAGAGGGCCTTGGGATTGCTACTTTAACCTATTTGATAAAATACTAAAGGTTTCAAAATATAATTATTTATATCTCTCTTTTGTAAATCGATTGATAAACCATTATTGCAATCCGGAACTTATTAATACCAAGATAGATTCGATGACCGAATATATACTGGAAGATGCTAAAAGAGATCCCTACAAATACAGCCATGCAGATAATAAAAAAATGATTGATGCTATAGAATGGCTAAAACAATACTTTGTTGACAGACAAAATATAGTTAAAGAACAGCTGCTTAATCTAGATGAGGTTGAGATTCCACAAGGAATTTCTTTCAACGAAATTATGACTAATAATGATGCTGTTGAAACTGAACCTGGGAAATATGACAATTGGGTTGAATTTTACAATGACAGTGATGTAGAAATTGATTTAGCTGATTTTGAATTACAAGTAAGGCAGAACAACAAAGAAGGCAAATTAAATTTTGTCGTTAATACAATAGTTGCTCCTAAATCGGTTAAAACTTTAACTTTTAACGAGTACAAACCTACAAATAGTCAAAATCTAAAATATTCAATCAATTCCTCTAATTTAAATATTAAATTAATAGAAAAAAAGAGTGGTAAACTTATAGATGAAATTGCAGTTCCTAACTTAAGGCTGAACGAATCTTATGCTGAACTTGATGATACTAGCAAGAAGTGGATGACATTTATAAAAAGTACATTTGGGATGTCCAATCTAGGTATGAGTAAAAATGTGAAGCTATATATCAATGAGTATATGCCTAAAAATGATTCTACTTTCAGCGATGAGCAGGGTGAATATGATGATTGGATAGAACTGTATAATCCAAATGACTTTGATGTGGATTTATCCGGATTTTACTTTTCTGATAAAATGGAAGAACTTGATAAATGGAGAATTCCTGATGGTACTATAATTACTCCTAAGGGATTCTTACTTTTTTGGGCTGATAAAGATGAAAAACAAGGCAGTAATCACATTGATTTCAAACTTTCCGGAGATAGTGGATACGTAATACTTACTAATCCATATAAGAATATTATTATCGACAGTACTTATTATATAGATGCAGATACGGATGAGTCTTTTGCAAGAAATGGAGATGGATCGCCTGAGTGGATTAAGACACATCTTCCTACACCTGATCGAAGTAATCTATATTATGATGGAGATACAAAATATAATTTAAGAAGTATTTATCCGAATCCTACAGATGACTATATAAATATCTATTTTGCTTTGCACAGAAATAAAAAAGTTAAAATAAGAATATGTGACTATAGGGGACTGACTATTAAAGAGTTATTTAATGGAAAATATGAAGAGGGAGAATATAGTCTGACCTTTGATATTTCAGAATTTGCTTCAGGAACTTATTTCTTGTATTTTGAGACAAAAGATTATTATGAAGTTAAGCCTTTTATCAAAATAAAATAAAACCTTTTGTTTTGTTTTGTGTCCTTATAAATATTTGCTAACTAAAGAAGATGGGCGATATGTATATAATTATTACGGCATTGTTGTTCTTGGTTTATTCTTATAATGCAAGCGCTGACGGAATAAAAAAATACTATATAACATGTAATCCTGCAGATTTGGAAGAAATCTATTCTAAACCGCAGGAAGATAAATATATTCCTATTACTCTAGAGTATGAGGGTAAGACTTGGACTGATACAGAAATGCGAATTAGAGGCGATGGCTCAAGATTAGATCCAAAAAAGTCTCTAAAGCTCAAGTTTAATGGTGAAGAGTTTTCCAATGGACGAGAAAAACTAAACTTCAATGCGGAATATTTAGATTTAACATATATGAGTTCATATCTATCAGCTCATGTCTTTAGACAGGTTGGGGTTCCTGTTTTTGATATAGAACACGCAGCACTTTATATTAATAACGAATATTTTGGCTTATACCTAAGAATTGAGAACGTGGATGAACAATACCTTGAAGCAAGAAATATTGATGTAAAAGGTAATTTATATAAGGCTACTTACGATGGAGCTTCATTGGCTCTTGGAGATCAATGTGATCAAAACTGGGAAAAGAAAACTAACGAAAATGGCAATTTTGATGATTTGTTTGCTCTTAGAGATTCTGTAAATTCTGTGCCAAGTGATCAGTTTAAGGACTTCTTGCTCAGAAACTTTGACTATGATAATCTAATAAACAGTATTGCTGTTAATATATTGCTTTCTAATGCATCTACTTACTATCATAATTATTACCTCTATCATGATATTAACGGTAATGGTAAATGGATGTACATGCCTTGGGATATGGACAAAACCTTTAGTCATCAAGGATATGGTAAAGACTACTCTTATACTTCTCACCCTATAAGAGACGACAATCCATTAATAGAAAAGTGCTTTATTAATGATGAGATATTTTCTGAAGTAAAACAAAGAGTGCAAGAGATAAGCAATCAAGTCATGAATGCTGAGAAGCTGACTCCTGTACTCGACAGTCTTAAAAATGTGATAAAAGACTATGTACTTTTAGATGATACTGATGGAATTGAGGATTTGGAAACCTGGGAATTGCAATTAAATAACTTCAAAATTTATTTTGAAGATAGGATTAATATTGTAAACAGAATGTTTGAATTTGAACCTGAGCCTTTTGAAGTTAAACAATGTCCAGAATCTATCTATGATGAATATACTATAACATGGGAAGAATCCAAGTCTGATAAAGGACAAGTGACTTACAAGATATTATTAAATACAGAAAAAAATATTGTTGATGGAAATGCTGTAGTAATAGATAATATTCAAGAAACAAAGTATACTTTCAAAAATTTGGAAGATAATAAAACATATTACTTTATGGTTGTTGCTGAGGTAAATGGAAAGGAAAGAATAGGTTTTGATGATCATAATGTTTTCACTTTTTATAAGACAAAGAAATTACCTTGTGAAATCACTAAAAATATGACCCTCACAAAAGAAGATGGTCCATATAGTATAGAATGTGATGTTGTTGTAATGCCAAACACAAGTTTAATAATTGAAAAAGGTACAGTCGTTGCATTTGAATCTGGTATGAGACTAAAAATTAGAGGCGATATGCAAGTCAAAGGTACAGACTCAGAGCCAGTTGTTTTCGAACCTAAAAGAGATTACGAGAGATTCCAGGATATTTACTTTCATTATACTACAAAAAAATGTGTCTTAGACAACTTTGTAGTGAATAATGGCGGAATGTATGGCCAGAATTCTGAAGTTGATGTTTTAAACATGTATATGAAATATGATTTTGTCGATGATTTTCAAGAGATCCCTCTTATCTGGTTTGAAAGTACAGGTAGAAGGTTGATAGGTTCTACAATAATATCAAACGGACAAAGGGAAGGATTTATCTTTAAGCAAATTGATAATGTGGAAGCTTATGACAATGTAATGTATAATACTCCTGATGCAATTGAGTTTATATATTGCAACAATTCTGTTATATATAATAACAAAATTTATAATGCCACAAATGATGCTATCGATCTTAATGCTTGTAAAAATATCAAACTTTGGAATAATCATGTTTTCAATGCTCAAGATAAAGGCATTTCTGTTGGGAATGATGATGTGACTCCTTGTTCGAATATTGATATATTTGATAACTTATTTGTCAACTGTTTATATGGTGTTCAGGTAAAAGCAAGCGAGATGAATGTATTTAACAATACTTTTATAGCTAATAAAACAGCAATTCACGCCTATGAAAGAAGACTTGGAGATGGTGGAGGAAAAGTTACAAGTTTTAATAACATACTCTATGATAATGAAGTTGACTTCTTAATAGATGAGAAGTCGGAAGGTTCTATCACATATTCTCTCTCTAATAAAAAACTGCATGAGGGTGTCGGGAACATAACAGATGACCCTATGTTCAGAGATTATGATGCCGCTAATTATAGGCTTTTACCGGGCTCTCCCGCAATAGATTCCGGAGATCCAGCATCTGAAAAAGACCCTGACGGCACTAGATCAGATATGGGAGCTTTCCCTTATGATCAGAAAGCTGCTAAAATAGTGATCAATGAAATACATTATAATCAGGATGATGTTGTCCTTTCAGGAGATTGGGTTGAGCTAATGAATAACTCTGATGACACTATAGATTTGAGTAATTGGTATTTTATGGATTCTGATGATTCACACAAATTTATGATTCCTGATGGTGTTAAGCTTAGCCCAAGAGCTTTTCTTGTATTAGTTGAATCTAATACTGATTTTACAACTGCTTATCCAAGTGTAAAAAACTATATTGGTGAAATGGGATTTGGAATGAGTGGAAGTGGTGAATTAATCCGCTTATATAATGCAAATGGTGTCTTGATAGATATGGTAGAATATGACGATAAGGATCCTTGGCCTACTAAACCGGATGGTGATGGTTACACCTTGTCTCTGAAATCCCCTGATTTAGATAATTCATTGGCTGAAAGCTGGGTTGAGTCAAAACAAAAATACGGTACTCCCGGCAAACCTAATTTTGATACTTCAGTTGCTGATATGAATGGTATGCAGAGTTTTAAAGTGTATCCTATTCCGACTACAGATTATTTAACTTTGGAATTTAATAGAATAAACGCCTTAAAGTCTGTATATATATATGATTCTTTTGGCAATTCAATTATTCCAGAACAGCAAATCAAAAAAGAAGGTCAAATGACACTTGACATAAGAAATCTAACTTCAGGAAGTTACTATTTAATCGTAAGTCTTGAAGACGGCAGCTCGCTGAAAAGTAAATTTATAATAGTTCGATAGCTGATTATGAGAGGTAAAATCATATTTTACCTCTTTTTTTTTAGTAATTATGATTAAAATTATCAGATACTTTTGGAAGAGAACTTAAGCTTCAAATTCAACAAGTGTCCCAAAATGCATGCTCTGTTGATATTTCATCTCGTAGTTCAGGAGCATATTTTCTGACTATTATCAATCAAGGCAATAGTATAACAGGAAGCTTCATAAAAGTAAAATAAGCAAACTGATTTTAAGATAAAGTGTAATTATGCTATATTGCTATATCGAGTAAACGCATAATTACACTTTTTTAAATATATAGGGTAATAATAAAATGGCTGAATCAGTATTAGATAAGTTCCTGAGATATGTAAAGATTGACACTCAGGCACAGGAAGGAACAGGAACTACTCCAAGTACTAAAAAACAATTTGATCTTTCTAATTTGCTTTTGAAAGAGCTTAAAGATATGGGTGTTACAGATGTAGAGTTAGATGAACACTGCTACCTATATGCTACTATCCCGTCAAATATTCCAAGCGATCATCCGCAATATGGGAAAGTACCTGCAATTGGTTTTATTGCTCACGTTGACACTTCTCCAGATGTAAGCGGAAAAGACGTTAAGCCTCAAATAATTGAAAATTATCAAGGTGGCGATATTGTACTACCTGCTGATAATAGCGTAGTTATCAAAGATAATGAAAATCCAACTCTGAAAGACTGTATTGGTCATACAATTGTTACTACTGATGGTACAACTCTTTTAGGTTCTGATGATAAATCCGGTGTAGCTGCTATTATGGTTATGGCAGAAACTCTCATGAATAATAAAGAGATCTTACACGGCGATGTGAAAATTGCCTTCACACCTGATGAAGAAATTGGCCAAGGTACTATCAAATTTAGAATGGAAAAATTTGACTGTAAATATGCTTATACTATTGATGGTGGTTCTTTAGGTGAGTTAAACAAAGAAACTTTCAGCGCTAACTCTTGCATTATCCGCACTAAAGGTAAAGATATTCACCCTGGTTTCGCAAAAGACAGAATGATTAACTCTATGCGTGCTATGGCTGCCATTATCGACAGAATGCCTAAAGATATGGCTCCTGAAACTACTGACGGACATCAACCTTATATTCATCCTTATACAGTTTCAGGTACTGTATTCGAATCTGAATTAAAAATCTTATTCAGAGATTTCAAAACTGCAGGTTTAGATGATCAAAAGAAAATTATGGAAGGCATCATCGAAGATGTTAAAAAAGAATTCCCTACTACTGAATTCGAATTAGAAATCATTGAAATGTACCGTAATATGCTTGAAAAACTTGAAGAGCAACCGGAAGGCTTGGACTACTTATGGAAAGCTGCTGAAGAAGCAGGCGCTAATCCATACTGGGAACCAATCCGCGGTGGTACTGATGGTTCGCGTTTGACTGAAATGGGCTTACCTACTCCAAATATCTTTACAGGTGGTCATAACTTCCACTCACGTACAGAATGGGTTTCAATTGACTCTTTAGAATACACAGGCAAAACTGTGATGAATCTAATTAGAATTTGGATGGAAAACAGTAAATAATAATTTGCTTTAATTCGTTGTCAAAGGTATCTTATCAAAAACAGGATACCTTTTTTTATATGAATCTGATTTTTAGGAGTTAATTATGGATGCTATACAATCACTTATAGAAAACATTAATGCCGCTTGGGTAAACAAAGAATTTGAACCACTAAATCAGATGCTTTATGATGATGTCGTATTTACCATGCCCGGCTTTAAAGCTCAGGTTATCGGAAAAGAAAAATGCGTAGAAGGCTACAAGCAGTTTATGGAAGCTGCAGAGCTGCATAATTTTGAAATTGATAACTTAAATATAACAGTCACCGGAGAAACGGCTGTTGCTCATTATACTTATAAAATCAGCTATACTGTGAATAATGATAAGTATGATGAGGAAGGAATTGATATCTTTACTCTAAGCTATATTGACGACAAATGGCTTGTAGTTTGGCGAGGAATGGCGTAGAAAATAGAGACTAATTTAGCATACTTGCTGTCTCTCTAATGTATAGCTGGGTAGTTAGTTAATATGTAATTGTAGAAGCAAAAAAAGCCCTAACAGCTGGATTTGTGATTTTATTTTGCAATGCTTAATTTGAATAAACGTGTCCACTTTGGACAAAATGAATAGGTTGAAATACAGAAAATCACATTAAAAAAAGGGCTAAAGTACAAAAGCTACTGTACTTATTGTTGGTAAGGAAGAATGAGAGAACCTAATTATTAGCAGCATATCCTAGTTCATTAGAAGACCAAAAGCAAATAGTAGAAAAAATTGACATACTATTGTTCTAAACGAATAAATTAAAAGAATTCTATAAGAATAAATTATTATATTTAGAAGTACCAAATAAATCAGTATTGCAACAAAGCTATATAGGAGGAACTGTAGGATGAAAGTTAATTTAAACCAAGCAGTCAAAATGTTTTTTGGCAATTCTTCTCTTGAGATGGTTTATTTTGAAGCAGTTGCTAATGCTTTTGATGCTAACGCCACTGTGATTAATATAAATGTTTCAATTAATGCAATTAATCAACCAGAAACCTTGAAAATAGAAATTTCAGACAATGGTATTGGTTTTACAGATGATCGGTATAAAAAATTTTCAAATTTATTTGATGTTAATGAGAGTACTCATAAAGGTTTGGGAAGACTTGTTTACTTATGTTATTTTAATAATATTGAAGTTGATAGCTATTTTAATAACGATAAAAGAAGGAGTTTTAAATTTACTGAAGAATTTGACGAATTAGCTTTTACTATAGAAAATATTCGATATGATGAAACAAAAACTTCTTTTAAAATGACCAACTATGTTTTACAAAAAATTGCTAAAAAAGAGTATATTCAATCAGGAACAATAAAACACAGGATTTTAGAAGAATTTTATTCTAGCTTATTCAAAATGAAGGAGCAGAATAAATCATTTCAAATTAATATTGAAACAAGTCTTGGGGAAAACACAACTAAGCATTCCATCTCAAACTCTGATATTGCTGAATTCACTAAAGTCGAATTAGCAAGTAAAATATCACTGTTTGACAATTTACTTCTTTACTATTCAATAAGAAAGGTTGATAGTCGCGATTCTTCTTTAATTGCTGCCATATCGGTTGACAACAGAACGGTTAAAGTGAATTTAATTGCTGAAGAGAATATGCCATTAGGTTACGAGATGGTATTCTTACTATATTCAGATTTTTTTGCAGGCAAGATTGATGCAGTAAGACAAAATCTGACAATTTCTCAACCCGATTTTAAAATTATTGAAAAAGCATTTAGAGAGGGAGTGATAGCCGTAATCGAACAGGAAATTCCAAAGATTAAGGACTCAAACAAGCAAGTTGAAAAAGCTTTAATAAACAAATATCCTCATCTTAGTGGATATTACGAAGCACAAAATATTGGTTACATTTCCCGAGAAGAGATATTAAAAAAAGCACAAGCCAAATTTTTTAGAGAGCAAAAAGAAATATTAGAAGCAACTTCTCTTAATGACGAACAATTTCAAAAATCATTAGAAATATCATCAAGAACTCTTACTGAATATATTCTATTTAGGCAAAAAACTATTGAGAAATTAAAAACATCAACTAATGAAGATAGCGAAACGGAATTACATAAACTTTTTGCTTCTATGAGAAGCGAAGGCAGATTTGAAAAAGACAATATCGAAAATGATTTCTATAGAAACAATGCATGGTTACTTGACGATAAATATATGACCTATGAGACTGTTTTAAGTGATCGCGACATGCGAGAGCTAATTAAAGAGATATCAGAAGAAGATATAGTAGATGATAACAGACCTGATATTGCATTAATGTTTTCAAATGATCCCAAAGATAAAAAACCATTTGATGTTGTAATTGTTGAGCTAAAAAAACGGGGTATTTCACTCGAAGAAAATATAAAAGTAATCACTCAACTTGAAAAAAGAGCAAGAAAATTAATGAAGTATTACAACAACCAAATTCAAAGAATATGGTTTTATGGCATCATTGAATTTAACGAAGATGTTGAAATGCATTTAGCTGGTGAATATACTGAATTGTATTCTTCTGGTAAAATGTTCTATAAAGAAACTAATGTCGCTATCTCATTGGATCCTAAAATTATACTTCCAATAGGTGTTTTTATATGGGATTTAGATGCCGTTATTTATGATGCAGATGCTAGGAATTCTGCATTCTTAAATCTTGTTAAAAGTAAATTTAGCGAATCAAGCAATGAAGAATAAGATAGTGTGGATTATAGTCTAACTATTCTATTTATAGAAGAAAATCAACAGTAAGGATATAAGATAAAAGATCGTAAATACTTCAATTTTATACAATCCTACTCAACCTCAACATACTCAGACAGAACCACCCCCCGAATCTCGAGTAAATTTATATTTAAAATGTAAAGAGTATTGTAAATTCAAGTAACAAATGTACACATAAAAAAGGGAAGCCATAAGCTTCCCTTTTTGCATATTATCTTCTTTTTCGACTGCTACTGGTTTTAAAACCAGTCTTTTGTTTTTTCTTTTCTTTCTTTGCCTGTTCTTTTATGCTTTTGAGGAATTTCTGAGCTACAAAAGCAATAAGAACCAGCATAATAAGTAGTATTAATACTTCCATATATCCTCCTAAATAACGATTTGCATAATTATCAAGCTATATGCATTATAAGTTATAATCGTTAAAAATCAAAGGATATTTTCATTTATTTTTTATTTTTGTCAAATTTTTCTAATAAATCTTTGACTGCCTCTTTGTGGACAAGGAAGTTCATCATTTTTAGCTTAACATAATCTTCGTGGTAGAAGTAATAGCCTTTGTTATTACCATTTCTTGAACCACTGCCTGAGTCTTTAATCAAATACCAAGTGACATCATCTTTTTCTGTGTAGCCTACAAGATGGATTGCATGATCATCACCTGTTGTACCGTTTGACCAACGAAGCTGTCTGGCGTGTTCGTCTATATATTCCGATGGTATATCGTAGCTTGGAATAACAGCAACATCTTCGAAAGAGTAATAGCCGGTGGAAGAAACATCACCACCAATCATCATTGAATACCCGTCAGTAATTGCTTTTTTCACAGCCACCATAAAGTCATCTAAAGGAACATTTTTATATTTGTCACATTTCCACCAGTTGTCGGCAGCAGGGTAAACTACATTGTCCCAGTAACCTTGCTGCATTAGGGACATGATATCTACATAATCATCTTTTTTGAATTTGGCTACTTCATCTCTAAAAGTAATTGGATTATATTTTTTCCCCTTGTAAGTAAACTCTTTTGGTGGAGTGCCTATGTAATGATCCATAATAGCTCTGACTGTTTTTTGAGCATATTCAGGATCCCAGGAATTAGTTTGTTTCATAGAATGCATAAACTTGTTTATTTCTTCAAACATAAGGTTATGTCCGTGATATTCCATGCCTTCTTTCATACCTGTAAAAGCTTCTGCAGGTACACAGCCATATTTATCCCAAACTCTTAAAACAGCATTTCCCTGTGAGCCTTCACCTAGAGTAGATTTACCGCGAGTACGTACAAATTCTTCAACTTTAAGTTGATATTCATAGTATATAGTATGCAATTCAGAAATTTTTACTTCCTGCCCGGTTCGTCTTTTTATGTCAGATTCCAACATAGAAGTTGTAGCAAAACACCAACACATACCTGACCACCCTTGAGAAATGGGAGCATTGTGCCATTGAGAAGTAAATTCGTCAGTTGATTTTGGCAAATCCCATCCTTCTAAGTCAACTTTAAAAGACTTTTTGGCATCTTCTTCCGGATTTTGGTACTTAGTAACACTTTCTTTTATACCGTCCCAAAACGGGTTTTTATATTCTATAAGTTTTCCTTTGTGATGTTCTTGCGCTATTGCAGATGTGCTGAGTAGGAGAGAAGTTCCCAGAACTAAAAGAGTTTTCTTCATGTTATCACCATATATATCAATAATTTCGAGCTTGCCCAAAATAAATAAAAAGGCTCATTAGTACAAACTATTTAGCACTAATGAGCCGATAAAATCTATTTAGGATTTTTATTTCTTAGGAAAAGTTACAGTAAAAGTGGTGCCTTTGTTGATGTCTGAATTAACAGCTATATGACCGCCATGTTTTTCAATAAAGTCTTTGCATAAGATCAAACCCAAACCTGTTCCTTTTTCATTTTCCGTACCTGGAGTGGATTGGTTATGTTCAATTTTGAATAGTTTTTCTGTTGTTTTGAAATCCATCCCGAGCCCGTCATCTTTGACGTATAACTCAACTTCATTGTCGCTTTCAATAGCAGTTATAAATACATTACCTCCGACATTGGTAAACTTAAGTGCATTGGAAATAAGATTACGCAAAATTGTCATCAACATATTCTCATCCGCATAAATCATGAGATTATCATCAATTTGAGAATAAAGATTTATATCTTTCTGAATAGCGTTATTTTTGTACTGAAGAATGACATGGCTGACTATAGGTTCCAGAGCGACAGCACGGGGAGTAAATTCAATCTTTCCTGTCTGGTTCCTTGCCCATTCTAAAAGATTTTCAAGAAAAGAACGCATTTGAGTAAGGCCATTGAAGATAAGGGACAGGTAGTTTTCTCTGTCTTTGTCAGAAACATTAGAACCAAACCTAGTTAAAACTTCAGAAAGACCTAAAACACCTGAGAACTGATTTTTCAAATCATGACTTATAATTGAAAAGAACTTATCCTTAGTTCTGTTTAGCTCTTTAAGATGCTCTTCTGAATCAGAAAGTTTGCTATTTAAAGCAAGGATTTTTTGAGCATCTTTTAGTATACTTTGTTGACTTTCTTCCAGCTCTTTATTTTTTTCGCTGATAATATCTTGAGATATTTTGTTTATAAGAATGTTTTGTATTCTTGCCAAAATTTCTTCCGCTTTGAAGGGTTTTGTTACATAATCAACACCACCAACTTGAAATCCTCTGACAATGTCGCTAGTATCACTTCTTGCAGTTAAAAAGATAATAGGAATGCCGGATGTGGACTTATCTGCCTTAAGTATTTCACAAGCTTCAAAGCCGTCCATCTCAGGCATCATTACGTCTAGTAATATAAGATCAGGAGTTTTTTCCTTGGCAAACTGAATGGCTCTTGATGCAGAGTTTGCCATTGCAAGTTTATAGCCAAGCGGTTTTAAAATACTAGCTACCATTTTCAAATTCATAGGATTGTCGTCAACAACCAGAATAGATAGATTTTCTTTATTTTCGAATCGTTCCAGTACTTGTTTATCCTTTATCATAATAAACCTATATGTTTTTTGATTTTGTCTATCATTCCACCAAAGTTATAAAGTAGTTCTTCAATTTTGTCAAATTCAATATCGCTCACTACTTTTGAAAGTCTTTCTGAGTACTGATTAAGCATATTGATATTAAATTGTGTACTGATATTTGTTATGTTTTTAGAAAAACTCTCTACTTTTTCCAATTCCATAAAGGCACTGTCATCTTCAAAGTGCTCAGCAAAAAGACTTTCCAGAGTGTCTATTATGTATGGCACTTTGCTTACAACTTCATCCGGTATGGATAATTCTACTATATCTTTGTTTTTAGAATCAGAGTCAGCCGCACTGGTGTTTTCAGTTGGAGTAAAATATTGAGCCATAGTGTCCAGAAGCTCTTGCCTAGTAACCGGTTTCCTAAGGAAATCATCAAACAGGCCATCAATTCTTTTTTGATCAGCTTTCATGGAAGACGCAGTTAGAGCAACAATTTTTGTTTTCATATCAGGATATGTTTCCTTTATCGTTTCTGTTGCTGCATAGCCGTCAAGCACCGGCATTCTTATGTCCATAAAAACTATATCATACTCATTATTGGCTATCATTTCCACAGCCTGGCTGCCATCTTCTGCTTCATCAATAATTATGTTGCTGTTTGTTAAATACGTGCGAACAAGATTTCGATTATCTTCAATGTCATCCACTACCAGTACTTTTATATTTTCAAAGTATATGTCTGAACTATTTCTTTTTTCTCTTTTATATACAAATCCTTCATCAGCAATTATAATATTAGGAAGAATAACTTTAAAAGTACTCCCCTTCCCGGGAACACTTTCTACTTCAACTCTTCCGTTCATCATTTCTACTAACTTTTCTGTGATGGCCAGGCCAAGTCCTGTGCCGCCATATTTTCTTGTGGATTGCCCACTTTGCTGCCTGAATGATTCAAAAATTATATCTATCTGATCCCCCGGGATACCTATGCCAGTATCTTCCACAGTCAAAACTATGCTGATCATATTGTCTTTTTCCATAGACAGAAGCTCTGCTGCAACTCTAACATATCCTATGTCAGTGAATTTAATAGCATTTCCGACCAAATTGAATAGCAGCTGGCGTACACGAATTTCATCTACAATGATTTTTGTAGGAAGGTTTTTGTCTATATGAGTTATGTAGTTTATTTCTTTTGAGTCAATTTTTTGAGAAAATACCTGTTTAATTTCTTGGAATATAATCTTGAGATCTGTCGGCTCTAAATTGAGCTCAAGCTTTCCGGATTCAATCTTTGAAAGGTCTAATATGTCATTAATAAGTGAGAGAAGAGTATTCCCCGAGTTCAAAATTGTATCCAGATAGCCTTTATGTTTACTATTCTCTACTTCCTGGAGCAGGATTTCACTAAATCCAAGAATTGCATTCATAGGAGTTCTAATTTCATGACTCATATTAGCAAGGAATTCGCTTTTAGCCCGGTTGGCATCTTCAGCGGCTTGCTTGGCTAATCTTAATTGAGTTTCTGCTTTTTTTCTGTCAGTAATATCAGTCGCTATTTCAAATCTAACTACTCGGCCATCTACCCAATAAATTGCTCTATCGTGCACTTCGTACCAGCGTTCTAGTCTGTCATTATAAACTTCCCAAACTAAAACCTCACCCGGATTGCCATTTTCATCAACAATTTTATCATTTGTACAGAATTTACAAGGTCCGATTTGGTCTTTGTGAAGTACTTGCCAGCAAATTCTACCTTTGATATCTCCCAGCAGTTCCTGAGTATATTTATTTGTAAAGAGTACTTCATATGTGTTTAAGTCAGAAACATAAATTACAGCATCGATACTATTAAGTACAGTGGTAAACCTTTCATGAGACATACGCAGCCTTTCTTCTGCATTTTTTCTTTCTGTGATGTCAAGCACAGTCCCTACAGTACGAAGAGGAAGTCCTTTAGAAGTTCTCGTAACAACTTTTCCTTTAGCAAGGATCCATTTCCAATGTCCTGTTTTAGAGCGGGTTCTGTATTCAACTTCAAACTGCTGCGAAAGGTTTCTGAAGTGTATTTTCAATTTAGCTTTGAATTTTTTCCTGTCTTCGTGATGAATAGCATGCATCCATTCAGTAAAAGAAGGTTCCAGAACAAGACCACTTTGCTCCATTATTTCCATAAATCTAGGATTAGCAGTGAAAGTTCTCTGCTCAAGATTCCAATCCCAAAGTCCTAAATCAGCACCTAATAAAGCGAGTTCGAGTCGTTGCTCACTTTCTTTAAGTTGAGATCGGGCTGCTTCTAAATCTGAAATATCAATAAAGGTTTCCAAAATTGTTTGCTTTTCCAAATGCTCTATTTCTATTGCAGTTTTCAGAATAGTAATCGATTCTCCATTTACTTTGTGTAGGGTTGCCTTTTTATTTCTGATGTCTTGATTATTATCTATGATAGGACAAATCTGAGTGTTTTTACAATTGTGTATTTCCATTCCCGGAATTAAGTTGAAGCAGTTTTCTCCAATAAGCTCATTTTTATTTTCAATACCGAGCAGATCAAGTGCTGTATTATTAAGGTCTAAGATTTCTTTATCTTTAGAGCTAAATATCATACCTACAGGCATAAAATCAATGATTTTTTGCAGGGATTCACTTATTCGTTTTACTTTCTTTTCTGCAGATTTTCTTTGAAATAGTATACCTGAAAACAGAATAATCAGCAGTATTAGTATCAAAATATAAAATATTAGGATTCTAATAGTATTAGTCTCGATGCTACTAAAAAGAGTGTCTCTGTCAATGGAAAAAATAATTCCATACATTTGATTCGATATTCTAACAGGATAGTATGCAGATAGAACCTGATAGTTTTTGTTCTGACTTTTTATAGGATGATTGATATTGCCTTCATATTCTAGCCAAAGATCGTTTATTATTTTGCTTTCTTGTCCAACAACAAATTCTTCTTTTGATAATTTATTCTCTGAATAAATAACACTTTTCATACGCCCTGTATTGTCTATTATCCATTGCCAGGAATTCTTACCTACATAAAAATTATCGAAATGGCTTTCTATAAAGCGAGGTATATTAAGGTCAACTCTTATATTGTATTTGACTTTTGCATACCCATCGAAAACAGGTAATACATATACAAAACCATCTTCAATATCTATTGTTTTAGACTTTGAAAGTTCTATTGTTTTTGGGTGGTTCATAATAGCTGATTTTTCGTAGTAATTCTTTTCAGCTCTGACTATGTCCCTGTAAGAAGTATTACTTGAGATCCGAAATCTATTGATAATATCTTGATGCTTAGCATAAAATCTGTTTAAATATTTGTTATCTGTCAGATCTATACTTTTATCTAAATATTGATCTAAATCAAATGTACTGACCAGAAATTTCAACTCTGTCTCAAATTCAATGAAGCTCGACTCTATAGATATACCACAGAGCTTAGACTGCTTAAGAATGATATTTGACTGCTTATCACTTTCAGTCTTTATCAATTCCAAGTAGTCATTTACTGCGAAATAAGACAGAAGAATAATCAGTACACCTATAAGAGGCATATAAAATTTGCTGAAATATTTATTTTTTAGCAGCATTTATTTGATTTCCTCAAATGCAATAATAGTCCAGGATAGTTCTTCAATAGGGGTAGCAAAAGCAATATATTTGGAGTATTTAGTAGTAACTTCCACTTGATTTTTGCCACTTTCTATTACTTCTTTTGCCATCGCGCGAACATTTTTTTCTTTACTCTTGAGTAGATTATAGTTATCTCTTCTATATGTGTCCATTTTGATGGTTTCTATGTATCTATGATCTTTTAGCGGAGGCAATGATAGTAGATTGATAGAATAGTCTCTTGCAGTAACAATAACACCATTTTGATCAACGATAACAATGTTTTTATCTGCTTCACTTAGAAATTCATTTGTCAAAGAGTTTGTAGTTATATCTATTCCGGGCACACCTTCTAATTTACCATTAACAAATACAGGTGCTATGACGCTTATCATCCAACCTCTGCCTGCCGGATCTACATAGGCCTCATTTACCCAAACAGATTTTTTTTCAGGATTATGCTTTTCGTCTGCTAAATAATAAAAGTTAAAAGTAGGAATTTCAAGTGCCGGTTCGTACTGCGCAAGTACATCCATAAAAGGATATATTCTATTATAACTATCTTTATTATTATAATATACCTGAACAACTTCTTCATATTGATCATTGATTCTTTTCAGCTCTGTATCCAAAGCTTCGGTGAAGTAAACAATGTTTTTTACTTCTTTATTGTCTCTCTCAGCTGCGGAAACATAAACAGCAGCACCGCCATTGTCTTTGTTTCTGTAAAAAACACCCGATTCATCAAGAGTGTATTGGGATTTGTCAATTGTAGGTAAAATCTCGTCTTTATTTTGATATAATTTTTCAATAAAATTGGCCAAACTGTCAGCTTCCAATCTTATTTGTTTCAACTCGTTGTTTATTTTTTGAGCTTTTGATTCGATTTTTGAAATAGTTGAGCTAAAATCAGGCGTTTCAGGTTCAGAATTACATGCTGAAAAAATAATACTTAATGTAATTAGGATGGTTGCTATTTTCATTGCAATTTTCCTTTATAATAATTATTCATACACATATATGTAAAGGCAAATATCCGCCTTTTATTTTATAAAATCTACAGATCTTTGTAGGAATTTCAATATTAATATAGGTAATGCGTGTTAGAAATATTATTTTTGCATTGTAGATAGAGTACGATTAATTGTTTAGCTTAAAATAAATAATAGAAGGATTTTCGAAATGAATAATCACTCTTGCGACGTTGTTGTTTTGGGTTCAGGTCCCGGTGGTTATGTAGCTGCCATCAGAGCTTCCCAATTAGGTTTAAAAACAATCTGTGTGGAAAAAGCAGATCTTGGTGGTGTATGCTTGAATTGGGGATGTATTCCTACTAAAGCATTGTTGAAAAATGCAGAATATATGCATTTTTTGAATCATTCACAGGACTTCGGTTTTACAATTGATAATGTAGAAGTTGATTTTTCTAAAGTTATCAAAAGAAGTAGAGACGTTTCTTCTCAGATGTCTAAAGGTGTAGGATTTTTACTTAAAAAATATAAAGTAGAGCATGTAAAAGGTCATGGAACTTTAAAAGCTGGTAAAAAGATTGAAGTAGCAAATAAAGATGGAGAAGTCACTGATGTGATTGAAGCCAAAAATATAATTATTGCTACTGGTGCTCGCCCTCGTATGTTTGAAGGAATTGAAGTAGACCATAAGAAAATTATTACAAGTAAAGAAGCTCTAATTCAACCTAAAGCTCCAAAATCAATGATAATTATGGGTGCAGGCGCTATTGGTGTTGAATTTGCATATTTCTTTAATGCTTTCGGTGCCGAAGTAACTATCTTAGAAATGCAGGACAGATTGCTTCCTGTCGAAGATAAAGATGTTTCTAAAGAACTGGAAAGACACTACAGAAAGTCAAAAATTAAGATTAAAACTTCTACAAGAGTCCTTTCTGCAAAACCAACTGCAGATGGAGTTGAGATTGTAGTAGAGAATAAAAAAGGCGAAAAAGAAACCTTAACTGCTGAACTTGCGCTAAATGCTATTGGTATTCAGGCAAATATTGAAAATATTGGTCTTGAAGCTGCAGGAATTGAGCTGGATAGAGGTTTTATCAAGATAAACGAAAAAATGCAGACAAATGTCGATGGAATTTATGCTATCGGTGATGTGGCAGGGCCACCTTGGCTAGCTCATAAAGCTTCTGCCGAAGGTATAGCTACTGCTGAAATAATCGCCGGCGAACGAGAAAACGGCATAGATTATGGTAATATACCTGGATGTACATACTGTAATCCTCAGGTAGCTTCTGTAGGACTTACAGAAGAGCAGGCGATAGAAAAAGGCCATGAAGTTAAAGTTGGTAAGTTTCCATTTACTGCAAGCGGTAAGGCGCACGGTATTGGTGAAGCTAAGGGCTTTGTTAAAATGGTGTTTGATGCAAAATACGGTGAAGTCTTAGGTGCTCATATGATAGGACCTGATGTAACAGAAATGATCGGTGAAATTGGTTTAGCACGCAGCTTAGACGCTACTGCTGAAACAATCTACCAGACAATTCACGCTCACCCGACATTAAGCGAAGCGATTATGGAAGCTGCAGCTCAAGCATACGGCGAAGCTGTTAATATTTAATTTGATGTAAATATCAGTTATATATAGAATTTAAAATGCCGCACCAAAAAGTGCGGCATTTTATTTAAAAAAATGTTTGCATTTTATATATAAAAGTTCTTATATTTGTATCTCCTTTTGAGAGGGGATGTGCCTCAAGAACTGCTATATCAGCGGTTTTAGGTTCTTTAAAAAAATAATTTAGAAGTTCTTTAAATAAGGTACGTTTTTTGCTTGTGTAATTGAAGAAAAAAACTTATTTTTGAACTGTTCCTTGAGGGCAAAACAAATTGCGAGAATAGCTCAGTTGGTAGAGCACAACCTTGCCAAGGTTGGGGTCGCGAGTTCGAGTCTCGTTTCTCGCTCAAGAAAAACAGTGTTTTAGTAAAAAAAACTTGCATTGTTGAAAAGTTTTTTGTAGTTTAGATGTACTTCTTTTGTAAAGAAAGAAATGCGAGAATAGCTCAGTTGGTAGAGCACAACCTTGCCAAGGTTGGGGTCGCGAGTTCGAGTCTCGTTTCTCGCTCAACGACGTAAGTCGTTTCTTCCTCTTTATGCTGCATGCCTTGCCGACATTCCCCCCGTTGGTAGGGCATTTTTTTTGTCTTCTCCTTATAAATCAATCAGTTAGAAGCCTAGTAAAAAACGATGATAACGGGAATAACTTCTTCCGTTTTTTAACCAGTTTGCATATTTTGCCAGTCATTAATAATGAAACACCTGGTGCTCCTTATATCTCTCATCTTCCATGAATTCCAAAAATCTACTTGATTATCTGCATGAAAGTCCAAAAAATGGAATTTCAATTGGTAAAATATTGTTAACTTTAATACAAATAGAATTGCTCAATTAGGTGTAAAAATGCGACGATTTTATATAATGTTATTAGTGACATTGGTGCTTTCTTGTTCTAAGACAGAATATAAGATTGAAAGTAACAAGAAAGAAGATCTTATGACTAAAAGAATTAAAGTTTCTCAGCTTATTGGAAATATGGGGATGAACCATAATGACACTAGTAAGTATAAAGAAGCAATTATTCTTTTAGATGAGATTCTAGAACAAGATTCATGCAATGAGTTTGATTTACAATCGATGTTTTTTAGTCTAATTCATTTAAAAAAATTTAAAGAATTAAGTTGTTTTCTGGCATCACTACCAAGTTGCCATAATGAAATTGCAGTAGAAATTCTAGATTCATATGTACTTTTAGAAATGCATGATTCTACTAGAGCGTTTGAAAAACTTGATAGAATTATAGTCGAAACTAAAAATGAATATGAGAAAGATAAATCTATAAAAGCGTATTTAGAATTTTATTTAATATCTTTAAAAGTTAGAGGGCATGAAGAAATTTGGAGAGAAACACTCTCAAACATGTTGAAAGAAGGAGAAGTAGATTCAAATTCTGCGTTAAGAATCAAAACTAATTTAAATTATCCTAATACTGGGGCTTTATTGTTGTATTTTGTAGAAATGATAAAATTTCCTAATAAGGAAATATAAAACAGTAATTTATGCTTACAACCTCTCCAAACCACCAAAGATTTGGGGAGGTTTTTGTAAATAATAGCACCTAGCTCTTTGAAATGTTCACAGGACATTCGTCCTACTCATACGCCTTCAACAACCCAGTGATGTTTGGTGATCCGAGTGGCTTAGCACCTGAGCCGATACAGAAAGGTGGCGGCACTGGAGATGTGCTGCTGGGGCAAAGTAGTTTGGCTAATATAATGGGAGATTACTCCACAGCAACCCAAGCATATTACGATGTAGTTTCATACAAAGAATTAATGTGTGTAGGGTTTCAACGTTACGAAATAGAAGGACGAAGTGTAGATAATCCTGATGGGTATGTCGACTATGAACATACCCCATTAACTTTAGGAAAGACTAGGTATAGTTTTGCACCTATTTATCGAGAACAAACTATCGAACAGAAAGTTAAAATCTCTGGGGGGACTCCGGGTGCACCTGCTGGTGCTACGCCAGGTGGAGGGAGTGCCGGTGGTGGAAGCAATAATAATACCTATACAAATTCCTGGGATGATGTTATTGGTTCATTTGATTTGAGTAATGTAAGCACAGATTTAGCTAATAAGTTTACTACTGACATGAAAAAAATGTATGATGCTTGGCCGGATTTCTTTAATGAACTAGCAGCACTGAAAAGCCCAATTGACGTGCATATTATTCCTGGTCATGATATTAGGAAGGAAAGTGTAAGATTACAAAACTTAAAAAGAGATCCTGGAGATAAATTAGCACCTCCAGGACCAAATGAAGTTGAAGGAGGTTTAGCTGTTTCAGCTTCCGATGGTTCACAAACATTGTATATTGCTTCTGAATATTATGGTGCTAAAACTAATATTTCACAAGGAGCACTTGAATCTTTGCAGTATTATCCAGTCGATATTTCAACTCGTGCATGGATGTTCTCATGGATGGTGGTTGCTCATGAATTAGGTCATATTTTTGATGCTTTAAGACTAGGATATGGTCCATTTTTTAATGTTCCTGATGGTGTTCGTGAGTCTTGGGCAATAGATTCAGAAAATATGATGCGAGTTAAGATGGGGTTTGGAGGTGTCTTAAAAAGTAAAGTAGATTTATGGAAATGGCCGAAATATATATGGTACAGTATTCAAGGATGGTTTTATAATAGAGGTATTAATCATGCGGACTATTAATTATGTTGTTATTTTAGTAATTTGCATTCTGATATGTGGATGCTCTAGTACACAATATTATGAAGAAAAGGATTTTGATCCAAAAAATATTGAGTTTATTGAATCAGTATTATTCAATTCGAAATCAATAGATTCAGCTTTTAATGAATTTAATAGCAATATTGATTACAATGATATTAATCACGATGCCAAGTTAGATCATACCTACAAAAATATTTTCGAATCCTTACTGGCTGATTTAAAAGATAAAAAGCATTTTAGAGAGAGTGTGCATATTAATGAAGTAAAAAAAGCATTTTGGCGTGATTATTTTGGCTATGGAATGCATAGTTTAAGTGGGATAAAGTATATAGGTTCGTTTAATGTTGAAACAAGCAATAATTGTTTTAGCTTTATTTTCCTAAAAATGAGTGATAAATGGTATTTCGAGGGTATTAGTAGATGTAGTAATTTAGATGAGCACATAGAAATATATCAAGCAAGATCAGATTTTGTCAGGGAGTGCATTGATTTTATTAGTTTGCATCAATTATTTAACTCCTTAGAGATTGACGAAGAAGATATTTGCAAATCGCTAGAAACCGCTCATTACAAAATTTCTTTTTGCAATAATGAGTTTAAACGTTTTTACAAAGACTATTGTGATTTGGTTTTTAGTGATCGTGATTATATTATATCGACATGGGCTAAAAAAGATTGGTACATTAAAATCACTGCAAATAAACATTCTGATACAAATAATATCCAAAGATTGCAAGAAATAGATTTTGACCAATTTAGATCACTTTCAGAACTTGTTAGCTTCGAAGATTCGCTCAAAATCAATGATTTTGATGGTTTCCAATATGGGCATCTAGGCATTGAAAAAAGATTGGGAGAAAATGATCATATTGCATCAGCAATTCTTTATCTGTCAGACGCAGATTTTGATTTAAAAATTCATATTCTTAAATATCATTACAAACCAGAAGATAGAGTGGAGTTGGATAACATAATAGAATCTTTTAAAATAGAAAGAAAAGAATAATCTAAAAATTCAGACAATAATTATAGCCTCTCCAAGCCACCAAAGTTTGGAGAGGTTTTTGTATATAATAGCACCTAGATCTTTGAAATATTCACAGGTCACTCGTCCTACTCATACGCGTTTAACAACCCTGTGATGTTTGGCGATCCAAGTGGCTTAGCCCCTGAACCGATACAGGAAGGTGGCGGCACTGGAGATGTGCTGCTGGGGAGTAATTTGCTCTCTCAACTGCAGGGTCAATATGCAAGTTCGACAAGTCCTTTTATGGATGGATATTGGGTGACATACCCAATCTTTAAGGTTCGTATTACAACACAATCATCATTAGAAGCTAACAAATGTACTTGTCACCCATTACAATGTGAACATGACGATATTACAACTCGTACTCCTTATATTGCCGGTTATGAACATTCATATGTTTCAACTGGTGCAGGTGGTCCATCCTTAGCATTTGGTCAGGGTGGCAGTAAAAGTGGAGGAAATGGGAATAATAATGGGAAGGTGAAACACACTCTTGCTGATGTAAAGTCAATGTATGATTTGAGTGCTGTGCAAAATAGTAGTTATGTCGATAAATTCAATAATTCTTTAGAGCAGATGTATAATTTGAACCCTAACTTTTTTGATGGTTTATGGGATGGCGGTAATACTTCGCCTGTAAAAGTTTTTGTGACGCCTGCTAAAGCAATTGCAAATTTGAATCAAGATATGATAAATAAAGCAAATAATATGGGTGTTACAGCAATTGGAGCGGCAGCAGGCTTTGATAAAAACACAAATAAACCGGTTATGTTTATTGGCGAAGAATATTTCACTGGTAACTTTAATAATATTAAAGATGCTAAGACTAAGGATTATCTAACCACATACGAAGATATTGATGGCTACTTCTATGATTACATGATGTACGACATAATCGCACATGAAACTACTCATATCATGGACGAGCTTGCTCTAGGGAGTACAAAATTTAATGCATTAACAGGCGATGAAAGAGAAGCATTAGCTGTTGAAGGTGAAAATAGCCTTAGAGCTCTTGCAGGCAGACCACTAAAAAAGAATAGTTTTCTACCAACAGAGCAAAAGCCTACGTCTACTCTGCGAAAATACTTAGAAATAGTAGGAGGTACTGCTATGGTGGGTTTGCTCATATGGCTTGGAATCAGTATGTAATTACCTTAATGTATTTATTAAAGGATTTAATACATGAAATATATGTTTTTTATTGCTTTCATGCACATATAAAGCTAAATACAAACCAACTTTACCTGAATCTAAGGTGAATATGATTAAGGAAATGATATTATTTCCAGATAAAGTTGAAGCAATTTTGGAAAGTAATAGTGAAATTGCAAATTCGATATATGGTTTTGATGGAGATCTAGTGTATTCAGTAGATAAAAGCAATGGTAGAGATTATATTGCAAATTTACATGAATATTATATCCATAATGCTCCTCTTCTAGAAGAAGACATGATTATGATAGATACCCAGTCTTCATCTCGTGCCATTATTAACGGTAGTTCATATAATACTATCTCGTATCGTATAGGAATTAAAGTACAAAACGAAAGTGATTGTATTGTTTTTAATTTTATGAATATATCTGGCATTTGGTTCTTAGATCAAATAATTGACTGTAAAGTTTATGAAACACAAAATAAGGTTATGCCATGGAATACAATAGAATAGTTTATGTATTGGTTAAATTATCCTGTTTATTACTTATAAATTCGTGCACTTCAATTTTAGGTAATAATCAAAATAGTATTATAAATATAAATAAATATTTACTACGTTATAATAAATTCGATTTATATGAATATACTAAGTTATATACACAAGAATCTCCCACTGGTAAACTTTGTACTGTAAGCTATTACGATGAAGAATGGCATTTATATATTGAAGTTCTTGAATATAAAGAAGTTACTGACTGTTCTTTCCCTCTGAAAATTGACCCGTTTTTGTCAGCAAAATTGACCCACCCCAATATAATTATTTATTTATAATATCCTTCACTCTAAAACTTTTTCCATTGATAAAAAACGGATAGCAGTGATGCAAAAGTCTGTCTAAAATGGCAGATGCGACCACGTCATCCTGGAATATATCACCCCATTTGTCAAAGGACTTGTTCGATGTAATAATCGTAGATTTTCGTTCGTATCTTGCAGCAATCAGCCTGAAGAAAAATGATGCAGTTTTCTTTGTAAGCTCAAGATAGCCGAGTTCGTCGATTATAAGCAGATCAAGCCGGTCTAATGTGTTTAGCAGTCTTTGCAGTTGACCAATCATTTCTGCTTCGGCAAAAGCTTTCATTAGCTGCTCTGTTGTGTAAAATGCAACTCTTTTTCTCTGCTGGCAGGCTTTAATCCCGATGGATATGGCAAGATGCGTTTTGCCAACACCCGGAGGTCCGAGAAAGATAATATTCTTTGCCTCATCCATAAATTGCAGTTGCGTGAGTTCTCTCAGAAGTTTTTCGTCAAGCTTTGGTTGAAAAGAAAAATCAAAGCTCTCAAAGTGCTTTATTTGAGGGAATCCGGCTGTTTGAACTCTTCTGTTGATTGAACGGTCATGCTTCGAGATTACTTCTTCCTGCATGATTTTAAAGAGAAATTCTGCATAACTAAGCTTGGCTTTAGCTGCATTTTCCACCTCTAACTTATAATTCTGCCTAATCCAAGGCAGAGTCAGCGTTTTAAGATATTCATCTAATTTGTCGTGGGTCTGCATTTTAACCTCCAAAATGATTGTTGTAATAATCCAGATTTCGCACGATATTGACTTCTTCTATTGTTTTGTTTATCATGGTTTCTATGCGTACAGGCTCTACCGGAGCATCTTTAGCATTATTCTCTACATAAGCTCTTACAAACTTTGAGTTAAAGATGTTATAATCACGGCATTTAAGAAAAGCTGCTTCCATATCTTTATGCTCAAAATACATAGCTGTATCCATGATTCTTGTAAGGTGATATGCAGGATTTATTCTCTTTTGTGCATATAGTTTGTCCAAAAACCAGGCAAAATCAGGGAATTTCTTGCTAAAACTCATAGACAAACGTTTCCAACTTCCTTTTTCTATGCTGTGATTCTTATAGTGAGAGTCCAGCATGATAATTTTACCTTTCTCTAAACTGAGCTTGTGACGGGCTATGAGCTTGCTTTTTGTTGAATATACTTCGATATAGCTGCCTTTAGAGACTTTGACCCAAACCTGCTTGCCAACAAATAAATATGGCACGCTGTATCGGCTTCCCATAAATGAAATCAGGCAGTCTGCACTTACTTTGCGAACTTCTTCTTTGACGCTTACATAGCGTGATTCCGGCAGAATTGATAAGTATTCTTTCTCTTTTGCAAAAAGCTCGATAGGTTTTGCTTTTGTTGTCGAATGCACTCTGGAATTGACTTTATCCTGAAAATCCTTTAGTTTTTGGCAGAAATCTTCGAAGGATTCATATTCATTGCCTTTGATAAAATGATCTTCGAGGTATGCAAAAGGGCGTTCTACCTTGCCTTTTGACCAAGGATGTGCAGGTAGAGAGCGAGTTGGCTTAAAGCCGTAATGTCCGCAAAATGCCAAATATCGCTTATTCCATTGGAAGTTATCCTTTGAGGCATTTGTTACAAAGCTTGTTGCGTTGTCTGTTTGAATTTGCTCACAAACGCCACCGGATTCGATGATGGAATTTTCCAACGCTTCCAATATACTCGCCATAGTATCACTGAGAGCCGCTTCCAACACACGATGCCGACTGAAACCATGGATATACTGATATACATATAATTTGACTAACTTACCGCCAATCATTACTGTATAAGGACTCCAGTCATATTGTGCCTGAAAGCCGGGAGACGTTTCGTAAGGCTTGAATGATGGCTTTTCTTGCGCTGACATCTTCTCACAATACCTGTAAAAAGCACTTTGAGAGCCGGTATAGCCTTTTGCTCGAATATCAGCTAATACTCTGCTTTTACGAAGTCTTTTCTTATTTAAACTCTCAGAAATGTATTCCTCAAACGGCATCAGAAAAGGATTTGCACTGCACTCGCGCGTATATTGTGGAGCAGAATCCTTCTTTAGAGCTGATTTAACCGTATTGCGACTAACATTAAGCAGCTTAGCAATCTTGCGTGTACCCAAATCAGGGTTATGATTTTTCAAATTTCGGATAGTTACCCAATCTTCCACTGTTATCACCTATTTCCCTCCTGCATTTGAAGTCAATCTTATGCAGGATTAGTTAGCAAATGGTGGGTCAATTTTCAGCGGGAAAAGTGGGTCAATTTTCGGAGGGAATTGAGATACTGACTTTGTGAAATGGAATAAATCATCACATTTGGAATCGTTCAAAGAGCACTTACCACAAATTCTCTCGAAAGATACCATAAGTATTAGAGGACAAGCAGGAGAAATGTACAGTTATTTTGGAGTTGAGAAGTTTATCGGGGAAGGTCATCACTTAGGATATAGACAATTCTTTTTGATGGAAGACGATCTTATACTGAAATGTATCATATCAAAATATCACTATACTCCGGCTGACGATACAAAATTTCAAAAGATCATAGATAGTTTTGAAATAATTAGGAAATAGAATACAGCTCAATACAAACCTCTCCAATCCATCCCACGTTTGGAGAGGTTTTTGTATATAATAGCACCTAGCTCTTTGAAATATTCACAGGTCATTCGTCTTACTCTTACGCTTTTAACAATCCAGTGATGTTCGGCGACCCAAGCGGGTTAGCACCTGAGCCGATACAGAAGGGAAAAATTTGGGATGTTTTGTTGGAATATGTACCATCAACAGCAACTGTAAAATTATTTGAGGTTCAAGGAATGATTTGGGTTAGAACGGTTGATAGATGTATAGTCACTGCAGATCGTCTACCACCACTAGCACCACTGGATGATTGGGTAATAGAATTTATAAACAATTTAGTAGGAAAAACTGGCCCTGCAACAGGTGGTCCAACTTGGCATGTGAACAAATTTATAGGAGATGATAAAGCTGCTTATGATAAAACAATCCAGAATGGGGAATCAGAAATTGTAGCATCAGGAGTAAACCCTAAACCTGTCGGTAGCAGTGCAAGCACGGGATCCCGAAGCGGCGGCGGCAGCGCAAGCTACAGCTCCAATGCCCGAACAAGTGTAACAAGAAATACTGCGTTTGATTATCAAAATTATATCGATAACGTGAAAAAATATACCGGTATTAACATAGAAACTTCTATGTCTACAACAAATATGTTTAACTCAATAGATGATTATTTAAACAGTAATACTAACTATTTAATTGTACTTTTAGATTTTGAAGGTGCTAATGGAGCTTCCCATATGGCAGTACTTTCTGCATGGGATGGTGTTTTCTCTTTATTATCAAAAAATGGTGCAGACTCATGGGGTGGATTATATGGTACGTCACTAAAACCTCAAGTTGGAACTGGAGAAGATGTATATACTACTCTGTCCGATTTTTTACTGGATAAGGATGAGTCAGAAGTTAGATATGATATAGCATTAGCCATTCCAATAGGTTCACCTGATACTCAAACTTTACAAAATGCAGAAATTGCTATGACTAATCAAGTAAATAGACCATATCGCGTTTCTTCAGATGCTTGTCCTCATACTGTTGTTGCTGGACTTTCTGTAATATACCCTCAAAGTGGTATTGGTGATCTTGTCGGGAAGATGATTATACCTCGAGGTTTTTTCATCTCTTTATATAAACAGAATAAATCGCGTACGATACTTCTACCATTAAATGTATACAGGAAATAAATTATGAAAATTAATATGAAAACAATAGTAAAACTAACTACTGTATGTATATTAATATATGGTTTTGTATTTATGTTCTTATTCTTTCGTCCTTGGAAAGATGGAGCCCCCCACTTGTCTCACACAATAGAAGAATCGATTGATTTAAATACCTTTATAAATCAATATGAAGCAAAAGTAATATCATATGATTCAAGCTTTGATGTTAAGCATGTGAGACAAGCTTGGACTGAATACCATGCGACAAGTACATCATTCAATAACTGTGTTGATCTTGATACACATTTTATTCAACTTAATCTTAGATTTCCTGAAAGTAATTATCAATTTGATTTTGATGCTGCTTGTTCAGGAGCATGGTTTTACAAAAAAGCTAATCACCTGATTGTAGATGATATCTATCGTAGGAATCTTCCTACTATTGCGCGACGGAAAATAAATGAAGGTTTTTCTCCGATATCTTTTAATGAAGATACCATACGGATTATATTCAATGAAAAAGAGCCCAAAGATATAAAGCAGAGAAAGAAATACGGAATGATAGAGTTAATAAAAGTTAAATAATATTATCACGGCAAAGTGATTAAAAGCTTTGCCGTTTTTTTAAATTGAATTTATATGATATAAAAATCGATCCGCTCTTTGAAATGTTCACAGGTCACTTGTCCTACTCATACGCCTTCAACAACCCAGTGATGTTTGGCGACCCAAGCGGGCTGGCACCTGAGCCGATACAGAAGGGAGGCGGCATTGGTGATGTGCTGCTGGGGGATACTTATGCTTCGAACTTACTGGCAAGTATCATGCAATCAGCAGTTGCATCGGTTTCTTTTACATATAGAATACCTGTGTTTGGTTTTTATTGGGACGTTGATTATAGAGAAGAAATAGTTGTTGAGAAAGAGGGGATTCTCACTCGGATCAAGCAAGTGTGGCATGTCACTGATGTAAAAAATTATGGCTTAGTGGGATACGAAACAGTTTCTCGCACGGAAACCGGTGGCGGTGGCCCATCGGGCGGCGGCGAAGGTAGCGGTTCTATCGGTGGCGGTGGTTCTGCTAGCGGAGGAGCTAATGGCTTTGGAGGAGCGGATAAATATGGAGCTGCTTATAATGATAATAGCACAATTGAGGATAAAATTGATGAGATTGGTAATTTATTTAAAATTGATGCGAAAGGGAATAAAATAACATCACTCATAGTTTTGCTTGATACAGAAGGAGCTAATGGTTTTTCTCATTTAGCCATCATTTTGCCAGATGAAAAAGGTAATTTACATTACTATTCAAAAGATGGAACTCTTGATCCTGGTGGAATTGCTGGTGAGTCAATTTGGGAGCATAAAGTTTATGAAAATTCGGATCATTCCCCAAAAATGGTGATGGATTTTATCAATCAAATAAATGAAGATAGAGAAGGAGATAGAGCATATGATAAAATATCTTATGTAGAGTTAACAAATCCTGACTTAGAATTACTAAAACTTACTGCTGCCGTACAAATCGAATCCTATTATGATGTATTAACTAATTCTTGCGCACATACACTATTTAGTGTAATATGGGCCAATAGATTAGATCGTTTTGGACAAGGGGAAAGAGTCATAAATCATATAAAAAATAGAGCTGGTAAATCAAGTGTGTTCCCTCCGTTAATACCACGATCTTATTATAATGATTATAAACCAAATAATATTCCATATCATGGTAAATATAGGAGATAAATTCAATGAGGTATTTAGTTAATAAATTTGTTGTAATCATGGTAATGGTGGCTTTATTTGTTTTGGTATCAGCTTCATGTGATAATGTTGATATTAGGATGTTGATGAAGAAAGAAGTTCCTTTTATTTCTAAAGACATCAATCAGGCAAAAGAATTGAAACTTTTTCTTGCAGAATATAACGTACTAACTGTCAATACTAAAACTAATTTGCCTGTTTTTATAGATGAAGTATGGTTTGAAAAAAAAGCATATTCTAATGGTAATCTCGATTCTTTGAAAATATATGATAAGCCAAGATTAAACCTTTGTAACGTCCTAAAATAAGTTGACAGATTTAATTATCAAAATAATCCCTGGTAAAATTTTTATCGGGGATTTTATGTATATAATCTGGAGTCATCATTTTTAAAGCTAAATGAGGTCTATAAGAATTATATAGTTCAATAGCTTCTTTCACTATGTATTCCGCTTGCAAGATTGATTTGAGTTTACCATCTAAATAAAATTCTTCCTTGATAGTTCTATTCATTCTTTCTGCAAGTGCATTCTCATATGGATCGTACTGCTCTGTCATGCTGATTTTTATATTGTTTCTTTTCGCTGTTTCAGTATAGTCATGACTGCAAAATTGTAATCCTCTATCAGAATGGTGTATCAATGTCCTACTTTTATAACAACGGTTCTGTATAGCCATTTTAAGAGCTTTCAGAGATTCTTCCGCTCTCATATTGTTTGCTAAGTTAAATCCCATTATTCGTCTTGAGAATGCATCTGTTATAAGAGTTAAATAGCAATTCCCTTCATCTGTTTTCAAGTATGTTATATCACTTACCCAAACCTGTTCTGGAGCTGTTACATCCATATCTTTTGCTGTATTTGGATACTTTTTCAACCAGTGCTTAGACATAGTAGTTTGAATGTATCTTTTTCGAGCTCTAATAAGTAAATTTGCATCACGCAATATGCTAAACAGCTTGTCTCTACCGCACTTTATACCAAGTTCTTCAAGCCTAGGACTTATAAGGTAATATAATTTCCTTGTACCTATTCGAGGCAGAAGCTTACGGTGTTTACCTACCTCTACTAGTATTTTTGAATATTCTTGATTTTTAGATTGTTGTTGTAATTGCTTATAATAATTTTGCCTACTATAGCCTAATATCGTACATACATGACTTACTGTTGTTTTGCCTGTTTTTCTTCTTTGATAATCTTGTACGATTCGGCTAAGTACTTTTTTCTAATATTCGTATCAAACATTTCGTCGGCTACATCTATTGCCTTGTTTAAGATTTCCTTGTCTAACTCTAGTTCCTTAATACGCTTTTCTAGAGCTTTTATCTGCTTATTAGGTACAGGTTTCTTTTTCATATTGACCTCTGCTTGCCAGTTTAATCTACCGTGCTTTCTTAACCATACTAAAACAGTTGCACGACCTTGAATGCCGTATTTCCGTTGAGCTTGTTTGTAGGTTAAGTAGCCTTTTTCTACTTCATCTACTACCTGCAATTTGAAAGCCAAACTATAATCTTTTTGAGTACGCTTGATTTTTACTGCGTTTTGTTGTGATTCCATTATACCATCCTTTTGTGTCAACTCTTTTTAGGACGGGGCACTTTCAATAAAAAAAGAGTCTGATTATAGGAGGTTTATAGTACTTGTTGGGGGGGCAAAAGTTAGGAGTGATATAAATAATTTTATATTACAACTTAGTCCTTTTGCTTCAAATTATAAGACGGGAAATTTGCCAAATGAGATAATCATTCCACTTAAAGAACAAATTTCTCCTGGAAATATTGATACTTTAGGATATATTAAATTAGTTAAAATAGCGAATTAAAAAAACCTAGATTGGTTTTACCTGCATGGCTACACTAATGTATTTAAATTTTGGGAAATTTTAAGGCAGTAGTCTAATTTTGGAGGAATCATACGAATCTTATCTGTTTAGAGGGGTTAAAATAAAAAACGTTATATTTAAATTAGAGTCAGGCCTCTGCGTTTCATTTGTAACGTAGAGGTTTTTTAATTTTGTTATAGACTTTTGTTGATATAAGGACGATTTGTATTGCTACACATACGCCTTCAACAACCCAGTGATGTTTGGCGATCCAAGTGGGTTAGCCCCTGAGCCAATACAGAAGGGGGGCACTGGGGATGTGCTGCTGGGGGATACTTATGCTTCGAACTTACTGGCAAGTATCATGCAATCATCAGTTGCATCGGTTTCTTTTACATATAGAATACCTGTGTTTGGTTTTTATTGGGACGTTGATTATAGAGAAGAAATAGTTGTTGAGAAAGAGGGGATTCTCACTCGGATCAAGCAAGTGTGGCATGTCACTGATGTAAAAAATTATGGCTTAGTAGGATACGAAACAGTTTCTCGCACGGAAACCGGAGGTGGTGGCCCATCAGGCGGCGGCGAAGCTGGCGGTTCTATCGGTGGCGGTGGTTCTGCTAGCGGAGGAGCTAATGGCTCTGGAGGAGTTAATGATAACGGAATAGTTGATAATACTATGTTTGATTATGAAGAAGTAAAAGCAAGTCGAGAAGATTTATTGTCTTTTCAAGAAACATCATTTTTGGAAAGTGATCAATATTTGAGGAAAAGAGGAGAAGAATCGCCGTTTTATAATTGTCACTGGTGGGCATGGCGAGGACAAGATTCAGATTTTAGACAAGTGCAAATCAACCCACATTGGGATAATAGTCCTGTGGACGAAATGTCTCAGCCTGGTGTAATTGAATTAGGACCTGAAGATCCAATCAGAAAAGGTGATATTGTTGTTTATGCCTTTTCTGATGACTTTGATAAGATTATGCATTCTGGAGTCGTGGAAGAAGTTACTGATGATGGTAAAGTAGTTTCCTTAATTAGTAAATGGGGACCATCATTTCTTCTTAAGCATCACCCTGCTCATCCACTTGCAGAACATCATTATGGATCTTATAGAAAATATCATAGATGAATAGAAGAAAAGAAACCCTAGATTTATTTTGCAGATTAAGAGTAAAGAGGGTAGCATGTGCATAAACTGTTAGGTTACAAAATTTAATCTAGAAAATCGATTTCCACGAATACTAATTACAGTCCTAAAAACAAAGCTGGCTAAAAGGGCTAAAGTAATTAATAGAGAAAAAGTAATTTTAAAATATAAATTTTTATAGAATATGGCAGGCTCAATATTTAAAATTTGAGTTTCTAAATTCAAGTAATAAATGCAACACTTAGATGAGACGTTATAGAAGAAAAGCATAAATTTTTCAAAACAGGAAAGCAGAAAAAATCTGCCTTCCGTGTTTTGATGGAAAATATGCGCATTTTTTCCTTCCAGCGTCCAAACAAGAGGGTTGCAATGGCACATATCACCAGAGAACAAAGATATACAATAGAATGCTTGTTAGCAAAAGGAAAATCAATTACTTACATAGCTGAGACGATTGGCAAAGACAAATCAGTTGTCATCAGGGAAATAAAACGTAATACTAACGAGCGTACAGGTATTTATAGCAGCAAAAATGCACAAAAGTACTACGAAACTCGGCAGAAATGGAAACACAAGCGTACGTATATGACAGATTCTGTAAAAGCGACAATTAGGTATTATCTGGAGCTGGATTACAGTCCTGAGCAAATAGTTGGATTCTGCCGAAAGAACGATATCCCTTGCGTTTCTCACGAAAGTATATATCAGCATATTTGGAAATGCAAAGCAAACGGTCAGGATTTGCACTTGCATCTTCGCCGTAAAGGCAGGAGGTATCAAAAACGTGGCAGCCAATACAAAAGTCGGGGGACAATAGTAAATCGACGTGATATTGACGAAAGACCGACTATAGTGGAGGAAAGAAAACGATTTGGAGATTTAGAAATAGACACAATTATAGGCAAGAATCATAAGGGGGCAATAGTAACTATAAACGACCGGGCTTCCGGGATGCTGTGGATGAAAAAAACAAAAAGCAGAAGTGCCGAAGATATCGTAAATGCTACTATAGAGCTACTTTACGACGAAAGAGACAATATTCATACTATTACAGCAGATAATGGAAAAGAGTTCGCTTATCACTCTTTAATTGCAGAAATATTAGGAGTTGATTTCTACTTTGCTCATCCGTATAAGCCGTGGCAGAGAGGTGCAAATGAGAATCTAAACGGGCTTATAAGACAATATATACCTAAGAAAACGGACTTTACTTTACTGGAAGATAAATTTGTGAGCTTCGTGCAGAACATACTTAATAACAGACCAAGAAAGAGACTTGATTTCGATAATCCTATTACAAGAAAGAAAAATTTATTATTTTAAACTTTGTTGCATTTATTGGTTGAATGTGGCGTTTGCCTTTATTTATAATTTTTAAATGGCATTCATCCTACTCATACGCCTTCAACAACCCAGTGATGTTTGGCGATCCAAGCGGGGTTAGCACCTGAGCCGATACAGGAATGTGGCGGCACTGGTAGTGAGCAGAAGGGCGCATTTTTACATTCTCCAAGAAACAATACTGTAGTATACTTCGAAGGTGAATATATAAGGTGTTTTAGAAAGAAATAAAGGTTTAATATGAAATTATTCTTTTTTATGATTTTAGCATTTTGTCTTCCACAAGTAGATAATACTGAAGAAGAGTGGGAGCAGATATTCGAGGGTTTGAATAAAATCTATATAGTGAATGAGAAATGTGTGTCATTGCCTAAAAATGTCTACTTGAATGATACTGGACTGCCCCCACAAAAGTAGACACTAAGTTAAGATACTAAGTTTCTTTCAAACTCTAATGGCGATTGATATCCAATGGAAGAATGTAGTCGCCTAGTGTTATAAAACATTTCAATATATTCAAAAATTCTAATTTCTGCAGTACTTCTTTTCCTGTATTGTTCATGATAAAGCAGTTCATATTTTATTGTCTTAAAAAAAGATTCTGCAACAGCATTATCCCAGCAATCTCCTCTTCTGCTCATACTTTGCTGCAATCCATTTTGTTTCAGAATTTCTCTAAATTCGTCGCTTGCATATTGACTGCCTTGATCAGAATGAAAAATCAAACCTGATTTTGGTTTTCTACTCCATATTGCGTTTTTTAATGATGCTATGACCAATTCCTTTGTAATACGATTCCCAACGCTATAAGCAACTACTTTTTTGGAACACAAATCAATTACAGTTGACAAATATAACCAGCCTTCACGTGTCCAGATATATGTGATATCACCTACCCATACCCGGTTTAGAGCATTTGCTTTAAAATTTCGCTTCAATAGATTAGGAGATATTTTTTTTCGGTGATTTGAATCAGTTGTATGCCTAAATTTCTTCTTTCTTTTTGGAAATATGGCATTTTCTTTCATGAGTTGTTGAATTTGATTCAAATAACAATTTACTCCATCCTTTTTCAAAGCATGATAAATACGTCTATAGCCATAGGTACACCTGCTCTCTTCATATTTTATGCGAATTAGTGTCAAGAGACGTCTACGTCTGGATAGATACAAAGGACTTTTGCGTTTACGCCATTTATAATATCCGGCATGAGAACATTTAAGTACTTGACACATTAACCTTATTGGCCAGCATTTGAGATGACGTTCTATAAATTCAAATTTTATTATTCTTCCTGAGCGAAGAATATCGCTGCCTTTTTTAATATATCTCGTTCATCTTTAAGGCGTTTGACTTCCTGTTCTAATTTGCGGATTTGCTCATCTTTACTTGATCTATTACCTTGGCCAGTAAAGGATTCTGCTTGATTGTCCTGATATTTACGCTTCCATACATGCAGTAAATTATCACTTATACCAAGTTCTCTTGCTACTTCAGAAGCCTTTCTGCCTGCTTCGATAACTTGTTTTACAGCATTGATTTTAAATTCTTTAGAATAGCTTTGTCGTTTTGACTCTTTCATTTTGTAGACTCCGTTTTTTATAGTAATATAATATTTTTTACTATCTTATCTCTGTGTCTACTTTTTCAGGGTCGGTGCATACATATAGATTCCCTTCTGTGTTAAAATTACACAGTAAATGTGATGAATACTATATTGAAAATATTAAAAATCTCGATTCTAGCTTGTACTTGTTTTATTCTGCAGAGAAACAAATTGTAAAACATTTACTTTCTTATGAGAATGATTCTTCAGTCCGTTGGACTGGCATTGCACAATGGTTTAGGAGTATATCAAGAGAGCATTTGGCAAATAAAAATTTGAAGGGAGAACAGAAATATGACTACCTCTTGAAAAGAAAAGACTTTTTGGCACTTATTCTTTTAATAAATTATTCTATCAACGAAGTTTATGGGACAAAAAATTTTAGCCTGATGTTTTATGGCTATGTTGCAAGAATGTCAGAATCTGAAGATGAATTTATAAAAGCAATGTATAAAATATATAAAGACATATACGAAAGATACTTTGATTATAATGTTCTGGCATTTCATAATACTGTTGCTTCAACATTTCAAAAATACATTAATTATTTAGATCAAGACACTAATGAAAAGTTAGAAGACTTTAAGAAAAACATAAGATAGAATATGAGTTGTTTTAGAAGAAGTAGCTAGGTTGAACATGGATTTAAGTACTGTTTTATTTGACACTCTTCAAAAACATTTACCGGGCACTCGTCCTACTCATATGCCTTCAACACCCGGTGCTCCTTTTTCATCTCATCTTCCAAGAATTCCCAAAATCTATTTTGATGTGCTGCATGAAAATCTAAAAAATGGCGGTTTCAATCCGTCAAATATTATTAACTTTAATGCATTAAGAATTGCCCAATAAGGTGTAAAATGAGACGATTATATTTAGTAATATTATTTATAACTTTCAGTATATTTTTTCAATCCTGTAAACTAATAGGTTGGAATCCATTTGTAGTAGGGATTCCTTATTGGTCTCATTCTATTGAAGACTCTAAAAAAAGAGGAATTTTTATAGAAGAATTAGAATTTGATGCTGATTTATCGAGTCAGAATCTTATAAAGATGATTAAACTTCAAGAAGCTTGGATAGAATATGACGCTGTTAATACAGCAAATTTAAGCAAGGTTAAAAAGAACAGTGGAAAAAATAACAAAGGAATTGTTTTAGCTTTTTTAATGTACAATAACAATATGCAATCAAGTAAAGACTTTTTAAAGAAAATGCATAGATGCAAAAAGTCTGATAGATTATATGTGGCTCACTTAAATAATTATACTTCTATTAATGAATTTGGAGTTTATAAAGGTGTAGCTACAAACAATATAGACATCAACCAATCAGATTCATTAATAGTTGTCAAGTTATTTAAGGAAAAAAGTATGAATTACAAAATGGTTTTCCGAAAAAAATAAATATAGAATCATAACTTTTAGCAAACTTACATTTTAGGTGTGAGTTTGCTTTTTCAAAACAAGTCTGCAAATTGAGAAATGGCTAAAATGAGAAAAACCCGGTGCTCCATTTTCATCTTATCTTCCAAGAATTCCCAAAATCTATTTTGATGTGCTGCATGAAAATCTAAAAAAATGGCGGTTTTAATCCGTCAAATATTATTAACTTTAATGCATTAAGAATTGCCCAATAAGGTGGCCACATTCAACCAATAAATGCAACAAAGTTTAAAATAATAAATTTTTCTTTCTTGTAATAGGATTATCGAAATCAAGTCTCTTTCTTGGTCTGTTATTAAGTATGTTCTGCACGAAGCTCACAAATTTATCTTCCAGTAAAGTAAAGTCCGTTTTCTTAGGTATATATTGTCTTATAAGCCCGTTTAGATTCTCATTTGCACCTCTCTGCCACGGCTTATACGGATGAGCAAAGTAGAAATCAACTCCTAATATTTCTGCAATTAAAGAGTGATAAGCGAACTCTTTTCCATTATCTGCTGTAATAGTATGAATATTGTCTCTTTCGTCGTAAAGTAGCTCTATAGTAGCATTTACGATATCTTCGGCACTTCTGCTTTTTGTTTTTTTCATCCACAGCATCCCGGAAGCCCGGTCGTTTATAGTTACTATTGCCCCCTTATGATTCTTGCCTATAATTGTGTCTATTTCTAAATCTCCAAATCGTTTTCTTTCCTCCACTATAGTCGGTCTTTCGTCAATATCACGTCGATTTACTATTGTCCCCCGACTTTTGTATTGGCTGCCACGTTTTTGATACCTCCTGCCTTTACGGCGAAGATGCAAGTGCAAATCCTGACCGTTTGCTTTGCATTTCCAAATATGCTGATATATACTTTCGTGAGAAACGCAAGGGATATCGTTCTTTCGGCAGAATCCAACTAATTGCTCAGGACTGTAATCCAGCTCCAGATAATACCTAATTGTCGCTTTTACAGAATCTGTCATATACGTACGCTTGTGTTTCCATTTCTGCCGAGTTTCGTAGTACTTTTGTGCATTTTTGCTGCTATAAATACCTGTACGCTCGTTAGTATTACGTTTTATTTCCCTGATGACAACTGATTTGTCTTTGCCAATCGTCTCAGCTATGTAAGTAATTGATTTTCCTTTTGCTAACAAGCATTCTATTGTATATCTTTGTTCTCTGGTGATATGTGCCATTGCAACCCTCTTGTTTGGACGCTGGAAGGAAAAAATGCGCATATTTTCCATCAAAACACGGAAGGCAGATTTTTTCTGCTTTCCTGTTTTGAAAAATTTATGCTTTTCTTCTATAACGTCTCATCTAAGTGTTGCATTTATTACTTGAATTTAGATATAAAGACATATACGAAAGATACTTTGATTATAATGTTCTGGCATTTCATAATACTGTTGCTTCAACATTTCAAAAATACATTAATTATTTAGATCAAGACACTAATGAAAAGTTAGAAGACTTTAAGAAAAACATAAGATAGAATATGAGTTGTTTTAGAAGAAGTAGCTAGGTTGAACATGGATGTAAGTACTGTTTTATTTGACACTCTTCAAAAACATTTACCGGGCACTCGTCCTACTCATATGCCTTCAACACCCGGTGCTCCATTTTCATCTCATCTTCCAAGAATTACCAAAATCTATTTTGATGTGCTGCATGAAAATCTAAAAAATGGCGGTTTCAATCCGTAAAATATTGTTAACTTTAATACAAATAGAATTGCTCAATAAGTTGTAAAATGCGAAGTTTACATATAATCATTTTTTCTGTATTTTTGATATTGTTTTTACAATCCTGCAAACTAATAGGTTGGAATCAAACGAGATACTTATTGTATATTTAAACCATATTCAAGGGTAAGAGTATGAAAAGAAACGCATCGAAAAAGTCGACTTTTATAAAACCATCTTGGCTATTGTCCATCGTTTTAGTTATTAATATTTTTGCATCTGCCTTGATGATGATATTTGATGTTGAAGGGTCTCAAATAAATGACTTTTCAGCTTATACAGGTTTGGCTGTATTTGTATTAATACCATATTTCATTCTAACTAGATTTAATAAAGTAAGAATAATAAGTAAAAAAATTCGAATAGTACAATCAGAGTACTATAATGCTTTATTGGTTGTAGCTCTGTTTTCTTATTTAACACTTCCGTTTCTATACTGGGCTCTAAACGAAGAATCAAAAGAATATATAAATTTTTTGTACCTGCTTCTAATACCGATTTATATTGCAGGAGCTTTTCATTTTATATATTTAATTGGGTCAAAAATACCTACTGAAATAAAACAAAACGATATGTTTCTTCCGATAAAGCAAAGAAAATTAAGATAAAGTCATGAAAGCAGGTAAAAAATGAAAATCGTAATTATTTTATCTCTAATCCTATTATCTAGTTGTGATATTAAGTGGGGTCATTTATTTCAAAATGAAGCTCCTTTTAGTCCAAGAAGTATTCAACAATCTAAAGAATATGATTTGTTGTATGCTACTTATAAATATGATAGTATACTATCAACTTATAAATTGGATTCGAATCTGGTTTTTAGAGAAATATGGTTATATCACAATGCATATAAGAAATTCACGAGACCTTTTGTAAAAAAAGGGGTAATGGATGTTAAAATTTTATGCGTAAACGTCGATTTAAAACCAGATAGACAAAAAGATTTTCCTTGGACTATACCATCAGTTATAATTTCAACAAATTATGATAGTACCTCTATTTATATTAAAGCAACAGATTACAGAACAACAAGTAAAACAAGAGATACTATTTACGTGGATGTTTTTCCTTCCGAAAAAGGCTCTTATACTGGAATAGCAAAAGATAAAAAGAAACTGGGATATTTTGTTTTTATAAAGGAAAACTAATTCTATATTAAATCCTCTAGTTTTGGGCGAACTTGTTCTAAATAATAAGTTCGCCTTTTATATTATTGCAGCAAGACCCGCTCTTTGAAATGTTCACAGGACACTCATCCTACTCATACCACATAGCTTTTTTTTGCATGAAATAGAAAATTTAGAAAACACATCGATTTGAAGCGAATATAGTATAATATTTAAAAAAGTTTTGTAACGGTCTAGATTTGTATGTGTAAATAAATTAATAGCTATTAAATAATGTGTAATGTAGTACTTGTTTATTTATATATTGAGAGGTTTAGTAATGCGAAAAATGCTATTTATTACAGCTATTTTTTTTGTTATTCAAAGTTTTGTAGAATCTGCTGAACTGGAAAAGATTGCTGAAATTGAGTCTCTAGAGAGTTGGTTTTGGAGACTTTCACTCACTGTCGACGACCAGAGTGCATACTTATGTGCCTGCATATCTGTTGATGATGAATACTATCATAAAGGAATGATTGCCCAAATCGATTGCGCTTCTAAAGAGGTGGTGTGGCAAAAAAAGATAGAGGATGCTGAGAAAACTATAGTTCCACAGATAATTAAAGTGACTGATAATGATGAAATTGAGTTACTTTCAGAACTTTCACTTCTTCGATCGCCTTTCACGTATGGTAATCAAGTTATAAATGTTCGCAAATATACAATGGATGGAAAAGAAATATCAAATTACTCGGATTCTAGTGAGTATTTAAAAGCAATAAAAGCTGATTTTCCAATAAGGTACAATGACAAAACAGACGGGATCTCGGTATACTACACACCTATGAGTCATCACACAAAATCATATTCTTATGCTGTTCACTTTGACGAAAGCGGTAAGTATTTGTCTTCAAGTCTTATAGACAGTTCTATTGTTATCAGCCCGGATACATTAGACAGGTTTATTGCTAAAGGTTTTGAAAACTACTCTTCCGGGGTATATGTTTATGGTAGAAAGCATTCCAAAAAAGAGCCTTCTGAGGTACTTTCGGGGTACATACTTAAATTGGATACTGCTGATAAGCTAATCTGGAAAAAATCAATCGAATTAGGAAATGCTTATTTTACTATAGAGGATATATTTGTTACTGCAAATGATGAAATAGTTGTATTAGGATTTAAAGGTGATGGAAATGGCTGTGCTTATAAAATCAATTCTTCAGGTGAAATAATATGGGAGGTTGATTTAGGTACACAGGAGTATTCTGCAAATCCGGGAAAAATTATTCAGAATCTTTCGGGTGATTTTATCATAGTGGGTAAGGCTGTTAAAAAAATAGAGCAGCCAATAAGTGAAAAGTACATCGCTAAGATAAATAATGATGGGATGATTTTGTGGCAAAAGCATGAAGCTAGTCAGTATCATGAATTCTTGACAGATGTTATTGAATATGAGCCTAACAAATATTATACATCATCAATGAGTTCAAAATTGGCTCTGCTCTACAAATTTGAGGATCCGGATATTTCTGCCAAAGAGCATAAGCCTATCCCAGAAATTAGGATATCTGAATTCCCAAATCACTATGAAATAGATAATTTTGAGCTATACGAAACTGTGGATATAGTAAGCATTAGAGGGAAAGTTCTAAAAAGCTTTTCAATAGCGGGCAAATCTTCTTTTCAAATCGAAAAAGACATCAATTACAGAGGAGTATTTTTCATCCGCCTAACCGGGAAACAAGGTATCTTAGTGAAAAAACTTCTATTTTGATAGCCGAATCATGAGAGTCTATCAAAAATAGCAGTTTTTGCTAGACTCTTGGTTATTCCCTTAAACGAAAAATATTAGAATTCCTTCCTAATTCCATAAATTTCCCGATGATTTTAAAGCTTACTAGTGACTGAAAATCCATAAATTTATCGTGAACGTTTTATACTGTATCTTTGTATAAGATTTTGTAGCCAACTACGTGAATATTCACAGATATTGTAACCTTTTACAGTTTTGTATGTTTATATAAAGACATACTAAATTTAGGAGAAACGAAAAGATGAAATATAGAATTATATTGTCGATTATTGCTTTTGTTTTTTGCAGTACTCTATTGTACTCTGAGAACATTGAAATTATAAAATCGAGTTCGACTGAACTTGAATTTATATATACACCTGAGCTAATGAGTGTTAATACCATTCAGGGTGATGATGGGCAAATTTATGTAAAACCTAATTTTAAAAATCAGGATTTCAATTACACTAGTCCCGGAGATGCCGCTATCAGTAGACACTATTTGTCTATAGCAGTGCCTTCAAAAAATGGTTTTACCTTGAGCGATGTGTCTTACAGTGGTAAAAATCTAATCGAAGGTAAAGTCTTTCCTCAGCCTGAGCTGGTTGATCTAGACGATGTAGCTATCGAGACTTTTAAAGCGAGTGGCAGCTATTCTAATGATGTAAGAGAAGAAGTTGAGTTGAAATATTATGGAATTGCAACTTCAAACCACGTAGCGAATGTTATTATTCCTAACTATTACATAGAAAACGGAAAGATAACTTACCCGGATCAGGTTAAAATCTCTATAAAATTTGTTGCTTCTAATAGTCAGAAGTCATCAAAAAAAGACATTAGTGTTCTTCCTTTTTTACTAAATAAAAATATTGCAAAATCTTGGATTGTAGGATCAGGTGATGTATTACTATCCGGCAAAAAGTCTCAGAATGATTTAAGCTCAGGCAACTGGCTGCGAGTTAAAATATCTGAAGAAGGATTATACACAGTAACTGCACAGCAGCTCTCTGATATGGGATATCCAATTAATGCAGATGTTGCGAATACTATAAAAGTATTTGGCAATGGCGGCAGAATGCTAAGTGAGTTTGTTTCGGACGGTATAAATAATGATTATAATGAAATCCCTACAATTCTGAACAAAGATGGGAATGGTAACTTCAGCTCTGTTATATTTTATGCAGGTGCTACTACCGGCTTTGAATATAAGAAAAGTAATTATCAACATTACAGATCAGACTTTGCAGATTTTTCGTATTACTACGTTACATGGGGCGGGATGCCAAATTCTCAACCGGAGCAAATTGAAACTCCTGCTGATGCTCCTGCAAACACACCCACTTCATTTACCGAAAAAGTGTTTTTTGAAGAGGAGTTAAAGAATCCATTTTATAGAGGTTCAGGAAGACTCTGGTTAGGTCGCTCTTACTTTAAAACTCCTTTTGTAACTGCTCTTCAAGGTTTGAAAAGAGATGGAGAAATTGAATATACTTTTGCTCTTGCGCACGAATCATCTAAAACAGGATTTTTTAAAGTATTTGAAAACAACCATGAAATAGGCGAATATACTGTTTATTCGAGTAACGGATCTTATGTTGTTGCAAACAGAACTGTGCAAAGATCGAATCTGGATGCGTCATTAATCGCTTCTGATAATCGAAGCTCGATAAGAATTGAATATGATAACTTCAATACAAGTAGCTCAACTCCTTACTTTGACTATTTTGAAATACATTATCCCAGATATTTTAATGCTCAGAGTAATGCTCTAGGTTTTGATTCAGATATAGAAATGGAAGGCGTGACGGAATATTCTGTAAATGGTTTTTCCGGTCAGGTTTATGGATTTGATGTGTCAGATAAAGCAAAGCCAAAGTTACTTGAAAATCTATCTACAACCGGGTCCGTATTCCGATTCAAGACAGATTTAAGGAAAAATGATGCGAGAAGATTTTATATCTCCGGCAATATTAAAAGTACAGAACTTGAGAATATCAACCTAAAGGGAATCAGATGGAATCATGAAGATGCTGATATGATATTAATAACTCATCCTGCTCTTGCATCTTCAGCCAGAGAATATGAAAAATATAGAGAAACAACAGATAACTATCTAACAGGTCAAAAATTTAAAGTACAGATAGTCACTATTGATGACATCTATAAAGAATTTGCATATGGCACAAAAGATATCACTGCTATCAGAGATTTTGTTGCTCATGTGTATCATGAAAGAGATTATAAACCTCAATATGTATTCTTATGGGGTGATGGTCACTATGATTATCAAAACAGATCAACATCAATAACTAATTTTGTACCGCCATATGAAGATGATAACAACGTGGTTGGTTCAATTGATGAATCTGATTCTTATGCTTTTGATGATTACTACGGATGTATCGTAGGCGAAGATCGTGCTCTGGATATTGCAATAGGCAGAGCCCCGATAAATAGTAATGATGAAGGTCTAGTAGTAGTAGATAAAATTAAGCACTATGAAAACAATTCTTCTGTAGATATGTGGCGCTCGAAAATGCTTATTATCGCTGATGATGGAATTAAAGAAAGAAATATAGCAGAAGGCTCATTCCACGTTACTCAATCAGAATCTCTTCATAACAGTTATATAGAAGATGATTTTCAAGTTGAAAAAATTTATATGGTGCAATATCCTGTAGAAAATATTCCGGGTGGAAGAAGAAAACCGCAGGTGACTCAGGATATGCTTACAGAAATCAATAATGCAGGTGCCTTGTTTGTCAACTGGGTGGGGCATGGTAACCCACGAGTTTGGGCTCATGAAAATATTATGGAAAGGGAAACTACGATACCTCTTATGATAAACAAAGACAAACTATTTTTCCTTATGGCAGCTACTTGCGATTATGGACGATTTGACAATCCTGATGTAAATAGTGGTGCTGAAGATATGTTCTTAAGTCCTCATGGAAGTGCAATAGGTGTTTTTGCAGCAACGAGAGTAGTTTACGCCAGTGAAAATGCTGCACTTGCACAATATTTTTATCAGCAGGCACAAATAAGAGATGAAAACAATCACTGCTATCCAAGCCTTGGTGTTGCCTACAAAAACACTAAAGCCTACAAGCAAGATGAAAACTCAAATAAGTTTTTCCTTATGGCAGATCCTGCATTGAAACTTAAAATGCCTGATTATAGAGTAAGAATAGATGCTATAAATGGCATCCCTGCAGATGATTTGGATACTATCAAGATTAAAGCTTTGGAAAAAGTAACTATATCTGCTACTGTTTTGAATCCGGACATGACTGTTGATAATACTTTTGACGGAACTGCAGTAATAACAGTAAGAGATGGAGATGAAGAGATAGATTTCAAAGATGAGGAATCAGGTTCTAAGTTTTACTTCAATTTATTGGGCGGTGCTTTAAATAGAAGCTCAGTAGAAGTGGTGAAAGGAAAGATAGAAGTTGATATGATATTACCAAAAGATATAAGTTTTTCTAAAAATGTGGGCAGAATATTTGTTTATGCTTTCGACGAAGACGAGACTAAATTTGCAAAAGGCGAAAATCATAATTTCATAGTCGATGGAGTCAGTGCTACATCAGTAGTAGACAGTGAAGGACCTGAAATAGACATATTCTTAGATTCCAGAGATTTTCGTCCCGGAGAGATTGTAAAAGATAATCCGCTACTAATCGTTGACTTGAAAGATGAAACCGGCATAAATACTACCGGACTTGGAATAGGCCACAGAATAGAAGCTTGGATTGACGATAATCCTGATGCAATCAATCTGACAGACAGCTTTACTACAGCTCTTGGTAGCTCTAGAGAGGGGACTGCACAAGATGTAATTTCAGGTTTGCGCCCAGGGGTGCACTCTGTTAAAGTTAGAGCATGGGATATTTATAATAATTACAGCATAGCTGAAACATATTTTAGAATATCTGAAAGCGATGGATTTGAAATAGGTGAAGTAATAAATTATCCAAACCCAATTACAGATCAGACGACATTTAAATTTAGGCATAACGGTACGCCGCCTGTAGATGTAGTTATTAATATATATACAATACAAGGTGAATTGGTACGAACATTGCATGAGGAAATAACTGACAGTTATTACGGTGAAGTTTATTGGGATGGTTTTGATGCTAATGGTGGAGAACTTCCGTCAGGCACTTATATCTTTACTATTTCTATTAATGGAGTCGGTATGACACCTACTTTAGAGTCAGGCTATAAGTGCATAATTGCCAGGTAGAAAAAAATTTCAAAAAAAATTAGAACTTTTTTTGAAACGCGGTGTAAACTGTAGAAAGTAAGATGACAAGATAAAAAAATGATATATTTCGGAGGAATGATGAAATCCTTTAAAGTGAATAAAATACTTGCTGTAGTTCTTTTTAGCATTATTGCCTTTAGTGCAGATGCATTTGCCCAAGGTGGCGGTTCTACAGTTCCGTTTTTAAGAATATCACCGGATGCAAGATCAAGCGGAATGGGAGAAGTAGGTACTGCAATAGCAGATGATGCAAACGCCATTTATTGGAATCCCGGTGGACTCGGATTTCTAGACTATTTTGAAAATAATAATGAATTTGATTATTATGAAGAAGATGAAGTAAAACCTTATCGTCAGGTAGCGCTTTCTTACTCACCATGGTTGCCGCAGTTTAACGCAGATTTGTTCTACAGTTATGCAACAGGTGTTTTTCACTCAGATGATATTGACGGAACTTTCGGTGTAAACTTTATTTTTATGAACTTAGGTGAGTTTACAAGAACTTCGCAAGATGGCCAAGAACTTGGAAAATTTATCTCAAATGAGTTTACGCTTGGTTTTTCTTACGGTACTATGATAGCAGAAAATCTAGGTGTTGGTGCGCAGTTGAGATATATTCAATCAAACCTTACTCCTACAAGTGCTCAGCAACAAGATGCGGGTACGGGTATCAGTGCTGCATTTGATTTAGGTATCTTATGGAAACCAACTGATTTAGAATTTTTTGGTATCAACCTTGAAGATAAACTCTCGCTTGGTTTGAACTTACAAAATGTAGGTCCTAAAATGACTTATATTAATGAGTCAGACCCACTTCCGACTACTTTACGTTTAGGTACAGCTGTAAATCTTTTCAAAGATGAGTTTAATGATTTGAAATTTGCTTTCGATTTTGCTAAACTTTTGGTGAAGAGACGTTCCGGTGGTACTTCTGACCCATTACCAAAATCTTTGGTAACTGGTTGGGACAATCCTGGTGCTGAGCTTGCTTTTGGTGCAGAGTATTGGTATGCTGATGTAATAGCATTCAGAGCAGGTTATTTTACAGAGCCTGAAGTAGCAGGTGCAAGACAGTTTTACAACTTCGGTGCAGGCGTGAAATATGATATCTTTAGATTAGATTTCAGTTTTATCAATACTGTCGAAGAAAATCACCCTCTTGCAAATACTATGAGATTTTCTCTTCTTGTTGACTGGAAGTAATTTCAATATAGAATTTTCAATAAAAGGCGCACCTTGGTGCGTCTTTTGTTTTTTTATAAACAGGGGAAGAAAGTCCTTCACGCGTTAAAAGCGAGGTTTGGATCTCTCAGTTGGGAACTAATAAAAAAATAAATTCTCTTTTCTGTTTATAAACCTTATATTTGCAAAGGGCAAAGAGTGCCTAAATATATTTGCTTTTAATTTTTTTTATTTGGCGGACTAATGGGTTTCTTTAAAAAACTTAAAGACAAAGTTACTAAAAAAGTAGAGGCTGTAACTGAAAGTGTCTCGGAAAGTGTCTCCTCGGTAGTCGAGAAAACCTCGGCTGTAGTCAAGCAAGCTACCGAAGCAGTCAGATTTACTAAAATCAAAGACGGTCTAACCAAAACGCGAAATTCCTTTCAGGATAAGCTGCAAACTGTACTTGGTATCGGTAGAAAAATAGACGAAGATCTACTGGAAGAAATTGAAGAAATACTTCTTTCAGCAGATATTGGACCTTCCACTACTGATGATATTATAGAATCTGTAAGAAAAAGAGTTAAAAAAGAAGGATTTGATAAATCAGAAGATTTATATAAAATTCTGAAAGAGGAGATTAAAAATCTTCTTGTAGAATCGCCTTCTGCTCATAATGATTCTGTTTACGATATTGATATAGAAAAAAAACCTTACACTATTTTAGTTATAGGTGTAAATGGAGTTGGGAAAACAACTACTATCGGTAAATTAGCCTATAATTATAAAAATGCTGGTAAGGAAGTTATTATAGGTGCTGCTGATACTTTTCGTGCGGCTGCGAATGAGCAGTTAGAAATATGGAGTGAAAGAGCAGGCGTTGAAATCGTACAGCAAGGATTGGGTGCTGACCCAGCTGCTGTTGCTTTTGATACTCTTAAAGCTGCTCAGGCGAGAGGTAAAGATGTTGTAATTATAGATACAGCAGGGAGACTTCACAACAAAGGCGGCCTGATGAAAGAGCTTAATAAAATCTATACTGTTATGAAAAAGCTCAAAGCAGATGCTCCTAATGAAGTATATTTAGTATTAGATGCCACTACCGGTCAAAATGCAATTGTGCAGGCAAAAGAGTTTATGAATGTTGCTGAGATTACCGGCATAGTGCTTACTAAACTCGATGGTACTGCTAAAGGTGGTGTGGTGATTCCAATTGCAAGAGAAATGCAAATACCGGTACGCTATATCGGTGTTGGTGAAAAAATAGATGATCTACAAGTATTTAAGCCACAAGATTTTGTTGATGCATTATTCGGTACTGATCAGGAAATCGATGATGAAATGAAGGAAATAAAAGGCGGATCTGAAAACTAGATCTTTCACAATCTTTTTATAAAGAAGGTAGTATGATATCTCATACTGCCTTTTTTATTGCAAAATTGTCTCCTTCCAGAGTGACTTATTATGGCACACACACAAAAAGTGGGGATTACGCAAAAAGTTTCATAATTCTGAATAAGAAAAATTTGTTGTCTACGACCCCTCTTTGATTAGCTCTAAAGAGTTTAATTTTAGAATTAAATGATTCAGCAGCAGCGTTTGTACTTCTATTATCAAAGAAATTAACAATAGAGTCAAAGTGAGAATTTAAGGTGTTTGCCACAGAAAAGAACTCTTTAATGTTTAGAGTATTAGTATGCCAAATCCACTGTCTAAATAGTTTTTTAGCAGTGGATTTATTTGTTATAGTGTAAATATTTCTAAACCTGACAACGTGCCAATAAGCCTTTTCAATCTCAGGGAATTCTTTAAAAAGGATGCTTGCTCTGAGCTTTTGAGCGTCTGTCCATTTATCAGGTAATTTGCTTACTAAATGCCTACTCCTGGCTAATAGTTCCTTTACAGTATCTCCATTGGTAAATCTATCAGGCGAGTATCGCATTCCCTTTTTTCTTGCATCTGCAATCGCTTGGTTTTCTTGATCAATAGCGTCCCAACGATATTTTACTCTGATATGTTGTAAAGCTTCTGTAGCGAGTCTTACTACATGAAATCTGTCGTAACTAACTTCGCAAGTGGAAAAGCTCTACGAGAAGCAGATTCCATGTTGTTTGCCATATCAAGCGTTATTTCTTCAACTCTGCATCGCTCTGACTCAGGTATTTTGGAAAGAACCTGATAAATGTTTTCTGACTTTGTACCGTTGATTACGGCTACCAAACTACCTTGTTTGCCGTGCCCTGCTTTATTTGTTACAAAGGTATATAGCTCACCTTTAGCTAATGCAACTTCATCTATGCTTAGTTTAGAGCCTATATTTTCAGGGAATATAAGATATTCATCAGCGTGAGATTTTTGATCCCATTGCCTATAGCCACTACTTTGATTTTTATAATGACGCCTTAGTTTATCAGGATTTACCCTTAGGTTTATAGAGACCTCTTTCATCGAAATCGCGCGGGTCTCTACCTGTTTCTTTTAAAAAATCAGAGAGTTCCTGCGTCATTTTTACTCCCTTGGCAAAGATGCTAAAATCCCTGTGTATCTCATGTTTATCTATCTTATGACGCCATCGGCGCCGCTTGACCAAAAGATATACTGCTTTATCGCGAATCGGGAAGTCATGTATTTTTTTTGTGTCGAAAAAGCCTTTTGACTCATATTCTTCACTATTATAACCGGATGGTAGTTTGTTATATTCCGTCAATTCTATGTGTAATTCTAATTCTTTGCCTGTGTAGTCAGGAACTTCGCTTACACCCGTGATTTCAAAATAATCTAAGATACCTTCGGGCAAAAACATCGATAATATCTGTTTATCTAACATTGAAAGAGTCTTTTGATAATTTAGGATATTACAAAGTTAATCTTTTTCCCCAACTTTTAAAACTGAGCCCTTATTATCCTACCTATAAAGTGTTTGATATTTATATTTTATTCTATCAGATCGCTTCAAAAGTTAAATATATCTAAAAACATAATTTAGTATTATAAAAAATTAAAATAGTATATATTTACATCATACAATAGTATTATATATTGGTACTTATATTTCTTTAGAGCAATATTGTTAAACTTCTTACGATTTTATGCGTAACTTTGTAAAACAAAAGCTTCAAACGATATATTATAAAAGGAGTATATAACATGCCATTATCTCAAATTTCCGTTTCTTGCGAAGTAAAAGATACTTTTCGTACTGAAGTAACTGCATCTCATAATTTTGTTATTGACCAACCTAAAGCTGGTGGTGGAAATGACGAAGGTCCTAATCCTTTAGAAGTATTCTTAAGTTCTTTAGGTGGTTGCGTTTGCGCTATTGGGAGAATCGTAGCAATGCAGAAAAAAATGGATGTACGTGGCATTACTTGTAAAGTAGAAGGCGACATCGACAAAAGTGTTCTTATGGGAAAAAATAAAGAAGGCCGTGCCGGATTTACTGAAATTAGAACATTTGTAAATATTGATGCTGATATGACACTCGAAGAGAAAGAAGCATATTTAGAAGAAATTGAATCGCGCTGTCCTATCGCGGATAATATTTTAAACTTATCTACTATAAAACCGGTTGTTGTAACTGCAGATGAAGTAGCAATAAACAACTAATATGATCTCCCTATTATTGTAGAAAGACAGAAGAAGCTCACTAATTTAGTGGGCTTTTTTTATACATCTCAGAATAATTGCAATATTAAATAAAGAGTATAATTATGTAATAATATCTACCCAAATACTTCTTTTAAATATCACTATCCAGCTGTCTAAAAGTTTCTTGTTGGTAAATAGATTTCTGTATCTCTAACATAGAATAATACGAATACAGTCATTTCAAAATATTGGGATTATCTAGGAGAATATTATGAAAATCAAGCTGCTGCTATCAGTCTTGTTACTTCTTATCGGGACTTTCGGTTTATACAATATGCTTATTAGTGAGGAAGCTAATAGTGAGAGACATGATCACTCAGAGTACTTTGAGGTAGCTTTTGAAAAGCCTCAGGATATAACAAAAGCTTGTATGGAATGTCACGAAGAAGAAACAAAAAACTTTTTACAAACCAGACACTGGAATTGGCTTGGGGATGAAGTAGAAGTAGAGGGGCATGGTAAAATTCGGCTTGGTAAAAGAAATATTATTAATAACTTCTGTATTGCAGTTTCTTCAAATGAGCCACGGTGTACAAGCTGTCACCCGGGATATGGGTGGAAAGATGATACTTTTGATTTTACGAATCCTGAAAATATAGACTGCCTTGTGTGTCATGATCAAACAGGGACGTATAAAAAAACACCAACTGCTGCCGGTATGCCTGATTCTGAGGTGGACTTATTAGCAGTTGCGAAGTCAGTTGGCAAAACCTCTGTGAATACTTGCGGTAGCTGCCATTTCAATGGTGGTGGCGGAGCATCTGTAAAACATGGAGATTTAGACCCGTCATTACTTCAAAAAGATAAAGAAATAGATGTGCACATGGGTGGCCAAAATATGACTTGCTCAGACTGCCATACTGCATCAGATCATAAAATAAGCGGTGCAGGTCATGCTTCAACTGTATCTGGCACTAACCATATATCCTGCCAAAACTGTCATGAAGGAGCAGAAATACATAAGAATAAAAAAATCAATGCTCATTTAGAATCAGTAGCTTGCGAAACTTGTCATATCCCGGAAATCGGTAGAAATAATGCGACTAAAACATGGTGGGACTGGTCTACTGCTGGTCAAAGAGAAGATGAGAAAAATGATAAAGGGCAAGTGGTTTATGCTAAGAAAAAGGGCGATTTTAAATGGGAGAGTAATGTAATCCCTGATTATAAATGGACAAACGGGAAAGTAGATTACTACCTCGCAGGTGATAAAGTAGAAGCCACAGGTGTGGTGGAACTTAATAAAATGCAAGGAAATATCACTGACCCTAAATCAAAGCTAGCTCCTTTTAAAGTGATGAAAGGAAAGCAGCCATATGATCCTGTAAATAAGTATTTGATAGTGCCAAAGCTCTTTGGTAAAGGTGGCTATTGGAAAACTTATGATTGGGTTGCAGCTTCAGAGTTAGGAATGAAAAGTGTAGGTCTGGAGTTTTCCGGGAAAGTGGAATTTATAGAAACAGCGATGTTTTGGCCTCAAAATCATGGAGTTGTACCTAAAAAGAAAGCTCTTAAATGTATGGACTGCCACGGAAGTAAAGCCAAAAGAATTGATTGGACTGCGCTTGGATATCCGGGTGATCCTATGAAAAAAGGGGGAAGAAAGAAAAATAAGTTACTTAAATAATCAATGTCTATAAGCAATTTGAACAGAGATGTGTAAAAGCATCTCTGTTTTTTTTCAGAGGTCTTAGATTCAAAATATTTAAACACTTCACAATATCTTACGTATCTCATACTAGTTGCTTAGTCTAGTCGAGTTGGTTCTATATAAATAAAATATTTCCTCCGGATTTATCGTTTAGTCTTGCCTATGCCATACATTTTTGATATTTTGATATATTCGATTAAATAACATCATTTTAGGAATTAAACAGGTGAAATATGAAATACTTACCTATTGACAACAGACTCTTTATTGAAAACAGAGCTAAATTTGCTAAAGAAATGAAGCCAAACACTTTGGCTATTATAAATTCAAATGATGAATACCCTAAAAACGGTGATCAGCATTACCCATTCCGCCAAAATTCTGATATGTTTTTCCTAAGCGGTATTGATCAGTCTAAATCTATTCTTGTAGTATATCCTGATTGCACTAGAGAAAATCTTCGCGAAGTTCTTTTTGTGGAAGAAACTAATGACTATATGGCTCGCTGGTACGGTAAAAAGTATTCTAAACCAGAAGCTACTCAGGCATCAGGAATCCAAACTGTATACTGGTTAGATCAGTTTGACAGTGTTATGGCAGACCTTATGGCTAACTGCGACGGTGTTTACATGAATACTAATGAAAACATCCGTTTTGCTACTAATGTTCAGTATGGCGATTTGAGATTTATCAATGAAATCAAAGCAAAATGGCCTTTACATGAATACTATCGCGCAGCTAAGATTATGCATAAAATTCGTATCTCTAAATCTCCAATTGAAGTTGGCTTGATGAGAGAAGCTTGTGACATCACAGAAAAAGCTTTCCGCAGATTGCTAAACTTTGTGAAACCGGGCGTTATGGAATATGAAGTGGAAGCTGAAATTGTGCATGAATTCTTAAGAAACAGAGCTAATGGTCATGCATACAACCCAATCGTTGCTTCAGGCGCATCTGCTTGCGTTCTTCACTACGTTGAAAATGATAAAGAATGTAAAGACGGAGATCTTCTTCTTCTTGATTTTGGTGCAGAATATGCAAACTATGCCGGTGATTTGAGCCGTACTATTCCTGTAAACGGTAAATACACTAAAAGACAAAGAGCTTGCTATGACTCTGTAAGATATGTGATGAAACAAGCTATTTCTAAATTAGTTGTTGGTGCAACTATCGATGAATACCACAAAGAAGTATGCGGTTTGATGGAAGAAGAAATGATCAAACTAGGTCTATTTACTGCTGAAGAAGTAAAAAATCAAGATCCTAACAGCCCATTATTCTTTAAATACTATATGCATGGTACTTCTCACTTCATGGGCTTAGATGTACATGATCTTGGCTTTAAACAAGAAAAATTAGTACCGGGCATGGTATTCTCTTGCGAACCGGGCATCTATATTCCTGAAGAAGGTATTGGTATCCGAATTGAAAATGATATCTTAGTTACTGAAAACGGACCTGTAGATTTGATGGAATCTATTCCTGTAGATGCTGATGAAATCGAAGAATTGATGAATCAAGGTAAATAGGGTAATATACTCAACTATTTATACTCAACCGTGGGGTTAATCCCACGGTTTTTTTTTGTCCGAATTTTTGAATTTGTTGGGGTTGGTTATAAAATATTATTATTTATTAAATTAATATTTTACATATTGTAATTATATAATCTATCTCAATTAAGGTGAGGAATAAATGCTTAAGACTCTGATATTAATGTTATTACTGCTTGTTGTAAGTTCAAATGCTCAGAACAACATTGATTTAATAGATAACTGCAAATTGGAAATTACTGAGTTCAACTCTCAAATTAAACTCGGACTTAGCAATTTGACTAAAGACATTCCTGATGATTATATTGAGAACTATGGTTTTTATAGTAAGTCTGAAATAGAAAATGCTGAGATTGGTGACGCTATCCCGGTTTTTTCTGCAAAAGGTAATGAGCTAATATTTACTTCGACTTGGCGCATACCAATTATTGTTGGCGGTAACTATAGAGCTTTGCTGACTGTCGAATTGTCTGATAAAAATGAATATAAGATAGTAGATTTTGGCGCACATGTTCTGGCTCAAGAAATACAAAAGAAATCACAGGGGTATCCTTTCCTTGGGCTGCTTAGAAGCTTCAAAATACAATCTGATTTTGTGATTGTTAAAGATAAGGAGGAAGGCTTAGAGTATATTCGGGTAAAATCAGAGGAAGTGAATTTACTGACTTTTGAAGAAGTTTTAGAACTCATTGGAGCAAATCAAGATGAAAACTAGATATATAATTTTTGTAATCATATTTGCTTTTAGCTTCATTTCTTCAACTGCACAAATATTAAATGTAAAAAAAGTGATACAAGAGGAAGATCAGTGGTGCTGGGCTGCAGTTAGTTCTTGTATTTTAGATTACTACTCTATAGATATGAAACAATGTGAAATTGCTGAGTTTACCCGTCAGACTGCTACATGGCACGATTTCGGCGATGTTCCCTGCTGTAATAATCCAAATTTTGGGTGCAATTTTTGGAACTACTTATATGGAAATACCGGATCTATCAAAGAGATTCTTGAAACTCTGGGTGATTTAAGTAATAAAGGTTTTGGATCGCCTCTTTCTTTCGAAAAAGTTAAATCAAATCTTGCAGAGTCAAAACCATTTGTTATAAGATGGGGGTGGAATAGCGGTGGCGGACATTTCGTAGTGGGGCATGGAATCACCGGAAATAATTTATACTATATGAATCCATGGTTCGGAGAAGGATATAAGATTGCTACTTATGATTGGGTTCTTAGCGGGAATAATCATAATTGGACGCATAGTGATACCCTAACTTTGATTCCTGCTGCACCTTACTTATTAAATCCTGAGAACCAGGCTTCAGATGTTAAACTGGACACCAAATTTAATTGGGAGAAAGTAAACAATGCAAATAGTTATCTAATTGAAGTATCTAAAAAGTACAACTTCTCTGAAATCTTAAGTTCCAAAATCGTACTTCAAAACACCGTGAATTTTGCAAATCTAGATATTGATTGGGACTATGAAGAAGCTTATTACTGGCGAGTAAAAGCAAAAGTAAATAACTCTTGGAGCGAGTATTCCAAAATATATACATTTACTACTGAAGCTCAAACAATAGAAGAATGGATAAAATTGAGCAACTTCTGGAAGGAAAAGGTGGATATAATAACCGAAGAAGAAATTCAAATAATCTGGGAATCGAAAAATATAGAGCGTTTTCAAATAGCATATAGAACAGATAAACAGTCTAATAATTGGTTTTTCGTCCCGTGGAAAGAGGGCAATAGCTGCACTTGGACTGTTGATAAAAATAATATCGAAAGCTGTCAGATTGTAGTTTCTGACCTGAATAATCCACTTATTGCTGATACAAGTAAGACTTTCAAGATTGATATAGAAAGCAGTATCCATGAAAAAAATGAAGAAGCATATTATAAGATAATTCCAAATCCTGCTACAAACAGTTTTATAGTGCAAAATATGCCTATTCAGACAGCTTACAAAATCACAGATTTGCAAGGGAAGCTCATCCTGAAAGGTAATTATGAAGGACAAATAAATATATCGAATTATTCTCCAGGTATGTATTTAGTTGTGTTTGACCAGTACTCTCTGAAATTGCTGATAGAATAGGAGAGAAGTCTTATTTCGTTTTATCAATAAATTGAAACAGATGCGTCACTCTATATATGAATATACTTCTGACAGGTGCAAATGGCTATATTGGCAAGCGATTACTTCCTGTTCTAATTGAACAGGGACATGTTATATATTGCTGTCTCAGAGATATTTCACGTTTTGATAAGTCGATTTATCCTGAGCAGCAGATAAAACTGATAGAAGTTGACTTTTTGAACGACAACCCACATGATCTGCTCCCTGAAGAAATAGATATAGCTTATTTTCTGATTCATGCGATGAGTAGCTCTGTTAGTAATTTCGAAAGTAAAGAAACATTTGCTGCTGAAAACTTTGTATTTCTTATTGATAATACTAAATGTCAACATATACTATATCTCAGTGGTATTAGCAATTCCGAGCAACTCTCAGAGCATCTGCGTTCGCGACTAAATGTTGAAAGCGTTTTAAGCAGAGCAAAAGCTGCACTTACTACTTTGCGTGCCGGCATTATAATCGGATCAGGTTCTGCTTCTTTTGAGATTATAAGGGATATCACAGAAAAACTTCCGATAATGATTACTCCAAGTTGGCTCAAAAGCAGATGCCAACCGATTGCAATAAGGAATGTCATCGAATATCTGACTAAGATTCCGTTAGATACTCGCTTTTATGATAAGAGCTTTGATATAGGCAGTGATGATGTTCTTACTTATAAAGAAATGCTGCTGCAATATGCCGAAGTCAGAGGGCTGAAGAGAATTATTTTAACATTGCCTATTATGACACCCCGCCTGTCTTCATATTGGCTGTACTTTATTACATCTACATCTTATCCTTTAGCAGTGAATTTAGTAAACTCCATGAAAATTGATGTTATTTGCGCCGAGCGTAGTATAAAGGAATTATTGGATGTCGACTTGATAAGTTATAAGGAGGCTGTGGCACTTGCTTTTAAGAAGATAGAGCAAGATAATGTACTTTCATCATGGAAAGATTCCATTAATAAAGATACAAAATATGCGCATTTAGATGATGTACTTAAAGTGCCTGAGCATGGCACATTTAAGGATATCCGTCGCAAAGAAGTTACTGATGTATCTAAGACAATGGAGAATCTATGGAGCATAGGAGGCGATACCGGTTGGTTTTACGCCGATTGGCTATGGTCAATCCGTGGATTTTTAGATAAAGTCTTTGGTGGAGTAGGACTTCGCAGGGGAAGAACAAATCGCCATGATATTAATGCCGGTGATGCTCTTGACTTCTGGCGTGTTATTGTTGCAAATAAAGCTAAAAAAAGACTTCTCCTTTATGCAGAAATGAAATTACCGGGTGAGGCCTGGCTAGAATTCGAAATAATTGAAGAAGGCGGAGAAACAGTACTTCTTCAAACAGCTACATTTCGTCCAAACGGCCTGTTTGGGAGGCTATATTGGTACTCAGTTCTTCCTTTCCATTTTTTCGTTTTTAATGGCATGGCTTCCAATATAGTTGAAAAGTGAACCTTTTAGGGGAGCTGGTGCAGCAGTACGTTACAACTATCCTAATATATAGCCTTTCTGATTTAAATTGATTCAAATTTAACTTCTCAGTAAACAAAATTTTCAATACGTATTTCGCAAAAAAAATTTGGCACTATCGCAATAAATATTTTATATTTGCGTTATAGTTTTAGCACTCACCAAAAGCGAGTGCTAATAATTAATTCAAATGTTTTATTTCATTGGTAAGCACAAATTTTTTGGGAGAAAGAAAGATGACGCTAAAACCATTGCATGACCGCATCATCGTGAGACCTGCAAAGGCAGAAGAAACTACTAAGGGTGGTATTATTTTACCTGATACTGCTAAAGAAAAACCTATGCAGGGCGAAATTATCGCTGCAGGAAAAGGACGCGTAGAAAATGGCAACTTGATCGAATTGGAAGTTAAAGTAGGCGACAAAGTGCTTTACGGCAAATACTCCGGTACTGAAATCAACGTAGACGGAGAGGAACTTCTTATGATGCGCGAAAGTGACGTATTCGCTGTTATCAATGACTAATTTTGTTTTGTATTAATTGATTAAATCTTATCGGAGGAAATAAACATGGGAGCAAAAATCATCAAATTTGATGTCGAAGCTCGTTCTATCCTTAAATTAGGTGTGGACAAACTTGCTGATACTGTTAAAGTTACTTTAGGCCCTAAAGGTCGTAATGTTATTATAGATAAAAAATTCGGTGCACCTACTGTTACTAAAGATGGTGTTACTGTTGCTAAAGAAGTTGAATTAGAAGATCCAATCGAAAACTTAGGCGCTAACATGGTGCGCGAAGTTGCTTCTAAAACTTCTGATGTTGCAGGTGACGGTACTACTACTGCTACTGTTCTTGCTCAAGCTATCTACCGCGAAGGTTTGAAAAACGTTACTGCAGGTGCAAATCCTATGGATTTGAAACGCGGTATCGACAAAGCTGTTGCTAGAGTTACTGCTGAATTAGCTAAACTTTCTCGCGACGTTGAAGGTAAAAAAGAAATCGCTCAAGTTGGCTCTATCTCTGCTAATAATGACAACACTATCGGCGAACTTATCGCTGAAGCTATGGAAAAAGTTGGTAAAGATGGCGTTATCACTGTTGAAGAAGCAAAAGGTACTGAAACTGAATTAGATACTGTAGAAGGTATGCAGTTCGACCGCGGTTACCTTTCTCCATACTTTATCACTGATGCTGACTCTATGGAAACAGTATTGGATGATCCATATATCTTAATCTACGACAAAAAAATCTCTAATATTAAAGAGCTTCTTCCTGTATTGGAAAAAACTTCTCAATCAGGTCGTGGTCTTTTGATCATCTCTGAAGATTTGGAAGGCGAAGCATTAGCTACTTTGGTAGTTAACAAATTGCGCGGTACATTGAAAGTAGCTGCTGTTAAAGCTCCTGGTTTCGGTGATCGCCGTAAAGCAATGCTTGAAGATATCGCAGTTCTTACTGGTGGTACTGTTATCAGCGAAGAAAAAGGCTACAAATTAGAAGCTGCTACTCTTGCTGAACTTGGTACTGCTAAGCGTATCACTATCGATAAAGATAACACAACTATTATCGAAGGTGCAGGCGCTTCTGATGATATTAAGAGAAGAGTTAATGAAATCAGAACTCAAATCGAAAAATCAACTTCTGATTATGACCGCGAAAAATTACAAGAACGCCTTGCTAAATTAGCTGGTGGTGTTGCTGTAATCAGAATCGGTGCTGCTACAGAAGTAGAAATGAAAGAGAAAAAAGCTCGCGTTGAAGATGCTCTTCATGCAACTCGCGCTGCTGTTGAAGAAGGTATCGTACCTGGTGGTGGTGTTGCTTACATTCGCGTAATTGAAAAATTAGGTGAAATGGAAGGTGATAATGATGATGAAACTACCGGTATCAACATCATTCGCAGAGCAATCGAAGAACCAATTCGCCAGATTGTTACTAACGCTGGTTTGGAAGCATCTGTTATCGTTCACAAAATCAAAGAAGGTAAAGATGCATTCGGTTATAATGCAAGAACTGATGAGTTCTGCAACATGATCGAAGCTGGTGTAATCGATCCAACTAAAGTTTCTCGCGTTGCTTTAGAAAATGCAGCTTCAGTTTCAGGTCTATTATTGACTACAGAAGCTACAATCGTTGACAAACCTGAAGAAAACAGTGGAATGCCTGGTATGCCTGACATGGGTGGTATGGGCGGAATGGGTGGCATGGGCGGCATGATGTAATCATCACCCCACGCAAAACCTAATATAAATTGAATCCCTGCTCGGATATTTTCTCTGAGTAGGGATTTTTTTGTGTGGAATGGTTTATGTTCCCCCCACGGCTTTGCCATGGGCTATTCTCTTAGAGGCTTTCAGCCTCTATTTTATGATATTTATTTAGCATTTCAGCCTGAAGGGCTGCGAGATATAAGACCATGGCAACGCCATGGTATACAATGTCAACCATAATATTTGAGCCCTGCAAGGGCGATGAGATTGCTAAATCCAAAGATACTTTTCATCATATCTAACACCTAATTTATCTAAGATTGCCTTGTATTCTTGTTTAAAATCAAATCGTTTGTGATGTTCAATTTGATTTTCTATATATTTTGTGATTTCATGTAACTGGGATTTATGTACTGAGAACGCTCCGTATCCGGTTTGCCAGTAAAAATTGGAATATTCCTCACCCTGTTCTTTCATCCACCTAGAAGACTGTTTTTTCAAATGTTCAACAAGAGAGACAATACTGATTTTTTTTGACAAAACGCAAAGAATATGAACATGATCGTAATAACCACCTATGGATATAGGAGAGCATTCCAAACCTTTACATATTCCACCAAGATATGCGTATAATCTGTTATTGATTTCATGTTTTATGCTCTGTGTTCTATCTTTTGTACTAAAAACTATATGCACATAAACTTCAGATAATGAATGCCCCATTTGATTCTTCCCGCCCTTTGAGGGCTCTTAGTTTTTGATGCGTATTTATTCCCACGGCTTTGCCATGGGCTATTTTCTTCGAGGCTTTCAGCCTCTATTTTATGATATTTATTTAGCATTTCAGCCTGAAGGGCTGCGAGATATAAGACCATGGCAACGCCATGGGGTAGGTGTCAACCATAATATTTGAGCCCTGCAAGGGCGATGAGATCATCAGCTTGAGAATACTTCATTTGATTCTTCCCGCCCTTTGAGGGCTCTTAGTTTTTGATGCGTATTTATTCCCACGGCATTGCCATGGGCTATTCTCTTCGAGGCTTTCAGCCTCTATTTTATGATATTTATTTAGCATTTCAGCCTGAAGGGCTGCGAGATATAAGACCATGGCAACGCCATGGGGTAAGTGTCAACCATAATATTTGAGCCCTGCAAGGGCGATGAGATAGAATTACTTTCCAATAATTAAATATAACTAAAACAAATGGATGTATAAGGAATAAAAATCCAAAAAAAATACGGAACCCATTCCACCTAAGCGTGTAGCAGATTATATAGATAAATGTGATAAAATCGGATGGAATTGTATGCGAAATAGTCTCAGCATCAAACTGATCTCTCCTAAAATGAGCTTGCGACCTATGGATTCTGAATTCAAACGTAGAATGTCTCCATCACTTTCTCTTGTTACTGTTGCGTCATTGACTCCTGCCAAACATAAAGTTCATATAGCCGATGAAAATATAGAGAAACTGAATTTTGATGATTCACCTGATGTTGTAGGAATCAATGTTAATGTAGATACTTCCGAGCGTTCTAAGGAAATTTCTACTATGTATAGAAACAAGGGAGTGAAGGTAATATTTGGTGGCATTCATGCTTCGGCTATGGCTGATGAGTTAGCGGAATTTTGTGATGCTGTCTGCGTAGGTGAAGCAGAGAATGTGTGGGAATTGATGCTTGATGATATTTGCAATGATAAGCTGCAAAAAAAATATAAGTCAAAAGAAGTGACAGACTTATCTAAAGTCCCCATCCCTAACTGGAATACTGTTGACACTTCCAAATATCTATATTATAATATTGTAGTGACAAGCAGAGGCTGTCCGTTCAAATGTGATTTTTGTTATAATAGCTGCGACTATGTAGAAAGCACTTATAGAAATAGACCAATCCCGGAAGTTATTAAAGAAATTAAAGCGCTGAATAACAAACAGATTATGTTTATAGATGATAATCTGATAGGTAATTTAGATTGGATAGAGGAATTTCTGGAAGAAATATCTCCTCTAAAAATCACCTGGCACGCAGCTGTTTCCACAAATCTAGTTAAATATCCTGAGCTAATTAAGCGAATAGCTGATACAGGTTGCAAGAGTTTATTTATAGGTTTCGAATCTATTAACAAGAACTCTATTAGTAGCGTCCATAAATCACAGAACAAAATAGAACAGTATAATAGCTTGATCTCTATGCTGCATCAGCATAAAATTATGGTAAACGCAAGTCTGGTCTTTGGATTTGATAATGACAGAAAGGAAGTATTCGAAGATACTTTGAATTGGTTAGTTGTCAATAAGATTGAAACTATGACAGCACATATTCTTACTCCATATCCGGGCACTGTGTTTTATAATAAATTGGAAAAGGAAGGCAGGATATCTGATAAAGAACTAAGAAAATATAATACCTCCAATGTTGTATTTAAGCCCAAAGGAATGAGTGAAGAGGAATTAAAATCCGGTTACCTGAAGATATACAAAGATTTCTACTCCTTCAAAAACATCTACAAAAGAATGCCGGAGCAAAAACGAAGACGCACATCATATTTACTCTTCAATTTGATCTACCGTAAATACGGCAAGCTCTTCTCAAAATTTGGAGAAATTGGCTTGATGAGTAAAATCGGAAGGCTAGCCTCTAAATTATCTTATAATTTAGAATGATAGCCGACCAATGGCATGGCTTGTCGTTAAAAAGAAGGTGTATCTACGTAGAGGCTGTCTCATAAGTGAAAATACAAGTAATGATGCCGCAACTACCCCGCCCTTCGGGCACCCCTTCTTGAGAAGAAGGGGAATATTTAGAGTAATCAACGCATCAATAACTAGTTATTATTTCACTTATTAAAAAAATTCCCCTCTTTTTAAAGAGGGGTGGATCGCGAAGTGAGACGGGGTGTTTGATACCACAAATATTGATATTACAACTTTGATTTTTGACTCATGAGGCAGCCTCTAAATCCACCTCAAAATCTTCCTCTCCATTTCTAATCAATATACTGATCTATTATCTTCTCAATTTGGATTTTGTTGTGATAGCTTAAGTATCTTATTTTTCCTTCTTTGTCAATTATCGCAACAGTAGGTATGCCTGAGACTCTGTATTTCAGAGAGGCCACATTTTTATCAGAAGGAGCTTTCTCATCATAAACATGTATCCAGTCCATTCCGTATGCTGTGATTGCCTGCTTCCATTCTTCTTGTTTGTAGTCTACAGATACACCAATCATCTCGAAATCTTTATTTTTATATTTATTATAAATTTGCTTTACTTCAGGAATTGCTTTCACACAAATATTGCACCATGAAGCCCAGAAGTCAATAAAAACAACTTTGCCTCTGTAATCACTCAGGCGAACCGGATTCCCGTCTTTATCAGTTAATTCGAAATCAGGTGCCTCTGTACCAATCTCCAAGTTTCCACCCTGCGTGTTATTATCTATAGGGTTCGTCGATGTTGACGTTTCTTTAGAGCATGCTGCCAGCATAATAAATAGAGGTATTAGTATTATATATTTCATAGTTTTACTCCTAGTTATACATTATCTATATTACTCTATAGACACATAAATTCAAACAATGTTACAATTTTTCTTTTGTCATCTATAATATTATATTTGTTAACATCAATAATTTTCGATCAAAGAGGCCAAAATGAAAAGCTACAGAAAAGAATTATGGTTTAATACCACTCAAAGAAGGCAGTATCTAAATATTACAAGAGATGTGCAGCAATGCATAGACGAAAGTGGGATTATGGAAGGGATGATACTTGTAAATGCAATGCATATTACTGCTTCAGTTTTTATCAATGACGATGAGTCCGGCTTGCATAGCGATTTTGAAAAATGGTTGGAAAAACTTGCTCCGGAAAAGCCACACTCTCAATACGCTCATAACGGATATGAAGATAACGCAGATGCACATCTAAAAAGACAAATTATGGGTAGAGAGGTCACTTGTGCCATTACAAATGGTAAATTGGATTTTGGCCCCTGGGAGCAAATATTTTACGGAGAGTACGACGGAAAGAGGAAAAAACGAGTACTAGTCAAAATTATAGGTGAGTAGACATTGTAAATAACAATCAAAAATAGATTAATTTGCTATATAGTTATAAAAAATGGATTGCATGGTTAATATAGTTGCATTAATTTTAATGCAAAATAATCTACAGTAAATGTAGTCTACATTTTAGTAGCTCTGTATTATGAATGTAATAAATACTATATGATTGTTTGGATTGCCATATTTTTAACTCTTTGTGTGAGTCTTAGTTCAGCTGAAGATGAATATGACCATATACGAAATATGACTATGGAAGAACTTATGCAGATACAGATAAAGGTCTCTGCCTCTGCTCCAAGTGAAATATTTTCTAGTCCTTCAGTTGTTTCGGTTATAGACAAAGATATGATAAAAAACTTCCATTTTGAAACTGTTGCCGAAGCAGTTAGAATAGTGGCAGGGGTTGATATCGCTCAAACTAATTTGGATAGGAATGTAGAGACTTTCCGCGGCATAATGCAGAATTACTACAATAACAAAGTACTATTGCTTATTAATAATATCCCGACTTGGCTTACAATTTATGGTAATCACACTTTAGATCGTATCAATATTAATGATGTGGAACGCATAGAAATACTTAAAGGTGCTGCTTCAGTGCTTTATGGAACCAATGCCTATTCCGGAGTTATTAATGTAATAACAAAATTGCCTGAAGAATCAGAACTAACAGCTCAGGCAAAAGTTGGAGTTCCGGGAGTAAATGCTGTTTCTGTGAACGTTAGCCAAAAGTTTTTTGAGCTTGTAGCAGTACTGTCTTTCTCAAATAGCAATGAAGAACGCGAACCATATTTAATGGATTTTGCTCCTGATATCTCGAGTGAAGAAATTGGGGTTTCTAAAACATATGATTCTGTATTCTATTTTCAGGAGATTGAACATTCAAATACTGCTAACTTGAACTTGAAGTATAAAGAGCATTCTTTCTTTGTTAATTTGTTTGAACATGAATTTACATATCCGGGAATGAATATATCCTATGCAACTGCTGCAGGTTCGATGTTTAGAGATAAAGGTGTTTTAGCCGCCTACAGTATCAATGAGCTTAAATTGCTGGATCCTTTGGCATTCAATTTTCAAGTTTATTATGATCATTTTGTTAGAGATTATCCTAATAATGCTGACAAAACTACCGGTATCAAATTATCAGGTGATAAAATAGGCTCTTCTGCAAACTTGAACTATACTCTAAATGACCATTGGAAATTTGAAGTAGGTGCTGATATTTTTAGAGGTGTTGACTATTCACATACTACCTACTTTATACCTCTGGATACTGTACTCGGGTCCAACATGATTGGAGAAAAGGCAATTACCGAATACTCTGCTTTTGCTCAGGCAAGTATAAATTATTCTCCTGTTTGCCTGCTACTAGGCACCAGAGTTACAGGCAATGATATTTTTGGCTCTAATATTTCTTCCAGAGCAACTGCAAATATAAAAATATCAAAAACTAGTGCGATTAAGCTTATTTATGGTGAATCATACAGAACACCTAATATGCTGGAGCTGTATTTTAACCATCCGACAGTGCTTGGCAATAATAGTCTTCAACCCGAAAAATCAGCTTCGCATGAATTAGCATTTTTGTCCAAGTTTAACAACTTTTTTATCCAATCTACTATATTCTATAGTAAATATAGCAATCTAATTCAAAGAATAAGACCGGATGTTACACAACCGGCCAAATATAGAAATGTTGGGGAATTTGCCGGATATGGTGCGGAACTTGAACTCAAATATGTAAACAAAGAAATATTGAATGCATATTTAAACTATAATTATGTTGCCGGTGAAGATAATTATGAGGCATATTCAAATTTAAGATTTGCTCCTAAGCATACTGTTTCTTACGGTCTGAGTAAAGATTTCGGAAATTTCACCATTTCCGCTAATGGTATGTATTACAGCAAAACAGATGCCTTGCTTGAAGAGATTCCTGCTCAGTATACTTTAAATTTACATGGCAGCTATCATCACCATGTTAAGTTTTTTGTCGGGCTTACACATACCTTATCTATAACCAACATAAATGGAAGTGATATGCTCATCCCTGAGTATATTAGGCGCAGACAAAATGTCAATTCATTACCTACTGCAGCATTTGGAAGAAGATTTATCTATAGTATTGCTGTAGAACTGTAAAGTCAGAACTTAGCGAAAGTTATTGTATATCACAAAGTATGAGTTCATGCTGAGCATTCGCAGAAGGCGGGATGGATTATCACCATCACCCTATCACACTCCGCCGTCTCAAGCCATTGATTGCAAACATATACACAAGTGCAACCGCATGCTTCAGCTTGCGGATAAGAAAGCAATCATTGTCTATTCTTCAGCTTTCGGATATGACCGTAAACGGGGTGTATTCCTTTTCAAATTCCCTTTTACCAACCAAATAAACAAGAGATTTGCGCGACCTTTTCCATTTCTTTTTCTTTTTTTTTGCGGTAATACTTCGACAAGCTCAGTAACCTTAGAAAAGAAAAAAGAACGCTTGCCTCCACTTCTCATTCTGTGATTTTGCAGAGATTAAATAGTCGATCCTGAAAAAATATCTAATCACCAATCAATAAAGCGAGTTAAGTAAGAATAGTAGTGGTTTAGATTGCAGAAAAGTGTTATTTTTGAACAAAAATCTTGCAATCTAAATCACAATTTTGTTATGAAAAATCGCAATAATAATCAGCAAAGCTCCTTTCTTTACGAAGGCTTATCAGAAACATTAAATCCTAAACACCCCTTATACAAGCTAAGCCAAATAGTTCCATGGTCAGAATTTGAAGAAGAATTTGGCAAAAAGTATAAGAAAAACTTCGGACGCCCCGCAAAATCAATACGTTTAATGGTATCTCTTCTGATGTTGAAACATATGTACAATATGTCAGATGAAAATGTGGTTTATACTTGGCTTGAAAATCCTTATTGGCAATTTTTCTCAGGTGAAACTGAGTTTCAATGGAACTTCCCTTGTGATCCATCGGAATTAACAGTTTTTCGAAAAAGGATAGGTGAATCCGGAGCAGAAAAAATATTACAAATATCGATAAAACTTCATGGCAGAAAAGCTATGGAATCTGAAATAACAGCAGACACTACCGTTCAGGAAAAAAATATTACCTTTCCAACAGATACAAAATTACATCTAAAAGTTATTAATTGGGTATGGCGAATAGCCGATAAGACGAAAGTTCGTTTGCGTCAATCTTATAAACGCACAATCCCAACACTTAAATGGTATTTGAGATATTTATCAACACCAAAGCGAGCAAAACAAGGGCGCAGTGCAGCAAGAAAAATTAAAACAATTAGTGCAAGACTTCTCAGAGATTTACTACGTAAACTTCCCAAAGACCTTCAATTGGCATATTCTAATGAGATAGAAGTATCAAAAAAAATATTATCCCAGACAAGAAAAGACAAAAATAAAGTTTACAGTTTTCACGAACCGGAAGTAGCCTGTATTTCTAAAGGAAAACCAAATAAACGTTATGAATTTGGCTCTAAAGTATCAATACTGACAACAAAAAACAGCAATATAATTGTCGGTGCTTTAAATTTTACCGGGAATCCGTATGATGGTCATACTCTGCCATCAGCTCTAGAGCAATATCATCGCTTATGCAATAGACATCCGAAAAAAGTCTTAATTGACGAGGGATACCGTGGGAGGAAAAAAATTGGTGATACTGAGTTATTAAGAGTGCATAAAAGAACCCGAGAGCAGGTGAAATCACAATCTTACAGAAAACGATTTAGAAGAAGATCAGCAATAGAGCCAATTATAGGACATTTAAAATCAGATTACAGATTAGGCAGAAACTTTTTGAAGGGATTAGAGGGAGATTCTATAAATGTGATGCTGGCTTGTGCAGCTTTTAACTTCAAAAAGCTACTTAGTAACTTGCGTTTTCTTTTTGCCAAATTTGAAAAGGCACTAATTTTGAATTTAGTGCCCTATTGTTTAATCGTTTTTGCTCTTGTTTGACTTTTTCAGGATCGACTAATTATCCAATTAAGCCTCTTAAAAATTCCCCTTTAGAGGCAGGGTTGATTTGTTCTTTGTAAATAACTGATAATAATGTATATTATGGCAATCAGAACACAAAGTTTTCAAATCTGGGGGGATTTATGGAAAAGAAAACGTTAGTGAATTATCTGGATACATTGACAGATAAGCGTCGCCGTGAAGGCACACGTCACAATCAAACATTCGTATTATTGCTGGTTTTGATGTCAACGATGAGCGGTCAATATGGCTATCGCGGAATAGAGAGATTTATTAAAAAGAATGCTGATGATATTCTTAAATATCTGAAGCCTCATAAAGATCGATTACCGACTTACGCAACAATATTTAGAGTAGTAAATAATATAGATTTTGATGAATTGTCTCAGGTTTTCCAGAATTGGGCTATGGATAACGCAAAGCCTAAAGAAGGCGAAGTGATTAGTATTGATGGTAAGGCATTAAAAGGAACTTTAGTTGAATATAATTCTAAGTATCAAAACTTTATAAGTATAGTTTCTGCATATTCACAATCGAGTCAAATGGTAGTTGGCGTGAGTAAATATGAAAATAAAAAATCTAGCGAAATCGGTGTTGTAGAGCAGCTTATTGGAGATTTAGGATTGACCGGAGTTGTCTTTACAATGGACGCTTTACACTGTCAAAAAAACTCTAAGAACGATTGTTAACAGTAACAACAACTATATAATTTGCGTAAAAAAGAATCAAAAGCATTTGTTCGAAAAGCTTGAAAGCTTGAGTTCAAGCTGGTCAAAGAGAGTAGATTATTGTAAAAAAGAAGAGAAAAATCGAGATAGAATAGAAACTCGTAAAGTATATGTTTATACTTTGAGTTCTGAAATAAAGCAAGAATGGTGCGGTTCACAGCAATTAGTAAAGATAAAAAGAATAAGAAAAACTAAACAAAAAGAAGAAATACATGTGCATTATTACTTGAGTAGTCAAACAAAATCTGCTAAGTATTATTTGCAAACAATACGCAAACATTGGGGCATAGAAAATCAATTACATTGGGTAAAAGATGTGGTAATGAAAGAAGATGCTTGGCGAGTAAAATATCCTAATGCAGCTTCAGTAATGAGCATATTAAAAACGATTTGCCTCAATATTTTTAGGTCACAAAAGCGTAGTGACTGTACTAACTTTATATACGAGAGTGCCGACAACATTGAATTATTGGCGACACTCTTAGAATGAATCAACCCTGCCTTTAGAGGGGTGTCATACGAAGTATGAGTTCATGCTGAGCATTCGCCGAAGCAGGGTGGATTATTACCATACCCCAATCACACTCCACTGTCTCAAGCCATCGATTGAATACACTTACACAAGTGCAACCGCATGCTTCAGCTTGCGGCTAAGAAAGCAATCATTGTCTATTCTTTAGCTGCCCTGAAAGCAGTCGCTTTTCAAATGCGATTTGTCACGAAGTATAAGTTCATGCTGAGCATTCGCAGAAGGCGGGGTGGATTCTATTGCACATTTCTTTAAACTTTGTATTTCATCTAAGCAAATAAAAAAGATTTTCAACCTCTTTCTTATGTGACTAATATGTCTTATAATATTAAGGAATAATTACATATATTTGCATTTTTAAATATTTGAGAAACAATTTTATGTTAAAGTCTTTTATTGACACATTTAAAAGTGCATTTGATTATAATGGAAGAACATCTAGGAAAGATTACTGGATGTTTATGCTCTTGTCTTATTTGATACCCTTCTTAATTGCTCAAGTTATTATTCATATTATTGGTATTGATATAAAAAAACCTTTCGATCCCGAATTCTCTGTTAATTCTTTCAGTGGAGTTCTTCTTATTCTGTTCGCTATTTATGTTCTGACAATAATGATAGCAAACCTAGGATTATCAATCAGACGTTTTCATGATATAGGTAAATCCGGCTATTTTATTTTCTTAGGCTTAGTGCCATATTTAGGAGGATTCGCTATATTCACTATGCATGCTTTTCCCGGAGACGTAGGAGACAATCTTTATGGCGATGATCCTTATAAAGACAAATACCCTTCTGAATCTGATGAAATTTCGGAAAGCTTCATGCAAAGTAGAAAAGAAAAAATAAAAAAGCAGAAAAAGATAATTACAATTATTGCCTCTCTAATCATTGCTCTCGGAGTTATTGGCTTCATTACTCTAATTGGTTTTTTGATTAAAGACGGAATGACTGATGTAAATGAAAAACAAACAGGTACTATCAGCCAGGCAATCGGCGGTGAACTACTCTATAATATGCACGTCACAGGTAGCCAGCTTTCTAAAAAACATAATATTGATTTTAGCTACATTTCCGAGGCGAATGACACTACTTACATTGGATCTGCAAAATGTAAACGTGAACCGCTTCTTGAAGATTTGGAAATGGGACTCTGGGGCGAGTGGTTCATTGTTCCGGTGAATGAAGATTTATCAACACAGCTTTTGATGCATAATTTTGCTGAAGATAGAACATTGCTGCACAATATTGATTATAAGTTTGTCAGCGCCAATATTTACGGGGAAGAAAAACAATATCTCAAAAAGAATACTTTCTTTTATATATCTGAAGTTTACGAAGATCTGGTGACAATTGCTATGATAGATCCAAATGATGTAACTCTTGACGGTGATATTGATCCTGAAAATATTCATTATGCAATTTATCAGATTGATGAGGAAACTGGAAAGCTTTCTTATTATAATATGCAATTTGATTAGTCAATTTATAAGAAAAGGCCTGAGGCAATTCTATTTGTGGATTGTCTCGTCCCTTTAGCCTATTCAGTAATATTAAATCCTAAAATTATGCCGCACTAGATTTCTTTTTATAGGCGCATCATATCTAACAGATTTATTCCCTTTTACTGAAACCAAAATCATTTGATAATATCCTTTATTTTGGATAATTTTACAAAGCTTTATTTAATCCCGAGTAATACCCAATTTCAAATAAAAATCAAGGATATCGAAAATGTACGATTTGATCAAAAAAGCAGATCCTGAAGTTTTTGATGCTATCACTAAAGAATATAATAGACAGCATGAAAAAATCGAGCTTATCGCTAGTGAAAACTTCACTTCTCCTGAAGTTATGGAAGTGCAAGGTTCAGTGCTTACTAACAAATACGCTGAAGGTTACCCTGGCAAACGCTACTATGGCGGCTGCGAATGGGTTGACGTTGCGGAAGATATAGCTCGCGACAGACTTAAAAAACTTTTTGGTGCTGAGTATGCTAACGTGCAGCCGCACAGTGGCTCTCAAGCTAACATGGCTGTTTACATGACTTTTATCAAACCGGGCGACACTGTGATGGGCTTAGACCTTTCTCACGGTGGTCACTTGACTCACGGTTCTCCTGTGAACTTCTCAGGTAAATTGTATAACTTTATCCCTTATACTCTTGATCCTGAAACTGGCAGAATCGATTATGATAATGTTGAAAAATTAGCTAAAGAGCACAAACCAAAACTTATCACTGTTGGTGCTTCTGCTTACCCAAGAGATATCGACTTCAAACGCTTCCGTGAAATCGCTGATTCTATCGGTGCTTTCTTGTTTGCTGATATCGCTCATCCGGCTGGTCTTATTGCAAAAGGCAAATTGAACAACCCTGTTCCTCATTGCCACGTAGTAGCTTCTACTACTCACAAAACTTTGCGCGGCCCTCGCGGTGGTCTTATCATGATGGGTAAAGATTTCGAAAATCCATTTGGCGTAGTTGCTCCTAAATCGGGCAGAACTAAAATGATGAGTGAGCTTTTGGATTCTACTGTTATGCCTGGTATCCAAGGTGGTCCGTTGATGCACGTTATCGCTGCTAAAGCTGTTGCTTTCGGCGAATGCTTGACTGACTCTTTCGACAGATACATCGATCAGGTAATGGCTAACGCTCAGGCTTTGGCTGCTGAAATGATCGCTAAAGGTTATAAATTAGTTTCTGACGGCACTGATAACCACTTGATGCTTATCGACCTTACAAACAAAGACATCACAGGTAAAAAAGCTGAAAACTCTTTGGATGAAGCGGGCATCACTTGTAACAAAAACACTGTACCGGGCGAAAAACGCTCTCCATTAGTAACTTCAGGTATCAGATTAGGTACTGCTGCTATGACTTCTCGCGGATGCAAAGAAGAAGACATGAAAGTAATTGCAGGCATGATCGATAAAGTTCTTACTAACTTAGACAACGAAGAAGTTTACGCTGAAGTAAGAAACGAAGTAAAAGAATTTACAGCAAAATTCCCATTGCATCAAAAATCATAAGAATAATCCCACTTAGATTTTTGAAAAATGAAACCCCCACTTTCAGCATTATGAGAGTGGGGGTGTTTTTATTATTATGAGTTGTTTGGATGTTTAACTTTTACAATAACACCATCAAGTAATTCTAACATAGAATCTCTATAACTTTCAGGAACTGTTATGGCAGATGGAGGGAATTCAATTTGAATAATCTCTATTAACTTTTTTCTAAGTTCGTCTAAATTTATGTTAGAAGTGTTAGTATAATGAATTCCTTGAATACTATTCATAATAAACCAAATAACAGGAGTTCTCTCAAGTAAATCTTGCCTATACTTTTTAGATAGATTTTGTCTATTTTGATCAGCTAATATCATTTTTACTAATAAGTCAAGCGTAGAGCAGTCAACTATGCTTCTTAGTTCAGAAATCTCAAGCCAAGTAGAAAAAATTGTGTATAAATCAATATGATAAGTTGTATTAAGATTCTGGTATGCTTCGAATATTTCATCAAAGTTATTATTTACCAACAACTTTGATGATATATCAATATCTTCAGAAATAATGTGATTGATATCGATTGAATATATTTTTACAAACATATTTAAATTCTTTTTATGGAATTTATATATGTTATAAAATCCAAGAGCTGATATTACAATTCTATTTTCAAGTTTGGCAATATAGTCTGCACTTTTATGTAGTAGGTTTTTAGTATCTAAAAGGGCTACCAACCTAAAATTTAACTCTGCAAATTTTGCATACTTCAGTGAGATTTCAAACTCATTAGAGTTGTATATTTTTGCAGCTTGGTTTAGATATTTAAAAACAAATTGCAAATAAGCATTATCATTGTCTATATCGTAGAATTTGAAAAACGTGTTTATAGATTCAAACTCTTCTAATAAATTTATTGTATGAAATTCATCTGCTCCATATAACTGAATTGCATTTTTTAGATTAGTAGTTTGCTCTTTCAATATAGGAGTTAATTCTTTTTGAATAAACTCTACATGTAACAAGATAGATTGCAATCTGCTTGTCTTACTTAATATATCAAAGTATATATCTATCAAGCTATCGGGGTGTGTTTTAGCGAAGTAAACTATTGCATTTTTATGGTATTCAGGTTTATTTCCATCAGGTAGATTTGATATGATTTTACTTAAAAAAAGTTCAAGACTTTCATCTTTTGATACGTTGTACATTAAGGCAGCCATTTCCTTAATATAATCTTCAGTACTTTCATCAGCGGCTAAAGAAGTAGTTTTATCTCCAGTTTTAGATGTTAACTGATTCAAAAAGATAGTGTCATCCCATAAATTTATATATTTCTGTATAACAAAATCACAAAGATTTCTATTTCGAATAATGTCTGTCAACGAATTATTGTAAATAACTATCTGATTGATTATCGTATTGATTTCTCTTGGGGTCATTTTGTGATTAGCTATAAAATGGGATTCGATATAACCTTTGAGTTCTGCTACAAGATCTTTATCTTTTGTTGCTTTTTTAAGTTGTAGTTCAAGATATACTCTCCAGTTACTTTCAAGAGGTTTCGGCACATGAATTCGAGCTTGAAAAGTTTTTTGTAAGAAAGATTTTACGAGTTCTTTGTCAATTGTTTCGACACCTTGATTATCAATCTTACTTCCCCAAATCTTCCTAATCCCTTCAATATCATAAGGAATAATTATCCAAGGACGTGTTTGTTTTTCTTTGTTTCTATCACCAGGATTTCTATACTGCATAAAGACTTGGAGTTCAGCCCACATTTCTTTGGCTTTCTTTTCATCTATTCGGTCGAGATTGTCGAAGACTATTAGGGTTTTCTTTTCTTTATCAATCATAGATAAAATTTGATCAAAGTATTCTTTGAATTCGATTGAAGAGTTTGAGAAAGTGGTAGTGACTTGTTCAGCTAGAGCTAAATCATCAGACTTTTCTCCATAGAAATCTTTTCTAAAATTTTTATTCAGGAGATTGAATATTATAATAATCAAACTAATAACAGGTAAGCAAGCTGCAAAAGCCCAAAAGTAATTACCGTCTTCGTACAATTTTATACCAACTTCTGTACTGAATGGAGTCAAAATTGTAAGTGATAGAAAAAGCAGGGTAAGTGCTGTAAAGTTGGAAGTTGAATATGTTCCTTTAATTTTGTTTTTGATATCTTGGAACTGCTTCCTATTTTTTTTATCTTTCTTATCTGCCAAGGATTCTATCATCTCATGTAAAATAGCCCTCTTAATACAAGAGTGCTCGTGCTGCCAAACATCTATATAGAAGTATTCTATGTTTTGCCACTTCTCATTTTTAACATTCTCGTTTTTTTGAGACTCAGAGCTTTCCTTGTCATCATTTTCAGAAGTAACTTTATCTGTTTTAGATTCAATAAAACCGTTCTTTATTCCCTCAAACATTAAATTCACAACAGTGGACTTGCCTGAGCCCCAGGAGCCTTCCAGACCGATAGTCATTGGCTTATTATCTTTATCTGCGATAGTGTCGAGTAGGGTGGTAGCTATATTGGCGTGCGTACCGAAGTCATCGGTAGTTGCAGCTTCATCAGTGATATATCTAAGTTTATCTTTTGCCATGTTTACGTGTAGTTTAATAATTATCAAAACATCACAATATACATAATATTTAACAGCAATACATGAAAGAATATGAAGTAATGTAAAAAATATTTTGAATGTATAGAGAGGGTGCTGGGGTAGTGAAGTTTAATCAACTCTACTTCTGCGATGCTCAGTATAAACTCATACTTCGTATGCCACCATTCCTTCGTCAAGGAGCAGGGTTGATTTGTTCTTTGTAAATAACTGATAATAATGTATATTATGGCAATCAGAACACAAAGTTTTCAAATCTGGGGGGATTTATGGAAAAGAAAACGTTAGTGAATTATCTGGATACATTGACAGATAAGCGTCGCCGTGAAGGCACACGTCACAATCAAACATTCGTATTATTGCTGGTTTTGATGTCAACGATGAGCGGTCAATATGGCTATCGCGGAATAGAGAGATTTATTAAAAAGAATGCTGATGATATTCTTAAATATCTGAAGCCTCATAAAGATCGATTACCGACTTACGCAACAATATTTAGAGTAGTAAATAATATAGATTTTGATGAATTGTCTCAGGTTTTCCAGAATTGGGCTATGGATAACGCAAAGCCTAAAGAAGGCGAAGTGATTAGTATTGATGGTAAGGCATTAAAAGGAACTTTAGTTGAATATAATTCTAAGTATCAAAACTTTATAAGTATAGTTTCTGCATATTCACAATCGAGTCAAATGGTAGTTGGCGTGAGTAAATATGAAAATAAAAAATCTAGCGAAATCGGTGTTGTAGAGCAGCTTATTGGAGATTTAGGATTGACCGGAGTTGTCTTTACAATGGACGCTTTACACTGTCAAAAAAACTCTAAGAACGATTGTTAACAGTAACAACAACTATATAATTTGCGTAAAAAAGAATCAAAAGCATTTGTTCGAAAAGCTTGAAAGCTTGAGTTCAAGCTGGTCAAAGAGAGTAGATTATTGTAAAAAAGAAGAGAAAAATCGAGATAGAATAGAAACTCGTAAAGTATATGTTTATACTTTGAGTTCTGAAATAAAGCAAGAATGGTGCGGTTCACAGCAATTAGTAAAGATAAAAAGAATAAGAAAAACTAAACAAAAAGAAGAAATACATGTGCATTATTACTTGAGTAGTCAAACAAAATCTGCTAAGTATTATTTGCAAACAATACGCAAACATTGGGGCATAGAAAATCAATTACATTGGGTAAAAGATGTGGTAATGAAAGAAGATGCTTGGCGAGTAAAATATCCTAATGCAGCTTCAGTAATGAGCATATTAAAAACGATTTGCCTCAATATTTTTAGGTCACAAAAGCGTAGTGACTGTACTAACTTTATATACGAGAGTGCCGACAACATTGAATTATTGGCGACACTCTTAGAATGAATCAACCCTGCACCTCCAAAGGGGAAAAATTAGATGCTTAATTGGATAACTAATCTCTGCAAAATCACAGAATGCGAACATGAGGTAGGCGTTCTTTTTTTTCTAAGGTTGCTGAGCTTGTCGAAGTACCGTTTCTTTTACTTTGGTTACTGAGCTTGTCGAAGTATTACCGCAAAAAAAAGAAAAAGAAATGGAAAAGGTAGTGTTGATCTCTTATGTATTAAGATGGTAAAAGGAAATTTGAAAAAGGAATTCACCCCCGGTCACTGCTGTCATCTCCGCAAGCTGAAGCATGCGGTTTCACTTGTGTAATCGTCTGCAACCGATGGCTTTAGCCGTCGGAGAGTGATAGAATGATACTGCTTTCACACCCTTCTTCGGTGAATGCTCCGCATGAACTTATACTTCGTGATATACCCTGGCTTTAACAATGGAGGGGTGATTCCGATTTATCACACTTCACTCTTCACACTTTTTCCTAGCTTTATTTCATACCAATCTATCTTACGGGAGAAATACATCACTAAAGCCAGAATCATAAACAAGCCTATGCTTCCGATTGTTAGGGAGTATTCCTGCATAGATATTATACTATATATGAATCCGTAAAGCAGTATCAAAATTCCAAACATTAGTAGGCTGACCTGCTTAGATTTTAATATTGCTAGTGTATAGCCACTAATTAGCAGCAGTGTTAATACCGATGATAATAGATAAGCAACGTCAAACAGCATATGCTCACTAAAAGAAATCAAAAGTGTATAAAAGACTATAAGTGCAGTGCCTACAAGTAAATACTGTATCGGGTGAATGTATTTTTTATTTAGTATCTCAACAAAAAAGAAGACGATAAATGTTAAACTTATAAATAATATAGAGTATTTGGCAACACGATCCGATTTTTTATATCTGTCTACTGCCAAAAGCAGTTCAGTACCAAATCTGCTACTAGCTACTTCGTAATCTCTATTTGTCCACATCTGAGGGTAGTTTCGATTTAAGTGAAGTATATTCCAGTGAGCACTGAAACCTTCTCCTTCGATACTGCGCGAATCAGGTAAATATCCTCCTGAAAAGCTAGGATGTTGCCAGGAAGAACTCAACTTTGCGTCAGTAGTTTTTCCAAGAGGAGTAAAAAATACATGCTGGCTGCCTTTCAAATCAAGATTAAGAGCGAAAGAATAATCTGTCGAGTCTTCTAAAGAAATATCTATTGGTACACTTATACCGGAGCCGGCAATATCATGAGATGTAAGCCCTGAATTAAAATATTCAGTGGAATCATTCCACTTAAGACGGATTTGTTTTTCAATACCCTTAAGATCTGAAATACCTATATTTAGCTGCGCCTTATCAAAATGTATATTGTCTATACTTATATCAAAGTTTCGCAAATCCAATTTTTTAAATTTGCCATCCAGTTTAATATCTGATTGATATACCACAACATCATGCAATCCACGGTAGCGCTCTTCAGGTTTCAAATTCCCATTTATATTTAAGCTTTCAGGCAGAACATACAGCCATTTTTTTATGATAGTATAACTCGCTGTTGTATCCGAATAGTGACCTTGCTTTTTAGTAACTATATCATAAGGTATAGAAATATAAGGCCCTGTAATAGTCTGACCGTTACCCCACTTTTCGCTGACTTCCAACACAGCCTCATTATGGATTTGCTCTCTTTCCTGGATGAGCGAACGCACAAGAGAATTCGGAAATTGAAGAAGAACTATTAGGGCTACAATAACGATTACTTTAAACATTACATTGTTTTTGAAATTAAATCTATCCATGGTATTCCTCTGTGAGATTTTGAAAACAACAGTCTATACAACCACCTACTACTATGTTTCTCTCAACTGAAAAAGCACTTCTAAATTTTCAGACACACTTGTGCACCTCCAATATCTGTGATATCTGATTTTTGAATAGTAATCTTGAATAGCCCCTAAGAAAAGTGTGCGCGAATTAGATATGATATTTAATGCTGCACATATATAGTTTACGCGTCTTTTATGATTTGGTTCATAAAATAATTGGGAATCTTATTATATTTTGATTCCCAATTGTTACAAACTAAAAATTTTCTATGTTTTGTTGTTTTATTTTTATATCTCTCGGGTCTTCACCATAAAAGTTTCTGCCTTTGTCACCTTCACTTGTTAAAGCAATTAGCACAATTATATGCCCCACCAAAGGAACAAGACTATAAAACAAATAACTACCGCTTTTATTCAAATCGTGAATTCTTCTAACAGATATAGATATGTTAATTATGACATGTAAGAAAAGAAAGCCAAATACATATATATCAGTTAGTATGTCAATATTAGTCCCTAAAAAAAGACCTAGGAAGCTTAAAGGAAATATAAGCAAGATAAATAGAATAATATAGGAGAGTTGAAACATCCAAAACTCTTTTCTGGAGCTTCTTCCCGAATAATTAAAAATATTTTTGAAAGGATTGATTAAATAGTACATAACTGCTTTCTCTAAAATTTATAATTCTGAAAATTTTGGATCATGACCATATTTGTTTGGTCCAATTTGTCCCGGCATCAAATGTAATACAAAAAGCCATATGCCACCTATTAATGGAATCAGGCCTAAAAACATGTATAATCCACTCTTATCTATGTCGTGAAGTCTTCTTACTGACATTGAAATTTCTGCTAAAATAACCGGCACTATCATGAAGAACATTATTATTGAAAAAGTAGTTTCTGATATCATCATAGGAGTCATTAAAGCCATTAATAAGCTTAGACAAATTATACTCGTAAAAAAGATAAAATTTAAAATTATTAGGGATATCCAATAATCTTTTCTCCTAGTTCTTCCAGTATAATTAAATATTTCAACGAAGGGATCAATTAAATACTTCATGCTATTTCTTAAATCACAATTATAAATATAAGCATGTAAAATAAATATAATATTTTGAAATGAAAAGAATAAAATGGGAAGTATAAAAAAAGCCGTTCCACTTTCGTAGAACGGCTTAGTAATTTCAAGTTCAATCGGGTTAATTAAGAGCAACCGCTTGTGCTGCCACAGTCTTCGCAAACTGTGCAGCTACCGTTGCGTTTCACTCTGGCAGAACCACATTGTGAGCATTGCTCACCTGTGTATCCAAAAGCGATAGCATCGTCCTTGCTTACGGTAGCTTTTGCAGTAGCAGTGCCGTTTGTGCCCTTACTAACTGTTTCAGTAGCAGTGGCAACCAACTCATTAACCACTTCCGGTTCCAAATCTTCTACATCATCAGGCAAAGTGTCATCCATTTCTATTGCTCTGGGGGTAGATGGTTCCGGTTTTTCTTCATCATCATTACTGTGTTTGTCTTCATCCACTGCATTAACGTGAACAAAATCATTCCTTCCGAGATAGTCATAACCAAGTGAGCGGAAAACATAATCCAAAACAGAAGTCGCATTTTTAATAGCCTCGTGGCCATCCACTAAGCCTGCAGGTTCGAAACGTGTAAATGTAAACGAATCCACTAGTTCTTCAAGAGGTACTCCGTATTGCAATGCTTTAGAAGCTAAAATAGCAAAACTGTTTAGCAAGCCGCGGAATGATGCACCCTCTTTGTACATGTCAATAAACAGTTCACCTAATGAACCATCTTCGTATTCGCCGGTTCTCAAAAAGACCTTATGCCCACCAACGTAAGCCTCTCTGATGTGACCCGAGCGTTTTTTAGGAAGTTTGTGACGTACAAGTTTGTAGTGAATTCTGTCTGCAATTATTTCCTGAACCTCTTTAGGACCTTTTGTTTCATCCAAAGTGTTTTCATCACCAAGTGCGATTACTTCATCCAAATCCGAATAGTTCGTTGTATTCAAAGGCTGTGAAAGTTTAGAACCATCTCTGTAAAGAGCGATTGCTTTCACCATTGACTTCCAGGAAGTCATGTAAACTTCGCCAATTTCAGAAACTGAAGCTTCTGCCGGCATATTTACAGTTTTAGAAATTGCACCTGAAATGAAAGGCTGAGCAGCTGCCATAATTCTAACATGCGCCATGTGGTGGATATAGCGTTGGCCTTTTTTACCACATTTATTAGCTGTATCGAATACAGGTAAGTGTTCTTCTTTCAAGTGAGGAGCACCTTCTATCATCATAGTACCGCAAACATAATCGTTTGCCGCATCAATTTGAGCGTCAGTAAAGCCTAAACGCTTAAGCAAATTGAATTTAGGGTCGTTATAGTCGCTTTCAAAGAAGCCTAAAGACTTCAAGAAATCTTCACCTAAAGACCACTTATTTAGTGCAAAAGTAATATCAAACACAGAAGCAAGCTGAGGCTCGATAGCGTCCAGTTGTTCCTGAGTGAAGCCTTTTGCTTCCAAAGCTTTTTTGTTTATATGCGGACAGCCAACTAAAGTACCGTGCCCTTTAGAGTATTTTTCAATATCTTCAATTTGTTTATTGCCATAACCTAATCTAAGTAATGCTTTTCTCACAGATTGATTTACGATTTTGAAATATCCGCCGCCAGATAATTTTTTATATTTGATGATTGCAAAATCAGGTTCAATACCTGTTGTATCGCAGTCCATAACTAAGCCGATTGTGCCTGTAGGAGCAATTACAGAAACCTGTGCATTTCTGTAGCCGTGTGCTTCACCAAGTTCAAGAGCATTATCCCAAACCTGTTTTGCAGCAGCCACTAGTTTTTCATCAACATATTTAGGATTTATACCCATTGGTCTAACTGTAAGATCTTCGTATTTCGCAGGAGCTTCATTGTATGCAGCTCTGCGGTGGTTACGAATCACTTTCAGCATGTGGTCTTTATTTAAATCATATTTTTCAAAAGTGCCAAGTTCTTTTGCCATTTCAGCAGATGTAGCATATGCCTGGCCTGTAAGCATTGCAGTTAAAGCCCCTGCCATTGCTAATGCTTCCGGAGAATCGTAAGGAATGCCGTTTACCATTAATAGAGTACCGATATTAGCATATCCTAAACCAAGCGTACGAAAATCAAAGCTTTTTTGAGCTACTTCTTTAGATGGGAACTGAGCCATTAGAACAGAAATTTCAAGTACCACAGTCCAAACTCTGATAGAGTGAAGATATTCATCAACTAAGAAATGTCCTGTCGCTTCATCATAAAATTTCATCAAGTTCAAACTTGCTAAGTTACACGCAGTATCATCTAAGAACATGTATTCACTACATGGGTTAGAAGCATTGATTCTACCTGACTCAGGGCAAGTGTGCCATTCGTTGATAGTAGTATCATACTGCACGCCAGGATCTGCAGATTTCCATGCACTCATGTTAATCTTATTCCAAAGATCTCTTGCTCTGATGGATTTAATAGTTTCGCCTGTAGTGCGATATTTCAAATCCCACATCTCATCATTTTCTACACTCTGCATAAAATCATTAGATATGCGAACAGAGTTGTTAGAATTTTGACCACTAACAGTAAGGTAAGCTTCACCTTCATAATAAGTATCAAATTCTTCAAAATTGAGAGAAGTGAAACCTTGAGAAACTAAATCTAAAGTTCTGTCAATAATATTAAGAGGAGTACCTCTGTGCAAGGCTCTCTGTATAAGAGTATTAAGTCTCTTGTTGCTCTTGCGGTCAGTTCCGTTATTAATAGCTTCGTCCACAATTGCTTGTAAAAAAGCTTTGTTTATTCTGGAACCTGCCACTAAAGCAGCAACTTTTTCTTCCTCACGTGCTTTCCAAGAGATGAACTCTTCGATATCCGGATGGTCTATATCAAGTATAACCATTTTAGCAGCACGGCGAGTAGTACCACCGGATTTGATAGCACCGGCAGCTCTGTCAAATATCTTCAGGAAGCTCATTAGACCTGAAGAAATGCCGCCACCTGAGAGAGGCTCGCCCAAAGCTCTAATATTAGAGAAGTTTGTACCAGTGCCACTACCGTATTTAAAGATACGTGCTTCTCGAGTAGACAGATCAAAGATACCGCCATCATTCAGCAAGTCATCAGTCACAGACTGAATAAAACAAGCGTGAGGCTGAGGGCGTGAGTAAGCATCCTTAGATTTATTAATCTTTTTAGATTCAGGATCCACATAAAAGTGTCCCTGTTTGTTTCCTGTGATACCATACTCGTTATGCAAGCCTGTGTTAAACCATTGTGGCGAGTTTGGAGCCGCCATTTGATTAACAAGCATATAAACAAGTTCATCATAAAATATTTTGGCATCATCTTCAGAGTCAAAGTAATTGTGCTTATAGCCCCAATCTTTCCAAGTATTTGCTAAGCGATGAACTACTTGCTTAATAGATCTTTCGCTTCCTAGCACTTGATTGCCTTCATCATCTAAAAGAGGTTTACCGTTATCGTCAAACTGAGGCACCCCTGCTTTTCTAAAGTACTTCTGAGCCAAGATGTCAGTTGCCATTTGAGACCATGAAGTAGGAACTTCAACGTCATTTGCCTCAAATACAACGGATCCATCAGGATTTCTCAATATAGAAGTCCGTTTTGTATATTTAAATAAGTCAAATGGACTTATACCATCTTTCGTAAATAGTCGGCTAAATTTCATGCTGTCACCGTTCGAATATCAATAATTACCCTTGACAATAAACCATAATCTCTAAAATAATGGTATATTGTAAAGCATAATCTTGATATATGCCCATAGTTATTTAAAAAATATATTGTCAATAGAGTAAGCGAAAAGCATATCCAAAAGATAAGTTTTCTGAAGTGGCTACTTCGCTTAAGATACAAATATAGAGGTATATTTTTCATAAAAGACGTTTGTTTTCCACAAATATCCCACACTCTCGTAACTCATTTAGGGATAATAGTTTAGGAAAGAAAAAAAATCTTCTAAATAAATAGGTATTCAGTATGTTTGAGCAGATTTTACAATTTGATACTGAAATATTTCAGTATATAAACAGTGGTATGTCAAATATAATAATGGATATGGCAATGCCAATTATAACAAGTATAAAATACTGGGCTCCGGTATATTTGATCGGATTTCTATTTTTACTTGTTAAATATAAATGGAAAGGGCTTTTTTATTGCGTAATGATAGCCTTGACAGTGGGAATTGCCAACGAAATTTCGAGCCATATACTGAAAGAATTTTTCGCTAGGCCACGTCCTTGCCATACGCTAAGTGGTGATGATATAAACCTCTTAGTTGGGTGTGGCCCGGGCAAATCTTTTCCATCTTCACATTCTACTAATAATTTTGCATTAGCAACAATATTAACTTATTATTTCCGTAAAAACAGGTATTGGTTTTACGCAATAGCTGCAACTGTCGCTTTCTCGCGAGTCTACGTAGGGGTACATTATCCACTGGATATTACAGGCGGTGCTATTTTGGGTACGACTGTTGGTTTGTTCTTTACTTTTATTGCCAAGCAGCTAGACAAGAAGTGGGATTTGAAACCTTCAAGTTCGAAAAAATAGATTCAATTGGAAACAGAGAGAATATAAAAAAAGCTCATTTTCTAAATCACAGAAAATGAGCTTTGAAATTTTTAGAATCAAGGTTTATTTTTTGATCCAAGCTTTACCTGATTTTAATAGCTCTTTGCCTGAAAGCTCATTCAAGATGATTGCAGCCATCATATACCATGCGTTAAACGCACATAAAATTAGTACATAAGCAGCTACAGTATTCATTGCAGGCATACCAAAGTGACCTAAATCAAGCAAGATAAATCCTGCAAGAAGTAAAGTAAATGTAGATGCCATTGCTCCATGAATCATCATTGAACCAATCCAGAAAATTACTGTTAGTAAAGTCCAGCCTACTAAATACCAGCCTACATCTGTATGAGATGCAGTGTAAACACCAAGGTGATTAAGAATCCAGATGATTCCTAAGCCAATCCAGAATGCACCGTAACTTGTAAATGCAGCAAAACCAAAGTTATTTCCTGTTTTTTGCTCCAATAAACCAGCTATAAATTGGGCTAAACCACCGAAAATAATACCCATTGCCAACACAGGGCCTAAGCCTAAAAGACCAAGATTGTGAATCTGTAATAGAAAAGTAGTCAGACCAAAGCCTGCCAAGCCGACAACAGCCGGATTACCCAATTTGATGTTACTCATCGTGATAAACTCCTGAAAATTGAAATGTATAAATTTAAAAAAGGTGCATTGGAATTGTAAACAGCTTGCTTTAGCATAAATGAAATATATTCATTTAAAAAACAGATGTTTTAAATTTGACATAATACGAAATGTAATATACAAAAAAGCTAGTGCATTAATAATTGTCGAAAAAATATATTTCTTTCATTATTGATGCAAAAGTTAGTTGCGAAGTGAAATTCCATATTTAGTTTTGGAAGGTTTAAATTCCGGGAATTTTGTTGAGAATATGTAAAGCCTGATCAACTTGTCTATTGTCTACCATTGAAGATAGTTTCAGTGCCTCATGCTCAAAAAGCTCTTTAGCTGCAGATAATTGCTTCATAGTTAAGCACGCTGATGCTAATATAAAAAGTCTAAGTCCCTCAATATTTACATTATTTGAGACGAAATCTGTATAGCGTTTGACTCCATCCAGATTATCATCTGATAAAGCTAATTGCGCAAGTTTGATATGAACCATTTCATTTTGATCATTAGATAGCTCATTATTATCAAGTATATCCAGAAGAATTGTTCTTGATTTGTCAAAATCTTTTAGTGCAAAATAGGTATTTGCAAGATGGAATTTGATAAAGACATCATCAGGTCTTTCAGCTGCATCAAACTGAAGCAGTTCTAAATTTCTCTGATATTTTGAAACACTTTCTTTATTATATCCGGTGTGCTTAATCAAAATATTACTATCTGCTATCTTGTAGCCACAAGCCTCAATAGAATCTCTGATTTGTTCGTGAATTCTTCCCTTAAAGAAGAATCTTCTGTCGTTCCTGAAAATGCGGGTATACTTATGGGTTGATCTGGGAGAGTCTTTATCCGGCCCTAACATATTATCAATATTAACTGTTATTCCGCCTATATTCTCGTCAAGAAATAAGTCAGCCTCAGCATCAATAGAAGCTTTTTCGATAATTTCGTCAGTATCTACACAAATTATCCAATCAGTTCTCATCAATGACAAACCATAATTTCTGGCTCTGCTGAAACTATTTTGCCATTTAAAGAAATGCACTTCAGCTCCACATCTTGAGGCAATCTGAGCCGTGTCATCATCTGAGCCGGTATCAATAACTACAATTTGCTTACAGAATGTTTGCAAATGAGTGATTAATTTTTCAATTGACGATGCAGAATTTTTTGCAATAATTGAAGCACCTAAATCAATATTTGGACGAATTAGCATATGAGCCTATGAAATTTGTAAATGGTTTGAAAAAAAATTGAGCTGATAATATTACTTTATATGACAAAATTACGTACAAAATAGTGCAATGGCAAGGAAAATGAAAAAAATTAGCTTAATTTCCAAAATATTAAATGTTTCTCCATCATCGTTGGCGTATTGGCTGACAGAAGGTAAGTTTAAAGTACCAAAACATATTAAATATGTCGAAACGCTCATATTAGAAGCACTGAATGCAGGTAATAGGTACATTTGCATAAATATGCCTCCAAGGCATGGCAAATCTGAATATTTATCCAAATACCTTCCACTCTGGTTATTAGCAAATTATCCGAAAAAGAGAGTAATTCTAACATCATATGAAGCTTCTTTTGCCGCAGAATGGGGGCAAAAAGTTAAAAGCATTATAAATCAAAACTCCGGATTATTAGGAATATCTATAAGTAAAGACAACCGCAGTAGTAGTTACTTCAGAATAGAAGGGCAAGAAGGGAGCATGAGCTGTGTAGGAGCAGGTGGCCCGATCACAGGGAAAGGAGCAGATGTTCTTATTATAGACGATCCGGTAAAAAATGATGCTGAAGCTAACAGCCGAAATCAGAGGGAGACTCTGTTTGAATGGTTTAAAGCAACTGCTTTTACAAGGATAGAACCGGGAGGCATAATGATTTTGCTGATGACCAGATGGCACGAAGATGATCTTTGCGGAAGATTGAAAAATATTTATAGGAATGATTGCGATTGGAAATTTGTTTCTATACCGGCAATTGCTGAAGAAAATGATCCATTGGGCAGGAATAAAGGTGAAGCTTTATGGAAGGAAAGATATAGTCTGAAAAGACTTAAAGATATTGAAAAAACTTTGGGCAAGTATTGGTTCTCAGCACTTTATCAGCAAACTCCAAGTCCTTCAGACGGAGCAGTTTTTAATAAAGCTCATTTTAAATATTATAAAGATATAGATTCGTATTTTCAAATAGGTGAGAGGAAAGTGCTTAAAGAATCATGCAAATACTACGCAACTGTAGATCTGGCAATAAGTACATCCGAAATGGCAGACTATAGTGTTGTTTTAGTGTATGCTGTAAGTACTTGTAATAATATATTTATTTGTGAGATAATTAGAGAGCATTTTGATCCTACTCAACATATCAAACTTGTGGAAGATGTAAACAAAAAGTATCAACCCGAATTAATTGGAATAGAAAGTGTGCAGTATCAAATCTCGCTTGTCAAAGAGTTATCTAACAGAGGTTTGCCCGTTAAGAAGCTATTGCCAACAAAAGACAAATTATCCAGGGCGCTCCGAATTGTTGCAAAAATTGAATTAGGCTCAGTCTACTTTCCTCAATATGCTCACTGGCTGCAAATTTTTGAAAATGAATTATTGGAATTCCCTAATGCCAGACATGATGATCAAGTGGATTGTCTCAGTTATATTTGCGATATGCTCAATTCAAACTCAGATATTTTGCCACAATCATCAAAATCTCCTTCCGCTACAAAAAAAAGAAAGCTTACAGACGGAAGTACTCTGTTTTAAACTCTGAAGTCTCAGAAGTAATATCTCCAAAATTCTTATCTGAAAACAAGCTGATCTAATATGTATTTCTATCTAAGTATTTGAATATTCAATTATTAGAATTAACTTTGGCAGAGTATAATAATGGACTTGCAGCTATGGTTAAGTTTTCGATTACTGAAAAACTGATTCTTTATGTGATATTGATAAGCGTTGTGACTTCCGCTACAGTTAGTATCGTATCTTATTTTGATGCTAAAGATGCTTTGATCAGTAGAACATTGGAGCAGCTTACATCGGTCAAAGTCGTAAAAAGCAGGCAGATTCAGAACTATTTTGAAGATAGAAAGAGTGAGCTTAATATGTTTGCTCATCTTCTGCTGGATGTAGACTTAAGAGATTCTGAAAAGTTGATCAATGATTTTATTAAGCATAATAAAAAAATCAAGGATATTAAAGTGACACCAGTCTCTAATATAGAAAAAGAGTTGGGGGAGACTTATATATATGAAGTAAAAGAAAATAAAATCCTTAATCTGCATATTGCAAAAACATTGGAATTTAAAGAAGACACTCTTCTGTTTGATATGCTTATTGATTATTCTGTGATAAATGCTGTAATGCTGGAAAATTCTCCTAATTCAGGGCTTGGTAATTCGGGGGAGTCATATATAGTTGGTCACGATAAACTGCTAAGGACAACTTCGAGATTTAAGAAAAATTCTATATTGAAAATTGAAGTCTCTACCGAAGGCGTCGGTAATGCTCTTATGGGAATTGACAGTACTGGACTGTTTGATGATTATAGAGGAGTGACAGTTTTCAGTTCATATGGTAAGATGAATATAGATGGTCTGGATTGGTGCATATTAGCAGAAATTGATTACCATGAGGCTATACAGTCTATTAATGATATCAGAAATAAGATAATATTTTCGACAGTGATGCTGGCTCTTATCATTTTTATAGTAGTATTTATCTTTTCAAAAAACATTACTCGCCCAATTCTGGAACTTCAAAAAAGTGCTGCTAAAATTGGTAAAGGTATTTTGACTAATATCAACATCAAACATTCCAATGATGAAATCGGTGATCTGGTCAATTCCTTTAATGCAATGATAGAAGAGATAAAGTCTGCAAATCGTGAGCTTGAAGAAGAACGGCATCACAGAAATACTACCAGGTTAGAGGCTGAAGAAAATGAAAGAGAAAGGCTTTCTAAAGAATTGCATGATGGTCTTGGGCAGACTCTAACAGCATTAAAACTACAGATAGAAAGCTTTGACTATTCAGATTTAAGCGAAGAATCAGCAAATAAATTAAAACTGTTATCTACTTCTGTCGACTGGGCTGTTGATGATATACGCAGAATATCTAATAACTTAATGCCTTCGGTTCTCAAAGAATTTGGTATAGCCGCTTCCTTGCGCTATTTGGTGGAAACTATCAATGTAAACCAAAAGTTAGAAATACATTTTGAATCTGATAAACTTCCGTTTAGTCTTTCAAAACATCCAAAAATTAACATATATAGGATCGTTCAGGAGGCTTTAAATAATTCGATTAAGCATTCCGGAACTGACAAAATATATTTGAGTATGAAGTATCAAAATGATATATTAAGAATCAGCATAAAAGATAATGGCAGAGGCTTTGAACACGATAAAGTTGCTATAGCAAATCATAATGGCTTAGTCAACATGAAAGAAAGAGCTGATTCCATCGGGGCAGATCTAGAGATACAAGCTAAACCAAATGTAGGTACTACTATTTTACTGGCTATCAAGGAAGAGTTTTTACATGGAGAAGATTAGAATCATACTTGTAGATGACCACTCTCTTGTTAGAGACGGTATCAAATCTATACTTCAGACTGAAGATAACATTGAAATTATTGGTGAAGCTTCTAATTTCGAAGAGCTGCAGATATTTCTACAAAACAAAAAATGCGATTTAGTAGTATTGGATATATCATTGCCCGATGTCTCCGGAATAAAAATTTGCAGCATACTCAAAGATAGCCACCCTGAGATAAATGTGCTTATACTTTCCATGTATATCAATGAAGAGTTTATTTTCAATGCTCTGCAGGCTGGTGCTAAAGGCTACCTACCTAAAAACACAAACAAACGAGAACTTCTTAATGCAGTTAATGCGATTTATAACGGAGAAGAATATTTCAGCAATGAGATTTCTGAGATTATCTTAAAAAGTTACGTCAGCAAAGTTCAAAATAAAAAAGATGTAAATTCTTCGGAAGAGCTTTCTAAAAGAGAAAAGGAAGTACTTGTTTTATTTGCAGAAGGCCACTCTAATGCAGAAATTTCTGAGAAGCTTTATATTTCAGTTCGGACTGTCGAATCTCATAAAAATCATATCATGCAGAAACTTCAATTAAAAAACACAGTAGACTTAATCAAATATGCAATAAAAAATAAATATGTTGACCTATAACATTTTCATGCTAATTCCCATTCAGTGAATCACGTAATTTAATTCCGAAAAATCCCCATTAATATTTACGAGTATCTCCATTTTTAAGCTTCTTTTTATTAGACAAATTTGTCGTGTAATTTTTATTCGATAAGGAGCTGTCTAATGTTAAAGAAAATGTACAACATTCTTTTCTTGTTGTTTATTCTACCCCTGCTTGCAGTCGATGCTCAAGCTCAAAAAGAAGTAGAAGAAGTAAAAGGACCTGAATTATCTGCAGGTGCTGATCTTATGAGTAGATACGTATGGCGTGGAACTGATTTTGGTGCTTCACCAAGCATTCAGCCAACGGTAGAGTTCTCATGGGACTTCTTTAAAATTGGGTCATGGGGAGCATTTACTACTAACGGTACTAATGTACAGGAATCTGATTTGTATATGGCTTGTGATTTATTCGACGGGATGCTTTCCGTTGGTGTTACAGACTATTTCTTCCCTAATGATACCCTTGCTTCTAATAAGTATTTCGATTACAAAGACGGAAGCACCGGCCACATAATGGAAGCCAATTTATCTTTCAACGGTACAGAAACAATTCCGATTGGAGTCTCTTTCAACTATAACTTCTATGGCGCTGATGAAGACAACTCTATGTATTTAGAATTCACTTACAGTGGTAAAGTTAAAGATAATACTTTTGATCTTTTCATGGGCTTTGCCTTGGATGACGGCTATTATGGAGATACTTTTGGTGTTGTTAACTTCGGTGTTACTGCACATAAAGAAATCAAATTTACTGAAACATTCTCATTGCCGGTACAGGCATCATTTATTACGAATCCTCAAGCAGAAAATATGTTTTTAGTCTTTGGAATTAGTTTATAAAAAATTCCAGGACATTAGTTTATAAAAATTCAATTGGAGATATTTAGATGGATACGGGTATTACTACTTTTATGGTCATCGCAACTTCTCTTGTGATGCTCATGACTCCCGGACTTGCATTCTTTTACGGAGGTTTGGCAAGTAAAAGAAACATCCTGGGTATTATGATCCAAACCTTTGTTTCTTTAGGTATTACAACAATTTTATGGGTAGCAATAGGTTATTCTTTGTCTTTCTCAGGCGGAGAAGGCGGAATCATTGGTAACCTAGACAAAGCATTTTTAAACGGTGTGCCTTTTGATGCTCTTTACGGCGGACCGGAAGGAAAATTCCCAGAGTATATTTTTATTGCATATCAGATGATGTTTGCAATTATCACACCGGCTCTAATTACTGGTGCATTTGTTAATAGGGTAACATTCAAATCATATTTGATATTCCTTGTTGTATGGCAGATCTTTGTATACTATCCGTTTGTGCATATGGTTTGGGGCGGCGGGCTCCTTCAAGAATGGGGCGTTCTTGACTTTGCAGGCGGTATAGTGGTTCACGCAACTGCTGGTTTTGCAGCCTTAGCATCTGTAATTTATGTAGGTAAAAGAAAAGATACATATTCACCTCCAAATAGTATTCCGCTAGTAGCAATTGGTACAGGTTTATTGTGGTTTGGTTGGTACGGATTTAATGCCGGTAGTGAATTAAGTGTTGACTCTATTACTACTTTAGCATTTTTGAATACTGACGTTGCAGCATCTTTTGCAGCTATCACATGGTTAATCATCGAATGGTTCACTGAGAAAAAACCTAAGTTTGTAGGACTATTGACAGGTGCTGTTGCAGGTCTTGCAACAATCACTCCTGCAGCTGGTTTTGTGACAACACAAGATGCAATGCTTATCGGTATTATCTCAGGAGCAGGCTGTTTCTTAGCTGTTAAACTTAAAAACAAACTTGGCTGGGATGATGCATTAGACGTATGGGGCGTTCACGGTATGGGCGGTGTATTTGGTACTATATTGCTAGGTGTATTCGCTTCTCAGGCTGTAAATGGTCAATCAGGTCTATTAGAAGGTAATTCAGCATTCTTTATGAAAGAGTTAGTTGCAGTTGTAGTTGCTTCTGCTTATGCATTTATCTTTACTTACATCATGCTTGTAGTAATCAACTTTATTACACCGGTAAAAGTATCAGAATCTGACGAAGAAAGTGGACTTGACTACTCTTTACATGGTGAAAAAGCTTATGACGAAGGTGCGCTATAATATAAGAATCCCCAAGTGTTTCCAAAACTTGAAAATGAACCATATATGTAATCACACCTAATACATTGTTGACATAGCAGCACACTATGTTCGTCATAAAAAGCAGGAGTTACTTTTGAAATGAAGTAGCTCCTGTTTTATTTGATAAAGCTTATATTTACCAAGCTTCCTGATATTTACCATCTTTATATTTAATGCCCCTGCTTTGCAATGGAATTTTATAGCTGATTCCAAAATTGATGCTAAATAGATTATCTCTTTTTATTCCTCTATTTGAAAACTCATGCGCAGAATAGCGCATTTGCATCTCAAGAGCTAAACTATTTAAGACGCAGTATTGCAAACCGATGATGGAGCTAAGCATTGTATAACGAGTTTTTTTTGTTCTCAGGCCAAATTTTGTTTCTGTTCCCTCCTCTGCTTTGCCTTGGTATTTATAGAAAAAACGATATTTAGTGATATTCACACCGACTCCCAGTGATACAATTAGATTTTCAAAGGCCATATTCTCCAAAAATGAAAAGCGTAAATCTTCAAACTCCTTTTCAAAAGTATAAGGGATTCCCTTATAATTATTTCCCTCAAATACAGATGTCAAGTTAATATTGTCAAAGTTATCGCCAAAAAACATAGTGTTATCAGTCATACCGGAATATCCCATGCTTAAGCTCATGAAAACTTTTCTGCTGTGAGCATAATAATATCCTAGATTTAATCCCAAATAGCCAGCTAAATCTTCACCACTGCTGATTTCGTCTGAGAAGTGATAATAGTTAAAAGGCAATAAACCAATTGAGAAAAACTCATTTCCGGGATATAGCAATTCTTCAAAAGTAGACATTGTCTTTATTTCTTTTGTCTTGTAATGTGATAAAGAGTCTTCAGTTTGGGAGTAAAGAGCTAAGGGGATGAGCATAAAAATCAAAGTTAAAAATTTTAGCATACTAAGCTCCAGAGAAAGATTGTAATTAATAGTTACAGTACACTAATATAGTATATGTTTTTAAATTAAAAAAAATACTTTCAATAAAAATTGAATTAGAGCTTGTTTTCTGACTTCATTGTCAAAATGTGTCTATTGCTTTCTATAAGGCAAATTCATGAATTTACTCCACGGTGTGTTAAGAAGTAGTCAAAAATCAACTCCACAAAAAAAGCGACTTATCTCTTAAAGATAAGTCGCTAGGAAAAAAATAAGCTCTAAACTTTCAAATTCAAGATTAGAATTATCTTTATTTAGCTATTGTTAATGGAATAGATATTGTTTCTCCATCTAAAGTTAGAGTAACATAATAACTGCCTGAAGCAAATTTTGCTGTATTTATGTCTATTACATTTTGCCCGGAAGAATAAATAGCTTTGTCAATATTGGCAACAACATTACCGTTTTGGTCATAAAGATCAATTTTAACAAATGCTTCTTCATCTAGTGTGAATGCTACTTTTGCTAAATCACTAGTAGGGTTAGGATAAACTTTGGTTTTCGCTACAACAGCATGTACAGACTCTTTTGTAGGGCCTGGGCAAATTATATATTCACATATTGTACCGTCATCTAGTGTTATCATTATTTTTGGACATAGTATAGGAAGCGGACCTATAGGGCCAGTATTTGGATAAGAAGCACCTGTGCCATTAAGAGCTGCAACCTCTTCCGGAGTATCAGCTATTATGAATGACTGGTAGTTTGTAGAAATGCCTATCATCTGAATTGCAGCCCAGCATGGGTGGTCTTCATCAGTATTCCACCATACAGTTAACCCGTTGAGATCAGAACTAGCACTAAAGATATTTGAAAGACCATTCGGACCGTCAGAACAATCACATTTGTCAACGCAATCTTCTAGTGTGAAAAATTTTGTAGCAACAAGGTTATCATTTGCATCTTTAAAATGAATCGTATAATTTCCCGGTTGAGAATAAGGTTGGCAGAAAATGATTTCGTCTACAGGAGGATTCCAAGTTTGCGAACCAAAGTGACTTAGAACTTCAAACTTTACTGCATCAGGGACGTTGAAAGATACTGCAGCACAACAAGTTCCGTTAGGAGTAGAGTAATATCTTACAACTGTTATATCGTCACAATCTTCAAAAGTAAAAAACTGTGTATCAATTAGCACTCCACTAGCATCTCTAAATTGAATTGTATAATTTCCCGGTTGAGAATAAGGTTGACAGAAAGTGATTTCATCTACAGGAGGATTCCAAGTTTGCCACCCATAAAGTCCTAATACTCTAAACTCAGTAGCATTAGGAACGTTACAAGTAACTGTTGCGCAACAAGTACCGTCTGGCGTGTAGAAGTAATTTACTTCTTGACTTTGTAATTCAGATTGTGCAACAAAGAATAAAACAAGCAATGATAACAAAGCAATAAATCTTTTCATGATGTCTCCAGTTATTTGTAAGAAAAATATGATAAGATAATTATCAAAGTAAAAAAATAAGATAATAGCTATTGAATAACTAAATTCATTGTAATGTATGAAAATAAATATAAAAATAAAAATTAAATTATAAAATACTTAAATAAAATACCTGTATCTAAAAGAGAGACTGTCCCAGATTTATTATTAAGTCAATATAATTTTGCTACGCGAGCCATATTGACAAATAGTATATTTATGAGCAAAAGTAGTAGGTATTCCAATCACAAAAAAAGCGACTTATCTCTTAAAGATAAGTCGCTTTTAAAATATTTAACTCAATTTTTGAGCTGTAATATTACTTGCCTGATAGTGTCATACCTTCTACCAAAATAGTCGGAGCAGTCGTGGAGCGTTTCAGATCCAGGTCATTACCAATCATTTTAATATTTTTAAGAATGCTGCCCATATTACCTGAGAAAGTGATTTCTTTCACCGGATAATAAAAGTATATCATAGCATAGAATAGAACTGATGAAAATACAAGACAAAATTAAACAAAAGAAAAAATAAAATAAAAAAATCAATAAAAATGTTTGTAAAATAAAATAAAATAGCTATATTGTTAATAAATAATAGTGTTTGTTATGTGGCAAAACAAATACAAGTTAAATATATGTAATCATAATCACGAGGTGTCAGATGAAAACAAAATTATTAGCAATGATTTTTGTCTTTTTATTTTCTACTACCATTTTAATGTCTGATGTAGTAGATAAAATGGAGTATTCAGGATGGACCTATTATGGGAAATGGACATCTGTTACTTATTATTATGATTTAGATGGAGATGGCGAAGCCGATTGGTATTATCATAAAACTGTATTGCATTTATGGGGTGGAGTAAGAGTAGTATGGTTAGAAGGCTCAGGTGCATGTGCTATTCAACAAGATGGTGACATGGAAGGAGATAATGGACATTTTCCTACAGGGATGAGTTCAGATTTAGAAATGTCAAATTGTCGAGCTGAAGCATTCATAGAAAATCCATTACCACAACAAGGAGTCGCATTTGATACCTTATATTCAGAATATACACTTGTTGTAAAAGATACAGTAAATAATGTAATAGTAGGAGAAATTCATAAACCTTTTGGTGAAGCATATATAGATTGGATTGACCTTCAACCTAGTAATCCAACAGGCCCTAAAACAGCAACTACGATTACTCAAAAAAATGAAGTTGTTATCAAGACAGAGGAGTCAGATAATATTATTAGTATAACTAATAGCAAGTCCTTTGTTAATATAAAAGTTATGAATATTGATGGTCAAATTATTAAAGAATATAATAATACTAGTAATATTATTAATATTAATAAAAATGACTTTGCATCAGGATTATACTTTATCATTGGGAATACCCAGTCGAATAATCAATCGTTGAAGAAATTTACTATAATCAAATAGTATTTAACAAGAAGAGACTGTCTCAAACGAGGTAGTCTCTTCTCTTAGGTATTGGATCAACTAATAATGCATCAAGCTGACATTTGGATCTGAAGTTCCATAAAAAAAGCGACTTATCTCTTAAAGATAAGTCGCTTTTAAAATATTTAACTCAATTTTTGAGCTGTAATATTACTTGCCTGATAGTGTCATACCGTCTACTAAAATAGTTGGTGCAGTTGTGGAGCGTTTCAGATCCAGGTCATTACCAATCATTTTAATATTTTTAAGAATGCTGCCCATATTACCAGAGAAAGTGATTTCTTTCACCGGATATGTGAGCTTACCATTTTCAATCCATATACCGTAGCAACCTTTAGAGATGTCACCACTTGTAGGAACTGTACCCTGACCAATTGTTTTAGTTAGGTATAGGCCATTGTCTACAGACTTGATGATATCTTCAGGAGAGTTTTTGCCAGGAGCAAGAACGAAATTCGTTGTTCCTGAAGCATGTCCTGTTGATTTCAGACCAAGCTTTCTGGCTGAATAAGTAGAAAGTAAAAAGCTTTGCAATTTACCATCTTTAATGATATCTACATGGCGAGTCGGAACGCCTTCACCGTCATAAGGGCGAGACCCCGGACGACCTGCAAGAGTACCATCATCAAATATATGTATATCGTTATTAGCGATTTCTTTACCAAGCATATCAGCAAGGAAAGTTGTTTTCATATAAGCAGCGTTACCGCTTAAGCACTGAGCTAAAAAGCCAAGTAAAGAAGAAGCCATACGGTTATCAAATACGATAGGTACTTTTTGAGTTTCAATCTTTTTAGCACCCAAAAGCATAGTTGTTTTATCAATAGCTTTTTTAGATATTTCTTCTAAAGACATAAGTTCTTTAGGGCTGCGTGCGCTATCCCACCAACCGTCTTCGTTGATATTATCGCCTTCACCTGCTTGCCCGTAGAAGCTATAATAAATACTAGACTGCATGTATGATTCACTGAAACCATTGGAGTTAGCAAGGAAGCTTTCGCCAACATATCTTCCTGCACTTGAACCGCCTGAGCGTGACATGCGTTTGTCAGCCATTGTCATTTTTTCAAGTTTAAGTGCATTTTGAATCATTTCTTCAGGATTTACATTCGCAACAGACGGATCGTAAAGTTTTAAGCTCTCAGCAGAAACTTTAAGAGCTTCTTTTTCAGGGAGAGCAGAGTATTCATCTGAACTGCCGTAAGTAGCTCTTTCGATTGCATTTTTTGCCATAGTCTGCAAAGTTTCCATATTCATATCAGAGGAGGAAGCAGTTGCAACTTTGTTATCTTTGATTACTTTCAAAGAAAGACCTGCAGAACCGGCGTTGCTTAGATTTTCTATATTTCCTTCTCTAACTTCAGCTGAGAATCGAGTGCCTGTACCAATTGAAACCTGCACTTGATCTGCACCGTTTTTACGAGCAAATTGTACTAGATTTTCAGCAATTTGTTTGTAGTTTACCTGAGCCATTACGCTATACCTCCCACAGTCATTTCACTAATTCTCAAAGAAGGAGTACCGCAAGTAACAGGAACGCTCTGTCCGTCTTTACCGCAAGTACCGAGGAAGAATCCCATATCGTTACCAATCATATCCACATTTTTGAGGATTTGAATATTAGAGCCGATAAGAGTAGCGTTTTTCAATGGATGTGTAAGTTTACCGTCTTCAATCATATAGCCTAAGTTTACAGAGAATGTAAACTGACCTGTTCCGTTAACCATACCACCTTGATAAGTAACAGCATAGAAGCCTTTCTTTACTGAAGAGATGATTTCTTCAGGATCTTTATCTCCTGCTGCCAGAATAGTATTATTCATACGAGGGATAGGCATGTGGCGGTAAGATTGTCTTCTTGCATGACCGTTACGTTTCATATTAAGCTGCTGAGCTGAAACTCTGTCATGAAGGAATCCAACTAATTTACCTTTCTCAATAAGCATTGCATTTTCAGAATTCATACCTTCATCGTCAATGTTTAAAGAGCCTCTATAATCCGGAATAGTACCGTCATCATAAATTGTAACCTGCGGGTTAGCAACCATTTGATTTACTTTATCCCACATAATAGAAGTTTTTTTCCAGTTAGCATCGCCTTCGAGCGGGTGACCAACTGCTTCGTGGATCATTACACCTGATTGATCTTTGCTTAGTACTACCTGCATTTGACCTGCAGGAGCATCTTTAGCTTTAAGAAGTTCCAATGCTTCTTTTGCAGCATCTTTACCTATTTTTTCAGGAGTAGAAACTTTTGCATAGAAGTCCATACCTACACGACCGCCGTCATTACCGCGACCTGTGTTACGAACACCTTTATCTTCGGCAGTAGCTGAAACTACAAGTCTAACTTGTGGGCGAGTATCAGAAATCACAAGACCGTCACTGTTTGCAATAGTAACATACTGCATTTCATCTGCAAGCGAAGCAGAAACCTTTTTGATTTTGCTATCATAATTCAAAGCAGCTTTATAAGCTTTTGTTACCAAATCAATTTTAGTTTTGATAGATTGGTCAACAAACGATTTTTTCATATCATAAGCTTGAATAGCCGGATTTTTAACCATCATAGGGGCTATTTTGTGTTTTGCATTACTGTTAGCAATTGCTGCTGCAGTAAGCATAGCTTCTTTAATTTTTTCAAAAGTAAGTTCGTTAGTATAACCGTAACCCGTTTGAGCACCGTTTAATACACGAACACCAACACCAAGCGAAATACTTTCACTTGAGTTCTTGATAATATCTTCTGACATTACAACAGAACTGGAGATATTGTATTCGAAATACAATTCAGAGAAGTCACCACCTTTAGAAAGGCCTAGACTCAAAAGCTGTTTAAGCTGTTCGTTGGAAATGCCAAACTTTTCGGGAATCATCATATTAGAATTCTCCGGCATTAGGGCAGATGCGATTTTGTTATTTATGAGACCGGTAGCCATAAGGGCACCGGCACCTACACCGCATTTCTTTAAGAAATCTCTACGGTTGAGTTCACTCATAATAAACTCCAGAATATATAAAACTTATAGTATTTTTTCCCCGGAATACTATTATAGAAATAGTACGTAATCATATCACAGAAGTTAGTTAAAAAAGGGAAGAATTACAATTTAAAAGGAATAGAAATATTGTTGAGAAAAGGAGCTTGTAAATAGGCATTAAAATGCTAAATTTGCCGTCACTGAACTTATAAACTTTAGTTTACTTCTTTAGAGACCGGGTATGAAAAAATTACTTTCTTGCTGTGCTTTTGCGCTGCTTGCCATGATGAGTTATGGGCATAATGCTCTAGCTCAAAATATTGGTATAAATGAGGATGGTGGTGCGCCACATCCTAGTGCTATGTTAGATGTTGAGTCTAATTCAAAAGGTATTTTAATACCGAGAATAGATTATAACAACAAACCGGCAAATCCTGCCACTGGCTTACTTATCTATGTTACTTCTAATGGACCTCTTGGTAATAATACTTTTTATTACTACAATGGAACTGATTGGTTAGTTTTTGACCAGTGGGCTGTTTCCGGTTCAAATATCTATTACAATTCCGGAAGTGTCACAGTAGGTAACTCTGACGCAGTAGATCCTACAGTTGCCAAAATGAAAGTGCACGGAGGTATTGCTTTTTCGGGTGCGAATCAATCCACTACTAAAGGATTGCTTTTTTATAATTCCACAGCAGGTGCTAATGGTTTTGGAGCATTCCAATATATCAATCAACTGAATCAGGTGCAAACTATCGGCACTGGGACAGTTGAAACAAATGGTGCTCCCGGCATAGAAACAGATGATTACGTCAGAAATGATGATTTGATTGTGCTTCAGAGCATGGCAGTAGGCAAAAATGCAGAACCTGACTACAATTTCCAATTTAATACTCTTGTTTTGCAAGACGAAATCATCAGACTTCTTTTCGATGACACAAGTAACGCCGGAAGTTTCCCTAATAATGACTGGATGATTGAAATAAACTCTGCTACTCCCGGCGGCAAAAACTACTTTGCAATAAAGGATGTAACTGCTACTAAATATCCTTTTATGATAGAAGCACCAGGTGTAGATCACGCCTTTTATATCAAAGGCGATAACATAGGTCTAGGCACTGATAATCCGCTTAAACAACTTCATATAGTTAATGGAACTAATCCTACAATTAGATTTGAGCAGGACGAAACCAATGCCAATACACCTCAAACATGGGATGTTCAGGCAAATGACAATAAACTATCATTCGTAGATGTAACAAACTCAGGCACAGAGGCACTTGTAATTGAGCAGGGAGCTCCAAGTTCTTCTCTTTACGTGGATGGTAACGGTAATACAGGCTTTGGCACTGCTACACCCGCAAGAAGTGTTCACATTTCTACTGCAATGAAATTAGAACCTCAAAACTCAGCCCCTGCAAATCCAAGCAAAGGTGATTTATACTTTGATAATAACGATAATAAATTGAAATGTTTTGATGGAACACAATGGCAAAACTGCTGGTAGGAGTATGTAAAATGAAAATATATATATGTTTACTTCTTCTGCTGTCTTTTTGTCTTCCTCTGCACTCTCAGGGCTTATACAATAATGGAGCAAAAATAGTGACTCAGCCTGGAACCCACTTATATGTAAACGGGAACTATAGAGCAGAGTCTGTAAGTGCAAACGACGCAAATATCGATATAGCAGATGATTTCTTTTTAGGTGGCAATTTTATAAATAACGTAGCTGCAGGATTTGGATTTACCAGTCAAAATGCGACTTGGGTATTCAATATTGTTGGAAGTTCCTCTCAAAACTGGCAGGGTGCAAATTCAAATTCCATCATTATTCCTAATCTAACATTTGCAGATGGCGCATATTTTGATTTTACAGGAAAAGAAATAAGTGTAACAGGTAATGTAATATTGAATGGTACAACATTCCAGGCAAAAGTAGGAGATCTTGATTTTACAATAGGAGGCACTGCTTCAGGAACGGGACTATTTGATGTTTCTGAAGCCGGAAGTCTGATAATGACTCCTGCTCAAAATGTACCGCTGTTTTTTCCTATAGGTGATGGTATCTATAATGAATCTGTAACTTTGACTTGTCTTAACGTACCATCTCAAACTATTGGTATAAAGATAAATACAAGTAACTTCGCTTCTTCATATTTGCTTTGGGATATAAGCGCTGAAGACAATTTGAATGCAACGGGACTTTTCAGAGTAGATAAACTTGCGCTTGGGAATCTGGATCCTGTGCTTAATAATAGTATGAGATACTATAACGGAGTCAGGTATATACCTTTCCCTGAAGCAAATGTAAGTATTTTAGATCAGAATACTTATTATGATATAACGATTACTTCGATTAATCAATTTTAGAGCTTTGATAATGAAATCAATTATTTATATAACAATTGGATTATTATTATCAATCGGAGTAATAGCTCAGGTTGGTGTATTTAATTCTATTGTATCTACAAATCCAATAGAAAATGTACAGTCCACTTCGTTTGATTGCGGAGGTACAATTTCTTTACTTGCCACAGATCCTGATGTTACTGAATGGGGAATCTGCTGGAATGCAGTTGGTTCACCTACTACTTCAGATAATAAAGTTTCTCAGACAGGTATAATCAGAGATGGTTCTTATACTCTTACGGCTAATGGAATGGCAGTTTACGGTAATCCGTTTTATGTAAGAGCATATGCAGTAAACACTGATGGAACTTTTTATGGTCAGGAATTATACTTTAATGTGATTCCTACACTTCCGGAATGGGGATTGATAATTCTTGCATCGTCATTTGTAATAGGCGGTGGCTGGTTCTTGTATAGGAGGGTAATCTAATGAAAAAGCTTCTTTTTATCATTTTATTGCTTTCAGCCGGTGCTGCATACTCACAAAGTGTTAGCATTAGTTCTGATGGAGCTGCTCCTGATGCAAGTGCTTTACTCGACATACAATCTTCAGATAAAGGTGTTTTATTCCCAAGATTAGACTTCTTCAACTTAGAGAGTGGAGTCAATGGACTCTTTGCTTATATAGAAGAAAACGGATTTAATGGGAATGGAACATTTTACGGATATTTTGGAAATTCATGGCATTCTGTAAATAAATGGGGACAGTACAGTAGTAACATTTATTATAATAAAGGATATGTTGCGGTAGGCATCACTCCTGATAATGGTGTTCCGCTGAAAGTAGAAGGTGGAATCTTATTTGCAGATAACTCTACTTCTGTTACTCCGGGTTTGCTGTTTTTTGATGAGATTGAAGATAAATTCTATTATTATGATAATAATGGAACTAAGCAAGAGCTTGGAGCTAATGATGTAAATGCTATTTATCCTCAGCCGCTATTAAGCCAAACTGGAAATATATTTGTAGGTCAAGTCAAACAAATCACTGCTATATATCAGCAGCCAATTACATTTCCTCCAGTCATCATCGGGTATGATACCACAATGGTTGATTCTTATGATACTAGAGATACTTTGGCTCAAAATCTTATTCTAAAAGGTAAACTAGGGATTGGTATAGATTGTAACAATGGCGAGATGTTTGGGCAAGAGCAAATCAAATTAAAGGAAAACAACCTAAGAATTTGTTTTGATGACAATAGTAATGATGCTACAAATAACAACTGGATAATTGAAGCCAATCAATCTTCTAATGGTGGTAAAAACTATCTGGCTTTTGGTGACTTTAATGATTCTACATATAATTTCGTGGTTGAGAGACAGAATAGAAATTATGCTGCATATTTAAAATCTCAGAACCTAGGTATAGGAACTAATCTTCCTCAAACTCAAATGCACCTCGTTTTTCCTGTAACTAATACTCTTCGTCTGGAGCAAGATTCTACAGATGCAAACACGGTTCAGGTGTGGGACATAAACTTTGATGATACAGGATTATACATATCGGATATCACGAATTCCAATGCTATTCCGGTTCATATATCCAATAATGTATCAAATGCAATCCATATAAGTGCTGATGGGAATGTTGGAATTGGTACTAATATGCCAACACGAGCCTTACATGTAAATGGTGCGGTAAGGATGGAACCACAATCCGCGGCACCTGCTAATCCAAGTAAAGGTGATGTCTACTTTGATGACTCAGAGGATATGATGAAGTGTTACGACGGAACACAGTGGCAAAATCTCTGGTAAAATTTGAAAGGAGTCTTCACACAAAAGACTCCTTTTTCTTTGCTAAATTTGTAACCTTTACCTACTTTTGTGTGTTATATTAACAGTTATGAAAAAAATACTCGCATATATTATGATATTAGTTTTATTGCTGGGGTCAGTTACTGCTCCGGCAATATTTTCATTTATGCAGAGTAAAATTAAAAAAGCAGTAAAAAAAACTATATTAGCCGGCATCCCTGAAGAGGATTTGGATGTGCTCAGGATCACTGATGCTCAGATGCAGGATGCTCGAATATTTAACTTTGTAGAAGCTCATGAGTTCATTTTCTACGGCAAAATGTATGATATAGTCCGCTCTGAAAAAGCAGGCGATACTACTATTTTTTATTGTGTATATGATGACTTAGAAACAAAGTTGGTGCAGCGTTTTGCAGATATTGCAGCAGGAACCATGAATAAATATGGCACCGTCTTGAACCACATTCTTGATAATATGCTCAAAATTAAAATAATATATAAAGCATTCTCTCTATTTTACGATTTCCTGACTGAAAAACACAACACAATAAGATACTTTTCCCCTTTAAATACATATCTCGATGTACCCGTGCCTCCGCCTAAGTTTGGGTAAATGACATATAGAAATGAATTGAATATCTAACTTTCAGCATTCACTTCTTGAGCGCTTAGCAAAGCCATCCAATTTTGGGTGCACACTGAAAGCGTGAAGGTGTGGATATTGTCTCATAAGCTTAAATTTGAATTTAATTATAACTATTTGCAAGTGTAGCAAACGGAAAGATTTTCGAATGCGCAATTGAAAAATGGCACTTATGAGACAAGTTCCAAGTGAAAGTTACAATCTTTTACTTGAAACAAGTGCTACTAATAAGGCATTTTTACTCTGTTGAGACTGCTTATTAGTGCAAAATGAAAAGATACTATACTGACAAAAAAAAATCAAACTTAGGTGATTAAAATGAAGAAATTACTTTGTATTGCTGCGCTTGCAGTGATGTCTTTGACTAGTGCAAAAGCATCAGAAAGCGAAGCTGATACTCTAAAAACATATAGATTGGGTGCAATTACAGTAACTGATGACAGACTGGAAACAAAAAATATAAGAGAAGCGAAATTTTCGCAAGTCAAATACTATGAACTGCAACGCTCTGATGCCGCTTCTCTAAATGAAATCAAAGCATTTATCCCGACAGCAAATACACGAACAACCTCTATGGGGGAAACTCAGCTCTATGTTCGTGGAGCAGGTGACAGGCAGCTAGGCTTATACCTTGACGGAGCTCTCTTAAATGTACCCTGGGATAATAGATTTGACTTAAACTTTTTGCCCGGTGATGTTATTGGTGAGCTGAAAGTAAATAAGAATGCCTCATCTGCTCTATATGGTATAAATGTTCTTGGTGGTGCAATTGATATTACTACTGCCGAAAGAAAAGAAGAAGGGTTCGGAGGAGCTTTCAAAATGATAGGCGGAGACGGAGGAGCTTTCTCTATTTCTGCAATGAACGATGGAAAAATCGGGAATCTGAATTATATAGTCAACTTCTCACGAACCGGAAGAGATGGCTTTGTGATGGCTGACAACGATGAGATTTTGCTCAACCAAGACCCGGATGCTGATTTACGTACCAACTCCTATAATTTTAGGAATAATATATTTGCTCGTGCTGAGTATACTCTGTCGGAAATGACTAACTTTGGGTTGACTTTTATCAACACTTCAGCTGAATTTGGGAATACGCCCGCAACTCATGAAGAAGTGAAACAAAGATTCTGGAAATATCCTGAAAGAAACAGGAGCATGATAATTTTTAATGGAGAGCAGTTCTTCGATAATAAAAAAGACTGGTCTTTAAAATTGACAGCTTGGGGTGATTTCTTTGATCAGAAAATTGAAGAGTATGAAGATGCTACTTACTCTGCAATAGATAAGAGTGTAAAAGATGAAGATGCTACTTTTGGTAGCAGACTCACCTTGAATTATAAAATTAGTGACAACTCGACTATTTCTTACGTTTTTAACAGCATTAACTCAAAGCATGATAAAACAGAGTTTGAAAAAGAAGAATTGAATTTTGAGCAAAACAGCATAAGTACAGGGATGCAGTTCACTTCGAAACTCGGAAATCTTGAGTACGCTTTGGGAGGAACATATGACTACTTCAAAACTCCAAAATCAGGAGAGTATATAGAATTTGAAGGTAATAGTTGGGATGATTATGGAGTGTTTGTAACATTAGATTATGCAATTGATGATAACTTTACAGCATTTGCAAATGCAAGCAGAAAATCTCGTTTCCCGACGATGAGAGAATCATTTGACGAGGCATTGAATAAATTTAAATTCAATCCGGATCTTAAACCTGAAACAGGAGTTTTGTCAGAAGTTGGAGTAGCCTATATCTCTAGTAAGTTTTCTGCGCAAGCCTCCATTTTTGCAAATATGTATGATGATATGATCGAAAAAGTCAAAGTGAAAGATGATCCCGAAAAAAGAAAAATGAGGGCAAATCTTGCAGAAGCTACAATTACCGGTATTGATTTATCATTAGCTGCAAATATCAGTAAGTTTAAACTAGGTGGCTATGTTACACTCATGAGCAGTGATGGCAAGTTAGATGGGGAAGAGGTAGAGCTTAATAACAAGCCTGAAGTACTTTCAGGTATGCATTTAAGTTATAACACTTCTTTTGGTTTGCTTCCACAGCTTGAACTAGATTATAGAGGTAAACAATATGAAGACGGTATTGAGATAGATGGTGCTGCCTATGTCAATTTCCGCTTAGGATATACTTTTACTCAGTCAACAGTGTTACTTCCTGAAGTATTTATTCGAGTGAATAATATTTTTGATACCTTTAGGTACTCTCAATTGGGTATGCCTGAGGCTGGAAGAAGTATTAGTGGCGGATTTTCTCTAAGGATATAGAAATATACAGTGAGAGAAATGATACAAAAAAGCCTGCTTTGGTCTAAACCAAAGCAGGCTTTTTCTGGTGCGGAAGGGGGGAGTTGAACCCCCACGCCCGTAGGGCACTACCCCCTCAAGATAGCGTGTCTACCATTTCACCACTTCCGCTCTTTAAGAGAGACACAAAAATATATTATTTCGGGTTATTCTGCAAATAAAATTTAGTAGTCAGAATTAAAACTAAAAAAAATCAAAAATTATGCAAAAAAGGCTTGCTATATATTCCGAATATTCTTAAGTTTGTATCTCACTAATTGAGACGGGGCATTTATAGCCCTTCTAATTAAGTGGTGACGTGGCCGAGTGGCTAGGCAGCGGTCTGCAAAACCGCGTACGGAGGTTCGACTCCTCTCGTCACCTCTTTTTTTGTATCTAATCACGAATATCGGGTATAAAACATGGGAACTACTTCAGATCTTAGAGTTGGTGCCATTTTGAAATTCAATGGCCAAAACTGCCAAGTGATGGAGTTCGAGCATAGAACACCGGGCAAAGGTCAAGCTTGTTACCAAGTTAAAATGCGTAACTTGAATACTGGCAAAATCAATGAAAATAGATACCGCTCCGGCGAATCTATCGAATTTGTGCGTGTAGAACGTCATGAATTCCAATACCTATACAATGATGGCGAAACTTATTATTTCATGAATAAAGAAACTTATGACCAAATCCCAATGCAAGCAGAAGCTGTTGGAGATATGGCTCGTTTCATGAAAGAAAACCAAGATGTTGACGTAATGTTCGAAGGCGACATCATCTTAAGCATGGAACTTCCTGCTCACGTTCAGTTAGAAATTACTTATGCTGAACCTGGAGTAAGAGGTGATACTGCTACAAACGTTACTAAACCTGCTACACTTGAAACCGGTGCTGAAATTAATGTACCTATCTTTATCAACGAAGGCGACAAAATCGTAGTTGATACTCGTACAGGCTCTTACGTGGAGAGAGTTAAAGGTTAAGCCAAAATATAATTGCTTGTTAAGCGTGTTTTTTGTATTATCGTACAACAAACACGCTTTTTTTTTATTTATAGGCGATTTAATATGGATATTAAAAACATTGAAAAACTTGTTAAAATCTTTGATGCAAGCTCTCTTACCGAACTTTCTATTGAAGAAGACGGTACTAACATATATTTATCCAGATACAAAGAAGTAATTGCTGCTCCTCAGCAGCCGGCTTTTTCAGCTCCTCAAACTGTGGCTAGTCAGCCTAATGTGGAATCTTCTGCTGTAACTGAAACTCAAGCGCCAACAACTACTGACGGACACCAGGTTTGTTCGCCTATTGTTGGTACCTTCTATGCAGCTCCGTCTCCGGACTCTGATAATTATGTTGCTATTGGTGATAAAGTAAAAGCCGGGCAAACTCTTTGCATCGTAGAAGCTATGAAAGTGATGAATGAAATAGAATCTGATAAGACTGGTACTATTACTGAAATTTTGATTGAAAATGGTCAGGCAGTAGAGTACAATCAACCATTATTTGTTATAAAACCGGAATAATCTCTATATGATAAAAAAAGTTTTAATTGCAAATCGTGGAGAGATTGCTCTAAGGATAATTCGCGCTTGTAAAGAGCTTGGAATAAGTACTGTTGCAGTATATTCTGAGGCAGATAAGACTTCTCTTCACGTGAAATTTGCAGACGAAGCAGTATGTATAGGGCCTGCTCCCAGTCCTAAAAGCTATTTAGATACTAAAGCAATATTGTCAGCTGCCGAGATAACAAATGCGGATGCTATTCATCCGGGGTATGGATTTTTAGCTGAGAATGATAAGTTTGTAGATATGTGCAGTCAACATGGTTTCAAATTTATAGGCCCTTCTGCAGATGCTATCAGAAGAATGGGCAATAAATCTGTTGCTAAAGATACTATGAAAGCTGCAGGTGTTCCTGTAGTCCCGGGAAGTGACGGCATAGTGGCTGATGTTAAAGAAGCTAAAAAAGTAGCTGATAAAATAGGCTACCCCGTTATGCTTAAAGCAGTTGCCGGGGGAGGCGGGAAAGGCATGAGAGTTGTAAACAGCGCAGATCAACTGGAAAATGCTTACAGAAACGCAAGCAACGAAGCTGCTACTTCTTTCAATAACCCCGATATTTATATAGAAAAATTAGTTGAAGGCTCTCGACATATAGAAATTCAAATTATTGCCGATAGTTTTGGTAATACCATTCATCTGAATGAAAGAGAATGTTCTACTCAGCGCCGTCACCAAAAACTTATTGAGGAAGCACCCTCTCCTGTTATTACACCAGAATTGCGTCATAAAATGGGCGAAATCTCATCCCAGGGCGCAAAAGCAGTAAATTATGAAGGCCCCGGCACCATAGAATATCTGGTAGATAAAGATCTCAATTTCTACTTCATGGAAATGAATACCAGAATACAAGTTGAGCATCCTGTTACTGAAGAGTCTATGGATATTGATTTAATCAAAGAACAAATTTTGATAGCTGCCGGAGAAAAGTTATCTTTGCAAGAGGGCGAACCGCGTCAACATTCAATTGAATGTAGAATTAATGCCGAAGATCCGGACAGGGACTTTATGCCTACTCCCGGCAAAATAGAATCTCTTCATTTTCCCGGAGGGCACGGCATCAGAGTGGATTCGCACATTTATGCAGGATATGTAGTGCCGCCTAATTATGACTCGATGCTTGCTAAACTGATTTCCTTTGCTCCGACAAGGGAAGAGGCAATCAAAAAAATGAGCAGAGCCTTAGATGAGTTTATTATAGAAGGCGTTAAAACTACTATTCCTTTCCATAAGGCTATGATGAAAAATCCGGACTTTATTGCCGGAAACATAGACACTAAATACTTGGAAAGAAATGATTGGAAGTCATTCTAATTTACTTATTTAATAACCTATTTCGGAGTATAAAATGAACTTTCCGGAAAATTTAAAGTACACAAAAGATCACGAGTGGATCAAAGTTGAAGGTAATATCGGTACTATCGGTGTTACTGAACATGCTGCAGGCGAACTTGGCGACGTAGTTTACGTTGACATCCCGGATGCAGAATTAGAATTCGCTGCTGAAGAATCTTTCGGTACTATCGAAGCAGTTAAAACTGTAGCAGATATGTTTGCGCCTGTTGCAGGTAAAATCGTTGAAGTTAACGAAGCATTGGAAGATGCTCCTGAAACTGTAAATAATGATCCTTATGGCGACGGCTGGATCATCAAAATTGAAATCAAAGATATGGCTGAAGTAGATGCATTAATGGATGCTGATGCTTATAAAGAACTTATTGGCTAATCTTTGCTGTCAGCAAAAACATAAAAAAGCTCACTAATCAAATTAGTGAGCTTTTTCTAAATTAGCGGTTTGTATTAGAGTTATTTTGCTATAACTATCTGCGAAGCGAATTTCCTATTACCAAATTCAATTATTAATGTGTAAGTGCCTGAAGCTATTCCTGAAGAGTTAAATTCAAGAGATTTCTCACCTTTGTTGCACATTCCATTATAAAGCGATTTAACAAACTGACCTTCTGAGCTGTATAGATTAGCTTTTAGGTTTGCAGCAACCGGAATATTTATAGTAATATTAGCATCTGACTGAATCGGATTAGGAGAGATATTGATGATGTTTTTCATTTCCTCTTCCACACTTATATCTTTATCTGCTTTTCCGACAATAGGGTAAATATATAAAGTATTAGTTGTTTCTATTATCAAAGTATCTCTGTCTGCTTCTGATTCCTCAACAGGATGATATGAGATAATAATTTGTGTTGATTTTCCGGGTTCGATTGTTTTTCCGCTCTGAGTTTGATCCACTTTATACAAAGTTCCATTTTTCAGATTTAGAGTATTAATGTCAATATCTGTTGTTCCGGCATTTTGAAGAACAATATTCTTGTTATGAGTGTGATTTATGGCAACAGATTCAAAATCTAATATATCACCATCTGCAAATACTAAAGTTTCTTTATCTGTGTAACTGCTTCCTGAAAGCTCCCAAGAAAAAGTGTATTCACTGGTTTTGATGTTTAATACAGCATATTCTTTAGCAATCACTTTAGGACTGTATTGAACTTCTAAAGAGAAAAAAGAACCACTTTGAACTATACTTGGATAGCTATCTGATGCCACACTAAAGTTATTGTTATTTGTAATATAGATAGAATCTATTGTAAATGCTTCATCTGATGGATTAGAAAATTGAAGTATTTGAGTTTGGCTACTGTCTATTAAGGCATTTTCAAAATTTGTATCTTCTATATTGTTTAACACTATAACATGAGGAGTATAGCTAATTGATTCCAAGCTTATATTGCCCTCATAATCTGCAACATAAAAAGTTGCCAGCGCTTCTTTTTCCGGATCTTCGACTTCTAAAGTTACCATATAGTCGTCATGCCCTTCATATTTCCATTCAAAATCAATAGTCGGTTCTTTGAAATTGTATGAGCTAAGACCATATTGGTCATTTATCAGTGTGATTGGTTTAAACCATACTTTCGAATCAACATTTTTTACCTCGCCACTGTCAAGATATCTATCTTCCTGTACTCGAATGTTCCATTTAGAAGCACTGCCTTGTACTCTGGTGATAGTAAGCAGAGGCGGCATGGTGTCAATTCTGTCAAGAGGTTTAAAACCCATAACAGCAGGCCAGCCATAAGAGTCTACTGACTTGAAGCCATATATATAACCACCAAATTTAGTTCCGTTACTCTTCATTTCTTGCGGTCCGGGGTGAATTTTAAATCTTGCCCAATATAAGTCAGTCCCCGGTATTTTATTGTTAGTAAAACTTGGAATTTTATCTGTAAGTTTTGTGCCATCGAATTCTATTGATTTAAGCCCAATTTTTTCAGTATCATTAGTGTCATGTATTGCTATGATACTTATATAGTTTTCAGCAAAGGTTTTATTAGATGGAGCTTGTACTAAAGCGTGGCTTGCGTACTGCTCAAGTGAAGTTACCACCCACATAAACGGATCATAACTAGATCCATCCCAACCTCCTGAGTAAGAATATTGCATAAGTAGTATAGGTTTGTCGGCCTTAAAGACAGAAGTACCTGTTATTGAAACTACTGTAGCACTTGACGACATTGTTGGTGAATATTCACGAAAATCGCCTGCATTTTCTAGGACTCCGTCTCTTTCTCCTAGCAATTCCTTTGTTTCAATGTCATACCACTTAATATCGTAGGAAGTATTTGCTTCAGTTGCTACTAGTCTAAAGAGATCTCCTTTTTTAGACCCATTTCTTTCGAGACAAATAGAAGCATACTCTTTACCTAAAGTTTTTGTTGGGGGGATCATCTCACATAAATGATCTCTAGAAGAGCTTGTAAAAATTGGAATTACTGCGCGCCAGTGATAAGACACAATACCTATTGGTTTTGTTGCACTGATTTTAGTGCCTGTTATGTCAAATTCACCACGTGTAAGCCCGTCTGCCTCCACTTGATACACTTGTCCTTCATCAACAGTAAAACTGAAGCTGTCTCCAATAGTTTTATCAGTTCCTTTAAGAAAGGCGGCATCTTTACCAAACCCTCTAATGTCAACGTCAACAGTCGTTTCATTTTCAGCAGCCAGAACTAAAAAACCGCCTGCATATTTATTTGTCGAACTTTCATAGTTGTCATAATAGCTGCAATGCAGGTACTCACGCCCCCAATGTTCCACAGGTATTGCCATATAACCGTCACTTGTAGTTGACTTTGAGTTCATTACATACACGCTGACCGGTTTATCGGCTTCTATTATTACAGTTTTGTCTGTGGCCAGGTTAGGTTCTCTGATTTCAGCTGCTGTTTTGGTCAAGCCCAACTCATCGTTTATAACTATGACTTCCCCGGCTCTAAGCTTTTCAGTCTTTTTGATGCCCAATATGGTTAAGTCTAAATTTGTATCATAAGCTCCGGCGACATAAATCTCCATTGCGGAATCAGACCAACCGAAACTGGCTGTTTCATTAGGCGGTATAGCAACTATATATTTTTTACCCATCTGATAATTTCCAATTTCCATGCCTTTTATCAAATCAGCTTTGATTTTGGCTTTTATGTCTTCATTTGCTTTGAGAACAAATGGAATCATAATTAGGTAAAAAAGTAAAAGCACAAGTTTCTTCATTATTTCCTCAAATATTTTGAAAAGTATATATTGTTATTAAGTAATGCCTTAATGCAAAAGATATTTATTACAAAAATAAGAACAAATTATGTTATATCTTGTATTTTATTGCATAAAAAAAGCCGCAAAAGAAAGAATCTCCTGCGGCCTTGAGTAAGGAAAAGTAAACTGTAATTTTATTTGCTTATAACTATCTGTGAAGCGAATTTCTTATTACCTAATTCAATTATTAATGTGTAAGTGCCGGAAGCTATTCCTGAGGAGTTAAATTCAAGAGATTTCTCACCTTTGTTGCACATTCCATTATAAAGAGATTTAACAAACTGACCTTCTGAGCTGTATAGATTAGCTTTTAGGTTTGCAGCAACCGGAATATTTATAGTAATATTAGCATCTGACTGAATCGGATTAGGAGAGATAGTTATTAAATCATCTCCGGTAATTTCAGATATACTGTTGTCCGAGTCTGCAGTTCCCTCTAATTGGTAAGTGTAAGTATCTTTAGAAGTCTTAATTAAAACAGTGTCTATTCTCTTACCTGTCAGATCTTTAGGTGCAAATGTTGCATCAAATTCTAGTGATTCACCAGCTTCAAGTACAGTTCCATTTGCAGAGTTATCTACATAGAAATTAGATCCATCAACCATAGATATAGATTCTATATTAATATCGACAGAGCCTTTGTTGCTAATTTTTATAGTACTGGCAGCTAAATGCCCGATCATTACTTTACCAAAGTCAATTCCACCTGAGTTATCAAATGCCAGAATTTCTTCATCAGAGAAAGCACTACCGGTTAAAGTCCATTCGTGAATTATATTATCTGTTTTTATGCGAAGCACAGCTTCATCATGATCAGAAATATCTGTTGGATTATATTTTATTTCAAGTAAAATAGAGTGACTAACATTCAATTCATTAGGAGTGGATTCTGTTACTACAGAAAATGCTTCACTACCTTCCAGTTCGATAGATTTAATATTATATTTAACATCAGAAGAATTGATAAGATTTAGAACATTCTGCTTAGAATTATTTATTGGAATTGCTCCAAAATCCAAAATAGCATCATCTTCCAAAGTCATTAAGTTAGGATAGTATTTAATTTGCTCAAGTGCAATATTGCCTGCATAATCAGCAACAAAGAAATTAGCTTCAGCATATTGGTACATATTATCTACTTCGAGTGTTACTTCATAGTCATCATGGCCATCATATTCCCACTCAAAATCTATATGTGGAGTTTTGAAGTTTGTAGATTTTAAACCATATTTATCTTCAATCAATGTAATTGGTTCGAACCAAACTTTAGAATCTACTTCAGAAATTTCGCCATCAGTATTGTTTTGATTTTCTTGAATTCTAATTTTCCAAGTTCCTGAATTAGACGTTTTGTTGTCATAAGTAATAACTGGAGGTAAAGAATCAATCTCATCCATTGGTTTGCTAGCCAGTGCCGCAGGCCATCCGTAAGAATCTACTGATTTAAAGCCATATATATAAGCTCCAAAAGTAACATTGCCATTACCGGTTATGATATGAGGGCCAGTAGCAACAGGGAGTCTAGCCCAGAATAAGTTCGTTCCGGGAATTTGGTTTGAAGTGAACGCAGGACTTACATCTGTAATATAAACATCGTCAATACTTAAAGATTTTAAGCCTACTTTGTTAACATCTGTTGGATCATGCTTAGCTATAATATTTATATAGTTTTCAGCAAAAGATTTATTCGAAGGTGTTTGCACGATTGCATGAGTCACGTACTGATCTGTAGGAGTTACAACCCACATAAATGGATCGTAGGTTGCTCCGTCCCAACCTGAAGAATAAGAATATTGCATAAGCATAAAAGGTTTATCTGCAGTAAATACAGATGATCCTGTGATAGAAGTAGTAGAAGCATCAGCTGTTAAAGTAGAAGAAATCTCTGTAAAATCACCTGCATTAGTAAGTACACCATGTTTACTGTTTATTATCTGTTTCGTTTCCAGATCATACCATTTCACCATATAATTGGTATTATCTTCGACACTAACTAGTCTAAACAAATCACCTTTTTCAGATCCACCCCTTTCTAAACAAACAGATGCATATTCTGTACTTAATGTTTTGGTGGCAGGGATCATTTCCGACAAGTGATCTCTTGAAGATGCCATAAAAATTGGCAGCACTGCACGCCAGTGATATGATATTAAACCAATTGGTTTATTTGCAGTGATTTTTGATCCTGAAATGTCAAACTCGCCTCTAGTCAAACCATCAGTTTCAACTTGAAAGACTTCACCTTCATTGATATCAAAAGTCAAATCGTCCCCAACTGTTTTAGTTGTTCCCTTTATAGTACCAATTCCCTTACCTACACCTCTAAGTTCTACATCTACTTTAGTATTGTTTTTAGAACCTAGTACAAGGAAACCACCTGCAAATTTATTAGTACTACTTTCATAATTATCATAATAACTACAATGTAGGTATTCTTTATCCCAATGTTCGACAGGAATAGCCATATATCCATCTGAAGTAGTGCTTTTTGAGTTCATCACATAAACACTAACGGGAACATCAGATTCTATAGATATTGTTTTGTTGGAAGCAAGGTATGGTTCTCTTATTTCGCATGCTGTTTTGGTTAAACCATAACTGTCATTAATAATTAGTACATCATGAGCATTTATCTGATGTGTAGTCACTTTACCTAAAACATCAATCTCCACAACAGCATCACTCTGCGATGAAACATAAATTTCCATTGCAGAATCTGCCCACCCAAAGCTAGCTGTCTCATTAGGAGGAATAGCCAAGATATATTTCTTGCCTAATTGATAATTTCCAACTTTGAACTGCTTTACTAAATCTGATTTGATTTGTTTTTTAACTGTGTCATCAGCTCTTCCTGTGAGAGGGATAATCATAGTTAACATAATTAGTAAAATAAACTTTTTCATTTAAACCTCACAAAATGTATCGTATGTTGTTTCTATTATAGACAAATAAGTAGCAAAAAGGTCACACAAGAATTTATAAAATAATATAAAAAATTTAAACAGCATGATAGAAAACACATAGATGCTTGTTTTTTTAAGAAGGAGGTACCTATTCGCTTTCTGACTAGAGTACCTCTTGTCTAGGTGTGTGTGCCTATTTTGAAACTATTATTTGAGTAGAGTATTGTCTATTTGGTAATTCTATCACCAAAGTATAAGTACCTGATGCTAAATTGGTTGCATCAAATTCCAGAAACTTGTCTTCTTTATTACAAATTCCTTCAAAAAGTGACTTTATAAACTGCCCTTCAGCACTATATAGTACTACAGTTATGTGTGATGTATATGGTAATTCTACCTGTATATTGGTAGTAGCTTGCACCGGATTTGGAGATACTTTTATAATATTCTTTGAATCTTTTTCTGCAACACTTATATCTGTATCCGCATAACCGGCAAATAAACATGAATACTTAGCATTAGAGCTCTCGATGATAAGAGAATCTACTTTAGTACCAGCTGTATCTTTAGGCTCAAAGTATGCTATAATCGTTTTAGAGTGTCCAACCTTAAGAACTGAGCCAATCAGTGAGTTGTCAACTGCAAAATGATTGCCGTCTGATAAATAAATAGATACGATATCTATGTCCACATTTCCATCGTTTGTTATTTCTAATTGTTCAGAGGCTTTTTCGCCCAGAATTACCTTTCCAAAATCTAAAATACCACCTTTATTAATTGTCAGAACTTCTTTCTCTTCAAATGCTTTTCCTTTCAAAATCCAAGTGTGTACTATATTGTCAGTTGTAATTCTAAGTGTATCTGTATCTTTATCTGAACTTACAGTTGGAGCGTACCTGATAGGAATGTCAATAGATTCTCCTTTTAAGATTTTCTGCTCTTCAAAATCATATAGTAAATTAAACTTACTTCCGTTACTTAACGTTACAGAGTGTATGTTATAGTTAATATCTGCTATATTCTTAAATGTTAGAATCTGGTCAGTAGTAGAAGTGATATTAATTTTTCCAAAATCAAGATTCTCTTCGGTTTCGAGTTCCAGTAAGTTAGGATAGTATTTAATCTGATCTAAAGTTACATTACCAACATAATCAGCAACAAAGAAGTTTAGCTCTGCATATTCATATAAATCCTCAACTTCTAAAGTGATTTCATAATTATCGTGAGGTGCAAATTCCCACTCAAAATCTAACTGTGGATTTTTGAAGTTTATTGAAGAAAGTCCGTATTGGTTGTCTATATAGTTGATTGGAGCAAACCAAACTTTCGAATCTACCTGATTGATATTATCACCGTAAAAAGTTCTGTTTTCTTCTATTCTAATTTTCCAAGATCCTGAGTTGGATTCCTTGTTATCATATGTTACTACTGGGGCAAGAGTATCAATTTCATTAATAGGTTTGTTTGCAAATGACGCAGTCCAGCCATAACAATCAACTGATTTTATACCATAGATAAAAGCACTAAATTTGACATTCCCGTTTCCTTTAATCTGATAAGCTCCCTGTTTAATTTTAATTTTCGCCCAGTACAGATTAGTTCCCGGAATTTGATTAGTTTTAAAACTTGGCATCAAATCAGATATTTTTTGATCATTTATAGTTAGCGATTCTAAATCTGATTTGTCTTTGGTGTCCGAATTATGCTGAACAATTATATTGAGGAAATTTTCAGCATATGTTTTATTACTTGGAGTCTGTACCATTGTATGTGTGACATACTGTTCAACCGGAGCCACAACAAACATGAATGGATCGTAGCTAGATTCATCCCAGCTTCCCGAATAAGAATATTGCATTAATAAGAAAGGTTTATCTGCTTCAAAAACTGAAGTACCGGTTATTGATTTGGTTTCTGCAGAAACGGACATTGCAGGAGAAATCTCCTGGAAATCACCTGCAGTTTGTAAAGTTCCTGAAAAGTTATTTATAAGCTCTTTTGTTTCAAGGTCGTACCAATGAACTTCATATGTTGTGTTATCTTCGACACTAACTAATCTGAAGAGATCTCCCTTTTTTGAACCTCCTCTATCTATAGATAGTGAAGCATATTTTTTCCCTAAATTTTTAGTAGCGGGAATCATCTCAGACAAATGATCTCTGGAGGAAGACATAAAAATTGGAATTACAGCTCTGATATGATAAGAAATCAAGCCGATTGGTTTGTCCGCAGTGATTTTGGTTCCGGAAATATCAAACTCACCTCTAGTTAGGCCATCAGATTCTACTTGATAGACTTCTCCTTCATTAATATTGAAAGAAATGCTATCGCCAATAGATTTTGTTGTACCCTTTAAGGTTGCAACTGATTTACTTCCATAACCTCTCAGGTTTACATTTACTTTGGTTTTTTCTTCAGAACCTCATACTAAAAAACCACCTGCAAAAGTATTTGTTGTACTTTCGAAATTGTCATAATAGCTTCAATGCAAATATTCTTTGCCCCAGTGATCCACAGGTATTGCCATATAACCATCAGATGTAGTCGACTTCATGTTTAAGACAAATACACTAATTGGTAAGTCTGCTTCGAGAGTAATGGTCTTGTTCAATGCTTTATTAGGTTCTCTGATTTCTGCTTTAGATTTTAGAATTCCGGCAGCATCATCTAAGACTAAAACTTCACCTGCGATGATATCATGGGAACTTTTTTTTCCATAAACATCTACGTTGACTTTAGTGTCAGTAGGAGAAGATACATATACTTCTAAAGCTGAATCACTCCACCCGAAAGAAGCAGATTCGTTTGGAGGAAATGCTAAAATGTATTTCTTTCCAAGCTGATAATTCCCAATTTTAGATTGATTCAGCAAATCTTGCTTGATTTGTGTCTTGAGATCATTTGCATATCCAATGATAGGCAAAAGTGCAGATAATAAAATAAGTATAAAAGTTCTCATAACGTGTCCCGTATTTTTATTAGAATCATTTCTTATAAAGACACATAAAAAGATAAAACATCACAAAAAAATATAGCAAAAATGATCAAAAACACAAATAAAATGAGATATGAAAAATAAAATGTGTATGAATATAGACAAACGAAATTTTGATGTGAAATAAATTTGACAAATTCGCTGCTTGTTTTTAGTAATCAAGCAGCGAATTGTTCGTTTAGCCATTATTTTGAAATGATTAAAGGAGTTATAAATTTCGAGTTGTCAAATTCTATTATTAGATTATATATACCTGATGCTATATCACTGGCATCAAGATCAAAATTAATTTCTCCTTTATTGCAGATTGCATCATAGAGGTCTTTAACAAGCTGACCTTTCACATCAAACAGTTTTGCTTTTAAATGAGAAGTTGATTCTATTTTTACAGTAATTTTAGCATTATCATGCAACGGATTTGGCGATATTGATATAAGCTTTGCAGCATTTTCAAAAACGCTTATATCATCATCAGCTTTGCCTCTGACTGGATATGAGTATGTTAAAATTGAAGTTGTAACAACTATAGTATCTCTGTCTAAATCAGATTTTGCTTTTGGTGAATAAGACACTGTCAATTCCAAGCTGTTTCCTGCAGCAAGTTTAGAACTATTATGTTCATCTGAAGTGTTAAATATAGTACCTTCTTTCATTTGGATCGTTTGTATATCAATTTCTGTTTGCCCGTTATTTTTAATATTTAGGGACTTATCTTTTGACTCATTTATGGTTATAGTTCCGAAATCCAGCATTTTCCCTTCAAAATCAAGAATCTCTTCATCTGAGAAAGCAGAACCTTTGATAGTCCAAGTATGAGTAAGATTGTCAGTTTCGATAGTCAAAACAGCCTTATCTTCAGTTGCAATACTTTTTGGAGAATAAACTATTTCAAGATCAAATGACTCGTCTTTTTTCAAAGACTCTACTTCATCAACATTTTGAAGTACAAATATTTGTCCGCCCGAGAGACTTATATTCTTGATATTATAATCGATATCAGAAGAATTTCTAAATGTTAGTTTATTTATTTTCTCATTTTTAACTGGAATTGCCCCAAAATCAATCGCCTGAGGATTTGATAAACTAAGAAGATTAGGGAAGTATTTAACATTAGCTATTGAAATATTTCCTACATAATCTGCTACGTAAAAGTTAGTTTCAGCATACTTCGAAGAATCTTTAACTTCAAGATTTACTATATAGTCATCATGGCCTTCGTATTTCCATTCAAAATCAGTATATGGTTCTTTAAAGTTGGTACTCATAAATTCACTACTACTGTCAATTAGAGTAATAGGTTTGTACCATACTTTAGTATCTGTATAATGAAAGCCTTCTTCTTCACCGGGATATGACCTGTTTTCTTCGATTCTAATTTTCCATTTTGTAGGATAAGGTATATCATTCAAAAAAGATATCTTTGGCGCCATTGTATCAGCAGTATTTTGAGGTTTCGATGCCATAATAGCAGGAGAACCATAATTTACAAACGAACTTTTGCTCTGAACATAGGCTCCAAATTCAACTGTTCCGTCGCCTTCTATTTCATGATGACCAGTTGCAATTTGTATCTGCGCCCAATATAAATCTGTTCCCGGCACTTTATTAGAAAGCAAAGTAGGATATATTTGATCTAAATACTGACCATCCAATTTCACTGATTTTAAACCATCAAGTTGCTTATCTTCAGGATCTGCTTTTACCAGTAAATGCAAATAATTTTCAGAAGCGCCATCTAAGTCTGGTGCTTGAATAACAGCATGTTTAGCATATTGATTTAGAGGAGGCACTAGCCACATAAAAGAGTCAAAACCTGAGTTATCCCAAGCTCTGCTATATGAATATTGCATCAGCTGGATTGGTTTGTCAGCTTCGAAAACAGAAATACCTGTGATAGACTTATCTGATTCAGAAATAGACATAACCGAAGAGTAGTCCTCAAAGTTACCTGCTTTTGAAAGAAATACTGTTTTACTTCCGATTAGTTGCTTGGATTCAAAATCATACCATTTAAAGGATACATTAGTGTTGTCCTCAGTTGCAATCATCCTGAAAAGGTCGCCTTTTTTAGAACCATTTCTTTCCATAGCCAAAGATGCATAGCTTTTACCCATAGATTCTACAGGAGGCAACATTTCTGACAGGTGCTTACCCATAGAACTATTAGCTAAACCGGGTATTACAGCATTTGTGTGGTACGAAATTACACCGATAGGTTTATCAGCACTGATTTTTGTGCCTGACAAGTCATATGCTGCATTTGTTTCACCATTACCTTCTATTTGGTATACTTCTCCTTCGTGGAGAGTAAAAGAGAACTCGTCTCCAATAGTTTTTGAAGGATCATTTTTTAAATGACCATCATTAGTATTAGAACGGCCTTTAAGTTCAATCTGAACTTTAGTACCATCTTCAGATCCTAGCACTAAAAAACCACCAGAATACTTATAATAGGTAGAGTAACTGTGATCATAGTAACTGCAATGTCTATATTCTTTACCCCAAAATTCAACCGGAATGGCCTTATACATATCAGCCGAGTAAGATTGGGAGTTCAGTACATAAACACTGATAGGCATATCTGCCTCTATTGTAATAGTTTTATCCATGTTAGTGTTAGGCGTTCTACATTCTGTAGTTGTAGCGCTAATCCCGACATTATCATCTAAATAGAGAACTTCTCCTGCCTTCACAGTTTTTTTATGATTTGTTCCCATTATGTTGATATTGATATTTGCATTGGTTTTAGAAGCAATGCTCAATCTGATCTTGCTTTGTCCCCATCCGGATTCTCTACCGTTTGGTGGAATTGCAATTATAAATTTTTGACCTTCATGATAATTTCCAATCAAAAACTCATTTTCAAGCTTAGATTTTAGATCATCTATAATACTCTCTTGAGCGATAGCAGTAATGAAACAGGATGCAATAATAGTGATTATAATTAGTAACTTCTTCACATTAAACCCCCTAAGTTTATAAAAAGACAATCATCTAGAATAACAGATAAATCTTCAAAATGTTACACTATTTATTATATTGTATTTATTTTTTACAAAAACACACTGTTTAAATTATCTTATAATGTATCGTGTTAAATAATATAGTGTTTTTTTATCTTATTACCTACTCTATTAGTCCTATTATAAATAAAAAATTGAAAACAAAATCAGCTTTGATGTGTATCTTTTTGATAAGATATTTTAATTGCACCGGCAAAGAAATACTCTAAACATTGTTTGAAATAAAATGTCTACATTTGTAGAATTATTCTGTACTCATATTTAATTCTAACATAAGGAACCTGATGTTTATAAATAATATTGTAATCATAAGATTTCGTCTTTTGATATTTGCTGTAGTGGCTTGCTTCTTAGGTGTTACTATTTTGGAAGCTGCTGATATATCGGGTACGGTAAAAGAAGAAAAGACAGGTGAATTTGTCATTAGTGCTACCGTTGCGCTATATAAGGACAGTATTCACTCAGCTTCAAAACCGGTAACGGGTGCCTATACTAATAAATTTGGTTTTTTCTCTATACCAAATGTTAAAAAAGGAACTTATAAACTATTATTCACTAGAGTTGATAAGCATCCTAAAGTATACGATATAGAGATGAATGAAGAAAATATATACCTCAAGGTAGATATGGCTGATAAAACTTCTCAAACTGAGAAAGTGATAGTAGAAGCCAAAAGAGAGCTCAAATCAACACGAACTATAAGTTCTGTAGAAGTTGATCCTGAGTTTATAAGCAAAATGCCTTCTATTGGCGGAGAGACAGATATATTTAGAACTTTACAGCTTCTTCCTGGGGTTCAGCAAAATTCTGAGCTTTCAAGTGGACTATATGTAAGAGGAGGGAGCCCTGATCAAAACTTAACTCTATTGGATGGGGTGATTGTTTATAATCCCTCACATCTAGGCGGATTTTTAAGTTCATTCAATGCAGACGCTATTAGAAATATAAATTTGATTAAAGGCGCTTACCCGGCTGAGTTCGGCGGTAGGATTTCTTCTGTACTTGATTTGAGTATGAAAGAAGGAACAAAAGAAAAAATTTCCGGGCAGGGGGGAGTTAGCTTAGTTAGCACTCGCATGACTGTAGAAGGTCCATTAAGCGATAACTCAACATTTATGATTTCCGGTCGTAGGATGTACCTGGATTTGATTTTGTCATTGGCTAATGAAAAAGAAGCTCCCGAGTACTATTTTTATGACTATAACATCAAATCAAATATTCAGTTGGGTAAAAATGACAGACTTTTTGTGAGCGGCTATTTTGGAAGTGATGTTTTAAATGAGTCTGAGCGTGAGAGAGAACGTGATGATGATGATTTTTCAATAGACTGGGGAAATAAGACAGCTAATGTCAGATGGATGCATATAGCATCTTCCAAGCTGTTTACGAACTTCTCCTTTATTTATACTAATTACAATTTTAGATCTAAATTGGAAGATAACGGAAAGACATATCAGTCTGAAAGCGGGATTGAAGATTTTATGCTGAAAGCAGATATGGAGTATTTTCCTACCAAAAAACATAAAATAAAATCAGGTATAGAAGCAATCTACCATCAGTTTAAAGTAAATACTTTAGAAGGCTTAGGTGAAAGTATAGATGATTTATTTGATAATAGACGAGATATCAATTCAACAGATATTTCTTTATATTTACAAGACGAATGGACCGCAACTGATGATTTAACTGCAAATCTTGGTTTGAGAGCTAATTATTTTACATCAGGGAGTTATTTTAATGTTGAACCACGCCTCTCAGGCACGTATGATGTTGGCAACGGTCATATTTTGAAAGGAGCTCTAGCATGGTGCCATCAACCGATGCATCTTTTGCTTAGGTCTGAACTGACTCTTCCTACTGATGCTTGGGTTCCTGTAAATGATAAAATAAAACCTGCTGATTCATGGCAGGCTGTTCTAGGTTACCAAACTACATTAAATAAAGATGCATATCTGTTTTCTGTAGAGGCATACTATAAACACATGAATAACTTATACGAGTATTCGGATACTGTGAAATTCTTTTCTACAAAAAATATTGAAGATCAGCTTGTAACAGGAACCGGTGAAGCTTATGGAGTTGAATTCTTTCTTAATAAACAAATCGGTGCTTTGACTGGGTGGGTAGGATATACTTTAGCCTGGACAAAAAGACAATTCGACGATTTGAATGATGGAGAGCCTTTTTACCCAAGATATGACAGAAGGCATGACGTCAGTGTTGTATTTACCTATAAGCTGGGCGAAAGCTGGGAATTAGGTCTTTCGTGGGTATATGGCACAGGGCAGGCATTTACTTTGCCAACAGGTATGTTCTATGATTATAATTCATCGTATTCTTCTGAAAAATATGTTTATTCAAAGAAAAACGAATATAGAATGCCTGCATATCATAAGTTAGACTTAAACTTTATGTATAAATATCATTGGTTTGGTTTGCCTTTAGAGTTTTCGATAAATATCTATAATGCTTATAATAGGCTGAATCCTTTTGCCATATATTTAGACAAAGATTATGTAACTGAATATGATTCTGATGGGAACTTTAAGGCAAAAAACGTAACTGAATTGAAGTCCATAACTCTGTTTCCGTTTATTCCGAGTTTTGGAATTAGTTTTAAATTTTAAAAGAGAAGAAAAATGAAATATATATATGTTTTTATTGCTGCACTACTTATGTCCTCTTGTGAAAAAACACTGGATGATGCTGTTATTCCTTATGTTGAGCAACTTGTAGTTTTTGCAATAGTAGAACCGGGGCAAAATGATTTAGAATTAAAGATCTCAAAAACGTTACCTGTGTTAGGATCAAGCAGTCCGGAGGATGGTCAGATTGATGATGTGACAGGCTATATTTCCGATGGCGAAAATACGTGGAATATAGAGTATAGATCTGATTTCGTTTATGTTGCAAAAGGCTTTGAAGGTGTTGCAGGCCGGACTTATAATTTACAACTTAACTGGCGTGGCAAAAAGGTTGAATCCCGAACTATGATTCCGGAGGAAGACGCTATTGAGGCAAGTAATTATTATATTTATGAGTCAGAAGAATTAAATTGGAACGATGAGATGGAGATAAATAGTTATCTGATGGCACATTTCAAAGGCTCAGATAGATATGTATATACTATAGGACGTGATGATATTGACTCGCATTATGATAGGCGTTATTTTATATTGCCTGAAGGTAGAGCAGTCTCTCAAATTGCATATCTTTATTCATATTTTCCTGAAGATACATATCCATTCAGAATAACTATTACAGATATTGCGTATTATGATTACCTGGAAAATGATAATGGTTCGAATAATGATTTCGATTTTTTCAGTATAGGTGGCCTTAATGTAGATTGGAATGTAGAAGGCGATGGTATAGGTATGTTTGTTGGAAGAAATTATTGGAGAGATACAGTCCATTTGGATTCTATAGATGTAGTAAGGAACTAAAACATTCTTTGTGATCAAAGCAGTTTCAAAAAAATAATTTTAACTGCTTGCTTTTTGTCCTATTTTGCAGCAGTATTTATCATTGAGGTAAGAAAATGAAGTGGAAAAAATCAATATCTGACATTAGACACGACTATGGTAAATTCAAACTGGATGAAGAGTCTATAAAGAAAGATCCTTTTGAACAATTTAAGATTTGGTTTGATGAAGCGGTTGAGAGTAAAGAATTTGTAGATCCTAATGCTGTGGCACTTTCCACAGTTAGCCAAGACGGGATGCCGGATAGCCGAATTGTGCTTTTAAAGCAATATACTGAAGATGGGTTTATTTTCTTTACAAACTATGAAAGTCAAAAAGGTCAGGAACTATTAAATAATCCTAAAGGTTCTTTGCTTTTCTTTTGGGATAAGTTTGAAAGACAAGTTAGGATAAACGGTAGAGTTGAAAAAATCTCAGCAGAAGATTCTGATTTATATTTCCAGACAAGACCCTATGCAAGCAGAGTTGGAGCCTGGGCTTCAGAGCAATCTCAAGTTTTGAAAAGCAGATTCACTTTGATGAGAAAAGTTGCTAAACTTACGTTTAAATATAAAACAAACGTTCCTCTGCCTCCGTTTTGGGGTGGGTACATCTTACGACCTGAAAAATTTGAATTTTGGCAGGGAAGAGAGAGCAGGTTGCATGACCGATTCAGATTCCTATTAAAAGAAGATTCATCATGGCAGATTGATAGACTTTCTCCGTAATACTGATTGCTTTTCTCTCTAGATATAGATAAAAAAAAGTCGTATTTGAAAATCAAATCCGACTTTTTTTTGTAAATTCTTCTAAGCTGGAATTACTTCTTCTTAGAATTTTTAGCTTTGTTATGATGTCCCCAAACAGAAACTCTGAAAAGAGGTTGCTCTTCACTGTCTGTTTTGATTTTTAAAGTAGAGCTAAGTCTGTCGTCGTTAGTAGGAGTGTAAGTAGCTTCTACTTTAATTTTCCCTTTAGGAGGAATTGTTTGACCTTTATGTATATTCACCTCCAGATTTTCCATTTCTTTTGTGAATGAAACATCTGTGATGCGTATTGGTTTGTCTGTTGTGTTGGAAATAGTTGTGTGAGCAGCAGCTAATTGACCAACCTGTAAGCTTCTAAAATTTAAAAATTTAGGAGAAGCAATAAGTGGCTGTTTTACATAACATTTTAGATAATATCTGGCATTCGATTTTTTAGGATCATTAGACATTACTTTGATTGTTTTGGTAACTGTACCCTGGTAAGTTTTCATATTAAATGTTATATCAATTTCAGCCGTTTCATTTGGTTGAAGAGTATCTTTAGATATGGGAGCTACAGTACAGCCGCAAGTAGGTTTCACTTCTTTAATAATCAGCACCTCATTTCCTGTGTTTTTTACCTGAACCTTTGCTTTTAAAGGGCTATCCTTTGGCGTCACTTCTCCCCAGTCATAAGTATCTCCACCTATAAATTCTAGTTTTGGCTGAGCTAAGGCTGCCACAGTAGCCATAAATAAAAGAGCTATACTCCAAGTAAACAAGCTTCTCATCATATTTCCCCGAATTGTTTTACTATAATTTGTACAAAAGTATTAAATATACACGTCAATAAAAAGAATTAATCTCTACTAAAAAATTATTAAACTGCTTATCCGTAATATTGTTTATACCATTAATATATACATTGAAATAAGAAAAAAGTTTCAAAAAAATTGGTGACAATATGAGTATAATAGAATTTAACGAAATGCAAATACAGGTGCGAGATATGGCAAGAAAATTTGCCGCAGAACACATTGCACCTTCTGCTATAGAAAGAGATATAAATGCTGAGTTCCCATATGAAATTATAAAAAAAATGGGAGAGCTCGGATTTATGGGGATGATGGTTTCTCCCGAATGGGGAGGAAGCGGAATGGATTATATCAGCTATTCTCTTGCCATGGAAGAATTCTCAAAGGCCGACTCATCTATAGGAATAATTACTTCAGTCCAAAATTCCTTAGTCTGCTGGATTTTAGAAAAGTATGGAAGTAACCAGCAAAAAGAAAAATATCTTAGACCTCTTGCCGAAGGTAAACATCTAGGATCTTATTGCCTTTCTGAGCCAAATGCCGGGTCTGATGCCAGAGGATTAGAAACTATCGCCAAACTCGAAGGAGATTGTTGGATATTAAACGGCAGTAAAATATGGGTCTCCAGTGGGCAAAACTCTGATACTTTTATTGTTTTTGCGCAGACTAATCCTGATTTAAAACACAAAGGTATAGCTAGCTTTATTATTGAAAAGGGTACACCCGGATTTGAAATTGGCAAAAAAGAAGACAAAATGGGAATGAGATCAAGTGATACTGTTGCAATTAGTCTCTTAGATGTAAAAATTCCCAAGGACAATATAATTGGCAAAGTAGGAGATGGCTTCTATATAGCTATGAAAGGATTGAATGGCGGGAGAATCGGTATTGCTTCCCAAGCATTAGGTATTGCTCAGGGAGCATACGAAGCAGCTGCAAAATATGCCATCCAGAGAAAAACTATGGGAGTTCCAATTATTGAGCATCAGCTTATCCAACAAAAACTTGCCCAGATGTCTATGAAAATTGATGCAGCAAGATTATTGGTTCACAAAGCAGCTTATCTAATGGACAAAGGAGAAGTGCCTATTAAAGCCGCTTCAGAAGCAAAACTATATGCTTCCACTATTGCAATGGAAGTAACTAGAGAAGCTATTCAAGTTCACGGTGGATATGGGTATACGCGAGAATATTCGGTAGAAAGAATGCATAGAGATGCAAAAGTTACCGAAATATACGAAGGAACTTCAGAAATACAGCATATTGTAATTGCCAGAGAAGTTATGAAAGAATTTGGTTATAAATAAGATAAGTCAAAATAAAGCATTAGTCTTTAGAGTCACATATACTAAGATATGTGACTTTTTTTTGTTCAGTTTTGTCAGAAATATATGTTTACAGTTAAGGGATTGTTAAAAGAAATTTTATTTAGACGCTTATTTTTGTATTTTTGTTTTCTACCAAAATAATAGAATGCTTATGAGATATTTATACTTTTTAGTTTTCATATCTTTTTTAATGTTTGCAAAGCTGACTGGTGAAGAACTTCAACGAGTGAGTGATGTAATTACATTGGAAAATTATGACGACAACTTATATTTTATTGAACTTACGCTAGAATCAGAACCACAGCTAGGCAGTAAGTATGCCAAAGATTTTATAACTAAAAGTTATAAGACTGAAGACTCGACTCTTATTTCTCTTGGGCACTATATTTTAGCCAGAGCGGAATCTTATTTTGGGAACTACCAACTGGCACACTACAATGCCAATCGATCATTATATATATATGATAAACCTTTGAATAAGCAACTTAAGTTCAATGTTATTACAAACTATATTACCATTCTGATTGAGCTTAAAGAGTATAATGAAGCACTGAAAGAGGCTACTAAATTACTTCTTCCTATGGCAGGTAATGATCCGATTTATGAGATGCAAATCCTTACCACAATGGGGACAATATATTCCTACCTGGATGACAAGTTTGAAGCTATTGCACAATGGCAAAGAGCTTTGGATGTGGCAGATTCATTGGATCATCCGTCTTATGTTGCTCATTTAGGAAATAATATTGCTTCTAATTATATCTCTTTAGCCAAGAAAGATTCGGCAAAATATTATTTAGACATGGCTTCGAATAAAATTGAAGGTACTAACCAGTTTGTGCTTGAATCCTATCTGAAATATACTAAGGCAGAATTTCATTTCAAATTTGAAGATTATGATTCTGCTTTATCTGAGATTAAGCAATGTATAGATGTGCAAATGTCAATAAATGATATGTTTATATCTGACGCTTACGAACTGAAAAGTAAAATATTAAAGGCAAAAGGCAATTTCGAAGCTGCAATAACTGCTATGCAGAAGCATATAGATTATTTCAAAGAACACCAATCTCAAGAGTCTACTATCAAAGAAAGAAAGAATCAGCTTTCTTTCGAATTGAATAAGTCCAGAACTGAAATCGAAATATTAAATAAACAACTTCAGTTCCAAAGGCGAACTTTTTACATCATTTCTACTGTAGGTATTCTAATAGCTATTGCTTTGGCGATTTCTTTAATTAGGAATCGTTTGAGAACAAGAAGAATAAATGAATATTCAGAAATCATGAAGGCCCAGCAGATTGAGTTGAAAAATGTTAACAGAGAAATGGAAGAGTCTCGCGAAAAGATTATTTTTGATGCTAATAAATTGATGCACTTAAATCAAAAATTAATCGATTCAGAAAACGAATTGAAGCAACTGAATATGACTAAAGATAAGTTCTTCTCAATAATTGCGCATGATTTAAAAAATCCGTTTGCTTCTATGAAGAATCTGTCCGATATGCTGCATGACAATTATTCGCTTCTTGATGAAGAAGACAAGCAAGAGTTAATAGCTTCAATGAAAACTACTTCTCAAAGAATATTTGAATTATTGGAAAATTTACTTACTTGGTCTCGTTCGCAAAGAGGAATTATTCAATTTAACCCGGATAATGTCACACCGGCTTTTGTCGCCCAAAATAATTTCGATCTACTCGCAGAAAATGCTGCAAATAAAAAAATCAGGTTAATCAATGATATTTCTTCTGAATTGGAAATTGTAGCAGATTCGAATTTACTTAGTACTATTATTAGGAATCTTACTTCTAATGCAATAAAATTTACTCCTGAACAAGGGCAAATAACTATAGGGGCTGAAGATAAAGGATCATTCGTCGAATTTTGCGTTAAAGATACCGGAATAGGTATAAGTGAAGAAGACAAGCATAAGCTTTTCAGGATAGATATCTCTCATACTACTATTGGTACCGGGCAGGAAAAAGGAACAGGTCTAGGTCTGATTTTATGTAAAGAGTTTGTAGAAAAGCATGGTGGCAGGATTTGGGTAGAAAGCACTTTGGGGGAAGGTACTACTTTCAAGTTTACTATTGCAAAAATGTCGCTTGAAGTTTAAAAGATGAATTTTTTTCTTGCGCAATATCTCAAAAAGTCATATATTTGCATTCTCTTTGATTGAGGAAGGGGCGAGTAGCTCAGTTGGTCTAGAGCACCTGCCTTACAAGCAGGGGGTCGGGAGTTCGACTCTCTCCTCGCCCACACCTTTTGACAATCAAATAGCCGATTATTCTTCTGGAAAGAAAAATCAATCGGGCGAGTAGCTCAGTTGGTCTAGAGCACCTGCCTTACAAGCAGGGGGTCGGGAGTTCGACTCTCTCCTCGCCCACATCTTTTTTGACAATCGAATAGCCGGTTATTCTTCTGGAAAGAAAAATCAATCGGGCGAGTAGCTCAGTTGGTCTAGAGCACCTGCCTTACAAGCAGGGGGTCGGGAGTTCGACTCTCTCCTCGCCCACTCAAAAAAGAAAATGAATCCTATACACTAGATGTATGGGATTTTTTTTTGCTTTGACTCAAATTTGGATTCTCTATTTTCTTTTAATTCAGATTTGTCATTTGGTAATAGAATATTCTCACAACAGTTCAACGGCTTGGCTTTAGCCCGTTGCAAATAATAAGATTTTCTTATTAGGCAAGAAAGCTGTTAGCCTTTATGTTATAGGTAATTACCGGAAAGTTTATTTTCTAATGGCAAATGTGGGTTCAATAGAAGCAAAAAGCATACTTTAAATTATATAAAAAAAAACCGTGAGAAATCTTCCCACGGCTTTTCTATTACTATCTATTGTTTTTTTACTTACTAATCATTACTTTTTCTGTCTTCAAAACATGGCCTGAACGTAGCTTGAGAATATAAGCTCCTGAGTTATATTTATCAGTATCTAAGGTAGCACTATACTTGCCGGAAGGAACTTTAGCATTGAATAAGGTTTCAATTTTTCTTCCTTGCATATCGTATACTTCTAAAGTTGTACCAGCTTCATATCCTGTTGTAAAAGAAAGCTCAGTTGCTTGATTAATTGGATTAGGAGAGACTTTATCAATAGCCGTATGATATTCACCCTGACTAATCAAAATACCTTCATTAAAGCAGATTCCATTGATCGCCAGATATAGTGGAGTAGTGTATTCACTTTCACATCCTTCATATATAGGTCTTATTTTGAGAGGAGACACCAAATTGTCGCCTAATAAAGCTTTATACTCTACAAGAAGGATAACATCATCAAATGCTGTTGAAAGACTTCCTGAACCTTCAAGCCTGAACACTCCATCTGCAACCTTTTCCAGTTTAGTCCAAGTAAAACCACTAGGTCTAGTGTTAAGTACCTGAAGGATATTAATTAGATTTTCGTCAACTTCAAGCTCTAATTTAAGCTCAGTGATATTTGAATAAGAAAGCACAGGTACAGATGCACGAATTGCAAATACGCTCTGGTTATTTCCATAAGGTACTACAGTCAAAGTATCAACATTTGAGTAAAAACTAGGATTTACAGATTTGCCTGATAGATTTACATTATAAGTATTATCATCAATATCTTTTATAGTCAATATATCAGTATAGCTACCTTGTGCATCAGCGTTTAAATGGACATGAATTTTCATATCTTTAGTTGGCAAAATAGTATGTTCCAAATCCGGATGAGTTACATAGAAGGAGCTTCCATCTTGTAAGCTAATTTCTTTAATAGTAACACTCTCGTTTTCAGAAGGATTAGTTACTGTGATAGATTCTTCAAAATCATCGCATACTAAAACAGTTCCCAAATCAAGAGAATTTGGAATTAGAAGCCCTTGGACTTCACAAGTGAAATCATGTGTCTGAGTTATAGTAGGATTGCTTTCATTTCCTGCAACTGCATCAGATTTTATATCAAAAGATACAGCTCTGGAACCTCTTAATATAGGTGTAAAGGATAGTTCGATAGTTTCAGTATTACCTTTAGAAATATCCAAATCAGTAACATTTGAGATAAAAGTATAATCACTTGCACCCTGGCTAATTGTGATATCATATAATTTCAAATTATCAGCACTTCCGGAATTAGTAATTTCCAGATACGCAGTTGAAGTCTGTCCCGGTTCTACTTCATCAGGACAAATCCAGTTTAAGCTGTAAGCCGGTAGTACGCCCGTTCCTGAAAGTTTAAATGTGTTTGTAGAAGGAGCGTTTTCTACCTGAAATTCATAAGTGCTTTCGTAGTATTGTTCAGCATTTGGTTTAAAGCTAACATCTATAGTATATTCGCCGTTTTTAGGGATTATAAAATCTGCAGGCGGAGAAGTTAGCTCTATTCTGTCACTTGCTGTAGTGTTAGTAAAACTTATAACTTTAAGATCTAAATTACTATTGTTTTTAATCACTATCTTATCATCATTGATAGATCCTACACGTTTTTCCTTCCAGTCAATATCATTTACAGTTACATCTGTGATAACAACATTAGCTTCAAGTGCTGCGTGGTTATCAGGGCATTCTGTGTGTAGATTGAAATTGATGAAAGCTGATTTTTGACCTGCTGTAGTAGAATAACAAGTTATATCAGTCTCCCAACATTCACCCGGCTGAACAGAAAAAGTTCCTGTTTGAGACAAACTGAAGTCTGCTGCGTCAGGACCTTCTATCACAGGTGTTATTACTAATGAGTCATTAGATAAGTTTTCGAAGACGCAAACATTATTTTTGGTTTCGTATACTGAAGCAGCAACTTCCATAAAATTGACAGACTTTGCATCAAATTCACACTGTCCGTTACCAACAACATCAATCGGAACAGGATCCAGACAGTCAACTCCAAGCAATAGTTGAGCACTTCTTTGTCCTCTTTCTTGCGGAGTAAAAATGACTGTTACATCCAAACTAGCTCCAGGTAAAATTTCTTCTCCCAATAGGGAAGGTGTTATAGAAAACTCACCTAGCGGATCGTTTGCTATTTGTTCTGACTGGATTTTAACAGGGATGCTTCCGTTATTTGTTATAGCACTTGTAAGAAGCCTTGTAATTGAATTTCCTAAAGCACAGTCACCAGCATCTAAAGAAGTATTGTTAAAAGCGATTTCAGGAGAAACGACTTCAAAATTTTGGCTGTTTACATGCGATGTATAAGCATTATTAGGGAATGCATAAGCAACTATACCATCAGATACGCCCTGAGCAACAGCAACACTGTCATATCTGGAAACAGAATCTTTAAAGGTAGCTGCATAAACATAGTCATGGTAATAATACTCGCGAGGAAAATTGATACCTGATAAACTTCCGGCATGAACTTCTTTGAGTACGAGATCAGATTTATTATAGATTACCGAAAATACTTTTGGTGTTGCAGTGTAAGGTAAACTATATAAACCAAAATCAAATATGCCTGTGTAAAGTCCCTCTATATAGACGTTTGTATCATCAGTAACAATTTTTGTACCCAACATATCGAGGTTCTTATTCTGAGATTCAAAAAGTACTCCAAGTATGTTGCCATCAAGCACTTTACCTGAAGCATCATGTTTAGAAACAAATAAATATCTTCTGTTTTTTGCAATGTAATCAGGTGTTTTAGACCCAAAATTACAATTATCCATGGCTGAGCCGGTAACAAAGATCGTCCCGTTATCATTATAAACGGCAGTTGCAGAGTCGTTTTGACTACCACCGTTTGTTTCTACCCATCTCGGTTTCCCGGTATTAGGATTAATCGCCATTAGATAATAATCTTTTTTACCTTTACTACTTTTCCCGATTGGTGCCGGTCCAAAAGCAGCATAGTTTTCAAAATAACCAACAGCATAAATATTATCACTCACATGTAAGCCGGTAGCACCGTCTTCACCATTTCCTGTTATCAAACAAGTCCAGCGGTATTTATTTTTCTTATCTGCTCTGATTCTATAATTACCTTCCTGAGGTACTTGCCATTTGTAACTCAAGCCTGTTGCAGAAGTAGTTATGGTGTCCCATATATTACTATTGTTCAAATCATATGATAAAATCACATGAGAGTTTTTATTGACTCCTGACCATAAAATATCTATAGAATCGCATAAAGAGAATGACTCACCACCTACAGGAGCATCAATAACAAGATCCTCTGCACCTGCAACAACAGGAATTGATTTTTTACATGGGTAGCCTTCTAAAAGCAAGTTTGCTGTTCTAACCTGAATATTTTTCTGTGCAAAAACTACTTTGATTTTTTCAGTTTTGCCTTCAGGAATATCGAACGGTAATGTCCTTCCTTCCCAGTCTACTGAAAAGAAACTTTGGTTTTGATCAAAAGAGGCTCCTGTTACCTGAAAATCGTCATATTGAGGAGTAAAGTCTACGTATCCGGATATCACCTCATCTTTTTGTGCCATCCCCAGATTATATAGTGAGCGTTGATTATTCAGCCTTGGAACTGATTTTTCGGGAAGAACAAAAGGTCTTTCAAGCACTCTACCATTGTCATAGTTTAGTCTTAGGTATTCTACTCTAGCTAATCTATTTCTGGAATCATCATCACAGCCGTGAGTTGTGTTCCAAGATAGATAGCATAAAAGTAAATTTTGTAGTTTCTCTGCTATTCTGTTATAAAGATCATCTAGTTCATCTCTGGTGTCTACTCGCCAGCTTTCTCCACCTGTATACTTAGCAATAGAGTTTAAATCTTGATTTTTTGGAGTATTTAAAGTAATCGAATAAACCTGAATATTTGCAAGCTGCATTGCATGAATGATTTTGTCGGTCTCAGGTGGATCTGTTGGTTCTCCATCAGTAAGGAAGATAGCAACTTTCCTAACATCAGAAGGCCTGGATTTAAAAAGCTCTACTGCACCTGTATTAGCATCCATAAAAGGAAAATCATAAATTGTTTTGCCAATTATTTGAATTTTATCAAGTGAATCTAAGAGTTGTTTTTTGTCATTAGTAAAAGGACAAGTAAGTTTACAAGTACCACCAAAATTCGTTATTCCGACTGTTGTTCTACCCACAAAATTTATTTTGTTTACAAAACTAGTAACAGCATAATGTACCCAATCCCATCTAAGTGCAAGAGGGTTTTGTGAAACAGTATCTTTCATAGAATCACTTCTATCCAAAATCAGTAATACACTGACCTCCTTATTGCCCTCTTCACAGACTAGTTTGAGGCTTGGATCCATTGAGATTCCGTTTTCAAATACATCAAAATCATCGGCAGTTAAATTATCTACCGAATTTCCTGCATTATCTAACACCTGAATATTTGCTCTTATTTCCGGGAAATTTGAGCCGTCTATTGCAGATATTGAATAACGATCAGCATGCAAGGTTGTTTGTGATAACAACAGCATAAAATATAGAATTGTAAACAAAAACTTCATAACAGCCTCTTATATTATATTATTATTATATCCAAAATTAACTAATATGAATTTTGTAAATCCATATATATCAATACCTTGATAAGATAGTCAATATTATTTGTTTTTGAAAATTTATTTTTCTTGAAATAGAATGTATTTACAGTAATAGCAAGTAAGAAGTTTTATAAAACAAATGACACATATTATTATTAACTATTTGAAGGTTGAAATATTTAAAATCACGAGAAAAAAAGTTTTATTTGCATACCGATATATTGGTATGTTAAAATATATGTAAAACAGATATAAAATATATTTTTTAAAAACTTCACTTGATGGAGACTAAACAATACAATTTTCTTTTTTGATACTATTGCATAATTGTCTATTATTGAATCTGAAATTATGCGTCATTTAGATTGGAAAACTTTATATGAAACTGCTTGTTTGCTTGTTGCTACTTGGGTTGGGTTCAATCAATAATATAGCTCTCAATAGATTAGATGGCTCTACCTGGGTAGTGAGTGAATATTTTGAAGATGGAGATTTATTGCATCAGGAGTATACTTTCAAGCAATTGAATGACTCCACAATGGAACAGGTTACCAGAGCGAAATCACAGGCGAATAGTCCATTGAAAGTTATTTCTACAACAAAGCTGATAATCACAGAGAATGGGATTAAATGCCATGCTCAGGATACTTCTCTGCATTTAATTTGCTATACAAAAGGTAAAAGCATATACTTTGATTATGATTACAAATTGCATGGTAAACATCTAAAGATGCGAGACGCTTGGATCTATATGAATGATTCTACTTTTACTATGATGATTGGACAAAGGCAGAATGACGAATTTACAAAATTATTTATGGAAACTAAGCTGATTAGGAAGTAATGGCATATCATACTATACAATCAAAATCAATTCTTCGAAAAATGAAACAGGTAGATTCCTGGTTTCTTTCTGCTTACGGAATGAATTTATATCGAGGATGTGCACATAACTGTAGTTACTGCGACGGGAGGGCAGAAGGGTATTATGCACCTGAAAAGTTTGCTACAGAGATTGAAGTAAAAGAAAATTCGGCAGAAATTTTAGATCGTGAGCTTAATCCTTCAAGAAAACGGAAACCATTTGAGAAGGCCTTCATTCTCTTAGGTGGAGGAATTAATGATAGTTATCAATCCGCTGAAAAGAAATTTGAATTATCAAAAAAAGCCCTTGAAGTAATACTTAAGTATGGACATGCTGTGCATGTTCTAACTCGATCACCTTTAGCTATAAGAGATAGTGAACTTATAAAGGATATATACAAGAAAAGAGCTGCACTGTTTTCCATGAGCTTTTCAACCGCAGATGATAATTTGGCAAAAGTATTTGAACCAAATGCTCCAAGTCCAACTCAAAAATTGAAAACAATAGAACATTTTAGAAATTTGGGTATACCATGTGGTGTTTTTCTTATGCCGGTTATTCCTTTTGTTACTGATACTCCGAAACAAATTGATAATACAATTAGGATGGCAAAGAATGCAGGTGCAATGTATGTAATATTCGGAGGAATGACCCTAAAAGAGGGGAGACAGAAAGATCATTTTATGAAGATATTGGATACAAATTTTCCGGATCTATCTATAAATTATGATATGATTTTTAATAAAGATAAGTGGGGGAGCGCTAATTCAGATTATTATCAATATATAGATTCTGTTTTTGATCAAGTGGCTGCTCGTCATAATATGCCGAGAAGAATAAATGTATCTTTAGCAAAAAATCTGTTCGATCTGAATACTAAAGCTGCATTGATTTTAGAGCATCTTGATTACATATCAAAATTGCGCGGTCATAAAACACCTTACGGTCAGGCAGCAAGAAAGATTCGGATGATGCAGGATTCAATAGAGAACCTAAAATCACCACGTGATATAAATGGTGTAGGAACATTCACGGCAAAAATTATCCGAGAGATAATAGATACCGGAACATCATCATACTACGAAAAAAATCTATAATTATACCTTATCTTTTTGGTAGGGGTGAATACCCTGCAAAAACATCTCAGCTTCATTTACATCTTCTTCACTTCCAATAATAACAGGAGTACGCTGGTGAATTGAATGAGGTTTTATGCTCAAAATTCGTCTTTCTCCGTCAATAGCTCTTCCACCTGCTTGCTCTACAATCATCGCTAGTGCGTTTGCTTCGTATACAAGGCGCAGTTTGCCATCCTTATAATGTGAATCGCGATAATAAAGATATATACCGCCATAATGAAGAGTTCTGTGAATGTCTGCTACTCCGGTTGCAATATATCTGAGAGAATAAGGCCTGGTGCCATCTTCAGAAATCTCATTCAGATATTCAATATATTGTTGATTCCATTTATGCCATTTATTAAAATAGCCAACATTTGTAGAGTATATGGAACCTCTTGATGGAATTTTAAGATTCTTTTTAGTAAGTAGGAATTCGCCTAAAGTAGGATCATAAGTAAATACATTTACACCGTGCCCGGTAGTATAAACCAGATTTGTTGAAGAGCCATATAGAACATAGCCGGCAGCAACTTGTTTATAACCCGGTTGTAAAAGATCTTCTACTGTGCCTGGTGTATCCAATTTAGTATCTAATCTTTTATATACTGAAAATATAGTTCCGATTGTAACATTTGCATCAATATTATTAGATCCGTCAAGAGGATCGAAGGCTACAACGTATTTACCACATTTTCCATTTTCAGGAAGGATAATATCATCATTTTCTTCAGAAGCCATTACACAGACATTTCCGCCCTTAAGAAGAGCACCTTTTATCACATCGTTAGAATAAGTATCTAATTTTCTTACCTGTTCGCCGTGGATATTAGTTTTTTTTGAAAGTCCGAGTATATCATTTAGGCCTGCTCTACGCACGTCCCTTGATATAATTCTTATCGCAAACATAATATCATGTAGTAAAGAGGAAAAATCTCCCGTTGCTTCCGGGTGCAAATCTTCTTCCTCGGCAATATGGTGATCTATCGTAACTAATCGATGAGTAGTAGCAAAAGGCATAGAATTATCCGTGCATTGTTTCTTTAATCTGTAAACTTACAGTAAATTTCTGTATAAACAAAGTTAGACTCATATTTTTATAAAAAATTGTTAAATCAGTTGGTTTGGCTTATCATTTATAAGGCTTCTTAATTCTTTTCTTTTATTGCGAACATACTGTTCAGAGCAGGATAGTTCATAAGCTAACTTCTTAGTATCCTTTGATTTATTAGAGCTTAAATAATTATGTACAAAGGAGTCAAGCCTTGTAATCTTTGGTATGTAAAATTGTGCCCCCGAATAAGATTTTAGGAGTTTTCTTACATTTTCGATGCCAATTACATCTGCTAAATCTTTAAGATCTTCAGTTAAATCTTCTTGACTAATCAAACCATAAATATCTAACATATTCAGTCCTCGTAAGTAGTAATAATTACTTGTATTAGTAATAAAATTATATTATATTGTCGCTTGTGATCAAGAAATAGTTAGAGATAAAAGTATATATTATTTATAGTAGTAATATTTACCAACAAGAATAAGTATATTTTACTTTTTATGCAAGAAAAAAATGGATGATTTAAAAAAAAATATAGGTCGTAGATTGAAGGAAGTCCGGTTGTTTGCTTTTGATGGCATGACAGTAAGCCGGTTTGCAGAAATTCTTCATGAAAAAGCTGCAAATATTTCGAACTACGAACAAGGGAAAGCAAATATTCCTAATAGAGTTTTAGTGGAACTCTATTATAAAGGGATCAATCCCATTTACATACTTACAGGTGAAGGAGATAAGCAGCGTCTACAGGCTGATATACCTGAAAGCGATGATGCCAAGGTCAATCAGTCGAAATTGCAATTCTTAATGGATAAAGCAAACGAGATGACTGCCGTAGCAGGTGATATACTTAAATATGTGAAAGAACAAACAGATTTGGATGATCCAAGCACAAAAAGTTAAGTCATTAGTAGATATCAGCGATTATCAACTATATAATCTTGTTAAGAAATATACTTTCCAAGAACTCTTAGGCTATTCTCACCAATCAAAAAAACTTACACATGCAATTTCTGAATGCAAAAGACGCAGAAAAGGTATCTATCAAAGAGCAAGTGAAGATGCCTTTTTAGAATTTCTGATTTCTAAAGATCTTGACAGAGAAATAAATAAAACGCTTTCTTTTGCTTTTGCCAGTAGTGAAGAAGTACAGAATATTGCACCTGAAATAAAAAAACTACTCCCAGAAGCTGTTGATTTTTCAAGATATGACATATATAACGTTTCGGGAGATTCGATGATAAATGCCGGCATAAAAGATGGAGATCATGTGCTGGTAGATACAAAAGCTGAAGCACGGGAAGATGATATTATAGTTGCCATTTATATCGAACGTATTTTTATAAAACGATATAAAGAAATTGACGGAAATATTTATCTTTTCTCTGAAAATCCTAAATTCTCTCCATTTAAAGTATATAACCGGAGCAATCTCAAAATACTGGGTGTGGTTAAGTTCAAAATATCAGCTGTAAATGCTATTTAGAAAGTCACGATATTAAATTTATCTAATCTATACTCAACTCAAATCAAATACTGCTGTATAAAGTTCAAAATTCACGTATTGCTTTTCACTGTTCCTGGTAAAATATGAACCAGTTTTCAAAATATCCTTTCTTTTTACACATCTTTGGAAAATCCTCTTTAAATGATTATTTTGCAAGACCTTATTTAAATAGAATAACAGACTTATAAATCTATTCGGAATATAGACTATGAAAACAACCAGATTTCATGCTATCCATAAAGAGCTAGGCGCTAAAATGGTTAGTTTTGCAGGTTTTGAAATGCCAATCCAATACCCAAAAGGTATTATTGCTGAGCATAATGTTGTTCGTAATGCTATTGGTGTATTCGATGTTGCTCACATGGGTGAATTCGAAGTAAAAGGCGAAGATGCATTAAATTTTGTACAAAAAATTACTGTGAACGATGCTGCTAAGCTTGTTGCAGGTCAAGTACAATATAGTGCAATGTGTTTGGAAAATGGTGGTATCGTTGACGATTTACTTGTTTACTGTATCGTTCCGGGCACTGAATATATGCTTGTTGTGAATGGTGCAAACATAGAAAAAGATTGGAACTGGTGCGTTAAAAATGCTGTAGGCATGAAAGTAGAACTTAATGATGCTACTGATGATATCAACCTTTTAGCTGTGCAAGGTCCAAAATCAAGAGAAGCTTTGCAAAAAATTACTAAAGAAGATATCTCAGAAGAAGCTTTACCTTTTTATCACTACAAATTTGGTGAATTAGGTGGAGTGGAAATGTGTATCTCTCGTACAGGTTACACTGGCGAATTAGGTTATGAATTATATTTCCGTGGGGATGAAGAAATTGCTCGCAAAGTATGGAATGCAGTGTTCGAAGCAGGTGCAGAATTTGGAATCGAACCTACAGGTCTTGGCTGTCGCGATACATTAAGAATGGAAAAAGCTTATATGCTTTACGGAAATGACATAACTGAAGAAACTAATCCTTTAGAAGCAGGTCTTGGCTGGATTACTAAATTAGCTAAGGGCGAATTTAATGGTTCTGATGTTTTGGCTAAAGTAAAAGAAGAAAAACCTTCTCGCAGATTAGTTGGTTTTATCTCTGATGCAGAAAGATTTATCCCTCGCTCTCACTATAAAATCTTTATCGATGGTGAAGAAGCAGGTTTTGTAACAAGTGGTAACCTTTCTCCAACACTTGGTAAACCAATAGGCTTAGGTTATGTTCCTTGGGACAAAAAAGATGCAGGTACAAAAATTGAAATTGAAGCAAGAGGTAAAAAATTCCCTGCTGAAATTATCAAATTACCTTTCGTAAAATAGTCTTTGACTATAACAAATAAAGAAAACGCCAAAATTACACATCAGTAGTTTTGGCGTTTTTTTATATTATGTGCATATAATCAGTTAATAGATCAATATTGTAACTCTATTTGAGCTTGAAGGTTTGCATAATCTTTGCAGCAATATTTGCATAAGTCTCATATTGTGTTTCTTCACAAGTAAAGGTAATTACATAAGCTTTGTCGTCCTTTATTCTATAATATTGAACCCATTTCAAACTATTCGATCCTATTTTTACAGAATATACCAATTTATGATATACAAAATTACCTATGCTTACTCTTGTTGATTCAATTATGATTCCTTCTCTTACTCCTCTTTTAATCTGCGATTCAACTAAGTTCATATAAGCATCTAAGTTATAATTGCTTCCTTCAATATTATCAATATTCAAATTGATGCTCTCCACAACCTTTTCTCCATCAGAGGTCTCTGTTGAATAAAAAGTAAATCCTTTGTCTTTTTTCTCAGAAACAAATAGTTTTAAAGTATCAGGATATTGAATCGAAAAATTAGAATCATCAAACAATTCCCAATTTTCCGAGAATTCCAATTTGTTCTCCTCTTTGCTCTGCCCTAAAGCTACAAAACAGACAGTTAGTAAGGCTAAACCAACAAATAGCATGTTTTTCATTGTAAAACACTTTATAATATGAAATAAAAAAGTAAATACAATTTACATTATTTCTAAATACTGAAGCTATAATAATCCAAGATTTAATACAAAACGTCCTGTATGTAGTACAATTCTATATATATACTGTATAATATAAAGGACGTATTTAATATAAAAATCCAAACATCCATAGAGGTATTTTGTTCTCAAATCCAAATTCAATGTCATCACTCACCACGAATGAGTTATCTATCTCTCGAATCTGGTGTTTTTGCTTATTTTTTCCACCAATTTCAAATGTATATTTATCTGCTACTAAAAAATCTGATTTATTTGATGAGCAAATTTTGTACTTATGTTTTAATTGATTTAAAAAGAATGTTTCTCTAATATTCCCTATTTCAGGTTTATCGGCAGACAGGCTATAGCTCAAAGTAGAGTTATTCAAATATATTTTCTCCGGTTTACTTAGGCGTGTGATCCCTTTTTTATTGTCATATAGTGTATTAATTAGTTCAGCTCTTTCAAGTATATTTATCATCTTCAAAACAGTCTCTCTATTAGTCTTCATCTTTTCTGCGAGTTTTGTAATATTGGGCTTGAAAGGTACGCTCTCTGATATAATTGCTAATAATTTTTTCGCTTTAAGAACTGTCTCATAGCTAAACTTTTCTATCAACTGGATATCATTTTCAATAATTATATTTATAATATTATCCAATTTTATAGGAACCATTTCAGGTGACTCTATAAAAAACGGATACGCACCGTATCTCAAATAATTTTTGAAATGCTTGATTGGAAGAATCTTTTGATTGATATCATGAGCTATTTTTATGTGCCTCTCCAATATTTGCTCCAATGAAAGTACCGGGAATTCAATATTCTCGCTTAACATCAGGTACTCTCGAAAAGACATCGTCGGCATGCGATATAATATCATCCTTCTACTTAAATCAGCGTTGCCCTTATAAATTTCAAGAATTGAAGAACCCGAAATAACCATTTTCAGTTCAGGGTAAAAGTCATATATGTTTTTCAACTCGGTTGACCAATTAGGATATTTATGAACTTCATCCAAATATAAATATTTCCCACCACGCATCACGAAATTATCTACTAAGTCACTTAGCTTATTTTCGGTAAAGTAAATATCGTCTAAAGTGAGATATATGCTTTCGTCAAGTGGCAACTTTGAAAGCATTTGAAGCATCATAGTAGTTTTACCACTACCTCTGCTTCCAAGAATGCAAATTAATCTAGAATCCTCATTTACTTCTTTAATGAGGGATCTTGCAAAACTGGTATTCAGTTGATTAAGTCGCCTAAGATATTTAGAATGTAATCTTTCCATATCAATATTGCATGTTATAAAGTACAAATATAAATAAAAAACGTCCTTTTAGTAGGACGTTTTTTATAAAAGTAATATTGTTTAAGCAAATAATCTACTCCACTTCAATCTCACCCAAATCAACAACGCCCTTATCAATTTTTATCTTAACAACATTCTCCTGCATTTTCTGGTTTGGTCTGCCGTAATTAGTATATATTTTGCAGCGAATCTGTGGATCAATACTAGATTTTTGTATGCGGTGAAAAAAAGTTAGATATTGTATTCCTATAAATTGTTTTTTGAGTAGAAAGTTTCTATTTGAATAATTTTAGTCTCGGTTTTCACTAATTGAGATAAAAAGATATCTATATCATCAGCTAACCAAAGTAAAAGATTTTTTGAAATATTATTGATTTCTCTTACGTATTTTAGATTCCACACAATCGGCTCATAATGAAAAATTCTGTTCCTAAATTTTCTAATATGGTTTATAGGGCTACTGACTTTTCGTAATTGCCTGTTTTTTTTCTCTAAGTTAGGAAATGAAAGTCTCAAACTTTTCCATAGAGTAGCTGAGTATTTACTATTAAAGAGTGCCGACCAAAATCCAAAAGATAGCTCTGCAACAATCTTATCTTTGTTCAATTTTTCATTCCTACTCAAGATTTTATTTTTAGCAATCATAATTTCCTGTTTGAAATCAGGATGCTCTTCTGCGAACTTTTCAAACCATTCAGAGGAATTGTACTTTTTAGATAATTGTAAGTCGATCCGATTTCTCAGAATAACTTCGATTAGTGCCAACAGCGGATAAAATGATTGAGACAATTCAATATTTTTTAGATATAATTCTACAGCTAATTCGTTGTCATAAAAGACTCTTTCTCTATATTTTCTAATTCTGCTTTTCGAAAATAAAATTTCAAAAGTTTCTTGTTGCATACTAATCCACTTTTTATTATATTATTCTTGCAGTCCCGGTAATTCCTCTCCCGTACTTAGTGACGGTGATGAATCCGGGTTTTTTTATTTATAGACAATTATAGATATCTCTTTACATTCCCGACAATATCCAAAAATATATTTTAATAATTCTGTTTTTTTACTCATTGTTGAACTTATTTGTGCTTTGTCAAAAGTACTGCGAATAAAAAAAACGCCCTGCAAGCAGAACGTTTTGTTTAATAGTTAAATCTTGTTACTCCACTTCAATCTCACCCAAATCAACAATGCCCTTATCAATTTCTATCTTTACAACATTCTCCTGCATTTTCTGGTTTGGTTTGCCGTAATTAGTATATATTTTGCAGCGAATCTGTGGATCAATGCTAGATTTTTGTCTACTATTGCCATAAAAGTTGGCTTTTATTTTATATTTTCCAGGAAGTGCATCTTTTATCATGTATACTTCAGGACCGTAGCCTCTAGTCATATCTTCACTCAAAAATCCACCTCTTTTGGTATACCTTTTACCATAGTAGCATTTTGTACTATCCGGTTCTATTACCCAAAGATCAAGATCAGTTTCGTCCATCACCCAAGTGACCTCAATTCTTAAATCTACAGGAGATTTGAAAATATAATCCTGATTATAATTTGAGATATTGATTTTATCTTTATGCTTATCTAAGAGTGCATTGAATTCAGTAATCAGAGTAGTTCTAATACCTGAATATTCCCAAGCTATATCTCTTGTAAATAGATTATAGAGCGAATCAGCAGCTGCCTGATATTCGCCAAGTTCAGCTAAGCATAAAGCATAATCTCTAAAACTTTGAGGCTCTTCAGCTCTGATTTTTAGAATATGTTTGTAAATACTTTTTGCAAAATCATATTCCTTATGTTCCATCATAAAACCTGCAACACGTCTAAGATTTTCATGATCTTCCAGATTTATTTCCGCCAAATTAGAAATAACTCTGCATGCTTCTTTTATTTTGCCGCTCTTCTCAAAAACCTTTGCAGCATCAAAAAAGAAAGAAGGATTCATTTGATTGTTTTTTCTAAGCTCAAAATAAGTATCTTCTAGTTCTCCCAAAGCAGCTGAACTAAGTTCTTTGTAGTATTCTTTTGAGGATTGGTATTCTTCTGTAGCAACAACTGCATTTGCAAATGGTTCTTGAGTATCCGGAAAATACTTACTTCCGCCTATTCCCATCCCACCGGTAAACTTCTCACCAAAATTCAATCCATTAACTAGAATCTGATCATCTTCGTGACGTGAACCTCTGACACTAAAGCCAGCGCCACTATTAGTAACTCCTGCCTTCATTGATATCGCATCAACAATGTTTTCATTTGCAACCATTTCTCTATTTGCTGTTACAAACAAAGGTAGTGTATTTAGAACTTTATCTATCATTTTGACTTCAATATATTTATCTTCTTTTGGATTTATATTAGTGAGTACTTTTTTTCTTTTTGCAACGTGACTAAATTCAAGATCGAAGCTATCCAGCAAATTGCTATTTAGCACAAACATACCGGAGGGTTTTGTTTTAGCTCCATGTTTTGTTCCTAGTATTCTGACGGTAACTCCCGGAAGAGGTTTGTTATTCGCATCCATAACCCTGCCTATCAGAATACTTTCGGGTAAATCATAAATTGCGGAACAATTCATAATTTTATATTTTAAACTGTGCCCCTCTGCAAGATAATCATAGCTTGTATTTGGAATTCGAAATACAATCATCTGATCAAAATGATTTTCTAAATCTTGGCAAGGTATAGTATATTTAATAAACTTACCATCATCAGATAGACTTAAAGGACCTTCTTTATCTATCTGCCAGGAGCTCACACTATCAATCAATGAAAACTTGACTTCAATGGAATCTACTTGTTCAATATCATTTTGTTCCAGTTCATCTTCGCTGATATAACAAAAGTTGCGACCACGATTATAATAAGTAGTGGATAATTCAGATTCCAAGTTTGAGGATATGCTATTATCATTAGAATACACTGTGATATCTCCAATTCTAAATTTGCTTCTATCTATATGACTTAGACCAATCTTTAAAGATTTTCTGTTCTCATTATACCAATTACTATTGAGGTCACTAATTGAAACAAAAGTATAAAGTCCCATATCCGGTTTCTCTTTTTTCAGCATACTAACTACTTCTGAATATAATTCCTTATCTCGTCTTGATAAGAAAGATTGCGACAAGTTTTCCATATAATTTTGATTATCAATTGCTATAGCAGAATTTTTGATAAAGTATATTTTTGATAAATCTAAAGAGCTACTATCATCAGCAATTTTGATTGCAATTTTACCATGAATTTCAGCTATTTGATCTTTATATTTGTCTCGTATTTTGTTCTTATTCTCTTGATATGGTAGAGAAGATACATAGTAGATACCGTCTAAGTTTATACTATTCTTTTTGAAAATATTTGTTCCACTTAAATATCTAAAATGACTCTCACAGTAATAATCATTCCTAGGTCTGCGCAAATAATTTAGATAATTATTCAGCATCTTAGAACTATCTAAATCTCCTTGAGATAGATCATAAAAATACTTTTCACGATACTTATTATTTCTATAAATACTATCATTCTTAGTATTTTGATATTCATAATCCCACGACAAATCAGTATACTTGAAAAACATATTATTATATTCTGCATATCCAGGTAGTAAAGAATCTAAATCAATAGCTGTTACTAACTCTTCATCAGGAGTAGTCGTTATTTGTTTATAGTGTGAAGCGACTAAACTACTTACTTCTTTTGTATATTGCTTCCACTTATCTACTAAATCAAGATTTTTTTCTGATAAGAAATAAGCACCATCTTTTACCAGATATAATTTGCTATAGTATTCAATGAGGTCAGCTTGTCTGATTTCAATTTTTAAAATAGAATCTTTATAATAATTGATTTCTTTTCGATATTTATATTTTCTATCCAAACCATATTTGTATTTGTAATAAGAATTTGCAACAAAAGAAAGATTCTCTAATTTCTCTCCTACAGGATCTCTCATTTCGAAGCTAGAAGTATGTCTAGATGTAAATCTTTGCAGCCCATAATTTCCATAATATCCATAATATCCATAATTCCTGACACTGAAAATAGAATCGTTAATTAGTACTTCTCGTATAGGCAAGCTGCGATAGTATTCCGGATACTCTTCATTGTATTTACTTAGCACATTATAATGAATATTTTTATGCTGACTAAAATCAAAATCCGGCAATAATTCCTTTAAATCAATAACATAATAAGCTTTATCATCAGACATTACATCCATATTTTGTATTATTTTTCCCACTTTGGTATCAAGTATTCTATAACAAGAATCTAGATATTGCACTTCCTTAAAATCTAAACTATGCCATAATTTCAAATCTTTTATCTGTTGGAGTACAGTATTCTTTAAGTTTTCAATTCGTCTAAGACTATCAGCTTCTAAATCCCTATTATACCTAGCATAATACTCTTCCATTGCTGTTGCCAAACTATCATACTCCTCTCTCATCTCCGCCGGCGGCTCAATCTTATAACCATAGTAATCCCATGCTGTTTCTAAAACAATCAGTGAAGTGAAGGCAGTTACTAAAGAGTATTTTTTGCCTAACACTGTGATTTCTTTTTCGTTTTGTGTTTGATTTAAATTCAAGTCTGCCAGCTTCTGTTTTGCCCAGATTTTATGAAGGATGCCCGAGTTTGTGCGATTGCTCTCAGTAATGTTAATTGGAATCGTTTTAGTTACTTGATTGCCGTAACCAAATTTTAGCTTTAGCTGCGAACTTGATTGCATCTTACCTGAGATATTGATATTTCCTTTTACTACTTCATTTTTTGGATAAACTTCACTAGCTGCGCCCTCTATACCTAAGAAATAAGGGAATGAGTATGTGAGTAGATTTAGGGCTTGATTAATGTCATCATTTGTTAGATTTATATACTCGCCTCCTGTTTTTCCAGCCATATTGCGGCATGCATCATGATCAGATATAGAAGAACTATTGATGATATACATAGGTTTTTGAGACTCATCAAAGCTGCCTTCGCCAATATTATTTATACCGTCAGAGAAAATGAATATCTCATCGCCACGAAGCTTGCTTAGATCAACTGAACTGTAATTTGTAGCACCGTCAATTCTGAGTCCGTTTATATTTGCTTCTATCTCATCAAAATCTGCATTTTCGAAATATATTGGTTTATCAGCATAAAGGCTGAATGGTACCAGTTCTACGTTACATTTGTTGTACTTTAAGTATGCTTCCAAAAGCTCTAAATCTTTTTTGATATCTGAATTTAAGCGAGAAGCAGATATATCCCAAAGTACACTAATCGTATTTGGTTTTGCCTTGGGTTTCAGCATCATGTCCGGATTAAGAGAGATGCGGAAGAAATCCTCATTATTGTACGTCTCAAGCTGAACGCTCTCTTCTCCAAAATGAGGAATAATAAACTCATAAAGTTCCTTTGCCTGATAATCAGTATACTCAGACATCAATGTATAAGCCCCATTAGCTTTTCCGAACTTTGAATTATCCGAGCTGTTGTTAATTGGCTCTGCAAAATCTGAGTAAATCGTAGCTCTGAAACTAAACGAATCCAGCTTGTTTGGCATATCCAGCGGCAAAGAGTATTTCAAGCCATCCGGTGTAAGCGTAAGTTCTTCTTCATAAGCAATTACAATATGCTTCTCCTTTTTAGAAAATAGTGGATATACTCTAGAACGGAAGTTGTTTCCGCGAGTAACCTCGAGCAAGCCGGGATCAACACGACGGTTAACAATCTTTTCGTAAGTCACTCTCCCTTTTTCCTTTTCAACTATTACGCCCTCACGCAATTTCTCATTCACATCCATAGCAAAGCGGGATACCACCACACCTTCAGCTAAAGGAAAGTCAAGCTGACCTTCCAGAGTTCTGTCATGCGGATTGTAGAAGTGTAAATCATAGGTTGTAATTGCGAGTGAACCAACAATTTTTACATCAACTTTTGCTTTTTTAATTGGCAAAGTAAAGTCCTTTTCCGCCTCAGTAACAGTAATAGAAGGCATGCCTGATTGTGAAAAAACAGGCACTGCCATCAGCATTATAACTATCAATATTTGTATCGTTTTCATGTTTATTTTCCTTTTGTTATTTTTTTATCGCATTACGATAAGCTTGCTATTGCCAATCATTTTGCCTTCTGACAAACAAACTACACTATACATCCCAACTTGTAAATCATTCACATCACAGGATATGTCTGTGTCAATTCCTAAATGCTCGCCATGTATCTGTTTTACAAGATTACCGCTTGTATCGTAGATTTCGATAACAACATTACTGGTATTTTGAGTATCAAGCTTCAAAACAAAGTGAGTACTAGCCGGATTTGGACTGATTTTCATGCTCGTTATTGCTCCCGGAAAATTTTCTTCAGATACTTCTATATATGACAGGTGTTCTAGGTTTTCCCGCAAATACCAAAATTCTATATGCCTTCCTTCATGATCTAAGTAAAAACAAACAAGTTGCTCAAAAGAGTCTTCCATAAAATAAAAGCGGGTACTTCGAGTATTCTTTGGAGGTGGAATTAAATTGTTGACATATCCTGTTTTGAATTTTTTGTATTCAGAAGTTACAAGTACAGGTTGAAGATCAGGTAGTTCGTTTACATTTTTAGAATTAGTGAGATTGATTCTTTTTTCGTTAATTTTGACACAAACTAATCCTTTTTCAGTCCTCTGCAAATACGACACCTCATCACCAATAGTTATACCCAACTTCTCTGCTATATCTTCTGTTAATTCAGTCTTTTCTACAGCATAAGGATTGGTATTTGGCGACCATGCAACTAAAGTTGCAGTGAGCATCAATAAAGCAATTACATATTTCATATTATTCCCCTCAAAAGAAATGTGTTTCTATGTAGATTAACAAAAGGAAGAAAAAGTTACAAAAATTTATTAATAAATAATATCTGATAGTATAAGGAGTCAAAAAAAAACCGTCCAAAGATTTGTTCTTTGAACGGTTCTAAAAAGAAGATATAGTATTCTAGTTGTTAAAAATCTTAGATTTTTCAACTTTGCCCCAGCCATTTACTCTGATTTCCTTAAAATCAGGATGTGATGTTTTCAATACCACAGAACAGTTAAAATGTCCTTGCTTTTCAGGAATGAAGCTACTAATAATTTTCAAAGATTTATGAGCTTTTACGACCGCATTTTTATCTAAATCTAAGTGCATATTTTTAGGTTGTATTTCAAAATCTTCAATTTTTAGGTCTTTATCAGAATTGTTAATCAGCTCTATGCTCGCCTTGCCTTCTCTTCCAACTTCCATCTGCCCAAAAGTGAAGTATTTAGGAGCCACTTCTAAATCCATTGCAATATTAGCTTTAAGTCTGTAGTAGTGAGGTTTCTTTTCATCTACATCATTTGCGTATATTTTTATAGTTTTGCTGACAGACCCACTATGACTTACTTTCAAAGTAATGTCAATAGTAGCTGTTTCATTTGGTTGTAATGTATCTTTTGATATTGGCGCAGTTGTGCAGCCGCAAGTAGGTTTAACTTTAGTAATGATTAGAGTTTCATCGCCGGCATTTCTAATTGTGGCCGTACCTTTAAGAGGTTCTGGTTTGCTGCCTGAGTTTACTAAACCCCAATCATGAGTAGAGCCGCCTACAAATTCCAATTTTGGACCTGCAAAAGCAGCTAAAGAAAACGCAACCAGCATCAATCCAATCGTTCCGAACAGTTTCATTTATTTTCTCCTATTGATTCTATTAAAAAACTAGTAGTGAATTTATGAATATTTGTAATATAATAAAAATTGTCTTTGCTTGTAACATATAAACAGAATTATTTGTATTTTGTTATCATATTTTTTACACTTCAATATAAAAGTTCGGCAAATTTGGGAATATATGTCTTCAGTCATTCAACATAAAGCTAAACATTATATAGACACTTTAGTAGTTACTTTGTTACTTTGTTTTGTGCATTTTTTTGCAAGTGCTGATACAAAGATATATTCTTTGAAAGAACTTGAAGGTGACGTAATTAATTTAGGCCCTTGTGCAATTGATGATACATTGGTTTTTAGGATGGTTATTGAATCCGAACATCCAAACAATTTATACATGACTGAACTTATACCTTCTTTTGCGATAAGTAAGTCAGAATTGGATAATTATCCTGTACCACAGCACCGTGAGTTTCTTCATTTGTTTGATAAATTCCCTTATACTTTCAAAAAAGGGGATATTGATACCTTCAGTTTTTCATTCAAACCTCAAGATCCGATACAGCAATATCCTTATGGATGGAAGCATGCAGATTTAAGGATGGGGTTAACTAGAAATGTGAATGACCCTACAGATCTTCATGATAGTATCAAGTACTTATTAAAAGCCAAAAAAACACCTCTGTTTGCTGATGGATTTGATGATTATTATAGTTTTGATTCTGTATATGTAAATCCTATAATTCCAAAGGTTTTTAAATGGCGTGTTAAAAATGTAAAAGATTTCGATGTCATATTAGAATCACAAGAATCGAAATTGCTTTCTGATAAAAAGACAGATGATGAGTTTACGGTTCAAAACAGATTCTCTCAAACAGAAGAAATTGAAATCAGGTCTAAAAATATCGTTACTTGGGATATCTCATATTCTCCAAAAGATGTAGAAGCAGATTCGATTTTGGTAGAACTGTTTTATACTCGAGAGCCTGGTGATCAGGACACAATTATTCTCAAGGCAGTGGGTCAGGGAGTTTTGCAGCAGATTGATTTTGTTGATTTAAATCATCCTTTTAGTAATGATACTATTCATTTAGGTGATATTCCAATTTATGAAAAGCAGCTGATTGAGGGTAAAATCTATAACGACGGCAATTTGCCGTTTGGTAAAAAAGATATTTATATTGAGGATATCGGCACTTCTACTTCCAAATTTAGCTGGAATGATATTATATCTCCTATGTCGGATAATACTCATTTACAGTTAAAACAGTTTGACTCTCTCAAATTTGATTTGACGATGGAAGAGGCTGGTGAATTTCTGCTTGCTTACACTATACATAGTGACATCGCTGATAGAAAAATATTCGGTACGCCTGACTCTGTAATATATAAGAGACTCTATATAAGAGGAAAATGTGTAGCGCCTAAGCTTAATGCTATAACTGATACTATTAATATTGGTAATGTCGTTTTTAACAGAGAAGACTGTCCATCAGACCAGGACACTGCTTATACTGTATTTAATTCGGGCGATTACACTCTTAAGTTGAAGTTTGCTTTAGATCCCGAACATCCCATGACTCCTTTTAATATTGAGCCGAGAGAGCTAATTGTTGCTCCTAATGAATCAAAAAATATCAATATTTCTTTCAAGTCTGAAGAATACGGTGAGTATTTAGCTGATCTGCTTGTAATATCAAATGAGAAATTTCCAGAAGAAACTATCAGAGTGCCTTTGCGTGCTATGAGTATAGAACCGGTGCAGGCAAAACTGACATTGCCGGATATTAAATCAAAACCGGGGAGGGTGATTACATTGCCTATCGTGCTGGAAAATAATTCTATTTCGCCTGCGGTATTAGCCGGAACTTACACAGATTCTCTGTTTTATAATCCTTCACTGCTTAAATACAAAGGTTATTCTTTACTTGGAACTGCATCGGAATTTGTACCAAATCCGGTTATCCTGGAATATAGTCCTGGGAATCTTCATATTGATATTTCTTTGCAGGGCGAGGAAACTTTTCTTGCGAGAGATACTATTATAAAATTGCAATTTGAGACCTATCTCGGCGATGCAGTGGAGACGCCAATAAGATTTTCTAATCCTAAGTTCGGGAATAGTAATTGCGATGATATTATTGATATTCCGGAAAATAACATTCATAATTCAACTTTTACTTTAGATTCTATATGCGGGATTGAGTATATTGTCTCGCCGGGTATTAGTTCGCTTTTTGCAATAAAAGAGATATCCCCAGTGCCTGCAGATCAAAATTTGAAATTAGAATTCAATGTTGCGGCAAAGACTTATGTAGGATTTAGAGTGTATGATACGTTTGGTAAAACATTATTAAATGAAGATTCAAACCTAATGCCAAAAGGAATCTACGAAAGAGAGCTTAATGTTAGTGATTTTCCGGTTGGCATTTATTATCTGGAATTTAGAGCCGGTATTTATCAGGAAATAAAGAGTTTTATAATAAATCGATGAAAAAACTTCTCTTAGTCATATTTTTTATTTTTGGAGCAGCCAATCTCTTTAGTCAGGGGTTTGACTGGCAATATTCATATAGAGAACCTGCAAAAGGTCCAAATTGGTTTGGTGGTATCATTGCAGATATATCCTATTATGATCATCAGGGGGAATTTTTTCTCTTTGAAAACCAAACAGTTTGTTGTCCATATAAAGGTGGATCAGGGAACGGTTTTAGATTTGGACTAAAAACTGAGTATTGGTGGAAGGGAGATATTGCTTTTAATGCTTCTGTATCTTATCTCAAAGCCGGGGGAGAGTTTACTACCAGACAGGAATACCAAAGAATAAATAATGTGATTCAAGTAGTAGAATTTGCTTATAATTCTGATTTAAGATATATAGACTTTGAGTTTGCAGGAAAAAAACGACTGTTTAATTCTCATTTCTACTCTGAGGTAGTTTTTGGTTTTTTGTTTAAATTAAGTGATAACTCTACTCATATAGAAAGAATTATTTCTCCACCGGAGTTGCCTTTTACGGATGGAAGCACCGAACGGGAATTTCCTTACAGAGAAATATCAGGCTTGAGGAGCTTCAACTTTGTTCCTGCTATCAATATTGGATATGATGTAAATCTTGGTAGTAATCTATATGCTTCAATATCGACCGGAATCAAGTTCCCGATAATGAGCCAAACTTCAAATAATAATTGGCTTAGATGGCAAACCGGAATAAGCATCTCCATAAGCAGAGGTGTTGTGAATTATAAACTATTTTAATGGTTTAGATGTATCTTTCGAGTTTTGATTTCATTTCTGATTCAAGATTTTCAAGCAAATTTTTATCTGCCATCTGGAAATCTGTAAAGTCAAATCCCGGACTTACAGTGCAACCAACTAAACTAAAAGAACTCTTATCTATAACTTCAGCAGCCATCCAAACGCCGGCAGGCACAACAAATTGCAAAAAACTATTCTCTTCTAAGCTATTAGACAGTGTGATTTCTTGATATTCCAATGTAATATCATTAAACACTATCAAACGAAGTGGAGAGCCTAAATAAAAATGCCACATTTCATCTGATTTAATACGATGCAAGTGGGATATATTATTGCCATTAAGTAAATAATATATCCCTGTAGAGGCATTACGTATACCTGCAGAAACAATAAACTCTTCCTTTGAACGATAAGTCTCTTTGAAATATCCACCCTCAGGATGCTCTGATAAGTTTAGTTGTTTTATTATATTTTCAATTTCCATAATAATATCTCTCAATTGATTTATCTATTGTGGCATTCCTGACTAAGTAAGATACTAAATCTGTAAATACAATCCGATAGATCCAACATAATAATAACTGACAAACTCAGTAGTAAAAGCCATTCCACTTTGAATAAAAATTGACTTATATGAGTATGTTAATTTCAGGCCTGAATAGTTTGCATTTTTATTTAACATATCGCTTCTACCGAGTAGAGCGTTTGCATTGATAAAAGAATTTTCCGTAGTATGTAATCTTAGTCCAAGATTAAGTTCTAAACCGTAATACCCGCCTTCTAATGATAAACCTACAAAATCTGTTTGATACCCCAAATATAAATTTACAGTGCCCGGAGTGCCTAGAGTGAGACCGATCATGCCGAATTCTTTTGGGATATAAGAAGTTCTCTGAAGTGGTTTATAGTCATCATTATGAGATTGATAATTTGCTAACTTTGCGTGTTTCTCAGCTATCATTTTTGCTTCTATTTGAGATTTAGGGATTTCAAACTCTATGCCCTCTTCATTTCTAAGATGTAAAACACTGTCATTCTCTTTTACAATACTGCCAATATGAGTTGCACCTGAGATAGTTACTATCTTATATAGAAGTGGGTTTATTGAAGAAATATTGTCTTTGGGGATTTTTATAACAGTTTGATCGTTAGTTTGTAGTTTGATTTCGGAGTTATTCTCTTCAATGATTTCTCCATAATAAATCTTGTTTCCTGTGGTTATTACAATACTGTCTGACCATAATTTTGTACATAGAACAGTTATTAAGATAATTAAGCTAAAAAATAATTTCATATCACATATAAATATTAGTTAAAGAAAGTGCAAATATATGATATTTATTTTTCATAATATAATATTAAAAACTTTTTTTTGATAGGCAGATACAATCTAGTATATGAATGAAACAAAATGTTAAATCTGGGAGTTAAATAGTTGAAGTGGTATTAAGGCAGATTAAGGGCAATTTTTTATTGAACAAATGAACAATTTTTGTACTTTATCGTTTCATATTTGGATACAAATTGATATTTAAATCTTAAGAAGTAAAATTCTTATACAGAGGTAAAAAAAATGCGCTACATAATATTTCTATTGATATTTACTACTCAGATATTTTCAGATTCACTTTCTACAGCTCAACAAATCCAATTTCAGTCTAACAAATTTAAATATATTCTTGAAACTGCATTTAAAAACCACCAGGATACTTTTGATATAGTAAAAGTTGCAGATCAAGCTTTTGATGCAATGCTTAAAGAAATCGACCCAAATTCCGGATATTATAATAAAGAAACGTATCTGCGCATTAGTGAGGCTCAGTCAGGTAGAACTTTTGGTATTGGTGCCACTGTTATTAATGTAAACGATACAGCAACAGTTTCATACGTGATTCCCGGGAGTTCTTCAGATTCAGCAGGTATTGAGATTTCAGATAAAATCTTGTTTGTAGATGGCAAAAACACATGTGGCCTATCATATGCAGATTTGAAAAATCTTATTGAAGGAGATCATCATTCCGAAGTTTCAGTCATACTCCAAAAAGCTTGGAAGTCAGACTTAAAACAGCTAACACTTCAAAGAAAAAATACTGATATACCGGGTGTTCCGGCTTCATTTATAATTCCGGATACTAAAATAGCATATTTAAAAATTAGCAAATTTGCTGATAACACCGATGGAATAGCAAAACAAAAAATCAGTGCTTTGCTGGAAAAGCAACCAGAAGCTTTTATCATTGATCTTAGAGATAATCCGGGGGGTAGGGTAGAGGTTGCCTCTAATATAGCGTCTGAATTTTTAAAAAAGCAAGATACTATACTTATTGTTAAGTCTAATAATTCGGATATTTCTAAAACGATGATTTGTGATAAAGATGGTAGTGCTCCTGATATCCCACTTGTAGTGCTGGTGAACAAACAATCTGCCTCTGCTGCGGAGATACTTGCCGGTGCTATCCAGGATAATGAGCGTGGAAAAATAGTAGGGGAGCTTACTTTTGGAAAAGCTACAATTCAAAATACATGGACAATGAATGATAGCACTGCATTTAGAATTACAGTAGCAGAATATTTAACTCCCAGCGGAAGAAGTTTACATATAAAAGAAAATGAGGAAGCAGCTCTAGATCCTGCATTGAAGCTTAGTTTAGGTGAAGATGAGTTTAAAAAGCTTGAGCAAAGTATTAAAGATTCTCCTGCAAGTCAGCTCCCAATTTACTATACTAAAACCGGTAAAAGTATATTGGGGGGCATGGGAATATTGCCTGATATCCAAATAAAAAAAGATACTCTTACCTTATTAACAAACGTTTTAAACCAAAAGCGTATGTTCCATGAGTACATTTACCAATTTATTTACAGATTCGGCGAGCTGCAGAAAGAGACTTATGGAAAAGATTATCAATTATTTGAAAAAGATGCTTATATTAATGACAATATACTTAATGATTTCTCCGTCTTTTGCCGAAGGCATAATCTTGGTAATGATGCCATGTTCGAGCAAGATAAGGAGTATATAAGAAATTATTTAAAATCAATATTAGCCCATTCACTTTGGGGCACGGAAGCTTTTATTTTAGTAAATCTTAAGACTGATAATGTTGCTCAAAAAGCAATATCACTATTCGAATAGAATTAAATAATATAACGGAGCTAACTCTCATGAACAAAAAACTACAAACTACTATGCTTTGGGTCTTAACACTAGTTATTACTGTAGTCTTTGTAATATGGCAAAGAACTACAGGGCCAACATATCCAATTTCTGATGAAATTACAATAAATGGAACTGAAATAGAATATGATCTTCTAAGAACCTGGGAAGGAAGTACTGATCAACAAATCCCTATTTATGCGCCCCAGGGAATTACAGGAAAAGTTACGTATAAGCGTTTCCCCAGCCATGATGAATGGTCTACATCTGATATGATCAGACGAGGTGATTCTTTAGTAGCTACACTTCCTAACCAACCTGCTGCCGGCAAAATTGAATATCTTATTAGTCTCTACGATCAGTCTGGAACTGAATACGAACTCAATGAAGAACCTGCAATTACTAGATATAAAGGGGTTGTTCCATTAGGTTGGCTTTTAGTCCATATCGTATTTATCTTTTCAGCTTTCCTTTTCTCCATGAGAACAGGCCTGGAAGCACTCTTTAAAAGAGATAATGTTATCAATCTTAGCATTATCACTATTGTTATGCTGACTATTGGCGGAATGGTGATGGGACCAATTATCCAAAAATATGCATTTGATGCATATTGGACAGGTTGGCCTTTTGGTCATGATCTGACTGATAATAAAACTTTAGCCGGATTAATCATGTGGATAATTGCAGTTTGGCAGATGCGAAAACACCCGGATAGAAAGTGGTGGGCTTTGGTAGCTGCTGCTACAGTAATTGTAGTTTTCTTAATCCCTCATAGCGTAATGGGGTCAGAAATCGATTTTACTAAAGACATGCCTAATCAATAGAAATCTGTTTGAATAGAATACATTTATGTAAAAAGAGACTGTCTAAGTAAAAATTAAACAGTCTCTTTTTTTAATATTCTAAGTCAATTATGGATTACATTCCTAATTCGCCGCTTGCAGATAGATAAGTGTTGTACATAAGCATTGCAATAGTCATTGGACCAACGCCGCCCGGAACCGGTGTAATTGCTGAAGCTTTTTTGCTGACTGATTCGAAGTCAACATCACCACATACTCTATAGCCTTTCTCGCGAGTAGAATCGTCTACTCTATTGATTCCAACGTCAATTATAACAACGCCATCTTTTACATCATTATCTTTAATCATTTCAGGTACACCAACAGCTGCAACTAAAATATCAGCTTGCTTAGTGTAATACGATAAATCTTTTGCTGCAGAGTGACAAATTGTTACGATACCATTGGCAAATTCTTTTTTCTGGTACATTAGATTTGCAATTGGTTTACCAACGATATTTGATCTGCCAACTACTACCACGTGTTTACCTTTAGCATCAACATCACTTCTTTTTAAAAGCTCTACGATGCCACCCGGAGTGCAAGAAACAAATCCAGGCATGCCAATTACCAGTCTTCCCATATTTTCCGGATGGAAGCCATCCACATCTTTTTTAGGAGAGATAGTATTGATTACTTTTTCTTCGTCTATGTGTTTTGGAAGAGGAAGCTGTACTAAAATGCCATGCACACTTTCGTCTTCGTTCCATTTTTTTACTTGCTCAAGTACTTGCTCTTCAGTTACTTTTGCGTCCCAAATTTCAACAAAAGAATTGAATCCTAACGCTTCGCAAGCTTTAGCTTTACTCTTTACATAAATTGCAGAAGCTGGGTCGTCGCCAACCAAAAGTACTGCAAGCCCCGGTTTAATTCCCTTCTCTTCAAGAAGTTGGGCAGTTTTTTGTTTAACCTCTTCTTTGATTTCAGCAGAGATTTTTTTTCCGTCAATTATTTTAGTCATTGATGCACCATTTATTATAGTTTGTATGATAATCCAAACTGAAGTATGTCAAATTTACCAATATTATAATCTAAAAACAATCTTAGATTGCTTATATCTTTTGCAATACCAAAAACGGCCTTAATATTATCTTCTTCTAGTGACATATTAGCGACCTGTGGCATTTGATCGCCAGGGTAGCCCGGAGTAGGACCTTCTTTGCCTGATTCTATCATCCCAAGCTGTCTTTGAACTTCTATCGGAAGAGTGTAAGTGTATGAGCCTGTAATTTTGATATTATCATAAGCCACGCCGGCAAAAATGTCAAACCAGCCATCAAATGATTTGGATGCATGGATATTAGCACTAAAAATATCAGCATCGGCATCAAGTTGAGCCTTGGTTACACCTACTTCGTTTTTAAGGCTGGTACCTTGAAATACAATTTGTGCTGCAAGGTCAAATGGTCTGTTATCTTCATCTTTGTTGAAATATTGAGAAATGCTGTGCTTAAGACCAATACCCCAAAACATAAAATCACCGATATATTGTCCGAGGTTTATCTGAGGAATGAAGCGAATCAGAAGCTCAGTACCATAGAAAGAGCCTATTTCTAATTGCGGAACTCCTGCTGTTATGGAGTTCATGCCTGCACCCTCGTACATTGTGAATTGCTCAGGAAACTGACCCACTATATCAAGCAGCTGTTGTTTTAGCTCGCCATCAGGAAGTAGCTTATAAAGATCATGATTTTCCACAAGCTCTTTCATATTTTCTTTAGGCAGACTTATATGTGTTTCTTTGTCTCCAAGGACAGTAGAAGCTAAGCCAGGGAGTTCAATATGCCCTTTATGTTCGCCTTCTAATCCATCATAAAGAATATTTTGGAAGAAATAATGAATTAGACCTGCTGTGTCTTGTATGTTTACTCCAGTAATTTTCCCATCTTCCATTATAGGAGTTGCAAACTGTAAAGCTTCTATCAAGTTATACGGTTTAGTAGCAATTTTGGGTTCGAAGTATTTATCAGCATCATTCACAAATCCACTCATGCCATGCAAACTTATTTTGAAATAAGGCTTGTCGACTTTGTAAGGAACATAAGCATCATTGAAAAAGCCTGAATTTGATGTAGCATTTACTGTTCTTACCATAGGTGATAAGTATGCAACACTGTTATCATTAAACAGATCCTTGCTAAACATTCTTGCAAGGTCTATTGTGTATTGAGAAACTTCCTGAGCAAAAGCAGAACTAGTCAGGAATATCATAAAAAAGTATATTATTTTTTTCATAATTACTTGAACATCTTTTTCTTAAACAACATATAAAAAGGTAGAGCAAAAACTATTACTGCTACTACAAACAAAAAACCAAATGCAACTTCAAGTGCAACTTTAAAAATCCATAATACAAAATGGATAAATACAAAAGCAACAAAAAGTGCAAATACTAGTGACAAAATATTTCTAAGTGTATTATTCATTTTATTTATCCTCCAAATTTATATTTTCAGTTTAAAATTCCCCTCTTGAGGGGTGATATGCCAAGCATATCGGGGTGGAAAAAACACCACCATCACAATTCTATATCTCAAGCATATTCAAATTAATATAATAAATACCTAAAACGTTATAACCTCATTAACATCTTTATGCGCTTATTGGTGCAATCAATCTTCAATGGCATGATGAACTCAGCCAAAACACAGAATAAGAAATGGAGGTAAAGCGTTTTTTTTCTTTTTCTTTGGTTTCCGTTTCTTTTGCTTTTTTGTCGCAAAAAAAAAGAAAAAGAAATGGAAAAGGGAACGCAAATCTCTTATTATAATTACCTACAAAAGAGTAATTTTACCCTAAAAGGACTATTTCATATTCAAACTAATATCTATTCTTAGATGTCAGCATAGGATTTTTATCAAAAATCTAGATCTCTATGTAATGCAACTTACACAAAATCAATTTTATAACGAATATACTCAACTACCCCGCCCTTTCAGGGCACCCCTTTACTTCGACTAGCTCAGCACATCGCTTACAAGAAGGGGAATGTTAAGATTCTTAATAACATACAGAGCATACAAATTCCCCTCTTGAGGGGTGATATGCGAAGCATATCGGGGTGGAAAAAACACCACCATAATTCGATATATCATCTACCGTAGAGGCGCAACGCATTGTATCTATAATATTATCCGACGATTTCAATGCCGATAAGTTCATTGTCTTTATTAAAATCAAAGATGATATCTGGACCTTTATCTTTATAGTCTGGCATTAACTCTATTAAGCGCACCATTTTTTCGACACATCCCGCTGTGCCCTTGCCCGGATGATTAGGCAGATAAACATAAGCAACTAAAGGATCATTTGGACTAACTCTCAATCTTATTTTTTTCATCATATCGATTTATAAGAAATTTATATTTTCAGTTTACAAATTCCCCTCTTGAGGCAGGGTTGATTCATTCTAAGAGTGTCGCCAATAATTCAATGTTGTCGGCACTCTCGTATATAAAGTTAGTACAGTCACTACGCTTTTGTGACCTAAAAATATTGAGGCAAATCGTTTTTAATATGCTCATTACTGAAGCTGCATTAGGATATTTTACTCGCCAAGCATCTTCTTTCATTACCACATCTTTTACCCAATGTAATTGATTTTCTATGCCCCAATGTTTGCGTATTGTTTGCAAATAATACTTAGCAGATTTTGTTTGACTACTCAAGTAATAATGCACATGTATTTCTTCTTTTTGTTTAGTTTTTCTTATTCTTTTTATCTTTACTAATTGCTGTGAACCGCACCATTCTTGCTTTATTTCAGAACTCAAAGTATAAACATATACTTTACGAGTTTCTATTCTATCTCGATTTTTCTCTTCTTTTTTACAATAATCTACTCTCTTTGACCAGCTTGAACTCAAGCTTTCAAGCTTTTCGAACAAATGCTTTTGATTCTTTTTTACGCAAATTATATAGTTGTTGTTACTGTTAACAATCGTTCTTAGAGTTTTTTTGACAGTGTAAAGCGTCCATTGTAAAGACAACTCCGGTCAATCCTAAATCTCCAATAAGCTGCTCTACAACACCGATTTCGCTAGATTTTTTATTTTCATATTTACTCACGCCAACTACCATTTGACTCGATTGTGAATATGCAGAAACTATACTTATAAAGTTTTGATACTTAGAATTATATTCAACTAAAGTTCCTTTTAATGCCTTACCATCAATACTAATCACTTCGCCTTCTTTAGGCTTTGCGTTATCCATAGCCCAATTCTGGAAAACCTGAGACAATTCATCAAAATCTATATTATTTACTACTCTAAATATTGTTGCGTAAGTCGGTAATCGATCTTTATGAGGCTTCAGATATTTAAGAATATCATCAGCATTCTTTTTAATAAATCTCTCTATTCCGCGATAGCCATATTGACCGCTCATCGTTGACATCAAAACCAGCAATAATACGAATGTTTGATTGTGACGTGTGCCTTCACGGCGACGCTTATCTGTCAATGTATCCAGATAATTCACTAACGTTTTCTTTTCCATAAATCCCCCCAGATTTGAAAACTTTGTGTTCTGATTGCCATAATATACATTATTATCAGTTATTTACAAAGAACAAATCAACCCTGCCTTTTGAGGGGGGATATGCGAAGCATATCGGGGTGGAAAATATACCACCATCACAATTCTATATCACAAGAATATTCAAATTAATAAAATAAATACCTAAAACGTTATAACCTCATTAACATCTTATGCGCTTATTTGTGCAATCAATCTTCAATGGCATGATGAACACAGCCAAAACACAGAATAAGAAATGGATGTAAAGCGTTTTTTTTCTTTTTCTTTGGTTTCCGTTTCTTTTGCTTTTTTGTCGCAAAAAAAAGAAAAAGAAATGGAAAAGGGAACGCAAATCTCTTATTATAATTACCTATTAAAGAGTATTTTTTACCCTAAAAGGACTATTTCATATTCAAACTAATATCTATTCTTAGATGTCAGCATAGGATTTTTATCAAAAATCTAGATCTCTATGTAATGCAACTTACACAAAATCAATTTTATAACGAATATACTCAACTACCCCGCCCTTTCAGGGCACCCCTTTACTTCGACTAGCTCAGCACATCGCTTACAAGAAGGGGAATGTTAAGATTCTTAATAACATACAGAGCATACAAATTACACACTAAAGGGTGATATGCGAAGCATATCGGGGTGGAAAAAACACCACCATAATTCGATATATCATCTACCGTAGAGGCGCAACGCATTGTATCTATAATATTATCCGACGATTTCAATGCCGATAAGTTCATTGTCTTTATTAAAATCAAAGATGATATCTGGACCTTTATCTTTATAGTCTGGCATTAACTCTATTAAGCGCACCATTTTTTCGACACATCCCGCTGTGCCCTTGCCCGGATGATTAGGCAGATAAACATAAGCAACTAAAGGATCATTTGGACTAACTCTCAATCTTATTTTTTTCATCATATCGATTTATAAGAAATTTATATTTTCAGTTTACAAATTCCCCTCTTGAGGGCAGGGTTGATTCATTCTAAGAGTGTCGCCAATAATTCAATGTTGTCGGCACTCTCGTATATAAAGTTAGTACAGTCACTACGCTTTTGTGACCTAAAAATATTGAGGCAAATCGTTTTTAATATGCTCATTACTGAAGCTGCATTAGGATATTTTACTCGCCAAGCATCTTCTTTCATTACCACATCTTTTACCCAATGTAATTGATTTTCTATGCCCCAATGTTTGCGTATTGTTTGCAAATAATACTTAGCAGATTTTGTTTGACTACTCAAGTAATAATGCACATGTATTTCTTCTTTTTGTTTAGTTTTTCTTATTCTTTTTATCTTTACTAATTGCTGTGAACCGCACCATTCTTGCTTTATTTCAGAACTCAAAGTATAAACATATACTTTACGAGTTTCTATTCTATCTCGATTTTTCTCTTCTTTTTTACAATAATCTACTCTCTTTGACCAGCTTGAACTCAAGCTTTCAAGCTTTTCGAACAAATGCTTTTGATTCTTTTTTACGCAAATTATATAGTTGTTGTTACTGTTAACAATCGTTCTTAGAGTTTTTTTGACAGTGTAAAGCGTCCATTGTAAAGACAACTCCGGTCAATCCTAAATCTCCAATAAGCTGCTCTACAACACCGATTTCGCTAGATTTTTTATTTTCATATTTACTCACGCCAACTACCATTTGACTCGATTGTGAATATGCAGAAACTATACTTATAAAGTTTTGATACTTAGAATTATATTCAACTAAAGTTCCTTTTAATGCCTTACCATCAATACTAATCACTTCGCCTTCTTTAGGCTTTGCGTTATCCATAGCCCAATTCTGGAAAACCTGAGACAATTCATCAAAATCTATATTATTTACTACTCTAAATATTGTTGCGTAAGTCGGTAATCGATCTTTATGAGGCTTCAGATATTTAAGAATATCATCAGCATTCTTTTTAATAAATCTCTCTATTCCGCGATAGCCATATTGACCGCTCATCGTTGACATCAAAACCAGCAATAATACGAATGTTTGATTGTGACGTGTGCCTTCACGGCGACGCTTATCTGTCAATGTATCCAGATAATTCACTAACGTTTTCTTTTCCATAAATCCCCCTAGATTTGAAAACTTTGTGTTCTGATTGCCATAATATACATTATTATCAGTTATTTACAAAGAACAAATCAACCCTGCTCTTGAGGGGTGATATGCGAAGCATATCGGGGTGGAAAAATATACCACCATAATTTAAAATATTATCTTACACCAAAGCCAATTTAACATTATAAATACCAAGCATCTCAACCAAACCGTTTAGAACTTCTTCGTTTACAGGTATATTAGTTTCGTGGGTAAAATAATGTTTTTTATAATCTTTTGACTCATCATAAACATAAAAGTGCATCAAAGATTTTGCATTTTCTTGTTTAAACTTATCATATATACTCTTTATTTTATCTTCTGTTACAGATTGTCTGTCTATCCACACAGAATAGCCTTTTGCAAATCTATCTATAGATTCTGAAACAGGGAATGCTGTATCAGCAATAATTTTTACATTTTCATCATTAATCTCTACTTTCCCTTCAATTACCACTACGCTGTCTTTTTGTAAAGCATGATGGCATTTTTCGTAAGTATTTGACCAAAATATAACTTCAGCTTTGCCTCTTACATCTTCTACATTAAGGAATGCCATTGTTCTGTTTTTCTTATCCAGTTTTGTACGCATCTCAGTAATCATTGCTACAATCCGAACTTGAGATTTATCCTGAATGTTTCTTTCATCCAGCTTGAAAGTTGCTACTGAATTCCAATAAGGGACATAGTCTTCCATTGGATGCCCGCTTATATAGAATTTGAGCACTTCCATCTCTTTTTCTAAGACATATTTTTTGTCCCACGGTTTGATTTGAGGTAAAGTTGGCTCTTTAAGATCTGCACAGCTTTCACCTCCAAACAGAGAATCCATGTTAGACTTTGTGCTTTCCTGTTTTGCTTTTGCATATTCCAAAGCCTCATCAACTGAAGCAATTAGCTGAGCTCTATGGCCTGCCTCGAGTGAATCAAAAGCGCCTGCATAGATTAGTGATTCTATCGCTTTCCTATTACAAAGTCTTGTATCTACTCTACTTACAAAATCAAAGAAAGATTCAAATTTTTTCTCATTCCTTGCTTCGATTATACTTTCTACCGGCTTTATACCTACGTTTCTGATGCCTGCCATACCAAAATAAATTTCATTTCCTACAGCACGGAAGTTCGCAAATGATCTGTTTACATCAGGTGGCAGCACAGTGATGCCGAATCTTTTAGCCTCTTCCGTCAGAAGTACAATTTTTGCCTGATCATTTAGTTCGGCAGTCATGTTGGCTGCAAGGAATTCGGCTGGGTAGTGAGTTTTCAGCCATGCAGTTTGGTATGCAACATAAGAATATGCCACAGAGTGCGACTTATTAAAACCATAAGATGCAAATGCTACAATCAAGTCAAAAATCTCAAGTGCAAGCTTTTCAGTTATACCTTTTTTAGCAGCACCTTCGACAAATAAAGGCTTTTGCTGTTCCATGATGTCTATCTTTTTCTTACCCATGGCTCTACGAAGCAAATCGGCTTGTCCCAAAGAGAAGTCTGCAATATGCTGCACGAGCTGCATTACCTGTTCCTGATAAACGATAATCCCGTATGTGTTTTTAAGGGATTTCTCCATTATCGGGTGAAGATATTCTATAGGCTTTCGGCCGAATTTCCTGTCAATAAAGTCAGGTATATTTGCCATCGGACCGGGACGATAAAGTGCGTTCATCGCCGTAATTTCTTCCAGATTTTGAGGCTTAAGTTGCTTCAAATACTCCTGCATACCGCCGGATTCGAACTGGAATATGGAAAGAGTTTTTCCCTGACCAAGCAAATCGTAAGTTGCCTGATCTTTGAAATCAATTTTGTCTATATCTATATCTACACCATGATTATCTTTCACCATGGTAAGAGTGTTTTCAATAATTGAAAGAGTTCTCAGACCCAAAAAGTCCATTTTTAGCAAACCTGCGTCTTCAATGTCTGCCATAGAGTACTGAGATGTGATCTCTACTGAGGATTCTTTTGCTTTTGCAGATTTATGAACCGGTACATAGTTCGCCACAGGCCCGGGAGCAATTACAACCCCTGCTGCGTGGATACCTGTTTGCCTAAACTTGCCTTCCAGCAGTTTAGAGAACTCCACAAGTTCCTTCAGTTTAGGATCATCTGTTTTCTTCAGCCACTCTAGTTCCGGCAGGTCTACTGCTTTTGCAACAGGCGTTACTTTACCGCCGTTTACAGGGATAGCTTTAGTAATCTCTCTGATTTTATTCAGTTCAATACCGAGCACACGGCCTACATCTGTCAGTACTGCTTTACTTGAAAGTTTACCAAATGTGATAATCTGACAAACCGCTTCTTCTCCGTAAGCATCTTTTACATATTCGATAACAATATCACGCTTATCATCAGCAAAATCGATATCGACATCGGGCATGTTTACACGTTCCGGATTTAAGAAACGCTCGAATAGCAGATGGTAGGGGATAGGGTCAATATTGGTTATACCCAGTGCATAAGCAACGATAGATCCTGCTGCGGATCCACGCCCCGGCCCAACGCGTACGCCTCTGTCTTTAGCGGCATTAATGAAATCCTGAGTGATTAGGAAGTACCCGGGGAATTTCATATTGATGATAACGCCCAGTTCGTATTCAGTTCTGGCTTTTATTTCATCAGTGATTACATCATACTTTTCTTTGATACCTTTCCAGGTAAGCTCTGTTAAGTACTCGTCCAGATTTTCAGCTTTTGACTCTTCAGGGATTGGAAATTCCGGCATATAAATTTTGCCGGTTTCCACACCGTAATTACATTTATCGGCTATTTCCAAAGTGTTTTCTAAAGCTTCCGGATATTCCTTGAAAATATCCTTCATTTCAGCCTGAGTTTTGAAATAGAACTCAGGAGTTTTATATCTCAAATCATATATATTTGCCTGGCCAGAGTTTGCTGCATTCGAATCGCGAATAAGGAGCAATACGTTATGTGCAACGGCATGTTCCTTTTTCATATAGTGGATATCGTTTGTAGCAATCATCTTTATGCCCAGTTCTTTAGCAATCTGAGGCACTTTATCCAAGATGATTTTATCAGCAGGCTGGAAGTGATTTTGTATTTCAAGATAAAAATCCTCGCCAAAGACTCTTTGGTAGAATCTGGCGTCTTCCATTGCCGCTTCCATATCATCATTTACCAGATGATTATTCACTACGCCGCCAATGCACGCTGAAGACACAATAATGCCTTCGCTGTATTTTTCTACAAGCTCTCTATCGATTCTTGGTTTATAATAAAATCCTTCGGTGTGGCCAAGAGTTGTAAGTTTAAGCAGGTTTTTATAACCAACTTCGTTTTTTGCCAGCATGACTAGGTGGAAGTAGTTCTTCTTTCTGCGACCGTCTTTAGTTTTCAGGTTTTTATCAAAGCGTGTACCGTTAGCAACATAAGCTTCCATGCCGATAATAGGTTTAACGCCGATCTTTTTAGATAATTTAGTAAATTCGAGGCATCCAAACATTACGCCGTGGTCAGTAAGAGCAATGGCAGGCTGATTATCATCTTTAGCCGCTTCAAGTAAATCTTTTGGGGTAGCCATTGCATCAAGTAGGGAGTAATGGGTGTGATTATGTAAATGTACAAAATCAGACATCTATTTCATTCCGGTGATATTATTCTAACTGCAATGAGCAAATATACTTATATATATGCTCATTGCATAGCTAAGTTTTACACAAAATTTGTTGGGGAGGGGATTAATATTATTTAGCCATTTTATTGCCATTAGGAAAGTAGAACTCTATATCATCATACAACTCCCAAAATTTATCAGGAATTTTAGCGACAAGATTCTTTCTAGTAGTTTTACCTGGAATGATTATAGTATTGTATTCTGGCATTCCGGTGATTAAAATGCTCCAGCCTTCTTTAACCCCTTTATAATAAAGAGGATCCTTTGCTTTAATTAATTCTAATTTGTCTTTTTCTTCAGTTGATAATTCTCTATGATTTATAAATGCTGATACTACATATCGTTTTTTTGAGTCGGGCAATAAATTATTAAAATTCAGTGGAAATAATGAAATTGTACTTCTATGATTTCCAAAATTATAAATATCAATTGATTTTTCAAACATAGAAAATGTATTATGAAATAACCCTAGTGTAGGATGGATCTGATTAGGATTTTGATTATAAAAGAATGATATTCCATTTGTACTAACAGAAATTAACTTAGTGTTTAAATTAATACTAGATACGTCAAATGAAGGCATTAGCAAATCAAATACGCTTTCTGAAACTATAGGATAGAGATTTTTTATCAAATCAAAGTCCTCAAATGTTTCATCTTCTATATCTGCACGGACTATATAAATCGAATACAAACCATATTTTTTAAAAGATATTTGTCTTGGTTCTTCTTCTAAATCTTGAGTAATTTTGATAGAATTTTGTAGGATCTGTATTTTATTTGAATTAACCATTTTATTAATTATCAACTTACTACCAAGATCATCTAACTTATCAAAACTATATTGTATCAAATCTAAAGTTTTTACTTTCATAAACTCTCTTATTGTAATACTTTTCCCTATAATATTCGAAAGAGAGTTCCATTTTATGTCTCCGTAACTACTTATCGACAACTCATATAAGAAATAGCCTTCGTAAGGTCTAATAAGTGAAAAAATAAACTTCCATATTCTATTGTGGGAATTAGAATTATTTTGTAACTTACTCTTAATGTGATTTATAGTGGTTATTATATACTTTTTAATAGTATCTTTTGCAATTTCATTGCAAATATCTTCGATCTTATTATCTACATCTATAACGGATAATCTATCTACACTTAATTTAGGTCTTAAATTACCTTGAAAGTTTAATCTACCTAAACTTGTCAAATACTCCATCGCTTTAAATTTGTCCCAATGCTGAGTATTGTTAACAATAATTCCATCAATGCATAAGACATTACCATAGGTAAGAGATCTATTTAGCCTTATAAAATCAACGTCATTATGGATATTAGAATTTGGAAGTAAAAATTCAGTTTTGAATGAAATTCCTTCTCGTTCAACTTCAATCTTATATGGAGTGCAGTATTCTAATACTTTTTTTATTGTTGTACCAGATGGCAAATCTTGAGAGAAATAAGAAGATTTGCTAAGTAATTTATTATGGTTTTGATTTAATGATAAAATAGGATCATATAGACTTAAATTGTGGCTTATAATTTTGCATGATTCTTCGTTGCTTTGTTTTACAAAAACGTCGATACCATCTTCTAATTCAACTATGAATGAATGGATTTTATGGAATAGATTAGTATTCCAAATACTTAAGTTTTCAAAAATACATTTAAATTCATCTAAGTTAAAATTCATAGGTAAAACTGACAATATGTTGATATTATCTATAATACTATTGTTGATTTGCTGGTTAAATGATTCTTTTATTTTAATACGTATTAATGTGCCCGAATCATGAAATTTGTCTTCAACTAGCCTAGACACTTTTTTATAATAAAATGATTCATGTGGACCATCTATAGAGCACGCAATAATTTCTTTACCTTTCATTTTAGAAGTAATTTCTATCTTAGTACCTATCATAAAACAAGATAATATTCCAATTCCAAACTGAGAAGTAGGTGTAAAATCACCGCCCCATAAAGCACGTTGTTTAAAAAAATCATTTGAATTATAATATGAGTTACCAATATTTAGAAGATAAGTTTCGATGATATATTTAGACATGCCTATACCATTATCAAGGCAGTAAAGATATACATTCCCATCTTGTTCTTCTAAACCAAATTCAATTTTTCCTCTTTTTTTCACATCTTGTTTGTTTGCTTCTGCTAGCATGCATTTACAAGCATCTAAAGAGTTTTGATACAATTCTCTGAGGCAGGCAAATTTATCTTTATATAAACCTACTCCCATAAGTAATTCAATAATTCGATTTTGATTTAGTGAAAAACAGAGTCCTTTTTTGGGAATAAATACCTCTTCATCATATTTAATATTTCTTCTACATACTTCATCAGAAATTGAAATTCTTTTACAATCCCAATTCCTTTCTAATTTGAAATAATTTTGTATTTCAACATCAATCCAATCGAGATATTCATGGAGTTTATAAAATGATTCAGGATTTTTACAAAAAGCTTTGAATGTTATTTGCCCGTTCTTAATGCTATAGTTAACTCCCTGTTCCTTTATAGCCCATTGAAAAAAGCTATAGCCTGAATCAAAGACTTTAGCTGTACTTAATATTTTGGGAGCTCTGTCAAAACTAAAATGTATTATGTCTCCTAATCTAAGAAGAATTGCAACGAATTGTAAGTTTGTAGTTTCTTGCCCCATATATTCTGCATCAGTTTCAAATTCTTCTATGTATGAAATATCTTCTCCATGAGATTTACAAATCTTGCCTAAATCATGAATAAGTTTTTCTGAATTAGGTAAATGGCTAAATTCGGAAGCAATTTTATGAGCGAAATTTTTGAGATAAAGCTCTATTCGTGTATGATGAGTAGTACGTATAAAATCTATTCTAATCTGTTTACTTATTTTTTCAAATTCTTCTTTCGAGTTGGCAGAGTTTATTGCATTATGAAACCCATTCCGATGAGTTTGGTAATCAATTAACATTCCTGCTAGATATTCCCTCAAAACATTTTCAGAATTATGTGCAAAAAGCCATTTTTGTGCATTTTCGAATTTGACATAGAGTTTATCAGTATTTGATTTTATCCAATTCAAAGCACTGGAAAATGACAAAGGTTCTTTTAGGTCATTTTTCAAAGAATGATTGTTTAAATAGAAGCGGTCAGTTCCCTCAGTAAGCTCTAGAAGTTTTAACTCCCAATCTGATGGTGCCATTGCAATATCATGAAAATAGGCTGCCATGTATATAAGAAATAGCTCGTAGGAAGAAAGGTCATTAACATTAACACCAAGCAATGCCTCTTGATTTTCCAATACTTTTTTACTGTGTGAAGCATCATGAAGATCAAATTCCTTCAAAACTGCAAGTATTCTTTTCAAAGATTCTTCGGCTTCTTTTTGATATTTTTCAGCAATTTGAAGTAATATATTCGATACGTTACTTTCTTCTTGATTGCTATTTGCTTTAATTTTTAATAGCTCTATTGTTTTCATATTCTGTTTCATTGAAAAGTTTGAAATATAACTAAAGTGTTCAAAATTGCTAATATTTACAAGTGATAATATTTTGTATTGTAGCTTAACTAGATAAAGTTGGTATTTTCCTCCCTCTTACTCAACACCTTCAACCATATAATAGCTTTGCTCCAGTTCAATCTCTTTGAATTTTAAGCCCAGTTTATCGAATAGCACTTTCTTGATTTCATCTTCGCTTCCTGTATCGTAGCTGATGTCTATTTTGCGCTTGTTACTTCCTGAGAAAATAACCGGTTGATTCATATTTGTACTTAAAGTTTCTGCAAGATCTCTTAAATTTACATTGCTCATCTCCATTTTACCAAAGGAAGTAGAAATGTGGGTATTGTAAGTTTTATTACTTTCTGCTTCTGTATTCTGAGCAAATTTTGCAGAATCAGCGATATATATTTCCAGACCTTTTACTAAAGAAGTTTTTTGGCTTAATTTGAAATGGTAATGCTCTTGTAGTTGTTCGAGTAATTCTTTGTTTATATCTACAGAGTCCTTCAATACCTTAGCTTTACATTCCAAGCGAAGATTTTGAGAGTAAGGAGCTTTATCGAATTTTATGAGGTCTGGTCTCACATCCAGAAGCATTCGAATAATTTCATTTAAACCGTAGTCTTTAAAACTAAGTGAATCATCTGAAAACTGAGCATGGGCTTTTGGAAAGAAGCTAAAGTCTGATTCTTCTATTTGTATACTTACATTATCAGTTGACAGGAAAATTGCATCTAACTTATCATTTTTAAACTTGAATTCGTCACCACTCATCATCATTATCATTGGAATGCTGAGGAAAATTAGGTTATGAGCAAAATGCAGGCAAGTTCCCCAAAAGAAACCAAGCTTCAGACGAATATATCCGCCGAAAATCCCAAACAATAACTGCGGCAATATCAAGAGCGGTATGAAGATCAGCACAGAAAGGCTCATCTCATAATTTGACACATGCAGCAGTGCAAAAGAGATAGCCGAAGAATAAAATATTATTTTATAGTAGTTTGCATAAATTGATTCAAAAGCTCTTTTCATATCTTGATGTACAGATTTACCAAATAATCTTGAAAAGAATGTGACCATGCGAAATGCCGGGTTGCTTTTATTTCTCAGAGGTAAGCGGAAAAACAGTTCCTCAATAAAAGGAATTAGAAAGACAGCCATCAGCAGGAACATTAATGGTGTCATACTCTCCATCATATCCAGCACAGCATGATTATCAGTACTGAATAAACCAAATGATTCGAAAACAGACATCACAACGGTGATTGCAGCTGATGCAATAAAATCCAGAAGCAATATTTTGAGCCAGAAGTTAAGTTTTTCACTAAAGTTAGTGTCCCAAGAAACAACTTCTTTCGGATTCTTAAAAAAATCAACTAATTCATTTTTGAGTTCTGTAAAGCTTGCCATTAGAGCCTCATTGAGTAAAGTATATAAGAAATGAATAAATATACGTTAAAAAATCTAATCTGTTTCTGAAAAATATTGAATATTCGAATTAATATATTGTATTGTCTTAATCTTCAACAAACTCAAGTTCAACACGGCGATTTTTTTCTCTTCCTTCATCAGTGTTGTTGTCGGCTATAGGTTTAGTTTTTCCATATCCAACAAACCGAATTCGAGATTTATCAATTCCTCTCGAAATCAAATACTCTACTACTGATTTTGCTCTATTCGTGGAAAGAGTCATATTATCTTCACTTTTACCAATATCATCAGTATGTCCGGAAATTTGAATTTTGATTGTTTTATTTAAAATTAAAAAATCAAAGAGCTTGTTTAATTCATAAAAAGATTCTTGTTTTAAAGTATACTTTCCGGTTTCGAAATATATATTGTCAATAACAATTGGTGTGTTTTTTACAACTGGATTGACCGGTAGATCGAGCTCAAATTCTTCATATTGTTCGAGATCTTTTGAGGACAGATTTTTGCTGAATGCCATACATCCTTCTACATAAGCTCTTAAACCATACTCTTTTCCTTTAGGTAATATTAACTTATATATTTTTGTTGCAGGATCAGTATTTGCAACTCCAAGCTCTTCACCGGTTTCTCTGTCATCATAATATATGGTTGCTTCCATTTTCTCTTTAGTAACTTGGTTAATAACAGATCCGGTAACAAGGTAAACAGGTTCAGGCTGAGCTTCTTGCGGAATTTTTATCCTGTATATATCTGTATCGAAATCATCATTGTCTTTTTCTTTTAATGTAGTGAAATATGCATAATCTCCTTTTGCGGTTAGAAAGTAGCTACTTTCTGAATCCGGGGAGTTAATTTCCGGACCTAGATTGACAGGTTTACTCCATTTAGTCCAGCTATCATCAAGTCTTTTGGAATATAGGATATCCCAGCCACCATATGTGCTATGTCCGTCACTGGCAAAATACATTGTTTTACCATCGGCAGCTAAAAAAGGAGTCTTTTCATCACCTCCTGTATTAACTACGTCTCCCATATTTTGTGGAGCACTCCAAGTATTATCTTCGAGCAGTCTTGAGAAGTATAGATCTCGATATCCCCTCGAATCATCGCGGATCAATGAAAACATAAGTATCTTGCCGTCAAAAGACAAAACAGCTGAAATTCCATCGAAATAAGTATAAAAATTATCAATTTCAATTCCTTCAGGAACACTCCATGATACATTGTTTTCTTTGTCAAGTATGAGATTCGACATTGAAAGGAATATTCGATCATTCTTGTCAGAATTATAGTCATTTAAAAGTAATACTTTCGTACCATCCGGACTTATAGTTAAAATACCGTTTGGATTTTTATTATTCAGAGGAGCACCAATATTATAAGCTTCCTGCCATACATCGTCTTTTAATTCTGACACCCAAATATCTAAAGAAAATCTATTATGTTCAAGTTCAGCTCCTTCTTTATTATCAGGATGACCCACTCGAATAAAATATAATGTTTTACCATCAGGAGAAACAACAGGAACTAGTTCAGAGTATTTTGAGTTTATATTTGAACCTAAATGCTCTCTTTCGGGACTGTTTTCAGGCTTACCGGGATATTTTAGAATTTTTGGTCTATAAGGTTTTCTCATACTTTTATATGGCATAACTAAAAATTTCACGAATTCACAAGAAACAAGACTTGTGCATAGTAATATTAAAACAGAATAAATGACATATTTAGAGTATTTATTAGTCCCAGAAGCCATTTTTTTTCCTTTTTTATTTTTTGCATTAAAGATATCTTCAAGTATAACAATTTTCATTTAAATTAACATAAATAATCATAGTGTGTAATGATAGAATAATCTCTATACAAGTCCTTAGGAAATAAGGGATAAAAGCTTTATTTTTGTAAGATTTTAGCATTTGAAATTTGGTAAAAACGAAATGGATATAAATAGAAAAGATATAGAGATAATGTCACCTGCGGGATCTTTTGCTGCTTTACACTCAGCAATAAATGCAGGTGCAGATTCAGTATATTTTGGTGCCGGACATCTAAATATGCGTGCAAAATCTAGTATTAACTTCTCTTTGAATGATCTTAAAGAGATAGCTCAGATTTGCAATGATAATGATGTAAAGTCATATCTGACTGTGAATACCGTTATATATGATAAAAATGTAGCCTCTGTGAAAGATGTTGTTGCTATGGCAAAAGAGAGTGGAATTTCTGCGATTATTGCTGCGGACATGGCTGTTATTAATGCCACCAGAGAGGCTGGAGTGGAGCTTCATCTTTCAACACAGTGCAACGTAAGCAATATAGAAGCAGTAAAGTTCTATGCTAATTTTGCAGATGTTATAGTGCTTGCCCGCGAACTGAATCTGAAGCAAGTAAGAGAAATCACACGAGCTATTGCTGAAGATAATATTTGCGGACCATCCGGCAACCCGATTAGAATAGAAATGTTTGTGCATGGAGCACTTTGCATGGCAATTTCCGGGAAGTGCTATTTAAGCTTGCATGAACAAAATGCATCTGCTAATAGAGGTGCTTGCCTTCAGACATGCCGTAAAGCTTATACTGTGACAGAAAAAGAAAGTGGCAACGAGCTGGAAATAGACAATGAATATATAATGTCACCTAAAGATTTGTGTACAATTGGATTCTTGGATAAAATTCTATTATCAGGTGCCCTTGTGCTCAAGATAGAAGGCAGAGGAAGATCTCCTGAGTATGTGGATACTGTGACCAGAGCCTACAATAGTGCCCTCAATGCTATAATTGATGGCAGATTTACACCTGACTTTATAAAAGAGCAGGAAGAGAAATTGAAAACAGTTTTCAATAGAGGCTTCTGGGATGGTTACTATCTTGGTAGAAAAATGGGAGAATGGAGTAAAATCTACGGTTCGCAGGCAACAAAGAAAAAAGCGCATTTAGGCAGATGCACTAATTACTTCAGTAAACTAGGAGTAGCAGAATTCTTATTGCAGGCAGGTGAGCTTAATGTTGGTGATGATGTAATTATAATAGGTCCTACAACGGGTACAGTTAATTCAAAAGTCAAAGAAATTCACCTGGATCACGGGGCAGTGCAGAAAGCAGAAAAAGGGCAAATATTTGCAGTAAAAGTGCCTGTTAAAGTCAGAAGAAATGATATAATATATAAGTTCGTGGATGCAGACCCATTGGATTAGAAGGTTTATAAGGGTGAGATTTAGATGATGGTAGTGCACATATAATTGTTATTGTTACAAATTTTATAAATTGAGGCCGTCTCAAAAAAATGAAATTTGTAGCTTCAATATTAGTGCATGTGGTATCAAACACCCCGTCACATCTTTGATGTGCCAACCCACTTTGGAAAGAGGTAAGTTAGTTTACCCTGAGCGTAGCCGAAGGGAAGTAAAGGGGAGCCCGAAGAACGGGGGCGTTGGGGCAATATCATATTATATATATCAACAAATGCAAAATCAAAGTTACAGTCGATAAATACCCAAAACAACAAATAAAAATAAATAATATAAAACATATAAGAGCGTAAAGAAATGGCAGAGAAGATAAAAATAATATTTGAAGATGATTACATAGTAGCGGTCAACAAACCTGCCGGAATGCTTAGCATACCGGATAGATTTGATAGAAACGCTCCGTGTGTGCAGAAAATATTGGAAAGGAAATATGGTGAAATATTCACTCTACACAGGTTAGACAAAGGAACCAGCGGCATTTTACTTTTTGCAAAAGACGCTGAAAGTCATAAACACTTGAATACTCAATTCGAACAGCATACTTTATCCAAAGTATATCATGCAGTTGTAAAAGGGCAATTTCCGCAAGATCAGATGATTATAGATATTCCTATTATGGCAAATCCTACAAAAAAAGGTCTGTCTATGCCATCAGCAAGAGGGAAAGAGTCTGTTACATTAGTAAATGTACTTGAGAGATTTAGGAATGCAACTCTACTCGAATGCGATTTAAGAACAGGGCGCTCGCATCAGTTAAGAGTCCATGTTTCAGCAGTAGGCCATGCACTAATAGTAGACAAAGATTATGGAGATGCAAAAGAGTTTTATTTGTCAGAAATTAAAAGGCATTTCAATCTCAAGAAAGGATCTGAGGAGTTGCCGATAATCGTAAGACAAACAATGCATGCCCTTTCAGTGGAGTTTACTCATCCGAAAACAGAAGAAAGAATGAAGTTAGAAGCAGAGTATCCTAAAGATTTTTCAGTGCTAGTGAAATTACTTGAAAAATATGCAAAATTGTAAATCTGTTAAGTATATATTAAATAGTATGAATGCCTCTAAATACCTGTAACTTTAGATGTGTTTATGTTTTATTTATATAGGCATAGTTTTATAATTGCATTTTTTTTGTTAAATTATTATTCTAGATAAAATGTAAAGAATAGATACGTAAGTTAATAGATAATCAATATTTTGAATATATTCAGGTGAAGTATCATGAAGATTAAGGGTATACTTGGTGCGGCTTTAGGGATGTTCCTTCTGTCAGGCACTTTGAGTGCACAGTATTCATTGCATAAAATAAAGCCACAATATGCAAAGGAAAGAATACCATTTTATTTGGATGCTCAATTTAATGAGCAGGATATTCAGATGCACACTTCAAACGGTGAGATCTTATATCCAAATCCAATTCCTGCTGAGGCTTACAAAATGAAGCCACGTCCAGAGAAAATGTTAAGTGCGAGTGGAGTAACTGTAAGAAATATCTCTCCAAATGCATGGGGGCATCAGTCTGAAACTTGGATTACTATTGATCCTAATAATCCTGATAACTTAATAGCAACTGCCAACGATGTTAGATATATGAGTAAATCATCCGGATTTAGAATGTCTGCTTGGTATTCTAAAGATGGTGGCAAAACTTGGAAGCATTCTTTAACGCCAAAAGCAGATGGCGTATATATTTCCATTAATCAGAGCGGAACTATTTTTGATCCGGGTATCGCTTTTAACTCTAAGGGTGAGGCAATTTACCTCTATGGATTTACTCAAACTGACGGTGAAGATGGTGAAGGCGATAATGGTGTTTTCCTTTCTTTATCAACAGACGGAGGTGAAACTTGGGGAGACGATGCAGTAGTTCATCAAAATGATGGTAGTGTTTTTAACGATAGATTCTCAATTGCAGTAGATTATCAAAAAGATTCTCCTTATAAAGACTATGTATATGTATCATGGGCAAGAATGTCAAGTCCAAATCAAGCTGTTATTGCTTCTGCAACTGCATATGATGACTTCTTAGGTTATGAACCACTTTGGACTAAAGGTGGTATCCAATCTCCTGTTCCTGCAATAGGCCCGGATGGTGAAGTTTATTGCGTATGGCAGCATACAATATATAGCCAAACTTCAAGAAGAACAGAAGCAGTAATTGCTAAATCAGAAGATGGTGGTTTTTCTTGGGATGATCAAAGAGTTGCTCAGACTGTATATAACACAGGTTCTCCTAACAGTGTAAGTAGTAGATACGTACTAACAGACAAAGCAAATATGCGAGTTTCTTCTGTTCCTTATTTAGATGTTGATAAATCTAATGGTCCAAGAAGAGGTTGGGTTTATGTAATTCAGTCAGGTAGAGAAAGTGAGCAGGGGCCTAACGGTCTTTATTTAACTTACTCTTCAGATGGTGGATCTAACTGGGTTGAAAGTATTCGCATAGATGAGAATGAAGCAAGAAATGATATTTTCTTCCCTTCTATTTCTATTGATCCTGTTACAGGTGATATTGCAATCCTTTATTATAGTTCGCAAAATGATCCTGATAATAATCAAGGTGTAGATGCATTCATTGCAGTATCTAAAGATGGTATTAATTTCAGCCATATTCAGCTTACAGATACTTGGTACATTGAAGACATCAATGATGTATCATATCAAGGACCTGGTAATTATTATTGGGGTGACTATACTTCATTAGTATTCTATAATGGCAAAATACATCCTTGCTTCTGGATGCCAACAAGCGAAAACGGAGGCATTAATTCTGTTGACCTGATGACTGCTGATGTTGTATTAGGCATAAATAAAGTATCTGGTTTAGTTGCAGAAAATGTGTCCGGCTCGGAAGAAGGTGTTAAACTTCAATGGACAAATCCTGCTAAAGATATGTTTGGATTTGAAATGGCTGACTATAAAATCCAAATATTTAAAGAAACTGAAAAAATTGCTGAGTTAGACCAAGGTGTGACTAGCTATCTTGATAAAGATGTAGAAGATGGTGTTTTTTATAACTATTCAGTGAAAGTAGTTACAGACAGAGCTGAAAGCCCAATGGTAGATGTGGCTATTCAAGCTGGTGGTTCTGTTACTCCGGCAAATCCAATCTTTGTATCTGCGATTCCGGTTGCTGATGGTATTAAACTTACATGGAAAAATCCTGAAACAACAAGTAAAGGTACAGAAATAAATGGTACTCTTTCTTTAGTTGTATACAATGATGGTGAAGAACTTGCTACTATTGATGATAATCTTGAAGCAGGTAAAGAAACTACTCGAGTAATTAAAGATTTAGATTTGAATAAACATTACAATCTTTCTATTAAGTCAATGATCACTCGTAATGAAGTTTCAGGCGAAAGTTCTGAATCTGATCAATTCATTGCATATGCTGGTGCGCCTCTAGACAACTTCGACGAAGGATTTGAATCTGATCTTATTCCAATGTACATAAAAGGCGACTGGGGAACTACTGACAAAGCAGCTGCTCAAGGTTCATTGTCATTTACTGAGTCACCTGAAGACAGATATGATCCGCTTAAAGAGTATGTTTTAATCACTGCTCCTGTTGAAATTACATCTAATCCTGCAGTTATTGCTTGGGATTACATCTCTATTATTAATAAGCGTCACTATATGAAAGTTCTTGCTTCCAATGACAATGGAAAAACTTGGAGACACTTAAACTGGACTAACATCGAAACTAGTGACAAATTTGATAACGATGTAGAAAACTCTGAATGGTTACATATCTCTTATGATATGAAAGAAAAATTCAACGAAGGAGATGTTGTATTCTTCAAGTTTGTACTAGATCATTCAATCAATGCAAATCCTGGTGATGGTTTCTATTTAGATAATTTGGCATTTGGTGATTTCCCTGTTACTGTAAATGATATTGATGTATCATTAAGCAATTTGACAGTTGCTCCAAATCCTGCTTCTAACTTTGTAGATGTTAGATTTAGCTCTAAAGAAAACAGAGATGCGAAATTTGCAATTGTTGACATGCTTGGAAATCAAGTACTTAATTTAGGAACTTATCAGTCTACTCAATCAACTTCGAATTTCCGTGCTGACGTTAGCAATTTGGCTAATGGAGCTTATATTCTTAAAGTTGAAATTGATGGTACAATCCAATCTACTTCTTTTGTGATAAGTAAATAGATTAATTCTTCTTTATATATATTCGAGACCTTAGAGAAATCAATACTCTAAGGTCTCTTTACATATTTAGTATGATATAATTTATAGCCTTGCCTCGATTTTTCTTATATTGCAGATTATCTTAAACCTATTTTAAGTGAAGATATTAATGGCTAAGAACTCAAATACAGAACCAAAAGAAAATCTTAGTAATCAGACTACTCCCGATCAGGGGAGTGATTCTAATAATAAGAAAAAAAATTTCAGATATAGACGCAACAAACCTCCTAGAAAACAGAACGTCAGAAATGTAGAGAATGAAGATAAAGCAATTGCTCATAATGATTCTCAAAATTCATCCGTTGCTAAGGGAAAAGAGCCTAAAGTAAATAAACCTAATTCAGGCAATGACGCAAAGCAGTCTAATGCAGCGAAACCTAATTCAGGCAATGAAGCAAGACAGTCTAATGCAACGAAACCTAAGTCAGGCAATGAAGCAAGACAGTCTAATGCAGCGAAACCTAAGTTAGGCAATGAATCAAGACAGTCTAATACAGCGAAACCTAATTCAGGCAATGAATCAAGACAGTCTAATACAGCGAAACCTAAGTCAGGCAATGAAGCAAGGCAGTCTAATGCAGCGAAACCTAAGTCAGGCAATGAAACAAGACAGTCTAATGTAGCGGAACCTAAGTCAGGCAATGAAGCAAGGCAGTCTAATACAAATAATCCAAGAGCAAGACATGAGCCTAGACAAGCTAATGTAAATAAACCCACAGCAGAGAATGAAGCAAAGCAGTCAAATTCAAAAGCTGGGAATGAGTTTCAACAGCCTAATGCAAATAATCCAAAAGCTAATAAAAGAAATAATAGGTTTAACAACAGATACAACAAAAAGAAAAAAGTTGAAAATATTAACAAAGCAAAACCGGAAGAATCAACTGATTTACCGTTACCGTTAGAAGAAATAAGAGAGTTAAAGGCAGTCCCTGAAGAACCAAATGTTGATATGGATTTTTCATTTCTTGAGGCATCAAGAGAAGATATCGAGGATATGATTGCTGTAATGGACGAAGAAGGTAATGATGTTGCATCTCCTGAAGATATAAAAGATAAATATAAAAAAGAAAAGGTAATAATTGGTTCTGAAAATCAATCAGGATCTGTTATTGCACCTGCGTTTTTTGCCAGAGTAGCAAAAGTTAAAGAAAAGATGAGAACACATGCTGATGCCAGTGAAGTAACTGATGTTAGTGCTGAGAATAAAAATTCTAAATCAAAAGTAGCAGATAATGCAAAAAAAGGACATAAAACGCAGAAATCTTCAGAAATCAAAAAAGAGACTATTAAAAATACTGTAAATATAAGTGACTCTCCCAAAGCCGGGAAATTGGTCTCTTCTGTTCTTACAAGAATATTTTTAGAGAAATATAATCTGGTTAAACCAATTCAAGAAGAAAAAGAAATTATTCAAAAGAACAGTATCCCTAAACCTGAGATTCAAAAAACAGAAGAAATTATTGAGCAAGTAGTAGAGCAAGTAGAGCCTGAAGAACCTGCTAAAGAAGAAGATATCTATAAGTATGATAAACTTAGTTTTGATCCTAAAGTTCAAAAGTATGATAAGAATATCTCTTTTGAGACAATCGAACCTGTTAATTATATTTCCAATAGGACTTCTCTTTCTGAAAGACAGCAAAATCATCCTGCTGTTCGTAAGGTGCTGGATTTGGTAGATAGCTTTCTGACAAATGAAATCCATATAGACCATTCGTATACCATACTTCTTGCTGTTAGTGGAGGTGTAGATTCTATAGTGCTTTCGGATGCAATGGCATTGCTATCTGCAAAGCATAATTATAAGATTTCTATTGCTCACTATAATCATAATTTGAGAGGAACTGATTCTGATTCAGATGAGAAATTTGTAAAGCAATTTGCTGAAAAATATAATACTAAAATATATACAGCTAATGGCAAGGTGAGAGCCTACTCAGAAAAAAATGCTTTAAGCATAGAGCATGCCGCACGCATACTGAGATATAAATTCTTTGAAAGAACTTCGCGAAATATAGACGCTGATTTTGTTGCAACTGCGCATACTGCAGATGATTCTGCAGAAACTTTGCTTTTAAATCTATTAAGAGGTACGGGATTGACCGGACTTGCCGGTATTCCAAAAATCAGAACTTTTGTTAAAAATGTACGTTTAATAAGACCATTACTCGAGTTAAGAAAAGAAGATCTTATTGCATATGCTAAAGAGAGAAGACTTGTCTGGAAAGAAGATAAATCAAATCAGCTTCTGGATTATACCAGAAACAAAGTAAGGTTGAGTCTGATTCCTATGCTTCAGGAGACTTTCAATCCTAATATAATTGAAACTCTAAATAGAACTGCAAAGCTAATTAACGGAGCAGATGAGTTTATTGCTGATATGGTGACTAATTCTATAGATTATGTTATAGATGATGTTAGACAAGAAAGATTTTCTATCAAAACTAATCTACTGGAAACCTTCCCGGAATTTGTACAGGGTGAGATTATACAGCAATTAGTAAATAAATATTTTAGACTGTCATCACTTCCAATGAAAAAAATAGCAGAGATATTGGAGTTGATGAAACATCAAAGTGGAGCTATCTATCAGATAAATAAAAATTATCATGTGTTGATGGATAGAAAAAGATTGATCTTCACAAGGGTAGAAGATTACACAAAAGTATCTGAAAGCTTTATAGTTGAGCAGGGCTTTGAAAATGCTGAATTTTCTTTAAATGTTACAGCTGTTCGGAAAAAGGATATTAAGTTTAACGATAATCCTTTTGAAGAATACATTGATAAGTCTAAAATTACCAAAGCCTTAAAAATACGGCACTGGGAAGAAGGAGATTCTTTTATTCCTCTTGGTATGTACGGCCGAATGAAAGTAAGTGACTTCCTTACAAATCAGAAAGTAGCTTTAATAGATAAATCAAAAGTTTTAGTCCTAGTATCCGGTGATGATATTGTGTGGATTGTAGGGCATCGAGTAAGCGATAAATTTAAAGTTGATAAATACACACGCGATGCGTATAAAATAGATTTTCTAAATAAAAACGGAAATAAAAATGAGCAGAAATCAGATGGACTTGAATAAGATTGCTGTTAATGGTAAAGTATTCCATAAGTTCATTTCCAGAGAAATGATCGAGATAACCGTAGCAAAAATGGCTAATGAGATAAATAGAGATTATGAAAACAAAAAACCTGTGTTTTTGATTGTTTTGAAAGGAAGCGTTTTCTTTGGTGCTGATTTACTAAGAGAAGTAAATTTGGAATGCACTATGGAAACTATCAGAGCCAAAAGTTATGGTAATCAGATGCAAAGCTCAGGCAATGTTGATCTGTTTATAGAAAATCTGGATTTAAAAGGTAAAGATTTGATTATTGTTGAAGATATTGTAGATTCAGGTCTGACACTAAAATCTTTAATAGAGCGTATTCAAGAAATCGAACCCGCTTCTTTGGAAGTTGCCACGTTTTTATATAAACCGGATGCGATAAAAGTTGATTTAGATATCAAATATATTGGTATTAAAATTCCTTCGGATTTTGTCTTAGGCTATGGTCTTGATTATGCTGAATTGGGAAGAAATCTCAAAGATATCTATATTCACAAGGTAACAAATGACTAATCATTTGTTGTCATTCTGTTTAAAAATGTCTGTTTTTCTTCGTATCTTGCATACTCTCTATGCAAATTTGGAAAAACAAAAATATACGATTTGCGTCAAAAAAATTGAATTTGGAATTTAACTTTGGAAAAGGATGGAGGCTTATTATAGATGAGTGACCCACAAAACAAAAAACCTTTTGGTGATTTTAATAATAATGACGGCAAAGGACCTCAAAACAATATGATGAGAAACCTGTCGGTTGTCCTGATTTTTATGGCAGCTGTCATATTTCTTTATCTGTTTTCACAAAATAGTGACTTCACTGCCGATAGGCAAATTTCCTATACTCAATATAAATCACTTGTTGAGAATGAAAGAGTACTCTCCGCTGTAGTTGCGAAGTCAAACCTAAATGATTTCGAATTTCGTGGTAAGCTTAAAGGTACCGAACTGCTAACTGTTAACGGTAAAGATGTTGAAATTCGTAGTTTCACTTGCCGCTTGGGAGTTGTTGATTCGGAGACTGAAAAATGGTGGGAAGAAAATGGTGTAGTTTGGTCATATAAACGTGAAGATGGCGGGCTGATGGATGTAATGATTAACTTACTTCCATGGGTGCTGCTAATTGGTATATGGATCTTCTTCTTCCGACGCATGCAAGGCGGAGGTGGTGGAAATAGCAAGGGTATTTTCTCTTTTGGAAAATCTCGAGCTAAATTGCTGAACGAAAATAGTCCAAAAATTACTTTTGAAGATGTTGCAGGTGCAACTGAAGCAAAATATGAATTAGAAGAAGTAATAGAATTCTTGAAAGAACCAACTAAGTTCCAACGCTTAGGTGGTAAAATTCCTAAAGGCGTTTTACTTTTAGGCCCTCCGGGTACCGGTAAAACTTTGCTTGCAAGAGCCGTAGCCGGTGAAGCAGGTGTTCCGTTTTACACAATCTCAGGTGCTGATTTTGTTGAAATGTTTGTAGGTGTTGGTGCTTCAAGAGTTAGAGATTTATTTGAGCAAGCCAAAAAAAGCGCTCCTTGTCTTGTTTTTATTGATGAGATTGATGCTGTTGGTCGTCACCGTGGTGCAGGACTAGGCGGTGGTCATGATGAAAGAGAGCAGACTCTTAATCAGTTGCTTGTAGAAATGGACGGATTTGAGCAAAATAGCGGTGTAATTATTATTGCTGCTACAAACAGACCTGACGTACTTGATCCTGCTCTTTTAAGACCGGGTAGATTTGACAGACAGGTTGTTGTTGATAGACCTGATGTGAAAGGTAGAGAAGGTATCTTGAAAGTTCACACCAGAAAAATTCCTTTAGGTAGTGATGTTGATATCGAAGTTTTGGCAAAAGGTACACCAGGTTTCTCCGGTGCCGATATTGCTAATATTGTAAATGAAGCTGCACTTTTTGCTGCAAGAAGAGATAGTGACATTGTGACAATGTATGACTTCGAACAAGCTAAAGATAAAGTTATTATGGGTATTGAGCGCAAGAGCTTAGTTATTTCTGACAAAGAAAAAGAAATGACTGCATACCATGAAATGGGGCACGCTCTTATAGGAAAGTTACTTCCATTGGGAGATCCTGTGCACAAAGTTTCTATTATACCACGTGGTCGTGCCTTAGGTGTTACAGTTCAATTGCCAAATGAAGATTTTCATTCTAAAAGCAAAGATAACATTGAAACTATGATAACAGTTTTGATGGCAGGTAGAGCGGCAGAGAAAATTATATTTGGCATATACTCTACAGGTGCTTCTAATGACCTTCAAAGAGCTACTCAATTCGCACGACGAATGGTTTGCGAATGGGGTATGAGTGAAGTTGTTGGGCCTGTCACATTCAATAATAATCATGATGAAGTATTCTTGGGAAGAGACTTAGGCCATTCAAAAGATCATAGTGAGAAAACAGCACAAATAATAGATGAAGAAGTAAGAAAAATCCTGCTGAACTGTAGTAATGTTGCAGAAAAAATATTGAACGAGAATATTGAAATGCTTCATAAAACATCCAAAATTCTTATTCAAAGAGAAACTATTGATGGCGCTGAGCTTGATATGATTGTGAATGGTGAAGAATTACCACCTATAAGTCAACAACAGATGAATGCTCTCAAAACATTAAAAATTGACAAAAAAGATGATAAAGAAGCTTAACTCGTGAAAAATGTATTTTTATTTTCTAAAATACCGATTTTTTGAATCGGTATTTTTTTTATATATAAAAAAATTGTATTTTGGCAAATTAGACTTTTGACATTTTCATTAACTTTTGTTAGGTGATGACAGTGGCTGACAGCGTAACTAACAATGAACTGAAGCAACTATTATGGGACCGCCAGAGTGGACTATGCGCCATTAGCGGCAAAAAATTCGAAAACGGGATCCAATCCACAGATTGTGTATTTATTTTAATAGTACCAAAAGAAAAGGGCGGAATCGAAGAAGCTGAAAATTCTGCTATGGTTTGGAAATTTGCTTTAGAAGATAATTTTGGTCTTAAAGATCAGGAAGGTAAAATTTACTTTAGAAAGTATCTTTTCCCTTATGCTAATTTCCAAAACTATCAAATTTCTGATTTGGAATCAGATTTGAAACAAGATGTAGAGTTGATGACTTCTATGCCGTTTGACACTGTTAGAAAAATGACAGGTCAGCTTAAAGACTTGGCGCAGAGAGTCAGAAGTGCTGCTATTGAGAAAGATCAAAAAGATGCTTTGAGTGAAAAACTTGACGTAGTCTTTGATCAGCTCAAACAAGAAAGAGAAGAAAGAAAAAATGCCTTCGAAGAAAATGCGCAGAAAAATTATGCTGATTTGAAACCTAAAGTTGATGTAGCTGTCAAATTTGCTGCTGAAAATGATCAATTTAGAGATGCAAGAGAAAAACTTATTGACTTGCAGAAATCTGTAAGAACAGAAACTCTTACAAGAGAGCACAGAAATGAGCTAACTGAAGTTCTTAACCAGTCATTTTTAAATCTTTCTGAAAGGCAAGCTGCTGAAAGAGATAATTATGAAATGGAATGCATTGAGAACTATCATAAACTCAAATCTACTGTAGATGCTGCTGTCGAATTCGCCGATAGTGCTACAAGATTTAAAGATGCAAGACAAAAGCTAATTGATGCTCAGAGCGAAATCAAAGGTAAAAAACTCAAAAGAGAGCAAAGAGACGAACTCTATGGCATCATAAGAGAAACGTTTGACAAAGTTAATGAAAAACAGGAATCAGAAAGATCTCAATTTGATTCTATTGCTGCTGAAAATTATGCAAAGATCAAACCTATAGTAGATGAATCTATCAACTTTGCTAATAGTACTGATGACTTTGCTGCAGCAAGACAAACTTTGATCAATGCTCAAAAAGAAATCAAAAAAATGAGACTCAAACGCGATCAGATGGATGAGCTTTATGCTGCTATCAGAGCCGTATTTGAAAAAATTAACGAAGCTCAGTCTTCAGAAAGAGAAGAATACGAAAAAGAATGCAATGAGAATTATTCCAGACTGAAAGTTAAAGCTGAAGAAGCACTTGTAGAAGTTAAAAATACTTCTGATTTTGGTCTAATTCGCGATACATTACTTGCAGTTCAAGGTGAAATCAAGTTCTTTAAGCTTAAAAAAGATCAAAGAAATGAGCTGTTTGCTACTATTCGTGAAGCTTTTACTATCTTTGATGAAAAGAGAAATGCCTATAAAGAAAGTCGCAAAAATCAAAGATCCGATAAAGTAAAAGAGCTCTTGGACAATACAAAAGCTAAAGTTGAAAGAATTAAAGATTCTATAGAAAAAGATCAACTTGCTATCAATGAGCAAAAAACTGAATTGGAAAAAGCTGAAGAAGATGAAGCCAAAACTGCAATTCAGGCGAACATAGAAAAGCTCGAAGAAAGCATAAAAGATAAACATCTGTCTATCGAAAACAATAATAAAAGAATTGAAGAATTAGAGCAAGAATTAAAATCTCTCTAAACTCTGGCCGGATTTAAACTTAATAGGATTTTTAACAATTCCTCCTGGAATGTTGAAAGTCCTATTTTTGTAACAAATACAAACAAAGGAACAGAGATACTAAGAATCATTATTCCCACAAATACTTTTAGCTGAAACGACAGTATAAATATATTTGTCTGAGGAGCCACTCTTGCCAGCAGAGCAAGTGACAGATTTGTGCAAAATAGAGCCACAATGACCGGTGCAGACATTTTTACTCCCATTATTAGCACTGATGTAGCAAACTTGACTAAGAGAGTTATAGTTGATTCTGTAACCGCAAAAGTTGTTAGTGGAACTGCTCGAAGAGAGATATATAATGATTCTAAAATTTGATGGTGACCGTTTAAGAACAAAAATACCATAAGTACAATCATATTATATAATTCACCCACAAGAGTCGGTGAAGTACTGTCTTTATCAAATAATATAGCTGTCTGATAGCCCATATCCATATCTACTATACCACCTGCAAACTTGGCAGCCATAAACATCATACGTGCTCCAAATCCTATAGCAATTCCTACCAAAGCTTCTCGCATTGCCAATATAGGCAAATACCAAAGATGATATTCGATGAAAGGCTGTTCTTGCCAATATGCTGTTGTTATTACACTGGTAAGTAAAATAGAAAAAACTACTTTTAAAATATTGGGTATTGCAGAATGTTTGAAGAAAGGAGCCGCTGCCATAAAAGCGGTTATTCTTACAAAGATCAAACCGCCAATCAGAAATTTGCCCATCAGGGCATTTATGGATGCTGCATCAAGCATTTATAACTCACATACTTGGAATATAACCAATCATTTCCTTGGTAAATGTCATTAGCTTCTCAAGCATATACGGCAGAAGTAATACTATAACCAGGAAAACGGTCAGTAGTTTTGGCACAAAAGTCAATGTTTGTTCTGAAATTGATGTTGCTGCCTGAAATATTGAAATTATTAAACCAACAACCAGCGAAGCCAGAAGTAAAGGCCCAACTACAAGCAATACAGTATAAAATGCATCACTCACAAGTTTAACTACCATTTGATCAGTCATTTTGCATTACTCCTTATTTCATTATACTTCGCATTAAGGAATCTATTACTAAGTGCCATCCGTCCACAAGGATAAACAACAATATTTTTATTGGCAACGATATAAGCTGAGGAGGCAGCAAAAACATACCTAAAGACATCAGTGTACTCGCTATAATCATATCAAGAACCAAAAATGGAATAAACAGCATAAAACCAATTTGGAATGCTGTTCTCAGTTCGCTTATCGAATAAGCCGGTATTATAGTCCAGGTGGAAACCTCAGAAATATCATTTGGTCTCTCGTTTTCACCACTTAGCTTCAAAAATAATCCTAAGTCTTCTTCGCGAGTGTGCTTCAGCATGAACTCTCGGAATGGCTTTACAATATTATCTACAGCCTGATCCTGCGAGATTTCTTCTCGTAAGTATGGCTGAATACCTGTTTGATTTGCCTCATTAAGCACAGGTTGCATAACAAAGAATGTCAAAAATAAGGCAAGTCCGGTCAGAAGCTGGTTAGGCGGCTGAGTATTAGTACCAAGTGCCTGCTTCAGGAAGTGGAAGACCACTATTATTCGCGTGAAACTTGTCATCATTACTAGTATTGATGGGGCAAGAGTTAAAACAGTCATTACCGTAATAATCTGCAGAGTCAGAACCAAGTCATTTTGGTCACTGGCCATATCCACATCAACACTTAGCTTCGGCAATTGAATTGAAGGGGTAGATTGCTGAGCAATTACATCACTTCCTGTCGCCAAAAGACCCACAAGAACCAGCAAAAATGCGAAAATATATTTTGTATATGTCTGCTTATAAAAGTGCATATTATTCTACTTTATGTTACACTAATAGAGCTAATACAATTGATATGCCATATATTTTGTAAATCCAGGCGGATGCGAATTACAAAGGATTTTGAAGAGAATATTAACTAGATTATTTCTTAAGGAAGCTTTAGTGCTTAAAAAGATTATAGCTATGAAAGCGTGTGTTTAATGCAGAAGTAGTCTAAATAGAGCTCGCATAGCTTTATATTACAGAAAGAGGGAGGATTGATCATAAAATATATTAAACTTATAATATAAAATATTAAGAAAAAATGTTTTGAAAATTCTCGTTTAACTCTGCAAGTATATGGCTATAATAAGCCAACTATGGATAATAATCTATCGCTTTTTAAAAGGCTTTTTGTATACTTTTTTTCTGCTATTGTTGCTTTGCTTGCCGGACTGATAAACTTTGGTCGTAAGTGCTTCTTTTTGTTTTTTCTTCTTGCCCGGATCTGCTTCTACTGAAATAGGCTCTAATGTCCATGGGTTTAGACCTGTATAAAACATAAGAGTAGAGTATGTGGAAGGTGTTGGTGTGAATATCTGAACTTGCTCCGGATTCAATTTTAGCTCTCTGGAAACAAATTTCTTTAAATTTTGCATATGATCAAGCTCACATCCCGGATGAGCTGCGATAAAGTAATAAGTCAAAAATTGTTTTTTGCCTAACTTTTCATTCAGTCTGACAAACTCCTCTCTAAAATTGAGCAGATGTTTCCGAGCAGGTTTGCCCATTAAGTCTAATACTTCCTGCTCAGCATGTTCAGGCGCGATTTTAAGCTGCCCTGAAACATGATGCTCAACAAGTTGTCTGAAATACTGCTTCCCGGACTTTTTGTCTTCCATTAGCAAATCATACCTTAGACCGGAACCTGTGAAAACTTTTTTTATATGATCCATTTTGCGGATTTTTGTAAGTATTTCTATTTGATCCTTATGATCTGCCTGCATTGCATTACACTTATCAGGATATAAACAACGTTTCTCTTGACACGATCCTTTTTTATCCATTTTTGGACAGTTGTTGTTATACATGTTTGTGGAAGCACCGCCCACATCGCTAATTATTCCTTTGAATTTAGGATGTTGTTTATACTTTTGAGCTTCATTTAATATAGACTCTTCGGAACGAGAGCGAATTTTTCTACCTTGATGCACTGCAATAGCGCAAAAATTACATTCACCGTAACAACCTCTGTGTGAGTTGATAGAAAATCTAATTGTATCCATTGCTCTGACTTTTCCGTCTTTTGCATAATACGGATGCACATCATTTTCGAAATGAAGGTTATATATCTCATCTAATTCATTTCCTTCCAAATAGAAATTTGGAGGATTTTGGATAAGAAATCTGTTATCTACAGCCTGAACAAGACCTTTTGCATTCAAAGGATCATTATTTTTGTAGAAAATATGGAACATTTCAATAAACTTATACTTGTCTGTAGAACATTCCAGATAGCCAGGAAGATTTAGATATTCTTCATTAGCTTCTTTTGAAATATATGATAAGCCTCTGATATTTTGAGTATCCTCACCGTTTCGAAGCGCGCTTGCAAGTTCCAGTATAGTACGTTCACCTTCTCCATAAATCAGATAATCAGCTTTAGCATCAAAAATAATAGGTTTACGTATTTTGTTTGACCAAAAGTCATAATGTGCTACACGTCTGAGGCTTGCTTCAATTCCACCCAGTACAATAGGAGCAGTATCTTTGAAATATTGTCTTATTAAATTAGAGTATTTTATAACTGCTCTGTCGGGACGTTTATTGTTTACTTCGCCGGGGGTAGCGTCATCAGCTTGAATTTTCTTTTTCATAGCTGTATAGTTTGCAACCATAGAGTCTACCGCACCGCCTGTTACTCCCCAAAAGAGCCTTGGTTCTCCGAGCGATTTTATATCTTTATCACTTGTGATATCAGGCTGAGCTATTATTCCAACAGAAAAGCCATGCTTTTCAAGATATTTACCTATGACTGCAATTCCGCTATATGGTGAATCAATATAAGTATCACCGGAAACAAGAATGATATCAAGTTGCTCTATATTGCGTTTTTGCAATTCTTTTTTGGTAACAGGTAGAAACAAAGCAATACTCTATAATTGTTTAGAATTATATCCAAATATAATGTATTGCGCGGAAGGAATCTAAAAGAATTTTTAATATGAAAACTGCCGCCCTTTTTGCGTGTAACAAGATCACATATCAGTTGGGGTGAAATCTTAAAAAGGGCAGCAGCAGATTGTTAATTACATCGTATATTCAATTTGTCAAAAAGAACTTCTAAGTCAAAAGCGGCAATCCCACCATCATCATGAACTGCAAAGAAAGCTCCTTTTTTGAACTCACCAAAAGGCTTTTGAGTAAGCCATACTCCGTCAGTATTTTGAGTAGTTTCAGATTTGAATGCTGCGACTTTATTAAATGTTTTCCTGTCAAAAATATAAAAGGTATTGTCCCCCTTAGATTGATCTGTGCAAAACAAGAAGCCCTCGCCGTTACCACAATCATATAAAGCAATTCCTTCTGCCTGATAATTCATTATTCCTTTCCCAATAGATCTGCCATCAAATGTGCCTTTTTCAAGATCATAAGATTTTAAGTGAGTATTGGTTTCATCTTCTTCTGAGAAAAGTAATGTATTGTTCTCAGGGTCAGCAAAAACAGATTCTACAATTTTTAAAATACCATTCCCCTTGGTATCGCCAATGTAACGTATAAATTTTGACTCCAATTTTTCATAGGTGATAGAAAAAGTATATTCTAAGGCTCTTTTGCCCAGCTCTTCATCTGGCGGAATACTGTCATTTTTTTCGTAGTTATCAGTAATGAATAATCGATATTGATTTTCTATTTTGTCAATTGAGAGGCCATAGGGATTAATTAGCTTATCCTCTGCAATAAATCCCAGAGATTCAAAGGTTGGCAATTGAAAAACTTGAACTCTATGATTATCTCTTTCTACAATTGCACATATATTATCAATAACCCAAATGCCATTTGGTCTTTGAAGTTCACCTGCATTTTTGCCCGGCTTTAAAACTCTTTTTATGATGTTTCCGTTTTCAGCGTTGTAAATCACTAGATCATGCGACTCTTTGCATGTGGCTATAAGCCAATTTTCACCTTCAGGCGTAGAGTAAAAAGCAGGAGAATCTACGTTGTCTTTATCGTCCCACTTACTTAGATAAGTTTCTTTTATTTTAGGAATTGTGTCTTCTATGATCTCTTTATGTGAGTGTGAAGGTTCGTTTTTGTGCAATTCTTGATCTTTATTGCATGAAGATAAACTTATCAGTGCAAAAAAAGAGCAAAAAAGTAGTTGCTGCATTTTTGTCATTTTATACCTGTTACTTGTTGTTTGAAAATATCTCAATATCTCAATTTTGAATCGGCGATAAAGCACCGAATAACAGATACAATGATAAAGAAAATGATTCTTAAATAAAATTCAATGTTTGGTTAAGATTCAACAAATCCTCGGCTAAGAAGATGTTTGATAAAGGTTAAGCAGCAAAACTGCTTATTTAGATCGGCTAAAAATCTAAAAAATCAAGATATTTTAGATTTGTATTGACAAAATTAAAATTTATTTGTATTTGCCTGAGAGTTAACATTGACTTAATACTAAAAAATTAAGTTGCAGAATCTTTTAAACGTACAATCTAATTCGGAGGAATTGATGGAATTCTGCAACAAAAAGAGAAGCTATAGACTGGCAGCAATAGTTGTTGTTGCTTTGCTTCTCACAGCTACTGAAGTTTTAGCAACCGGCTCTTTCAAAGGTAACGTTATTGACAGTGAAAACTCTTTAGCTATGCCGGGTGCAAGGGTATTTTTGGAGAACACTTCATATGGTGCAATAGCTAAATACAATGGAGAATTTACTATTGCAAATATTCCTGCTGGAAAATATAAACTTGTTGTTTCCTATATAGGTTACGAGAAGTATGATAAAGAAATTACAATAATAGATAATAAGACAGGTTACGAAAAAATAGTTCTAAAACCCGGCAGAACCCAAACCAAAGCTGTAGTTGTTTATGGTGAAGCTTTAAAGGGGCAGGCAAAAGCTCTTACTCAACAGCAGAATAACCTACAAATATCAAACATAGTTGCATCAGATCAGATTGGTAAGTTTCCTGATGCAAATATCGGAGATGCAATGAAACGTATACCGGGTATAACAGTTCAATACGATCAAGGTGAAGCACGTTTTGGCCTGGTTCGCGGAACTGCTGCTCGTTTGAATTCAGTTATGATTAACGGTGAACGTATACCATCTGCTGAAGCAGAAACCAGATCTATTCAATTAGATTTAGTTTCTGCAGATATGATTCAGAATATTGAAGTAAGTAAAGCAGTAACTCCTGACATGGATGCTGATGCAATTGGTGGTGCTATCAACTTGGTAACACGAACTACTCCAAATGGGCAAAGAGCATCTGTTACTTTAGGAAGTGGTTATAATATGCTTTCTGAAAAGCCAATATATAATACTTCAATTGTTGCAGGTGACAGATACTTCAATAATAAATTAGGTATTATTGTTTCAGGTTCTTACAAAAATCACCATTTAGGTTCTGATAATTTTGAAGCAGAATGGTTCAAAGATGATAACGGGAATGCTCAAATGGGCGATTTCCAGATGAGAGCGTATGATGTACAACGTGTTCGTAAATCAATGTCTGCCGGTTTGGATTATAAATTGAACAATGATCACAGCTTTTTTGTAAATACTATTTTGACCCAAAGAAATGATTGGGAAAACAGATTTAGAGCAAGATATTATTTAGAAAAAGGTGATAATGACGGTGTACCTAATGCTGACGGTATAATAGAAGGTGTTGAAGTAAGAAGAGAAACAAAAGGTGGTATCGGTAATGATCAAAATGATTATTCTAGATTAGAAGATCAAAAAGCTTATAACTTTTCTGTTGGTGGTGATCACCTTTTTGCTGACATATTAAAAATGGATTGGTCAGCCACTTGGGCGAAAGCTTCCGAGGAAAGACCTAACGAGAGATATATGTCTTATAGAACAAAAAAGGCGGATGTATCTGTTTCTAATTTAGATTCTGAAGAGCCCAGTATCAGCCAGATTACAAGCAATGATCTTTCTGAATGGACTTTGAAAGAATTGAGTGAGCAGTATCAGTATACTGAAGATATAGATATGAATGCAAGAGTAGACTTTCAAATGCCTCTTGCGGAAGGTGATTATAAATCTATTCTAAAATTTGGTGGTCGATACAGAGGAAAAGATAAACTAAGAGACAACAATTTTTTCAATTACAAGCCTATAAATGGTCTTAAGAATATGACAGACATGACAGTTGTAGATATGACTGATCCAGATTTTTTAGCGGGTGACTACTCAGTAGGAAGATTTGTTTCAAAAAATGCACTAGGTGATTTGGATTTAGCAAACTCAGCTTTATTCGAGAAAAATGATGCTCCTGATGAATATGCAGGTGGTAATTTTGAAGCAAAAGAAAGAATTGTAGGCGGTTATGCTATGATAACTCAAAATGTAGGTTCTAAAATGACTGTTTTGGCAGGCATTAGATTAGAAAATACGTCTTTAGACTATACTGCAAATGAGTTGAGAGATCTCGGAGATGATAAATATGAAGTTAAACCAACTTCCGGCACTGATGATTATCTAAATGTTTTGCCTGGGTTACATTTGAAATATAATGTAACTAACAATTTGTTACTAAGAGCAGCATGGACTAATACCATTGCAAGACCTAACTATTTTGATATCGCACCTTACAAAATTCTTGAAGTAGAGGATAACCGTATTGAAGTTGGTAATCCTGATTTAAAGCCTACTACATCTATGAATTATGACCTTATGGCAGAAAACTACTTTGAGTCAATTGGGCTTTTATCTGCCGGCGTTTTTTATAAAGATCTTAAAGATTTTATTTTTGCATACAGACAAGATGATTATACTGAGCCAAGTTCTGGCATCTTATATGACAGATACACACAACCAAGGAATGGCGCTAGTGCTACCATTTACGGATTTGAAATTGGAGCACAAAGGCAACTGGATTTCTTACCTTCTTTCTTCAAAAATATTAATCTATATGCTAATTACACTTATACAAAGTCTGAAGTAGACGGTTTACCAATGGAAGGCAGAGAGGATGAAAAATTGGGTCTCCCTGGGACAGCTAAAAACATGCTAAATGCTTCTATTGCTTATGATACTAAAGTATTTACTATCCGACTGTCAATGAATTATACATCTGATTATGTAGATGAATTTGGTGATGAGGCATTTGAAGATAGATTTTATGATAAGCAAACATTTGTTGATGCAAATGCTTCATATGCTGTGACAGATCAATTTAGAATTTATGCTGAAGCTAATAACCTTACGAATCAACCACTGCGTTACTACCAAGGTGTCAGCAGCAGAACTATGCAGGCAGAATACTATAATGTAAGATTCAACTTTGGTCTAAAATTCGATTTATAGGTATAGCGATACAATTCAAATTCCAATCTAGTCGTCCTGAATAAGGGCGACTTTTTTTTATACATTTACTTCATTATTTATTTGATGGTGATTAATTTATTTTGTAGCTTCTTAAGATTCCCAATTGTTGATATAATTATGGTATGGTGATAACTGACAATTTTTTTAACAAGATGATTTAAGCAAGTAATGATGTTCAAAACAACAGGTTGGAGAAAATGGATATATTCGACAAAATAAAAGATTTACTTCTTTTTAGAGAAGGTACAGAAGAGGAAGATGATTACTCAAGAACTCCTATTGTTACTTTGGGTTCAATATTTTGGGGAATTATGCTGCGTGGCTTGATTGTTATGTTACTTATGCTATTCCTAATTAAATACCCTTCCGTAAGAGATAATTGGTCACTGCTGCTATTCTCTCTGTGGTTTGTAGCAGCATACCCTGCTTACAGACAATATCAGCTATACTATAAAAGAATTGAAAAATTTGAAGAAGAAACTCTTTGCGGTTCTTGCAGACATTTTGATTCCGGTGCAAGGCTATGTACTATATTTGATGAACATGTTTCCAAAGATCACATCCCATGTGAAGGTGAAAACTGGGAGCCAAAATAAAAAAGAAGAATTTTGATTTCAACTACATTGATTGATATATAATTTGTTCTTCAAATGTACTAGATATGTATTTAAAAAATAAATATTCTGTATGCAAAAAACATTAAATCTATACTATGCCATTTCCTCTAAATGCAACCTAAGATGTTCTTACTGCTATGTACCTGAAGCTGCAAAGTCAACTGAAGAAGAAGACTATGAAGCAGAATCAAACCTAAGTAGTTTTTTGAAAAAGATTGAGAAAGATGGATTCGATATTGGCGCTTTTTGTTTTCATGGAGCTGAACCGACTATCTTTAATGCAAATACCCTTTCTCGATTTTGTAATTTGGTGCTACAGTCTAAAATCAAGACTAACAGTCCGAATAAAACAATTGCAATTCAAACTAACGGATATAATCTAAATAGCAGATATTTAAGTGTTTTAGCTGAGGAAGTGAACCCCATAGTTTCCTTAAGAATTGGCTTTTCAATCGATTTTCCTAAACAAATACATGATAAGTATCGTAATAACACATATGACAAAGTTCTGAATAATTTTAGAACTGCATTAGATATGGGTATAAATGTTTCAGTACTTTCAGTAGTGACTAGTGAAGTCATGTTACATACTGAAGACTGGATATCTGCGGTCAAAGAAATTGAAATACTTAAATCGAAATATCCAAATTTTAGAAAGTTTAAGATAAAACTGGCAACCGGTGATTTTGGCTTAAAAGAAGAAGATATGTCAGAGTTTGCAGATATTCTTATAGAAAATGATTTGACAAAACTTCTTCAAATCTTTAATTACAGTTATTGTTTAAGCAAAGGAAATGAATGTAATTGGTATGAATTTGCGCCGGAAGGAGAATGCTTTTCATGCAACAAATCATTTATGAACCATAATAGCTTTTCTGACTGGAAATTGGAATCATTTGACATTATTAAAGAAAAAAGAGCTAACTTATATAAAAATCAGTATGTAAATCCGGAATGCGGCAAGTGCGAATTCGAAATGTATTGCAATAGCGGCTGCCCGGTAGATCGGTATAAAACCGGTCTGATGGCAGGGAAAGCACATGAATGCACAATCATAAAAAAAGTTTATACTTATCTACAACATCAAGGTATTAATATCATCGATTATATCTATCAATCTTAGGGGGCAATATGTATTTTTCAGGTAAGCTTTCAATTGATCCGGCTAAGGAAACAGTAATAAAAAAAATACAACCAACAAAAATGTTCGCAAAACTACTTAATGCTATTACTTTTGGAACAAATGCTAAGAAAGAAGAGCTTGAGACATTTACGGCTGTTTCTATTTTGCAACAGATTAATATGGCTTTTAGATCTTTGGGGATTACTAATGCAGTTCGCCTGGCAGTTAATGATTATAATTTTTATCTTGATGATAAAGGAAAAGATGATGACCTGGATGAGGCTATGATGGAGTTTGAAACTATTGTAGATCCTCTTGAATCTCAAACTTTTAAAAATATATTATATGTTCTTGAGCATGAGAAGACTTCTATCAAATATCTACTTGAAATCGAGATATTAAGGAAACACCAAGTAGGTCAATACCCTATTAATCTGACTATAAATGGAGTTATGACAGATTTCAAAATGGCTCCCGGCGAAAGCAAAGCGGACTTGGAAGAGAGAATGAAAGACGTTTTTTCTTCTCAGGAGGCTTATGACACCTTTGTCAGAGATAAACGTAGCATATTTGATACTTTTGTGGATGAAATAGACCTTGCGATTAGAAAATTTATCAAAGTGGATGACATTAAAAATATTAAGTCTACTGATATCGTTAGACCAAAAGATCCGATTGCTGACAGAAAAGACATGCCGGTCTATTCCGCAGGTGCACCTATAGCAGCTGGATATTTCGGATTTGAATATTATTTCTTTTATTCATACCTTTGGTCGTCTATGGCTTACAATCATAATATGCACATACATGATGTAAATATTGTAGACGAAGCAGGTTCTGATGTGATGAGCATTGGTGAAGAAGGATTTGATGCAGGAGAATTTGAAACTTTAAATCCAGAGTCAGAGTTTGAAGTTCCGGATGGTGTAGACGCAGAATTTTTCTCAGGAAATGAATATGAAGCAGAGCTTTCTGATAGCAATGTTTTAGATTCGGGTATGGATTTTGATTCTGATACCGATAAATCTTGGCTTGATTCGTGGGGAGATAGTGATGCAGGAGGTTACGATTCATCGTGCAGCTCTTGTTCTTCATGTTCATCGTGTAGCTCTTGCGGCGGCTGTGATTAAGGGTGGGCAGCCATTGGTAACCACCCCGCCCTAAAATGGCACCCCTCCGCAGGAGGGGATTCTTAGTCCTTTATTTTTCAACCAAAAGATTGAGATGGCTTTATGGTTCGCAGTTTCATGAACTATAAAAAGTTGCCTTACAATGCAAAACTTAAAGATAGAGCAAAGGAACTTCGCAAAGCAGGCAATAAGGCAGTGATTGTGTTTTGGCAACACATTAAGTCAGGGAAATTTTTAGAGCTGGATTTTGACAGACAAAAGATTATTGGGAATTATATAGTTGATTTTTATTGCTCGACTTTAAATTTGGTTGTTGAAATAGATGGAGCAAGTCATAATGGTAAATATGAATATGATGAAGTCAGAGATGCATATTTAAAAGGTCTTGGTTTAATAGTAATCCATTACAATGATAATGAAGTGCTAAAGTCCATACCAAAGGTTTTAGATCATTTGAAAGAAATAGTTTTTCAGCAACTTGGTAATAAATAAAAATTTAAAAAATCCCCTCCATAGGAGGGATACCCGAAGGGTGGGGTGGTTGTATCATAAAAAAACAGCCCTTTACCTAAACTAAGAATACATAATCTATTTTTTATATAAAGGAGATTCTCAGATGGGAATTATTATTTTAGGGATTGTAGTCCTTATCGTTGGTATTATGGTGGCAAAATCACCTGGTCCACTTACAAAATTTAAGAGCTTATTTACATTAGGCGGTGTTGCACTAATTATTATTGGAGCTCTAAGTTCAGGTATCAGAATAATTGATACAGGTCACGTAGGTGTGCAAAAGCTTTTTGGTGAAGTTAAAGAAGATGTTTTGAATGAAGGTTTGAACATCGTTAATCCACTTATCGAAGTTTATCCGATGAGCACTAAAACTCAAAACTATACAATGTCCTCAACTATCGATGAAGGCCAGGTAAGAGCAGCAGATGCAATCACTGTACTTAGTCAGGATGGTTTGGAAGTAAACATTGACCTTACGATTCTATACACAATTATTCCTGCTCAAGCACCTGAAATTGTGAGAACAATCGGTATTGATTTCGAAAATAAAGTAATTCGCCCTACTACTCGTACTCGTATCAGAGAGGTAGCAGTGTATTACAATGCAACAGATTTATATTCTTCTAAAAGAGAAGAGTTCGAAAACAGAATCAAAACAAGAATTGAAAAAGATTTTGCAGAGCGTGGCTTAATTCTTGAGCAAATGCTTATCCGTAAGATAGATCTTCCTAAATCTGTAAAAGAGAGTATCGAAAGAAAAATCACAGCAGTTCAGGAAGCGCAAAGAATGGAATATGTTCTTCAGAAAGAAGAGCAAGAAGCTGAAAGAAAGCGTGTTGAAGCTCGTGGTGTTGCAGATGCGCAGAAAATTATCAATAGTGGTTTGAGTCCTAAGCTTTTGAAATTTGAAGAAATTAAAATGCAAAAAGAACTTGCTCTTTCTCCAAATTCTAAGATTATTATAATGGGAGATGGCAAAAGCTCTCCATTCATAATTGATACTAAATAAAAAGTATTCCACATTTTGAAGTGATTCATAAAGGCGAGATTAATCTCGCCTTTTGCTATTTATATGATATTTAGCGACTTAGAAATTATTCGCTATCGGCTTTGTACACAGATTTAATAAGAGATAGGAATATATTTATTATTCCTGTCTTTATTTGGGGTGCATTCCTATTTTGGATTCGTAAGCAAATATAGACTTGATTTTCAGAGGGAATGCTGGGCAAAATCTCAGAGGTGAATGAGAATTTTAGGTTTTAGTCTTAGACGTATTAAAAATATTATACAAATAATTTTACTATTTTTTAAATTATACTCATTATTATTATATATTGTATATTGATGCATATGTTATATTCATATTGAGTCTATCATGAAATATATAGTCATTTATTTTGCTTTTAGCTTATTGGTTTCGGCATTTACAAATGCTCAGATTTGGGAAGAAAAAACAAAAACGCTGCCTTTAGCACATCTTCAGGAATTAGCTAATATTCCCGGCACCAGCAAGTTCCTTATGTTTGGTGGAAAAGTTGATCTAAAAGCTTTGGACGATACATATATCTATGATGTAGATCTAGCCACATGGCATGAAGTAAAATGTACTGTGAAACCATATCCTAGATATTTTCATTCAATGGCTCCTTTGACAGAAGGAAAAGTTTTAGTATTTGGTGGAAATCAGAAGATACCAACCGGTGCCAGTTATTCGTACGATACGGATCTTTTTGTTTTTGATATCACTACAAACAACTGGTCAAAATTACAATCAAAATCAACTCCCGGAAATTTGATAGAATATGAAGTAATTCAAATTGATGATGGCAAAGTTCTGTTCTTTGATCATAGTGATGTATCCGGTATATATCCCACACACGAAACCTTTATGTATCTGTATAATTACTTTACAAATTCTTGGTCAATTATTAATGTAGGGAACTCACCGCAACATGATCAAGTTGCCAATATTGTTAAATTCGATAATAACAAATTATTGATGATTACTCAACCTGAAACCACATACCCTGAGCAAAAGCCATACGCTACATGGACATTCGATATTACTACAAACACTTGGGATAGCTTAGAAACTTTCAACGCCCCAATTAAAGTAAGTCAGGTTTTTTATGACTCTCATGCCTCCAGTCTAGGAAATAAAAAGTTTTTTGTATATGTTGAGCCTAGAAATTATGATGCTAAAGAATATTACCTTTTCGATGGTAATACCAATAAATGGTCTGATATCAGTAACAAACATATCGACACAAATGCTGAAATTTACAGCATGCATACGTATGGAGACGGCAAATCGCTGATATTTTATACTGATTATTATAATAAAGTAGATATATTTGATTTAGCCGATACTTCTTTTACTACTGTCTTGCAAGATTTTATTCCTCCTGAACCATTGGGAAAAAATATGTACCCAATTAGTGAAGATAAAATGCTATGCAGCATTTATAATTCTTTCCGAACAGGAAAATCTAATAATCTGTGGATTTATAATAAAAGAACTGACAAATGGACATTAGCTGAAGATAGTAATCTGCCTGAACCTCCCTATTATACAGTTTCTTATTTAGGTAACAACCAGACTTTGATTTGGGTAGATCCTAAAAACTCTAGTGAACTATCTGTGTATAGATATGATGCTTTCACAGATGAATGTACTTACTTGCAAACTGCTAACCTAAATTCTTCTTTCTATGGACTAAATAAATGGATACATCATTCCAAAAATGGTGATTTCCTGATGATCTGTACGGAAAATACTTCTTCCTCTATAGGAAGCACAGACGACAGCGTGCGTTATGTTTATTATAATCTTGAGGAAAATAAATTTATTTATCCTCAAAAAAATACAAGTCTGCCCTATTTATGTAGATTTGGTACCTCCAATCTCTCAGACACTACAGTAGTTCTCTTTGGAGGATATAATTCGCATCACATAAATCAAAAAGACACATATATACTGCACCTCCCGTCATTAGTTTGGCGTAAAATCGAAACAAAAGGATCCCCGTCGAAAAGACTTAATCCTTTAATGAAGCCAATAAGTGATGGTAGAGTCTTACTACATGGAGCTTCTGAAGATAATTTTTACACGGATGACTGGATTTTTGACATAAAAGATTCTTCATGGACACATTTAGAACAACATCCTAAACCATTTTACCATAGTCATTACCAACTAAGTAGATTTCCTGATGGAACTATGATGTTAATGTCAGCATATGGAGGGTATTGGCTTTCTAACGAAAACTTAGTCTCAGTAGAGGATTCAAAATATCCACTTTTACATAATTTATCACCGGAGCTAGCTTTGTCTCCTAACCCGGCACACTCTTCCACGGCAATGAACTATATCATCAAAAAGCCATCTCAGTATTCCGTTGAAGTGTGTACTTTGGAAGGAAAAGTGTTAATGAGAAAGAATCTTGGTTTGCTGGGTGGAGGATTGTATAGTTCTGAATTAGACTTTGCACATATACAATCAGGTTCATATTTTGTAAGACTTACCGAACCCTCAGGGCTTAGCTCCTTGCAAAAACTAGTAATTGTAAAATAATTATATGCGATTTTAGAAGAGAGCAAATATTCAAACATATAACTATATTTATTAGATGTTTGTTCTTGAGGACATAAAAATTAGGGATGTGGTTTTTAAAAATCTTTGATATAAGAAATTATAGGCTAAAAAATGAAATATATCTCGATGATTTGTGTGTTGTGCTTTTGTATTATAATAAATATTATGGAAGCTAACTCCTTTAACTATTATGAATTTAATTTTAAATATTCCCTTATATTAGAAGGTAATGATTTTCTATATTTGGTATATGTAGATGTTCCAGCTTTGCCTTTAGGTGAAACTAAGAGGTTAGATGTTTTAAGAAAAGGCGAGATTAGTCTTACACATCGTGCTGATAAGTCTTTAAGTTTAGAAGTCATTATTAGTGGTTATCATAAAGGATATTTTGGTAAAGTACCCACCCGTATCGGTGAAAGTATTCCACATTTTGAAGTGATTCATAAAGGCGAGATTAATCTCGCCTTTCTTTATATAGCTGGTATTTATAGAGTTATATAAATTTACTATATAGTATGGTTGGTGTCGTGTGAAGCTCTTTAAATCTAATTTATTTTTTCTTTTATTTTATTTTTTATATTTTTTAGTGCAACCTTAGGGATTGTAAAGCGTCTATAATAATAGTAACACAACCCTGCGAGTATAATCATGTCACCTCAAAAACTCAAAGAACTCATCTCAAAAGGCGAATCTACCACTCTCGAATTCAAGAGAAAAGCGACTACTCCTGAGAAATTTGCCAAAGAGATTTCGGCTCTGGCAAATACTAAAGGAGGGTGGTTGCTTGTGGGGGTTGATGACGATGGAACGATAGTAGGAGTACATTCCGAAAAAGCTGAAATCAGTGTTATAGAAACAAGTTGTGAATTTTTTATAGATCCTCCTGTTGCTTTCGAAATTGAAGTCATACAAGTAAAAAGAAGAGAAGTGGTTGCGGTTTATATCCCGGAAAGCGCAGAAAAGCCACATCATATAGAAGTTTTTGATTCGAAGAATAACAAAACTTTAAAACGATCTTATATTAGAATCGGTGAAAAATCTGTTATTGCAAGCAGGGAAATGTACCGTTTGATGACTTACCGCGCTAGCAATGCTCCACTAACCTTAAGTATAGGCGATAAAGAACGCCGTCTTTTTAGATTCCTCGAAAAAAATGAAAAGGCAACTGTAAAAGACTTTGCACGACTTGTAAATATTTCCGAAAGAAGAGCCTCCAGATTGCTTATTAGATTAGTTCGAGCAGGTGTAGTCCAAATATTTAATGACTCCAATAGAGACTATTTTTCTCTAACTTAGTAAAATATTAGGCATTTTGTAACCATTCTTATAAATTTGTACTTTGGTAAAAGTGCGAATTAGATATTTTATATATAAGGACTAAAAAAATGTACAAATTAGATACTATAATCTCTTTGGCAAAAAGAAGAGGATTTGTATTTCAATCTTCAGAAATATACGGTGGCTTGAATGGTTGCTGGGACTACGGTCCGCTAGGTGTAGAATTACTTCTTAATCTTAAAGAAGCCTGGTGGAAAGCCATGACTTTCCGCGATGATGTGGAAGGGGTTGATGCATCTATCCTAATGCATCCGCGCACTTGGGAAGCTTCAGGACACACTAAACAGTTCTCTGACCCGATGATTGATAATAAAACAAGTAAATCACGCCACAGAGCAGATAATCTAATAGAAGAGTTTATCGAAAAAATGCGCAAGAAAAAGAAAACTGAGCTAGCTGAAGAAATTGAAGCAGCACTTGCAAAATGTGAAGAAAACTCTGATTATCACGATATTATCATGAAATATGAAATCAAAGACCCAATTTCAGGTACAATGGATTGGACTGAAGTTAGAAACTTCAATCTAATGTTCAAAACATTCGTAGGCCCGGTAGAAGATACAGGTTCTACTGTGTACCTTAGACCTGAATCTGCTCAGGGTATCTTTGTGAACTTTAAAAATGTAATGGAAACAGCTCGCCAGAAAGTACCTTTTGGTATCGCTCAAATTGGTAAAGCTTTCCGTAATGAAATAAATACTAAAAACTTCTTATTCCGTACTCGCGAATTCGAACAAATGGAAATGCAATATTTCTGCAAACCGGGTACTGAATTCGAATGGTTTGACTATTGGAAAGAAAGAAGATGGAACTGGTACCAAGAGCTTGGAATGAAGCCGGAGAAAATGAGATGGAAAGATCATGATAAATTAGCTCACTATGCAAATAAAGCTACTGATATTGAATTTGAATTCCCATTTGGTTGGGGTGAAATAGAAGGTATCCACTCTCGTACAGATTTTGATCTGCGTTCTCACTTCGAACACTCTAACAAAAAAATGGAGTATGTGGATACTGTAAACAAAGACAGATTTATTCCGTATGTAGTAGAAACATCCGGTGGTGTTTCTCGTGGTTTGATGGCATTTTTATGTAATGCTTACGAAGAAGAAAAAGTGACTGATGAAAAAGGAAAAGAAGAAGTAAGAACAGTTCTTCGTTTTCATCCTAAATTAGCTCCTGTTACTGTAGCTGTATTCCCTCTTGTAAATAAAGACGGTATGCCTGAAAAAGCACACCCAATTTACAAAGATTTGCAGAAGCATTTCAAAGCTCAGTATGACACAAGTGGTGCAATAGGCAGAAGATACCGCCGTCAAGATGAAATAGGGACTCCTTTCTGTGTAACCGTAGATGGCCAAACTTTAGAAGATAACACCGTTACTGTAAGAGAAAGAGATTCAATGGCACAAGAAAGAGTTTCAGTAGATAAACTAAAGACTTACTTGTTTGATAAAATGACTAAGTAGTATAAAAATATGAAAAGCTCGAAGCTTAAAATATTGATAATTACAATAACTGCTGCACTCTTTATGGGTGCAGCAGATTTGTATTATCTAAAAATAAATAAAGCGTTTGATATATTCTCAGCTGTATTTGAAGCTGTATCTGCAAGCTATGTAGTAGAAACAGATCCGGATATATTGCTCAAAGATGCAGTGAAAGGAATTACTTCAGGCCTTGATAAATATACTGAGTACTATGACAAGGAAGATTCAGATGATATCGAATTTCTTACTCACGGGACTTATGTAGGATTTGGTTTCTCAGTGAAATCCATAGACAGTATGCTTACCATTACTGATGTAGTGCAAGGTTATTCAGCTTCTAATTCAGGTATAAAACCCGGAGATAGAATTGTTAGTATAGATACTAACAGAGTTTTAAATATGGAAGCCGGTGATTTAAAACAGTTTACTCGTGGAGAGGCAGGTTCTCAATCTGTCTTCAGAGTGCTGAAATTAACTGATACTGATACATTAGATTTGCTTCTTACCAGGGACGTTATCAAAGTTCCTAATATAGAATACTATGATATGCTTGATGGAAATATTGCTTATATCAAGCTCTTGCGATTTACTTCACAAACTGCAGAAGAATTTAAAACTGTTCTCAATAAACTAAAAGCAGAGGCTGAACCAAACTCCTTAATAATTGACCTGAGAGGCAATCCGGGCGGACTCTTGAGTGCTGCAGTCAGTCTATGCGATATGTTTCTTCCTAGAGGGTCTTTGGTGGTTAAAACTAAAGGTTATGCTGCCAGATCGCACAGAGAATACAGAGTGATGGATGAACCTGAATATCCTGATTTGCCTCTGGCAATATTAATAGATGAAGGCTCGGCCAGTGCAAGTGAAGTACTTGCCGGTGCTATTCAGGATCATGATAGAGGTATAATTTTAGGTCAAAAGTCTTTCGGCAAAGGGCTCGTTCAATCAGTCATTTCTTTACCGCACGATGCAGAAATGAAAATAACAACTGCCAGATACTACACACCTTCCGGCAGATGCATCCAAAAATCAGGTTTTGGTGGTGAGCATGTAGAAAACGAAATCCATAAAGACAGTGTATTTTATACATTAGGCGGTAGACCTGTTTTAGAATCTGACGGTATCGATCCTGATTCTACAAATGGAGAACGTAAATTTCAATATATAGTAGAAGATTCTAAGGCTTCCGGTGTAATTTTTGAATATGTGAACTATTTGGAAAAAAATCGTATAAACAAAGTAGGCATTAATGACTTTATCGCCTGGCTGGACGAAACAAAAAAATACAATAGTCTATTTCTTTATAAGCAGACAAATGAACTAAAAGAGTCTTTTACAGATTACGGACTTGATACAAAAGCACTTGAAGAAAATTTGTGGAAAAGTATACAAGAAATAATTGTAACTTCAAAAGCCGAAATATTGTCTAATATAGAGATAGAAAAAGCTAAAAGAGGAAGCAACGACGAAACGTATAAATCTCTTATAATACAAGATGATAAAGATATTTCTTTAGCCAGATCACTGCTTTCTGATAAGGCCTATAAAGATTTGCTTTTAAATGACGGTAAAGATAACATTAATAGACATTAAGCGGTTAAGTGCTAAAAAGATATTATATTTGCGACGATATAAGCTAATAATTTTACGCTTGTATCGTTATTATAATGACGTATTTCTAAAATATAGTTATATAGATCGGTTTATCTATGAGGATAACAAAACAATACACGAATCGCGAGAGTCAATCTCTTGACAAATACCTTCAAGAAATCGGAAGGGTAGAACTCCTTACTCCGGAAGATGAGATCGAGTTAGCCCAATTAATTAAAAAAGGCGGATATGAAGGTAAAAGAGCTCTTGAAAGACTTGTAAAAGCTAACTTGCGATTTGTAGTTTCTGTAGCGAAACAATATCAAAATCAAGGTTTGTCCCTTGGTGATTTAATCAATGAAGGAAACTTAGGGCTTATCAAAGCTGCAAAAAGATTTGATGAGACTCGCGGTTTTAAATTTATTTCATACGCTGTTTGGTGGATTAGACAGTCTATTTTGCAAGCATTAGCTGAGCAATCTCGTATCGTTAGACTTCCATTGAATAGAGTTGGTGCACTGAATAAAATCGGTAAAAAATTCAGCGAATTGGAACAGGAATTTGAAAGAGAGCCTACTGCTGCTGAGCTTGCAGATGAGCTTAATATGAGTGTTTCTGAAATTGCTGAAACTATTAAAATTTCAGGCCGTCACCTCTCTGTGGATGCTCCTTTCGTGCAAGGTGAAGACAACCGTTTGCTCGACGTGCTTCCAAACGAACAGCAACCACCTCCGGATTCTGAATTGATCCGTGAATCTTTGAAACGTGAAGTGCAGCAAGTGCTTACTACGCTTTCGCAAAGAGAAAGTGAAGTGATTAAGTTGTACTTTGGTCTCGAAGAACAATGCTTAACTCTTGAAGAAATTGGTGAAAAATTTGGACTTACTCGCGAACGTGTAAGACAGATTAAAGAAAAAGCAATTAGAAGATTGCGCCATGCTTCAAGATCTAAAACATTAAGAGCATATTTAGGATAAAATATTCCATGAGCAATGTTCATCATGAAAGGCCGGCCAGACAAAGTCGGCCTTCTTGGTTAAAAATCAAACCGCCTTCCGGCGAAAACTATAAAGAAATAAAAACGCTTATGAGCGGACACAAACTTCATACGGTCTGCCAGGAAGCTAAATGCCCTAACTTATCGGAATGTTGGGCTTCTAGAACTGCTACTTTCCTAATTTTGGGTGACATTTGCAATCGTGCTTGTAGATTCTGTGCCGTAAAGACCGGAAAACCCCTTTTGCCTGATGCAGACGAACCACAAAATGTAGCTGAAACAGTCAAATCTATGGAGCTTAAACATGTTGTAATTACTTCTGTAACTCGTGATGACCTAAAAGATGGCGGCGCTGAGCATTGGGCTCAGGTTATTCGCAAGACAAAAGAGGTTAACCCCGAAGTTACTATGGAAGTGCTTATTCCTGATTTTCAAGGCGATAAAGAAGCTCTTTACACTGTCCTTGAAGCTAAACCGGATGTTTTAAATCATAATGTGGAAACAGTTCCGCGCCTTTATACAAAAGTTCGACCTAAAGCTGATTTTCAGCAGTCTTTAGATGTACTTCGTTGGGCTAAAGAAAAAGGATTCCGTACAAAAACCGGTATTATGGTTGGCTTGGGCGAAACCAAAGAAGAAGTGATTGAAGTGATGAAAGCTATCAGGGAGGCAAATGTTGATATTATGACTATTGGTCAGTATCTGCAGCCTACAAAAGAGCATCTCCCTGTTGAGGAATATATTTCTCTCCGTCGCTTTGATGAGTATAAAGAAATAGGTTTGGAGATGGGGTTTGATGTTGTCGAATCTGCTCCATTGGTGAGGAGTTCTTACCATGCCCAAAAGCACCTCTAAGATAAAAATAACAGTATTAGGCAGCGGCACTTCTATGGGAGTGCCGACTATAGCCTGCGACTGCCAAACATGCACTTCCATGGATCCAAAAGATATTCGGACAAGAAGCTCACTTCTTATAGAATCCGAAACAACTACTGTATTAATAGATACATCTTCAGATTTCAGAGCTCAAATGTTGCGTCATAAAATCAAAAACATAGATGCGATTTTGTTTACACATCATCATTTTGATCATATCAGCGGTTTTGATGATATTAGGCCACTAAACTTTATCAATAAAAGTGTGACACCTATTTACGCTACCGAAAAAACTCTCAAAGAGCTGAAACGTGTTTTTGTTTATGCCTTCGAAGAGCCTGAGCAGATAGGCGGAGGAGTGCCTCTGATTGATATAAAAACGATAACTCCTTATTCGCCGTTTAAAGTGGGAGATATTGAGTTTACTCCTATTCGTCTGTGGCACGGGAAACTCGAAGTAATGGGTTTTATAATAAAAGATTTTGCTTATTGCACTGATACAAATTCTGTACCTGATGAGTCTTTAAAATATCTTAAAGGCAAAGGGATATTAATTATAGATGCCTTGAGACATGAGAAACATGAAACTCATTTCTGCTTACCTGAGTCTTTGCGAATAGCTGATGAGCTTGGAATAAGGCAGACTTATTTTACTCACATAGCCCATCAAATTAAGCACAGTGATGTAGAAAAGAATCTGCCTGAAGGCAGAAATTTAGCCTATGATGGTTTAACTTTTTATATTTAAGAGGAAAAAATGAGCAAGCATACAGTACAAATAGATGTAGATTATCTTGGCGATTTAAGTTGCAAAATAACACATGTTCCATCAGGAAATTCTTTTCTAACAGATGCACCGTTAGATAATAACGGTCAGGCTAGATATATCTCTCCAACAGATCTTGCAGGTGCTTCCATAGCTTCATGTATATCCACTATAATGGGTATAAAAGCTCAGGCAAAAGGAATAGATATCAAAGGAATGAAAGTATCCGTAGTCAAAGAAATGGTAGCAGAGCCAACTCGAATGATTGGCCAATTTGACATCGTAATCCGCTTTCCACATAAATTAGATGACAAAGACTTCCAACTACTCTCAAACGTAGTTAAAACCTGCCCGGTATCTAAAAGCCTAGCACCCGAAGTAGATATTAACTTTAAGTTTGAGTTTGTGGAGTAGATTTTAGGATTAGACCTTGGGTTGTCGTTACCTTTTCATTCCGAACTTGTTTCGGAATCTATTATCACAAAATGTGAAATTAGACTTTAATGAGATTGCGGGTCAAGCCCGCAATGACGAGTCTTTTCATTCCGAACTTGTTTCGGAATCTATTATCATAAAATGTGAAACTAAACTTTGATGAGATTGCGGGTCAGGCCCGCAATGACGAGTTTTGTCATTCCGAACTTGTTTCGGAATCTATTATCATAAAATGTGAAACTAAACTTTGATGAGATTGCGGGTCAGGCCCGCAATGACGAGTTTTTTCATTCCGAACTCGCTTCGGAATCTATTATCATAAAATGTGAAACTAAACTTTGATGAGATTGCGGGTCAGGCCCGCAATGACGAGTCTTGTCATTCCGAACTCGCTTCGGAATCTTTCATTTCAGAAGCAGAAGTTATACTTTACGGGATTGCGGGTCAAGCCCGCAATGGCGGTAATAAAGGGGCTGTGGTTAAGCTCCTTTTTAACATAACTAGACACCCTACTTTATCTTCGGTTTTTTGACAGCTAAATAAGTAAAAAACAAAAGGCTCAATACTAAGAAAATCAGATTAACTAATCGTGCGAAAGGCGGTGCACCTTCAGGATAAACCTGTCCCATCAGTACCAAAATATTTAGTATAAGCAAAGCTAATATGTATCTGCGGAAAAATTTTGACATTTTGTAAATCCTTAAATTATATGGATATATAACTCAATATATGACTGATAAGCAAAAAGTGCTCCAAAATATTTCAATCTAATCAAGTTTTTCCATTTTCTTCAAAACCTTGTTTAATCTCTTCGCTTGTGATTCTCGCTCGCATTCCTGAAGACGCTTTTCTATAATTTCGGAGTAGATTGATTTATTCTCTTTTCGGATGCAGATCAGACATCTTTCCATATACTGTGGCAGATGCTTAATCGGACAGTTCCAAAGCTGATTTGTAAGAAAAGGCTCGACAACATCTGAATATTCAGAATGAACATTTAAGTTTGCCAGAATTGCCACCCCTGCATCAATAGTGATCACAGAACCCTTTTCTATAGTTGATTTGATAAGCTCCAGATTTTCATAAATCTCTTTGTGAGCAAGGTGTGAGATAGTCATAAGGGCAATCATTCCGCCCCAGACAAGCCTGTTATTCTTGCTTGAAAGCAGAACTAAAAACTCAGCAGCATAGTTCGCAATCAGTTCAGGTTTGATATACCCGGTTTCATAAAGAGCCTTGATGCACTCAGACTGCACCTTTTTGCTTTTATTATTTAGATTTTCAATCAAGTCTCTGATATAATCATGGTTCTCGGTCTCAGCAATTTCTTTGGCAAGCTCAATTTCATTTTGGTTGCCCGAAGCCCCAATAGCAGACGAAAGGCGATTTAATATTGACATGGAGGTTGGTCCTTTTTTGTTATCTGTGTTTTTTGCAAATATAGTGAGAAAAGGGGGATTTGTGGAGTTGGAGGCAATTAATTATTCCTTTTATCAGCTTCAAAATATATGACTAATAGTGGAAGTTGAATCATTCTTTGCGTTGAAAGATTTGCTTATCGTATCATATTGAGTACTTTGTAAATAATTATTTTTCATACGAAAATATTTTTATATATACTTATTTTGTGATAATTCAAATGTAAGTAGTATATTGAATGATAGGTTGATTTTATATCAATTCTTTACAATTGTAGTATTTAAAAATATGATACTATACCACAATCTGCTGTACAAATAAAAGATTTATTAAAATGGATGCAATTAAAATACAAACTCAAATAGACAAGAATAGACGTTCAGTAGCATTTGATAGCTACGATATTACTGTAAGACAATTGTATGAAATGATACAAGAAAAAATGATTGATGTGACACCTGAGTACCAACGACATTTTATTTGGGATAATACAAGACAATCTCAACTTATTGAATCTTTGATATTAGGGATTCCTGTTCCCAGTCTATTCATGGCTACGAATAGAGATTCAACGTGGGAGGTAATTGACGGGCTTCAAAGATTGACAACCATTATAAATTTTATAGGTGATGAACATTCTATTCGAGAAATAAATAGATCATCGAAAAAATTAAAATTACAAGGATTAGAAAAATTAGATAGCTTAAATGGATTCTATTTTGAAAAATTACCAAAATCAATTCAATTAATGTTCATGACCAGAGCTTTAAAAGTAACAGTATTGAATGATAGGAGTGATTTTGAAGTGAGATATGATTTGTTTGAAAGGTTAAATACTGGGGGAGTAACTTTGCACCCTCAAGAAATTAGAAATTGTGTATATCTTGGAAGATTTAAAGATTTTGTAGAGAGTTGCGCCCAAAATACTGATTTTCTTGAATCAGTCAAAATGACAGCTAATGCAGAGCGCACAGGAAACCGCGAAGAACTTGTACTAAAATTCTTCGCCTATTTTGAGAGTAGAAAAGATTTTGTACATAGTGTGAAAGAATTTCTGAATGAATATATGGCAAAAAAAACAGATTCTTTTACAAATGAAGACACCTTAAAAGAGTTGTTCGATAAGACATTTTCTTTGATAAATAAATATTTGCCAAATGGTATTGTTCGTGGTAATAGGAAAAATATTACTCCTTTAATCCTATATGAGGCAATTTCTATAGGAGTAGCTGATTTGATTTTTGAAAACAGGATACTCTCATTTCCTAAAGAAACCTTGCAGAAGCTTCTTGATGATGTTAAATTAAAGGAGTTGACTACAGGAGCAACTAACTCAAAGAATAAACTGTTTGAACGGATTGATTATGTAAAAAACAGTCTATCAGATGAGTTATAGACATATAAAAGATAATTCTAGATCTTGGTTTAATGAGGTTCAAGTTTTCTTAAACTTTATAACTCAACAGGAGCCAAAGGATCCGACGCATGTAACACCCTCCGAAGTTAAAATTATGCGAGGATTGTTTTATGTACATCTATACTCAGCTCTAGAAAAAACTATTAATAAAGCTGTAGAGCATACCTTATTGTCAATAAATTCAGCTAATGTTAAAAACAAACATTATACTTTAGCTTTTAATGCAATTTCTGTACTGGCAGAACTTAAATCATTAAAAGATTGCGGTTATAAGAATTTTACAAAAAAATCTATTGACTTGTTTACTGCTGTAAATAGTACTGAAATAAAGTCTATAAACGAGACTACATTTTCAAATAATTTACAAAATATTTGGTTCTCAACTGTGAATGAGATTCGTTGTGCATTTGGAATGAGCACTTTGAATATTGATGCTCGTATGCGTACTACAGTTGATGAGGTTGTTGAGAAAAGAAATGCAGTTGCCCATGGAAGAGAAACAGCGTCGGTCATTGGAGAAAGACAAAAAACGGAAGTTTTAAGAGAAAAACTTACATTAATACAAAGTTTCGCAAATTTGATAATTGATGATTTTGAGGATTTTTATAATAACAAGAAGTTTTTGAAGCCACCGATGAAGAAACATTATTTATAAGTATAGCTACTTTTGTATCTAAATAATATATATTTTAGAAGCAGTTGAGAACTCCGATGTTAGCAAAACTTGAATTAGGTATTTAAGTAAAATTCAATCAATATAAATTATCTTTATGTTGTAAGGTTAATGGAGTGCAACTTTTACCTTCTAAACTTACACTCCTTTCTCCCCAACATCATTTAAATAACAAGGCTTAACAGATGAACATTTTCAGCACTATAGTTCAAAATTTCAAAGAATTGATGGGTGATCTATCTGTAGATATATCGAAAAATTCAGAAGTCGATGTATCAGCTAAACTAAAAGAGATGAAAACGTCAAAGTATAGGACTAAATTGTTACTTCGGTTTATACTACTTATTCAATTTGTCTTATTACCGTTGATGTTGATTACATATTTACAGATAAAAGGGACAGATGTTGAGTTCTTTAGTGACAAATATTTTATAGAATTTACAAAAAATGCAATATCGGTATTCGTAATATTTTTTATAACAAAAATTAGTATTTTAAAGCATAAAACAGATATGAAAAATATAGAGAAAAAGTATAAAAGCAGAGAGGATAAGTAAGGTATCCAGATAAAGGAATAGCTTTAATTTTGCAATCTTTACTGCAAAAAAAGAAGAGATAATCCCGATTTCTTTCTATAACACAGATAAAAATCTCTTATCGCCCTTACAGGGCTCAGGAGTTTAATCGATATAGAAACCCAGGGCGCTGCCCCGGGCTAATATCTTTGAGGCTTTCAGCCTCCTTGATGTGACAAAAAGCATCAATGTAACTGAACAAGGGGCTTGAGCCCCTTGCCCTAAAAAACTTACAGTCCCTTCTTACCAATATCATTTCTGTAGAAATGATTATTGAAGTCGATTTTTTTAACGCCGATGTAGGCTTTATCAATTGCATCTTGCAGGTTTTCACCTAAGCCTGTTACGCCAAGCACTCTGCCTCCGTTGGAAACAACTTTGCCGTCAGCATCTTTAGTACCTGCTTGATAGACAATTAAGTCTTCGTTTTCAGCATCAGCCATGCCTTTGATTTCAAAGCCGCTTTCGCATTTGCCCGGATAGCCGTCTGAAGCCATCACAACGCAGCAGGCAGATTTAGAGGCAACGCTGCGAATAGTGGATTTATCTAATTTGCCTTTAGCAGCACTATCCAAAAGAGCTGCAAAGTCGGCATCCAATATTGCAAGGACTGCCTGAGTTTCAGGATCACCAAAGCGAACGTTAAACTCCACAACGCGAGGGTTACCGTCTTTAATCATCAGACCTGCATAGAGGCAGCCTATATATGGAGAACCTTCCGCTTTCATGCCTTCCAAAACAGGAGCAATTACATCTTTATGAGCTTTTGCAATCACTTCATCGGTCGCAACTTTTGCAGGAGCATAAGCACCCATGCCACCTGTATTTAATCCTAGATCACCGTCAAAAGCACGTTTATGATCCTGAGAAGGAGCAAGCGTAACAAAGTCATTACCATCACAAATAGCAAAAACAGAAGCTTCTTCGCCTTCCATAAATTCTTCTATTACGATTCTCTCAGATGCAGCGCCAAACATTCCACTAAACATCTCATCAAGTTGAGAAACAGCTTCATCAGCAGTTTCAGGAATCAATACACCTTTACCGCCGGCAAGTCCGTCAGCTTTAAGCACAACAGGGAAATTAGCCTTGATAAAGTCAATCGCTTGAGCCTTTTGCGAAGCATCAAAAGTTTCATAAGCAGCAGTCGGGATTTTATATTTAGCCATAAAATCTTTGGCAAACCCCTTAGAAGCTTCAAGCATAGCAGCTTTTTGCTTAGGTCCGAAAACAAATATACCTTTTTCAGTTAAAGCATCAGCCATGCCGTCAGCAAGAGGCTGCTCAGGGCCTACTACAACAAGAGAGATACCCTTCGCTTTGCAGAAATCAGCAACAGCATCAAAATTTTTAATATCAATATCCGCTTTTTCAGCGATGCTCAAAATACCGGGATTACCGGGAGCAACAAATATATCGCCGGCAGATTCGGATTTAGCCAAAGCGCGCGTGATAGCATGCTCTCTGCCACCGCCACCAATAACAAGAATATTCATAAGGTTAGAGTCCATTTAAAAAGTTAATACTAGCACCGCCATCAATAGTAAATTCCTGACCTGTAATCCATTTGGATTTGTCTGAAACCAAAAAGGCTGCAAGGTAAGCAACATCTTCAATATTGCCAAATCCAAGAGGATATGCAGACTCAATTTTTTTCAAGTATTCCTGTCTTGCTTTATTTTCGGTAACAGTCATTTCAGTTAGAATATGACCGGGAAGTATCGAATTAATTCTCATTCCGGTTTTAGCAAATTCCAAAGCTACAGAACGCATAGCAGCATTTAGCGCAGATTTTGAAGCACTATAATTAGCAACAGCAGGAATTCCTATGTTAGCAGTAATAGAACTAATAAGGACAACAGAAGAACCGGTGCCCTTATTATGTTTTCTTTTTTGAAAAGATTTGAGGAGTGCAATATTAGCAAAATAATTTGTATCAAAAAGGTTCTTTGCTTTTTCGTAGTTACTAATAGAAATAGGCTCAGTAAGTTCGATACCAGCATTAAGAACCATTGAGTCAAGGGCACCGTAAGACTGAGTAACAGATTTAATGAAATAAGGCATATTAGCAATGTCTTCACTTAAATCTTTAGCTTCAGGGTGGAAACGGTCAGGGTTAGAAGCTTGTTTTTTAACCTTTTCCAGTTCTTCCAATCTTCTCGAAAGTCCTATAATATTTGCACCCAGCGAATTTAAGAAAAGAGCAATACCTTTTCCGATGCCGGCACTAGCGCCTGTAACTAATATTGTTTTATTTGATAAATCAATCATTATAATTTTTCAGCTAAATATTCTACCATGTTAGCAATAATGCCTAATTTATGTTCTTCAAGGTCTTCCATAGTTACTTCAAATTCAAATTCTTCTTCAATTTGAGTCAGATAATTGATTAATTCTAAAGAGTCTAAGATACCTTCAGAAATTAGGGGAGTATGCTCATCAAAGTTGTTTTCTTCTTTGATATCTTCAAGTATTTCAAAAAGTTTTGCTTTAATTTCTTGCTTATTCATAACTTTATTCCTTAAATATGTCTGTATAATACATTTGACCATGATAAACCAACTCCGAACCCTGCAAATATAACTAAATCTCCTTTTTGCAGCGAGCCTTCGTCTAAAACTTTTTTATAAGCGATAGGAATAGTTGAAGACACAGTATTTCCAGTCATTTGCATAGATATTACCATCTGAGCATCTTCAATTTTTAACCTTTTTTGCAATTCAGATAGCATATATTTGTTAGCTTGATGGAATACAAATTTTTTGATATCAGAACTTGATATGTTATTTCTCTCATATAATTTTTTGAGATATTTTGGTACGGTCATCATTGAAAATTTAAAAATCTCTCTACCATCCATAAAAAGATAATTGTCTTTTTCTTTGTCAGTAGCAACACCGCTGTTCCATACAACAAGTTTTTCAGCTCCACTACCGTCGGTTCCATAATTAAAATCTAATACACCATAACCGTCTTCGCAAGGGGTAATCAGTGCAGCAGCTGCAGCATCTCCAAAGATTGAGGCAGTATTTCTATCTTTAAAATTAGTTACTTTTGAATACTGTTCCGACATAATAATTAGAGCGTTTTTGATTGCTCCGGTTTTAATCATATTGCCTGCTATAGGTAGTGAATGAGTGAAACCTGAACATCCAAGATTGATATCAAAAGCCATTATATCTTTATGCAAACCAAGTTTATGCTGCACAATACATGCAGTTGTTGGAAGTCTATAATCAGGGTTTTGAGTACAAACGATAAGTAAATCGATTTCATCCTTAGCTATATTATGTTTATCTAATAATTTACGAGCTGCTTGAGTTGCCATATCTGAAGTAGTTTCATCAGGTTTTGCAATTCGTCTTTCTTTAATTCCTACTTTATTTTCAGTAAAGTCCTTATCAATATCACATTCTTTCTGCAAATAATCGTTATCAATTATAACTTCAGGCAAGTAATATTCTATATCAAGTATTTTATAATTCATATCATCCTCTATTAATCGATGTTTGCTTTAAATTATCAATCGTATTCTGTGAGAAAAAATTGTAAGCCTCTGTTAAAGTCATATAAGATACATTTCCATTAGCTTTTAAGTTCAACTGTTCCAAAATATTTTCTAAATTATCTGTATTGTGCATATCTTTTGTATGTCCTATTGCTACTACAGGCAAATAGGAATCTCCTTTCATTTTTACCAATTTAAGGATTTCTTTTACAAATACAGAAGCAGGTAAGTCATCATAGCTTAACTGAATATAGTCAGATTTTAGGATAGATTTTTTAATCAGGTTTAGTTTGGTAAAAATTCCTTTTCTTAACTTTCTATTTTTTCTCGGATATCTTACATCTTTCACCTTCTCTTTTTCAATCTGCCAATTTGTTTCATCCTGTATATCCTTTATTCCAAAGAAGATTTTGTAATACCAACTAGGGAAGAATTTTTTTAGCAAAAGAGAATGTATTTTTTTAAAAGAATAAATCGGGAACTCCATCATTTTAGATTCTGATTTATCTACTGAAAAATTATGATTATCACTAAAAAACCAAGGATTTACGTTTGAATGAGCATTCCTAAAGTCATATAAATCATGATGATACCACCCTTTTGTGACTGAGCTGTCATAAAGGATATCATTTTCAAAAAGACAGTCAATAAGAGGTTGTGCAGGTAATGAACAATAAGAACCTGATCTGAATCCAACAGTCTTGTAATTAGGAGAGGCAGCCAATGCTATTTTTTCCAAGTACGATTTAGCATCAGCTATGAATTTTTTACACTCTGCTCTTTTCATTCTGGCTATGGACCATTTATCCATATTCAGAGTCCATTTCGAATTATCGAATTTGGAATCTATCCATTGAGGATGTAGATGTAATTGAACATCATGCCCTTCAGAAATGGCTTTTTGAGTCATTTCTTCCCATTTAGCAGAGATAATATTGAAAGAATTATCTTTTTTTGAGTAACGTAAATAACTCATTTGTTGAGCAACTTCAGCGAAGAAAGTCATTTTAGCATTATACTTTTTAAATAGATTTATTATTTGGTTCATCGGTTCAGCTTGGATTTCAAAGAAATCACCTGATCCATCTCCGTATAGTTCCCAGTCATTTGTAAATATCAGTACTATTTTCATTGTTACTTCCTGTACGCTTTGCTATAAATAGTTTTGCCTTCTTTAGCTAAGCTAATCATTTTGTCAAATAACATTTTTCCATCAGCGATAAAAAAAGGTTGATCTTTAAAAGTGAAGTCCTTACATATTTCATCAGGAACTAATCTATCAAAATAGACAGGCAAATCGAAATCCATTCTTGACATGTTATGAGCCAGAGTCTTTACTATTTTTTGTTGACCGTTATAGTCAATGCATCTAGATTCGAATATTTGAGGATAATAAACTTTGTGTTTGAACTTATCAGCAAAATAGTCATCAATACAATGGACGCATGATAAGTAAGTTGTTTTAACACCTATACCAATTATTTTTGCATCCAACTCTATCGCTCTGAAGTAAGGACTATTCGAAGAGTAGGGGTAAATACTAGACGAATGATCGGTAGTAAGCCACTCTGCGTCTTTGCCAATAGCAGTGACTGACTTTGTCGGATGCAGGCTTCTTACTGCTCCTTTACTTCTTCTTAAAAGCTCGTTTAAAAAGCCAGTATAAGTAGGAGTCTTTCTAACATCAAAAATTTGATTTGATTTAAGGAATCTAAAAGACGTGAGTTTTGGATAAGTTGGCATCAAAATGTTGCCATCTTGCCCAATTATTTCTTTCAATAGCTTTAATAGTTTTAAAGAAGAAAAATCAAGATGTAAATTATTAACTGAACTATGAACGAAAATGGTGTCTCCAGCTTTGATTCCCATCTGAGTTACTAATAGCTGGTGTATCTCATCAAAATTTATTTTTTCTTTAAGCAAGGTCTTAGATCTTTCATTGTCTAATCGTTGTTTTTGCTTTTTTTCTATATAAGTGTCTGGCACAAATTTTTTAATAAATTCTTTTATCATTAGGATTCAAATATTTTTTGACAAAGCATATTTGCAATATAATAATTGAATTATAAAAAGAAGCATCTCATTTGAATAAGACCTTTACAAGTCAAAGAGTTTTCTTGTGTTAAATATAACATAATATATTTGTAATTAAATATAAATGTGTTATATTTGAAATTCTAAAGTGAAGCCATAATTACAGGTGCAGATGTGAAAAATACTATATTTATGTTGTTTTTGGTGCTTTCTGTGAATTTATATTCTAACGAAAGGATATTTATTGATATGAAACAGACAGTTGTTACGGCTGATGTTTCAAAAATTTCTTTCACTCCCAAGTTTTTTGAGAATGGATCATTTGAATTAGTTTATAGGAATTCTAATTCCGTTTATCCTGTAAGCATGGGGGAAGCGAAACAAATGAAAATTTTAACTAAGGATCAATCAAATAGCTATATGCTATCAGATAAAATTCTGTATAAAAATTTGTATGATAATATTGATATGACTTTTTATAAAAAAGGGATCTCATGTAAATATGACTTTATAGTATATCCTAGTGGGGATCCTAGTCAAATCGTCATCGATATGTCTGATAACATTACAGTTGAAGAAAATTTCTTGACATATGGCCAAAATGGCTTTATTAAGGAACTCACTCCTGTTACATACCAAATTATCAATGGGAAAAAAGTCTCTGTTGAATGCAGGGCAGAAGTTAATAATCGTACTCTTACTTTTAAAATTGGAGAGTATAATAAGTCCTATCCATTGATTATTGATCCTGAACTAAATTTCTCTAGTATCCTCGGTGGAGGCAGTTCTGATTATGGAGGACATCTTGCTAAAGATAGTGAAGGTAATATCTATCACGCTTTTCAAACTGAATCTAATTTTCTTTTAGATTATGACGCTCTGAACAATAAAAGCAATGGTTCTAGATCTATTTGTGTAATGAAATATGATAAAGATATGGAATTATTGTGGGGCATGTATATTGGTAATCAAGGAACAAATCATATTATTGATATTAAATGTGACAATAATAATAATGTTTGGATTGGTGGAGAAACTAACAGTTCCAACTATCCAACTACATCAGATGCAATTCAGAATTATGTTAAAGGTTATTATGATATGATTTTAACAAAAATATCTCCTGAAGGTGATTTGATGTATTCCACTCTTTATGGTGGTTATTCTTATGATGTGATTGCTGAAATAGATATTGATTCAAAAAATAATGTTTGGGCTACAGGAAGATCTTCCGGAGGATTTTCGAGTACTACAGGTGGAGCTTCCTATTCCGGAGATTATGATGGGTTTATTATTGGTGTATCAGAACAAGGAAAACTATTACATTCAGGATTTATAGGAACTTCTAATTCTGACATTGCTGAGGGTATAGCTATTGATTCTAAAGATAATATCTATGTTTCCGGTCATACACTTTCTAGAAATTTTCAGGTAAATGGACAATTCTCAGAAAAATATTTTGGTGGTCAAGATGCATTCTTGGTAAAATATTCTCCACAATTGGATCGCCTATGGTTTACCTATTTCGGTGGGAGTGGATCTGATTGGGGCTCAAACTTAGAGATTGATGCTCAGGATAATGTCTATATGTCCGGTTATACAAATAGTTTTACATTGCCTAACAAAATTAGTTCTATACAAAATGGTAATGCAGGGGGCATGGACATGTACCTAGCTAAGTTTGATGTAGAGGGCAAAAATATCTGGTCGACTTTTTATGGTGGTAGCAATAATGAAGGTCGCACTACTACTGACGATATGTTCGGAGGTTTGGATATATTTGATAACGGAGATGTCGTAATAGGAGGCAGAACATTAAGTAGTGACGTCATGATGTATGGAGATGGCTTTCATGTTTTTAACGGTAGTCAAGATGGTATTATTTTAAGAGTTAATCAAATGGGAAATCCTATATGGTCAACATATGTTGGTGGTCAAGGATATGAAGAGAACATCGACGTGTTATTCGATATAAATGGCGCTATAGTATGTTCAGGTAATACGAAATCTTCTGATTTTCAAGTTACAGACAATACTGAATACAAATCTTTTTCTGTCGCTACAGACGCTTATATTGTTCGTTTTGGAAACGCTTGTCACCAGTCTGCTTTTGAGCTTTGGGAATGTTCTTCATCTGATCTCAGTTTGAACGGAAGTGCAGAATTTGCTGGTGATACATTAACTATGCATGATGCGCTCAGCTATCAGAAGGGATCTGCTTGGTATCATGAAAGGCTTCCTGTTTTGGAAGGTTTTACTACTGAGTTTAAGTTTAGAATCATAAATAATGAACATATTAACAATTATATGTCTACTGATCATTCTTCAGCAGGTGGACTTGCTTTTGTTATTCAAAATAATTCTTTAAGCGCGCTCGGTTCTACTGATTATGGACTTGGTTATGATGGCATTCCTAATGGGATTGCAATAGAATTTGATAATTATAAGAATGATGAAAATACAGCAGCAGTTATGTCAGATCCATCAAGTGGACATATTTCAATAATGGGAATGAATAATAACCTATTATCTTCAGATCATGATGTTCAAAAAACATTTGCCAATGTAGAAATCAAAAACGATAGTACAATTTATAAATGCAGAATAGTTTATAAAGGAAGCAATCAGAAGATGAAAATCTACTTTGGAGAAGAAAATTCTAGCTTAGAAGAACTAATTAGTTTAAATATTGATTTATCTTATTCTTTAGATTTGAAAGATGATGCTTTTTCTTTTTTAGGTTTTACAGCAGCAAATGGTTCTAAACATTTTGGGCATGAAATCTTTGATTGGACTGTATGTCCAAATAGCAATAACCCAGAAACTTCAGTGGATGATTTCTCGGTAAATAAGTCAAATTTATTTGTATTCCCTAATCCTGCAATCGATAATATTACGCTGCATTATTCTCCTGAAAAGGAAAGCTATGTAGATATGAATATCTATGATTTGGAAGGTAAAAAAGTTGCTCATCTTTATAGTGGATTAGATCAGGCTGGTGAGCAAACTATAAGCATGCCTATGCCTAAAGAGATTAAGACAGGAGTTTACATTATTGAAGTAGATTATGGATATACAAGACAACTAGTCAAATTAATGGTAAAATAGGAATATAAAAGTTATTACAATAATCAATAAACCGTGGATTCAGTGAGTCTGCGGTTTTTTGTTTATTTTAAAAATAAATTTCGGATAAATATGTCAATTAGCTTAGGCTAAATGATGTGAAAAATGGAGAATTATGATGAAATATCTAATTGTTGTATTGACATTTATGATGAGTGTTGGATTATTGGCAAAAGAAGATAACGGCGATGAATTGGTTCATTTTAAGATGTTTTTATATGAACACGATGAATCTAAGAAAGAATTTACTATTGCTGCCGAACTTACTATGGAGAAACACTGGCACACATACTGGATTAATCCAGGTGATGCCGGTTTGCCTACAAATATCGAATGGACTATTCCGGAAAATGTAAAGCTAAAGGATCAGGCATGGCCTTATCCTGAAAAAATCCCGTTTGCGGACATGGCAAATTTTGGATACGAAAGTGTTGTCGCTGCTTTTTATACGTTCAGTTATTCCGGGAATGTAGATTTCTCGAAAATTAGTGCAGAAGCTCTTTGGCTGGTGTGCAAAGAAAAATGCTTGCCGGGTAGTGGTAAAGCAACCTTGAATACAAAAACAACTCAGGCGAAGAAAAAAGAATTGGCAATGTTTGAAAACATGCTACCTCTAAGAGCAAACGTTGATAATGATTTAATAATCAACGAAGAGTCTGTGAAAATTACTCTAGATCTTCCGAAACTAAATAAGGTAAAGATATTTCCTGTAACAGAAGGAATATTTGAAAATGCAAAAGATCCGGATATTCAAATGGATGCAGACGGTTTTTCTTTTGTAATATCATTATCTGATTTTAGAATCGCAGAGCCAAATGAATTTGAATTGCTCATAATAAGTCCTGATCTTATTTCGAAATATGGTAAAGAATCTATTATTGTTAAAGTATCAAATCAATAGGGAATATCTATGAAAACAATGTATAAATATCTTGCTGTTGCTTTTCTCGCAATCTTAGCAGTATCAGTAGCATATGCAATTGTGCCTGCAAAAGCCAAAATAGGTGAAAAAGCGCCGGATTTTACTTTGACTGATAGCAAAGGAAAGTCTCATAAACTCTCTGATTTTAAAGGGAAATTAGTTGTTTTGGAATGGATTAACTTCGATTGCCCTTTTGTTAAGAAACACTATGATGGAAATAATATGCAGAACCTGCAAAAGAAATATACAGAAAAAGGTGCTGTTTGGCTTTCGATCTGTTCTTCTTCTGAAGGAAAACAAGGCAATTTTTCTAAAGAAGAAATAAATAAGCGAATCAAGGAGCAGAAAGCAAACATGACTGCATACCTCATTGACGAATCAGGTAGTGTAGGGGAGATTTATTCTGCAAAAACAACGCCTCATATGTACATTATTGACAAAGACGGTAAACTTGTTTATGCCGGTGCCATTGACGATAAAAAATCGACTAATCCGGATGATGTAAAAACATCTAAAAATTATGTTTCTACGGCACTGGATGAACTGCTGGAAGGTAAAAAAGTAAGCACAAGTGTAACTCAGCCTTATGGTTGCTCAGTTAAGTACTAATAAATATTTAAGAGAAATAAAATCTAATTTTGGAACCGCGGTAGAAATGCTGCGGTTTTTTTATTCTTGTGGTTCTAAAACATCATACCGAATGTTTAAGTTTTTGATTTTGTTGTATTCAATCACAAAGAGTTTTGATTTAAAAGGAGTAAATTTTGTCTGTTCTTTCAAAATTTGTAGGTTATCATCAATAATTTGAACTGTATCCAATATTTTGTCTTTCATAGTTTTCTCCAACACAAGCTTGTCCAGAGAATTATTCTGTTTCAGATAGTATTTAAATAATCCTCCTTTATAAATGTATAAACCATCTGAAGTTTCTATAAGTGCATCAACATAGACATAATCTATTTTTACTTTCTTTCTCAAAACCTTAAGTCTCTGAATCTCATTTTCTAATTCCTTTTTAGAATCAAGATCTTTAATTTTTTTCAAAATCTCTTTAATCTCATCTATATTTTTCTTGTAGTCTTGCTTTAAATTCCATAAAAAGCTTCTACCTTCCAAAAGATTATACCATTCAGTCGTAATGGGAAGAAAAGATAATCTGAAATCTAGATACTTTAAGATGATAAGCTTTTGAAGTAATCTTGCTAATACACTACTCAATATCGTAGAAGAAAGTGTATAGATACTAATGATTTTAAAAGTAGCAAACTCACTATACTGTTCAGATCCATTCATAAGATATTTAGAAAGTGTAGCTATATCTGTGAAAAAAGAATCTAGCAAGAATAAAAAGGAAAGGTGGAGAGTAATGGAAGAAATGAGAATTATGCTGATTTCTGTTTTAAAATTAGTGTCTAGTGGATTTTCCAATGCATCAGACTTTACCAAAAAAGCTCTGAAAAAAATTCCGGGTAATAAAAAAGAGATTAACAATATAGAAGTAAATGTTAAAGACATTATTTTGAACTTCTATATTGGGCAATTATCTCTTTTACTTTATCACTATATTCAGCTACTGACGGTGTACTGATTTTATATTTTTTACCTTCTATCTCAACAGTATGACCAAGGATAGATTCTCCTTGCTTTATTCGAGCATATATTTTTTCAACTTCTTTTGAATTTGAAAAAAGTTTTCTTGCTAAATTTGATCTTGGTGCATCCATAATTTCCTCCTTTAAGAATATACACAAAAAAGGTTGAAATATCAAATAAAACTATGTATTTAATTGACTTACGAAATATTTGACACCACCCACCCTTAGCCTATTGTCAATATTTCTGCTGCTGAGTATCTCGGAGTTTTGTCCTTACCCAAATTTCATCACCTACCTTAAGAGATTTTTTGTTTTAAAATACTATACCATAAATAAGGCTGCAATGCCGCCAACTGCAAGCACAGCACCAAGTATACCTTTAATGCCTATATTTTCTTTAAAATAAAAATATGATATAGGTAACATTAGTATCGGCATAGATGACATAATAGTTGAGGCAATGCCCACTTTAGCATTTGTCACAGCTTCGTAGCTAAGCGATACACCTAAGTATGTACCCATAAAAGTTGCCAAAGCTATAAGCGCAAATATTTTTGTATCAGCTGCATATAGTTTGATTGGATTTTTGTACTTCTTAAATAATAATGCAACAGGTAGCATGCATACAAATGCAGCTATTAATCTGACTGATGTGGCTGCAAAAAAGTGCAAATGAGATTCCATATAAGCCATTTTGGCAAGAACTAGGCCTGTACCTTGTCCCATAGCAGCAAGCACTGCATAGCTTACACCTTTTGCATTTATCTGGAATTTATTTGCAGCAAATTTCCTTTTATCCATTACTACCAAACCTATACCGGAAAGAGTAATAGATATACCTAAAATACCCCACAAACCTAAATCTTCACCAAAAGTAAAATAGGCAATTATTGCTGCAATTGCAGGATTTAACGAAAAAACTAATAAGCCGTAACGTGGACCGATCTCTTTAAAAGCACGAAACAGGAAACTATCTCCTAAGAACATGCCAACAATGCCACTAGCACTAAGCCACATAATTTGGCTATAGCTCATAGCAAAATCAATATTTAATATCCAGGCAGTAAAAAGAATATAAATAGTTCCAAGAACTAGGCGGTCAATATTTAATTGGATAGCACCTACTTTTTGAGCAGCTGAAGTAACAATAAATGATCCCAGAGACCATAGTAAAGCTACAAATAAAGCGACTGATTCACCATAAAAAGGCATAAAAATACCGTAGAGTAATTTAGGAAAAAACTAATTTACCCAAATTTACTTTCTACGGCAATTTTTACTTTTGATTCGACGAGCTTCATCTAATAAAATACCTGCATAATAGCTCCATTCAGGTACATGCTTTATCAGATAATTAGCGTATATTTGCAAAACATCTGCGTCAGACTTTTCGAATATCAAATATTTTTCGAAAGACGCAACAACCAGATAGGTAGGTAGTGCGTGGTGGCGCAAATTTAGCCTGATAGCGGTTTTGAGTTCTGCAGGGCTGTTGCAGGAATCTAAATAAAGCTCGTAATCAGATATAGCTTTATCTTTTTGAGATTTATTACACTCACCTATCAAACTTTTGCAAAATATTAGATTTAACATAGTTTCGCAAAGCATTATAAAATTCTTTATATGATACATTTACTAGTATAAACGAGCTTGGAAACTAAAAATTTCGTATCTTGTAAAAATAATTCCAACTTTTTTGCTCTAACTACTTATTTACTATTGCATAAAAGCTAGGAATACCATAAATTTGTAGTTCTGTAAATTAGCGTGGTATATTATGTTTGAGAACTTACAAGAGAAGTTAGAAGGCGCCATAAAACGCCTTCGTGGTCAATCGACAATAACAGAAGATAATATAGCCGATGCCTTGCGTGAGATTAGACGTGCACTTATCGAAGCTGACGTTAACCTTCACGTTGCTAAAAAGTTTACTGAAGAAGTAAAACAAAAAGCTATCGGCACTGAAGTAAAAGGGAACTTACTACCTGAGCAGCTTATCGTAAAAATAGTTCACGACGAGCTTGTTGAGCTTATGGGTAGTAAAATGAGCGAATTACGTCTTTCTCCTCAAGCACCTACTATCGTTATGGTAGCTGGTTTGCAAGGGTCAGGTAAAACTACTTTCTGTGGTAAATTAGCCCGCAATTTGAGAAAGAAAGGCCGTCAGCCGCTTTTAGTTGCTTGTGACGTTCACCGTCCTGCAGCGATTGAGCAGCTTAAACAAATCGGTAATCAAATTAAAGTTCCTGTCTTCTCAGAAGATGACAACAAAGACGCAGTAGCGATTGCAAGAGAGTCAATCAGCTATGCGAAAAAATTTGCTCGTGATATTATAATTGTGGATACTGCCGGCCGTCTTACTATAGATGAAGTGATGATGGAAGAGGTAGCAAATATTGCAAATACTGTAAAACCTACTGAAACATTGTTCGTTTGCGATGCGATGATCGGTCAGGATGCAGTAACAACTGCAAAAGCTTTCCACGAAAAACTTGCTCTCACTGGTGTTGTACTTACAAAACTTGACGGTGATACTCGCGGTGGTGCTGCTATTTCAGTACTTGACGTTGTAGGTAAGCCTATCAAATTCGTTGGTACCGGTGAGAAATTAGACGCTCTTGAGCCGTTCCACCCGGAAAGGATTGCATCTCGTATCCTAGGTATGGGTGACGTGCTTACTTTGGTTGAGAGAGCTGAAGCTCAGATCGATAAAGAGCAGGCAAAAGAACTTGAAGAAAAAATCAAGAAAAATCAATTTACTTTCGAGGATTTCCTCGATCAACTTAGAACTATCAGAAAAATGGGTTCTATTAAGGACTTACTTGGTATGATTCCCGGGATGGATCGCCAGCTTAAAAATGTTCAAATTGACGATAATGCGTTTAACCGTGTCGAAGCAATTATCCTCTCAATGACCATTGCTGAAAGAAACAACCCTAAAATTATCAATGGATCGCGCAGGCAAAGAATTGCATTAGGTTCGGGTTCTTCAGTCCAGGACGTAAACCGTTTGCTTAAGCAATTTGATGAAATGCATAAAATGATGAAAAATCTGACCCGCGGCAAAAGGTCACGTTTTATGCCGAGAATCCCTCGTGGTTTAGGTGGTTCTTAAACCCAAAAAACATAGAGTTTTATAAATTAAATAACTAAGGTTAGAAATGGTTAAGTTAAGACTTAGACGCAAAGGTAGAGCTCATCACCCTGTGTATGATATCGTTGCTGTTGACCAACGCGCACGCCGCGATGGTGCTTTCATCGAAAAAGTTGGATTTTATGATCCAAATACTCAACCTAACACTATCAGATTTAATCCTGAGCGTTGCATTTACTGGATGAATGTTGGTGCTCAACCTACGAACGTTGTTCGTTTGCTTTTAAGCTACGAAGGTGTACTTCTTCGCCGCGCTTTAGAATTCAAAGGCAAAACTGAAGAAGAAATCAACGCTGAAGTTGAAAAACACAGAAATGTAGTTAAAGCTCGCTATGATCGCCAACGCGATTTGCGTAAAAAACGTAAAGAAGCTAAAGCAAAAGCTGAAGCTGAAGCTAAAAAAGCAGAAGAAGCTGCTGAATAATCTTAGCAGAAAAAAATATAAAAATGGAAGTGTGATTAGGTTTGCACTTCCATTTTTTTTTGTTTTTTTAGTCATGAAAATCCTATATTTTCTGTTATATTTGAGAGAATTGTGTAAAATAAAAATGAATCTATCTGTATGAGGTCTTACAAATGTTGAAATATATTGTAATTATAATATTTATTATATCATTTCAGGGGGTGTCAGCATCTCCTGAAATGATTTATCCTCAATTTTTTCCTGAAGATTACCAAAATAGTGTAAGTCATCACAATGTTTCGATTCTGGACGTGGGGTTTGCTCAATACTATATTGAAAATGATAAAGCAGTTGGATTGTTGGGAAAAAAACTATTTACCGATGATAAGTCTTTTAGCCCCCGATTTTACAGTTTCAGGTTAGATGGCAAGAATAAAATATGTTCTAAGGTATTCAAGAAGGATGACAAAACAAGTTTGATATTTAGTCATTTAGATGTTGGTTATATAACAGAGATATCGAACCAAGATCTTTTTTCCGGTATGATTGACTATGTTATGGAAGATTCCTTAGTATCAGTTTTAAAATCTAAGGAGATTATTCAGTTTAATATGAAAGGTGAGATACTTCAAAATATAAAACTAGATAATGATTATCCATCAAATCATAATGGTAAACTCTTTAAATGTGGTGAAAATATATATTATCATTCTAACGGAAATATTTGCAAAATATCAAATGGTAATACTAAAGTAGTATGGCAAGGTGACCAATTTAATTTTGCTAACACAAATGATTGGCGAATCAAAGGAGATTATTTATATTATTTTGGTTCAGGATTTTCGTGGACATATATAGATTTAATAGATTCTACAGTAATTACTTCTGTAGGGAAATTTATGCCTCCTGGGCTTGCTGCTAGAGACAAAAAGTTGTATTACATAGATGAAAATGATAATCTTATAGAGTACTCAAGGGATGGTGCTAAGCGTACTAAAATCTATAGTGATATTGCTTTTGTAGAAGGATCAGAATCATTATTGATAATTGAAAGATCTGGTGGGATTTATCAATGCGATAAAGACTTTAATAAAAAGTTGATTGGTATAAGCTTACCCTTGAGTTATTATGTACGTAGTTGTGGAATAGAAGAAGATATCCTAATATCTTTATTTGAAAAAGTAGCCGTCCCGTATTATGAGTATCAATTAATACTATCTGATATTAAGTCAGACCAGTTTAAAAGGTTACAAATTGCCAATTCATTGGCATATAGTATGGTCAGTGGAGTAGTCTATTATCAAGGAATTGATTATAAAATCTATAGCTATGAGTTTAAAGAAGATAAAGAGATAGTTCTAGATAGTTTGAGTGAGTATGTCGATTGGGTATTTGCAGAGGAAGGCTTATGCTATTATTCTGTAAACGATAGTATTTATAGTATCGATCTAGCCAGTTTTTCTAAAAAAATCGTTGGTGTAGATTCGTTTTGTTACCCTATTAAAATAACAGAAGACAAAATGGTCTACTATGAGCTTGCTGATTCAAACAACGAGAAATATTATACAATAATTGTTAAAAATCAGACAGATCAGACTCAAACAGATTTTGATTTAAATTTATACTATAAAGACGTACTTTTTCATCGAAACCCAAAAATTGAGAATACATTATACTCAATTTCAAAACAAAGCCCAGAAAGTGGAGCTAAATTCGATATTGTCTTTCTTGATTTAGATACATATGGCATATATAAGAAGATTAAATTAGATGAATATTCTTATGATGTTATACCTACAAAGAATATTTGCTATCATGTAAAATCAGGTGAAGAGTTGTTTATATCTGAAACAGAAGAGTTGATATATTCTTTTGATGGTTATCCTTTTGCTTCTGTGGGTGTAGGTATTGTAGATGCTTGTGTCTATAACAACATGTTCTATTTTATAGACAATATGCAGGTTGTAAATAAAATTGAACTACCAACTTCTGTTGTTGAAGAAGAAACAAATAAATTAGATCAATTTGAAGAAGGATCAGTTTGTTCTTTCCCTCTGAAAATTGACCCGTTTTTGTCAGCAAAATTGACCCACCCCAATATAATTATTTATTTATAATATCCTTCACTCTAAAACTTTTTCCATTGATAAAAAACGGATAGCAGTGATGCAAAAGTCTGTCTAAAATGGCAGATGCGACCACGTCATCCTGGAATATATCACCCCATTTGTCAAAGGACTTGTTCGATGTAATAATCGTAGATTTTCGTTCGTATCTTGCAGCAATCAGCCTGAAGAAAAATGATGCAGTTTTCTTTGTAAGCTCAAGATAGCCGAGTTCGTCGATTATAAGCAGATCAAGCCGGTCTAATGTGTTTAGCAGTCTTTGCAGTTGACCAATCATTTCTGCTTCGGCAAAAGCTTTCATTAGCTGCTCTGTTGTGTAAAATGCAACTCTTTTTCTCTGCTGGCAGGCTTTAATCCCGATGGATATGGCAAGATGCGTTTTGCCAACACCCGGAGGTCCGAGAAAGATAAGATTCTTTGCCTCATCCATAAATTGCAGTTGCGTGAGTTCTCTCAGAAGTTTTTCGTCAAGCTTTGGTTGAAAAGAAAAATCAAAGCTCTCAAAGTGCTTTATTTGAGGGAATCCGGCTGTTTGAACTCTTCTGTTGATTGAACGGTCAAGCTTCGAGATTACTTCTTCCTGCATGATTTTAAAGAGAAATTCTGCATAACTAAGCTTGGCTTTAGCTGCATTTTCCACCTCTAACTTATAATTCTGCCTAATCCAAGGCAGAGTCAGCGTTTTAAGATATTCATCTAATTTGTCGTGGGTCTGCATTTTAACCTCCAAAATGATTGTTGTAATAATCCAGATTTCGCACGATATTGACTTCTTCTATTGTTTTGTTTATCATGGTTTCTATGCGTACAGGCTCTACCGGAGCATCTTTAGCATTATTCTCTACATAAGCTCTTACAAACTTTGAGTTAAAGATGTTATAATCACGGCATTTAAGAAAAGCTGCTTCCATATCTTTATGCTCAAAATACATAGCTGTATCCATGATTCTTGTAAGGTGATATGCAGGATTTATTCTCTTTTGTGCATATAGTTTGTCCAAAAACCAGGCAAAATCAGGGAATTTCTTGCTAAAACTCATAGACAAACGTTTCCAACTTCCTTTTTCTATGCTGTGATTCTTATAGTGAGAGTCCAGCATGATAATTTTACCTTTCTCTAAACTGAGCTTGTGACGGGCTATGAGCTTGCTTTTTGTTGAATATACTTCGATATAGCTGCCTTTAGAGACTTTGACCCAAACCTGCTTGCCAACAAATAAATATGGCACGCTGTATCGGCTTCCCATAAATGAAATCAGGCAGTCTGCACTTACTTTGCGAACTTCTTCTTTGACGCTTACATAGCGTGATTCCGGCAGAATTGATAAGTATTCTTTCTCTTTTGCAAAAAGCTCGATAGGTTTTGCTTTTGTTGTCGAATGCACTCTGGAATTGACTTTATCCTGAAAATCCTTTAGTTTTTGGCAGAAATCTTCTGAAGGATTCATATTCATTGCCTTTGATAAAATGATCTTCGAGGTATGCAAAAGGGCGTTCTACCTTGCCTTTTGACCAAGGATGTGCAGGTAGAGAGCGAGTTGGCTTAAAGCCGTAATGTCCGCAAAATGCCAAATATCGCTTATTCCATTGGAAGTTATCCTTTGAGGCATTTGTTACAAAGCTTGTTGCGTTGTCTGTTTGAATTTGCTCACAAACGCCACCGGATTCGATGATGGAATTTTCCAACGCTTCCAATATACTCGCCATAGTATCACTGAGAGCCGCTTCCAACACACGATGCCGACTGAAACCATGGATATACTGATATACATATAATTTGACTAACTTACCGCCAATCATTACTGTATAAGGACTCCAGTCATATTGTGCCTGAAAGCCGGGAGACGTTTCGTAAGGCTTGAATGATGGCTTTTCTTGCGCTGACATCTTCTCACAATACCTGTAAAAAGCACTTTGAGAGCCGGTATAGCCTTTTGCTCGAATATCAGCTAATACTCTGCTTTTACGAAGTCTTTTCTTATTTAAACTCTCAGAAATGTATTCCTCAAACGGCATCAGAAAAGGATTTGCACTGCACTCGCGCGTATATTGTGGAGCAGAATCCTTCTTTAGAGCTGATTTAACCGTATTGCGACTAACATTAAGCTGCTTAGCAATCTTGCGTGTACCCAAATCAGGGTTATGATTTTTCAAATTTCGGATAGTTACCCAATCTTCCACTGTTATCACCTATTTCCCTCCTGCATTTGAAGTCAATCTTATGCAGGATTAGTTAGCAAATGGTGGGTCAATTTTCAGCGGGAAAAGTGGGTCAATTTTCGGAGGGAATTGAGACAGTTTTTATGTTATATGATATGCATGGCAAAAATTATGGATCTTTTAATAGTTATGAATCAGCTATAAGACAGATGTCTTTTCACTTAGGCATTATTGTGATAACTAATAATAAAAAAATTAAATCTATAAAAGTGTATAAGGAAGAATTGAATTAAATGATAAATTGATACAATGACAAAGAATATAGTTGAGTAGCTTTTGATTGGATAGAAGAAGCTGCTGAATAATCTTAGCAGAAAAAAAATATAAAAATGGAAGTGTGATTAGGTTTGCACTTCCATTTTTTTTTCTATTTGAATGACATTGCAAGTCGCATTACTAAGCTGATTGGAAGACCGGGTTTTAATAACTGATTTACATCACCGACAAAAAACATGTCTTTTTCTGGATAGTAAAATGCCAATGATCCTGTAGAACCGGAATGCCCTATTAACTCACCTCTTCCCATGAAAAGAGTCATCAAAGAATTTAACGGGATTTGCATATAACCACCGCCATAATAAATCGGCCCCATCTGAATCTGAAGTTTTCTATAATTTGAGAGCTTGCCAAAAAGACTTTGAGGGAATAAGCTGCCTTTGAAAAATGCTTTTAAAAAGATCATTAATTCTTTTGCTGTTGTTATAGTATTTCCACCACCTCGCAAGCTTTTTAGTAGCTGCGGTCTTTTCAAAGATTGCACTTTATAATACAAATTCGGGACAAAATCATCACCGGCTGGCAAATATGTATGCTGCATAGATAATGGTTCGAAAATGTATTTACGGAAGACTTCTTCCAATGGCAGTTCGGTTATTTTCTCTATTACTTCGCCAAGCAGCTGGAAATTGAGATCAGAATAAAAAGCTTTATTTCCGAGTGGAGCAAAACGAGGTTTCATTTTTTTTGTGATGTCGATTAGCTCTTGAGTGCTCACACTAAAATCTTCTTTTATAGCTCTTTTCACAATCCCGCCTTCAGATTCATAGCAAGGGAAACCTGAAGTCTGGAATAATAAATCTGATAGTTTGAGCTTATTTGTATAGTCAACACCCTTCAAAACGTGTAGACCATTCAAATCATAATTATCGAAAAAATCAACTACAAGGCTATCTAAAGAGACTTTGTTTTGCTCTTGTAAAATCATAAGGCAAGTCGTAGTAAAAAGCTTACCAATGCTTGCAGCCTGCATCGGAGAGTCAACTGTTTTATCGCCATAAGTGCAGGCAACAGAAAAATCACCCTCACTGTTTTCTGCTAATAAAACAGCTTCATGTATATGTTTTGACTGCGTAGCTTTATTAAATATCTTCTCAATCTTTTCTTTATTCATCATACCAAAGTTGCTATTAAGTTTCAAATTTCAACCTATTACACAATAAGATACGAAAACAGATTAATCTGGTTTAGAAGTTTTTTTTTGGGGGGGGAGTAGAGGTATATGTATACAATAAATGGAAGTGTGATATGGTTTACACTTTCATTTTTAATTGTATATTTTTAATATATTTGAATCTACTTAAACCAAATTGGTTGTTATTTACTAAAAAACCTAGATATTTCAAATCTTGAGAAATCATCAATTGTTTCAAGATATTCGTTAAAACTTTCATCAGATATCAAATTATTATGCTCATCAAACTTTAAATTTTGTAGCTGATTGTCCTTAGAAAGTCTTGAAATTAGACTTATATTTAAGCCATATTTTGACAAATCTATTTTTTTATTATCTGTAGTTCCGTATACGTAAAAATTATATTGATCTTCTTCTATAAGATGATAATCGAATAAAAACACTATCAATTTGTTAAGCTTATAACTTATAAAATCTTCTTCCATCTTTATTTTTATAATTGCAAGATTAACTAATTCTGTATCAGTTTTATCTCTTAAGTTTATGTAGTTTGTATTATTCGAATTATCAGAAATACTAACTTCACCATATGCCCTACCAAAAAAAGCTTTACTTTCCGTGCTTTTTGATTTCGATTTAAAATACTCATATTCGTTATGAATATTCTCTTTTAACGAATACTTTCTGGAGTTTGTAATAAAGCTATTGTAATAATCTCGAGCTGATTTATTTTTTAGTCTAATAAGTTCATAATCATTTAAAGAAGTGACATCTTTAATAAAAATATAATTTAGCTGATCCAAAATTGTTAACGATCTGAATGGTTTCGATACACCAGGAGTATGATCGTTTAGTATAATTGAAATTTTTCGAAGTATGGATTGGGATAATTCGTCAAGATTATCATAATGGTCTGATATACTAGATTCTATCAAATATGCTTTCAGCTTATCTTGCTCTGACAGTTGAGGTCTTGACAAGAACATCTCATTTTCTTGTATAGATCGAATTTTATGTTTCGCTTCTTCACTTTTAGCTTTTTTTTCTATATCATATTTCTTTAGCATTGGGTTGTCAACAGAATCTTTAAAATTTAAACCTCGCAATTTCTTTATCTTGTTCTCCATCTTACTATTTTCACCTCCAAAATATTTAGTATTAACGAAATGAACTTTAGGGATGAGTTTGTTGAGATTCTCTGATTCGTTAAAAACATGATTTAATCTGTTAACTCTTCCAATTAAATTAATAAGATCTTTTTCCACTAAATTAAAAGTATTATATATGAATAATGATTCAATCGGTAGATTCATTCCTTCTAAGATTACTTTGTTAGCGACAATATACTTTAGTTCAGGTAATTTTCGGTATTTTTCTTCTAAATATTCTTTAATTAAATCTGGCAATTTACCATGCAAATAGATGAGCCCAAAATCTAGATAATCGATAATGTAAAAATTTTTATGAACTTCATTTTTTAATATGTTTTTTAGCTCAAGTATTTCATCGGTCATTTTGATTTTAGGTAAAGATTTAGTGAAAACTTTTGCAAATTCTTCAATCATTTTAGGTCGATATAGATATATGAAGTTTTTTAATGCAGAATTCTCAATGGTGTACGCAAATGCATTCTTTGAAGTAGTGATTTTATAAAATTTGTTTAGAAATCGATTATATAACCGTGCCGTACCATCATGCATGAACTCATACAAATCAGGTTCTTTAAGATTGTGTTTAATTGTGTGGTTTGAGATTGATTGTTCTTCTGAAATCTTAATATTATTAATATCTTCAATCAATGGAGATAAATATATTACTTTATGATTAGGGTTTATACTAGCATTTTTTGATATAAGTCTGGAAAGTAAAATACTACGAGAATTATTATTAAGGATATTATGTGCTTCGTCAATAAACAACAAGTCATAATGTAGACTAAATCTGTTTAAAAGACGTAGAGCTCTTTCTTGTGTAAAGATTGCTATAAAATTTTCCTCATCATTGTACATTTCATCATGTAAAATAATTTTTTTTGATAAATTAGCTAATCTAATATTTTTGGAAGTTTGCATTAAAAGTGATTTGGTAGGAACAATAATTGCTATTTTTTTGTCTTCAGGGGGTAGATGTTGAATTGCTTTGATAATTAAACTACTTTTACCAAAAGAAGTTGGAGCAATATAACATTTTTCATTTGTTTTGTCGGTTAAGAATTCTTTGCTCTGTATATTCTGCTCAAAGGTTTCTATATAATTTTCAGAATTTTTAAACTGGGAAAAAGCTTCAAATATGATTCTATCATCTATGCTTTCGCTCTTTAGCAACTGATGCTTTATAATATCATTAGCAATGGGGTAAAAACCTATGTTAATTGATAAATCAAATAGTGGTTTGAAATCTTTATGTAATAAAGAATATTTAAGTATTATATAGTATGCAAAGTCAATATAACTAGTAAGTCTTCTGTCATTTTGATACGACTGAATAAATAAAATGGCCGCACTAAGGATAAATTGTTTTTCCTGTTCTGATAACTTCTCATTGATTGTAAGTTTGTGCATTGTTTGACTAAATAGGGGAACTTTACTAATGCGGGTTAATTTTATTTTTTCATTAGACTTCATATGTTGGTTTACTCTGTAATAAAACGCAATATATCATCAATCGAATTTTTATCAATACATACAATATTGATCATTTTTGATGTGAAAGTTTTTTTGAGTTTTGAAATATTACTAAAATCTTCTGAAGATATATAATTTTGATTTAGTTCATCGTAGAATATTGTAGAAGAAGGTATTATGTTAAAATCAGTAATCTTTGGGAATTCTTCAAGAGTGAAATTGTCAGATAGAATTTTTATGTTTTTTAAAATATCATTATCAACATTCGCAATAGTAGCGTGATGTAATGCATTTGTCCAAGGATTATTTTTTGATTTACCTTCAATTTTTGACTTTAAATCCTTGTAGGACTCATTAAGTTTAGATATATGAGTTATCCCATTGGTTTGGATGCTGCCTGATTTGCTTTCCATAATCCATTCTTCATTTGAGTATGAGTAATATCCGTCAAATCCTTTCTTAATAGATCCTTCTTCTAAATTTCTAAACAAGCAATTTTGTGTAAAGCCTATTGCTTTCAAATAAAGGTGTAAGATAAATTCAGCAATTGAACCTTTGATTTTATCAGGATCTTTATCTTTAAAATATTTTGCTAATTCTTTCTTTGCTATAATTACAGATTTATCTGTCCTTTTTTCAGCATTCCAAATACTTGAGATATGTTCGTCAATAAAAGCTTCTAATTTAGAGTCTATAGTCTCAATTTTTACATAATGTAGGCATTGATAAGCATCGTATTGTTCGATTTTAACTTGGAATATGTCTTGATTAAAAATCATAATTGTATAAATATATTGAATGTCAGTAATTATAAAAATACAATAAAATAAAGACATAGTCAAAAATAAAAAACATAAAAGATGCATAGAAATGGTATATTAAATAAAAAGTACAATATCCTATCTCACCACCACAAATTTCTCTGAATGCGAGCCAATCTTTACAAAATACATGCCTGCCGGAAGATCAGAAATATCTATTCTGATAGAGTTTTCGCTGTGAGATATTTCATTGCCGTTTATCTTGATATTTTCCCCAAAGCTGTTGTATATTTTTAATGTCGTCTGTATCTCAGCCGTAGGGTTAACTCTACGGTTGAGATAGGATACCCTACGGTTGAGATAGGATTCACTATGGTTGAGATTACTAGATATTTCAATATAATCATTAGCCGGGTTAGGGGAGAGGCTTGGGGCTGCTGTATTAGTTTCTTCTATACTTGTGAGTCCGTCCCATCCTGCTATTCTTGCCATCATCCACCAGAAAGCTTTGCCTTTCTGCTGGCAGTTCAGACATTTTGAATGTGCGCAACTGCAATTTTCACATTCACCGGGGTTTGCAGCGCACCATTCATCTGCCCAGTTGCCACCGTCGTAGTTGCACTGATCATCTGCATCTTTATCAAGAAAATAATTGCCGTCCGGATCGTAGCTTTCTATGTCAGCAAAGTCGAATAAGATCTTGTTGTTGTTTTTGCAGAAAGTTCTGATTTGCTCATTTCTTTGGTTAACGTTGCCATCTTCACCGCTGCCATCCAGGTGACCTGTCATATATACAAAAGTAATGCTTGGGAACTCAGTTTCAAGTTCATCCATTAGGTTCAGATACTTGTTTATATCAGCCTCAGATCCATTAACCTGACCGCACCAGGACCACATAACCATATTGATATTTTTAGTGTTATTAGTCAGCATATCGCGAGTTCGTGATGCCCAGGTGACTCTGTCAGGATTTCCTAAGTCGCCTTTCAGCAGAGAAGCATCATTAAGGTAAAGAGAGGACTCTCCGTCATTAACAGTATAAATTGAATTAGGAATAGATTCCAAAAGTGTCATTCCGGATACGATTTGGCTTCCATGCGAAGTATGACCATAAGCTATGCGATACTGAGATTTAGTTTTTTCTACCCAGGTGTCAGGCACCTTATTTAATTTTGTGCAGTTGTGGTCAATAATAATTGCATTATCGTTGCTGTAAGCATTGACAAAAAATATTGGTAAAAGGAATAAAAATAGTACAAGCTTTTTCATAATAACTCCTAAACTCTATAAGTGTATTTACCTAATATCTAAATATAAAAAAATATACTTAAAATATTAAGAATATAATCATAGAAGTTGATGTATCTGAAAAAGCTCGCACAAAAACAGTGAAAGAAAGACTATTTTTCATCTAAGTCAATAAAAATGGAATTATAATAAATTGTAGTAGTTGCTTCGAATCCGGAGTCAGTGCCAACAATCACCCAAATTTCTCCTTCAGAATTTGAAGTCACATAAACCGGTGCTTCAGTTGACAGCTTTTTGAGTTTATAGATGTTTTTATCAGTATCGTTTGCGAAATTGCCTATAAGTTGCATGTTTTTTCCGCCCATTGCCTGATTACCCTTATCTATATTCATTCTGAAGTGATTATCTGAGTTATCAAGTACTTTTATGGGCTCAACAGAAGCTGCGCCCGCTTTTATATACACAGATTCGCCGGGAGCTCCGCCTACACCCATTTGACCGTTGGCTACGTTAGTAGCAATTTCTATTTCAAAATTCACATGGTATTCTTGCTCAGGCTTTAAACCGGATATTTTCTTTTTGGCGAACATAAATAAATCATCGCTGTGGTTATTCCCGGTTTGCATGATAGAACCGTTATTATTATCTAAAGGATCCGGCAAGCCTGAAAAACCATAGTCCAATTCGTAGAACTCTTTAATATTGGAATGATCCGGGTAGTCGGCAAAGTCACCTATCCAGGATTGAGTATCATTTTTGAACTCGAATAAATATTTGAGAGCCGGCTTTTTATGTTCTACAGGATTTTCATCATCACCGTTGCAGGCAATAAATAAAGTTGAAATAGCAAAGCAAAGAGTAATAAAAATAGCTTTCATGATATGTACTCTGATTAGATATGATTAAATCTTAAAAGAAAAACGAGAATAAGCAAAGTTTGTTTCACTAAATAATATATGGAACAGATGTTTAGATGCTTTATAGATGTAAATAGTCAGTGCGGACATTGATTCCATTGCAATTATGCTCAGCATGTTAGGAACTGTAACATTTCATTCTGTCCAATAGCTTGAGTTGTCATAAATGTATATATCAATTTTGCTCGATTTGAGTTTATAAAAAAGCCTGTTTTCAAAAAAAATAGCTGATAAAAAATCAAATCTCAATCTACTTACTTCTTGATTTTAAAGATTCTGGCAACAAAATCAGATTTTATGAATTTCAATTTTGGTACAGCTTTGGAAAGAATAAGAGAAATCTCTCTTATCAAAAACTTGTAAATTAAAATATAACAAAGCAAAAGTGTTTGTAAATATTAAAAATAGTTTTTGTATTTTACTGTCTAGAGTTGCAAATCAATGTTGTTTTTGATTGAAATTATTTTGTATTGGGAGTTAATAAATTATTGGGACACTTATGAAAAAAATACTTGTTATCCTTTTGATTTCACTTGGAGGTTTTGCCTTCAGTAATGCAAATAATCTTGTGAATGATAGCACTGTAACCTTCATAACTTATTTTGATAAAGGAGACAGTTATGATTATACCTTTACAAAAACTAAGCAAAAATATAAGTCTGATAGTTTGATATTAAATGTGACAGCAGTCACTGATTTCAACTTAACAGTTATTGATTCGACAGAGAATTCTTATATATTTGACTGGCAAAATCTTGGAACTAATATAATAGGTGAAACTAATCCGGCTTTAGAGGCAGCTGCAAAATTATCAAACGGAACCAAATATACTTATAAAACTAGTGAAATGGGTGAATTCCAAGAATTGATAAATTGGGAAGAGATAAGAGACTTTACAAAATTAATGGTAGATACATTGATCCAAAGTCTTCCTGATATGCCTGCAATAAAGGATAACTTACAAAAATTGTTGTCCAGATATGATTCAAAAGAGTTTATTGAATCGACGGCAAAATCTGTTCAACTATATCATACTTTATACGGAACTGAATTTACTTTAAATGATACAATAACTTTAGAAGATGAATTACCTAATCCTTTAGGAGGAGACCCATTGCCGGCAATATTTTCTTTATATCTAAGTGAAATAAATGCTGAAGATGGGTATTGTAAACTGGTAACAAAACAAATCATTGATAAAGAGAAGTCTCGTGATTTTATTTTGCAATTTTTGAAGCAAGTTATGCCAAAAGATGTAGAAGAAAAATTTGATGAAAACAAAATGCCTACATTTGAGATCACAGACAATACAACCTTTATTATGGATTTGAATTACGGTTGGATGCTGCAAGTAGAAAATGTGCGCACAGTCGAATCTGACAAGACAAAGAAAATCGAAACAATGACTATTGATATGAAGTTTGAAGATGAAGAAGGTTATACATTCAACACCTGGGAATCATTTTTAGAAAATTTTGACAATGATATCCGACGTGCTGAAGATGTATATGAAAACTTAAAAGCTAATGGGCTTAAGAAATATCAAAAATCTGTTATTGAGATTCATTTTGAGTCTGATAGCAAAACCAAATTGCAAAATATCAGAGAATTTTTGGAATCTAACTATGGATTTACATTTCAGGAAGAGATTGTTCTTGATGACATTTTCGGGATAAGAATGACAACAGACTCTATTCCTGTTTCTAAAGAAACACTAACATTCTTTTCTTTAGATATGGCGAAGCGAGCTTATGAATATGATTGTGGGTTTGATGCTTTGAGAATACAGATAGATAAATCTCCCAACTTACCAAGTTTAGATTCATTGCATTATCAAGAATATATTGATAAAGCACTCGAAGAAATTGAAAAAGGTAGTATTAGTAAAGCACTGATATATTGGACTTTATTAATTGAAATAGATTCGACAAATCCAGTAATATACTATAATAGAGCTTTATCAAAAGATGAATTATTCCATTCGAGTTCTGCATTGTTAGATTATGACAAAGCCTTAGAAATTAGCCCGGATTATACACATGCTTTGTTAAATCGAGGGGTCTTAAAAGACGATATGGAAGATTTCTATGGAGCAATTTCAGATTTTGATAAACTGATTTCTTTAGAACCGGATAATGCTAAAGCCTATTACAATCGTGGGAATACAAAAATTCAACTGGGTGAACATGAATCTGCATGTATTGATTGGAAAAAAGCTATAGAATTTGGTATGGAAGATGCTCAGGAGATGTTTGATCAGTTTTGTAAATAGTCGGGAGTATGTCGAATTTATGTAATATTGAATTGATTACAAATGCAGATAGTAAGGGCTGAAAGAGTATATACTGGCATCTATTTTCCATAAGCTATAACTCATATCCGGATTTGCCTAGTTTCAATATTGCTATCAAATTGAATTTCAGATCTAATCTTTTCAGATAAAACTTTATTGTCAATCAGTATATTAACTATTACCTTTCGATGGATTCCACAAGTCATTTTGTTGTATAATATTTCAAGTGGTTGTTGACATTCCGTTGTCTTGTTAGAATTGTATATATTTGAATAGATTTGTGCCAAAATTTTTATATCATCTTCATTGTTTGTTTGAGTAGCAATTTGACTCAATAATTGACAGTCTCCGCTTTCGTAATTTGAAATTAAAATTTCTAAATACTCAATAGGATTTTTTGAAGTCTTAATTTTTTCGATAGCAAAAGCTCTTATTTCGCTACTTTGCAAATGTTGTAATGCGCTAATTGCGTATTCAACTATTAGATTTTTAGTTGTCTTTTTTTGTTTTGCAAAGTCTAAAATTATTCTGTTGTCAAATGGAAACTTGTGCAAAATAAAAACATACAAAAGATTTTCTATATTCGATTTGTCTCTTTCTATTACCAATTGCTTCGCTAATTGATTGATTTCTTCTTTAGTCAGATTTCTAATTGAGAAAAAGATATTTTTACCATTAAAAACTTCGTCTACAATGTCCCTATATTTTTTTTTCTTGTGTTGATGCTTTTCTTGAGATGCTTTTGTTTGTTGGATATTCTCCAGATAAATACTTATATACTTGTTATTTTTAGCAAGGTTTTCAAGAGTTTCCATTACTTTCAAAGCAGGATTATCTTTTTGAAATTGCCTTATTATATGATCATCTTGACAAATAGTAGGATTTGTTTCAATAAACTTTCCATATTTTTCAGCTATAAAAATTAGTCCTTCAAGACCGTCAAGCTCCAAAATTTCAGGATAGCCCAACCAATCTGAGTAGTCGATAGGTTTAAAACAGAATCTGTCGTATATAGCTTGTCTCATTTCACTATCGCCTTTTTGGGCAAATATCTTAGCAATCGCAAATAAATGAGTCAAACTCCAAGTATCTTTTTGTTCTTTCGCAATACCTTCGATTATAGCTTTTCTGATTTTATCTTTTTTATCAGAAAGCAAATATAAATCGAAGATATATTGAGCCCTATTTGATTCAGCTTGACCGTCGTAAGCATAATTTTTTAAAGCACCTTTGATAATATAGGAAGAAAAATCAATTCCCGGATTTTCCTTAGCTATCAAATATGCTTCTCCTGTTCCACGTTTTAATGTATCAAAAAAACGTTTTTTCTTATCTGTAGTTGTTATAATTATTCACTCCTAATATGCAATAGTGAATTGATTTAAGGTCTTTTGATATATACAAAATAAAATATCACAAAATCGAAGATTGTTAATCTTGACTAATCCTGTAATTCTAAATCATAATAGATTTTTACTGCTATCTATTTGACTTGATATTAATAGCTCTAAAGATTAAAGTAGCGCTTTGATGAAAAAGCTAATATCAGAAAAACACTACTCTGACAGTGTTTTTTTACTATCCCTCTTCTCAACTTTAAACATTCTGGCAACAAAATCATATTTTATGAATAGAAACAAGCCGATAAGTATATTTACACCACTCACAGCCCAATGGAAGTATTGTTTTGAAGCGTATTCATAACCAACAACTTCTGCTTTAAATGAGAAAAGGGTATGACTAAGAAAGTTTGGGATGTTGTCTATAATTAAAAATCCGCCTATAATGAAAGTGCCAAGTTTAATTATAGTACTTGGATCTAAGTTACCAATTTCTATTCTATCATCGTCAAATCCTTTATCAAGCCTTAAAAATTTAACAACTTTGTCAGTATTAAAAAGCAATGTTTTTAGCAGCCAAAGTGTAAAACCTGTCACCAGAATAATCCATAAAATAGAAGATAGGTTTATAAAGCTCAAAGCGAAAGAGATATTCTGAGGTAAAGGAGAAAAAAGTGTAAGGATAATCGAATATAGCCCAAATACTTTGATAAGCAGGATGAAAAAGTCTCTTTTAGTCATTTAATTTACGTCTGTTTTAATGTTACAATTTGCATATTATATATGCTGTTATAAGCACATGGCAAAAATAGTAAAAGAATTTAATGTGGCAAATTCTTAATTATGTCTCAAGAATATCAGTTGCTGAATATCTTATAAATAAAAAAAGGACTATACTTTCTCAGCATAGTCCTTTATATAAATTTTCTAGTGTAATTAGAACGGCGGATACCAGATAATTCCGAATCTAGGAATAGAGAAGAACTCTGAAACGTCGCCTCTGTATGTATTTTTGTGTTCTTGGATGGCTTGTTGTTCTTCGTTGAGTTTGAAGTCAATTCTCCATTCAGCAGTTAATGCTAATAAGCCATACGAATCTAAATTAAAATTAGCAGCTAAACCAATACCGAAGTTCAAGCCCATCTGAGAGCTAGATTCCATAACTCGGATATCTTCTTGCAGCACTGCTACTCTACTTGTGAAGTAAGTAAGCCCAATAGAGCCGAAGAAATTTATGCGATTCCTTGGGTTAGGAATCCAGTGAGAAGTCAGGTTGTAAACTGAATATGTGAAAGGCTCTATTCCCGGGTTATCTTCAGTAACTTTTGTGTTTTTTGAATAAGTATATGCGCCTTCCAGTAAAAGATAATCAGTAGCGCCCCAAACAACTCTGCCACCATAAGCAACTACACCTTCATAAGAAATAGATTTATCTAAAGTGCTGTCAGGAGTGACATGAATCAACTGAGACTGTACAATTGTATTTGTACCGATCACAGGGCCAAAACCAATAAATCTTTTAAAAGGATTTACCATTATTTCGCCGGTTTCCTCATCAATATACTCATCATCAGCAAGCTCTACATCCTCATCATCATAATATTCATAGTCATCATCATATTCTTCTTCAGTCTCTTGAGCGTTCACCACAAAAGAACCAAAGCAAAAAATAAAAGCTATCATAAAAAGATTGAACAGTTTTCTTGCATTATTAGTTGTCATAGTAATAACCTCTTCGGTAGAAATTGATTTTATTTCTGCGATTTTTTCTGCCACATAACTTACTTTCTCAGGCTCATTCCTTTTACCTCTGAAGGGTACAGGAGTCATGTAAGGAGAATCAGTTTCCAGCATAATCCTATCTAATGGTGCGTCTTTTACCACATCAGAAAGAGTAGACTTTTTGAAAGTAATATTGCCGGTAAAAGATACGTGAAAACCTAAGTCTATTGCTCTCTTCAGTGTTTCCTGATCTGAAGAAAAACAATGGAGAACACCTTTTAGCGAACCATCCTGCAATTCATCGAGACATTTAAGCAAGTCTTTATCAGATTCTCTGTTATGTACGATAATTGGCAAATTAAGTTCTTTAGCTATTTCTATCTGATTTTTAAAGGCATCTATCTGAACTCTTTTAGGAGTAAAGTCATAATAGTAGTCCAAACCAATTTCGCCAACAGCAACAACTTTACTTTCAGAAGCAATTTCTCTGATCTTGGTCGCCACCGTTTCATTATAATCAGAAGCATTATGTGGATGAACACCAACACCACAAAATATTTTTTTATGTTTTTGGGCTATAGATAATACTCTTTCAAAATCTTTTGGTTCAATTCCGGGAATAATAATTCCTTCCAAACCGGAATCAAAAGCTCTTTGTATTACATCTTCTCTGTCGTTATCAAAAGCTTCAGTGTCTATATGCGCATGTGTATCTATCATATTTAGAGTTATATATTGGTTTCAAATAAAACAAATATACTCATTATATAAGAAAAAATTGTAAGAAATGGAATAAAATCAGGAGTTAACTAAAGGGCTTTAGTCAATATTCTTTTCACAGAAGCAAGCATCAAATCATTAGTGTCTTTTTGGCTCCCGTCTATTGCAGATTTCGTGATATTACAGTCATGCACAATGTTTTTTTCAGCAAGAATATTTGAAAGTGCTACAGTAGAATCAGCGCTTAGATCACTTTGGCCTGCAGAAAGGTAGATATGCCTGCGGTTTTTAAGAAAAGTCATCCAATAGGGATCTGTCAGATTAGGTAAAAAATGCATAGGAGAGTTAAAGTAGCAGTTATCATCAAAATAATTACCGGTAATGTCAGATAAATCATAAGTACCATTCACCACAATAGTTCCGATAAAAATATCAGGTCTTCTAAAAAAAGTATTAGCAGCATGAAAGGCACCTTTACCTGATCCAGCTGTAATAATTGGAACCGGAGTGCCACAACTGTTAAATATAAAAGGGAGCAATTCTGAAGTAATAAACATATTGAAGTTATGAAGCAACTCCGATTTTTCTTCAGGAGATTTATCACTTTCCCAAATGTTAGAACATGGGTTCGCAACAGAAAATATTTTAAATTTCCCTTTGCGCAGAAGTGGTAAAAGCAGTTCGATAAGCCCTGAGTGCTCAGATTCTAAAATGTCATTTTTAGACTGAGAAAACAAGATGATAGATACTCCACACTTGCCGTAAATAGCAATCTCTGTGTTGTCAGTATAGTATTGGCTTTCGATATGTTCGATTACTCTTTTCATATCAGCCAATATAATTATAGATACTGATATATTCAAGACAATTAAATACCAAATTAGAATATTTGATATATCTTATAACCATACTTGAAGTAAAAAATTCAGGAATATCTGAATCAGGACTGGCGATGAAAATTAACAAGAGCAGAAACAGAAAAGTGACTAAGTTCAAATAAGAATTAAATTCCAATAATTGTGGAAAACTCTAACTCACTTATTTTCAAAGTATTTGGTTTATTCTAAATATTTAACTAAATTTGCCCGACTGATAGAAATATCGACACAATTATTGTTTAATAGATAGTTAACATAAGCCCGAAAAGCGGGAATGTTACATTGATGAATTTTAAGAAGGATTTAACTGATGGCTGAAAAACGCAAATCTTGGGCAGAACCTTTCAAAATTAAAGTTGTTGAACCTTTGAAAGTTACTTCAAGAGAAGATCGCGCAAAAGCTATAGCTGAAGCCGGCTATAACACTTTCTTGCTTAGATCAGAAGATGTTTATATTGACTTGTTGACTGACTCAGGTACTTCTGCGATGAGTGATAGCCAATGGGCTGGTATGATGCTTGGCGACGAAGCTTATGCCGGAAGTAAAAACTATTACTACTTAGAATCTAACGTTCAAAAATACTACGGTTACAAATATTTAGTACCAACTCACCAAGGTCGTGGCGCTGAGCACATGCTTTCTCAAGCATTGATCAAAAAAGGTCAATACGTACCTGGTAACATGTACTTCACTACTACTCGTTTGCACCAAGAATTAGCAGGCGGTACTTTTGTTGACGTAATTATTGACGAAGCTCATGATCCATCTGCTGAACACCCATTCAAAGGTAATGTGTGTCTTGATAAATTTAAAAAATTAATCGACGAAAAAGGCGCTGAAAACATTGCTTATATTACTGTAGGTGCTACTGTAAATATGGCTGGTGGCCAACCTGTTTCTATGGCAAACATGAAAGCAGTTCACAAATTAGCTCATGACAATGGTATCAAAGTTGTTATCGATGCTACTCGTGGTATGGAAAACTCTTGGTATATCCAACAAAGAGAAGAAGGTTATGCTGACAAATCTGTTGCAGAAATCTTAAAAGAATTCTTCGCTTTGTCTGACGCTTGTACTATGTCAGGTAAAAAAGACTTGCTTGTAAATATCGGTGGTTTCGTTGCATTAAACGACTACGATATTTTTGAAGAATTACGTAACATGGTTGTTGTTTACGAAGGTCTTCACACATACGGTGGTCTTGCAGGTCGTGATATGGAAGCTATGGCTCGCGGTATGGAAGAAGCAGCTCAAGATGCTTATATGTCATACAGAATCAGACAAGTAAAATACTTGGGTGATAAATTAATCGAAGCTGGAGTTCCTGTAGTTCGCCCTATCGGTGGTCACGCTGTATTCTTGGATGCTCGCGCATTCTACAGCCACATCCCTCAAGATGAGTTCCCTGCACAAACTCTTGCAGCTAACTTGTATATTGAGTCTGGTGTACGTGCTATGGAACGTGGTATCGTTTCTGCAGGCCGTAACAAAGAAACTGGCGAACACTACTATCCAAAACTTGAATTAGTTCGTTTGACTATTCCTCGTCGTGTTTACACTCAATCACACTTAGACGTTGTGGCTGAATCAGTAATCGACTTGTACGAAAAACGCAACGAAGCTAAAGGTATGAAAATGGTTTACGAACCACAATACTTACGTTTCTTCCAAGCGCGTTTCGAACCATTGGCAAAGTAATTTTCCAATGTAAGAATTAGTCAAATAATATAAATTTGACAGAGCAAACAATACCCCACATTCATCTGATGGATGTGGGGTGTTTTATTGTATATACAAGTACTTTTATTTACTTATCATAAAAAAAAAGTGCCATCTTTGGTGGTGTTTTCTGCCTCTCTTATGATATTAATCAAATCCCTCGTATCGTGCGATTTGCTTATGTATTTGTCTGCACCACTCCTCTTGGCTTCTCTTATTATCCATTTGTCACTATAAGCTGACAAGATAAAAATTTTGATAGTTTTGTCTTTTTCTCTGATTTTTCTCAAAGCTTTTAGCCCATCAATTTTAGGCATATTTAAATCAAGTATAAGTAAATCAGGTTTATCTCTATCAATTGTTTCCAAGAGGTCTTTCCCATCTAAAACGATAGTTATGTCTTTTGATTTCAGAGCCTGAGTTAAATACATACTGAGCAACTCAGCAGATAAAATATGATCTTCAGCAATTAGAATTTTTATCATATGAGTGCCGTTTATTTAATATTATTTATTCTACATAATATACAAATAAATTATTAGGAAATAAACATTCTTTTAAGAATACCACGTTATAGCTAGCAGATGTATAAATACAAATATTCATAAAAAAATTAGAAAAAATGTATAAATACGTAGTAATGGATTGTTTTATACCTTTTTTTTAGTATGTTTGCAAAAAAAATTTGCAATTTATATTATTTGTATTATATTGAGTTGTCATGAGGCAAGTGTGATGTACTATTCAGTAAGGATCTGTATAAAAATGAATTTACATCGTGTTTTTATAGCTGATGATGAGCCTCTCTTTTCTTCTTTATTACAGCAGTTTGTTAATGAGTCACCTTACATGGAGCTGGCAGGTGCTGCGAAAAGCGGAAGTGAAGCTCTTGCATTTGTAAACAGTACCAATACTGATTTATTAGTACTTGTGCCCCGTCCTAAAAAGAGTTGACACAAAAGGATGGTATAATGGAATCACAACAAAACGCAGTAAAAATCAAGCGTACTCAAAAAGATTATAGTTTGGCTTTCAAATTGCAGGTAGTAGATGAAGTAGAAAAAGGCTACTTAACCTACAAACAAGCTCAACGGAAATACGGCATTCAAGGTCGTGCAACTGTTTTAGTATGGTTAAGAAAGCACGGTAGATTAAACTGGCAAGCAAGAGGTCAATATGAAAAAGAAACCTGTACCTAATAAGCAGATAAAAGCTCTAGAAAAGCGTATTAAGGAACTAGAGTTAGACAAGGAAATCTTAAACAAGGCAATAGATGTAGCCGACGAAATGTTTGATACGAATATTAGAAAAAAGTACTTAGCCGAATCGTACAAGATTATCAAAGAAGAAAAACAGGCAAAACAACAGTAAGTCATGTATGTACGATATTAGGCTATAGTAGGCAAAATTATTATAAGCAATTACAACAACAATCTAAAAATCAAGAATATTCAAAAATACTAGTAGAGGTAGGTAAACACCGTAAGCTTCTGCCTCGAATAGGTACAAGGAAATTATATTACCTTATAAGTCCTAGGCTTGAAGAACTTGGTATAAAGTGCGGTAGAGACAAGCTGTTTAGCATATTGCGTGATGCAAATTTACTTATTAGAGCTCGAAAAAGATACATTCAAACTACTATGTCTAAGCACTGGTTGAAAAAGTATCCAAATACAGCAAAAGATATGGATGTAACAGCTCCAGAACAGGTTTGGGTAAGTGATATAACATACTTGAAAACAGATGAAGGGAATTGCTATTTAACTCTTATAACAGATGCATTCTCAAGACGAATAATGGGATTTAACTTAGCAAACAATATGAGAGCGGAAGAATCTCTGAAAGCTCTTAAAATGGCTATACAGAACCGTTGTTATAAAAGTAGGACATTGATACACCATTCTGATAGAGGATTACAATTTTGCAGTCATGACTATACTGAAACAGCGAAAAGAAACAATATAAAAATCAGCATGACAGAGCAGTACGATCCATATGAGAATGCACTTGCAGAAAGAATGAATAGAACTATCAAGGAAGAATTTTATTTAGATGGTAAACTCAAATCAATCTTGCAAGCGGAATACATAGTGAAAGAAGCTATTGAACTATATAATTCTTATAGACCTCATTTAGCTTTAAAAATGATGACTCCAGATTATATACATAAAATCCCCGATAAAAATTTTACCAGGGATTATTTTGATAATTAAATCTGTCAACTTATTTTAGGACGTTACATTGATTTAAAAATGCCGGACAAAAACGGAGATGAGATAATTGAAGAATTACTTGAGGAGAACCCTGACTTAAAGATTATGATATTATCAGTTGAGTTAGATCCAAAGCTCATACGTAAAACTATTGGTCTCGGGGCATTAGGTTTTGTAAGTAAGAATGTACATGTCGGTGAATTAGTTGTCGCAATGGAAAAGGTACTTGCCGGTAAGCAATATCTATGTAGTGATACTACTATGGCTCTGATTAACAACAAAAAGCATAAAGGTGCTGTTTGCCATCTTGGTTTTGAGCTTACAGAAAGAGAAAAAGATGTTTTGGATTTACTAGCAGAAGGCTTTACTTCTAATGAAGTGGCTGAAAAATTACACTTAAGCGTAAGAACAGTAGAAACACACAGAAGGAATATGCTAAATAAGTATGGTGCACGAAACGTGACTCATCTGTTAGGTATCTTATATGCACAAAAAGAATAATACTTTTTTCGGATATATACTCGAAGACCTTCATCAATATGAAGGCCTTTTTTTTTGCACAAGTCCTACCAAACAATACTAAAGTATAAGTATTTTACACGAATTCAATGAAATATTACCTGAATACAATTAAGTTTTCCATATTTTGAAAATATATTCAAATTAATTAGAATTATTTTAAAAACATTTATTTCAATTAGCATCGAACTTAAACCATCAAAATCAAATTGCATTTGAAATGCTATCTTCCTTTTAAAAAACTGATCTAGCTCCATTTCTGATTGACATTTTGTTAATCCGTAGTTGTTGTGATTCTACGTATTATTTGCGATAGAATGACAGCTAATGCATTATACTTAATCTAAAAAAACCAGCAGCTTATGGTATTGTGCAGATACATCGCTTATTGTAAATTGCAAGTGAAAGATATGACATGATTGATGTTTTAGTAATTTTACTAAATCAATCATAAAATTTACTTTCATTAGATGGATGTTCTATTAGAGTTATTATTTAATCCTAGGCAAAATACAACTCAGTAGAAAACCATTAATTCAATTAATAATCATCTCTTAAAGGAATGCTACAATGAAAAAGTTTTTCGCACTTGCACTAGCTCTTGTTATGCTTACTTTGGTTAATTTAAATGCTGAAACTCCTGAAGCTACAAATGAAGCAACAGTTGATGTACATGTACTTCAGCCTCTTACTGTAAATGCAACTGATGATTTTGCAGAACTAATAGTTATTAATACTGAGGATTGGGCACCTGGCAATCAATCAACAGATAATAATGTTCTTTTATGGACAATTACAGGCTCAGGTGGTCATCATATTAAATGGATACTAAATACTGCTTCGCCTGCTAACGGAGATGGCTCAGAAACTGTTACTTTCGGATTTACTATTACGGATAACCGCACAGGTGCAACTAATGATGCTGGAGCTACACCAACCAGTGGTGATGTAGTCACTTCAGTAGCTGCAAATATTAATGATATTCACGCAGAAGATCAAACTATGACTGTGGAATTGACCATTACCGGTGCAACAACTACTGGTTCAACTCCTGGTGTTTATAGTGCAACTCAAACTTTGACTGCAGAATACGTATTATAAAAATTATAAAAGAGAGTGAGGATTTTACATAAACCCTTACTCTCTTTTTAAAACAAAGGATAAGCAATATGATCGACTATATAAATATAAAAACGATACTTATTGCGGTTATTATAGCACTATTGTCAGGTGTCGCGTTGTACTCTGCAGATTCTGCTGTAGAACCTGAGCCAATTAACGAAGGAGAAGTCTCCTGCAAAGTGTTGCAACCGATTACTGTTAGATTTAATCCTTACAGCTCTAAAACCCATAAAATAGTTGTAGTGCAGGCAAGCACGTACAGAGACAATAATGGTATAGATCTTACAGGGTTTAGTCTGGAAGTAACCGGATCAGGAAATGAAGATATTGAGCTAACGATAAGTTGTGATAAATCAATGACTCAAGTGAGTTCAAATGTTTGTCAATATCAATGTTCTAACAGTGAAGGTGTTACAATCGGTGTAGATTTTGTAGATACAATACATGATGAAGTTGTAAGCCCCACGTCTTACATTATTAATGAAGATGATGGATATTGGTCCGGAGAGCTTAATGTAAAAAATGTTTCTGCAACAGCTAACGCAAGGCTGGGAATACATTATTTCACATTTACAGCAACAGCACATTATACTTGTTTATAACTGCAATCATTTCAAGAAAGTTTTGCTCCTAATAGTACAAAATATTAGGAGCTTATTTTAAAGAAGAGTCAACTATGAATTTAAAATACTACTTATTTTTACTCTCTATACTCTTTTACAGCTTGACCTATCTGTCAAATGCTTGCGATGATTTGAGTATTGATGTAAGTAATGATATAGATTTGGGTTGTATCATTGCAGGTAGCTATGTAGAGTTCAACTCTTCTGTTCATTGCACATATTTTCATATTAAAGGTCGGAGATTCTCTTTGATTTCTACAGAAGTAATTACTGAAACTGAGCAATCGGGAGTTACTTTAGTGCTGGACTGGAAAATCGGGAATTCCCCCTGCTTCATATGCAAGCGTTATTATGACGGCTCGAAATGGATGCCAACAGGTCATAAATATATCAAAATGTCAGTCAAGTCTGTCAATGTTGAAAGTACAGCAACCCAAGGGAATTATTCATTCGTTCAGACAGTAAAAGTCCAATATATGGGGATATGATTTTTTTTGATAATTACAGAGGTAGCAAAAAAAATGAGATATTTTATAGTATTTTTCATTGTTATAAATAGCCTTGCTATTTATTCAAATGCACAGGTTTCAGTTGTACCACCTGCCATATTTGTAGATCCTTATACCAGATCCGCTGAGATGTATGTATTGAATGCAGCAAACAAAACTCAGGAAATATCCATAGAACTTATATTTGGATATCCGGCGCTTGATTCACTCGGGAACCCGTATATGGAGTACAAAGATAGTGCAGCTGTAAAAGAACACTCATTGGCAAATAATTTGGCTATATTTCCTAAGAAACTTGAATTGGCTCCTGGGAAAAGACAAACTGTAAGATTTCTTCTCAGAAATTCGGGAAGTTTAGATGAGGGTGTTTACTGGACTCGTATTAAAACAACTTCACAAAATATAGAGAAACAAATAGACTCTTCTGATTTACAAAAAGTAAATGTAGGTGTTAAACTTGCATTTGCAATGGTTACTGTAATAATGTACCATAAAGGTAAGCAAGATACAAAACTAAGCATTACTTCATTTGATATGCAACAAGACAGTAGTACATTTAATATGATACTAGATCTAGAACGCACAGGAACTGCTCCATTTTTAGGTAAAACAGAAATTCAGGTGACTAATGAGAATGGTGATGAAATGGACAACACTTGGCTCATTACGCCTGTTTATTTCAGTGGTAAAAGGCGTTTCCCTTTCAACAAACAAAAATATCCGCCCGGTAAATATATAGCAAATTTCAAATTTACAAATGAGATTGATGAAGTACCAGAAGAACTAAGATCTCGTTTTGAACCTATTAGAGAAAGTTTCGAATTTGAGATTAAGGAATAGTCTAAGTCTAAATTCAATCTATCTGAGCATTAGATGTTGAGGCTACATGTCTCTCTTTATATATATGATTATTTGTAAAGAAAACTTTTGAAATTAATTAAAGCTATTATCCGGTGAAAAAAGAATATAGCCATATAAAAATTGCACTTATGTGCTTTTTGCTATCTCTGATGCCTTCGGTGGTTTTTGCTCAGGATACTGTCGAAGGTGTCTTTTCTATTAAATACAACAAATTCGAGAGGGATGTAATCGTATTATTCAAAGAGGGTAAAGTATATATACCTTTATTGGAGATAATGTCATTTCTCAAAATCTATAGTGTAAACAACAGAGAATCTAAAATCATAAGTGGATATTTAGGAAGTGAAGATAAAGCTTTTTACATAAATATTGCAAATTATGAAGTAATTAATGTAAATCAGGAGACAAGTCTCGTATCAGCAGATAGCATTATTGTAAAAGATTTGGATATGTTTCTGCGCCCCAGCATAATGGCAAATTTATTCAATCTGGAGATTAGTGAAAGTTATTATGATTTGAAAGCCTTCATAACTTCTGAGTCAGATTTGCCAATCAAAGAAGATTATCAAAGACAATTCAAGAAAGAACAATCTAATCATTATATGGGCGAAGATGAGTTTGCTCCTTTATTATTTGATAGAGATTTCAAAATTATTGATGGTGGTATATTAAATTATAAGCTTGGTTCGAATAATAGTGAACGATATTCTATTTACAGTTTCACCGGAGACCTTGGATTACAGTTGCTAGGGGGTGATTTAAGTATTAATTCATATTATAATTATAATAATCAAAACAACAGAAAATATCAAAGTCATCGATATGGATGGGAGCTTCCTTTCAACGAGAATAAGTATATCTCAGAAATTAGGATAGGAAATGTAGCATCCAATTCATTAAATTTTGGTTCTTTCGGCAGTATAAGGAATAAATACTCAGCTTTAAAGGGTGTTAGTATAACTAACAGATCGTACCGTAGCAAAAAAGAATTTACCAAATTTTCGTTTTTTGATTATGCAGAACCTTTTTCACAGATAGAATTGCATGTCAATAATAAATTGATTAAATCAGAAAAGCTTGGAGCAGATGGCTATTATTACTTTGATATTCCCATTTCATATGGTAATTCCATTATAGAAACCAAAATATTCGAGCCAAGCGGCAGGAGAGTTTCTAAACAAGAAAATATTCAAATTCCAGGCGCAATGCTAAAACCTGGTGAAATAAGATATGCTTTTAGTGCAGGCGAGGATGAGCATCAACAACAAAAAATCTTAGATGGTCTAGTAGAAATGGGAATTACTGATTTTTTTAGTTTTGGCGGATCAAATGTTTATAATGTCACAGAAAACGAAAATATATTGATTGCTAACTTGAACACAAGATTGATTGGTGGTTTAACCGGAGCATTTTCGGCGTCAAAAGATAATTTTTACAGAATAATGACTAGTTTCAATGAAAGAGAAATTGGGAATTACGAGTTTTCATATACTAAGTATAAAAAAAATGCTCCTTTGAATGGCTCGAACTTAGATGAGGAATATCAATTTAGAGCTTACCTTCCTCAAAACTCATGGTTTCCTTTCAGCTTAAGAATAAGATCTGAAATCAATAAAAGAAGCGACAATTTTTATGGTAATTATCATTTTGGAGTAAATAAAACATTTTTGAATATTAGACTTTCTTCTGATTATCAAATCAATCATAAATTTAGTTATTCTGACAAACCAACTCTTAATCAGTCGCTCTCTACAAGAATCTCATATTCTTTTACCCTTCCTTTTATTTCAGAATCTTCATCCAGAACAAGCATAAACACCTATTCATTGTATGACGTTTCAAATTCTGACTTTAATTCGTTCGGATTTTCTCTAACTCAGAGAATATTTGAGAATTTATCTTTGAACTTGAGTTGGAATAAAAATTTCAAAACTGATGCAAGCTATTCTAACATATCTTTGAACTATAATTTGCCATTTATGCGTTTCGGTTCACGAGCTTATGTGTCTGAACAGAAACAAAATATTGACAGCTATGCTGAAGGCTCTATAGGTGTAGATACACGTCTTAAGTCTATGCACTTCTTAAGAAACAAAATATACTCTGGAAATTCTGGATCTGCATCTATACGATGCTTCATCGATGAAAATGGGAATATGAGTTATGATGAAAATGAACAACTTTTGAGAGGTATAAAAGTTAGAGTACCCCAAGCCAGAGTATATAGTGATAAAAATACTAATGTACATCTAGTATCAAATCTTCGTCCTGGGTATAGATATAATATTTTACTTCAATTGGGATCTAAGGCCAACCCTCTTGTTAGACCTATATGGGACGATTTCTCATTTATTGCGGATCCGAATACGTTTAAAACAATTGATGTACCATATACAGTCACAGGATTAGTTGAAGGACAGATATTTTATTCGAATTCAGATGGTAAAAGGAAAGGTCAATCCGGTCTTAAAATTCATATTCGTAGTAAGAGTACAGGTAAAACTATACCTGTTAATGTATTTTCAGATGGAAGTTATTACTATTTAGGCTTATTTCCTGGCTTTTACGAAATATATCCTGACGAAACACAACTCGGAATTTTAAAAATGCAAGCAGACCCTGCAATCAGAGAAATATATATAAATTTTTCTGAAGAGGGAGATATGATTTCTGGCTTAGATTTTGAACTTATTCCGAAGAAAAGTAACCCGGGAGGTTCAGTATCACCAAGTTCTGAGTAATGATAAAATGTTTAGAAGCATAAAGAATTGATCTGATTTTAATAATTCTTGCTTAAAACGATATAATTGTATCAATATATGCAATAAAAGCAGGTATATTTGTATCTAATACATTTGCAAATAAACACTTATAGTTTTTTTTAAAGAGTAAATTAGATATAGATATATGAGAATTTCCTACTATAATATCGGTTGTAAAGTCAACTTTGCCGATATGTCTAAATTGCAGGAGCTTTTCGAATCCAGAGGCCATATAACAGTGCCCTATGGTGAAGAAGCAGATGCTGTTTTTATCAATACTTGCACTGTCACTAATAATGCAGATTCTGATGCAAGGAAAATTATTCGCAAAACACGAAGAAACCTTCCTGATGCTTATATAGGAGTTATGGGCTGCTACGCTCAGCTTAAACCAAATGAAATTGCTGCTATAGAAGGAGTCAACGGAGTCTTTGGTACAAAAGAGAAGTTTGATATTCCTGATATCATTGAATCATATAAAAAAGAGTCAGATGCATGCGTTTATGCTTCTGATATGACTGATTTAGCCTTCACTGCCTCTTCAAGCCTGGAAAATAAAGAGCGCACAAGAGTTTTTATGAAACTCCAGGATGGCTGTGATTACAGATGCACCTATTGCACAATACCTTTAGCAAGAGGTATGAGCAGATCGATGCCTTTTGATCAGGTCAAATCTGAATTCGAACAAGTTGCAGCAACAGGAGCAAAAGAGATAATTATTTCAGGAATTAATCTTGCAGAGTATAAAGCAGATACCGGTGAAAAATTTGAAGATTTAGTTCGATTAATCGACACATTTGACTTTGGAATAAGAGTTCGAATATCATCATTGGAACCAAATAAAGCTAAGAAATCATTAGTAGATTTGCTGAAATCTTCAAAGAATTTCTGCCCTCATTTTCATATACCTCTTCAGAGTGGCTCTGCTGAAATTCTAAAAAAGATGAAAAGAAGATACAGCATCGAGTTTTTTGAGGAAGTTATCACTAATATACATAACAGTATAGAAGATGTGTGTATAGGAAATGACGTAATTGTTGGTTTCCCGGGTGAAACAGATAAGCATTTTCAAGAAACATATAATCTAATTGAGTCACTTCCAATTTCTTATCTGCATGTATTTACTTACTCTGAAAGAGATAATACTCCAGCAGCAAGTTTCGAGGGAGTTGTCCCAATGAATGTTCGTAAAGAAAGAACAAATATATTAAGAGAATTGAGCGAAAGAAAACTTGATGCTTTTTACGATTCTCAGATAGGGAAGGAAAAAATTGTATTACCGGAGTCATTTAACCCAGATACGGGTATGTGGTCCGGTTGGACAGAAAACTACGTTAGAGTTACTTTCAGAGAAGCAGGAACTCTTGAAAAAGCTTTCTACAAAGTCAAACTAACACATAGACATGGTAGTAAAATATATGCAGAGTTGATCTGATAATATAATATTATAGAATAAATTCACATTAAGGCTATGTATTACTACTTAGCCTTTTTTAATAAAAAATTTATACTCGTTTCTATTAATGTTTTGGAAGAAATATAATATTGTCATATTTTAGCAATAGTAAGACTGACATCGTGTCTTAATATGTAGCTATTCTAAAACTAGTATGTTTGGCATTATTGAAAAATCTATTTAAAAATATATTAGAGAATATACAAACCCCGGTTTGTGTATTCGATTCTAAGGGCGATCTGCTATTTCTCAATAAAGCTATTTTAGAAATAGAGAGTAGGGAAGGATTGAATAAACTTGTGTTTGATATTTTGATGCAAGAAAATATCAAATTACCCTTCAATTTTGGCAGAATCGTTTCAGGATTTGAATATAATATTATTGTCAAAACGATAGAGTCTGATTTAGAAAATTTCTATCTGGCTGAATTTACATCTGATGATGCCGATAAAATAAAAGCTTTTAGTGATTCGATTGTACCTACTATAAGGGAAGTGGATAATTTTATAGTTTCAACTAATAAAGCTTTCAATCAATTATTGGGGTATCCTCTTGAAGCCGGTACCTCTCTGAAAGAATTATTCTACTCTGCCGAACTTGAAAAAATTGCCTCTTATAAAGCCAAAGTAATCCAAAATGGTAATAAGAATAATCATATTACACTGCATCTGAAAACCAGAAAACAAATTAGCATAATTTGTAATGTAGCTGTAGAGATCAAAGAAGATGCTAATTATTACTCCTTTTGGGATGTATCTAACATATTATCTAAATATGATAAACTTCTAAAAGAACATAATCGCTTATTAAAACTAATAGATGTAATTCCGGTTGCACTTTTTGCTTTAGATAAGCAAGATGATATAATATTATGGAATAAAGCAGCGACATATTTTTCAGGTATTGAATCTCATATAGCTATTAATAAAAACTGGAAAGAAATATTTCTACAGTTTACAGCTGAAAATTACCTGACTAAAGATTTCTTCCAAGCTATTGACTTAAAAAGAGAACTGGTAAATGAAGAACTTGAATTTTCGCTTGCAGATAAAAGAAGAGTTTTATCATTTACTACTTTTAAAAATGAGCACCCAATTTCGAATATCAGCTACTGGGGAATTGCAGTTGATATAACAGAAGCTAAAATTTCTGAAGAAGAACATCAGGAACTTATAGAAGAGTTAACTGCTTCACGAGATACAATCACTCAGGATGCTTTCAGAGCTATTTCCCTAAACGAGCGTCTAGCAGATTCGGAAGAGCAACTTAGGCAGGCAAATGCTACAAAAGATAAGTTCTTCTCTATCATTGCGCATGATTTGAAAAGCCCAATTCATTCGTTTACCAATTTAACTGAAGTTATAATAAATGAGTTTGATAGGCTGGAAAAAGATGAAACACTTGAGTTGTTGCAAGCCATATTTTCCTCAGCAAAACAAATAACTTCGCTCTTGGAAAACCTGCTACAATGGTCAAGAACCCAAAGCAACAGAATCTCTATCCAACCCGAAAATATTCATTTGGATCAATTGATAGAGCATAACCTGTCTTTGTTAAATCAGAATGCAGCAAATAAAAAAATTACACTGGAGCATAAATCTTATGGTAATCAGATAGCTTATGCTGATGAAAATATGATCTATACAGTGCTTCGAAATCTAATCTCAAACGCGATAAAGTTCACTCATCCGGAAGGTAGAATTTTGGTGATCAGTAAAGGTCACGCTGATACTGTGGAAGTCTCTGTCACTGATAATGGTGTTGGAATGAGACAAGAGGATGTCGACAATTTGTTTAGGATAGATGTTTATCATTCTACAATGGGAACTCAGCGAGAAAAAGGAACCGGGCTAGGGTTGATTTTATGCCATGAATTTATGCAAAAAAACCAAGGCAAGCTTTTTGTTAAAAGTGAGCTGGGTAAAGGTAGTACTTTTACTTTCGAATTGCCAATAGGAAACAATGTAACTCCTGAAGAGTTTAGAGAAGAAAGCAATCAAGCAGAAGCTCTGAAAGAAGAGGTCTGCCTGGAAATTCTTTCCGAACATTCTCCGGTGCTAACTATAGACTTAAATGATGTCAAATCAGAATTTCTAAAAGATTTGAAAGCTAAATGGGTGCCGGAAGCACAAGAGCTGATAGATACTATGCTTATTGATGATATAGCTGAATTTGCAAAAAGACTTCTAAAAACTTCCAAAGAGCATGAGATGAAACAATTAGTAGATTTTGCTATTAATCTACATAATAGTTGCGAAAACTTTGATCTGATAGAAATTGAAAATAGTTTGAATGCTTTTACTACTATAGAAATTTGAAATGGATAATAATAGAAATTCTCGTCCTACTGTTTTAGTAGTTGATGATATGTTAAAGAATCTCAAAGAAGTCGGTGGTTATTTGAAACAAGCAGGACTCAATATATCCATGGCTCAAGATGGGATTCAAGCCTTAAAAATATTGGAAAAAATAACTCCCGATCTAATTTTATTAGATATTGTTATGCCTAAAATGGATGGTTTTGAAACTCTTCAGAGAATAAAAGCAACTGAAAGACTTAAAGATATTCCTGTAATTTTCTTCACTTCTCTGGATGAAACAGATAAATTAATGCGTGGCTTTCAGCTGGGAGCTGTGGATTATGTAATCAAGCCTGCTAAGAAAAATGAATTATTGGCTCGAACCCGTACACATCTAGAGTTGAAATTTGCCAAAGATCAGCTTCTGGATCAAAATTCTAAAATCTCAGATCAAAACAAAAAATTAGCAAAGCTTCTGCATGAAAAAAATGAGTTCATGGAAATAACTGCACATGATTTGCGAAATCCTTTGCAATCTGTGCTTAGCAATATAGAACTGATCAAGAGTTTCAGCGGAAAGCTAAATGAAGATCAGAAAAAGGAAAGGCTTGATTATATCGAAAATCTTACTCATAGGATGTATAACATAGTAAATGATCTGCTGGAGATAAATAAAATTGAAGAAGGTAAGATACAGTTCAATATCAATAAGTTAAATATCGACCGAGTAGTGCATAAACTTCTGAAATCATATGAATCTGTTTCTAAGAAGAAAAGAATCAGCTTAGAATACAAAGCTAATACCTCCAATAAGATGTTGATGGCAGATACTGCAAAATTAGAACAAGTTATCGAAAATCTTATTGCAAATGCTTTACGCTTCTCTCCATACTACACCAAAGTAATCATTTCAATCGATGATTATGACAAGTTAAGAAAAGAATCTGCCACTATGCTGATTACTGTAAGCGATGAAGGTCCGGGCATAAAGGAAGAAGAACAGTCACAGATTTTTGATAAGTTTAATAACTCTTCTGCCAAAACTGATGAAAATGATTTTTCCTCAGGTTTGGGTATGTCTATTGTAAAAAGATTGGTAGAATCTATGAATGGGAGAGTATGGTACGAATACACTGATAAAGAAAAGAAAAGCGGAGCAACGTTTAAAATAACTATGCCCCGTCCGGAAAAAGAAGAAAAAGATTAAAGTTCGATATTTGGAAACTTGTTTTTAATGTACTCTACCGGATTTTCTTTAGAGTCTGCTTCCAGTAAAAAATGGTAGATATAAGGCTCGTTATAGTCTATAGACTCTAAAAAATCAGCTACTTTTTGAGCAGTTTCCAAAGGAATGTTTTTTACATCAAATTCCATTTGTTACTCCTTATATTGTTTTATATATGTAACGAATGTAAGAAATGAATATTTCTAATCGTAAAAAATATCTTCTGAACTGCTGCAGTAGTAGAAATCCAATATATCTCCAAAATTGAAATCACTGAGCTTCATCACTTTTTCGCCTCGCTCGCCGTACTCTTTAAGATATTCCAGCAAACCTTGTTGTTGCCAAACATAATTTTGTTTAATGGTTGGGAATCGTCTTATTAAATGGCCATATCTGTTTTTTGATTTGGCTGACCAATACCATATAAATAATTCTATCCTAGTTATGTCATTTGACAGAGCAATTGCCATAGGGAGGAATATATTTATAAGAATTTCTGTTCGGAGCGCCTGACCTTCACTCAAAATGTTATTTTTATTCATTACATGAAGATCTTCTGCAACAAAATTAGACTCAATCGAAATCTCTTTTAGACCATCATATAAGATAGTATTAGAAATTCCGTTTATGATTTCACCAATATCTTGTTTAGTATATGTTGGGCGTCTGCGTCTTTTATTATACCGTTCCATAAACTGACGAGTATACTCAGAAAGGGCGTCCCTAATAGACATATTTTTTAGAAGATTCTTTGCTTCAGTTGCTTTTCGTAGAAGTCTGAGTAGAGCAAAATTTTGTAGAACATCCAAACTTTGCAAGTCCACTTCATGTTCAATAGAATATTCTACTTTTTCTAATGTTTCCGCGGGTATTACCAAAGTATCAAATTTAGCTTTGAGTTCTTTATCATGATCGCAGACAATATGCATTATCACATTGTCGTAACTCGAATCTTCCGAGTGTTTGTGTTTATCCCAGTCAGAGCTTTTAAGGTGGAATTCAGCATCACCCACATAGACCATCCCATCCAATAGGATTGCAATATCTAATAAATCAGGTCCTTCTTTTACGTTTAGCTTGCCGGGGGAAAGAATTTGCAAACGTTTACCCGATAATGTAGCGAAAACGAGTGAAGGATTGGATATATATTTATGTAATTTTGGTTGAAGTTGCTTTTCTGAAAGTTTCATAAATTTACTCCCTCACCAAATCATAAATGACATATTTCCATATTCGAGTGAAACCAAATTTTTCTACAAAAATAAAGTCATCTCCTTCCTGGGCTATGTCAGTATAGTTGTTTTTTTTGACTGACTGGATCATGTACTGTTTGGAGTAAAGGCTATCATTGATAAAGAACATATCAACTAGAGAGTATATTACACTATCAGCGCATCGAAACTCTACATTAGCGATCTTATAATTATATTCTCTGGAAATTGTAGTATCTGTCAATTCAGAATTCAGCTTAAAAAAGAGAGACATAGTAAGGAAGTCTGTCCCATTTATTGATTATATCCACATCTCTTTTTCCCCATAAAATATTTGTGTCTTGCACAGCTGCGCCAAACATAGTAACCTTGGGAAAAGTACCTTCGTATTCTGTAAACTTACAAATATATGTATAATAAGAAGCGAGCTTGGTAGTGTCCCAAAAATCGAGACACCACTCAAACTCGCCATCTGCTAAAATTTCCAACTGCGCTTCCTGTCCGTCCTGAGCTCGATATTTAAATATATCACCAATTTGAGGTTGCCAAATAGTATCTGCAACATAAGTATCTATTGGAGGAGTGACAACCGGAGCAGATCCTTTATCATCTCCACATGAGATTACTATCATTAGCATAAGAACAGATAGGAAGTATTTCATAACGCACTACATATATTTGTTAAACTCATTTTTGTAATTCAAAGCTGCTTCTCTAGCTTTATCGGCAAAATCCTTTGCGGATGAAGCATAAATTACACCTCTTGATGCATTAATAATTGCTGGACCGCCGGCATTTGCTTTGATGACAGCTTCGACATCTCCACCTTGTGCACCTACTCCAGGAATCAAAAGGCAGTTTTGAGGGATTACTTTTCTAATCTCAGCAAGCTCGCTAGGATGAGTGGCACCTACGACATAACCAATATTTTCATAAGAAGCCCACTTTGAAGTAGTTTCTATTACATGTCTGTAAAGAGTTTTGCCGTTAGCTTCTAAATATTGAAAGTCTTTAGAGCCCTTATTCGAGGTTAAACCTAAAACGAATACCATCTTATCATCATAGCTTAAAAATGGCTCTACAGAGTCGCTACCCATGTAAGGATGCACAGTAATTGAGTCTGCATTAAAGTGTTCGAAACAAGATTTGGCATATGCTTTAGAAGTGTTGCCTATATCGCCGCGTTTAGCATCAGCAACAACAAAACTTTCTTCCGGAATAAGTTCCATTGTTTTTTCCAGCACTTCAAATCCCTTAATGCCATATTGCTCATAAAAAGCGTAGTTAATCTTGAATGCAGGAGCAATATCTTTTGTTGCATCAATAATTGCTTTATTAAACTCAACCATACCTGCAAAGTCTTTAGATATACCTTCAGGTAATTTATTAATGTCTGTATCCAAGCCTACGCACAAAATCGAATTAGTCTTTTTGATCGCTAGTTTTAGTTTTTCAAAGGCCTTCATATTTCCTCATTATATAGAATTTTTAAATTGCGTGTATTTGTCAGTAAATAAATTCTCTTCCGTAGGTTCTCCAAAATTCCCTTCTTTGATCAATTCATCTACTTTTTGAACTCTCTCTTCAGGCATAGGGTGAGTTGATAATAGTTTTTCTAGGAAATTGCTTGAACTACCGCCGTTTTCTGTGATTTTATCGAAGAATAGCTTGATACCACCCGGATACCATTTACTAGTTTTTAAATAGTTAAAAGCATATTCGTCTGCTTCAAATTCATCAGCTTGACTGTTTTGCATAAAAGCAACATTTGTAAGTATACCTGCAGCCAATTCCGAAGTAGCATTAGGGTCACTACCAAGAAGGACACCTAAAAGAAAATCAACACCATAAGCTTTTGTAAGGCGTTTTGTAGAATGCCTTCTTTCAGCATGAGCAATTTCGTGCGCCATGACACCGGCTAAAGTTGCTTCATTATCCAAAAACTTCAATAACCCAGTATAAACGTAAAGATATCCGCCAGGTGCAGCAAAAGCATTTACTACGTCATCTCTGTCAATAATAGTTACAGAATAAGTAAATTTATCAGCATATTTGACTTCAGGAGATTGAATAATTAAATCAACCATATCCTGAACATACTTAGTTGCAGCTGCATTATTCAAAATAGGATACTCACCCGGATTTGCTCTGATTTCAGTATCAAGATCTTTCCCTAGTTTTATGTCATCACTTGTAGAAAAGAGATTGATCTTAGTTATATCATCTCCATCAGAACACGAGCCTATCAGCAGCATCATAAAAGAGAGCATAATAATCTTTGATGTTAGCATTATCTTATGCATGTTCAAAATCCTTTTATTATAAGTATATGTTATTATAATCTATATAATTCCCCTTCTTCTTAAGAAGGGGTGCCACGAAGTGGCGGGGTAGTTAGGAATTTATGTTCGAATTCCACAATATATATTTATGTGAAGTTTTAGATTATGGATTATTCTTATCATATTATTCTATCCGGTATTTTTACTCTCAAAAAATCTTTCAAGAGCGGCAATAAATTTTTACATCATATCTTAAATACATCCAAGATTTCAACTACCCAGTCATGCTTTCAGCATGCCACACTTCGGCTGAGTTCAGTGCATCGCCCTTTCTTTGGAAAGGAGGGTAATAACACAAATCTATATAATTCCCCTTCTTCTTAAGAAGGGGTGCCACGAAGTGGCGGGGTAGTTAGGAATTTATGTTTACACTCCACAATATATATATTTATGTGAAGTTTTTTATAATATACTCTTTTAAGTATTGAATAACTTCGTTCGTATTACTTTTAACCTCGATATCTTTAACTCTCCAAATATGCAAACCGAAAGATTCTAAAATATTTTCTCTGTTTCTATCGTAATAGAATTTTTCATTTGTATGGCTATTTCCGTCAATTTCAATAACTAGACCCAATTTTTTTATATAAAAATCAACTATAAAATTGCCAATAATTTTTTGTCTATCGAAATCTAGACCAAGTAGTTGCTGGACTGCCCCCACAAAAGTAGACACTAAGTTAAGATACTAAGTTTCTTTCAAACTCTAATGGCGATTGATATCCAATGGAAGAATGTAGTCGCCTAGTGTTATAAAACATTTCAATATATTCAAAAATTCTAATTTCTGCAGTACTTCTTTTCCTGTATTGTTCATGATAAAGCAGTTCATATTTTATTGTCTTAAAAAAAGATTCTGCAACAGCATTATCCCAGCAATCTCCTCTTCTGCTCATACTTTGCTGCAATCCATTTTGTTTCAGAATTTCTCTAAATTCGTCGCTTGCATATTGACTGCCTTGATCAGAATGAAAAATCAAACCTGATTTTGGTTTTCTACTCCATATTGCGTTTTTTAATGATGCTATGACCAATTCCTTTGTAATACGATTCCCAACGCTATAAGCAACTACTTTTTTGGAACACAAATCAATTACAGTTGACAAATATAACCAGCCTTCACGTGTCCAGATATATGTGATATCACCTACCCATACCCGGTTTAGAGCATTTGCTTTAAAATTTCGCTTCAATAGATTAGGAGATATTTTTTTTCGGTGATTTGAATCAGTTGTATGCCTAAATTTCTTCTTTCTTTTTGGAAATATGGCATTTTCTTTCATGAGTTGTTGAATTTGATTCAAATAACAATTTACTCCATCCTTTTTCAAAGCATGATAAATACGTCTATAGCCATAGGTACACCTGCTCTCTTCATATTTTATGCGAATTAGTGTGTCAAGAGACGTCTACGTCTGGATAGATACAAAGGACTTTTGCGTTTACGCCATTTATAATATCCGGCATGAGAACATTTAAGTACTTGACACATTAACCTTATTGGCCAGCATTTGAGATGACGTTCTATAAATTCAAATTTTATTATTCTTCCTGAGCGAAGAATATCGCTGCCTTTTTTAATATATCTCGTTCATCTTTAAGGCGTTTGACTTCCTGTTCTAATTTGCGGATTTGCTCATCTTTACTTGATCTATTACCTTGGCCAGTAAAGGATTCTGCTTGATTGTCCTGATATTTACGCTTCCATACATGCAGTAAATTATCACTTATACCAAGTTCTCTTGCTACTTCAGAAGCCTTTCTGCCTGCTTCGATAACTTGTTTTACAGCATTGATTTTAAATTCTTTAGAATAGCTTTGTCGTTTTGACTCTTTCATTTTGTAGACTCCGTTTTTTATAGTAATATAATATTTTTTACTATCTTATCTCTGTGTCTACTTTTTCAGGGTCGGTGCATGCTTGTTTTTTACATGGTTCCAAAAAATAACTTCAGCTAAATTTCCTGCTTTTCTAAGTTCTCTAGCTTTTGGTCTAAGAGTTACATTTACCGGGAATTTGGTTTTATTTTCTTTGAAAGTTATTTTTTTTGAGACAGCCATATCTAATTCCAAATTCTATCGCAAAAAGTTACAAACAGCTCAAACTACCCCGTCATGCTTTCAGCATACCACACTTCGGCTGAGCTCAGTGCATCGCCCTTTCTTCTTAAGAAGGGGTGCCACGAAGTGGCAGGGTAGTTATGATTTATTTTTGCACTCCACAATATATATTTATGTGAAGTTTTAGATTATGGATTATTCTTATCATATTATTCTATCCGGTATTTTTACTATTAAAACATCTTTCAAGAGCGGCAATAAATTTTTACACCATATCTTAAATACATCCAAGATTTCAACTACCCAGTCATGCTTTCAGCATGCCACACTTCGGCTGAGTTCAGTGCATCGCCCTTTCTTTGGAAAGAAGGGGAATAACACAAATCTATATAATTCCCCTTCTTCTTAAGAAGGGGTGCCACGAAGTGGCGGGGTAGTTAGGAATTTATGTTTGCACTCCACAATATATATATTTATGTGAAGTTTTTTATAATATACTCTTTTAAGTATTGAATAACTTCGTTCGTATTACTTTTAACCTCGATATCTTTAACTCTCCAAATATGCAAACCGAAAGATTCTAAAATATTTTCTCTGTTTCTATCGTAATAGAATTTTTCATTTGTATGGCTATTTCCGTCAATTTCAATAACTAGACCCAATTTTTTTATATAAAAATCAACTATAAAATTGCCAATAATTTTTTGTCTATCGAAATCTAGACCAAGTAATTGCTTGTTTTTTACATGGTTCCAAAAAATAACTTCAGCTAAATTTCCTGCTTTTCTAAGTTCTCTAGCTTTTGGTCTAAGAGTTACATTTACCGGGAATTTGGTTTTATTTTCTTTGAAAGTTATTTTTTTGAGACAGCCATATCTAATTCCAAATTCTATCGCAAAAAGTTACAAACAGCTCAAACTACCCCGTCATGCTTTCAGCATACCACACTTCGGCTGAGCTCAGTGCATCGCCCTTTCTTCTTAAGAAGGGGTGCCACGAAGTGGCAGGGTAGTTATGATTTATTTTTGCACTCCACAATATATATTTATGTGAAGTTTTAGATTATGGATTATTCTTATCATATTATTCTATCCGGTATTTTTACTATTAAAACATCTTTCAAGAGCGGCAATAAATTTTTACACCATATCTTAAATACATCCAAGATTTCAACTACCCAGTCATGCTTTCAGCATGCCACACTTCGGCTGAGTTCAGTGCATCGCCCTTTCTTTGGAAAGAAGGGGAATAACACAAATCTATATAATTCCCCTTCTTCTTAAGAAGGGGTGCCACGAAGTGGCGGGGTAGTTAGGAATTTATGTTTGCACTCCACAATATATATATTTATGTGAAGTTTTTTATAATATACTCTTTTAAGTATTGAATAACTTCGTTCGTATTACTTTTAACCTCGATATCTTTAACTCTCCAAATATGCAAACCGAAAGATTCTAAAATATTTTCTCTGTTTCTATCGTAATAGAATTTTTCATTTGTATGGCTATTTCCGTCAATTTCAATAACTAGACCCAATTTTTTTATATAAAAATCAACTATAAAATTGCCAATAATTTTTTGTCTATCGAAATCTAGACCAAGTAGTTGCTTGTTTTTTACATGGTTCCAAAAAATAACTTCAGCTAAATTTCCTGCTTTTCTAAGTTCTCTAGCTTTTGGTCTAAGAGTTACATTTACCGGGAATTTGGTTTTATTTTCTTTGAAAGTTATTTTTTTGAGACAGCCATATCTAATTCCAAATTCTATCGCAAAAAGTTACAAACAGCTCAAACTACCCCGTCATGCTTTCAGCATGCCACACTTCGGCTGAGCTCAGTGCATCGCCCTTTCTTTGGAAAGAAGGGGAATAACCCAAATCTTTACTGCCACGAAGTGGCGGGGTAGTTAGGAATTTATTTTTGCACTCCACAATATATATTTATGTGAAGTTTTAGATTATGGATTATTCTTATCATATTATTCTATCCGGTATTTTTACTCTCAAAACATCTTTCAAGAGCGGCAATAAATTTTTACACCATATCTTAAATACATACAAGATTCCAACTACCCCTTTATTCTTTCAGCATGCCACACTTTGGCTGAGTTCAGTGCATCGCCCTTTCTTTGAAAAGAAGGGGAATAACCCAGGGTGGTTCAACCAGACTAATCCTCAAACTCAAATAGTTTGCACGATAACAAAAAGATAATAAACTAAATAATAATTTCATTTACAAATTATTTAAATCGTACTCATCAGGAAATATGATGTTTGTCAATATCAGCCCTTCGGGCGGAGCAACAGGAATTTTTAATAGGCGGTCTGATCTCTCAAATGCTTCCAGCAAATCTTGTTTTGAAAGTTTGCCTCGTGCAACTTCCAGGCAAGCTCCCACGATTAAACGGACCATACTATATACAAAACGATTTGCTGCAATGTCAAGTCTGTATTCTGTATCAGAAATTTTGTGCCATTTGCATTTTGTAACATTGCAGATGTATTGTAATTTAGTCGGATTATATTTAGAAAATGGAGTAAAATCTTTTTCGCCTAAAAATATATCCTGCAAATCAAAGAGCACATTGGGAGCTATCGGATATTTATAGTGCGCATGAAATTTATTTTTAAATACTGTATCTCTTAGTATGAGATTATAAGAATATTCTCTAGATATAGCATGAAATCTTGGGTGAAAATCATGACTAATGATTTTAGCACCATTTATCCTGATGTCCCTAGGCAAGCGGGTATTAAACGCAGTAACGATTTTGTCGTCCGGAATAGAGAAATTTTCGTCCAGCAATATAGTGGCTACCTGCCCGGAAGCATGAACTCCAGCGTCTGTTCTGCCTGAGCCCTTTGTCCTGTAATTGATCCCGGTAAGCTTAAGTACAGCCTTTTCTATTTCTCCTTGGACTGAACGGACATTAGGCTGAAACTGCCAGCCGGCAAAATTAGTACCGTCATATTCTATCTTTAAAACAAGTTTTCGCATTTTATCCTCTGTTGATATATGCGAATATATGGATTTTTGAGGAATGTTTATTGGGAGAGTAAGCGGTCATTTCTATACTTAACTAAATCTATAACTTTAATCCCATAACAGGTTGCATAATCAGATAGTTTAGAATCAGTTGTAATTAAAAAATCTGATTGTTTTGACAGCTCAAATATCATTAAATCAGTAAGGCCAATATATTGGAACATCTCAAAATCATTTTCAATGATACTACTTTCTAAATATTTTTCAGATGATTTTTGTATAAACTCCAAAAAAGTAAGAGCATAAGCTCTTCTATATTCGCCTTTAAACCTATTTAGTAGATTATCAACTTCAGTTAAAATATTGGGTAAAGTTACTGTTTCTTTGTTATATAATAGACTTTGGAGATAAATAAAATCATCTTTATCATAAATAGATGTTTTCTCATGAGTTTCTATCAAAGATGGATTTATCAGTCCTAAGATATATACTACTAGTGCATTTGAATCTATGACAACCATCAGGATTTAAACATATATAATCCAACAACATTTTTATCTTTATCAACTCTGATTTGCTTGTAAATTCTTTCGTATTTGCCTGTGATGGCAATTAAACTATCTTCTTTCATTTTGTCTTCAATTACAAATGAAATAACAACTAAATTATCTGTACCATCCTTTTCTACCTGTTCCAATCTTATATCATATATTTCTTTATCATAAGATTCTTTTACAGCTTTAGAAGCAATTCCAAATAGTTCTTTGAAATTCATGTAACTCTCCAATTAAGTGTATTATTCAATATAAATATTTTACATTATTAATGTAAGTTTGTTTTGAATGAATCTACTATTCTGTCAGCTCAATTCAGCCAATCCCACAATTTTTTCCCATTTCTACATTTAAACTTATTCTTATCCTCAAAAAAATGTATCTTTGTATTAGTATTCATAGATATTGTAAAAATTGAACTATGCAAAACTTAACACGTGATAGAGCTAATGAGATAATTAACAACGCTGCCTGCAAAAAAATTGCTGTGATTGGCGATGTTATGCTGGACAGATACTTTTGGGGAGGCGTTAGTCGCATATCTCCGGAAGCACCTGTACCTGTGGTTGATGTTGAAAAAGAGACTTACCACTTAGGTGGTGCTGCCAATGTGGCAAAAAACTTAAGATCTTTAGGTATGCAGCCACTTTTGTGTGGTGTGCTTGGTAATGATAATTCCGGTCATTCATTTATTGAAATTTGCGAGAAGATAGGACTAGATGTTTCCGGTCTTTACATGGATGATGACAGACCTACTACTGTTAAAACCAGAATATTTGGTAATAATCAGCAGTTAATAAGATTAGATCGAGAAGTAAGAGATGATCTTTCTGACGAAGGTGAACATTTTATTTTAGAATTGCTTGATAAAACTAAAGGTCTAGCCGGAATTATTTTCGAAGATTATAATAAGGGTACGATTTCAGAGGGACTAATAAGGGAAGTAATTTCCAGAGCTAAGCAGCATAAAGTCCCTGTGTTTGTTGATCCAAAATTTGCTAATTTCTTTACATATAAAGGTGTCACTGTATTTAAGCCAAATAGAAAAGAAGCTAAAGAAGCTTTAAATATTGACATTAATACAAGACAAGATGTTCTTAAAGCCGGTAAAATGCTTTTGGATAAGCTGGATAGCGAAAATATATTACTTACGCTCGGTAAAGATGGCATGATGCTCTTCGAGAAAAATGGAGATGTTTCTTCTGTACCGACTCGTGCCAGAAATGTATCTGATGTGTCAGGCGCAGGTGATACTGCAATTGCCACTTTAGCTGCTGCAATTGCCGGTGAGGCAAATATCAAAGAAGCTGCTGCTTTGGCAAACTTTGCTTCCGGTGTGGTTTGTGAGCAACCTGGCATTGTATCAATTAAAATAGACGAGTTATTAGACACAGTTTCAAGAAATGGTATAGATGCTGATAAGTAGAGAAACATTAAAAACAGTATGCACTGAACTGAAGCAAAACGGCAAAAAGGTAGTTTTTACAAACGGTTGCTTTGATATCCTTCATATCGGGCACGTTACTTACTTAGAAAAAGCTGCCCGCCTAGGCGATATTTTAGTTATTGGCCTAAATAGTGATGCTTCTGTTTCAGCTCTGAAAGGCCCAAGCAGACCCGTGAATAAAGAAGCTGACAGAGCAGGAGTGCTCTCCGCTTTGAAGTTTGTTGATTATGTAACAGTCTTTGATGAAGATACACCTTTTGAACTGGTTTCCGCAATTATCCCTGATGTAATAGTCAAAGGAGGAGACTATACTCCAGAGACTATAGTTGGTGCGGATATTGTGACTCAAAACGGGGGAGAGGTTGCTGTTATCCCTTTAGTCGAAGGGAAATCAACGACCAATATAATCAAAAAGATAAACGAATAAATGATCTCTGAAATTAACATAGATAGAGAATTTACTGATTTAGAAATGCAGGACTCAAGTTTCAAATTTTACGAATTTGATTCCTGCATTTTTACAGATTGTGATTTCAGTAACTCTGATTTTAAAGGTGCTGATTTTAAAGATTGTCAATTCTATAATTGCAACTTCAGCATGGCTGCTTTTGAAAATACTTCTTTTAAAGAAGTGTTATTCAAAGATTGCAAAATGCTTGGCATTAACTTCCAGTCTATAAATGACTTCCTTCTTTCATTCAAATTTGAACACTGCATACTCCGTATGTCGTCGTTTTATAACTTAAATATCTCAGAAACTGAATTTTCTTCTTGTGATTTGCAGGAAGTAGATTTTGTAAGCGCTAATCTCAGTAAATCAGTGTTTGACAGTTGTGACCTTAATAAAGCTGTTTTTGCGCAGACAAATCTTGAAAAAACAGATTTTTCCACTTCCATCAACTTTGCTATCAATCCCGGTGAAAATAATCTAAAAAAAGCCAAATTCTCTTCCGTAACTCTAGGCGGTCTACTTGCACATTTAGATATTGAAGTAGTGTAAAAGAGTAGATACCTTTTGTAAAAGGACTTAAAATTTATAGAGAAAATGAAGTATGCGGAACTGTCCCGGTAAATAAATATTACGATATTATTTACAGAACAAGAGCTAGAAGCCCCTATAGCTCAATATCATTTATGCTTTTCTATCTTCTTAAAAAATATTTTACTTCCATATATGTTTTACAGTAAAAAAGTCTTGCATAGTAATTGATAATGCATTATATTTGCTAAGTTTATCCAATGCGAAAGAAAAGAACTTAGATGAAGCAAAAAAAGAAAATAATTTCAACCTATAAAGTCAAAATTGTAAATGCAATATAGACAGCCCGTCATTTTTATGATGGGCTTTTTTTTTATCCGGTTTTATATAAGGAGATTTAAAATGTACGTTCACGAAACAATCAACTCTACTAATTACCATGTAGCAATGAAAGCAATGAGAGCTTTTTTTGAAAAGAAAGGTTTTATTGAAGTAGCAGCCCAACCTCGTTTAAGCATTTTAGCTGCTTGCGAAGATCCGACAACTATATCTTCTTTTAATTATTCCGGTCAGGTATGGCCACTTAAACAAACCGGACAGATGGACTTGGAAATCGAACTGCTAAAAAATAAAGATTATGCAGGAGTATTCTGTCAATCCACTTCTTACAGGCAGGAAGCAAACCCAATTCCGGGCAGACATGACTTAATCTTCCCTATGTTTGAATTTGAAGCACATGGCGGCATGGATGAGTTAGTTAAAATGGAAATTGAGCTTTTAGAGCATCTGGGATTTAAAAAAGAGGGAGACACTGAAGCGAAAGGGAATTTCACTCCTCGAAATCAATACTTACAATATGACTATGATGATTTAGCCACAATTTATAATGTGGAAGAGCTAAAGGCTGAGCACGAAACTAAAATGAATGATGAAATCAGCCCGGTTGTTTTTATCAAAAACTTCCCTGAACATACTTCTCCATTCTGGAATATGAAACGTAATAATTCGGGTTCGCATTCAAACAAAGTAGACGTGATTCTGCACGGTATGGAAACAATAGGTAGTGCAGAACGAGAAGTTGACTCACAAATAATGTACGATAGATTTCACACTATTTCTAATGGTCAGTATGCAGAATTATTATACTCACAATTTGGAAAAGACAGAGTACAAAAAGAGCTAGATTCTTTTCTTAGCTTGGAAATGTCTCCAAGATATGGCGGTGGCATAGGAGTTACCAGAATGATAAGAGCTATGAAAATGGCCGGCATAATCGCATAAAGATAAGTGTATGAAGCAATAGTATTGATTTAGGGATTGATACTATCTGCTAAGGCGAAGCCCTAAATTCGCCTATATTCATAATAAACGCTAAAATTTAGTAGCTCTTTCTTATTTATTCTAAAAATATTTAACTAGTGAATTATATAGTGTAGCTATCAAGATTAGATAAAATGCTTAGTATTTCGTATTAAAACCATGATATCTAAAAAAAGTGGCTCAAATACAGCTCTGAACCACTTTCATTAGATGATATTTCATTTTATTATTTCTTTGGTACTGCAATTTCCCAGTCTATTCTATCCGGATGAAGAGGTAGTTCCTTACCTTTTATCCATGGATTCAGTAATTTTACTTCTTTGTAAGTTGTATTATTATCTTTTGCCCACTCAGCCAGATCTTTAATTAGTTTTGCTTTTACAATTTTATATTCGTGTGGTTTATAATAGTCTTCAGGATCAAGGTAAAAACCATATTTTTCATGATTTGCCATGATTTCCTTAATTATGGCTATTCTGAAGATGAATCTGGAAGTTTCGTCATTCAGGAATAAGTCAAAATAATCATCTCCATCCTGATAATTCATGCTTTTTGAAACACCATATTGTCCCATATTGTAACCTGCCAGAGTAACCAGCCAATTACCATGTCTTTCAAATCCCTCTTTGAGGTAATTCATGGCAGCTCTGGTGCTCATTTCAGGATGTTTCCTTTCATCCACATAATTACCGCATAGCAGCCCCATTTTTTTTCCTGTTGGCTTCATAAACTGCCACATCCCTAAAGCATTTTTACTGGAAAGTGCCTGAATTAAGGCAGACTCTGCTACAGCAAGGTATTTCAAATCATCCGGCATTTTATTCTCCGCTATAATCTCCTCAAACATAGGGAAATATCTACCGGACCTTTTAAGATAGAGCATTATTTGTCCGGGCTGCTGGAGCAGTAGGAAAAATTCTCTTTCAGCTCTTTCTTTCACTTCAGGAATTTCAAGCGGCAACCGCTCGCCACATAGGAATAGTTCTTGAGGAAGTTTAAATTCAGAAATATGAACTCTATAGTTTTCTTGCTTTTTCTGTTTCTGATTAGATAGTAGATTTTGATTATCCTGAGTGCATGCAAGCACAAGCACTACGATAATAAGAAGAATTTTCTTCACGTGATTAGCCCCCCATTTTAGTGTCTATTTTACTTTTGAATATCGATCATTTTATCACACAGCTTTATTTCTCTATCTTCATTGGAAGCTATTAAAACAGCTCCTCCTTTAGAGATATGTTCGTCGAAGATTTTCTCAACTGTTTCAATTCCTTCTTTATCCAGATTACTGGTCGGTTCATCCATAAAAAATAGTTTTGATGGATTCTGAAGAGCCAGAGCAAATTTCATTCTCTGCTTCATACCTGAAGAGAACTTTTTTATTTCTTTCTTTCTGGCTTTGTAAATCCCCACTTTTTCTAAATTCAATTTAGCTAGTTCAGGATTATACTTAATACCCTGAATGTCAGCAAAAAGAGACAGGTGTTCCAAAGGAGTAAACTCTTCATATAAATTTAGATATGGTGAGACAAATGATATGTGCTCATGCCAATTACCCTTTTCAACCTCTTTGTCATCTACAGTATATTTGACTGCACCTTTCGATGGAGTAATTATACCGGCTATAATTTTTAGAAGTGTAGATTTCCCTGAACCATTAATGCCTGTAACTACCAGGGACTTGCCATTACTTATTTCAAAATCTACATCTTTGAAGAGAAAGTTACGACCGTCGAAAGTTTTAGCAACTTTTGATATATTGATGATAAAATTTGTCATTCTGTGTCCTTCACCACAAACTTGCCAAAAAAGTCATTTTCTTCAGTAGATATTTTATATAAGTAAACTCCGCTGGAAAGATCTTTTGCTTTGTTACTGATATCGATAACTATTCTACTGTCATCCATCACTTCAAAAGGAAGAGTCTCCGAAAAGACTTCATGCATATTAGAAGAGAAAACAACTACGTTGATATTTTTATACAAATCTGTTATTTCCGGTACCGGAATTAACAATTTTGCATGCTGCTTTGGAATATACGGATTTGGGAATGCAAAATCAAGAAAAACTACTTTATCACCTTTATGTAAATAAGGAATAAAATGGCAGATCTCACCCGGATCTTCTTTTTTCCAAAAAACGTCTTTATTTTGTTCGTTTGTAGCCCCTTCAAATTCTGTTGAACTACATTGCAAATTATAGTTCCATTGTTTTTCAGAGTGTCGAGGGTAACGCTTTTTATCAAAATTTGTAATCATAATGTCCAGGGTATCAGAGCTTGAGCTTAGATATTTTAGTTTAAACCGGATACCTCTCTGTTCAAGTGGTCTTAATTCTCCTGAGGAGTATGATGCTCCTTTAAAAAAATCAAGATCTTGATAAAACTTAATTTCAGGCAATTCTGCTGCATCGGCTAAGTATTTGTCCTCTTGCGCTCGTGATCCTGTAAAATAAATATATGGTTGGAAGTCAGCCCAAATAGTTTCGAAATCTGTACCTTCTTCTGCCAAAGCTAAATCTAATGCTTCTACGTAAGATATCTGGCGGTCATTAATTTCATCTGCCAGTTCCCAAGAACGCCTCAGTAATTTATCACCAAACTTTTTATCAAGGTATTGTGCAAAGATAGAATATGCGTACCCTGCGTTTGCATTGTCGACACCAAATGGATATGCATAGAGCGATTTAAAGAGTCTATTTACGTATTGGTAATAATCCTTAATTTCAGGGAAAAATCTATATTCCATAAAAGTACTTGTCATCTCTGCGAACAAAGTACCGTAAGTAATATTACCATAGACATATTGTATGGCATGATGGAACTCATGTGCAAGAGTGATTTTGAGTGCATCATATCCGAATGTATGATAAGTCCTTAATTTGACAGTGTCTCCGTTTTGGACATCTGCTGTAGAGTCTGTTATGCTAAAGTCATTATCAATTACCATAAAAGAGTAAAATTTGCGATAGCCATTGTCTCCTGGTTCGGTAGGGAGGTAGCCGTCACTTTGAGTCAAACCATAATATCTTACAGTTTCTCCTAATTCATAAAGGTATATGTCATATTGATCAGTTTTGCCACCAGGTTCAGGAAGAGGTGAATAGTACCCCAGCTCCTCAACCTCTTTTTGGTAAACAAAGTCAGCATAAAATGCTACTGAATCTACATAATCTGGAATTCCGTTTGAATTGTTGTCTGTAGGGTCGACAGCATGCAAGCCTTCAAGGTCATAGTGAATTAGAAACTTACCAGAAGGGCTGGAATATGTCTGATCCATTATGCTGCGCATATTAAAACCAAAATTATATACTTGGTTTAACTTTTGATGTGTTTCCTGAGGCAAAAAAGTGCCGCACTTAATGGTTTCTTGCAATGTGCCATCATGTGCAAACATCGCTAAAGGAAAAAACATTGAAAATAGCAATATGATATATTTCATTACTTACTTCTCAGATAAAAAAAATGCACTCTGTAAATACAAAGTGCAATTTGATAAAAAAATCTATTACAAAAAAGGAATTATCTAAACATTTCTTTTATCATTCCCCAGGTTCTCTGCACAGAATTTATGTGCTGTGTCACCGGTACAGGATCACTGTAAGAAATAGATCCGTCTTCAGCAACAAACTTGAGTCTGTAAAAGTAATCTTTTCCTTTTAGTAATTTATCTCCATTTTCAGATTTTGACATAAATGCTTTGTCATCCACATAAGAATAGCGGGAATTATCGCCTTGAGGTTCTTCAGTGGTCAGATAGACAAATACATTATTATCGCCTTTGCGTTCCAACTGATATTCTTTTAGATTGCCCTCTTTAGAAGAAATCCATTCTACTATGATATCAGTATCATTTGTTTTTGCAGTAAGAGTTCTAATCGAAGTACCTGCGGCATAAATTGCTGCAGTGGCTAAGATAAGTACTAATGCTATAATAACTTTATTCTTCATATCCACGCTGTTTTTTGTAATCAGATACAACTAATATACATTTTTTATATTTAATAGTCAATTCAAAAATTTGTTAAATATATGTTAAATCGAATATTTTCTCAATTTCTCTTATTTATTTACAATTTTGTTGAAAACTTTTTGTCTTTTTATCTATGTGTTTCATCTTTTAGTGAAGGCTAATGACAAAAATATCCACATATAGTCTAATACTCTTTATACTACTGACAAGTTCAATTGTTTCTTGCAATGCGAACTATAAAGAAGACAGTTTAAATGATAAAAAGTTACAAAATAGGAAGGAAAGCGATATGCAGTATGCAGGGACGGTAAATGCTCCGGATTTTCATGAAGGATTAGAATGGCTTAACACTGATAAACCCATCTCAATGAAAGATTTAAAAGGCAAGGTAGTTCTGCTTGATTTTTGGACATATTGCTGTATAAATTGTATTCATGTAATTCCTGATCTTAAGAAATTAGAAGAAGAATTTGCTGATGAGCTTGTTGTTATTGGAGTGCACTCTGCAAAATTTGAAAATGAAAAGCTAACAGAAAACATCAGAGAGGCTGTTCTAAGATATGAAATTGAACATCCTGTTGTTAATGATAAAGACTTCAAAGTGTGGAGGGAGTATGGTGCAAGAGCCTGGCCTTCTTTTGCTCTGATTAATCCTCGAGGCAAACTCTTAGGTCTTACCTCAGGTGAAGGCATATATTTAAAAATTAGAGATGTAATTGAAGAAATTATAACTGAGTTTGATGAATTAGGTGAAATTGACAGAACGCCCCTAAATCTTACATTAGAAAACAGTACTCGCCCAAAATCTGTTTTAAATTATCCGGGAAAAATCTCATTTGATAGTTCCAGAAATTTACTTTGGATCAGTGATTCTAATAATAATAGAATCATTGGTCTTGATCAAAATGGTAATCCGGTTCATATCATCGGTAATGGTCGAATTGGTTTAAAAGATGGAGATTTTAAAACTGCTGAATTTTTTAGGCCTCAGGGCATTTATTATTCAGCTGAAGATGACGCTCTTTATATTGCTGATACTGAAAACCATGCTATACGAAAAGTTGATCTTAAAAGCCAAACAGTTGCCAGAATAGCTGGAACCGGAGAGCAGGGTGGCTGGGGAGAACAGGGGGGAGATGCTCTTACTGAAGAGCTAAACAGTCCTTGGGATTTGATAAAAGTAGGTGACAAACTGATTATTGCAATGGCAGGCCCACATCAGATATGGCAGCTTGATTTAGTTGATTCAAAAAGTTCTATATATGCAGGTAATGGACGTGAAGATATTATTGACGGAAGATTGGATAACTCTTCTTTTGCTCAGCCAAGCGGCATAGCTTATGATGGAAAGAATTTTTATATAGCTGATAGTGAAGTGAGCGGGATTAGGAAAATTGACAGCCAATCCGGAAATGTATCTACCTTAGTAGGGCAGGGGCTATTTGAGTTTGGTGATATTGACGGTAAATTTCCAAGATCCAGACTGCAGCATGCTATCGGCTGTACATATCATAACGGGAAAGTTTATATTGCCGATACATATAATCATAAAATTAAAGTCCTTGATCCGGATAGTAAACGCTTAAGTACATTAATCGGAACTGGAGAGAGAGGATATAAGGATGGTGCCTTTGATGAAGCACAGCTCAATGAGCCCAATGATGTGGAAATTGTAGGTAACCTCTTATATATTATTGATACAAATAATGATCTAATACGAATAGCAAACTTAGAGACTAAAACTGTCAGTACTTTAAAGATTAAGTTGACTGATAACTTACTTCCTCAAAAAGAGAAAATAAGCGAACTAAAATATCCGGCAAAGCCTACAGAAATGTTCATTATAGAGTCTATTTTGCCTGAGAATACCAAATATACAGAGAATGCTCCTGCATATTTAAAGTATTCTTTGGATGGTGATAGTTGGTCAAATATAGAGAACATAGAAAAAGCGATTATAGATATTTCTGCGAAACCTAAAAAATTGTGGCTGGATTACAGCATATATTACTGCGAAGAAGGTAAGGAAGAAAAATGCTTTGTTGCTTTTGACAAAAAGATATTGATTATGGATTATACCGAGACAGGTAAAACTAAATATTCAATCAAACTTATGATGGAATAGTCTTCTTGAATAGAAAGATGTAACGTCCTAAAATAAGTTGACAGATTTAATTATCAAAATAATCCCTGGTAAAATTTTTATCGGGGATTTTATGTATATAATCTGGAGTCATCATTTTTAAAGCTAAATGAGGTCTATAAGAATTATATAGTTCAATAGCTTCTTTCACTATGTATTCCGCTTGCAAGATTGATTTGAGTTTACCATCTAAATAAAATTCTTCCTTGATAGTTCTATTCATTCTTTCTGCAAGTGCATTCTCATATGGATCGTACTGCTCTGTCATGCTGATTTTTATATTGTCTCTTTTCGCTGTTTCAGTATAGTCATGACTGCAAAATTGTAATCCTCTATCAGAATGGTGTATCAATGTCCTACTTTTATAACAACGGTTCTGTATAGCCATTTTAAGAGCTTTCAGAGATTCTTCCGCTCTCATATTGTTTGCTAAGTTAAATCCCATTATTCGTCTTGAGAATGCATCTGTTATAAGAGTTAAATAGCAATTCCCTTCATCTGTTTTCAAGTATGTTATATCACTTACCCAAACCTGTTCTGGAGCTGTTACATCCATATCTTTTGCTGTATTTGGATACTTTTTCAACCAGTGCTTAGACATAGTAGTTTGAATGTATCTTTTTCGAGCTCTAATAAGTAAATTTGCATCACGCAATATGCTAAACAGCTTGTCTCTACCGCACTTTATACCAAGTTCTTCAAGCCTAGGACTTATAAGGTAATATAATTTCCTTGTACCTATTCGAGGCAGAAGCTTACGGTGTTTACCTACCTCTACTAGTATTTTTGAATATTCTTGATTTTTAGATTGTTGTTGTAATTGCTTATAATAATTTTGCCTACTATAGCCTAATATCGTACATACATGACTTACTGTTGTTTTGCCTGTTTTTCTTCTTTGATAATCTTGTACGATTCGGCTAAGTACTTTTTTCTAATATTCGTATCAAACATTTCGTCGGCTACATCTATTGCCTTGTTTAAGATTTCCTTGTCTAACTCTAGTTCCTTAATACGCTTTTCTAGAGCTTTTATCTGCTTATTAGGTACAGGTTTCTTTTTCATATTGACCTCTGCTTGCCAGTTTAATCTACCGTGCTTTCTTAACCATACTAAAACAGTTGCACGACCTTGAATGCCGTATTTCCGTTGAGCTTGTTTGTAGGTTAAGTAGCCTTTTTCTACTTCATCTACTACCTGCAATTTGAAAGCCAAACTATAATCTTTTTGAGTACGCTTGATTTTTACTGCGTTTTGTTGTGATTCCATTATACCATCCTTTTGTGTCAACTCTTTTTAGGACGGGGCAAGATATAGAGTTAAAAAGACTATTTTGAGAATACCCTGCTTTGTCTTATACTTGTTAAAAAAACAAAGTAGGAGAGCAAATGAGCAACATTAGAACTCTAATAGAAAACAAAACAGAAATTGAGACTCTAAAGAATTTAGCACTTTCAGACTCTGATACTTTGAAGGATTTATTTGAAATACTTCAGGAAAAAAAGGGCACTGCCAAATTTGCTGCAGATAAAGTCATTCGAGCTGTTGCTGCTGAGAATGCCACAGTGATAATACCTTATGCAGATATTTTGATTGAATTATTGGATAGTAGCAACAACTTCATTAAATGGGGAACAATACTAACAATACCATATCTCTCCGAAATGGAGTCCGGCAAATTGGATATCGCAATCAGTAAACTAAGGTCGCTTGCAGAAGATGCTGCAATGGTAAGTTCGCTAAATGCCATTAGTTCTTTATATAAAATATCCAAAATAAAAACAGAGATACAGCCCTATCTGATGGAATTCATGTTGAACATTGACACAAGAGAATATTATAAAAAAGGGGAGCTATCCCCCGAATGCACCAATGTAGCAATAGCCAATGTAATAGATATTTTCAGCACTTTCAGCAAAGAAGAAATAACGTCAGAAATGCTTGAATTTGCTGAAAGAAATAAGAATAATTCACGCCCTTCAGTCAGAAATAAAGTAGAAAAGTTTTTAAAAGTCTAACTAAACCTAGCTAAACGCTATCACCTTCACTCAAAGACTTGAGCATCTGCCAAGATTATCGGTGCAGGTGATTTTTTTTATTTTATATATATATTAAATTTTAGCATTGCAAGTGTTTATTGTATATTATTTTATTCGAATATGCAATATTTATAAAATAATTAATATGCAAGGAACTGTATATATGGTTTTTAATAAGCTAAACAAAACAAAGAACACTAAACAAAATAACTCCCAAAAATATAGCTTCTTTAAATTGCCTGTTTACTACTTTAAATGGATTTTACTTTTCATCCCTCTTCTTATATTCTCAGGAACAATTGAGACAAGAGCAAATCAATTCAAACCTATTGATAGAGATTCTACTTATATAGGTAGAATGTATATTTATATTGATATGAACAGCTGCGCTGCTTATCTGAGAAATGTATCAGTTGTAGAGATGATGACTAAGAAATATAACCTTGAAAGAGTTGTTTTTATGCAACAAGAGGAGAAAGAATATGCGCAGTATTTGAAAGAAGAAAATAATTGGAAATCAAAAGTGATAGCGGATGAATACCAAATATTCAGAGAATATTATGGTTTTAAAGAAATTCCCGGATTTATGATTTTGGATTCTGAAGGAGAAGTAATTTTAAATACGAGGCTTGATGGTGCTAACATTAAGTTTAAAGAACTGACTTCTCTTTTTGATTCTCTAAGCAAAAAGAGTACAAAGGCACTCCCCTTGAAAGTTCTTTCTAAAGCAAATGTTTTAACTAATGGAAAGACTATACGTGCAGGTTATCATAAGTTTGGGACTTTTGATGATAAAAACGAAATAACATATATAAGATTTAACGGCTCAAATTCAATATTGAAAATTGATTCAACTGGACAAGCGGAAATATTAACTTCGAAAAATACCCATCCTCTCTTGAAAGAAAAAAGACCTGCTTATCATAACATTTTTATTGATAGAAAAAGAGAATCTATAATTGCATTGCAAAAGGGCAAATATTATAGTAGAAAGAATAAATTATTTATATATAATATCGAGAAAGATAAATACTCTTTATCGTTTTTGGATAAAACAGAGATTGTGGATACTACTTTCATTTCTAATGCCTATTCATACTTGAACGACAAATTATTTATTTCGTATGATACATGGTATAATACAAAATCGGGAGGATTTGTAGATTGGAACAGTTTCCATGTCTTTGATTTAAATGGAGAATTTATAACATCTTTTGGCAAACCTTCAATATTTTTCACAGAGAACTATTTGGGTAGAAAATATTATGATTTAATTCAAAGTGACGGAAGTAACTATTATTCTATTCAAAGATTGCAAGATAGTATTAGAGTTTGGGATGAAGAATATAATTTTGTCAAGTATATTCCTTTAAAATTTGGTACAGTATATAATAACGCTATGGAATATGTAAGATCTCAAGTTGCCGAATGTAAAACGCAACAAGATTATCAAGAGATTGATTTAATGCAGGCTTTTGTTCGCTACTTTTTATATGATGATGTTACAAAAGTATTTTTGGTTGGATTTCACAATGAATCTAAGACTGACAGGGGTACTGAAGAAGTAAAAACTTTTTATACATTTTTTGATACAGAAGGTAATCGTCTATTTGATGAAGATATAGAACTTAGAGGATACTCAATACCTTATTATTTCAAAAACGGGATTATAATGTCCGCAGAATCTAATTCAAAAAAGGAAGTAGAAATTGTTAAATATCAAATACCCGAAGAGAAATTGAAATAAAACTATACAATTTTAAAACACAGTCACCTTCACCCAAAGACTTGAGCTTCTGCCAAGATTATCGGTGCAGGTGATTTTTTTTGTTCCGCTCTTTTCCGGAGAGTAAAACAATTTTTCATCTGTTTTGCAACTGCCGATTTTTAAGTTATCTACAAACCAGGTCATTTCTGTGGCATCCTGAGCAACCACTGCTGAAAGCTCCAATTTAAACTGACCCTTTTCAGCTATATACTCCTGACTTGCAATCGGAGATGTTATAGACGGATTGTTAGTCACAGAATATCTTGAGCATTTCGGATTGTGTGGTAAGCGCTCAGAATATTTAATGTTCTGACTTTTGTAAAAATCAATCAACTCAGGTGGGTAGCTTTCCGCCTGAGTAGTTTTGTATCCGCTTTCGGGGAGACAGTCCAGACAGTATTCATATTTACCGTCTTTTGAGACAAATATATCACTAATGTGCGTACACTCTTTATTTGAAGAAACAAATGGAATATAATAATCTTCAATTGTTGAGCAGTATTTTCCTGCCTTTTTACCGGTCACGCTGCATACTTCACGTTGAGGAATATCTATCCATTTTAGATTACCGGAAGGATCTACTTTTTCTAATATTCTGAAAATATCAAAAAGCAGTGGTGTTGCTACAGAAGCCCCGGTGAGAGTAGCAGCTCCTTTGTTATCAAAATTTCCTGCCCAAACTGCAACTGTGTACTTATCTGTAAAACCAATACTCCATGCGTCTTTTCTACCGTAAGAAGTGCCGGTTTTCCAGGCAATTTCCGGTAAATCTTTAGAATATTTATAGCTCAGCGGATAGTCCGGCCTTTCTAGCTGAGTAAGCATTTTAGAAATCATTTCAGATGCAAGCGGATTGAAAACTGTGTCTCTTAGGGTTTCAGAACTGTCTTTCAAGTATTTATAATTCGAATATATACCCTTATTTGCAATGCAGCGGTACATTCCGCAAAGCTCTTCCAAAGAGACTCCACACGCTCCAAGAATCGCCGAAAGCCCCATATCTTGTTTTTTGACACTGATATTATTGAATTTCATCTTAGTAAGTTTGGAAGTAAAATCACTTTTACTGAGCTGGTTTAGAAGATAAACTGCCGGAACATTCAGAGAGTGGGCGAGAGCATCTTCAGCACTAATCCATCCCGAAAAAGATCTGTCAAAATTTTCAGGAGAATATAGTCCAAAATCCATAGGAATATCCAAAATTTTTGTTTTCGGAGTAATCAAGCCTTCTTCAATAGCCATCATGTAGACAATCGGTTTCAATGCGCTTCCAGGTGAGCGAATTGCTTTTACACCGTCAACCTGACCAGCATGTTCATAGTCAAAGAAGTCATTAGAACCTACATAAGAAACAACTTCTCCCGTTGTATTATTCATTACAACAACGGCAGAGTTATGAATATCTCTATTTGAAAGTCCTTTAGTATAGGTATAGCACAGTTTTTCAATAGGTGCCTGCATATTGAGATTTAAGCAAGTATTGAGATTATAAGTATCAGAGCTTATATTTTTGACGTTTTCACAAAAATGGAGAGCATACTTAGGGCGCTCACGGCGTTTAGATATAAATTCTTCACTTTGAGCAGTTTTAATCCTAGAGGCAGAAAAAGTCCCGTTCTCTAAATGATACTGAAGCCAAAATTGCTTTTCCTCATTTATAGCAGTATTGTTTTTGCCTATTTTGAATTTATTAGGATTATTTGGAATAAAAGAAAGGCACACAGATTCTGACAATGAAAGATCTTTAGCCTGCTTTCCAAGGTAGAATAAAGAAGCAGACTTTATGCCTTCTACATTACCACCAAAAGGTATGCGATTCAGGTACATAGTCAAAATCTCATCCTTGGAATAATGCAGCTCAAGCTGAACGGCTCTAAAGACCTCGATTATTTTATTGATAAAAGTTCTTTCTTTAGGTTCAACAAGTCGAGTCAACTGCATTGTAATAGTGGAAGCTCCGGAAACAACATACCCGGAAGAGACATTTTGATAGGCAGCGCGGACAATTGCCAGTGGGTTAAATCCAAAGTGATAATAAAAAGCAGCATCTTCCTTTTCCAGAATGGCTTTTATAAAATCTTCAGAAATATCTTCGAGATCTGCATGAAGTCGCCATTTGTCCCCTGTATTAAGGAAAGTGGCAAGCACATACCCATTAACATCATAGACAGTGGTAGAATAATCTTTAGTAGGACGAAACGGAAAAGTCAGGTCCAAAAAGAAAAACAGCATTATTGCTGCCACCACTATTATGATCACCTTTTTCATACAAGTAAAATAGCGAATTAATATGGAAAAGAAAAGTGGGGGAGATAAAATCTTAAACTGCTATTAGACATCGTATTATTCTTTTAGCTATATCTGTATTGAATAGAATAGTAGTTAATTTAGGGATTATCTACTCTGACAGGCAAAAACAAAGAATCTCTCCAGAACATACCTCCAAAAATGACTGTAACTTCTCCAGTAGATTCTCCTTCAGGTAGCCTGCTTCTATCAATTTGTAGATTATATCTTTGCTCACTACCTTCCGAAATTCTTAAGTACTTACCATTAGGTATTATCCAATCATCATCTGTTCTCATAGAAAAAGTTACTCCGTATTCTTTACTAGGATTATAGAAAGTTACGAGCTGAGAGCTTACTCCGGAAGGGAAGTATATATCTTTAGATCGAATTTCAGGGCGAACGTATTCTTTTTGGCTGATAGTCACAAGAGCTTGGCAACTGCCTGCACCATTAGTGATGATTGAAAAAGAATCAGTTAAGTAGAAGATTTTTTTAATGCGTATTTTGTCTAATATAGCTTGAAATTGAATACTATCTTCTGTAATTGTACCTTTCTCTTGAGAGACCATAAGCCAAGGCGGGCGATTTGCAATATTCCATTTATAATTCCCCGGATTACTGATTTTAAGTGTAAAGGTCGCTGTATCTGTAGATGTATCTGTAAATGTTATATCAATATTTTCAGGGTATATACTAATCTTAGAACTATTTAAAACATTGACAGTAGTTTCTACTTTATCCTCACTACAAGAGATGATAAAGAAAAAAGATAATAAAAATAAATGTAAATATTTCATGTTGATGCTGTAAATAATTATAAAAAACTGACTTAGACTACAATAGCGAACACAAACAGTTTATCATTTTTAAATATCTATTGTATATACACCCCAAATCCTTTTTCCGGGGAAATTCAAAGTTGTTCGCATAATAGTAATTATTTTAGAACCCGAATTATTGAAGAAGCAATATTCTGAAGCAGATCTATATAATTGATATTTTTGTCGAGCATCACGATACCCAAAGTATGGAAGTGAAATTGATCTCAGCATTGAATAAGATGATGCGTCGAATATCTCAATTTTATCACTTAAAGAAGATTCCGATGCTGCTGAAAAAGTCTTTACAAGTCCGGCAAACATATTTGTTTCACTGGAATACGTAAGCCATATTAAGTAATTTGAAAAATTTATATTGCTTATCATAGTCATATCATCAGCTCTATTTTCAGATAATTTGTATACATAACCTATACTGGTCACAAGAGTGTTTTTATCTTCAGTTATTAAAAGGCCATTCCCCTTCCAATCTTGGGTTTGACTGTGTGGGTAATTATATAATAATATTAGAGAATCTTTTCTGATATCATATTTGGTACCCCTATTTGTATATATATAATTATCACTTGGGTTCAAAATAATTTTAGATTCCCAGTTAGAAGAAGCAAGGAACGTTTTCACGTTTTCTTTCTTTGAATCTATATATCCCATGGATTTGTTATTATTTTCCTTGAAAATAAAATAAGTCCAACCATTCGGCGCCAAAAGAATGTCCTCGATATCGTGAGGTAGCGAAATTAAGTTGGTTTCCTGTTGTGTACTAAGGTTAATATAGCTTATATATGCATCATGGCCTACAACAGCATATTTACCATCCTTAGTTACTGACAAACAATTAGGAGATACTTTTAGCGGAATATCTTCCATAGAATAATCATTAATATTTAGGATTATTAGTTTGTTTGGATGCTCTGTGACTAAAAAAAGTTTTTCTTTCGCTTTGTTGTAAGTTGCATCAATTACCTCACCTTCAATCAAAAATTTATCTTCCTGATAATGGTTTATTTTCAGGGGTATAGCAAATGTATCATTCCTAGAATTAATGAAATACATAAAATTATTCAAGTATCCAGACAAACATTCACTCCTGTCCACATTAATCTGAAGTTTGATTTTCTCATTGATATTAAGATTACCAGAATTAGGGTAGCAGCTTACTGCAGGATTATCGGAAGCAAATTTCCATTGATAATTTGAATTACCAATATTAGTTATTTCCATACTTTTTTGTAATTCATCAAAATCAAAATTGAGAGAATTTTTGTTTGCTCGTATTCTTTTTATCTCTTCAATTTTTGCAGTTGCTTTAATAATTAAGCTATCGGTGTAATTATTATAATACATTTTAACTTCACCATTATGAATTCCCTTTGGAAGGCTGTTGTTTTTGTTTAGGGAAATAAAGCAATCTTTTTCAGAATTTGGAGGCACAGAAATTTGACCAGCTGTATTTATCCAATTATCAGAAGTAACAAATATTGCATTTAAAGGAGCATTTCCCTTATTTATTATAGCAAAGTTTGTATGTTTTAAAGAGCTATCAAAATAAAATTCACTTTTAGGTAGATAAGGATCAGGATACAGACCGATATATGCATCTAGCAAAGAATAACATTCGCCGGCATCATCTGTTGTTATTTCAATTTTTCCTATCATCCGTCTTTCTTCTGTGTAGCTTTTATCAACAACCGCTTTTAACTCTATTATTTCTTTATCTATTCTACCGTTAGTTTGGGATAGCAATAACCATGTTGGATATTTTGTCGCTCTCCAAGTTGTTGAAGTAGAGTTTTTTATACTTAGATAAAAAGTAGCTGTATCAAGATCAGTTATAGAAATCTTTTTTGGGATCATCTGAATTTGAGATTTGGTTTCAGGGACAACAGGAGTACTTTTGTCTTCTTCTTCTCCGCCACAAGAGACCAGAGAGAAAATTATAATAATCAATAATGTGTATATTAGCTTTTTCATTTTTTTCTATATCAGTTAAAAATTCCGACAAAGTTTGTTTAATATTTGGTAACGTAAATTCCCCATTTACCTTCTGAAGCATTATGAGGGTTTTGGTTTGTGTTTAGGAGAGTTACAATTTTATTACCGTTACGATTGAAATAACAATATCTAGCAAAAGCTTTAACATAATTGTATTCATTTGATGTTTTAGAAATTGGAAAGTGTGGTATTTCCATAGTTTTTAGTCTACTCAAATAATCAAATGAATGAATACAAATAATAGAAGAATATTCAGCATAACCTTTGTAAAAATCTTCAATCATAGCTATTAAACACACTCTCTGCTGATTTTTAGAGTAGTCAAGGTTAATAAGTTCAGAATTTGCTAAATTTATATTTCCTTTATAAGATAAATCATATCCTTCACTAGCATCGTGAGCATATATTGTTTTAACACCAGTAATAAGTCTATTTCCTTCATCCAAGAACCAAATTTTATCATTTGCGATATAGCCTTGAGAGGACCATTTTGCATCGTAGATTAAACTGTCTTCGTATATATCATATTTTTTAATACTTGTACTTGTACTGAATGATTTTGTGGTGAATAAGTACTTTTCCAAAGGGTGTAAATATAATTTTACTTTCTGAAAATCATAATTATAGTTTTTCAAGGAGTGTAAACTATGGTCTTTAATATCAAAATAGTTAATAGAATTTGAATGAGATGAATTAGAGAAGAATATTCTACCTTCTGAAGTTATAACCTGATCATGACAATCAAAAGGTAAATCATAGTAAAATTCTTCTATATTTGTTTCTAGATTTATGTAAGAAAATCCCTCATTATATCCGACTGAAGCAAACTTCTCATCAGCAGAAAATGCAAGAGATGTTGGCCTGCTAGGAAGGTTAAGTTTTGTACAAGTATGATCCTCAATATTATAAACTATGAGTTCGTTGGGATTTTGAGTTATCATAATCAAGCGATCTAAGGATTTATTATATTTAGCATCTACAATATCTCCTTCAATTGTTGCTATAGATTCTACAAAATTTCTAACCAAAACAGGAATTGAATTTACAAAATTTCCTTCTTTGTCTTTCAAAGTAAGCGAAAAATTAAACTCACCATTTTGTAGATTTTTTCTATCGACTTTGATTTTAACAGTAGTAAAATCATTTATTTTGATATTACCTGATGTAGTTTCGCATATTAATTGTGGTGATGAGGACTCCAATTCCCACTCAAATCCTACGTTGCCAATATTATTAAACATGAGAACTTTAGGTTCATCCTTTGAATAAAAGAATAAAGTATCAGTAGCAAATTCAACATCTTTTATTTCCGGTATATGAGCTATAAGAGGAATGTTTATGCTATCTCTGAAGTGGTTATAGTAGAAAATGATATTTGATTTTGTAATGCCGGGTTCCAGCATTTTCCTATTTATTGATATATTAACAACTTCATGATCTTGAGGATATATATATGATTCGAAGTCACTAATCGTTATCCAATCATGCTCAGGTACCGCAACTCCATGAACTAAAGCCCCTTTTCCTTTATTAAGTAATTCTATTGTCTTTTTACTCTCATTCTCATTGAATATTAGTTCAGTCGGATTAAAATATGGATCCGGATTCTTTTCTGCAAATAATGCCAAAGATGCTTCGCAAAATCCTGCACCCTCTGAAACGAATGAAATATTTGCAAAATAATCCCCTTTTTGTACAAGATCTTGTCGAACTGTGGCCTTCACAACTGTACCTTCATTATTGACTTCTCCATATGCTCTGTCTACACTGAGCCACTTTGGCTTTGAGACTAATTCCCACTTAACTTTTTGAGAGCCTGGATGAAAAAGATGAAAATTAATCGTATCTTTTTCGCTAAATGCTGGATTTAGGGGATGGACTGTGATTTGTGGATTTGTAATGATTGTCTCAACCGTATGGTTTACTTCAGGATCGCATCCTTGAATCATAGACAATAATAGAACTATATAAATCCAAGTAGTTTTAAATTTCTTAAAAAACATATTCTATATAGAGTTGATAAAAGAACGGTAATCTATGGAATTAAATATTTATTTGCAATACAAAAAACAAATTCTAATTGCTCAGAAAAACGTAAAAAGAATTTCTCAAACTTGTGGTGAAGATCCTTAAAATCAGTATCGGTAGAATATTTGGATTAGTGTGTTACTGGCAAAAGCTAGCAATACATACTCATGATAATAATAGACGTCGGTAGAATAATCCTATATTATGATCATCTTTTTCATACAAGTAAAATAGCGAATTAGTATGGAAAAGAAAAGTGGGGGAGATAAAATCTATCATAACTGTAAGTCCAAAAGAACCATTTTCCATTCATTCCATCCATATGCTGTGATTCCAGCCTCAAGAACTATTATCAATTTAGTACCATCCGAATTGAAAAAACAAAACCTAGGAGTCAATCGGAAATATTCAAGTTTACCTCTACTATCTGTTTCATGGACAATTGGAAAGCTAATCTTCTGTGGAGTTTCAATTTTATACATATCATAAATTGTTAACTCATAGAATAAGTTTTTCCAATCGTCATTAGATTGAATAACTAGTGTTTTGTTGATTGTAGTTGAATAATCCACAAATTCTACTTTTCGTTTCGAAAGTAATTTACCGTTCAGTTTGAAATTTTCATCTGCATTTTCAGATAATTGGATAACATAATTATCATAAGTCACAATTTTTGATCCGTTGTCAGTGAACCAGAAATTTCTTCCAATTATTGATTTTGCAGGGAAGTCAGAAGAAGATATAAACTTTGGTGTGCCATTTCTGATATCAAACTTCTTTAATGTATCCGGATTTTGGGGAGGTGGCATAAAAACACTTGAAAGCTCTTGATGATTTCTAAATCTTCCATTAGGCAAATACATAGATGGGTGGGAGGCTGTAAACAGATACTTTCCTGATGGATGTATTTTTATTATTTCTGAGTGCTTTGAAAGCTGTTCTACACTGGTAAACTCCCCGTTGTCTAAATTTAATGCATACATAGTGAGGGAGTCTTTATTTTTTTTGAATTTTGTATCTTCTATGTAAAATTGCTCGAAACGAGGAGTAAAATAAGCCCATTTATTGTCGGAAAGGGCTATGTCAAAACAATCAACAGGGATATGAAATTCTTGAATAATTTCTTGTTTTTTTATATCGATATAGTATAGAGTTTTATATGAGCTTACTAAAGTGAAGTTTCCGTCCGGCGAAATCGAAAGATTATTTGGTTCATGAGCTAGTTGGATTGCTTGCTTCTTTTTGATTTTGGTATCATAAAATCTAATTTCATTAGGATTCTTGGCTATAATCAAAAGTAAATCATTGGTTTTACTATAGTCTGCTTCTACTACATTTTTCCCAATTTCTGATTCTTCTCCATTTAGATAGAATACTTTTACTGGTAAATTCAAAATTTTATTATGTTTTAAATCTTCTATTGAAATATTGAAAACATTGTCACCTTCATATAGAAAATTTCCGTTTATAGCGACGCTGATCTTTATTGAATCATGGGGGGCAATTGTTGCTTTTTGAGGCTTACATATAATAGCTTTATTGCCAGCCTTAATACAAAAATCAAATTTATTACATCCGTTGTTTCTTATATAGAATTCTTTCAGTTTGTTTTGATTAGAAAAGAAAAGTGTATCTAATCTTTCAGGCAGCAATTCGAGTTGATGAACTTCAGTAGAAACTTTTAATGTGAGAGTATCCTTAAAGTTACTTCCGTAATGGAATGAAATTTTTCCAAAATGTAGTCCCTCTTTCAATCCGTTTTTATTCAAATTTATAGTTATGTTGCCATTATCAATAAATTTGCCATCAAAAGCTGACATGCTACTGCACCGACCCTGAAAAAGTAGACACAGAGATAAGATAGTAAAAAATATTATATTACTATAAAAAACGGAGTCTACAAAATGAAAGAGTCAAAACGACAAAGCTATTCTAAAGAATTTAAAATCAATGCTGTAAAACAAGTTATCGAAGCAGGCAGAAAGGCTTCTGAAGTAGCAAGAGAACTTGGTATAAGTGATAATTTACTGCATGTATGGAAGCGTAAATATCAGGACAATCAAGCAGAATCCTTTACTGGCCAAGGTAATAGATCAAGTAAAGATGAGCAAATCCGCAAATTAGAACAGGAAGTCAAACGCCTTAAAGATGAACGAGATATATTAAAAAAGGCAGCGATATTCTTCGCTCAGGAAGAATAATAAAATTTGAATTTATAGAACGTCATCTCAAATGCTGGCCAATAAGGTTAATGTGTCAAGTACTTAAATGTTCTCATGCCGGATATTATAAATGGCGTAAACGCAAAAGTCCTTTGTATCTATCCAGACGTAGACGTCTCTTGACACTAATTCGCATAAAATATGAAGAGAGCAGGTGTACCTATGGCTATAGACGTATTTATCATGCTTTGAAAAAGGATGGAGTAAATTGTTATTTGAATCAAATTCAACAACTCATGAAAGAAAATGCCATATTTCCAAAAAGAAAGAAGAAATTTAGGCATACAACTGATTCAAATCACCGAAAAAAAATATCTCCTAATCTATTGAAGCGAAATTTTAAAGCAAATGCTCTAAACCGGGTATGGGTAGGTGATATCACATATATCTGGACACGTGAAGGCTGGTTATATTTGTCAACTGTAATTGATTTGTGTTCCAAAAAAGTAGTTGCTTATAGCGTTGGGAATCGTATTACAAAGGAATTGGTCATAGCATCATTAAAAAACGCAATATGGAGTAGAAAACCAAAATCAGGTTTGATTTTTCATTCTGATCAAGGCAGTCAATATGCAAGCGACGAATTTAGAGAAATTCTGAAACAAAATGGATTGCAGCAAAGTATGAGCAGAAGAGGAGATTGCTGGGATAATGCTGTTGCAGAATCTTTTTTTAAGACAATAAAATATGAACTGCTTTATCATGAACAATACAGGAAAAGAAGTACTGCAGAAATTAGAATTTTTGAATATATTGAAATGTTTTATAACACTAGGCGACTACATTCTTCCATTGGATATCAATCGCCATTAGAGTTTGAAAGAAACTTAGTATCTTAACTTAGTGTCTACTTTTGTGGGGGCAGTCCATACTTGATATAAATTTTTCAATATAGTTTTGTTCTTTACCGAATTCAATCCATTTTTCCTTTGAGCAAGCTTTTATCCTATAAGATTCACCTAGAGTACTCACAAAATCAATTCTTTTACTAGATTCATACGACTTGAAATGAATAGAGTCAGTATAAAGTTTTAGATGTCCATATTTTTTGGGGATAAGCATTAAATATAGATCAAGTTGACTGTCTTCCGTTTCAAGTTTTAAGAAAGAAGTCAAGCCAATTGGTCTTTCGAATTGTTCATTTTTGAATACCTTGAGCACAACAGTATCATTCGAAATAAAGGGTTTTTCTAGAGACACATCCATCCAATCAGGATGCTCAACTATTTTTAAAGATCTGGTTGCAGGTTTTGATAAAAATAGTTTATAAGTAGCAGTATCTTCTTCATAAATGCGAACTTCTTTTGGAATTGCTTCAAGCTGAACATCCATCACATAATTATTTTGAGCATAGGAGATATGGCAAAAAAAGATTAAAAAGTTAGCAACAGTATATAAGAAAAAAACAATACTTTTCATTATTTGCCTTTGATGGAGTATTAAAATAATCTAGTATTTGACTAAATCTAATTCTTTATAATACAAAAAAATGCCCATATATTCAATATATGAGCATTTTGATATTTAGTTTTGAAAAGTTAATATATCTTATAAACTGCCTGAATAGATTGCCCAAGTATTTAAAGTTGGCATTCCCTCTTCAGCCTGCATTACAACAATATATTTACTACCGTCATTATTAAAGAAGCAATATTTAGCGTCAGGTCTATAAAATTTATATCCGCCTTTACCATCCGGAGTTGAAAATTTTGGAAGGTAGATTTCTTTTTCAAAATTCAGATAACTTGCATCATAAATTCTAATTGTCTCTGCTACTTTGGGTTTATAGTAGTCATTTATTACAAATGCAGCACAGATTTTATTCGCTTCTGTAGAATGGTCTACACAGTTGATATATGTATTACCCTCTAATATGCCTGCGTATTTGAAATCATGCTCTTGAGTTGTAGATAATCTATATACGTTTTTAGATTTTGTAAATACTCTTTCCCCATCTTCAGCAAACCAAAAATCACCACCTGTGTTTATATTTTGATTGTAATTGCTTCTATAAAGAAAATTTATTGAATCTTTACTTATGTCATATTTAAAAAAGTCTGATGATCCCTGATTTGTGAGTAGGAATTTTCCTGTCGGATCAATTTTCACCATTCCGTTGGAATAATAACTTCCTCCATTTTGTTTTACTTCTTCTCCTGTAGAAAGATTTATACCAAAGAGTCCATCATAATTATTTCCATTAGCAGTAAAATATGCCCAGTTTCTGTCAGATAAGGTTATATCCAAACAATCTTTTGATATAGTATAATATCCTATTTCTGTCTTGCTGTTTAAATCTAAGTGGCTTACAGCTGCATTATGACCAACAACAGCATAATTACCATTTGGAGAAACAGATAAACATTTTGGTGTTCTATTGATTTTGATTGATTCTATTGACTTGTCTTCTATATTGCAAATAAGCAACTTATGAGGATCTGCAGTAAGAACTATAAGCTTTTTTGACTTGTCATTATATTCAGCGTCTATTACATTTCCATCTATCATCCATTTTGATTCGTCTATATGAATTACGTTGACAGGAAGCTTAGATATTTCTATATTATGAGAGTTATTAATTGAAAGATTAAAATAATTGATACCTGACACCAAATCTTTTCGATTTAGATTTACTTCTATTTTGATAGAGTCATTGACCGGAATAGTACCTGAACTTGGATTGCAAGAAAGCTGGTTTGCATCGCTATCAAGCGAAAAGTTGAATATTGTGTTTCCGGTATTTTTCAAATAAAAAGATTGTTTAGTATCTTTGATTCCATACCTGAGGGTATCTATACCGGCTGATGCATGTTCTATTGTTGGCACATCTGCAGAAACCTTAACTTTTACGCTATCTTCATAATTGTTATAATACATAATAATATCACCCTCTATAGTACCTATAGGCTGATTTCTTCTATCAATATAGACTGTTAAATTTCGACTGTCAGCAGGGTATATATTTACGCTATTTTGGCTTAATATTATCCAGTCCTCTCTTGAAAAAATACTGCCATTCAAAACACCTTTTCCATCATTTTTGATAGTTATGTATTGTTGCTGGCTCTGCACAGGAAAATGTAGTTGCTGAGGTTCAAATGATGGTTCAGGGTATTGATTTACAAAAACTTCAATTCTAGACTGGCACATGCCTGCACCGTCTGTCATAATTGAAAGCAAACCTTCTACATGACCTACTTGTACGATTTCAGAGTTAATAGTACCCTTGATTTCAATTATGTTATCTGCAATTTTACCTTCCTCTTGAGATAAATTTAACCATTTTGGCTTTGATGTCATCTTCCAAGTGTGAGTACTTTTAGGCTGAGTTGAAAGGAAAAATGTTATGGTATCTCGGTCGTTGGCTGCAATTTGCAGAGGTGCTATAAGAATCTGTGATTCTACAACAGGAGCTACTGCATTATCGTCATCATCGTCGCCACAAGCAACAAAAAAGAATGTACCAATTAATATAAGTAGCAAATAATAATGTTTCATAAATCTTACCTTGAGAATGTAAATATAACAAAATCAAAGATAGTCAAAATAAAGTAAATATACTAATGGATAGATAATATTGAATTCAAAGAAGGAAGTATCTAATAATTTGAGTATATATGGAATATTTGATTACACAATACCCAGCAACTTCACGGACATAATCAAAATTGCTAAAATCATTACAATTTTGATGACTTTTTCGCCCTTTTTCACTGCCAGCTTTGCAGAAATCCAAGCGCCTGTAGATGTTCCTGCGGCTATTGAAAGCCCAAGTATCCAGTTTACATTACCAGTGAGTGCAAATATTAATAGGGAAGGGATTGTAAAAAAGAAGACTATAAAAACTTTATGCATATTTACATAATCAAGTGTCAAACGTAACAGATAATATAAGGATGCCATTAATAGGAAGCCTACTCCGACTTGCATAAAGCCGCCATAAAAACCGATAAGAAACATTGCAATGTAGACTTTCTTACTTGAATTGCCCTCAGGACTGGCTATTAGTTCTATTTTTTTTCGAGGGATCAGCATAGAAATTACTACACCGATCATCACTATGCCAAGTATTATCTTGAATGCCTCATTACTCAGATTCACAGCGAAAAGTGCCCCTGTGATTGCTCCCGGCAGAGTTGCCAGAGCTAATTTGAAGCTAATTTTGAAGTTCGAATATTTTTCTTTTTTAAAAGAAAGAATTGCAGAAAGATTTTGCAGCAATATCCCTACTCGGTTTGTTCCATTTGCCAAAGGTGCATCCATTCCCATAAAGATGAGAGCAGGCAATAGAAGTGTAGAGCCTCCACCTGCCATGACATTTATGAAGCCTGCTACCAGACCAAGACCAAACAACATCAAAATATTTTCTGGCGTTATCATTTGCTGTTTTGTTCCTGTATTTCATCCATTTTATAGGCTGTTACTACCTGACTGTTACGTAATTTAATTGACAATGATTTAGTCTCGCCATTTTCGTCGAATTCAAATTCCAGTGGGGATTCCATATCTTCTATAATAAATTTTGTCTCTGAAACCGGCAATAATCTGTAAATTCCCCAACTAGGGCTTTCTAAAGTAAGGAAGTTAACTTCTCTGTTTATTGCCATATCTCCCCATGCAAATCTATAATTTCCCATATAGGTCTTTAATTTTGTTTCGGGGATATCAAATAATTCAATTTTCTTTGGATTATCCGGTAAATAAGCTATTGGTGCTTCAGGATTTGGAGCTTTTTCAATTGCGTCAACCGCCTGCAGGCACATTTTTTCAAAATCTACATATGTCATTGCCTTGTTTGCATAAGAATCCATTCTGTTTACAATCACCATATTAGCATCGGGAATAACTGCCAAATAATGCCCACCTGCACCTACCGCGACTATTGAATTATACTCTGCTAATCGGCCTTTAGGAAGCCACCACATCAGGCCGCATCCGGAAAATACCTGATTAAAATCTCCAAGTTCTGTACTTCTTGGGTAAGTCGACAAATTGTACCATTCCTCTGAAAATATTCTCTGGTCACCCCACTTGCCTTTATTTAAATATAAGACTCCAAATCGTGCCAAATCCCTTGCAGACATTTTCATAGGGAATGCCGGAAAATAGGAATGCTTTAATTCCCAATGGTGATATCCGTCTATAAATCTGAAATCCTGCATGCCGGTATTTCTAGCAATTTTAGACATAAATATTCTAAAAAAATCTTCTTTGAAACCGGTTTCCAGGATTTGACCTAAGACATTCGAATCCCAGTTATTTAAATAAAAATATTCACCCGGAGAAACGGAATCTCTTGTTGGTTTGCCTGCTCTAGAGTTTGGAGACTCATAAGCAGCATCATAAAAAACACCAGATCGCATAGCAAGTAAATCAATAATCTTAGCCTGTTTTTCAGTATCAGAAAGTTTGTCAAGTCTATCTACACCTAATTGCTTCAAAGTTAGATTAGTATCGATTTTTCCTTGGCTTACATAATATCCGTAAAGAGAGTGTATGAGATTATTACGGAGAGAGTGGAGCATAAATCTGCGGTATATGTCACCCCAGGAAGCAGCAACTCTGCCATTTCTTATTACCATGAAAGCATCACTTTTCAGAGTGTCAAAGCTTGTTTTCAAAGCTTCCATTTTCTCTTCATTAAGGCCTGCATCTTTATAACTTTTATAAATCTGCCAGGCCTGCATAGATACTTGTGCAAAATATAAAAGTAAAAATAAAAACTATATATCTGACTTTCACAACAAACTCCGTCATTTGCTAAAAATTCAATATATCAATTTCAATACCATTTCTCTAAAACAAATATGCTTTAGATGCCCTTTTTACCAAATTTGATTACAAAAATTACAAGCTTTTGCCTACAAAAATTATTAAATCGACAATATTGTCGACGAACTTATACTGCATAATGGGCTTTTTTAGCGTAAAAACGCTTGTTTTAGATATGGCATGATACTTGTATTTAATACGGTATAGATTTTTAAACAATATTATTCTGGAGATTAATATGAAGAGATTTTTTGCAACTCTTATGCTTGGTGCTTTTTTATTTGGCGCTGGTTCTATGACTATGGTAGCTCAAGACGAAATGAAGCCTGTAGATAAAAAAGAAATCGTTTCTAAAGATAAAAATGTAGAAAAAAAAGCTGCATGCTGTGACAAAACTCAGAAAAAAGACGGTACTTGCACAGATAAAAAAGCAGATAAAAAATCTTGCTGCCCAAGCACTAAAAAAGAATGCGATACTAAAAAAGGACATAAACACACTGGTTGTGGCGGTCACAAATAATCAATAATATTGATTATTCCTTTTTTGGAATTTAAAAATTATGAAACTGATATAAAGTCAGACCCAATAAATAAGCCCTTAGCTGTAAAAGTTAAGGGCTTATTTAATAGGTGCTTATTATTTGGGATATTTACCAAATATCTTATTTATACCTCTATGAAATTTGTGAATACCAGTGACCGGTTCCAGATGCATTAATATGCACTCTTTGTAGATCACATTCAACTTTGTTTTATCTGCTTTTTTGATAATATAATCAGTTTCTGCAGATTGCTGAACCCAGATATTCTCAAAACCTTTGGCAACAGCCTCTTTAAAGAGAGACTCCGAATTACTCTTTCCTGTAGCAATAACAATACTTTTTGTATTGACAGGCAATGATTCCAAGGAGTTGAAGCACTTTTCATTATCAAATTTCTCCATGTGAGGATTTACAGGAAACACTGTTTTTCCCTTTTGCTTCAATTCTTTGAAAATAATATTACCAAATTTTTTATCATCTCGAGACACACCCGCTACTGCGATGTACTCAGAATCAAAAAAATTCTCAATTTGTACTTTTTTGATCATACTTTCCCCAATATAATGACTAAAATCTGAAAGTTACACCCATCTTTATGGATAATAAATCCGTCTTAGATTTAGCAGTAACCAGTTCAAAGTTGTTATCCATGTTTTCTTTAGAAGTTGCATATTCGGCAGTTCCTCCATAGAGATACTCTCCGTTAATGTCAATCAATAGCTCCCAAAATCTTGACTTTTCGCCTTCAACTTTACCTCTGTATACGTTAAAAGCTATACCTCCGCCAACTCCATAGTTATAAGTCCAATCAGATAAGTCTGTAGAAGTTGCGATGTCATCATACTCATCGTATCTGTTAATATCTTCAACGGTTGTAGTTGTAGACTGATTGTTGAAACCAGCCATAAATTCTACATATGGTCTGATAGGTCCCCAGTCAGGCATGACTTTTAAAGCAAAGTCTGTGACATACATTTGGTAGCTAGTAGTTACATCCACAAAAACGTCAGGTATGGTAGTGCTCCAAGGGCTCTGCCTTGTGTCTGAAGCAAATTGCATCCACCCAAATTTTCCACCTATGTAAATTGGAGTGTTTTCAACATTATAAAAAATGTTTAAACCTATGCCAAGACCGGTTTTGTTATTGTTCTTCTCAAATTCTCCCTGAGGGATACCAGCCAGAAAGCTTACATTGAATGCAATGGGATAGTATTGACCTTCATAATTGTCTGATTGAGAAAGTTGCTTTTGAGCAAAAATGTTAATTGCTCCGATTACTATCAATGCAATGATAATCAGAATATTTTTCATGATACAATCCTAGAATAGAAAAAACAATTCTAATACGTTTAGAAATTGATTGGGTTACAAAGTAATCGAAAAGTGTTCGGTCTAGCATTGCTAACATGCTTATAATCATATCTAAAACATCAAATACTATATATAAAAAAAATGTGATGATAAATAAAATATTGTACCTAAAAGCTACAAATAATAAGGGCAAGAGTTTTAAAAAAAAATGGGACTGTCTTTGAAATTCGAGCAAGGATATTATAGGAAGTAAAAATCTAATTCTTATTCAAAGAGACAGTCCCACAAAATGTGATATATAAATATATCTAGAAGTTGACACCTTTAAAATCTTCCACAAATGCCAAACCATTTTTCGCTTTCACATCATCAGGATCCAGTTCCAAAGCTTTTTTATAAGCAACGCGAGCATCATAATTTTTGCTCAAATTCATATATGCGTCACCCAAAAGTGCATAAGCTGATGGGCTGTCTGGATTTCTAAGAATCATTTTTTCCAGACAGGCAGCTGCTTCTTCATAAAATCCGAGTCTTAGATTAGTTACACCCAAATGGAAATATGCGATAGTAAATTCAGGTGCTTTTTCGATTACAGCTTTATAGTGTTTTTTTGCAGCATGCAAATCACCTCGGTGATAATTCATAATTCCAAGCCAGTAGTGAGCCATTAGGAAATCTGCATCCATTGTGAGCACTTCTTCCAACTCATTGATTGCAGTTTTAATTTTTCCCATGCGATAAAAAGCAAGTGCCAACTCATATCTGGCAGTAGGAAAATTAGGTAGTTTTTCAATTGCTTTTTTAAGATACTGAACACTCTGATCCAGAAGTCCCAGTCTGTAATATACATTACCAATATGCTTATAAACAATTCCTAACTCAGGATTATCATTTAGAGCTTCTTTGTAGTATTCAATCGCTTTTAGATATTCGCCGTTTGTTTCTGCCTGGTATGCTGAAAGTACGTTTTTATTATCTGAATCTAGTTTAGTATAAGTCATGTCTATCTCCTTCGGGAACTAATTGCATTTATTAAAATAAACGCTTATATAAATGTAAAATTTTAATCTTTTATTTCAGATTTGCTTTAAAAGAAAAATCAACCGGTCTTGGTTCATCTCCTGAATAGTCATAGAATCCTCTGCCACTCTTCCTTCCGAAATGTCCTGCATTAACAAGCTTTCTAAGCAGCGGCGCAGGTCTGTATTTGCTGTCTCCCAGGTCATTGTGAAGTACTTCTAGAATTGATAATGTTGTGTCCAAACCAATAAGGTCTGCAAGGAAAAGAGGCCCCATTGGATGGGCAAAGCCTAATTTTGCAACTTCATCTATGCCATCCACAGTACCTACGTTTTCCATCAAAGCAAAAACAGCTTCATTGATATAAGGCATTAGAATTCTGTTAGCAATGAAACCGGGATAGTCATTAGCCGTAACCGGTACTTTATGTAAAGTGATTGATGTGTCAACAATAGCCCTATATACTTTGTCATCTGTTGAAAGTCCTCTGATGATTTCAACAAGTTTCATCATAGGAACCGGATTCATGAAGTGCATACCTATTACTTTATCAGGTCTGCTTGTCTGAGCAGCAATTTCTGTGATAGAAATAGTTGAAGTATTGCTGGCTAGTATGGCTTCAGGTTTTGCAATTTTGTCTAAAGTTTCAAATAGCTTAAACTTGATCTCTTTGTTCTCAGTTGCAGCTTCCACTATCAAATCAGCATCTTTGCCTTCATTCAGGTCAGTAGTGATCTGAATTCTATGAAGAATTTCCTGCAAATCATCATGAGTAATAGCACCTTTCTTGAGCTGTCTGTTAAGGTTTTTTTCTATTACAACAAGGGCTTTTGCTAAAGCGTCTTCCGAAATATCAAAAAGTACAACATCAAAACCGTATTGAGCAAATGTATGAGCAATCCCATTGCCCATAGTTCCGGCACCCACAACCATTACTTTGTTAAGTGTCATAATATATAGCTCCTATTTATTATATATTTAGAATAAAATTGCTAATTTGCCTATAGCTTTAGCTCGTAAAGCTGATTAAATATTATTAGGTCGATTTAATAGAATATTTATTTAACATAAGAGGATTAGCCGTGAAAAATATTGAGTATAAAGCGCTCTTTGTAAGAGAAGTAGAAGAAAAGAAGTTTGAAAGAAAAGTTGAATCTTTAGAATCTAAAGATTTGCCACAAAATGGTGTGCTGATAAGAGTTTTGTATTCTTCACTGAACTACAAAGATGCTCTCTCTGCAACAGGACACAAAGGAATTACTAGAAACTTTCCTTTTCAACCCGGTATAGATGCAGCAGGTATTGTGGAAGAGTCTAATTCTGATTTGTGGAAGCAAGGCGATGAAGTTATCGTGACTGGTTACGATCTTGGTATGAATACTTTTGGTGGCTTTGGACAGTACATCAATGTACCCGCTGAATGGATAGTACCTCGTCCTGCAGGACTTTCTTTGAAGCAGGCTATGATGTACGGTACTGCCGGATTTACAGCCGGAGCAAGTGTCTATGAGCTTCAAAGAAATAACATAAAACCAGGAAATACTGTTCTTGTAACAGGAGCATCAGGTGGTGTGGGCAGTATAAGTGTTGCAATTTTGTCAAAGCTTGGTTATAAAGTAATAGCTTCTACAGGCAAAAAAGATGAAGAATTTTTTGCGCAATTAGGTGGTCCCGAAATTATAGACAGAAGTGAAGTTTATGATGAATCTTCAAGACCGCTCCTTTCCGGCAGATGGCATGGAGCAATAGATACTGTTGGAGGTAAAACTCTTTCAACTGTGATTCGCTCTACTAAACAGAGAGGCTGCGTGACTGTAATGGGAAATGTAGAGTCCAATGACCTAAATATATCAGTGATACCTTTCTTACTAAGAAATATTACAGTACAAGGTATATCATCAGCATCCACTCCTATGGATATAAGACGAGTAATATGGATGAATCTGTCAGAGGAATGGCAGGTAGATCTTAATTTTATGATCAAAGAAGTTGGGCTTTCGGGCTTAACTGATGAAATTGATATTATACTCAAAGGCGGACAAAAAGGTAGAGTCGTAGTTGATTTGTGGAAATAGTTACTAGTTCAGACAATAATAATAAGGAACTTGCTTAGTAAGAAAAGATATTTTTATTGGGCAAGTTCTGATCTTAAATACCTCACTTTAAATCTCACTTCCTGGAAAAGCCAGCAAGTCTCATTAATATCAAGTCCTGCAAGTTTTCTGCTAAGCTACGCGGCACGGTGTAATTATTTATTAGAATCGCAAAAGCTAGCTCTTCTCCATCACGTGTTGTGACATATCCGGCAATATTGGAAATATGATTCATTGAACCTGTTTTGGCTTTTACTTTCTTTTCAGCGAGGGTCATTTTCAATCTATTTAACATAGTTCCTTCTTTATTTGGTTCTGCGAGTGAAGAAAGAAAATTATCTCTATGTTTACTTCTGTACATTGCAGAAAGATAGTTTACCAGATATTTTGGTGAAACAATATTCAAACGTGATAGCCCGGATCCGTCTACAATTGAACTATTCGCAATGGAGACCCCCTTTTTCCTCAGAAAATCCTGCACGCAGTCTATTCCGTTTGCTGTACTGCCAAAACCACGGAACTCTCTGCCTATTGTTTTTAATAGCAACTCAGCATTGATGTTAGAACTTTTCTTATTTATTATCTTAATTATGTCTTTAAGTTTAGGGGATTTATGCTCTGCTATAAGCTGGATATTTTTATAATCAAGTTTTTCGTTCCAGTTGTTTACATCAAGTAATGCACCTCGGAATCTGATATTCCTTTTTTCCAGTGCAAGTTGAAACTGATTCAGAAAAAACAGCACAGGGTTGTCAATTGTAACACTTTTGTGTATGACATGAGTTTCAATGGAATCATAATTTATAGCTCCGTAAAGTTCAAATATATTAGAACCGGGTTCTTTAAATACAAGTGCTTCTTCAGGAATTTTATTATCCGTCGTATTGATATAATTTAAAACTCTAACGTAGTTATTGTCTGGATATACATAAACTACAGCAGGATCTCCTATCGTATCTCCCTGTGTGATTTTTATATTGATTACATTATCATTGAAAGAAAGTGCACTTATTTGAGCTGAGTAAGCACTGGACAGATCATCCCATGCCCAGCCCGGTGCATAATTTATTTCATCCAGGTAATTAGCATCACCGAGTATATTCCCTTTGATGGAAGTAATGTTTAGAGAGTCCAAAGAGAGAGCCCAATCATCTAAAATCTTTTGAGCATCTATATCATATGTTTTGGACAGACTTGGATCTGCATTTCCCTGTATAATAATATTACCAAGAAATTCTCCGTTATCGGAGATAGTACCATCTAAAAACAGTTTAGTAGAAAACTTAAAATCTTCTCCTAGATATTCCAATCCTGTACCTGTTGTGAAAAGTTTCAGGGTAGAAGCCGGAACAAAATTTTTAGTATGATTCTTTCTAAACAAATAATCGCCTGACTTAATAGACTGAATACACACGCCAATCATGGCATTTGCAAAGTCAGGGTTGTCTAAAATGCCGTTAATATCAAGTTGTAATTCTTCTATCTTAGTCAGCTTTGGAGGCGCTTCTATCCTCACAGTGTCAGGCACGGGAATAGTGTCCTGCGCATGCAAGGAGATACTCAGGAAAAGAAGTAATATAAATGCCAAAGGTAATTTGGAGTATTGCATTTGTCTATATAAATAAAATATTTTAATTCAAATAATTAACTCGATTTTTTATCTTTGTATGTTTGACGGATTACGCATTCAAATAAAAGATACCAATATAAAAAATCGAAACAAAATATCTTTATTCTAAGATAACAAATTTTCAATAGCAGAAATTTTTTTTCGTCGATTTTTTGAGCATATCTTGTTTTTGTTTAACATTTAGGATGGAATTACGAGATGGAACAGAATAAGAGTATGGCAGCAGAAAAGTTCGAATTTAAGGCAGAAATGAAGCAATTGCTGCAGTTGATTATCCATTCGCTCTACACAAACCCGGAAATATTTTTGAGAGAACTGGTTTCTAACTCATCTGATGCTTTAAACAAAGTCAGATTTATGAAACTTACCAATCCGGAAATCAATGATCCCGATGCAAAACTCAATATCAAGATTTCAGTAAATTCTGAGACTCAGAAATTTACTATCGAAGATACCGGCATTGGTATGACCAAAGATGATTTGACAGGAAGACTTGGCACAATTGCCAGCTCTGGCACAATGGAGTTTATCAAACAGATCAAAGAGAATAACCAGAATATTGACGGGAATATGATCGGTCAGTTTGGTGTTGGTTTCTATTCTTTATTTATGGTTACTGACGAGGTAACTGTTGAAACTAAGCATGCTGAAAAAGGCTCTCAAGCTTACAGATGGATCTCTTCCGGACAGGATACTTTTAGTATTGAAGAGATAGAGAAAGATCTCCGCGGTACTAAAATCACTTTCAAATTGAAAGATGAATATAAAGACATGTCAAATGACTACAGAGTAAAAGATATCCTTCAAAAGTATTCAAACTTTGTAGATTTTCCTCTTTATGTAGGCGAAGAAAAAGTTAATAAAGTTACTGCTTTATGGCACAAACGCAAAGACGATGTGACAGATGAAGAGTTAAATGAGTTTTACAAGTTCATTTCAAATGACTATCAGGAACCACTTGGCCACTTGCATCTTAATATCGAAGGTAATATTAACTTTAAAGCTTTGCTATTTGTACCAAAAGTAGCACCACCTGATATCTTTAAAGCTTCGCAGGATAAATCATTACATTTATACTCAAGCAAAGTTTTTATTCAAGATGATGCTAAAAACTTACTTCCTGATTACCTGAAGTTTTTGAAAGGGGTGGTAGATACTGAAGACTTGCCTTTGAATGTATCTCGTGAAGTTACTCAAAACAGCCCGGTGATGGCAAAAATCAGCAATGTGCTTACCGGTAAAGTTCTTAGCCTGTTAGAAGAATGGGCAGACAAAGACAAAGAGAAATTTGAGACATTTTATAAAAACTTCGGTAGCTTATTTAAAACTGGTGTTAATACTGACTTTTCTCATAAAGACAGAATCGTTGAGCTTCTAAGATTTGAATCAACTAAAACTGAAGCAGGTGAGTTGACTTCATTCAATTCTTATGTAGCCGGTATGGGCGATGCTAATGACAATAAAATATATTACATCTCAGGAAATACTAGAGAGTCTGTAGAATCTAATCCAAATCTTGAATATTTCAAGAAAAAAGATATAGAAGTTATACTACTCACTGACCCTGCTGATGTATTTACTATTCCGTATATCAATGAATATGACGGAAAACAGATTATCTCTATCGAAAAAGCAGATATTAAAAAAGATGATGCTGATCAAAATAAATTAGATGAAGAAAAATCTAAAACTATAATAGAATATTTCAAAGAAGTGCTTGGTGAAGAGGTTGAAGACGTTGTAGAATCCCAAAGACTTGTTGATTCAGCGGTTACTCTGGTTGTAGGGAAAGCCGGCATGGATGCACATATGGAAAAAATGATGCAAATGCTTGATAAACAGTTTAAAGGATCTAAGCGAATACTCGAAATAAATACTTCCCACAATTTAATTAAGAACTTGTCCTCTATGCTTGAGACAGATAAAGAAAGCGACATTTTAAAAGAGAGTGTAGAGCAGCTTTATCAAGGTGCATTGCTAATCGAAGGATATATTCAAAAGCCATCAGATTTTGTCAAGCGAATGACAGAATTTATGGAAAAAGCTACTTCAAAGTAAAATAAAACACTTAGCTTAAACGAGTTCTCTAAAAACAGTAGAGGACTCGTTATGCTTTTATAATGACTTAAGAAAATGAGAAAGTGGAGATGCAAACGACTATCTCTGCAATGTTTGGTCAAATTACCTATAGCAAATAATATCAAAAATATATACTACAAAAGGGCTGAGTAAATGAAACTTTCAGAATTTAAGTACACACTCCCTAAAAACTCTATCGCCAAATATCCTGCAGAACCTAGAAATTCTGCAAAGATGATGGTAGTAAACAGAGAAACCGGTGAAATGGAAAATAAACATTTCACTGATATTCTTGATTTCTTCCAAAAAGGTGATTGTATCGTTTTAAACGAAACAAAAGTATTTCCTGCAAGACTCTATGGCAAAAAAGAAAAAACTAATGCTAAGATCGAGGTAATGCTTTTACGCGAACTTAAATCAGATGAAAGAATTTGGGATGTACTTGTAGAACCGGCTCGTAAAGTCAGAATTGGAAATAAAATCTACTTTGACAACGGCAAATTTTACTGCGAAGTAATAGATAATACTACTTCAAGAGGTAGAACTGTAAGGTTTAGCTATGAAGGAAATCTATTTAAAGTCATCGAGCGTATCGGTGAAATGCCTTTACCTGAATATATTAAACGTGACCCCGAAGAAAAAGATAAAGAAACTTATCAATGCGTTTTTGCGAACCCTAATCAGTTAGCATCAATTGCTCCACCAACTGCAGGACTTCACTTCACAGAAGAAATGATTGCAGCTTTGGAAGAAAAGGGTGTAAAAGTAGCGAAAGTGATATTAAACATTGGTCAAGGTGTATTTGAAAAGATTGAAGTAGAAGATCTGACTAAACACAGAATGTACTCGGAATACTTCGAAATTTCTATGAAAGCAGCCGAAACAATAAATAAATCATTGAAGAACAAAAAGAATATTTATGCTGTAGGAACTTCCACAGTAAGAGCTTTGGAAGCTTCAGTGCTTACCACAGGTGCTGTGAAGCCAAATAGAGGATGGACAGATAAATTTATCTATCCGCAATATGATTTTAAAATTGTGACAAGATTTTTGACAAACTTCCATCCACCGGCATCTCCATCGCTTTTAGTAGCTTCTGCTTTTGGTGAAAAAGAGCTGGTTTTCAAAGCATATAAGCAGGCAATAAAAGATGATTATCGCTTCTTGGCTTATGGCGACGCAATGTTGATTATTTAAACAGAAACAAAACAAACATATTTTTATGTAAGTTTTTGATTAAATAGCAATAAGATTAGCAAAAAACTTTTTTGGTTTTTTGTTTTTCTTTTTAATTTGGATAAATTATTAGGACGTTTAAGGCACACTTAATTGTGTGCCTTGTTTGTATAAAAAACTTCAAGTGAATAGCTATGTCAGTTGAAATTACAAAAGACTTTTTTGGCGAATTTCCAATTCCTTCTTACGAAGATTGGAAAATTGAAGCTGAGAAAGCATTGAAAGGTGCTCCATTTGATAAAAAAATGTACACCCCGACTTACGAAGGTATCACGCTCAACCCAATCTATAATAAAGAAGACCGTGATAGTCTGTCAATTATTAAAAACCAGTATTCCGGTGCTTACCCTTATTTAAGAGGTACATCTGCAGCCGGTTACACAAAAGGGACTTGGTATATCAGTCAGGAAATACCTTACCCTACTCCTGAAGAGTTTAATGCAGCTGCAAAAAGTGACCTTGAGCGAGGTCAAAGTGCTTTAAATATTCAATTAAATAAAGCTTCTGCAAAAATTAGTGCTAACGCTATTAAAAATGGTAGCGATGCATATCAGGGATTGTATTTATCTACTGTCAATGACATGGAAAAAGCATTTGACGGTATCGATCTTACTAAAGTTCCTGTTTATATCAATGCAGGCACTCAAGCTGTAGCTGTTACTGCTCAGTTTGCTGCTTATTGCCGTAAAAACGGTGTAGATTTGAAATCTGTCAAAGGCGGTATCGAAATGGACGTTATCGGTGGCCTTGCTGGTACAGGTAAAGTATGTGGCTCTTTGGATGCTCTTTTCACAGAAGCTTGCAGATTGACAGGCTGGATGAAAGACAACGCTCCACAGATGAAATCTATCACTATCAACGGTGCAGTTTTTGCTGATGGTGGTGCTTCTGCAGTTCAGGAATTAGCTTTTGCTATGTCTTCTGCTGTAGAATATCTTCGCAAATTTACTGAAATGGGACTAACTATCGATGAAGTTGCTCCTCGTTTCCGTTTCAAATTTGGCATCGGACAAAATTTCTTTATGGAAATTGCTAAGTTCAGAGCTGCAAGAATGCTATGGGCTAAAATTGTTAAAGAATTTGGTGGAAATGAAGAATCTCAAAAGATCTTTATGCACACTAAATCTTCTAACGTAAATAAAACAAAATACGATCCTTACGTAAACTTGCTCCGCATTACTTCTGAAGCATTTTCTGCAGTAATCGGTGGTTGTGACTCAATGCACTTATCTTACGTAGATGAAGCGTTTGGTTTGCCAAATGATTTCACACGCAGAGTTACAAGAAACGTACAAAACGTATTTGCTGATGAAACTCACTTCAACGAATTAGTAGATCCTGCTGGTGGTTCATACTATGTTGAAACGTTGACGTATCAAGTAACTGAAAAAGCTTGGGAATTATTTACTACTACTGAAAAAGAAGGTGGTATGATTGCTTCTCTTAAAGAAGGTAAAATCCAGGCTGCTATCACAGAAGTTACTGATGCAAGAAACAAAAATCTTGAAGTTCGTAAAGATACTCTACTTGGTACTAACAAATATGCGAACCTTCAAGAAAAAACTGTAACTACTGCAAAAGTATATGGTCAGGAAGTTTTTGATAACAGAATGAAAGCTTTCAACGAATTTTGCAATAACCGTGACAGCGAAAGAGTATACGGCTTACTTAAAAACTTAACTGAAGAAGTTAAGGCTCAGGCAGGCAAATGCTTTGATATCGCTATCGATGCTGCTCAGGCAGGTGCTAGTGCTAACGAACTTCTAAATATCTTTAAAGATATGAGAGGCGAAGCTACTGAAGTTGAGCCAATCAAAGAATACAGAGCAGGTGCAAAATTCGAAGAATTAAGACAAGCTGCTGAAGACTTCAAAGCCGCTAACGGCGATTATCCAAAAGTCTATCTTGCTACTTTTGGTGCAGTTCGCGACTGGAAAGGCAGAAGTGATTTCTCACTAGATTTCTTCCAGGTTGCTGCATTTAAAGCAGAAGAATCTAAAGGTTTCAAATCTAACGAAGATGCTTGCAAAGCATTTTTGGAATCAGGCGCAGAGGTAGTTGTTATCTGTTCTACAGATGAAAAATATCCTGAATTTGTACCTGAATTTACTAAAATGGTTAAAGAAGCAAAACCAAGTGCAAAAGTTGTACTTGCAGGCTATCCTAAAGACCACATTGATGCATTCAAAGCAGCAGGCGTAGATGACTTCATCCACGTTAAAGCAAATGCTTACGAAATCAATTACAGAATGCAAAAAGAAACCGGTATCAGAAAATAATCTGATAGACTTTTGTAAAAGAAAATAATTGAAATGGAGTTTGATAAAATGAAAACACCTGACTTTTCTAATATAAAATTTGATCAAGCTTTTCCCGAAATAAGCAGGGAAGACTGGAAGCTTAAATTCGAAAAGGAAACAGGTAAGGATTATGAAGAGATGATTTCCAACTCAATGGAAAAAATTGACATAAATCCTATTTATACCTTAGATGATAATAAAGACTTCGCACACTTACCTTTTACTGCCGGTATTGCTCCAAACTTGCGCGGACCTTATCCGACAATGTATGTGGCTCGCCCTTGGACTGTGCGCCAGTATGCTGGTTTCTCTACTGCAGAAGAATCTAATGCATTCTATCGCAGAAACCTTGCTGCAGGTCAAAAAGGTTTGTCTGTTGCTTTTGACTTGGCTACCCACCGCGGTTATGACTCTGACCACCCTCGCGTAGTTGGTGACGTTGGTAAAGCCGGTGTAGCTATTGACTCAATTATGGATATGGAAGTGCTGTTTGACAGCATTCCTTTGGATAAAATTTCTGTATCTATGACTATGAATGGTGCTGTTCTTCCTGTTATGGCATTTTATATTACTGCTGCTTTGGAGCAGGGCGCTAAATTGGAACAACTTTCAGGTACTATTCAAAATGACATCTTGAAAGAATATATGGTGCGTAACACTTACATTTACCCACCACAAATTTCAATGCAAATCATCGCAGATATCTTTGAATTTACTTCTCAAAAAATGCCTAAATTCAATAGTATTTCTATTTCCGGTTATCACATGCAGGAAGCCGGCGCTACTGCTGATCTGGAAATGGGTTATACTTTGGCTGATGGTTTGGAATATTTGAGAACCGGTGTTGCTGCAGGTATCGATGTTGACGCATTTGCGCCTCGTTTGTCCTTCTTCTGGGCGATCGGCATGAATTACTTCATGGAAATTGCAAAAATGCGTGCAGCACGTGTTCTTTGGGCTAAAATCGTTAATCAGTTTAATCCTAAGAACCCTAAATCACTTGCATTGCGTACTCACTCTCAAACATCAGGTTGGTCATTGACAGAACAAGATCCTTACAACAACGTTGCTCGTACTTGTATCGAAGCGATGGGTGCTGCTTTGGGTCACACTCAGTCATTGCACACAAACGCACTTGATGAAGCAATTGCATTACCAACTGACTTCTCTGCTCGTATTGCTCGTAATACTCAGATTTATTTGCAGGAAGAAACAGGCATCACTAGAGTTATCGATCCATGGGGTGGTTCTTACTATGTAGAAGCTCTTACTAATGAGCTTATCAAAAAAGCATGGGCTCACATCCAGGAAGTTGAAGAACTTGGTGGCATGGCTAAAGCAATCGAATCAGGTATTCCAAAAATGCGCATCGAAGAAGCTGCTGCTCGTAAACAAGCAAGAATTGACTCTGGTACTGAAATTATCACAGGTATCAATAAATACCGCTTAGATAAAGAAGATCCATTAGAAATTCTTGAAATCGACAACACTTCAGTACGTCAATCTCAGATCAAACGTTTGGAAGTTTTACGTGCTAACCGTAATGAAGACGATGTACGTTACTGGCTTGATGCAATCACTAAAACAACTGAAACAGGTGAAGGTAACTTACTTGAACTTTCTGTTAAAGCTGCTCAGGCTCGTGCTTCTCTTGGTGAAATTTCTTATGCAATTGAAAAAATTAAAGGAAGACATCAAGCTGTGATTCGTTCAATCTCAGGTGTTTACTCTAGTGAATATGCTGAACAGGCAGTTATTGACGAAGTTCGCTCAATGACTGATAAATTTGAAGAGCAAGAAGGCCGTCGCCCTCGTATTATGATTGCGAAAATGGGTCAGGACGGACACGATCGTGGTGCTAAAGTTGTTGCTACTGCATATGCAGATCTTGGTTTTGACGTGGATATGGGACCATTGTTCCAGACTCCTGAAGAATCAGCTAAGCAAGCAGTAGAAAATGACGTACACATCGTTGGTGTATCTTCTTTAGCTGCAGGTCACAAAACGTTGGTTCCTCAATTAATTGAAGAACTACAAAAATTAGGTCGCGAAGATATAATCGTAATCGCCGGTGGTGTAATACCTCAGCAGGACTACGAATTCTTGTACAACTCCGGTTGTGCTGAAATCTTTGGCCCTGGTACTGTGATTCCGGAAGCTGCTAAGAAATTGATGAAATTATTATTTGAAGCAGTAGCTGAATAATATATTTTTTCAAAGAAAGTATAGGCGAATCATTGGCAATAATGATTCGCCTTTTTTTATTGAATAGCGCTTAAATTCTACATTTACTGTATTTATAATTCAAGATTTGGCATTATATTAGTAATAATACGTAAACGCAAAAAGAGTACTTAAATGATATATATAGTGATTGCCGGCATAATAATCTACCTGTTTAGGATTTATATATTCTATTCGGGCGCTTTAAAACAAAGAAATCTATCTGACATTGAACCTGTTTCAGATGTATCTAATTTGCCTTTTGTATCAGTAATAATTCCTGCTAAAGATGAAGAACAAAATATAGAAAGAGCTGTTCGTTCTGCATCTGCATGTGATTATCCTAATGACAGATACGAAATAATAGCAGTAAATGACAGATCTGATGATTCTACAGGAGTTATTCTGGACAGGCTCACTAAAGAAATTCCCAATCTAAAAGTACTTCATAGAAAAGAATCTGATGTTGAAAAAAATCTACTAGGGAAGCCCGGAGCAATACAATTTGCTGCTGATGTTGCAAAAGGTGAGTTCTTAATGCTGACGGATGCAGATTGCAAGGTAAATGACAAATGGATTCTGACAGTTATTAGTGCATTTCAGAAATATGACGTAGATTTAATTCCATCCTTTACTCATGTAGAAAGTAACACGCTTTTTGACAAAATTCAAGCTGTCGAATGGCTCTATATGCACACTATGGCGAGTGCAGGAGTGGGGCATAATAGAGTGCTCGGAGCTTATGGAAATAATTTTAATATTCGTTCTTCTGCGTTTAGAAAAATTGGTGGTTATCGTAACATAAAATTTTCAGTTACAGAAGATCTGGCTTTAATGCAGGCAGTAGATAAAATTGGTGGTAAGATACTATATTTAAACAATGTTAATTCATCGGTAATAACAAACGGATGTAAAACCTTTTTAGAATATATGAATCAAAAGCATAGATGGGCTGTAGGAGGTAAGGCACTTGGCTATAAAGCTTCAATTTTTGTATTTACTTCTTTTGCAATATGGCTTTCATTATTAATTGCTATAGTATCAGGTAATCTGATTTGGATATTTGCAGTTTTATTTACTCGTTTATATGGTGATTACTTAGTAGTTAATATTTCTATCACATCTCAAAAGAAAGGAAAACTCAAGTCCTTTACCTTATTGTCATTATTATTTTTCATGATAATAGAACTCTTTATCCCCTGGACTTTATTAAAACAGAATGTCATTTGGAAAAACCAGAAATTCTAAAATAGATAAAAGTGTGAAGTTCCTATTTAGTTTACTCAAAATAATTTATTATTAGCATCCTTTATAGTATTTTTTCGTATAAAGATTTGCGTTTCTTTAGCCATAATGTGGTACAGAAATCTGCGATATAAACAATTTTTTTATGCCTAATAAGGGGTAGTAAACTATGGGACTTTTTAAAAAAACAGGGATTTCTCTTAAAATTAGCCTCCCTTTCATTCTTGTCACCGTTGCAATGTATTTTGCACTTGATTATTATATCATGCCAACAGTTGAAAAAGTGTTGCTGGATGATGTGAAAGAATCTTTGCATGATGTCAGTGATATACCTATTTCTATTATTGACAAAACTAAATCTAAAAAAGAACTTGATGAAGAGCAGTTAAATAATGAAATATCAGGATTATTAACTTATCTCTCAGAAATATCATATCATTCAAATAATGGCATATTTGTTTTAGATAGTACTAACATAATAGCTTCTCCGAAAAACGAATATACAGGTCAAGCTCTGGAAGTATATAAGGATATTGAAGGAACTTCAATCTTACTTAAAATAGCAAATGATCTGAGAAATGATAACAAGGAGTTTACAAGATACAGTGTAGCCAAAGGAGATACAATTGTAGAGAAAATGGCTTTTGCTCACATTGATAATGATCTTGGATGGATTGTTATTGCAGATTATGACCTGGATCAGTTTTTAGCAAAAAGAGCAGAAATTAATACTTTACTTTTAGTCTTCACATTAGGCAGTATCATTTTCTTAAATCTTGCATTGATATTTATAGGTCGTTTATCTGTAGTCAATCCTCTTAAACGTCTAAAACAAATGGCTGAAGAGATTACTGCAGGTAAACTGGATGTAGAAAGAGAAATTAAAGGTAAAGATGAAGTTGCTGATGTTCAGCGTGCTTTTGTGAAAGTATCTGTGACATTAGAAGAAATGAATCAGCAAGTTCAAGCCTTAGTGCAGGCTTCCAAAATGGGTAAGCTTGACTATAGAGCTAGTTCAGAAAAACTTGAAGGCGCTTACGCAGAAATCATTGATGGCATGAACCAAAGTGTTGATACATTCATGAAACCACTCAACCTTGCTGCTGAATATATTGACAGAATCAGCAAAGGCGATGTTCCTCAAAAAATTGAAGATGAGTTTAGAGGCGACTTTGCAGAAATCATCAATAACCTAAATACATGTATAGATGCCATAAATGCTCTTGTTTCTGATGCGAATAAACTTAATACTGCTGCAGAAGAAGGTAAGCTTAAAGTTAGAGCTAATGAAGCAATGCACCATGGCGATTATCGTAAAATTATTTCCGGTATGAATAAAACTCTTGACAATGTAGTTGAGCCATTCGAAGTTGCTATTGACTTTATTGATAGAGCTAGCCGCGGTGATGAGCTACATGATGTGACGAAAAATTACAAAGGTATCTACGGCGATCTTAAAAACCGCATCAACCGCCTGAAAGAAGTATTATACAAACTAGTATTTACCATGATGGATCAGTCAGAAGCTACATTAAATGGTCGCTTAGATGTAAGAGCCGATCTGAAAGGCTTGGAAGGCGAGTGGTTGAATATATTCGGCAACTTCAATAAATCATTGGATGCAGTAATCGGCCCTCTAAATCTATCAGCAGAATACATCGACAGAATAAGTAAAGGCGATATTCCACCTAAGATAGAAGAAGAGATGAAAGGTGATTTCAACGAAATCAAAAATAACTTAAATATGTGTATAGATTCTATCAACAAACTTGTGGTTGATGCTGATACTCTTAATCATGCAGCAGAAGAAGGCAGATTAGAAGTAAGAGCAGACGAATCAATGCATAATGGCGATTATCGCAAGATTATTTCCGGTATGAATAAAACTCTTGACAATGTAGTTGAGCCATTTGAAATAGCAATAGACTTTATCGATAGAGCCAGCCGCGGTGATGAGCTGCATGATGTGACTAAAGATTACAAAGGAATCTACGGCGATCTTAAAAACCGCATCAACCGTCTAAAAGAAGTATTATACAAACTAGTATTTACAATGATGGATCAGTCAGAAGCTACATTAAATGGTCGCTTAGATGTAAGAGCTGATCTGAAAGGCTTGGAAGGCGAGTGGTTGAATATATTCGGCAACTTCAATAAATCATTGGATGCAGTAATCGGTCCTCTAAATCTATCAGCAGAATACATCGACAGAATAAGTAAAGGCGATATTCCGCCTAAGATAGAAGAAGAGATGAAAGGCGATTTCAACGAAATCAAAAATAACTTGAATATGTGTATAGATTCAATAAACAAACTAGTGGATGATGCAAATACTCTTAATCATGCTGCAGAAGAGGGCAGGTTAGAAGTAAGAGCAGACGAATTGATGCATAATGGCGATTACCGTAAGATTATTTCCGGTATGAATAAAACTCTTGACAATGTGGTTGAGCCATTTGAAATAGCAATAGACTTTATCGATAGAGCCAGCCGCGGTGATGAGCTGCATGACGTGACTAAAGATTACAAAGGAATCTACGGCGATCTTAAAAACCGCATCAACCGATTGAAAGAAGTATTATACAAACTAGTATTTACAATGATGGATCAGTCAGAAGCTACATTAAATGGTCGTTTGGATGTAAGAGCCGATCTTTCAGGTTTGGAAGGCGAGTGGTTGAATATATTCGGCAACTTCAATAAATCATTAGATGCAGTAATCGGCCCTCTAAATCTATCAGCAGAATATATAGACAGAATTAGTAAAGGTGACATACCTCCGAAAATAGAAGAAATCATGAAAGGCGATTTCAATGAGATTAAAAATAACCTGAATATGTGCATAGATACTTTAAATGGTATGCAGAATTCATTGTTTGACACCATTAAATTACAAAAACAGGGTTCTGTTAATGCTCGATGTGATATTAAAGGTATGCATGGAATATATCATGATTTGATGGATGGAATAAATGAAGTATTAGATTCAGTTTCGAATCCTGTATTCGAAGGTGTAGATATCTTATTGCAATACGCTAATGGTGATTTGAGTAAAGAAATGAGAACCTTGCCGGGCGAACAGGTTGCTTTGACAAACGCTATAAATGGTGTTCGTTCTAATTTGATGCAATTAATAAGTGAAGTTAATACTTTAGCAGTTTCTATAAAAGATGGTGATCTTGAATATAGAGCTGACGGAAGCAAACTTGCCGGTGATTATCAAAAAATTATTGATGGTATGAACCAAGCTGTTGGTAACATGGCAGAACCATTTGAAATGGCAATCGACTTTATTTCGAGAGCAAGCCGTGGAGATGAGCTGCTTGAAATTACTAAAGACTATAAAGGCATTTACAATACACTTAAAAACAACATCAACTCATTAAGAGCTATACTTTATAAACTTGTAGTTACTATGGCAGAACAGTCTGAAGCAACTGTTGCAGGTAAACTGGATGTAAGAGCAGAAGTTTCAGGATTACAAGGCGAATGGGTTAATATATTTGGTGGATTTAATAAATCACTGGATGCTATTGTTGAGCCTTTCAATCTTGCAAAAGACTTTATTGCTAAAGTAAGTCGAGGTGAGAGACTTGATACACTAGAAGGCAATTATAGAGGTGAGTACTTCACTATGATTAAAAATATCAATGTTTTAACTGATATTTTAAACCAGATGATTAGCGATGTTCAGCAGCAAACTAATTTTGCTGTACAAGGGAAGCTTGATAGAAGAGTAGATGTTACAAGATATCAAGGATCTTGGCAAGTAGTTGTCGGTGGTGTTAACAATACACTTGATGCAATTATTTCTCCTCTGAATGAATATGCTAATTGTATCTCTATTTTAGCTTCCGGTAACCTTACTGCAAGAATAACAAGCAAATTCAATGGTGAATTTGATGATTTTGCTAAAAATATAAACAGCTTGGCAGACTCTTTGGAAAGTGTAATTCAAGACGTACATTCCGTAGTCGAAGCTGTAGCTTCTTCTTCTGATCAGATAAATGGCGAATCAGCTAATATTGCTTCAAGTGCTCAAGAACAAAGTATGCAAACAGAAGAAGTTGCCAGTGCTGTTGAAGAAATGACAAGAACAGTAGCAGAAAATGCCAAATCTTCTAACAGAGCCGCTCAAATTGCTGAAAAATATGGTCAAGAAGCATTAAATGGTGGTGACGTAGTTGCTGAAACTGTTATCAAGATGAAAGATATTGCCGGAGTTGTAACACAATCTGCAGACAATATCAAGAAACTAGGAGAATCGAGCAAAGAAATCGGAAAAATTGTATCAGTTATTAATGAGATAGCAGATCAAACAAACTTGCTTGCTCTGAACGCAGCAATCGAAGCAGCAAGAGCTGGAGATCAGGGAAGAGGTTTTGCTGTAGTTGCTGATGAAGTAAGAAAACTTGCTGAAAGAACTACTGATGCTACAAAACAAATTGCCAATATGATACAAAATATTCAAGAAGAAACCGGGAATGCAGTTAACATAATGGTGCAGGGTAATTCTGAAGTAAATAGCGGTATTGCTCTTGCAGACAGAGCCGGTGAAGCACTAAAATCAATAGTTTCAAGCTCAGAAGACGTTATGTCAATGATTAATCAGATTGCAGCAGCTTCTGAAGAACAATCTTCAACTACTGAACAGATTGCTCAAAATATTGCATCTATTTCCACAGTTGCCGGATCAACGGCTAAACAGATAACAGAAATTGCAATATTTTCAGAGAAAATGACTAAACAGACAGAACGATTGATCTCAGCAATTAACCATTTCAAGATACATCAAAAAGCTATGCGTCAGGAGTATGACTTTGAGATAAGTCAAGAAGAAATGCATGCTGAGGATATGCAAGGAAATGAAAGAAAATTGCTAAATGGCAATCATTAAAATATCAAGCGTTGTGGTTTTACCGCAGCGCTTTTTTTTTCTCTTGCATATTGAGTTGAAAGATTTAAATTTGCATACAAAGAAATAATACTTGGAGATCAATATTGTGAATCATCCTTTAGATAATAAAGATTTGGAAAAAGAGTTACAGCTTTATAAGCAGATTATTGAAAATCTGCCTATAGGAATTCAAGTAAGAGACAGGTCAGGTAATACTTTAGTGACTAATCGTGAGTATGATAACTTCAGTAACTCCAGTAATGGACTTTTCCAAATTAACAGAAGCGGATTAGTGCTTGAAGACAAAGATTTACTCATCACATGTACCAATACTTTTGATGTCAAAAAGATTTATTCAGAAACAGAGAATCCAAGTAATTCTGCAAATGAAGATGACAAAATCAGTGAAGTCATTGAAAGCATGGCTTTCCTACACATAGAGACAATGTCTAAAGATATGAATATTCTGCATCTTAGTAAAGGTGCTGAGTTATTATTCGGTTATAAGGCTGAATCTGTAACCGGTTATTCGCTCCGAAAACTGGTTGAATATGAGTTCTTTGAGAAAGTCAATCTTATTGTTAAAGATATCAAAGCTCTCGGAGAAAACTATATCGGAGAAACAGAGTTTAAAAGAAAAGATGGAACTATGTTTCAGGGTGTTTACGAATGGTATCCGATTTTTAATTTTAAACATGAAGTAGTGTCGTGTTTAGTCGTTATTGTTGATATTTCTAAAAGAATTGCGGCTGAACAGGATGTGAGGAACAGCGAAATTAAATTCCGTTCTCTCTTTGAAAATTCTATTGACCCGATGCTTCTTCTTGATGGTTATAATATCAAAGATTGTAATTACGCTGCTCTTAGATTATTTGAAACAACAGATAAAAGTCACATCATCGGTAAAAAGCCTTCGGAACTGTCTCCTGAATTTCAAAGCGATGGTGATTCTTCGTATATGAAAATGCTCAGAATGGTAGAAGGTGCTGCTCAAAATGGAGCTTCACGCTTTACATGGGAGCATAAGACATATAAAGGTAAAATTGTTCCGACAGAAGTATCACTTGCCGTTTTATATATTGAAAATAGAAGAAATGTTTACGCAATTATTCGTGACATAACCGAAAGAATAGAAGCTGAAGAAAGAATTAAGGAATCAGAAGAAAGACTGATGACTTTAACTAATCAGTTACCTGTAGGTATTTATAGAACTAATCCGGACGGGAAACTATTTTTTGCAAACCCTGCATTAATGGACATCCTCGGATTTGATAATGATTACAGTTACAAAGACCTGGATGTTAAAGATTTATATGTTAATCCTCTAAATAGAGATTTACATATAGATGAGCTCAAAAGGAGTGAGGGAGTCGTTGTTACAGAATATGAGCTTATTAATAACCGCAACCAAAAGCTTATGATTCGTGACACTGGCAGTCCTATTAAAAATGAGGCAGGAGAGCTTGATTATATTGATGGCATTATAGAAGATATTACTGAGAGAAAGAAAGCCGAGCAGGCTCTTCAAACAATTGTTGAAGGCACAGCAAGAAACACTGGCGTCAATTTCTTCTCATCCTTTGTTTACTATCTTGCTGAAGTCTTTGATGTCAGCGATACTTGTATATTCTTGATGGGAGACAATAATAAATCCGGTCATGTGCTTGCTTACTGGGGTGACAGACAGTTTTATGAGTCTTTTGATATTGATATTAGCCTCAATGAAAAATTCACTCCAAATGTCTTTTATCATAATGAAGACAGTCCTTTTATGGCAATTCCCCGCTCAAAAGGAAATTCGTATGTGAAGCATATTTGTGGTATTCCAATCTTTGAAAATGGCAAAAAGATAAAAGGCTTTGTGCTGGCAATGGATGAAGAAAAGCCTGAGCCTAAAAAAAGGAATGATTTCATATTAGAAATTTTTGCGACAAGAGCAGCTGCGGAAATAGAAAGAAAAAATATGGAAGACTTCCTCAAAAATGCTAAAGAAGAAGCTGAGGCTGCAAATAAAGCAAAAAGTTTATTCCTGGCTAATATGAGTCACGAAATACGCACTCCTATGAATGGAATTATCGGGATGACAGATCTTGTATTGAAGTCAGAGCTGACACCCGAACAAAGAATTCACCTTAATTTGGTTAAGACATCAGCAGATTCTTTGCTAAATATTATAAATGACATCTTGGATTTATCAAAGATTGAGTCTGGCAAACTTCTGTTAGATAGTCTTGAGTTTGAATTGAACTCAACAGTTGAAAAATCAGTAGATATGTTTGCTCTAAAGGCATATAGGAAGTCTATAGAGCTTACTTGCTTTATAGAGCCTAATTTGCCAATCTTCTTAATCGGAGATCCGACCAGATTACGCCAAGTACTCATAAATGTGATTAGTAATGCTATCAAATTTACTAACTCCGGTGAAGTTAAAATCAAAGTAAGTAAAGAAAAGCAGATTGATGATAGCCACCTTCAAATTAAGTTTACTGTAGAAGATACGGGTATAGGCATATCTGAAGATAATTTAAAGCATATATTTGATGATTTCTCTCAGGCTGATGCCTCTACGACAAGAGAATATGGAGGAACAGGGCTGGGCTTAGCTATATCGAAACATCTTGTAGAGAGGATGGGAGGATATATCAGTGTTAAGAGTGAAGAAGGTATAGGCAGTGTGTTTACATTTAGCTTACCTTTTGAAATTCAGATGCTTAATGACAAAAAGTATCGCGAAAATATAGAGAAGAAATCCCAAAATCTGAAAAATCTTAAGACTTTAGTAGTTGATGACAATAGTACAAATCTATTGATTTTAGAAAATATGCTCGAGTTTTACGGGCTAAATACTGTTGCTACTAATAGTCCGATAGAAGCTGTCGATATATATAATCAAAACAGAAACACCGATGATGCATTTAAATTGCTTATATTGGATTACATGATGCCCGGCTTAGATGGTGTGTCTTTGGCAAAAAAAATAAAGGCGATGGGCGATGCAAAAATAATTTTATTAAGCTCTTCTAATGGATTTGAAGAACTAAGTAAAGAAGACAGAGAGGTTTTGGATGCATATCTGATCAAGCCTGTTAAGCAGTCACAACTTTTAAATGTTATAGAAAAAGCTCTAGGTATGAATAATTTAGAAGAAATAAGTCAAAATAAGTATGTTAGTGATTCTTCTTTGCCTTCAATTGATGACTTTGAGATGCCTGAGAGTTTAAGTATTCTACTAGCCGAAGATAACATGGTAAATCAGATACTAATCACAGATTTATGTGAAATGAACGGATGGAAAATCAAAGCTGTTGAAAATGGCAAACTTGCTGTTGAGGAGTTTAGAAAAGGTTTTTATGATCTGATTCTGATGGATATTCAAATGCCTGAGATGGATGGCATGGAAGCAACCCGAATAATAAGAAATGATGAAATTAATAGTAATATTCCGATTATTGCACTTACTGCACACGCTCTAAAAGGTGATAGAGAGAGATTCTTGGAATCAGGGATGGATGATTATATTTCTAAACCGGTCAGTGACAGATTACTTTTTGCTGCTATAGAGAATCAAATTAGACAAAAAGTAAAATCTAAGAATAAGCGTGAAGTGCCACCGGCAGATTTTTCTAATTTATTGAATGTGCTCAAAGGTAACAGCAAAATTATAATTACGATGGTAGAAAGCTTTTTTGAAGAATTACCTGGTTTGATACAGGAAATAGAAGAAGGAATTCGCAATAAAAATTATAAGAAGTTGGATCATGCTGCGCATAAACTTAAAGGGGCATTAGTCAATTTTGATGCAAAAGAAGCTGCTAGTTTAGCATTAGATTTAGAATTAATGGGAAAAAATGAGGATATTGCCACAGCAGAAGCTACCCTTATAAAACTGAATAACGAAATGAACAGATTCAGAGAATATTTTAAAAATGTAAAGTGGTAAATTCAATATTCTTATTTTGTTGAATATTACAAACTATGTAAATTATCGTATTGAGCAATATGAAAAAAGTATTAATAGTTGAAGACGAAAAATCAAATGCTCTTTTGCTCCAGCACATCCTCAGGAGTGGTGGCTATACCGTTGATTTATGCAGCAATGGTAAAGAGGCATTACAGAAACTGATACTAGTAGATTATGATTTCTTGTTGACTGATTGGATGATGCCTGTGATGGACGGCATAGAATTAATTACTGCTGTCAGAGAAAAGATGCGCAAAATTCCAATTATTCTCATGATCACACATCTAGACTCAGATGTTGCAAGAAATTATGCTTTGGATTCTGGAGCAGATGATTTTTTAACTAAACCTATAGAACCTGAGTTAATCTTCAAGAGACTTGATGAAGCTTTAGCCAGAAAGAACCAACCAGCTCCTGACATTCATAAAGGGGCGTCACTTATACCAAGTGATATAAAACCTCCATTTCCCGGAGTTGCAATTGCTGCCAGCACCGGAGGCCCTCCTGCAGTAAAAGCACTTATGAATAGTATAAGTGAACATAAAAATGCAGCATTTTTTGCTGTACAGCATGGACCGGAATGGATGTTCCACTCATTTGTGGAAAGATTAAATTCCGAATTGCCATTAGATGTTGTACTATCAGAAAATAATTTGAAAATTGAGGTTGGTAAACTATATGTAGCGCGTGGTGATATGCATACAATAGTTACAAACCAGATGAGACTGAAAGTATATGAAGGTGAAAAAGTCAACTTCGCAAGACCTGCAGCAGACCCTTTGTTTAAATCAATGGTAAGCACTTTTGGTAAGTATAGTATTGGGATTATTCTTACAGGCTTAGGCAGAGATGGGGCAGAAGGGGCAGTTCAGATGCAAAATGCAGGCGCCAGGTTATTTGCGCAGGATCCTGATCAGGCTGTTGCGCCTTCCATGCCAAAATCACTAATCAAGACAAAGGTAGATGTAAGTGTTCTTTCTTTAAAGGAAATTGGCTATCAAGTTGATAGGCAAATTTCAAATATAAAAAAGATGCTCTAAAAAAAATCAACCGTAGAAAGTATAGGTATTTGGCATAGTTTTTACCTATTTTATTTTTTTTGAAAAAAAATTGAAAAAAGTTGAGACCTTTTTAAATTAGGGTGTCAGTAATAATAAGACAGATAATATTTAGTCGTAATTGGGCATCGACTAGAGTAAAAATTAAGGTAATATCAATAATTCAAAGGGCGATGTTATAGGGAAAAATGAGAGCATTAAAATATGATGCACAACAAAAACGAATAAAATGTTAATAATTATTTGCAAAAAAGCATTAAAAGCATTTGGCAAAGCTTATTGATTTTTTTATTTTACGTAATTAGATAACATCGGTTTTGGATTTTATAAATTAATTTGGTTAATAATATGCAAATCAAAGGTTCAAAAGTATTGATTTTAGGCGGTTTTGGCTTGGTAGGTTCTGCTATTTGCCGCAAACTTATGCAATTCGAACCAGCACAGTTGATTATTTCTTCGCTTTTCAAGCATGAAGCAGAAGATGCTGTAGAGACTTTGAGAAAGGAATACCCAAATTGCGATTCTAATATGTTCGTAGCCAAATGGGGTAACTTGTTTACAAGAAACGAGTGGAAAGATGAGAACTTTAGAGAAGTGCTTGACACTGATGCCGGAAGAAAAGGTTATATAGGTGACGTTTTTGATGAATTGGATCAAAGTATCTTAAATGAGTCAGCTCTTTACACAATGATCACTGAATCTAAGCCGGATATCGTAATTGACTGTATCAATACAGCAACTGCAATTGCATATATGGATATATACAACACAGCTGTAAATACAATGAAATCTATCGAAAAAGGCAATTTAGAAACTGCCTGGGTAGAAAAAGTAATTGCCAGCTCTTATATCCCTCAGCTTATCAGACACGTACAGGTGCTTTATAATGGTTTGGTAGACGCTAAATCTGAAATGTACTTTAAAGTCGGAACAACTGGTACTGGCGGTATGGGCTTTAATATCCCTTACACTCACAGTGAAGAAAGACCTTCAAGAGTATTGATGTCTAAAACTGCTGTAGCTGGTGCACATACTTTACTTCTTTATTTGTTGGCAAGAACTCCGGACGGACCTCTTGTAAAAGAAATAAAACCAGCAGCTACAATCGCATGGAAAAAAATTGCTTATGGTGAAATTAAAAAACGTGGTCAGGCTATTCCATTAGTAGATATGAAACCTGAATCTGCGAAAGTTGCTGAAGGCAAATTTATTTTCGACGATAAAACAGATATTATCGATTCTGGCGATGTATTCAAATCAGTTTACATTGATACTGGTGAAAATGGTATCTTCTCGCACGGCGAATTCCAAGCTATTTCAGCTTTAGGTCAAATGGAAATCGTTACTCCTGAAGAAATTGCAGAATACTTAGTACATGAAATCAGAGGTGGTAACACTGGCCGTGAGGTTATTGCAGGATTAGACGCAACAACTTTAGGCCCAACTTATCGCGGTGGTATCTTACAAAATGTAGCTGTTAATAAAATTGCAGACATGGAAAAAGAATATAACGTTGATAGTGTTGCATTTGAGTTGCTTGGCCCTCCAAGATTATCAAAACTATTATACGAATCATTTTTGATGAAGAAAATTGCAGGAAGTATGGCAGGTTGCCAAAATGTAACTGCAGAAGAATTCTCAGCAAAAGCTACTGAAATCATTAAAACTGATGATAAACTAAGACAACAAATGTTATCAATTGGTTTAGTTGTTCTTATGCCTGATGGTAAACACTATTTACGTGGTTCTGACGTAAAAATTCCTGTTCGCAGAGGTGTTGATGAATTAGATCTTACACCTGAAAATGTTGAGCAGTGGTGTTTCGAAGGTTGGGTTGATCTTAGAGTATCTAATTTTGTTGGCTGGAAAGAAAGAATGGACAGAATCATCTCTGAAGCTGAATCTATCCCGGTTTCTGAAACAGGCTCAAGATATACTTACACTAGAGATTATTGGGATAACTTCAAAACAATTGACGAAGGTAAAATTGCAGGCTGGATTTTCGAATACGAAGATAAAGGCTGGCGATTTAAACGCTAAAAAAAAGTTAGAGGTTGATATAAATATTTATCATTCATTATTTTCAAGGAGCGCCTAATGAAAAGGTTTACTTTATTGCTCGCTCTGTCTTTTGGTCTTTTAATTACCAGCAGTTACGCTGATGGTAAAAAAGGCGAGAAAAAGGACGACGTCCTAAGAAAGAGTACGTTTTTTGAACCTAACCCGTTCATAAACAATACTTCTTTCCCAGAGCCATTCAATGAAACTGATCAGGCTGTTGAAGAAGCTGCAGTTTCTACTGGTTATTACTATGTAGATAGTAATGACGAATTAGAGTTTCCAAATAATCCTGCAAGAACTGCATATTGGAAACCTACAGTTGAGTTTTATGATACTACTCAACAAACTAACTTATGGACAAAAATATTGGCTGGGCCAAGAATTCTTCCTAAATCTTATTGGGATCAAAATCCTGATGCAGGTTTGGCATTCTTCAGAAACCCTGCAATTCCAGCAACACCTGGCCCGACTAAAAACTTCTGGTTACATGGTGAAGTAAATGCATCTGATACTGTAAATAATGCATTTGCAGGTCCAATGTCTATCGGATTCCCATTCTATTTTAATGGCGTTAGATATGACTCATTTTATGTATCTACTAATGGTGTTATCGCACTAACTAACCGTAGATATTATTATGACCAAGAAGGTAACCGTGCATTATTACCACAAACAACTAATGCTTACGACAACATGTCTATGGATTGGTTCTTAGGTGGTGACGGTGGTGCTCGCGAGCGTAACTTTGCTGAAGCTGACCAAGATGGCGACGGTATTATGGACGGACCTGGTACTGGCGATCCAATGGCTGATAACTTTGGTTACTTATATTCAGTTTGTGGTGGCGATGAAACTAACATCACTGGTGGTATTAGAAATCCAAATGTTGGCAATATGCAAGCTGCTGTTCCTCTACAACATAAATCTGCTCTTATTGCTCCTTTCTGGGGTAATTTACACTTATCACAGTGGAATAGTGATTTGCAGATGGTAGATAACCACAGTAAAGTATGGTTTAGAAGATTTAACGATAACAGTAAACTTGTTATCTATTATATCAATGCAAACTTGCATGGTACAGTTGTTAATGATATGGGGCAACAAGCCAATGTTCCTTACAATGGCAGACCTGGCGATCAAAACTATGTATCAGCAACTGCTCAAGTAACTTTGAATCGTGTTGATTCTTCTGTAACATTTAACTATGAAAACTTCAGCGGTTCTGTAAACTTCGGTTTTAGAACTTATGAAGCTGCTAAAATTTACAGATTCAACACTGTCGCTGGTGTGAGAGGTTTTGCTCGTCACGTAAATTATCCTACTGGTGTTGATGAAACTGATGATTTCTATCCTTGGGGTGGAGAATATGTTCAGTTTACACACTACTTTGCTAAATTTACTGGTGGATCTCCAACTCCTTTCCCTGAAAGAAACTTGGCTGTAAGATTCAAACAATGGCAAAATACTTTAAGAGTTATCGATATTCAGTACATGGCTAGAAAACTTGACGAAAACGCAAGTCTTGACTTTACTGAAAGAGTTTTAACTGGTAATGCTGCAAACTATGAATTGTTAGCTGGTGAAGAAAGAATCGGTGCAATCCAACCAGTTTGTATCGTTCAAAATATCTCTAACCAAATTCAAGGTCCTAACGGTGTAAACTTTGTACCTCAGGATGTTGAATTTAGAACTCGTTTTGTAATCGTAAACGAAATTACAGCACAACCTATTTATAATAGAATTGTTCCTGTATCTAAAGAATGTTTGGAAATTCCTGATATTACTACAAACCCTTGTAATGGTCAAGAATACGTAAAAGTTAGATTATCTGACGTAGAAAACAACAACGGAAACTATGAAGCAGAAGCTGTTGATTTCGTAGCATCTGGTAATGACGGTATTCCTCCTTATGGATTTGTTCAGGTATTCTTCCCTCCATTCGAACCAAATGAATTTGAACCTGCAAACATTGGTAGACTTCGTGCTTACATTATTGCAGATCCTTCTCACCCAGAAACAGGTGAATCATTAGGTGATGAATGGCCATTCGATGATACTACAGATATTAACTTGTTCGTTATGAACAGACTTACTCAATTTGAAGATAACGTAAGTATTTTCAATCAATCTGACCGTGGTCCTATCCCTTCAGTATTGAAATGGGTAAACATTGATGCTCAAGTTGTTCCTTCAGAATCAGTAACTCACCACCCATTACCACCACTTGGTAGATTTAGATCTCAGTGGGAACTTGATTGGTTGAGAAGTGATACAACTAACATTATTTCTCCTTGCATCAAAATGAATAGACTTACTTTCTCTCAACAAGATCACCCGGCTGATGCAAATGGCTTCAGTGGTGACCAGTTGAGATCATTCCCAATTGATATGAGAAACAGATATGATGCAGTACTTTCATTATCTATCTCTCGTGTAGCTAACCCAGCTGATCAAACTTGGGATCGTGGTTTTGGTGACAATCAGTTAATCGGTCCTGAACCATTGGCTTTTGTTAACCTTAATATGTTTAACTGGTACAAAGCTGGCATGTCTGCATCTGCTAATCCGGATGAGATTGTTGTAGAATTAGCTCAACCTTCTCCAGACGGTATTAAGTTTATTACTAATATTCCTGATGATAGATGGAGAAATCACCCACGCAGAGCTTGGGGCGGTGCTCCTGTAGATCCTGTAACTGACATGGCTGCTTTGACAGTGTATGGCGCAGGTGGTTACATGGTTGGTTTCCAAGAAACTGATCCGGATTCTTCTTTCTCTCAACCTGATTTCCCTAACTTGAAACCTAATGGTTTCAGACCACAACCATTTGATGAAGGTTTTGATGAAGAATTTAAAAAATACTTCGTTGCAATTCCTGATACATTTATCAATGCTCCAAATGAAGGTGCTAAAAACTTTAGATTTAGAATCAAAGTTAGAGCTACAAATGATAAAAAAGGTATGATGAATATCAATGATGACGATGATGATTTCTTCGTAGATAACGTAACATTACTATTCCCATCAGAACAAACTGATATCGAAGTATCAGCTGTTAAAATCAGATGGCCTTATACTGTAGCTCCTGCTTCTCAGGCTACTGATATCCCTGTCTGGGTATCTTTATCAAACAATACTTCAGTTGTTGCAAAAGCATTTGAGGTTCAGGTTGATATCTATAAAGGTAGAATTACTGACTTGTCTCATGATAACTTCTGGCCAACAGTAACTCCTGTTTATTGCCGTAGATATCCGTTAGCAACAATGGATGCAGGTATCGCAAGAGAAATCGCTATGCCGGGTTGGAATGCTAGACAAACTGGTGATGGTCAATATACAATCAGAGCTATCACTGTAATGGAAGATGGTGATTTAAAACCAGTTAATGATACAACTTTCACTTATGTTGATTTGAAATTTGGTAACGTATTTGCTTACGAACCAGAAAATGCTCAAAACGACGTTGAATCTAGATTCTTTACTAATTCACTTGGTAGAGGTCTTAACCTTTATGCTTCTAACACTGGTGGTATTGGTGCTAATACTTATCAAAGTGGTTGGCATCCTGATCAAGATGCAGCTGGTGTAAACAGTGGTAATGGTGCTGGTCAAATTGCAATGAAATTCGTTCTTCGTAACCAGGATACTTTGAGAGGTTACCAAGCAATGTTTGCAAATAAAAACCAAGCTCCTGATCATATCAGATTCCTTTGCTATGAAGATAGCCAAGATTTACCTGCAGTAGTTGTTCAAGGTACATTATTACCTGCTCAAAGAGGTATGCGTGACTTAGATCAATTTGGTCAGCCGGTTAACCCTAATGATCCAGGTTGGAATCAATATGGTACATACTTATTAGACAACCCAGTTGTATTAGCTCCTGGTACATATTGGATCGCTATTGCTCAGCTTGGCGAAACAGGTATGGAACTTGCAGCTTCTAAGAGCAGAATGGGTATGCGCTCTACTTTCGTGACTAACAATAACCCTGCTGGTCCTTTAGGTGGTAACGCAACTCACTTGATGCTTGATAAATCTCTAAGAAAGAAAAACAATGCTGATCAATTGATCAACAATAACGTATTTGCAGCTGAAAACGTTGCTGGTACTAACCAATGGTTCGCTGGTATGCCTACATTTGGTAACCCTATGTACCCTCACATGGGTCACTTTGGTGTTACTCCTGTAGACGGTTCTACTCACACTCTTACTCGTGGTACTTGGATTCCATTACTAAGACCTTACTTCGGTTTGAAAAATGAAACTCCTGGTTCTTTCGAAGAAGAATGTCCACAATCTATTATCCCTGTAGAATATCGTGGTGATTTCAATGGTAAAGTTCGTAAAGGCTCTATTGATCTTACTTGGTCTACTGCTTGGGAAGAAAACAATAGTGGTTTCTATGTAGAAAGAAGAGTTCCTGCTCTTGGTTCTGAATGGCAACAAGTTGGTTGGGTAGACGGTATGGGTAACAAATCTTCTGTTACTGAGTACAACTATGCTGATCAAGATGTTGTTTTCAACACTACTTACGAATACAGATTACGTAACGTTGATTTCGATGGCACTCACAATTGTCCAAGTGACAACATGGTTGTTCTTACTTACAACTATGGTGATGCTTCTATCGAAAGCTGGCCTAGCCGCGTTGAAACAACTGCTGATATCAGATTCGTATTACCTGAAGCTGGTAACGCTAAAGTTGAAATCGTAGACCTCTATGGTAACATAGTGAAAACATACAACATTGAAGATGCTGTTCGTGGCATGAACTCTGTTGAATGGAATACTTATGGTGACAACGATATGCCTGTTGCTCAAGGTACTTATATCTTGAGAATGACTTCTGGCGAAAAAGTAGTTAACAGCAAGATTAACGTAATTAGATAAGAATAATATTCTTAGATATATTAGCTCCTCGCTTTATAAGTGGGGAGCTTTTTTTTAAACTAAATGAGACTAAAAGTATGGCAGAAACTATTTTTTCTAAGATAATTGATAAAAGCTTGCCTGCTGACATTGTTTTTGAAAATGATGAAGTACTTGCTTTTAGAGATATTAGTCCACAAGCTCCGACTCATATTTTGATAATACCAAAAAAACAAATTCCGACAGTTAATGATATTCAAGTAGATGATGCTGCTTTGATCGGGAAACTATTTTTAGCTGCTAAAGAAATAGCGAAAAAAGAAGGTTTATCAGAAGATGGTTATCGTCTGGTAGTAAACTGCCAAGAAGGAGCAGGGCAAACTGTGTTTCACCTTCATGTTCACCTCATTGGTGGTAGGCCGCTAAATTGGCCTCCGGGTTGATACTTCAATAATCTTTTATAAGGTATGCTTTTCTTTTAGCATACCTTTTTTGATATTTGTAATCCTATATCTTTCAAATCATAAGCTTATTTAGTATTTTTGTTCTTTACAATCATAAGAAAAAAAAGATCAGACATGGATAAAAATATTATTCTTTCAGAAGCTAACAGAGTTTTTGATGAAGAAATACAAGCAATGCAAAAGGTGAAGTCTCTTTTAAACGGAGATTTCTCTGATGCTGTCAATATGGTAGCTAATGCACATAAGATAGTGGTTACTGGAGTTGGAAAATCAGGTAATATTGGAAATAAAATATCTGCAACTCTTTCATCTATTGGCGTGTCTTCTGTGTTCCTGCATCCTGTAGATGCCTTGCATGGTGATATTGGGATTGTCCAGGAAGGTGATGTAGCTATTTTGCTATCTAAATCCGGAGGTACGGATGAACTAGTAAGGTTTATTCCTTATCTTAAGATGAGAAAAGCAAAAATTATTGCTATTGTTGGTAATATGGAGTCTTATCTCGCTAGATCAGCAGATATTGCTCTTAATGCTACTGTAGAAAAAGAAGCTTGCCCATTTAATCTTGCTCCGACTACAAGCACGACAGTGGCTCTTGCTCTTGGTGATGCATTAGCAGTAGCAGTAATGAAAGTCAGGGGAGTAACACAAGAAGACTTTTCACGCCTTCATCCTTCCGGTCAGATTGGCAGAAACATTACTTTGCATGTTAAAGATGTAATGCATTCTAGAGAAAAAATGCCGAAAATTAAAACCGATGCTACAATGAGAGATTTGATATTAGAAATGAGTAATAAAGCATTAGGTTGTGTATGTATTTGCGACGACGATGATAAATTGCTTGGATTTATTACAGATGGAGATATCAGAAGAGTCTTTCAGAAGGTAAAAGATTTAGATTCAGTTTCTATTACTGAAGTAATGACACAAAAACCTGTTACTGTAAACGAATCTAGTTATTTAGCAGAGGCGCTTTCGCTAATGGAAAACAGAAAAAGCCAGATAAGTGTTCTGCCTGTTTTGAATGAAGATAAAATATGTGTCGGTGTTATTCGAATACATGACATTATTAGCAGTGGACTTTAAAAAAACGGAATCTATTTATTAGATTCCGTTTTTTTATCATTTAATATTGCAGAAGGATCAACCGTTGTGTTGATAGAAGATGGCTTTATAAGCTTAGGTACGTTAGATTTCTGAGAGTTTCTCTTTATAAGCTTGTATCGTCTTCGGATTGAATCCTGAGCTTCTTTACTGGCATTTTTGATATCAGATTTTGTTACTTTAATATTTCTGACTACACTTCCTCTGCTGCCAAAAGGTTCTAAAAGCTTTCCATTCCTTTTAAAAACAACTCCTCCTACATTCCCCTGACTAATAGAAAAATACTCAAAAGCTTTCCATTTTTTAGATTCACCTTTTTTAAGAGTAATTTCTTCCATTCTTTCGCCATCCATTTCAATTCGCATCCAGCAATCTTCTATTGCTTCTGCTTCTAAAGTCAGACTGTCAGGTTCTTCAAAATAATTAAGAAGACTTTTATCTTCAGCACCAATTATTGTTGTATCTATTTCATTTGCAATTTGATCTTGAATTATAGCTGTAGATTCAGCTTTTGGCCCCTCATCAAAGAAAGTAAAATAAATAATAAGAACTATTGCTACCAACACTGCAGCAGCAGCAGAATAGTTTATTATTTGGGTTGTACTGATCTGAGGCTTATTTGCCTTTTTAAACATTGCAGCATAATCAGTAGTCGGTTTACTCTTTAAAGAGGAAAGATCTGGGCTCTCATCATCAAAGGACAATGTATTTTCAGATTTAGAATTATTTCTCTTCTTATATTTTTCTTTTTGAGACTCGATTTTTTGTTTTCTAGGATTAGGTTCATCTTTTGCAGGACTTTCTTTTTTTGCAATTGGCTTATCTTCAGAAATCTCCGAAGATATTTCTGATGGTTTATCTGTTATATCAATTTCAGATAGCGGGAAATCAAGAAATTCTGAAAGTGTTTTCAAAAAAGATTTCACATAGATAGGAGACATTATTTGAAAATTTCCACTTTCAAGAGCTTCTATTATGTAAGGTCTTATTTTGGTTCTTTCACTAACTTCTTTGATTGTTAGTCCCTTGCCTTCTCTATATTTTTTTATGACTTTTCCCGATGCTTTCATGACGTTTTTTTTGTTAAATTGGTAGATGAACTTTTTACAGAGCAAACTTTATTATATTATAAAACAAGTACTTATATCACATACCTACAAATATCGTACCAAAAAAATGAGCAATTTATGTACAAGATAATATACTTTTTAATGTCATTTTTACTAGTCAACTTAACTTTGGTTTCTGCTCAGAAAAAAACAGAAAATGATGATGAGAGTTCAAAAATAGAAATAAATAGCATAATAGAAAAACGTTTTACACAAGAAGAATTCCAATATGCGAATATGCATAGATATACTCTGACCGGCGACCTACCTTTGAGAGATACTAAGATTAAACCTTACAATTTTGCAGGATTTGCCGCAGTATACGGCACTTTTTTTTACATGCAACACAAGTGGCAAATGGAAACGATTTGGGAAGAGCAAAGTGGGTTTAGATTTATGGAAGATGGTGAGTATGCACTTTGGGCTGATAAAGCAGGTCACTTTTTTGGTACATATTACATGGCTTATTTCATGAGTGAAGGGCTTCTTCAAGCCGGGCTCTCCTGGGAAGCTGCATCGATATGGGGTGGAGTTATGGGTTTGGCCTATAATACTTATATTGAGATACTAGATGGGTATGGTGCTAATTGGGGGTTTTCTCCTTCAGATTTTTACTGTGATATAGCAGGCGCTGCTTTTTTTATAGGGCAGTATTATTCTCCTTTCCTTCAGAATTTTACACCTAAATTTTCCTATATGCCACCTAAATGGCACGGTCAAAATGATAGGATTCCGCATGATCAGTTTATTGATAATTATAGCTCACATACTATGTGGCTTTCTGTCAATGTACGTAACTTACTTCCAAAATCTATGAAATCTTATTGGCCTAAATGGTTGGAATTAAGTATAGGATATGCAGCGAGAAACCTTTATGCTCCAGGTTCTAATGAAGCTTATGATCCTGAAAAGTCTTTGAAAGTTAGTGATAAAGCATGGGGCGACAGAAGATTTATTATTGCACTTGATTATAATTTAGTACATCTGATTCCGGATACTAAAGGTTCTTTTTGGAATTGGTTAAGGCAAAGTGCTAATTATTTGAAGTTTCCTGCTCCCGCAATTTCTTTTGGTGATAGCGGAACTAAATACTTCTTGCTCTATCCTTTTGAGTTATAACTTTATTGATATTGCTTTTTTTAGTAAATTACATGTTTGAATGAAGAGAAAACAGAGGCAAAATTGACTTTTGAAACCGGAAAATATAAAGACCAAGTTGCTACGAATGTAAGCTCTGGAATTAGTGGCGAAAAATCAAAAAAAACTGCATTTAAGATGAGTCTGATTGTGCCTGTCTATCACGAAGAAAAAATAATAGAACAAAATTTGCAGTTTTATAATGAAGAACTTCGAGAGAAATACGGTTTTGAAATAATTGTTAGCGATGGTGGAAGTACTGATAAAACAGTAGAATTAGCAAAAAAATATGCTGATAAAGTTGTTGTGCATAAAGAAGATCGCAGACAAACTATTGCAGAAGGCAGAAATAAAGGAGCAGAAGCTGCAAGCACTGATACTCTCGTTTTTATAAACGGGGATTCTGTACCTGTTGATGCAGAGCAATTCTTCTCAAAAATTGAAGAATGGAGAACTCGACAAGGCAAATATGCAAAAGCAGACGCTCTTGCAATTAGTGTAACCGGATTCCCTGACGAAATCCTTTTCAAAGATAAAGTGTTTTATACTCTTCACAATGCTTATGTAGACATGCTTAATAAAATCGGTATGGGTATGGGCAGAGGTGAATGTCAGGTTGTAAGGAAAGCTACTTTTGATAAAGTGAATGGATATAACAGTGATATTGTAGCCGGTGAAGACTTTGACCTTTACCGCAGAATTGCAAAAAATTCTAAAATAAAATTTGCACATGATATTCAAGTGTATGAGTCTCCTCGTAGATTTAGAAAGTATGGGTATATAAAAACTATTTTCTACTGGACTCTTAATTCTATTACAGTTATGCTTTTCAATAAATCGGTTTCCAAAGAATGGGAAGCTGTTAGATAAACATTTCTGTGTTAAAAAATTTCTTACTAGAAGCTAGACCTGTGATTTATTAGTATGTTACTAGTCTTTATCTTCTGTATTTTTTTGTGTTATAGTTAGATGGTTTGTGTTATGTCAAGAGCTTTTGGTGTATGCCTAGGGGCTTCATCTGTATCATATTGTTTGATTGAAAGAAAAGATGATAATAGATACGTAGTTATAGAAGCAGAAAACATTGCCCACGATGGTGATCCAAAACATAAACTTATTGAAATTCTCAAATCAAAATATCCTGAAAACACTCCTATCTCTGCTACAGGCAGAAAATTTAGAAATATACTCAACATATCAAATATATCTGAACCGGAAGCTACCGAAGCAGTTTTACAAAATTATTTTACTGATAAGAAATTCGATGGAGTTGCATCACTCGGTGGCGAGACTTTTATGGTCTATAGCCTTGATGCAAGCGGTCATATTTCCAATGTGCATACAAAAAATCAATGTGCATCAGGCACCGGTGAATTTTTTATGCAGCAGATTAAGCGAATGGATCTAAGTATAGAGCAAACTATGCAGATAAGCTATGACAAGTCTCCTTTTCATGTATCCGGCAGATGCTCTGTTTTTTGCAAGTCTGACTGCACGCATGCTCTTAATAAAGGTATTCCTAAGGGCGAGGTTGCTGCCGGCTTGTGTAAAATGATAGCAGATAAAGCTGACGAACTTATGTCGAAACTGAATAGCCAATCAATTTTAATTGCCGGCGGCATCAGTAAGAATGATTCAGTTATCAATTATCTAAAAAAATCATACTCTGATTTATATATTCCGGTAGAAGCTCCCTATCTAGAGGCGCTTGGAGCTGCAATTTATGCTTCAGAAAATAACACGTCCAGTCTTCTTGATCCAAATGATGTGTTTGTTGAGTTTGAGAGTTCCTTCGATTTTTTAAATCCACTATCAAATTTTATTGATAAGGTAAACTTTAGCGAATCCAAAAGATCAGATTTTGATCCTAATAGTGATTATGTCCTTGGCTTGGATGTTGGATCCACAACAACTAAAGCGGTGTTAATCAATACAGAATCCAAAGAGATTGTCTCTTCAGTATATCTTTACACATCAGGAGATCCAATCCAGGCAGCCAGAAACTGCTATAAATCCATTTTGGATGAAATAGGAAGCAAAGTTAAGATAATTGGGCTTGGCGTAACAGGATCAGGCAGACATATCGCAGGTTTACATGCAAATACTGATGGTATAATAAATGAAATTATTGCTCATGCGAACGCTGCAGTTCACTTTGACAAAGATGTTGATACTATCTTTGAGATAGGCGGACAGGATGCAAAATATACTTATATCATAAATCAAGTTCCTGCTGATTATGCGATGAATGAAGCTTGCTCTGCCGGAACCGGTTCATTTATTGAAGAAGCAGCTTATGAAGCTCTCAGGATAAATGTAAAAGAGATTCAGGATATAGCTTTTTCTGCACAAAGACCTCCTAACTTTAGTGATCAATGCGCTGCATTTATCAGCTCAGATATTAAAACAGCGATGCAGGAAGGCATAAGTAAAGAAGATGTTGTTGCAGGACTTGTTTATTCTATTTGCATGAATTATGTGAACAGAGTAAAAGGGAACAGGAATATTGGAAATAAGATATTTATGCAGGGTGGAGTTTGTTATAACAAAGCTATTCCTGTTGCAATGGCTGCACTTACAGGTGCAAATATTATTGTACCACCGGATCCTGGATTAATGGGTGCCTTTGGCGTAGCACTGGGAATTGCTGAAAGAATTGAACTTGGAATAATGCCTAAAAAAGTCTTTGACTTGGAACAACTTTCTAATAGGGAAGTAGCTTACAAGTCTAACTTCATCTGTGCCGGCGGTAAAGAAAAATGTGATTTGAAATGCAGTATAGCCAGAATTGAAATAGAAGGTAAAACATATCCTTTTGGTGGTGCCTGCGATAAATATTACAGTCAGTCCGGTGAACAATCAGATATTAGCGATTACGATTATGTCAAGAAGAGGAACGAGCTCACTTATGAAACTTTCTGTGTGCCAATTGATTTAGATGATGATTCGCCGACAGTTGGCCTGAACTTGAGTTTTCACACACATGATTTGTATCCTCTATATTATAATTTCTTTACAAAGCTTGGATTTAAAGTTATTGTTCCAAATAAATTGCATCCTGAAGGTCAGGAGAGAGAGGCAACATCTTTTTGTTTCCCTGCTCAGCTATCTTTGGGCTATTTCAGAGAGTTGATAGATTTAAAACCGGATTATTATTTTGTACCTTCAATATTTGAAATGCAGGTGGAAGAAGGCTCTTATCAGCGACTAGATTTTAACTGTACATGTGTATTCCTTTCGGGTGAGACTTATTATTTAAAACAGGCTTTTAAAGATTTAGTAGATCTGGATAAAGTAATTGCTCCACATCTCAATTTTGGAAATGGCCTACAAAAAGAAAAAGCCAGATTCGTTGAAGCTGCTCAAAAAATGGGAATATCTGATATTCAAAAAATTGAAAAAGCCTATGATGAAGCAGTCCACATTCAATACGACTATCAGGCTGAAAAGAGAAAATTAGGAAATAAGTTCCTTGCTATGTTGGAAGAAGACCCTGAAAGAACTGCTATAGTTATTTTAGGCAGACCTTATAACGCCTTTACTGATACTGCAAATAAAGGTATTCCGAGAAAATTTGCATCTAAAGGTGTATATGTAGTGCCTTTTGATTTATTTGACTATCGAGATCTTCCAATTGAAGATAATATGTACTGGGAAGGTGGAAAGAAGATATTAAAAGCCGCAAAAATTGTACAGGAGCATCCGCAACTTTTTGCTACTTACATATCCAATTTCTCTTGCGGGCCTGATTCGATGATTCTAACGACGTTTAGGGAAATGATGGGCACGAAGCCATCTTTAACGCTAGAACTCGACGGACACACCGCAGATGCAGGTATAAATACAAGAATAGATGCTGCTCTTGATGTTATTTCTAATTATCGCAAAATGCAGCAAAATAATGTAGAAGATCAACAAGAAAATTTTAATATCGCTGATGTTATTTTGGGTGACAAACAATCCTGGTTCATTACAAGCGATGGCAAGAAAATACCTTTGGAAAGTCCGGAAGTAGCGATTTTAATTCCTTCTATGGGCGATATGTCTTCAGAAATGGTAGCTGCTGCTTTCAGAGCTATAGGATATAATGCACATGCTTTACCTGAAGCTACGCATGAAGTTCTAAAATATGGACGCTCTGTTGCAAACGGAAAAGAATGCTTGCCAATCATTCTGATGGCTGGAGGTATGCTTGACTGGCTTGAAAATCACCGCAAAGATGAGAAGTACGTTGCATTTTTTAATGTGCAGGGAGCCGGTAACTGCCGTCTTGGGCAGTATCCTGTATTTATGAGACATGTAATCAGAAGTAAAAAGCTTGAAAATGTGGCTCAGGTTACATTGATGAATGAAGATGGTTTTGCAGGATTTGGAAGTGACTTTTCTAAAATAGCTATACAGGCTATTATAGTCAGTGACGTTTTGGATGATGTACGATCTGCTATAATGGCAAATGCAGTGGATCCAATACGTGGTATGGAAATATTTAATGAAGAATACCAAAAAGTCAAAAATAACTTCATAAAAGACAAAAATTCTCTATATGCTTCTTTAGAAGTACTTGCTAAAAACATAAAAGCAAAAGTTCCGGCAAGAATTCCGATTCACCATTCGAAATATTTAGCCTTAGTTGGTGAGATATATGTCAGAAGAGATGGTTTTTCACATAAGTGGCTCAATAAGCACTTTGCGAAAAAAGGATTTGTAGTAAAAGATGCTTATATCAGTGAGTGGGTTTTTTATGTTGACTACTTATTAAAAATCAATTTGCTCGAGCCTGATAAATCCATCAAAAAGAAATTTGAACGATTTGTTCGTGAATACTTTATGCGTGGAGCAGAGAAAAAAGTAAAGAAAATTCTCGAAAAATCTGGCTACTATCAGTACATGAAAACTGAGATAGCGCCCCTTTTAGACCACAGTAAACATATTCTCCCTTTAGAGTACAAAGGCGAGCCGGGTTTGACTCTTGGCGTAGCTTTGCATGAAACACTGGATAAATACTGTGGTGTCATAAATATTGGTCCTTTTGGCTGCATGCCAACCAGATTCTCAGAAGCTATAACAGCTCCTGAAATGACTGTCTCCAAGAAACTGGAGATTATGCAAACGCACAATCCTGGATATAAAATGTCGGAAATATTTAATGGTAATATGAATATTCCGTTCCTCACAATTGAAACAGACGGAAACGTCTATCCACAAGTAATAGAAGCTCGAATAGAAACATTTACACTGCAAGCTGAACGCGCGGCAGGCTTAATGGTGCAGGCAGGTGTAAATTGATATGGGAAGTTATAAATGAATTCAAGACATAGAAGTATGAGAGAAATACCGCATAAAGCTCAAGCAAGAATTGAAGATACTTTAAGAGCCTTAAATATAGAGATTCCGGTAAAGAGAAATTCTTTTGTTTTTGCTTTTTTATCATTTTGGCTTTGTGTCTGGATGTTAGGTGAGCTCATGGTACTTGTTATGTTACTGGCAACTATAATGCAAGTTTCGATAAACGGAATGGAAACTTTAAGTATGTTCTCAATAGATTTTCTGTTTCTTTCATTTTGGTTTACAGCTTGGACATTTGGTGGATTCTTTGCTTTTAGGAACTGGTTGTGGATGTTTAAAGGTAGAGAAATTATAGTGTTAAGCAGAGAGGAGTTAATTATTGAAAAGAAATATTCTTTATTTACTCCGGTCAAATCGTATGATATCAAAGAAATAAAAAATATTCAAATAAACACTTCTTTAATAAATATACCGTTTTTGGGCAACCTAGCAAACTTCAACATGCCTGGCATGGTATCCGGTGGATCTCTCAAATTTGATTATGGTTTTAAAACTATTCCTTTTGCAGCAGGCTTAGATGAAGCTGAAGCACGATATATTCTTGAAAAAATAAATAGTAAAGGATTTATCAAAGAGAACTAGTTTTACTCCAATTTTTCTATCTTCTGTCTATAGACATCTGCATTATCAGAATCTTCTATAATAAGTTGCTTGTAAGCGGCAATTGCTTCTTTGGTTCTACCCTGCATAGCTAATAGATTGGCTATAGTAGGAGACACAACAGCAGGAGGGGCGTAGTCTTCTTCCTCTTCCGCAGTGACCGGTTCGTCAATTTTAGGCATAGAAAGATTTTTTATTTTATCTGCAAGCATGCTGAAATTATCTTCTGCTCCACTTCGGTCTATATCATTTTCTTCTATATCAATGCTTCTTGCTTCCCAGTTGTTGCCAAGAGTGGAAGTTATAGCATTAACTGATATGCTGTCAGGGAATGCAGGAGAAGCAGGCAATAACTGCTCTGAAAAATTTCGTGTTTTTACACTTGATTCAGCTTGTAAAGGTGAAGTTTTAAGTCCGGGAATCAGATTTAAGTCTCTTGCTCTAATTGAGGCTACCGAATTATCTAGCAAAGCAGACATTTTGACATTCTTTGGAAGACCAGATAAGTCTACTTCATTTTCCACAGGTTCATGATTTGATTCCGGTATATCTTCAGGGAAGTATTCAGAATCTTTATATTCTTCAAAATCTGCATTATCATCTATAGTAGAAGACACATTTTCTAAATCTTCATCATGCTCTAAAGAGCTGAGTTCAGATGCTATATTGAAATCATCAGTATTAGGTTCTAAATCGGTGGTGTCTTGGTCATCTGCCAGCGACTCAAGCTCTGCAGATAAATCAAAATCATCAGAAGATTCAATTTCTAATTCTATATTGGAATCTCCTGGTTCGTCTTCATCCTCAAGTTCAGTCAGCTCTGAAGTTAAATCAAAATCACTGTTTTCCGCGGATACAGATTCTACATTTGTTGGTCCCGGAGATGCAGTCTCAACTGAAGCATAATCTATCTCTTCGATGTCTTCCACCAAGCTGTCAAGTTCTGCAGCAAGATCATCGCTCAAGTTAGATGTTAGTTCAACTTCTTCCGGAGTGTTTTCATCATATAGTTCATAAGCAATTTCACTAATATCTATATCATCTGAAACTATTTCAGGTATATCTTCTAATGTTTCTTCTTGATCTGGTATTTCTTCGGAATCTAATTCTTGATTGTCATCAGACACAATAGCAGAAGAGGAGTCTTCTTCACTATCTGCAAAAAGAGCATCTATATCTTCAGGATCAATATCAAAGTTATCGTCAGTATCAGGTTCAGAACTTGTATCTTCGCCTATGAGTTCATCTGTGGGTATTTCTTCTGAAATGGTTTCCAACTCTTGAGAGTTGTCATATTCTTCTTCAGCTGACGTAATATTGTCAATATCATCAGAAATCTCTAATTCAGCCTGAGTTTCAGGGGAATCTTCTTTTTGATATTCAGTTTGAGTTTGAGGAGAAGAGTCTGACTGAGTGACTAAAATATCAAAGTTTGGATCTTCAATTTGATTTTTAGTAATTTCTATTGCTTTATAGTTTGGACGGAATTGTTCTACAGCAGCCAATTTTTCATTGGCGGCATCCATTTCACCCTTGATGCGGTATGCTTTAGCCAGTATACCTAAAGCAACAGGGTATTTCGGATAGACCAAAATACCCTTTTCGCATAATTCTATAGCATCATCGGTTTTACCCTCTGATAATAATTTTTCAGCTTCAACCGCAAATAATGGCGAAATATCCGGCATAATTTCCTTTTTTCCTAATCTCTGCTACCACCTAAAAACCTTAGTAGGAACAAGAATAGATTGATAAAATCGAGATAAAGTGTAAGAGCACCAAGAATGGCTCCTTTAGCTGCAATTTCACTACCCTGTTCTTGAAGTTGGTACATTTCTTTGATTTTTTGAGTGTCATAAGCTGTCAGCGCTGAAAACAGAACTACCCCCACAGCACTTATGAGCAAATCAAACATACTACTTCCTACAAACATATTGACTACAATTGCAATAATCAAGCCAAAAAGTGCCATATAGGCAAATCGTCCTATAGCGCTCAGGTCTTTCTTAGTCATAAACCCGAAGGCACTAAGCCCGGCAAAAGCCCCTGCGGTGATAAAGAATGTATTATAAATACTTCCTATCTCATAAACCAGAAAAATTGTTGAAAATGTGACACCAGTTAATAAAGAGTACAGCAAAAAAAGCATTTGTGCCGTAAAGGCAGACATTTTGTGAATCATTCCGGAAATTGCGAATACTAAACCAAACTGTGCAAGTATCAAGCCCCAAAAAGGAACAGAATTTAGTATGTCAAAAATAGTAATTGCCGACTCGGGTTGAGCCAAATAATAAGCGGTTATCCCTGTTATCCCTAGCCCAGCCATCATCCAGCTATAGACTTTTGACATATATGTTACCTGGGCTTCTTCAATAGCCTTGGTTTGTTCTTGTCTTAAATTAGCATGTTCGTTTAACATTTTTAGACCTCTTAATTGGTTCCAAATATATACTGTTCTAAAATAGATACTCTAATAGAAAACATATCTGTGAAAACTACGACTTTCTTGAAATTACAAAATCAGCCAAATCAATCATAGCCTGTTTATAAATTGAGTCATCAAAAATTGAAATAGCATCTTTCGCTTTGTCAATATATTCCTGAGCTTTTTTTTCTGCGTAGTCTATTCCGCCAACGCTAATAACATAGTCGATTATCTCTTTGACTTCGTCTTTTGTAGCTTTCTTTTTCTTTATAGTTTTTATAATCTGTTTTACTTTGCTTCTCTCTGATTGTTTAAACGCATAAAGAAGAGGTAAAGTTATTTTTTTCTCTTTCAAATCATTTCCTACCGGCTTACCAATGGCAAATTTTTTGGAAGTATAATCCATAATATCATCTTTTATTTGAAAAGCGATACCCAAAAACTCGCCGTAGTCTGCCATTGCTTTTCTTTCTTCGTCATTAGCACCTGCACTGTTTGCACCAATCTCACAACAAGAAGCCATAAGTGAGGCAGTTTTGTCAGCTGTTATTCTGAAATAAACATCTTCATCCACTTCAAGTGATCTTGCTTTTTCTATAGAGAGAAGTTCGCCTTCAGAGATTCTTCTTACTGCATGCGAAACGATACGTAAGAAATCAAATTCATTCTGATCTATGGATGCAAGAAGTCCCTTAGAAAGAAGAAAATCTCCGACTAAGATTGCTATTTTGTTATTCCATTCGGCATTAATAGATGCCATGCCTCTTCGTTCGTCTGACTTATCAACAACGTCATCATGTATTAGTGTTGCAGTATGAAGGAGTTCCACCATTGCACCACCTGTATATGATCTCTCATTTATACTACCGCAAGTACCTGCTGCCAGTAAAACAAGAGTTGGTCTAATTTGCTTCCCTTTTTTTTGGGATAGGTATTTTATTATTAAGTCCAGTAGGGCAACGTTTGTTTTCATAAGCTCTTTAAAGTGCTTATTAAACTCTCCAAGATGCTCTTTTACCGGGCTACTGATATCGCTTAAACTCATCTTATATCACTTCCGTTCGACTAAAGTATTAATATAATTTAAAACCAATAGGTATATAATCAACTTAACTTAGCAATATAACATAAAAGGATGTAAATGTAAAAAACAATAGGACTTATTTTTCCGAATAGGAGAATTTTGATACAAAAATACTGATTTCATAGAGCACAAAAAGCGGAGCTGCAAAAATCAGTTGTGTAATCGGGTCGGGAGTAGGGGTTATAATTGCTGCCAAAATTAGCACCACTACTATTGCGTGGCGTCTGTACTTCCTAAGGAATGTAGGTGATACAAATCCTAACTTTGATAAAACATAAGTAATCATAGGCAGCTCAAAAAGAAGACCTGAGGCGAGTATTATCATTATAAAGAAACTCATATACTCACTTACATCTATTTGATTTTCTATTTGATCTGACCCAAAGTTTGCTGCGAAGTTCATCATGGAAGGTAGCATTACAAAATATGCAAATGCTATCCCCACGAGGAAACAAAAACTGGTAAACACAGTTATTCGCCTAGCCCATTTCTTTTCTTTTTTATATAAGGCAGGCTCTATAAATTTCCAAACTTGATTTAGTATCATAGGAAATGAGATTACAAAACCACCTAGAATTGCAACTTTAAAAAATAGGAAAGCCTGACCAAATGGTTTTAGATTCTGAATCTTCAAGCCCTCAGAAGTTGCAGGTTCGAGTACAATCAGATTAATCAAATCGTTAACAAAAAAAGCAGAAATAGCAACACCAACCATAAGCCACAAGAGTGCCTTGATTATACGTGAACGAAGCTCTTCCATATGACCTAAAAAGCCAAGCTCTCTGCCTTGTTTTTCTGTTTCTTTCATCTGTTTTCCTGAATGTACAAATCGGGAAACGAAATTTATGAAATTTTAGCTTAAAATAGTAGTGATAAGTTTCTGGAGGACTAGATAAGTCGTAGAGATCAAGTGAGATTTTAGACCAAAATTTAAAATTCAATTCATGCAATGCTGTATAAAAAATTTATACATTGATTAAAAAAATACATTTGCATTATTATATGTTTTTTTTTATTTTAATTATTGAAAAAAAAGCTATCCAAATTGGATAGCTCCAAATCTCTGAAAAAAATAATTTTTTGCAGAGAGATGCTTTGTCGCAAATCAAATATAAGCATTTCTCAGCTTGTTTACATATTCTTAATATTATAGGAGAAATGCTCTGAAAAAAATTATGGCATTATGCGTTATTGCAGTGTTTTTGTTTACAGGTTTATCGGTCTGTGCAAAAGACAATACTTGCCATACTGAAACGGTTTATTTGCCTAATTATGCTCATGCTACTCCAGGCTGTGGACATCGGTGGGATAGTTTTTGGGATGGTCCTTCAACAGGCTATATTGTAAATGAAAACAAATCGGGTATAAAAATATATTGTGAACTACAATCAGACGATTGTTATTCTTTCGGATTTGATTGTGATAAAGATTCTTGGTATGTAGATATATATATGGGGATTCGTCCTATTTCAAGTCATGATGCCTATGAAACAATAATTTATGATCCTGATACTGGGTTGTATGTACTTGGAGAACGTTTTAACCCAATGAAATAATGAATTTTCGGAAATGTCCTTACTTATTAAAGTGAGGGCTTTCTTTTTTTAGGAGTTTACTATGACAAATCGTAATGTTATGTACAGTTGCATTAGTGTTTTTTTACTTTTGTTTAGCACGTTAATGTCTGCCAATTCCTTAACTCTCGAAAAAAAAGCTCAATATATTATAGAAGAAACACAAAAAACGATTATCAATTATATTGATAATGTTGATTTTTCTCCTGATAATAAATTATTCCTTACTAGCTCTATTTACGATGATAAAATTGTTCTCTTTAAAACTCAGAACAATAAAATCTATAAAGAACTAACCCCGGACTTTTCTTTAGCCGATTCTGTATATGCTAAAGGCAAATATTTCAGAAAAGAATACGAACTTATGAAGCCGCAGGAAGTAACTGATATAATCGGGCACGATTACAAACATTCATATAGATATGCAGAGTTTATAAATGATTCAATAGTTTTTATTATGGCAAGAGTAAATGGAGTGAGCAAAAAGAAAGGTATAGACATATATTCACAATCCGGTATTAGAATAGCTTTTTTCCCTTGCATTATATTATATAATATAATAGACGATACTTACACCTGCGATATGTTGCAGAATAGAGAAGAACTAAACAATGAAGCTCAATTTTATTTTAGTTCCTTTATTCAGCCTGTAAAAGCTAAATTTAGTAAGAACAACAAAAAGATCTATTCTTATATACAAACTCCTTATCAATATCAGGATAGTTTGATTGATAATTTAATTTCTATCTCTGCTAATAATTTAGATGGTCAGTTTGATAAAATTGTACACTATCTTCCTGAAGAATTTACAAGAACAGGACTTAAATATAACTTGATTATAACTCCTTGCTATGCTTTGGGTTTGGATGATAATATATTTGTGACATATCCTCATATCGAAAAGGTATATAATTTAACCCAAGGTACGAGTTTTGATTTGGAAAAATTACCAGGGACTAATAAAACTTTATGGGATAAAATTGAAAATCTGGATGATAAAAACAGAAGAAGTCGAAATTATATGGATTCTTTACTAAATTCGGAAATATCAATTTTTACAAAAGAAATATTTTCTACGAAAGATACTCGACTAATAACGCATGTGAACTATAGTAGGAAAGAACAAACAGATTCTGTTCTGATTTCTGTGTACTTACAACTTTATACATCTGATGGGAAATTATTAGCAACAAATGATAAAATCCCATATTATTCAGAGGATGGTAGTTTAGAATATTTGCATTACAGCAAAAATGACAATTTAATCCGTGTTTTCAGAAAGAATAAAAAAAATTGGATTGTTGAAATTTACGAATGGAAATTAACGTGAAGATTCTGTTAAACTCAATTGTAATATTATTGCTCTCGTTTATACTGTTAGATTCTCAAACTACAGAAGCATCAATATCTGATAAGAAATATAAAGTATTATACTTTATGGGTATTAACGAATGCATTACTTGTAGCGCATCCATTCGTTCTGAACTAGTTTGTATACAAAATAAACATCCAAATATTGAGATTAAAGGCTATTTATTTTCAGATAGACAGATAGAGCAAGAGTATTATTTAGAGAACAATGAGTGGATTTTTGATGTTATTGGCCATGACGAGAAAGTTTTAGATAGTTTAAATGTAAAAAGGAACACCAGATTGATATTACTTGATACAAATTCAACAAAAATGCTGATTTATGATTTTCAAGATATAAAGAAGAATTCTTTTTGTACAGAAGTAGATAAATTAATCAATTAGATAGCATGTTGATTTCCATTTCTTTGTTGTTTTTACTCTAAATCAGTATATTATGCAACTAACGCCTTACAAAATACGTAAGATTAATATGATATAAATGTATATGGAGATATAAACATGAAGAAACTAACATTACTTTTGACTTTGAGTCTTGCATTTGTTTTTGCTTTTACAGCTTGCGAAGGCCCATCAGGCCCACCCGGACCACGTGGATATGACGGAATTGATGGTCGTGATGGTAGTATTGGTATGGAAACAATATTTTTTGAGATGCATAGAGACGATTGGCTAGCTTCCAGTGATGATTTTGGCCGCTGGTTTTACACTATTGATATGCCTGAAATCACTAAATCAGTAGTTGATAATGGTACTGTTTTATGTTATAGGAAATCTGATATTGCTGAATACGAAGCGTTTGAAGCAATGCCTATCACAACTCTAATCAGGGAAAACGGAATTCAGTTTACTAACGAACTATGGTATTCACACTCCATTGGGAAATTAGATATAGATTGGTGGGATAGCCATCCAACTGAGCCTTTGTCTCCGGGGTATAATATGTATTTTAAAATTGTGATTCTATATCCTTCTTTTACTTATAAATTAAATAATGTAGATGTAAACGACTATAAAGCAGTAGCAAAAGCTTTAGATCTTGATGATTTGCCATCTGCTTCTATTAGTTCTAAGGATATAAAAATAAAATAAGTATGTAAATAGTCTAAATTAGAAGAGAGTGCTGTTGTTAAAAATTTTACAATGGCACTTTTTTTACAATAATCGCTACAAAAGTGGTCATTTTTTACACAATTACTTTTTTATTTCGGATTTTTATTATAAATTATTTGCAAACATAACTGGATTTTAATTTGCTGTTTCTTAACAGATATGCCTGAGAACGAGTTATTCAAAGAAATAAGTTCATTGAGAACCGAGCAAGTCAATCTAAATACAAAAGAGATTGATTCCTTAGGCACTAATGCTATACTAAAGTTGATAAATCAGGAAGATCAGCTTGTAGCGATTGCAGTAGAAAAAGAAATACCAAACATTGCTAAAGCAGTAGATAAAATTTCAGAAGCTTTTAGCTTAGGAGGACGACTCTTTTATGTGGGTGCCGGCACAAGCGGCAGATTAGGCATTTTAGATGCCTCTGAATGTCCGCCTACTTTCGGCACAGAGCCTCAGATGGTTCAGGGAATTATCGCCGGTGGAAAGCCTGCTGTCTTCCAAGCACAGGAAGGCGCTGAGGATTCGCCCGATAATGGTGCTAATGAGATAATGGAAAGGTCGATAAATCCTCCTGATGTAGTCGTAGGGTTGGCAGCATCGGGAAGAACGCCTTTCGTAAAAGGGGCTTTGCAGGAAGCACAAAAAAGAGGTTGTTATACTGTTCTTATCACAACTGTTTCTAAGGAGCAAGCCGAACAGCTCGGCGTTGTTGCAGATACTAAAATATGTCCTAATGTTGGCGCTGAAGTGATTTCCGGTTCTACCAGAATGAAATCAGGAACAGCTCAGAAATTAGTGCTTAATATGCTGACAACAGCTTCTATGATAAAGCTCGGAAAGACATTCGGGAACGTAATGGTTGATTTGCAGCTCACTAATAAGAAATTAGAAGAGCGTGCAAAAAAAACTGTTATGAGTCTGACCGGAGTAGGTTATGATGAAGCAGCAAATTACTTAAACGCAGCTCAGGGGAATGTAAAAACCGCTTTGGTAATGATAATTGGCGATTGTAACTTCGATGCAGCAAAAGAAGTGATAGACAAAGCCAATGGTCATGTAAAGCAAGCGATTAATTTACTAAATAACAAACCTACACAGTAGGGGAGAGAAATGAGAAAGATTGCCGTTTTCATATTTTTGGCTTTAGCAGCCACAAGCCTTTTTGCTCAGCAGAGCAGCATCCAGATGGCTTATAATGCTCTTTTAGCAGAGAATTATACTGCCGCTGTAAAATATTATACTGAAGCATTGCAGACTCAGTCAAGCTATGCTCCTTCTTATCATGGAAGAGGTCAAGCTTATTATTATCAAAATGAATATAAAAAAGCTATCAATGACTTTGGTGTAGCAATTAAATTAGATACTAACTACTTTGAAGCTTATTTTTCACGAGCTTTGTGTTATATCCAATTAGAAAAATATGCTAATGCTATTGAAGATCTGACTAAAGCTTTGGGAATCAATTCTGAGAAACCTGAAATTTATCATGCAAGAGCAAATGCTTATTACTATATGGAAGAAGATGAGCTGGCAATAGCTGACTATACTCAAGCAATTGAGCTGAACAAAGAATTTGGAATGGCTTATTACGGCAGAGCTGTTGTTCATATTTATATGGAAAATCATGAAGCTGCTTTAAGAGATCTGAACTCATATATTAAAGTATCAGGTAATTCTGACGGACTGGAAGAAGAAGCAAACAGACTGATTGCTGAAATAAAAGAAAGATTGTAACCCCTGACATAAAAATTCGTTTAAAAAACTACCTCAATATATTATATTCAGGTAGTTTTTTTGTATTTAGAGCAATAAAAAGTTACAGGTTGTGCAGCAGAGCAAGTGAGCATGCTCCCTTGTTCTGGTAAGTAAAGATTAGCTGCTGACAAATGAACAAGGTGGGGGGGGGAGCTCCTTGCCATACTACCATTTAATAGATAAGCTATAGTTCCTAATGAAATTTTCGGTACAAATAACCTTCTTTTTTTTATCAATTTTCTTAATAATTTAGTAAGTTCCTAAATATAAAACTGTTGATAAATTTTGTTTTTTACATATCGAAACAAATAATATGAAACTTCTGACTTTTGCGCCTGTCAAAGCGCTAAATAAGGCATACAGAAAGGTAAGCATTGCTAAAAATGATTTTGATAATTTCAAATCTCTGCTCAGCTCTTACCTTGATAATATAAATCAAGAGATAAGTATAATAGAGAGTGAGGGTTAGAACATGGATTTCAAAAAAATTCTCGAAAGAATTAAAGATGATGTAAGAAGACAGAATGCTAAACCGAATATAATTGAAGTTGAAAAAAAAGATGGTGTAATATGGCATTATACAAGTATGGAGGCATTCTTGAATATATTGAAATATGGCACTTTAAGATTTTCAAAAGCCATTAGTTTAAATGATATCGAAGAAACAGAATGGTTAGAACGATTAAGAAATAATTTAGGTACAGAAGGTCTTTCTCCTGACGAAATTTCAAACCAATCAAATATATTTTTTGATTGGAAAATGCCTCACGATGCAAGTACTACATTATTTATGGATTCTGATTTTATATCTTGTTTTTCACATAATCCTGATAAATTATCTCAGTGGTTAAATTATGGAGATGATGGCAGGAGAATTGCATTTGGATTAAACAAACAGCAACTAATTGATAATTTGAATCAAAATTATCAATTTGAATCAAACTCAGAACTGATTGCAGGAGATGTAAAATATTATTCTATTAATGCAAAAATTCTAAAAGTTTGGTGCGATGGTGAGAAATGGATTAGTGAAACTTATTCAAACATAGAAGATAATAAAAAACGAAATTTTTTTACCAGAGTTTCATTTAGATTTTTTATTAAGAATACGGCTTTTCGTGAAGAGGAAGAATTTAGAATACTCTACTTTGGAGATAAACAAAGAGAAAACAAACAATTTCGCACTACTCTGGATGGTAGAATAGTTCCTTTTTATGATTTGAATATTACAAATAAGGATAAAAGCATTCCGCTTTCTGATATTATTTTAGGTCCTAAACATCCAAACACAAGACATGATGTAGAAGACTTATTACGACATTATGGTTTAGAAGATGTTGAAATTAAACATTCATCTGCGACTTATAGATAAATTATATGCTTCAATGTCCATGTAGACTGTGCTTATAAGTGAATTATTTAAATAATATATTTCTGAATATTTCAGGAAGCATTGAGCTACTTTTGTAGCAGGTGTTTAGAGAGGCTTTTGAACCGGAGGGAGAAGGTTAAGCATAGATTTTGATATTATTAAGAGAAAATATTATGATTAATTCTAGCAAGGAAGCACTTCGTCAAAGAATGAATTCAATTATTGATAAACCAGACGGGGTAAAAGATATATTGATTTCAGGACGAAGGTAATTGAAAAGATAAAGACAAGTTAGCAACTACAAAATAAATAAGATAGAGATACCCAATCAAAAAAGAAAGAACTAGAATGTGGAAAAATCAGCGACGAAATACTACCTCGCTGAGCTCGGTTTGGGAAAATATTATGGGGTTATAATCTCACCCATGGCGTTGCTATGGGCTACGTCTCTGAGCCTTACAGGCTCTGGAATTGAAAAAGTAAAGCTGGATTTACCTTCACTCTACAGAGTTCGAGTGATCGTATAAATAACAAACTACCCCGTCACTTCGTGACACCCCTTCTTACGAAGAAGGGGAATTTACTTACCCTCCATGACAAGGGAGGGGCGATTTTCGTAAAAATCGGGGTGGGTTTTATATAAGAACTATATATATTCGACTAATTAGCAAGATAAACATAATGATAGAAATAAAAAACTTACATAAATCTTTTGGCGAGAAGCAAGTACTCAAAGGAGTTAGCTTTGATATACCTGAGGGTCAGACAATGTGCATTATTGGCAAGTCAGGCTGCGGAAAAAGTGTATTGCTAAAGCATATTGTCGGATTGCTGGAACCTGATCAGGGAAGTGTAAAAGTAGATGGCATGGAAGTTAGCGCATTAAACAGAAGGCCATTATTTAATCTTCGAAGAAAGATGGGGTTTGTTTTTCAGGGAGCTGCTTTGTTTGACTCTTATACTGTTTTTGAAAATGTAATAATAGGACTTTATGAGCATGGACAAAGAGATTTGCAAGCTTTAGAACCCAGGGCGCAGAGAGTTCTTTCAGCAGTTGGGCTTTTGCCTGACATTAGTGAGCTCGATTCTGCATCATTCCAAAAAGAATGGGAGATTTTAAAGCACAAAAAACCTTCAGATCTTTCAGGCGGTATGAGGAAAAGAGTAGGTGTTGCCCGCGGTTTGGTAGGTGATCCCGAGTATATATTTTATGATGAGCCGACTACAGGTCTTGATCCAGTGACCTCAGAACAAATAGATTTACTGATCAGTGATTTGGCTCAGAAGTTCAAAGTGACATCAATTGTAATCACGCATGATATGTTTTCAGTTGATAGAGTTGCACACAAAGTAACTATGCTACATGAAGGACAAGTTCAGTTTTACGGAGATGTGCAGGACTTAAAAAAAGCTGATGACAGAGTTGTTTCAGAATTTTTGGATAGATATACTCATCCTATGTAAGAAATACAATTTTTTATTGATTCAAAACTCTTAGAATCTATATAATAGAACCGGAGTCTTGAAATGATAAAAAAATATGAAGTTAAACAAACTGTTAATTTACCAATTGAAGAAGCTTGGCAATACTTTTCTTCACCAGGAAACCTAGAAGAAATAACACCTGAATATCTGAAATTCAAGATTTTATCAAATCTTCCTGATAAAATGTACCAAGGGATGATTATCCAATATAAAGTAACTCCGTTGCTGGGAATTCCAATCAATTGGACTACAGAAATTACTCATGTTAAAGAGCAGGAGTATTTTGTAGATGAGCAAAGGTTTGGTCCGTATAGTTTTTGGCATCATCAACATTTTTTTAGAAGAATAGATGATAATACTACAGAAATGACTGATATTGTTCATTATGGAGTTCCTTTTGGATTCTTGGGACGAATACTTGCGCAGGGGATAGTCGATAAGAAAGTGAAAGAAATTTTTGAATATCGAAAAAAAATTCTGAATTTAAAATACAATTCGTAAATTATAATAATTGATTTATACAATTTAAGATGTTGAAAATGAAATACTTAATGCTATTTATTACTTTGCTATTGGTTTATAGAGCTGAAGCAAAGTTGTTTCCCGTTTTCGATGAAGATTATGTCTCATATATTGATTCAACAGGAACGGTTATACTTGAAGGTAATTATTATCCTCAATTTGAAAAGTCAAAATTTACAGTAAATGGTAAAGACTTTGCTGACATAAAGTTTCGAGAGAGTGCATTTTTTCATCAAGGAGTAGCTTTTGTCAGAGTACCGTTTAGGCTTTTCGGATTATTTACTATTTGGAATGATTATCATTTTATTGATAAAACAGGGAAAGTAATTTTGGAAAGTCACGAACCTGACTTCTTTCCTTTTTCTGATGGCTATTCGAAATTTATTATTCAAAAAACTCCACTCCAATACGGAATAATAAATGGTAGGGGCGAAAGAGTAACTATTATAGATACAGTTCATACCTCCCTAAAACACTCGTTTGTTCGTTTAGATAGAGTATTTTTTATTACCGATTTCAGCGGTGGAAAAGCTCTTGTATTATCTACTGATGTTGAGAATACACCTTATACATATGTAACAAAGGACAAAGGCGAGTTATATGTATGTGATGTAACCTTTGAAGAAGCTGATATTTATTCCGAAGGTCTTGCCGGTTTTAAAAAGGATGGACTTTGGGGATACATGGATCATGATTTCGATCCTGTAATAGAACCGCAATATGACTTTGCGACTCCATTTAATGGCGGTTTTGCTAAAGTTATGAAAGGCAAATATTTTGGTTATATCAATAAAAAAGGTGATCTGGTTATTCCTGCAAAATATCATAAAATGGGTATTTTAAATGAAGGCTATGTAGCTGCATTAGAAGGTGAAAGGTGGGGACTTTTAGATGCAAAGGGCAATTGGGTTATTAAACCTCAATATTTCAATATGGGGAATTATCATAACGGTCTGATTCCAGTTGAAAAAGATGGTAAATATGGATATGTAAATACTAAAAATGAAGTAGTAATTCCATTAGATTATGATTATGCTGAGGATTTTGATTCAGGTCTTGCAAAAGTTTGGGTAAATGGCGAGCTTTTTTATATTGATACAAAAGGAAATAGAATATGGACTATTCTTGATGCTGCTGCTCATAATTCTGTTATTCAGGATGTGAAAAGAGATTCTTGATCAGAGCTTAAATACCAATGACACACATACATCTGCATAAAAAAAAGGCTATCATTGCTGATAGCCTTCTCGGTTTCGGTTTTGATATAAATATTTGATCATCTACTATAATTAGAAGCGTTTTCTTGCAAAAGGACTCATTGCAGCCATATTTGTGCCTGAGTTAGTTGATTCATTCTGCATTTCTTTTTGTTTTCTTTTAAATGCAGGTTCGTCATATTTTTTCAATTCTTCGTATCCACGAGGACTGCTTGTAACTCTAGTCAGAGCAGGAGGCGTTTGAGCTACAGTGTCTGTGTGTTGTGTCTGAGAGCCGAAATTAGGTCTAGTCGGCGTGAAAAAAGGAGTTTTTCTAATATTTTGATTACTGTTATTAGCATTTCCATTCACATTTTGTTTTTGTTGTGGCATGCTATTATTATAATCAGATTCTACCTTATTAAAACCGGTAGCAACAACTGTAACCATTATTTCATCTTTCATATCCGGATTTTGTACAACACCATGGATTAAGTTAACATCTTCGCCTGCAGCTTCTTCTACGATTGTAACTGCTTCTGCAATTTCATGCATAGTAAGATCCAAACCGCCTGTGATATTTACGAGAACTCCCTTAGCGCCATGAATTGAAATACCATCAAGAAGTGGCGAATTAAGAGCATTGTTTGTTGCTTCCTGCGCTCTGTTTTGACCTGTAGAAGTACCAATGCCCATAAGAGCATCGCCCATACCTTTCATAACAGTTTTTACGTCAGCAAAATCAACGTTTACTGTACCATGGCATCCTATAATATCAGAAATACCTTTAGTTGCATTATAAAGAACTTCGTCAACTTTCAAAAATGCATCTTGGAAACTAGTGTTTTTATCTATGATTTCTAATAATCTTTGATTTGGAATCACAATTAAAGCATCAACATATTGACGTAGCATATTGATACCTTCGTCAGCTAATTTCATGCGCTTTTTGCCTTCCCAAGTAAAAGGTTTAGTTACGATACCAACAACAAGTGCATCCATTTCACTACCAATTCTTGCGATAGTAGGAGCGCCGCCAGTACCTGTGCCACCACCCATGCCTGCAGTAACAAAAAGCATATCTGTGTTTTGCAAAGTAGTTTTGATTTCTTCTTCGTTTTCTTCCACAGATTTTTGACCTACTTCAGGATTAGCTCCTGCGCCAAGACCTCTTGTGGTATCTGCACCAATTTGGATTTTAATTTGAGCTAGGTTGTGATCTAAAGCTTGTTTGTCTGTGTTTGCTGCGATAAATTCAACACCTGAAAGACCTTTGCTAATCATATTGTTTATCGCGTTACCGCCGCCGCCGCCAACTCCGATTACTTTTATCTGAGCGCCGTCAGTCGAAGGGGTATGTACGTCAATCATGATTTCTGACATTTGCTGACCCTGTGATTTATTTTACAACTATTTTCTTATATTTCTAATTTTCTATAATTCTCTTAAGAAGTTTGATATTTTGCCTAAGAAAGAGCCTTTATCTTTATCTTTCTTTTCTTCTGATTCAGTCTCTTTAGGTTCCTCTTTGGTTCCCGTAAGTACATCTTTTAGCCTTACATCAGAAGTTGAACCTTTTCCGTAATTATCTTGCAATCCATAAAGTGCCAAACCTACAGAAGTTGAAAAGACAGGTGACTGGATTTCAGTGGCAAGACCTGAAAGATTCATTTGTGAAGGCATTCCGATTTTTACAGGCATTTGGAAAATCTCTCTTGCTAAGTCTTCAGTACCTCTTAGCAAAGTAGTGCCACCTGTTAATACTATACCGGCACCTAATTTATTTTCGAAACCTGATTTTCTGATTTCAGCTGCTGCAAATTCAAATATTTCTTCCATTCGTGGCTGAACTATTTGGCATAAGTAGCTTTTATTTATTTCCATTGGAGCTCTTCCACCAATGCCCGGAATCATTATAACTTCATCCTTCATGATAGAAGGCAGGTAAGTATGTCCGTATTCGCGTTTTAGTCTTTCTGCCTGAGCAACTATTACTCCCAAACCTTTTCTAACATCATCTGTAACCTGTCTGCCGGCAATACCAAAAACAGAAGTGTATCTAATGATATTTTCTTCAAAGATTGCAACATCAGTTGTTCCGCCACCAATATCAATTAGTGCAACACCAACTTCTTTTTCCTCTTCGCTAAGGATAGCAGTGCTGCTTGCTATTGGTTCAAGTACAACGTCATTTACTTTTACGCCGCATCTTTCCACGCATCTGTATATATTTTGTATTGCAGTGACTAGTCCGGTTACCACATGTACGTTAGCTTCCATTCTTACACCACTCATACCAACCGGGTCTGTAATGCCGTCTTGTCCGTCAATTATATAATCTTGAGGGATAACATGGATAATCTTCCTTTCCGAAGGAATAGCTACCTTTTTAGTATCCTCAAGCAATCTTTCAACATCGTTTCTGTTTATCTCATGATTTTGATTAGATAAGCCAACAATCCCTCTAGTCTGAAAAGCTTCTATATGATCACCGGCAATACCAACAACAGCTTCAGTAATTTTGATACCTGATTGTTGCTCGGCTTGCTCTATAACACTACGGATAGCTTTTACAGTTTTATCAATATTAACCACAACACCTCTGTTGAGACCTTCGCTTTCAGCAATACCAATACCTAGTATATTTAAACTGCCGTCTTGCGGAGAAGGTGCACCTACCAAACAACAAATTTTGGTAGTACCAATATCAATACCAACTGTAATCTTGGGATTGATTTCATTATCTATAACTACTTTTTCTTCACTCATGAGACAAAGTCCATTTATTTTATTTACTTATTAATTTCAAGTCTAACTATAGACTATGCGGTCATTCCATCGCAAATCTATATATTCTTTGACTTCAACACTATTGCTGAGAAGCCTGTTAAGCCAGAAAAAATCTAGTTTTTCTAATTGAGCTTCGATTCCGTAAATCGGCTCTATTATTACTTTGATTCTATCATTAGTCAAAAATATTTCGTAAGATTTATCTTTGCCATTGTATTGAATTTCATCTAGTATATGGTAATAATAACCGTCTTTATAAGATCTAAGTTTTTCAATAACATTGATTGCTTTTGTAATTTGGCTGACTCTGTAATGCTCTTGAGCTCGCAGGTTTGTATCTGCTATAGGCCTAAAGTTAAAACCAGAGATAAGAGGTACATCTTTGTAATACTCATCAGGTGTTTTTAGTACTTTACCGTTATCGCCTATATATTCTAATTTGCCAATGCCATTTAATCTTGCTGCAGCAGGTTTTGCTTCATCAATATAAATAACGATAGTTGAGGAACCACTGAAACTTACATCACATTTTTTTACAGCAGGAATTCTATCCAGCGAAATGCGAATGTCTTTCAATAGTGCAGGGGATTGCTTTTTACCGATTAAACTGTCAGGTAATACTGAACGCAGGTAGTCCTCGCTCAATGAATTGTATCCTACAAATTCGATCTTATCGATAACTTGTTCGGATTGCCATTCACGTGCATATATGACTAACAATGCAATACACATAACCAAAGCAATCAAGCTGAATAAATTCAGTCTTTTTTTAGATTGGAAAAATTGTGCGTATGACTGTGCAATATTTTGAAGCCTATTTTTCATTTTCCCCCAATGAAAAAAGGATTGCAAAAATCCAAAGACAAAAAAATGTCTTCATGTCTAACAATTTTGGTACGGTTTTTTCTGTTTAGGGGTGGGATAATCCGAGCGGATTGATACCCTCCCTTTATGCTGCTTATTTTCCTCTTAACTGCAAATGTAAAAGACTTTCTTTTAAATAGCAAGCAAAAAAAAACATTTAAATAAAAAAATCCTTAAGCATGTTTAATAGGAAACAAATATCAAATTAAAATATGTAGTACTCATGAGTTTTGTTAAGGTAATAAAAAGTTATAAAATAGCTTATAATCTTAATTTTCAAGGATTTGCAATCCTTATGCTCACCTTCGAATTATTAATCGTAACAAATGAGTATGCAAATATCTAGAAGCCTTTTATGAAACCTCCATCAATTGGCAAATTGATTCCATTTATAAAAGCTGCATAATCTGAAGCCAGAAAACCTGCCGCTGCTGCAAATTCCCATGGCTCACCAAATCTATTAGCAGGAATATCTTGAATCATATCATTTTCTAAAGATTCAAAACTGATATTCTTTGCTTTGCTGTTTGCTTCTATTAAACTTTCTAATCTTTTTGTTTTTGTTTGGCCAGGCAATAAATTATTTACTGTTATTCCGTCTTTTGCTAATTCAGAAGATAAAGTTTTTGCCCAAGAAGACATTGCTCCTCTTAGTGTGTTTGAAACACCCAGATTCGGTATAGGTTGCTTTACACTCACAGAAATTATATTTAATATTCTGCCCCACTTCTTGCTTTGCATATGGGGGACGAAATGATTGACTAAGTGTTGCGAAAAGAATAAATGTCTTTCAAATGCTTTCAGATAGTCTTCCGGTGTTGCATCTTTTGCAAGTCCGGGAGGAGGGCCTCCTGCATTGTTTACCAGGATGTCTATATTTGAAATACTCTTACTTCGTATTTCTGCGATAGAACCATTATAATCCTGAAAATCTAATGCTATGTAAGAATGACCTACAGGATAGGTTTTATTCAAACTCTCACATATATTTTTAAGTTTGTCCTCGCTTCTGGCACTCAAAATACATTTAGCACCCATTTCAGCAAATCTCTCTGCCACTGCTAATCCCAAACCATCTGATGCGCCACAAATAAATGCTGTTTTTTTTTCTAAACGGATATCCATAGCAACTCCTTTTTTTATAATAATTTATAAATATAGAGAATAAAAATGATGCTTCAAAACAGAAAAAAATTGAAAAAATGTTTTGCTTTTTATTGAATAAGCCCTATATTTGTACTCGTTCTTTTGAGCGGCCTTTTAGGAGGATTCGCATAATTGGTATTGCAGCGGTCTTGAAAACCGCCGGGTTTACGCCTGTGGGGGTTCGAGTCCCTCATCCTCCGCTCAAAAAAAATTGAAAATCTAAATCGCTTAAAAGGTGTATACCAATTGGAGGATTCGCATAATTGGTATTGCAGCGGTCTTGAAAACCGCCGGGCTTGCGCCTGTGGGGGTTCGAGTCCCTCATCCTCCGCAAAAAAGGAGTTTACTTAAAAAAGTAGACTCCTTTTTGCGTTAAAATTAACTCTTGTGTGTTATATTTATTTTGATCTAAATAGGAGTTTATTAGTCTAATGTTTGCAGCTCGAATAATCTTGGAAATTGAAAGCGAAGATTTAATACCAAAGAAATTAATAGACAATCTATCTAAAGAGCTTATTGTTTTAAAAAGTCATCAGAAGGGTAATTCTTATATAAATGATGTTGGTAAAGCTAGATATAAAACTGGAGCTGTGTATTTAATACATCCGAAACATTATTGGATTGATGATGAAGATCTTATAGAATACGAAAATATTATTGTTTCGTTTTTAAAAAACAATATATCAAAAATAAGAATGTATAAAGACAGCAAAGTAACGGTTAATTATGAGCTTTATGACTATGGAGATTTATCAGGTTATTCATTATTTGATAAAAGCAATCTAAAAATTATTGCTGAATGTGGTGCTGCTGTCGAAATGTCTATATTTAAGTTACCAGATGAAATTGAAGATGATATATCTTCAAATTTGGATTTGTCATAAATAAGAATAACATGGTGAGTTGATCAAAATGATGGTCGTTCAAATTAGATTATTTATAGAAGGCGAAGATTTGATACCTGATATCATCCTGAATAACTTGTCTGAAGAGCTAATAATAAAAGACAGTTATCAGAAAGGAGATTGGTATCAAATTGCCCATCAAAAGACACAATACCACGAAGGTGGAGTGATTTTTACACATCCTAAAGAAATTTGCATTGATCGAGATGGCTTTGCTAAATACGAAGACTTATTTATTCAATTTCTCAAGCAGAATATTGCCAAAATTAGGGAATATGGTGGAACTGATATTACCTTTTTGTATAATGTTTATTATTCAAGTCAAGATATGCATTATGTTAGTTATTCTAACGAAATGCTGAAAGTAGTAGCAGAGTGTGAGGCAAATATTTCCATTGATTTCTTCAGATTTACAGAAGAAGAAATAAAAAATTGTTGGAATCTAAGATGAAAAAAATTGATTAGTATAGTTCTATTAAGATTTAAGTGAAAATCTATGTCTTATACTTACCATCAGCTTTTGAGGCCAATTTTTGTCCATACAAGGTTTCTCTATCGTCAAAAAGTATATTGCTGAGATAGCAATAGTAAAAGGAATCAAAATCATACTAGAAAATAGTAGATTGATTAGCTGATAATCTGATACAATGAAGTAATTAGCAAATTTTTGGAAGAAAATATAAATTGGACTATGTAACAGATATATCGAATAGCACATCCCACCAATTACCGAAATAATTTTGATAGAAAATACACTTTTCCAGAAATCACCAAATAAAGTTAAATAGTATAGAACAAAAGAAGAGAGTATAAAAACATAAGTATTTAGAAGTGAATCAGAATGATTTATATAGACTATACCTGCTAAAGAAACAAGTCCAATCATTATTTCTAAAAGTTTTGGAAGTTTTAAATCAATAGCTGATAATTTTAGATCTACCAGTAAAAATCCAATAAAGAAATAGTGCAAAAATGATAGTATAGTTGGCACTCCTGGATGATATATTTCAAGCAAAGCAGGGACACCAAAAATTGTTGCAATGAAAATACATCGTCTCAATGCTGCATTTAATTTAAACAATCTCGAAAAGAATATTGCAGATAAGTAAAACTGAACTTCAATTTCTAAAGACCAGATAACGACTACAAGTAAAAACTCAGGATCATTGAACATTATTGTGTTTATATAAAAGATGGAACTCAAGAGGCTGACCATTCCATTATAAACGTCAAATTTGCCGATAAAAACCGATATTACGAAAAAAGCTATCAGAGCTAATACATAAGGAGGCTCCAGACGTGTTATCCGTCTTAAAATATAACTTTTTATATTTATTTTGTTTCCATCATTCAGATATTGTTTTGCAAAAGGAATTCCAATTATGTATCCGCTTATAATAAAGAATAACTCTACTCCTTGGAATCCATATTGGAAAATGTTGAGTATAGAATAATCATAGGGGAGAGCTTCGTATAAATGGGAATTTGTTACTTTGATCGCATGGAAGAACATCACAAGTATAATTGCTAGAAATCTCAGCCCGTCGAGCTCAGGGAAGAATTTACCATTTGGAACAACTCTTTGGAATCTATCTAAAAATGACATGATATTTCTGATTTAAATGTTAGAATATATGCAAAAATAGTAATAATATATTTACTATAAATCAGAAAGATGTGGAGCTGATAATTAATTTACTTTTACAACAACAACAGTCATGTCATCATATTGGCTGTTTGCTCCGGCAAACTTTTCTACTTCGTTGATTATTGTGTCTCTAATACCTTTTGCATCAAGACTTGAGTAGTTTTTGAGAATGGATAATAATTTATCTCCGTCAAATTCCTCACCTGAGAAATTTCTGGCTTCCACGACGCCATCTGTTACAAAAAGGAATATATCACCTTTTTCAAAACCAATTTCAATTTGCTCTAGGTTACGATCAAAAAGGTTTTCTTTACTTATTCCTAATACAATACCTTTAGGTATCAGTTTGCCGACTTGGTTATCTTTTGCACGATAGAGATAAAGTGGCAAATGGCCTGCTCTGGATAGTAGAATACTTTGACGTGTGATATCGAATTTTGCTCCAATAACTGAGATAAAGGAGTTCTTTTCCATAGACTTATACAGCAGCGTATTTGTTTTTATAAAAAGTTCTTGAGGAGAAAAATCAAATTCACTTAAAGTTCTGAGTATGCCCTGAGCTTTTGACATATAAAGAGCAGCACTTGTTCCTTTACCGCTTACATCACCAACAACAACAGTCAATTTATCAGGTTGTCCGTTTAAAAAATCATAAAAATCACCACCTACTTCCAAAGCAGGAACAGATTTGCCTGATATATCTAAGCTGCTAAACTCCGGAATACTTGGCGGTAAAGAAGCTAATTGAATTTTTCTTGCTAAATCAAGTTCGTGCTTCATCCTCTCTCGTTTAGCAAGATCTTCATATAAGAAAGCATTTTCTGCAGCAATTGAAACTTGATTGCAAATTATAGTAAACAGCTCCATATCATCAGCATGATAGGCTGTTTCAGATTGTTTTTCTCCTGTTACGATGATACCAATCAAATTGCCTTTATTGAGGATAGGGAAAATGTATTTAAAACCACAAGACTCGAATACACTTTTCAATTTTTCAGGAAGATACTCAACAGGCATAGCACCGGTGTAATTTTCTACGGCTTTGATAATCTGAGCTCCAACAGCAATAAAAAACTCGCTAAGTTCTTTAGTTTCAACACCGTCATAGCTTTGAGCGCCAATTTTATTCCCATCTTTGAAAAACATCACTCCACTGCTTTTGATGCCTATAAATAGACCCAATTTTTGAACAACTGCTTTAGAAAGATCATTCAATGAGTGATTATCTTGAATCAATTCTGAGAATTTTTCAGATAGTTTTCGAAAATCAAATTTGAATCTATAATATTTATTGTCAACAAAAATGCTAAATCGTTTATCTAAATATCTAAGTATAAAAAACAAAACTAATGCCAGCCCTGCCAAAAGTATTTTCTGATAAATCATATCTAAATCAGGAGCTAAGGGATGCTTTAGAACTTCCAGAGAAGAACCGTTAAAGTGCAGGTTAGGAAGAATAACATGCTCTTTAGATGCTATCCATAATGCCGAAATAAATATAACAATTAAGCTTAATCGCCATAAGCCTACGATAAAGAAATATTGAATATTCCTTCTTATACGTATATTCAGACCCAAAAGCTGATACCTGCCAATTGTGTATAAATAAGCCAATGGAATCAGAATAAATAGCAGAGGAGAATACTGTTTCAAGAAAAGCATTATGTTAGTAAATATCCCGTCACGTGGAAGAAGGCTCATCTCAGTCACAAAAAACAGAGATACCATGAGGACAATAACCAGGCTGGAATTCATGGCCCATCGGATCGCCTTGCCACGCCTTACATCTTCCTTAGAAATACTTTCTTTATTGACTAATTTTACTACGAATATATATAGTAAAATCAAGATTACATACCCCATCCCAAAATACAGATAAAGTAAGCCTTCCTGAAGTACATAATACCATACAACTGACGATACAAGCCCTATTATACCAATCATATACATCGTCCAGATTACCCAAGGCTTAGAAGTATAAGCCTTGTTTTCATCAGGGAAGTGGAATGTACTATGCAGAAATACCGGAATACCTATAAAGAAACTTAGATGATAGATTGCCATCATCAATTCTGAGAATATATCAAAGTTTTTAGGATAAGTATCAATTACAAAAGAGATTAAAAAACCAATTAATACCAGCCCAAGACTGGTCAATCTGGCAGATTTGAGTTCAGGCCGTTTGAAACCTATATAGAAGCCTAAAATTATGGTAAGCATACCTGACACCAGAAACAGGAATCTATTGAAAGATATACCGTAACGTGCAAGGTTTACAGTAATATCAATTTTCTCTCCGTTTCTGAGTATAGTATAGGTTAAAGGTTTTTCTTTGCCTTCTGTTCGCAAAATACGGTCAGCTTCAAACTGATTTTTAAATTTTTTGCCGTCAATTGCAACTATCATATCCCACTGCCGCATGCCGGCTATATCAGAAGCACCGTCTTTTTCTACACCAGTAACAATTACGATAGATTCCTGATATTCAAAATCTTTAAGATTAATATCTTTCGAGGCGACATATATATCCTTAACCCAAAGGCTAGGGCGGGTGCTTACAACTCTGAACTTGACAGTATCGTTCTTTAGTGCTTCTTCAAGTAAAACAAAAAATTCTTTTTTCTGAGTTACAAGCGAATCGTTTACTATACCGACAAAATCACCTCTCCACAGAGTATCAGCATATGTAGTGTCACTTTTTGTATGTCTGAGTTCTGCCGGGATATCCCGCGTAACCATAATTCTGGGTGATGCTTCAAATGAATTTTCGTCAGTCACAGAACTGATGGATCTATAAAAAGAGAAGCACATAATACCCATTAGCATTGCTGCTAATAGAGTTATGATTAGCCTAAAGCCGTTATATCTTACATTTTCCTGATTCATATAGTCTTTTTATTGTGCGGGATAAACTAAAAACGTATTTTGTACTGCAAATGTTACGAATATTTCTGAAAATATCCAATATAATTACACTATGGACTTAAAAAAGCTCATAACAATATTAGAATCTCACAAAAATCAGAAAAATATTGATGGAATGGCTCACTTTGGTATAAAGTCTGACAAAGCCTTTGGCATTACAACAGGAACAATCAGAGAGCTTGCTAAAGAAATCGGAACAGATCATCAATTAGCCATAGATTTATGGGAGACAGAAATTCACGAAGGGAGATGGTTAGCACCTCTTATTGCAGATAAAAAACAAATAAATGACGAACTGCTCGAAAAGTGGGTGCATGATATAGACACTTGGGATATTTGCGATAATTTGATGACCAAGTATGTGCGATTTGCTCCAAATGCCTTCGATTTGATCGAAAAATGGCAGGCCTCTGAAGAAGAATATGTCAGAAGAGCAGCTTTTGCTCTAATCGCTTATGTAACTGTTCACTATAAAAAGCATGACGATAAGGAGTTTTTGCACTTCTTTGATCTGATTCTTAAAAGAGCATCTGACGATAGACATATGGTTAAAAAAGCTGTTAACTGGGCTTTGAGAGAATTAGGTAAACGTTCTTTATATCTGCACGAAAAAGCTTTATATACTGCAAACGCAATTCTGGATAGGTATAAAGACAGCAAATCTGCAAGGTGGATCGCTTACGATGCAATTAGGGAACTTAACAGCGAGAAAATTATAGCTAGGTTGCATGCTAAGGAAGCTAAAAAAGCAACAAAGTCTAAATAAATTCGTATATTTACATAGTTTACTATATAGCAATATAGGTATGATGTTTAGTCTGAAAAATAGAATATTATCAGTTGCATTATCTCTGATTATGCTTAGCTCCTCCCTTGGTATAAACATATACTCGCATATATGCCATAGCATGGGAAGAGTAGATATTTCTATTATTTCTGCAGATAGCTTAGAACATTGCAGTATTTGCATGGCAGATGGAACTCTATCCTGCGAAATACAAAAATCATGCTGCGACAAAGAAGATTCTAAGCAAAAGAAAAAATGCTGCGAACATAAAAGTAGTTTTCATAAGTTAGATTTTGACTCAATAAATTATGAAAGTATTACTCTATCTGTTTCTCAGGAACTCATTTCAAGTGTAATACCTCAGATAATGTCAAGTTTAAATTTGTGTGGTACTCTTAAACCGGACAAACATTTTAGTGGAATATCTCCACCTTTTAGTAAAAATTATTTACATTTTATTTCTATGTTGATAGAATAGATATAAAGACTTCTCAGAGTTTTTTATATATCAAAAAAATCAATAATAATTTTAAAATGGAGAAATAAAATGAAATCATTCAATAAATTCGCAGTTTCTTTTATAGCATTAATGCTTATGTTTTTTGTAGCAGAAATGTCTGCACAGGAAATCAAAAAAGTAGAGATTAAAACACCTTCTGTACAATGCGGGATGTGTAAAGACAGAATAGAGAAAGCTCTCAATAAATTGGACGGTGTTGTATCTTCAGATGTAGATTACAAAAAGAAAGTAACCACTGTGGAATACAAAACAGATGAAATAGAATTAGATGATATAAAAGAAGAAATCTCAGACTTGGGTTATGACGCAGATGAAGTTAAAAAGGATAAAAGAGCCTATAAACGACTTCATAACTGCTGCAAGTTGCCAGAAGATCAGAAATAGAAAAGATTCATAGAACAGGGGAGCTAGCTCCCCTGTTCTTTTATATATAAGTTAGTGTTTACTCCCACTTAATATTATAAAGCTCTTTGTATTTCGACTCCTTTCAGTCGCTCAATAACCTGGAACGAAGTGAGCGATGTACTGAGCTTGCCGAAGTATCGGAACCTGCCATATCTAATTTGCAGTATAAAGCAACTAAATTCTTGATTTTACTGAGATCCTCAGACTTTTCCTAAAGAATTTCTTGATAATATGATTTAATATTTTTAACTTAAATCAATGTTAAATCTTGGGTGACTTATGGAAAATAATAACCGAAAAAAAGGCAATCAAGGCGAAAAAGAAGCTGCGGAATTTCTTAGCAGTAAGGGGTATCAAATTGTTAAGACTAATTTCCATTTCGGAAAACACGGAGAAATAGATATTATTTGCAAGCGGGGAGATGTACTCGTGTTTGTAGAAGTTAAGTCACGCAAATCTTTTGAATATGGAGATCCTTTGCTTTCTATTACGCGTAGTAAGCAGAAATCCTGGCAGAGGGCAGCAGAGGGGTATCTGTATGTCAATAAAATTCAGAATGTTGAATGCAGGTTTGATGTAATCACAGTTGACCTAAGTAAGACACCTCATGCAATTGAGCATTTAGAGAATGCTATATCGCCTTTCTAAACTTATTTTCTAATTAACATAAGTTTTCTTGCTAATTCGACTTCTTTAATTATTTTTGTAGTCAGATATTTAACCGTATATTCTTATTAGGATTCAAACGATGAAAAAAGAAGGTATGAAAAAGATTCTAGTTACCGGCGCTCTTGGTCAGATCGGTAGCGAATTAGTTTTAGAGCTTCGTAAAAAATACGGCGGTGAAAATGTTATTGCTTCTGACGTAAGACCTACTCCTACAAAAGCTATTGCAGAAACAGGTCCTTTCGAGCAGATTGATGTTTTAAATATTGACAGTATCCGCCAGGTTATTATTAAATATGATATTGATTCGATTTTCCATTTAGCAGCTATCCTTTCAGGTGTCGGCGAAAAAGATCCTCACCTTTGCTGGAATGTTAACATGAATGGTTCTATGAACATTCTTGATTTAGGTCGTAAATATGATTTGAATAGAATTATCATTCCTAGCTCAATGGCTGTATGGGGTGAAGGCGTTCCTAAAGAAAATGTTCCTCAGGACAGTGTTTTAAAACCAACTTCTATGTATGGCGTAACTAAAGTTGCAGGCGAAAGACTTTGCGATTATTACGTTCAAAAATACGGTTTGGATTGTCGTGGCCTTCGCTACCCAGGTATCATTTCTCATGAAACACTACCTGGTGGCGGCACAACTGATTATGCTGTTGAAATTTTCTACGATGCTGTTAAAAAAGGTAAATACGAATGTTTCCTTTCTGAAGAAACTATGCTTCCAATGATGTATATGCCTGATTGTATCAAAGCAACAATTGACTTGGCAGAAGCTGACTTTGATAACTTGAAACACCACAGTGATTTCAATGTTGCGGCTATAAACTTTACTCCAAAACAATTAGCTGAAGAAATCAAAAAACACAAACCTGATTTCGAAATTTCATACAAACCTGATTACAGACAAGCAATTGCTGACTCATGGCCATGGTCTATAGATGATTCTGCTGCTCGCGAAGAGTGGAACTGGGATCCTGCTTATGATTTGTCTGCAATGACTAAGGATATGCTTGAAAAATTAGAAGAAAAACACGCAAAAGGCTTGATATAATAGAAGTCTCTTGAAAGTTTATAAAACGCCGCATTAATATTTTAAGCATAATGCGGCGTTTTTTTTTAAACTAATCTGATATTATTTTTGTTGATTATTTATTCTTCTCTTCCCAAACATCAAAGGATCTGCCATTGTCATCTGTTTCTAGGGTCTTTATATCAGTAGATGATTGACACAAGTTTTCAATAGCAGATTTAATATCCCAATACCATTTATAATTATCAGGAGTATTATTTCCCATATATTCTGATGTTTCGTCTGTTGTAATGCCCCTTTTGTTAAAAATTGTTTCAACTAGTCTTGCTTTGGATAAGATAGTTCCGTCATCATTCACAAATATTCTCCATTCCTTGTAGTAGCTCTTATAAAAGCCGGCTTGATACTTTTTCTCTGTTTTTGCAACCATAAGTCCGACTTCGTAGTTAATCTCATCAATTGCAAAATCGTTTTTAATAAGTGATTTCTGTAGATTGTCAAAAATCTGTTTGATAGAATGGCTTTGACAAGGCGTATACATTTCATATATAGGATATGACTTATATGTACAAGCACTAATGATGATACTGATGACAAGAAAACAAAAAATGCGCATATCTTTATCTCATAATATGTAAAACACAATGTAGTAGTATTTATGGTAAGCCAGCTTTATAAAATAGAAGCAGGCTCTTTTTGAATCTTTATAACATTTAAGTTTACAATGTGAAGTATTAATACAATCAATTGTAAAATATATAACATATATTCTGAATATTTTGTTGTAAAATATAATAAAAAATTATATATTAGAAAAACAATATTGTTGCTTGTTGTTGAATAAAACTTAATATTAGTTGTTGTATCAAAAATAAATATGGACAAAATTATGACGGAAAGTAAAAAAGCATGGTATGAGATAGCAGTTGCTTTACTAACTGGGATATCTATGATTTGCTCAATAGCATTGTCAATGCTCGATGCAAGCAAAGACATTGTAATTATATCTTCAGTACCATGGATAGTAGGTTTATTTATTTATGCAATAACTAACCTAATCTCTCTTAAAGATAATAAAACAGGTATTCCACAGGTATCTTTACTATTTTGCATTATATTTACCGAGGGTGTATTCCTTCTTGCTGATATAATTGCCACAGGTAATATTATATTGAGTCCGAATTTTGTATATGGCATTCTTTTCTATTATGGCTTTAACTATAGCATGAAGTTAATCTATGGAAAGAAGAAAGCAGAAGTAAAATAAATTTTGAACTCTTTATTTTAAATATATTGAGCGCTCGCTATTTGGCGAGCGTTTATAGTTTGTACTACTTAGGTTCGAGTTTGACTATTATTTTATATCTCCTAATGTTAGCAATTATGCTTCCTTTGGAATCTTTGAACATCATTTACATTGAAACAAAATACCTATAATACGCAAATTTTTTTTATATTTACTATCTACGAAAAGGTATAATTAAGAAATAAGTTTGTGATATGAAATATTTACTACTTCTGTGTTGTGTCGGACTATTTTTTACAGCATGTAATAACGAAGATTTGGTTGTAGATCAAGGAGTTTTTGAACTTAAAAGTATTGAAAATCATAATTCATATGTAGGAGATACTGTAACAATCTGGGGGAACAACCTGGGTGACGGAATGAATTCTACTATCAATTTTGATTCTACTTTTGCAATTCAATCCGATGAATGCATACTTTGGACTAGTAAAAAAGTAATATTTGAAGTACCTTCGCAAGCCTTTTCAACTGATTTACATATCAGTAAAGCAGGCGAAAAATCAAACTCTCTTCCTATTCAGGTTTCATCTATACCTATGCTGCCACTAGCCTTAGTTCAGGCTGCTAGCTTTCAGATGGGAGCAACTACCGGCAATGAAGATGAGAGACCAATCCACGATGTAACTCTATCAAATAATTTAGAAGTTTCTAAATACGAAATTACTCAGAGATTTTACGAATTGATCACAGGAGAAAATCCTTCTTCTATGATCTCGTCGGATTATCCTGTTCATAATATTGAGTGGCTAGATGCTATTAAGTTTTGCAATTTGCTTTCAGATAAAATGGGCTACACTGCCAAGTATCTGATCGAAGGGCAAGAGGTTAGCATTATAGATTCTGCTACAGGCTGGCGATTGCCTACAGAAGCTGAGTGGGAATTTCTTTGCCGCGCCGGAAATTCTACAGATTTTTCAGGTACAGGCAGATTGGTAGATATGGGATGGTATTCAGCTAATTCGGGGATGCAACTTCAACCTGTTGGCTTGAAACAAGCAAATAATTTTGATTTATATGATATGCACGGAAACGTAAGTGAATGGTGCTTTGATTTATATGCCTCTGATTATTATGTAAACTCACCACAAACTGATCCGACAGGAGCAACTGAAGGTACAGAAAGAGTTCTAAGAGGTGGTAACTATCAATCAGGAAATGTGGAATGCAGATCAGCATATAGAGCGACTGAAGTTGATAAAAAATACTGTGGTATAAGAATAGTAAGGGAAGTAAAATAGTATGAAGAAATTCCTAACTTTACTTTCTTTTGTTATCGTACTTGCTTCCTGCACTCAGGAAGTAGAGAAGTTACCTTATAGCCAATATGGCGGTCCAAATTGTAATAACAACTACCAGAGATATGGTAAGTTTTTCAAAGAATACCATAAAGTCTCAGGTGCTGAAGTTAATATTCAAAAAGGCGATAGTATTGTAATCAATGCTAAAGGTGCTGTAATTCCCCCTCTTTCGATTTCAGAAAACGAAACAGTTTTTGCTGATAAATCCGGCAACATATTCCTTATGACTTTCGCGTCTTCTCTATGGAGTTATCAACTAGAAACTGGCGTATACCCGGTAGGAACTATGGCTGCGGATCTCAAAAAGAATATATATTTTATCGCTTCTGATGATAATTTATATTCGATTGATTTCAAAGGTAAACTCAGATGGAAAAAAGCTATACTAACAAAAACAAAGAGGTTTTACTCTTATACTGATTTAATAGCCGGAAAGTCAGGTTTGCTGTTAGGTTGCAGTACTGGAGAAATCTTGAAATATGATTTTGAAGGAAATGAAGTCTGGAGATATCAAACCGAACTTGCTCCTTTAGAAATTATACCGGAAACTAATTCAGAGCATGCTATAGTTGGTCTAACTCACAATGAATTTGGCAGAAGTGACTCTCTATTGCTTTTTAATAAAAATGGTGACGTAGTTTGGCGTAAGTTGATTCAAAATACCAGATTGATACAAAAGCCTGCTTTTGGTAATAACTTGATTTATGTAGGCGGACTGCGTGAAAGAAAACAAAGTCAAGGCAGAGATTCATATATCATGGCTTTTGATACATTAGGGAATTTGAAATGGGAATCCGAACTTCCTGCTATGCTTAGAAGTATAGCTACAGATTTGGAAGGCAACGCATATATTACTGCCTATAATGCCGGTGTTGGCAGAGCAAAAACAGGAATATATTGCTTCGATTCCACAGGGAATCGCATTTGGCATCAATATTTAGATCTTGCGATACCAATTGCTCCTGCAGTTGCAAACTATGAAATAGCACTAGTTGGATCAAACCCTGAATCGCTTGGTGTTTTCTTCCTTCAAAAAGACAAAGGTAATCTTTACAAGGTTCTTTCTTTATCAAATGCCCCGATAATTAATTTACAGCCGACTATTAGTGAGCACGGCAATATAATTTTTGCGGGTGCAGACAGTCTACTACTTATTAGAACTGAAGATACACAATTGAATAAAATGTTGGATTAGTGAAATAAATCAGAAAGATAGAAAATGAAATTAGAAACCGGACAAAATGCAAGCTTAATTGGCTATAAAGGAATGTTCCCGAAAATTCATGACAGTGCTTTTCTTTGTGAAGGTGTCAGAATTATCGGTGATGTAGAGATAGGAGAAGATGTTTCTGTTTGGTACAATACAGTAATCAGAGGTGACGTTCACCATGTAAAAATTGGTGACAGATCAAATATCCAAGATAACTGTATGCTTCATGTAACAAATGGAAAATTTCCTCTTGAAATTGGTAAGAATGTCTCTATAGCTCATTCAGTTTCCTTGCACGGTTGCACTTTAAAAGATAATTGTTTAATCGGCATAGGAGCTATCGTTCTAGATGGTGCGGTTGTGAATTCAAACTCTTTAATTGCTGCAGGTACAGTGGTGAAAGAAGGATTTGAAGTACCGGAAGGAGTATTGGTAGCCGGAGTGCCCGGGAAAGTTATTCGTAAATTGACAGAAACAGAGCTCGAAAGAGTGTCCAAAACACCTTATAACTATATGAAATATGTTTCTGAATATCGCGATCAACTTCCCAAAGATTAATATAAATGTTATATAATTAGGTAAAATCAATGTTTAAAAGCATGACTGGCTTTAGTAAAGCCGAAATTACAGAAGCAGGCATTTCAGTTACTGTCGAGGTAAAAAGTCTTAACGGGCGTTACCTTGAAGTCAGTACAAGAATGCCAAGAAATTTGCAGCACAATGAATTACAAATCCGAGAAGCAGTTCGTTCTGTACTTAACAGAGGAAGCGTTAACGTAAATGTTAATATCGAATTTGTAGATGCATCTAAACAGTTTGTGATGAATCATGATTTAGCAGAAAGCTGCTTTAATGATTTATCTGAACTTAAAAAACGCTTAAAGCTTAGAGAATCTGTGAAAATGGAGCATGTACTTCATTTCTCTAATCTTTTCTACCAAAAAGACAGCTCAGAAGATGAAGAATTACAGTACAAACTAGTAGAAAAAGCTCTTAAAGAAGCTCTTAAAAACTTAGATGATATGCGTAAAAAAGAAGGTAAAGAGATTGCGAAAGATCTTAACAGCCGCGTTAAAAGCATACAATCTACTGTTGATAAAATTGAATCTATGGCACTTGAAAGAGTTCCTCAGGAAAGAGACAGACTTCGCCAGCGCATAGCTCAACTGTTTGAATCAGACGAAATCGATGAGCAACGCTTGCAAATGGAAATCGTAGTACTTGCTGACAAACTAGACGTTTCAGAAGAGACTGTAAGATTAAACTCTCACATCAAGTTCTTCTTGGATGCAATGAAAGCAAAAGAATCTGCCGGAAGAAAGATTAACTTCCTTTTACAAGAAATGCATCGTGAAATTAATACTATCGGCTCTAAGATAAATGATGCCAATATTTCGCAACTTGTAGTTGGAGTTAAAGAAGAATTGGAAAGAATTAGAGAACAAGTGCAGAACATCGAATAAAGATTAGCTTTTTATAAGTCTATATTAAAACAGTGGTTTATCTAAACCACTGTTTTTTTATGTAACTTTACCCATTTTTTGGTGTCTATACTTATAAGAGCAAATAGCAAAAATATGGATTGAAAGCTCAGTTTTTATACTTATATATCTTAACAGTAATACGTATAAATAAATTTTGCTTTTATAAGGTGTTACTCTTTATAAAACAAAAGCTATTTTGAACTATGTTCGGATATCGTGTTAAATATTCTTAACGAAAAATTGGCTTGTAATCTACATCTCTTTTTGCATTTTGCAATAGTGTGCTGTCGTAGAAATAATATTAGGTGTCAGGAATGACCGGATTTGATGATTTTGAATTCAACGAATTCAACGAAGAGATGGATGAAAAAATTCGTTTCTATAAAAAGAATATGCGAAAACGAAAATTAGATTTTTCGGAGTTGCCAGATCCTGATACACTTGAAAAAATGGTGGATTATTGTCTGTCAAAAGAGAATTTTACTGATGCTTTGACATTTGTAAATTATCTGTTGGAATATAATCAGTTTTCTTCAGATCCTTGGTTCAAAAAGTCTATGTGCCAAGCAGGACTCTCTGACTACAAAGAAGCATTGGTCAATGTCGACAAAGCTCTTACTTACGATCCGATGGATCAAGATATACTTGTTCATAAAGCTGCTATCCTAGACTCTTTGGGGCGTAATGAAGAAGCTTTGGATATTATCAATACTGTGCTTGAATATAATGCCGGCAATGAAGAAGCAATGTTTTCTAAAGCAACTATTCTGCAACAGAATGAGTTCCATCAGCAAGCTATTGAGATTTTTAAATATTTGTCAGACTCAAAAGAATACGTAAAAGATATTTACCAGGAGATTGCTTATTCATACAACTGTATGGGTGAGTTTGAGCAATCACTGGAGTATTATACCAAAGCAGTAGATGAAAATCCTTTTGATAGTGATCTATGGTATAATTGCGGTTTACTCTATAACCACACAAACAATTTCGAAGAAGCAATCAAATCTTTTGATTTTGCTGTAGTTATAGATGAAGATTTTTCAGAAGCATGGGTAAATAAAGGTCATGCACTAATGAGTCTCGAGCAACTAGATGAAGCAATTGATTGTTTCAGAAGAGCTTTGGCAGTTAATCCGAATGATCTTGAAGCAAAACAGTTTCTTGCAAGTGCCTTAGGCGACTCAGGGAATTATATTGCTGCCATAGAAATATTTACTCAAATACTTACTAAAAATACTAAAAAAAGTTCTTCTTATTTCGGAAGAGCTATATGCTACGACGCAATTGATGAATTTGATAAAGCTATAGCTGATTACAATAAAGCACTTGAAATTAATCCTTATAGTTTCGAAGTATTGTATTCACTTGGTGATGCATATTACAACAATGATGAAACTAAAAAAGCTTGGAAAGCATACCAGAAAGCTACTGAGGTGAATCCTCTAAATGCTGATTGCTGGTTCGAATATGCAAAAACTTCTTACGAACTGAACTACCACAGAAAAGCTGAAACCGGTTTTAATAAGACTATAAGACTTAGGCCGGAGCATGCAGAATCTTATTACTTTCTTGGTAAAATAGAGCTATTCAGAGGCAAAACTGAAAGCGCTGTTAACTTTTTTGTTGAAGCTTGTGAACTTGAATATACAATTTTAGGTTTAATAGCAGAGGACTTACCTGCTGAAGGTTATGACAAAGAGAAACTGGAAGATTTACTTTTGACAGTAATAGAGAACTTAAGCGAAGAATAGATATAAGCTAAATATATAAATCTAAATACCCATTATAGATATACTATAGTGGGTATTTTTTTTAGAATTTTTTTTCAAGGGAAAGATGGTACTATAAAAGGGGAGACCGCTTATAATCTAGTATTAGTGGGTTAATCCAATAAATCAGGTCTTCTCTTTAAAGTCTTTTTATAAGACTGCTCCTGTTGCCACTCTTTGATCAATTTGTGGTTACCGCCCAATAAGACTTCAGGTACTTTCATCCCTCTGTATTCGGCAGGGCGTGTGTATTGTGGGGCTTCTAAAAGACCATCCATATAAGAATCATCGAGTGCTGATTCTGCATCTCCTAAGACTCCGGGTAATAATCGGATAATAGAATCTACCAGTACTAATGCCGGTAATTCTCCTCCGGATAGTACAAAATCTCCAATAGAAATTTCTCTGGTAATGAGTCTGTCTCTGATTCGCTGATCGATTCCTTTATAATGACCTGCTAGAATAATTATATTCTGCATCATAGAAAACTCGTTAGCAACGGTTTGAGTAAGCTGTTCACCATCTGCAGTCATATAGACTATTGCGTCATAGTCTCTTTCTGATTGAAGTTTCTCGATACACTTGAATACCGGATCGCACATGATTAGCATTCCAGCTGCACCACCATAAGGATAATCATCAACTGCCTGATATTTTCCCTGACCGTAGTCGTGTAAATTATGTGTGATGATTTCAGCAACATCTTTTTCCTGAGAAATCTTTAGTATGCTTGCATTTAGAACAGAATCCAGCATGGAAGGAACTGCAGAAATGATATCAATTCTGTACTTACTCATTGTCCTCGTCCTTATCTTCTTCAGAGTTAAGTAAGTCGAAAAGACCTTCCATCGGAATTATTCCAATGACACCGCTTTCTTCATCAATAAAGTCTATGGCTTCTTCAATCATAGGCACAGGAAGATCTCCTCTTTCTGTTGCTACAAGAAGCACATCATTAGCAGGCATTTCCCAGTAATCAATTACTTTACCAATTTCAGTTTCATCTTCTACATTCACAACGACAAAATCTATAAGCTCATCATCAAAGTATGGCTTACGTTCATCTCGGATTATGTCTTCCTGCGAGCAGAATACACCTTGCTCTTTTAAAGTCATGGCTTGTTCTTTAGAGCTTATACCTTCAATGTCAAGTATAGCGCCTTTGCTGTTTTTCTTCCAATGCTTAAGCGTATAATTCTGACCAAAGGTTTCAGAATAGCCGATTTTGATAATTGCACCGGGTTTGATTTTTTCCACTGCAGCCGGTACTTCACTAAGGAATATACTTCCGGCCGTGCCTTTTGTGTTTACTATGGTTCCGATATATTTCATAATACAAAAATACTAAAAAACAAGCACTAGTTGGCATTAAAAAATCATTACAAATGCAAGATTAAAAGTGAAATTATTGGTGTTGGAAGAACTGTAATCATCTAAGTCAAACGTAGTTAAATATCTGGTATCAGTGCTGAATGCATATCTGGCTCCCAATTCGATATATATACCACTTCCGTTTGGATCTTTAAAGTCCAGTGGTAACAAGATACCTGCCCCAATTCCATATGCAAGGGATGCTGAATTATCAATTGAAGAATTATTTATATCTTCGTCTTCATAGTCTTCAACTAAGTTTGAAAAAATAGAGCTGAGGTGAGATTGAGAATCTATATATAACCAATTTAAGCCAATAAATGATTCCACGTATGGCTGGATAACACCATCGTTAGTGATGAATCGAATATTTGTCATAAACTGATCAAAACCAAAAGCAACTGATTCTGAATATCCATCTGAGTAATAGTAGTCGACATAATCATAGACATGAAAATTCCAGAAGAAGCCCATATACAAGTTCTGTCTATCTAAAAACCAACCAATAGAGCTTGAAAAACCATGAAAAACATTATCTGTATTCTTCTTGAATTGTCCCAAAGGAGATACTTGAGAATAGCCAAAACTTGTCATAAAATGCCTATTTGGAGTTGATAAAGGCATTTCAGAGCTTGTATGGATTTCTTGTTCGGATTCTTTTTCTACTCTTTCTTCTTCAAAAACTTCCGGATGCTGAGCTTTTAAAGGAAAAGATATAAGAATAAAAAAAATTATATATAGTAAATATTTCATGATAAATTTGACCTTCTTTTTTCAAAGAAACGCGATAAACATCGGTTTTGTTTCAATGTGACTAATATTTGCGAAAAAACAACAATTCCGAGCTTAATGAAACGTTTGAACAACTTATTCTTATATTGTCAAACAATTTAACAAAATATGATGATAAACCCGAATGAAGCTTTTGAGGTAGAACTGTTTTATCAGTATCTAAAGGACGAGGAATCGGTAAGCCCTAGCTGGAGAAAGTATTTCGAAGAGCATAGAGAGAGATTTGAGCAAGGAAATCAAGGGACTGCTACAGAAACAAAAGGCGTTAAAGAATCAACACAAGCTTCTATGCCCGCTAAGGCAGATCAAAAGAAAGAAGTTCAGATTCATGTCAGAGCGGATGAGGAATTAGAAGAAATGCCTTCTATTCCTGCTAAAATTGCTGCTAACATGGAAACTTCTCTAACTATACCTACAGCAACTTCTGTAAGGACAATCCCTGTGAAGGCATTGGACGAAAACAGAAGAGTTATTAATAAGTATCTGATTCAAAACAAAAGAAAAAAAATATCTTTTACTCATATCCTAGCTTGGGCGATTGTCAGAGCAATGGTAAAATTCCCTCAAATGAATGATGCCTTCATGTCTAAAGAAGGCAAATCATACAGAGTCAAGAAAAAACATATAAATATCGGATTAGCTGTTGATATTACTAAGAAAGATGGTTCCCGTCTTTTACTTGTTCCTAATATCAAAAAAGCAGAAACTCTCAATTTCCGTGAGTTTATCGATAAATATGATGAGCTAATAGAAAAAGCTAGAACTAATCGCATTAATATTGATGATTTGGAAGGTACTACGGTTTCTCTTACAAACCCCGGTATGATTGGGACTACTCACTCTAACCCTAGACTGATGGTAGGGCAGGGAACTATTATTGCCACCGGTGCAATTGATTATCCTGTTGAATTTCAGGCTGTTAAACCTGAACTTATGACATCTATGGCAATATCTAAAGTTGTAACAATTACGAATACCTATGATCACAGAATAATACAGGGTGCTGAGTCTGCAGAATATTTAGCTTACATACATAAGCTATTAATCGGAGACAGACAGTTTTACGATCAGATCTTCGCTGCCCTGCAAATACCTTTTGAACCAGTGAGATGGGAAATAGATTACGACAGGAAAAAGCAGCATAGCACTGATCCTGAAAAAGAAAAAATCGAAAAAGGTGCTCACGTTATGCAGCTCATCAATGCTTATAGAGTTCGTGGTCACCTCTTAGCTTCAATCAATCCTTTAGGTTTGCAATCTTACTATTATCCTGAGCTGGATCCTGCTTTTTATGGATTTACCATATGGGATTTGGATAGAGAGTTTCACGCAGATGATAGCTGGGATGACAACAACAAAGCTTTGAGAGATATCATAGAATTGCTTAGAGATTCCTATTGTGGCTCTATAGGGTTGGAATTTATGCACATTTCCAATCCTCAGGAAAAGACATGGGTGAAAGAAAGAGTAGAGGTGTCTACCAACAGGATTAAGATCGAGGAAGAAGAAAAGCTGCATGCATATCGCAAAATTTTGGAAGCAGAAGAGTTTGAAAACTTTTTACATACTCGCTTCCTGGGACATAAGCGCTTTTCTCTTGAAGGCGGTGAATCGCTTATTGTGTTGATTGATAAAATCTTCGAAAAAGCTGCGGATAATAATCCGGAACATATAGTATTGGGAATGTCTCACAGAGGCAGATTGAATGTTTTAGTAAATAATATCGGAAAAGAAAAAGCCAAGATATTTAACGAATTTGATGATGACGTTGATATAAGTACTTATCACGGTGCTGGGGATGTAAAATATCACTTAGGTGATAAAGGTACATATAAGTCCAGAAAAGGCAATGAAATTCCTGTAGTTATATCTTCAAACCCTAGCCACTTGGAGTTAGTAGATCCTGTTATTGAAGGTATGGCAAGAGCAATTGATAATCAGCTGAATGATGATGAACACAAAGCAGCTTTGCCTATTTTAATTCACGGAGATGCTGCATTTGCAGGCCAGGGATTAGTAGCAGAGACATTGAATCTCTCAAAGCTTAAAGGGTATCGCACAGGTGGCACTATTCATATAGTAGTTAACAATCAGATTGGTTTTACAACAAATGCGGAATCTGCCAGATCTTCTGTCTATGCTACTGATATTGGTAAAACTATAATGGCACCAATTATTCACGTTAACGGTAATGATCCGGAAGCTGTTTTGAAAGCTGCTGATATGGCATTTGAATATAGAGAAAGATTCAATGGTGATGTGATAATTGATATGATTTGTTACCGTAAGTACGGACATAATGAAGCAGATGAACCTAGCTATACACAGCCTTTATTATACAAAAAAATCAACAAAATGCAGCCTATATCAAGCATCTACAGTAAGCAACTAATGAAAGAGCAGATCCTTGATAATGACAAAATGGAAGAAATGAAAAAAGCTGTAGTTGATGAGTTGGATGATGCTTTCAATAAGCGCAAAGCAAAGGAATATGCTCAAAAAATTGCCTATAGAATGATTGACGGGACTGCATTAAGACCTTATTTTACTGCTATACAAGAACAGGATATTCAAGAACTTACAAAGGTATTGACTTCTTATCCTGATGATTTTAATGCAAATCCTAAAGTTAAAAACTTACTCAAAAAAAGAGATAAAATGGTCAACGGAGATCAGCCGGCGATAGACTGGGCGATGGCTGAAGCTTTGGCTTTTGGCAGTATTTTGAGTGAAGGCAGGCATGTGAGATTTACCGGACAGGATACTCGCCGCGGAACATTTAGCCAAAGGCATGCTGTACTGACTGATTATATCACAGAAGATGAATATATACCATTAAACAATATCAAGAGCGAGCAGGGAAGCCTCAGAATCTACGATAGTCCTCTCTCAGAAATGGCTGTCCTTGGGTTTGAATACGGATACAGTATTGTCTCTCCGGATACTTTGACATTGTGGGAAGCTCAGTTTGGTGATTTCGCAAATAATGCAATTTCTATAGTGGATCAGTTTTTAGCTTGCTCGCAAGTGAAATGGGGAGAGTCTGCATCTCTTGTGATGCTTTTGCCTCATTCATATGACGGACAAGGCTCAGAGCACTCCAGTGCCCGTTTAGAAAGATATTTGCAGCTCTGCGCTCAGGAAAATATGATAGTAGCTAATTTGACAACACCTGCTCAATATTTCCATATATTGCGCAGACAAATGTTTATGGCTCATAAGCTACCTCTAATATTGATGACTCCTAAATCGATGCTTAGACATCCGTTAGCTGTTTCGTCAATAGATGAATTTACTAAATCTGAGTTTAAGCATATAATCGACGATCAAATAAAAGACAAATCAAAGATAAAGAGAATATTGGTTTGCACAGGCAAAGTATACTATGAACTGCTGAAAGAAAAGATGGATAAAAATATCGAAGATGTTGCTATCGTTAGACTGGAACAGATTTATCCGCTTGATCATGAGCAGTTTGAATATATTTTGGGCAGCTATGGGAATGCTGAAGAGTATTTCTGGGTGCAGGAGGAACCGAAAAATATGGGTGCTTGGAACTTTTTCCTTACTTCACTTTTAGAAAGGGAATATGCTCCAATGTTTAAATATATTGGAAGAAAAGCAAGTGCCAGCACTGCAACAGGTTCTTTCAAAATGCACCAGATCGAACAAAAAGCAATTATTTCCGAAGCTTTTGCAAAATAAAGTATCTGATAAATACGTTTTGTAAGATATGTTAGAATATTCTCATATTTAAGCTTTGTTATATTGGATTTTTTTCGTTAATTAAACTAACCTACGTGTACGATATTTGAGACTAAAAACTATATGTCAGTTATAGAAACATTAATAGAAACCCAAGAATTTGCTACTTTGCCACCCGTGGCGACGAAAGTACTGCAATTGTTAGAAGACGACAACATTGATATAAGAGATATATCTAAAGTTATTGAAACCGATGCATCATTGACTTTGAAGTTGCTAAGAGTTGCTAACTCTCCTCTTTATGCAACAAGAAACGAAGTTAATACTATTCATCAGGCTATTATAACACTTGGACTAAATAGACTGACTAATATAGTTCTGGGTGTGTCTATTTTCTCTAAGTTTTTAATGAGCTCTCAAAAACAAATCGCAGATCTGATGAAACGCTTTTGGTGGCATGCCTCTTGTACAGGAATGGTTGCAAAATCTCTTTCTACTAAAATTGACAAGTTTTACAAAGAAAATGAGTTTATAGGCGGTTTGCTTCATGATATAGGCAAGCTTGCCATGTTACAATTTGATCCTATTAAGTATCAGAAGGTAGTTGAGCTTGTACAGAATGAGCATATTACTGATATAGAAGCCGAAAATCAGGTTTTTACTGTATCGCATGACCAAGTTGGTGCAGAGATTGCAAAGCTTTGGAAATTACCTTCAGAATTAACTACAATTATCACTCATCATACTTATCCTGAAAATGCTACAGAACATCGAGAGTTAGTGGCAGCAGTCAGATTAGCAGATTCTTTATGTGAAGTCTGGGATGCAGGTTTCTATGAAGGCATTCAGCAGCTCTCTGTGGCTGATTCTGCTCAGTGGCAGATTTTGGTTGAACATAATGATAATTTGAAAGAAATGGATGTTGAGATTTTTACTTTTGAATTAGAAGAAGACTTTAAAAAATCATCTATGTTTCTAAATATTTTGATAAACGAATCTAACTAGTAATTTTATATATATGAAATATATAAAAACGCAGGCTTTAGCCTGCGTTTTTAGTATATGTGTGCCCAGCATGTGTATCAACTATAGGGTGTAAGTCCCGAACGAGCCTTGATAGTGGGAATCGTTAGCTAAAGACAAGGGTGTCCATCGTGAGGTGGAATCTGAAGGAAGTCGGCGGCAAAACCTCGGTCTGACGAACAGAAATCGGATAAGAGGCAGGTATAAGTGGGTGAGTTTGCATAACAAAGCAAAGCCCAATACTATCCGAAACTTATGCATGTATATCCGGCAGATATGTGAGGTGAAAGTTGATATTCTTACCTGGGGAGGTCTGAATTCATGCCAAACACTCTTTGAAATTGCAAAGAACACGGCAACTCGTGCAGTGATGTATGACTGAGAATTCAGAAGTCAGCAGACGCCATAGTAGCTTATCATAGTAAGTGAAGGGCAGAACGTTAAACGGTCTTAAACATAATATATATATTGTTAAAATAAAGTGTAGGCTGAAATTCCTGAATGAAAAGTAGGGAGCTGTTCGACAGAAAGTATGCTGGAAGCAGAGGATAAATCGAAAGTAGTCGAAGGACAATGTGTGACATATGGACAAGACCAAAGGATTTCTAGATTAACAGAAATCCAATGTTTAGCGAACCGCCGTATACCGATCGGTACGTACGGTGGTGTGAGAGGTCGGAGCATGAAATAATCATGCTCCTCCTACTCGATAAAGTACTTATTTCCTGATACCCGGCAGTTTTGTAGGGTAAGAAATTTCCTCATCATGACAGTCATCACATTTGATATTCAAAGGAGTATTTAAATTTGTATGGCACACTTCACATTCGAAGCTTTTATGTTCTCCGGTCAAATGCAAACCTGTTTGTGAATGTTCAAATTCACCTAATTTGAAGTTCTTATGGCATGATAAACATCCGGAATTTATTTTACTGAATTTAGAATCAGTATGACATTTATTACAAGCCAATATAGAATGGTATTTACTAAGCTTGAAGTTAGTTGATTTGTCATGGTTAAACGGCTCTGTTTCGGTTTCCTTATGGCACTTCACACATTCGCTATTATCATGACAAGACGAGCATGGCTTATGGTGATCTTCAAAACTCTTATTTACTTTTTTGTGTAAATCTGCTTGGTAAGTGATTTCCTTTCTCAGATTATGGCATTCAATACAAGATTCATCACTATGGCAGCTTTCACAGCTTAGAGAAAATAGCTGAGTATGCTGCTCATGATAAAAGGTAACAATTTTGCCTGTATCTGCTTTAGTTTCATACACTACTTTTACAGGATGTCCGATTTCAGGATGGGTAATTCCCTGATATCTTTCAATAAGTTTCTTGATTTCAGTATCTTTACTGTCTTTTGGCAAATGGCATGAATAGCAACCTGTTGTTTGATTCCATTGACGATGACACTGAATGCATTGTCTGTGGTAGGCTGCCTCAAGATCAGGAATAGCAAGGTTTTGCCTTGTTTCTCTTGGTTCATGGCACTTCTTACATGCCAATACCGGTCCTGCTGTGTTATAGTGATGGCAAGCATCACATCCACCCGACATTTCAGACATTTCTGCATGCACTTTATGTGAAAATACAACAGGGCCATATCTATTAGAAAGTTTCTCTATCTGAATTACATCAGGTCCTTCTTCGGCACTGTGGTGTATAGTAATCTGCTCTCTTGGGCATTCTTTTAAGCATGGATCCTGAGCTGTCGGATAAAGACATGAATGACATGTACTACAATTCAAATCAGAATCAGCATGACTTTTATCAGTATTACTATTGTTTTTTACTTCTTTGAGAGGAGTAATATTTTGTTGTTTAATACTGATAGTATTATCATTATTATTGCTCGTTATTGTGTTTAAACTAAATGATATAGCCAGGCCTAAAATAAGCAGTGTGAATATATACAGTACTTTTTTCATATTAACACTCCTCAACTTTATTTCTTTCAGGATCTTTAGGTATAGATATCACAGGGAATATCATTACAAATGCTCTGTAAAGTAAAACGAGTATTGCAATAAAGCCCATAGTAACAGAGATTTCTCCATAAGAAGGGAAGTAAGAATAATCTGCATGTGGAGGTGTATATGCTGTAACAAAATTGTTTACACGATTTAAAAATACACCTAATACAACCATACCTGAAGCCAACATCAGTAAGCAAGGCTTATTCAACACTTTTTTAGATAAGAAAAGTCGAATAGGAATAATTACACCTACAAAGAGTTCAATTAGAAACATAACGCTGACTGTGTTGAACTCAAACAAATAAACGAAGGTTTCTCTTATGAACATATCGCCAAGTTTAAAAGCAAGATATATACCCAGTAGCAGAGGCATTACTTTGCCCAATTTACTAAGAACATGCATTTCCGGTTTTAAATTGAATGATTTTGCAGCTATAAGAGATTCAAACATTACCATAGGAAAACCTACAGAAACAGCAGATAAGAAAAATAGTAACGGTAAAATAGGAGTCTGCCAGAGAGGGTGCATTTTATCACCTGCTATCACCATAAGAGTTCCCAGTGAGGATTGGTGTAATGTTGATAAAACAACACCGGCGATTATAAAAATAAACATTACTTTAGGTAAAGTTTTATCAAGTAAGGATAATATTTTTTCGATAAATCCATTCAGGGCTTTTAAGATTCCCGGCAAATTTACTTTATACATAAATCTTTCCACGATGGCCGGTAAAAACTCAATATAAAGCACAGTTAAATAGAACATAACACAAATACCTACTTCAAAAAGTGCAGAATTTGGGTTCCAGTTTACTAATGGATGCCATATATAATACCATCGACCAATATCAGTAAATACTCCGATAGCAACAAATGTATATCCCAGCATTGCTGTCAGCAACGCAGGTCTGACTATAATATGGAAATCTTCTCTATGTAGAATGTGAGCTAAAGCAGAGGATGTGAAACCACCGGCTGCTAATGCTACACCTGCAGCAACATCGACTCCTATCCAGAGTCCCCAGGGGTAATAATTATCAAGATTAGTGACTGCACCAATACCAAAAATAAATCTTCCCGCCAGAAAGACGAGTCCATTAATCGCAATAAGAATTAGAAGGAAAACTCCCGGCGAAAAATATCCTACCTTTTTATGCTCTCCTGAAAGAGGAACTGTAATGAAATTCTCACTCATGATCATCTCCTTCTGTTTGCATATTAAGCTGTTCCTTTTTGTCTGCTTCTCTTTTCTTAGAAATCCACATAATCATACCCAAAAGAGAATAAAACATCGCAGGAGGGACGAAATAAGCAAATATGCCATGTTGAATTGACTCAGAGACACCGGGTGCTGGTTTTTCATTCAATTTTTTGAATCCAATATCGCCAAAGTCCTGACCTGCCAAATAAATCCATCCTGTACCGCCAACTTCTTTTTCACCATAAATATGATCCATATAGCGATTAGGATTTCTTGATATTTTTTTACGAGCTATTTTGATCAGATCTTGTCTAGGTCCATAAGTAAGTGCTTCCACAGGGCATATCTCAACACAACCTGTCAGTTTACCTTTCTTAGTTTTTTCTATGCAAAAATCACACTTTGAAATATTCGGCTGAATTGCTTTTTCATATTCGTATGTAGGGATTTGGAATGGGCATGCAACCATGCAGTATCTGCAACCTATGCATTTCTCAGTATCCCACACCACACTACCGTTTTCTAATTTAGAAAAAGCTCCTACTATACACGCTGAAACACAAGCCGGATGGTCACAATGCATACATTGGATTTTAACGTTTGTAGGAAGATACTCGCTTTTGGGATTATCATATTCATTGACTACAGTAAGCGATTTTTCATTAGGTCTTCTGTATTCCTTAAACACAGTTTTGTCCTGATATGTATCAATGTGATCTGTTGGGATATTATGAGCAGTTTTGCACGCCCACTCACAATTCCTGCAGCCTATACATACCGTTGTGTCTACCAGTACGCCCATTCTATCCGGAGATAATATATTCACCGGTTTACTCTGAGCTTTTGCCTTGTTGGTGCTGAGTGCAGCAGCGCCACACATGGCACCCGATATTTTGAAGAAATCTCTTCTGGAAATACCTGCCATTAAAGCCCCCATGTATAGTAAGTTTTAAGTGTTAGAATACTATAAAATCATATTAAAAATCAATATTTTTAATCGAAAATATAATGTCAATATAGTACAACTAGGAAGGAATATGAAATTAATTCATAATAAATATATTGATCGCTGCTGTGGATGATTATAGAGCTTTTTCTTGCCTTAACAATGAAGTTGTATTAATAGTAATAAACAAAAAAAGGCTCACTCTTCTGAGCAAGCCTTTATCTAAAAACATTTATCTAGTGAATACTAGTATTCTCTATAGAAGTCTTTTCTATAGTCTTCGATGTTTGATTGTTCTTTAATCGCATTCATCCATTGGTAGAAAGTGATACCTGAAGATTGTTGTTTCAAAGTTTCAACATAAGAAGCTAAGTTAGATTCAACTTCTTCTTTAGAAGGCATATTTCTGTCAGTAACTACCATGATAAAGTAAGCTTTTTCACCTCTTACAGGGCCAACTACTTTATTCAATGGTTGGTTGAAAGCGTATGTAGTGAAAGCAGGTTCATTACCAAAACCACTAACTTTACCGTCGTTTTTCAAACTTGCAATAGTTTGAATGTCGATTGTAGGATCTAACTCTTTAGCAGCTGTGATAGAACCGGCAGCTTTAATCTTAGCATACATTTGTTCTGCATCAGCTTTAAGAGCATCTAATTTTTTCTCTTCAATCAATTTGCTTTTGATATCATCTTGCTTATCTTCTAAAGAAGCAATACCCGCAGGTTTAGCACCTACTACCTGAGCAACTAACAAACCATAATATTCGATTTCCATTGGCTCAATAACGCTGCCAATTTCCATTTCAAAAGCTTTATCTGTTAGGTATTGAGAACCTAAGATTGGACGTTCTTTTTCGAAGAAGCCTGGAGTCATTGCTCTTAAGCCTTTGCGTGCAGCTAAAGTATCAAGAGAAATTCCTTCTTCAGCAGCTTGTTTTGCCATGATTTGAGCATCTCTCATAAGCAAGTTACGAGTTGAAGTTGACATGTGAGGAGCAACTTTGATTTCGCTGAATTTGATTTCTTCAGATTTTTTATCTTCAATTTTGATGATGTGGTAACCAAATTGAGTTTTGATAGGACCAACAACGTCACCAACATTGTTTTCGAAGCAAGCTTTGTCAAATTCAGGAACCATTCGGCCTTTACCAAAGTAACCTAAATCACCGCCTTTAGTTTTAGAACCCGGATCTTCTGAGTGAGTCATAGCTAACTCTGCAAAGTCAGAACCTGATTTTGCTTTTTTCATGATTTTGTCTGCTTCTGCTTTAGCACTGTCCAAGTTGTTATCGTTTGCACTAATTAAGATGTGACGAGCTTTTACAACTTCGTTTTCGCCATCGCGTCTGTCATCTAATCTGAAGAAGTAAGTACCGTCAGTCAAAGTGAAAGGACCGGCTACTTGTCTGTTAGCTAAAGAAAGCACAAAATTAGCTTTTCTTTGATCTATTTCATTGATAAGAGTATAATCATAAGTTTCGCCATTGTGTTTGCTCCACATCTGATCAAATTCTTTATCTTTATCTTCCATAGATTGAGCTTTGCTAAGCGTAGTCATTATATCTTGAATAGCTTTTTGAGCTTTCAAAGAATCTTTTTGAGAAGGAACCATACGGAAAGAAACATAAGAAATTTGTTTCTGAGCTTTTTGTTTGAAGTTTTCTTTGTGAGAATCATAGTAAGCTTTGATTTCTTCATCAGAAACTTCAACTTTGTTATCCGCAATATTTCTAACTGGAATTGCTACAAAGTTTACAGAAGCAGAACTGTTTTCTGAAACGTATTTTTCTTTAGCAAATTCAGGAGAAATAACAGAACCTGTTGTGCTAACGATAGAAGCAAGATTGTTAGACATTTTTTGTTTTAGAAGGTAATCCTGAATATTCAAGATGTCAGCTCTAAATCTGTTAACTTGTGCTTCTTTTTCTTCAAAGCTCATAGTTTCAGGAAGTCTGGACATAATCACTTCAGGGTTAGTGATAATTTCTAAATAAGATCTCTGATCAAAATTACCAAGAGAATCAGAAAATTGCTTTTTAAGGAAATCAGGAGGGTTGTTCAAAAGCTGATCTCTAATTTCAGCATCTGTTACAGTAATACCTGCTTTTTCAGCTTGAATTTCTAAGATTTTTTGGTCTATTATGTTTTGCCATACTTGACGTTTAATCTGCAATTCGTTTACTTCCTGATCAGGATTTTGACGTCTCTGATTGTCTATTTGTTGCTGAAGCATGCCGGCATAGTCTCTGTAGGCAATTTCTTCGCCATCAACTATAGCAATCGGTCTGTCAGCAGTGTTGTTTCTCGAACCAAGAAGACCATCAACAACTGTTTGATCTCCAATTGTAAAAAATGCTACAAGCATGACACCAAAGAAAGCAAATACGTAAGGTGACGCTTGTCGAATCCTTTCAATAGTTCCCATCTAAAACTCCTTTTATATAAAATTTAAAATACTTTTTTTCTTTTTAGACTAAGTACAATTTGCCAATAAGTCAAGCAACAAAATTATATAGCTTTAATATAATTTCCAATTCTTTTTATGCACATTCCGAAATTTTATTGAAATAATGCTAACTTATTTACGAAAATATGCGCATTTTTACTCCGTCTTACAAATATTTGTTAAAATATTATATAATTTTATTATGATTTCAGGCAATTACAAAATTGATGCCATAGATACAGGCATATTTGCTCTTGATGGCGGAGCTATGTTTGGAGTAGTGCCAAAGACTTTATGGTCAAAGGCGTATCATCCAGGAGATGAGCTGAATAGAATACCTTTAGCAGCCAGAATAATACTTATTCAATTCGATGATAAAAAGATTTTGATAGATACTGGAAACGGTACAAAATATGATCAGAAATTTGCTGATAGGTTTGCAATTGACTTAAAAGCAAGTGATTTGACCACAGCATTGGCTAAATTTGACCTTAGCCCTGAGAATATTACTGATGTAATTCTCACTCATCTGCATTTTGATCATACCGGAGGTGCTACAAAATGGATAGATGGCAATGCAGTTCCTACTTTTCTGAATGCTAAATATTACATCCAGAAAGAACATTTGGCTTGGGCTAAAAATCCGAAACCAAAAGACAAAGCTTCTTTTATTGAGGATGATTTTATGCCTATAATTCAAAATAATCAGTTAATTGAAGTAGATGGAGAAAAAGATCTGTTTAAGGGTGTCAGCGTGATACCTGTCAACGGGCATACTAAAGACATGCAGCTGGTTAAAATAGACACCGGTGAAGATGTTTTTGTTTACATGGCAGATTTATGTCCCACTTCAGCGCATGTACCATATCCTTACGTAATGGGATATGATAATTTTCCACTTACAACTATTGAAGAAAAGAAAAAGATACTACCCGAATTGTTTGAAAAAAATGCAATCTTAATCTACGAACACGATGCATTTTGCCAAGCTTCAAAAATAAAAGAGCATAAATCAGGATTTGTCAAAGCTGACGAAGTTGTGCTTACGGAGAAATAATATTATGGATTTCAACTTTCTAAATGACGAAGAACAACAATACCCAACCAGAGAAATTGACGGAAAAATCTATTGCGATGTAATGGCGTCAAAAGATTTGGTAGAAAAAAAAGGACGTAAAGTCACGTTTAATGAAGATTCTGACTGGGAACTTGCTGTGTTTAGAATTGATAATATGCTTTACTGTGTTACTAATATTTGCCCCCATAGACACCAACCGGAGATTTATAACGGTATTTTGTCAGGAACTGAACTCATGTGCCCTCTTCATGGCTGGACTTACTCTTTAGAATCAGGTCAAAATGTAAATACACATCAGGGCATTAAATCTCTGAAGCAGTTCGACATATTCGAAGAAAACGGAAGAATTTATGTAGAAAAACCTACTAAAGAATCAACACCGCTGTGGAGAAAAAATCTTGAATCTTAAAAAAGACATACAGGATTTTGCTAAATCACTTGGGTTTATTGATGTCGGGTTTGCATCTGAAGAAAAACTTTCAGAGGAAAAAAAACATTACGAGGATTGGATATCAAAAGGCTATCATGCAGACATGAGCTATCTGGATAAGAATTTTGACAAAAAAGAAGACATCAGACTGCTTTTTGATGGAGCCGAATCTGTAATTGCATTAGCCTACCCGTATAATACCGGAGTTCAACATAAATCAGAATATGCTAAAATTTCCAGATATGCCTGGGGCACAGATTATCATGATATAATCAAAAAGAAGCTTAAGCAGATTGCCGGGTACATCTCAGAACTTGTACCTGATTCCGAGCATAGAGTTTATGTTGACACAGGCCCCACCATGGACAGGCAATGGGCTATTAAGGCGGGGCTAGGATGGCAGGGTAAAAGTGGCAATGTTATCAATCCTCAATATGGATCGTATTTCTTCATTGGATTAATAATTTCTTCCATTAATTTTGAATCAGGTCAAATTATCAAAGACTATTGTGGCAAATGCACAGCATGTCTGGATTCATGTCCAACTGGTGCTATAGTCTCTCCGGAAATTGTAGATTCGAATAAATGTATAGCTTATTGGACTATAGAAGCAAAACCTGAGATAGAAATACCGGTTGAGATATCAAATAATCTTAATGGCTGGGCATATGGTTGTGATATATGTCAGGATGTGTGCCCATGGAACAAAAAAGCTGAACAAAACTGCTATGACGAGTTGCTATTTCCCCGAAAAGGAGAGACAAATTTCGATCCTAATCAAATCCATTCAATGAGCGATGAAGATTTTAGACAGAGATTTTCGAAATCACCTATCAAGAGAACCAAATTAGACGGAATAAAGAGAAATTTCCGAGCTTTAGGTCACTCTGAATAAATAAATAGTGCCATCAGGATGCAATACGAAAGCTTTGATTTATATCAGAGCTTTTTTTTTGAACTATTTTGAAACTTAATTATATTTGTATCGTTAAGAATGTTGTTAACGATGCGAAAGAAGATAAAGTTATGAAAGAATCAGAAATTGTAATGCAAAAAGTGGAAGACTTCATTATAGATGAGTTTGCAAGATATATAGATGCAATTGGCGGGAAAGTGATGATGGGCAGAATCTTTGGTCTGCTTGTCACAAAACATGAGCCTATGTCTTTAACGCAAATTGCTCAGAGGCTTAAAGTCTCTAAACCTGCAATTTCAACAACCATAAAAGCACTTGTTGAAATTAGGTTCCTGCAGAAAGTTTATAATCCGGATTTTCCAAGAGAAGACTTCTATATTTTTTCACATGAATCAATGGAAATGGTTATTGATCCTGGGATTGTAAAGTTGCAAAATCTAATGGAGCGAATAGATAGAGCTACAGAAATGATTGCAAAAGAATCCGTAGATATTGACAAAAGTGAAGGACTCCAAAAGTTGGATGAAAAGCTGAAAGTTATGCGAGAGTCTTTCGCAATAGTACTGGAAGAGTATTATATCTTCGGGGAAAGAGTTAAAGAGAGAATAAGAAAAATGTCTGAAAAGATGCACTAAATCAATATATGAGGTATGATATGTTAAACAAAATCATGATTGCAGTACTGATGTTATTTTCAGTGTCTATTTTGCATTCTGATATAGACTCAGAAGCGATTATAAGAAAAGCTGAAGATATGTCTAAAGGTAAGACAATGCAGGGAACTTTCACAATGAAGATAGTGACTCCGGATTATACCAGGAACCTCAAAATGGATATATGGAATGATGGAAAAGAAAAAGCATTGATTATTACTCGCGAACCAAGAAAAGAAGCCGGAAACAAAATGCTCAAAATAGATAGAGAACTTTATAGCTATCTGAAAGCTACTGAAACATCAATGAAGCTTCCTGCTTCTATGATGCTTCAAAGCTGGAACGGTTCTGATCTTACTAATGACGATTTAGTTCGTGAATCAGATATGGTAGATGATTACAATATAAAGTACTTAAAGGATGAAGATGTTGATAAAGCTAAGTGCTGGAAGTTTGAATTAACTCCAAAACCTGATGTTCCTGTAGTTTGGGGTAAGATTTTTTATTGGGTTCGCCAAAAGGATTATCTCCCTTCAAAAGTAACTTATTTTGACGAAGATGGAACTTTGCATAGAACCATGTTGTTTCGAGATATTAAAAAAATGGGGGGTAGGACAATACCAACTACCTGGAAAGTAATATCTGAAACTAAAAAAGGATATTATACTGAATTTGTATATGATAAAGTGGAGTTTGACAAACAGATTCCAAAAAGGATTTTTTCTTTAAGAGAACTTGAAAGATAAATAATTGATAATAAAGGTAGTTGAATGTTAGTAGTTAAACTTGCCTGGCGCAATATATTTAGAAATAAAACTCGATCATTTCTGACCATATCAGCTGTAGCTTTTGGGCTTTTTCTGATGATTTTTATGCGTGGGATGCAGTTGGGAACTTATGAGGTAAACATAAAAAATGCCATTGAAATGTTTCCCGGGTATATCCAAATTCAATACGAAGGATATAGAGATAATCCCACTTTGCAGAAGTGCTTTAGATTTAATGAGGAAATGCAAAAGAGAGTTTTAAATGTGCAGGGTGTTGAAAATCTTAGCAAAAGGATTATTTCAGAAGGTCTGATAGGGCATAAAAAGAAATCCTACGGAGCAGCCATTTTTGGGATAGATCCTGCAACTGAGTCAAAAGTATCGACTATGCATAAAAGATTAGATTCCGGTAGATTTCTGCTGGATGGAAAAAGAGGTGAGATAGTTGTCGGCTATAAGCTCTTGGAAAATCTGGGGTCTAAGATTGGTGAAGATTTAGTTGTCCTCTCGTCTGGGTTTGACGGATCTATGGGGAATATGAAATTTAAAGTAGTCGGAACAACTAAAACCGGAACTACTGAGCTGGATGCGTCTTCAGTCTACATGCATATTGATGATGCAGATATGCTTTTTTCGATGTATGGTATGATATCAATGGTCGCAGTTAAACTAGAAAATGTGGATCAGGTAGCCGAAGTCCAAACAAAAATATCTGAAGTGATGTCTGACTACAATCTTCGCAGAGACAAAAAGGCGGAAGTACTTAACTGGGAAGAAATATTGCCCGAATTTAAGCAGATGATAGAATTTGATAATGTTTCCGGTGTTGTATATTTGGGACTTTTAATGATTATCATCGCCTTTGGAATATTAAATACAGTTGTAATGTCAATCTCAGAGCGTTTTAGCGAGTTTGGGGTTATGTTGGCACTTGGAACTAAAAACGGGCTTCTAGTGCTGATTATGTTCGTAGAAACAGTATTCATTGCACTGATAGGCATGGTGTTTGGAACTCTGCTTGGTTACTTTGCAAATTCTTATGTAGTTGGTAATCCGATAGAACTTACCGGACCTACTGCAGATATGATACGCGAGTATGGTTTTGTACCTGCTATGTACTCTACTTTAGATCCTTGGATATTTTTTAATGCGAACGTGACAGTCTTGTTTATAGCGATGCTGGTATATATCTACCCGGCAATTAGATTGTCAAAATTGCAAGCCTTAAAAGGTATTAGGTATGTTTAGTAACTATTTGAAAAATAAGTAAATAAAATCGGAATCTTATAATGCTTTTAAAATTAGCCTGGCGAAATTTATGGAGAAATAAGCGGCGCTCGCTTATAGTTCTGATTTCAATCATAGTTGGAGTGGCTATACTTCTTATTAATGAAGGGTTTACAAACGGCCTCGTTTATTCGATGCTCTCTAACCAAGTTAAAACTCATACTTCTCATATTCAGATACATGCAAACGGATTTAATAGCGATAAGCAGATAGAATCCATTTTACCTGATCAAAGAAAAGTGCTGAATGAGATTGAAAAGCAAGAGTTTGTAAAAAAATATTCTAAACGAGTTGTTGCTTTTGGCTTATTAACAAGTCCCTCCGGTTCTGCCGGATGTGCTTTGACCGGAGTAGAACATGACAAAGAAAGTAATATTACAAACATCTCTGAAAGAATAGTAGAGGGTGCTTACCTTACAGGTAAGACAAAAGAGATTGTAATTGGCAAAAAAATGGCTGAAAAGCTTGATGTGAAGATAGGAAGCAAAGTTGTATTAGTGTCAAATAGTTACGAAGGGATTGTTGAAAACAGACTCTTTAGAATTTCTGGAATCTATAAATCCTCCAATTCAAACCATGATAAAATGTATATCTATGTCAATTTAAAAGATTCTCAAGATATGTTAGCATTGGGTAATAATATCAATGAGTTAGCAATAATTACTGATAATACTGAAAATGTATATGTCTATAAGGAATCATTGATAAATACCTTGAATGACAAAGCTTATGAAGTACTCTCTTTTGAAGATTTGAACCCAATGATAATGGCGTATATAGGCAGCTACAAACAGATGATATATGTCATGTATATGATTTTTGTTATTGCAGCTCTATTTGGAATTATAAATACTATGCTTATGTCTGTTTTTGAAAGAGTTCAGGAAATTGGAATTTTGATGAGCTTAGGCATGAAAAAGTCCAAAATCTTTATGATGATTATTCAGGAAGCTTTGGTACTGGGTGGCTTTGGAACAGCAGTAGGTTTTATTTCAGGGATGTTGGTTGTATTAGTTTTATCTAGTACCGGTATTGACTTTAGTCTCTTCTCGGACGGACTTTCTAACTTTGGTCTGGATTCTACAGTATATCCGATCTTGAAAGTGCAGACCATCCTAAATTCTTTGCTAATTATGCCTTTTGCTACTGTTCTGGGAGCTGTTTATCCTGCATATAAAGCCATTAAGCTTCTACCTACAGATGCCATGAGATATGTAGGTTAAACAATAACAAAGAATATAAAAACTAAAAATCAAAATAATAAAATAAAGGAAGAAAGAAGTGATTCAATCTGACATGCCTTTGATTAGACTGCTAAATGTTTCTAAAACATATAATTCCAACGGTATTGCAGTAAATGCTTTGAAAAACATCAGTATTGATATTGATCCGGGAGAGTATGCAGTAATTGCCGGACCATCCGGTTCAGGCAAAACCACAATGCTTAATCTAATCGGAACACTGGATAAATGCAGCAAAGGAGAAATCTTTATTGATAATGAAGAATTATCTCAAAGAACAAGTAAAGAATTAGCGAATTTTAGACTCAATAAAATGGGGTTCGTTTTTCAGGCATATAATTTAATTCCTGTGCTTACTGCATTGGAAAATATAGAGTTCGCTATGGTGCTTGAAAACATACCGAAAAAAATCAGACATGAAAAGGCACTTGAAGCTATGGATGAATTAGGTATTGCTGATCTGGCACGCAAAAGACCAAACGAAATGAGTGGTGGACAACAGCAAAGGGTTGCGGTCGCTCGTGCTATCGTTAATGATCCTTTACTAGTTTTAGCAGATGAACCTACTGCAAACCTTGATTCGAAAACAGGCGATTCATTGTTGAATCTGATGGAGAAGATGAATGAAGAAAAGGGAATTACTTTTCTTTTTTCATCGCACGATAAACAAGTAATGGATAGAGCTAAGAGATTGATAATACTAAAAGATGGCGTAATTACTGAAGATAATAAGTTGAGATAATGAAGAGAATAATCTTAATAATGATATTAGTGGCAACTCAGAATCTATTCGCTTTAGATTTTGATGTAAATGGTTATGTTTTTGAAATGCCTGCTGTATTGAAAGTCGAAGATCCTGAGGGATCTGATTATAAAGTAATTAACTTAACAAGATTGAGAGTAAGGCCTACAATAGAACTCTCAGATGATGCAAGATTAACCGCGCATTATGAGATGGATTTCTTACTCTCTGAGCAGGCTTTGCCCGGAATGAGTTCCATTAGTCAAACGAATAGACAGGCTATATCTCTTTTTGACGAAATCAGTTCGGGAGAGAAATACAGAATAAATCATTTTATAGATATGCTGTATTATAAACATATGTTTGATGACTTCGAATTTACTCTTGGCAGACAAATTGTATCCTGGGGTAGTGGCAGGGTTTGGCAGCCAACGGATTTATTTAATCCCATAAATCCTGCTAATATCTTCAAATACGAAAGAGATGGGGTAGATGCTTTAACAACAAAATACTACCTTGGAAATTTTTCAGATATAGAATTTGTAGCTAATTTCAGAGAAACGTTTCAAGATAATAACTATGCAGTGAGATTCAGAACGAATTATTCGGAATACGATCTTTCTTTGATGACAGGATATTTTGATAAAAGAGCTGTACTAGGCGGTGACTTTACCGGAAATTTGTTTGATGCAGGTTTCCGAGGTGAAGTATTATACTCATTTGAAAACAATGAAGATAGAAATGCTTATGTAAAAGCAGTTTTAGGAGTCGATTATCAAATTAACTCAGAATTGTATGCAATGATGGAATATCAGTATAATGGAGAAGGAAAAAATAACAAAAAAGAGTATGAATTTGTAAGACTAGCATTAGGTCAGATTCAAAATCTAAGTGTTCACTACTTGACTCAGCAAGTTTCTTATAAATTAGGAGCATTATGGACTTTGTCTGCTAATGCCTTGCAAAATATTAATGATGGGAGCGGATACGCCGGTGGAGTTTTAGATTATAGCTGGCTGCAAGATGTCAATTTAAAACTTGCAGGAATGTATTTCTACGGAGATGAAGGCTCAGAGTATTCTAATTATGGAACAGCAATTTATGGAATAGTCGAGTATTATTTCTAAATTGCATCAATTGGTTTAGCACTAGGAAAAAATATGATAATATTAGGAATAGATCCCGGATCAGTAGTTTGTGGCTATGGAGTAGTGAATATGCAAGGGAACAATAAATTTGCATTAGTTGAGTACGGAGTAATCCATGCTAAAAAATCGACTCCTGAATTTTACGAGAGGCTTAAAGAAATATATAGAAAAACAGACGCAATTATCAAGAGGACTAATCCTAACTGTGCAGCCGTCGAATCAATGTTTTATGCGAAAAATGCCCAATCACTTATGAAACTATCACATGCAAGAGCATCTGCTATTTTAGCCGCTACGATGAATGAGCTTCCTGTGAGGGAATATAGTCCTAAAGAAGTGAAAAAAAGCGTCACAGGGCGCGGAGCTGCATCAAAAGAGCAAGTTTCGTTTATGGTTAGAAAGATACTAAATATTAGCGAAACTCCTGAATTTTTTGATGCTACTGATGCTTTAGCTGTTGCGATTTGTCATGGCTTAAAGCATGGAATGCCAAAGTCCGGAGCTAGTAGCTGGAGTGATTATATCAAAAAAAATCCAGAAAAAATATTGAAATAATTACCCTGCAACAGGTATGGTGAAGTAAAAAGTAGAACCTTCACTCAATTGTGATTCAGCCCATATTTTACCACCATTCTTCTCTACAAACTCTTTGCATAATATCAGTCCCAAACCTGAACCGGTTTCCTTATTGGTTCCTTTTTTAATATTATGCGTATCCAGTCTAAACAACTGTTTAGTCTCTTGATACGACATTCCTATTCCATTGTCTTGTACACAAAATCTAATGAAATCACCATCCAAATCAGTAGAAATAGTCACATTACCATTGTTTCCGGTGAATTTAATGGCATTAGTTACCAGATTTCTCAAGACTGTTTCAATCATATTTCTATCAGCGTAAGCTTCACTATTGCAATTTAGTTCGTGTGAGATAGTTATACTTTTTCTAAGAGCCTGTTCGTTAGTAATTTTGGCTATATCATTGATAATATTACAGATTTGGAAATTTTCTTTTTTGACAATCAACTGATTATTCTGAGACTGAGCCCAACTTAATAGATTTTCAAGAGTGAGCCTTAACCTTAAAGTATTTTCTTTCATGTTTTCAAGATATTCATCAGTTTTAGAGCGATCATTTTGTTTATGAAGCATCTGTAGAATATCTATAGAAAGTAGCAGTGCGTGAACAGGATTTTTTAAATCGTGCCCAATTATAGAGAAGAACTTGTTTTTAGTAGCATTTACCATCTGCAGTTCTTTTTCAGAAGTAGTCAATTGGTCATTTAATTTCAATAACTTATGTGTTTCTCTTGCTATTGAATCGTTAAGCTCCTGAAGTTCAAGATTGGATACTTCCAGTTCCTCCAGAGTTGCTTTGAGCTCCATAGTTCGTTCTTCAATTATATCTTCCAAATTCTGATTTAACTCTTCGAGTTCTCGTTGAGTTTGTTTTTGAGCTGTGATGTCTGTTACAACTCCCAAAGCTACTTCCTGATCGGCACCAATCTTTATGACTTTCAAACTAATGAGAGCATCAAATATGCTGCCATTTGCTCTTTTAAGTTGAGTTTCGTAGTTTGTTAGCTCTTTAGCCTGCCTAAGCATTTTGGTTGCTTCGATTACTTTATCGTGTTTGTCTTTTTGATGAAAGTCTAAGACTGACGCGTCTTTACTCAATTCATCTATAGCAAGAATTTTTAATCCACCTGGTGATACTTCTAAAATTCTGAAAGGATATTCTAATTCACTCAGAATAAATGCCGTTTGGTCAGCAGTTTGATAAATAGCTTTAAGCTTATTTTCCTGACTTTCAATTTTTTGAAGATATTTCTTTAATTCACTAACATCTTCTACTACCATACCTATTAAGTTATTATCCAGCAAGAAAAATCTGACGTCGAAATATATAGTTTCCCCATCCAATTCGAATATATCACTTATATATACTGCCTGACCAGTCTTGCATAACTCTTCTATTTTTGGTGTATATTTTTGAGTATATGAGGAGTATAAACGAGAGATTTTCTCACCTACAATTTTTTTATCTGTGAGCTTCAGTTTTTCTTTGACTACAAAATTATATGCATCATTCGAATCTTCAATTATGTAATCAACTATTTGCCCCTCATTGTTTCTTACTATTTCATATATAGCTATTGATTCAGGTAAATTTTTATATAGTTTTACAAATTTCTCATGCTCATCTTTCAGAGCCGCTTTGACATCTTCATCAATATCAATAGTACCAAAAACAAAAATAGAACCGTAAATTTGATTTTTAGAATCTAATAAAGGAGTTGCTTTGTAACTGATAGTATATTTTCTTCCATTTTTTGCTTTAAGCGTGTGCGCCATCTTAGAGATAATTGGCTTACCTTTTTGTATAAGCTCTTCTAGTTTAAAATTATCACGTTTGCCAGCAACAGAAGTGCTTAAGTCAACAATAGTATTTATATGTTGAGAAATTGCAAGCTTCGAATTCCAGCCTGTCAGTTTTTCAGCAACCGGATTCATTGAGGTTATTTTGCCAAAAGTATCAGTCGTTATTAAAGCTTCGCCCATACTCGTAAGAATAGCCTCAGAAAGATGTTTTTGTTCCTGTAGCAAATCATGCTGAGTAATTAAATCAGTTATATCTGTTGTGATGGCCTGTACAAATATTTCATTCTCAATTTTAACAGGCATCAAATTTACTTCAAGCCAAAAAAGTTTACCTTTATTGCTTATGTGTTGCCATTTAAATCTCTGATTATTTCCCAACCTGGCTTGTTCGATTAAATAGTAGGAATGTCTTGCAGATAATCCACCGGGCTGAGTAAATGGAGAGAAATCAAATGGAGTTTTTCCAATAAGTTCTTCGTGAGTGCATTCAAAAAGTTTTAAGCAGTAATCATTGCAGTGATAAAATTTACTGTCTTTCAAAAAAAAGATTGCAGACTGAGAATTATTAAAAACTGAGCTGTAGAATTTATCTAAGCTTCGAGTTTTTGTCTCAAATATGTAAAGTTCAAGAGGAGCATTGTCAATATTTAGCGAAGAAACTTCGTATTTTTTATCTTCAATAAATAAATCAAAGTCGAAATCTGTAAACTCCAACATGTTAAAGCTAGAGAAAAAAGCTGTATTTGCATAACAGATTGTTCTCTTTGTTCCTATTAAAACCGCGGGATCCTTGATAGATTCAATGAATTGCGAATTTATCAGTCCCGAGTTCTTTACTTCTGAGATGGCTCTTTGTAACTGCAAATCTCTTTCCTGAAGTTTGTAAGGCAAAGCAATGCAAGGTATATATAACATACAGTATAGTAAAGTACAATACAATTAAAAAAATCTAAATAGTGTATTGTCGTCTAAGTATTATGATTTGTTTTGTGTAATGTTATGGTATCTGCAATAAGAGTTTAAAATAGTTCTGTTGGTACGTTATTCACATTGATAAAATATTTTAAATTGATTAGTTAATTATTTATATTGACTAATTCAACTCAGTCTATATGTTGGTTATAAGATAAAAAATAAATGAACATAGATGCCCCGAAAAAAGAAAGCAACAATCTGCTAAAGTATCTGTCAAATCAGGCATTCCAGATTTTGACCTTAGTAGTAATTTCATTTTTGCTATTTGTATCCACATTTTACTGGCTTGTGTTACCTCAAGTAGAAGATTCTTATTATGCAGCTAGAAAGAAACTACTCAAGGACATGGTCTCGAGTGCTGAGGGATTGGTGTTTGATTATTACAAACAATACGAATCCGGTGAGCTAACAGAAAAGGAAGCTAAGAAAAGAGTTCAGAAGCGTTTGTCTTCAATGAAATATGATAACAACTCAGGCTACTTTTGGATTATAAACGAAGAATCAGTTCTTGTCAGTCATCCCTTTTCTCTGGAAATATTAGGCAGAAAAATACAAGACTTAAATGATACACCTGAAAAAGATGTATTACTTAAAATGAATCAGCTTGGAAAGGACAGTTCCGAGGGATATGTGTATTATAAGTGGGCTTTGCCCGGACTTAGTAAAAAAGTATACTCAGAGAAAGTTGCTTTTATCAAAAGATTTGAGCCATGGGGATACATTATCGGAACAGGAGCATACCTGGATGATATACAAACAAATATTGCTAAGATTAATACAGATATGTCTACTGCATTCTTATTTATAGGTCTATTAGTGCTTTCTCTTTCCGTTTATATAATCAGAAATACTCATAAATTAAATACGAAAAAAGATAACGCTTATAAACAACTCTTTGACACAGAGACAAAATTTAGAGTGTTCTTTGATTCAACTTTTCAGTTTATGGCTGTTTTAGATAGAAATGGTTACATCAAAGAAATAAATAGATCAGCTTATAAGTTTTTAAAGCAAGATAAAGAAGAATTTATCGGCAAGCTATTTTGGGATACACTTTTCTGGGCTAATGATTTTGAAGCTAAATTGAAGCTTATATCAGGTTTTCAGGATGTAAGAAAAGGCAAATTTGTAAGATTTGAAGCTAAGCATACTAATTTACAAAACGAAGAAATAATAGTTGACTTTTCTTTGAAGCCAATTTATGATTCCAATGGCAAATTTCTACAAGCAATTGCTGAAGGTCGTGATATTACGGAGACAAAAAAAGTTGAATCTGAATTGAAAAATTCTCAGGAACGCTTATCTAAAGTATTAGAACAGTCTCCTATGCCGACCTTGATTTTTGATAAGAAGGGCGATCTGATGTATTCGAATGATGCTTGGAATCAATTGTGGGGTAACGAAGCTACCAGAGTGCAAAAATTTAATATATATAAAGAATCTCAGCATCTCAAATATGGCTATAATGAAGCGTTTGACAAAGCGAGAGCCGGCTTGACTTCAATGATTGGCCCATTCTTATTTAAACAATTCTCTGAAGATAGTAAATATATCTCAAAATGGTTATACAGCCTAGTATATCCTCTTTCTGATAATAATGTTATCACAGATGTTGTAATTCTCTACGAGGATCAGACTGAAAGAATTGCCATCTCTAAAGCATTAGAGCAGAGTGAGCGATGGTATCGATCTTTATATAATAATGCGATTGATGGTATACTAATTATTGAGAGAGAATTTATAGTAGAGGCAAATCCTGAGTTTTACAGGCTATTTAATTCATCACCTGAGCAAATGAATGGCAAGTCGATTTTAGATTATTCTGCAGACATGCAATATAAAGGTGAGAACTCCAGAGAAAAAGGTCTGGAAGTTATTGAATTGATAAATCAGGGCAATTCACTGCATCTATCGTGGTTACACAAGAGAGAAGACGGAACCACATTTGATGCTGAAGTTTCAATCGCCAAGCTAGATATTACCGAAAGAGAGCTTGCATTAGTCTTCGTAAGAGATGTCTCTGACAGAAAGAGAGCATATGATGCCATCCAGTCAATTGTTGAAGCTGTTTCAGCTTATACCGGACAAGAGTTTTTCAATTCAATTGCACTGAACCTAAATAAAATTTTGAAAAGTGATTACGCAATGATTGCAGTTTCCCAAACTCAAGAATTATACGAATCACTGGCTGTGGCTCACGACCAAGAGATAATAGAAAATGTGCATTTTGCAATTGAAGGCACACCATGCAAAAATGTACTAAACAATGGTTTAGTGATATATCATGAAGATGTTGCAAAGATATTTCCTAAAGATCTAATCCTAGCAGACTTAGAAATTGAAGGGTATGTAGGGACACCTTTAATTAGTTCTGATAATGAATTAATAGGTGTACTAATTGCATTATACAAGCGTCCAATAAAAGATGATATTTTATCCCAAGAAGTTTTACAAATTTTTGGTGGTCGGATTGCTGCTGAAATTGAAAGAGCTAATTATCAGAATGAGTTAATCAAACTAAACAAGACGCTTGAAAAGAGAATTGACGAAAGAACTCTCGAGTTGCAGCAAATTAATACAGAACTAAAAGATTTTGCTTACATAGTTTCTCATGATCTTAAAGCACCATTACGCGGAATTAGTCAGCTTTCTGAATGGATTAGGACAGATATAGAAGATAATCTGGAAGAAGAAAATATTGAAATGTTTGACCTTTTGCAATCCAGAATAAGAAGAATGTATACTCTTATAGATGGAGTTCTTGATTATTCTCGAATTGGAAGAATAGAAGGACAAACTGAGGAAATTAGACTTGATGAGTTAATTGATGAGATATTTGAAATCTTAAAAGACGAAAAAGAAGCCAAATTGAAGATAGAAACGAGCTTGCCTGTAATAAAAGCAGACAAAACACGTATTTCACAATTATACCAGAATTTAATATCTAATGCATTTAAGTATAATGACAAAGAAGAGGTGGTTTTAGTCATAGATTTTATTGAAGATGAAAAATGTTATAAATTTTCAATAAGTGATAATGGCATAGGTATTGATAATAAGTATTTTAATAAAATATTTAATATATTCCAATCAATTGATTCCAATAGTGAAGACTCATCGGGAATTGGGCTTAGTATCGTCAAAAAGATAGTCGAGCATTATGGAGGATCCATTGAAGTGTCTTCTGAAGTGGGTAAAGGCTCCACATTTACATTTACTATAGATAAACAAAAAGTTTTATAATATAAAAAGAGAACTCTTTCAATACCAAGTGAATGCAATAGCAAACTATATTAAAAATATTAAAAACATAATAACGGTATTATTAATCTTCTTAGTACCGGGGATTTTATTTGTTGCTGATATTGAATATGAAGTTAAAGCAGGCTTTTTTAAGCATTTTTCTAAGTCTTTTACTTGGCCGCCTTCTGTATCTGATAAACAGAATTTCTATATAGGTGTTCTGGGTGACAGTAAAATATATGATATTGGAAAAAGAGTTTATGAAAATACGAAATTAAAAGGGAAGAAGGTAGAGTTCAAAAAATATAAAAATATTAGTGAATTAGATTATTGCCATATTCTTTTTATTTCTAAAAACTATGAAGGAGACTTGGATTCGGTTGTCTCTATTTGTAACTCCAGATCTATACTATCGATGTCTGAGAAAGAGGACTATGGGGAGCTAGGAGTTATGATCAACTTCTTTATTACTCCTAAAGGTACTACTGCTTTTGAGATTAATCCAAGATCTATAATCAAAGCTAAACTTGAATTCGATTTAAACATACTGAACCTGGGTACTATTGTAGGAGAATAAATGTTAAAAAAATTATCCATAAAGAATAAACTTATAGTTATCATACTAATCATAAGTTCTTTTGTGATAATTCTGGGAATGTCGCTCACCACAATAAATAATATCATTATTCTTAAAAATGAAATCAGCTCTCAGCTACAACTTAATGCAAAGCTCTATAGTGAATCTGTAGCTCCCGGGATTTTATATAACATGAAGGATAAAACAAAAGATATCCTTAGTGATTTGGAATACATATCTAATATTACTCATGCACAAATCTATGACACTACAGGCACTAAGATTGTTTCCTATGCGAGAGACGGTCATTCTGAAATGTCTCTAAGTAAAGAAGACGTTGCTTCTGTGACTCATTTTGAAGGTGATTTGCTGCATGTTTATGAGCCTATCGGCTACATGGGAGAAAGTTTAGGAGTTCTTTACATAAGAGTAAATACAGAACTTACCAAAAAGATTATGGATTCTGTTTATATCATGCTCATTTTGATAATGCTTCTCTTTGTAATTGCCTTTTTCTTAGCGTCTAAACTTCAAAAAATTATTTCTGAGCCAATAGTCGAACTGACTGACATTACTAATGAAATCACAGATAAGGGTGATTATTCGGTTCGACTGAAAAATATATATTATGATGAAATTGGTTTGCTTTTCAATGAGTTTAACCAAATGTTGGATGTTATACAGAAAAGAGAGAAAGAAAGAGATAGAGCAGAGGACAGCCTACGAGACAGTGAAATGCGATATAGAAGGCTAACTGAAAATGCTAAAGATGCTATTTACAGGATTTCGCTTCCGGGCGGGTTCTACGAATATATGAGTCCTGCTATTTATGATATGACAGGATATAAACCAACTGATTTTTATAAAGAACCTCTTTTTATGAAGAAAATTATGAATCCGTCTTTTCATGCTTGGTTCGAAAATGTGTGGAATGATTTGATTCATGGAAAAGTTTTAAAAGCTTATGAATACCAAGTTATTCATAAAAACGGAGAAATCAGATGGCTCTATCAACGTACCGTTATTGTAAGAGATAATAAAGGAAAAGCAATTGCTGCTGAAGCAATAGCTACTGACATTACTGATAGAAAACTAATTGAAGAAGAAGTAAAAAAATTGAATCTGGAACTAGAAGACAGAGTTAGACGAAGAACTGAAGAGCTTCAATCTGCAAATAATGAACTTAAAGACTTTGCTTATGTTGTTTCGCATGATTTGAAAGCGCCTTTAAGAGGTATAAGCCAATTGTCACAATGGTTCTTGCAAGATTATAAAGATACACTGGATCAGGACGGTCAGGAACTGGCAGAGTTATTGATAAAGAGAGTAGACAGATTGAACAAGTTGATAAATGGAATTTTAGAGTACTCAAGAGTCGGCAGAATAGTTAATAAAAACGAAAAAATTGACCTTGGCGAGCTTGTTTATGATGTAATTGATTTGCTAAATCCTGATGAAAAATTTGAGTTCATTGTTCCTGATAACTTGCCTGCATTAAATGCTGATAGGATTAGAATCGAACAAATATTCCAAAATCTTATCAGTAATTCTATAAAATATATAGATAAAGAAATAGGTAAAATTGAACTTGTGTACGAAGAGAAGTCTCAATTCTATAAGTTTGGAATAAAAGATAATGGAATTGGTATAGATAAAAAATATCATGAAAAAATATTTGGTATATTTCAAACGTTAGAACAAAAAGAGGACAATGATAACACCGGCATTGGGCTCTCTATTGTGAAAAAAATAGTAGAACTTTATGGTGGTAAAATATGGATAGAATCTACACCCGGTGCAGAGACTATCTTCTTTTTCACACTAAATAAATCAAAAGTAGCATATGAATAAAATATACCCAGTGAGCTATTATATGAAAAGTAAAAAACCAATTTTACTGGTAGAGGACGACAAAGTCGATGCGATGACTGTAAGGCGCGCACTTAAAGAAATTAAAGTGACTAATAATGTAATTCTTGCTTCAAATGGAGAAGAAGCTATCGAGTATTTATTAAAACCTGATAGTGAAATGCCGTGTATTATTCTTCTGGATTTGAATATGCCAAAGATGAATGGCCTTGAATTTATGAAAGTTGCTAAAGAAAATGAAAAACTTAGAAAAATACCTATTGTCGTTCTTACTACTTCATCAGAAGAAAGAGATCGGATGAATAGTTTCCAAAACGGGGTTGCAGGCTATATGACAAAACCGGTGGATTATCAACAATTTGTTGATGTGATTAAAACGATTAATATTTATTGGACTTTAAGCGAATTACCTGAGTAAAGATATGACTAAAGATAGTATTAAGCTTCTTTTTGTAGATGATGACACCATAGATAGAATGGCTTTTAAACGTTTTGTTAAAGCCAATAACTTAGCCTATGAGTATGAAACTGCAGACTCTGTTGACTCTGCTGTCCTCGCTTTGGGAAATAATGACTTTGATGTTGTAGTCACTGATTTTAACCTCGGTGATGGTACTGCTTTTGATTTGTTTGAGTACATGAATGGAATACCTTTTATTGTAGTGACAGGGCTTGGAGATCAAGAAGTTGCAGTTAAAGCTATGAAGCAGGGTGCTTATGACTATCTTATAAAAGATACAAACGGAAAACATCTTCAAACTCTTCCTATTACTGTTGAGAATGCGCTCAAACGCAAAAATGCTGAAAAAGAACTGGAACAATATAAACAACACCTGGAAGAGTTAGTTTATATACGCACAAGAGAATTACAAAAAGAAATTACTGTAAGGAAAAAAACTGAAGAGGATCTTAGAAAAAGTGAGCAGAAATTCAGAGATTTAGCTGATTTATTACCTCAGACAGTTTTTGAAACTGATATACAGGCAAACTTTACCTATTCTAACAAACAAGGTTTTGTTTTGACCAGATATGATGAGTTTGACATGAAAAAGGGACTCAACATATTTGATCTTCTCTCTGATGAAGCTCGAGATGTTGCTAAAAATGAATTGAAAAACTTGGTTCAAAATCATGTTTCGCAACACTCAAGTGAATATTATCTGGTGACTAAATCCGGTGAAGAAGTTCCGGTCATTATTTATACAATGCCAATTTTCAAAGATAATGTGCATGAAGGTTTCAGAGGCATAGTAGTTGATATTACTGAAAGAAAGAAAAACGAAGAAAAAATTAAACAGCTAAATGAAGATTTGGAACAAAGAGTATTCGAAAGAACTACCCAACTTCAAGATGCTATGGAAGAACTCAAGTATGAAAATGAGGAAAGAAGAAGAGTACAGGATGAGCTGAAAGAATCTAACGAAGAACTTCATAAACTTAATAAACAAATTGCCAATGAATCAGGCAAATTGCAGAACTTAAATGATCAGCTCCTAGAATCTGAGTATAAGCTTAAGGAAGCTAATGCTGCTAAAGATAAGTTTTTCAATATCATAGCTCATGATTTAAAAAATCCATTGCAGCTATTACTTTTCTCTTCAGATTTACTTTCTCTGTATATGAAGAGAGACGATAAAGAGAAGATGGAAAAATATCTTCTTTCTCTAAATCAAACTATTGTGTCTTTGAGAGATTTATTAGATAACTTACTTACCTGGGCAAGAACTCAGTCGGGTGGTATCGAATATAAACCTGAATCACTAAATATATTTGAGATATTCTCTGAAATTGAGGACTTATGTGAAGTAAGTGCCGCTAAGAAAAATATTACTCTGGCGAATAAAGTTGATCCGGAAATATTTATTGAAGTTGATAGAAATATGATTTCTACCATCGTTAGAAATCTTGCTTTCAATGCTTTGAAGTTTACTGATTCCGGAGGAACTGTATCATTTATTTCAGAAGAACAGCAAGATGCTTTTGTTTTCTCAATAAAAGATACCGGGGTAGGTATTAGGGAAGATGATCTTGAAAAACTATTTAGAATAGATGTGCATCACACTACAATTGGAACTTCTAAAGAGAAGGGTACCGGCTTAGGTCTCATTATCTGTAAAGAGTTTGTCGAAAAGCACGGTGGAAATATTTGGGTTGAAAGCGAATATGGCCAAGGCTCAGAGTTCAAATTTAAAATACCAAAATAAAAAAACAAACCCGAATCATTGCCTGATTCGGGTTTGTTTTTAGTCTTATTATAGCAAAATTATTTCAAGAATTCTGCGATTTTTTCTACAACAAATGCTATCTGCTCTTTAGCTAATTCCGGATATATAGGAAGAGCTATTGTTTCTTCACAGATTTGATTTGATATAGGGAAATCAGCATCTTTAAATCCTAAATCTGCAAAACATTCCTGTCTGTGGAATGGAACAGGATAATATATTTCACTGCCGATTTGATTTTCACCTAAAAAGGCTCTTAATTCATCTCTTTTTTGTACTCTTATAAAATACTGATTGTAAATATGATAGTTTCCATGTCCATTAGATTTGTAAACAGCTTTTGGAAGTAAAACTTTATTTTTATCGTCATATTTTAAAAAGCCGGTACCTTCAGAAATGCCTGCTTCTTTGAACAGTTTGGTATATAATTCTGCATTATCGCGTCTTGCTTGATGCCAAGATTCCAAATGAGGGAACTTAATATTTAATACCGCAGCTTGCAAAGCATCTAATCTAAAGTTACCACCAACAAACTTATGATGGTACTTAGGTTCCATCCCGTGATTTCTCATTTGACGAAGTTTCGTAGCCATTTCTTCATCATTTGTAACAACTAAACCACCGTCACCAAAGCCACCCAAGTTTTTAGTAGGGTAGAAAGAATAGCAGCCAATTAGGCCCATTGAGCCAACTTTTTTACCGTTTTGGTACTGAGCTCCAATTGCCTGAGCGCAGTCCTCTATTACAATTAGATCGTTTTTACAAGCAATTTCCAGAATCTCATCCATATCTGCAGACTGGCCATATAGGTGTACCGGAATGATTGCTTTAGTTTTGTCTGTTATCGCTGCTTCTATAAGCTTAGGATCTATATTATTAGTTACAGGATCAACATCCACAAAAACAGGTTTTGCATTCATTCTGGATACAACACCGGCAGTTGCAAAGAAAGAGTAAGTAGGCAAAATAACTTCATCGCCCGGTTTAATATCAATTGCCATTAAAGCGCAAAGTAAAGCATCTGTGCCACTTGAAACGCCGATAGCATATTTGCAGTCGCAGTATTCTGCTAAGGTATTTTCTAATTTATTGACTTCTTCGCCCAAAATGAGCATTTGAGATTCTGCAATTTTGAGGAGTACCGGCTCAATTTCGGATTTTAGATTTTGATATTGAGCTCTAAGGTCGAGTAAAGGTACTTGCATCTTGTCTCCATAATTACTGTGTTTAAAGAAAACAACTTAATAAAGTTATGTTGATTGACAAATAAAAAAAGGCTTTCATAAGAAGCCTTTTCAGTTTCTGTATCATTTATGTTTCATATCATATTCTTTGCTTGCTTTAATAAAAGCTGATGCTATTGGCGAAGAAAGAGGGCTTTCAAATTCTAATCTTTCAGGATGCCACTGGACAGCCAGCATAAATGGTTTATTAGATTTATCCTTCCATTCGAAAGCTTCTATAATTCCGTCAGGGCTGTATGCACTAGGAATCAAGGTTTGAGCCAATTGATCTACAGCTTGGTGATGATTTGAATTTACTTCCACAACTGTTTCTTTCGCAAGTTGATGTAAGAAAGTATCTTCAACAATTTTGACAGGGTGGAAACAGCTATCCTGATTTTCTGTTTGGTGTACGATAGCATCAGGATAATCACTTGGAATATCAATAATTAGAGAACCGCCTTCGGTTACATTCAATATTTGTTCCCCGCGGCAAATCCCCAAAATAGGAATTCCTATTTTCATTGCTTCTCGAATGAGTGAGAGTTCTAAGGTGTCTCTAATTAAATCGATGCTACATCTCGAACTATCTTCCTGTTTACCGAAATGAACAGGATGAAGATCTGGCCCTCCTGAAAGGAGTAATCCATCGCAATCTTTTAAAATTTTGAGTGCTTCAGCTCTGTCAATAAAATATAAATCTATATAATCAGCATTCGGTTCTACTTTAGAAAGCCAATTAGCATAATTTTCGTAATGATCACTGCCTTTAGCTTTTGAAATTGCAATTTTTAAACTAGGCTCCTGACTGCAGGAATAGATAGAAATTGCAGCAATTAGAATTAAAAGTATCTTTTTCATAAAGTATTTACTCAATCAATAAAGTCTGTTTAAGTAAGTTGATAAAATCATCTTTACCTTCAGTTATTTGAATTTTGACAGGTATAACATAGAACATGATACCTGATTCTGCAATTTTTACAGCAAATTTTTTCAGTTTAGCTGCATCTTTTTCAGTAGTGAGCAGATTTTTAATGTCTTTTTCTTTTGCTAAATCAATTAGCTTATCTAAATCTGCTTCTGTATACTTATGATGATCTGAGAATGCAACATGCTCTTCCACATTATATTTCATAGCTTCAAGCATATTTTTAAATCTCTCAGGATTTGCTATTCCGGAAAATATTATATTTCTTCCTTTTATAGCATAAAACTCCTGCTCCATAACAGGCTTATCATTAATTAGCCTATACGGAAACGATTGTTTCGGACAGATAGATATCTCTATTGCATCTTCTCTTTTATATTTTCTGAGTTCTTCCTTATTTTCTATTTTCCCGGTATAGCAGATAACATCAGCTCTTTCCAGAGAAGAAAGCGGTTCTCTCAGTCGGCCTTCCGGCATAAGGTAAGGCTTTTCTGCGGTTTCTTTATCAATGATTACAATGTCCAGGTCGCGTTCTAATCTGCGATGCTGGAATCCATCATCGATTATTATCGCATCTATATCGAATTTTTCGTGAATGTTTTCAGCTGCATCTGATTTGCTGTCATGTGCAACTACCGGTACTCGCAATGATTCTGCCAGCATCAGCATTTCATCACCGGCTTCTTCCGCATTCGAAAGAATCTCATTGCCATCGCAGACAATTATTTCACCCTTAGAGTCTCTGTTATATCCTCTACCTATTATGGCAGGGCGTCTACCTAGTTTTATAAGTGTTCCTGTAAGCATTTGAACAAAAGGAGTTTTTCCTGTTCCACCTACTGACAAGTTTCCAACACTGATTACAGGGCAATTGGCCTTGACGGTATCATTGTCATTGTTATCGTATCTGCTATTTCTTATTTCAACCGCCTTACCAAATATTTTTGAAGCGAATCTTTTGATCATTTTATACCTAATTAACTAATCATTCAACATCGAATTCAGTTCTGATTCAACACGTAATATATAATCTTCCGTTTCTTTTCTGTCTAAGCTGTTATTTATATAGAAATTTTGTGAAAAACAAATTTTTATTGAAGAAAACGGCAACGGGAACTGAAAATTATCCCAACTTTTCTTAAATACATATTTATTTTCAATTTTGGCTCTACATAGCACCAGAGGAACTTCTGCTCGTTTGGCAGTAATAACAGCTCCGGGTTTGAACTTCTGAATCGGTCCGCGTGGGCCGTCAGGAGTAATCAGTAAAAAAGAATTTTTAACATTTTCAGTCATCATTTCCAGAACTTCCTTACCGCCTTTAGATGATGACCCTCTGAGAACTTCAAAACCCCATTTATTTAGTAATGTGGAAAGGATCTCTCCGTCCTTACTTTGACTTACGACTGCTTTAGGAGAATATTTCCCGAAAACTTTCCAGCAAGGTAGCATTTCACCATGCCAAAATGCAATAACAGCAGGCATTGCAGGAAAATCACCTTCAAATTTGAATCTCCATGTTTTGCTGATTACATGCATTAGCAGGATCAATATTTTTTCACTCAACTTTAGAGTCATGAATCAAAGCCTAAAATTAATTCTGCTGCATTTGTTGATGCACCAATTCCTCCAAGAATTTCTCTTACTTTACTGAATTCTTCCAAAAGAAATTGATACTTACTCACGTCAGAGACGATTGAGTTTAGTTCTTTTGCAATAGCAATATTATTTGCTTCACTTTGGAATAATTCTTTTACAGTATGACGCTTAAGAAGGATATTAACAAGTGAGATGTATTCAAGATTTATAAGTCTTCTGCCCATATAATAGGTAAGGGGAGATGTTTTGTAAATCATTAAAAAGGGCATATCACATAGAGCAGCCTCTAAAGTAGACGTGCCGGTTTTTACTATTCCCGTTTTAGCCTTTTTCATTAATTCCCTAGAGTTGTCAAAAACCTCAACATCTCTGGAAATATATTTATCTAGAATAACATTCCCTGCTTTTGCTACAGCTATTTTAAAATCTTTATGTTCCTTCTGAAAATTTCGAGCTGATTCAATCATCACAGGAAGGTTTCTGCCAATTTCCTGCTGCCTGCTTCCGGGCAATAGCGCAATTATATTTTCCTTTTCAATGCTTCTATCATGAAAAATCGGCTCATCTAAGAGTGGATGCCCACAAAAATATGTTTCTATTCCAAACTTTTCAAAAAACTCAACTTCAAAAGGGAATACCACTATCAGCTTGTCAACTGAGGCAGCTAGCTTTTCAGCACGATTACTACCCCAAGCCCAAAGCTGAGGTGCTATATAATAATATACAGGCAAACCAATAGATTTGGCAAATCCTGCTATTTTCATATTAAATCCGGGATAATCTACTGGAATGAATGCAGTATAGTTCCCATCTTTTAGCTCTTCCTGAACACTATTTATTAGCCTGCGAAATAAACCGTATTTTTTAGCAACTTCCCAAAAACCGACAACAGAAATTTCCTTCTGAGGAATCATTGATTTGAACCCCAAAGCTTCCATTTCTCTGCCACCAATACCGTGAAATTCTGTATCCGGTTCTTTAGTTTTAATTTCTCGAATTAACTTGGCTGCGTGAATATCACCTGACGGGTCACCTGCTATTATAAAGTATTTTTTTTTCATACGGTTATTTGGCTATTTGGACATGCCTGTTAAAAAAAATGTGCACTAATATTTAGGCTTTCGAGCAGAAGTAGAATTAGTCTCAATAAAACCTGTAATCCTAACTTTCTATACTCAAAACTTACTCTTCTCTTTCATTTACAACAAATATACAAATAACACGACTAAATTTTGAAGACTTATAATTTGAAACTAAAAAAGAGAAAAATCGTATTAATATAATTTGTTATATGCATTATTAATGGATCTTAGTAAAATGAAACATTTCACAAAATTGTTCCTTTTACTTTTTTTGTTTTCAGCGATTTCATCACTTGCAGAAGAAAACAAAAGTAAACTGAACTCATCTACACTTTCCGGTCTCAAATTTAGGAATATCGGACCGGCTCAAACTTCAGGCAGAGTAATTGACTTTGCTGTTAAACCGGATGACTTTAACACGTTTTATGTTGCAATTGCCTCCGGTGGTGTCTGGAAAACTACAAATAAAGGTACAACATTTACCCCAATCTTTGATAATGAAAACTCTTATTCTATTGCTACCGTCAGAATAGATCCTAATAACTATAATGTTGTTTGGGTTGGAACAGGTGAAAACAACTCACAAAGAGCAGTATCTTATGGAGACGGAGTATATAAGTCCTTAGATGGCGGCAAAACATGGAAAAATATGGGCTTAAAAAAATCCGAGCACATTGGAGATATGTTAATAGATCCCAGAAATTCAGATGTTGTTTATGTAGCGTCACAAGGGCCTCTGTGGAATGCCGGCGGTGAACGCGGACTTTACAAGACTACTGATGGCGGTGAGTCGTGGAATAATATTTTAGATATTAATGAGCACACAGGTATTTCGGATATAGATTTTGATCCAAGAAATCCGGATGTTATTTATGCTGTTGCTTATCAAAGAAGAAGACATGTTTTTACTTTGATAAATGGCGGACCTGAATCTGCTTTGTATAAATCTACAGATGCCGGTAAAACTTGGAATAAACTTGCTAATGGTTTCCCCGGTGGCGAATTAGGCAGAATTGGTATTGCAGTTTCGCCTGCTAATCCTGATATTATTTATGCAATTGTAGAAGCTGACGGGAATAAAGGAGGCCTTTACAAATCTACAGATAGAGGTGCATCCTGGAATAAAATGAATAACCACAAAACTTCTTCTGCACAATATTACCAAGAACTAGTTGCAGATCCTAAAGATCCTGATTTAGTTTATCTTCCGGAAACATATACAAGATATTCGGATGATGGAGGAAAGACATTCAAAACTCTGCCTGTTGCAAACAGACACGTTGATGATCATGCTTTATGGATTAACCCAAGCAATACAAAACACTTATTAATCGGTGGAGATGGTGGTGTTTATGAATCTTATGATCGTGGTAACACTTGGAGATTCTTCGAAAACTTGCCGACTGTTCAGTTTTATAGAGTAGCAGTTGACTATGATAAACCATTCTATAACGTTTATGCAGGTACTCAAGATAATAACACGCTTTTTGGCCCTAGCAGAACAACATGGGATGCTGGGATTATGAATCAAGATTGGTCATTCCCTCTTGGTGGTGACGGTTTTGAACCTGCTTGCGATCCAAAAGATCCTAATACTGCCTATGTTCAGTACCAATATGGCGGACTTATGAGATACAACCGTAGCAATGGCGAAATTACCAGTATTAAGCCAATGCCTGAAGAAGGAGAGGAGCTACGTTGGAATTGGAATGCACCAATAATAATAAGTCCACATAACCATAAGACATTATACTTCGCTGCAAACAAACTCTTCAAATCTACTGACCGTGGTACTACTTGGAAAAAAGTAAGTGAAGATTTGACTGCTGAAATAGATAGAAATCAATTGGAAGTAATGGGCAAAGTTTGGCATCCGGAAGCTGTTGCTAAAAATGCTTCTACTTCTCTTTATGGAAATATCGTTTCTCTTGACGAATCACCAATAAAAGCCGGACTTTTATATGTAGGTACTGATGATGGGCTTTTACAGGTTTCTGATAATGACGGTAACTCTTGGATAAAGTATTCTACTTTCCCGGGTGTACCGGCTAATACTTATGTATCAGATGTAGTTGCAGACTTATTCAACGAAAATACTGTCTATATCAGCTTTGATAATCGCAAACGTGGTGATTTTAAACCTTACGTACTAAAAAGTACAGACAAAGGTAAAACTTGGACTAATATAGCTGCGAACTTACCTGAAGATCAAACAGTACATGCTTTGATTCAAGATCATGTAGATCAAAACTTACTTTTTGCAGGTACTGAGAAAGGAATTTTCTTTACAGCAGATGGCGGCAAGGAATGGATACAGCTTAAAGCAGGTATACCTACTATTTCTGTCAGAGATATTGATATTCAAAGAAGAGAGAATGATTTGGTTCTGGCTACATTTGGTAGAGGAATTTATATCTTAGATGATTATACTCCACTTCGCAAAACTGATGTTATTAAAAATAATAAACCTGCAGAAATATTACCAGTAAGAGATGCTTTGCTTTATGTTGAAAATACAACAAAGGGCAAAAACTGGCACGGTGATACCTTCTACAAAGCAGATAATCCTCCATTTGGTGCTGAGATTACTTATTATATTAATGAAGCGCCAAAATCTAAAAAATCTCTTCGCAAAGAAGCAGAAGGCAAATTGAAAGATGGCCAGAAGCTGGATTATCCTAGCTTTGATCAGTTAAGAGCTGAAGATTTGGAAGAGTCTGCTTATTTACTATTTACAATAACAGATGAACAGGGCAACCATATAAGAAATATCAAAACTTCTTATAGCGCTGGACTGCATAGAGTTGTCTGGGATTTGAAATATGCTGATGCATCTCCGGTTACTTCTAAATCTAACCCGAATAATATTGAAGGTGTGCATGTTTTAGTACTTCCGGGTAAATACTTTGTTTCAATGAAAGAAGTAGTTGACGGTAAAGTAAGTGAGCTTACTCCAAAAGTTGCGATTAATGTTAAGATGCTGGAAGATTATGCTACACCTCTTCCTGAATATAAGGAAAATATAGCATTTAAACGCAGTGTGCAAGATTTGCAAAAAGCAGTTTACGGATTCAATAATATGCTTCTGGAAACTGATAAAAAAGTTAAGGCAATGAAAAATGCAATCATTAAGACTGCCGGTGTAAATGTTAAGTTGCTGGAAGAAATAAGATCTATAGAATACAAGCTGGAAGATATTGATTTGGTGCTTTCTGGCAACAATTCAATCAAAAAGCGTAGCGGCAATCAAACTTCATCTGTCAAAGAGCGTTTAGATGAAATAATGTGGTCTGTTTGGTATTCTACAGCTATACCTACTACTACAAGTAAAGATTCTTATAAAGTTGCTGAGAAACAATTGAAAACAATAAAATCTCAATTAGAACAATTGGAATCTAATGAAATCTCAAAAGTAGCTAAAGCTTTGGAAGCTGCCGGCACTCCTTGGTACGAAGGGAAATAATTTAGATTAGAATAGAATAAAAGCAGTAGTGGATTGTTTCACTACTGCTTTTTTTTACTCAAATTCAGATTAAAAAATCCAATATTTAACATATATCTATAGTCTCTGCTATATAAAAGAATATTTTTCTTATTTTTGAACGATTTTATAATTCAAACGGAAATATTAGAAAATGAGTCAACATACGAAGCCTAATAGATTATTGAATGAGAAAAGTCCTTATCTTTTGCAGCATGCTAATAATCCTGTAAACTGGTATCCGTGGGGTGAAGAAGCATTCCAGGCAGCAAAAGAACAGAATAAACCTATATTTCTTTCTATTGGATATTCTACTTGCCATTGGTGTCATGTAATGGAGCATGAGTCATTCGAAGATCCTGAAATTGCAGGTATGATGAATGAAGCATTTATCAATGTAAAAGTAGATAGGGAAGAGCGTCCTGATATTGATGCAGTTTATATGCAGGTTTGTCAGATGATGACCGGTACCGGTGGCTGGCCTATGACAATAGTAATGACTCCTGATCAAAAACCATTTTTTGCAGGTACATATTTCCCAAAAGAATCTGTCATGAACAGAATTGGTATGATGGAATTGTTGCCAAAAATTGCACTTGCCTGGATGGAACAGAAAAAAAACATAGAAGCCAATGCTGATGAGCTTATCAAAAAAATGCAAAAAATGGAAGAACGTGAGAATATTGTTCCTCTTAGTAAAAAAACTTTAGATAGAGCCTTTGAGGGAATTGATAATTTATTTGATCCTAAACATGCCGGATTTGGAATTAAACCAAAATTCCCTGTTGCTCACAATTTCTTATATAGTTTGAGATATAACAGGAGCGCAGATAATGAGACTGCTTTGAAGATTACAAAAGAATCTTTAGACGCTATGATGAAAGGAGGAATCTATGACCATCTAGGAGGTGGATTTGCAAGATACTCCACAGATAGAGAGTGGTTAGTGCCTCATTTCGAAAAAATGCTTTATGATCAGGCTATGCTTACCCATGCTTACTTAGAAGCATTCCTTGTGACAAAAGATGAGAATTATAAGCGAATAGTAGAAGAAACACTTCAGTATGTTAAAAGAGATATGACTGCACCGGAAGGTGGCTTTTATAGTGCTGAAGATGCTGATAGTGAAGGCGTGGAAGGTAAGTTTTATATCTGGCAGAAAACTGAGTTAGAAAACTTACTTGGCGACAATGCTAAATATTTGATAGACTATTACAATGTCCTGGAAGAAGGCAATTACGAAAATTCTGCAGGGCATATGCCTGAAAATGGCAACATACTTCATATAAAAGATAATCTTGATAAAATTGCTGAAAAGCACGACATTAGTGAAGTTGAGCTTGCTGAAATAATTTCTGCATCTAAAAAGATATTATTTGAAGCGAGAAGAAAAAGAGTCCATCCCGGCAGAGATGATAAAGTTTTAGCTGACTGGAATGGCCTGATGATCTCAGCCTTTGCTAAAGCCGGTTTTGTTTTCAAAAATTCAGATTACATAGCAATAGCTGAAAATGCTTATGCCTTTGTTTCTAAAAACCTTAAAACTCATGATGGCATGATGCATAGATATGCTCAAGGCGAAGCTGCTGTTCATGCTATGCTGGATGATTACGCTTTCTTAACTTGGGCAGCAATAGAGTTGTATTTTGCGACATTCAAACATCAGTATATTCGTGATGCTATTGAGATGATGGATGTTCTGGAAAATCATTTTGAGGATAAGGAATACGGTGGATTTTATAATACTGCAGACTTTGGCGAGAAGCTAATTCATAGAAAAAAAGATCTTTATGATGGAGCAGTACCTTCAGGTAATTCAGTTGCTTTGATGAATATGGTAAGATTATCTAAAATCACTGGGAATACTGATTATGATGTAGCAGCTCAGAAATTGATAGATTTCTTTTCTGCAAAAGTCGACTCATACCCTTCAATTTATGCATTCTTTGAATGTGCTTTAGATTATATATATAATCCTGCTGTTGAAATTGTTATCACATCAGAAAACAAACCTGAAGAAAGTGAGTTTATAGATGCATTGAGAGAGGTTTATATGCCAAATGCAGTTATAATTTATAAGCAAAATGATGCTATGGATTTATATGCTTCTTATTTGAAAAATATGAAACTTAAAGAAACAGAAACTACTGTCTATGTATGTAAAAACTATGCCTGCGAACTTCCTGTTTCTTCAGTAGAAGAAATGAAGCATTTACTTGTTATGGCAGAAATGTAGAATAGCTTCTGGTAATCTATGGATTATAAGTATAACTTAGTCTCTCAGCTTCATAAGCTCAGAGACTTTTTTATTATTTATTTAAAAGCACACTAAAATATGATTTGGAAAAAAACCAGAATCTCGGATCTGACATTGGAGCTTCTTAAAGTGCAGTTCATGCCTTTTCTTGTTTGAGAAAATTTCGTACTTGTCAAATGTTTGAAAAAATTGAAAAATATTGTTGTTTGACAGCGGATAAATGGTGTCGGAGTGTCAGATTATATTTTTCGGATAATCTTAAAAAGAGTTGCATTAGAATTGTTATATTGCATAAATCAATCAAGGAGAAAGTATACATGAAATATTTAATTTTACTCTTTTGTATATTTAGTATTGCAGCCGACTCTATAATAGTGGATAGTAATATGACTGAAAAAGATGCTTTGAAATCAACAAAAGCAACTAAAGAAATCATAGATAATATTCGCTTGATCGAAGTAGATTATTACTCTATGGATGGCAAGATCCATAAAGGGCAGGTGCAGGTTCATAAAGATGTTGTGAGCGATATAAAGAGTATTTTTAAGCTTATGAGAGAGATTAAGTTTCCGATTAAAAAAGTAATACCTATAGTGAAATATGGTTGGTCTGACGATAAATCTATGGCAGATAATAATTCTTCAGCCTTCAATTTCAGATATATTGCAGGCACTAAAAGAATGTCAAAACATGCAACCGGAATGGCAATAGATATTAATCCTTTTTTAAATCCGGTAATTTATTCTGACGGAAAAATATCTCCAAAAGGAGCTAACTGGGATAAAGAAGTTCCGGGGACATTTTACTCAGGTCACCCTGTTGTAAAGAAGTTTAAAGAGCTTGGTTGGAAATGGGGTGGAGATTTCAAATCTTTCAAAGATTACCACCATTTTGCAAAATAGTTTAAAAATAGACGAATAGATATGAAAAAACTAAGATTAGGATTTTTGGCTTCCCACGGAGGAAGCAACATGCAGGCGATTGTTAACGCTATACATGCAGGTGATTTGAATGCAGAAGCAGCAGTAGTTATTTCAAATAACTCGACTTCAGGCGCACTTGAAAAAGCAAAAAAAGAGAACATTCCGAACTACCATATAAGTGGTAAAACGCATGGTGATGCAGAAGCAGCAAGTATATGCAAAGTACTGCAAGAACACAGTGTAGATCTGGTAATTCTTGCGGGTTATATGAAGAAAATAGGTGATGAAATTTTACAAGAGTATAAAGGAAGAATACTAAATATTCATCCCGCTCTTTTGCCAAAGCATGGTGGCGCCGGAATGTATGGTATGAACGTCCATACAGCAGTGATTGAAGCGAAAGAGACTGAAAGCGGACCAACAGTTCATCTTATAGATGAGCATTATGACAGGGGTAGAATACTGGCTCAATCAATTGTACCTGTCGAAAACGATGACACACCTGAAAAGCTTGCAGAAAGAGTATTAAAAGCAGAGCATATCATTTATGCTGCAACTATTCAAAAAATTGCTACTGGCGAAATCAAACTATAATTTAATTCTAAGAGGGTAATGATCATATAGATATTATTGCCCTTCCTTAGTTTATTTTGATCAGCTTTTCGATATATACTTTATTGTTGAGTTCAATTCTCAAGAAATAAGCTCCCTGACTTACATTTACCATATTTATCATATAATAATCTTTATTTTCAATATTCTCACCATAGATGAAGTTGCCCAGTGCGTCGAAAAGAGAATATTTTCCTTTCATCCATTTTACAACATGTAGCTCTGTTTTTTGATTTACAATATTTGAACTTAGTTTATAATCAGGATATGAAACCACTGGAGGATCATCTTGAGGTATATTTCGATAATTAAAAGCAAAGATATTGAAAGAATGAGGCAATAATTGAATTTGATCAGAAAACTTAGTATCAAAATCTTTGAATTTCATTGAATAGTTATTCACTGCATCTACTGCGTCTAATGCATCCGGACTCCAAAGTAAATAATGTTTGCCCAGGCTATCAGATAGCGTAAAATTATCGAGTTTTACATTTAAAGTATCATACTGGTAACGATTGAGCAGTGTAATATAGATCGAATCATTGTCTTTTGTAATATGTGCATCCAGATAAGGGACATCCAAGTACATTAATTCATTCACAGAATAGTGCTCGCTTTCTACCATAGAACTAATGAGCGAATCACCTGTGTGTCTGCTCAACATTGCCATGGCTTCCAATCCGGGGAGAGCAGTAAAAAATCTTTTTCCGTCTTCCTTTATGTAACAGCGATTCAAGCCAATTCCAAACGTCCTTGCAGCAGTTTTAACGCTTCTTGACTGTCTAATCAATGTATTAACAAAACTAGCGTTAAAAAGTCCACTTTCTAAAGTTGCATTTCGAATATTAGTGTCTAGAGTCCAATCATCTGGAGTAGCATAATCGAGCCACCATTCACTTGCTGAGAGTTTTACATCATTATCTAAATTTAAACGCCTGAGATCATTGTTCATTCTTCTTATGTCATTAACTTCATGCATATGAGGTGCTGCAAGAAGTGATTTAAAGACCAGGTCACTGTCAGTAGTAAAATCAAGTTTTCCTCTAGAAGCAGGATGATAACCGTAGAGTTGGTTTTTTTTGCCAACAATTCCATATAGCTTTTCTATGTCTGCTGTTCCGTTCCAGTGATTGCCGTCAATTAAGATGATAATATCCGGATCTATTTCTTTCATTGCATCGTAAAAATGTACATAATCTCTTACGTATTTATCTTGATTATGCCACTGTTCATTGCCTATTTCAAAATACTTAACATCATAAGGCTCCGGATGTCCATTTTTGGCTCTAAGTTTTCCATAATATGTATTAGTATCTCCATTGCAATACTCAACCCAAGCAGCTGCTTCAGATGGTGTCCCATTCTCATAATTTACAGTAATATGTGGCTCAATTTCAAGTGCCTCACAAAATTGTAAAAACTCATCAGCTCCCCAATCCATGCGTTGAGAAGCCGGAGGCCATCCGAGTAAAGGAGCTTTTCTCTGATCCACTTCTCCAATACAGTTTTCTAATAAGACATCTTTAAAATCAGCAAAACATCCTCCCGGATATCTTAGCATTCCCGGTTTCCAATACTCAAGCATCTTGTACATTTCTTTCCGCATGCCATTAATATGATTTGTTGGCATTAAGGAGGTTTCGTCAAGGTGAAGAATACCGTCCCTGTTTCCTATTTGAAACTTAACTTTATGGTAACCTTTTAAAGGCGGGATGATTGTCTCATATTTAGTCCAATTGTCAGATATAATTCCGAAATCTTTACTATATATTATTTGGGAGTCAGAGACAATTCTTATTTCCAAATTTGAATATGAGGGAGTTTTAGCATATACATAGAAATTGTGTGAAACGGAATCGTTTAGAATTACTTCTTGCTCTGCACCTTTGAATACATCCGAAGTGTTTTTCATAAAAGTAAAGTATGTTCCATTTTGGTTATAGCCTCCGGAATTTATTCCATAATCTATATCTTCAGATTCATCTATTTTTGCCCAGTGCTTAGAAAAAGTAAAACTCTGATTTTGCCAATCCATACCTCTATCATAAAACTCTTGCGCAGAAAGTCCTTTAGAACCATTAATGTAGTGATTCAGAAATTCTAAAAAACCACCGGTAAGTTCCTTATTATCAATAGTTTTAGAGAAATTATCTTCAAAAAGAGTGAGTTTTGCATCCTTTTGACCTGCAATAATAATAAGAGGAAAGATGCTCATAACAAAGATGCTATATATTATTCGCATTGATTCATCTATAAAATTTTACATCTATTTATTGGCATTATTGTATGCCAATATTAGTTAAAATACAAAACCCATTTTTAATAAACTATTAAATCGGAAAAAATATTTCTAATTCTCTGAGAATATTTTTGTATAAATTTCTAATGACCTAGAATTTTTGAAACTATAATTCTAGGATATGAGAACTGTATAAACTAATTAGACTTACATCTGTATTTGGTTTGATATATAATGAGTATATTGGCAAGTATGCAATGAATTAAAAAATAAATGATAAATTATATAGGGCAAATTTTGTAAATTTATATACAGAAAATCTGATTTTTTACTGACTTAGTTATCTGGCAAGCCAGATATTATTATTCATTTCGAATTATTGTGGGGATTTAAATGAAGAGTAGTTTTTTTATATTGCTATTTATTTTATGTTTTTCATCTCTTGTTTTTGCTGAAAAACAAGTTAAAATGAAAACCGGTAATGTATACCAGGGAGAAGTTATCTCTGAAACAGAAAGTGAAATTCGCTTGCAAACCAGAGATGGGATTACAATGCAAATTAACAGATCTCAAATTGAATCAATTTCAAATGCTAAAGTAAGAATCGTTACGAAATCGTGGAAAATATATATAGGCGAGTTAATAGAAGAAACTGAAAACTTCGTAAAGGTTTCCACCTCTGAAGGTGTTAGTATAGACATTCCAAAAAATCAGATTGTAGAAAGGGGAATCGCTGATCTAGAATCTGAAGCTAAGCAACAAGAAGAGCAGACTAACAGGACAGCTTACTACGAAAATAAATATAATAATCAACAAAGGTATAGTAGAAATTATAAACCTATGTACGCAGAATACATGGAAGACCATGATTACTTGGGTGTAACTCTTCTATTTCCCGGAGGTATAAATCTTGTATTCGCAAAAACTACAGAGACTATTGGTTTTAGATTACAAGGCGGTTATATAGGTACTATGTATGGATTTTCCGGAAATTTGCTAATTAATATAAGAAAAACTCAAAATTTTGATATAAATGTTGGTTTCTGTGCAGGATACACAGCTTTAGAAGAAACAAAAAGTCGTAACTACTACTATGACTACTCTTATAGTTATTCAAGAATGGGTTCCTATACTTATGCAGGCGGGACTTTTGATTTCAATTATAATGGATTGTTCGCAGAGCTTGGAGTAGTAATTGGTGAAGATGACTATTACAGTGAAGACTTTTCTGGGCCGCAAATATATTTGCAATTTGGCTATTTATTTAGACTATAGTTATTTGCATCTATATTGATAATAAATTACAAGTAAAAGAAACAGGAGTAAATGTTTGAAATTGCATTTACTCCTGTTCTTATTTTATTTTTACTTTACTGCTTCTGCATCCTTGTATACGCGACCGTATATCAGTAGAGAGACTGCTGAAACCAATCCGATTGCAGCAAATACATACCAAATATAATGTGCATGTGCATATAATTCAGTATGTGGTATTCCAACATTTTCAGGCAAATTTGGATCAGGACAGAATGTATCCAAGAGCACACCTGATATTATGAACCCAAGTAGGTTGGAAACAAAAGAATGCAAATGGCTAAATCCCATGTACAATCCTTCTTCACCTTTTGGTGCCTGTAGTGAAAAATATTCCAGATATCTAGGAGAAATGAAGCATTCTGCAAGACCCTGAAATACAATACCAGCTATCATCATTAGCGTTACCGGGTGCATAGAGAAACCAAAAATTGCAATTGAAGTACCTGTCACTTCACCGAGTACGTGCCCTAAAGCCATGGTAAAAGCCGAAAGAGGCATAAGCATCATTCCAATACTCATAGCATTGATTGCTTTCAGTTTTTTCATTAGTTCAGTTACTAAATATACCATGGAAACCACGACTAATGGATTCACATTGGCTATCCATTCCGGCTTTGCATCTTCTCCGATAAGGCGGATTACATATTTAGGCATTGATGCATACAGTTGATGTTGAATAAGCCAGAAACCGGAAATAATCATAATTAGAATGAGTAAGCGTTTTTGAGTCATCAAAGACTTTAAACCATCCATGATTTCTTTAGCAGTTTTTGTTGCTTCATTTGTATCTACATTTTTGTAGAACATAAATACCATGATTAATGCCAGAAAAGTCAGAACACCGGCATAGATATTAATCCACTGCACTCCATATTCTAATCTGATAGGGTAGGCAAAAGTTTTACCCAAAAAAGAACCAATATTTACCATCATATAAAATATTGAAAATGCTTTTGCTCTATTTGCTGTGGTTGATGATTTGGCTACTGTTCCTGTTATGATGGATTTAATAAAGGAGCCACCAAACATAATAATTGTCAGAGCAAGCAGAACAGTCATTTTAGTAGGCATAAATGCGAGTGTGAAGTACCCGACAGTTAAAAGAGCAAATGCCAGTATAATTGCTTTTCTAAATCCGATTTTGTCAGAATAGGTACCTGCAAACATAGGCAGTAAATACAAGCCTGAGGTAAACACACCACCGATAACACCTGTTTCCACATCTGTGAATCCTACCACGTCTGTAAGATACAGTGTAATAGAAATAAACATAGCATAAAAAGCAGATCTTTCCAGAAGCTCAACAAAATTGGCGTTCCAGAAAGTACCGGGATAACCGAAATAAGTCTTCAATTTGTTTTCCAAAGAAAGTTCTCCTAGAATATATAATAATATACTTTTTTTAACTTTGTGGCACAATTTAAGAAATATTTGGAATTCTACTTGCAATTATTCAGATAATCACTCAATATGTTAATGTTGTAAGATTATAGCCAAGCAATTATGAAATGCTTACTTAAAAAGAATCAAGTATTTAGTATCGATAAAGATGAGTAATATCGTAAAATATGGAGTTCTATAAAAAGATAAGTAGTATGAATATAGAGTGAGTTGGCAAGAAAACGAGTAAATGTGTTAGTTTTTCACTTCCAATTAAGTACAAAAAAAAAACTGCCTCGAAAAAATCGAAGCAGTTTAAGCTCTTTTGAAAATCCTAAGATTTTCGTACATTAGTACGCCAGAAAGGATTCGAACCTTTGGCCTACAGCTTAGAAGGCTGTTGCTCTATCCAGCTGAGCTACTGGCGCGTCATTTAATGTGATACAAAACTACGGCTTTTTTTGATAAGATGCAAGAAAAAAAATAATTTTTTTTACGTGTTATTTTTGCTTGCATTGTATCACTTTAAACCCTATATTTGTACTATAAATTTTTGGTCAAGCCCTTTGTGGTTAAGGCAAACCCAATCCCGCCAGGTCCGGAAGGAAGCAACGGTAAGTTTCGTCTTAAGGCACAAAGTCAGCTTGGCCTTTTTTTATATATACTAACCTGTAATATAAGAAAATAATTCCGAATATTCTTCCCGCAATTACACTCTGGCAAATATCTCTATCATATCAGAGTTTTTGAATAGAAAAAAATCATAGAGTCTTTGCATTGTAGGCTATCTTTTGCTTAATGGCTGGTTGGCTATTCAATAATGTGATTATGCATTATAAGCACAATGAAGCATTCTTCTTTACAAAAATCAAGTACATACATGTTATACCTTTCTTGACAAACCTAGTTCTTTAATGCTAATAGTTTATCCCGAAGATACAATTAATGAAATGATTTGATCCAAATTATTCTTGCAGACAACGGGATCTTGAAAATATAGACAAGTTTGGGATTCTATTGAAAATCTATTTTATAGGAGGTAAGTTTGACATGAAGTTATGTTTTGTATTGAAGACACTTTATAAAAAAGAAAATGGGCAAAAGCCCCTTTTATATATACTATTTTATATAAGTCATTTTAACTGACATTTCATTGCCTCCAATGGAAGTCGAGGAACTAATAGTTAGATTGTTCCCTGAAATGGAAGTACTAAATTCTAATTTAGTTCCATCACTGTCTACTGTGAGCTTATTGTCTTTATGTACATAGTTGCCGGATTCTGGTGCAAAATTTCCTTGTAGAGTGTATAAAGAACCTTTGTATGTTCCATCTTCCTTAAATTCTATTTTTTGATCCATTTTAGAAACATCGGTTTCCATCGGAACACCCATAGAGGATATAATAAATTTTTGCATTGTCCAAGTACCTACGATATCTCCGCTATTGCTTGATACGGGATCATCATCATCGCTACAAGAGTAAGCAAAAATAAGTAAACTAGCGAATAGAACTAATAAAAAATTGCGTTTCATCTCGAAACCTCCTAAAAGAATAAAAATTACAGCTTATTATTTGCTAATAAGCCAAAAATAAATTGTCAATACAGAATAATATTGTTAATGCAAATATAATAACTTTATTCAATATAATGCTATAACAATTTTCAGTTTACTAAAAATATTTGCTTGTAATCAACAATATTAAAGTATATACTGCCTAGATATATTCTTTTAAGTGTCTGTAAAAAAAGAGAAATACAATAATTATGTTATTTGTGAAATTTATATTTTTTACTTGCAAAAAAACTGGTTAGCATAGAAATGTAGAATTTGTGGAGTTTACAGAATTATTTTCCCATCTTTATGCAAATGCAATTGTTTAAAATAGATATATCATATAAATTGCAGGATTGAAGTTCAAACAAAATGATATAAGCAGTGATAGAATCTCCTATACTTTTAATAGCTACCAATAAGCCGGAAAACATGAAGCATAATATAGATGTGTGCCGCGAGGTAGAGGCTGAAAACATTATGTTTTTTGCTAATGGTCCCAGGTATGCTAATAAAAATGATGCTACCAAATGTAAAGCAATCCGCCAGATGACACACGATTTCGACTGGGGAGCTCTTCTGACAACACGAATAAAGCATAAGCATCTTAATTATAATGAGATGATGAATGTTGTAATGGAATGGTTCTTTCGTTCGCACGAGTATGGGATTATCATAAATGACAAATATAAAATCTCGAAAGAGTTTCTGATATTTGCTGATTCTAATCTTAAAAAATATAAAGATAATAGAGAAGTGATGTCAATTACTGCTTTTGTGACTGACGAAAAGATAAATTTTGACTTGGATGATTATTTCTTCTCTCATTTTTGCAATCTGGATTCCTGGGCAACATGGAAAAGAGCTTGGGAGCTTTTTGAGCCTAAAGGGAGACACGCCAAAGATAAAGGACTTAGAGAATTCTTATCTTTACTTTTCAAAGATGAAGCTCTTTCTGAAAAAACTGCTAATATGATTAAGACTAATGTGTTCGAAAAATCTCGTAATTGGGATGCAGTTTGGCAACTTAATTTGCTAGTAAATGAAGGATTATGTCTCTATCCGAAGCAAAATCTAAGAAGCTCTGAGAAGTCATCAGCCAAATCTTTTCAACCTGATATTACAAAAGATATAAAAATTGAAGCCAATGTCAACTATGACAGATATATCGCACTTGGAGACAAGGGCAAAAATAAGCTCCTGGATTTTATAAAAGGATTTAAAGAAAGATTTGTTGGGTAGTAGCTGGTTTCTTATAAGAAAATTTAACTAAGCTACTCAATCTAAAATGCTTATTTTTGTAGTTCAAATTAAGTACAAAAATCAAAGATATATATGAATTGGCTGATTGTAGGATTGGGAAATCCGGGTGAAAGATACCAAAATACCAGACATAATATAGGCTGGCTGGTAGCAGATGAATTTGCAAAAAGAAGAAAAATACAAATTGAGCCTGTCTCTTCTATTTATAACTTCGCTGAGTTTAAATATGCCGGTAAAGTTGCCGGTATCGTAAAACCTACTACTTACATGAATGCAAGTGGCGAAGCAGTACGAAAACTTGCAAACAAATATTCGATTCCCGTGCAGAATATTATAGTAATAGTTGACGAATATAACTTCAATGTCGGAAAAGTACACCTCAAAAAAGATGGTGGAGACGGCGGACATAATGGAATTTTATCTATTATTGAAGAAATGAATGCTACTAATTTTCTTAGGCTGCGTTGCGGGATAGGAAAAGAATTTGGCCCGGGCGGTATGGTAGAATATGTTCTGTCTGAATTCAAAGAATCTGAGAGCAACGACTTAAGCATGATGATCAATAAAGCTTGTGATGCTATAGAATTTATTATGAAGAATAACAATATTGGCAGATCAATGTCAGCTATAAATTCTGAAACTATCTGGAAACCGAAAGAAGAAAAACCTGAAAAGAAAGAGCCTAAAGATCAGGAAAAACCTCAAGCAGAAGAATCAAAAGAAACAGCATAGTAGCTGGTTTGCTCTTTAGCTCAATAAAAGTCTAATTTATTTCCAAAAAAACTATGAAATATGCACTGATGTTGCTTTTACTGTGCTTATTAACTTCGATAGCCAGTGAATTGCAATTATATAATATAAAAGATGCCCGTAAATTATATATGAAGGCAACAAAAGATGAGGAATTACTGGATTCTGCCATAACTTATTTTAAGGAACTTGGTAAATCTGATACTTCTCTTGCTCCGGTTTCTGTAACTTATATCGGCTCACTGACGATGTGTCGTGCGGTTTTTACCGGTTGGCCTCATAAAAAAATTGATTGGGTTAATACTGCCCTTCCTATAATTGACAAAGGGCTGGCGAGAGACACTGCAAGCATAGAATCTCTTTTCATATATGGTTCTTCATGTTATTTCCTTCCGTTTTTATGGGATAGAAGTGACGGAGCAAAAGATAGGCTAATGATTGTAGTTGATATGATCGGTAAAGGCGAGGCAGATAAACACGGATATGAATGGGTTTATCAGGCGATTAAGTTTATATCAGTGAAGATAGACTTGGAAGAGGAAGAAAGAAAAATAGTTGATGCCCTTGTTGATAAATATACTAAATTGGTATCTACTGAAATTATACAACAAACGGATGAATTTTTAGCACCATGACAATATTTTCTGCAAATAACATAAGTAAATCATACGGCGAAAGACTCCTTTTTGATAATGTCGCTTTTGGTATGGAAGAAGGCGAGAAGGTTGGTATTATTGGAAAGAACGGTATCGGTAAAACTACCTTAATGAGAATTGTAGCCGGATTGGAAGATCAGGATAGCGGTGAAGTAGTATTCAATAATGAAACTACTTTTGAATTCTTAGATCAGCTGCCTGAATTCGAATCAGAAGAGACTGTCCTGGAAGCTGTACTTGCAACTGATCCATTACTCTACCAAATAACTGAAGAATATAAAGATTTATGTGACAGCAACAGACCCGAAGATGCCAAGCGTTTGGAAGAAATTACTCATATTTTAGATGAGAAAGACGCATGGAATTACGAAAATGAAGCTATGAAAGTCCTTACCGAATTGGGTATGACTGAGCTGCATAAACAAGTAAAACATCTTTCAGGTGGTCTGAAAAAGCGAGTTGCTCTGGCAAAAGCCTTGCTCTCAAAACCGAAGCTTTTGATATTGGATGAGCCTACCAACCACTTGGATGCAGATTCTGTTCAGTGGCTTCAGGATAGACTTTCAGCTTCAAATATTTCACTTCTGTTTGTTACACACGATAGATATTTTCTGGATGCAGTTTCTACCAGGATAATTGAAATAAGTGAACAACGCATATTCAACTATCCCGGGAACTATGAGAAATACTTAGAACAAAAAGAAGTATATCTGCAAACAAAAGAAGCAACACTTGAGCATAATTTGTCCAAATTAAGGACTGAACTCGAATGGCTTAAGAGAGGCGCAAGAGCTAGGAGATCTAAACAAAAATCTAAAATAGACTGGATTGATGAACTTCAAAAACATTCTATAAGAGTAAAAGAAAAGAAAATTGAAATTGAGTTAGGTAATTCGTTTTTGAGTAGTCGAGTTATTGATGCTCAGGATATTACCAAAACTCTTGGTAATCGCCTTCTGTTTAACCGCTTTACTTATATAGCAAAACCTAAAGACAGAATAGGAATTATCGGACCAAATGGCTCAGGTAAGTCTACTCTATTAAAGACTTTGTGCGGAAGAATGGATCCTGATCAAGGTAATGTTCTTATCGGGGCTTCAACAAAGTTTGGTTATTTCGAGCAAGAAATTGAAAGTTTAAAGCCTACTCAAACTGTTCTAGGGGCAATTAGAGAAGTTGCAGAATATATAAATGTAGGTGTTGGCAAGGACAGATATCTGACTTGCAGAGATTTGCTAGATAAATTCCTATTCCCAAGAAAGCAACAGGGAGCTTTAATAGAAACTCTTTCGGGTGGAGAAAAAAGAAGATTAGCTTTAGTTCGAGTGCTTATGGCAAACCCGAACGTTCTTTTGTTCGATGAGCCTACTAATGATTTTGATTTAGAAACTCTAACAGCACTGGAAGAATATCTTGACAACTTCCTTGGAGTGCTTATTATTGTATCACACGATAGAGCATTTCTAGACAGAACGGTTGAATTTATATATGCCTTCGACGGAAAAGGTGGTATAAAGCAGTATCCCGGTAATTATTCAATCTACCTTGAGAAAAAGGAAGAAGAAGCAAGGAAAGCCAAAGCCGCTAAGAAGGATGAACCTAAAGAGAAGAATGTAAATAAGCCCAAAAATACTTCCAAAAAACTATCTTATATGGAACAGAGAGAGTTTAATCAGCTAGAAACTGAAATACCTGAGTTAGAAGAAAAGAAACAGAAACTGGAAGATCTTTTAGCTTCCGGAACTCTGACAGATTATAAAGATCTGGAAGATAAAGCAGCTGAACTCAAGGCTTTAGAAGAAAAAGTTGATGAATCTACAATGCGCTGGTTAGAGTTATCAGAAAAGCAGGAGTAGGGAAGAATGCTCTTTATCTATAATTACATCTTTTTGCCGATAGTACTTTTACTAAAACCTTTGCTTAAAATACTTCTGCCAAAGTTTAAGGAAAGGGAGGGTGCAGTAAAAGAAACCCTAAAATCTTTGAATAAGATAGATAAATCTAAAAAGACTATTTGGTTTCATGCTGCCTCAATGGGAGAATTTGAACAGGCAAAACCAATTATAGAAATGATTAAGCAAGAGCGGAAAGATATAAATATAGTTTGTTCACTTTTTTCTCCTTCGGGTTATAATACTCAGAAGAATTATACTTTTGCAGATGCAGTATTTTATCTGCCTCTAGATACAAAATCAAGTGTGAATAATCTTCTGAATGCACTCAACCCTGAAGCTATAATTTTGGTACGTTATGAAATATGGCTAAACCTTCTTACCCAATCTTATAGTAAAAATATTCCTTTGTATCTGATAGATGCAACATTTCCTTCAGGAATCTTAGCAAATATCCAATCATTTATAGCAACAGCTTTTAATAAGTTTGATAAAATTTATGCTGTGAATCAAGAGCAGACTGATAAATTTATCAAAGCCGGAATAAAGCGAGTTGAAACACTTGCAGACACCCGTCTAGACAGAATAGCAGGTAAGGTCAAAGAGGCCAGAAAATCTCCTCTTTTAGATAAATCCATTTTTAGCGGAAGAAAAGTGCTTGTAGCAGGGTCTTCATGGCAGCCTGACGAGACAATTATATCAGAAGCTTCAAAAGAAATCGGCATAGATAAACTTTCTGTTATATATGTCCCTCACGAACCAACTTCTGAGCATATAGAAGAACTAAAAAAACTAGTACCTAATTCCATTCTTCTCTCCAAGTTAGAAACATTGGAACTAAATGAGCAAACTAAAGAGCTTTCAACAAAACACATTATAGTAGACAGCATCGGCAAGCTTTTGGGATTATACTCTTCAGCTGATATTGCATATATTGGCGGTGCTTTCGGAGTAGGTGTGCATAGTGTAACTGAGCCTGCCGGATACGGAATTCCACTTATTACAGGGAAGAATAATACTAATTCTCCGGATGCACCAAAATTAGAACAAATCGGTGCTCTGAAAAGTGTAAAAACAGCTGATGACTTAAAGTCACATCTCATAGTATTATTGGAAAATGAGGCAGAGTATCAAAAAATATCTAGTTTATCAGGCGACTATGTAAATAGCGCATTAGGTTCCAGTAAAGTGATTTTTAAAGAATTGATGGATAGAATAAACTAAGAAGTATATTATTCAATATTTGCTTTATCTAGTCTTTCTGTAATATCAGCACTAGTTGAGCATTGCAGTACATCTTCTGCCAGCGCTTCAGCATCTTTGTATGTTATACTTCTAATTCTGCTCTTTGTTTCCAGAAGAATAGGCGGAGCTACAGAAAGCTCGTCCATACCCATACCAATTAAAAGAGCTGTTGAGGCTGAATGCCCGGCGAATTCACCACATAGACCAATAGGAATATTATTCTTTTTTGCTGCATCTATAGCAAGCTTTATCATTCTTATCACTGCAGGATTAAAAGTGTCAAAAACATTTGAAACGAGGTCATTTGTTCTGTCTGCAGCAACTGTATATTGAGTCAGATCATTAGTGCCAATACTAAAGAAATCAGAATATTTGGCTAAGTCATCAGCAAGCATAACAGCGGCAGGAGTTTCAATCATAATACCTATAGGCAGCTTTCTGTCATAAGCAATATCATTTATATCAAGATCTGCTTTCACTTCATCTATTAGTTTAATTGCATACTTTAATTCTTGCACTGATGCAATCATTGGAAGCATGAATCTAATGTTTCTGTTGTTTGATGCTCTTAGAATAGCTCTGATCTGAGTCTTAAAAATATCCTTTCTTGAAAGAAGGAATCTAATACCTCTATATCCTAATGCAGGGTTATCCTCTCTTGTTGGCAGACCTTCAGCCCACTTATCAGATCCCACATCGAAAGCACGTATAGTAATATTTTTGGGATAAGCAGTATTTGACATTTGTTTGTAGAAGTCTAATTGTTCCTTTTCAGAAGGGAAATACCCCAATCTAACAATTAGAGATTCAGAGCGGAATAGCCCAATGCCTTCTGCTCCCCACATAAAAGCAGCACGAGCTTCTTCGATTAAGTCAACATTTGCATAAATGTTACATCTAACGCCGTCTAGTGTTTCAGCATTTAGATTTACAATTTCCCCCAGTTCTCTTTTATGTTCCTCTTCAGCAGATTTTTTCCTTTGAAAGGCTTCTAAAATGCGAGCAGTCGGGTTGACTATAACCTGTCCGGTATAGCCATCTACAATTACTGTGTCACCTTCGTTGATTGTTTCAGTCACATTTTGTACACCAATCACTTCGGGCAATTCGAAGCTTCGGGCAAGAATAGAAGAGTGGGAAGCTATGCCGCCTATTTCAGTAACTATAGCTTTAACACCTGCATCTTTGAAATTGATTACATCAGTAGGAGTAAGAGATTTAGCGATGATAACAGCATCTTTAGCAATAGCATAATATATGCACTGGTGACGCAAGGTGGCTAAAAGACCTTTTTTAATATTATCTAATTCAAATATTCTCTCTCGTAAAATATCATCTTTAGTTGTTTTGAAAAACGACTTAAGTTTATCAATCGTAGAAACAATAGAACTCTCTGCCGGGATTCCGTTTTTGATACTGTTTTCGATTGGCACAGTCAAAGTAGGGTCTTCCAGCATAAGAACATTAGACTCTATTATCGCAGAAAGGTTTGCCTCGTCAGATTTAACATTCATAGCAACTTTATTCAAATCTTGTTTATAAGATTCGACTGCTTGTTGAAATCTGGCAACTTCATTATCAATTTCATTGTTTTCTAAAGTGTGTTCAGGTATGATAAGGCTTTCGGGCTGTAAAATAACAGCCCTTCCAATCATAATACCGGAAGAGGAGGGGATACCTTTGTAAATCTTTTGCACTGCTTTGCTCGAACTATAACGTTGCACAGCCGGTGCATTTAGCCTTAGGTCATCTGTCACTGTTATTACCAATTAAATTTCACCAAATCCACTTTCAAAGAATTTGGATATTTCATTAATTGCTTCTTCTTCATCATTACCATCTGCTCTTAAAAGCAATTTGCAACCCTGCTCGGCTGCAAGAGTCATAACACCTATAATGCTTTTAGCGTTAATAGGAAAACCGTCACGGACGAGTTGTAATTCACTTTTAAATTTGGCTGACAGTTTAACCAAAGAAGCTGCCGGGCGAGTGTGCAGGCCGGCTCTGTTTAATACCGTAAGTTCTACTTCTTTCATCCTTTGAAGTCATATATTTTCAATAGTCACTAAATATATGATAAAAATTCGTAAAAACCTACTGAAATAATCCAAATTCAAACTCATAAATGTGTTCTATAGTCTACAGTTTAAGAACTGTTCAAGTTCAATCTTACTGATTGCACCTTCTCTTAAAACTCGAGGTGTTGAGCTTGTGATATCAAGGACGGTAGAGTCATTCTTGTATTGAGTTTCTCCATCGTCAATTATGCAAGGAACTAAACCATTCAGATCGCTAATAGCATCTTCAGCAGACTGAGGAGATTTACCGCCTGAAATATTTGCAGATGTGGCTGCCAGAGGAGTTCCATAGCCTGAAATTATTTCTCTGCATATTTCATTAGAAGGGAATCTAATTCCTATTGTCTTAAATCCTGCAGTCACTAAGTCCGATATTTTATCATTTTTAGGAATAATTAATGAAAGAGGACCGGGCAAATACTTCTCTGCTAACTTGTAAAATAAATCAGGAATATTGTCTGACAAAAGGCTTACTTGTTCTATTGCAGAAATATGAGCAGCCATGGGTTTATCTAATGGTCGGTTTTTAATTTTGAACACTTTTTCTACAGCTGTCACGTCAAAAATACATGCTCCGATACCGTATACGGTTTCGGTAGGGAATACTATAGCTTCTTTGTTTTGCAAATGCAGTACTGCTTGCGAAATAGCTTCTTTTTTGTTTCTTTTGGAGTTATAAATATTTGTTTCCATAGCTTTCTCGTATATTGATAATAAGATTTAAGATACAAAAATTGTACAAATAAATACCGGAGAATTTTGATGAAACCTGTTCATAGCTTTGTGGTTACAGCTAAGCTACCTGAGAAAATATCAAAACTGAAAGAATTAGCATATAACTACTGGTGGTGCTGGAATTCTGAAGCGCGAGAACTCTTTCAAAGAATGAATCGCCAGATATGGAAAGATGTGCACCATAATCCGGTTATGCTAATCAATCGGCTGTCTCAGGATGAGCTGAAATCTTTGGCAGAGCAAGATGACTTTGTTAGATTCTTAGATAGTGTCTATGTCGAATTTCAAAATTATATTTCCGGTAGAAAATGGTTCCATAAGGAAGAAAATTATCGTAAAGGTAAGATTGCATACTTTAGTCCAGAATATGGTATAAACGAGAGTTTTCCTAATTATTCCGGTGGATTGGGAGTTTTAGCAGGCGATCACCTTAAATCTGCTTCTGATCTTGGCATTCCTTTGGTCGGTGTCGGGCTCCTTTACCAACAGGGATACTTCAGACAGCACCTGACTCAAAACGGTTGGCAAAATGAGCTATATAATTATAATGACTTTTATTCTCTTCCTCTTGTTTTAATGAAACATGATAACGGAGAACCAATTATTATTGATGTTGATATGCCATACGGAAAGGCTTTTGCACAAATTTGGTGTCTGGATTTAGGTACAGTTACTCTTTTTATGTTAGATACAAATATTGAGTTGAATGGCATAGAAGAATATAGAGAAATTACAAATCAGCTATATGGCGGCACAAGAGATACCAGAATTCAACAGGAAATCCTACTGGGTGTGGGTGGTATGAGAGCTTTAGCTGCAATTGGTATTAATCCTGAAGTGATTCATATCAATGAAGGCCATGCTGCTTTTGCGCTTTTGGAAAGAACTTCTATGTTCATGAAGAAATATAATATGGATTTCTTGACTGCAAAGCAAATTACTAAAGGAAGTTCTGTATTTACGACTCATACTCCTGTTCCTGCCGGCAACGAAGCTTTCCATTTGGATAGAATGGGTAACTATATGAAACGTTATGCGGAGTCAATTGGGCTTGGATGGGAGGAATTCCTTGGATTAGGGCAGATGCAGGGATATAATCCTAATGAAAGCTTTTCTATGACAGTGCTTGGCTTGAAGATGACTTCTTACCACAATGGTGTGAGCCAACTGCACGGAAGAGTTTCAAGAGATATGTGGCATAAAATATGGAAATGTTTCCCTGTAGAAGAAGTTCCGATTAAAGGTATAACAAACGGTATACATACTCACACTTGGATAGCAAGAGAATTTGAAGAATTATATGACAGATATTTACCTTTTAGTTGGAGAACTGATACAGATAATCAAGCAATTTGGGATCAAGTTGATAATATACCTGGTGAAGAAATCTGGCGTGAGAAACAGCGCAGACGAGTAAGACTTGTACTTTTTACACGGGAGTATCTGAAGACTAAGCAAAGAGCTTTTTTGATGCCAAATCAGAGGAATAAAATTAATGAATTTTTGAATCCTGATGCTCTTACAATAGGCTTTGCCAGAAGATTCGCTACATATAAACGTGCTGCATTACTGTTTAGAGACATGAAACGTTTATCTGCAATCTTAAAAGATCCTGAAAGACCTGTACAGATCATTTTGGCAGGTAAAGCGCACCCGCATGATACTGCGGGAAAAGAAGTTATTCAATCTATAATCCAAAAAATTCGAGATTTCAAATTAGAAAAACATGTCGTGTTCCTTGAAGACTATGATATGGTCATTGCAAGATTGCTTGTTAAAGGAGCTGATATTTGGTTGAATAATCCAATCAGGCCTATGGAAGCAAGTGGAACCAGTGGAATGAAAGCTGCTTTAAATGGCACCTTAAACTTATCTATTTTAGATGGCTGGTGGGATGAAGCATATAACGGTAAAAACGGGTTTGCGATAGGAGACAGAGAAGAGCGTGATAATAACGAGGAAACAGCAATTATTGAATCTGATATTATTTATAATTTGCTCGAAAATACTATAAAACCACAATTTTATGATAGAAGCTTGAGCCGTGTTCCTGAAAAATGGGCAGAGCAAATGAAAAATGCCATCAAAACAATAGCTGGCAAGTTTTCTACTCACAGAATGGTCAAAGACTATGCTACAAGTTTTTATATTCCGGCTTTAGACAGATATCAAAAACTTATTGAAAGTAATGCCGGCAATGCTATCCAATTGAAGGAATGGAAAGAAAAAATCCGTTCAGAGTGGAAAAATGTGGAAGTTATCGATACTAATATGAAAGAACATACTTTACAAACTCATGTTGGTAAAGAATTAGAAATATCTGCTACTGTTTCTTTAGGTAGTTTAGATCCTAATGACGTGGTGGTGCAAATTTATCATGGTGGTGTCAATCATCACGGAGATTTGGTAAATACAAAAATATCATATTTGAAACTTGTAAGATCTGAAAACAATTATCATTTATTCGAAGGTAAATACATTTGTGAAGATACCGGAATGCAAGGTTATACCATAAGGATATTACCTGATCATGATTTGCTGGAAGATCCTTCTGAATTATATTTGTGTCACTGGGCATAATATGTTTAAATAAATAAAAAAAAGACGCACTGCTGTGCGTCTTTTTTTATTGATACAATCCAATTTTTTTCACAGCTTTTGCTATTGCTAAGCTTTAGCGTCTACTTTCACACCTTTTGGAGTTCCTAGTTTGGAGGCGTCTGCCTCTGGCTCAAAATTCGTTCCAGGTAATGGTGCAGGTTTTAGAGCATCAAATTTATTAGATGCAGCATTAGATATCTCAAGTTTATCTTCCTGCTTTTTACTATCCACTGAAGCTTCTTTTTCTATTTGATCAGTTTTTTTAGCAGAAGCAACTTTTTCAGTTTCTCTAATATTATATGATGCTTCAACAGAGTTAATATTTGCTAACATGACTCGCTCCTAACGTACTGACAAATAAACTATATACATCAGTATTGACGAATATTGGATAGCAATAATTGTATATCGTTTTACACTTTCTACTGCTAGTAAGTGAGATATCATTGTAAAAAAAAACTCTCTACTGAAACCAATAGAGAGTTATGTAAAATTTTTATCTGACTATTATTATCTTCTTTCGTTCAATAAATGTTGGAGTTTTAAATAGTAAAATATATTGTCCGGCTCCTAAATAAGAGACATCTCGAACTATTTTACGTTCTCCGAAATCAGAGATTTCCTCAGAAAACAGATTAGCAACATTCTCACCAAGTAGGTTTGTCAAGATAATCTCAGTAAAACCTTTCTCAGATACTGAAAAGTCTATTTCAATTTGATTTGAAGCAGGATTTGGCGATAAATTAGAGATTTTTACACTTCCTTTAGGGTTGTATAATCTTGTGCCACCTTGTTCACATACATCTGCCAAAGTGAAATGACCATATTTAAAATCACTATCAAAGTATATACGTTCACCATTTTCATCGTACCAAGTTATACTGTTTATGCTTATTGAAGTTTCTTTTACTTTTCCTAACATAGCTATTAGAGGAACTTCTGCAAGGAATTCCTTATTCCCTAAAACCTCTCCATGTATTTTATAGTAAGTTGAGTCATTTTCTATCTTAATAATGTTTTCTTTTTTCTCTACGCCCAATATGCTACTTTCAAATTTTATAATACAGTCAAATGATTTAACTACTTCTGATAGTTTATCTGTGTTAGCTTGGTGTAAACCAAGTTTAATGTTTATAGGCTCACCAACATTGGCAGTTTCGGAGGAAGCATAAACTCTTGCCCCAACTCCGGCACCTTTAAGGTTTATAAGAACCGAGGAACCTGCTCCCTGGTAGTTGATTGTTAAAAATGCTTTTGATCGGCCAATAGTGGAAGGCGTAAATTTTAAAGTTATTTCTTTAGTCTTACCTGCCGACAGAGTAAATGGTTCGAAATCTATAACTTCAAAATGGTCTTTGCTATATCCGTCTATAATCATATCATCTATTTTTATTTCTCGATCTGAGGTATTGACAATTAAGGCAGTTGTAGTATCTTTACTTGAAAATACTTGAACTGTTCCAAAGTCAATATCTTCAGATAATACATTTATGTCACGATTGATGCCAATCCCAGTAATTGTTTTTGTGATATTTTTGTTATCTATCTTTATAACTACTTCAGCACTAAATTGACCTAAAGAAACAGGAGCAAATCTGAAAGACATATTTTGTTTATTACCCGGATATAAAGTACGTTTTGTACTGTATTGTCCGGCAGTAAAAACATTATTTGGATCATTGTCGATATAGATTCTTTCCAGTTTACATGGTAACATGCCATTGTTTTTTACAAAATCGGTAAAAATCGAATCTCTATGCATACCAACCACTACTTTGCCCATATCTATATTTTCAGCATCTAATGTTGGTTCCATAATTGAAAATATTTTATCAGAAGTATCTTCCAGTATTTGGTTAGGATCAAAATCTTTCAGTTTTACTAAACAGAGAGTCGCATCTTGCTGATTTTCTTCACAATCACCGTCATTTGATTTTGTATAAGCGCTAATTAGGTATTGTCCGGGAGAAGATTCAATAACAGAAAAACCTTCGTCAGTATAACTTCCACCAAAACAGTACTCCCAGATTAAGTCTTTATCTACTGAAAACTTTGTTATCCATAAATCCAAAGATCCGTGATTATGGCTTATATCACCGGAAGTTCCTCTTGTATTGCTTATTACTATATATTCACCTTCATTATTAGTAATTATTTCTGACGGGATTACATCTTGATCACCGCCGAATAGTTTACTCTTATTTTCAATTTTGCCTGCTGAGTTAAGTTCGACTAGCCAAAGAAATTCAGTTTTTGTGCTTTTTCCCGGAAAGTAGTTTTCATTTATGCAGGCTATTACGAAATTGCCATTTTTTGCAACTGTTGCAGCAAAAGCATTCTGATCATTTGAGACATTCAAATAACTTGTCCATACTTCCTTACCGGAAGAATTTAATTTACGTACGAACCCGCATTTTGATAGTCCCAAATATGTATCATTAATTTCAGTTTGACCAATTACTAAGTAATTATCGTTTTCAATTTTCATGATGGAATTTGCACTGGAAAATGAGGCATTTTCAAATATATCTTGCCAAACAATATCTCCTGAATCATCTATCTTAAAGGTCCACGCGGATCTACCCTGAGAAGATTTTGCAGATAAATCACCATTATTAGAATATGTGATAGCAGATATTATATAGCCGTTGTCCTTAGAAGGTACTACTTCAAATGCTCTGTCTTCTTTTGTGCCGCCGTAAGTCTTTATCCAAACTTTTTCACCGTTATTGTTTACTTTAAGAGCAAATACATCATACGAATTATCAGACTTATCATTAATATCTCCATCACTGGATTTTGTATACCCGACAATAATATATCCATCATCAGATGTTTGATATACAGACATTGCTTTATCGTATTGTTTCCCGCCATATATCTTTTTCCAAATTACGTTTCCACCGGTATCTATTTTAGTTATGTGTAAATCATATTCATCAGGAACCTTCGGATCAGAATTAGGTTTAAGGTTTGTTCTTCCAACAACAACATAGTTATTATCTCTGGTTTTGATAATCTTTTCGCCGGTTTCTAATTCAGTAGAACCATAGAAATATTTGTCAACTATACTAGGAGCAACCTGTGGAGTTTTCATGCTGATTTTTACTAAGCAATTGTCTGAAGTAGGTGACTTAATAGCTCTCCACTTGTATGACATATTTTTTGCATTTTTTGCTAATGTGTTCCAGGATTGGCCATTGTCCTTACTTAAAGCAATATCTACTTCATCAGAAGGAAGAGTTCCTTCCCAGCTGATTATAGTATCAGTTCCTATAGCATAAACTTCATTACCGTTCGGGGAAACTACTTTTAGGCTATTTGACTGAGCAAAAGTATTAAAATCACCGGCTCTACAGTAGAAATATTTATCGCAAAACGAATGCTCGAATAAAAACTTAGCTATTTTATATTTTCTGCTTTTAGACTTGTAGGTAACATCTAATTGTATTTTCTCACCTTTTTGAAGATCAAAAGACTTCGGAGAAATAGAAAAATCAGGATCGTTACACTTTATATTTTTTACATCAAAGTCAGCTCCTAAGGCAGTTACAGTGATCTTTTTTGTAGATTGCTGTCCTGGTTCGATAATCCCAAATTCAAGCTCAGTCGGATTAATATGAAGCTGAGTGAGTCCGATATACGGAAGTTCGTAATAAAGATTATCTTTAGCTAACAAGGCATGGCATAAAAATTCAGCATTTCTTTGTTCCGCTTCACAAGCTGTTTCACTTAGCCATTCGATTTCACATGGTTCACCTGTTTGTGAATATTCGAATATTTGTCTGTAAATATCAGCAGCGGTTGCCGGATCGTTTACGTTTTCAAACCAAGCCCCACCTGTTTTAGTTGAGACTTCTTTTAAAATTGGGGGACAGTTAGGGCTAATTGAGACACAAAAGATAGTGGCATTTATGTCTTTGGCTTTTTCAATTATGCTATAAGCATCGCCTTCACCATTACCGTCAGTTATTAAAATCATAATCCTTTTATGCTTTCTATTCTCTAATACTGCTAATCCACCATGAGTAGATTGCAGGAATGCATTTTGAAAATTTGTTTCTCCGGTAGAGCCATTAAAATGCAACTTACTAAGTAAATCATATTTATTTTGGGAGAAATGATGAAGGATGCGACTAGTATTTGTAAAAGTAGTAATTGCACATTCCGAATTTTCAAACGGAAGAACCTCTAACCACGCTCGAGCTGCATCTGTTGCCAAGTCTAAATACTTACCTCCCATAGAACCACTAACGTCTACTGCTAATAGACTGGATAGAGGAATTGTTTTAGATGTGTCCGGGCACGTCACATCAAGAACCTCTCTTTCTATACCATTCTCATAAATAACAAAATCTTCTTTATCTAAATAAAAGAGTTGGTATTTATCTTGGTTTTTGGCAAAGAATTTTGCCCGCATCACAGGGAAATCTGTTGAGTCTATATCAAATATTTGCAAAGACTGAGAGTTTGCCGATAAATAGCTTAGAACAAACACTAGATAAATAAAAACTCGTATCATATTAGCGCCATAAAGTATAAAAAATGTAACAGTATAATTAATATCAAGTAAAATTAGGAAAATATTCAACGAATACAAAATTCAAAATTATTAAGTTGTGGAGTTTTATTGTATCAACAATATTATCTATAACTATAATATTGTACAGATAAGAAAGAGTTGATACAAATTTTTCTTAACTTTGTTTCTTTTAGCATTTATTCAATATCAGAAGCAACTAAAATGAAAAATATTATTACTTTTTGCCTGATTGTTGCATGTAGTATGCAAGTTTATGCGGGTGAAGCACTTCGGAATAAATACAAAGATGTATTTGAAAAAATATATCAAGAAGCCCATGCCGATTCATCTGCCTGGGACAGAATGGCTCTTATTTGTGATACATACGGCCCTAGGACTATGGGGTCAGATGCATTAGAAGATGCTATAGATAAATGTATTAGTCTGTTTAAAAATGACGGCTTTTCTAATGTAAGAAAAGATCCAATTATGGTTCCCCATTGGGATAGAGGAGAGGAATCTCTATTTTTAATCGAACCTCATAAAAGGAAGCTTAATTTTTTAAGCTTAGGTGGCTCTGTTGCTACTCCTGTGGGTGGAATTGTTTCTGAGGTGTTTGTTGTTCATCATTGGGATGAATTAGCACCTAATGCCAATAAAATTAAAGATAAAATTGTTGTGTTCGACATTGAGTTTGAAAACTACTCTCAGCATGTCAAATATAGAGTTTATGCTGCTGATAGTGCTTCAAAGTACGGAGCGAAAGCTGCTCTAGTTCGCTCTGTTAGTCCATATGGTTTTCAACTTCCACACACGGGCATTATGAGATACAATGGTGAAGTACCCAAAATCCCGTTAGCGGCTATCACCAAAGAAGAATCTATGATGTTTTCAAGAATTCAGGCGAGAGGTGATAAATCTGTGGTTCACTTAGAGATGAACTGCAAAACTTTGGACGATTACTCTACATTCAATGCTATGGCTGAATTGAAGGGAAGCAAATACCCGGGTTCTATAATTGCAGTAGGTGGACATATTGACTCTTGGGATGTTGGAACTGGTGCTCAAGATGATGTTGGACCAATCATGACAACATGGTATGCAGTTAAATTGTTAAAAAATCTGGACTTGATTCCTAATCATACTGTTCGTATTGTACTTTGGGGAGCAGAAGAAACAGGTGGACAGGGCGGAGTGCAGTATGCAGAAAAATATGAAAATGAACCACATATCCTAATGCTCGAGTCTGATGGTGGAGTTTATAACCCAAATAGATTTGGCTACTCCGGCCCGGATTCTATGCGTGCAAAACTGACACAACTAATTCCTTTTTATAAAAAAATAGCCGGCAAATTCGAGATCTTGGAGCAAGGTGGAGGGACAGATATTGCTCCAATGATGCAACTTGGAATACCCGGAATAGGTGTTTGGACAGACAACGGAAATCTTTACTTTAGAGAACATCACTCGCCATCAGATACTCCTGATAAAATTGATCCAAAAGTTATGAATGATTGTATTGCGAATCTTGCTTTTACTATATATGTATATAGTAAAGAGTTCGAAGGTACAGATATGAAGAAGTAGACATGTAACTCAAAATAATAAAAAAAGGAACTGCTTAAGAAAATAAACAGTTCCTTTTTTTTTGAAGATTTCAGTTAGAAATTATAACATTCCAACTTCTTTCAAGCACGCTTTGATCCTGTCAACAGTATCTTGAGGGTTAAGATCCAAACCCATAGATAATCTAACAATATTCAGACTTTAGACTGCCGGAATAATATCCCTGTTTTGTATAAATCACATAATTATAAAAATTTGTAAATAATATATAAATGTGGATATATAATCAATATATAGTGATAAATAATTTGTTAAACATAATTAAATATGTTATTTTCAGTATTGAAATATAAACAAAAATAATAAAACATTAAGATGATTGTGGTTCTTTTAAAAAAAAAAGGAACCTACATTATGCAGATTCCTTCAGGCAATATTGCCCGCTAAAGTAATAATTGCCTTATAATAATTATAATCAATTAAAATTAAGGAGTATCCTTATGAAAAGCAAATCTATTTTTGCTATGCTGAGCGTTGTACTTGCGATGCTAGTTTCTTTTAATGTTTCTGAAGTTCAAGCAGAATGTGGTGATCCTGGATGGGTACAGATGCCAGCTGTAGATGTGGGAAGAATTGAACCATGTTTTACTATCCAAGTAATTTATTGCTATTATGTTCCTCCTATGGGAGATCCAATAGTTGGGATGAATGCTGATTTTTCTGTAAAACATGTATTTCTTATTCCGGATTCTGACTCTTGTGATTTCAGAGTTGCACAAGAAGAATATAATAATAACTACGCTTACTACAAGGATATGATAGCAAAGGGAATTGTGAAAGATCTTGCTGAGAAAAGAATAATTCCAATAGCATTATGTGAAAATGGCAACTCTCAAATTAATTATGAAGTATCATTGGCTGCTTGTCAGACCCAGGATTTGGTATTTGTAGATCAAATTGATACTGGTGATATGTTAATTCCAATTTCTGAATTTGTTCCGTGTTCAGAAGAATCAAAATGTTTATCTGTATATGAGGCTTGTTTTTATAATGATCCTGAAACTGGTCAACTTGAAATAAGACAAACTTTAATAGAAACAAAGATTGACTACACTGATGTTTGTCCTGAATCGGTTTGGGTAGAAATGCCTGTTGTGTGGGAATATCCATTTGGACTTGATCCTGAAGGATATTTTCACAAATGTGTTGTTAAGTGTGATTAAAAAAATGGGTAATTACTGGATGTCTGGTAATTACCCTCATTTTAACTTTAAGAGGAATATATGAAAAATCTTATTTTACTTATTGTATTTCTGTTTCTTTCCTTCTATCAAAGTGATGCCCAGAAATGGGGACAATATGTTCCTATGGGTGATTCTACAAAAGGAGCTGGTGATGTTTCTATATTTTTTGATGCCACAAATAATGTCGTATTTAATACTTCGGGATATTCGTGTTTTGTCGATATTGAAACCAATACGTTGACTAAAGTATTGAGTTCTGTAGAATATAATGATCAAATAATTGATTTGAACGGGTATGACTCAAGGAGTATGGCTTTTTCTCCAAAATCGTCATTACAGTCCAAATCGGATAGCCTGGTCTATATCTCAGAAGATACAACTATAATATACTCTACAAACGAAATTCCTGAATTAGAAGCAAGTGTAGCCTTTATTTCTTATCACAAAGAAAAGTACTATATAGTCTATGGATTTCTAAGTTTTTTCAAAGGTATGCATATTTTAGATGATAATACTCTTGAATTGACTCATATCGAACCTGATGAATTATTTGACCTTTATCCGATTGTAGGACCAAATTATAAAAGCTATGGAATATGGAATGACAAGTTGTATTATTTAGCACGTAAACACAAATTAATTGAGTATAATGTGGAGTCTGGTGTATCAGATTCAGTAGATCTTTGGGATTATCATTTCTCCCACGATTTTTTTGGAACTCCTTATGCTCCACGCATTTTTCAGAACAAGTTATTTGTTAATTCGACGAAAGATTTTCAATACTATATGTACGATTTTGAAACGAAAGAATTAGTACATGAGGATTTTGAAAATACTATTATCAGAGCGGACTATGATGGTTTTTTTGATAACTATGATAGTTTAAAAAAAGAATTCGTAATTAAATTTGAAGTCAAATGTGATTACAAGGGTGGTCTAATAGCACAGATAGAGACTGCTCGACCAGTCGAATATCCACAACGTTATTATTTTAAACCACCAAACGGAGATTGGAAAAGACTCCCTTTCCCAGACAGCGTGAGTATTAGCAGATATTCTGAAGTAGATAAAAACAATGTGTGGTGGTATTACTCTGTTATCAAAGAAGAATATAGGGAAGAAGGAAAGAGCATTTTCGCAGCCATCCCTTTAGATCCTTATGATGAAACTTCAATAGAAGAAACAGAAGCTATGCCTACAATTGTGCCAATTTCTACACGACCTAACCCGGCTGTAAATTATACAGAAGTAAGATTCTATATTAATCCTCACACAACAAATAATGTCAGCTTTAAGTTGTATGATTATTTGGGGAATTTAATTCAGAATATGGACAACTCTTTTACATATGATAAAACAACTGCTTTTGCCAGCAAAAGAATAAACGTTACAGGCATAAAAAGAGGAGTATATTATCTGGTAATAGATAATGAGACCGAAAAACAATCAATAGGTTTTGTAGTAGAGTAATAGATAAAAAAAAGGAACTGCTTAAGAAAATAAACAGTTCCTTTTTTTTGAAGATTTCAGTTAGAAATTATAACATTCCAACTTCTTTCAAGCACGCTTTGATTCTGTCAACAGTATCTTGAGGGTTATTATCCAAGCCCATAGAGAATCTAACTAAACCAGGAGTCATTCCCATTTCGTCTTGTTCTTCTTGAGGAATTTCTGAAGAAGTTGAGCTACCTGGAGCTGAGAATAAAGTTTTGTAGAAACCAAGAGATACAGCGAAGAAACCAATTTTAGCATCCTGCATTTTAATAAGCAATGAGTTTGCTGTTTCAGCAGTTTTACAGTCGATAGTAATCATTCCACTATAACCATACTCAGGATTAATCATAGATTTGATTAATTCGTGCTGAGGATGAGAAGGAAGACCAGGATAAAATACTTTTATACCTGCTTTTTCTAATTCAGAAGCTACATGCATTGCATTTGCACTATGCTGTTTCATTCTGATATGTAAAGTTCTTAAGTTTTTCAATATAGAAGTAGAACGCAACGGATCAATTACAGGACCTAAAAGCATGGCTGCGCCATCAATTACACTTTTCATGCTAAGAATAAAGTCATGATCACCACATACAGCACCTGCAGTTGCATCGTTAGTACCGTTGATGTATTTAGTCATAGAGTAAACAACAACGTGAGCACCTAACTCTTTAGGGCTGACAACCATAGGAGAAAAAGTATTATCAACTACCAATTTACATCCATATTTATCAGCTAATTTGCGAAGGCCTGGTATATCAGCAATTTCAAGAAGAGGGTTGCTGATAGTTTCACAATAGATAACTTTTGTATTTTCTGTAATAGATGCTTCTACAGAAGCTAAATCAGTGATATTAACAAATGTAGTATTGATGTTATAACCAGGAGCAAAATTTTTCAAAAATGCATAAGTACCACCATAAATCGTTCTGGAAGAAACGATGTGATCACCGGCTTTGCAAAGCTGCATCAAACAAGAAGTAATTGCACCCATACCGCTGCCCATCACCTGAGCGTCTTCAGTATTTTCAATTTTTGCCAAAGCAGCTGACAAAAACATATTAGTAGGGTTTAAGTGACGAGAATAAAGGAAGCAGCCTTCTACTTCTTCGCTGAAAAGTTGTTGCATTTTTTCAGTTGTCATGAAAGTAAAAGTTGCTGAATCAGTAATTGAAGGGTTAACCCCACCGAATTCACCAAAAACCTGGTAATCTTGCAATCTCATAGCAGGATCTTTATGCATAATTTTCTCCTTTAAAACGAAAGCTTTATTAAATAATTTTTCTTTTCAAAAAGTACGAGCAAAATTGCTAAAAATACCGCTATAAAACAAGACCAAAGAAAATATTTTTATATAATAATACGTTTATTACAAAATTTTATATTATTCAATATCAAAAACTACACGTCATTAAATATAGCCTATTTGCAATTCTACCAAGCGCTTCGTATCTGTCCGAGAATCTGTTATATCGTGGAGAACTCAGGTAATCCATCATCTTGCCAGCATATTGAGTTCCCGAGTAAAGATCTCTCACAATCATAGAGCTATTAGTGCTATATGCCAAAGTTTCAGAGCCTGGTTTGTAAGCATAAGTAGCATTAGATGATAATTGCATCGGAATAGGAACTTTTTTTCCGCTGATCCCTACGAAACAATCAAATGATCCACAACCTACATAAACTACATCTTCGCCGTCATAAGTAAACCGAGGTCTGCCGACTTCCAGTCCTGCATTGTAATCTGCGCCGTTAAGAACTATCAGCATCTCATCATGCTTTCTTGCATTGTACGTTATCATTGGCTCACTTGGGTGAATATCTAAATTAGATACTTCATCATAGTCCTGTCCGTAAATCAAATCTCTATAGCGGTCAGAAATGATTACACCGGTTGATTTGCCCGAAGATTTTCCTGCAAGGAATCCTGCTACATCACCTTTAAGATTGATTCTAACATCGCTGATTGAATTGAAATTCTCAGAAATTTCTTCTTCTCCTCTGTAGACAGACCAATCATATCCGTTTTTAGCAGCGTATAGTATTTGGCCATTCATCCAAAAGCCAAAAGGTTTTATAGCATCATAGCTTTCTACTTCACTTCCATTTACAAACAATTTTTGCAATCCTCCGAGGCTTCTGATATAAGCAATTCGAAATCCTCTTTGGCCAACGTAAAGATTGCCTATGCGATCACTCATCTCAAATTTCATATTGCCGCAGATAATTACCTCACTCGAACTTTCAAAATAGCTGTAAGCCATGACTTCCGAATCAGGACTAAAAACTATTTCTCCGGAATCTGTTGCATCAATATCGATAATACTGTCTCGTGTGATAAGCTTCCAATCGCCTCCAAACTCAGCAAAAAAACCATATTTCTGGCCATCAGGAGAAAAAACAGGCTTAGTAAACTTTTCATAAACATCAGTTTCTACACCGTCAATTATCATTCTGTATCGATTTGGAAAAGGGGCTGTGACTGCCCACCAGTGATGTGTCGTATCCATTCCGAATTCAACTAAGTCTTCAGCACCATTGAGCAGCATATAATCTTTGCAATTATCTGCATATAGTGTGTAACAAAATGCGGAAAATATTGTCAATATAAATATGAATTTATAGTGCGAGAGAGATAATTTTTTGCTCATATCAATAAAATATTTGTTTATTTGAAAATAATTTTTAATTTAGCTATATAAGATAGACTACTATATATAAGTTATGCAAAAAGGAGCACCTATGCAAATTGCTACAGATTAGATCTGTAAACTATTACAATTGGGGCAACTATGAAAATCACAAAATATTTATTGTGCATGATAGCATATTGTGCATTGTGTGTTCTTTTGTCTAATACACCAGCCAACGCTCAATCGTTCGAAATTTTGAATGTGGACACTGATAATTATCCTGAAGTAGCAGCATACTATGTTGTCAAGGATAAAAATGGTGCTGCTAACTCCTCTCTAACACTTAATGAATTTGAACTCAATTTGAACGGAACAAAACTTACAACTGCAGCTCCTCATAATTTAACTCAGGACTGCAAGGTTGAAGATTTCGCCACGCCATTTGCATGCGCACTTCTTCTGGATTGTTCTCGTTCGATGGAAGATGAAGTTGAATATGGTGTGAGGCGTTTTGACTGGCTTAAAAAAGGTGTGCTAAAGTTCGTTGATTCATTACGAATGAATCCTCAGTCAAGAATGAAAGTAGTTCCTTTCTCAACAGATGAAAGAACTTCTTCTCCTTGGTATAACACTAAAGATGACATCTCTAAATGGATCGAAGATAATCTTAAAGATCCTAATGGAGCAACTGATTTTAATGACGCATTTCTTCAGTCAGCTAATCCTGACAAAAAGGGAGCTATTAATTATCTAAAAGAAGTCGATCCTAATCTGCCAAAATTTGTTGTTATGATAACTGATGGTAAGTACGAAGGACCTGACTTTTTCAAATACGATGATATTATAGATGCTTGTAAAGCAAATAATATTACTTTCTATGCAATCTCTGTGCAGACAAATCCGGACAGTGGTATAGATTACATCGCATATGATACAAAAGGGGAGAGCTATACTGCAAACAATGAAAGCTCGATTTCTTATTATCTGGATAAAATCTTACAGAAAATAGAAATTAGAAATGTTTGCAAGTTTGTTTATACAAACCCATACATCTGTGAAGGAGATAGTAAAATTCAGACATTGGAAGTTACTTGTAAGTTTTATGGTTTGAATGATTCATATAATTATACATTGACTGATGATGCAGTTGCTACCGCAGAAGTTTCTGATAATAAACTTTATTTTGGTACTACTTACAAGGGAAATAATGTAAGTAAGTTTCAGATCAAGGCAAATAATTCAGATTTTCTGGTTAGTGACTATGCGATTTTTGGAGACACTGATAAATCTAGGTTTTCTATAAGTCCCAAACCTCCATTCACGGTAAGTCCTTCTAATCCAACAGAAGTTACAGTAACATATGTTAAAGATCCGGCAGATCCTTCCAAGAAATATGAATTGATTTTTGTTAGTCAGCCGTGTGATGTTCCATCAGTAGAATTAATAGCTCCGTGCTTTGGTAAAACTCTGGAATTATTTGAGATGGGTGATGTATCAGCGGGAGCTGCTTCATCAAAAATTGAAAGCTGCGTACTTGAAAATATTACTCCGGAACCTATTTCAGGCGATCTGATACTAGAAGGTGCTGATGCTGCTGATTTTAGTTTCCTATCAGGAGGTGGGCCTTTCACTTTGAATCCGGGTGAGTGCCTGGCAGTAAGTTTGGAAATTAACTCATCTAACCCGGGTAATAAAACCGCTCAGCTAAATTATAAAATTTCGAATGCTGATTACTGCGGAGATGAGAAAACAAATATCACTGCAAATGTTTTAGCTACAGATTTTCCTATTGATGAAATCAATATTGGTCTTACCAGAGTAGAAGATTCTCAAACTATAACTCATAAGATTACTAATAAAAGGCAAAGTCCTGCAAAAATTACTAGTATGAGTTTAGAAAATAATGCCGGTATTTTTACCCTTGTGACTCCTTTTACAGGTACTTTAGCAGTTGGTGAAAGTGCTGATATAGAGATAAAGTTTACTCCGGATGCTGAAGGAGTAGCAGAGTGCGACCTAGTTATTGACGTTGAAGATTTAGATAATTCTGTTTCTACAAAAGTTACCGGATTAGGAGGTCTTCCTTCAATAAGTGCACAAGATCTTAATTTTACTTCTCTGAAAGCAGGGCAGAAATCAACGCCGAATAGCGTAACAATCTATAATAATTCTGATTACATGGATTTGCATATTAAAGAAATCAGATTTGCAAGTCCAACAAACGATTTTGAATTCGAAGCAGGTACTAAACTAACTGATATTACTATAGGCAAAACAGGCTCACATAATATTCCTGTTATATTCACTCCAACTAAAGGTGGCATGCTGACTGCTGAAATAGAGATTATCAATGATGCAGTTAAAGGTGAAGAACCGGTGTCATATATCACAACAGTGATTGTAGTTGAAGGTGAAGGTTTAGCTTTGAATGTCAATCCGGGTAACCTTGACTTTGATGAAATACTATCTTGTGACACAAAAGAGCTCCAGGTAACAATACCAAATACATCATCTTCAGAAATGACTGTTTCTGTAAATCTAACAGGCGATAATCCTGCAGAGTTTGATGTAGAATCAACTGATTTTACCATTGCAGCAAACAGCTCTAAAGATTTAAAAGTGTACTTTGTGCCTAGCTCAGAAGGTGATTTTAAAGCAGATTTAAATATTGAAACTAACAATGGTGTTGCTCTTGTTACTCTTGAAGGTAAGGCTTCAGGTGCAACTGTAATGACTACATTTAAATCAGGTAATGATGATTTAGAGCTAGTAAAAGTTCCAATTCTATCCGGACTAAATTCTTTGAAGTTTGATATAAACACAAATTTACCTTCTGAACTCAATACTCTTCCGGAAAAAATTGTTTATACATTGAATCTGGATAACTCTAATACTTTGAGATATGCTGTCGGCGAATTTGTACCTGCAAGCGGATGGACTCTTGTAGAAGAAAATACTAGTATGGAAGATAACGGTGTTATTGCCATTACAGTAGAATCCGGAGCTGGGGCTGTTAAAAATGCAACTCATAGTTTGGCTTTTGTTGGCTACGTAGGAGATACTGATTCACTAAATATTTCAGTTGATGCAGATTATTCCGGTATGAGCTGTTTAGAATCTGAAGGTGATTTACTTCCGGTGCAGCTAATAAGCTGTTTTGTGGAAGGGAATCTGATAAATATCAGTGAATATCAGATGGGTGAACTTAAAGTAAAAGGTAATCCTGCTATTCCGGGATCAACAATAGATTATAGCGTAGCTTATGAAACTAATGTTGAAATTTATATATTTGACTCCATGGGTAAAAAAGTGGCAACATTGAAAAATGGGCTTACACAAGAAGGTGATTACTCAGTAAAAGTGCCATATGAATATTTAGAATCAGGTGTTTACAACGTTACAATGCGAGCTGGAATCTATCAAACAACTACCAGACTGGCTGTAATTAAGTAATACATTTTGAAAAAAAGGTTTATAAGGGAGCTTTGAAATGAGTTCCCTTTTTTATATCTTTACTAATTGCTTTTGGCAAGTTTGCATAAAACATAATTTAGTCTATACTAATAATCTATATTTGGAGAAATTACCATGATCCAACAAATTCGTGAGTATCTTGGAGCAGAAGCGGATAATCTTTTAGGTTTTGATAATCCGAGAATCAAAAAAGAGCAGCTCCACTTGCCTTCACCTTCTTTTGTTGACGATATCTTTATCAATTCTGATAGAAACAACAGAGTTTTGGGCAATTTGGAATGGATATTCAACCATGGTAGATTAGGTGGAACAGGTTATATGTCAATTTTACCTGTTGACCAAGGCATCGAACACTCTGCAGGCGCAAGTTTTGCTAAAAACCCTGCTTATTTTGATCCTGAAAACATCATCAAATTAGCTATTGAAGGTGGATGTAACGCTGTTGCTTCTACTTTTGGCGTTTTAGGTATGATGTCTAGAAAATATGCGCACAAAATTCCTTTTATCGTTAAAGTAAACCATAATGAGCTTATGACTTATCCAAATGATTTCGATCAAATTATGTTTGGAAGAATCGAACAAGCTTATGATATGGGTGCTGCTGCAATTGGAGCAACTATCTATTTTGGTTCTGAAAACTCTAACCGTCAGATTATAGAAGTTGCGGAAGCATTCCAAATAGCACACGAATTAGGTATGGGCACTATTCTTTGGTGCTATTTGAGAAATAATGATTTTAATAAAGATAAAGATTATCATGTAGCAACTGATTTGACCGGTCAGGCGAATCACCTGGGTGTTACTATTGAAGCTGACATAATCAAGCAAAAAATGCCTGAGTGTAATGGTGGTTTCAAAGCCATGAATATGGGTAACTCCAGCTATGGTAAGATTGACGAAAGAGTTTATACTGAACTTACTACTGATCATCCAATTGATTTGACTCGATACCAAGTAGCTAATTGCTACATGGGTAGAGCTGGTCTTATCAACAGTGGTGGAGCTTCCGGCAGCAATGACTTTGAACAGGCTGTTACAACTGCAGTTATCAACAAACGTGCAGGCGGTATGGGACTTATTTCAGGTAGAAAAGCTTTCCAAAGACCAATGGAAGATGGTGTTAAGCTTCTTAACACTATTCAGGATGTATACTTGTGTGATGATATCACTATCGCGTAAGTCACTCAAAATATTGATACAAAGAACCTCTCAATTTACATTGAGGGGTTTTTTTATGGTGGTATTATGAATAATTTTAGATTATTCAAGTGTATTCTAAGCTTTTTTTTGTAAGTTTGCTTACTTTGCTAATTATACATAAAGCATAACATTAATGATGAATAAAAATATAAAAAAGACAATACAGTACATAGTCTCTTTTGCAATTATGTTCTTCGCCATTTACTGGGCAATTGAAGATATTGAGATTAAAAAAGTATATCATATTTTACAAAACGCTGATTATTTATGGGCTGTTATTCCACTTCCTATAATATTGCTTTCTCATTGGATAAGAGCTATACGCTGGAAAACAATGCTTAAGCCAATATTTGAACCAAAATCAGTTTATAATTTGTTTTCGGCTGTTATGATAGGTTATGCTTTAAACAGTATAATACCAAGATCAGGTGAATTTCTAAGACCCTATGTTGTCGCCAGAAATGAAAAAGTATCATATACATCTCTTTTTGCCACCATCATTATGGAAAGAATAATAGATGTATTTACCCTATTGGGGCTGTTTGCCTTATCCTTTTTAGTCTTCTCTGATACGATTGTAAAGATAATGCCGAAAGAGCTGGACGAAAAAAACATCATACTAATATCAGGTCTAGTCATCATTGCTTTGGTTTCAAGTTTCTATAAACCACTGGTAGATAAAATTCTGGAATGGGTAATCAAGCCGTTTTCAGAAAAGATATATGTAAAAGTTTCTGATTTGTTCGTAAAATTCAGGTCAGGATTTGCAATAATCAAGCGTCCTTCACAGTATTTCAGATTGATTGTTGAGTCGTCTTTAATTTGGTTTTGCTATGCACTTCCATTATACATCACCTTTTACTGTTTTGATTTTGTAAGCTTATATGGACTAGGGCTTGGGGATGCTCTTATTTTACTCATAGGTTCCGGTATTGCTATATCTTTGGCACCAACTCCCGGAGGAATTGGAGTATATCATGCGGTAATAGCTAAATCTTTGGAGGCATTGTACGGTATACCTGAAGAGCTTGGGTTGGCTTATGCCATAATAAATCATGCAATAAGTTTTGTTCTACAGTTAGTAGTTGGACTAATTTTTTTAAATAGAGAAAATATCACTAAACTGCCGAATAAAGAGCTTATGGATAGCGAGATTGGAACTGTTAAATAACAAGTAAAGAACTATTCTGCTTGCTCATACTATGATTTGAGAGGAGTATTGGCTCAATCAATTGTCGTGATTTTAATTTGATGCAAATAATGCATTTTTTGGAGCTATATTTGCAGTTGCAGAGTGTAGCGAATATGTATTTAAAAGATGTAGTGACATGGAAACAAAAACACAAGACTATATAATTCCTTTGAATAAAATCAATAAGTACTCTTTCCCTTTTATTTTTTTGATTTTTTTGCTTTTTATACCCACTTATTACTTCCTACATGGGATATCCGAAGCTCATCAAGTTAGTAATTTATTGATTATAGCAATATTTGGTATTCCGGCTTTTATTTTTGGGAACTTACTTCATGAACTAGTTCACGCATTTGCCTGGATGATTTTTGGTCGTGTATCTTTTCGTGATATAAAGTTTGGAGTGGATTGGAAATCAATTGCTGCATATGCTCATTTGAAGCGTCCTGTGAAACTTTCAGCATATAGAGTGTCAATTATGCTGCCCGGTATTTTAGTAGGGCTTATTCCGGGTTTATGGGCTATGATGAGTGGCAACATTTTAGCTTTATTATGGGGAGTGATATTTAGTATTTCAGCTGCGAGTGATTTTATCATATATAAATTGCTTTCAGGTCTTCCTGGAGACACTATGGTAGCTGACCACGAAGAAGAGATAGGCTGTAAAGTATATACAGATGTTCCGCCAAGCGATAGACACAGTAATGATATTATAAACAGCTACTTACTGATGCTATATATAATCTTGGTTTACTTTGGTATGCTGATTGGCATGAAGTATGCACCAAACCTCAGACATATCTGGAATTCCTTTATTAATTAATATCCTTAATTGGCAAAGAAATTATAAAGGATGAACCGACTCCAATTTCAGATTTGATATCTATATTTCCAAAGTGCTTATTTACAATAATATCGTAAGCAATGGACAATCCTTGACCGGTGCCTTTACCAACTTCTTTTGTTGTGAAAAACGGATCAAATATCTTGTATTTATTCTCTTCTGAAATTCCAACCCCAGTATCAGAGATAATAATTTTAACAAAGTCTCCATCTTTTAGAGTACTTATTTTGATAGTGCCTTTTTCATTATCACCAAGTGCGTTTTGTTTTTCCTCTATAGCGTGAGCAGCATTGACAATCATGTTTAGAATCACTTGATTTAGCTCATCAAAATAGCAGGAAATCAGAGGTAGATTTTTATCATAATTAGTTTCTATTTCAGCAACATATTTCCACTCATTTTTAGATATCGTGATAGTAACATCTATGCCCTGATTGATATCAGAGAGTTTCATTTCTTTACCGGACGGGTGGGCGAATTTTTTCATGGCGCTTACGATCTTGCTGATTCGCTGCACACCACTTTGAGTTCTAAAAAGAGCTTCCGGTGTTTCCTGTTTCAAGAAATTTATATCATATTTTTCTTCAAGTTTTTCAACCTCAGCTATTCTACTTCCGTCATTGATTGTAATGAGTCGTTTTAACATTTCTATATATTCGAAAATATCATCAAACACAGAGATAAGGAATGAATTGTTGTCACCAATAAACTGCATAGGAGTGTTTATTTCATGCGCTATACCTGCAGCCAGTTGACCAATAGATTCCATTTTTTGTGTCTGCATTATTCTGCCTTCCATAAATTTCTTACTTGTTATGTCTGCAATAGAAACCAGAAAAGCAAGAGAGGCTTTGTAATGGATAGCATTAATGTTTGCTTCAAAATACTTGTCAATAGCAGTGTTGTCTTTAGTCTTGAACTCAAAAGAAATTGATTTAGTTTTATCTTGCTGCATTTCAGTGAAAGCATCCAAGAAGTTTTTCCTCACTGATGCTTCAAAAAGCTCTGTAAAACTGAGATTTCTTATATTATCCAAGTTTTCAGGCACAAAGGTCTCTACAAAAGAACTATTAGCTATTTCTATACGATTTTTGACAATAAGGAAGATGATATTATCAGTATTTTCAAATAGAACTTTATATTGTTCTTCAGATTCTTTAAGATTTTCAGCAATTTCTTTTCTAAATTCTACTTCCATTTTAAGTTTATCATTCAAATTTACAAGTTCAGTAGTACGCATAACAACTTTTTGCTCCAAATCTTCCTGATATTCTTTCAAAGTTTCTTCAACTTCCAAACGTTCCCTAATTTGGCGAGAAAGGTTATCATAGTACTCATTAAGTTGTTCCATAAAAAGGTTGAAATGCTTACTTAGTTCTCCAAGCTCATCTTCTTTATTGTACTCCATTCTAACTGAGAAATCATTATGGGACGCCATCTTGAATTTGTCATTTAAACTTTTGATAGGGTCTAGTAAATAGCTACTATATTTTGTTGATATTATTAATAAAATGACAACACTTACAAAGAAAGTGAGAATAATGATATTTAGTGTTTTATCCAAAGGAGCGTATACATCACGATGATACATAGAAGCAGCAACTATCCAGTTTAAATCTTCAATATAGCGGTAGTGTATTATTTTATTTTGAATTTGTATTGTTTCAGGATTAGTCCAAAGGTAATCAATACTACCATTTTTTTTCTCTAAAATTTGATTTTTTAGATCAGTATAAGACTGTTTATTGGAATGGTTCTGGAGAGTATCCAGGTAGGGGTGATAAACAAATTTGCCAAGTGTATCTATGATAAAAACATATCCGTTTCTACCCAAATTTAGTTTATTTAGCTTTCTTTTGATATTTTCAATATTAATCATATTCTGGGATTCTTGTCTTTGGGCAGTTGCCGCAATTAGCCAATTCCATTGCGGAAATCTCATTTGATAAAGTGCTTTTTTCTTTGGAGTTGACTTGGGATCAAAATCATATTCTATATAATTACCGTATTCTTTTTTTGTCTCTTTTATCGAATGGATATCACTGATATTGATTCCAACAAATTTTTCAGAAGGGTGTGCAATGATTTTTGAGTTTGTATCCATAATAATCATGTAACCATGATCAGAAATGTTTCTGCTCAAAATGTATTGTGTGGCAATTGCTTTTGCTTCGTTCTCAGAGTACAGACCAGTCTCATATTGCTTATAGATGCTGTCTAAACCTTGTAAGCTGGAAGTTACTGAAGAGAGAAGGTAGTTTTCTAATGAAGAACTTGCTGCAAGTTCTATCATATTGAAAATCATATTAGAAGTATTAGAAAGGTTTCGCTCTGTAGATTCTTTTACAGAGAAATAAAAAACACTAAATAGCATTGCACTACCAACACCGAAAGTCAGCAACACTGCAAGTGTAAAACTGACAAAGAGTCTGGTTCGGAGTTTTAATTTATCAAGAAAAGCCATAATACACACCTTAATTATATAAATTAAAAACGTATTATGACTAAACTATTGCACTTTTACTTCATTTAGATTTATTTTTTTTATTATGCTTCTGCTTGCAAACTCCGTAGCCTTTGCATCGGTTATCATTTATACCGTCTCTGTCTTTATCAATAAACCTGTCGCAGCTTACTGTAGAGTCTGTACAGCAATTCTTGTGTTTTTTTGTCTTCACTACCTTAACTGTGTCCGACTTAGATTGTTTTTTGTGCTTTCCTTGTTTTTGATTTTGAAAAGCATCTAAATTTGAAATACAGACAAAACAGCAAAGCAGTAGTGATATAATAATTATTTTTCGCATATAATCTCTCCTGGAGTCAGGAGTCCAATTACTATGCCAAAGATGTAAAAAATTATATAAGTTGTTTATTGACTTAAGTTTAAGCCGAATTTGCCTTTTCACTATTTTGTCTATACTCATACAATAGTGTCGATAATTAAAAACAAATTTGTCGAGCTATTGTTTCTTTTTTGAAAGGAATCCACCTAATTCAGATACTAAAACACCGCTTAGCAGAATTGCACCACCAATGTATTCGATGCCTGTCATTAGTTCTCCCAGAATTGCAAAAGCAAATAGAGCTGCAAAAACCGGTTCTAAAGCAAATATCAGAGCTGCTTTCACCGGGGAAGAGTATTTCTGGACACTTGTATGGATAATCGTAACTATAAATGAGGCCATTACTCCGTTAAACAAAACCGAGACAAGTAAATTATAAGTAGGATTTATATATACACCTTGTGGCAGCTCAAAAATTAAAAAAGCAAGTATCGTTAAGGGGAGTGCACCTACATATTGAAGTATCACCATTGCACCGCTTTCACCTTTTCTGTTTCTGTCTTTAGTAAATATATCCATATAAACAATGTAGAATGCCCAGAAAAGTGTTGAGATTAATGTGAGAACATCTCCCATATTAATATTGTCAATGTCAGGATTACTAAATAACCATAAGCCGGGAGTAGCTAAGACTACACCAACTTTGCTCCAAAACTTAACCTTCTTTTTTTCTATTAAGGAAAATATAAAAGGAGTAATAACTACAGTAATACCTGTAATAAAACCTGATTTTGATGCCTCTGTAAGTTTTAATCCCAAAGTTTGAAGTAAAAATCCGCCCCCAAAGAACAAACCAAGGATTATTCCCTGCACCGCCATTTTCTTGTCGATTAATTTGATATATTTTCTAAATGTAACTAAAGAAAGGATTAGAGCAAGCAGAAATCGCAATATTATATATAAAAATGGAGTAGTGTCATCCAGCCCTTGTTTTGTAAAAGTAAAAGTTGCTCCCCAGATAAGAGTCATTAGTACCAGTAAAGCTTCTGCTTTCCACGCTTTCATGTTAATCCTTTTGTGTGTTTAGTGTATCTTGTTCAAGTGCTTTTTTCTTTTCTTCTTCGAGTTTTTTAAGTTTAGCTTTTCTGGCTTTCTCTTTTCTTCGTTTTTCATTGAAATTCACAGAAGCTATAAGTTTCACACCCTCTCTTATAATTTCTCTAGCTCTTAGAGTGTCTTCAGCATAGATGAATTTTTTGTTTTGAGCATATCGCCATCTGCTTGTTTCAGGTATCTGGCACATTGGTATTAATGCTTCTTCGACTTCCATTGGATTGGAAGGCAAGCTGTCTATTCTAAAATAGTTATCAGTGATATCTAACCAAGGTCCAAATTTCTTTCTTGAAAAATCAAAAACATCAAGCACTATTACAGGTGTGCCTGAAAATGGTATGGCGTTTCTGGCAGTATCTCTTTTTTGTCTGTCCCCCCAAGTATAAAGCCATTTAGCATCTGTCATAAATTGTCTTACACAGGAATGTGAAACAGGTCTACCTGGCATATCAAATTGATGAAAAGCATTACCCGCATAAGGGTGGAAGTTCCAAGTGTATGGCATCACCCAATTACTATCCAGGGAAGATCTTCTTTCTTTTTCCTTCCAGGTAAGTGCATATCTACCCGGAAATGTAGGAGTTCTTTCTTTACCCGAGTTACATGCAGCAAATCTAACTAATTCACCATTCTCATAACAAGCATAGCATTGATACTTGTTTGAAACAACGATAAGTTTATTAATGTCACGAGCAGCGTGATAATATTGGGGAAAAAGAGAATATGCTCTTAAGTCAGAAATTATAGTATCTGGTACTACAATAGTATCTCCGACTCTAAGATATCTTCTTTCTTTTCGATTTAACGTAATAAAAATTTTGTTTGGGAAATGATCTTCTTTGAGTCTCTTCCAGTCAGATTTCACTTTGATTAGATGATTTTTATCTTCGATCACAGTTTTTAGATATTTAACTGTATCGAACCTAGTTTCATAAGCTGCAATTTTTTTCGCAAGATCTATAGAATCTTTGCGAATTTTGGCTAGGCTGTCCTGTTCAGGAGTATTTTTTTCAACTTGTTTGTTTTCGTCTTTCGAACAGGATAGAACAAAAAAGATTGTAAAAATCAGTAATATCGATTTCAACTTCAATATCTGTTATTAGTTACTAAAATGACTAATGCAATATTACGGAAAATGCCCGAAAGAAAATACAGATTTATTTAAACGACTGAAAACAATGGATTTCTATGATTCACAGAAAATCATTTTTGCAAAATTACATTTTTTCATTAAAGGAGTATTCTGACAGCTAGATTATTGGAGGAGATAAAAAAAGGAAGTGCTATAAATAACACTTCCCTGTAGTCAACAATACGTGATGCATAAGCATCTAAGCATATAATGTAAGTTACTATTTTATCCTTTTATTGCCAATTATTATTTTGTTATCTGTAATACTTTTTTAGAATATAGATAAGTCTATGGAAATAAAAGAGATAAAGTAAAAATCTATAAACTCGCTACAAATATTCTTTTTTTAGTCAATTTGTATCTTTGAAAAATGATTTCATGTAGATTAAATATATAATATTTAATTATGTCAATTAATACTTACACATATACAGTAGTATATATGGTTGTATTGCAGAATAATCATATATAGATAATTCTTGTAGTTTTATATTTAATGAAAGAAAATCATTAAAATAGTTTCTCAATATCAGCTGCTATATCCTTAGGATCTGTCTTAGGATGATATCTTTTTACTACTTTACCTGATTTATCTACTAAGAACTTAGCAAAATTCCATTCAATTTTACCGCTATATCCATCTATGTCTTTATTGGTCAAGTATTGATAAAGTGGGTGAGCATTCTCTCCATTTACTTCAATCTTAGAAAACATAGGGAAGGACACATTAAAGTTTGTAGAGCAAAATTCTTTGATTTCTTCTTCTGTACCGGGCTCTTGTGCCAGGAACTGATTACAAGGGAAACCAAGCACTACAAACCCTTTATCCGAATATTTGCTGTATAACTCCTGGAGGCCTTTATAATGTGGTGTAAGCCCACACTTACTGGCAACATTTACAATAAGCATAACCTTACCATCATACTCATTGAGAGTGATATCATCGCCGTCAATAGTTTTGACTTTGAAATTGTAAATATCAGCATGTTCAGAAGTGTATACATTTCCTGCAAAAAAGAGACTGAAAATAAGTACAAGTACAATTGGAATTGCCTTTTTCATGGCTTCTTTCCTTTAAATATTTAAAAAATGTTTTATATGTTTTTCTAGTGTAAAAGGTTTTGTTGCCGGCGCAAATCGTAATATTGAGTCTGCATTTTTACTAATAAGGAATTTTGTAAAATTCCATTTAATTGATTTCCCCAAAGTGCCTGGTGCCAAATCTTTCAACTCTTTATAAAGAGGATGAGCGTCGTCTCCATTCACATCAACTTTACCGCAAATTGGGAAAGATACATCATAGTTAAGACTGCAAAAAGATACTATATCTTCTTCATTTCCCGGCTCTTGATTAGCAAATTGATTACAAGGAAAACCAAGAATCAAAAAATCATTATCTTTATATTTTTTGTACAGCGATTCAAGTTGTTCATATTGAGGAGTAAAGCCACATTGACTTGCTACATTTACAATAAGTATAACTTTGTTTTGAAAATCTTGCATTTCAAGTTGCTTATCAACATTTGCAAGACGAATTTTATGTTCGTAAATGCTCATACTATTCACTACTCAATAAATGTTTATCATTTAGGCAGGACGAAAAAAGTACTATGATTAGTTTAAAAATGTAGGTACATAAAAAAAAGCCAACCTCTTTATTGAAGTTGGCTTACATACATATGTAATTTTAAAATTTCTAGTCGATGTCTTCTTCAGTTTCTTCTTCCAAACATGGGTGATTGCAGCTATCTAACCAAGTTTGCCATTCTGCTAGCTGATCATCATCCAAGATTTCTTCGATGGAAGTAATCATTTCATTGAAACATTCACACATTGCTGCTTCAAATGTAGCGTGAGCTTCAGAGTTTTGAATTGCTGCACGAGTTGTTTCATTTAAAGCTTTAATAAGATCGTATGCTTCTTGGCGAGTGATATCACCATTTCTATAATCAGTAATAATTTCAAGTCTGTCTTCTCTTGCTTGAGCAAATACTTCATCTAATGCAGTTCTAAATGCCATTTTAGCTTCGTACATGCATAAGTAATGATCTTTAATGATGTCAGGAATTAAAGCAATTTGAGTTTCAGTTAAATCCATAGATCTGAATATTTGACCAAACTGGAAGAAACGTTTGCCTCTAGGTGGCTTCTTGTCGTTCTTTTTACCTTTGTACTTATGCATCATCATTGAGTTTGGATATTCTGCCGGAATCATACACAAATCAGTTTCCATAGTTGCATCGAACAAGTCAGGTACTGTGTTGTCTTCTTCAACCAAAACAAAATAATCTGAAGGAGTTTCAATATCTCCTAGATCTACTCCGCCCATATTTTCTTTATCACAAGAATAAAGTCCAAAGGACAAGATGAGTGCAAAAACTGTGATTAGTATCTTCTTCATAACAATTCCCCTAAGAATTTAGTTAAATTTAGTATTTCAAACATATGGAAGCTTCTGTATGTTTGATACTTAAACTACCCTTAAAGTTTAAACTCGTTTCAAAAAAATATTGACAATAAGAAAAAAAACTTTGATATGGCCAATAATGATAAAAAACGAAGAATATATTTTATTAAAGTAAAAAAACTACAGCATATCATGCAAATTTTCTATGCTAGTTGCCAGGGTGTTCCAATTATATTTCTTTTTGTATGTCTGAATATTCTCAATACTACTAGCAGATTCTCCTGATTCGAAAAATTGCTTAATCGTTTCAGCAATATCATTAGAATGTGGTCTCTTAATCATTGCACCTGTTCCGAATGGCTCTATCATCTCTTTCAGCCCTCCCACGTCAGTAGCAATAACAGGCAAATCAAAATGGTAACTTATACCTACTATACCGCTTTGAGTTGCTGATTTGTAAGGCAGAACGCAAGCGTCTGCTACAGAGAAAAATCGACTGACTTCATCGTCGCCGATATATCTAACATTTAGGCCAACTTTAGATCTAAGATCCATTCTGTCGATCATTTCTTCATACTTATCAAAGCTGCCATATACTTCGCCGGCAATAAGTAAGAAATAATCTTCAGGAAGTTGTTTCATTGCTTGAAGTAGTAAATCCAGCCCTTTATAGTCTCTTATGAAACCAAAGAAAAGCAACACTTTGCTTTTTTCAGGAATATTCATAGCTTTTCTTGCATTCACCTTCTGCATCTTCAGACCAAAATGATCATAAAGAGGGTGGGGGTGATGCTCATAAACTGCATTTGGTTTTAGTTTTAGCAGATCTTTTTTTACTGCATCACTCATCACTATAAATGCATCATTGGCATTTAAAAAATATTTTATTAGACTAATATCGCCGGGTCTGGTTTCATGCGGAATTACATTATCTAAGATACTTATTGACTTAGTACCGCTTTTGCCAAGGTGTTTTGCAACTTTTCCGAGAGAAGGTGCAAAATAGGGCATCCAAAATTTTGTTAGCAGTATATCAGGTTTAAAAGGTGCTATTTTCTTTGCAGCTCTTACATAACTCAAAGGGTTTGCAGTGTCTAAAACTTTTTTAGAATCAATTCTTTCTGCAGTGTCACCATCCTGAACGTACTGAGTTTTACCTGGGAAAAGAAAATCCGGATACTGTCTCAAAAAAGTATATGGAACAGTGTCATGCTTTGCAGCAAGTTCTCTGTATAATAATGCATTAAATTGAGCAATACCACCTCTGAATGGGTAGAATGTAGATAAATATGCAATTCTCATGTCTTAGACTGCTATTTTTTTATAATAATATACAAAGATAAGAATTTAGCAAATTGTAAGCCAATAAGAATTCCTCATGTCAAAACAAGTTATACTAAAAATAATAAGCAGCTTCTAAATACAGATAAAACTGTGCTTTGTTATTGTCGTATTCATTATCAAAGATTAGCGAACCTCCAGCTTTTAAGTCAATCTTATCGAATCTATCTCCAATACCGAGAGAAATGGAGTATGCTGCATCTGAAGTATCTCTGTTTTCACTTTCTTTTTCAAAAAACATAATAAAATCGAAAGATAGGAATAAATATTGACCAATTCGGTTTTCTTCATAATAAACAACTGGCGTGTAACCAAAAGAAAAATTTTCAAATGTTAGCCTACTACTAAAGGAATTAGTATAACGACCCTTTTCTTTTGGTGAAGAAGTGTAGCCAAATGCTAATCCGCTTGATCCTGCAAATTGTGTTAAACCGAACTTGAAACTGGGATGTCTGTTATATTGAATTCGTTTATTAAAGCGTCTTTTAAAATCAGCTTTTCTTTTAACGGCTAATGCTGATGTAGAATACTGATCATAATCTTGCGAAATATGATATTCTACAAACTGTTTAGCACATTTATATACACCTTTGTATGCTAACTTATTTATTTGACTTAAATCAGCATGCGGCAGTGTTAAAGAATCTACGCTTTCAGCTACAAAGTGGAATTGCTTGTTATGAACTGTATAATGGAACTCCATTTCAAGGGTTTGATAATAGCAAGCCTGAAACATATAAATATCTTCATCTACCTTGTGTTCCAAAATATTGACTTGAACATCTATCTTATCGCTATTATTCAAATCTGATTCTAACATTGTTTCCAGAGCTTTTAGAACAAATGAGTTTTTATTTTTGTCAATATTAAAGTAATATTTTTTATTTCCTGATTCATCATCTCGATTTTTTGAGAATGTAGCAAAGTAGTCCGGTTCATCTAAGAAGTCAAACATTTCATCATTTGCTTTTTCAGGGGATTCAAAAACTTTGTAAGATTTGGGATTAGCACTACACCCTTGGTAAAAAACAGAGTCAATATTGATGTCTGCCTGTTTTAAGTTTTCTTTAGATATTTCGGGGTGATTAGGGTTGAATTTTTCTACATAAGTTTTATTTGTTACGCATGATGATAAAATAGCAGTCAGTAAAAACAAAAGGAAGTAGTTCGAAAATTGCATTTTTATTCTCAATTATAATTTTAAAGATTCAAAATTTTTTACTGCTGTAAGAGATTATAATCCAACTCTTTGTAGAAATATTAGTCTTTATGTTTTAAAAAAGTTGAGACCATATTAGTTTTACTATGCGAGCAATGGTTTCAATCTAGAAAACATAGTATGAAATGGTAACAAATAGATTTCCCCTATGCTGCGAACTGTTGTAGAAATTTCTTTCAACTACTGCGACTGACCCTCCAATTTTAAATTCAACATCGTCATCTCTCGAACCTATCGCAAGTGAAACACCAGCACCGAGAGATGAGTTATCAGGTTGGTATACTTGAGATTCTAAATAATGATTTATATGACTTGATGAAAGCTCTCCTTTGTCTGGATCACCGAAATAATAAACTAAATCTAATGATGGAGCTATAAAAAACCTGATTTGCTATCATCTTCGTAGTAGGTAGGAGAGTAGTATAAATATGAAGCATGTTTGGAAATATTCAAATTTATTCCGTGAATCCAATTGCCTGTGTTTACTAGGTCACCTATATAATGACCAAAAGAAACTCCAAGTCCACCAATGCCAAAATATGCACCAATTTTTGTAGTTGGATGTAATAATTTGTAACCCCTATTTAAAGGAGTGTTGAATATTGTTTTCTCAGTTTCTTCATTTTGAGGTATATCTGCATTATTTGTATTTCCGGCAGATCTGGTCTGAGCAGTTAGGCTATTTGAAGTTAAAAATATAATTGCCAAAATTGAAATTATATATATGGTAGTGTTAGTTTTTGACATTGGAAACTCAATATAAAAATTATTTGATTAACAGATGTTGTGAAATACATATCATATGGTATTTTTATATAGATAAAATACATATATTAAATTGCATGTATTGCTCATGGTAAAATAATTAAAAATCATTAGATATCAAACACCAATATTATGTTTTTAGAAGTGTTTTGTCTGGTTTTGTAAATAAGTTTTTTAGTAGAAATAAGCTAACTTTACTTTCCAGAAATGAAGTAAATGTGCTTCTTCTCAAGGAAGTACAAGGTTAGTTCAATTTCAGTTTCAGTGTAACAAAAAAGCAGCCAAATCACTTAATAGTATAAATCACAAAAGTTAGTATAGAGACTTAGAAACAAAGAGATACTCCTAAAAGGAGATCTGATTCAGTTTGTTTATAACCTGAATCACCCAACCTGTAGCTACCAATAGCAGCCAATCTAAAATCAATAATTCCTGCTCTGAATCCTAATCCCATGACTCCATTAATTGATGAATACGAATCTATAGTATTTGATCCTCTTCCGTAATAAGAAGTATAGTAATAAGTTTCAGAATATGTATTCATAAACTCGACTCCAGTAAGTAAATAGAAACCTGTTCTAGTATCATCTAGATAAAACATTGGAGTAAAACCAAGTGAGAAATATTCATTTGTTACACGCAGTGTCGCAGCAGGAGTAAAGTGACCGCTTTCACTAATTCCAAAATTAATAGATAGCTCACCACCATATGTATACCCTCCATTTGAATAGCCACCTATACGAACTCTAGGATGGGGTATATATCGTTTAGTTCTAATTTTAGAATTATTACGCTGAGTATACTGAGGCCATTGATTATTGTCACTATTAGATTCAGTGATAATATCAGATTGTTCGCTTTGTTTGTTCTGAGAATCTGAAGGGCTCATGTTTCTATATGCATTGATAAACTGATCTGCACATTTATAAATACCAGAGTATACAAGTCGGTTCAGATGGTCAATATTTGGTTTGTTTTGATATAATGTATCAATACTTTTGCTCACGAAGTTAAAATCTACATCATCGTCTTTATAGGAAAATTCAATTTCCAGATTCTGTATAAAACGAGAATTAAGGAAACTAATATCATCTTTTATTTCAAAATTTTTGATATCGACTGTTATATATTTAGGAGGAATGATCTCTGTGTAAGGATCTTCAATTAAATTTTGCAGAGCTAATTTAATTAAATCGTTTTTACTGCTTCCTATTCTATAGTAGTAGTCATATGAACCCAAAATTGTTTTTTCAAAGTCTTCAAACTTAGCTAAATAGTACATTTCGTTCGATTTGTCAAAATTATCATCAGAAAATCTTCTGCTCGTAACTGAAGAAGTAGATTTATCTTTTTGACCTTTATAAAGAACATCATCAATCTCAAGACCAGGCGCAATTAAATCAGTATAATTGATTTCAGGGTTATCACGGTCGACAGATTCATTGTGAACTTTGACAGAAGAGCAAGAAGATAATGTAATAATTGAAAAGACAATCAATATAACTAGTTTCAAATCAAAAATTTTGGCTTTCATATTATCAAATAATTAAGTGAATATTTTATTTGGTACAAAATAATCAAAATATGATATAAATGAAAGATTATAGTTGGAAATATAATTAATACTGTGAGAATTTTGTCTTTGGGCATCTATTTTTTTACAGTTTATAGATGATTTTTAGTCGTCAAACTAAATTGCATTTAGATAAGTCACAGAAAAGAGCGAAATTGCAATTATAAATTTACCCGTTTAAAGAAACCAAGGATTTACATGTCTAATAAATTGAATATAAAAGACTTTAGCGTAGCTGAGTTAGAACAATATTTGCTAGAGATGGGCGAAAAAAAGTTCCGCGCAAAACAGATTATAGATGAAATTTATACCAGAAGAATTAGCAGCTTTAAGGATGCTACTACTTTACCTGCACAACTCAGAGAAAGGCTTGAAGAGTACTTTGAAATTACTTCAATATCCATAAGCAAAAAAAGAGTCAGTGAAGACGGTTCTATCAAATACCTCTTTACTCTTAAAGATGGTTTTGGTATAGAAGCTGTTTATATGCCTTGGTTCGATGAATCGGGTGAAAATATTGAAAGAGTATCTCTTTGTATTTCATCTATGGCAGGATGTCCTGTCGGATGTGCTTTTTGTGCTACAGGCACTTTGGGCTTCCAAAGAAATCTTACGGCTGCTGAAATTATAGATCAAATCTTATTAGTTGAAAAAGATTTGAACTGTAAGATAAAAAACATTGTATATATGGGCATGGGCGAGCCGCTTATGAACTATAATAATGTAGTGAAATCTATCGAAATTATGGCAGATGAAAAGATAAAGCTCATATCAAGGAAAAGAATGACACTGTCTACTTCAGGTGTAGCTCCGCGTGTCAAACAGCTTGCTAAAGAGAAGTATCCTGTAAAATTGGCAGTTTCTCTTCATGCAACTACAAATGGTTTAAGAGAAAAGTTAATGCCAATTTCTAAATCATTTTCTATACAGAAGCTAATGGATGCTGTAGAAGAGTATTATAGAGAAACTAAAATGGGAGTTACTTACGAATACATATTATTTGAAGGACTCAACGACACAGATGAGGACATAAAGCGTTTAACAAAGATTGCAAGGCGTGTACCTTCTCGAGTAAATGTCATTCCATTTAATGATATTTCTTTTACCGGAGCTGATGGCTTTGTTAAAGAGCTAAAGCCTGCTAGTAAAGAGAATATGAAAAAATTCGCCGATAAACTTAGACAAAATAAAATACCTGTTATTCTTCGTGATACTTTTGGCGGAGATATAGAGGCTGCTTGCGGCCAGTTAGCATTGTCCAACGATTAATTAGAGAGAGTTATGAAGTATTTTGCTGTATTGCTTTTAGTTATTGTCTCATTTATTTCCACTTTTGCTAAAGAGCTTCCTAGAGATTTAATGCTTGGCGAAGACTATACTTATGTCATTCGAATGACAAACGGTGATGTGATGACCGGTTCCATTGTTGAATTTAAAAACAGTCCTGAGCGTGGTGAAGGATTTCGTTTTCAAATGCAAATTGGCACTGCCACGATTTATGCCGATCAAATTAAGGAAATGAATTTGAAAGAAGAGAACTATAGGCATGACAGTAGAGTATTTTTACTGCCAACTGCAAAAGCTATTAAAAACAATCACTACTTAGGTTCTTTCGAATTGCTTTTCTTTAATGCAGGATTTGGCATAACAGATTATGTATCGATAATGGTTGGCAGAACATTGTTACCGTACATCAACGGCAAAGATCAGATTACTAATTTTGATGCCAAAGTAACCTTCTATGATCAGCAATTTGAAGATTATGATGGTGGTTTGGCTCTTGCAGTGGGTTCTAACCTAGCATTTATAAATGACAATAACAGACTTATCCATGCCTATGGTGTTGCTACTTTTACAGGAGCTAAGTCCAGATTGACAGGAAACATATTTTATAAAGCAGGCAGTGCAGACTACTATGATGTCCGATTTAGAGATGAACTTCTTGATTTGCAATATGCTGATGGTGCATTTGGTATCGGGCTGGGTGTAGATACAAAAATTGATGGCTGGCAGGGCGTGCATATTATAGGTGAACTTTGGAACAATGACGTAGAAAAACCTACTAATACTGCTGTGCTTTTGGGGGTAAGGCTGTGCAACACTGAATTTGCAGCAGATTTCGGTTTTGCTTTTTCTACTGCTCCTTTTGCTGCTCCGTTTGTAAGTTTTGTTTGGACAATGTTTTAAAGAAGTAAGTATGAGTTATAATATTGAACAGCTATGCAAAATATCAGGTTTTGCTCCTGAATTCGAAAATTTAGAACAGCTTAGTAATGATTTAGATAAGAATATAAAAATTGTTTCTGTCCTAAATGATTTCAAAAGGGTTGACAAGCCTGAATTGGAATTAGCAGATGACTCATTAGAAGAAGACATCCCGGTAAAATTTGAAGATGTTGAAAAACTGAGAGCTCAATTTCCTGATAGAGATGGAAATGAGCTCAAAGTTCAAAAGGTATTGTGATACTAATCTGATACTTCTATTTTATCAGCCAACTCACACCACAAGAATAGAAATTAAATCTTTTTAGGAAAGAAGTGCCTAAAGAAAAATCAAGCTGTACATTATCTGAGACTTTGTATCTTATACCGTTGTCATAGATAAAGTTATAGTCAAACCAACGACCAATTATATAATCAAACTCAACATAAGCTGTTACTTTGTCGTTGATTTTGAAATCAGATAATAGTGACCAAAATGCCTCTTTAAAGCCATCGTCTGTTCTATTATCAATACCGCCATAAACAATACCTGCATTATATGCAAGTGACCAGCTATCTGTAATTCCGTGTCCGGCGGTGAACACCAAATATGGATTTGGACTACTTATATCTCTTCCAATATTAGCATTGTTAAGTTCACAACCAGTAATAAAACCAAAATCAAAACCTCCATCAAACAGCTGAATTTTCAATGAAACATCATAAGATGAGAAATAACTGCTTTTATAATCTCTTTCAGGAAAATCAATTGTAGTAGTAATAAGAGAGCTTCCTAATCTAAGTTCCATAAAACTCAATACACCGACTCGAAAAAGAGATGTTGGTAGTAATAAGTCGTTGGCATTCACAGTACCAATTTTTTTTATGTCTAGGTCGTAAATTGAAAGAGTTGCTCCTGACTCTACTTGGATTGTTCCTGATTCAATAACATTTGGTTTGACAGTAATGCTTGGTCTTTCGCTTTCTAGTTCATTTGAAAAAACTTGAGTTGAAAAAAGTAAAAACAAAATGATAGTTTTAAGTTGCATAACACTGTAATATTATTAATAAACAAGAAGTGCAATATATAAAAATTAATTATATGCAGAAAGTATTATATCTTGTATTTATTAAAAAATGATGTGTTGGTTAATAGTATCTCTAGAAAATGTGGTTTTGATTATTTCGATTGAGCTCTTCTACCCAAGGCTGCTACATCCACTAATCTGGCTTTATTATTTAAGAGGATAAGTGCGCATTCGTTGAGAGTTGCACCGGTTGTCAGCACATCATCAATAATTAGAATTTTACTGCCTTTTATATTATATTTTCCCGAAAATTTGAGTGCCTGGCTGATATTATGACTTCTTTCTGAAGCGTTCAGCTTTGTTTGTGTGCCGGTATTTACTTGTCTTATTAGTAGATCAGGCGCGTAAATAGAATTGATATTCTGGGCTACCGTTTTGGCAATTAAATCAGATTGATTATAGCCTCTTTCACGATAGCGGGCATTGTGGATGGGAACCGGAATAACATAGTCATATTGGTTTTTTGTTTCTAAATCAATCTTTCCGGCTAGCATTTTACCTAATTCTTCACCAATTGAATACATTCCAAAATATTTCATATTATAAATCAAATTCGAATATTTAGAATCGTCTCCCAGTAAAAAAAGAGCGAATGCATTGCTTATTGCAATTTCATCCGCTTTAATATTTTCTATCAGAGAGTTGGTCAAATATTCAGATACAGGAGCAAATGGGAGTGCATCTAAACATTTAGAACAGATATATCTATATCTTGCATTTTCTTCTAGATAAGCTTCACATACAAGGCAGTATCTTGGAGCTATAAGACTTTCAGCTCCCTCCAAAATAGGCTGCAATATTTTTTTAAGCTTTTGCATCTTTTAGTGCAAAACTTTCCAAAGAGTACTTGTTTGTTTTGGAAAAATATAGGAATGCAGACAGCAAAAATGTTGCACTATTTTCAAGTATTTTTGTCCAACCTACTTTTTGAGCCCCTATGTTGGAATAACATCCGCAATTGATATCTAAACCTCTTAGCATGGCAGACAGAATAAGTACATTAAATGCAATCATCAAAATACTAACCAAGAATGCGTTAGTTTTGACCCGGATTCCGGCGATTAAAAGAAAACCGATTAAAAGTTCAAACCACGCCATAATAATAGCGATTATATTCAGAGAAAATTCGGGGAATATTAGATAATTACCTATTTCGTTTGCAAATGATCCCGGTGAAGCAACTTTGCCCACAGAAACCGCAATAAATAAAAATCCCAGAGCAAATCTAACTACAAATTGAACAATATCATTTTCCAAAAGCTTCTTCATTTTTATATCCTATTATCTTTATTTTTTTGAGTATTGACTTATTTACTTATATTTACAAAGTAAATTAAAAAACTTTGTAAATAAAAATATAAAAATCAAAATGCCACTAATCAGATCGATTTCAGGTTTGAGAGCTACAATTGGAGACTCTCTTCTCCCAAATATAATAATAGATTACGTAACAGCCTTTGCAAAAGTTATGCCCGAGGGTGAAATAGTCTTAGGCAGAGACGGACGACCTTCAGGCGCTTGGATAGAAAAAATTGTAGCAGGCACTCTTGCTGCTGCAGGTAGAAAAGTCAGAATGATAGGGGTAGTGCCGACTCCTACAGTGCAGCTTGAAGTCGAAAAAAGTGATGCTGCCGGAGGAATTGCTATAACAGCGTCCCATAATCCGGATCAGTGGAATGGACTAAAGTTTTTGAATAGAGAGGGTGTCTTTTTAGATGCTGATGAAAATAAAGTTCTTTGGGATGCATTGGAAAACAAAGAATTCCAATATTCCGATAATGTTGCAGAAAATCTAATAGAAATAGATGAAGATGCTAACAATAGACACATACAAACTATACTTGATAATGATCTGTTTAAAGATAAAGAATTGATCGAAGCAATTAGAGCAAAAAGTTTCAGAGTTGTGGTGGATGCAGTAAATGCTTCAGGCTCTGTAATTGTGCCACTGCTTCTAAACAATTTATTCTGTGAAGTAATCGAATTGCACACAGACGGGTCAGGAGTTTTTCCGCATACTCCGGAACCATTACCTGAAAATTTAACAAGTTTAGCCGAATCAGTAAAAGAAGAAGAAGCTGAGCTTGGAATTGCTGTTGATCCTGATGCGGATAGATTGGTATTGATTGATGAGAATGGTCAGGCAATAGGTGAAGAAAAGACAATAGCCCTTGCTACTTACGCAGTACTTAAAGCAATTGATAAGAAAGGCCAGAATGTTGTAGTAAATCACTCAACTTCTATGTTTACTGACTTTATTGCTGCTAAGTATGGTGCAAAAGTAATCCGAAGTGCAGTAGGCGAGATTAATGTTGTCAAAAAAATGAAAGAAGTTGGTGCTATAGTTGGCGGTGAGGGTAGCGGAGGTGTTATTCTGCCATCTGCACACTATGGAAGAGATTCTTTGGTTGGTATCGTTCTGGTACTTTCCTTAATGGCAGAAACAGGTAAGACATTGAGCGAATTAGCTAGTGAATTTCCTAGTTACAAAATGCTAAAATTCAAGAAAACATTTACCGGAAATATTAATGAGATACTTCCAAAAGTTGAAGAAATCTTCCAAGGTAATGAAATAATCAAGGAAGACGGAATGAAAGTAGTTCTGAAAGATGCATGGGTACAAATTCGCGCTTCTAATACCGAACCAATAGTACGTGTTATTAGTGAAGCCGAAACAATGGACTATGCAAAAGAATTAGCTGAAAAAGTGTTAAATATTATTGAATAAATCCATAGATTATTCGTCACAAGTCCCATAACATCATATTATGATACTTATGGGACTTTTTTTATATGGAAACGGGTAAGCCGGAAGGTTTGGAAAAAAACACAAAGGAAGAGTTGATTTGTGCCCACTGTGGTGAGATTTGCCCTGATGATACGATAGAAAAAGATGGTAATTACTTCTGTTGTACCGGTTGTCTTTTTGTTTATGATCTGCTTCACGAGAATGGGATGCAGGACTTCTATGATATGTCCAAGGAGCAGGGGATTACACCTAAAGTAGTAGGCAAAAACGAATTTGAATTTTTGGACGATCCTGAAATAATAGAAAAACTACTTAAATATTCCATCAACGGGAATGGCAAAATCATACTATATGTCCCTGAAGTATATTGCAGTGCATGCATTTGGATATTAGAGAATCTATTTAGATTAGACAGAGGTGTCATAGAATCTAAAGTCAATTTTCTAAAAAAAGAAATATCAATAGTCTTCTCACAAGAAGCAACTTCAATAAGAAAAATTGTGGAGTTGCTGACTTCTATAGGATACAGACCTCAGCTTAACCTTGCTGATGTTGATGCTCCCAAACAAAGAAATCACAATAAATCACTATATATAAAGCTTGCTGTTGCAGGCTTCAGTTTTGGTAATATAATGCTGCTGGCTTTTCCTGAGTATTTTTCAGGAGGAGATTTTGAGAATAACATCAAAAGCTTTATCGGATGGTTGAATATTGCCTTAGGCCTTCCTGTTATGTATGCTGCTTCAGATTACTTCAAGTCGGCTTACAATAGTCTGAAACTAAAGAATTTAAATATTGATGTTCCTATAAGTCTGGGGATTCTTGTCCTCTTTCTAAGATCGGTAATAGAAATTACAACAAATACGGGAGCAGGTTTTTTTGATTCAATGAGTGGTCTTGTGTTTTTCTTATTAATAGGAAAAGTATTTCAGCAAAAAACTTACCACACCCTGTCATTTAATAGAGATTTCAAATCCTACTTCCCGCTTTCAGTTGTAAGAATCAATGCTGATAGGGAAGAGCATATTCCTGTTAAAAATGTTGTAGAAGGTGATTTGCTGCTTATTAGAAATAATGAGATAATTCCTGCGGACAGCTTACTGATTGAAGGTGAAGCTTCAATTGATTATAGCTTTGTGACAGGTGAGTCTACACCTGTCAGAATGTCTGCCGGAGATAAAATATATGCCGGTGGTAAGCAAAAGGGTGCAGCCATAAAAGTTGCTGTAACCAAAGAGTTTAAGCAAAGCTATCTGACAGAGTTGTGGAATAACAAAATTTCGAAACATGACTCAGATAGATATATTTCTTCTATATCAGACTGGGCCGGAAAATACTTTACAATTTTGATTGTTATTGTGGCAAGTGTTGGCTTCTTAGCATGGTTGCCTTTTAGTGTTGCAAATGCCCTGGATGTCTTGACAGCAGTATTAATTATTGCTTGCCCGTGCGCTCTTGCATTGACTATTCCTTTTACTTATGGCACAATCATGAGAATATTTGGTAAGCACGGTTTCTTTTTAAAAAATGATAAAATCGTTGAAAAACTTGCTTATGGCAATCATCTGGTTTTAGATAAAACAGGTACACTCACTAAGCTGGAAGGCGGGGAAATTGCATTTTATGGCTCCGAACTAACTTCAAGTGAATTAGTTTTAGTCAAAGCTGCTACAAAGAGTTCAACTCATCCTCTATCCAGAATGATAAATATGAAATTAGCTGATGTGGAGAATTTGGAAATTGATAACTACGAAGAGATTGCCGGACTTGGTATAGAGGCTGAATATAGTGGAGTGATTATCAAAATAGGTAAGTTGTCCTGGTTATTAAAAACTGCTTCTAACCGAAATGAATTTATTTACGAACATCATGATATTTCAAATGAAACACAGGTATATATTTCAATAAATAATACTGTTAAAGGGTACTTTGCAGTAGTACCTGAGTATAGAGATGGTATTTCACTTTCACTTTCAAGTATTGGATCAAAGTTAAATATTAGTGTTGTCTCGGGTGATAATGACAAAGATAAACTCAGGTTAGAAGCCATTCTGCCTGATACTTCCGAAATGCTATTTAATCACTTACCAGACGATAAATATAATTACATAGAATCTCTGAAGGAGCAAGGCGAAAAAGTAATCATGATAGGTGATGGATTAAATGATGCAGGAGCACTAAAAATAGCTGATCTCGGCATAGCAGTTACTGAAAATACATCATCTTTTACTCCAGAATCAGATGCAATATTAAATGCAGATAATCTGGAAAAAATTGACAGATTTTACAACTTATCCCGTAAAAGTCTAAAAACAGTCTACATTAGTTATGGAATTTCGATTTTATATAACATCGTAGGTTTGTCATTTGCACTAAGTGCTAATTTAAGTCCTGTTGTGGCTGCAATATTAATGCCTGTAAGCTCTGTTTCTGTCGTGGCTTTTACAGTTGGAAAAAGTCTTGTGGACTCAAAAAGGTTAAAATTATAATTTAGTAAGATTATAATTTCTTAACAAGAAAAATAGACTTTTGTAGTCTATTAAAAAATTGAAGTAAGAAAATTTCATAAGTGAGAATTGTTTAGTAAATACAATCTTCAAGCAAGAAATATCTAAACTTCATATCGTTTCAATATCTCAAAGACTTTTATGAGATTTGAAATACTGTAATCAATAGTTTAAGTATTAGAAAAAAACAAAATAAATATGTCGGTTATTATAGTACTCATATTGGTAAGTATAGGCATAGCTGTCTCATTTCTGGCTGCTTTTATTTGGGCATCTAAATCAGGGCAGTTTGAAGATACTTATACCCCTTCATTGAGAATCCTTAATGAAGAACGAGACGAAAAATAGATACATATTAAATACATAATTAGGGTTGTTTTATGAGTGAAAATGTTACTCAAGCACAAAACTTGGAAACGTTTTACTATGATAATAAGATAGTAAAAGCCTTTGGATGGGCTACTATCTTATGGGGACTCGTCGGTATGCTCGTTGGGCTTATCATCGCGTTCCAGCTTTACGTTCCCGCATACTTTCCGTCACTCGATCTTGGTATTGAGTATATAACTTTCAGTAGATTACGCCCTCTGCATACAAATGCAGTGATTTTTGCCTTTGTCGGTAATTGTATCTTTATGGGGATCTACCATTCTCTCCAACGGCTTACTAAGTCGAGAATGTACAATGATTTTATGAGTTGGTTCCACTTTTGGGGCTGGCAGGGAATCATTGTGTCAGCAGCAATTACTCTTCCTCTTGGCATAACACAATCTAAAGAATATGCTGAGTTGGAATGGCCAATTGACCTTGCGATTGCTGTAGTTTGGGTTGTCTTTGGTATTAATATGATGATGACCTTAATAAAAAGACGCGAAAGGCACATGTATGTAGCACTTTGGTTCTACATCGCATCATGGATTACAGTTACCGTTTTACATGTATTCAACTCGCTTGAGTTGCCTTATGACTGGTTCCGTTCTTATCCGGTTTATGCCGGCGTTCAGGATGCATTGGTTCAGTGGTGGTACGGGCATAATGCAGTTGCGTTTTTCCTTACTACTCCATATCTGGGGCTAATGTACTACTACCTGCCAAAAGCTGCAGATAGACCTGTTTACTCTTATAAACTTTCTATCATCCACTTTTGGTCTCTGATATTTTTATATATCTGGGCAGGCCCTCACCACCTTCTTTATTCTTCACTGCCTGACTGGGCTCAGTCTCTTGGGACGGTGTTTTCAGTGATGCTGATAGCTCCTTCCTGGGGCGGTATGCTTAATGGATTGCTGACCTTGCGTGGAGCATGGGATAAAGTAAGAGAGGATCCGGTTCTGAAGTTCATGGTTGTGGCAATTACTGCATACGGTATGGCAACTTTCGAAGGCCCGATGCTTTCAATAAAATCAATAAATGCACTCTCTCACTTCACTGATTGGACAATTTCTCACGTTCACGTAGGTGCTTTGGGCTGGAATGGATTTTTAACATTTGGTATTTTATACTGGTTAATCCCTAAATTATATAAAACAGAGCTTTGGTCTAAGAAGTTAGCAAATGCACACTTCTGGATTGGATTCATGGGCATCATTTTGTATGCAGCTCCACTATACTGGGCCGGTGTAACTCAAGGTCTGATGTGGAAACAGTTCACAGCTGACGGTATGTTACAATATCCAAACTTCCTTGAAACGGTTCTGCAACTTGTACCTATGTATGTGATGCGTTCCTTAGGTGGTGCTTTGTACTTGGTGGGTACAGTTTTAATGGGATGGAATATCTATAAAACAGTGAAATCAGGAAGCTTTGAAGCAAATACAGAAGCTAAAGCTGCTCCGCTTGCTGCAGAATACAAAAGCAAAAGCGGTCTTAAACACAGATGGCTTGAAAGAAAACCTGTACCTATGTTCATTGCAACATTTGTAGTGATTTTCATCGGTGGTGCTTTTGAGATCGTGCCTATGTACTTAATTGAATCTAACGTGCCTACTATAACAAATGTAAAACCATATACGCCTCTGGAGTTACATGGCAGAGATATTTATGTGAGTGAGGGCTGTTATACCTGTCACTCTCAATTGGTACGACCTTTCAGGTCAGAAGTAGAGCGCTATGGCGAATACTCCAAAGCAGGTGAATTTATTTACGACAGACCTTTCCAGTGGGGATCTAAACGTACAGGGCCGGATCTGCATAGAGTCGGAGGTAAGTATCCTCATTCATGGCATTATTATCATATGATTGAGCCGTCAAAAATGTCACCGGGTTCCTTAATGCCTAAATATCCTTGGTTGGCAGACAAAACAATCGATTTGGATATGACAGATAATAAAATTGGTGCTATGATGGCATTAGGTGTTCCATATCCGAAAGATTATGATAAAATTGCAAATGAAGATTTGATAAAGCAAGCTCAGCAGATTGTAGATGAGCTTAAACAATCAAACATTGATATCGAAAAAGATAAGCAGTTAGTTGCTCTTATAGCTTACTTACAGAGATTAGGAACTGATATTAAAGTGAAGGAGTAAGCTATGTTTAAACAGATTATGGATAATATACAGTATATACATCTATTCCCGATTTTTACACTAATCATTTTTGTTGCCTTTTTTCTTGGGCTTACATGGATAGTTTGGAAATTGGACAAAAGATATATAAGTGAAATGTCTAATCTCCCTTTAGACAGCTCAGAATATCCTGTACTCACTAATAACGGAGAGCAAAATGGCTAATGAACCTGAAGATAAACTGTTAGATCATAATTATGATGGTATTTTAGAATACGATAATCCACTGCCGCCTTGGTGGGTAGCATTATTTATAATTTGTATTATTTGGTCAGCAGGATATTTAATGTATTACCACGTAGCAGGTATAGGCCCGTCTCAATCGGAAGAGCTTGCTATGGAATATAAAGAATACGAGCAAAAACAAGCTGAGCTTTTAGCAGCAAATGCAGGAAAAGGCCCTGAATTTGACGAAAACATGGTAGCTTTGAGCGATGAAGCAAGCTTAGCAGTTGGCCAGAAAGTATATGTAGAAAAATGCGCTGCATGCCATGGGCAGGGTGGTGAAGGTATGGTTGGACCAAACCTCACGGACGACTACTGGCTGCACGGCAACCGAATGGTAGATCTGGTAAATGTAATCCATCAAGGTGTACCTTCCAAAGGTATGATTTCATGGAAAACTCTTCTTACAAAAGAAGAAATAGAGCAAGTGGCAAGTTACATTCTAACTATGCATGGCACAAATCCGCCAAATCAGAAAGCACCACAAGGTGAAAAATTCGATTACTAGAATTTAGGTTATTAGATAAGTAAAAACTCCCTATTGTCAGTAGATGGCGGTCGGGAGTTTTTTTTTGAAGAAAATAGGTGTAGCTAACAATAATTAAGTACAAATTGTGTATATTGTATTATATACTCTATTATGTAATAGGTAAGTGATGAAGACAAAAGATGCGATAAAAAGAACTGATGTCAAACGGAATTTTCTGAAGAAGATACTCCTTAGGATAGACTATACAGGAATAATAGATATTAAGGATTTACTCAAAGAATTTGGGAAAAGATTCGAGAATAAGTTTGAGAATATGGAAGAGGTATATCTAAATCAATATGATATAGCTATCAATGATATTGATCAGGTCAGTGAGACATTGTCAATACCAATTAAAGAGATAATTAAAAATGATTTGATGAGGTATACCAAAAATACTTTTGGTGTAGAAAATGATATAATTTTTGATATTGGTAAATATTTTACTACACTTACAATAGATTGCAAAAATTATAATTCACTTGATGAGTATAAAATTTTTTTTGGTAATTACGTAGAATTTTTATTGAAATATTCGAACTATGTAAGGATTAAACGCTTTGGATTAAGAAAGATGGGTGGAGAGTTTTATAAAAATTTTAAAGAAATATTTAAGGTGTTTGAGAATGAAATATTTGGAATTGAACCTTCAGAGAATAACTATATACTCTCCAAAAGAAATTTGTTAGACGAATATAAAAGCCAAAATAAGAATGATCCTAATGTTAATTGGTACAGAACTATTGAAAAAGGAACTATAAAAGATGGAGATAATCTAGAAGAAGTATATAAAGTAATCCTAGATATCGATGCTTATATTATAGAAGATACTATAAACGACAATAATTCAGGTTTTAGTTCACAAATTAGCCTTATTAATGATAAATTGTTTGAATTTTATAAAAAATCTGTTACTGTTGAATATTTGAATGAAGGAGTATAGTGTGCCTGAGTTAATAATAGATAAACGTTTTGAATCAATTTCTAAAAGAAATGATCATAGGGTTGCTAATGACAATTTTGAAGCTATGTCATTTACGCAAAACTTTAAGAAGAAATATGTGATTAATATGAACGGTGTTAATAGTAAAATTATGAAGAAAGATAGAAATTGAGAGTTTTTGTAGAAAAAATATCAAATATTTTTGTCTCTATATACACTGTTGGTTATTCTGAACAAGGAGAAAGTTTAGTAATTATCTTAAAAGAGTGTTTACAAAATGAGGCATGGAAGATTCTACATACTACAGTGATAGATTGTTATGAAAGTAAGAGTTCTAATAAAACTATAGAAATTTTAGATCAAAACAGTATATCGACTATAGACTTGCTTTGTTGGTCTCATCCTCATACTGATCATAGTGAAGGTATGATTGATATTTTTAACAAATATTGTACTAAGAATACTGACATAATTCTTCCGCATGGTATTTTAGGGAGTTGTCCATTAGAAATAGATATTTCTGAAAGTGAAAAACTATTATTGTCTACTCTTCAAAAAAGCAACACACATAAGAACTATAATATTAACTCTGTCTCAGTAATAAAAGAATTTCCACAGATAGTTACCAGAAATTTTTATTCAGAACAGTTTACGAATTTACAATTAGAACTTAATATTAAAGCTGTATCGCCTCAAGCATCAATAGTTGATAGGAATTTACTTAAAGACAGTATTACTAATAAAAATATATTTTCTATTGCACTAGTGTATGAAATTGGAGAACTTAGATTTTTGTTTTCTAGTGATATTGAGAATCAATCTTTGCGTTTGGTTGGTAAAGAGATATTAGAAAATATCTATTTTCTTAAAACACCTCACCATACTTCTATATCTTCAGATATTCTGCTTGATATAATAAACCCTTCTTCAAAAATTCCTATTGCATGTACAACAGTAAATGCAAAAAATGATTTACCTAATGATGAACTAGTTGAAAAATATAAGCAACAAACAGATTTCTTTTTTTCTACAGGCTTGAAAAAAGATAATGATAATGATTATGGTATTGTAGAATTACAGTTCCTTGTTGTTGAACAGTTGTTTCCTAATTCAAGTCTTCAAGGCAATGCTTTACAATTATAGTTTCTGCCAGTTACCCTCAACCCAATCCCTTTTTTGGTATAGTTTATGCATGAAAACAGTTGAATGGTGTAATGTGGAAAACTTTTCATATTTATCCGACTAAATTTCTTGTGAATAATGTGTTAAATGTACTATCTTTGAATTGGGGACTTATGTGCTTACAAAGAGAATCTGGTATAAGTGCCGTGAAAATCGGAAAACTCAAATATGCCCTATCTTACGTGATAGCAATGGTTTTTGCTATTCCGCTTTTTTCAGTGGATGCAAATGCTCAGGTGAATAATGCCAGCCCTGTGAATTGGCGTTATCCTAATGGTAATCCTGAAGCGACTAAATATATTTCCATCAAATCAGAAAAACAAGAGATTGACTCCTTCCTTGTGAAGTGGTCTAATCCTGATATTTCTGGTGATGTTCAGCCACTTATAGGCAATGTGGTGAATAACGGAAAGTTAATGTCTGAATTTCGCTATGCTCCTAATGAAATAGCTGCTGTAATAGGAGATGAACTGGTGATACTGTCCGGCACGGGCAGGCTGCTGGGGAAAGCTTCTTTTACTCAGGGGATGGAAGGTGTTACTCCTCAGGGTGTAAAAGGAATATCACTCCTTTTTGATTCTACTTCTGCAGGTGTAGGTCTGCAAGAGCAAGGCACTATGCTTATGGCTCTCGAGACTATTGAGTACCAAAATGAAGATACATTGGCTTATTCTTATGTAGCAGGATTTAATTCTACTACTATGGAGCCAAAAATGCTGAGAAGACTGGCTATAGATTTACGTCAGTTTGACCCGAACGTTTCGGCAAGCATAAAACCAGTTTTTGCGAAAACAGAAAACGGTGAACATTTAATTTATGCCACAGTTAACATGGCTAAGCCTCAGATAGGCAGCTCCGGTAATCCGGCAGATGCTCCTTATTTCAGAGGTTTAACTGTTTTTAATACAGGTGATAATTTAAATTCGTTTCCACTGCCAAATGTTGGTGATGATTTGGACTATCGTCTTAATCTGGGACCTGAAGTGTCATTTACCACTCCATCAATAGCATATGTGGAAGGTCAGAACTCTATTCTTCTTCCTGTCCTTAATTCGACAGACCTGCAAGAAGGAATAGATGCAAATCCTAACGTAACAGATATAGGCATCACATATGCAGACAGGCCTTATTTACTTGGATTTAGTACATTATCCAATGGTATTGGCCAAAGCGTATTTCCACAAGACATTTCATTTATAGCAGATGGTATCAGCAGACCTGTAATAATTCCATATTATATAGATTTGCAGGATCCTACTTCCAGCCAAGATAAATTTATATTGCTAACAGAACAATACAAAGGTATAGATGGTTCTTTTGGTACATCCAGATTACATTTATATTATGCTGAAGGTGATGGCTCAACAATCCTTGCCGGTGATCCGATTACAATAGTAGATGATTTGTTTAACCCTCCATTTAAGGGCGGAAAAAATCATTATTGGTCTGTAGCCGTAGGAAACGTAGATGGTAATCCTACTAACACATGGGGCGAGTACTATCCGAATAATCCTGGTAATGAGTTGATACTGACTCAAAGCTCTAAAGAATTTGCATATGCATCTTCTAAGCTATATATAATGCGTTATAATTCCGGGCCATCAGTTCCCAAAGCTAATCTTCCTAATGAATATCTATTCCCATTTGATACAATAGCAACTACAAATGTAAACGGATGGGTTGCAGCTGTAAATGATTTAGATGGTGCTGATGACAGCAAAGACGAAATAGTACTGGTAGACGGCTCAAAATTATTGATAGTACGATTGAGAGACTACACAGATAAGAGATTTCAGACCGGAAAGATACTAGATACTCTATTTGTAAAAGAGTTTTCAATGCAGACAATATCTTCAGTAGCCATCTCAGATCTTGAAGGTGATGAGCTAAATGATATAATTGTGACTACCTACGACAGCACATATGCGATAGGCTTAAATAAAATCAAACCACTAAAAGTATTATTCCCTAATGAATATCAGGAGCCTCCGATGCAGATTTGCTATGGTGACACACTGGATATAATCTGGGAAAACCTGCTTGGTAACACGTCTGACGTAATTTTAAAATTCCAAGAGTTTTCTTTGGGAAATCCTGTCAATAATGCAATTTTAATTGATGACGGGATAAAGAACTTGACTGATACTATAGTTTATTCGTATATTGCAGATACATTAGTTGCCGGTCGGCAAGGAAGATTCATTTTAGAATGTAGTGCAAACCCGGGAGTTCTTTGTGACTCTACTACATTGCTAAGTTTCGGCTATCCTGAAATAGTATTTGATCCATTAGAGGAAGAATATTATAGGGTAGGTGATTTAGTAAATCTAACAGGTAGTGCATCTTGCATTGATTCTGTAGAAGTAGAGTGGAGCGAGGATAATTTAACCTGGAGTAAAATATGTGACTTAGATAATTGTCATATAGATATGGGAGGAATTTCACAATTCGCAATAAATTTTGAAATTCCATGCGTTAATTTTTATAATTGTTCGTCTCCCGATTCAGATAGCATAATTTACATTAGATTAAATCTTAAAAGAACTGATTACCAGAGCTACACCGAAGCTCTACCAATTAAAGTTAAACCGGCTTTAGCTCCGGTAGAATTTGAAAAATCTGAAACAGCTTGTCCTAATATTCGTATATCATGGCAAGCTAATGATATAGAATATACTTGCGATACAATTTCTGTTTCTGTCTCACCTGATATGGGGCAGACGTTTACAATGATAGACAGAGTGGCGATATTAGATGAAGAGTACATTTGGAATGTACCTTTAGAAACGCCTGACACATTGATAGTACGTGTTTGCTGCGAAAGTTCCTGCGTAAGGACTGACACAGTAATTTCTAACTATAAACCTAAATATATCGAAATCGTAGCACCTAATCCGTTTAGACCGCCTTTGGAAGAAGCCAGGGTAGTTTATAGGGTTCCCGAAGAAACATACGTAACATTAAGAATATACGACCAAAGCGATAGAGTAGTCTCAGAGCCCGTTTCAAACTTATTGAGATCACCGGGCATAGCATATTGCGAGACTTGGGATGGCACCAAAGATAACGGTTCGCCTGCAGCTAACGGTATGTATTATATAAGCTTAGAATTATCAAGCGGTGTAAAAGAAATATATCCGCTCTACTTAGTTAAGTAAAATATTTCAGTTTTCACACAAATATATAAAAGGTATTGTCATGAGAATTTTGGTTATCGAAGACGAAAGAAAAGTAGCCAGCTTTATCAAACATGGTCTTGAAGAAGAACGCTACATCGTTGAAACAGCTGCTGATGGTGTTTCTGGCTTAGAAATGGCTATGAACAATCATTTTGACGCTATTTTGCTGGACGTTATGCTTCCTGGTAAAGATGGTTTTACAGTGTTGCAGGAATTGCGTGATGCAGGTGTTGCTACTCCTGTATTGATGTTGACTGCTCGCGGTACTACTGAAGATCGCGTTGCTGGTCTTGACCTTGGTGCTGACGACTACTTACCAAAACCATTTAGCTTTGAAGAGCTTGCAGCTCGCTTGAGATCTATCTTGCGCCGCTCTAGCCCTGAAAAATCAACTAAATTGCGTTGTGGCGATTTGATTCTTGATACTGTATCTCACCTTGCTTACCGCTTCGGTAAAGAAATTGAACTTACTACTAAAGAGTATGCTCTTTTAGAATACTTGATGAGAAACAAAAACCGCATCCTGAGCCGTTCTACAATCACTCAGCATGTTTGGAAACACAACTTTGATCCAGAATCAAACATCATTGATGTATATATCAAACGTCTTCGTTCTAAAATCGAATCTGATGATGCTAAACCATTGATTCAATCAATCCGTGGTGTAGGTTACAGAATGAGAGAAACTTCAACAGACGAAGAAGTTAATCTTGGACGCTAAAATTAAACAATTTCATATATGAAAAGGGAGGTGTTTATTAACGCCTCCCTTTGTTTTTAAATGAACTTTAACCATCTACGTAATATATTACATTTAACCATCCTATTGCTACTTCTAAAAATTAAGACCGTAATCCTTGAAATTTTTTTATTTTAAAATATTTTTCGGTTTAATTCGGATTTATTTTAACGTTTATTTTTCTTAAAAGTATCATTGTGATTGCAAAATATCCACGGTAATCAAGTTACTTCGAAATATATTATTAAGCCTTCTCTTCTGTACCTACAATTATATACTCTAAAAACACTAAGAAATAAATCAATAATGAAGCAATGATTAGTATTATGCATTGAAAAGAAGTGCAATTCACTATTAATCCCAGATTTGTCATTAGGTATTAGAATATTCTCAAATCAGTGCAACGGCGTGGTTTTAGCCCGACGCATATAATAATATATTCTTATTAGGTAAGAGAGCTGTTAACTTTGATGTTATAGGTATTTACAGAAAAGTTTATTTTCTAATGACAAATTCCATCTAACTAATTACAATAACGCAACTGTCAGAGTAAGAAACAAAGATAATAAAAAACAAGTTTTGTGGTAGCTAAGCCCCTACTGCGACATGCTCAGCATAAACTCTTGCTACGCATGCCACGCCACTTTGAAAAGACTGGAATGTCAAAATTCCACTTCTACGCAAGCGATGTGCTGAGCTTGCCGAAGTAAATGGGTGCCCGAAGGGCGGGGTAGTTGTTGCTAAGTCTGCTTATAATCGTAACTATAATAGATTATAATAGCAAGATTATAAACAAACTGTCAGCATCTTTTTGCCACAAACTTGGGGGGTTTGTATTAGGGTTTTGGGTTAAAAGAGAGTGCTAAGCTAAAAGTAGAAATTCTCTCGCATTTTAGAGATAAGAATAATTGGCTTCGTAAGAGCTGCGCATACTATAGTTTTGTGTGTCAATAGTGCTTACATGAAGGCTAAAAAAAAATCCTCTATCATTTATATGATAGAGGATTTCAAAACTAAAGAAAAGAGATCTAACCTAAATTAGGAATTGAAACCACAAAAGTAGAACCTTTACCCGGACTGCTTTCTATTTCAATTTTACCTCCATGCCTTTCTGCAAACTCCTTGCATAAAATCAAGCCTAAACCAGTTCCTACTTCTTTTTTAGTGCCAATCGTTGTATGGTTAACATCAATCCTAAATAGCTTGCTTAAGTCGCTCTCTTTTATACCGACTCCATAGTCCTTCACAGAATATTTGACAGAGTTCTCATCTTTATAAGAATTTACCTCTATGATGGAATTATCAAAAGAGAACTTAATTGCATTAGAAAGCAAGTTTCTGATTATAGTATTTAGCATAAAAGTATCTGCGGTAATTGTAGTGCTGTCCAGTTTTCTAATTATTTTGATATTCTTGTTCTTAATATTGTTTTTATACAGCTTAACAGTTGATTCGGTAATATTAGCCAAATCTGTTTTAGTAGGTGAAAACTCTATAGTGCCTGTTTGTGATCTTGACCAATGTAATAAGTTTTCCAGTAGATCAAAAAGCTGCTTTGAAGACTTCTGAAGCATGTTGATAAACTTTTTATTTTCATCTGCTGAGAGTCGCTCGTAATTTAAAGACATGACTTCCAGCATAGATTGGAATCCTGCAAGAGGTGATTTAATATCATGAGCTATAATATTAAAGAATTTGTCTTTAGATGCATTTACAGCTCTTAATTCGTCTTGCGACAGAATCAATTTATTGTTTAATTCATAGAGTTTCTGAGTTTCTTCAATGATTTGCTCTCTTGATATTTTTAGCTCATTCATAGCATCTTCAAGCTGAGATGTTCTCTCTAATACTCTTTTTTCTAATTCTTTATTTAGTTTTTCAATTCTAAATTCGTAAGACTTCCTTTCTGTGATGTCAAGGAATACAGAAATACCTGCCACGAGTTTATTATGCTCGTCAAAAACCGGAGCTGTATTGGCTAGAATCCACCTTTTTTCTCCATCTTCACGTATAACTTGCAGCTCAACGTTTTTGCTTACTTTTCCACTTGTTGTTGATTCGTATAATGCCAGGTCTTTAAAAAATACTCTTTTGTCATTAACACTATAAAATTGAAATGGTAATGCATGTTCATCATTAATTGATAGCTGAGTGAGTTGATTGATATTTAGACCAAGAATCTCTACCGCAGTTTTTGAAATCATAGTAACTCTGATCGATTCAGTATCGGTCACTACTATACCTGCAGGTGACTGAGCCAATTCTTCTTTGAGTATGGCCATGGTTTTTGCAAGTTCTTGCTGAGTCTGCTTTTTCTGTTCTATCTCTTCTATAAGTAGAGATTGAGTTTTCTCTAAGTCATATTGTCTGTTGAATGTAATTTCTAACATATCATCAAAAGATTTTATCAATATATCCAGAGAATTTCTTGGATTGATTTTAACATTTTTAATTTTAGGGCGTATTGAAGGATTTTTTTGAATCTCAGAAAAAGTCTTTGCAAACATTGAATATGCTTTTAAATACGGTAAAATAAACAGGAAAATAAAAATCGCAGTTATAATTAAAACAATAGAATCAAAGAAAATAGCATTCAATCTTCCTTTTTTATAAATTGCTTCAAGATCAAATACATACATTCCGACCCCAACATAAGCATCAATTTCAGGAATTCCTCTAACGTAGGATATTTTTAATTTTGGCTCATTTCCCATAGGAGGGTAATAATAATATTCTACAAAACCACTTGCTTTGGGTGAGCGGGCTTTGTTTATCAATTCCTTAATGATGTATTTCCCGTAAATGTCTTTGAGTTCTAACATATTTACACCTTCACTTTCAGGTTCATATGGTTGAACCAGCATAGTTCCGGAATAGCTACTCATGAAGACGTAGTTTAATGTCACATTATCAGCAAAAGTCATATTTCTGACAGTTGTGGTAACTTTTTTCAAAGCTTCCTGTTGAGAAAGATGACCTTCTCTGTATTTGACTAAAATTGGTTGTATAGTATGATAAGCAATATCTGTAATACGTTTAACTTCAGTTTTTCTGAGTTCCAAAAGTTCGTCATAAAACTGTCTGCTGTTTAATGTATTAACAACAGCAAATCCTGCAATAAAAACGATAACTGCTAAAAATATTCTGAAGTATTTCCCGTAGTAGATTTTGTAAAAAGTATCAATAAAACCCATAAATCATCCGTTTTAACTTTTTAAAGTTAATATATACATATTATAATAATAATCATAAAGAAAATGGCAACAAAAATATTCAAAGAGTTAGATTCCACTTTAGAAGCAGATGTTATAATTGAACAAAATGATATAGTTTTGTTTTACTTTTCTGCGCAACATTGCAATGTTTGCAAAGCACTTAAACCTAAAATTGAAGAGATGTCGCTTCATTTCCCTGAAATGAATCTTTATTACGTTGACGTGGATATGCATAAAGAGTTTTCCGGGAAATTTAACATTTTTACTATACCTGTGATACTTGTTTTTATTCAAGGTAAAGAGACTATTCGAGAAAGTAGAAATATTAGTGTGCCTATCTTAGAAGACAAGATACAGAGATATTATCATCTACTTTTTAATCAATAGAATTTTTAGATTGCATCAAGGCTAGAATGTCTTTCATATCTTGAGGTAATTCGGAATTAAATCGCATGAATTCCTTAGTATGCGGATGTTCAAAACCTAAAGTTTTTGCATGAAGCATTTGCCTTTTAGCAATAGTAAGGCACTTTTCGGCTATCACTTTTTGATGTGGTAAAGAAGAAATTGTTACTGCTTTATCACCTCCATACCAAGGATCACCCATCAAAGGGTGGTTAATATGGCTCATATGAACTCTAATTTGATGAGTTCGTCCTGTTTTAAGTTTTAATTGTAGATGAGTGGCAAAAGGGTAATGAGATACTACTTTATAAGAAGTATAAGCATATTTTCCTTCTCCTCTTTTAGGAACGCAGAAATTCTTTCTGTTGATTGTTGAACGAGCTATGGGAGCTTCCACAAATCCTTCATCTTCTTTAAATTTGCCCCAAGCTATAGCCTCATAAATTCTTTCACTTGTCTTGTTTGCAAACTGCTCTGCAAGTTTAGCGTGGGTAAAAGGATCTTTTGCAATAACTATCAAACCTGTAGTATCTTTATCAATTCTGTGGACTAGTCCGGGCCTGACTTCATCCTGAGCAAAAATTGCACCGTCGTTATTGTCAGATTCTGAATCATCCTCTTCAATCTCTACAGAAATATTATCTCTTACTCCGAAATGATAAAGCAAGGCATTAATCAATGTTCCAACTCTATGGCCTAGAGCCGGATGGCATACCATATCAGCAGGTTTGTTAACCACTAACAGGTACTCATCTTCAAAAACAATATCTAGAGGAATATCTTCCGGGATTAACTCAATAGGAGGTGCCTTCATAATAACACATCTTATTTTGTCACCGGGTTTAATTTTACGACTTGACTTTACCGCTAGTCCATTAATAGTCACATTACCTTCATCGATTGCACTTTGAACTTTATTTCTAGTTGCGTTCAAAATTTGGTTAGTCAAGAATTTATCAAGTCGAACCGGTTTCTGCTTTTTGGGAGCTTCAAATTCGTAAATATGTTCGATTGGATCTGGGTAATTAGGATCAAAGTTTTGTGAATTACTACACACTACTCCAAGCCCTCCTCAGTTGTTTTTTCTTTGATTTTTTTTGGTCGAATAGTATCCAAATTTGGAAGGTAATTATGCACAAACAGCAAAACTACAACACCTACAGAAACGCAGGAGTCAGCAATGTTAAACACTGGCCAGTGAGAATAATAAAGGCCAAACAAATCAATATCAGGGATGTCAACTTGAATAAAATCTACTACTTTCCCGTAGAAGAGAGGCATTTCACCGTAGAATACACCATAGAAAACTCTATCAATCAAGTTGCCTACAGCTCCGGCAAAAATAAGAGTAATTCCAAGTTTCACAGCTCTTTTAGCGAAAGTAATTTTAGATAGATACCATCCCAAACCGGCAGCAGCAACCACGGAAAACAAGGAAAGAAATATCTTGCCAGCTCCAAAAGAGATTCCAAAAGCCATACCGGGATTTTCAATATATGTGAAATGTAAGAAGTCACCTAATACACTAATAGATTCGCCGTAATTAAATCCTTCATGGTTAAATCCAAAAAGGTTAAAACCTTTGACCAGGACTTTAGTGATTTGATCCAGCAAAATAAATACTATTGCTAGTGTAAAATAATTTCTGTTTGCTTTGTTATTCATAATATATATAGCAAAAAAAATGGGACTTCTAAGAAATCCCAATTTAAACAAAAAAAGATAAATATTTTTATTTTTTCAATGGCTCAATTCTATCAACACCATCATCCGGGCATTTCTTATGTATTTTATAAGAAGCCGATAAAGTAGTAATAGGCACGGCCATTAATCGAGCTTTAGCAATAAGGCATCCACATACTCTACAGATACCGTAAGTTTTAAACTCAATTCTTTCCAAAGCATCGTCAAGTTTTTTCAAATACTCATTAATTCTTTGAATCTGAGCATAAGTTTTTTCTTTTTCCATAGCTTCAGAGCCTTGCTCTGCCATGTGCATAGAGTAAATCATAGATTCTTCTGCAAAGTCATAACTATTCAAATCATCTAATCTTTCTCTAAGCATATTAAGTTCATCTAAAGTTTCTTCTCTGTTGCGCATAATGACAGATTTGAACTCTTCAAGTTCTTCATCGCTGTAGCGAAGACCTTCTTTAGGTTCGATATGTTTTTCTTTAGCTCTTTCTTCAGCTTCAAGCATAGCTTTTGTCTTCACTTTTGCTTTAGGAGCAGCAACTTGAATAGTAGTTACATCATTATCTTGCTCTTGACTCACTTCTTTTTTAGGTCGCCCGCGTTTTTTAGAAGTAGTATCTTCGTTTGTATCAGTGCTTTCTAATTTTTCCTGATCCAAAACTTCATCTTTTTTCTTTCTAGGCATATTGCACCTCGCTTATAAATTCAAAACCGGGGTTTGTAAATGAAAACGCCAATATAATCATAAATGACGGGAAAAAACAAATAAATTTTCAAATATTTTTCACACACGCCCAAATGGCTTTATTTTAGTACTTTACGTACAAGCTGGGCATTTGTTTTAATTAAATGAATAATTTATTTAATCTCTGCTCCTCAATCATGTCCTTGCTTAAAAAAGGCTATTAAAAAGAAATCGCATATCATTATTCCCCAATATTTGCTCAAAATCACAATTATGTCTTTTCAGCTACATGCCACTTTCCTAAAGACAATCAAGGCTAAAACTTCAATCTAAATGTCTCAGAACTATCAATAATGAAGAAAGCTATAAAACATGATTAAAAGTATAATTACCAGAAGTGATAAACTGAATTTTACATACGACTTCGAGTCAGGCTTTAGTAGTTGATATCAGATGGTGAAATATTTTTGATAAGATTAAGTAAAAAAAATTATAGTAAAAATGATAATTAAACGTAAATTATAATAAAGTTTGATTAAATAATCACAAAATAAGATATTCAAGGAGAGAATATGAAAACTTTGCTACCTTTTATATTTGTAATGATGGTTTTTTCTGCTCTAAGTCAAACATTTACTGTAGATGATTTAGATTATTCTAGCTATCCAAAAATGCGGGCTAGGTTTTATGTATTTGATAAGGATGGTAATCAAATTACAAATTGGAATATAAACGATTTTGAGGTAACAGAAAATGAGAAAGTTCGGCAGGTTACAGATGTATATTGTAAAGTAAAGACTGAGCCTGTGAAAATATCTAGTGTACTTACTATAGATGTAAGTGGCTCTATGACATGGGAAAACAGACTTGATATAGCCAAACAAGCTGCTAGTGTATGGGTTAGAGCTATGCCAAAAGGGTTTTCGGAATGTGCAGTTACATCATTTGAAAATGATAATCTATATATTCAGGATTTTACAACTGACGAAGGTATTTTGATCCAAAAAATAAATAGCTTGACCGCAGGGGGTGGTACAAGATTCAATGCCGCTTTCTTAGATCCTGTTGCTGGTGGATTATTAGTATTAGAAAATGCAAAATATAAAAAAGTTATGATTCTTATAACTGATGGTATTTCATCAGGCAGCCAAGCTGAAATAATAAATAAGGCAAATACAATTGGTGCTACAGTATATTGTGTCACTTTGGGGTGTAGTTGTCCTGAAATCTTAAAAAAAATATCTGAAGATACTGGTGGAATGTGGTTTGAAAATATTACCACTAGTGCTGAAGCTACGAATATTTATTTGACAATCCTTGCTACAACTCAAAAAAATGAAGCATGCATTATCGAATGGAAAAGTGGATTTAAACAATGCACAGATCATGACGTCGAATTAGCTATAGAAATTCCTAAGATGGGTTTACTTGCTGAAAAAGACTATCTTCTTCCACAGAAAGCAATGGCAAAAGTAGTATTTAGTCCTGCAGGCGTTTATTTCCAAAATAAAGACATTGGAGTGCAAGCAGATACTACTATTTATTTTAAAGCGGTAAATCAAGATTTGGATGTAACTGATATCATTAGTGATAACCCTGCATTTGATATTAATCCAAAAGTGTTTTCTATTTTAAAGGGTGAAACTCAGGAATTAACTCTGAGCTATACTCCCGAAGACAGTAGCTACAATATGGCTAAGTTTGAGTTCGTAGTAAATGAATGTATAATAAATTATTACAGTTCAGGAGGCTTTTTAGGGCAGACGGCAAATGAGAGAACCTTGAAGGTGACTCATCCAAACGGAGGCGAAGTCTTTGTGGCTGGAAGTGATACTGTCGTTACCTGGGAAGGAGTATTAGAAAACGATGAAATGACAATAGAATTTAGTTCCGATAATGGAGGAACATGGCTTCCACTTACAGACAAGGCTTTAGATTTTACTTATCCATGGAAAATTGATAATAATATTGTTTCTAGTGAATGTCTTATTTCAGTTAAACAAAACTTAGTTAGTGAAAACGATCAGAATTCAGGGAGTATTGAATGGACTAAGTCCTTTGGTGGTACTGATGATGAGGCTGCTTACTGTATACAAAGCACTCTAGATGGTGGCTATATAGTTGCCGGATATTCTGAGTCCTTAGACGGAGATGTTATTGAAAACAATGGCTTAAGTGATTGCTGGATTCTTAAACTTGATGGTCTTGGTAATATTCAATGGCAACAATGTTTAGGTGGTAGTGGCCATGATAAAGCGTTTTCAGTGCAACAGACATTCAATGGCGGTTATATAGTTGCCGGATATACTAGTTCTAAGGATGGCGATGTAACTAATAATAATGGAGACTATGACTATTGGATAATAAAGTTAGACGTGTCAGGTGTAATTCAATGGCAATATACATTTGGTGGTAGCCGATTTGACAAGGCAAACTCTGTAAAGCAGACTAAAGATGGAGGCTTTATTATAGCAGGGAATTCAAATTCTAATGAGGTTGATAATACTCCAAACAGTGAGTATGACTATTGGGTTGTAAAATTAGATAATGCCGGTAATTTAGAATGGACAAAATCACTGGGTGGGAGCTATATGGATATTGCAACTTCTATTCAGCAAACTGACGATGACGGATATATTGTTGGTGGTTATACATATTCTCATGATATTGATGTTTTTGGAAACAAAGGCTGGTCTGACTATTGGGTAGTAAAATTGGATGAAATAGGAGAGGTAGAATGGAAAAAATGTATGGGAGGTAGTGCAGAAGAAGAGGCAAGGTCAATTTTACAGACAAAAGACAGAGGATTCATTATAGCCGGATATTCAAGTTCACAGGATGGGGATGTTTTTGGGAATCATGGTGATAATGATTACTGGGTAGTTAAATTAGATAGTCTGGGTATTATCCAATGGCAGCAATGTTTAGGTGGAAGCGAACAGGATGAATCATATTCAATAGTACAAACAAAAGATGAAGGCTATATTATAGCCGGATTTACGGTTTCAAACGATGGTGATATTACGAATTTGCGAGGAGATTATGACTATTGGGTAGTAAAATTAGATAAATATGGCAAAAAGTCTTGGCAAAAATGCTATGGAGGTAGTCGTTTCGAAGTTGCATATTCGATACAACAAACAATAGATGAAGGTTATATAGTAGTCGGTCAGTCGTATTCTACTGATAGAGATGTCTCGGGGAACCATGGAGAAGGTGATTTATGGGTCGTAAAGCTATATCCAGATAAAATTTACACTCAGGCAGATACTTCTGATGCAGTTTTTTCCATTGTTAAGCCTATTCTGGAATGTCATGATATAGACATGAAACAAGCAATAGTTGGAAGCCCAAAGGATTCCATCATCACAGATTTTATTAGTAACGTTGGTCTTTGGCCTTGTAGAATAGATAATATATATTTTACTGGTGCTGATGCTAACTTCTTTAATGTTAATAATCCATACCCTGTATATACTGTTCCTGAAAATTCCGTGCAATGGACAGAAATTGAATTTTCTCCTAATCAGGCAAGACATTATGAAGCACAACTGGTAATTGTAACCCAGGCAGATACCATAACTCAAAAAATAATCGGAGAAGGTATCGAGCCGCATATCATAGTAGTTAATGAATACATTGATTTTGGCAAGATTTATATAAATGAAACAAAAGACTCTTTGGATGCAGTGACCATTAAAAATGTAGGGGATATGCCTGTTACAATTTCTAAAACTGAGCATATCTATCCAAATGCTACTGATTTTACTACGATTGAAGGTGCCGGTCCATTTACTCTAAATCCGGGAGATGTTCATGTTATGGATCTTTCTTTTACAGCCAGAACTATAGGTAGAACCTCCGGGCAACTTATGTTTCATCATGACAAACCAGGCTCTCCGAATAAAGTAACTCTATTTGCAGAGGGATATAGTTCAAATACTACGAATATCAAGGATATTGTTTTTGCTAAGCAACCGATCAATATTTCAAATGATTCCACTCTGATAAAATACTTCGAAAATACAGGAATTTATGAGAACAAAATTGACACAATTTTCCTACGAGATGATGATGTTGATCAGTTTAAAATAGTAAAACCTGAAACTTCTTTTTATTTACTTGCTGATAGCGTTCACGATTTACAAATTACTTTCTTACCAACTAGCGAGGGATATAAACAAACTAAACTATACATGGTATGCCAAGCAGATACTATAGTCAAAAACGTAATTGGGCAAGGCGTTGAAGCTCATATAGTTGTTGTAAATGAAGATATTGACTTCGGAAGAGTTTATATGGGGAGCACCCGTGATACTCTTGATGCAGTTACTATAACAAACGTAGGGACTATGCCGATACAAATCACTCAGACTGAACATGCTGATCCTAATGCTACTGATTTTACAACAACAGATGGAGCCGGACCATTTACTTTGAATCCGGGTGATACTTGCAGAATGGATTTGGCGTATACTGCTAATAACTTGGGCAAGACAGAAGGGCTTTTACTATTTCACCACGACGAACAAGGCTCACCTCATCAAGTGCGATTACTTGCAGAAGGATATGCTTTGAATACTACTGAAATTGATCATATAACTTTTGCTAATCAAGCAATCGGGATAGCTAATGATTCAACAATATCTGACTATTTCCAAAATAACGGGGATTATAGTAATGTGATAGATAATGTCTATTTAGCTAACAATGATGCTGATCAGTTCGAAATTAAAAATCTGACTTTGCCTTTCAACTTAGATAAAGACGGTAAGCTCGATTTAGAAATCACTTTCTTACCTACCAGTATAGGAAATAAACAGACTAACTTATATATGGTTTGCCAGTCTGATACGAAAGTCGTTAATATTGTAGGCAGAAGTGTCAGTGAAGATATGGAAATAATAACAAATTCAATTGACTATGGTTCTATTGATTTTGGACAACGAGTAGACAGTTCCCATATTCCAATTTTGACTAATACGGGTACTGAAGATTTGATTTTGTCTCAGATAACTCTGCAAGGTGCAAATGCGATAGATTTTGATCCGGGGAATGGCTTTTCAGGAGTAAGCTTAGCATCAGGTGATACCTTATTTGTCGATTTAGATTTTTATCCTCAGACACTTGGTTCAAAAACTGCTTTTATAGAAATCATGAATAATATTACAGCGAATCCGGTGATTATCGATGTAACCGGAGAAGCAATTGACATAAACAACCCAAGTATTTCAATTATTATACCTAACCTAGAAGCAAAAATTGGAGAAATAATAGAAGTGCCAATATTTTTGAAAGATGCTACTTATTTGAATCTCTTGGAAGCTGATGGACTATCGGCTGAAATAGAGTTTAACAGCTCTGTGATGATTCCTGTGAATCAACCCTATGAGAGTAGTTTTTTGTCCGGTTTTATGAAGACAGAAGAATTCTCAGTCATGAAAAATGTTGGTGATACTTTAGCTACTATACCTTTCAAGATAATGCTCGGAAATAAAGAAGTTAGTTCTATTGAATTTGGATCGATAATGCATAACGATGATAAACTTAGTATAGAAACAGCATCAGGCAGTATAAAGCTTTTGGATCTTTGTGAGCAGGGAGGTAAACGACTGTTAAATCCTGAAGGCAAAGTAGGAATTGCAAGTCTTTCTCCGAATCCGGCAGAAGATAAGCTGCAAATTATTCTGGATTTATCAGAAAAAGGAACAACAACTCTAGAGATTTATAATTCTCTTGGGAAGCTTGAAAAAGTACTGATAGATGAAAATATTCAATCACCTGGCGAAAGAAATATAAATGAAAACATAAAAGATCTGCCAAGCGGCAAATATTCAATAATATTGAAAACACCTACGTATAAACAGTCTATGAAATTTATAATAGCAAGATAAAGATATTCTTTAGTATATATCAACAGCTGCTCTTAATTTAATAGGGCAGCTGTTGTTTTTGGGGGGATGGAGTAACTCTTGAATGTATACTTGAAAAAGCTTTTATAATATTATATTTTGTTATATATTGAAATACAAGTATTATGTTGTGATAAGTATCAAATACTAAATGGTGATAAAGTGAATGTTAAATTCATTGTTTTGTTTTTTATGATATTCTTTTGTTATGTCTATGAAGGAATATCTCAGTGTGTAAGTGGTGACTGTCAGAATGGATTTGGTAAATATGTATACAAAGATAGCAGTTATTATGAAGGGGAATGGAAGAATTCACAGTATAATGGACGTGGAACATACTATTTCTATGATGGAAATAAGAGTAAATATGTGGGTGAATTCAAAAATGGTCAATTCCATGGTAAAGGTCAATATATATCGAAAAATTTTGACTATAAAGGAGAGTATTTAAATGACCAAAAGCATGGTTATGGAGAAATACAATCATCAGATGGATGGTCATATAAGGGCTATTTTCGATACAACCAATTTCATGGATATGGTGAATATAGCTCAATCGATGCAAAATATAAAGGTAATTATGAGAATGGGCTCAGAAATGGGGAAGGGCAAATTGTTTCTTTACAATATGAATACAATGGTAGTTTCAAAGATAATTTGTTTAATGGTAAGGGTATATTTATTGATAAAGAGAATAAATTAAAATTTATTGGAACTTTTGTTGATGCTAAGCAAGAAGGTAAGGGTAAAATCATAAAATTCGATTCTACTTTAGTTTATCGAGGGGATTTTAAGCATGATAAGAAACATGGCAAGGGAGTTTATTATTTTTCTAGTGGCGATAAATATGAAGGTGAATTTAGATATGACAATATTACTGGTTATGGAATATACACATTTGCAAATGGAAGTACTTATTCTGGTAATTTCTTAAATGGTAAATTTCAAGGTGAAGGAATTCTTCAAACATCTAACGGAATTACTAATGAGGGATCTTGGAAGAATGGAGAGTTTGTAGGAAGTAATAATATTTCTGTAAAGAATGATTCAAAGAGTATAGCTGATACAATCAAATTGGAACTGACAGAAAGTAAAATTTTTGAATTACCACTGAAAATAAATAACAGTTTGGATACATATTTTATTTTTGATTCTGGTGCCTCTGAAACTCAAATCGATCCAATTTTAGCACTAACTTTGATTCAAAATAAAACTTTATCTGATGATGATCTACTTGATGAAAAAGAGTATACTATGGCGGATGGTAGAACAATCAAATCAAGTAGAATTAATATAAGAGAAATTAAAATTGGCTCAAAAGTTTTAAAAAATGTTTCAGCATCCTTAGCAGAGCTTGGAGCGCCACTTTTATTGGGGCAAAATGTTTTATCTCAGTTTGGTAGTTACACAATTGATTACAAAAATGGCTTGATGATCCTTAGACATGAATAAACATGTTCAAAATAATATTACTAATCAAAAAAGCTGCCCTTAAAAAAGAGCAGCTTTTGTTGTAGATATATATCAGCAAAAAATTACTTAGCTATAGCGATGTTTACGTTATCACCTAAGATATCAACTTCTTCGCCGGCAGTTGCAGCGTCAAAATCGATAGATTCAGCTAATGTTTCATTTTTAATGTATTCTGACATTGCTTCAATTGCAGATTTGATAGCTTCAGGTGCATTATATTTGATCGTAATGCGGTCTGTTACTTCAAATCCGGCGTTTTTACGTATGTTCTGTATACGATTAACGAATTCACGAGCTAAGCCTTCCTGCTCAAGTTCTTTGGTGATTTGAGTATCAAGTGCAACAGTTACACCGTGCTCTGTAGCTACTAACCAACCTTCAATTTCTTCACCGGCTACGATAATATCTTCTAAAATAATATCAACGTTCATGTCTTCAACTTGAAGGTGAAGAGTTTTACCTTGCTCTAAAGAAACAATCTGGTCATTATCTAAAGCAGCAATTGCGTTTGCAACTTTCTGAGTAGACTTGCCAAATTTCTTACCGATAACTTTGAAGTTTCCTTTAGCAGATCTTTGAACGATAGAAGCAGTATCTTCATTCACAAATTCTACAGCTTTGATATTAAGCTCTTCTTTGATAATGTCTTCAACCAATTGAATATCTCTTCTTTCCTGAGGAGAGATAACAGGAACCAAAATTCTCTGAAGAGGCTGACGAGTTCTAATCTTAGCTTTTTCTCTAAGTGAACGAGCTAAATACACAATCTTCTGAGCCATATCCATTTTGCGTTCTAAGTCAACATCGATGTCGCTATCCTCAACTGTAGGATATTCAGTTAAGTGGATAGAAATCGGATCGTTTTCGTAACGCAATTTTTGGTATAAATCATCAGAGAAGAATGGTGCAGCAGCAGCCATCATTTTAGTAATGCTGAGCAATACTTCTCTTAGAGTTTGATATGCAGCTAATTTATCATTATCAATAGCACCTTTCCAGAAACGGCGTCTGTTTCGGCGGATATACCAGTTAGAAAGTTCATTAACAACAAAATCCTGAACTGCTCTGTGTGCTTTTGTCAGCTCGTAAGCATCCATTAATTTGATGTATTCTTTTAAAAGTGAACTAGTTCGAGAAAGAATCCATCTGTCAATTTCCGGTCTTTCTGCAATTGCAATTTTGTTTTCTTTACCTGTAAAACCATCAATATTTGCATATAGAGTAAAGAATGCGTAAGTATTTGTAAGCGAACGCATAAAGTCAGATATAACAGTTTTTGCAATATCGCCGGGATTAAATTTTGTAGCTTTCCAAGGCGGGTTATTTACAAAAAGATACCATCTAACTGCATCAGCGCCATATTTTTCCATTACTTCAAACGGATCAATTGTATTGCCTTTAGATTTAGACATTTTAACGCCATGCTTATCTAAGATAAGCTCGTTTACAACAATGTTTTTGTAAGCAGGTTTACCGAAAAGTGCAGAAGAAATGCTGTGAAGAGTATAGAACCATCCACGTGTCTGATCGATACCTTCAGCGATAAAGTCACCCGGGAACTGCTTATCAAATAATTCTTTATTTTCAAAAGGATAGTGGAACTGAGCAAATGGCATTGCACCTGAGTCGAACCAAACGTCAATAACTTCGTGAACACGTCTGTATTTATTACCGTCTTTTTCAAAAACTACACGGTCAACAAACTGTCTGTGTAAGTCAATTTCTTTTTGGCATTCAGGAACAGGTACTAAAGTACCATCTTCATTTTCATAAAGTCCTTTGCTTAATTCTTCTATAGAACCAATTGCAAAAATATCTGAGTCGTCATTTTCATTTACCCATATTGGTAGTGGAGTACCCCAATATCTGTCTCTTGAAAGCGACCATTCTTTTACTTCTTCTAACCAGTTACCAAATCTACCGGCACCGATTTCAGGTGGTTGCCAGTTGATTTCATTTTTGTTAAGGTTAATCATTGTATCTTTATACTCAGGAGCTTTGATAAACCAAGACTCTCTTGCATAATACATGATTGGGTTACCGGTTCTCCAGCAATGAGGATAGCTGTGAAGATAGTCGTTTGTAGAACGGTAAATTTTGTCGTTATACTTCAACCAGATAACAACATCTTTATCTACACCTTCTTCTTCGTGATCTTCATAAGTAAAGTTTTTGATTGCTCTGCCTGCAAATTCACCACAATCTTCAGTTAAGTGACCGTTTGGAGTCACCGGCTGCAAGAATGGTAAATTCCATTCGCGAGACATTCTGTAATCGTCTTCACCAAAAGCAGGAGCAAGGTGAACGATACCCGAACCATCATCAGTAGAAACGAAGTCACCTGCAATCACTGAAAGAGCGTTAGGGTGAGCTTCCTGATCTATTTTGCAGAAAGGAAGGATTTGATCGTATTTTGTGCCGATTAAATCTTTACCTTTAAATTCTTTCAAAATTTCTGTTTCACCATCTAAAGCAGGAATTCTTTCTTTTGCCATTACTAATTCGTAAACCAGAGTCTCATCGCTTTTCTTAACTTTACGAGTGTTACGAACGTGAACATAATCAATATCTTCACCGCAAGCAGCTGCAACGTTAGCAAAAAGAGTCCAAGGTGTAGTAGTCCAAATAAGAAGTCTTGCATTTTCAAGACCTTCGATATTTGAAGAAAGAATCTTAGGCATGATGTAGCAGTTCGGATCTTTTACATCTTTATACCCCAAAGAAAGCTCATGTGAGCTAAGCGGAGTTTCGATTGTAGGAGACTGAGGAACTACTTTAAATCCTTTATAGATAAGCCCTTTATCGAAGAAAGATTTTAGAGCCCACCAAACAGATTCTATATAATTATTAGTACAAGTGATGTAGGCTTCATCCATATTTACCCAGTAACCCATGCGGTGAGTAAGATATTTCCAACCTTCATCCATTTCAATATTTTTATAAACAAATTCTTTACACTTATTATTGAATGCTTCAATACCATAAGTTTCGATTTCAGTTTTATCTTTTAGCTTAAGCTGTTTTTCTACTGCAATCTCAACCGGCAAACCGTGAGTATCCCAGCCTGCCTGGCGGCGTACATAGTATCCCTGTAAGGATTTGTAACGGCAAACAGTATCTTTGATAGTACGAGCCATCATATGGTGAATGCCCGGACGACCATTAACAGTAGGAGGTCCCTCAAAGAAACTAAAGTGAGGTTTGCCTTCTCTTATTTCTAAAGATTTTTCGAATATATCGTTTTCTTCCCAAAACTTGAGCATTTCATGCTCTAATTTTGCGTAAGACAAGTTCTCGGGTAGTGGCTTAAACATAACTATCCATTCTAACTGTTACTTAAAATATACAAGCAACAATAATAAACTTTTTTGCGCTCATTTTCAAATATTTTTTGTTTATGAAATGAGTAATAAACTGTTTGTTGAATGCTATTTCTTAGGGTAAGAGTATTTTTTTTCAAAAAAATTTAGCAGTGATGTAACGATAGTAGGTTCTATTCGTTTCCAAAGTAGATGACAAAAGACAAAAAAATAAAAGAAGTTTGGGCAATCAGAGACACATTATATCGAATAGCCCGAAGAATATTAGATTCCGAGACTGAAGCGGCTGATGCTGTGCAGGATCTTTTTTTGAAGATTCTCCAGAGGCAAAAGGATTATAAAAAACATCCTTCAAAAGAAGCTTTTGCTGTTACAGTTTTGAAGAATCTTTGTATAGATAAACTCAGAAAGAAAAAAGAAGTGCTGTCAGATAGCAAAATTGTAAACTTCTATATCGAGTCAAATATTGATCATAAGCTTGACACAGAAACTATGATTAGTGGTGCTGTAAGAAAACTTCCAGATAAGCAGAAACTCATATTTCATCTCCGTGATATTGAAGGATATGAGTATAAAGAAATAGAAAAGATGACAGGTATGTCGGTCAGTGCAATTAAAACAAATTTGTCCAGAGCCAGACAAACTATTCGTGAAATATTAGAAAAGCAATATAATTATGAACACAAGTGATATAAATAAATTATTAGAAAAATACTTTGAGGCTGAGACTACCACTGCCGAAGAAGATATTCTTAAAGAGTATTTCAATGGAGAAGTTGCACCTGAGCTGGAAAAGTATAAAAGCTACTTCGTTTTTCTGATAAAGGAAAATGATGTTAAATATCCTGAAAAAGTAAAGAAATCAAGATTTGGCTATTTAAAATATGCTGCAGCTGCCATTATATTGATTTCTGCTACTATTACCGGGTTTTATGTCAACAGACAAATGGAGATTGCTGAGGAAAGGGAAACAACTAGAGAGGCTTTGATGATTCTTGCCAATAACTTAAATAAGGTAAATATTGAATTAGAGAAGCTAAGTGTAATTGAAGAAAATCTATCCCATCTTCAAGATATTAACAGAATTCAAATGCCAAAAATATTAATTTCTAACAACTTACAAGGATTTCGATATGAAAAAGACTATTAACATCATAGTACTTGTATTTATTTTACTGAGTACTAATTCGTTTGCAACTGAAACTTACATAGATAAACTCTACAGTGAAATTAGAGGTAAAGATGGAGTTACATTGGTCAATATTACAAAAGCAATGATGGATATGTTCAGTAATCCAAGCAATGAAGATTCTAAGGAAACTTTAGGAGAGATAAGTGAACAGATTGAAGGAATTAAAATTCTTTCTATTGATATTAAAGAATCCGGGTTGTCTGATTCTAAGATTAAATCTATCATAAATGAGATTAGTTTGAAGTATAAAGAATATGAAGTACTTTTAGAAGTGAATGAGAAGGGTGAAACAGTAAAAATGCTTTCTTTTAAACCTGAGAAAGATTTTATTATGTATGTCATAAACCAAGAAGAAATAGTATTAATAAATGCAAAAGGTATTACCAATTTTGCAAAACTAATGCATTCGGCAAGTCTTATGGGTGTTGATGTTCAAAAAATGATGATGAAGCATAAACAAAAAGCACAAGCCGGCGAATAAATAAATTTAAAACACCCTCATCTGCAAAAATGAGGGTGTTTTTTTGCAAATCTCTTTTAACTTCTTATCTCTATCTTTGGTAAGATAAACACAAATGGAATTGACAAAAAGCCCATTACAGAACACACTACATATGCTGTTTCTAAGCTCCAAATATCACCAATTAATCCAATTAGATATAATACGCTGAAGCTGAAAGCAAAATTTAATGTCATGTATATACTGTTAGCTGCTGCCGGATAGTCTTTCTCGTTCTCCTGAATCAATGCCATGATTATAGGATTAACTGCAAAAACCGTTAAACCAAGCATCACCAACAAAGCCAGCACCCAAGCACCAGGAGCCAGCAAAAAGACTACATATAAAAATGGAGCCAGTACAACAGAGAATTTTAGAACAGAATATCTGCCAAATTTATCTGATAATGTTCCTGCCAGAAAAGTGCCTGCTGCTCCGGCAATTTCTAATACTGCAAGTGCAACACCGGCTTTTGCAATACCCACTCCTTTGAAAGTCATAAAAGTAGGTAAAAATGCACTTAGAGAGGCAGTGAAGAAAGTTTTTACTAAGATAATTACTGCCAGAACAAGATAGAGTTTTTTATTGCGTTTCAGAACTTCTTTTATTCCATTGCTTTTAGCCTGCTTAGGTTTGTATTCCTCAGCTATAGCTTCTTTATTGAATTTCTTCCAGAAAAGAAAAGTAAGTGCGAGTACTCCTATCAGTAATATGGATGCTGTACCCAAATAGTAATATTCTAATATTGCTGAAAGCGCTAATGGACCTAGAGAACGAGCAGTTTCACCTCCAACCATAAAAAGGCTCATTCCTGTCCCGATTTTGTTACCGGAAAAATGTTTCATCATCACAGGAGCCGGGATATGGTACATCGTGGATGAAAGCCCGGTCATCAGCAGCAAAAATAAAGTCAGATAATAGTCCGGTGAGTAGTACACTGTATTAATCAATATTGCCGTTACGAGAGGGGCAAATATTACAACATATCTGAGTTTAAATCTATCTGCATATGCGCCTAAGATAGGATTGAGTAATGATGGCATTCTGATCATTATAATAAATAATGCCCCAAGTTGAAGACTCAAGTCATATTTTTCCAAAAGTATTGGAACTAATACAGGTATAGTAGCCGGAAAGAAGTCATGCGTAAAATGATTTAGCATAACAGCTAATACATTAGGTAAGTCAAACTTTTTAACGTTCATGCTAATCTATTTCAACCTCTTTCCCTGTAAATACATTGATAAACTGACCAGGAAACTCTCCTTTGAATATTTCCTTTGCTTTTTTTCCGGAACAGTGGGTTGGAGCAACTCTAGTTACACCAAGCTCACGGAGGTTTTGCGTAATTATCTGTATGTCTTCTTCTTTTGAATGAGTCAGATGGAAGCCTCCCATAACCGTTTTTATTTCAATATTCAGATCACTTTTAGCTTGCCGAACCATTCTATCTATGCCAGGGTGTGCACATCCTGCTAAAATGGTGAATGAGTTATCCTCAGATTTAAGTAATAAAGATTGTTCGTAAAGTTGTTTTCCATCGTATCTTGTTTCAAAATTTTTAGTCAAGATGATATAATCAGACAAATGATGATAGCTTGCATTACCTATCTGAGCTTTTTCACTAGATAAAGCAAGCAGATCCTTGTTTATATTCTGAGGGAAAAAGACTTGCTTCAAATTAGGTAACAAAGGCAGCAATTCTTTGATTCCGCCTGTATGATCCCAATGGTCATGACTTATGATAAGTTTCAAAATTTTGGATAAATCAATACCCATTTCTTTGATATTATAATGCAATTTTTCAAAATTCTCGCCGGTATCAAAAAGTATAGAATCATTTACTAAGCAGGAAAATCCCCACCCGTACTTATATTTATCACCTTGAGCGCTATTGTCATAAATGATTTTTATATTATGTTCTAAAGGCTTCATCGCTTCTGCAATCTCCTTTATTCTTTGCAATTCGTTTTCTAAGTCAGTAGTTATATATTCCTGCATCAAAAAGCCAACAACTTTATAGACCGGATTAGAACCTAAATCAATAGTCTGTCTTCGATAAATCACAGTCTCATCGCCTAACTGCTTCAGAGCAATGAATCCATACATTTCGAACTCGTCATCATAAACACTTGTCAAAAATTCGAGAGTGTCTGGTTTAATACTAGTGATTGTTATAGATCCTTCGCCAAGTATTTCTGCCTTCCATCTGTAGACATGTAGATTGTTTTGAGAACTAATTTCAGTTGAAAAAGTAAGAGTAGAGTCATTGTATGATCCCCACATACTCCAGTCATGCAGATTTTCTATATCAGATAAATATTTATAAAGATGTTTTTTCTTTACTTTGATAGTTTGAGTCAATTCCGAGTCAATGCTATTTGGCAGGAAAAAACTTGCTATAATTATCAAAGCTATGAAAGAAAAAAAGCTTATAACAAAATACTTGAAAAATTTCATAATTATCTCTTCAATGCCTAGGAATATTCTTTCAATACTGATGTATATAAGAGAATCGTTATATATGAGTTCAATATCAACTAGTTTTTATAATAACTCGTTATTTTATGTTATATTTATACTTCAAAAGTATTGCTCATATATACGAAAATAATAAACAATGAAATACACTTTGCAATTAATTCTGACTTTTTTGTTTTTTTTCTCCATTCAGGCTAGTGCTCAAAACATAGAAGCCAATAGACTGCGTTTAGCAGACTCTTACTTAAATGGAGGAGATACTGAAAATGCCTTGCGTGTTTACATGCAGATTTTTGATTCTAATCCCGCTTCAGAGAAGGCATATAATGGTCTGAAAACAATTTTATATCAGCAAAACAGATTTGAAGATCTACTTGATAAGTCTCTTACTCATGAAAAATATTCCAAAAAATTTGAAATATACGGTCTAATAGGCGAACTTTACTATAACAAAGGTAAAATTGACTCCTCAAAACACTATTGGAATATTGGTCTGTCTAAGTTTGCAGGAGTTCGTGAAACTTATAGCAATCTAAGTATGATTCAAAATAAGCTTGGTTTATACAATGAAGCCGTGCAAACTCTTTTGGACGGACGAAACCGTCTTTCCGATCAAAATATTTTCGCAGACGAGCTTTCAAAAATGTATATCGCCACAAATAATTTCGAAAAGGGTATCGAAGAAATTATAAAGCTTTTACATACAACAAGAAGGCCGGAACAAGCACAAGGAAGAATCTATGCTCTTTTAGAAAACAAGGATTCTAAAGAGTATATAAGCCAATATCTTAAAAATCTTTATGACAGCAATAAAAATGATTTACACATTCTTCAGATTTATAGTTGGTTTTTGAGAGAGACCGGAAATTCAGAAGAAGCTTTAGATTTAGTAGAACGAATAGATGACCTGAGCAATGCCAATGGTAGGGAAATTTATACTTTTGCTAATACTGCCCGCAATGATGAGGAATACGACATTGCACTAAAAGCTTTGCAAATCATTATTGACAGAGGACAAGACAAAAAAAATAGATATTTTTCCTCTGCTCTTTATAATTATGCTAAAACATTGGATGCGAGACTTGAGAACTCAGACACCAAAATTAGCAAAGAACAGTATCTTAGCATAATTAAAGAGTATCAAAACATTATAGAAAAATATAATAACTCTGCAATTTCGGCTAATGCTCTTCTAAGAATAGCTGAAATATATTCCAATAAAATTGGCGACGAAGAAAAGGCGAAAATCAGTATTAACAGTATTGTTAACGACAAACGTTTTATGCGTGGTGGTCAAGCAGCTGAAGCCTTTTTGCTGTTATCTGATATCTATGTAAAAAGTGATGCCTTAGATTCGGCTAAAAGAATTCTTTCAAGAATACAGAAGTCCTTCAATAAAGGCAGCGGTGATTATGCTTTAAGAGCTCTTTATCTGTCCGCAGAAATAGAATTTTTTGAAGGAAATGCAGAATTAGCAGATTCCCTTTATAAACTTGTCGGTAAATCTCTGGATGCCAACATTGCAAATGATGCATTGCAAAGACATCTTTTGATCTCGTCAAATAAAGAGCAGACAGAAGCGCTAAAACAATATGCCTTGGGGCTAAAATCGCAGAAACAGGAAGATTTGCAAGATGCACTCTTGAGATTTGAAAAAGCATATATGCTTGCCTCAGGTTCATCTCTGGGGAATGATGCTTTTATTAAGTCACTTGATATCACACTATTGATAAAAAAAGAAAAATATCTTGAAAAAATTGAAGAGTACTTAATCTCAAATACAGAGTCTTTGATTTTGGACAAAATATTACTGATGAAAGCGAACTATCTGACTGATCAAAATAAGCCGGATGAAGCGGAAAAAATTCTAATCAAAATCCTGACAGAATTTCCTCAGTCCATTTATTCTGAAGAAGTAAGAGAGAAAATCAATAAAATCAGAAACAAAAAAGTATAATCTCTGAGATTGAAAATATGATTAAAAAACCGGATTATGCAGAAAAAGTACTCTTTTTATACAAGTTAATAAAAGAAGCTTATCAGGCAGATAGAAGACTTGGAATTGAAGATATTAAGGAAGCTTTTAGAACTTCCGGAGATATATCTGTAGATGATATTTCGGACAGAACTATAAATCGTTACCTCAAATTTTTGAAAGAATTGGAGCTAATTGATGTAGGTAGGGAAGGCCGATTTACAGAATACATACCTACAAGAAAAAAGCATATAACGTATGATTTAAATTTTTCGAGCAACGAGTTACTGTCCTTTTATCTTTTAAAAGCTCACCTGAAAACATTCAAGGGTACTGATATAGATGAGACAATCAAAGAATTGATGCGTAAACTTGAAAAAATTGCTCCGGGCAGCCCATTCTCTTCTGATAGTCTTTTTTGGGATCAAAATGTAGGTCAGTATGATTATACCATGCACAACGATATATTGAGAAGAGTTATATCCTATATCAACGATAAAGAATATACTATGGTGACTTATCAGAGCTCACCGATAAAAGATCCAAAAACTTATTTAGTGCTATTCGAAAAGATTTTTACCTACAAAGGTGCACTTTATGTTGCTTATTATACTCCTAAATATAAAAAACACAGATCTTTAAAATTAGAGTGTATTCTGGAAATGAGTCCTGCTGAAAATGCTCCTGAAGAGATTCCTGAATTTAAATTTGATAAATTTACAAAAGACAGATTTGGAGTTTTCGACGGCGAAAAGCAACACTGTGAGTTGGAAATTAGAAATGGATTTGAACATTATTTCCGGAACCGTTCCTTCCATCCTTCTCAAAAAATGGAACAGGATAATGGTAAAACAGTTATTAAAATGCACTGTCCTGTAGCGCCTGATCTCATTTCATGGGTAATGAGCTGGGGAGATATTCTTACTGTTAGAAAACCTGAAAAACTTATCTCCGAAATCAAGATTAAAGCTAATAATATTCTTTCTAATTACTCTAAGTAGAGAATTGTATGTCAACGGACTCTGCACTAACTCTCAAAAAGATTTTCAGAAACGGCGAGATTACTCAATACGAATCAGCATTACCATTTCTAGAAAAATCTGAATTAGTAAATCTGCTTATAGCTGATATAAAGATAGATGTGATAAATGTGCTAAATCGACTTATAGAGCTGGCAGAAATACCTTTTGCATTAGAACTTCCACAAGCTAAACAATGGATTTTATATCTTCTGAATACTTCTTTTGCAGAGGATGGTTTTTCTTTTTCCGGAAAAAGCGATGATATTCTTGCTTGTTATAATGCAATGATATGCTCGGTATTAATAAAAGCCGGATTTACCGAGTCCAATGAAGTCAATATAGGAATAAATTGGATTCTTGAGTACCAGAGCTTTGGTAGAGGCGAGGAAAGTATATGGCCGGGCAGCAGAGCTAAAAGCTACGGTGGATGCCTCAAATCTACTCCTTGTTACGTAGGAGTGGTAAAATCAACTATTGCCCTTAGTGATTATATCCTGGCAACAGGTTCGAATAATCATAAGATACATTCAAAATTAGAAAGCGGTTTACAGTATATTTTAAGTCATAAGTTATATCAAAGGCACTCCAGTGGTGAGCCGATAAGAGATTATATTACTAAATTTTCTTATCCTTTCAACTATAGAATCAACATCTTAGAGCTTCTGGCTCTGATGAAATCTAATAATCTGATTGATAATGCAGCTTGTTCGCCGGCTTTAGAATTGCTCGAAAAGAAAAGAAAAAAAGACGGTTCCTGGCACATGAACAGGGGCTATCAGCCAAAGTTTTGGATTGATTTTGATAAAACAAAACAGCCTGGCTTATGGTTGACTGATTTTATCGAATCACAAATATTATAAGGCAAAGCCCTACTTATTTTTAAGTAGGGCTTTGATAATAGTGACAATATTTTTGACCGGAAACTCTCTGAGCCTTCTGTTAAATATTAGAAGACGACTTTCCAGTTTCAGATCCTGATCAGATACCATTTTGTATTTTTTTCTGATGAGCGCTAAAGACTGCGAACGAATAGTCTGCTCACGTCTTGCCTTTTGTGCATCAGTACCACCACCAAAAGTATGCTTAACAATTTCTCTGTTTGTAGTTTTTTGAGTATTTGTTTTTAGATTACTTTCAGGTTTTTGTACCTTATGAACACTTGTAGTGCCGTCAGATTTTTTGACAACTTTTATAGTATTCGGATCATATATTTTATATTTTCTTTTTGCCATTATCTTTCTAAATAAGTAGTTCCGTATAGTCCTGATCTATAAATAGACAAGAATTCTTTTCCTTCCATAGCAGAAATTTTTCCGTCTTTCACAGACTTGGTAACCCAGGCTTCCATAGCTCTTACAAGTTTTTTAGAATCATATTGAACATATGATAAAACTTCAGAAACGGTTTCGGCATCTATTACCTGCTTGATTTCATATTCGCCTTCTTTAGTAAACGAAATATGCACCGCATTAGTATCTCCGAATAAATTGTGCAAATCTCCTAGAATTTCCTGATATGCACCTACTAAGAAAACACCCAGATAATAAGGCTCTTCGTCGCTGATTCCATGAACCGGTAAACTGTAGGCGTAATCGCCGTAGCCTATAAAATTCTCAATTTTTCCGTCAGAGTCGCAAGTGATGTCTTGCAAAGAAGCTAGTTTATCCGGTTTCTCATCCAATCTGTGAATAGGAATAATAGGGAATACCTGATCAATAGCCCAGGCATCCGGTAATGACTGGAATAAAGAGAAATTACAGAAATATTTATCTGCTAATTGCTTACTGAGTGAACTCAATTCCTGAGGAGGATGTTTAAGTTCACGACTCATTCTAAATACTTCTTTTGCCGTTGACCAATATAATCTATCAATAAGTGCCCTGCCCTTCAAATCAAAGAGACCCAGTGAAAACAAATTCAAAGCTTCTTCTCTTATCTGAATTGCATCGTGCCATGATTCCAACATATTAGAAGGATTGAGCTTGACATATAACTCATATAGTTCCTGCACTAGTTCATGATCTTCTTCACTAACAGTATAATCTCCATCCCATGCAGGCACAGATGTCTGCTCAAGTACATCAAAGATAAGTACTGAGTGGTGAGCTGTCAATGACCTGCCTGATTCGGTAATCAAGTTAGGGTGAGGTAGATCATTTTTATCAGAAGCATCAACCATTGTAAAAACGGCATCATTTACATATTCCTGTATTGTGTAGTTGACACTGCTCTGATTAGAAGTATTTGTACCGTCATAATCAACACCAAGTCCACCACCAATATCAACAAATTCTACACCTGCGCCCATTTTTCTGAGCTGTACATAGAAATGAGAAGCTTCTCTTATAGCATTTTTGATAGTTCTGATCTTAGTAACCTGGCTCCCGATATGGAAGTGAATCAGCTTGAGTCTATCAATCATATTTTCATCTTCGAGCATGGAAATGGCTTCAAGCAATTCGCCGGAAGACAATCCGAATTTGGATCTGTCACCGCCCGATGCTTCCCATTTTCCACTGCCTGAGCTAGCTAATTTGATTCTAATACCAATGTTAGGAGCAACTTTAAGTTGTTTAGAAAGAGAGATAATTAAGCGTAACTCTCTTAGTTTTTCTACAACGATATAGATTGGTTTGCCCATTTTTAGAGCAAGCAAAGCTAATTCAATATAGTCTTCATCTTTGTAACCGTTGCATATAATAAGTGAGTCAGGTTTATCTGTTTTAGGCAAAATAGCATGCAATTCAGGTTTAGAGCCTGCCTCTAATCCAATGTTATATTGCTTACCGTGTTTTACAATCTCTTCGAGCACAGGTCTATTCTGATTAACTTTTATCGGATAGACTACGTAATTGCTCGCTTTGTAATTATATTCCTCAGCGGCTTTTTTGAAGCATTTGTGAAACACTTCAATCCTATCAGCCAGAATATCAGAAAAGCGAAGCAGTACAGGGGTAGAAATATCTTTGATCTGAAGCTCATCGATAATTTCTTTAAGTTCAATATTTGCATTATGCTTACCGGCCGATACGCATACATTACCTTTTTCGTTGATAGAAAAGTAATTAGCGCCCCAGCCTCTTATGTTGTAAAGCTCAGCAGAGTCATCAATTTGCCATTTTGCCATATTTTGCAACCTTTACAATATAATGTGTATAAAAGAATAAAAAATAGAGACAAAAATACATAAAACTTGCTAACTATTTGCTAAAATCTATAAGCAAGTCTATATTTTTTTCTCCAACATCGAAAGCGGCATCCTCAAAGCTTGGAGGACCAAAAGAACCCTTCGCATTATTAGATGCAGCAACATCCTCAGAAGGCATACCAATGAAGTTACGATCCAGTTCAGAGTCGTTATCTTCATCATGGACAACAGCTATAGCATACTTCCCTTTATCTATGCCTTTTATCGTCACATGAGACTGTTTATTGTCAATTTTTTTAAAGATAGTTTTGACTGCGTTTTTAGCTTTTGTAGGGAAGTCATCTTCATTATCATAAAGATATACTATCACTTGGCCTTCACTGTTTTCCAGGCCTTTTATATGCAGATTTATATCAGCAGAATATGCTCCTGAAAAGAGCATGATAAATAAGATTAAATACTTCATTTGCTATCTCTTGATTAGACTACTACAGAAAAGTTTATAGGCGAATTAGGAGAGTTATTATTTAGCATTTCTTCTTCTTCTCCATCCATCGAAAACTTGAAGGAGCTCATATCATAATTTAGTGACAGAAGCCTTTGACGTAGCTGCGTAGCAAAGCTTGTAAGAAAACCACGCAAATCACCTTTGCCGTCAAGGAAATTTCCCAGCAGTCCAGTTAGTTTCAAGCTGTCATCGAATTCAAGGAGTTCACTTTCAGACTCATCTCTTCCTTTTTTGAATCTTTTTTTATGGCGTTGCTTTTTCAAAGTAATAAGTGCAGCATAAAAAGTACCTGCCCACATAATAGGGAGGAAGTAATACATTGTAAGATTATTCTGAGCTGCAAGTGTATTCCAAGCAGCAACTGCATTGACTAATTCAGAAAACTCAGTCACATTATTTTTTGCAGATTCCGAAAGTTTAGAAAATTCCTCAGGAGCAAGCAATGTCGCCATTATATCATTAATCTGGCTTTGATTGTTTAAGTTGATTACACCCTTAAATGTCTTAATATTAGAAATTCGGGTAGTTTCAGTATATAGTTCCGAATATTTTTCTTTTAGCAGTTTATTAAAGACAGCATCAATTTTTTGATCGTGCTGATTGAGCTTTCTAAAAAGAGGAAAGAGCTTTTCAAATAAGTCTTTGGTCAATTCAGTATCAGAGTGTATTTGATTGTAAATGAGCTTGATAACAGATTCTATATCTTTACCTTTGATAGTTTCTAAAGGCAATTCTTTCATATTTGCAGCAGTAAGTAATACATCTTCTCGATTAACTTTACTTTCGTGTTTTAGCACCCATGTCACAATTTTTGAGTACAGTTCGTTATCCGGAATATCAAGCATACGCAGTGCTTCCTCAACCGGAATAGTAGCACCTTTTTGCTTAGAAGAAATAGAGTGAACCTGAAGAGTCAATGAAGGTTCAAGAGCTTTTACAAGGAAAAACAGACTATCTCCTTTTTTCAGCTTACTATGAAGTATAGCATTAAAGTTACCAATCGGTAGTCCTACTTTAGCCAAATTCTCGTTGATAATTTCGAGTATTTTCCCTTGTAAAATTTCTCCCGATCTAAGTTGAGCAATTTGAGTATTTTTATTTTTTTTAGGCATAGAGTAATATTGGTTATTAGTAGAATTATAACCAACATTTGTAACCATCCCGGCTTTGGTGCCGGACCCTATGCCTGATGTTTTTGCCATTTACAATAACTCCGTATATTGTAAAGGCTTAAGCAATTTTCACGCCAAATTAAGGAATAGTACTTGGATTCCAAGCTACTCTAAAACCTTCATTAAAGGAGCTTAAAATCTTCATATCTCCTGATGAGATGTAGAATTCGAAAATGTCAGCATTTTCTTTAATTCTTTCTGCTCTTATGGATTTAGGCAAGGCAACCATATCATGTTGCAAAACCCAACGCAAAAGCAATTGAGCAGGAGTTTTTCCGTATTTCATTGCTAATCCTACTAACCTCGGATCATCTAGTTTATATCCTCTGGTTAGTGGAGAGTAAGCCTCTACTACAATTTCTTTTTCTCTACAAAAGTCTAGTAATTCTTTTTGATATAAATACGGAGAAAACTCAATTTGGTTAACTGCAGGTACAATACTTGCCTCTTTTAAAAGAGATTCTAAATGTTTAACCATAAAGTTACTTACACCGATTGCTCTTACTTTGCCATCTCTGTAAATTTTTTCTAAAGCTTTCCAGGAATCGTTTCTTAACTTGGCTACCGGCCAGTGGATGAGAAACAAATCTATATAGTCTATATCAAGTTCCTGCATGCTTTTGTCAAATGCAGGTAATGTGTTATCGTAGCCCTGATCAGTATTCCAAAGTTTTGTAGTCACAAAAATTTGGTCTCTCGGTATACCACTGTCTTTAATAGCTTTACCAACGTCTGATTCATTCTCGTAAATTGATGCTGTATCGATATGGCGGTAGCCATAATCAAGAGCTGTACGTACTGCATTGTAGGTTTCATCTCCGGGATCGGTCAGATAAGTGCCCAACCCAAGAGCCGGAATGTCTAAACCATTATTCATGCGAATATTGTAATTGGTATCCATAAGCTTTTACCGAGTATTAATGTAACTTTTCCGTATTTTGTGGTTTATTAAGTAAACGGCTAAAGCTTTTAATGATTTTTGATTATTTTCAAAAAAAATAGAATTTTTATAACAATTACATAAAAAAGGGTTAAGGAATGAAGCTACTATATGCTCTATTGTTGATGGTAATTATGAATACCGCCTATGCACAGATGCCTGAATACTTGGAGATAGGAGAGAAGTTTGAACACAAAATTTGTGATCATAAGAGGCATAATGAATACGACAGACTACTTTCAGAACCTTCCTTAAAAAAATATGATGCCATTTCATATAAACTGTTCTTGGATTGGTATGATATTCTTAATAATCCTGGAGTTGATTTAGCTACATACAAAGCTACAAATGAAATAAAGCTGGTTATTAATGAGCAAACTAATAATATTGATATAGACGCTCAAAAAACTATCATTATAGATAAAGTCATTGTAAATGGCGAGGAAACTCAGAATTTTACTAAAACTGAGCAAAGGCTAAATATCGAGTTTGAATCTAATTTAGCTGAGGGAACAGAATTAGATATTCTCATACATTATATTTATTCCAGTTCACAGAATATTGGATTTCATATTTATGAGAAATCAGATTCACCAGGCTACATCAAAAATCCGGAAACAGTTGCTTTCACTCATGGAGAACCTGATGAGGCTCGCTACTGGTATCCTTGCAACGATGTACCTTCTGATAAGGCATTAGTGAGCATTTCAGCAAAAGTGCCAAAAGGCTTTGAATTTATTTCTAACGGTTTACTAAAAAATAAGGAAGAAGGCGAAGATTATACAATATTCCATTGGGAATCAAGAGATGTAATGCCTACTTATCTAGCTGTAGCCAATGCGTCAAAATATGTCAAGCTAACAGAAAATTACACATTGCTGAATCAGCCAAGTAAAACAATAGAGATCCAAAATTATGTATGGCCTCAGGATACAGTTTCAAGCTCAGTATATTCACCGGAGAAAGCCTTTGGTAGTTTCCCTGATATGATGAAGTTTTTTGAAGAAAGCTTTGGCTCATATCCTTTTGAAAAGTATGCACATGTAACAGTTGCACCTTATAACTTTGGAGGAATGGAGCATCAGACTGCTACATCTATAAATAGAACTTGGCTGGCTGGTCAAACTACTTTTGGAATTGCACACGAACTTGCTCACCATTGGTTAGGCGATTTGATTACGTGCCAAACTTGGCAGGACATTTGGATAAATGAAGGTGGAGCAACCTGGAGTGAAGCTCTGTATTATTCGCAATTTGATGGCTATGATAATGTACTTCTAAATTACAGACAAAGATATTTCCGTGATGAGCAGTTTAGTACACCTATCTGTGGAGTGAATACATACTTAATCTTCGGATCTCAATATACACTTGCTTATTATAAAAGTGGTTGGTTTTATCACATGATGAGTGAAATGCTTGGGCGCGAAAACTTTTTAGCTGCACTCAGAAATATTTTAGAAAGATTTGAATATCAATCTGTCAGCACAGATATGTTTTTAACTGCTTTAAAAGAGATTGCTCCTAATCCGGCAGTTGACTGGGATACTTTTTTCCACCAGTGGCTAAAGACTCCAGGTCATCCTTTTTATAGAATCGGTCACAAAATTGAGGATTACTCAAGTGATAGTGTAAAAGTATTTGTAAGTGTAAATCAGAAAAAGATTACAGATGACGACGTAGAATTTTATAAAATGCCTATTCGATTTATGCTTGAATCTGAGAATGGAGAACTTATCTATTCTACAAAACAATTTTTGAATGATAAGCAAGAACAGTATTTCGAATTTATTGCTCCTAAAGGAGTCAATCAGGTTTATATAGATCCTATGAGTGTACTGCATCAAAGCGTACAGGGTGATTTTTCTTTGGTAGAGAGCAAAGAAAATATAAGTTCCGCAAAATTGTTCCCTAACGTTGTTGGTAACGGAGAATACACCACTCTTGTATATAAAATGCCTTTGTCTACTGAGCATACTGTTTCGATAATTGATATAAACGGAAGAAAAGTAAAAGATATCTTTTCAGGGAATAAAAACAGTTCTACAAATGAATTAGGCTTCTATATAGATCAACTCAGCACAGGAGCTTATTTCATCCGGATTTCTTCTAAATATGGAATAGAAACTAAAGAACTATTCGTAATAGACTAAATAAGCAAGCTATTTATGCCAAATTTGTTTACGTTCTTAATGTAAATAAATTTGGCTTTTTTGTATGCACCGGCTCTAAAGGATTATAGATAGTGAATACCTTGTTTCGAGAATTAAATACTGAAAATTTGAAATACTGGGAATTTCAAATTTACAGACCAAATATAAAGGCAGAGAATTGATTCAATATTATATTCCATCTCAAATCAACACTTTGCATTAAAACACTCCTATTTGTGCTGCTAAATCAATATGATAAAAAAAATTTACATAGTATTTGAACGTTCTTTAGGAACATTATGTATATTTGTAAATTGAAACAATAGATATTTTTGTATATAGAATTGGAATGCGTTATGAAGATTACTTTTCCTGATGGAAATGTTCGAGAGTATGCTGATGGAACAACAGGGATGGAAATAGCTCAATCTATTTCTTCAGGCCTTGCGCGTAATGCTCTCGGCTGCTTTGTGAATGACAAAAAATATGATCTTTCTCGTAAAATAAATGAAGATGCTACAATTAGATTTGTGACCTTTGATGATGAGGAAGGTAAAGAAATATACTGGCACTCTTCTGCTCACTTGATGGCCGAAGCTGTAGCTGAGCTTTATCCTGGAACAAAATTCGGTATTGGGCCTTCCATCGAAAATGGTTTCTATTATGATATGGAACTTCCGGAAGGAGTGAAAATTTCATCTGAAGATATCCCGGCTCTTGAAAAGAAATTCAAAGAGTTGGCAAAACGAAAATCAGATTACGAAAGAATGGAAATCTCATGGGACGATGCCGTTGATTTCTTTAAAAAAGAAGGCGATCCATATAAAATAGAGCTTCTTGATGGTTTAAGAGAAGAGGAAATTACACTTTATAAGCAGGGTAATTTTGTTGATCTTTGCCGCGGTGCTCACGTGCCTAATACAGGTGTTTTCAAAGCTGTTAAGTTTTACTCTATTGCAGGTGCTTACTGGAGAGGTGATTCTGACAGACAGATGCTGACACGTATTTATGGTATTACTTTCCCTAAGCAGAAAATGCTTGAAGAATGGGTAGAAAAACGTGAAGAAGCTGAAAAGAGAGATCACAGACGATTAGGCAAAGAGCTTGGATTATTTGCTTTTTCACAATCAGTTGGTCAAGGTCTGCCATTATGGTTGCCAAAAGGTGCAATCTTAAGAGAGCAGTTAGAGAAATTCCTTAAATCCGTGCAGAAGAAATTTGGTTATGATCAAGTGATTTCTCCGCACATTGGTGATGTTAATCTCTATAAAACTTCAGGTCACTTCCAAAAGTATGCTGAAGATTCTTATCAGACGATAAATACTCCATATGAAGGTGAAGAGTTTATGCTTAAGCCCATGAACTGCCCTCACCACTGCGAGATTTATAAAACTAAACCTCGCTCATACAGAGATTTACCAGTGAGATTTGCAGAATTTGGTACTGTTTACAGATACGAACAAAGTGGTGAACTTCATGGCTTAACACGCGTTCGCAGTTTCACTCAGGATGATGCTCATATATTCTGTACTCCTGATCAGCTTAAAGATGAATTCAAAAAAGTAATTGATATTATATTTATCATTTTTGATGCTTTAAATTTTGAAAACTTTACAGCTCAGATTTCTTTACGCGATCCTGATAATAATGAAAAATATATCGGTAGTGAAGAAAATTGGGAAAAAGCTGAAAGAGCAATCATTGAAGCTTGTGAAGAAAAAGGCTTAAATACTATTACTGAAACAGGTGAAGCTGCATTTTATGGTCCTAAACTCGACTTTATGATTAAAGATGCTTTGGGCAGAAGTTGGCAATTAGGTACTATTCAAGTAGATTATAACTTACCTGAGCGTTTTGAATTAGAATATATCGGTGCTGATGACAATAAGCACAGACCAATTATGATTCACCGTGCTCCTTTCGGATCAATGGAAAGATTTGTTGCAGTTCTTATTGAACATACTGCAGGTAACTTCCCGTTCTGGTTAGCACCTGAGCAAATTTCAGTACTACCGATAGGTGGAGATCAACAGGAATATGCTAAAGAACTTGCTGACAGATTAGAAGATCTGGGCTTTAGAGTAATCTATGATGGTAGAGCAGAAAAAGTTAACCGTAAAATTGCAGAATCAGAGCAAGCTAAAATTCCATTTGCACTCATCATCGGTGCTAAGGAAATGGAAGCAGGTACTGTTTCTGTACGTGAACATACTGTTGGTGATATTGGAAAAATGGATATTGACGAAGCAATTAAGTTATTCCAAGAGTTAAATGTTCCCGGTGCTAAAAGAAAGCATGACTAAGAAGTTCACTAGAGAACTCCTTCTTTCTAAGCTAGGATAAAAAGAAACTAAAAAAAGCCGCTAAGCTAGCGGCTTTTTTTTACAAATATATTACCAAGAATAGGGTCTGCAGTATTATGCGATATGAGTCTTTCTATGGTTTTTTCAGTTAAGACAGTACCAGCCGGAATCAGTTTGAGACCCCTATCAGTGATAATATCTCTGGTAAGTCTCATTCCATCTTTAAGTTCAGCTATTGTTATTCCTATTTCACTTGGATCATAATCTTCTTTTCTGATAGTTCTAATATATTGATCAAATAGCACAACTACTCTGTGATCGTAGAGTTTACTCTGATCGTTATTCATTAGATTAAGTATTTCTCTAGGGCTTCTTTCTGAAAAAATCCTGGCTTCTTCATAGTCAAGGGCAACTCTGATGATTCGAGATCCTATAGGGATCTGCCATGATATTAGTCTGTCAGGGAAACCGCTGCCGTCCAGGTTCTCATAAACATGAAACAGAATATTCGCTACATTTTTGAATCTAGTGACAGAAGAAACTATGCTTCTTGCAGAATTTGGAATTTGATACATAATTGGATCTGTTGGTATACCAAGATCTAAAACAGGCTTTTTAACTAAATGATCAGGCAGAAAAATTCTTCCTGCTTCACTTAGGTAACCTGCAATTTCAATATCGTCATATTCTTCTTCTTTGACAAAATCCAGATGTTTAGCAATCCAAAGAGAAGATTCGCTGATTCTTTTTAAAGCATCAAAGCTAGCAGGAATTCGAGCCTCAAGAAACTTAACTGCAAGCATTATTGTGTCTTGAATATCATTTTTGAGTTCATCTGCAAGTTGGATAAGTAATTCATTTTCTTCCTGCTTTTGAGCCTGAAGATTGACAAATCTAACTGCAGCACGAAGCCTTGCTATAAAAGAACTTGTTTCTATGGGTTTTCTTATAAAATCATCTGCTCCCTTTTCAAGAGCGAGATTGCTCTGTCCCGGATTATCCATTGCAGTCATAATTATAAAGTAGCAATCATTCAGCTCTTCCTGAGCTCTTGTTTTGATTAAAAGCTGAATGCCATCCATTTCTGGCATTGATATATCAGAGACAATTATATTCGGCTTTTTTGCCTGAATAATCTCCCAAGCAGCTTTTCCATTATAAGCTGTATAAATCTCAGCATTTTTAAAGAAACCTGATATAGTTGCCTTTAACAAAGCAATAATAGCGGGTTCATCGTCAATAAACAAGAATGATAGTTTAGTATCTGCCATAATTTACTCCGCTGAAGCTGCTTCAGGCATAAACTGATTAGCACTTATTTGTTTAATAATTATGCTGATTCTTCTATTAGATATGTCAAAAGGGTTCTGAATATTTCTAAGATTCTGGTCAGCAAATCCATTGATACTCATGACCTGGCCTTCCCAAAGACCTTTATTTTCCAGGACTCTTCTAGCTGCATGAGCGCGGTCAGAAGAAAGTTCCCAGTTAGTATATTTTGCGTTGGCTGCATAAGCACGACTGTCTGTGTGCCCCTCTATCACCACATGGTTAGGAAGTTTACCTATTTCAGAAGCAAGTTTTTCCAATATATCACGAGCTTCTTTTCGCAATTCCGCACTACCGACTTCGAAAAACATCGATTCAGATGACTCTATAAGTTCTATTTTAAGACCTTCTTTAGTCATTTCTATGATAATAGAAGACAAGATTTCTTTAAGCTCAGGTTGCTGCCCCATTAGATCTTTGAGAGCTTCACCAAGTTCTTTGCCAAGAGTTTCCACTCTTTTTTGAGCTGCTAGACTGTCTTGCAAAGCTTGTTGCTGGAGCTGGCTAATTAGAGAATCTCTTGATTCCTTATCAAGTTTAACTTCAAATTCCATGAAGCCACTTTCTCCGGGTTTTTGAGATTTTTCGCCTGCTTCTCCGTCACCTTTACCTTTTCCCGGAGCAGGTTTAAGCCCCAAGTCAACTGGTATAGTTCTTTCTCCGGTGATAAAGCTGAAAGCACCCGGATCTTCAAAATAAGCTGTAACTTGTTCTTTTACTTCAGCTGAGGATGCAAGAATCCACATCACAATGAAAAATGCCATCATCGCAGTCACAAAATCTGCATATGCCACTTTCCAAGCTCCACCGTGCCCACCGCCAACAACTTTTTTTACTTTCTTGACTATAATGGGTTGCTCTTTGCTGTCGCCTTGTTGTTGTTCATCAGCCATCGAATTATCTCCTATTAGGCGCCTTTGTAAGCATTTTCAGTTTCATCAAATGTAGGTCTGTTTTCAGGATCTATACTTCTTCTTGCGTACTCTATAGCAACTGCTGCCGGAGCACCTTTGGCAAAAGACAGAAGCGCTGCTTTTATACTTTCAATATATTTTGCGTCTGTAGCTGCATTATTGCCCATAGCTGCTGCTATTGGGCCAACAACACCGTAAGCCATAAGTACACCAAAAAATGTACCCACAAGTGCCGCACCCACTGATTTACCTACTGCTTCAGCACCATCATTGATGTGTCCCATCGTAATAATGATACCAAGTACAGCAGCAACGATACCTAAGCCGGGGAAGGCGTCAGATACAATAGAGAGTGCATGTGCAGGTTTGTGTTCTTCGTGGTGTAATGCTTCGATATCCATGTCCATCAATTCTTCCAGATCATGAGCCGGAACACCACCTGATAATACTACTTTCAAAGTATCACAAAGAAATTCAACTGCATGATGATTAGATAAGAATGAAGGGTATTTCGAAATAATAGAACTAGATTCTGGATTTTCAATGTGTTGCTCTAAGGCAATTAGACCTTCTCTTTTTGCAAATTGAAATATCTCATATAACATTTTCATTAAATCTAAATAGGCTTGTTTATTAACTGCAGGCCCTTTTAAAGTTCCTAATATACCTGCAATTACTCCTTTAACCACTGACATTGGATTAGCAATAAGGAGCGAACCTGCTGCGATACCTCCAATAATGATATACTCGTTTGGTTGCCACAAAATTAGCAAGTTACCACCGTGCATCAGGTAACCACCGATCAGTGAGGCAAACACAAGCACAATACCAATAATTACAAACATTGTCTTACCTGTTATATATTAACTAACTTCTTTCAATTTTTGGAGCAGTTCTGCATTATTCGGAAAGATTTTTAATCCGTCTTTGTATGCTCTTCTAGCATCGTCAATTTTGCCGATATCTTTATAAATATCGCCCAAATGTTCATAAACTTCAGCTCCGGCTCCGCCAATTTTAATCGATTTTTTAATCTGATCAATAGCGGCTTCATGCTTGCCCAACTTGAACAAAATCCATCCGTAAGTATCTAAGTATGCGGCATTGCTTGGTTCTTGTTGCAGAGCTATCTGTACCATCTCCAAAGCTTTTTTTAGTTGCTTATTATTGCTGGCAAGCGAATAAGCATAATTATTATTTGCCAAAGCATGATTTTGATTCAATTTTAAAGCATTTTTATAAGCTATTTCTGCTGAATCTGCATTATTATTTCTATCATATACTATACCAATATTAACCCATACATCTGCAGATTTATTGTTTGCTTCAATTGCTTTATGGAACCAATCAAGGGCTTCCATATCTTTGTTTAGAAATATCGCATTTAGTCCTATTAAAAATGGGTAGCGATAATCATCTTTAAAATCAGTATAATAATGCTTTAATATTGATTCAGCGTCAATATATCTATTTTTTGTCTGAAAAAAAACAGCGATCTCTAAAAATACATCCTGCTTTTTATCTGAAAAACGTTCAATCATTGCTAAAAATTGTTTTTCCTCAGCTTCCATATTGTTTAAAACAGATATGTAAAAGCCTTGCAGATATAATTGCCAGTCATTAGTAAATCTAATATCAAATTTAGAAAGAAGTGTATCTAATATGTTTGGGTTACATTCCGCGCCATCAAGTATTTTCTGACCTGAAGCACCGTAAATCAGCACTAGGTCTTCAGTATCAATAGAATTTTCATGCTTAAATGAAAAACTCAGGATTTCGTTAATGTCACCTTTTTTAATCCAGTATGAGAACAACTGTTTTGTTAGCTCCCTGTCTGTTGGATCCTTAAGGAATCTATCTTTAAGGAGGCTAATTTTTTTGTCGGATTGGCCTGCTTTATCATAGAGCATAATAAGTCTGTCAAATAGCCTTTCTTCAGGGAATTTTTGATAAAGTGATTCGTATTTTTCTATTGCCTTATTTGGATTTGTAAATTCATAGGCATAAGCCAGATCAAAATCTCTCTCTGTTTTATAGTCTATATCCTGGAGAAAATTTAATACTTCAATTGCTCTGACTATATTTCTTTGGGCAAGATGAATTTGGCTAAGTAATTCGTAAGCAGGCACAAAAGCCGAATCAGCATCAAGAGCCTTTCCTATATAGTGCATAGCAAGCTCAGTTTTCTGCAGTGAAAGAAGATTTTGTGAAATGGAATAAGCTATAGCAGGATCCTTTTCAAAAAGGTATAACTCCTGCAATTCAATTACCGCTTCAGCGTATTTTTCTTTCATTCTGAGAGTGGCTGCTTTTATTACTTTATGTCTTACGCCTTCCTTAAAAAAAGCAGAGTCCAGCATGTAAGGGGAGCGAAAACTGCTGGTTAGTCCTTTATGATTTGGAACTATAGTAGAACTACATGCAGCCATAATAACTGCAAATAATATTATAATAAAAATCCTATACATGATTAACCTTATAAACTCGAAATATACAAAAGAAGAAGTATATGAGGTTAGATTATTAGGTGAGATAAAAAAAATGCCCTTTAAAAGGGCATTTTTTATTTAGCATTTTTTTTCTGCAAATCTTTTACCATTGCATAATAGCCTTTTTTATCAAGAGTCTTAATTGCTCTTGCAGTAGCTTTTACAGTAATGTAACGTTTTTCTTCAGGCAACCAAATTCTTTTTTTCTGCAAGTTAGGCAGAAAACGACGACGAGTTTTGTTATGTGCATGAGATACGTTATTACCTGTTAATACGCCGACACCTGTTAATTCACAACGTCTAGACATTATTTTTCCTCAGTCATCTGCTAATTTTACATGAATTTCAAATATACGTGTTTCTCTGAAACTATACAAGCTTTATTTTTTAAAAAGGTACTAAATCTTCGCCTTCCTGCATCATGTCCGGTGGCATTTCATCGAACGGAGGAGCCGATTCATTAGATAGTCTTTCTATTTTCCAAGCTTCCAAATTAGTAAAGTAACTTACTTTACCGTCCTTTTCCCATTTTCTTCCTTTGATATTGAACTTCACATTAAGTTCGTCGTTTATAGAAAAAGAATCCAAAACATCACATCTGTCTTGGGTTACCTGAAACTTAATCAACTCTGAAAACTCTCTTCCGTTAAAGTTTTCTACAGTTTCAAGCACAAATTCTCTTTTTCTGAAGCTTGCAGTGATGTCTTGAGTTGGGAATTTCTCAATCATTCTGCCTGAAATATCAAAATTCATAACCACTATTGTGTTAGTTTCAAAAGCTTACGAATTTAAAGATCTTAGCTCAAGTAGAAAAATATTCTTTTCCACAAATTCAAAAATCTTGCTCATTACTGCTTAAATATATAATATATCTATCAGGTTTTTCGTCAAATGGGAATAGCAATATAGCGAAATCGTTTTATATTTGCATATAGGTTGGAAATTTAACTATTTGAGATTTTAAAAATGGCTACTGAATCCCCGAAACTTATTTTACCTGAAATTGAAAATCTATCTGATATTAATGTATATATGCAGAATGGTGGCTATGAGCAGTTTAAAAAGGCTCTTAAAATGTCACGCGAAGAAGTTATAAATACTGTAAAACAATCCGGACTCAGAGGAAGGGGAGGAGCTTGCTTCCCTACAGGCCTTAAATGGTCGTTTATGCCTAAAGATGACGGTATTAAATATTTAGCTGTTAATGGTGATGAATCCGAACCGGGATCTTTTAAAGATCGTGAAATTTTTGAGCAAAACCCGCATCAGTTGATAGAAGGCATTTTGATTGCAAATTATGCGATGAAAATTACTTCTGCTTACATTTACATCCGCGGTGAATACCACAAATGGGTAAATCTGATGCAAAAAGCTGTTGACCAGGCTTATGAAAAAGGTTTGCTTGGCGATAAGATGAAAGAGACTTTCGGTATTGACTTTAAAACTGATATCTATGTACATAAAGGTGCAGGTGCTTATATCTGTGGTGAAGAAACTTCTTTGATGAACTCAATAGAAGGCATTCGTGCTTACCCTAGATTTAAGCCTCCATTTCCTGCTCAGGTAGGGCTATGGGGCAAACCTACTACTGTAAATAATGTTGAATCTATTGCTACTGTCCCTGCTATTTTTAGAATTGGGGCTGATGAGTATTCTAAAATCGGTGCTCCTGGGCATGCAGGCACTTTGCTTTACGGCGTAAGTGGTCATATCAATAAACCCGGTGTTTATGAGCTGCCAACCGGGATTTTGCTTACTGATTTGATATACGGTGTTTGTGGCGGTATGCGCAATAATAAAGCGATAAAAGCTATTATTCCGGGTGGTTCTTCAATGCCTCCGCTTCGTGGTGATGAAATCGAAGGTGTGAGAATGGATGAAGAGTCGCTCAAGCCTTTGGGCACTCACATTGGTACCGGCGGTGTGATGGTGATGGACGAAGATACTGACATCGTTAAAGTCACTTTGCGAATAGCTCACTTCTATCATCATGAATCTTGCGGACAGTGTACGCCGTGTCGTGAAGGGTGCGGCTGGATGGAAAAAGTTCTGAAAAGACTAGTAGCAGGAGAGGGCACATCCAAAGATCTGGATCTTCTTATCTCAGTTGCGAATAACATTGAAGGTAATACTATATGTGCGCTTGGTGATGCTGCTGCATGGCCTGTGCGCGGCTTTGTTACTAAATTCAGAGAAGACTTCGAAAAAGCAGTGCAAAAGTCCCGCTCTTTCGTAGCTCCAAACGTTGTTCACGGCAGAAAAAACACAGCAGATACATTAGTATTCTAAAAGAACTTAAATAATATATTCAAAAAAAGCCGGAAGTCTTAGACTTGCGGCTTTTTTTGGGTTTGCCAGGGATGGGAGTATTGTAGAGTTTTTCGAGGCTTATAGCGGTAAAAATTTAGTCATTCTTACCTATGAGTGATTGTTTTCTATCTTTTCCACAAAATTTTTTAGTTCTGTTGGGATTTCTGATTGGATTAGTGTTTGAGCAAGAGAAGCTGAATTAATTGAAACTTTATAAGAATCTTGAGTCCATTTACTTATCCTACTAATTAATGTTTTGCCAGATAAAACTGATAATTTGTCTTTCCAATCTTTTTCTATTTGCTCATCAGCTCTTCGTGCTGCAGTACTTGCTTGAATTTGATCTCCGTTTATTTTTGCTTCGGTGTTAATTTTGTCGATTAGAGCATATTTATATTCATCTTTCAAAGAATCCGCAATTTTATCAATCTCGTTTTGAATGATGGATAATTCTATTTCAGTATTAGTTTTTTTCTCTATCAATCTTTGTATAGCTGTTGGAGAAATTAAATAGTTCTCTATTTCTTTTTTTTTCCATATTTTAATAATGATTCCTTGAGATTTTGCTTTTTTTAGTCTTTCTTCAATCTCTTTTTTGGAGTGATAATCTGAATCAAAAATACAATAAACATTGATAGATTCATTTCCAGAGTTTTTTAATATAAAATTTGATCCTATTGCATGATTCCATCCACCCCACCCACCAATTGAAAGAGAGGGAATCGTATCAAATGGCTCATTACTTTTAGGAAATAGAGTATTTTGAATTCTTTTAAGAATACCAATATCTTTTCCTTCTACAATTAATAATTTTTTTGAAGACCAGAGCCTCGTTAATGCTATATTTTGTATACTACCCAAATTGAAAATTTCACTCTGGATAGCTGTTAAGTTCGAAGCGAAACTAGATTTGTGTTTCTTTTTATCTATTATCAATATATTTTCTGGCTCCACTTCAGAAATAATTTCAACAGAGTGTGTAGTCAATATTACTTGCTTGTATTTATTAGTAAGTAATCGTATTAGTTTTCTTTGTAGATCAGCGTGCATATAAACATCAGGTTCATCAAGAATTACTGTAGATGTTTCTTTACATCTAGCCAGAAACCACATTGTCTGCAACCACATTTGAAGACCATGTCCCATATATCCTATTTCTGTTGTAAAAATATCTTCTCTAATGAAAAGTTGAGGATTGATACCTTGTATTTTATTGCCTTTATTAAAATCTTGGATTGCAATCTCTGGCCATGTCGATTCAACTAAAAATTTAAAAGTATCATACTGTTCTTCAAAATATATAAGTTGATTTCTAAAATGCCTCGAAGAAAGTGAATAATCAATATTGTTTTTTACATAATCTTCATTTAATATCTCTTCTGTTTTTTGCAACGGCGAAATTTGAGGTAAGATGTTAATTTCAGGGAGAATTAAATCTGTTCGATTACTATTATTGCATATTGTACCATCTTCAAAGAAAAGAACTGCATGAAATTGATCTTTATTCTTGAAATGTAATACAATTTTGCAATTATTTTCAAACATTATGATAATTTTAGCAGGTTCATCACTATAAGCATACGTAATATTGTCAAATGACAAATCTATATCTTTTAAGGATGGTTTGATACCAAAATGTCTTTTTGGAATATCTAGCCACGACGGGCATTGTTTAAAATTGGCAGTCTTATATTTTCTAGTGATTAAAGATATTATTCTTAATGCTTCAATTAGAGTTGTTTTCCCAGCATTATTCTTACCGATCGCAATATTAAGATTCCGAAATTCAATATTTTGGTTTTTAAATCCTCTGAAATTTTCTATTTTTATGCTATTTATCATATGGTTTTCTTTTATAAAAAAAATAAAACATAATAAATATAAAAAATAAATACATTAATAAAAAGAACTATTAAATCATATAAATTAGATTTAAAAACGTGGCATAATTAGATATAAATATACTACCAGTTATAATTAAAACAATCATGAATCAAATTACATGTCTGGCATAATATCTCGAAGGTCACTGTGTGAGCAAAGCGAGTCGAAGTGCTTAATAAAAAAACAAACACCATACATCTTTAATAAAACACATAGCAGCTTTTTGCATGCCTTTAGATATCTGAATTAAGTTTAAAACTATTTACTATAAATAAGTTTAAGCTTCTTAGTACCATTTCCAAATCCTCTCTCCTTACCCCATCCCCAGAAAAATTCTGGTGGCGTAGTACGTTAGCCAGTCATCTTCTATAAGCTGGAAGAGGCGGTATTTGGCTACTTTGGAATCCATGTAGTCTTCTTTAAAAGTGTATTTGGTGATAGGTTTGCCGGAGTATTTGAAATGTGCGGCATCGGCTTGGTACATTGACATTAGCCACTGTAAAAGGCTCTGCACTGTGCCAGTTTCAATGCCAAATTTAAATGAGGTGAACATCAGCAGCTCGTGGATGATGCTGTGACCGTGGTAGAAAAAACGCTGAATTTCAGAATCTTTCTTTGTAGCGAGGTGATTTAAAAGGAAATTTAGTGCCATAAGTAACTTCGGTTTATTTGCTTCTGAGTCAGCATAATAAAGAGCGATAGTTGAATGGTAAGTTGAGAAAGGACAACTGCGAGTCCAGTTCTGCTGTTTGCAGTGGCTTTCCGATACCCAACCGCCGTCTTTTTGCTGCCATTTCAGAAGCAAATCAAAGGCTTTTTGTACTTTAGGATCTGATGCTGCTCCTATTCTCGCCAAGCTGTGCATAATGATAGAAAACCTGCAAGGCTCTTGAATAAGCCCTTCTTTGTAATCATCCTGATTTTCTGGTTTAAGCTCTCCGATATAGCCATTTGCCCGTTGAAAGGACATAAGGTAATTAATTGATTTCTGAATACGCTCATCTTTAACAGTGTATCCGAGATTCGCCAAAATTGGGAATATCCATGCAGTAGTAACATACTTTGGGCTGACAGGAGTGTATCCACTTTTTCGAATTGGCTGTTTATTTGCCCATTTACCGGAAGCACACCAGGAACCATCATCTTTCTGTTTCGAAAAAAAATCTTTTACTAAAACTGATTCTTCAATCTTTTGAGCTAGTGAATCAGCGGCAGCTTTATCATCCAAAATATATCTGTAAGTCAAAGCTTTCACAGGCAATGAGGCATTTTCTAATAGCCATTCTATGTTGCTTTCTATTTGAGTTTTGTTTAGCATGGTATAGCTAAAACCTCTCGCCGCAATCATTACACTCATTCTTTGCTTTAAAAAAGGGGATAGGTATTATGAATGAAAATATTAGGAGGAGTACCATCAGTGCAGGGTTTTTGTACTTAGGTTCGGTATTATCTGAGCCGCATTTAGGACAGAATATTTCTTCTTTTCTAATCCCAATATTTAAAACTTTGGCAGCTAATTCGAAATCTTCTTCCATAACCATTAAGTATTGTTCTTTGGAAGCGTGTCTAACATAAGCTACATTCTGATTAGTTCGAAAGCAGCGAATGCCAGCGTCTTTTAGTTTAGCTTCAGAGATTGAAGCTTCGTGTTCGTTGATATAGGAGGCTAAACGTTTCATGATAGTAGATAAGGATAGGGGTAAATAAAGACCAAGCTCTCAGAAAGTTGAGAGCTTGGATAAAAAATTATTGCTTGATAAACTTATAAACTGCAGTTGATTCACTACTTTGAAGAACCAGCATATAAGAACCGGCAGCAAGTTTGTAAGCCTGAGACCAGTTTAATTCATTTGTTCCGGAAGGGAAGAAGTTACTTATAAGATTAGCAACTCTTCTGCCTTGCAAGTCTGCAATGTAAATACTTACCTGGTCAGCCTGCGGGTTATTCCACTTCAAAGTGAAATTATCATTTACAGGAGCAGGGTAAAGTTTTTCAACTTCCAGACTGTTATTTACAATGATATTATTGTTTACATCAGTTCTAAGAGGTTCAGATTCGAATAAACCGTGAGCAGAAGTACCTGCTAAAAATACAGCACCTGAGCCTGTAGTGTCCCAAGCCGGAGCAGCAACAGTAGTTACCTGAGCGTCATCAGGCAAACCTGTTTCATACTGTTCCCACCACCAACCATTGTTGGCACTAATAAAAGCACCTTGTGTGCCTGCAGCTGCAACCATAAATTTAGGATAAAGCGGATGATGATCTAACGCGTAGATAGAAGCACCGCTTGCACCTATAGATTGCCAAGTTTTACCCGTATCTAAACTTTGATAAATACCTTTACCAAAAGAAACACCGTCTTCAGTAAGAGAGTCAGCGCCACAGTAAACTATATGCTCGCTGATACCTGAAGGAAGCACAGTGTGAATTCTTAAATTTTCAATTCCTGCGTCATTGTTTTCCCATGTTGCGCCACCATCTAATGAACGTAAAACACCACCAGAGTAGCTATTATCACCGGCAACAAAGACTAGATTTTTATTTATATTTGAAACAGCAATATCTCTTGAAGAAATACTAAGTTGTTCATCTGCAGTGTAGGTGTCAAAATTATCTTCAGAAACCAGAACACCTTTTGCAGTATTCATAGCTGTGGCTAAAAGTTTGTTGTTTGATTTTGCAAACTCAGTAACAAAATACGTGTTATTGAAAGATACTTCTTCATTATTCCAAGTTGCCCCACCGTTAGTAGATTTTATGATACCGCCACGTGTTTTATATACTGAAGAAGCAAGCATAGTTTTATCGTCAACTTTCATTACATCAAGAATATAATACCCTTCAAGAACAGCATCTTCAAAGCTGATGCCTTTATTGTTTGTCATACTAAAGCCCATACCGTCAATAATATAAAATTCCGGTTCGGCTTTTTCAGGAGCCCAAGTGTATCTATCAGAAGCTACTGCGTAAGATGAAGGAGTTTCAGGAAAAATAATAATTTTATTAACTGCGTCCTTAGTTCCTTCTATTTTTTTCCAATTATCTGCGAAAAGTGAGTTGGCCGAAAAACCAATTACCATTGTTAAAATTAAGCACTGTAGTAGTCTTTTTCCCATGCGTAGCTCCAAAAATTGATTTTCAAATCTTATTTAATTCTTTCCTATAAAATATGATTTTATTTTCAATTAACTAAATGTTTTTCTCAATATTTTTGCATATATGGGGAATATCTGAAGAAATATTGAAGTGATAATACAACAGAAGGCTTCCCGTAAAGAAAAGCCTTCTGTTATTAAAATTCTTATGATATAATATCCTATTTACCTTGATAAGGTACACCTTTTGTCATCCATTCAGGTGCGGGTTTGCCTAGTAAATAATGATCAAAGAACTCCTTCATCTTAATAGCATAATCTAATTTATTATGATATTTTCTAGGGTGATGAGGCTCATTTCTATACTGCAGGAATATGCAGTTTTTATTTAATCTTCTGAATGCCATATATAATTCGATTCCCTGTTCCCAAGGAACAGCTTCATCAATATCACCAAACATAACCAACAGAGGCGTCTTAGCTTTTTCAGCCTGCATAACAGGTGAATTTCTAAGGTAATTATCTAATGAATCCCAAAGATTACCGCCAATTCTGCTTTGCTGTTGTTCATACTGGAACTGTCTTGTAAGTCCTGTGCCTAATCTGATACCACTATAAGCACTTGTCATATTTGAAACAGGTGCACCTGCACAAGCAGCAGCAAACATATCTGTTTCAGTTACCATAAAAGCAGTTTCATAACCACCCCATGAGTGACCTTGGATAGCAATCTTCTTAGGATCTGCTATACCCATATCTATTAAGTGCTGAGCTCCTCTGGTTAATGCATCTGTTGCATCCAAACCAGGGTTACCGTCAACATATTTAATATCAGGTAGCAAGACTACATAACCGTCACTAAGATAAACCTGGAAGCATGGTCTGTGATTAATCTGAGGAAGAGTAAAATTATACATTCTGTCTGAAAATGTTTCATAGAAATAAATCAAAACAGGATACTTCTTATTAGGATCGTAATTCTCAGGTTTGAGAATGATACCCTGCAAATCTTCATCTCTGCCGTTTTTCCACTGAGTTAGTTCAGCATTACCCCATTTAAACTCACTCAATTCCGGATTTACATTACTTATCTTACGAGGCATTTCCATATTAAAATTAGAAATCCAAATATCAGGGAATTCTTCATAACTCTCTCTTGCAAAAATTACTCTGTCTGCATTTTCAGCTTTACCGAGTATTCTGTATTTTTTGTTTTCTTTAAGCAAAGGTTTGATTTGGCTATCAGTAAACTTCATGGTATAGATAGACTGGTATTTTTGTTTATAATGAAATCCTTCTAAAAGAAGTGAATCTTCATAAGTATAATATTTCCTTTCGCCCAGCAGGTTTTTAATTCTGAAACGAAGAGTGTCATTTCTACCTTTGCCGTTAGTAATATTAGAATAGTTAGAAGGCATAAGAGTATTGAATTTCCAAATATCATATTTGTCATAGATCATCAGAGCATCATCGTTTTCAAACCATCCGGCTATTCCGTATGGCTGAGGTGCATCCGGAGTATCGTCGTCCTCGTCATAGAATTTTGCATCTATTTTGTTGGTCAAATTGATTGCAGTATTTTTAAATGTATTATAGAGATACCAATCTCCGCTTTCGTAATAAGCAATATATTTACCGCTAGGAGAGAGGTGTGCATTTGTAATATTTTTTGTTGAAATTTTATGTTTTTTACCGGTCCAAAGCTCAACTGCATAAATATCCTGATACCAGCCATCCCATGTGATCAATTTATGGTAAGGCTTGGAATTATAAGCAACAGTATAGTGAGTGTTTTCAGTAAATTTTACGTCCGGAAGCGAAGTATCCGCTAATCTGACATATTTATTAGAAGAAAGAAAATAGCAAGTAGCATAAGTTCTATTTTTTTCAGCAGACCATTCTTTCTTTTGATTTGGAATAATCTTTGGGTCATTCCAGTGCCACACATCAACTTCTGTATTAGAAAGAATAGTATCTATGTCTTGAAAATTCTTTATGTCATATTTAATATCTTCTTCTTCTTCAGTTTTTTCCCATTTTGGTTTAAGACCAAAGAAAAGGCGTTGCCCGTCTTTTGTCCATTTTACTTTATTATTTTCCGGAAGGTACCAGTCTCCTGTTTCATTTGCCTGGTTGTGAATTGGAATTGCGTCTTTTGTTCTTGAATCCCAGAGGTGCAATTCAGATTTATCTACTTCGCCCTCGGCATCAAGAGAAGATTGCATATATACTAAAACCTCATTTTGATGATTCCAAGCTAAGTTAGAAAACTTAGTGTTTTCAATCATCTTGATTGAAGTCTTTGGAGCAAACTCTTCTTTCAAATTTCTGTAATAAATTCCATCCTGTTTGCTGTCACTTGAAGAAATGGAGTATAATAAGTAAGTGGAATTACTGTCCAAATCATACTCAATAACATCATCCATTTTAATTTCTGTACCTGAAATCAGATGTCTTAGAATAAGTGGCTGACCTGTTTTTTTCTTTTTCAGATCTTTATGTTTTTCAGGGTCAACATCTTTGAAATAGACTAACCACTTGCTGTCTTCAGAGAATTCATATCTTTTAACATCTTCTAAATCTGTCATTATGCCGGTCTCAAGATTGACAATCGACAAACCATCTTTAGGTTTGTCTTTCTCACCTTTGGCATTAAGCTTAGCTATGTAGTCAGCTCTTTTTTTAACAGCTGCCCATTTGGTATTGTTAGAAAAAATGGTAGAAGTACCTTTTTCTACAAAGTGCTCATCTTCAGTAAGAGTAGATTTAATATATGCAGTTGGATTACCTCTATCGGGATAAGTGCAATATGAAATCCATTTTCCGTTATCTGAGATTTTTTGAAGTGTTATACCCTGAAATCTCATCACATCGGAAAATTCGAAATCTCTATCTCCTGAAAAGAGAGCGAGCGAGGAAATGATAAGTATTACCAGAAGCAAAAGAAGATATAGTTTTCTCTTCATGACAATATTCCATTCTTAAACAAATTAATAATCGCCTGCAAGTTATCATTTTTTTTTAAGTTATTGAAATATTTGATAGTAGAACAAAGGCGAAATTTTTAGCTCAGATGCATAGAGTTTTTGTAAAAGTGCCTATGCGATCACATATACTTCTGGAACAGTAAGTATATATTGCTTATTAAAACAGTGCCTTTTGCAATTAAGATTCTTTTGTAATTGGGGTTTCCAATAAATTAGCATCATCCAGAATTTTTTTCCCTTTGAAATAATTTACCGCCTTATTAGCGCTTTCAAAGACCAATCCTATTGTTTCTAATTTACAATACTGCTTATCTCTGAGGAAACTTGTCTTTAGTTTATCACTTATTGAGGAGATTGCTACGCTGTGTCCGTTACTCTCCAACTGTAGAATAATTTCATTCAGGTTCTGCAGTCCTTCAATATCCATGAAGTACAGATTCCTGAAAGACAATATTACAGTCTTATTTCCTTTGATATTACTAATATAATCTAAATGTACCGGAGCAGTTATGTATGTTAGCTCGCCCGCAAATCTATAACATAAAATATCTCCTTCTTGTTCGCTTTTCAAGTAGTCCAGTATATTCGTTCTGTATGAAGTTTTGTCTTCTGAATAAGATACTACTGTAATCTCTGCATGACTTTTAGATATAGTAGATACAAACCTTAGAAGAGAGATTATCGATCCGACCAGAATACCAATAATTGGATCTTCTATAACAGTCAGTAGAGCAACTACGAAAAGTAAAACAAAAGAGACTTTATCTAATTTGAACATACCTTTTATATGTTCAAACTCAATCATATTAATTGCAACATTTGTTAGAATTGCACCAATTACAGCCAGTGGCATAAATCGAAAATAATCGAACAAAAATAGAGATACAAATGCAACGCATACAGAACTTATCAGAGCTGATGCGTAATGTGATGCTCCGCTTTTAATATTTAGCGCAGTTCTTGCTAAGGCTGCTGTCGCAGGAATGCCACCCATAAGACCTGAAAAAACATTTGCCATTGAAAGGCCAATCATTTCTTTTTTTCTATTGAATTTCACTCCTGTCATTTCTGTAGCTATTCGAGCTGAAATCAGAGTTTCCAAAATTGCAACTACACTTACAGCCGCTGTGGCTGAGAAAAATTCTTTATTAATTTTTAAACTGCCAAAACCATTGAATATATTTTGAAATACATTTCCTTCAAAATTTGAATAGAGATTATTCAGACTCAGGATTTTGAAAGAAATCACTTCTAGCTCAGATAAATAAGATATAACAATACCTATAATAGATACTGCAATAGCAGCAGGTATTTTAGGTACCAGTTTTTTTGCAAATAAAAGAAACAACAGAGATACAGAAAATATCCCTATTGAAGGCAGAGAAATATCTGCATTTGTGGAAAAGACTTCTGCCAGTTTACTTATTCTGTCCGAATTTTCAATAAAAACCGTTCCGAAAATAAAATCAAATTGCGATAGAGTAAGCAGAATTGCCACACCTAAAGTAAATCCCTGAATAGCGCTGACAGGAATAAAAATAATATATTTATACCACTTGAAAAGATAACAAATGAAAATGCTTAGTCCCACAGCGATAGCCATAAATGGGAGAGAGGCAGCGCCATTAATAACAGCAAATCCCATGAGCAGACCGGATAATGCACCGGTCGGACCTAGTATGTTAAATTTTGAACCTCCAAACAGAGAAGAAAAAAGTCCTGCCCATATTGCAGTTATAATTCCTTGCAGAGGAGTAGCGCCACACGCTATGCCAAGTGCCAGTGAGAGAGGTATATTAACTAAGCCGACAGTGATGCCGGAATTTAAGTTTGACTTAAAATCAAAAAAAGAAGGTAAATTAATTACCTCCCTGAAGCTTTTTCTCATTGATTTTACCTTCGAGAATATCTGTTGAAATGAAAAAATGCAATCTATGAAACAAGTTCATCAGAAAAGAAGCTTTCAATATTTCTGCATCTTAATTAATCTGAATTGAAGGCGGCATGCATCGAAAAGATGTTGTGTGCTAATTTATATTATAGTGGAGGTTAATAGTTGTCTAAATGGACATAAAAAAAGCTGCCGGTATTAGCCAGCAGCTTTCGTATTCGAAGTACAGTTAAGTACTGTACTCGGAGTGGGACTTGAACCCACACGACCAAAAAGGTCACAGGATTTTAAGTCCTGTGCGTCTACCAATTCCGCCATCCGAGCCCTTTGTCATTTGAGCTGGTACAAATTTACGGAGTTTGTACAATATAAAAAAGCTTTTTTTGATTAAAAACAGAATAAAGGAAAGAATTCTGTAGCAGAAAAAGAAGATAATTGAAATTGACAATACTCGAAAATGTAGTTTCAAAGAAGAGAAGATATAAACAAAAAAAGCTGTTGGTTTTAGCCAACAGCTTTTGCATTCGAAGTACAGTTAAGTACTGTACTCGGAGTGGGACTTGAACCCACACGACCAAAAAGGTCACAGGATTTTAAGTCCTGTGCGTCTACCAATTCCGCCATCCGAGCCCTTTGTCAATCGAACTGATACAAATTTACAGGATAAGAAATATAAAAAAAGTTTTTTTTTAAATCTTTTTTTGCTAAGAGGGCTGAAAATTTTATTTTTTTCGACTTTTTTTATATATCTTAACTTTACTGAGAAACAAAACTAAACCTTTTGACGTTTGAAACGTTATAAATAGTAAAGTCGGAAAGTATCATATTATATCGCAGTTTTTGCCGATAAGGAGTCATCCATGAAAACGAAACTTTTTAAAATATTTTTACCTCTTGCACTTGTTTTTTCATTGAGTGCATGCGCGACTCATCAGCATTCGCATTATTATGGATATAATAATGATCCCGAACCTGAAGTAAAAAGAGTATATACTAATACAACTACTCCTCAATATACTTCAAATCAGGGACAGAATCAACAAAGTCAACAACAAAACAACGACGAATGGGTTAATCCTCTTGCTGAAGAAAATCAATCTGCAGGTGGTGTTTATTCAGCAGGTAATGATCCTGTTTATGTTGTAAATAATTATAATTATGTTGAGCCAATGTATGTGCCGGTAGTTGTGCCTTGGTGGCGCCACTATTACGGTTGGGGCGGATATCCTTCGTATAATTATGGCTCTCATTTTAGTGTTACAGTAGGCTGGGGCTATTACTGGGGATATGACTGGTATTCTCCTTGGTATAGCTATCATCCATACTATGGATCACATTGGCATTCTCATTACCATCCGGGATATTTTCGTTGGTATCGCCAACCTGTTTATACGCACTACTCAAAACCAATGAGAAGTTCTTACAGAAACTTTGGCACTCATAGAAAGACTTATTCAAGTAGATCATATTCTACAGGACATAGAGATTTATATAAAAGCTATGGCACTAGAAGTACAAGAAGCAGTAGCTCTTCTGATGTTAGAAGTTCCGGTTCAAGATCAGTATATACATCTTCTCCGGCGAATACAAGAAACACAAGGAATTCAGCAGTTAGATCTTCTATAACTAGTTCTACAAGATCTGTGAGCACAGTTGGAACAAGATCGTCCAGAGGTAGCTCCTATACTCCTGATACGAGAGGAAGCCGTAGCTCTAGCACAAGCTATACACCAAGATCAAGTGATAGTCGCAGTTCAGGTGCTACATATACTAGCCCTAGTTCCAGGGGAAGTAGCAATTCAGGAAGTTCTTATACTCCTAATACAAGAAGCGGCAGAAGTTCCGGAACTACTTATAAACCTAGTTCAAGCGGAAGTAGTAGCAAAGGTAGCTCCTATACACCAAGATCAAGTGGAAGTAGTAGCAAAGGAAGTTCTTATACACCAAGATCTAGTGGTTCCAGCAATAGGTCAAGTGGATCTTATAGCAGACCAAGTTCTGGCAGCAGTTCGAGCGGTACTCGCAGTTCTGGCAGCTCATCAGGCAGAAGTGGTGGATCATCAAGAAGATCAAGATAATAGAGAGAATACTAAGATTACAAGGATAATAGATTATGTCAATGAAACGAATACTTGCTGTGATTTTTCTTATGCTTATAGCTTTTGAAGCTAAAGCACAATATATGGAAGATGGAGTTAGACTTTTAAATACGAATGGTATAATAAGCTCCAGATCTGGTGCAATGGGTGTTGGGTTTAACGGTATCGTGGATGATATAAGCTCATTATATTATAATCCTGCGGGATTGAGCTTAATACCAAAGTCTGAATTGTCTATCGGGTTTGGAATGGCAAATATAAATAATGATAATACATTCCTTGGGCAAATGAAATCAATGGATGTCAATGATGAATTCATTTCTCACATCGGAGTTGCATCACCACTGAGGTCAAATACCGGTTTGAACTCAGTGATTGCAGTAGGTTATTTTCGCGAAGCAAGCTTTGATAACAATATAAAAATTGAAGGATTCAATTCTCAAAGTACTTATATAAGACATAATGCAGAATCAGGCGGTACTTCAAGTATAGCTCATGAAGCAAAACTTTCGAACGGTTCGGAGACTCCTTACCAGAAAGATTTGCAACAGTCAGCATTCATTGATGAGTCAGGCGGAATGCATAATATTGTTGGTGGAGCCGGATTTGAGCTTACAGAGAAATTTAGTATTGGTTTTACACTTACTGGTAAGTGGGGATCTTTTGCTTATAGCAAAGACTTCAAAGAGATTGATGTAAATAATATTTATGAGACAATGTCTGATGATCTTTACGGTGATCTCCAACAATTTAGAATGAAGAATCATACTCAGCAAGATATATCTGGAATATCAGGATCTTTTGGTTTGCTGGCTAAGCCAACAAATAATTCCAGGATTAGCATAGGTGTTAAATTCCCAACTAAATATAGTATAGACGAAGAATTTTATACTGACTACTATATAGATTTCGATGGAGAGAATAACTATTTAGATTTAGAACAACCTGAGTTATACTACAGTAGTTATTCAATTTATACACCTTTTGTATATACTTTAGGTGCTTCATTTAACATAGTTGGCCTGACTACTAGTATTGGTTTGGAATACTCTGATGCTTCTCAGTTGGATTTTAGTTCTTCTTCTGCCGATATTGATCAATTTATAGATGAGATAAATCAATATATAATAGAAGATTTAGGTAGCCAGATTAAATATGGTGTTGCTTTTGAATACGAAATACCTAATGCTAATATGTTTGTCAGAGGCGGTTATACTAAAGTTGGTTCACCTTATAAAGACAAAGATTTATATGGTGATTTGGATAGAATCTCCGGTGGATTAGGAATTTTAGTAGGAAAAGATTTGATGCTGAATTTCACTTTCATAACTACCGGTAGAGACGAGAAAAGAGTTTTATACGGAGAAGAGAGCATCTCTGAAACTTATACTACTTATGATGTCAGTAACAGTAACATGTACTTTGGACTTGGCTTGAATTACAGATACTAGAAATCATATATCTTTATATCAAAAAAAAAGAGAATCTGGTAACTCCAGATTCTCTTTTTTAATGTCTACATGTCTGATATATTAGGAGAAAATATCAATACATTTATCACCTTTATGATTTGCATCTACCACTGCAATTGCAACCATATCTAAAATTTGATTTACTTCAGAACCTCTCTGCAAAATATGCACTGATTTGTCAAGTCCCTGTAAAACAGGCCCAATCAGATTAGCACCACCAATTCTTGCAAGAAGTTTATAAGCAATATTTCCTGAATTAAGATCAGGGAATACCAAAGTATTTGCTTCGCCTGATAGAGTGCTGAATGGGAAGTCCTTTTGCAGGATGCTGCTTTCAACAGCAGTATCTGCCTGCATCTCTCCATCTATTGAAAGATTAGGATCTCTTTCTTTGATGATTTTTAATGCTTCTCTTATTGTTTCAGGAGATTTACCCTGAGCTGAGCCAAAATTGGAATAAGAAAGCATAGCTACCTGAGGCTTAATATCAAAATTAGTAACAAAGTCTGCTGCTTGGAGTGCAATATCAGCCAGAGTATTTGCATCAGGATTTACGTTGATTGTTGTATCAGCTAAGAAATAAGTATCTTTCTTTGTAGAAACGATATAAATACCTGATACTTTATTATATTTAGGATCTTTACCTATTATTTCCAAAGCCGGTCTGACAGTATCCGGGTAATTTGAAGACAAACCGGAAATCATACTGCAGGCATGACCCTGATGAACCATCATAGAGCCAAAGTAATTCCTGTTATTTACAAGCTTACGTCTGGCTTCTTTTCTTGTTACGCCTTTGCGTTGGCGGAGTTTGTAAAATTCTTCCACATACTCTTCTAATAATTCCGAATCGTTATTGTCAACAATATATATACCCGTTAAATCATAACCATATTCTTCTGCAACAGCATTTATTTCATCTTTATTACCTATAAGAACAGGTTGAGCAATGTTATAATCAACACTAAGCTGAGCTGCTTTGATAATTTTTGGTTCATTGCCTTCAGGGAAGACTACTCGTTTAGGATGTTGACCTGCTTTTCTATAAATTTTAGTCATAATAGAATGAGATCTACCCATTCTGATATTCAAATCAAACTCATATTTTTCAAAATCTGTAATCTCTTTTCTTGCTACTCCCGAATCCATTGCTGCTTTAGCAACGGCAGGAGCTACCCATGTTAAAACTCGCGGATCGAATGGTTTAGGGATTATATACTCACGACCGTAAGTAATAGTTTCTTCGCCGTAGGCTTGTTTTACTGCTTCCGGTACTTCTTCTTTTGCAAGCTTAGCCAATGCATAAGCAGCTGCTCTTTTCATTTCTTCATTTATCTTTGTGGCATGAACATCTAAAGCGCCTCTAAAAATAAATGGAAATCCGAGAACATTATTCACCTGATTTGGATAATCAGAGCGCCCGGTTGCCATAATTACGTCTTTTCTGGCATCCACTGCATCTTCATAAGTAATTTCAGGATCCGGATTAGCCATTGCAAAGATGATAGGATTATCAGCCATTGTTTTTACCATTTCTTTGCTGACAACATTGCCTTTAGATAGGCCGCAAAAAACATCTGCACCAACGAAGGCTTCTTCTAATGTTCTTCTGTCGGTTTCTACAGCAAAATCATCCTTGAATTCGTTCATACCTTTTTCTCTACCTTTGTAAATGACCCCCTGAGAGTCACACATCAGCACATTTTCAGGTTTGATACCTAAGCTAATATGAAATTTTGCACAAGCAATGCCTGATGCACCTGCACCATTATAAACAACTTTCAAATCCTCAAGTTTTTTGCCGGTGATTTCTGCTGCATTTAGCAATGCAGCACCACTAATGATTGCTGTCCCATGCTGATCATCATGGAAAACAGGAATATCAAGTTTTTCTTTTAGTGCTTCTTCAATGTAGAAACATTCAGGCCCTTTTATATCTTCTAAGTTTATGCCACCAAAAGTTGGTGCCATAATTTCAACTGTCCGAATAATCTCATCAACATTTTTAGAGTCCAGTTCAATATCAAAAACATCAATATCCGCAAAAGTCTTAAACAGCACACCCTTGCCTTCCATTACCGGCTTGCCTGCTTCAGGTCCTATATCTCCAAGTCCCAGCACAGCAGTACCGTTAGAAATTACAGCAACAAGATTTCCTTTTGCCGTATACTCAAAAACTTTTTGTACATCTTTGTCAATTTCACGACATGGTTCTGCTACTCCGGGTGAGTAGGCTAAAGACAAATCCCTCTGCGTTAAGCAAGGTTTAGTGGTTGTTACTTCGATTTTACCTTTACGACCTCTACTGTGATACTCTAAAGCATCTTCTTTTCTGATAATCATCTATTTTTATCTCCGGGAAGTGGATAAATTGCTGCGTGGCAATATATATTTATTTTTATAGATTACAAAATCACGAATAGGAGATTACGGTATTGAATTATTTTTTATCTTGAATAGAATTTAAGTGATAATTAAATAGTGTAACTGATTTTCTTAATATACATCTTAATGTACTAACATACGAAAGTAAAACGAATATATCTTATAAAAAATATAATAAAATGTCATATATGTGTGGATTATCTTAGGATCTATGCTTAATCAGGGCTATTATAAATAATCTATTCGCATTGAATCTGACAGAAAGATGCAGAAAACTTGTCAACATTACTACTATATTTGCCAAAGGAATAATATATTTGAAAACAAGTTGGAATTTGTTTTTTTTGTAACTAAATTATTTCTTTTAGAGCTTGCATGGAACTAAATATATATGAGCTTAGCTAAATCTGAGAATATAAAAAAAGTCACTACTCTTACTTTATACAATATGAAAAAAGCAGGCAAAAAAATTGTCTGCCTGACTGCCTACGACGCTCTCATTTCTAAATGTCTTGATGAAGCAGGTGTAGACCTTATATTGGTCGGTGATTCATTGGGAAATGTGGTGCAAGGACTGGAGACTACCATTCCTGTAACTTTAGAGCAAACTATTTACCACACAAAAGCTGTTGTTAATGGAGTTTCTAGAGCTCTGGTAGTAGCAGATATGCCATTTATGTCTTATCAGGTAAGTCCGAACGAGGCATTTAGAAATGCCGGCAGAATCATGAAAGAAACAGGCTGTCACGCTGTTAAACTTGAAGGTGGTGAGCATGTTGTTGATGCAATTTACAAGATGACCGAATCCGGTATTCCTGTTATGGGACACTTAGGGCTCACACCTCAATCAATTAATCAATTTGGCTCTTATAGAGCTCGTGGGACTGATCCTGAAGAAGCAGCAAAAATCTTTAAGAATGCACACATGCTTCAAGAGGCTGGCGCCTTTGCTATTGTTTTAGAAAAAATCCCGGCTGAACTTGGTAAAAGGATAAGTGAATCATTATCTGTACCTACCATTGGAATAGGTGCCGGTCAGTATTGTGACGGGCAAATTTTGGTTTATACTGATATGCTTGGTCTGACAGTTGATTTTCATCCTCGATTTGTGCGCCGTTACGGAAACATGTATGAGGATATGAAAAATGCTTTTCAGCAATACGGTGATGATGTAAGAGAAAAGAAATTTCCAAATGATAGTGAAAGTTACTAATGAAATCAATAAAAAAAATAATTTCGTTATTCTGCCTGACTGCATTTATTTCCTGCTGCGGGGATGATCCTGTGACATCGGGAAATGATGTGAAATTTCCGGAAGAGAATGTAAGTTATTATGAACATGTACATCCTTATATGAAGCTGACATGCGCTTATGTGGGATGCCATCATTCTAGTACTCAAGCCGGCAATATCTCACTTGAATCTCATATAGATTTGATGAGATATCCACTTTTTGTTATGCCTGGAGAACCTGAAAAAAGCTACTTAGTTTGGAAGTTAAATGGAAGCTCTCCATTTAGAGCATTCTGCTATCAAGGGTATGTAGAAGAATCTGTAGTTAAAGGCATTAGTAAATGGATAGAAGAAGGTGCAAAAGCAAATTGATTTTTTGAATTTTTCTTATTATCTTTATTTCATGTTATCAAATTCTTGATTAAATTAGTACTTTATAGATTTGCAAAAAGTTTTTCTGAATTTATATATTATTTATAGGAGTTACTCCATGAAAAAATTCTTCTCTTTGCTTCCGGCAATTGCTTTGGCAATTTTGCTTTATAGCTGTGGCGAAAAAGGTCCTCAGCCGGCAGAAGTTAATGGTATGAAAAAGTATGAAAGTCAAAAATTCGGTCTTTCTTTTGAATATCCTGAAAATTGGGAATATACAGAAGGTAAAGATTTCGTTTCTATTTACTCTATGAAAGCCGGTATGAAACGCTGGCCAACTTATCAACCTAAAGGTGCACCAGTTGCAAAAATTTCTGTTCAAAAAGCAGTTCTTGATTCAACTCGTAACTTAGATACTATTATCGTTAAGATGAAAGAGTTTCTTCCTGAAGAATACTACACTCCTATGAAAGACATTACAATTGATGGTGTTCAGGGTAAAACTACTACTTATGAATTTGAATTAGAAGATGGTCCTTTCAAAGGTGCTTACTATTTTGCGGCTAAAGATTCAGGTATGGCAACAGTTATCAACTTCGAAGCTTTTGCAGGTACTTGGGATAAATATCAAGCTACATTTGACAAAATTGTTAAAGATATTACTTTAGCTTCTACTCCATTACCTGACTCAGTTGAAATTATCACTGTTCAAGAAGAAATTGATCCTCCTACAATGGATTTGACTGAAAGAAATGGTGACGGCTTTGCTATAGGTATCCCGGGTAATATGACTAAACGTCAAGCTCCAGGTGGAAAAGGCAGTGCAGAATCTGCTTTCTACTTTGATACAGATGCACGTATGGATTGTTTTGTACGCGTAGATAAATTTGATGCAGCTAAAACAACTGACTTGAAAAAAATTGTTGATGAAAATAAAGCTAGCTTTAAAAATGCAGCTGCTTCTAAAACTACTTTAGCAGGTAAAGAAGCTTATGTATTGACTTGGTCACCAGCAGCAAACCTTTCTCAAAAAGTTTGGTTTGTATTACATAACAAAAAATTCTACAGAGTTTCTATTAACTGGTTTGTTCCTGAAGCTAAAGACTATTTAGCTCCATTAGAAGCTTCTGCTAAATCAATCAAATTCAAATAATAAAATTTGATTCAAAGCTTTTATCAAAGGAGGGTGATTTACTTCACTCTCCTTTTTTTTGTTTCAATTTGCCTTTTTTTTTCTTATATAGGTTTTTATTAGAATCGAATTATTAGAAGAGCTCGGAATGAATGTATTTATCGATGAAAATATCCCTTTTTTGCATGAAGCCTTTAAATCAGTAGCAAATATTACTTCTTTTAAAGGCAGAGATTTAACAAATAGAGACTTAATCGATCAAGAATGCGAATGTTTAATTACGCGCTCTACTTGCAATGTGAATCAAAGTCTATTGCAAAATACTAATGTACGATTTGTCGCTACAGCTACATCAGGTATAGACCATATCGATACAGAATATCTGGAAAAACATAAGATTAGGTTTGCTTCGGCATTAGGCTCTAATGCAAATTCTGTGGCTGAATATGTTGTTTATTCGATTCTAAAGTGGGCTGAGATAAAAAAAATTCACCCGGCGGGCAAGAAAATTGGAATAATTGGATATGGTAATATTGGTAAGCTTGTAGCAAAATATGCAGACCGGCTTGGAATGGAAGTATATGTAAATGATCCTCCTCTGAAAGAATCAGATTTTGAATTTCCCGAATATTTAGAATATAGAGAAATTGCTGAACTACCTTTTTTATGTGACGTAATCACAAATCATGTACCGCTTATCAAAACAGGCAAATATGCCACAGTAAACTTACTGGATGAGAAATTTATAAATGCAATGAATATTGAAAGCCTAATGATCCATGCATCAAGAGGGGGAGTAGTGGATGAAAATATTCTTTTAGACAGATTAATTAAAGAAGAAATATATGCATGCACTGATGTATTTGTAAAAGAACCTGATTTCAATACAGAACTGGCAGAGCGTTCTGTTTTATGCTCTCCTCATGTTGCAGGATATTCTTTTGACGGTAAAATAAAAGGGAGTCTAATGGTTGCAGAAGCTTTTGAGAAATATAGCGGAATGACATTAGACAAAAGTCTTATGCTTAAACATTTAAGTAGCTATGCTCCTATGGCTTTAGATTTGTACGAAGATGCTGATTATATAATACATACCTTAAGTAAAAAAAGAAATTTTGAGTATGATACTAAGAACCTTTTATCTATAATTCCTTTTGACGAAGAAAAAAGGCAATTTGAATTTGATAAACTAAGAAAGTCGTATCCAATCAGGAGGGAGTCATTATAGATATTCTACTTAGAGTATCTGTACTCACCGATTTTTTTATCTTCCTTCAATATATGATTGATAAGCCATTCCTCCAGGAATTGTTTTAAATCCAGAAGGTCTATGTTTTTTCCTTGCTTGAGTTGGGTTAGGTATTTTATAATCTGCTGTTCGAATTGCTTATGCAGTTGAATGTGATAATTTATTCTTGGGTAGTGAATTTTTTTCATAAGCATCTCTTCAGAAGCGAAATGTTTCTTGGCATACTCTACCATTGTTTTAAGAATTTCTAATTCAGGAACTTTATTATCTAAAGCTTTCCCTACTTCTGATATCAATCTAAAAAGCTGCTTATGCTCTTCATCTATCTGCTTCACACCGACAGAATATACTATTGACCATTGCATAAAAACAATTCTCCGTTTGCTTAATTCTTTGTATTAGGCGAAAAATTATATAAAATAGTGTAAAGCTGCTTATGTGTGGCAGAAAATGACTATATTTGTAAGTAATTCTATTACAATGTTTTATTGAAGCAATTTTTTTTGTAAAAGCAAAATAAAAATAGGTTTATATCCAAAAGTATTGTAAATTGTATTGCATTTGTTTTATTTTTCAATAAGTGCTTGTGGAATAGGTAAGGCAGAGACTTATATGGCAGCACGATTTAAGGATTTATTATGAATATCTATGTAGGTAATTTACCTTACAGCACAGAAGAAGCTGAGGTAAACAATTTATTCGCTGAATTCGGCGAAGTAACTTCTGTTAAACTTGTTAAAGATTTTGAAACTGGAAGATTGAAAGGTTTCGGATTTGTTGAAATCGAAGATGAGTCAGGACAAAGAGCTATTGATGAATTAAACGGTATCGAGTATAACGGCCGTAAATTGGTTGTTAACGAAGCTAGACCAAGAGAAAACAGAAGACCTAATAATTTCCGTGGCGGAAACAACAGAAGATTCTAATTTTTAATATATAATATTAGAGATAGTGATAGGTTGGATCATCCAATTTGATATCTCTGCCAGGTTGATCAAAACAAAATTTTAGAGGTTATTCATTGCGAATAACCTCTTTTTTTATGTAGCACTAAAATTATTTGTTATTAATACAGTTGAAAAGTAATTATCCTTGTAATTGCAGGCTAATTAGGCAAGTAAGATCCTATAAGTGTTATTTTATTAATTAAGATACTGAAAAAAGGAGGAAACTTGTGTAAAATTTATATTGCTATATAGCAATATAAATAAAATAATTCGTTATATTGCCTAAAAGAAACGTAAAACTTTTATTACAGGAGATATTTTTATGGACAACTCACAAAAAAGCTTTTCACCATTGGTGTTTCTAGCTGCTCTTGGTGCTGGTGGCATAGCAGTTATGCCTTTTGCATTTCTTCAGTATACTTTTAACACAGGAAAGGGCTTAATTACTTTAGAAAGACTTGCCCACGGAACAAACCCAATAGGCAATGAGATCTTGTTTTATAGCTTAGAAGTAACTATGATAGTATTTGCGATAATACACTTCTTCCTTCTCGGAAATCTATACACAAAAATGTTTAAATATCTTAAGACTGATAGTTATAAAGAACTACTAAAAGATCCTGTCAGAAATTCAGCAATTATGGCACCATTTGTTGCAACTGCCATGTCTATGAATGTTTTTATTGGTCCAATTAGGTTTTTCATACCATCAATTTCTTCCAATCTGCAAACATTTATGCTGCCAGCTCTGATTGTATGGTTGGTTTTATGGGCTCTCACAATGAGAATGGAAATAAAGCTATTAAAAATATCGTTTGAGCAAAGTTTTGATGTCAATAAAATATCGTTTGGTTGGCTTTTAAGACCATTTGCATTGGCAATGGTGACAGTAACCGGCACCGGAATAGCAGCACTTGCAAAGGATCCTAACATTGCTCACACAGCTGCATTTACTTCATTGATGTCAGGTGGAATGGGCTTGTTTTTATTAGCTGTTAAAATGGTTTCTGTATTTAAATCTCATCTGGCTGCTGACGGGATGCCTGCTAAACAGCTATTACCAAGTTTACTTATAGTATTGCCAAATATCACTCTTTTTGCTATCAGCGGATTTAGACTGGGGCATTATATAAGTCATCATCATGGTGCTGATATGCATTTGCTTTCAAATGCGATAATTGTCATAGCATTTGCATTTTCAACATGGTATATGATGTTCGGAATGTCTTTATTAAAAGACTACTTCAAAAATCATTTCTTTAAGAAAGAGTTTTATGTAAGCCAATGGGGGCTTGTATGCCCGTTTGTTGCTTATGCTGTTTTAGGAAGCTTTTTCTATAAGGCTTTTGCACCGAACCCTATAATGATGACAGTACTTTTGTCAACTATGATTGTATCAGTAACTTTGTTTTTCACATTGCTACGTAGGCAAACTTCTTGCTCAGGGATTAAAAAACTGGGGTCAGTTGAATGTTTAACAGAAGTTGCTTCAAGTAAAGCATAAACATAATAAAAATGATTTTAAGGGGTAGAGGAGTAATTCCTTCTACCTCTTTTTTTGAACTCTGTCAGTAAAACAGGAAACTTAGCTGAGCAAGTAATTATTATAACAGGACAATCAAGGCAATTTGCTAGTATTAAAACTCAGGTATATATATAATAATCGCTATAAGAAATAAATAAATCATATATTTACGTAATATATGATTTGAATAACTTAATATCAGACTTTATAATCTGTCTTAAGTATTTACTCGGAAAAAAGTTGTTACGATAATCATTATATTTTGTTTTTGTACAGAATAAAAATCGTGCTATGGTCTTTGTCTTAGTTTTACTTACAATATTCTATCTTTCGTCAAGCCAGTTATGTGCTGATACTTTAGCATCTAAAAGGTATTCGTCTAAAGATATTGAATATTTTAACTCTATGATTGATCTCACTTCAAAAGGAGAGAACCTTACTAACCAGCAAAGACAATTTTATGCAAAGAACGGATTAAAACATGCTATTAGTTTAAAGTCTGACTCTCTTATTGCTATCGCCCAACAAAATATGGGATTTTCTTATTATTTACTTGATCAGGTAGATAGCGCTCTTTATTACTACCACTTAGCCCTTGGAAATTTTAGAACAGTTGATGATTCCACTGGTATGTCTCTTTGCTATACAAATATTGGAGGCATTAATATTGAGCAATATAATTATGAAGATGCAGTGCTCTCATTAGATGCTGCATTGGATATAGAAAGAGCGACTAAGGATACTTTAGGGATGATATCTACTAAGTTTAATCTACTAAAGATTTATATCCATAGGCATATATTTGAAAAAGCTTGGTTTTTGCTTAATGACTTAGAAATTTTTGTAGATAATTATTATATAAACGAGGACTATTTAGTAGATTTTGCAATTCTTAAAGCAGATTATTTTTTACAGTTCCTGTCCAGTAATTCCAAATTCAATGTTCAACATACCGATTACTTGTTACATAACAATTCTCCGGGCTTTACTAATACTATCACAAAATCAAATATTCAAGATGCAGAAGAGGCAGTCATCAGTATGTCTGCATTGATTGATCAGCGACATGATTCTGTTTACATGGCAACTAAATATCTTTTTAAAGGTAATTTGGAAAGCATGAAGAATAATATTTTTTTAGCACAAAAATACTATTACAACGCTCTCCACTATAGTATTAAATATAGCCAAATAAATAAACTGGAAACTTATTGCGCTCTGGGGCTAATTTTTGCAATGGATGCAAATCATGAAAAGTCAATTGAATATTTTAAGAACGTTGACTCCTTAGCTACAGAAATGGATAATATTAACTTTATCAGAAAAGCAAACACAGCACTTCAATTGCTATATCAGCACGCAATGGAATATAGAAAGTCTATATGGGCATTTAAAAAACTGATGAAATATCAGGATACTACGAATCATGTTATCGCATTAAATGCGTTGTACAGACATATAGTCGAAGAATCTGTTGATAAAAAAGAACAGCTTATAGCTGAACTTCAATATGAAAAAACACTTCTGTCAGTAAGAATTACCTATTGGATAGTGATTTTCATCCTAGCAATGATTTTATTGGTAGTATTTATTCTACTATTTAGAAAGAAAAGATCTTTAGTAAAAGAACTGACTGATAGAAATGTGGAATTGGCAGTTATGACAGAGCAATATTTGCAAGCTAATAGTGTAAAAGATACAATGTTCTCCATAGTTGCTCATGATTTAAAAAATCCTGTTTCTTCATTTGTCTCGATGGCGGATCTAATTGTTACATATTACAATGATATTTCAGATGAAGAAAAACTTCAGTACCTGAAAGATATAAAAATCACTGCAAATCAATTATTCAACCTACTCCAAAATTTACTTACCTGGTCAAGAACTCAAAGAGATCAAATAGAATGTAATCAGGATTATCTTGATTTGAGCATGATAGTTGAGAATACAATAGATGGATTAACTCCGCAAGCCAAAAGCAAACAAATTGATTTAGTCACTAAAATTGATTACTCAATTGTGTATGTAGATTGCAATTTGACTATGACTATTATAAGAAATCTTGTTTCTAATGCAATTAAATTTACTGAGTCTAATAAATCAATTTTTATCGGGACACAGGATATAGATAATGCTTTTATGGAAATATATGTAAAAGATGAAGGTGTAGGCATTCCCAAGGATAAGCTTGACAAAATGTTTACTTATAGCAGCAATAGTTCCAGTATGGGTACTGCAGGAGAGGCCGGCACAGGTTTAGGCCTAATGTTATGTAAAGAGTTTGCTTTACTTCAAAATGGAGATATAAGAGTAGAGTCTAAGCTTGGGCTAGGAAGTACTTTTTATGTCAAAGTACCTAAAAACGGCAAAGAACAAGTCTCCTAGTTGAGTGGTCAAACTCTTTTTCAAATTATTCTTACCTTTTTTTATTACTTTTGTGTTAGGTATAATCCTATTTTAAAGCAATTAATATCCTAAACAGAAGTTGATGAAATACTACAATAAAATAGCTCTCAGATACATATTCTCCCGAAGTTCTTATCATTTTATATCGATAATTACCAAAATTTCTATGCTTGGTATTACCGTTGGAGTAGCAGCACTGATTTGCGTGATGGCAATTATGAATGGTTTTCAGGAACTAACTGTCGAGCAGATAGTAGGGTTTGATCCTCACATAAGAGTCTCTGGCGAAGAACAAGAGTTACTGAAATTGCAAGAAAATTTGCTGCAGGAAAATAAGATCAATAACACTGCTCTTAACAAAACAGGTAGGGTGGTAGCTGTTGGGAAAGACAAGTTGAATGTATTTGAAATTATGGCATTTAAGAATGATAGTTTAGATTATCTATATGGCATAAAATTCAATCTCAACTACGGTTCTTTTTCTTTTGCTCCACGAAGTAATCTGCCCGGAATTATAATTGGAGTTGCCTTAGCGGATAAGATGAAAATATTACCTGGTGACACTATCTCGCTTTTCTCTCCTGAAATAATTGAAAAATCAATGCTTTCATATAGCAATTTTAAAGGTAAAAAATTTGAAGTAACTGGCATCTTCCAAACTAACATCAAAGATTATGACAGTCAGCTTGCTTTTACTTCGTTGCTTGGATTTAAAAGCTTATACGGGAATAAGTCAAATACTGTTTCTCTGGATATCAAATTGTATGACTACAATGACGCTGAAGAGTTTGCAAAAGTTTTATCAGGCAAATATCCGGGTTCGGGAAGTACAAATTCAGTTTTAGAGTTTAAATCTTGGATAGATTTAAATAAAGCATTATATAATGTGATGAAATTCGAAAAATTTGCTTCATTTGTAGTAATCGGACTGATAATAATTATTGCCATATTTAATATTTTGGCTTCTCTTTCAATGTCTGTGATTGAAAAAAGAAAAGATATTGCTGTTCTAATGGCAATGGGAGCAACTACAGGCGAAATACAGAGAATCTTTAGAAATGCCGGTATATTTATTGGAGTAATTAGTTCTTTAGTAGGTAGTATACTCGGAATTATCCTGTGCATAGCACAAGAAGAGTATAAACTTTTTACAGTGAACTCAGGAACATATTTTATTGATGCAATACCTGTTTCCATGGATTATATTGATATTTTTATTACACTAGTATTTACGCTCATTTTGTCTGCTCTTTCGACTTATTTTCCGGCACAAAGAGCAGCTTCAACAGATATCGTAGTATCATTTAGGTCTGAATAGAATATGAAAAGAGAAGTTAAAGTTTTAATATGGTCTTCAATTATTGCCAACGCTATTCTTTTTGGTTTGAAATATTTCGCAGGGATTTTAGATAACTCCGTAGCTATCATCGCCGATGCATGGCACTCTCTTTCTGATACCATGACTTCGGTGATTGTACTTGTTGGTTTTAAAGTTGCAGCAATGCCTCCTGATAAAGAACATCCATTCGGTCATGGAAGGGCAGAGTCAATTGCTGCGATAATGGTCGGGTCTGTGCTAGGTATGGTAGGACTTAATTTCGCTATAGAATCAGGGCTTAGACTTGCATCCCAGGAAACTACGAATTATGGAGAATATAGTTTATATATTATTGCCTTTAGTATTTTAATCAAGGAAGTATTAGCTCAGATTACAATCAAAATGGGCAAAAACTTAAATTCTCAATCACTTATTGCAGATGGTTGGCACCACAGAACAGATTCTATATCCTCTGCCATAATACTAATTGGTGTTATTTTTGGCGGTATAGCATGGTGGTTCGATGGAGTTGCAGGACTTGGAGTTAGTATCATGATTCTCTATGCTGCCTATGAAATCATCAAAGACACTATTGGTGGTTTACTTGGGGAAACTCCTGATGCAAACATGCTGCACGAGATTATAGATATTTCAAATTCTGTGGACAACAGAATTAGCTCTATTCATAATTTGAAATTGCATAGTTATGGTGATCACAAAGAATTAAATCTGGACATCAGACTTCCAGAAAATATGACTGTAGTTGAGGCTCATTCCATAGCCGATCAGCTGGAAAGAGCTATCCATGAAAAGTATAGTATGAAAGCGACGGTTCACATTGAACCTGGAATTATAGCATCCTGATGTTTTTCTGCGGATGTGAAAGGTATTAACTAGGTACATTTACATCCGCATAAAAGAACTACAAATATTTTAGGCAAATCTATAAGCAATTATAATAGCATTACTTTTCACAGTGTCTTACTATATACTTTCCAAGTTTATTACTAATCAATCGAATCTGATCATCTAATCGATTAAGCTCATTTTTCAAAAAACTTTCTCTGTGTTGAAGCTCTTTAATTTTTTTGTCTTCATCTGTTATAGGCTCAGATGGTAAATCTTGAGACTTCATTTTTGGTTTGATTTTATTTCTTGAGGAATAGAAATCGATTCCAATGAAGGCTACCATTAAAAGAGATAAGATATAAAACATTTTAGATGCAATGTCAAAGGTACTTTGACTATCAAAAACGATTCCCAGGATTAATTCGGGTTTTATACCTAAAACTGCTAATAACCCAGCAAAAGCAATATACTTTGCATATTTAGAATTGGACTCAACTCTAAATTTCTGTTGCTTCCTGTATGGATTGTTCTTTTTGCTTTTAGTATTCAGCTGTTGAGATTCAAGAAGTAAATCTAAATTCTCTCTAGTTTCCGAAAGTTTTTCTGCAGTCTCTTTTTTTTGATTGCCCAGCAAAGTAATTTGTTCTTGCAAACTCTTTTGGTATTCAGTTTGCAGATCTTGTAAATATTTCAGTTTATTAGAGTAGAAATCGACATCCAGTATTTTATTCAGAGAGTCAAACTTACAACCAAGCTCTTCTTTGATTCTATACATTTCAGAATTTTCTTCAAATAAATCCATATTATTATCTATAAACTCAGAAAGTTTATCAATTTTTTCCGGAAATACCTTTTTTAGTATAAAATCTTTATCAAACCAGTTAAAGTATGCCAGTTCGCACAGAATGTTTAGCTCTTGTTCTTCAAATTTGTTGATTATAGGAGCTAATTCATAGTACTTATCAGCAATTTGCTTGTAGCCTTTTGAAGAACCCGGAGAATCAAACAAAGTTGCTTTTACCAGCAAGTCTTTCAAATCAGGTTTCAACTTCAGTTTATCATCAATTTTGATAAACATATCACTTAGGTGATTCATAAAACCGAAAGCTCTATCTGCTTTATCTCCTATAATAGGGAAAAATTCAAGACCTTTAGCATAGAACTCATCCAGAAAAGAAGTACATCTTATCCAATCTGCTTGTTGTTCCTCAAAATCAGCCAGGATTTTCTGACCAGCAAGATGGTAAACCAATGAGATATTATCTATTTCATTGTCACCAACTTTTTTATACTCAACTTTCAAATTGAAAATATAAGGAATGCCATAAGTATTTTTTGCTAACTCTCTGAAATCATCCTCTTCTATGCCCTCAGATTTGAAGAAGCTATTCATAACCAACTCGGAAGCAGGTTCTAATGAGATGTTTTCCAAATCATCAGATAGTTCTGACCATTTTTCACTGAGTCTGCCATTAAGAACATTCTCTCTGAAACTGAATACAAATCTAAAATCAAAGAAATCACTGATTTTGATGTTAGCATCTATAAACTGAGTATCATAAGATACAAAATCACCAAATTTCAAATTTTCAATAGCAGGTATTAGTTTATTCAAAATCCAACTCTGAACAGTCCACGATTGTTTATCAAAGCCGTCCAAAACCAATACTATTTTGTATTTTTTATCTGGAACCGGGAATTCAGTCTTTCCTGAAAACAGAACAGTCATCATATCTACTATAAGAGATTCTATGGCAACTTTAGTAGGATTGCTGAAGAATGTTTTGTATTTATCCTGATTAGGGTAAATAGCTTCTATTGCTTCGCAAACAGTGGCATCGCTTAAATCTTCTGCTTCATCGATTGAATAAAGGTGGTAATGGTAATTGTCCTTTAAATACTCTCTTTCATAAATTTTTTCAAATAAAGAAGTATCCTTATTGCGTAAGGTGTTGAGAGTGGAGGTGAATTGCTCATTTATAAATGAGGATTCGTTATTTGCAAAAGCCGGTAAATCATCAGATTCCACATAATATGAGTTCTGCGCTAAATTTTGAATGATATCAATTGTAAATTTAGCATTGGAATCGTAGTCAGCTTTAAAAATGTAATCAACATGGTTTTCTTCAAGTAAAGCCGGTAATAGGCTTTTTAGAAAAAAAGACTTACCTGAGCCAAATGTACCATTAATTAAAACTATTTTTTTAGAAGAATCATTATCCAAATCTGCTTTTAAACATTCGAACGCTCTAAAAAGCTCTTTTTCGTGAATCAGATACATTTGCAACCGTCTTTATTATGAAAAAATCAAGTAGGTAATTTGCAAATTTAAAGTAATCTATTTATTCAATAAAACAAAATATTTTAGATTATAAATTTCATCGTTACTTTAGTTCCAATATCGTTTTTTTCGAAAGTGACGTCGTCGAGCAAAGATTTTATTATAAATATGCCTCTTCCGCTCGATTTTAGAAGGTTTTCCGGTTCTCTCGGATCTGCAACCGTATCCGGATCAAAACCGCTTCCTTCGTCCTGAACTTCAATTTCTACGAAATCTTCTGTAGCAGTCAGTGAAACAGTTACATTCTTAAGCGGATCAAATTTATTTCCGTGCATAATAGCATTATTGACTGCTTCTGTGACAGAAATCAGAAGATTATAAAATCTGTCTTCAGGAATGTCTGCAATCGTCTGTACCTGCATTAAGATAGGTTCAATCTTGCCCATTGATTCTTTGTTGCTGGGCAAATTTACAATTTCTTTAAAGATGTAGTCATTCATTTATAAAGCAATTTTTGTTGTCAAAAACAAATTTGGGATTTCTTTTTTCTCTAATCCCTTAATATATTGAAATTCGTACCAACCTTGTAAGGAAATCTCAGATTTAGAATTAAATTTAATCACAATCTCTGTTTCGGGAGATATTGACTTTCCGGAATATATTATTGGATCTAATCCGGTATTTGGCAAATTGAAAATCTGTTCCTGGTTTAAGTAATGATATCTTACTCCAATACCAATACGATAGTTTTGATTAGGAGTTGTATAAAACATCAATTTTGAAAACTGTTCGTAATTACCGGTTTCAGGTGCTTCTTTGAAGTCACTCCAAAATAAAGAACCTGTTTCATAGTATCTGACATTATTTTGAAGCTGAATTTCACGTTTTGTATCTAAATGCAGTCTCAGAGTGTCATTATATGATATCTGTCTAAAAGAATAACTTTCCAATCCGCTGTTTATTGTCTCATAATCGTAGATAGTGTAATTTGCAAGCACTTCAAATCCGGGACTCATACTAAATTTTCCATAATTGATATACACAGAAGGGCTAAATCTAAAAATTCTATTTACATTGTTGGAACCACTGTTTTGAGATTTTAAATACACCATATGTAGATAATTAGTTGCAAATAAAACGTTAAAAGCAAGGTTTTTATTCAATTTTCGCTTGTATTTAGCGCTTACCGAATAGCTTAGTTCATCTCTGTCGCTGTAGTTCTGTTCATCAGGTGTATCATATCTCAATATCGAGATGTCAGCATCCACAAAGATGGTGTCTTTAGCAGAAAGTGAATGGTAGAGTTCAGTGTATAAGCTTGTAATATTTGTAATATTGTCTTTCTGTTTATCTACGTTTCTTAGTTTATCATATTCTTGTGTAAGTAGCTCAAATTTATTTATAGCTCTATTCTTTTCATCTCTGTAAGTGATTCTGTACCCGAATTTATAATCAGCATTTTCGAATAAATAGTTAGTATTGATATCTACTTTTAAGAACTGTTCTTCCAGATTTCTTTGAATACCAGAATACTTCAAAGTTGACACTTGTTTGTTGTACTCTTCACTAACTTTTACAAAGTTATAATCGATATTTGCTGATATATTCCAATGGTTTATAATAGAATATGCAAGTGCGATGTTCGAATTAATTCTATTTTCCATTCTATTTTTGTGAATAGATCTGTCAAACAGGTCACTTCCAACTCCTGCGAAATTATCAAAATCTTTGCGATTATAGTTTAATCTTAATCCAATAAGGTCATTATTCTCAAATCCTTTAGAGATGTTTCCATCTATTTTCAAACTACTGTTATTTCTGCCGTCATCAAGATCTAATTGCTCATAATCAAATGAAGACATATAGTTGTATCCGTCTATAGTCTCTCGGATTCGTGCTTTAGAAGTATAAAGCATGCCGTTTTCTTCAATTCCGATTTTATTATTGTACTCTTTGCCAATAGTAAAATCTATATATGCCAATTGTTTATGTGTATAACTTAAACCGGGGGAGAGGTTGAGTCTTTCTAATTTGCTGACACCACCGGCTTGTCTATCGTTAGTGTAGTACCAGTTATGTCGTAAGAAGATACTAAAATTGGAATCAATTGGAACAGAATAATTAAACATCCACTCATTGAGATCTCTGAAATCATTGGAGATGTCCGTTAGAGCAGTTCCTACATACTTTTCCTCCAGGGTTAGATTGCCCCAAAAAAGCTGTGACTGATAGGAGGAAGATGCATTAAAATTATATGTATTGGATAGTTTATTCATACTTGTGCTGATATAGTTTTCTGAAGAGATTGCTACAGACTGGCACAGAATTATTATAAGTAATATTTTATGAATAAACTTCAAATTATTATTTCTCTTGTATGATTGGCATATTTGAATCAAAACACATTCTTTTGTATTGGATTACCTTTTCTCTTATTTCTTCACCGGATTCGGAAACTATTATTTTCTTTCCTGATTTCAAAGAGATAACAGTATCATGTCCTGATTCTACAGTTTCAATTTCCTCGGCGTTCACCAAAATTTCAAGACCGTTTATTTTTTTCAAAATTATCATATTATTGCTTTGGTTTTATTGATAAATATCATTAATTTACTATTCATAACAATGATCTACAATTCATCATTTTAGTTAGTCAGAATGTACGAACAACGCAAAAAGAAAATCATTAACTGGATTGAATCTATCGAGTGCCCGGAAGTGTTAGGCGAGATAGAGTCTATTGCAATAAAAAATTCTAAAGAAAAAAAAATTAGGGTGAAGCAAAATGGTAATATTGGACTTACTATTAACTCACACCCTTTGACTAATCAAACTAAGGAAAACTGTTGTTCTGATTCAGAAATAGAATATCTGAAAAAATATTTCAACTATCTGCACAAAAAGAAAAGATAATGTTTACTGCTTTAATTCTCTTTTCAAAGCTTCTTTTTCTATTTCCAATTGTCTCAATTTTCTTTCCACCTGATCTAGCTCATCAGGAAGAGAATCTATTTCTATTCTCAGTTTGCTGGCAGCTTCGTCAATGAGATCAATTGCTTTGTCCGGTAAAAACCTGTCAGTAATGTATCTGTCTGAAAGCTCAGCAGCTGCAATTATGGCTTCGTCTTTAATACGTATACCATGATGAACTTCATATTTTTCTTTTAAGCCACGCAAAATTGAAATTGTGTCGTACACATTAGGTTCTTCAATAAGCACTTTCTGAAATCTTCTTTCTAAAGCAGCATCTTTTTCTATATGCTTCTGATATTCATCCAGAGTTGTTGCACCTATGCAGTGCAGTTCACCACGAGCAAGAGCAGGCTTTAAAATATTTGCGGCATCCATGCTGCCGGAAGTTGCTCCAGCTCCTATAAGCGTGTGTATCTCATCGATAAATAGTATGATTTCTCCATCGGAATCAGAGACTTCTTTAATTATAGCTTTTAATCTTTCTTCAAACTGACCTCTAAAGCTTGTACCTGCAACAAGTGTTCCCATCTCAAGCACTATAAGCTCTTTTGTTTTCAGTGATTCAGGCACATCACCTGCTACTATTCTCTGAGCAATTCCCTCCACTACTGCAGTTTTGCCAACCCCTGGTTCTCCAATTAAAACGGGGTTGTTTTTAGTTCTTCTGGAAAGAACTTGAAGCACTCTTCTAATTTCATCTTCTCTACCGATGACAGGGTCTAATTTGCCGGTAGCAGCTTCTTGATTAAGTCGTCTGCCGTATTTCTGAAGAGATTGGTATTTCTCTTCAGGATTTTGATCAGTTACTTTTGTATTCCCTCTTATCTCTTTAAGAACCTTGTAAATATTGTCCTTACTGATAGAGTATTTGTTAAGTAATTTTGATGTAATTTTATCGAAATCGGCAAGAGAGATAAGTAAATGCTCAGTACTGATATATTCATCACCAAGAGCCTTTGCTTCTTTCAGAGCTTCGTCAGTTAGTTTTTCTAAGTCCTTAGAAATGTATATATCTACATCACCCGAAACTTTGGGTAGCTTCAGTATAGCAGCATTTATTTCTATTTTTATTTCAGAAAGGTTTCCTGATATCTTACTGATAATTTGATTGGTAAGTCCTTCCGAATCTTGAACTAGAGCTGCTAGTAAGTGAATAGGCTCTAATGCCTGATTCCCGTATGAGGAAGCAATTTCCTGGCTGGTTTTGATTGCTTCCTGAGATTTTAAAGTCATTTGCTTAAATTTCATTTTTCCATCCTTTGCAATCACTTACATTCACTTTTTTAAGACTTACTCAAAAGCTTAATATTTTATTCTGCGACAATAATATCAATAGTAGAATTATAAGGCACGGTTTCTCCAGGAAGCGGATACTGACCGATGATTGCTCCCGGCAGATAAGTATCACTTGTTTTATATTTAACTTCTCCTAAAACAAAACCATTGACCATAAGATAGTCTTCTATATCTTCATAAGCCATACCTTCCAAACGAGGAACAAGTATCTGGTTTTCGGATCCCTTACTAACCGTCAAAACAAACTCACTTCCGATAGGTATAAATTGACCATGTTTGTGATTTTGTTTGATAATAGAATCTTTAGGGATTGTTTCTGAATTCCGAAAAACAACCTGTTTTAAAAGAAAACCTTTATTTAAAAGCACAACCTTGGCCTCTCTGACTGATTTACCTATCAAATATGGTACTTCGACAGTTTGCTTTCCTTTAGAAATAGTCAGATAGACAGTTCTGCCTGCCTTAACCTCAGTATTTGGATTAGGAGATTGACGGATGACAGTTTTAGGCGGCACTTTTGCATTAAATTGCTCACCGGTTACCTCTACCAGTAAATCCATTCTAAGCAGCTTATCTTTAGCTTCATCGATATGAGTACCTGAGACTTTTGGAATTAAAACCATGTCTTTGCTATGAATCATGGAAGGTAAAATCCAGCTGTCAATTACTGCATAAACTATAAAAACAATCAGAAAAAAGCCTATTAGAACTTTTGCATAATTTAAAAGTCCCATCACTTTTGAGCTCTTTGTTTCACTAATATTATTGTCTTCGCTAGCAATGTCTTCATTTTCCAAACTGTCTAAAGGTTCGGCGAAATCATCTATGGAGTCATCAATATTGCTTTCTTTTGATGTCTTCTTTTTATAGTAATTTTTCAAGTCTTCTTTATACTTGTCGTAATCACTTCCGCGTGAAGTGCTTTGATTATCAAAATCTTTGTTTTCCATATTGCATATCTATCTATTGTATAATACACTATTTCAAGATAGCTAATGTACTACAAGTTTACAAAATATTCAAAATGATATTGAAAATTGTTCGTTATTTTTGTCTTGGTAAATATTTGACTATAAATTGAAAGATATTATGAAACATATAGACCAGTTTGATTCTGTGTTAGAGTCAGCTTTAAAAAATATATCTACGTACATAACTAAATATACGAACTTTGTAATAATTGTACATCAAAACCCAGATGGAGACGCTATTGGGTCTGCACTTGCACTATCAAACATTATCAAAGAATTAGATAAACAAGTAAATATACTTGTTGATAATTCTATTCCTGATAATCTAAAATTCTTGAGAGGAGTCAGTGATATCGTAGTATATTCAGAAAATCCTAAAAAAGAGCTATTGCAGCAGGCAGAAGTTATAATAGTTATGGATTTGAATGATCCAGCAAGAATGAAGAGTATAGAGTATGATTTTAGCGCATCAGATGCTAAAATTTTACTAATAGATCATCATATAGATCCAAAGATTGAAGCAGATGTTATGGCAGTAGATACCGATGCTACATCGACCGGAGAAATAGTATGGAAGCTCATTAAGAGCAATTTCCAGGAATATATAAATAAAAGTATCGCTGAGTGCTGCTATGTTGCTATTATGACAGATACAGGCAATTTTAGATATGACAGAACAGATAAAGATATATTTAAGATTGCAGCGGAAATTATAGAGTATGGAGCTGATCCTGTAAGACTTTATAATGATGTATATAATACTCTGTCAATCAAGGCGACAAAGCTACTTGGAAAAGCTCTATCAGAAATTGAAACTTATTACGAAGACAAAATGTGTATAATGTCAATTAGTGATGAGGATTATAAAACTTACAGCTGCACAAATGACGATACTGAAGGATTTGTGGACTATACTCTTATGCTTGAGGGCGTGAAAGTTGGCATTTTGCTAAAAGAAGATGTTGAAAGTAATATGATCAAAATTTCTCTCAGATCAAAAGGGGAGTATCACGTCAGAGAATTAGGTGTGCACTTCAATGGAGGAGGTCACAAGCATGCCTCTGGAGCCAGAGCCGAGAATGCAAAGCTTGAAGATGTAAAAAATGAATTAGTGCGTTTGGCAGGTATATATATATTTAAATAAGAAAAAAGACGAAGTTTCAGGATCAGGATTGGTATTGTGGAGTTTATTGGAAACTTCGTCTTTTTTTTGTTAAAGAACTTTATTTAAAGCATTTGTCATTACTTCAAATCCTTTGCTAATTTCTTCTCTGCTTATGTTTAGAGGAGGTCTAAATCTTACTGCTTTTGCGCCGCAAGGCAGAATAATTAGTCCGTCTTCAAAACATTGATTAATAAACTTAGCTCTCATATCCTGAGATTTCATGTCAAAAGCAGCATATAAACCTCTGCCTCTAACATTACAAAAATGATCAGGGTAGTTATTAGCAAAATTGTGCATGTCACTAATTAGAAACTCGCCCATATTTTTTGCATTTTCTACTAAGTTTTCTTCCTGAATGATTTCAAGGTATCTTGTTGCTCTGGCCATGTCTACTAAATTGCCACCCCAGGTAGAATTAATTCTACTTGAAACATGAAACACATTATCAGGTTCTTCATCGATTTTCGGACCAACTAAAATACCACATACTTGCATTTTTTTACCGAAACTCATGATATCAGGCTGTACTTCCATTTGTTCGTGAGCCCACCAAGTACCAGTCAGTCCCATACCTGTTTGAACTTCATCAAAAATTAAAAGAGCATGGTTTTCATGAGCAATAGCTTTTACTTGTTGCAAGAATTCATTTCTGAAATGGTTATCACCACCTTCGCCTTGGATAGGTTCTATAATGATAGCTGCAATTTCATTAGGGAATTCAGCAAAAGCTTGTTTTATTTGTGCAATAGACTTGTTTTCTTCTTTGATAACATCAGCAAGAACTTCTTCTGTCAAAGGAAAACGAAGTTTCGGGTTAGACACTCTCGGCCAATCGAACTTAGGGAAGAATTTAACCTTCTTAGGATCAGTATTAGTCAATGAAAGAGTATAACCTGAGCGTCCGTGGAAAGCTTCTTTAAAATGTAATATTTTTAGATTTTCACCCACGTTTTTTCCTTTCCTGTCATTTTGCCTGTATTTCCAGTCAAAAGCAGCTTTTAAAGCATTTTCAACAGCTAAAGCGCCACCGGAAACGTAGAAAGAATAATTAAAATGCTCAGGAACAGCTATATTATGAAACGTTTTCACAAAAGTAGCCATCGCGTCTGTATAAATATCCGAATTAGAAGGCTTATTAGTAGCCGCCTTATTCAGATAATCATCAAAACCGCTGTTTAGCATTTTGTCATGGTTCATGCCAATAGGCATAGAAGCAAAACAAGTGAAAAAATCAATATAAGATTTACCGGTACGAGCTTCCACAAAGCTTGCACCTTTACTATTTTCCAAATCAAGGACAAAATCATATCCGTCCACAAGCATATACTTGCTTAGTTCTTCCCTAACATTTTCAGGAGGTACATAGAATCGAGGTGTATATGTTCCCATATTAAGTTACTCCCTATAACATAACAAATTAGAATAATTGAATTACATGAATATATAAATCGGACAAATAAACAGTAATAAAGCCCAAATATTATTGTTTATTTGTTTTAAGATTACGAAAGACAAGAAATAGGCGAATCAGCTGTGATCATTCGCATAGTGAGGTATATCAGTCTTTGGCTTATGCACGAGATGAAAGAACCGCCGCGAATGGTGCCGCAGCAGCTAAAAAGTAAACCGACTGTTAATGTAGTTGTTCTCATAGGTTATAACATAAGAAAAAAAAGCTTAAAAAAAAAGATTTAGTTAAAAAAATTCTATAAAGCTTTGCTGAAACATAAATTTTAACACATTTTTAATTTTAGTAGTTAAATTATTTGATTAACTTGTAGGCCGATAGAAAAAAGTGGGCTTATAGCATAATGTTAATAAAAAATTGATATGTTTTGCACAAAAGCTTAAAATATCTGTATTTTTTTTGTATATTATATGTATGCTATACGAAATAAACAAGTTAATACCATATTTCCATAATTCAGGAGTTAAGTACTAATGGCTAAAGCAATTTATTCTAATGCTGCAGGATCAACTAAAAAGAAGATTGGTGGGCAGCATATAGCTGTAATGGGGCTCTTAATGGCTGTATTTTTTGTATTTGTTTTCTTTACAGCAATTCCTACAGGCCTCTCTTCATTTATTCTTCCTTTGTTTAAGCCTGATGGCGAAAAAATGCAAAAAATCGGATTTGTTAAGTTCGATGGACTTGTATGGGCTTCTACAACTAAAGATAAAGAAGCTAATCTTTTAGGTCAAGATTTAGAAGTTAAAAAAGATTATATCAATAAAGAATATATCTTTGACTTCTCCAGTGGTGTTAGAACAGAAGAAGAAAGTGGATACGTAAAAGGTAAATGGGAATTTTATATCAAAGCTCCCGCTCTTGGTGAGCACCCTCTTTACTTAGAACCATGGATTGGTTTTACATTGCTTAGTTTAGCATTCTCAGTTATTATCTCTGGTTTCCTTACTATGCTTATGCCATCAGGTATCGGCTACATGGCAGCCCTTTTTGACAGACAAATTGATAATACTCAAATAAAAATCCGTCTTCAGACCGGTTTCTCTGATGATGTAGTACATGTACTTACATTGCCGGATGATAAACTAGAAGATATGGACAGAAGAGAAGTAGAAAGAGCACTTAGAAGAGTTTGGGAAAGAACTGTTTCTGATGCTGAAGTTTCTTCTCGTCAAGCAATTACTTTTGATGAATTATTTGATGATGATACTGATATCGTTATGTTCCGTAACGAAGCTATCTACTCTCGTATCAAAGAATTCTTCTCTGATTTCGTTGTAAAAGAAATCGAAGATACTAAAAACGGTCTTCTTTGGAGACGTAATCACCTTAAATTTGGTAAAGGTTTAAGACTTTATATGTCTCACCACTTTACTGAAAAATATTCTAACAATGTAACTGGTCTTGCATACGGTGGTGCTGCGGTTCTTATCGTTGCGATTGGTGTTCGTGGTTTGAAACTTATCCCTGCTGCTCGTCCTTCTTGGATTTTGTTGGCGATTGGTCTTGAGTTTGTGATGCTTGGTCTTATGGCATTCTCATTGTTCTATACTGAAGAAGAAGAACGTATGGACAAAATGCTTAAGAAAATGGAAGATGCAAACCGTAGCCAGCTTGAAACTCTTAAAGGTCAGCAAGAAGATATCCACCAGCTTTCTACAGCTTTGGTTGGTCAAACTTCTCAAATTATCAAAAACAGAGTTGAATCTGCTATCTCTGAATACATGACATCAGGAGATCATGTTCAGAAAATGGTTGCTGAAGAAATCGCACAAAAAATTATCTTTGGTGTAAGAAACTCTGAAAAAAAATAAGATAATTTAAAAACTCTTATATAATGAAGGCTGTCAAGTTTATTTGACAGCCTTTTTTATTATGTTATATTTTAAGTTTATTGTATATTCTAATCAAGTATAATCATTTTTCTTGGTCTATCATTATGAAACGCTTTGTATATATTATTTTGTTTATAGTTCTCGCAGATGCTGTGTTATTTGCCGGAAAACCTGTTTTTGGAGATCGAGTTGATAAAGCAACTGTTTCTTCTGCAAAGCTTGATGAAATATCAGGCATCGTACAATCCAGACAGTATCCTGATGTCTTTTGGGTTCATAATGATGATGGTGATATTGAAACTATTTATGCTATTGATATCAAAGGGAAATTGATTGCATCCGTAGAAATGGAATTAAAAAAATCAAGAGACTGGGAAGATATCGCAATTGCAAAATCTCCTGAAGATGGTAAATACTATATCTATGTCGGTGACATCGGAGATAATGATGCACAATTTGAGACAAGAAAAATATATAGAATTCAGGAGCCTGAAGTAAAAGCTTATCAAGATCATGATAAGATTAAAATCGATGAAAAAGATATAGATATTATTGAATTTGAATATGAAAATGGGCCTCGTGACTCTGAAACACTACTAATTGATCCTATTACCAATGATCTTTTTCTGGTTTCCAAAAGAGAAAAAAATGTTTCTGTTTATATACTAAATTACCCGCAAAGCTATAAAGATATTAATACTGCTGAAAAGCTTATTACTTTAACAGTTGGTGATAAAGGATTTATGTTAGATCAAATTGTAGGTGGTGACATCTCGCCTAATGGTAAGGAGATACTAATTAAATCCTATAAAGATGTGTTTTACTATAATATAGAAGATGGAGAGACTATAAAAGATGCCTTTTCAAAAGTTCCCGTTCCTGCAAATTATATTCCGGAGCCGCAAGGTGAAGCAATTTGTTGGGATAATGATGCAGAAGGCTTTTTTACTATTAGTGAAATGGGACCTTTTAAAGTGATCCCTCGTCTTTATTACTATCCTAGAATAAGTACTTCAGTTAATGAGATATATAAAAAGAGTCTTAATCTGCATGTTTCTCAAGTGAAAAATGCATACTATGCCGAATATACAATGCCCGAAAGCTGCTATGCTTCTGTATATATAGTTGATATGAATGGTAATGTGATTAAAAATGTAAAAGAAGAATTTATTATGTCAGGTGCATATACTGAAAGAATTGATTTAAAAAACTTTCCGAGCGGATTTTATTACTACGTTATTGATTCTCAGAAATTCAAAGATTCTACTAAGTTCGTTCTGACAAAATAAATATTAGACTTCTCTTATGACTATTTTAAAAACCGATACCCGAAATAATTACCCGGATATCGGTTTTTTTTGTAGGAGTACAAGCCTTACTCAGAATAGCTTATTTTTGCAGAATAATCTTGTCATATTTTGTATTATTGCCTTCTTTTATACTAATGATGTAAGTACCATTCTCGAAGTTTGTTAAATCTAAAGAGCTCGTTTTACCTTCGTTTCTCAAAATTCTTGTTCCAAAAACATCAAATATTTCAATTATCGTATTATCCCTTACACTTTCACTTATATTCACTATCCCATTACTTGGATTAGGGTAGCAGATGGCCTCATGTTTGTCATTCACAGGGATAGAAGTAGTTTGAACTTTTAATTCATCGATATATATTTTATCGTAAAGTGCCTGCCATTTGTTTAGAATTTCTTCCAGTTCACTTTCATCACCGCTTGCTTTTACTATTGTTCCGTCAGATAAAGCGTTGCCAAAGATCTGAGCTATACCAAAGTTAACACTTTGTCCGGGTGCTAAGTTAAACTTATCGGAAGCAATCAGTAGTCTTTGATCATCCCTTTCAGAAGCTTTGAATGGTTTGTTAGAGGTTAAATCTTCATAGGTGATACCTTGATCCAGATTATCACTAATATCAAAATTCAGTGAAGTTGCAATGTTTATACTCTGGGTATAATTATCATAATTATCATTTTCCAATGGGTAACCGTTTGCATCTAATTGTGGACTGATAAGCATTGAGATTGCCATGTAGCCCTTAGGCCCGTTATCTAAGTCACTCCAGCAGTAGTACATATTTTTATTTTTATCACTAAATTGATTTACACGGTCTTTCATATACTGAGGTGTATTAGTAATGTCAAAATCGAATAATTTTCCGAAGCTGGCATCTACCCATGCCTGATCACTCATGTTTGTGATTGTATAAATCACTAAGACAACATCGTTAAGAGGAGCTTCATCCCAGAAGATTGTCTTTTCTTGTACTTCCAGATTTAAATAGGGGATGTCTTGATTAGTAGTGTGATTATGGTTTCTAACATCTGTATCTTTATATATACTAACCATTGTTTCATCGCCTATAAACTTAGGCCCTTGTGGGTAAATTAGATTTGATCGCTTAGTTTCATCAGCAATGTATTTTCCAAATTTGTATCCTTCAACGTTCCAAAGTGGCCAGACAGGGGAATTGTTTTCAATACCTTGTCCATTCTCTTTATAGTCAGAAGATAAATAAAGAGGGTATTTTTCCTGAGAGTTCTCTGTAACTTGAAGCGTATTGTCATATGCATTTGTTCCAGGTACAAAATCAATCCTCATAACAGAAGAGTTATGCCCTACAACTTTTTTAGCTAGTCCAGTGCCGTCATTCCTAATAGTTTTTGTACCAAGTATAATACCTGCACCAAATTGATAGTGATCATTTGAGTTTTTTGGCCAAAGTATTCCCCCTTCTCTACTAGTTACCTGATATCCGTTTAGACCATAACTTGTGTTATAGTAAAGAATATTAGATTTAGTATTAATATTGTAGTCAAAAGCACATAAAGTGGTCACTGATATAAAAACAGCCAATAATAAAACATAATACTTTTTCATAACATGCCTCATAAATTATATGATAAGTGATTTCTTTGTAAACACATCATGTTATAAAAGAGTTACATTAAAATATAAAAAAAGTAAAAATATTAGTTTACGGAGCTTAAAAAAAAACCGATACCTTCGAATAAAGAAGATATCGGATTGATTTTGTGAAGGTCTGTGCTGGAGATTATTCTAGTGTATTTGTTTGAGATGTACCGTCCCAAAGGAGGAATCTTTCAGGATCTCTCATTATTTTACAGTCTTTTTTACAATCGTTTCCTTTGAAGTTTTTACCTTTTTTCCCAAAACCTTTATGACCGTGTCCTTTACCTCTTCTTCCTTCTTTTCTAAATTCTTGATTTTTTTCACGCATTTCTGATCTTAGTTTTTGTCTTTTTTCTTGAATACTTAGTAAATCACTTTCAAAGCTTTCATTTAGTAAGGATAATGCATCTTTATATTTTTTTATTATCGGTTCTAATTCAGCATGAAGTTTTTGCATTTCTTCTCTGTGTGCTTTTGCATTAGCTTTTTTTTCTTTTCTTTCTTTGCAGAAGCAGCTGTCAGGATTGTTTTTGACCATCTCTCTGAACTTGTTTCTCTCAGTTATGTGTTTGTCTCTCAGTTGTTTTGCTTTAGCTCTTATTTCGTTTAATTTTGCTAAATCTTCTTTGTTGATTGAAGCGTCAAACTTTTCTTTCATTTTCCTTAGAACAGGTTCCACTTCATCGTGATGGAATTTTTGCATTTGCTCTCTGTGTTCAGCTCTTAGTTCTTGTCTCTTTTCACGTCTGTCCAATTGCTCTTCTTGTGCTTGAAGAGTAATAATACCTGATAACAAAATTGTTGTTATTATTGCTAGTGTTTTAAAAGATTTCAACATAGCATTTCTCCTTTAAGTGATATTGAGTTGTTTATCTTGTTTCTGTAGCTTAGATGCGATGTAAAAGAAAAAGGTTTAAAACTGTAAAAATGAAATCTCAAAACTTGCAGGATATTTAGGAGGGGGAGTATTCTATGAAGATTTTTAAAGTACACAAATGGGAAGACTGAAATAAAAAAACCGCCCCTTTCAGAGCGGTTTCGTTTGAGTAATCTATTTTCTAATTTGTAACTCTTTAGCTGTTTTCTTACTAGAGTCTATCATGTCTTTGTAGTATTGTTGATCGTTGATAATATCGTCAGTCATAATATAAGCGTCAAGCATTTTATCTAACTTGTAGCCTGATTTGTTATAGTTAATCTGGCTTAAGCACAGATTCCAACCTTCAAGCCAAAGCTCCAGATCATCTCTTTGCCTGTTAGTTCCGTCAAATCTGACTAGAATATCTATATCTGAATTCGGCCCTGCAGTTTCGTTGAATACAGTACCAAAAAGATATAAACCTTTGACACCAAATCTTTCGGGGTCTATGCTCTCAGCAAGGGCATCAACCATTCTGAGTCTCCATTGCAAAGGTTCTTTGACTTCATCAGAGCCTATTGCACCTAAGTCTTCATCCTCATATGCAATAGGGGATTTTGGATCTGCCAGCATAGCTAAAGCACGTTCTTCGTCTGCATTCATAAAAAGTCGAAGTATCATACCATTAGTTGCTTCCCTTACGTTAATTACACGAAGTGAATCAGCTACATGCTCATATTCCGGTAAGAAACGCGTTAGAGTGTTCTCAGAATTCAAAAGGAAGTCTTCATTAAATATTACATCATTATCGTCCGGATAAAGCGGAAGATATCTGATTGAAGCTTCAACCAAATCCTGGAAGAAATGCGTACCAAAAGATAAATCCGGCAGATAGTTACCTTTTTTGCGTGCTATTTCAATCAGTACTGCTGTATTGTTGATATCAGAATAGCTGACTGATACACCGAGTCTAATGTCGTCTCTGGTGCCCCATCTTCCCGGCCCCATGAGGATAAATGTCTTTTTAGGTAATAATTTATTGAGTTTACCAACTGCCTTACCGACATCTTTCAAGTCACGAAGTTCTGCATATTTACTATATGCTTCAGGATCTACATAAACGATATAAGCGATATCAGGAACTTTTCCATTAGAAATATACTTTTTTGCAGAAAATATTTTGCGATTATCCGGAACATTTGCAGGTATTTTTGCTGCCTTTGCCTCATAAGACGAAGACTGAGGTCTTGCCTGAAGGAGATAAAGATTTTTACCGTCACAAGCAAATTCAATGTCCACTGGAGTTTTCATTTTTTTATGGAGAATCTTCAAGATCGAGTATAAAGTTTTGACATAATCTGTATTGGAAATTAGATTTTCAAATGTAACAACTACATCATGTTTTTTAGTGTCTATACCTAAACCAATAGGAGTTTTGATATGTTCCGGTTCATGTATTGAGAAAACTTGATTAAGCATAGGATACTTATTTCCTACTTGCTTTATTATCCAATCAACAGAAACTGTTTCAAAAGTATTAGTAGAAAGGTTTATAACATCCATGGATTTTGGAGAATAACCCAAAACATCCTGAAATGTTTGGTGAAGTCTAAGGTTTGATTGTCCCGGCGCAACTAGTACCGGGTGATCATCAGGAATCCTATCTACAGCTCTGGTTCCTAAACCGGGTACAACTCTTATTAAGCCATCTTCTCTTTTTATTCGAGGTGACCATCTGAATTCGTTATTACTAAATGCAACACCTGCAAAAGCAGGGAAGAAGTACTTGCCGAATTTTTGGCCTACTACTTCCTGAATCATTATACCCATCTCTTCATTGAAGTCGAGTAAACCTCTTTCTGCTCTATAACCTATAGGATCAGGACTGAATATTGAAGCATAAACTTCTGCTATTGCGTCCATTAGAGCATCCATCTTCTCTTTTTTAGTACCCTGATTTGCAAGGAATAGTGATTTGTATTTACCTGCAAAGGCAGTACCCATTCTATCTTCGAGCAAGCTTGAAGATCTGACGATGATGGGGTTGTCTCCAAAGTCATCTAAGGCTCGAGAAAGCCCATTAATGATTACTGAAGGGAACTGAGAATTTTTGAAAGCCTGAATAATGTGAGGATATTCGTGACGAATCTGGTCACTATCTCTATATTTCTGTTCAATAACATCTTCAAAATTGTTATAATATATAAAACTCATAAAAGCATCTGAAGTAAGATACCAAGTTTTAGGAGTTTTTAGCTTTTCAAAAAACTTCTTAAACTCATCTGAATCTTCTAATATTCTTGTAGCCAGAAACAGACCTGCCGCTTTACCACCAATTTTTCCATAAGAATCATTCGGGTAAACCATATTATTTAGAAGAGTGTTGAAGTCTTCTATAGAACCATAGTTTTTGGCAATATTTATAAACTCTAATTGGTCAGAAAGAAAGCGTCTGATCAAAGAAACTCTAATACCTTTTGTAATAGAAGATTCCTTCTCTTCAGATTTTGGTATTACGTGATTATATCTTCTGATAGCATCTGCAATATCGTTATGAGTAGTTGAAAGAGAAGCAAGCGCTTTTACAAGAAAGTGAGATTTCTCTTCATTCATCCATTTCTGGATAAGAGCTAAAATCTCATTTTCATGCATATTTTTTTCTGCAATTTTAAAAATCTTTCTACCTAATATGTAAGAATTTTCCAAAACCTGCTTTTTAGAAGGTCTGTTGACCTCGGTAGAGTTCTGTTCATCTTCATCTAAAGTGCCCAATTTTTTAAAAAGGTCGTGAGTTTCAGGCATACCTTTGAAATACAGGTGGTTGATCATTTTACGGGCAATGATAGAAAAGAGGTTCTGATCAGTTTTTTTTAACATGTCTAAGATAACCAGCCATTCAGCTTTAGGTTTAGTCATGTTTTGCTGCTGTGCTTTTAATTCGCTAAAAACCACTTTTAGTCTATTATATAAGATATAATGGCTGAGCCTGTCTGCTATAGTATCTATAAGTTTCTTTTCCTCCTTCATAAAAGGGCCTTCATCTGCTTCAGGAAGTTCAACTAAATAGTATAGTTCGACTGTACCAACAATGTCATCTTGAATTACAATGTCAGATTTAAGTTTCCAGGGAGATTCCTTAAAATCTGCATTTTTAAATTCTTTGTTATTGATAATAATTCGAACTTCAGCATAGTACGGGTACTTACAGCCTTGCGGAATAGCTTTAATAACATCCGAGAAAACGGAATCATCGTCTTCATTGTAGTGAGAGTTTAAAATTTCTTCTATTTTATATAGGCAGTTGAGCTCTTTGGCACGCTCTTCCAAAGCCCTGACAAATAAATCCATTTAATTTCCTTGTTCTAAATTAAAAACAATAATCAATATCATAAATAGCAAAAAGAAATATGAAAAGCAAATATATATATAAAGTTGCTTGTAATCATACGATATTAGAAAAAAACAAATGATTACAATTCTAAGAAATAAGCAAAATATTCTTTGTATTTCTTTTTCTTTTTGTAAATTGTAGTCGTTCAACAGAAGAAAATATTTACTGATACTTCTGTTACATCAATAAAAACAACTATTATTTTGTATCCTTAATATTAACCGAGGAAGATATGGCTGGAGGTTCTTTCAATCCATTCCAAATGGCTCAGCAGCAATTTGATGCTATAGCAGAACAATTAGGTTTAGATCAAGCAACTCGTGATCTTTTACGTCACCCGGACAGAGAATATCATTTCAATATTCCAATCCGTATGGATGATGGTAGCTACAAAGTATTCCGTGGATTCCGTTGCCAACATAGCGACGCTCGTGGTCCAGCAAAAGGCGGTATCCGTTTCCACCCACAAGAAACTGTTGACACAGTTCGCGCTTTGTCTATGTGGATGACTTGGAAAACTGCAGTTGTTGACATTCCACTAGGTGGTGGTAAAGGTGGTGTGATTTGTGATCCTCACCATTTATCATTAAGAGAACAAGAAGCTATTTGCCGCGGTTGGGTTCGTCAGGTTGCTAAAAACATCGGCCCTATCCAAGACGTTCCTGCTCCAGATGTAATGACTAATGGTCAGCACATGCTTTGGATGATGGACGAATACGAAAAAATTACTGGTCAAAAACAACCAGGTGTAATCACTGGTAAACCATTAGGTATGGGCGGTTCTTTAGGTCGTACAGAAGCTACTGGTTACGGTGCTGTTTATACTTTAAGAGAAGCTATGATTGAAAAAGGCGTAGATATCAAAAATACTACTGCTTCTTTCCAAGGTTTCGGTAACGTTTCTCAATATGCAATCAGATTATACCAAGAATTAGGTGGTAAAGCTGTATGTGTATCTAGCTGGAACAACCAAGATCAAAAAGCTTACACTTTCATCAATAACAATGGTATCGATGTAGACAAATTGTTAGAAATCACTAACAAATTTGGTGAAATTGACACTGACAAAGCTAAAGACCTTGGCTACACTATCACTGATGGTGGTGCTTGGATCGAGCAAGAAGTTGATGTATTAGTTCCTGCTGCTTTGGAAAACCAAGTTAATGCTGAAACTGTTAATAAAATCAATGATAAAGTTAAATTTATCCTTGAAGGTGCTAACGGCCCTACTACTCCTGAAGCTGATAAAGTTATCGAATCTAAAGGTATCTGGATGATTCCTGACTTCTTGGCTAATGCTGGTGGTGTAACTTGCTCTTATTTCGAACAAGTACAATGTAACATGAACTACTTCTGGACTAAAGAAGAAGTACTTGAAAAATTAGATAAGAAAATGACTGACGCATATCATGCAGTTTCTGACTTAGCTCAGTCTAGAAACGTTTACATGAGAGATGCAGCTTACTTAATCTCTGTTTCAAGAGTTGCTGAAGCTTGCAAAATGCGTGGTTGGGTATAATCTGTAATTAGATAATACTAAAATCATATAAAAAAGGCCGATCTTATAGATCGGCTTTTTTTTAGCCTATAGATATGAGCTTCTTTTTCTTCTTTTTTTCTTTTTTGCACTTACTATTGCATTTCCCTTCGCATAAAACGCCTTTGCATTTTAATTTGTCTAAACTTTTTTGCTTTTTTCCCATAATTCTTTCTTAGTTTTACCAAAACTATGATAATGACGTTTTACATAATTGGATTATTGGTAAATGGGAAATGAGAAAAAAGCAATATTACTAGGCTTAAGTGCTGTTTTAGCTTGGTCTACAGTGGCTACTGCTTTTAAACTAGCTTTGGAATATGCCGAACCTTTAAACCTAGTCTTTTATTCCTCTATAGTATCTTTTTTAATACTATTTATTGCTAACATAAAACAAATTCGTAATTACAGCTCTCATGAGATAAAGACTAATATTAAAGCCTCAATCTTACCAGGCTTGATAAATCCGTTTGTTTATTATATTATTTTATTCAATTCTTATGACTTGCTTCCTGCTTCGCATGCTCAGATAATTAATTATTCCTGGGGAATAATATTAGCAGTGCTATCTGCTATTATGCTAAAAAAGAAAATAGGGGCAAAGTCTATTACCGGTATTGTAATAAGCTTTATAGGTACAGCATTTGTGATTGGAGGTAGTAGTATTTCGGATAATGAAATGCAGATAATGGGATATGTTTTAGCATTTGCAAGTGCATTTCTCTGGGCAATTTATTGGATTTTAAATATGAAAGATAAAAGAAAAGCCGGAGAAAAACTCTTTTGGAATTTTTTTATATCTATAATATTTCTATTAATATATTCTCTTATAGACGCTGATATTCTAGCTTTTAGTAATGAAGTTCTTATTTATTCTGCATATATAGGAACATTCGAAATGGGCTTAACTTTTATTTTATGGGGAAAAGCCTTATATTACTCAGATAATACTGCCAAAATAAGTAATCTAATTTATTTGTCCCCGTTTCTGTCACTTATTATTATCAATGCAGTGTTAAAAGAGGCGATTGAATTGTCTGCAGTGCTGGGGCTTATGCTTATTGTTGTAGGCTTAATAATCAATTTTTCTCAAAAAAAAGAATAGGAGAGATGCTATGAGTGCAAAAAATGGGGATACTGTAAAGGTACACTACACAGGTAAACTTTCTTCAGGTGAAGTTTTTGATTCTTCAGAAGGTAGAGATCCTATCCAATTCGCTTTGGGTGGCGGTCAAGTGATTCCTGGTTTCGAAAAAGGCATCGAAGGTATGAGTGTTGGCGACAAAAAAACTGTAGAAATTCCGGTTGATGAAGCTTACGGACCATACAGAGACGAATTAATTTTCCCTATTGGAAAAGATAAACTTCCGGCTGAAATCAATCCTGAAGTTGGAATGCAACTTACTATGAACAACCCTCAGGGGCAAGTATTCCCTGTAATAGTAAAAGAAATCAATGATGATACCATTATGTTAGATGCTAATCACAGATTGGCAGGTAAAGATCTTATCTTTGATTTGGAATTAGTAGAAATCGTATAATTTGATACATACAATTTTCTTTCTGTAGGACTCCCTTGATAATAGGGAGTCCTTTTTTATTATGTAGAAAATTGATAACTCTATATAACATTATTTAGAATATATTTGTGTAGATTAGATCTGATAATACTCATTTTTGTTTTTTTGTTTTGAAACAAATCTTTGATAAGTATTGCAGCAATTTTTGTAACTTGTTTATTATATGTATATTGAGTGTAATGATGTCGATTCTGTCAAATAAAAATATAATACTTACTGTTGTGCTTTTTATTGTGTACGGCTGTCTATTTTATACAAGTGCCTATTCTCAGAGGAACGAACCTTTACAGATTGTAAGCGCAGATAGCATGAACAACAACAGCATTTACGGTGAACTTAGAAGAACATACTCTGGGAATGTCCATTTTATTCAAGGTAAGACTCATGTTTTTTGCGATAGAGGAGTTTTCTTTCTAAATCAGAATAAAGCCAATTTAATTGGCAGTGTTCGGATATTAGAAGATGATATGTCATTAGAAGCTCCAAGTATGGATTATGACGGGAATACGAGAATAGCAAATGCCTTTGGTGGAGTCAAAGTAAGTGACAGTTCTACTGTGCTGACTGCAAACCGAGGAACGTATCATATGAATGAGCATACTGCTTTTTTTAATGGCAATGTACTTGTAGTAGATGATTCTGTAACTATAGTTTGTGATAAAATCATTCATAAACGAAAAGAAGGATACAGTAGAGCTGTGGGAAATGCTTTTGTAAAAGGAAAGTTTACTAATGTACTTATTGCGGGAGATACACTTTCCAATGATAAAAAAAAGAATTATTCTCTTGCAAAGGGCAATCCCATATTAATTCAAATAGATTCTACTGTGAGCTCAGGTTTGATTCAATACGATACTTTGACTATAGAATCAGCGGTAATGGAAGCACACAGAGATCAAGGGAATGAAAAATATATATTTACAGATAGTGTCTCTATAATAAGAAATAATGTAAAAGCTAAGGCCGGAAATTCAACTTTCTGGAAGGATCTTGAGATTATTAGCTTGTATAAGGATCCGGTCGTTTGGCATGATTCGACACAATTGCACGCTGATTCTATATCAATATTTATGAAAGATAATAAGTTGCAAAAACTTGTGGCCCGAAGTAATTCCATTGCGTGCATGAAAGATAATCCCGAATATAATCCTGATTATATAAATCAGATATCAGGATATAGGATAGATATAATAATAACTGATAATGAAATATCTCAGCTCAATGGATTTGATGATGCAAAGAGTCTATATTTCATGGTTTCAGAGCAAGGAGGGGAAGTAACTTCACTTTCAGTTGCTGATACTATTAATATCACTTTTAAAGACAATAATCCTGAGAATATAATATGGCTGGGGCAGGTTGATGGAGAAGTGATTCCTGATCCTGTTGTATATCCGAAACCGCAGGATTATTATTTACCAAATTTTAAATGGGATAATTATCAGCCTAAAAAAAGAGAATTAGAATTACCTGCTATTTTCAAAAAAGAATAGGATAGTTTATGCGGTTTTCTACCACGTTATTATTACTCTTTATTTTGTATCTATTACCTTTAAAAGCAGGTAATAGTGACGAGTCTGCCTTCGCGGGGACTCATTTTGTGATTGGTTTCATGCAAAATGAAGTAGTAGTTATGCATGGTGGACTGACCAACAAGATAGTAATTACTGCCCAGGAAGAAACAAAAATTGAAGTATATAAAGACAACTTGCTTATTAATGACTTTTGGGCCGTTCCCGATACAGCTTATGAATATATGGTAGATTATGACTTTATTTTTGACAAGTCAGAGGAAATAGGAACTAATTTATTAGAATTCAAGTCAGAAAAACCAATAGTTTGTTATGTCTTCTCTTCCCAACTAAGATCAACTGATTCTTACATAGCTCACCCGGTGAATACCTGGGGTAAAGAATATATTGTTACCAGTATGGGTATTGATCACTACTATCCGGATGAAACAATTCCTGATTCATCTACTAATGCCTTTCGAAAAGCAAGAAGACCCGGGGAATTCCTCATAATTGCTTCTGAAGATTCCACTAATGTGTATATAAGACCATCCGAGCCGACTGAGAAAGATTGGTCCGGTAGCGAGTCTCAGATATTGTTGGATAAAGGCGAAGGCTATTTAGTTAAAGCTTTTCCGATGTATTATGGCGATAATGATTTAACAGGTAGCTTCATCAAAAGTGATAAGCCGGTTGGCGTTCTAAGCGGACACGTTAGAGCTTCTATTCCACAACGACTGATGAAAGAGAAGGATAGTAAAGATCATTTAGTAGAGATGATTTATTCAATTGACAGGTGGTCAAAAAAATACATATCCGTTCCATTCGAATTTAATGATCCGAATACAGGCGACATGTTTAAAGTAACATCTGCATATGACTCAACAATAGTTAATATGTATTGGAATAACAAAGTTGAACAATTTACTCTTAATGGAATTGGTGATTTTAAAACAATCGATATGATCGACAAGCCAGTCCGTTGGATATCTAATAAACCGATACAAATAGCCCAACTGATGAGCCATGCAGTAGATTTTGCCGAATTCAATAAATTCTTTGATCCTTCCATGCTCATATTGCCGTCGCAAGATAGAATGGTCAGAAGCATGTTTTTTGCACTGCCAAAATATATATCAGAATACTTCAGATACACTTCTTATAAGCAGTTTGTAGCTCATAAAGTTGGAATATTGATGACAAAAGCTGCTGTTCAAGATATTATGATTAATGGTACTTATATTAACACAATTGATTCAGTTGAAATCAAAGATATCCCCGGTACTTCTTATTATTACACAAATTTACCAATTCATGTTGGTGGTAATAAAATTGAAACAGAGGCCGGTTATTTTGCAGCATGGTCTTATGGTTATGGAGAAGCGGATTCTTATGCTATGACACTGGGTAGTTCTCTGACTAGCTTTGTGAGCAAAGATTCAATTTTGCCGGAAATAAAAGTAACAAATGACTGTGGGTATATTGACGGAGAAATAACAGATTTTGTTGGCTCAGAAGATGGTGGACTAGGCAGTTTAATACCAATCCAAACAGAAACTGATAACTATAAATTTGATATTACTTCAAATAATAAATATCGAATTGAGTTTACCGCTGAGCCTGAAAACAAGCTTGACGATGCGCAGATTGCTTTAGATTATAGGGATTTGGCAGGAAATGGTGGTGTCTATAAGTATAAATATAAAGGCCTAAAGATTGAGTATCATGGTGATTTAGGAATACCCAACACTGAATTAGGAGCGAGCAGCTTTGCCTACTATCGTTTAAAAAACAATTCAGATACAATAAGGACTATATACTCACTCAATTTCTATCAGGATACCAGACTTAGTTTTGAGTTAGAAAATGGTGGAACTTTACCTTATAATATGGATCCCGGCGAAGAGCTACTTGTCAAAATTATATTCTTTCCTGAAACTAATTCTGAGGCTCTTGAAGATTCTATTTTTATTAGAGTTGACTGTAATTATATGATCAGATCCAGAGTTAAAGCCAATGTATTAATTCCTGCTTTAACATTAGAAAATTTAGATTTCGGGAAAGTTCTGATTAATACTACGAAAAGTCTAGATTTAGTAGTAACAAATAATGGCGCCACTGATATCCAGTTAGAGAATTTGGACTTCATCGAATACTCTAGTGAGTTTTATATAGATACACTGGGTGTCTTCCCTTACAATTTATTGAAAGGAGAAGACTTAAAACTTAAAGTGTCTTTCACACCTCTTGAAACAAAGAACTATGAGGCTTCTTTATATTTTAATAATAATAAAAATATAAGCAATAGTGTAATACTTGAAGGAATCGGTGCTGCACCGAGAGTAGAGTCTTTGGAAGTAAATTGGGGAACACGCAGAGTTGGAAGTATCAATGATACCACAGTATATCTGAAAAATTTGGGAAATTGGCAAGCAAAAGTGAGCCATGACGACACTGATATAAATACGCATTCTGATTCAAATCTTGATATACTTGAAGATTTGAACCAAACAGTAATTCCTGGAGATAGTATTCCTTTTAATTTTACATTTGTGCCTGTATTGGAAGAAAACTATGAGATTGTGACAATAAATAAAATCAATGAACTTCCGGACTCACTGTTTAAAATTCGCTTATTAGGAAAACCTTCATTGCCTACGATTGAAGTAAAAGAGATCTATATAGGTCAAATATTCTTGGATGAAGCAGTAAGTAATAGTTATACAGCAATGATAGTAGGTGGGAATGAGAATCTACATATAAAATCCATCGAAGCAATAGAGCCTATAAATACTGAGTTTACAACAGATATAGAGATTAATCAAGAAAAGTATCATTCACCGGGTTCACAGATCGAAACAGATATAAGTTTTGTTTCTTCAAATTTGGGAAGGCGAAAACAGTATTATTTGATAGAACATGATGCTTTACCGAACTACGAATATAAAATAGATACTTTGAAAATATATGCCGATGTGATTCCAAGAGATACTGTAAAGCCTGAAGTTAACATACTAGCTTCTGAGGCAGATTTATGTAGAACACAAGATATAGTGATTAGCGTTTTAAATAAAGGAAATGTGGATTTTAATGTTACAGATTTAGAATATAAATATGAAAAAGAGCCTTATTACTACGAACCTGAATCCTTTGATTTACCTGCTGTAGTAAAAAAAGGGAGTAGTTTAGATTTTGAAATCAGTAATATTACTAAAGATTTCGATAGTAATGAACTTAATGTATTTTTGACTATAAACGATACAATCCAAATATTTGAAACGAGAAATCTTGAATATCGAAAAATTACGAATAACTTCAAAAAAGTGATTCCAATAGAATCAAAAATAGGAGCTAATGATACGATACATATTTCAGGAGAAATACCATCTTCTGAAGTTGACTATTTTGATTTAAATTTTGAATTTGAGTACGATAGTCAATTACTCAATTATCTTGGAAAGACTATTGAACTAATACTAAAAGACAGAGACAAATCAGATACTTTAAAATCTGAAATAATTGTGTTACAAAATAGAATAATATTGAAAGAACCTATAGAAATTCAATCTAAAGATTATGCTAGGGAATGGTCAATTATATTGCCTTTCAAAGTATTATATAAAAACGAAAAAGAGAGTTTTGTTAATATGATGGCTGAATTCAGTTCCTGCTATTCTGAAATTGTGGAAAAAATTGGCGTAAAAGTACTTCCTATTTGCATTTTTGACTTGCTTCCTATAGAAATAAATGATAAATTACCATCTGTTAGTATAAATTCACGAATAGTACGTGATGAAATAGACATGCAGGTATACGTACCTGATGCTCACGAAGTCATAATTGAATTTTATGATGTTACTGGTGCTCAAATAAGTACAAATAATGGACAGTTATTTGACAAAGGTTGGCATCAAGTGAATTTAACAGTTGAAGACTTGCCAATAGGCAGTTACTTCCTGAATGTACAGTATAAAAATTACAACAAGAAAATACTATTTATTAAATCAATATAGTGGGTGTAGATTATGAAAAAAGGGCTACTATTAAAAGCGATATTCACCGCATTTTTACTGACTACAATGTCTCTTTTTGCACAGAATGAAGGAGAAAGTGTAGATTATGATTTGAATCCATTGACACGTAAAGCTGAACCTACAAAACTTTATGTTGGACCGGTTTTAGGTTTTAACAGTGTAAGTCATAACTTGGAATATCAATCTTTCTCTGTGAACCAAACAGATAAGCAATATTGTCCGAAGTTCAGTTCTGGTTCCGCTACAGGCTATTTTATGGGTTTATCAATGGAATACTTACTGGGCGATGTAAAAAATTCTACATCTTCAATTATTGGTAGAGTACTTTATAATGTTATGCCTGGTACTATGACAGTATCTAATTCAGTTTTACCCGTTAGAGATAAAGTGTCCGGTAAAGTTGTTGACTATCAAACTGAAAACGAATTAGAAGCAGATTACTCTGCAATTACAGGCGAAATTATGTATAAATTCAACTTTGAGTTTCTAACTGGTTTCGGTATTGCTGTTGGTCCTTCTTTCGATTTTGCAATGGCAAGTACAAGACAACAAAGACTTAATATTCTTCAACCAGATAATGTTCAGTTTATCAAAGCTGATTTAGAAGCATCTGGTTATAGTGTAGTACGCTATGAAAATGATAATAGAACTATTGTGGTTTATGATGATGATATACCTGGTGGTTCTTCTTTTAGATTAGGTTTGAAATTTGGTGCTCAATACGAATATTCTTTAAAAGGATTATATATTGTTCCTGGTCTATTTTACAATTATGGTATTACTAAACTTTCTAGTGATACAGATTGGAGAGTTCACACTCTACAAATGCAGGTAGACGTTAGATTCGTATTATAATCTTTACAAAATCTTTATTAAGCGCTGGCTTTTATACTCAAAGGTCAGTGCTTTTTTTTATCAAAATTGTTGTGTGTAGTTTATGAAACAGTTGTGGTCTCCTTGGCGATCTAAATATATTGATACTTTCAAAGAAGAAGAAGATCCTATTAATAAAGAATGCTTTCTGTGTATTGCGAAAGACTTTCCGGACGGGGAGTTAGATACGCAGTCGCTTATTCTTGAAAGGAATATGCATTCTTTTATTATCATGAATAGATATCCCTATAACAATGGGCATCTACTCGTTGCTCCTTATAGGCATATTGGGGAGTATTGTGATTTGACAGATGAGGAGCTCATTGAAATAAACTTGACTATAAAGAGGCTTACGGGCATACTTAAAAAGATTTATCATCCCGATGGTTTTAATATAGGTGCAAATATTGGACGCGCTGCAGGGGCTGGCTTCCCGGGACATATTCATTTTCACGTTTTACCAAGATGGAACGGAGATACAAGCTTTACTGCTACTCTAGCTGACATTAAAGTCGTTTCTGAATCTATTGAAGATTCCTTCTTCAAAATCAAAAAGGAATTAGAAAAAAAATGATTACACCAAAAAAATCATTAGGACAAAACTTTCTGCAAGATAGAAAAAAACTAGAGAGAATTGTTCAAACTATTGATCCGCAAAAGGGTGAATGCATAATCGAAATAGGTCCTGGCCCTGGAGCTTTGACTGATTATCTGATTAAATCAGAAGCAAACATAATTGGAATTGATGTAGATCCAAGAGCAGTTGAATTTCTTGAAACTAAATACCCTAAAGATCAGTATCCCAATTTTGATGTACTATTGAAAGATTTCCTTACTGTAGATTTGCAGGAGTTTGTTAAACAAATATCTACTGATAGAATCAAAATTGTTGGTAATATTCCTTATAACATTTCAAGTCAAATCTTTTTTAAGATATTTGAAAATTATGAGCTTTTTTCCAAAAGTGTGTTAACAGTCCAGAAAGAGGTCGCACAGCGTGTTGTTGCAAAAGAGGGAAATAAGACTTACGGAATACTTTCAATCGCCGCAGGACTCGTTTCTGAGTCTAAAATAGCACTTGATATACCACCGGGCTGCTTTTTTCCGAAACCAAAGGTAACTTCTTCCGTTATAGAAATTATACTTAGAGAAAAGTCACTTTGTAATGATTTTAAAGGAATAATGAAGCTTGTGCGTGCTGCCTTTAATCAAAGAAGGAAAAAGCTATCAAATTCAATTTCAAATTACATTCAACAAAATGCAATCTCTATTGATGATAAAGAATCACTTAGTGATTATTTTGATAAGAGACCGGAAGCCTTAAGTGTTATTGACTTTATCAGACTATATGATATTTTGAAAGGATAAAGATGTTCATGGGAAAAAACAAAGAGCCTATTTTTAAATTCAAATTTAAAGAATACTTTTCTATGCCGGAGATTTATACTGTCGGTATGTTGTTGTTCTACTCAATTTTTAGTTTGTTCTTTTGGAAGAGTATCCCTGATGCCGCAAATCAACTGTTTCTGAACTTTGTAATTGGAGTTGGAATTATTGCAATGGCTGTATTAGTTACGAAATTTAGTGCAGGCAGAATCTTCTTTTTATTGCGTAGGTTACTTGTTGTCCCAATAGTTTATCTAATTTATAGCCAGGTTCAGGTATATATAGGTGTGATAAACCCACACGATTATGACGAAGTGCTTAAGCAGTGGGATTTTGCTGTTTTTGGCGTTAATCCTACAGAATGGATCTCCCAAATTGCGAGTCCATTACTGACTGAGTATCTCCAAATATGTTATTATCTGTTTTTCTGGATCCCTATAGTTTTAGGTATTGAACTTCATAGAAGAAAAGACACAGCCAATTTTGATGAACTGGTTCGAATGGTGATGTTTTCTTTTTTCCTTTCATACATTTGTTACTTCGCAATGCCGGCGATTGGTCCACGTTTCAGTGTGCATGATTTTAATACTATTTCTACTGAGCTTCCGGGTTTATTTTTTACTGAGTCCATTAGAAATTTTGTTAACCAAGGTGGTGGAATAACAGATCCTACAATTTCTGCTGCAATCCAGGTAAATAGAGATTGTATGCCGAGTGGGCACACCTGGATTACTCTTGTGACTATGATTTTGTCTTTCAAATATAGATCTAAACTTAGATACGTGCTCCTGGTTGTGGGTTCATCTCTTATATTTGCTACTATTTATCTACGATATCATTATGTTGTGGATGTAGTTGCAGGTATTCTTCTAGCATTATTGTCAGTATGGATAGAACCTAAAATCAGAGACTTCTTCCATAGAAAAGGATTTATAAATGCTTAGAAAAAATATCTCTTTCTAACAAGGTTTAAAAAAAGCTGTCATTGTTATCAATCAAAGACAGCTTTTTGCTTATAATCCCGAGAATATCTTTATTTGATAATTATTAGGTTCTTGGTTTGTCTATATGTGGGTGTTGAAAGAATTACAGTGTAAACTCCATTTGTGAGTTCATTTATGTCCTCTTTTATTATTCTTTTACCTGTTTTTTGAATGTTTTTGTCTAGTATAAGCTTAGCTAGTTTTCCTAAAGAATTGTAGATTTCAAGTTTTGTCTGACCTTTTTCAGATAAGTCTAAATCTATACTAAGTTTGTCTTTCGCAGGATTAGGAGATAAGTTTGAAATTCTGATGATGCCGTCTGGATTGTAAAACCTTTTACCACCTTCTTCACATAATCCTTGGAGTTTAAAAAATCCGCTGTGAAATTTGGTATCATATTCTAATAAGTTGCCTGATGTGTCATACCATTTGATATTTTCAAAATCAATTGTGCTACTCTCTACTTTGCCTAAAGCAACTTTCAATGGTATAATTGCCAGTTCATTGTTATTAGAACTAACTTCACCTTTGAATCTAATGTATGCTGAATCACCTTTCACTTCGACTAAATCTTCTTTATGCAGTGCTCCAAGTATACTTCTTTCAACTCTTATTATACCTTCGCAGCTTCCTACAATATCCGCAAATTTTTCAATATCATCTTTTGCAACAAATATTTTAATTCCAATAACATCGTTTACATATCCTGAATCATTACTTGCCGTGACTTCTGCTCCAATTCCTGCACCATGAAGCTGAGTTATTGCAGGAGAACCTTCTCCATCGAAATAGATTGCAATTTGACCTGTTGTTCTGCCTATATATTTTGGATTGAATCTCAAATTCAAATTATGTATAGTACTTGGAGTCAAAGTAAAAGGTGTTAATTGATTTGAATCCAGGAAGATAAACTGTTCATGATCAGGCCCCATCATCTCTATTTTGTATATGTTAACAGGATCATTTGATATGTTTTTTATCGGCGTAATAAGCGAGTCTTTTTGTCGGAATAATTCATGTATACCAAAATCACAGAAATCATCAATTATTTGAATTTGTGGTGGGACACCACTTCCTGTAATATCGTAGTATAATGTTTCGGCTTGTGTCTCAATTACTACTTTTGCAGAGTAATCTCTTACTTGAGTTGGAGTAAAAGTAATGTTCGCAATTTGAGATTGATTTACAGGAACTGTATACTCAGGGAAAGGCCCAATAAATTTAAAAAAACTAGCATCTGGCCCTATAAAATAGATCGAATCAACTCTACACTGCCATTGTCCTGTATTTTCTAAAAAATCAACTATTAGGGTGTCTTTTGTCTGATTAATTATGCCATCACCCATATCAATATCATTACTTAATAGTTTTGGCTGTACAATTGAGAATACAGAATTAGAAGTATCAGATTTTAGTACATTTCTTTCTGGTGAGAGTTTTATTACCCAATAATCGCTTCTACCATGATTAAGACTAAGATCATAGTCTGAAGAAAATGATATACCGGCAACTGCGAATCCACCATCAATAGTTTGAACAATAGAATTTGCCTCATCTATGTTAGTTCCTCCAAAGCTTTTTTGCCAACTTAGATTCCCTAATTTATCTAATTTGCTTATCCAATAATCTCTCTCTCCAATTGGATCTTTCACATCTTTATCTTTTGATTCGCTGTATCCGGCTACTATGAAGCCTTTATCGCTTGTTTGGATTATAGAATTTGCATGATCAACTCCGCGTCCGCCTAATGTCTTTTCCCATAAAAGATTACCATTGTTATCTATTTTGATAATCCAGTAATCAGATTCACCCTTATATTGAGACACGTCAAGGTCTGAAGAATATACACTGCCTGCTATTACTAAGCAATTATCATCTGTTTGAATTATTGCTTTCGGTATGTCGTAACGGCTTCCGCCAAATGTATTTTCCCATTCCAACATTCCTTTAGAATCCAGTTTTAATATCCAATAATCAACAAATCCTTTTAATTTGGAAACATCTCCATTTTTCGAACTTGTATAACCTGCTACTACATATCCACCGTCTGCCGTTTGAATAACAGAATTTGCCTGGTCCCAGTCACTACCGCCATATGTTTTTTCCCAGATCAAACTGCCTTGGCTGTCAATCTTAATAATCCAATAGTCAAAAGAACCATTATTGTCAAAAATATCACCGTCTGTCGAATTACTTTCTCCGGCGATCACATAACCGCCGTCATTGGTTTGGCTTATTGAATATGCATGATCTATATCTTTCCCTCCATAAGATTTCTCCCATTCCAGGACTCCGTCTTTATTTAATTTTATGATCCAGTAATCGTCATTACCTTTCTCATCAGAAATATCTTTGTCAGAAGAATTACTATAGCCTGCTACAGCAAACCCACCATCATCAGTTTGAATGATACAATGGGATTTATCTGCGCTTGAACCACCATATGTTTTCTCCCAAAGTATTTTTCCTTGATTATCTAACCTTATAACCCAGTAGTCATAGTATCCTTTTTTTTGAGTTATATCTCCGTCTTCTGAAGATGTATAGCCTGCCACAGCAAAACCGCCGTCATCAGTTTGGATTATTGAGTATGCCTGGTCATCTTCACTGCCTCCAAAGGATTTTTCCCACTCAATTTCGCAGGACTTGATCTGTTCGTTTTTACTTAAATCATTTGTTACTGAAATAAGACATTTATCAGATTCTATGTTTTTATCTATCTTCCACTCATAACTCATGTTATTGGCATCATCAGTCAGAAGTGACCAATTTTTACCATTATCAGTACTTAATTTTACAATGATAGTGTCAGTGGGTAATACTCCATTCCAGGTAACTACTGTATCGCTTCCTGCCAAAAATATTTGACCTCCGTTAGGATGTAATAAATCTATAGTGTTTTGATTAGAAGGAGAGGCCATTCGTTTTGTATAGTAACCAATAGAGTAAAAGTCTTTATCACAAGGAGAAGCTTCCAAGATAGACTTCGAAAAAACATATGAACTGTCTGTAGGAATGAAACTAAGAGTTAAATCAATTGTTTGGTTTTCAGCTATATAAAAAGAATTTGGCCTAAAAGTAAATCGACTGTCTCCGGTGGCTATGTTATTTACTTCAAAATCACTACCAATAGCTGTAACTTTGATAACTGTGTCTGATTTTGTACCTATAGGTTTATCTTTAAAAAGAACAGAGACCGGATTGAATAATAAATTAGACTTAGATTGCTCTGGTGCTTCTATTGTAATATTTTGAGAAAGAGCGTCATAAAGTGAAATTTCTATATCAATTGTTTCTGTCTGGCATAAATAGTCGCTCTGCCATTCTAATGTGCAAGGATTGTTACTATTTTCTTGTGCCAAAATTGATAGATATATATTGCGAGCATCTTCCACTGTAGAAACTTCTTCATACCATTTGCCTCCGGTTGCTTCTGCGACATTTTTTAAAATGTCCGGAATCTTATATTTCAAAGTGACACAATATATCGTGGCTCCAATTGATTTAGCTTCATTGATAATCTGCTGTTCATCTCCTGCTGCGCAACCATCAGTAATCAGAATCATTATCTTTTTGTATTTCGCTTTTTTTAATACATATAGACCGCCTGCATAAGGATTTATAAAAGCAGCATTGAAGTCGGTAGTTCCGGATGTGGGAAGATTTTCAATTTTTTGTAACAATTTGTTTTTGTCAGTAGTAAAATCCTGCAAGTATTGATTTTTTGTAGTAAAAGCAGTTATGGCACATTCAGATGATCCCAAATTTAAGCTGTTTATCCAGGATTTTGCTGTTTCTTTGGCAATAATAGACTTATCACCACCCATTGATTTACTAATATCAATTGCTAGTAAACTTGAAAGCTTGACTTCGTTTGTGAAATCGCCGCATGAGATATCAAGAATATCTCTTTTAATACCATTTTCGTGGACTTGCAAATCAGTTTTATTGAAGTGAAGTATTTGATTGTTCTCCGCATCATTAGCATAAAATTTTGCTTTCATGACCGGGAATGTAGATGCATCTGCGTCAAAAATGTATAGTGATTGGCTATTTAAGTCAAAATATGGTAATAAAAACAGTAGTAAAATAACAATTCTCATATATTTTTCTTTTTATTTATGTATAATCATATCGTAATATATAGAAATACTTCTAAATATTAAAATAGGATTTACAATAACTTATTCTATTGACAATATATACCATTTATAAAATCATAAATGTCTGAATACTTGTCAATAATTAAAGCAAAATTTCGTATCTTGATTGCAAAAATGGAGGATGCTAAGTGAGATTAGGTCTATTTCCCTTAAATATTGTTCTGTTCCCCGAATCAATATATCCGCTTCATATTTTCGAACCAAGATATAAGAAGCTGATTAATTTATGCATTAAGGAACAGATAGAATTTGGGATTGTGCTCAACAATAATGGTAAAATGTCTGAAATAGGATGCTCGGCTAAAGTTTTTGATCTAATAAAACGCTATCCTGATGGCAAAATGGATATAGCAGTCATGGGTACCAACCGTTTCAATGTTAAGCATATTATAGACGGAGAAGAGCCTTATCTGCAGGCTGAGACTGAACTTATTAAAGATGTTGAAATCGAAATAAATCAAAAACTTCTGTTTGAGCTTGTTGATATTTACAATGACATAGTTAAGCATCTTGGAACTATAGAGCTTAATCCTATAGACAAGGAGAAAATTACAGATAAATATCCGTCTTTTGTTATAGCTCAGAAAGCTGGACTTACTCTACAGCAAAGGCAAATCTTACTAAGTACTCTTAATGAAAATACAAGACTGGAAATGCTGCGTGAGCATTTAATCCAGTTGAGACCAATGGTATATAAACATGAAATGATTGAGCAAATAATCAAAAATGATGGATATTTAAAACATTAGTTCCCTGAGGTACGAGATGAATAAATTCCCTAAAATTATGGGGATTCTTAATGTTACTCCAGACTCCTTCTCTGATGGAGGTAGCTTTTATAATATAAATGACGCGGTTGTACGAGGTTTGAAGCTTATTGAACAAGGTGCTGATATACTTGATATAGGTGGAGAATCAACTAGACCTGGTGCTGAAGATGTAAGCTATGATGAAGAGATCAAAAGAGTTGTTCCTGTCATTGAAAGAATAAGAGAAGAGTGCTCTGCAACTCCTATTTCTGTAGATACTACAAAATATGAAGTAGCAAAAGCTGCACTAGACGCAGGAGCAAACATCATAAATGATATAAGTGGTTTGTCCTTTGATGAACGACTAGCCGATTTGGCCGCTGAATATAATGCTACCCTAATAATAATGCACATTCAAGGCAAACCTAGGACTATGCAGCAAAATCCTGTTTATGCTGATGTGACAGATGAAGTATTTCAAAGTCTGAAGGAACGTATCAACTTTGCCAAATCCAAAGGCGTTAAGAATATTATTGCTGATGTAGGGATAGGCTTTGGTAAAACTGTAGAACACAATATCACATTACTTAAAGAGCATGACAGTTTTCTAAAACTAGAAGTGCCATTACTTCTGGGAATATCACGAAAATCTTTTATCGGTAAAAGCCTTGATATTGATCATCCTTCAGATAGAGATATTCCTACAGCTCTGATTCACTCTGTTTTGTTATCTAAAAAAATAGATATAATTAGAGTGCATAATGTAGAGCTCCATCATACTTTGAAAAAAATTGCAACAATTCTCAAATAATTGAAAAAAAACATGAGACCTTTTTCTGCATGAGTGTTATTTAAAGTAAGAGAGATGAATATGAAGCAAATCATATATAGTTCTTTGAAATTGCTTTTGATAGTATCAATTATCAATGCTTTACAGTCGTGCAGAAATACTTGTGAGCCAAGTTGCTGTGGTGGAGATGAAGAAACAGGATTATATTTTACTGCTTTGTCAGAATCAGATGGAGTTCCTCTGGTTTTTGAAACAAGTAAGGATTTATCTGAAGTGTCTATTCTCAGAGAAAATGCAAGAATCTTTTCAGCTCCTGCTGAAAATGGAGACTTCTGCTATTCAAGAGAAAACGTAGAGACTGGCAAAACTGAAATATACCTGGCAAATTTATCGAATCAGTCTGATATAAATATAACAGACAATCTCGCTAAAAAGGATGATTTGGAGTATACTTATCCAGTCATGAGTCCTACAGGTGGGGCGATTACCTTGAATTTGCAGAATAACTGGCTATTTTTATTTTCTTATAAAAATGGTGCAGAAAGACATTCAATAATATCAACTTCATTGCTCCCAAAATCAGCTCCAAGTTTTTCTCCAAATGGTAATTATTTGGCCTTTTTTTCCGGGCAATTCCCTAATATTAGCTTAAATGTCTTTGACATAGCAAATGAATTAGGGCCTAATAAGATTTTTCAATTAAATAATTTGATTGATAATCGTAGGGGACAAATTATAGCTGACTGGTCGGGTGAAAACAACAGTATTTGTTTTGCATTTGACGAACTCATTGATAAGGATACAGTTAAATCAATTTATGTTGTTGATTTATCCGGCAATCTATTGAGTAAAATCACAAATAATAAATTGGGTATGTATCAGGCTGTTTTTTCACCTGATAATACTAATGAGATATTATTTGTTTCTAATGCCGGAGACCTATGGATAGCAGACAGAAGCTCTGAAGAAACTTTGTTTAGAAAGTTAACAGGTAACTTCCCGAGCGAAATAAATGCTAATCCGAATTGGGCAACAAATTCTCAAAATATTGTCTTCACAAAATTTTTTGAAGACAGTAAAGAAGATTCTGAACTATATATGTTAGATGTAAATACTAAAGGTGAGATGCTTATATCAAATAAAGCCTTTAGTGCATATTGGAGACGGTAATGGCTCGAAAACTGAGCAAATATTCTGATTCCGATTTGGTAAGTGAGTTGAATAAATCCAAAGCCAGATCCGAGGCAGCGTTTTCCGAGCTTTATGCTCGGCATTCGCAACGAATATACGCTTATTGTTTAAGAGTCACAGGTGAAGAAGAGCAGGCAAAAGATATTTTTCAGGAAGCATTTTATAAATTTTATAATGCGGCTAAAGAAAATGATAAAATTGGAAACGTGCCGGGATTCTTAATTACTATTACCAGAAACCTATGCCTGAATTACAAGCGTGACAGAAAAATCAATGTGGATATTGATGATTTTCAATTCTCAACAGATGAGCCCGGATATGAGCAAAAAGAGATGCTTGACATCCTCGCAAGGGCACTTGACATGCTGAGCGACGAAGATAGAGAGATTTTTGTTTTGCGTTTGTATCAGGGATTTTCTCACAAAGAGATTTCAGATATTACCGGTGCATCAGTTGCTGCTGTTAAAAACAGAATCTGGCGCGCAAAAGAGAAAGTAAAAGATATTCTTTCTCCTTATCTGGAAGACATGAAATAGTATTGTTGTTTTAACATATATAAATTGGTTGATATGTCGTATTCCAAATTAATACATGATTACCTCGATGGCGGAATAGACAGCACTCAGGAAGCTATGCTTTTTGACATGCTTTCTAAAGATTCTGAGCTGAGGGCAGACTTCAATAAGCAAATGAAGCTGCATCTGATTGCTCAGCAGGATATGAATCATATCTCGCCTCCGGCTGAAGCTACTAATGAGCTTTTTGGTAGATTGGGCTTTACTGTGCCTGATTATTTAGAAACTCCTGCTCCATCTGTTGCAAGTAAAGTGACAGGATATATTAAAAAATACGGTTTCATGGCTTTGTTGCTATTACTAACTTCTGCTTTGAGCGTAGTAATGACTTCAAATTATGATAACTGGTTTGGCGATGAAAAGCAAGTAGCTACTGAACAATCAAGCGTAAATAATATCCCAACTGTTAGTTCTTTTGAAAACGACAATATTGATGCTGAAACTGAAAATTTAAATCAAAACAACAATACGACAAATCAATCATCAGTTTTTGCAGAAAGCTTAGGCAATAAGTCTGGCTTAGGTTCAAATAGAAATAACTTAGCGCAAAATTTGAATGCAAACAACAATAACGGCAACTTATCTGCAAATGCAGATAGTGGATCTGAAATTTCACATGATTCTGATGCTAAGCAAAATATTTTGGATAAGATATCTTCCTGGTTTACTTCAAAGCCTGACTATGTGGAAGAATTTGATACACCGAATTTAACAGATGGATACGGAAACGGCTCTAGAGGCGGAACACTTACTCAGATTCCCGCAAAAACCTTTGCTTCATCAATAACATTACCTTCATTTGGTGATGATGAAGATACAAGCTACGAGTTTGGGTTTAAATACTCTACAGATGCTTCCAATAATGACTATTCTCATTTAGCAATTAACAGTCAGTTTTATGATAATCTGATTTTTGCAGGAATGTACCATTTAAATGAATATCATTCTGTTGGTGTCGAATTAGGGTGGGAGAGATTCGCTCAAAGTTTTGTGACAAACTACTACGGTGAATTAACAGAACAGAAGCAATATCCTAGAAGATTTTTAGCAGGTTTGACATATAGATTTACATATACTAATCTTTTTGGGACTGAGTTTATTTCTCCTTATACTGAGCTTTTTACCGGTGGTTCATCACTCGGGCCAATTAGTAAATTGAATGCCGGTATAAGCCTGACTCCTTTAAATAATTTTTCTATGAATATAGGCTATGAGTATGGTGTATTGTATTACTCAGTAGATAATAAAACATATAATTCTGAAAAACAGGGATTTGTATATAGAGTATCCTATAATTTCTAACTTTGGATGCCGTTTATCATCAATGATTGTAAAAAAATCTAGTAATAAACGGCATTGTTATATATATTAATGAAGAATAAGATTACTGAAACAAAAATCTACATATACTGCTATCTTCGGATGATATCTAAAATCTTTTATATATTATTAACCTTATCAATTTTAAATGCATGTGAGTGCATTCCTGCAATTGATACTCCAAAAGAAATTAAACCTGAAAATGGCGCCAAGATAACATTATATCATATGGCTTATGATAGGGGGATGGTATCTTTGAGTAGTAAAAATATAACTCTTGTCGATCAGCTTCCTTTTGGAGAGCATTTAGGAGAATATAAAGAAGCATTTGCAGGCTATACTAATTTGAAAATAAAAGAGACTTCGTCCGGAAATATACTATATAATGGTATCTATTCATTGGAGCAGAATCAGTACTATTCAATATATCTTTATAGTTGTAATAGACCAAAAGTATTAGAAGTAAGAGATTCTGTTTACGAAAATGCTTCATTTGTTAGAATCGTTAACATGTACGACGGAATTTCCCATTTTCAGGTAAATATGGAAGATTCTTTTGAAAATGTTCGCCTCAAGTGCGGAGATTTAACTGAGCTTACAGAAATTTCTTCAAACACACCTATAAGTATCCTTGATGAAAAGGATATCCAAATATGGAATAATGATATTTCTTATTCCCCTAATACTATCTTTAATGTCATAATATTTCAAAATCCAAGCAATTCTAATTACCAAATTCGCACATTTTCTACTTCTTTTTAATTCGAGTATGCGTTTTTCAAGATTCAATTTGTTGATTATGTGCTTTGCAATGGCTGGATATTAATTTTTAAAAATGTAGTATAGTGTAATATATAGAATTATATATGAACTATATAATTGTGATTGGTGTATGCTGTCATAATGATTTGCAGATTGCAAAATAATATGTATTAAGTCAGAGTGAGGTGTATACATAGTCTTGTATTCTGTGTACTATTATCCGGTAGTATTTAATAATATTTGCAATAATTAATAGATTTAATGAGCCATTAGAGCTATTACAAAGGAAAAATTATGAAACTGTACGCTTTTTTAATCTTGTCAATAATCAGTATAACAAATTTAAATTCTCAAGAACTAAAATATTTTGATAGAAGTAATGGAGCTAACATAATCTCCGAACGTACAACTATTACCTCTCTAGATTCATCTATATATCTAGTAGCTCATACAGTAACAGGTGCAAGTATACCTTACATGTATATAGAAAAAACCACAGACTATGGAGAAACCTGGGAAAATGTTTATAGTATTGATAGCGTAGATTGTTTCGGACAATTTGATAAAGAATATATAGACAATTTTCTGAATCTAGGCAATGGTACTATATGGGCACAATACAAAAATGATAAGATAATAGAAAGTACAGACAATGGAGCAACCTGGTCAACAGAATTTTTTCCCTTTGATACAAATTTTGTCCTTGGCAAAATTAACTATACCGATGGTGTATTATCTTGTTTTGTATGCCCCGATACATTAGCTTTAAGTTATGATAAAGGCAAATCCTGGAAAAAAGAGATAGTAGAAATAGAGATAGATACTGTTCGCTATAAAGATGGACTAGTGTATGGAGAGAAAACTTTTGTTTATGGAGATACCGTTGTTGTTTTGCTCCATAAGCGGTACAGATACAATTTAGAAGTAGGGCAATTTAACTGGGAGAATGATTTTCAGTATATGTATTCTTATGATAGAGGTAAATCCTGGGAATATAGTAAACTGTTAAAAAATAGAGAGGTGACTGATTTTAATTATGTTAATGGTACAGTACATGCAACTACTAAAAATACTGAAGCAAAAGATACCATAATTAATGATATTGATTCAGTAACTTATTATTTACAGGGAAGACTTTACAAGGCAGCTAACTTAGAAAGCAACTTGGAAACTGTTTTAGAGTTTTATAACAATCGCTATTTACTAGAATTCCACCTTTTTAAAGATGGAAAAGGCTATATACGAAGTCCTAGAGTTTTATTTAGATCTGAAGATAACTTTGAGACCTGGTATGAAGTGGATTATATAAATATTCCTAAAGATTTATCAGAGTATAAATTTATCAAAAGCATTGCAGCACCATCTTTTAATAGAATTATAATGACTCACGGATTATCTTATTCCAGACTGGAAGAAACAACAGGAGTTTCAGAAAATGGTAGTAAGTTAGATGAGTTAAAAGTTTATCCAAATCCGGTGCAACCCGGAAGTACATTAAGCATGTCATTTGAAATATTAACACCTTCATTATATTCTTTCTCATTAGTAGATATTTCCGGTAATGAATATCCAATACAATCTGAGACAGAATATTTACATGCAGGTGCAATACAACGAGAAATAACTATTCCTTCAGATATCTCATCTGGCAGCTATTTTCTAGCGGTAAAAAGCGATGGAAACATCACGGCTATGCATAGAGTTATTATTGTGAAGTAACAAAAACATTGGCATTTAAATATTCACCATGTCTAATATCCCTTAGGAATCACTATGAAATTATTTGTTTTTATTTTAGTATTAGTTGTTAGTACTTTAAACTTATCGTCTCAAAAGTTGAAATTTTTTGATAGATATAATGGCAATACTAAAATATCAGAAATGGCCAGAGTAATAGCTTTAGATACTAATACTTTTTTGGCTTCTCATTCTTTGTCAGGGAAAGCTGTTCCATGTATTTATATAGAAAAAACCACAGATTATGGTGATTCATGGCACAATGTATATTTCAAAGATAGTGCCGATTGTAGCGGACCTTTTGATAAAGAATATATCGACAAATTTATCGATCTAGGCGAAGGTACCATCTGGGCTCAATATAAAAATGATATGATAGTTGAAAGTACAGATGGAGGTGAAACCTGGTCAGATGAATTTTTCCCTTTTGATACAAACTTTGTAGTCGGTGATTTTAACTATACAAATGGAGTTTTATCATGCGGGGTATGGCCGGATACATTAGCGATGAGTTATGACAAGGGCAAAACCTGGACAAAAGAAATAATAGATTTAGATATAGATACTGTACGATATAAAGATGGTCTGGTCTATCCGGAAAAAACATTTGTATATGGCGATACAGTTGTTGTACTGCTTCACAAAAGATACAGATATGATTTGGAAGTAGGTCAATTTGACTGGGAGTATGATTTCCAATTTATGTTTTCATACGATAAAGGTAAAACATGGGAACATAGTCAGATGATTAAAAATAGAGAAGTGTCTGACTTTGACTATGTAAACGGTTCTATATATGCAACTACTTTTAATGTTGAGGCAAAAGATACAGTAATTAATAATATCGATACTGTAACTTATTATTTACAAGGTAGATTATATAAAGCTGAAACTATTGAGAGTGATTTCGAATCAGTCTTAGAGTTTAACAGAAACCAATATTTCATGGAATGTAATATTTTTGAGGATGGCAATGGTTATATACGAAGTACATTTGAAGTTTATCGAAGTAATGATAATTTTGAAACATGGTATCTCGTTGAATATTTTGACATAAACAAAGATTCGGTAAATTACCCTTCAATAGATGTTATTGCAGTTCCAACAATTAATAAAGCTATGATTATGCACGGCTTGTCTTTTTCACGTCTGGAGTCAGATCAAGACGGGATAGATGAGATGAGAAGCAAAGTAGATAAGCTTACAATTTATCCGAATCCGGTGCAACCCGGAAGTACATTAAGCATGTCATTTGAAATATTAACTCCTTCATTATATTCTTTCTCTTTAGTAGATATTTCCGGTAATGAATATCCAATACTATCTGAGACAGAATATTTACATGCAGGTGCAATACAACGAGAAATAACTATTCCTTCTGATATCTCATCTGGCAGCTATTTTCTGGCGGTAAAGAGCGATGGAAACATCACTGCTATGCATAGAGTTATTATTGTGAAGTAACAAAAACATTGGCATTTTAATATTCACCATGTCTAATATCCCTTAGGAATCACTATGAAATTATTTGTTTTTATTTTATTATTAGTTGTTAGTACTTTAAACTTATCGTCTCAAAAATTGAAATTTTTTGATAGATATAATGGAGCAAAAAGAATATCAGAGTTAACAAGAATTATAGCTTTAGATACAACTACTTATTTGGTTGCGCATTCAATGTCCGGTGATTTAGTTCCATATATTTATATAGAAAAAACAACTGATTATGGTGATTCATGGCAAAATGTATATTTCAAAGATAGTGCCGATTGTAGCGGACCTTTTGATAAAGAATATATCGACAAATTTATCGATCTAGGTGAAGGTACCATCTGGGCTCAATATAAAAATGATATGATAGTTGAAAGTACAGATGGTGGTGAGACCTGGTCAGATGAATTTTTCCCTTTTGATACAAACTTTGTTGTCGGTCATTATAATTATACAGATGGAGTTTTATCATGCGGGGTATGGCCGGACACATTGGCGATGAGTTATGACAAGGGCAAAACCTGGACAAAAGAAATAATAGATTTAGATATAGATACTGTACGATATAAAGATGGTCTGGTCTATCCGGAAAAAACATTTGTATATGGCGATACAGTTGTTGTACTGCTTCACAAAAGATACAGATATGATTTGGAAGTAGGTCAATTTGACTGGGAGTATGATTTCCAATTTATGTTTTCATACGATAAAGGTAAAACATGGCAGCACAGCCAGATGATTAAAAATAGAGAAGTGTCTGACTTTGACTATGTAAACGGTTCTATATATGCAACTACTTTTAATGTTGAGGCAAAAGATACAGTAATTAATAATATCGATACTGTAACTTATTATTTACAAGGTAGATTATATAAAGCTGAAACTATTGAGAGTGATTTCGAATCAGTCTTAGAGTTTAATAGAAACCAATATTTCATGGAATGTAATATTTTTGAGGATGGCAATGGTTATATACGAAGTACATTTGAAGTTTATCGAAGTAATGATAATTTTGAAACATGGTATCTCGTTGAATATTTTGACATAAACAAAGATACGGTAAATTACCCTTCAATAGATGTTATTGCAGTTCCAACAATTAATAAAGCTATGATTATGCACGGCTTGTCTTTTTCTCGTCTGGAGTCAGATCAAGACGGGATAGATGAGATGAGAAGCAAAGTAGATAAGCTTACAATTTATCCGAATCCGGCGCAACCCGGAAGTACATTAAGCATATCATTTGAAATATTAACTCCTTCATTATATTCTTTCTCTTTAGTAGATATTTCCGGTAATGAATATCCAATACTATCTGAGACAGAATATTTACATGCAGGTGCAATACAACGAGAAATAACTATTCCTTCTGATATCTCATCTGGCAGCTATTTTCTGGCGGTAAAGAGCGATGGAAACATCACTGCTATGCATAGAGTTATTATTGTGAAGTAAGGTGCATATCAAAAACATTAAAAAAGGGAGCTTTGTTAAAGTTTCCCTTTTTTAATCTCTTTCTGCTTTAGGATGCGCTTTTTTGTAAGCTTCTTTCAACCTTTCAATTGAAACATGAGTATAGACCTGCGTAGTTGAAAGCGAAGCATGACCCAGCAAATCACTTACAGCCTTAATATCAGCGCCATTATCCAGCATATGTGTAGCAAAACTGTGCCTTAAGACATGTGGACTTTTTTGCTTTGACTCAGTTATGCCTTTCATTGCAGAATTTACCATTTTATAAGCAGAAGAATGGCTTAAACGATTTCCATGTTTGTTCAAAAACAAAGCATTTTCAGACATGTTTTTTAGCAATAGAGGTCTGTGATGCAAATAGTTTTCCAGAGCTTCATGTGCTTTACTTCCAAATGGAACAATCCTTTCTTTAGATCCTTTACCCAGCACTTTAATAACTCTGCTCTTTAGATTTATACTTCCTGCATTAATTTGCAAAGCCTCATTGATTCTAAGTCCTGCACTATAAATAAGTTCGCATAAAGCAAGGTTTCTCGCTCCGATCGGATCTTCAGCATCAAATTGAGAAAACATAGAATCAACTTCTTTTTCTACAAGAAAAGACGGCAACTTTTTGTCTTTTTTGGGTGTATGTAACATAGTCGCAGGGTTTTTAGAAATATAGTCTCTTTTGTGGCAAAATTTAAAAAAAGATTTGCAGGCAGAAACTTTCATTCTTAGACTGTTTTTCTTTAAGCCTCTGTCATGAAGCCATCCGAGAAACGGACGCAAATCGTTAGTTGAAATAGCAGATAATTCAGGTATGTTGTCATATTCTTCGCTGAAATAGTCATATAAATTTGCCATTGCTAATCTATAGCTTTCTAAAGAGTGTTTTGAAAAATCTTTTTCAACTTCACAATACTCTAAAAATAATCTGATTGCTGTAGTGAAATCCATAGCTTAGCTAAATAATTAACGACATAATTTCAAAGAAAAATATCCAAATATCGAGCCAAAAAATAAGGCAATGCTTGTTATATTGCAACGTATTTATAATAAGTGTTTGTTCTTATGATAAAAATTACTAAAATTGATGCAAAATAACCGACTTAAAACAGGAATTGAAATGAGTAAGATTAGCCTTTTAATATCGATATTTATAATGTCTACTTTGTATTCTTTTTCTCAAGATGTAGCTTATATCTTACCAGATATAGGTTCTCCCGGGATGAATACATATGTAGAAATCATTTCTCACGTTGATTCTATAGGAACTTATGGCCCTGACAAAACATATTGGGGAGATAAGGGAGACGACTTGAAAATTGTCTTTGAAGATCCAAATGACACTAATGATGTGGTGGTTGGCCCGCTGATTGTCTCTTGGGATGGAAGGCTAATTTCAACTCAGATTTTTGTCAATCCTGATTTAAAGCCCAATACTGCTGACTGGGAAATATTAAATCCTCAATTCAATAAAAGATTTGCAGTGGAATATAAGGGGGCAAAGTCTAATTACCAGGATTTTTATGTTTTAAGACCTACAAAACTTGGAGATGTTTCTTTGAACCCAAACAGATATTTGGGCGAAGGCTCTCTCGGGAGGCGTTCCCCGCGAGGCGCTATGATTGTAGACTCATTGATACTTGCTAATGACAGGTACTACCCATCTCTACAAGATTGTGATCCGTCAACACCAGGTAATCAGGCTTATCTGCCATTTGTTATAATGGCAAAGTACAAAATACAAGGAGCTGTTAATACAATCATTGATATGCAGGGCGGAGCAATACGCTCAGGCATAGCAGTTCAAGATGCTGCTCCGGGCGGCGGCGGAGGAGGTGGTGCATTTAAAGATGTAAATACCGATGAGGCAAATGGTAAAAGAGCCGGAAATGGATTCACTTGTGGTGGATTTGGAGGAAGTAATACTTTCTTGATTAGCAAGACAGGATATTGGGTGGATATAAATCTATCAAGCTCTACTAATTCGAATGGTATTTCATTAAATGGAGTAAGTGGAGGTGAAACAAAGACTTTTTGTGCAGAATCCTCCGGTGGTGGAACTGGGCATCCTTTTGGAAAATCAGGAGAAGGATCTGATGGACAAGATGATAAATCTAAAGTAGGCTTTTATGGTGGCGGAAGCGGATATAGTAATAATAATAATGGTGGAAGTGCCGGATACGGAAAAGCCGGAACAGGTCCCGGAAATACTGGAGGCAGAGTCCACGGTAACGTAATGATTATTCCTCTGGCAGGGGGATCAGGCGGAGCATCTGGAAATCCTCAACCTGAATTAATTGAAGACGAATGGTCCGGTTCAGGTGGCGGTGGCGGTGGTGCTCTAAGGCTTTACGCACGTGAAATTATTGGTCTGAATGTATCGGCAATCGGTGGGATTAGCGGGGGATTTGGGAATAGCTCTATAGATGCAAAGGGAGGCAATGGCTCAGGTGGAGCTATTGAATTATCTTCAAATTCCAGATTAGAAAATATTATAACTAACGTATCAGGATATGCTGCAAATGGATCTTCCGGTGGTGCAGGATATGTAAAAATAAATGCTGCGAATAAAAGCGCAATTACTGATAATACCGGTGGCGGACTTCCAATTTATAACTCAGTCAGTTCTGACTCTTTGCAATATGTACCTAGAGTTTTTACTCTTACAGGTACAAAAGCCAGTGGTAAAAATGTAAAACTAATGTTTAAGGTCGGACACAATCCTTGGCAGGATATTACATCGACTGCAACAATAAATAATGAAGACTGGTCTGTTGATTTTGATTTAACTCCATACAATTTAGATAAATACTTCTATTTTTACGCGTTCCAGGATGAAACTGCAGTCGGAGCTAATCAATATTTAAATATTCCTGATGGCGTGCTTTCTCAGTCAGCTGCCAATGTTTTTATTGCAATAGACGAAAGCAGAATTGATGGAGATAATCCAATCTATATGACTTCACTGGCATGTACAGGGAATGAAGTTACTACAGAATCTGAAGTTTGGAATGATAACATAGTCGAAGTTGATGTTGATTTTACTTCTGCTGTTTTTGAAAACGGTACTGTTGGGCTTGAACTCGTCTCTCCAAGCTCTATTGTAAGGCTGACTAATTATAAAGAAACTGTCAAACTTAACTTCAAATATACTTACCAGCCGGGTGTAACTGGCCCTATAAATGATGTTCTTCTATTACCTTATACCGATCCTAATACCGGTAAAACAGATATATTCAGAATAGCCGTTACAATTTTTGTAACAGAATTTAAATATACTATTCTTGATGAAGATGGAAATGAGTTAAATTTCAAGGCAGGAGATGTACTTGATTTAGGTGAAATATGTCCCGGTGGCAATAGTCAAAGAACGTTTTATATAAATAATGACGAAGATAATCAAATCACTTTTGAAAACTTTGGACTTACAAATACTTCCATTGGTTTTGACTATGATTTGATATCTGTCGTTCCTATCGCTCTAGATGAGAAATCTGAAATATTAGTAAAGTATGATGATCCGGATCCAAACACTTCTAAAAGTGAGCTTCGAGATACTTTATATTTTAATTTGAAAGAATGTCCTTCTATGAGAGATTCTGTTATAGTTGTTGTCAAATTTTTGAATCCAAGTCTTACAGTAAGTTCAGATTTCAATTTTGGAGCGGTCAGAGTAGGAGAAAAAGCAACACAGACTGCAACAATATTGAACAACGGAGGATCAGATATCTATATTCCTTCTTTACCTACTGTATCTGCTCCGTTTAGCATTGTTTCATTTAATCCTTCACCTTTACCAATTACTCTCAGATCGGGTGAAGAGATGAATATTACAATAGAATTTGCGCCTACTTCAGAAAACACTCATACAGGATTGATTCTGATTGAAGGGAAGGCTAACACGAATGCCTGTGAAACAAGTATAAATATTCCACTTAACGCATCTTCTTATCAATCAGCAATAGAATTGTCAAAAAATGATATAGATTTTGGTATAGTGGCAGAATGTGAATTGCCAAGAGAAACTATAATATTCACTAACAAAATTACAGCATCAGGAAGTGTTTTGCTAAACAAAGATGCAGAAATTATGGGTGTGGACGCACCATATTTTACATTAGTGAAGTTTCCTTCTACTCCAACGACTCTCTCTCCGGGTGATGATCAGGAGTATATAGTAGAGTTCGATGCTGCCTCTGCATCCGTTGGGGTTTACCAGGCAGAACTACATATTTATACTGATGAACCAAATAGTGATTCTCATATGATAATTCCTATATCCGCTGAAAGAGATGATTTCGTGGTTTCATTTGATAATATCTCAGATCCTTTTGGTACTTTGATAACAGGAGATTCTTATGCTAGTACTTTTGAAGTGACAAATAATAGTAAGCTTCAGAGAAATGCAAAAATAATTAGCACAAATAATCCGGAAGCACTTATTACTCCTAATACTTATCTCTTTGCTCCGGGCGAAACTAAACAATTCGATCTAAATATAACATATACAGATACAACTGACCTTGATTTAGAAGTTAAGTTCCTGTTCGATAATCCTTGCACCGATTCTGTCAAATCTATTTTTAGTTTTGATGTTGAATATGGGCTTTCAGATATTGATTTGTCAATGTCTTTTGAGTCTTCTGCACCATGCCAGATCAAAACAGATACTGTATTTATCAGAAATATCGGAACTTCAGATATAGAATGGAGAAATGTGGTTCTGAATGATCCAAATTTCAGCATATTATATCAACCGGTTTTACCTCTGAAAATATCAGCTAATGACAGTAGTTATGTTCTTGTAGAATTTGACGCAAATGGAAAGCCTGACGGTTTTTATAGTGCAGTTTTAGACTTCACAGTTTATGAGTATGGTCAGGAAAATAGTCATAGTGCAACTATTGATGGCACTGTGAAATCAGCAGTTCTGGCAACACCTGACAATATTGACTTTGGTAACGTCATTGAAGGTTATGATAGTGAAGTTAAGTTGCTAACTATCACTAATACAGGCACTTATGATGTAGAAATTATAGAAGTCATTTTCCCTTCGTCTCAGTCGTATGACTTGAAATATGAAGAACTTTTTCCGAATGGCCCTGCAGAGAATTATCCGCTTCCAGTAGGAGCAGCAATATCATACGATCTGACTTTTGTACCAGGACAAATAGACTCATATAGTGACGTTATTCAAGTTGTAATTCAATATGAAGATTGTGTAGAGACATTGTCTATAGCATTCACTGCAGAAGGTGTACCTGATAATGTACTTACTCTTACATTGCCGGATATGCTAGTTGATCCGGCAGCCCAATCAATTGCGATACCATTACAGGCAAATACATCTAAGTTTGAAATTACTACTAAATTAGATTCGCTGACAATCATATATAATAGAAATGTTATTGAGTTTTTGGGTATTGATAATGCTGCATTTAAGACATCGCACACTCTCGATACTTTAACTATTGAATTGAAAGACAGCACTTTGTTTACAATTGATCCTGAATTCAGAACAATTTTAAATATTTATGCGATCCCATTATTAGGACATATTGAAAGTACTGATTTAAAAATATCTTATACTCCTAAAGAAGGTGAAAAAATAAGTGAAGTTATTGCCAGAGATGGTAAAGTATCACTGGAGATTTGTAAAGAGGGTGGAGACAGACTACTCTTGCAATCGAATAGGACAGATATAAAAATTGAACCTAATCCTCCCGGAGAATTTATAAAAGTAAAAGCCTTTTTATTGGAGCTTGGAACTTATTCCATTGAATTATATGACATGAGTGGAAAAAGAATCTATGAAAAATCAATAGAAAATACTATATTTGCAGGCACTGAAAAAACATTAGACATTTCTACTGAAAATATAGGCTCCGGTCAGTATATGATGATGCTAGTTACTCCGAGCCAAACAATCAGCAAAAAAGTGGTAGTCATAAAATAATAAAAGACTTAAGCAATTTTGCAGATTATTGATATGTGGAAAAATAATGTTGTTTTATACTTGCATAAAATGCGCAAGTGTAGTATATTTGTTATTCATGAAGTTTGACCACTAAGAAAGAAAAGAAAAATGGCTAAAAAGCAAACTTTCGGTGATAAAAGTAAAAAGATAGCAGAAAAACAGGTAATCAAAGTTGTTAAAGGCTACAAAAGCGAAGAAGGAACTGTGAAATTCTTAGAGCAGTTCGTGAAAGTTGATGATTACAGTGTAGCTGACAAAATTGACATAAATAGATAAGGGAAGCTATGAAAAAAGGAATTCATCCTGCTTATCGTACGATTGAAGTAGTAATGACAGATGGAACAACTTTCCAAACACGTTCTTGCTATAAAAAAGACCGTATGGTATTGGAGATTGACTCGAAATCGCATCCATTCTACACTGGTAAACAAGTGCTAGTTGATACTGCAGGTCGTGTAGAAAGATTCAAAAAACGCTTTGAAAAAGCGCAGCAAATTAGAGAAACAAGGAGGAAATAAGGCATGGCGATTCATCCTATGCAGTCCGGGGCGACGTTCAGACCAAATAAGCGAACCGGAAAGAAAAAACCTAATCCAATGAAAGAGCAAAGAGTAGTTGACTACCTAGATTCTAAGTTCTTGGGTCGTTTTACTAACGATCAAGGTAAAATTTTACCTCGTAGAATCACTGGTGTATCTGCTTACCAACAACGTCAAATTGCTAAAGCGATTAAATATTCTCGCCATTTAGCGTTGATGCCGTTTGTTGCTCAAGATATTACTTAATCTGGTCAAGCAAAAGAAAATGTTATAAAAAAGCTGTCATTCGACAGCTTTTTTTTTATTTGTTTAAGTCGTCAAGTTGCGAATAAAAAAGAATTGTTATCGAGGAGATTAACTAGAATAGCTTTTACAATTTCTTCAAATTAGGCTTTGTAAAGCCGTTTGTCTTGTCACCTGTGTTTAGAGTCGAAATAGGCTCAAAAAGCATCACAGCTACTTCTTCATCAGCTATTGGCTTATGTTCTATTCCTCTTGGAATTACTGTAAACTCTGAAGGATTTAGTGTGAGGATTTTATCTCTAAACTCTATTTTCAAAGTTCCTGATATAACAAAAAACATCTCATCCTCTTCTTCATGTTTATGCCATACAAACTCACCATATAGTTTTGCTAGTTTAACATGCTGACCATTCAACTCACCAACTATAGCAGGGCTCCAGTACTCAGTAATCAGAGCAAGTTTTTCTTCAATATTTATTGTCTTGATCATCATTAGGTTTCTTTTGTTTTTTAAGCAATGTTCTTAATCCAAAATAAATAAATATTACTTATCTGCTAGCACAAAAAAAAGAAGCCTCTCTAATGAAAGGCTTCTATAAGAAATATTCTCTATTTAAGTATCTTAGTCTTTTTTAGCTTTCATTGCTAACCAGATAGTAAAGCCTACAAGAGCAGAGAATGCGAAGAATGCAGCAATTTCAGCTCCATGTTCATTAACCATCTGACCCTGAGCATTAGTAAAGATTTGCATATCTAAGTTAACACCGAAGAATAACAAAATAGCTCCAACTACACCAAATATTGCAGCACCTGCAATGTAACCTGATGAAATCAAAGTTGCTCTCTGGTGTCTTGCTTCTGCTAATTCTTTGTCTTTACCTTTTTGAAGGAAATGAGCCATCAAACCACCGATTAATAATGGTGTGTTCAATTCCAAAGGTAAATACATACCTAATGCAAATGCAAGTGGAGAAATCTTAATCATATTAAGAAGTACCGCCAAAATACCACCAACCAAATAAAGCATCCAGCTGATATTTGCATTTGGATCCATCAATGGTTGAATAATTGCAGCCATTGCATTTGCCTGTGGAGCAAGCATTGGGTTTGGTGTTTCTGGAGTAGCTACGAAACCGTATGCTTCATTAAGAATGAAGATTACTAAACCTACAGTTGCAGCTGATACTAATGTACCTAAGAACTTCCAGCTCTGCTGTTTAACAGGAGTTGAGCCTAGCCAGTAACCAATCTTCAAATCTGTGATAAAGCCGCCTGCCATAGATAAAGCAGTACACACTATACCTCCAATGATTAGTACTGAAGTCATACCTGCATCACCGGATAGTCCCATTTGAACTAAGATGAAAGATGATAAAATCAATGTCATCAATGTCATACCGGAAACAGGGTTAGAACCAACAATTGCAATTGCATTTGCAGCTACAGAAGTAAATAGGAAGGAAATAATAACTACTGTAAGCAATGCTACAACAGCCTGAGAAAATGTGATGTCAAAACCATTCAATAAGAAAATGAATACACCTACAATTGTAAGGCCTGCAAACATAATAATAAATGGCATCTTAAGATCCATGTCTGTTCTTGCAGTGCTTGTTTCAGCAGCTTCATCGCCTTTTTTACCTGCACCTACTGCCAATTTGAAAGCAGAACCGATTACAGGAGAAGATTTGATAATACCGATAATACCGGCAGTAGCGATAGCACCAATACCAATAGGTCTAACGTAATTTGCAAAGATTTGTCCTGCAGACATAGCAGCAAAAATATTTGTGCCGCCATCTGCTGCAATTATATTACCTATTTCATTGATTAATGGAATAAATACAAACCATGCAAGCAAAGAACCTACTGCAATAATAGTAGCAAACTGTAAACCTACTAAATAGCCAAAACCAACGATCATTGCACTGATGTTTAGTTGGAAAAGCATCTTATATTTAACAGCTAATGTTTCGCCAAACGGAAGAATGTTTGATGTAAATTTTTCACCAAATAACTTAACTGAAGAGAAAAGGAAGTCATAAAGACCGCCTATCAGACCGGATGCAATAAGCACACCTGCCTGAGCACCACCTTTTTCACCTGTAATAAGGATTTCAGTAGTAGCTTTCGCTTCAGGGAATGGGAATTTACCGTGCATATCCTTCACAAAGTATTTCCTAAACGGAATTAAGAACAAAATCCCAAGGAACCCACCTGTTAAAGAGGAAAGGAAGATATGCCAAAAGCTTACTTCAAGTTTCAAAATGTAAAGAGCCGGAATAGTAAACACGGCACCTGCTACAATCACACCGGAGCTAGCACCGATTGACTGAATGATAACATTTTGACCAAGCATATTTTTCTTTTTAAAGAAAGTAGCAGCACCTACTGCAATAATTGAAATAGGAATAGCAGCTTCAATTACCTGTCCAATTTTTAGACCTGAATATGCTGCAGCTGCTGAAAAGATTACAGCCATCAAAAGTCCCCAAAAGATAGACCAAGGAGTCACCTCAGGAAAGACTTTATCAGCAGACATGACCGGATGGTACTCTTCACCATCCTTCAACTCGCGATAGGCATTTTCTGGCAAATCACCTAAGCTTTGTTGTGGCTTGTGCATTTTAAAATCTCCAATAGCATTAGTTTATACATAACACAATATATTTTTGCAATAACTCACAAAGATAGCAAAAAAATATAGATTATTTGATGCTTTTTGGAGATATATAGATATGCAAAAGGAGAGTAGATTAGGGAGGTACTAAATATTAGATTTATATATGGAGTGAAATAACTTTTTAATTATAAGTTCTAAAATTAGTTTATTATTTTTGTAGAATAATAATATGTAAATGGAGTTTGAAATAATGATAAAAATCGTCTCAATTATTACATTGTTTATTGTGATGCAGTTTTCTATGTCTAGTGCAAATAACACATTGCCATATTTAGATCCTGTTAATAAGTGGGGGCACACAGCTATTACTAATTATTTATCTCAGAGTAGTGATGGTAAATATATTTACTATGCAAGTTCGCGTAGTTGGTTGGATGATTTTTATGATCAAGCGATCCTTTATGAAATGAAAGAAGAGAATAATCTGGATGATTATGTTCTTCATAATATCTATCTGGAGGGATATGAAGTAATTTCATCGGCAGCACAATTTTCAGAAGATAATTCTATACTTTATGTTTTGGCACAAAGTAAAGCTGAACAGAAGTCATATGTATTGTTCTATGATCTGAAACAACATCAATTTGTTAAAGAGTTACCTCTAAATGCTGAATGTCGGAATTCTCACTTAAGATTTCAGGTCTATAAAAATACACTTTATTTCCAGCAAGCTTATGGAACTGTATATTCATCAAAACTTTTTGCCTATGACTTGACCACAGGTATAAAAAAATGGGAAAAAGATTATTTATTATATGGGGCAGGTATTGCAGGTTTTAGAGTTTATGATGATTATATATATGTATTGAGATATCATTATGATGAAAAGGATATAGGCTATGTTGTAATATCAAAAGAGAACTTAGATTCGAACACTGAGGAAATAATTGAATTATTTAAATTACCTGAGAACGTATTTATGAGTATAGAGCCTACTTCAGATATATTTGTGACAGATAAACATTTTATACTTAGTAATGTACTAACGCATGTAGTTGTTCTGGATAGGGAAACAAAAAAAGAATTGTATTTTGAGTCTACTACTTATGCAACAATGAGTCATTATAATTCATCTAATAATTTACTTGCCTATTTCTATGATTCTCGGTTGCAGATAGTAGATATTAATGATTTAACGACAACACAAAAATCTAAACAAATAGAATTAGCACCGTCGATTCATAACTATGATCCGGAACAGATGTGCTTTGCAGTTCCTATTTCAAAAGATAGAGGATTGGCTATTAGTTCATATTTTATGTACGATATAGATATGAAAAATGACAAAATTAATATGTTAAGTATCCCAATTGCACCACCTTATAAGGATTGGATATATATACCTAGCCATGATAACTATTTATTTTATAATCTTTCGCGTGATGAGGCTTCGACATTTTATCTTCTAGATTATAAAAATAACAATTTAGTTTATAACGATGTTTTAAGATCTGAAGATATTCGGTCAATTTATTCTATCTATGGTTTTAGTGATGATAAAGAATATTTGGCATATAAGAAAAAAGATAATGATACAACTATTTGTTTAATGGAAACCAGCACCTTTACAAAAATTGATTCAATTATAGTACCAAATAAAATATCAAATGTGCATTTTGAAGTTGGATCTCACAGTATTTATGTAGTGGATAGTTTGTCTGATACTTATAGTATTGATTGGTGGAAAACGAAAAACAGCGAGGTGTATCCGATAGGTATCTATGATATGCCTAATGGTCATGCTTATTATTCAAAAATATCAAATCAACTTTTTAACAATCAAACACACAGAAGTTTTATAGGTAATTATAATGAGAGATTTTTGGAATATTTCATTTTAGATAATGATAGCAATATGGTTGATTTTACAAGACTAAATATATTAAAAGAACAAAATTCAATTCATAGTTCAATAGTATATAATGCAGTAGATACGACATTTTATTATTTGACATCTGCAGGTGTATGGTCAAAAAAAGTAACTATAGGTTCTGATAGCGAATTATTACAATCTTTTGGGAAAACAGAAGATGCAGATATATCACTTTCTGAAGATGGTAAGTTTATAACTGTTTTGAATGTAAGTACAAAACAATTATTTATAATAAGTACTGATTCTACGAAAAATGTTAAAGAGGTTAAAAGCGCTTTGATAGACGAGTTGTTTTTAGGAGTAGATATTGGATATGCAGAGATGAAAGTATGGATGACTCCTGACAATAAATATTTACAGATGTCTTTTCATAGTGGAACTTACAAGAAAACAATATCTGGAATATACAAATATGATATAAGCGATATTACTAGTGTTGAGGAATCAGAAAAAGGTGAACAAGATATTGCAGAAGGCATGAAAGTATTTCCTAATCCAATTCAGAATAATACTTTTTCTGTTGAAATAAATAGCAAAATTATTGAGTCAGGTATTTATACACTGGAATTATATTCAATGACCGGTGAAAAGGTACAGACTTGGGATAATATTAGCAAAACATTAATGCATAATTTGCAAATACAAGATAAAATAAGCAGAGGAGAATTTATCCTAGTTCTAAAAGTCGAAGATAAAATTAAATGCACACATATAATAGTTAAAGACTAGCTGTAAATAATAAAGAAACTAGTAATTTCTAACAAGTATCATTACTACAAAATTGGAATTTGGATCTTTGTAAGCCAAATCAAGTTTATTACCATAAATTTGATATAATTCTTCCTAGATAGTCTGGTGTCATTACTATGTGGGAAAAAAGCACAGAAGGGATCAAAAAAATTAAAGTCAATCACAAATAACCTATAAAAGCTATACACAAAAAAAACTGCATCGGAATAAAATCTGATGCAGTTTTTATATTTAAAATCTTAAGATAAAAATCTTATTTAGCTTCTTCTTCAGTAGTTGCTTCTTGTTGTGGCTGTTCTGCAGCAGGAGCAGGAGCTACTTGAGGAGCAGGAGCAGCTTGTTCAGTCATTGGCATTGCAGCACCTTCGGTAACAGGTTTAGGAACTGAAGAACCGGATGGGCCACCAACGAAGAATAAGTTAATTACTAATACTAATCCGGCAATAATAGCCGCAAGATATATAGTAAGCTTCTGTAAGCCTTTAACTGCTCTAGTAGAACCGAAAGCAGAGCTCATAGCTCCACCAAGGCCGCTCATTCCAGAAATCATTTCGCCTTTGCCCGGTTGCAACAAGACTACTAATATTAGTAAGACTGAAGCTAATAGTGTCAAAATCATCAAAACCGTGTACATTGTATTCCCTTTTCTTAGATTACATTCTATATTGAGCTACAAAGATATTAAACTATAAAATATATTCCAAATAAATAATATGAATAATTTTGTTTCGAGAAAATCATATATTTGAATATCTACAAAATACGGGTTTTCGAATGAAATTAATAGACAAATATATAATAAGACATCTTTTTGCTCCCTTTCTTTTTGGAGTGGGTACAGTGATGTTCCTGTTTTTAATGCAGTTTGTTATGAAAGAGCTGGATAATCTTCTGGGAAAAGGTATAGAAATACCTGTGATCGCAGAACTGATAGCTCTAACTTTAGCTTGGATAGTTGTTCTTGCAGTGCCCATGGGTGTATTGTTTTCATGTTTGATGACCTTTGGGAATTTATCATCTTCCAGTGAAGTAACAATAGTAAAAGCAAGCGGTGGAAGTTTAATTAGAATGATGCGCTATCCCATTATATTCGGTGTTATAATCTCCGGAGCTATGTTCTGGTTTAATGATTATGTTCTTCCGGACACAAATCATAGATTAAAAACTCTAATCATGGATTTACATCGACTAAGACCTACATTTGCATTAGAATCCGGTAAAGTATCCTCAGATCTTGATGGCTACACAATATTCCCACAAAGAGTAGATTCTTCGAATGGTAATCTCTACGGAGTCACTATTTACGATAAATCTCAGGGATATAAACAAGAAAATATCATTTCGGCAGATTCCGGTATGATAACTTCCTCTGCTACTTCAGGCATGTTGAATATTAGATTATTCAATGGTGAGATACATAGATTTGTCAAAGATGAAGCAAAAGATTATCAAATTATTGAATTTGAAGATTATAATATTTCTATAGCGGCTAAAGGCTTCGAATTAGAGAGAACGGAAGAAGGGAATATAAGCAAGGGAGAAAGAGAACTTCCCATAAAAGCCATGGAAGAAATATCTGCAAGGAATATAAAAAATGCTGATTCGCTTGAATTAGTGACTAAGGAAGTAGTTGCTGAACATCTTGATTATCTGTTATATGGCAAAAGGAAAAAACTTGCAGAGCAAGATACTCCAAATAGAAAAGTAATGGATCTGGGAATTGGAAAAAGAGAATCTGAGCAGCAAAATACAGAAAGAAAAGAAAAAGAATCAAAAGATAAAATTCATCGATTGTCTAAGTCTAATACGGAAACAGATAGCATAAAAGTATACAAAAGTGTTAGCCAGCAACTTACAAGTATGTATGGAGTGCTCAGTTCTAATAAATCGCGTATAGATTCTTACAAAAGCAGGTCAGCAGCATATCAGGTTGAAATATACAAGAAATATTCTATGCCGCTTTCATGTCTAATCTTTGTTCTGGTTGGCTGCCCTCTCGGAGTAATGACCAAGGGAGGCAATTTTGGAATAAGTGCTGCAATTTCTTTAGGTTTCTATATTATCTATTGGGTATTTCTAATAGGCGGTGAAAAGCTAGGAGACGAACAGCTTATTTCTCCTTTCTGGTCGATGTGGACAGGAGTATTAGTATTGTTTATTCTAGGAGTGTTTCTTACTATCAAAGTAAACTATGAAAATATAAGTTTCATCAAAAATTTTGGAAGCAGAAGTTAAAAGAGAATTTTGCTTATTTCTTTAATGGTATTATTCCAATAGAATTTTCTATCAAAATATAAGTATAAAGAATCTTTATCAAACTCGTATCTTATTGGAGCTATATTGTTACAGATTAACCGATTTAAAAGATCAATACTTTTTAGAGAAGAAATAAAGCAAATTGAAATTTTATATATTGCCTGAGATATATTTTTTTCGTCAAAAATAACAAATGGCAATGGTGAGCTTTTTTGCACTGTTGAAATTATTGTGCCACTAAGCTCAGGATTAAACGCATCTTTAATTTCAATATCAAATCCAAATTCTTCAGAATAATCGAGCATTGGCTCATAAATAATTTTTAGACCTTCGGATGACAATACTCTGGCATTTTCGGTTGAGATAAGCTCATGTCGAGGAGAGTCACAAATTTTTGGATCGACGCTATAGATTCCTGCTACATCAGTCCAAATAACCAATCTTTCTGATTTTGCAGCAGCCGCAACCAGACATGCCGTCAAATTTGAACTTTCAAAGCCCATAGTCGTAATTTTACCATCTATAGAGATACCTGTGAAGCCTTGAATAAGGAATATATCTGTGGAAAATTTTTTTAAAGAGTTTTGCAAATTATTTATGCTAATCTCTTTGTTCGGAGAAGCAAATTGATGTTTATTATTAGTCAGAATATGGTGTTCTGAAAGTAGCTTATTAATAGATAAGCTCTTTTGAGACAAAAACAAATAGATAAGCTCTAAAGCAAGATTTTCACCTTCAGCTATGATTTTGTCAGCGATTCTGTCACTACAATCAGCAATCAAACTAATACCTTTCAATATGTCTGCGAGAGCTTCTTTTTTAGAAAAAAGAAACTGCTTATAATCTGTTAAATTTGATTTTGTTAATATTTCACAGGCCAAAGAAAGGTGTTGTTCGATAATAGAATCCAGAGTCTCCAAAGCGTTATTTAATGATCCTTTAACAGCTAAGTGCAAACATATATTTAGATTACGAGAAGTCTTGTCGATTGCAGAAATTACAATAACTGCAGGTTTTTTTGTTTTAGACAAAATACTCTCAAGGCAACGAAAGCCATGAGGAGTTCTAAAAATAATCCCACCAACTTTTAAAACATCTAGAGGCATTGGAGATCCAATTATATTTATAAAAATATATAACTTAATTTACGAACAAGTTCAATCAAAATAAAATGAAAATAGAGAGTTAGAGAATCTAATTTCTTAGGAGAAACATATTTATAAAAATATTTAAATAGAGTGTTTGTATTTTTTTTGCACTCAGGCTTGATATTTTACAATAAATATGACATATGAGGTTATTATATGTGTTGAATATTTTGACAATATGAATACAGTCAAAATAAACTGTAACAAAACTATTGAGAATGTGTTTTGTTTTGTATATATTGCTAAATAGTTAAAGTTTATAATAAAAATCTTGTATGTTTAATAGAATAGGTGATACCTATGAAGAAATTATTACAAAGTTTAATTGCGGTAGCCATACTTATGATAGCTGCCTCATTGCAAACATTGTCAGCACCGAATGCCAGAAGTTGTACTGGTACTTCAAATTTTGGTCCCGACTCTTTCCATGAGTTAACAGTCGGTGGAGTCCAATTAATAACAAGTCACTTTTTAGCTCCTGGTGGCTATGTTGATTACACAAATCAATCTATAATAGCTACTGCCGGACAAACATTAAGTCTATACGCTTATGGTTTAGAATGGTATTCCGCTGGAAACCCAAGTGGCTTGTATAACTGTAGAGTTTCTGTCCTGGTAGATTTTAATATGGATGGCGATTTCGATGATGAAAATGAATTAGTATGGATTTCTTCAGGTGGTGCAAACGAGCACGATACAGACTTTTTAATTCCCGAAGAAGTAGATGGTGGCGAGTATCGCATGTGTATAGTAGGTACAGAGGCTACATGGGGTGACCCTACAACATTATCAACTACAGGTTGTGGCAGCGACGCTTATGCAATGATTGTAGATGTTACCTTAATCGTAAAACCAAAAACTCCTGAAATTATTGATTTATATCCTGCAACTCAAGATGATGCAATCGCAGTATTTTCTCGCGGTTTCAAAATGGGTAACCCTTGGGTTGATATCAAACGTGTTGCCGGTCAAGCAGATGTATCTTATACATACAAAGTAATCGGTCCACTTCCATTGGAAACAGTAATCTATGAAGCGAAAATGGAAGGCGATGTAAACACTAGCTTGATCACTCCAAACCCTCAGCCAATCGGCGAACCTGCAAGAGAAACATTAACTCATGCAACAGGCCTCGCAGCTGAGTACGATCCGACAAATCCTGATAACATAGGCGGAACAGCAGATCCTGATAACACAGGTGTATTTGATTTGCAAACAAATCAAACACAAATCGAAGGTGGTTCATACCGCGCGATTGCTGAACTTAAGTTTACTCACGAAGGCGAAGCAATGACATTAACACGTCATAAAGACTTCGTAATCGCAATAGATAATGATATTGCAATCACATCAGTAAGAAAACCTATCAAAATGCCAAAAATGAAATATGGTATCGATGTAAATGTTCCAATCACAGCAACAGTTACAAACGTAGGTCTAAATGATGTAAGTGAATTTGAATTATTCGCAAAAGTATATACAGAAAACGGAACAAATCCGGTATTTGAAACATCTAAGCGTTGGAAAAACACAAATACACCACTTCAAACAGGTGATTTGACAGTATTGGAATTAACACCATACCGCGCAAAAGATGGCATCGGTAACTACCGCATTGAATTTGAACTAGATCTAATCAGTGCATTCGATGAAGCAGAAGCAAACAACCTTTACCCTAAAGTAGGTCAGTCAGCTCACTTATTCGAAGTAGCTTACAACCATGATGTAGAGCCAATCACAGTATTAGCACCAACAGGTGGTAATAACTATGTAGGTCGTCCGATAATCCCAAGAATCGAATTGAAAAACAATGGTATCCTTGATTTATCAAATGTACCTGCAACATTGTCAATCACAGGTCCGAACAACTTCAACAAAACATTTGACTTTAATGTAGAAGTAGTTCCTTCAGGTATTTACAATACAATGAAAGAATATTACAAAAAAGACGATGAATTGTTTATTCCTCCTGTAGCAGGTGTTTATACAGCTAAATTGCTAACAGGCTTAACAACAGATCAAAATAAATCAAATGATCTATTGGAAACAACATTTACAGTAATTAATTCATTGTCCGGTACATATACAATCGGAACAACAAATGCAACAAGCCCACGCAACTTCCTTACAATTGAAGATGCAATCAACATGATTTACGAATCAGGTGTATACGGCGCAGTAACATTTGAATTGACAGATGCATCCTACACAGTAGGCAGCAAAACAGGCACAAATCCGGCAATCGATTTGTCATCACACATCATCGGTGGCGGTGAAGAACACCCAATCGTGTTCAAACCAGCTCAAAACCGCGCAGTAAGCAAAGGTTCAGTAACAATCAACTTACGCAGTGGTAACGGTATTGGTGTATATATAGCACAAAACGTAGAACACACAAATGCAGCAGCAGCAGTAAACGTAGCTCGCGATGCATCAAAACGTAACTACGCAAATCCAAATGGTTATATAACATTTGATGGTGGCGCACAAAAATCATTGAAATTCACATTAGATACAGATGAGCCATTCAAAGCAGTATTCTATTTAGGTAACGGTGCATCACACAATGCAATCAAAAACTGTATAATAGAAGGCAACGGCGCAGCAGATTATAAATGTGCATTACCATTGACAGTATTTTCAGCAGCTCAGGGCGGCTTTAAATATGAAGAAGACAAACGCTCCAATACTCTAGCTTACACAGCAGGTATCGTAATGCGTAGTAAAGCCCCAATCGACAAAAAATTCAACTCAAATCAGAAAAACTTAGATACATTGACAAACTCATATAACGTGATCATGAACAATGAGATCACAGGCTTCGCTTATGGTGTAGCATCAATGGGTATCGGTCAATTATTAGATCAAGGTTTAGGTTTCAACGTAGAATACTTCAACAGCGAAAACGTAATCAGCCACAACAAGATTTACAATGTGGGCCGCGCAGGTATCTTTGTAGGTCACGAAAAAGGCTCAGAAATCGCAAACAACCGCATATTTGACGTAGAAGGCGGATGCGCAGGTTTTGATGCAGCAGGTATCATGGCCGGTGGTCAGTCAGCACGTGGTTATTTCGGTTATAACAACCGCATGGTAAAAATCATGAATAACGAAATCAGCGGCATAAGCGGCAGCGGTATGGTAAGTGGTATTCGTGTAGAACAATCACCACAACAATTAGTAGAAGGTACATTAAAATTATTCCCACGCGAAGACGAATCAATGATAATCGCCGGTAACATCGTATGGGAATTATTACCAAGTGATGCAAATACATCAAGAGCAGGTATCTACTTGTTTACACAACGCAGCAACTTTGAAACACCTTACATTGCAGAATACGTATCAAGAAATGACGTAATCGTAAATAATACAGTAATCGTAAATGGCGATGACGGTGTATTAAATACTCGCGCCGTAATGGGTGTAGGTTTGCAAAATGTAACAGGTACAACACTTAAAAACAATGCAATCGCAACAATGGATAACGAGTATGCAGAATCATGCCCGGTATCAGCTTGTGTATTCTACCAAGGCGCGTCAATGGAATCTGCAAACATCGAAGCAGATCGTAACGTATATTGGACAGAAAACTCAGCATCTTCAGTATATCGCTGGATAGAAACAGATGCATCAGGTGCAAAATTATCAACAGCTCCAATCAACGAATACAAAACATTGGCACAATGGCAAGTATGGAGTGGAGAAGAGCAGTATTCAGTATACTCAAAATTCATGTCAGACTATGAATTTACAGGCACAAACCCACAAAACTTACGCGTAAAATCTAACCCAGTACCATTAAATTCAATCTTGAATAACCGTGGTGACAGATTAACATCAATCAGCACAGATATAACAGGTAAAACACGTGGTGAAGCAGGTCAAAGATTTGACGTAGGTGCTTTGGAATTTGGCGGACGCGTATATGTAAGTGATATGGAAACAACAACAATTACAGCACCAGCATCATACCGCTCAACAGCCGGTATCTTTGCAGATGCAGAACATATCATGACAGAAGCTCCAGTAGAAGTAAGTACACGTTTGAGAAACAACGGTAGCTTATTCCAAACAGGAACAGATGTAACAGTAAAAATCTACCGCGAATTACCGACAGGTACATTCGGCACAGTAGCAGACTACGAAACAAAAGTAAAAGTAGATGCAACAACTGATGAATACGTAGATGTAGACTTCATGTTAGCAGATGGTAAAGGTATAGAATTTGAACCTGAAACATATGCAGACTTGCGTTTGAACCCAATGTATGCAGCAGCAGTACCTGCAGTATATGCAGAAATGACAGCGAACGTAACACCACGCTACAAAATCGAAGTAGAAGTGGAAAGTGACGAAGATAACAATAACAACAGCTCAGAAAAGATCGTAAGATTCTTTATCACACGCTCTTGGATGGACATGTTAGTAAGCAGCCAGTATGTAAATGCTGACTTAAGCACAGATCCGACACAAGTAGAAATCGCAGGTAAATTGAATCACGACCGCATAGTAGACGGTTTGAGCTTCATCGGCTGGCACGTAGCAATCAATCCAAATGCCACAACAGTAGCAAATGATACAATTGATTATGACGTATTAGACAGAAACAGCTGGGAACCAAGAGCAATCGACTACCGTCACTACCGCACAGTAGTATGGTCAGATACACACGATGAAATGAATGATGCAGATGTTAAGTTGACAAGATTCGAAGAATTGGATATCAAAAATTACTTCGCAAGCGGTATCTCAACAGATAAGAAAAACTTTGTAATCGGTTCACAGGAAATGATTCGTAACAACGGTATAGTAGCAAGAGATTTATTCAGAGCTACAGATCGCATGAAAGCAAATCCTGAAGTAATAGATTACACAGAAATCACAGGAAGCCAAGTAGGTCGTAACTTAACAAACAAAATCGTAGCAACTAATTTTACAGGAGATGCAGCACCAAATCCGGCTTTAGTAGATATGTGGAAAGAAGGCTCAGGTAACATAAAATTAGGTTACTACTATACAAATGAATTAAGCGGAACAAACACAATGACACCAGAAGAGAAAATCATGGGTGTCGGAACAGTTACAATCGGAACAAACGTATGTTACTTAGGTGCCGACTGGCGTCACATAGCAGATATCGAAAAGATGTTGCGCAGTGTATTTGACTTCGTAGAAGCCAATAACGGAACAATCTATCCGATCGAATTAGCAGTCTTTGATGCAAAAGCAGTAGGCAACCGCGTAGACTTGAATTGGTCAACATATTCAGAATTAGAAAGTGATCGATTTGAAATCGAACGTACAGAAATCACAGATGGTTACTCAGACTTATTTAGCAAAGTAGGTGAAGTAGCAGCAAGTGGAACAAGCTACTCAACACGCAACTATAACACAGCAGATTACGGCGTAGAATTTGGTAAAAAATATGCATACCGCCTGAAAATGATCGAACGTAATGGTGAATTTGAATATAGCAATATAGAAGAAGTAGAGCTATCTTCACCAAGCGGTTTGGCAGTAGGCGAAGTATTACCAAATCCTGTAAGCACACAATCCAAAGTGAAAGTAAGCGGCGCAACAGCAGCAAACATTTACTTGAGCGATATGAATGGTCGCCGTGTAGCAGAATATGCAAACGGTAATTTTGAAGGCAACGAAGTAGTAATCGATGCATCAGAATTGACAAGTGGCAGCTACACATTGGTAATCGAACTGGATGGCGTTGTAATCACTCGCAACGTACGCGTAGTTAAATAATCTGAATAAATATAGATTATAACACTAAGCCCGGCCATTTGGCCGGGCTTTTTTTGTTTGGAGAAATAGCGATGGGAATGAGCAATATATTATTATTCTTAAAATTAGATTTAGGTGCCTTGTCTTCGAATAAATCCGATATTATGCTTGAAGAAATAGAATACTTTTCTTTGAAATATTTATCTTTGTTACTTCCATAATATGCAAGTATATTTGTAGTTACGTATTTTGAAAATGGAAAGGCTTATAATGACTGAAACAAGGATGGATAATCAAATTCGATTTGGTAGAACTGTTTTAGATAACGGAATTGTAATACTTACTGAGCAGATACCTACTGTGGAATCTTTTGCTCTTGGCATCTCTTTGGATGCCGGCTCTGCAAATGATCCGGAGGGTATGGAAGGGATGGCGCACTTATTAGAACATGCTATCTTTAAAAGCTCTAAAAAATATTCTGCCAGAAAAATCGCTACAGAATTTGAATCCGTGGGTGCATATACAAATGCTTATACCAGTAAAGAGTTTACCTGTTTTTATGTACGTGCCTTAACGAAGAATTTTAAAAAATCTTTAAACACACTATCTGAAATTATTCTCAATCCTCTTTTTAAAGAGAAAGAAATCAGGAATGAAATATCAGTAGTTGCTGAAGAAATTGTTTCTTACGAAGATGATCCTGAAGAAGCAATTTTTGATTTGGGTGACGAACTGTTGTTTGCAAACTCACGACTGCAACATCCAATAGTAGGTTATAAAGATACTGTTAAAAAAATAACCCCTGAAGCTCTTAGAGACTTCCACTCACGATTTTTTGCCCCTAATCGACTAGTAATTTCATTTGCAGGAAATTTATCTCATGATTATGTCGCTCAGAGAGTATCGGCGATATTTGAAAATATGCCTCAAATAGAAATTAAAGACAGAAAGTTAGAAATAGCAAATTCTAAGAAAGAAATGATTAAAGATATGCCTATTAGTCAGCTCCATTTTCTCATGGGAAAGCAGGTTCCTGGGTTGAGATCTGAAGAGAGGCATGCTCTAGCTTGTTTAAATGTACTTTTTGGTGATGGTATGAGTTCCAGGTTATACCATGCTTTAAGAGAAAGAAATGGATTGGGATACGCAGTATATTCTAATTTACAGGGATATAAGGATGTTTCTGCTTTTTATATATATGCAGCACTTGAGGAAAACAAGCTGAAAAGAGCTGAAAAAATAATTATGCGGGAGCTTGAAAAACTGCATTCCGGGAATATTACAAAAGCTGAACTGTCCAGAGCTAAAGAGCAGCTTAAATCAGGGACTATAATGGAGCTTGAAAGTTTATCTGTACGTATGCAATCACTTGCTAAAAGTGAAATCCTTAGCAAAAAACATGAAACTCTTCAAGATCTTATGAATGATATAGATTCTATAACTATGGTAGATATAAGAGATATAATTGATAGATATTTTAGCAGCGATGATTGGAGTAAGATAATAATTAATCCAAATGATGACTAAGTAAAAAAAAGCAGAGACTCATTACTAAGAGCCTCTGCAAGTGTCTTTCTTTAGGATTACTTATAATTTTTCTGCAACTGCTTGAGCCATATCCATTGTTGAAGCATCGCCACCCATATCATAAGTGCGAACTTTACCTTCTTCTACAACATTAGCTACTGCTTTTTCTAATTTCTCAGCCATTTCTGTTTCGCCCAGCCAATCTAGCATCATTTTGCCGGAAAGGAAAGTAGCGATAGGATTAGCTTTATATTGACCTGCATATTTAGGAGCAGAACCATGTGTAGGCTCAAATACAGCTAAGTTTTTACCAATGTTTCCTGAGCATGCAAAACCTAGACCACCAACCATCTGAGCACAAAGATCAGAGATTACATCGCCATAAAGGTTAGGAGCTACAAGTACATCATATCTTTCAGGATTTTTAAGCAACCACATAGTCATTGCATCAATATTTCCTTCATCCATTTCAATTGTAGGATAGTTTTGAGCAACTTCTTTAGCAGTTTCTAAAAACAGGCCGTCAGTAGCTCTAACTACGTTAGATTTATGTACTATAGTTACTTTTTTTCTATCATGTTTTTTAGCAAATTCAAAAGCTTCAGTGATGATTTTTCTGCAGCCTTCTTTAGTATTTATTTTAGTAGAAATTGCATATTCATCTTCTTTCAAATCAGCAAAACGTTTGAAGTTTGGATTCAATTCATTCAAAGTATCTGCAAGTTTTTTAGGTACAGTATTAAATTCGATACCTACATAAAGATCTTCTGTATTTTCTCTAAAAACTACGATATCGATAAAGTCTTTATAATTTAAAGGATTGCCCTTATAAGCTTTTGTTGGTCTTTGGCAATTATATAAGTCAAACATTTGACGCATTCTTACAATTGGAGAACGATAAATAAGACCTTTACCTTTTAGCTCAGGAACTAATTCTTCTTCTGCAGCTTTTACAGGTTTAGAAGTGATTGCACCAAACATTGCAGCATCAACCTCTTTCAATAGATCTACTGTTCTTTCAGGTAAAGCGTCACCTTCAGTTTTCCAAAATTCCCAGCCGATATCTCCATGAATATATTCAGCTTTGAACCCAAGTTTATCAAAAACAACTTTAGCTGCTTCTAATACCTCAACTCCGATACCATCGCCAGGTAGCCAGGCAATTTTGTAAGTTTTTTTCTGTGACATGTGTGTTTCCTTCGTTTTAACTAGCAAAAAGTGTTACTTAAATAAGTTTAGTAAATGAATAGCGTAATATATGTATTATTAGCAATTATATAAAATTATTTTTCGTGAAATTTGCAAAAGTACATAATTTGTAAAAAATCGTATAAGTATATGTTATCAAAGTAGATACAGTGAGTTTAAAATGCTCTATTGTAAGATTCTGAATATTAAAATATTGAAATCTATTTATAAAGTGTAGTTTTATTGCTTGAGAGTAATGTTTTAGTGAGTTTAGAAATTTGATTCAACTATATTTGATTCAATTCGTATTAGTATTTAAACTAATGGTATAATTATTGATTTGAATAAAGTTGCTTGAGACTTGATATTTAAAAGGAATAAATGAAAATACTTTTTAAAATATTCAAATACATTGTATACTTCATACTAGTATTATTTATACTTATCCTTGCTGTGTTCAAAATACCTGCTGTGAGGCATGAGGTATTAGATTATGCATTGGAATCTGTTAATGCCGGTCTGAAAGGTAAAATACATGCCGAAGATATTGATCTTGTTAATTTAAGTGGTATTAAACTTTTACATGCCTCGCTGATTGCGGGCTGTGATACTGTTGCATATGTTCCGGAAATTTATGTAAAGCTGAATGCTTTTCCAATGATAGATAATACTATCTCAGTTCAAAGCATCGAGCTTAACTATCCGGTAATAAAAATAATAAGAAGCAAAGATTCTACAATGAATGTAGAACATATTGCTTATCCGACTGATGACACTACGACTTCCTCAGAGAATACTAATCTAAAGATATTGGCAGATAGAATAAGAATAAAACACGGTCGATTTGAACTTATTGATTCTCTTCTTCTAACTGATAATCGCGAACAGATTAACTATTCAGATATGATTTTTGATGACCTGAATATGGATGTCGAAGCTAGTGCTGATTTATTTAATAACACTTTTAAAGTCTCGGTTGACTACTTAAGTGGTAGAGAAAGGAATTGCGGGCTAGAACTAAGTAGTTTTGTAGGAGACCTCTCGCTTTCTCCTGATGGCGTACTTGCTGAAAACTCCACAATAGAGATAGGAGATCAAAAAGTTATATGCACTGTTGCGATGAAAGAGTATAATGTGTTTGGAGATGCAGATTTAGAAAAAGCATTTTTTGAAATAGATCTGGAAAGTGAAAATCTCAGACCAATTATTTCTGATAAATTTGTGGATATGCCTTTGGAATTCCTGGGTATACAGGATGTTGAAATGATTGCCAGAGGTACACTTAATGATTTTGAGATACAAAAGCTTGTTTATAAGACAGATTTTGAATCTGTATATCTAACAGGTAAACTCGAAAACCTTCTAAGGCCTGATGACTTTGCATTTGATTTAGAAGTTGAGAATTCAATAGTTGATTACTCATCCCTTTCTAAGAAAATCGTAGGTATTCCTTGGGAGAATATTCCAAATCTCGGGAATACAAAGATTTCATATCTGCACTCTGTCGGAAACCTTGATAGTATATATGCAAAAGTGGATATGCAAAGTGAGTCAGGCAACATTCGTGGTGAGATGGGGGTAAATCTTAATGATGATTTAGCTTATAGCGCAGATATCAATTTTTCAAAATTAAACTTAGCTAAGTATCTTCATGTAAAAGAAATGGCCTCTAGTTTTACAGGCGAGTGCGCGATCAAAGGGAGTGGCATCCAACCGGATAAAATGCAATTGGAAGTTTCACTCTTAACTTCATCCGGTTTTTTGAATAATGTAAAGTTTGATAAAATCAATCTCAATGTCAAATCTATTGACATAGGGGATTTTTCGATAGATACTTTGAAGATTCTGTTTCCGGAAGACTCCTTGTCTCAATATTTTAGTCCTGATGAAAGACCCGGTATTGATATAAATGGCAATCTTGTTTTTCTAAACTCAGAAGAAACTAGATACAAAATGAATATGGACATTGTGAAGTTGAATCTTGCTAAGATTCTGGAAAATGCTGCAATGCCTTCTATTCTGACTTGTAATCTAAATCTTGAGGGAGAAAATTTTGAAATCAATACGATTAAAGCAAAGCTGGATGCACAGATTAATGAGCTATTGCTTGCTGATAAGTATTTATTACCTTTCGATATAACTATAGAAAATACATATGATGATGAACATAGATATTTTAATCTTGGTTCTGAGTTTTTAGACCTGAATATTGCCGGAAAGTTTGACTATACTAACTTAATCAATGCATTAAGTGATCAGTCTACTTATCTGACTACTTTTATTCAAAATAAAATAAATACAATGCTTCCTGATTCTGCTATGAGTTTTACTCTTTTAGACACAGCTATTAATAAGAAGAAAGCAGAATTTATAGAGCAGGATATTTCTCTTAAAGCCCAAATTAAAAATACAAGTATAATTCGAAGCGTAATATCCGACATAGATCTTGATATGGTAGCTAATATTGATTTTGCTTATAAGGCATCTGACAAAGTTAGCAGTTTTGTGCTCAATAAATGTGAGATTCCATATCTTAGATTTTCTACTTTAGAGACTTATGTCAAAACTAACTCCTTTATGTGTGCCGGTGAATTAGCAATCGCATTAGAAGATTCATTACCAAAATTTTCAACTATTAGCTTTATGCTGGAAAATGATAAAAAAATCTATGTTGATGAGTTAGAAATAGATAGTCTATACTCCTCTTGGGATTTCAATGGTAAAAAATTCGATTACGAAACCAGAGCCAGGATTAATAAAGACATAAAAGCTGACTTAGCTGGTAGAATCTCACTAAAAGATCCCGGATTGGATTTCCTCTTATCAAAATTGGACATAAGTTATCTTGACAAATATAAATGGCAAAACAGAGACAATATCGATATAGGATTCACAGGAAAAGGACTTGTTATAAACAAGTTCGAAATGCAGCGTGAAAATTTTGAAAGGTTTTTAGTTTCCGGTCAACTGGACAGTGAAAAAATCAGTGATTTGAAATTTGCACTCTATGGGCTTGATCTGCATCATCTTATTCCAATTGTGCCTGTTGATTCAAGGGAGTATGTGGAAGAGTTGTATGGTGGGTTAGACAGCCTTGAAATAACAATTTTTGGTCAGACTCTAAACCCGGAAGCAAAAATGTCCTTCAATATAAGAGATATTGTTTTAAACAATAATAAAGTGGGCAGGTACTACGGCAATCTCAATCTGAAGGATAATAATTTAGGAGGTTTCACAAGAATAGAGTCAATGGCTAATGGGAAATTACTTAAAAGGCTTTATGCAGATATTTTTGCTTTCCCATTGAATGTATCGCAGGATACAACTCTTCATAAAAAAGCATTGCGAGTGATGGCAAGAGCAGAGCGTTTTCCGTTAGTGATTGCAGATCCTTTTGTACCAAATATTAGTGGTATCAAAGGAGAAGCAGATGCATATATCGATATATCCGGAGATGATTTAGATAATATTACATGGAAAGGCTATGTTAACTTGCTAAAATCTCAAATGAGACTGGACGCAACTAATATGCTATATAATGCTAACGGTAAAATTCAGATTAATAGAGATACCATTAATATAGAGAAATTGTCACTTTCTAATGTAAGTGAAGAGAAATACAAGGGTAATGCAGCAGTCACAGGACAAGTTATTCTAAAAGACTTTTTACCTGACTACTTGGATATCTCTGTACAAGCTAATCAATTTCAAGTTTTGAATAATGCAACAGTCAGAAGCATGCCTGATTTATATGGTGACTTTGTAATTTCGACAGATACAAGGCCAATCAGATTTTGGGGCACTCTCTTAAAACCGAACCTGGAAGGCGACATTAATGTTGTTTATGCTTCTTTAAAAATGCCGGATATGTCTGCAGGTAAGTTGCAATACTCTAGGCTAAATTATAAAATACACAAAGAAAATTTGACTATTGAGATAGATAATCCAAAAATCGATATTCCCGATAAGATAAATCAGGGGTTCAAGTCTAGTGAAGACATTGCAGATTTGATGAACTATGATCTTAAGATCAGGATTCTAGATAAATTAAGTGTTCAAATGTCATTAGGAATTTTAGGCCAGCTTTCAGCTGATGTGACGATAAAAGACAAGAATTTGCCTCTTATCTATAAAAAGGATAGAGATCAACCAGAAGCTCAACTAATTGGCTCATTACAGCTATTGAAATCTTCGGTACTGAATTTTGCTAAGCTATTTAATACATATGGTGAAATTACTTTTCCAACAGGTGAATTATCAAACCCAACTCTGAATCTAGTTGCTGAATATACCGGTGTCATTTACCAAAAACCTGTTCAAAAGAATTATACAGTTAAAATCTTTTTGACAGGAACAAAAGATTTGCCTGAAGCGAGATTTATATATACTATAAATGGAGAAGAGGCGACTGGCGATCCGAAAAAAATAGAAGAAGATGCAATTTACTTATTGTTTTTTGGTAGACTTAAAGGCGCTGAAAGCTCTAGCGGAGGAGCAGCTGATGTTGATAATATTAAGGCTCTTTTATCCGGGCAAGCATCCAAATATTTGACGGATCTGCTTATGAAGACAGGGCTCATCAGTAATGTGGATATAGAAGTGAATTCTGAAGAGTTTAGCGAATCAAAAATGAAGTTTTCCGGTGAGCTATGGGGACTAAATTACCAGGTAGGGTCTACAGTAGGAAATATGGGAGATAACCAGGTAATTATAAACATTCCTTTCTTCAAACTGTTTGACAGCAGTATACTACCAAATATATCTGGGCAGGTGTCCATTTCCACATCAAGTGGTGAAAGAAATCAACTTCAGGAAAGAAAAAAATTCGAATTTAAACTGCGCTTTGGTGGAAGTAAGTAGCGATTTCTAAGCAAAAAACGGTATTTCTTAAACCATATTAAATAATTCTTTGTATATTGCGTTATGTAATTTATATACTTTCTATTGGTTCTGAAATACAAAACTGTGGAGGCACAATGAGCGAACTAAATAATGATGCCCTAAAAGTTAACAGTGTTGTAATGAGTGATGAGCTTCTACAACTAGTTAGCTTTAATATTGGAGAAGAAGAATTTGGTGTTGATATTTTAAAAGTGCAGGAAATTAACCGCATGGTAGATATCACAAGAGTGCCAAATGCTCCATCTTATGTGGAAGGCGTAATTAATCTGAGAGGTAAAGTTATACCTATTATTGATTTACGTCATAGATTGAATATGGCACAAAAGGAAGCTGACAAAGATACTAGAATTATTGTAGTAGAGTTGGAAACTAAGATTATCGGGTTTATTGTTGATGCTGTAAACGAAGTGATTAGAATCAATAAAAGTATTACTGAAGCTCCTCCTGCCATGGTTGCCGGAATTGATGCAGAATATATTACTGCAATCGGAAAGTTGGAAGACAGGCTGCTAATTCTCTTGGATTTAGAACGAATACTGACAACAGAAGAAAAAGAGATACTCAGTGATTTAGAAATGTAAAGAAAAAGGTTGTTAGGGAATGTCTGACAACCTTTTTTGTTAATATCCTGTAAATTGCCTTATTCTCGTTGTTTTGAATAGTATTATTCTATATCTTTGGACTTAGCACTAAACAAGGAAAATGAAATGGATTTTTCGGCCGGCAAATTTATATATTTAAGTTATGAGCAAAACAGCAAACTGTTTGATCACTATGATCAGTTTTTTTTCTTCTTAAATAAATATAGAATATATATTGGTGACTTTTCTGAAGTTATTGCTTATACTCTTTTACCTAACGGATTCCACTTTTTGATTGAGACAACAGACTCAAATCAAGATCCTATTTTCCAAATCCAGAAACTACTAAGTAAGTTTTACTACAGATACAAAAAGTCAATTAATATTGATATGATTAATATGACAGAAATTAAATCTGTGGAAGAAATTGAAAAGAAAATCAATGCAATACATTTCCTTCCTTCGAAACTCGGCTTCGTAAATGCACCTGAAGAATGGGAATTTTCGAGCTATCCTGAGTACATTGATATAAGGGAGGGTACATTACCGAGAACAGAAGAATTAAAATCTAAATACTCGGATGTTACTCAAATCAAATATAACACCGAAAGTCTTATTGATGATTTTGATATGATGTACTAATCTGAAATACTATGGATATTATTCAACTTATAATAACTTCTGTAGCTTTCTTGTTTTTTGCTATCCATTGGATACTAAAGATTAAGAAAATTGAACCATCTTCGTACAAATATCTTAAAGATATTTTTCGCAGGTACTTTTCAATTTCTTATTTTGCTTTTGTAAGCTATGCTGTTATATTACCCAATGTTGCTATAAATCAATATGTTGAAATAGAGCATAAATATTCGCACAAAATTATGCTTACAAATAATTCTTCTGAGGCACAGTACTATCTCTTCAAGCAAAAAATTGACACCGGGCATAACTGGTTACTGTCTACTTATGCTACATTAATTTCAAACGATCATATTTTTAGTTTGAATGCGGGCGAATCTCAAACAATTCAGATAGGTAATTACTCTTATCCTATAAATAAAACAATCATAGAAAATATTTCAGATTCACTTCAGACAGATTCAACGATAAAAGCTGCTGCATTTAATAACTTAGGTTCTAGTTTGCTTTGCAAACATTCTGATTTGAGAGAAAAATTTGTAAAGCAAGAAGTTGATTTTTCTAATTTTTACATTGAAGTATTTTCGTTATTGACAATAATGCTTGGTGCTATGCTCTTTTTCTTTCATGGCAAGAAGCTATGGCAGAAAATAATAATAAATCTGGCATCTTTTGGATTAATGGGATTCTCTACGTTTTTAATGATAGATAAAATAAGAATACTTTTATATTATTATTTTGGAGTTTTGATATGAATTCAAGAAAAACAAAAATAGTTTGTACTATTGGTCCGGCTACTTCAGACCTTGATATGCTTATTAGATTGATTGAAACAGGAATGGACTCTGCTAGGCTTAATTTTTCACATGGATCTCACAAACAACATATCCAAACTATCCAAAATATCAGAGAAGCTTCTAAAATCACAGGTAAAGAAATTGCTATAATTCAAGATTTGCAGGGGCCAAAAATTCGTGTAGGCGAAATAGAAGGTGGATCTTGCTTACTTGAAGATGGTGCAAAATTTATTATAACTGCTGATGATATCTCTTTGGGTAACTCGGAAAGAGTAGCTACTACTTTCCCTCAAATAGTTAGAGATGTGCAAGTCGGGAAGCCATTATTGCTCGATGACGGCTATATTACATTGATGATCCAAGAAGTCAAAGGTAATGACATCATCACTAAAGTAATAAAAGGCGGAGAGCTGAAAAGCAGAAAAGGTATAATTGCTCCGGGGACATGCATTTCGGCACCTTCACTTAGTGATAAAGATTTAGAAGATTTGAAATTTGGACTTGACAATGGTATTGATATGGCAGCTTTGTCATTTGTAAGATCTGAAAAAGATGTTTATGATTTGCGTACAGCAATGAAAATATTTAGACGACAAGTGCCTGTTATAGCTAAAATTGAACGTGCTGAGGCTTATCAGTCAATAGAATCTATAATCAAAGAGGCTGATGCAATTATGGTTGCCAGAGGTGATCTAGGCCTGGAAATGCCAGCCGAACAAGTTCCGGCTATTCAAAAAGATATTATTTCGCGTTGTAATTTCCACGGTAAACCGGTTATAACTGCTACTCAAATGCTCGAATCTATGCTTGAAAATCCAAGACCTACAAGAGCCGAGGCCAGCGATGTCGCCAATGCTGTTTTAGACGGTACTGATTGTGTAATGCTCAGTGGAGAGACCAGCGTCGGTAAATACCCATTAGATGCTGTAGAATACATGAGTAAAATAATAATAAGCATGGAACATACTCATCCAACCGGTCCTTTAAGATATCAAAGACATGAAGCCGTGATGGATAATATCGCAGACGCTCTTGGAAAAGCTGCATGTGTAATTGCAGATCAAATAGATGCTGCTGCAATTATTCCATTTACTAACTCTACATTTACAGCTAGAAATATTGCAAAATACAGACCTGATATTCCAATTATCTCTCTTACAAATAATATTGAGACTTTAAGATTCCTTTGCATGGTAAGAGGCATTACCCCGATACTCGTAGAAGAATTCAAAGATAAAGACAATATTTTCAGAGATTTGGGAGATTACGTTAAAAACTTCAAGCATATCAAAACAGGTGATACTGTAGTTTTTGTTGCAGGATTAGCTCCATATAAAGACATGCCGGATAACACTTTGAAAGTATTTCAGGTCTAATAGATGATAATAGTAAGTTCTTGCCTTGCCGGATGTAATTGCAGATATGACGGCAAAAGTAATTCGAAAAAAGAAATAATCGATTTGGTAGAAAGGGGAGAAGCTATTCCCCTTTGTGCCGAATTAATAGGTGGACTTCCTATACCGAGAAAATCCTGTGAAATAATAAATAATCGAGTAGTTGATGCTGTAGCTAATGATTACACAGATAATTTCGAAATCGGAGCAAAAAAGATACTGGAAATAGCCAAAATACTAAATATCAAAAAGGCAATTCTGCAGCAAAAAAGCCCTTCATGCGGCTACGGTAAAATCTATGACGGTACATTCTCAGGTAAGTTGATAGAAGGTAATGGCATTTTAGCAGAGTTGTTAGCTCAAAATGGAATTGATATAGAATCTGTGGAGTAGATTTAGAATATACGTTAACTACATTCCTAAAGTTCGTTGAGCGACTGAAAGGAGTCGAAACGCAAGATTTAGTAAGAAGAAAATGCTCCCAATCTTCAATAATCAGGAGCGTATATTAAATATTTTACACCATTTTTGCTATTGCTTCAGCAATTCTCAAAGCTTCAGCAGCATCTTTAGCATTCACAGCAATTGGTTTGCCTTCGCTGATAGCCTCTACAAACGCTTTTTGCTCTTCAGCAATTGCATTTAGCTGAGGTACTTCAGGTTTTTCAAAAACTATATTTTTATTTTTCAAACCGGCTTCTATAGTACCAAGCATAGTAGCTAAAGTACCTTCCTTAGGAGTGTCAGTATCTTCTAAAAGACGGTAAACATCCACATCCGGCTTGCCGAAATCAATTGAGAAGTAAGCATCTTTACCAAAGACTCTCATTTTTCTCATTGGGCTGGCAGATATTCTGGAAGCCGTCAAATTAGCAACGCAGCCGTTCTCAAATTTAATGCGAGCGTTGGCTATATCAGTTGTATCAGTTAGTACATTTACACCATTTGCATCGATGCTTGTTACTTTTGATTTAGCCATAGAAAGCATAATATCTATATCATGAATCATCAAGTCATGGATAACAGAAACATCGATTGCTCTAGGTCTGAATTGACTAAGTCTGTGTGCTTCTATAAAAAGAGGAGATACTTTGTAATCTTTAAGAGCTGCAAGAGCCGGATTAAATCTTTCCACGTGTCCTACCTGGATTAAGACTTTTTTGCTTTCGGCTAATTCAATTAGCTTCGTAGCTTCTTCGTTAGTAGCAGTAATTGGTTTTTCAATAAAGCAATGTTTACCTGCTTTTATAGCCTTGCATGCAATTTCAAAGTGTAGAGAAGTAGGCGCTGCAATAGTCACAGCATCCACTGCATCTATAGCTTCTTCGACGCTTGCAAAAGGAGTACAACCGTGCTCAGCCGCCAGTTCTTTAACTCTTTCCTGATTTACATCGAAAATACCTTCAAGTTTAGCACCATCAATACTTTTCCATAATTTAGTATGTATAGATCCAAGATGTCCGGTACCTATAACAGCAATCTTAATTTCGTTCATGTTTAACTCGATATATAAATATTCAATCAGACAAAGTTAAAAAAGAAAGACTAAGATATAAAATTTATTTATATAAGTATTGATAAATATAATACTTTAGGAATTTCGAATTGTATCACACAAGTCTAATAGTGATTTGAATGATTGGATATGAGTCTCTTCTTTAGCTCTCTTAATTAGTTGTTCTAAGTAATAATAATCTTTGGTTGTACCAGGTTGTTTTTTGGAATATGAAAGATTTTTTTCATTCAAAATACTTTTAAGATAAGCTTCATGGAATTTAGCATGGTTGGAAAATTTGCCAAATGGAGGGCAGTTTTCAGGGTCTTTCTGACTTACATCATAATGACTAATATAGTGACGTAAATCAGTACTTTCTGGATTGTGAGTAAGAACTTTTTTATTTCCTAATAGCCAGCTTTCTATACAATGGTGCTGAACAATAATTTCAAACTTGCAGTTTGTTTTCAATTGCTCTGACTGTAGATAAGTATAAACCTCATTTTTTCGACTTTCAATAGTTTCTTCTTCTGAGTCAAGTATTAGAACTAAGTAGTCATATTTTCCTATTTTATTTACATCATAAATCGATTTTTCCAGATGCTTAAAAAGTGCAGGGTATCCAAGTCCACTTATTAGAAAATAGTTGTTTTGAGAAACTTTTTCCGGATTTTGTACTTGATTATAGCCAGGTAATAGAAGAGTAAACCAAGAAGGATAAATTTTTGGTTCTGTACGCTTGCCTTCTACTAAAAAATACAAATTCATCAGCTTTCTATACCGTTTTGATATTCATCATAATTAATAAGCTGTAAAAATGCATCATGATGTGAAGACCCAATATTTAATTCACTTGCATTCTGAGTATTTATTTGTCCGGCTCTCCTAGTTACAATCTTCCAGTATTTAGGAGAGATATTGTTAATAATATAAGGGTGATGACTTGTGACTATAAATTGCATTTCATCAGAATTGTTTTCAACCAAATCTTCGGTTAGTTCATCTATACAGTTTATTCCCAAACTATTTTCAAACTCATCAATTAGAATAACAGTTCCTTTAGCAGAAAGATATAATTCTGCAATTTGCAAAAGAGATCTAAACATACCAGAGGAAATTTGATTTTGACTAATCCATCTTTGAACATTATGTTCTTGGATTTGAACAATTGGGATTTTATTGAATAGACTATTTGGATCTATCAATGTATTAAATTTTATATCTTTTACTTGGGGAAAAATTTCAATAAATCTGTCTTTGATTCTATAAAAAACAGATAAAGATTTTTCAAAGGTATAGTAGAGTTTGATATATATCGGAATATTTGAACTTTTTACAGATTCCAAAGTTGTAAATGATTCACAAGATTCATAAACTCTTTTAGGATAAATCGTAATTGCAGAGGAAGAAGAACCTGATTGATCACTATACAGAATCTTCTTAAATGCTGAATAAACTTCCGAAATATCACTTTCTTCTCTCAATAAACTAACTATACTTTCCTCTGCAGATAATTTTACAGTTTTCTCTCCATTGAATAGAATATCGGAGCTAGTTCGATTTACAATTTCTTTACAATTTTTAGAAACACGTTCATATTCTATAGAAGCCTTTTCTATATCTTCAGGTTTGAATCTAAGAATTTCATTTTCTTCGAAATTTTCATTACAAAAAGCTCCTTCCCATATAAAAGTATTATTTTCTACAGTTGAGAATTCAATTTTCCATTCAAAACCATTTATAGATTTTCCTTGAGCTATATTTTTTATATCCAAAATTGATTTAATAATTTGCGTTTTGCCTGCTCCAGAAATACCTACAAGTAAAGTCAAATCTTTAAAATCAATTCGATTGATTTTTAAATCTCTGAATTTATTATATGTTTCTATGTAGTTGATTCTCATTGTATTCTTTTAAAAATTGAGTAAGTTATCGATTTTTAGTATATAGACTGTTTTAGAAGAATGATATTTGCAAAATACTACAATGTAAGCGAAAAACAAAAAAAATAGGGTAAAACTCAAAATTTACCCTAATAACCTAATAGATATAAGTGTGGACTATTATTTTTCCACTTCGCAGCTTACCATCCAGCCAATGCCGAATTTATCTGTGAACATTCCAAAGTAAGATCCCCAAAAAGTATTAGCAAGTGGCATCATCACCTGGCCACCATCAGATAAAGAATTGAATATTTTCTCTGTTTTTTCTTTTGTATCAGTACCTAAAGAAATATGGAAATTAGTGCCTGCAACGTGGTGTTTTTCCCAATTACTGCCTAAATCACAACCCATAATAAAAGTATCATCATTTATTTTTAAAGATACGTGCATAACTTTTTCTGCATCCTGAGGTTCTACTTTGTGGTCATCATTTGGCGGCATTTCTTTAAAACGACTGAAATAGTCAAATTCACCACCAAAAACTGATTTATAGAAATTGAATGCTTCTTCGCAGTTACCTTTGAAGTTTAGGTATACATTAGACTTTACCATAAAATCTCTCCCTTACATAATTGTATTAATGTTATCTACATGTAGCACAAAAAACGTCTTATATATGATATTAGTATATAGAAACTTATTACCGACAAACTATGCTGCAAATATAAAATTTGATATATGACAACTGTATGTCATATATCAATTGAGATAGTGATTATTATAAATTATTGCTAAGATAATATGGATCTAAAACGTCCTATAATCAGGGTTTGTGTCTAAAGGCAAAAAAATAAATTTTTTTTTGCATCCTTTTGGCAACCTTGTGACTCATACATACGTAACCCGAATTGTTATCTAACAATAAACGAAAATCTTTTCTTATGACAGAAGATGTAAAACAGCGGTACTTTATGGAACTCTTTGAGCCTTGCAGAGAAAAGCTCAATCGCTTTGCATATGCTTTGGCTAAAGACAGACAAGATGCTAATGATATAGTCCAGGAGACTATTTTGAAAGCCTATGGTGCCTTAGATTCTTTGAAGAATCCACAGGCATTCCCAAGCTTTCTATTCACAATAGCATCTCGCATTCATAAACGTTCCGGTTGGAGGCAAAGATTGTTTACACATTTCAATTTTACTGACGATGATTCGCAACCTGAGATCGAAGGCCTTGAGGCGAGTGAATCTGAACCCGGGATGAGTCATGATGTTGAAATGCTATATGATGCTTTGTCTAAACTCCCTCATAAACAAAAAGAAGCGGTTGTTTTGTTTGAAATTTCCGGGTTATCCATTAAAGAAATTTGTGAGATTCAGGGCGGATCAGTACCGGGAGTTAAATCCCGTATCCAAAGGGGCCGTAAGGCATTAGCCGAATTGCTTGGTGTTGAAGAGCATGAAAGTAATAAGGTAAGCGATGATGTGGGCTCACGGCCAAATATGCAAAAAAGAGTAACTTATGCAAGGGTGAGCCATGACTAAACAAACAAACCAAAAACCACAATCCCTTGATGAGTATTTCGAAAGGGCAAAAGAAGCTAAAAACGGAATGAGTGCTAAGCAAGTATCCGACTTGATAAGTTCTGCTCCAGCAGCTAAATTATCATGGCTTGCGTACATGAAACCACTAGCTTCTAAAATTAACAGTATTTTGCTGGTTTCTGTTTTGGCTGTAGTGACATATCTGTCAGTAGATGTTGATGACTTAGGTGATGATAAACAAAATTTTGCATTATCTTCAGAAAATCAGCAGCAGAAACTTGTTATTACAAATGAGCAGGAAAGTAATTATTTGCAAAATTCTGTGAATCAAGAAAGCAATGAAGCAGCGGCAAAAGATTTATTATCATATGCGGCATCTTCAGAAAAAAACACAGTAAATATAAGTAATACTTCTCATTCAGATCTTCTTCCAAAACATGCAGTCGAGGATAAAGATTTGATAGCAAATAATTCATTGATTGTTCCCAGCACTGTAGTTATAGTTCAAAACGAATATACCTACAATCACAAAATTGAGTATGTCCCATTCAAAATGGATACTCCTGAGGAACAAGCAATACCTGAAGAGGAAGATTTGGAAACATTCGAGACTTTTGCAGGAAAAGATGCTAAAAACATGTATTATCTTCAAGTTGATGCTAAATTTACAAAAACCAGTATAAATGATGCTGTTCTTGCAGGAGGCAAAATTGCTTGGATGCCTTCAGACTATATGTCTTTTGGCTTCGCAGGATACGGTATGACAAATAAGCCAATCGTTCAGATTATGAACAAAGACCAAATGGTTGACGGGCATTTATATGTAGGTTATGGTGGATTTTTTATGGAATATTACTTGTTTCCAAGAGAAATATTTCATGGTTATATTGGCAGCTTTTTTGGACTTGGAGGAGTGCGTGCTGATCCGGTAGAGGGGAATACTAGTCAAAATCAGAGTATAAATAATTCGATGTTTTGGATTATAGAACCCAATATTGGAATAGAACTGAACGTAACTTCTTTTCTAAAGCTAGGTTTGGATGTTTCATACAGACATTCTGAATTTTCAGGAAGTGATAAAGTATTTGCGCAAAGCTCTGATCTCACAAATTTCAAATTTAGTGGTTTATCTACAGGAATATATCTAAAACTTGGTCTATATTAGACTTTTAAGGAGCAATCAAATGAAAAATATATTATTAATAATGTTGCTATTGGTACCGGTTTCTTTGTTTTCTCAATCTTATAAACCTATGAGTGACGAAGATGTTTATCAAACAGAAGAACAGCAAGAAGAAAAAAGTGACATGAATACTCTGCTTGGCGGTAACGGAAAAATCGAACATGGTGGTTATGGTGGTCCTCAGGTAAAAGTAGGTCAATTTGAAGATCATACTTCTGTTATGCTGGGAGGAAGAGGCGGCTGGATTATCAATCATTCGATTACTCTGGGTTTAGCAGGCTACGGAATGGTAAATGCTCCTTCTGTTGAATATAAAAACTATGAAGGTGAACTAGTTGATGCTGCAATTCGAAGTGGCTATGGTGGATTTTTTATAGAATATACTAACAGTCCTAATAGCGTAATTCACTTTACAGGAAATGTTCTTGTAGGCTGGGGATCTTTGGGATTTGATGAGGATCAGGATTTCTTTGGTGGATTTAATGACTGGGATGAAGATAACAGACGTAATGATTGGGATCATGATGAACCTTGGGCAGCATTTTTTATTATCGAGCCATCTCTTGGGGTTGAGATGAATATCACCTCTTTCTTCAGGCTTGGACTAGAAGCATCATATCGTTTTAGTAACAGAATTGGCTCTGGTAACAACTTTAAGAGCATAGAGACTATAAAAGATTATAAAATGGATGGTTTTTCCGGAAATATTGTTTTTAAATTCGGATTATTCTAAGATCTAAATACAAGAATCAAATAAAAATCAACCTCTATACATCCAAGAGGTTGATTTTTTAATTTTTGTAAAACTATTTTAGTCAAGCATTGTAAAGGTTCTGATGAAGTCAGAAGCTTCTGCTAAAGTTGGAAAAATTTTGTCAGCTTCGGGGCACTGTTCACTAGTGTAGTCACCAATCAAAATAGTTTTTAGATTTGCTCTTTTCCCTGCAACTGCATCTTTGATACTATCGCCAATCATCCAGGATTTTTCGGTATCTACATTCCACTTATCAAACGCTTTATATAACATCCCCGGATTAGGCTTTCTGTCATAGCTCTGATCTTCTTCAAGAGTAGGGCAGAAGTAAATATCATTAAATTGATAGCCTGATTTTTCTTTAAGACCCTGCTGCATATGCTCATGCACAGTGTTTAAGTCTTCCTCAGACATGATATTTTTGCCGATACCCTGCTGATTAGTAACTAATATAGCCAGATATCCAATAGTTTTAATATGTCTGAAAATATCAAAAATCTCGGGGTTGAACTCAAATTCTTCGATGTTTTTAACATAATCGCCTACAATTCTTTTATTGATGATTCCATCTCTATCGAAAAAAAAAGTTCGTCTTTTCATTGCACCACCACTCTAATTTAAGACTTCTTCTATAATATTATCCACAGATTGGAAGATATGTTTCCAAGCGTGGGTTTCGACAATTAAATTACGACCGTTTTTGGAAATATCTTGCGCAAATTCTTTCTCTGACAATAATTTAACAGCATACTCAGCCAGCTTTTCGGGATTATCACCAAGTAATAAATGAACACCATGATCTCCATGTATACCTTGATTGCCTGTCGGAGTTGTAACCACAGGGCAACCGCAAGACATTGCTTCTAGGAGCTTATTCTGAATTCCTGAGCCACCTTCATGTGGATGAAGGAAAAGCTCAGCACCTTGGAGGTATGGAACCATATCAGGCACATCAGGATGTATCTTTATATATCTGGATTCTAAGCTGCTGATTGAGGGTGGAGGAGTAGCTCCAACCAGATGAAGTTCAGCATTTGGAACCTTTTCACGAATCTTTGGAAAGATATCATTAACAATTTTCATTATCATTAGTTGATTTGCCCAAACATCAAGTTTGCCCGCAAATAAAATACCTTTTCTTTCCACTGCCGGATTTGGAATAAACTTATCTACATCAGTCCCGTTCGATAGTAATTCATATTTGCAAGCCGGATTTTGCTTTTTCATAGCTTCAATATCTTCTTTGGTAACTAAGGTAGTTATGTCAAAATGATTAACTATCTCAGGTTCATATTTCCTAAGCTTTCTATATTCCCACCACCTTACAGCTCTTTGCTTTAGATTATTACTAGTTTCGTAAGAGCGTTGTTGGTATAGTGTTCTGCAATCTTCAGCCATCAAAATTTTAGGGAAAGTTTTGTTTTTTATATACTCTGCAGTTCTCATAAAAAAGGAAAATGCCAGATCAAAATGCTTTGTTTCACATAAATGATCTACGGTTTTCTGATAATCTTGTTGGTAATAATAAGCAATTTCCAAAGGAAACTCTTTGTGTAATTTAGTCAATGCTTTTCCGCCTGCCTTAATCGGGTTCAGTGGAATAACATGTAAATCGACTCCGAGCTTTTCTACTTCTCTAATGAAGCTTTGCGGAGCCTTTTCTCCCTGAAAGAAGGAGACTAAAGTTACATTATGTTTTTCTGCAAGATATTTTATGATATTGTGAGGTTTTAATCTGTCACCTCCGATTACCGGATAAGGAAATCGAGGTAATAAGAATAAAATGTTTAGCTTTTTGTCTACGTTTTGCATACCTAAAATCAAATTGTAAATAATTTGGCTCTCTAATTTACTAAAAAAAAGAGAGCCAACGTAAAGCAAGTTTAATTTATTGATATATAAGGAGATACTTACCCAAATAATGCATCGATATCGTCCTGGGACATATCTGATGGGTCTTCTTCGTCTGAGGCATCAGGAGAGAAAGTGGATTCATCTGCAGTGTTTGTATTACCAAATAAAGCATCAATATCATCAATATCCATACTTTCCTGATCATCTTCCTGCAAATCTTCTTCAGTCACCTGACCTGATTCGACTTTACTAATAAGATCATCTACATCATTCTGTCTGTTCTCTTTGTTAGAAATTGCCTTTACTGCATCAGGATCAAATGCAATTTCTCTGTGTAGATGAGATACATTTTTACCTTCCTCGACTTTGTCATCATCTGAGTTAAGGATTGAACTTAATTCAGTAGCTTTAAAGCGCTGTAATATAACGCCTAATTTACCTTGGATAGTTCCAAGTAAATGATTTACAGCAGCAATCTGCTGAGACGTGATATCTTGAACCTGAAGGGACATCATGATGTTAGTGGAGTCCATGTTTATTGCATCGATATAACCTAGAAGCTCATCGTAATATTTTTGGATGTCATCATTATATATTTGATTGGCTTGTTTGATACCTTCTTCTATTCCGGCTGAAAGCTCTGAGTTACCAGCGACAACAGGTTGAATTTTTTCCAATAGATCTATGAAAAAATCACGTTGAGATTTTCTTTTGTCTATAAATTCCGTCAATATCTTTTGAGCATTATCGAGCTTAATAAAAAATGTATCAATAACATTCATAATCTCAGTAGTGGCATTTTCAGTTGCCTGAGTTACCTGACTAAGCTTCTGAGTTGCATTAGGCATCTTTTTTATATTCTCTGCTATGGCTACGTTGATAGATTCCAGTGTCGGTTTTATATCTCTCACAAAATTTACCATCTCTTCCAAAAAAGGAATTAGCTGATAATCATCTATCTTTTTTAGCATTGAATTTAAATCAATCTGTTTCATAAATCTCTCCGGTTATACCTAGTGCACTTTTTGCAAATATAAAAAATTATTCTTCAGATATTATATATTTATCAAAATACTTTTCATCTATTGCCTGTAAAAACCTAGATGGTTGACTAAGGACTGAGCCACTTTCTCTGTCAAAAATATTCATCGGATACGTTAGACATAAGATATCTTTAGCTCTTGTACAGGCAACATAAAATAAGCGTCTTTCTTCTTCTACTGTGTCTATATTATCCAGACTTCTTGCCGAAGGAAAACGCCCTTCTAAAACCCAGATTACAAATACCACTTTCCATTCTAATCCTTTAGCAGAGTGAATAGTGGATAAAGTAAGTATTTCTTCTTCTTTATCTATAGGATCTATATCGTCTACTTTATCTGTAGGAGGATCAATCGCCATGTCATTCAAAAAAGCAGCCAGAGATTTATATGTACCGGAAATTGAAACAAAAGTCTCTAAATCTTTCCATCTTTTGCGCCAATCATCGTGTTTGTCTATCAATATTGGCTTGTAGTACTCAGAAAATCTAACAGCTTTGTCTGCTAAAGAGCTATTTGAATGAAACTCTTCACCTAGAATTTTGAACAAATCGCGTATACTTTGTCTTCCTTTTATCTTATCAAGAGACGTATAATTTTCCAAAGATATTTCATTAGAAGTTATCAAACTTACAATTTTTGAAGCAGTTGCAGGACCTATGCCTGAATGCAACATCAAAATTCTAGTCCATGATACGGCATCATTGGGATTATATAATACTTTAAAAAATGCCAGTAAATCTTTTATGTGTGCTGTTTCTGCAAACTTAATGCCGCCAAATTTTTGATATGGAATATTTGATTTGTTGAGAGAAATTTCAAGGTCGAATGAGTGAAATGAAGATCTGAATAATACTGCCATATCATCAAGCTCAATGCCTTGCTCGCGATATTCAAGTACCTGCTGTGCTATAAAATCAGATTGCTCTCTTTCGTCATTTGCAGCAACTAGCATAGGCAAATCACCTTCAATTTTGTCAGAATACAGCTCTTTTTCATACTTAAAAGCAGCCGACTTGATTATTTCGTTACTTAGATTCAAAACAGGTGTTGTACTTCTGTAGTTCTGTTCAATTTTGAAAATTTCACAATTGTCAAAAGATTTAGGGAAAAATAGAATATTTTGATAATCAGCTCCTCTAAAGGCGTAGATGCTTTGCGCATCATCACCCACAGCCATTATGTTTTGCTTCGTTCCTGCCAGTTGGAGCACAATTTCATGTTGCAATCTATTAGTGTCCTGATACTCATCTACCATAATATATCTATATCTGTCATTTAGCTTTTTTCTTACGTCCGGCCTCGACTTCATCAAATTTAAGAGGTGTACCAATAAATCATCATAATCCATCAATTGATGTTTTGCTTTATAATCGCGATACTGAAGAGAAAGCAGATTTATCTCTTCAGAGATATCTTCGTAACCGGGGTAGTCCTTTTCAATAACAGCATCTATCTTTTCTCTGGTATTGGTTGCCATTGAAATAATTTTCAGTATAGTTGATTTTGTAGGGAAGCGTCTTTTTGTTTTATCAAACTTCAGATTAGCTCTCAAAATATTTATAACATCTTCAGCATCTCCTGTATCAAGAACACTGAAATTATTTCTAAAATTTATTGCCTCAGCATATTTCCTTAAAGTTTGTAAGGCAAAAGAGTGAAACGTACCACCCGATACGTCGTCGCATCTGCCATCTAAAATAGAAGAAGCGCGCCTAAGCATCTCTGAAGCGGCTTTTCTGGTGAAAGTTAAAAGCAAAATGGATTCCGGAGGGTTCTTATCTTCAATCAGTCTGGCTAATCTGTAAACCAAAGTGCGAGTTTTACCTGTGCCGGCACCTGCAATCACTAGAGCAGGCCCTTTATCGTGCATCACTGCTTCATACTGAGCAACATTCAACTCTTCACTATATGCTATTTTATAGCCAATTTGTTCTTTTTTATCTACTGTTTTTCGTTTTAGTACAAGCTTTTTCAAGATATATTCTATTTTAGTATAACAGAATTCCATTATACAAAAAATAGAGAATTGAAACAACGTATTTGATAATTCGTTAACTACTAATATATTATCATAAATTTTTTTAAGGAGTATTTATTATGAAAAAAATTAGTGTACTAATTTTGATTCTAACAGCATTTGTAACTTCAAATGCTTTTTCGCAAGAATTTTTTTATGCTGAAGAAGCATATGATCAAGCAGTAGAAGTTGCAAGTTCAGAGTCTTTAAACTCACCGCAATTAATTCTATGCATGTCTCTACAGATGCCTGATGTAGGTCTGGGATTTCCTTTTGAGTTTGATTGGGATAACGGTAAAGGCACTGTATGGGTTTACTATTTCGTGGAAAAAGACAACCCTGCAAAGAATGTCGGAGTAGTTGCAATGAATATTCCGTTTATTGGAATTATGGTGATAAAACAAGATATCCAAGAATGGATTGAAGATATTTCAGAGTATTATTCCTTGACGACATCTCTCACTAAATCTCAGCTCAATTCAAAAAGAATGGCTGAAGTATTTTCCGGGAATGCAGAATTTAAAAATGAATTAAATCAATATGGCAGTACTTCCGATATATTTATAAGTTTATTTAACAATGCAGCCTTTCCGGGATTAGAACAAGGAAAATCATATTGGGGAGTTGTTTTTGATCCGGAAGTATCAGATAGAGTATGTGCTATGCAAATAGAATCTGAAGAAGTTTCTTGTGATGACATAACCAGTGTTAATGAATTTGCTAATGATAATCTGGAAATCAAATTGAATAACAACCCGGTTGATGATGTTTTGACATTTGAATATGATTCAAATGTAGAATACTCTCTTACAATTGTTGATATGCTGGGTAATCAAGTTAAAACTATTAACAATGTAATGGATTTTACAGAAATAGATGTCACTGATTTAAACCCGGGAGCATATATAATCCAATTGCAAAATGGAAAAGATATTCAGTATTCTAAATTTATAAAACGCTAATAATCATGTATTTAAATAATAAAGAACAATGGAGTCTTCTCCATTGTTCTTTATTAATCTAAAAATATGAGTCAAAAAGCATAGTGCTTATTTGACAATAATTTTTTCAGCTTTTATCATTCCGCTATTATTACTTAGTTGAACAAAATACATACCTGACTCTAGTTCCGAGATATCGAGCGTATTTTGCCCCTCTATAAGTTCACCCTGTAGAATCATTTCTCCGTAATAATTACTGATTGTGTATTCAGTAGCGAACTCAGTGTTGCGAATGTTTATTACGTCACTTGTTGGGTTAGGAGAAATAGAAACTGATGGAGTATTTACTTCAATAACTGCCGTAAGATTTAGGCACTCCAATTCTTTGTCTGCAATTTTCAAAGCACACATTTCGTGGTCGCCATTGTCTCTCATAAACCAATATCCCCAATATAAAGCTTGGTCTAATTCAGGCACAGGTCCATTTACAAAAAGACCTAATATTCCGCCATCATATGATTCTAATGTGTTATATTTTGCCATAAAATCTGTATTTGGAGTAAAATACTGACCCATATCAGCTGAATTTACTATATCGTTTTCAGCAATTACTGCTTGAGTATTAATCATTTTACTCAAATCCAAATACTCTGAAATATTTATACCTAAAGGATAAAAACCACCAAGCATTACAGAGTTTATAATTCCGACTTCTGATACGTTTTCTCCTGATTTAAATCTGAAGAACCAGGTATTAGCTTTTCCTGTTTCAATGGAAAAACCAGATGGTATCTCAAATTCGTTACCATTGAAAGTAACTTTCAAAGTTTCGAGATAGTGGCCTATGAATACCAATTGTGCCTGATCTCCAATATTTTGGACTGCATAATCTTTGGCAGCTGAATAGGCTTCTTCACTAGTAATAGGAGTAAACATCTGAGAATATGCCATTACGGTTGAAAAAAGGAAAGCAAAAGTAATTGTAAAAATGTACTTCATCATTATCTCTAAAAATGTTAAACAATAAAATAAAAATATAATATAATGAAATGTTCTGATATATTTAACTGTAAATTTACACTAAGACGGTTTTTATAGAGAATATTTTCTCGATTGCTGTTATTTAGTAATAATTTTATATATTTGAATTATAACTGAGGTCTGAGCTCAACACACACCACACACTCTACGAGAAACACACTCATAAGAGTTCAGACTTTCAGGGATAAAATGGAGGGTTAAGATATAGAAGCCCAAGTTTCTGAATATATGAGCTTCCAAGTTCCATTTTCTTTTTTTAGTATCTCAATTCTTCCTTGATACCAAAATCTATTGACCATTAAGGCCTTATCAAATGACTTGTTGATCATTATATTTACTATTGGTCTGCATCCAATTATCCACTCAAAGGTTTGCGGATCTAAGTATATACCGATACAATGGCTCAAAAATTCTGCTCTATGATAGCTCAATTGAAATATATTAGAATTAGATTTTAGGTGTCTTTCATCCCAACGTTTAACTTCCAAAAAATCATCAAAATATTTAGTTATTCTATCGCTATTGGATAATAATTTTCTAGAATCATTTTCGAGTCTGGGGTAGAAATTATTGATTGATATGCTGCTAATAGTATCATGTTGGGTGTTTCTAAGATTAAATAAAAGGCTATATTTTTTATTAGGTAGCTCTATGTCAATATCATCAACTACAGCAATATCTAGTTTCTTTTGCATAAGAAAGTATTTTCTATTTGCATAACTAAGATTTCCAAGATCGGTAACGCTGTCGCTTCGTCTGACCTCAGGATAAAAGAACTCTTCATAGATTTTATAAGCTTCTTTTTCAAAGTACGGCTTTTTTTCTAATTCTTCTTTAGTAATGGGGATATAGCTTTCAGCCAATACATCAAAGTATTTCTCCAGTAATTTGCTGTCATCTTGCTCAAAACCGATATCTATCAAATCTGAATATATGTCTCTGGCTTTTTCTTTATCAAAGTCTATAGTTGCAAAAACATCATATTTGTTATTGATTTGATTTAGTGAGTTTGCTACTTTGCAGAGGTGGTATAGGTTTTTATCAAATTCTTCTTCTTCATTGCTACTTAAAACAATCACTATGTAAAATTCTTTATCAGTTAAAGTAATCCAGGCTCTGTAAGAATCTTCGTATGGCAGATTATAATCAAAATCAAAAGTGTAGTGATTATTTTCATACCAACTTTGATGTTCATAGTAATAATCATAAGGGTTGTAATTATATAAAAGTGTTGACTTATTTCCTTTGATTGAGTCCCTTCTTGCAAGTCGTTTCTGATTTTTGATATGTTTTTTAACACTTGCTATTAAAGTATCAGGAATCATATTCTTAGGGAGAGGATAATTTATTTTCTGAATGTATATATTATTTTTAGAAATTTCAGAGAATTTAGAATAGTTCTTATAATTTGTAATATCTTTATATGAAAGAGTATCTTTTGCATATTCCAAATCAATCTTCAAAGAATCATTGTTTTGAGCTTTAGGGTAAAAGTGTATTTCGAATTTAGATTTTACTTCGGGTTTAGCAAATAAAAAAGCTGAAATGAATCCTTCTTCCTTATTTACATATTCATATTTCCAATTAGGATGATAAGTATTGCTTTTTAAAATTCTATACTGTACATATTCATTTAGATCTGCATCCTTTGGAGACATGTCTGCTACATAAAACTTTTCAAATTCATACTCAAAATTATTAAATCTGATAGTATCAGTTACTGTTGGCAGTTCACATACCGGCATTAGTTCAGCTCGGACTTCACAAAATGCAAAGATTATCCAAATGGGGAAGAGGATGTGTTTCATAAAATATTTCATATTTGTTTATTTAATAAAGTTTAGTAGTATCGTAGCTTATTTTGACTCTATATGTTGCATCTTCAATTTTTTTAGTATATCATCAAAATCTTCTGTCATCATATATATATCATTTTTGTAGAAACAAAGTCTTCCTGTGAAACTAAACATTATAGAATCGTTGATTTCTATTCTTTCACTTATGTAGTATTTTACTGGTCTTATATAGTACGGCACACCTTTGAAGTGTCTCAGTAAGAAATCTAAACTATCAATGTCTGTTAGTAATAATCTGTTGTTTTTGGGCTTTGGTTTCAATTTCTGTTTTTTAGTTGAGTCGAGTATAAAATATCTCAAGTCGTCAGGTCTTAGCTGGTTTATGCCTGAGTAAATAATCTCAATTTTCTCAACGGAATCATAGTGTATAACAGAAAACAAAAAGTGCTGTGGACATAACAGGTGCACTGCTGCTAGAAGTATCAGCAGCAAAGTAAAGGATAATATTTTTCTGAATAGCTTCAGGTTTTTAATCTCCAAACCATGTAAATTTTCCGTCAAACATAATCCAAATTCCTTTTTCTTTTCTGAAAAAGAGTTCGCTGATAGCACAATGTGTCTTTGTATACAAAATTGCAGTATTTAAATCTCTATCGAATGTTATTCCAACTCGGGTTGGAGCACCTAGTTCCCATTCAGGTTTTGAATTTTTAGTATTAATAGCAGTTTTTTGTCGTAAAAAGAGTTCTCTTAATCTAGTTTTTCCAGCAGGTATTATGTTCGTTAAGTAATTATCTTCAGTACATGAAAGAAAATCTGTGCCAAGAAAGTTAGTGAAAAAAGATTCTAAACTATCATTCAGATAAATAACTTTTACATTTTCGAGTTCCAGTTTAGGTCTGAAATCTTCAACTGTAAAATTTGAAATATCAGGATTTGAAGGTCGAGTATAGTAATCTATCTGTTTTTTGGTGGAATCAAAAACTTCCTTAAACTCAATCTTGTCAACTATAGTGATCTTTAATTCTTTTTCTAAGGTAAAGTAAATTGATCTAAGTAAAGAGTCTTGTTTTTGACATGTATTGATTTTTGCTCCATAAGAGCAGTCATCCCATTCATCAGAATAGTAAGGATAAAAGTATTTAGAAATTATCTTATATGCTTCTTGTTCGTAGCTAGGCTTTAAACGAATGATAGAATCAGGAATTGGATTGCGCCTGATACTTACAAGCTCCAAGTATTGCTCCAATGCTTCTTCATTGTCTTCTTTGTAAGCCGTGAGTATTAAATCACAGCTGTATGTAAAATCTTCTTTTGCTTTTTGTAGCAAAGTGGAATCAAATTGATGCGAGTCAGATATAAATTTAAAAGTTGAGAGCATAAGCTCAAAATGAGGAATATTTTTATTTAAATCACAATCCCATAAAGATTTAAGCAAGAAAAAATAAATAAAATTCGAGTCCTCAGAGACATTATAAGCTAAGTATTCATCTAAATAAATTTGATCTGTCAAACTATGATCAAAGATGTTGTCACGCGTATATTGGTCATCTATAGAATCATTTCTAATAGCTTCGAAATTCGTGCTAGCAGAGAGTTGCCCAGGTGTATGCGTACCTTCATTATCTAAATTGAAAAAATTATATACCGAATCCTTTTTATAGTGTTTCTTATCAAAGAAATAGATCTTAATATTAGATATTGAAGGCTTTCTAGTGTAAAAATGAGCAATAACGTAGTTGTCTTTTTTTTCTACACACTCAAACCTCCAATCAGGATGGAAAGAGTTTTGATATAATTCCAGACTTTTAGGATAAGCTTCAGAGGTGTTTTGAGCTACATCAGGTTCACCCAAATACTTAGTATCAACTGCATACTCAAAATTATTAAATCTGATAGTATCAGTTACTGTTGGCAGTTCACATACCGGCATTAGTTCAGCTCGGACTTCACAAAATGCAAAGATTATCCAAATGGGGAAGAGGATGTGTTTCATGGTCTATGTTATATTTATAGAAAAACCTTATTTAGCAATCTACTAAATATGTTTCAAAACTAATAAACTATATTATTGGAATATTAATAATTGTAACAAGAACAATGGAGTATGCTCCATCGTTTTATAAGTACTTAGGTATTTTATAGTTCTGATGAAATATTTTAGTTAAAGCTATCCGGAAGATCTTATATAGGAAGCCTGAACTCAACACACATCACACACACTTTGGGAAACACACTTTTTGCTGAGTTCAGACTTTCAGGAAGGTAAGTTTTTTTGAAAACACGCCGGACCACTCTGAAAGATTATGGGCTTTTTTCAAAGCAGCCCGCGCGTTATGGGTTTATGTTATAGGGAGATAAATCTATTTAATCGCTTTTTCTATTGCTTCTACAGCCATTTCATAAGTGCAATGAGTAATTTTGTTATTACCAACTGTTACACTTGGTCCATGTTCACAGCTTTCCATACAGAAGTTAGCATGCAAATTCACTTTGTCTGCAATGCCTTTTTCTTCTACATATGTCATCAGCTTGCGTAAGAGTTTTTGAGAGCCTTTGATAAAGCAGTTAGTACCAATACATACGCCGATTTCTAAAGTATCTGAATCAGGATCGTTTAGCAATGCTAATTGTTCGTCTGCAATTCTCTTTCTATTGTGGTAATGAGTATGCAATAAGTCATGAGCAGTCTTACCACCGATTTCACCGATTCTTGTTTCGTATAATTCGTTGATGTAAGGATTTTCCTGAGCTTTTCTTACTTTCAACATTTTATCAGAATTATAGATGCCTTCAGCTCTGCTTTCTTTAACAGCTGTATCGTAACATACAGGTTGGCCTGCACCACCAATACATCCACCAGGACAAGACATAACTTCGATAAAGTCAAAATGTTTTGTGCCTGCTTTCATTTCTGCTAAAACAGTTTTTACATTTGCTAGGCCATTAACGATTGCGATATGTACATCTTCGCCATTCAAGTTAACACATACTTCTTTTACGCCTTTCAAACCGCGCGCTTCATGGAAGTATACTGATTCTAACTGAACGCCTTTGATTTTTTCATATAGATATCTTAAAACAGCTTCGCTCACACCACCTGTATTACCAAAGATAACACCAGCACCGGATTTGAAACCGAATGGCATATCTAATGGCTCAGGATCTAATTCTTTGAAGTTGATACCTGCTTGTTTGATCATAGAAGCAAGTTCTTGCGTTGTGATTACGTGATCTACATCAGCAACATCTTCAGTTTTAAATTCATCTCTTTTAGCTTCAAATTTCTTAGCAGTACAAGGCATGATTGAAACAACAATCAAATCTTCTCTTGTAGTGTCCAATTCTTTAGGAAGTAAATCTTTTGCAACTGATCCGAACATCTGTTGTGGAGATTTACAAGTAGAAAGATTAGCTAAATGTTCAGGGTGATATTGCTCAACGTATTTAACCCAACCAGGGCAGCAAGAAGTCATAAGCGGCATATTTTCGCCGGAGTTCTTTCTTTTTACAAATTCGTTAGCTTCTTCAATTACAGTTAAGTCAGCAGTAAATGAAGTATCATAAACCTGATCAAAACCAAGAAGTCTTAAAGCAGCTGCAATTTGACCTGTAAGGACATCACCAGAGTCCAAACCGAACATTTCGCCGATAGCAACTCTAACTGCAGGAGCTATCTGAGCTACAACTTTTTTCTTAGGATTATCAATTTGAGACCAAACTTCATCAATTTCAGATCTTGGTATAATTGAGCCTGTAGGACATACTCTTGCACATTGACCGCAATCAACACATTCTACCATTGCAAGGTCTTTCCCGAATGCAGGAGTAACCTGAATCATAGAACCTCTGTGAGCGAAATCGATAGCGCCGATACCCTGGATTTCAGAGCAAGCACGAACACAATCGCCGCAAAGGATACATTTATTCGGATCGCGAACCAATGCTTTAGAAGAATAATCTATAGGTAATATTTTTTCAGTCTTTTTGAATCTGATTTTATCTACGCCCAATTTATATGCTAAATCCTGTAATTTACAGTTAGCATTTTTTTGGCAAGAAGTACAGTCTCTGTCGTGATTAGCAAGCAAAAGCTCTAAAATAATTTTTCTCATTTCTCTAAGGTCTGCAGTATGAGTTTTTACTTTCATACCTTCTTCAGGCTTAGTAGAGCAAGAAGTGATTAGACCACGACCTTCTATATCAACCATACATAATCTACAAGCACCGTAAACGCTAAGCTCAGAGTGATAGCAGAAAGTAGGGATTTCAATATTCGCTTTACGAATAACTTCAAGCAGGTTTTTCTCGTTGTCGAAAGCAACTTCTCTGCCGTTTACAAATAAAGTTTTCATTCTCTTATACTCCGACAATAGCGTTGAACTTACAAACTTGTTTACAAGACCCGCATTTGATACAAACTTCTGCATCAAGTACGTGAGCTGTTTTCTTTTCACCTGTGATTGCATTAACCGGGCAAGCTTTGATACAAACACCACAGCCTTTACAGTTTTCAGCAATAATTTCAGGATCTACTAAAGCTTCGCATTCTTTAGCAGGGCATGACTTATCTTGTACGTGTGCCAAATATTCATGGCGGAAGTGTTTCAATGTAGAAAGTACAGGATTCGGAGCAGTTTTACCTAAACCACATAAAGAACCTTTCTGTACAGCTTTTGCAAGAGTTTCAAGCAAGTCCAATGTATCCATTGTTGCTCTGCCTTCAACGATATCTTCCAAAAGTGCAAGCATTTGTTTTGTACCTTCACGGCATGGAACACATTTACCGCAAGATTCGTTTTGAGTAAATTCCATGAAGTATTTTGCTATACGAACCATACAAGTGTTTTCGTTCATAACTACTAAACCGCCGGAACCAACCATTGCGCCGATGCTACGTAGAGAATCGAAGTCAAGTGGTAAGTCTAGGTGATCTTGAGTTAAACAACCGCCGGAAGGTCCGCCGATTTGAACCGCTTTGAATGGAACATCAGATGCTTTGCCCATGTTATTTAAAACACCGCCACCGATGTTATATACAATTTCTCTTAGAGTAGTACCAAATGGCACTTCAATAAGACCTGTATTAGCAACGTGACCTGTCAAAGCAAATGTTTTAGTACCAGGAGAAGTTTCAGTTCCTAACGCTTTGTAGAAGTCACTGCCGTTTCTCAAGATGAGAGGTACAGAAGCAAGAGTTTCTACGTTATTGATAACAGTTGGTTTGCCGTTCAAACCTGATTCAGCAGGGAACGGAGGTTTTGGCATAGGCATACCGCGTAAACCTTCGATAGAAGAGATAAGAGCAGTTTCTTCACCGCAAACAAATGCGCCTGCACCTTCCATCACTTCGATTCTAAAGCTAGTGCCTGTACCGAAAATGTCGTCACCTAAAAGACCCATCGCTTCAGCATCTTTAACAGCCTGGCGTACTCTTTTTACAGCAAATGGGTATTCAGTACGAACATAAACATAACCTTCATCTGCGCCGATAGCTTTAGCAGCAATCATCATACCTTCGATAACAGAGTGAGGATTACCTTCCATCACAGATCTGTCCATGAATGCACCCGGATCGCCTTCGTCACCGTTACAGATTACATATTTTTTTGGTCCCGGTTGAACAAGAGTAAGTTCCCATTTTTTACCTGTTGGGAAACCACCGCCACCGCGGCCTCTCAATCCTGAGTCTAAAATATTTTGGCAAATTTCAGCCGGTTCCATTTCAGTAAATGCTTTATAAGCAGCAATATAACCGTCATGGTTAATATATTCATCAATGCTGCCCGGGTCAATCATACCGCATTCTTTCAAAGTCAATCGTTGCTGACGGTTGTAGAATGGAATTTCTTCCGTACCCTTGCATTTTTCTTTAGTTTTAGGATCTTTGAAAAGCAATCTAGGAATTAATTCATCACCTTTGATTGATTTTTCAACGATCTCAGCAATATCTTTTTCTTTAACTTTTAAGTAGTGAATATCTGCAGGTTCGATAGTTACAAGAGGTCCCATTTGGCAGAAACCCTGGCAACCACTTTCTGAGATATACATTTTTTCTTTTTCGTCTGATTCATATCTGATGTCAACAGAAAGCTCCAAACCTTGAGCAACAATCTGTTTTTTCAATTCATCATAAATCTTTTTAGAACCATTTGCAACACAGCCTGTGCCCGCGCAAACGATAATTCTTTTTTTGACTAATTTTTGCTTTGCTTCGTAAGCAGCTTTAATCTGTTTCAATTTATCCAAGTGCTGGTTCATTTACATCCTCCTTAGTCATAATTTCATCAATAACTTTAAGACATTTAGTAGTAGTCATTTGAGAATAAACATCCTCATTAACGACAACTACCGGAGCTAAACCACAAGCACCAAGGCAAGAAACAGTTTCCAAAGTGAAAAGCATATCATCTGTAGTCTGTTTTTCACTTGAAAGCCCAAGTTTACTGCGCATTGCATTGATTAAAGGTTGAGAGCCGATTACGTGGCAAGCTGTGCCATCGCAAACTTTGATAACGTATTTACCTTTTGGCTCTAAAGCGAAGTGAGAATAAAAAGTAGCAACACCATATACTCTCGCAGGAGAAATATCTAATGAAGTTGCAACAAAAGTAAGTACATCTTCAGGTAGATAACGGTACTCTTCTTGTACCTCCTGAAGTATAGGAATGAGTTTGCTGCTTTTATACTCGTGTTTTTCGAGAATAATGCAAACCTTGTCAAATTTTCTCATCATTTCTGATGAAGAATGACCCGTATTCGCCATGTTATATCTCCACTCTAACAAATCTATATGTGTAATTTATGAGAAGCCAACTTTCTGCTAAGCACCGCTAAGCTCTGCGAAAATTGAATATTTTCTACCACAATATCATCAGGCACTTTTAGTGAAACAGGAGCAAAATTCCAGATTGCGATGATTCCGCTATTAACCATCAGATCTGCAACCTCCTGAGCTGCCTGTGCAGGAGTTGTGATCACTCCTACATGTACATGCATCCTTCGTGCTAGATTTTCCATCTTTTCCATCGGAAGCACTTCAATGTCAAAAAACTTTTGCCCGATTTTCTCTTCGGAATTATCAAATGCGGCTACAAAGTTTAACCCATAATCTTTGAATGCCTTATATGATAAAATTGCCTGACCCAATACGCCTGCACCTACTAAAAATGCATCATCGTAGTTTTCCCAATTTAGGAATGATTCAATTGCTTTAATTAGCTGATTGATATCATATCCTGTCTTCGGTTTGCCTACTATATCAGTATATTGAATGTCCTTTCTCACCTGAGTTGGGTCAAACTTCATTTCCTGAGCTATTCGAGAACTGGATATCTCCTTTATGCCTTCGTTCCTCAGCCTTTTTAGCAAATGCCAATACTGAGGTAATCTCCTAAGAGCAGGTTCGGGTATCATCTTGATGTCTTCGTTTTTCATAACACCTACCTTATCGAGAAAATTATATCGATAAAATTATATCGGTATTTTTTTCTCGATTCAATATAATTCTTATAGCTTATAAACAAAAAATATTTTTTGTCATACATGGCGAATACGAGTACAATATTTTTTAATATAGCTATAAATATAATAAAATCAATTACTTACAATAATTAAAACATTGTTTGAATAATATTAAAAGAAAATATCTTATACCATTTTGTGGGTATTGTCAATATCATGCAAAGCTAATGCAAGAGTAATGAAATATTCAAACAAAGCAATAGATAAATATTTCTCGATTTAACTATTCCACAATTTAGTGATAATCCTTTTATTTTGCTAAAAAATTACTATAGTGTAATATAATAGTAAAAAATGCTGAAATCCGGCGTAAACAGGTGATTAATGTTGCTCTACATATTCCTCAGCATTTAAAAATAGCTTTAACAACGTAGATTAGAAGTTCCCCTGCCAACTGAAAAGTCTGTTACCCGCTAATTGCAGTATCATTTTTCATGGATAATAGTGTAGTGAAAATTATAATCTCATTGTACTAATTAATATTAGTAGCATTCCAAGGCCTAAATTATTTGAAAAAACAACATAATGGATACAGAAATAAAAAATATTCAGCGAGAGTCATTAAAAAACCACAAATAATACATATCTTATAGCAAAAACAGTTATTGGAAAATTCAGTATGGATACTACTAAAATTAAAACAACGTTTAGTTTTGAAGGCGACCTCGAAATGTTACTTCATGTGCTGGAGTCGCCGCTGCATGGTAAACAAATTTGGGCTGCAGATATCGCTTTTAGAGTACTTATGGATCTGCTTTATGAGTCATTAAACACTGAAATTCAGATACAATCTATTCAGGTAAATGAGAATAGTGGTTATGTGGTATATAATAATGATTGGTTTAAATGGAATATCACAAATATTGAAGGTTTTAAATTCCTTACCTCTATCAACTATGATCAGCCAAATCTGGATTCCATTCCTTCTGATATAGTAAATGCTCTGAAAGTTGGAGATTATTGCAAAAAGGAAGATAAACATAAAGACATGCTGACATGCTTTAGAAATGCTTATGCCAGGATAACAGATTGGAATATTTGGCTGCATAGAAGAGAAGACTGCCGAACTCCCGAATTTACAACTGAAGAGTTAGAAGCTATAGATATGATTTGTTACTTATACGAAAGACATAGCCAGCTTAAGCCGATTGATATTGATGATACAGATATCTCATTTGCACTGGAAAGTGTAGTGACTGCTTTTAGGAAGCTGATTTACAATACGAACACTATAGCTTATAAATTAGATGTAAGACAAAGAGACTATATAGAAGTTATCCTCGGTGAGATAGAAAGAAATGCCTTCTGATGATTGACAATTAACTTTTTAAGTTAATGTAAATTGTTATAAATTGCTTCTTGACAAATACACCGATTATTAGAGGCTTTTATGAGAGCATTTTGTTACTTCTTTTTACTATTTACTTTACCATTATTCTCTGAGACTACAACAGTAGTCGTTTCACTTGACGGATTTCGATATGACTATATAAATAAAGCAGATACTCCTGTTTTGGATTCACTAATCAAGAGCGGTGTATCTGCATCTTCTTTACAACCGGTTTTCCCAACAAAAACATTTCCGTCGCATATTTCCATGGCTACAGGTCTTCATCCCGAATCACATGGGATTATAGACAATAAGTTTGAAAATCTTGTGACAGGTGAGTATTACACTGTTAAAGATAATAGTTCCAAAATGGTAGCCAAATGGTATAGGGGAGAGTTCATTTGGGAAACACTTGCACGATATGGTTATAGTACCGGTGTGTATCTCTGGCCCGGATCAGAAAGTTTTACTCCATGGAAAAGACCTGCTTATTCCATCTCATGGTCTGATACTCTTACGAATAAACACAAAATCGAAAAATTTGACTTCTGGCTTAATAAAATGCACGAAGCCAGAGTGCCCGAACTATTCATGCTTTATTTTGATGATACAGATGCTCTTGGGCATAAGTTTGGAACAGATGGAGATGAAATTAAGCAGGCTATCAAAACATTAGATAGTGTTGTTGGTGAAATCTGCAAAATAATTGCAAAGTCAGACAATAAAGATAGCACAAACCTGATTGTTTTATCAGATCACGGTATGAAAAATATATATGCTGAGAATGCAATTGATGTATCCAAATATGTCAATGATAATATCATACTCCAGAATAGCGGCGCCTTCTGCAGGCTAGCATTTAAAGATAAATCAAAAATCAAAGAAGCCTATGACAAATTGAATAAGCTTAGCAACTGCAGAGCATATCTCAAATCAGAAATTCCGGAATACTTGCATTTCTCTTTAGATCCAAATATTGGTGATATACTACTATTAGCTGATGAAGGCTACTTTTTTAAGCATAATGAAGACAATTTTGCAGAATATCTAAAAGGTGTTCACGGATTTGATCCTCAATATGTAGATATGCATGGAATATTTATTGCTTCCGGAGATTTATTCAAAAAAGGAGTTAAAACCGGCACTCTGCACGGCATAGATATTTATGCATTAATCTGCAAAATCTATAAGCTGGATGACTATAAAAATACCCAAAGCAACTTGGATAGAATTAGATTCATTTTTAAGTAGAAATGTAATTTTTGAAATTTAATTTAGCTTCTGAGCAATTTCCTCTATTTTTGTACTTTGTTATATTAAAATTTACGTTGCAATGTCAAAACAATATAAAAACCTCGTGGTACTTTCTTCTCCCAGCGGTGGCGGGAAGACAACAGTTGCCAGACACTTAAGAGCTCTTTACCCTGACATGGAATTTTCCATCTCAGCCACTACAAGAGCTAAAAGACCAAATGAAACATATGGAGTAGATTATTACTATCTTTCCAGAGAAGAATTTGAAAACAAAATAAAAGCCGGTGAGCTTGCTGAATACGAAGAGATATTTGGCAATTTTTACGGCACTTTAAAATCTGAAATAGATAAAAAACTGGAAGCAGGATATATTTTACTTTTTGACATAGACGTAAAAGGTGCTTTTTCACTCAAAAAAGCTTATCCAGACAATACTCTTCTTATTTTCCTTGCTCCTTTGAACGAAGAAGTCTTAGAGCAACGTTTACGTGGGCGCTCCACTGAAACTGAAGAGCAGATACAAGTAAGACTTTCAAGAGCTAAAATGGAAATAGAGCAAAGCAAGGACTTTGATTATGTTATTATAAACGACAATCTGGAAAATACATTCAAAGAAATAGAAGAGATTGCTGCGAAGCATCTTAAAAAATAAGATTTGAGTAAATAGTTTAAAAAGGGAATCTGAGTAATAAAACTTTCACTCAGATTCCTTTTTTTGTAGATTTGGCAGTGAGGAGAAGGGATGTAATTTCTTTATTTCACATCTCTAATACAAATCCAAGTTTGTTGCAAAAAGAAGCTAACTGTTTGTCTATTTTTTTCTTTATTAATATCATTTAGTCGAAAAAAAAAGGCATAAAATATTGTAGTAAATAGTTCGCATATTTCAAATAACATTGCATCAGCACTCCATAATATTATATATTATTCCAAGTACTTCCTTAATTGGATGTGTATCTTATGCTTAAATACTGGATGAGGAGAGGAGGCAAAGCGTTCTTTTTTCTTTTTCCACAGGTCACTGAGCTTGTCGGAGTGCCGTTTCTTTTGCTTTTTTATCGCAAAAAAAAGAAAAAGAAATGGAAAAAGTAATGCCAATCTCTTATCTAAAACACTTTTAAAGGAAAGTCTTGCGCCCCCTACAGGGCTCTGTTTCCTCAGTACTTGCAAACGTCCCATGGCGCTGCCATGGGCTATTATCTATCAGCCTTTCAGGCTAAAAATAAATTCCACATTCAATCAATAAATGAAACAAAGCTATATTTTCTAATGACATTTCTTGGTTAACCTTTGAACTTTCAAATAATTTCCCTATATTGCTAGTAAGGAATATGAGTTTTTTACAAAAGTTTAGGTTTGGAAAATGATAGAAATCAAATCTGAGTTTTGCCCTCAGAATCATCCATGTCCGGTTGTAAATGCATGCCCGACAAAAGCAATTAAACAAACAGGATTTGGCGCACCGGAAGTAGATCAGGAGAAATGTACAGATTGCGGATTATGCACAGGTTTTTGCAGGACTTTTTCTAAGAAGTAAGGATTATGTATTAGAGCTTGACTCAGAAGTAAATACTATTGAATTTACTTCTGAGTCAGTTTCAAATAATTACATTGAAGTTTCATCAAATGGTATAGTATCCGGGAACTCATCATCATCCCCAAATGTTTCTAAAGCTTCTTCTACAGTATCGTAAAATTCGAATAATTCATCGATTCTTGTCATATTCATTAGCGACATCACAAATTCCTGCACGCCAATTAGCAGAACCGGTATAGAATGTTCTTTAAGCTGACGGTGGGCTAGAAGTAAAGCGCCAAGGCCTGAACTGTCTATCGCTTGCACACCTGTAAGATCAATAATCAAAGCATCAATGTCCGGCTGAGCCAAAATAAGAAGTTTAGCTTTAAATTCTGATGCAACTTTGCTTTCTACTGTTGTATTTTTTAGAGAGAAAATTACTATATTATCTCTATTATCAATTGTAAATTGCATATTGTTTTACTCTAATTTATAATGATTACTTATTTGCAGTATTTATGGATTTAAACTTATCAAAAAAAAATACCATTAACAAAATTCTTGTTATTAGGCTTTCGTCAATGGGCGATGTAGTACTTACTACTCCGCTTGTTCGTTCTTTGCGTCGTGAATTTCCAAACGCAAGAATAGATTTCTTATTGAACAAATCCTTTAGCGAAATATACAAATTTAATCCAAATATTGATAATCTTATTCTTTATGACAGAGAATTATCAAAGCAGCAGATTATAAAAGATAGAGATAATTATCTGAAAGAGCAGGGAATTGCTAAATATGATCTGATTATTGATCTGCAAAAAAACAAACGCAGCAAAGCATGGACTGCCGGAATATCTGAGAATATAAAGCGGGTTGAAAAAAACAGGCTTCATAAACTCTCATTAGTATATCTTAAAAAGCCAAGGTTAGAATCCGATTTTCATGTTGTAAAAAACTATCTTGCTACAGCCTCTGAATATGGCTTAAAAGCTGATGAAAAAGGATGTGAAATATTTACTGACAAAGGCGATTATCCTAAAATACAAAATCAAAAACCTCTGATAGCTTTCGCACCTGCTGCACAGCATTTTACAAAACAGTGGCTACCTGAAAAATTTATAGAGCTTGCTGATATGCTGAGCAAAGATTACCAAATAGTTCTGCTGGGCGGGAAAGCAGATAAAGAAGTTTGTCAACTAATTCAAGATAAATCAGAAGCTGAGTTTTTTGATTATTCAGGTTCAAATTCAATTATACAAACATATAGTACTGTAAAACAATGCTCTGCAATAGTTACAAATGACACAGGAGTGATGCACATAGCTTCAGCTGCTGATATACCAATAATTGCATTATTCGGAAGTACGGTTCCTGCGCTTGGTTTTACTCCATATAATGTAAAACATAAAATACTTGAAGTGAAGGACTTGAAATGCAGACCATGTACGCATATAGGCAAAAAAAAATGCCCCAAAGGGCATTTTCGCTGCATGACCGAAATCAATGCAAAGCAAGTTTATAATAGCTTACTTGAGCTGTTATAGTTCTATTATTGTAACTCCATCACCACCTTCAACCAAATCTCCGGAACGGAAAGCTCTGATTGAGTGATGATAGTTTAGCATCTCATGAATTTGAAGTCTAAGAGCACCAGTGCCTTTCCCGTGAACAATTGTTAGTTGTTGCACGTTTGACATAAGAGCATCTGAAATCGCCTCATCAACTTTTCTAACAGCCATTTCCGCACGCATTCCTCTTACATCAATCGAAGTAGGGGCATCAAAACGGAAATTATTAGTAAAATCAGATGATTTTTTCTCAGGCTTAAGTTTAGCAATTTTAGAGAGCTGCTTGTAAGGCAAACGGAATTTTAATCCGTTTATCTCAACTAAAGCAGTTTTAGACTTATTGTCTGCTTCTAAAACTACACCTTCATTTCCGGATTCAGTTTGAACAAATTCTCCTTCTTTCAGTGTAACTATAGTAGTTTCCGTAGTATCTTCAGAAGTTTTGAGCCTATCTACTTGTTGCTCAAGTTTTTGTTTTTTGTTTTCGAATCCTGATTTAATTTCTCTGATTTCTTTTTTCTCTTCTTTAATATCTTTGATAGTTTTTTCGATCAAAGAATTAGCATTTTTAACGATATCCAGTGCTTCCTGTTTCGCTTTTTTTATAATTTCGTCACGTTTAGCATTGATATCATCCATCTTGGTAGAGAATTTTTCCTTTTTCTCTTTAGCCTGGATTTTTATTTTTTCAGCTTCAGCTTTTGCTTTTATAGCTTCAGTTCTGAATTTAGAAAGTACAGAAATACTTTCTTCAAGTTCTTTTTGTTTCGTACCCAGATACTTTTTCGCACGTTTTACAACCAGATCAGACAGACCAATATTCTTAGCAAGGAAGAAAGCATAACTATTGCCCGGTATTCCGGATAAGAACTTATATGTCGGCTGAAGTTTTTCTTCGTTAAACTCTAAAGATGCATTTTCAATTACATCTTTATTCAATGCATAAGTTTTTAGCGAAGACTGGTGCGTAGTTGCAATAAAGAACATCTGCAATTCAATAAAAGTATCTAAAATACCTGAAGCTAAAGCACCACCTTCCTGTGGGTCAGTTCCGGATCCAATTTCATCGACTAATGCCAGAGCAGTTGAATCAGAATTATTTAAGATCTCTCTCATTTGGTACATCTGGGAGCTAAAGGTACTAAGGTCATTTTCTATTGATTGATGATCACCAATAGAAGTGTAAATGCGTCTGAAGTCAGTTGTGCACATTCCTAGAGGGAATATGCCTGCAAGAGCCATCGAAATATTCAGACCTATACTTTTTAAAGCAACTGTTTTACCACCTGCATTAGGACCTGAAATTAAGAAGCCGCGCTTTTCATCTGTAAATTCTATGCTAAGCGGCACGACGCTTTTAGTGCCTTTACTAACCACAAGTAAAGGGTGACGCACTTTATGTAACCTGATGTAACGCTCGTCAGAAATAACAGGTTTTATTCCGCCGTACTCTAAAGCGAACTTCGCTCTGGCCATTATGGAATCATAGTGAGAAATTATCTCACTAGTTCTCATTATAGTGTGAGCATCTGTGCTTATTTCTTTAGTCAGATTTTGAAGAATTTTATATATCTCTCTTTGCTCTTCATTTATTAGCAAATTGAGTTCGTTATTCATTTCTATGATTTCAGATGGCTCTAAAAAAACTGTAGAACCGGTCTGAGAGACACCGTGAATAATACCCGGCAACTGTCTTTTTACAGCTGCTTTAATAGGCAGTACATATCTGCCTTCTCTCATAGTTACAAAATCTTCCTGCACCATATCATCTTCTGAGACTTTTCTCAGAATTTTTTGCAATCTGGAGCGCAAACGGTTAGACTTTTCGTTAATGCTTTTTCTTATGTGAGCAAGCTCGCGAGTAGCATTGTCTTTAATCTCTCCGCTGTCTTCAATGCAATCAGTTATATGTTTTTCTAATAATTTATCAGCAAATAGCTCTTCTGAAAGTGCGTACAGATGTTTATACTTATCCTGTCTGTAATCGAAATATGATTTTACCAGACGGGAAGATCTGATAATATCAAATACATTTAAGACTTCAGTAGAAGAAAGTACTGCATTTTCAATTAGAGATTTTTGCAAGAGATCTCTTATATCACTGATACTTTCAAAAGGGATAGTATCATCAGACACCTGAAGAGTAATCATCTCTTCTATATAATCTAGTTCTTGTCTTACATAATCTTTATCTTCAGAAGGAGAGAGAGCAAGAATCATCTCTTTTCCCTGTGAAGAGAAAGTAAATTTAGAAATTTTTTCCAGTAATCTTGGAAATTCTAATTCGTTTAAAGATAAATTTGATAGTTCTATTTCAGTCAGTTTTTTGGCTTGACTCATTACAAGGAACTCAGTAAATTTTGAACAATAGTTTTTACTTTACCTCCATCTGCCTTGCCGGAAAGTTCCTTCATGGAAGGTCCCATAACTTTACCCATATCAGAAGGTCCGGAAGCAGATACCTTAGAAATGATACCTTTTATTACTTCGGTAATTTCTTCATCACTTAATTGCTTAGGAAGGAATTCTTGAATAATGGCAAGTTCCTGCTCTTCTTTTTCTGCCAGCTCAGATCTACCTGCATCATTATACATAGTAATAGCGTCTTTGCGTTTTTTTGCAGCAGAATTCAGTAACTTGATTTCATCAGCTTCAGACATTTCCTTGTCCGTACCTGATTTTTCATATTCCAATAAAGAAGCTCTAAGCGAGCGAAGAGTATCAGTTCTTAGCTTATCACCACTTTTCATCGAAGCTTTCAGCTCATCCATAATCAATTTGTTTAAAGCCATTTTATTCCTCCCGAAAAAATATTATATATGATAATACAAAAATAGCAAATATATTCGATTGAAAAAGGTCTTTAATAAGTATATATTATTAATTGATAATCTTTTCTTAAATATATATATTTGTCGATTGTTTCATTCATCATGATTAAAATGCAAGAACTTAAATCACTTATATTGAATAACGAAAGTTGGCTTGTAAAAAGAATATTAAAGTATGCTTTAGAGCATAATTTCACTAAATATACATCGACTTTGGAAGAGGCTTGGAGACTTTCTATATCAGGTTTGAGTGAATCTATTGCAAAAAGTGTGGACATTTATAAAGACGTTCCTGAATTAGATCCTGATGATGCATACGATAGCGATCCTATTTCGGAATTTGCAATTTTGGAAGCTTTGAAACATAGAGAAAGAGGAATCTCTATCGAAATGTTTCTAGCTTTATCTAAATATTATAAACAAGCGTATTTGGATTTAATTCTTTTCAAAAGTGTAGCAATGCCTCAAAACCTGGAAAAACAGAGGCTATTTGTTGAAAGATCATTTGACAGAATTGAAATTGCTTATACAAAAAAATGGTCTGAGACTCCGGAAAGCAATTTGATAGATGAGCTTCGCAAGAAAAACAGGCTGCTTGCAAATGAAAAGAATAAATATCTCACTGTTTTCGAATCTGTATCTGAGCCAATTCTTCTAATCGATAATAAAGGCACAGTTACTAACTTAAACCATGCCGCAGCAAAGATAATTAGTCCTGAGTCGATACCCGGCGGTAATTATTATTCGCCTCATCAAATTGAAGAGTTAGAAGACTTGCTTGATATAAATATTCTGAAAAGTGCCAGAGAAGTCTTTATTGGCAAGAAGATGAGCGAATTGTTCCCATGGATTACAAATCATAAAGCCAGTTCTTATTTCTCATTAACTTTACTGGAAGGGAAGACTTTTTATAACAAGAACAATGGCAAAAGCTATAAGTTGTATTCTTCAGGGATGCTTGATGTCAGCCAAAAATTTGAAGACATTATAATAGGTTTTAGAGAGATAGAAAAAGATTCTGAAACTGATGAATCTAAGGATATAAAGCAGTATTTGGATTTTTTAGTAGATGATGCTAATGTTATTTTATTAGGGCTTGATAAAGATGCTAAAGTAATTTTCTTCAGCAGGGGAGCTGAAAGAATAACGGGTTATTCTAAAGATGAGATTATCAATAAAAACTGGTTTGAAAAAATAGTCCCGAAACATAAATTTCCGCAGGTCTATAAAGTATTTAAAAGAGCTATCGAAGATGACATAAATCCTCAGTTTTTCGAAAATTCGATAATTACGAAAAACGGTGAGGAAAAAACTATCTTTTGGAAAAATGATATCAATTCTGATTTGTATGGTGAATTTGCAATATTCTCTGTTGGCATTGATATTACGCAGTTTAGAATGGAACAGAAGATTGATCAAACTAAGATCTTCGAAACCATTTTTGATTCAATAACTGAAGCAGTATTTCTAGTGAATCAAAATGGTAAGATGATATATCATAATAACAATATGATCTCTCTTATTACACCTGCAAAGCTTTCTAAAACTCATCAAATAAAATCAATTTCTGATTTTGATCTGGAATTATGGATTGAAATGCAGAGGTTAGCAGAAAAAGAAATTATGTTAAAAAATATGACCTTAGAAGATTTTGAAAAGCATAGATTTTTCCCTGCTGAGCTTTTGATCCAGAAAATATCTATTAATAACGCTTCGCATTACTTAATTAGTATCAGGGATATTAGTGACAGGAAAAAGAAAGACAGAATAATAAGGGAATCTGAGGATAAATTTAAACTATTGTATGACTCACTTGCTCAAGGTGTAATTTTACATAGTAAAGACGGAGATGTTTTGGACTTGAATACTTCAGCAACTGAAATATTTTCATTAGATGTACATGATACACGAGGCAAGAAAGCTATGGCAAACAATTGGTTGCTTTATGATGAAAAAGGTAATGAGATTGATGATCATAACTACCCTTTATACCAGGTGATTTCTAATAAAAAGGCAATAAACAATAAAGAACTATGGGTAAAAAACCTTTCTACAGATAAAAACCTATGGATTTCAGTTTCAATAGTTCCACAGTTTGAAGAAGATGGAGAGATTAAACAAATCTGGAGTATCATTGAAGATATTAATGATAGGAAACTTTGGGAAACTAAATTAGTAAATAGCCAGGTTCAGTTCAAAGAATTATTCGAAAAGGCACCTATTCCTGTTCTTATCTTTGATATAAAAGGTGATTTGCTGGATGCCAATGAAGTAGCTTTGCAATGGTATGATCTTACAAAAGACCAGCTGTTACAGCTTAACATAAATGTTTATTCCATAAAACATTTGTTTATCAAAAAAGACATTAGCCTGGATGATGTCTTTATAAAGCACTTAACAAGAAACTGGTTTGATATACCTTATAGTGCCTCTGAATCAAAAATATTGGGCTCAGACAAAATTGTAAATGTCAAAATGTATCCTATAAAAAATAATTTTGCTGAAGTAGATAAAATCATTTGCTTCCTAGAGGATGTTACTAGCCAAAAAGAAGCAATGAATAAATTGGAACAGCTTAACCAGGACTTAGAAAATAGAGTGAGGGAAAGAACTAAAGAGTTAGAATCTGCAAAAAAAGAAGTTGAAAAAAGCTTAATGAAGAAAGCTGAGTATTCTGATTTGCAGAGTAGATTTATTAATATGATTTCTCACGAGTATCGCACTCCGCTTACTTACATCAGTACTTCTGCTGCTGTTTTAGAAAGAGTTATACGCAATCAGGATTTGGAAAAATCTTTTGCTTATATCTCAAAAATTTATGCAGCTGTTAATATTCTTAATCATCTTGTTGATGATGTGGTGAAGTTTGTTGAAGTTGAGACTTCGGAGCTAAGAGTAGTAAAAAGGACAGTGAATATCGTTGAATACTTGGACAGACTAATTAGAGAAGTTAAAATTCTCGATAAATCTGTGCATGATGTAGTATTTACAAGTGAAAAAGATTATTTCAGTACTATGATAGATACTAATCTTCTTCGTCAGATTATTACTCATATTATGATTAATGCTATGAAGTTTTCTCCGGAAGAATCTAAAATAGACATTAGGCTAGTCTTTGATAAAGAAACATTTGCCATAGAAGTGGAAGATAGAGGAGTAGGCATATCAGAAGAGGATCTAAAGCATATCTTTGCTCCTTTTTATAAAAGTAAAAAAGATATTGGAATCAAGTCTGGTACCGGGCTTGGACTAAGACTTGTGAATAGATTTATAGAAGCTATGAAAGGGGATATTGAAATCAAAAGTGTAATCAATAAAGGGACAACGGTTGTACTAACTTTTCCATCTGTTTAAAAAATATAACTAAATTCTTGTTTAATACATTGCCAGCCCGTAAATTGCAATACTTTGTGATTATAATAATTAAGTAAATAAATGCAAGAAATAGTATATCACACTAACTACCAAAATGAAGATTCATATTGGTGGTTTACTGCACGTAACATTATCATTTCCAAAATAATAAAAAAAATTATTCCTTCTTTGTCGACTAAATCTCAGATATTAGATATAGGCTGCGGAACCGGTGGTTTTGCCTCGTATATTTCTAAAGATTATGACATAAGCTGCTTAGATACATCAAAGACAGCTTTGGAATACTGTCAAAAAAGGGGATTAAAGAAATTATATAACAATACAATAGCAGAATTACCGGATGATATTAAACCATTTGACGCAGCAATAATGCTTGATGTGCTTGAACACATTGAAGATGATAAATCTGCTCTTGAAGATGTCTATAATATTCTTGATGATAATGGCTACTATATAATGACAGTGCCTGCATATAAATGGATGTGGAGCAAACACGATGAAATTCACATGCACTATCGTAGGTATACTAAAAAAGAAGTTTTGAATAAGATAAAAGATGCCGGATTTGATATTAAATACTCAAGTTATTTTAACAGTATTCTGTTTTTACCGGCTTTCATAAAAAGAAAATTGGATAAAATTACAGGTAAAGAAGAGCAACATAAAGATCCTGTTGATAAAGTTTCTGACGGGATGAACAAGTTGTTTCATAAACTCTTTTCATTCGAGTCAAATTTTTTACCTGCATTTTCTTTTCCGTATGGATTATCTATTATTGTAATAGCTCAAAAAACAGGGAAATAACATGAAAGACTTTAAGATACCAATTTGGGTAGTAGCAATCCTTTTTGCTTTGACTACTTTTATTTTTTTCAACAGCCAAATATCCGGAGAGACATACTTCTGGGAAGATTTTGCTGAATATGTTTATCCTGTTCAATCTTATGCTGCTTCGGAATCGGCTAATGGCAGTACTCCTTTTTGGAATCCTTATACATTTGTCGGTATGCCTTTTATTGCAGATTTACAGGTTGGATACTATTATCCGCTTAATAGATTAATGGACTTTTTTGTAGAAGACGGCAAGCTCCCTGTTGGACCACTTCAATTTCTGGTGATACTTCACTTCTTTATTGCACAGCTATCAATGTATATGCTTGCAAGGCAGTGGAAGTCAGGACAAGGCGGAGCTTTGATTTCTGCTATCTCATATTCATTTAGTGGCTTAATGGTCATGCACGTTATTCACCCAATGATGATTTATCACCTTGCATGGTTTCCGTTAGTTATTGGCCTGCTTGATAAAGCATTTGAAGAAAAGAGAATGCAATGCGCTATTCTTTCGGGACTTGTCCTTGGCTTCAGCATGCTTTCCGGACACCCGCAAATGACTTTATTTGAAGTCTTTTTCCTTGGGCTATTTAGTATCTTTAAGCTTGGAATGTCATTGAAATCAGATAATTCAAAGAATCTGAATAAAATAGCTGCTTTCGTTTTGCCATTTATAATTGGAGTTGGGATTTTTGCAGTTCAATATTTGCCTTCTTCCGAACTTGCAGAGTTGTCTCAGCGTAAAGAAATGACTTATGAAAAGTCTACTGAAGGTTCATTGCAGGTTAAACAGTTGACTAATACATTACTCCCTAATCCTTTTGGAAAAATGCTTCCGGATAGAAATAATAAGTTTCCTTTTCATTTAGCACAAGACAGTAAGCAATTACCATATTATTACTACTGGGAAACAGGTTTTTATTTCGGAGGAATGGTCTTCCTACTTGGAGTATTTTATCTAGTATTTAATTACAAGGATCCTAAAAATATATTTTTGCTATCCATGGCTCTTCTCGGTGTGATGTATTCATTAGGCGAGAATTTCTTCGTACATGGTATGTTTTACAACTTTCCTTTATTTGATTCCTTTAGAATGCCGGCGAGAATGATGCTTTACTTCATTTTAGCTTTTTCAATATTTGCCGGTAAAGCTATCGACTATGCCGCAGAATTAGATTTTAAAAAAGTAAAAATGATAATTTATGGAGTATTTGGTCTTGGTGTAGCTTTTGGTGTGCTTACACTATTAGGAGCTATTCCTTCTTTGATAGACACTCCTGCACAAGTTGAAAAAGGTGTAACTAATCAAGGTACAATATTATTCTTAACGTCTGCTATAGCACTATTGTTTATTCACTTTTTGACTAAGAAGAAATTAGCGCCAACTTTAGCGGGTTTGCTTATTTCTGTGATAGTGTTTGGAGATTTATACTTCGCTTCTGCTGATTTTAATGCATCTAAAGAGAATCCTGAGCGTAAGTACGTTATAGATAACTCTTTAGTAGATATATTTACTCCTGATAATCCTAATGATCTGTTTAGAGTAAGTTCCAGGATGTATAATCCATCATATATGGCTTTTAATAGGAATCAGGGGATGATAGACAGAATTCAGTTGACAGAAGGCTACAACCCTTTGATTTTGGCCAACGTTCTGCCTCCTATAGAAGGAAGAAATAAAGTAAATGCTTTGTATAATGTGAAATATCAAATTGATATTGACAAAGCAAGCGGACAGCCTAGATTTTTCGAGCTTCCTAATCGCTTCCCAAGAGCTTGGGTTGTATTTGAAAAAACAATTGTCAGCAAAGATGAAATAGATCAAAGAATGAGAGCTGATGAATTCGATTATTCTAAAGAAGTTGTGCTGACCGAAGACAGTGGACATCAGACCGGAGCCGGAACCCGTTCGCAGGTAACTTTTAAAGATTATTCTGCAAATGAAATGAATCTTGAAGTGGAAGCTGATGCTGCCGGCTATCTTGTGTTTAGTGAAGTTTACTATCCGGCATGGAAGGCTGAAATCAATGGTAAAGAGACAAAAGTACTAAATGCAAATTACTCATTCAGAGCATTGCCTATTCAAAAAGGTAAAAACACTATCCGCATGTACTACGACTCTGATGCATCTTCAACAGGTAAAATGATAAGCATAATTACTATATTGGCTTCTATCATTGGTTTTGCTGCTTTAGTCTTTGTAAATAGACAATCAGCCGGAGCAATAGGAGTTATTCCCAAAAAATAGATGTGTGGAATAACACTTATTTTAATCAAAGGAACAAATGAACATAATAGATAGATATATTATAAAGCAATTCATCAGCACATTATTCTTTGCGTTGATGGCTTTATGTGTAATTTTCCTGATAGTAAATTTGATGGAAAATTTAGAGGAATTTTTGAGGGAAAAGCTGGATTTTATTATTATAGCTAGATATTACTTATCTCTATTTCCTGAAATATTGAAGATTTTAACTCCTATTGCTATGTTATTAGCAGTCTTATTTACATTTGGTAAACTATCGAATATGAATGAAGTCACTGCAATGAAAACCGGAGGACTAAGTCTTTACAGAATGATGCTGCCTATGGTGTTTCTAAGTCTTTTTATTTCTTTCGGTCAACTTGCGTTTAACGGATGGATTGTACCGGAGGCCAATAGAACAAAATTAGAAATTGAAAAAGTATACCTCAAAAAATCAGGCAAGGCTTCTTCTATATATGATTTATATCTCAAAGATACACCTCTTAAAAATATTATAATGAGCTATTATAATCCGGAAAGAAAAGAAGGAAGTACAATTGCAATTGAAGAGTTTACTTCCAGGATGAACCCTCGATTGGCAACTAGAATAGAAGCTCAGAAAATGAGGTGGGATTCTACTGGGCAGTGGAAACTGCTTAACGGTATTTCCAGAACATTTTACGATGATTCGATTGCTGTTGAGGCATTTGACACTACCTATATTTCTTTAAATACTAAACATAATCAAATTGAACAGCTCAAACGTGAGCCGGAAGAAATGACACTGCCGGAGTATGAGAGTTACATCGAACTCCTTAAACGCGGAGGTAAAGACGTAACTAAACATATAATTGATTATCATGGAATGATAGCTTTTCCTTTTGCAAATTTTATAGTTGTTCTTTTTGGCGTGCCTTTTGCATCAGTAAAGAAAAAGGGCGGTATCGCAATTCAAATTGCCGCTGCCATGATAATAGCTTTTGCCTATCTAATTTTTACTGAAATTGGTAAAACTGTGGGCTATACTATGGAAATAGAGCCAATATTAAGCGCATGGATGGCAAATATTATATTTCTGTTTTTAGGAATAATTGTTGTAATTAGAGCGAGAACATAATGGAAAAACTCGATACTCTTCAATCGCTCAAAGGTAGAAAGCTACTTAGAGATATATTTTTCGAATTGAGATATGAAAGGCAAAGAGCAGGTGTACCTACTCTGTTTATTCTCTGGTCAATTTGTGTAAAAGAAAAAGATTTAAGTAAATATATCAGCTCTGAAGTTAGTTTGATGCATCCTCTTGGATTACTCAAAGGAACGGCGCTTTGGATGGAAGAAATTGTAAATAGGTTTTATTATTCTTCTATCAGCTCATTTGTGTATTTTGGTGCAGCTATATTGCTTGTACTGATTGGCGTAAGACAGTTTAGTGAGCAGGTAACCAGTGAAATGGTTATAATGGGGATTGCTTTTGAGTCCTTAATGCTGATTTTTATGTTTTTAGTAATGCTTTTCTCTCCAAATGACGATATGGTTCAGTTTGAAGAGGAACAAGACGAGGATGAACTAATAACTGAACTGGTCACAGAAATTGGTGAAATAGGGCGTGATTTTGCTGCAGTTGTCGTACAGATGGAACATCTAACTGAAAACATGAATAAAACTTTCGACATGCAGTCCAAAATGCTGACTTTCATGTCGGACTTGATTGAAAAAACTGATAAAAAAATCAAACCAAATGATGAGATGCTTGATCAGATGAAAGCAACAAATACTGAGCTGGCAAACTTTAGAGAAGCAATTAAAGAACTGGGCACTACAGCGCGCAGCATTAAGGAAAAAGAGATACAGCATGCTGTAAGATCAGAAGTAGAGAAGATATTAGTGGATAGAGTCAGAAAATAATGAAAATAAAACCTATCAAAAGAAAACGTCAGGTAGAGATATATTTTGTTTTATATATTGCTGCCTTGATATTTTTACTGCCGGCCAAATACAAATTTGTAGATAAATCCGGTGGTGATTTCTTTGGTAGTACATTTGAAGTATGGCCTGAAAAAACAATACTTAACTGTAAAGTTGAATATAAAGATGAAAAGCCATATCTCACCTATTTAGATTCGACCAATATAATACATTTTCAAGGTGAAGTTAAAAATGTGGAATACTCTGTTCGCATTTTGAATCAGAGTAATTCTGAAATTCAGAAAATAAATATAACTGCTAATCCGCATTTTTCCATGAAGAAAATAGAAGAAATTAAGTCAGCAAAATTTTTCTGGAATCCGCCTCTGGACAGACTGGAAAATACCGAGTACATTGTTAAAGTGACAGCTTCAGCAATTGATTTATATACCGAAAAAATTATTACCGCAAATACTGAATTCCTGCTCAATGTGTATATTGACGGAGATGCATCAGGCATAATAGGAAGAGAAATAATTGCGGAAAACAATACTACTGTTCAAAATAACAGTTCCGGTGGAAATAATAGCAGAGAAAATGATTACAATGTAAACCGTCCGGTATCATCTTTTTATAACGTTGATCTTAATCTATTTTTTGAGCAGCGGAAAGTTTCCGCATTAGCCAGAAAAAAATGGAAGAATAAATGCATAATTTCCGGTATAGATAATAAACTATATACTTATGATTCAAAACCAAAATTGGAAGTAATCCCGGAAACAGAAAACGCTGAAATAACTATGATTAGCTCTGACTCCATTATAGTAGAGGGAACTACTCCAAGCTATGGTGAAATGACAGTTACCTTATTTGTCAAGAGAAATGATCAGCAAAATACCTGGGCCAGCTTTAAAGTAGAACCTCTAAGAATCGCTGAACCTGAGCTTCCAAAACAAATGTATCCAAGCATTGCATATAAAATTGATCCGGCGTTTCCTATAAGCAGTTTCAATAAATTAGAGGCATACCTGCAAACTGCCTCTGGAGAGATTTTAGCATACTCTCAAGGTGAAGAAATCTCTTATACTCCAAATGCAAAATACATAGGCAAAGAACTGACCTTTGTCCGCAAATCAGATAATCAGATATATGGGCACAAATACTTTATTAAAGTTAAAGATTTTGAAGATCCGGAAATTGACAGACTTCAGAGAATGTCTGACAAAGAAGTATTTGTATGGACAACCTCTCATGGCTTGCTGGATGAGAAAGAAAACTATATATCAGAGTTTATAATTGAAGGTAATGCCACATATACCGAGTTGGCTGGCCAATATAAAGAAGATAAAAAACAACTTTTTTGGACTCAATCTTTTTCTTTTGTGCCTAAAGATCCTTCCAAACCATTCAGATTTAGTGTAGTTGCAAAAGACTTAAAAGGCAACCTCTCTTCCAAAAAACACTACCCGACGAAATAAACACATATTTCTTATAAAATAGTGTAACAAGATTTATTTATATCCGTATATTTAGCTGTAATTGTATTTTGTAATTGGTGTTCAAATGCGAATAATCATCGTTTTTGTTTTTATTTTGAGTTCAATGGTATCTGTTGCTCAGACAACTGGAGAGAAAAAAGAGTATAATTTACAGGAATGTATTAAAATTGCTCTTAAGAAAAATTTCGATATCCATCTAAGCGAAGCTCAATTGGCAACTAATCACGCAGATCTAGTAAATGCCTTTGGTATGTACCTCCCGTCGATAAACTTCAATATGGGGTATTCAAGAGATTTAGAAGAGAAAAAGACATTTAATATTAGCGGGACAAATATCCCTTTGTCTATTGATAATCGAAATAGCTACTATATGAATGCAAATGCTTCGTGGACTCTATTTGATGGTTTTTCAAGAGAAGCTAATTATGACAGGGCTACAAAAACTCGGGATGCCTATGAAGAAAGGCATAGGCAAACAATAGACTATGTTAAAGTAGAAATTATCAAAAAATACATTGATATTATTAAAAACTACAGAATAGTTGAAATCAGACAGGAAAATTTCGATTTAGGCAATAAAGAGCTAGAAAGAATCAAAGCTCAGTTTGATGCAGGAGTTATTTCAGTGGGATCTGTCTATGCTCAAGAAGCAGATTTAGGTAACAGAGAACTCCAAATTGTAACTGCTGAAAATCAATTAAGCATGGCAAAAGCAGATCTACTTGCATACATGGGACTAAACCCGATAGATAATGTTGATTTTGAAAAAATCAGCTTGCCTGAATCAATAAGTAAAACAGATATTGAAGACTTCAATAGTCAATTTGGAAATTTTTCTGAATTAGTAAATAAAGCTACTGAAAGCAGACGTGATTTGACTGCCAGCAAAATTAATGTAGAAGTAGCTGAAACATCAGTAAGACAAGCCAACTCCAGCTACTTCCCGATAATCAGAGCATCCGGTGGATGGCAATGGAGTAATTATGAATGGGGTGATTTTGGACAGGGGACTCCAAGTGTTGGCGTTTCCATGAGTGTTCCAATTTTCACTAACTTTTCTACAGGTAGGCAAGTCGAAAATGCAAAACTGCAAGTGGAACAAAGCAAAGTTGAATACGAAAGAATGGAACAGCAGGTGAAGACCCAAGTTCAAATGGCTTATGTAGCTCTAAAATCAGCAGAAAAAACTTTAGAGATTACTCAGAAATCCATAAAATCAGCGGAACGCAACTATGAAAGTGCGAAAGAAAGATTTCAGGTCGGTTCTGCTTCAATCAATGAACTTCATGATGCTAATTTGCAATTGGTAACAACTAAAATAAATTTAGTAAATTCAGTGTATGATTACTTTAAAGCAAAAAATGAGTTGCTTTATTCTATTGGAGAATTCTAATCTTTTTTATTGGGGTGTATGATGAATGATAATCTTAACAATTCGAATCTGCCTGATTATGAGCAGTATGAATATGTAGATGAACTTGATTTCCGTGTTGGATTTGGTAAAAGGTTTCTAGCATGGTTTATCGATGCTTTAATAGTTATGATAGTTTTAACAGCTATTTCTATATCGACAGGTTTAATTGAAAGACAGATCGAGCTTGGAACTGAGATGCAAGGTCAAATTGTTTTAGATATATCTCAATTAGATCCCGAGTTACAAGAAGAAATGAGAGAGTTCTCATTCCAGTGGGTCTTATACTACAGTGTTGCAGTTTTTGTACTGCTTACTACACTAGAAATATTTTATGGAGCTACAATTGGTAAGTTAATATTAGGACTTAGAGTAGCAAACTCAAACAGGACATGGTCTGGTTTCCAGCAATTATTATTAAGAGCATTTATAAAATATATCTCAATATTTTTAAATTTCATATTCTTAATTACGATGATGGATTTTATCAGTACAATCGGAACTCTTTTAAGTGTTATACTAATAATAGGCTGCTTTGTTGCCCTTTCAGAAAAGAAACAAACACTACATGACCTTATTGCAGGTACTGCTGTGTTTTACAAAGCAGAGATAATGACACCTGAAGATGCAGAAAAAGTAAAAAATATATAAAAATAATATCCGGGATTTGGAAGATATGTTTTCGTCAAAATTTTTCAATGTCAAGAATTCAATATTTGCTATAGCTGTTGCCGGATTGGTTTTTTCAGCTTGCAGTAAAGATAATTCTATACGAGTAAGAACTCAACAAGTAGAAAGAAGAACTATCTCACAAAAGGTTTCAGCAATTGGCAGAATTAACCCTGAAACTGAAGTGAAAATATCACCTGAAACCAGTGGTGAAATAATTTATTTGGGCATAGAAGAAGGTGATACTGTTTCTACTAATCAACTATTAGTGAAAATCAAACCGGATATTATTCAAACCAGACTTGATCAGTTCAAAGCCGCTCTGGATGCCGCTAAAATGGAAATAGAAATGCGTAAGGCAGAAATGGAAAGATCTAAATCAGAACTTTCCAGAATTACTGAACTTTACAAAAAAGAGTTTGTATCCAAATCTGATTTCGAAAGATCAGAAAGCACTTATCAAACTGCTTTCGCTGCTTATAAGTCCTCTTTATCTAATTTAGAAAGAAGTGAAGCTGCTTACAGAGAAATTGAAAGAAATGCCGAAAGAACTACTATTTATGCACCTATGGCAGGTACTATCACTAAACTTTCAGTTGAAAAAGGTGAAAAAGTAGTAGGCACTGAAATGATGCAAGGTACTGAGATGCTTCGCATATCAGATCTAAGTGTCATGAATGCTGTGGTAGATGTTGATGAAAATGACATTGTGTTAGTAGATATCGGAGATACTGCGTTTGTCGAAATTGATGCATTCCCTAATAAAAAATTCTTAGGTACTGTGATTGAAATTGGTCATTCGGCTCAGGTATCATCTTTGGGTGCTCAGGATCAAGTAACAAATTTTGAAGTTAAAGTTCGACTACTCGAAAGAGACATTAAAATGCGCCCTGGTATGAGCTGCAATGTAGAGATTAATACTAAGACTAAGCATAATGTGCTTTCAGTTCCATTACAAGCTGTTACTGTTCGCTTGGGACAAAAGAAACATGAAGTAGGTGAAGAAGATAAAGCGGGACAGTTTAGACAGGAAGAAGATGTTAAGAAAAATGATATACCACCTTCTTTAGTATTTATTGTTTCCGGAGATTCTGTTAAACAGACTTTTGTAGAGACAGGTATTTCTGACAAAGGCTTTATTGAAATAACCGACGGTTTGGAAGAAAAACAGGAAATAGTTTCAGGGAACTTCACTGCTGTCAGTAAATTACTTAAAGACGGCTCAAAAATTAGAAAAGAATCTGATGGCAAAAAGGACTAGGTGAGGATTTAAATGAAAAAACGCATTATTGAAATTGATAAAGTTGCAAAAGTTTATAAAATGGGAACTGAAAAAGTTTTTGCGCTCAGAGAAGTTTCCGTTGATATTCATGAAAATGAATACGTAGCTATTATGGGACCATCAGGTTCAGGTAAGTCTACATTGATGAATATACTTGGATGCTTGGACACACCGACTGCCGGAAGGTATATGATAGAAGATGCGGATGTGAGCCGAATGAATGACAATCAGTTAGCAGATATAAGAAATCGAAAGATTGGTTTTGTGTTCCAAACATTTAACTTGCTAGCGAGAGCTTCCTCACTTAAAAATGTTGAACTTCCTCTTATTTATGCAGGACTGTCTGCTTCTGAAAGACAGGAAAAAGCAAAATTAGCTTTGAAAAAAGTTGGACTTGAAGATAGGGTAACACATAAACCGAATGAACTTTCAGGCGGACAGCGCCAGCGTGTAGCAATTGCAAGAGCCCTTGTAAATGATCCTTCAATTATCTTAGCAGATGAACCTACGGGTAACTTAGATACTAAGACAGGCGAGGAAATTATGCAGCTTTTTGCAAATCTTTGGAAAGGCGGGAATACTATCATCTTAGTTACTCACGAAGAAGATATTGCTCGCCATGCGCATAGGATAATTAAAATCAGAGACGGACTAATCGAATCTGACGAGAAGAACCCGGAACCAGTTATTTAATAAACCAGACCTAAGATATGAGAATTTCAGAAATATCAGAAGCCTTCAAAATATCACTAGATGCTATGCTGGCAAACAAAATGCGCTCATTCCTAGCTTCACTGGGAGTGCTCATTGGCATTTCATTTGTGATAATTATGGGCTGGGTTTTAGATGGATTGGATAGTGCGATGCAAGACACTTTCAACATCATGGGTGCTGATGTTTTGTATGTTGATAAACACGACTGGGCTGGTGGCAAGTCTTGGGATGAGGTGCGTCAACGCAAAAATATTTCTATAGACCAAGTAAATGAATTTATAGACAGGGTTCAAAATGCTGAACTGATTTTTCCGACTGCAAGGAGATGGGGTGCTTCAATGGCATTTGATGGAGAAAATTATTCTGGCTTTCCTATTCTGGGTACAACTTTTGAACATTCTTTATCTCCTGCCGGAGAGGTTATTATTGGGAGACATTTTTCTCAATTTGAAGATTTAAGGGGAGAGAAAGTTATTGTACTTGGATATAACATATACGAGAAAATATTTGATAGTAAGAATCCTGTTGGGAAAATAGTAAAACTTAATGGACACAAGTTTAGAGTTATTGGTGTAATCAAAAAGCAGGGTAATATGTTCTTTGATTTTATCGATAATCAGGTTTTTATTCCAATGAAATCATTTCTGAAGACTTTTGGAAATTTTAATAGATCTATATCAATTGGAGTTAAAGCAGGTTCTGTTGAGAAATTAGACTTAGTAAGAGATGAAGTTAGAGGCGTAATGCGAGCTATTAGAAGTGTTAAACCGCATGAAGAAGATGATTTTTCTATTAATGAAACTAAGGCTTTCGAAAAACAAGTATCTATGATTCGTAAAATGGTTTGGGGGGCTGGCATTGGACTGACTACCTTATCCTTTATAGTTGGCATAATAGGTATTATGAATGTGATGTTCGTTTCAGTTGTGGAGAGAACAAAAGAAATTGGAATCAGAAAAGCACTAGGAGCAAAACGTGGATCTATAGCATGGCAGTTTATCATGGAATCCGGTTTGTTGTGTTTTATCGGAGCATTACTTTCTTTTGTTGTTTGTTCAGCTCTTGTATTTTTAGCAGCAGAGTATTTACCTGTTTATGTAAGCGACAAATTGTCATTTTTATCCAAATTTTTACCATATGATTTACTGTTTTGGGCAACCCTTGTCTCGGTCTTTGTTGGAATGTTAGCTGGATTGATACCAGCATTTAGAGCTGCGAAATTAGATCCTGTTGACGCTATGAGGAGTGAATAATGAACGTAATACAAAGCATTTTGATGGCTTTGCAAGCAGTGAGGGCGAATAAATTGCGTTCGTTCCTGACATTAATAAGTATTGCCATAGGTGTTTTTTCTTTAATTGCAGTAGGTTCATTGATTGAATCACTTAATAGTACTGTTGATGACCAATTGGAGGCGTTAGGAGAGACTTCTGTTTTCATTCAAAAAGCTCCTGCAATGCAATTTGGAAATGACTGGCGAAAATATGCAAGACGTAAATCTATAACTTACTCTCAATATCAAGATTTTAAAGCTGAGATGACTCTTACGAAAATCATGTCTGCTTTTTCTGCAAGTGGTGCTAAAGTAATAAAATCTGGGAATAAAGAAACTGATCCCAACGTTACACTTATGGGAGCAGATGAGAATTACTTCACTATTATGAGTGATAACTTAATAGATGGTAGATCTCTGAGTTTTGACGATGTTAGATTTAAGAGAAATGTTGTTGTTATTGGTAATGATGTTTTAGTCAAACTATTTCCTGATGGCAAAGCATTAGGTAAAGATGTTACAATTGGACAGCAAAAGTTTACTGTAATAGGGTTACTTGAACCAAAAGGTGCAATGATGGGACAAAGTCAGGATAATAGAGCTATTATTCCTGTAACTCAGTTCCTGAAGTATTACGCCTCTTGGTGGGATGAATCTTTGACAATTCAAATGAGAGCTCCTTCGAAAGACAAAATTGATGAAACTATTGATGAAGCTATTGGTATATTAAGGACTCTTCGAAATGTAAAGCCATGGGAAGAGAATGATTTTGAAATAGAGTCTAATGAGGCTATCGGTGATCAGTTTTCTTCTCTTACTGAATATTTAGTTTATTTCGGTTGGGTGACTGGAGGAATTTCATTGCTGGCTGCTGGAGTAGGCATAATGAATATTATGCTCATTTCTGTGAAAGAACGTACCAAGGAAATAGGTGTAAGAAAAGCTGTAGGAGCAAAGAGGATAAATATAGTAATTCAGTTTCTTATCGAAACAATTACACTTGCTCAACTAGGTGGATTGATAGGCATTATTCTTGGAATTGTGGTAGGGAATATATTTGGTCAAATGATGGGCATGGATTTAACTCTTCCTTTTCTTTGGATTTTCATTGCTGTTAGTATCTGTACTATGATGGGTATCATTTTTGGGGTTTATCCGGCTTTTAAAGCGGCAAAACTTGATCCTATTGATGCTTTGCGTTACGAATAATATATGCTTAGCAAAATAATAAGTTCTCACAAGCTATCTAATATTTAGATAGCTTGTTTTGTTTAATGTCAAATAAAAATCTCGTATATTAGTCCTAATCTTAGTTTGTGTTATTAAACATTGTATTATAAAGTCGGAAATTATCAATGAGAGCTATTTTCTATTTTGCTTTTATATTTCTTTTGGCGACTACTTCTTATAGTCAGGAAATAATAGGTACTTGGAGCGGAGAATTATCGATCCAAGGCTATAAATTAAAATTGAATTTCAATATTGAGAAAAGCGGTGACGAACTTAAATCTACTATGGATAGTCCTAGTCAGGGAGCTTTTGGTATACAGGCCAGTAAAACTGCTTTTGTAAATTCGGAACTATCTATAGATATTAGTGCTGCTGGTATTTCATATAAAGGCAAACTAATAGATAATGAAAAGATTGAAGGTCAGTTCATCCAAGCCGGTCAGAGTTTTCCTTTAAATCTGAAAAAAATGAGCTCAGAAGAAGCAGGCCCTAAAAGACCTCAAGAACCCAAAAAGCCTTACCCTTATAATAGCACAGAAGTTAGCTTCAACAATGAAAAAGACAATATTGTACTAAAGGGAACGCTAACTACTCCTAAAGAAGGCAAAGATTTTCCTGCAGTTGTTTTAGTCACAGGTTCGGGACCGCAAAATAGGAACGAAGAATTATTTGGACATAAACCGTTTCTAGTTTTGGCTGATTATCTAACAAAAGCAGGTATAGCAGTGCTTCGTTATGATGAAAGAGGTGTGGGTGAATCTGAAGGTGATTATGCTAAAGCTACTCCTCAAATTTTGGCAACTGATACTGAAGTTGCTATCGAATTCCTTAGAAATCATGATCTGATTGATAAAGACAAAATAGGCATTCTCGGTCATAGTGAAGGTGGCGTAATAGCTCCGGGAATCGCTTCTGAAGATGATGATTTGGCTTTTATAGTTATGCTTGCCGGACCGGTACTTAGCGGCAAGGATTTAATGCTTTTACAGAAATATAAGATAGATAGTGCGTATGGCGCACCTAAAAATGTATTAGATAATAATAATAAAATTTTTGATGAAGCTCATGATCTTGTTCGCAACAGAAGTCTAAACGGTAAAGACTTGGAGGATGCACTAGATAAGCATTTTGAAAAGTCATATGGAGATGCACTTCCAAAAAAACAACGCGATGACATAGTGCGTCAACTTACAACTCCAAGTATGCGTGAAATTATTTGTATAGAGCCTGCTGAATACATCGCAAAAGTTGAAATTCCTATGCTGGCTTTATTTGGAAGTAAAGATTTACAAGTGCCTGCCAAAGAAAATATTGAAGTTTTAAATCAACTCAAAAAAGAGAATGATTTGAATGTTGAAATAAAAGAATTTACAGGGATGAATCACCTTTTCCAAGAATGTGAAACAGGAATGATTCAAGAATACGGAAAAATTGAGCAAACAATTGCTCCTCAGGTTTTAAACTATATCAAAGATTGGATCTTAAAACAGTAAACGAAACCAAATAATTATATTAAAACCGATACTTGCTGTAACTAAGTAGGTATCGGTTTTGTATTATAAAGAAGTCTGGGCGTTTACTTTTTATGTCTGAAATGTGATAAGGCTTTAAATAGGACTTCGAATGCTACAGAACAACGAAGTTTTTCCATTTGCTCAATTATAATAATAAAGTTCATTTTACTACTGAATCGCTTAAAAACTCAGTAGTGTTAAATAGCAAGAGTTCTATGTTCAGCACATTTTTTTAAAAAGAGATATAGATTAGATTACCCTAAACTCTCATCAAATTTGTATCTTTGTATTTTACGATTAATCTATAAATGCAATGAAAATTATTAGAGATGCTAATTTAAAAGAATATAATAGCTTTGGTATAGAGGCGAGGGTAAGAAAACTTATTTCGATCCATTCTCAGGAAGATATTATAAGATATTTGAATAGTGAAGATTATTTAGAAGAAGATATTGTCTTAGGCGGAGGGTCAAATATACTTTTTGTCAGTAATTTGAAACATAATATAATAAAGAACGACATCAAAGGCTTCCGCATAATAGAAGATAATACTAAAGATGTTTTAGTAGAAGTTGGAGCCGGCGTTGTTTGGCATGACTTTATCAAAGAATGTCTGAAGCATGGTTATTATGGACTTGAGAATCTAGCTTTAATACCTGGCACAGTAGGTGCAGCTCCTGTCCAGAATATTGGTGCTTATGGAGTAGAGCAGGATAAGTGTTTTGAGTCTTTAAAAGGAATTTTAAGGGATACTGCGGAAGAAATGACATTTGCGAAAGATAAATGCAAATTTTCCTATCGCAGTTCCATATTTAAGACAAGTCTCAAGGGAAGGTTTATTATTACTAGTGTTCAGTATAGACTAAGCAAAGTATTTGAACCTGTTTTAACATATAGAGATTTAAAGGAAAAGTTTGAAGGTAAATCAAACTTTTCTGCTGCTGAGTTGTTTGATTATATATGTGAAGTCAGGAATTCTAAACTGCCCGATCACAACAAAATAGGAAATGCCGGCAGCTTTTTTAAAAATCCAATAATATCAGTTGAGAAAGCAGAAAAAATAAAATCTAAATATGAAGCAGTTCCTCTGTATAATTTTGAAGACAAGTTCAAAATATCTGCTGCTTGGCTTATAGAAAAATGTGGATTTAAAGGCAAAAGGCTTGGTGAAGCAGGAGTATCAGAGAAACACGCTCTTATATTAGTGAATTATGGTGGTGCTCTTGGAAGTGATATATATAAATTATCACAAGATATAATTGAAACAGTGAAAGCGAATTTTGATATTGAATTAGAAAGAGAAGTTAACATAGTAGGAGAGTTTTAGACATGAAGTATTTATATATACTTGTTATTACTGTTTTTTTGATGGCCTGCAATGAAGAAAATGAAGATATTCATACTACTTCGAACGGAGTAGATGCAGAATCTACGATTACTGAAATTGCAAATGATTATGTAAAAGTTATCTTTCAGATAGGTGAGCATGATCCTAATTATGTAGATGCATATTTTGGTCCGGATAGTCTGAAAAATGAAGCATTGTCAAAGAAATTAGAACTCAAAGATATTACTACAAAAGCTAAAAGCTTAATAGAAAAATTAGATAATCTAAAATTTGACTGGCAGAAAGTAGAGCTGAAAAACAGAGTAAAATATCTAAAAAGGATGTTGGAATCTGCAATTGCCAGAGTTAGATATCTAAATGGAGAAAGAATGAGTTTCGATGAGGAATCTAAAGCATTATATGATGCTGTTTCTCCTTCTTACTCAGAAGAACACTATGCAAAGCTAATTGAAAAGTTGGAAGATCTTTTACCGGGCGAGGGTGATGTAGCTACTCGTTTTAATGAATTCCGAAATAAATATATTATTCCACAGGAAAAAGTAGCAGCAGTTTTTGAAGCTGCAATTGCTGAAGGTAAAAGACGTACTGAAGAGTATTTACAGCTTCCCGAAGGTGAAAGTTTCAAAGTAGAATATGTCAATGATAAACCATGGGGTGGTTACAACTGGTTTAAAGGTAATGCTTATAGCTTGATTCAGGTAAATATGGATTTACCAATATATGTGGATAGAGCAGTAGATCTTGCCTGCCATGAAGGTTATCCAGGGCATCATGCTTATCATAGTCTAATAGAAAAGCATATGCTTATAGAAAAAGGAATGGTTGAGTTCTCAATTTATCCTTTGTTTAGTCCTCAGGCATTGATCTCTGAAGGAACTGCAAACTTTGGAATAAAGACTGCTTTTCCGGGCGATGATAGGATTAAATTTGAAAAAGAAGTTGTTTTTCCTCTAGCGGGTTTTGATCCTGAGGAAGCAGATAAGTACTATGAAATTATGGAACTCGCCGGAAAACTCACTTATGCAGGAAATGATGCTGCAAGAAACTATCTCGATGGTAGTATGACTAGAGAAGAGGCTATTGCTTTTAAAATGAAATATCAGCTTCAGTCTGAACTTAGAGCTACCAAACTTATGGATTTTATAGATACTTATCGATCTTATGTAATCAACTATAATCTTGGCCATGACATGGTCGAAGAATATATAAACAAACTGGGTGGAACAGCTGATAAACCTGAAAAAAGATGGCAGCTGTTCAAAGAATTACTCTCTATGCCCGTTTTACCTAGTGATTTAATAGTAAAATAATCGGAAAATATGATGCTTAGATATATCTGTCTCTTTTTGCTTTTTGCAATGCCGTTAATGGCTAAATCTAATACCTATATTTTGAAAATAAAGAACAAGTCTGCTGTTCCAAAAATATATGCAAAATCAATTTTGGACGAGTCGACTCTGAAATCTGTGAAGCAAAGGAAAGATTTCACTCTTTCTGCAAATAAGTCTTTGAGCGAGCTTCAAAGTTTCTACGTTATAGAAAAGAATAATCTTGAATCTGTTACAGCAAATTTGGATGCTTCTAAAGTTTCGTATGAAATATTTGAAAATGTTGTATTTCAGGTTGAACAGACAGATATATCAATAGAAGGGCAGTGGGCACTGGAGCAGATAAATGCAAAGGAGGCCTGGAAATATGCTACAGGTAAAGGGATTGTGGTAGGTGTTGTAGACACTGGACTGGATTATCTGCATAAAAACTTGAATAACAGTATCTGGATTAATCCAAAAGAAGACTTAAACGGGAACGGCAAATTTGACGCATGGAGTTCTGACGAAGAAAAGGAAGGAATTTTTGGAGATTTGAACGGAATTGATGAAGACGGCAATGGCTTTATTGATGATGTAATCGGATATGATTTTGTTGATCAGGATTTTGCCAATGTAGGTGATTATATTACTCCTGATCCGATACCAAATGATGAAAATCACCACGGTACAAAAGTAAGTGGAATTATAGCTTCAAAAAGAATAGACGGACAAGGCATCCAAGGTCTTGCGTTTGATTCAAAAATAATGGCTCTAAGAGCCTTTGATATTACAGGAAACGGTGAGTCTGATGATATTGCCAGAGCTATAGTTTATGCTGCTATGAATGGTGTAGATGTACTCAATTTTAGTTTTGGTCAGACAACAAAATCACCTTTAGTTGAAGCAGCAGTGAAATTTGCTTCTGATATGGGAGTTGTTATTGCAGCTTCTTCTGGGAATAGCGGGTCCTTTTATACTCATTTTCCTTCTGATTATGATGAAGTAATATCAGTAGGTGGAACTGCTGATAAGGGTAAGCTATATGGCGCTTCGAATTACGGCTCAAGACTAGATATCTGTGCTCCAGGGGCACTTGTTAAAACTACAACTGTAAATGATGAATTTACAGAAACCAGTGGTACTTCGCTTGCAGCTCCTCACATTTCTGCCGCTCTTGCGTTACTGAAAGAGATTAATCCGAATTACTCTCCAAATGAATTAAAAGCAGTATTACTTGCTTCTGCTTATGACTATAACAATGATGGCTGGGATATTTATACAGCTGCAGGTTTTCTGGATATAGAAGCTGCTATTAAAGAACAGGCTCCTTCTGAAATTGAAATAATTTCGCCTAAGTATGAGGATGGAATTATCAAGGAAGACTATCCTAAATATCAAGTAAAGGGTACAGTTGTAACTCCTTTATTCGATTCTTACAGTGTTTACATTGGCACCGGTACTTTACCAAAAGAATGGGTATTGATTAGTGACTCGCAAGATAAACAGATAAAACAGGGAATTCTTGCAGAATTTATTCCCGATCAGTTCAGAGATACCTTATATACAGTCAGGTTAGTTGTAAAACTCAAAAATGGTAAATCTCTCGAACAGAGAAAATTCCTGGAAATAATTTCGAAAGAAAGCAAACCTGAGTTTTCTGAAGTAAAAGTACTTGCTGCATATAAAGCTGATAAAAGATCAACTTTAATTAGTTTTTCAACAAATAGATCAACTGTTGCAGATTTGGAAATTAGTCAAAATTCAAATAGAGTAATCAAAGTAAAAGATTCTGAAAGTGAAACAAAGTATCACCTATTTATTCTTGATAGCTTAGTCTCAGGCAGCTATGACTATAAAATAACAGTGACTGATAAAGCAGGAAACAAATCTACAATATCAGACGCTTTTGAAGTAGTTAAGAATGATATGCCTCTGGATAAGTTTTATACAAAAAGTTATTCAACCAGAATGGCGTACCTCACAAACGTAGTTGATGATTTTTCCGGGAATGGCAAAGCAGAAATCATCATCAATGATGGTCAAACTTTGGCCGATGTAAAAACAATTGCGCTTGAGTTTGATGATAATAACTTTGTCCCTGTAGATTCCACTGAAGTGCCTTGGGCTGTTGTAGGAAAAGGAGATTCCAATGGTGACGGTAAAGCTGAAATAATAGCTACAAACTATGGCAGAACTGCTGTATTTCAAGAAAGAAACGGAAAGTACTTTGATAATCCGCTATTTACATCTAATAATGCCTATACTATGTGGGCAGCAGGAATGTTTGATTTTGATAACGACGGTAAAGATGAAGTGATTATGTATAATGACACTTCCTATTTTATGTATCAATATTCCGGTGGTGAGTATAAATATAAAGCTACTGCTGTAGTTCCGAAACAATATCTCAGAGTTTCCCTTGCCAGAGGAATGACTGTTGGCGATTTTGATAACGACGGCAAAGTAGAAATGGCTCACTCTGATTCATACGGTAGACTTTATGTGCATGAATACTTAAATGGTCAGTTCAAGTTCGAGTTTATAGATACTACAGCGATATTTCCAAATACTGTTTATATGAATAAATGTGATATAGATGGAGACGGTACTCCTGAATTGGTTCTTGGGAATCACGGTAGTTATCCACTTTACAATAAATATGATGCCGGAAGCAGTGTTTGGTACTATAGAGTCTATAAATTTGATCCTGCCGATTCCCAATATAAGATTATCTGGAAAGAACATTTTACACAGATTCGTGCCGGACAAATTCCTAAGGTCAACGCATTTTACAAAAATGGAATGTCCACAGGTGATTTAGACAACAAGAAGGGAGAAGAGTTTGTAATTTCAACTTTCCCTAATTTGTATGTTTTTGGATGGGATGATGTAAAAAATGAAATAATTCCAAAATGGTATTATCCAACTGCATATACTGTAGCAGGAGTAATTTATGATTTTGATAAAAACGGAGTTAATGAACTCGGATTTTCAAATTTTGGAAGGACATTGTTTTTCGAATATGACGCTCAATATGATGGGCCGGATGTTCCTACAGGATTTGAAGCCTGGGCCACTTCTGACACATCTGCTTATTTGAAATGGAATAAAGCAACTAATGCAGACTATTATCAGATTTATAGAATTGTCAGAGGTGAGAATTCTGCTAAAGCTGTGGCTATAGGAGCTACAGATAAATTGTATTTTGCTGTTGATACGCTCCAGCCTGAATCAATATATGAGTTTGTGATACAGTCAGTTAGTCTAACATTGACTGATACAGAGTCAGTTTTGGAAGATTCTGATTTAGTTGAAGTATATACTCATAAAATGATTGAACCAATGGCAGGAGAATTTACTGAGAAAATACTCAAAGTTAAGTATTCAGGTGATTTACCTCTATCTGGTTTGAATGTATTTGACTTTGAATTAAAATCGCAGGAAGACAATACAGAATACCCTATAAAACAAGTATTAAGCAATGCTGACAGCACTTTGCTGTTTACTTTCTATGATGATGTGCCAAATGGAAAATACTTGTTTAAATCAAGTGCATTTAAAGATTTTTATGGCTCACCAAGTATACAAAAGGAATTAGAGATTATTAAATCTTTGCCTGAGAAAGCTGAAGAAATGTATCTAAAAAGTCTTAAAGTACTAAGTAAAGGTATATTGGGGCTTGAGTTTAGTCATAAAATAACTACTGAATCCGCAACAGTAATTGAAAATTATTCGATTACTCCTGAAGGTGGAATCTATTTAATAGAAATGGATCAGACAGATTCTACTAAGGTACTTTTAGGATTAGATCCGAATAAGCGTTTGTCTGCTAAAGGAATTAACTATTTGCTTACGGTAAAAGATGTAATAGCGTCTGATGGGACTCCTATTACTGAGGGAGCCGGTAATTCTTTAGGTTTTGTCGTAACAAGTGAAGATACAGATTCTAAAGCTTACGTTTATCCTAATCCTATTAAAATAGGGGATAGACCTGATATATATTTTGCTGAATTGCCTTCCAGATGTACAATTGATGTATTTAGGCTTGACGGAAAGTTTGTTATTTCTATTGAAGAAACAGACGGAAACGGTGGCGAAAAATGGGATGGAAAAGATATAAACGGAGCTTATATTACTCCGGGAGTTTATATTTATAGAATCACATATAAAGAAAATGGAAGTGAGGAAATTACTTCTACTAAAAAATTCTTGGTTAAACCATAAATTATCTGGGATATTTTAAACGACTTAGAGATTTTATTCTGATCTTATTGCTCAGAGTAGAATCTTTTTTTTTTATCTGTTCAATAGAATCTAAGCAAATGGATATAGAAAAAGAAAAAAATATAGAATAAAAATGACAGAAATTCTTCTTTAGATTATTAAAAAATTGGAACATTTACAGATCTAGAGATGGAAAAAACTGAAATACTGCAAGACGTCAACAAGAAGACTGCCCAAAAAATATTCTGGGGTACATTTAGCGTTTTTTTTATTTACGCAATTATAAGATACAATATAATAGAAGGAATAGACTGGTTCCTGTTAAGTAGCTTTACTTTGAATAAAGCTTTGGCATGGAATGCATTAACCGCAGTTGCTTTGTCATATGCTATAGGAAGCTTTTCTAAGATGGGCAAGCAATGGGCAACAAATCTGAAAGGAACGGTCAAATACCTGGGACAGTGGGGATTTATAATGGCTATGGTGCATGCAGTATTGTCATTAAGAATCCTAACTCCTGATTTGTTTTCAGGTATCTATGCGCCAAATCTGGAATTCAACACGACCGGAAATCTGCTTATTTTATTTGGAATCCTCGCACTGTCAGCTCTAATTATGCCCGGAATCAGCTCACTGCCAACAGTCAAAAAAAATATGAATGAAAACAAATTCCGTTTATTTCAAAAATTAGGTTATTTTTCTCTGATATTTGTAGCTGCTCATGTTATGGTATTAGAATCTTACAGTTGGTTTGATTTAGAGCATTGGAAGGGCTTTTTGCCGCCTATTACTCTAATTGCTTTTGTTACTGCCTTGATTCCAGTAATATCAAAAATTTTGGCTAAAAGAATGCAAAAGTGAACAAAAAAGAGGGTTGATAGAGTATTATTAAAGGCAATGTAGTTTATTTATAAAAGAAAAATCAAAAATATAAATCTTTATATTCGTGTTATATATATGATTTATTTTATTGAGATATTGGAGGGCTTTAATGATATATCATATTACAAAAACTGTGAATAATGACTTTGACAGTACCATTGAAATAATAAGGACAGAGTTAGAAAAAGAAGGCTTTGGCATTCTTTCCGAAATAAATATGCATGACAAGATTGAAGCTAAGTTGAATATCAAATATCATAGATATACAATATTGGGTGCTTGCAATCCACATTTTGCTTATAAAGCTTTGCAAGAAGATGATAAAATAGGAACAATGTTGCCGTGCAATATTGTAGTTCAAGAGCTCGAAGCTAATAAAGTTGAAGTGTCGGCTATTAATCCTATTGCTTCAATGCTTGCTGTAGATAATACTCAGATTGCGCAAATAGCAGGGGAGATTAAGGAAAAACTTGAACATGTTATTTGCAGTTTAAAGTAGATGACTCAAAGACATTAGCACATGATATAAAGCGAAAGAGGCTGATTTAATTCTAAATCAGCCTCTTTCCGTAATATGCATTAAATTACAAGGTTTAGAGCATTCCTAGCTCTTTACCTACTTTTTTAAATGCTGCAATAGCAAGATCTAAGTGCTCATCAGTGTGAGCCGCTGAGATTTGAACTCTGATTCTGTCTTTACCTCTAGGAACTACAGGGAAAGAGAATGCAGTTACATAAACGCCTTCTTCAAGCATTCTGTCTGCAAATTTTACTGCAAGTTCAGAGCAATTATCATATTTACCAAACATGATAGGGCAGATTGCGTGTTCACCAGGAATAATATCAAAACCTGCTTCAGTCATTTCTTTACGGAAGCGTTTAGTGTTTACTTCCAATCTGTCTCTTAATTCAGTAGTTTCAGACAAAATATCGATACATTTAATAGTAGCACCAACAACAGCAGGAGCTAATGTATTAGAGAATAGATAAGGACGAGCTTTATTACGCATCCAATCGATGATTTCCTGTTTAGCAGCGATACAGCCACCGGAAGCTCCACCTAGAGCTTTACCAAATGTTGTAGTGATGATATCAACTTTTTCCATTACGTTATGGTGTTCGTGTGTTCCACGACCTTTTTTGCCCATAAAGCCGGAAGAGTGAGAATCATCTACCATAACTAAAGCATCATATTTTTCAGCTAAATCACAAATTGCAGGAAGGTCAGCAATGTCACCGTCCATAGAAAATACACCATCTGTAGCAATAACTTTAAATCTGCAACCAGCTTCATTTGCTTCTTTCAAGCAGCGTTCCAAACCTTTCAAAGTTTTACCTGTAGAAGGATCTAATTCTTCAGTATCTGAAAAATTACCATGGTTGAAGATCCATCTTTTTGCTTTAGAAAGTCTGATACCGTCAATAATTGATGCATGGTTAAGAGCATCAGTGATGATTGCATCTTCAGGCCCGAATAATGGCTCGAATACAGCGCCGTTAGCATCAAAAGCTGAACAGAAAAGAATAGAATCTTCCATTCCTAAGAAATCAGCAACTTTTCTTTCAAGAAGTTTATGATCATCTTGAGTACCACAAATAAAGCGAACTGAAGAAAGACCATAACCGCGCTTATCAATTTCATCATGAGCTGCTTGAACAAGCTCAGGATGCGAAGACAAACCTAAATAGTTATTTGCGCAGAAATTTAAAACTTTTTTGTCATTTACAAGAATTTCAGGTCCTTGAGGACTTTCGATTATTCTCTCGTGTTTATATAACTTTTGTTCTTCCAAACTTTTCAACTCGTTTGCAAGATAATCTTTCATTTTAGTGTACATAACAACTCCACATAAATAGTCTGGTTATCTAAAATAGAATTAGACTAAAATACGAAAAAAAAAGGACATTTTTTGGATTTTAAAGCTCAAAAAATACAGATGTGTATAAGTATCAATCTGATAAATATAGATTTACTGATTATCAGAAATTTCTTGTTCGAATTTTAAAGAATCAATTTGAGATTGAATACTAATTGAATCGGGCTGCTGGATTTTAGTTGTATCAGGGAAAAAGAACCCATTTACAATTTCTTTGGCAATCGGAGCAGCAACAGTAGAACCATACCCGGCATTTTCTACCATGCAGGCTACAGCAATTTTTGGATTATCTTTAGGCGCAAAACATATAAACCAAGAGTGATCTCTTCCGTGAGGATTTTGCGCTGTACCGGTTTTGCCACATATGTCGAGTCCATCAATCTTTACATTATTTGCAGTGCCACCAGGTTTGTTTACCACATCAAACATACCGTCATGTATGATATCGAATATTTTTTCATCTATAGGCAATGTGGTAGCAGTATAGTTGACCGGCTCAAGTTTCTGTGTTTCAGGATCATATATATGGCTTACAGTATGCGGCTGGATAAGAGTTCCTCCGTTTGCCAATGCTGCAGTATAAACGGCAACCTGCAAAGGAGTCGTTGATATTTCACCTTGTCCGATACCCCAGTTTAAAACAATACCCTTAGGTATATACTTGTTTTTTTTCATCAATTGTTCGCTGGAAGGAAATGAACCTTTTCCTTCATAAGGCACATCAACTCCTGTTTTTTCTCCAAAACCAAAGAGCTTTCCATATTCATAGATTTTATCCAGGCCAAGTTTCAAACCAAGCTGATAAAAATATGTATTGCATGAGCCTTGGATTGCTCTTCTGGCATCCACATTGCCGTGCACGTGTGTACAGCCAAAGTGTCTATTCCCGAAGTACATACCGCCCTTGCAATTGAATGTAGTATGCTCATTAATCAATCCTTCCTGAAGAGCCGCAGCTAACATTAGCATCTTCCAGGTAGACCCCGGTGCATATGCAGATTGAAAGGCTCTTGGCAGAAGTGGTTTGCCCTCGTGCAACCTAAGAGAATCATAGAGTTTTGCAGGAATTCTTCCGGAAAAGTCTCTGGGATCAAAGTCGGGCTTGCTTGCCATCACAATGATCTCACCTGTATTTGGATCCAGCGCAACGACGGCACCGCGTTTTCCTGTAAGTAACTCTTCTGCTTTAATTTGCAGGTCAATATCTATAGTAAGTTGCAGATCTTTTCCGTTAATCGCAGGGATGTCGTTCTTACCGTCTTTAAAACTGGATACAGGTCGGCTGTGTACATCAACAGCAACGAACTTATTTCCGTTTCTGCCTTTCAGAAAGTTTTCATAAGAAGATTCCAGACCGGCTTTTCCAATTAAATCTCCAGGTCTTAAATAAGGCCTCTGATTTAGCATTTTTTGGGACACTTCGCCTGTGTAACCGAGAAGATGGGCCATATTGCAATCAAACTCGTATAGCCTTTTAGATTCAACTGCAATACCGACACCAGGTAAATAATCACTATATTCTTCAATACCTGAAACAACGTCAAAAGAAGCATCTCTGTATATTTTAACAGGTTCGAATTTCGAATAAGTAGAGTATTTTTTTAAAGATTTTCTGATTGAGTTTGAGTCTGTTTCAAGTAAGGAGCAAAGCAAAGGCATAGCCAAGTTATCAAAGTCTTTTGGAGTTAGCGAAACAGAGAAAGATGCTTCATTATGAACGATAAGCTTTCCGTTTCGATCATACATATTTCCTCTGAAGGGCTCAACTTTTACATTTTTGATAGCCTGAGCTTCTGATTCCATTTTATATCCGCTTCCTTCTAATAGCTGTAGCTGAGCTAAACGGCTTATAAATAACAATGCCACTACCCAAAGAAGTAGTTTAAAGACATTCTTACGTCCGTTTGACCCAAAATATGGGTTTTCACCTATAGATCTTTTTATTGGCATATTACACTAGAAAAAGAAACAAATATTAGACTTGCAAAATAAGGAAAAGAATCGTAAAATTAAATTACTGACTTGTTTTTTGTGTGATACTTTTCTGCTAAGGCTGTAAGCGCAAGCCCAAAAGCAACAACAAAAATTCCATCTCTATATGCAAATTGGCTGGATGTTATGTTTACAATAAACAAAGTCAGCATTGTAAGCCATCCTGAGAGCGCCACATTTTTATAAAACCGATCCTTAATCTGTTTAGATAATTCAAAAGATTTTAAAAAGGTTAGTAGCATAACAGCTAAATATGCAAGAGTGAGTGGTACTCCAATTCTAAAAATAAAATATATATATCCATTGTGGATTATATTAGTTCTCTTTGTCATTTCAGGTATTGGGTCGTAAAAATGGAAATTTGCAGACAAACCATTACCACTTAGTATTTTAAAAGGAAATGTTTTTTCCATGGCTGCATCATATTCTGCCAAACGCGAGAGTAAAGAGTAGTCTTTCATGCCTTTAGTGGAAGAAGTCATTCTTTTATCTATGAATGAGTAAAATATTTTAGCATTATCTTGGAAAAATGTTAGCGCTGTTGCTACTGAAAACAACAAAACTATAAAAGCATAAACAGTGAAGAAGACTTTTTTTCTGTACGGTAAGAAAAGGAATACAAGAAATAATAAGCCTAATTCTACAGCCCAAAATGTACGGGAAAATGTAATAATCAGCGCAGTAAATGAAATAGCAGAAAATCCCAAAAGGTATATCTTTACTTTTTTGGGGTAATCAGCAAAGCTAAATAAAACTGCAACTGCTATGCTAATGGTCAGTATGGTTTGGTTTTCCCTTACTGATGTTCCAAGCTGATATGCGTACATCACATCATCTGATGTGAGGATCTTATAGTAAGTATAAAATTGTCCAAAGCTGACCGCTAACACAGATAGGGAGAATAGAAAAAGTAATCTTTCAACATCTTTTTTATCTTCGAACTCTTCTTTCAGCGGAAAGTAGTATAATGTCAAAAGCAATTGAGCATATTCTCTTAGCCAGTCAAACATATTGACACCATTGACAAATGCGACTACTGCATTTCCAATAAGAGCAATAAAAAAGAATAGTAAAAGCCAATCTCTAAGACTAGAAATAATTTTCTTTTTTTGAACAAACAGAGTCCAGAAAAACCAGATTACTAAGCCAAAAAGAAAGTATACCCCAAGGACAACATCAAGAACAGAAACACCGTCACTTTTAGACAGGAAAAAAACTGAGCTTGATAGGGCTATAGAGTATAACCAAAACTTCTTATTATAAAACATAATAGTGACAAAGCCGATACCAAGACAAGCCGGAATTATAATGAGATGTTGTTCCAGTTTAATAGAAGCCATTATCCCCAACAAAGAAAATGCAAGGGTAATTAATCCATACAAAATTGGAATCTTTGGTATGTTTAAAGGCTTACTTGTCATTTGCTTCTGCTTCTAAGCTCTTTTTATACTTTTCTTTTAGTTCTCTGTATGCATTGAAGAATACAACGAATAAAATAGAAAGCAGGAAGCCTCCAAAGGTTGCTCCAACCACAATAACAGAACGTTTTGGTTTAGATTTTTTCTGTGGTGTTATAGCTTCATCAAGTATATATAGATTTTTTTGATTTTTATTTAAATCCAATTTGGTTTCTTCGTACATAGGCATTAAAAAAGCTTTTACCTTAGTGAAGGTCTCAAATTCTGCATAGAGTCTCATATAATTAATGCCTACTTCTGCTGCATCTGATAAAGCAAAGTTACCTGCAAAGCCAGGCTGAGTTTCAATTTCTTCTAATTTATCTAATGACTTTTCGTAAAGATCTTTCATAAGTTTAGTAGCAGAGTAATCTTCTCCATAATTATCTCTCAAATATTGATACTTAATCTCATGTTGAATAGCCTGAGCTTTGAATTCAGCAAGAGAGTTACTGACTGCTTGTGCTTGATCCATTGGGCTTATGACTTCCTTGGATTTTGCATATATCTGAAGTTCAGTACCTATTTCTTGTAGAGTAGAATCTGTGGAATTCAATCTTTTTTCCAAGTACTTCAAATTATCTGCAGTTTCAGTTTTATTGAGTTTGATAGCAAAACTATTGGCTATTTCCACATAGTGATTAGCCATTTCAGCGCACCTACTTCTATCTTTATCAGTTATGCTTATGAGATAATTTCCTTCTTTTTCATAAGTGACATCAACATTTGCCAGAAACTCAGCTCTGATATCATCCATTAGAGTATCCGGAATGTTATAAGATTTTGCCAAATCGTATTTCTTAATCATTGAATCAATTACTGTTCGAGATTCAAGAATAACTATAAACGAATAGCTGTCACCCTTTTTGCCTCCTAGCTTAGTAAGACCAAAGTCTTTTAAAGCTGAAGTTACACTTCCCATCAAACCTGATGTTCCGGAAGCATCTTTAGGCGGCACAACATTTACTGTAGCAGTAAACCACACAGGAAGCATTAAAGCAATAGTAATAGAAGCGATAGCGCATATAACAGTGAAAGTTATAATAAATATCTTATGCTTAAATAGTAAAAAGAGTATCTTGAGATTACTGTAGGTGTTGTTTTCCATAGTCTAAATCTTTCTTTGTAAATTTGAAGAATACACAATATATGAAATCTTTTGATTTAATCCATAATACAAGGTATCGAGCTATTTGTTCAATATTTTGCCAAGTATCCTATCATATAGCAATCCTGTAAATGGAATTATAGTCGAAAGCATATATACTTGATACCTGGTTTCTAAATTAACTAAACCAAATAGTAGTGTATAAAAAATGAAGAATATAAAAATTGGTACGGATAAATATCTGTGATCCTTAAATCCTCTGTATAAACCGTAAAATCCTGCCGGAATTGTTATCAAAATAAAAAATACAAAAGGTATACTTCTCGCTTTAGGAGTGTAAATATCAACAGACCAAAGGAATAAAACTCTCTTGAAAGATAATTTTATGTATTCCATAGGATTGTTTTTTATAAAATGCTGAGCTTCTTCTTTGAAAACACTATCAGCAGAAATTTCGAAATATGCATTATATTCGAGAGAATCTAGTTTGTCTATCAGATGAGGAGAATGGTCTTCATTTAACCAGATAGAAGTATGGTTTTTTCCCTCAGCACCACCTGTAGCCATTTCATTGTTTCCTCGCCAGATTTCATGCCAAGGATGAGATACTATTGGAACAAATTTTCCGAATAAATCTGTATTTCTATACATCCACGGCGAAATTGTTAGAAAGACTAAAGCTACTGTCATACCATAGTGAAGAGCAACTGTTGATAGTCTATGTTTTTTCAAATATAGAACAATCACTGCAGTTACAAAAAGTAAAGCATTGCCAAGTAGCAGGAACTCACTTCTGGTAAATATTTGAAGACTAATCAGCATGCCGGCAATTAACAATGTCTTTATTTCAGGCTTTTTAATATAAACTATGAGGTAATAAATAATTGCAAGTGCTAACATCTGATATAAAGGAGCACCGCTAAAAGTTATACAGCCATAGGCATTTGGTATAAAAACGGCTCCAATTAACCCTGATATTTGAGCTGCTCTGTCAGAGAAAAAATGTTTGGCAATATTATAAGTTATTAACACTGTGACCGTACTAAAAATGGCATTAAGCAGCATAATTATAAAGTAGCCTTTACTATTATCTCCAAAGACCTCCATCACAGTGTACAGTAAATAGGGGTTAGCAGGTGGAATAAAAGCACCTTCAAACTCAGGAGGGGCAGCGTGCTCTGCCAATCTTTCTGCCGAATGTGAAGGATAAGGCCAATGCATTGCAAATCCATTGTCTATCAGGAGATTTCTAGCTATTTTACCGTGCTCATACATTTCGGGTTGCTCAAAATTGCCGAAATATCCGACAAATGCCAAGCGAATTGCAAATGCTAATATGAAAAGAATAATCGTAAATTTTCGGTTGTTCAATTGCATAACTTCAGTGAAAAGAGTGAAACTTCTGATTTTGCGTAAAGTTAATAAAAAATATCTGCATAGCTCAAAGATTTCAACAATCTTTTCCCCATAGCACTAATATCCTACGATTTTAAACTATTTTTTCATATAATCGTATAAATTGAAAATATTAGATTTTTAATACATAAAACAAAGGTATAAGATATGACCTGTAAAATTCTTCGATTATTGTTACTGTTGCTGGTATTTTCTCCGGCTGTAAATGCTGATGACTTGCTTAATACTGCGGAACAGGAGCTGAAGAGAAATTACGGTACTCTTCAAAATCAGGAAGTACCACCTTATTTCATTTCGTATTCGATAACTGAAACAAATTCTAATTCTATTACAGCATCTTTTGGAAGAATTCTTTCAAAATCAGTAAATAAAAAGGATAGAATATTAGATATAGATTTGAGAGTCGGCGATTATGATTTTGACAATACACATATAATCCGCGGAAATCCATTTAATTTTGGATCCGGTGCAGGCTCAGCAATACTCCCCTTAGAAAATAACACTGATGCTTTGAGAAATGCAATGTGGTTTTCTACAGATAATCTTTATAAAAAAGCAACTGAAAGATATGAAAAGGCACTGACTAATAAAGCAGTGAAAGTGGCAGAAGAAGATAGTAGTGCTGATTTTTCTAAAGAGCCTAAAAATGTAGATATCAGATCTCTGGAAACTTTAGAATTTGATGTACCAAAATGGGAAAAAATGATAGCCAATCTTTCTGCTTTGTTCTCTTCAGAACCACTTATTTATAATGCTACAGTTTCTATAAAAACAGAGCTAAAGCATAAATACTTCGTGAGTACTGAAGGTACAAAATTACGCTGGTCAGAAAAAGGCGCTAGAATTATGGTAAGCGCTAAGACTAAAGCAGATGATGGTATGTCATTGCCATTATATGAAAGCTATTTTGCTTTTAACCCTAAAGAGCTGCCTTCTGAGCAGGAAATAGCTGCTGATATTAAACGTATGATAAAGTTATTAGTTGACCTTAGAGATGCTCCGGTTGCAACAACTTTCTCCGGACCAGCTATACTATCCGGTGAAGCTTCAGGTGTGTTTTTTCATGAAATCTTTGGGCATAGAGTAGAAGGGCACAGAGAAAAAGATCCAAACTCATCACAAACTTTCAAACAGTCTATTGGCGAAGAGATTTTACCGGATTTTATTGATGTAGTTTTTGATCCTACAATAAAAGAACTTAAAGGGCAGGAGATTTCCGGATTTTACCCTTACGATGATGAAGGTGTAAAAGGTCAGAGAGTTGAAACTGTTATAGATGGCAAATTCTCTAATTTCCTTATGTCTAGATCTCCAATAGAAAACTTTTCTAACTCCAATGGCCATGGTAGAAAGCAACAAGGCTACAATGCTGTGTCAAGACAGTCAAATTTGATTGTAGAAGCCGATAAGACAGTTTCAAATGATGAATTAAAAGAGCAAATGCGAGATCTCTGTAAAGAACAGGGGAAAGAATACGGTTTGTATTTTGAAACAGTGTCAGGGGGATTTACATTTACGAATAGAACAATTCCTAATGCTTTTAATGTGACACCACTGGTAGTTTATAAAATATTTGCAGATGGAAGACCTGATGAGTTAGTTCGTGGAGTTGACTTGATTGGTACTCCTTTGACAACATTTGCAAATATAGTAGCTTCTGCTGATGACTTAGGAGTGTTTAACGGTATTTGTGGAGCAGAATCCGGTGGAGTACCGGTTTCAGCATGCTCTCCATCTTTACTAGTTTCTACAATAGAAGTACAAAAGAAGAAAAAATCACAGGCAAAACCACCGTTATTGCCTTCTCCTGTAAAATCAACAATTAATCCTTGATGGTGATTTATGATGCTTTATAAAGAGATACAGAAGTTTGAATTCCTTTGGCTCAAGATTGTTTTGATTATAGGTCTTTTTGTGCCGCTTGGAATATTGCTTTATGGAGCATACCAGCAGATAGTTTTAGGTATTCCTTTTGGGGATAATCCTTCTAGCGACGGTGTTCTTGTTATGACTATCGTACTTCTGCTTGTATTTGCTTTTGTAATGTATATGATATTCTTTAGAGCCAGAATGATTACAGAGGTAGATGAGCAGCAGGTAAGTGTCAAATTCTTTCCTTTGATTTGGACAGAAAGAACCTATAAAAAAGAAGAAATAGATTCTTTTAAAATAGAGAAATATAATTCCCTCCTAAGATTTGGAGGATGGGGTTTGAGATTTAGAAGTACAAAAGAAATGGCTATTAATACTTCCGGTAATATGGGAATATTACTGACTATGAAAAACGGCAAAAAAATTATGCTGGGGTCAAAAAAGACAGAACAGTTTGCTCAAGCCTTAGAAAAAATGTTAAACAAATAAACTCGGTTATTATAATGAAGAAATTACTCTTATTGTTACTTATCAGCATGCCTTTTGTTGCAAATGCCGGTGATAACGATCAAATTTTAAAAGCCATGAGAGATGAAATATCTCGCTCCATGGACGAATTGAAGTTAGATAAACTAGAAAGACCATACTATATTGAATATACGCTTAGCATAATGGATGCTTATAATATCAAAGCAGAGCTTGGCGCAATAAATGAAAATGATCATGGAAAAGTTGCTAATCTGACTGTTGGAGTCAGGGTAGGTGATTACAAGTTTGATAACTCTAACTTCTTTGATATAGGGCTAAGCTTTTTTGGCTCCAGTGATGATGAAGAAAGATATAAATCAAGACGAATCCCTTTTGATTTAGATTATCAGTCTTTAAGAAGAGAATTGTGGCTTGCTACTGATGCTGCATATAAGCAGGCTGCTGAGTTGCTTTCCAAAAAGGAAGCAACCATCAAAAACAGAATGAGAAAAGATACTACTCATGATTTTATGCAAGTAAAACCAAAAAAAGCAAATGATGTAGAGACGTATCCAAAATTTGACGATAAATATTTTACCAAAGTAGCAGAAAAGTTATCAGGTATTTTTAAAGATGTTCCTGAAGTTCAGGTTTCAGGTTGCAATGTCGAATTTCAACCTCAAACTATTTTTTATTCTAATTCTGAAGGAATGGAATATGTAAAGACTAAGTTCTTTGCAGGCTTAGAAGTCTTGGCTGCGACTCAAGCAGAGGACGGTATGCCATTAGCAGATTTTTATACTGCCTACGCTAAAGATCCTAAAGATTTACCTTCTCTTGATTCACTTACTAAAGCAATCGAAATAGTTAAAAGTAATATTGTTGCTATGGTGAATGCAGAGGCTCTATCTGAAACATATGCAGGGCCGGTAATATTTGCAGATCAGGCTGCTGCGGAAATGTTTGCTCAGATTTTTGCCCCAAATCTTGTAGCACAAAGAGAATCGCTAACAGAGGGTGGTATCCAAACTTCAGATAGATATGGATCATTTCAAAGAAAAATTGGAGGTAGAGTCTTACCAGAGTTTATGTCTGTAGATGCACTTCCTTCTAAATCTAAATTTGAAGAAGTAGGATTATTAGGTAATTTTAAAATCGATGACGATGGTTTATCTCCGAAAGATGTAAATCTAGTAAAAGACGGTTATTTAAAGAACTTGCTTTCTTCCAGAGTCCCAACGCGAAGAGTTAGAGAATCTAACGGTCATAAGCGTGGTGGTGCTCCTATGTACAGCAATTTGATAGTTAATGCTAATGACAAGCAGCTGTCTTACAAGGAGCTTAAAGAAAGAATGATTGAGCTTTGCGAAGCCAGAGAGTTACCTTTTGGTTTAGTAATCAAGAAAATGATGAATCAAAATATTATGTATACTTCTCTATACAGAATGACAAAAGGTGCTATCAAATTCCCTCGCTCTAACGAGCAGATTATAGTCGTGGAAGCTTATAAAGTATACCCTGACGGAAAAGAAGAACTAGTAAGAGGTACTTTAGCTAAAGGATTTACAGTACAATCTTTCAAAGATATTATTAATATTGGTGAAGAGTATTATGTACATAATCTTTTAGCTCCATCTGTGATTTCTTCATTTATGTCCGGTGGAGATAGATTTGTTGCTTCTTCAATTGCTACTCCAGATTTGTTATTTGAAGATGGCGAGATTAGAATTCTGGAAGAAGATTTCAACAAGTTACCTTTTGTTGAGTCTCCTTTAAGTTCGAAATAGGAAATCAATATAATATTTTACCAATAAGAGGCATGCAGAAATGTATGCCTTTTTTTATTGTGCTGCTTAGCAATTCCGAGTAGTAAATGTATAACCTAATCTTTAAAACCTAAAAAAGGTCATTAGTGACATGAAATGATTTCTTGCCTCCCTTTAGAACAAGGGAGTTTAAAGCAATAATTCTTTTCGTGATAGACCTTAGTTGATGAGCCGGTAAAAAATTGCTTGCCTAATGCATTTGCATAATTACAAGATACATTGGCACGTAAGGACATTCGAAGCAAAAAAAATCCCTGATAAATAGTTTATCAGGGATATATTTTACTTAGATTGTTCTATAACTTAAATAAGATATGATTACTTTATTTCTTTTCCCAGTATAATTCTTTTTTAAGTTTTTCGATCCATTTTTGTTGAGCTTCCATTTGCTTTTTGATTTTAGCACGTCTTTCTAATTCTTTAAAATCTTGATCCAAATCAGGCTTATGTGATTCGATTACTTTTTTCTTCAGTACAATATGATAAGCTTGCTTAGAAGGATCAGCCATATAAGGAGCAGGATCAGAAATCTCACCAACCTTCATATTGTTTAGAGTAGATGCAAGATTTGGCGGCAATTCTTCTAAAGCAAAAGAACCTAACACACCACCGAAACCTCTTGTGTCTTTGTCATCAGAAAACTGCTTAGCAAGGACATCAAATTCTTTTCCGTTTTCTACAATTTCTTTTTTAAGCTCTTGCAAGAACTTAATAGTAGCATCTCTATCATCATTTGATTCATCAAGTTTGATCAGTATGTGACGCGTGTTTATTGCATCAGGTTTTTTCTCTATAGTTTGGATCAAATGATAGCCAAAAGGAGATTCAACCGGCATTGAAATTTGGCCTTCCTGAAGTTGGAAAGCAGCTTTTTCAAATTCAGGAACCAATTTCCCTTTGTCAAACCAACCCAAATCGCCTCCGTCTTCTCTGGTGCCCGGATCGTCACTGTGGCGCAAAGCCATATCAGCAAAGGTAACCTGACCATTTAGAATAGAGTCTCTTATAAGTTTAGCTTTCTTAAGAGCGCCGTCTTTTGCAGTATTGCTTGCAGTGACATTTTTAACTATATGGCTAACTTCGATCTTTCTTGGCACATCAGGTAAAGAATCTTTGTACTGATTGTAGAAATCCTGAACTTCTCTAGGAGTTACTTTGATATCCATAAATTTCTGTTGTGTCAGTTTCTGAGCCAGTAGACTCTTTCTGATTTGGTCAGAATATTCATTTTTAATGCCACCAATAGACATTTGATATACCTGCTCAACTCTTTTTTCAGAACCATACTGAGCAATTACAGACTGAAGGAAATAATCCCATCTTTGTTCTACTTCATCATCAGTTACAACTACAGAATCTTCTATAGCTTTAGTGATGATGAGTTTTTGAGATATGATATCATCCAGAACTCTGTCATAAAGTTTTTTATCTTCAATGTCAATCTGGGGATTTTGTTGAGCCATCATCAATATCTGAGTCTTTACTTCAGACTGCATGACAACTTCATTGCCGACAATTGCAGCAATTTTATCTAAAGTATCACCTTCTTCGGGTGTTTGGGATATACCTGAAGTTGACCAGAAAGATAAGAAAAGTACAAAAAGTACTGAAATTCTCTTGCAATAATGTACCATGTTTTAACCGTTATTTTGAATGTTTAAGTATTTCGTTAATTGCAGAATCGGAAACCGAAATATCGTATTTTTTCCTCAATTTATCAATCCAAGAATCAAGAAGTTTCTTTTGAACAGTTTCTTGGTAATCAGATGAGAAGTTTGGAATAGCTTCTTCGAAAGTTTTAATTCTAGGAAGTACTATTCTGTGGATAAGTACTATACTCTTACCGGCTTCATGTCTGAAAGGTTTAGTAATCATTCCTTCTTTCAAAAACGTTTCTGATGCTAAAAGGTTTCTGATAAGTAAACTATTTTTAGCAGCAACTACACCAACGAATCCTTCTTTTTCTCGCATACCTTTTCTTTCTGTTCTTTCTGCGGCAACTGATTTGAAATTATCAGGAGTAAGTTTATCATAAACTGTAAGAGCAACTGAGTCAGTGCCTACAATATAGATTTCGCTCACTTCAAAAAGAGTATCAGTTAAAAATTCTGCTTTTCTTGTTTCCCAATATTTTTTGGCTTCAGTCGAATCAAAAGACATTTTGTTCCAAACTTCTTCTTCTTGCACTTTGAAAAGAAGAATACCATTTTTGTATTCTTTGTACAATCTTGCAAATTCAGGCTCTTCATTTTCAATATTAGCTGTTTCTTTGTCAAACACTTCATTGTAGTGGTGTTTTTCAATCGCCTTTAGAAAAGCATTATATTCGAAAGCAGTACCCTTTAACTGCGGATCAGTTTTAACAGCAGTAATGAAATCAGCAACTGTATATTTATTTCCGTAAAGAGTATACATAATAGCATCTTTCAAGTCTTGAGGTATTTTCTCATCCCAGTTTTTAGTAAGAGTTGTTTTACCTTTTTCTGTGTGAGAGAGTACATTTTTGATAATTTCTTCGTAAATCATAAGCTTATGTTTTTGCATAAGTTTATGATCTAAATCTGCTTTATCTTCATAGTAGAAGTGTTTTTTATAGAATTTTCTAAGTTCTTCCTTCTCTTCATCGAGATCTACAGGCTTAGAATCTTCTTTTTTGATAATGTGCAATCCGTAGTCTGTTTCAACTAATTCAGAGATTTCATCATTTTTCAGAGAAAACATAGCTTCTTCAAATTCAGTTAAGAGTGCTCTTCCTGTATCTTCAAAACCGGTAGAGCGTGAGTAGAATTTGCCTAGGCTGCCGCCTTTAGCTGCAGAGAAAGTATCTTCTGAATAGAGCTCAGCCATGCGTTCAAAGCTTTCACCGTTTTTGATTTTCTTAAGTACATCGTTTGCTGTTTTAATCTGTACTTTTTTGATACTATCTTTTTGTTCTTTAGTCAATCCTTTAGAAGGAGGATGCTTGAAAAGAATATGAGAAGCTTTCACAAATTCTCTTTTCTGACGATCAATTACCTTCACGATAAAATATCCGTAATCAGTTTCAATTAACTCCGGATAATAATCTCCAACTTTGGTTTTGTATACAGCCTCTTCGATAGGCTTCTGAATTTTGCCGCCGGTGATGTAATTTCTAAGTACACCGCCTTTATCAGCATTGTGAGTGTCTTCTGAAAATTTTGCAGCAACTTCAGCAAAATCAGTTCCTGATTTTAAAAGTTGCATAGCAGTTTCAGCTTTTTTTCTTTGACTTTCTTTTTCTTCCATTTTGTTTGTCATTGTAGGTTTAGTGACAACAACAATGGCAATTTTATATTCTTCCTGTCTGCGAGGAAGCATTTTTTCAACATATTTTTGAGTCAAATTTTTATCATAATAAAAAGATTGAGCCAAAACTCTTCTGTTTTGAGCAATTTCTTCAATTACAGACTGATCTTTATCAAAACCCTTGTCAAGGGCATCTAATATTTTCAATTTATAATCAACGTACAAATCAATAAACTCATTGATTGAATCTTTAGGTAATTCAGCCAAATTATCAGTGCTTCTGTTGATATTCTTCTGATATGCTCTTTGTAACTCATCATAAGTAATTTTTTCACTACCGACAGTAGCAACTACTTTATCTGATAAATTTGCAAAACAAACTGAAGTACCTAAGACCAATAAAGCAAAGATTCTAAGGACACCTAATCTGATGTTCATTTTGACTACTCCGAATTAGTTAATATTCTATAATATCAAATTATAAGTTAGCATAAAGTAAGTCAGATATCTTCCATATATTACCCGCACCTACTGTCAATACTATATCGCCTTCTTTCAATAAAGGCTTTATATTTTGGAAAAGTGTTTCAAAATCCGGCATATACTGCACATTTTTATGGCCGGCATCTGAAGCCGCATCTGCAATAGTTTTTCCGGTAATTCCCTCTATCGGCTCTTCTCTTGCCGGGTAAACATCAGTTACTACCAGCACATCAGCATCATCAAATGATTTACCAAAATCTGAAGCTAAGGCTTGAGTGCGAGTATAGGTATGTGGTTGGAAAATGCAAACAACTCTTCTATCCCAAGCGTCTCTTGCCGCTTTGAGAGTAGAAGAAACTTCTGACGGATGATGTGCATAGTCATCAATAATGGTAATTCCTGATTTTTCCCCTTTAATTTCAAATCTTCGAAATACACCATTGAATTGTGATAATGCTTTAGAAATCACTTCAAAATCTATATTAAGCTCTCTTGCTGAAGTAATTGCAGCTAGAGCATTTTTTACATTGTGTTCTCCGGGGATGTTGATTGTTACATCACCCAGCTCTTTACCGTATTCAAAAACAGTAAAAGAAGAACTTCTGCCACTGTGGCGAATTTTAGCAGCTCTGATATCGCTGTGTCGCGAAAGACCGTAAGTTACATAGCGCTTGTTTAACATTGGCAGTAAATCTTTTATTCCCGGATCATCTAATCCTAAGCAAATTTTACCGTAGAAAGGAACTTTATTAGCGAATTCGGCAAAAGTTTCTTTCAAATCATCATAGTCCGCATAGATATCTAAATGTTCAAGTTCCATATTGTTGACAATGGCTAGGGTAGGGGTCAGTTGCAAAAAGGACCTGTCATATTCATCAGCTTCGAGTACAGTCCATTTTCCGTGCCCAAGTCTTGCATTTGTTCCACCCAAATCTTTTAAGCGACCTCCTACAATTACGGTAGGATCGATTCCTGCTTCAATAAGAATTAATCCGACCATTGACGTTGTAGTCGTTTTGCCGTGTGTGCCTGAAACTGAAATGTTATAATTTAACCTTGAAACTTCAGCTAGCATTTCTGCACGCCTTATTACAGGTATTTTCTTTTCATAAGCAGCTTTTGTTTCCGGATTATCATTGACTTTTACTGCGCTTGAGTAGACAACTACTTCAGCATCCTCAATATTTTCCGGATAGTGCCCAATGAAAATTTTAGCACCTAAGTTTTTTAGGTAGTCTGTGTTTTGGGATTGAGCCATATCAGATCCTGACACAGAAAATCCCTGATTTATCAAGATTTCTGCGATACCGCTCATTCCGATACCGCCGATACCTACAAAGTGAATATTTTTTACAGTTGAAAACATATGTATATACTGATTTTTGATATAAACTACAAAGCTAAGAAATCTTAGCAAAATTCGCTACTATTTCGGTAGTCAAATACACTTTTCTCTGCACAAAGTTCACTAAAATTTTGGAAGTGCATCTATTCTAACAGCATTTTCGAAATCGAATAGGCTTTCACCGAACTCCAGGAGCTCTTTATCCGTAAACGAAGAGTATTTTTCCAAGATCTGAAGCAATTTGGAATCGTCTTCGAAAAAGAGAGAATTTGTAGCAACAACATCAGCTATGCCGTAAGAGTATTGAATCTCATATGAAATCGATGATATAATTTGATTCTTAGCTTTCTGAAGTTCTTCAGACTCAATTCCGTTCAGAAGTAAATGCTTTATTTCATCTTTGATCAGAGAATTCATGTCATCAGTCTGAATATTTTTATCACTTCCCAAAGCATATAAAGTCATAAGAGAAGAGTCTTCTCGTTTATCAACATAAGCTCCCACTGAAGAAGCAATTTGATCTTCATATACAAGCCCTTCGAAAAGTCTTGAACTCTTGCCATTACCCAGAATATTCGCAAGTAAATCAGCTTTAAGGACATCATCAGATTCGAAGCCACTTAAGTGATAATTTAGAAAAATTCCTGCATGAGGAACATTATCTTTAAAATCAGCTTTTTTATTTCCAAATATTTCATGTTTGCCGGAGTGTCTTTGAAGTTTGCCATACTCGGCAGGAATGTCTTTATCAAAGTACTTTCGTACCAAATCTAAAGTTTTGTCATTTACATCGCCTACTAGCACTAATACTGCGTTGTCAGGTCTGTAATAACTTTGGTGGAAATTATTTGCTTTATCCAAATCAGCTGCCTGAACATCTTCTATTGTTCCGTGAACTTCCCAGGAGTAACCTGAATCATCAGAATAGGCATTTGCAGCTAATAATTCACGCCATTTGCCATAAGGGTAGTTTTCTACGACTTGTCTTATTTCTTCAGTAACTACATTTTTTTGAGTTTCTAGTGCTTCCTGGCTTACTTCGAAATTGAACATACGATCTGATTCCATCCATAAAGCAAGTTCAATCTGGTGAGCCGGTACCGTCATAGTGTAAGAAGTCCAGTCATAAGTAGTATAGGCATTATTAGTCCCACCGGCAATAGAACAATACTCGTCAAACTTACCGTGGGGGATATTTTTTGAACCTTCGAACATCATGTGTTCGAAAAGGTGAGCAAAGCCTCTCTGGCCGATAATTTCGTTTTTAGAACCAACGCGGTAGGAGAGAGCTATGCTAACAGTAGGAATATTTTTATGGACTAAAACTACCTTTAAACCATTAGCCAATTTTGTTTTTTTCATTGACAGAATCTTGCTTAAATCCAAGCTGTACATCACTTTTTTCCGTATTTGAATTAATAATGTTACAAATATAAGCAAAAAGGGCTAAATCTATTTTAACCGAAAAATATTTTTATTATTTGGAAAATATTGTATAACTTAGGGCATCAAAAATCAAGATTCAGTTAAACAAATGAATTTATCTACATATATCATAACTTTGGAGTAAGTCAATGAAAGTTTATGAATCGAAGAATATTAGGAACATTGCCTTGGTGGGGCATGCAGGCTCCGGCAAAACTAGTTTGGCGGAGTGTATTTTATTTAAAGCGGGAATGATTAGTCGAATTGGTAAAGTTGAAGATAATAACACAATATCTGACTTTAGAGAATTGGAACATGAAAAGGGAAGTTCAGTATATGGAACACCTCTCTTTGCGGAATGGAAAGACACGAAAATTAATATTTTAGACAACCCTGGATTTGATGATTATATTGGCGAAGTACACGCTTCTATTTATGCAGCAGATGTTGCTGTAATCAACATTAACGCCAATAACGGCGCTGAAGTTGGATCTGATTATGCATGGCAATATGCAGATAAAACTAACACACCAACAGCCTTTGTTATTAATAAATTGGATGCAGAGAATATAGATTTTGATACGATTATTTCTGAGCTAAGAGAACGATATAGTAAAAGTATTAAACCTACTCAATTCCCTGTAGCTACAGGCCCTGGTTTTGACTCGGTTATAGATGTTATTGCAAAAAAAATGATAACATTCAAAGATGGCAATATGACGGAATCAGAAATCCCTGATGAATTTAAAGATATTGCTGAAGAATTATTTAACGAGCTTTTGGAGTCTGTTGCTGAAACGGACGAAGAATTAATGAACAAGTACCTTGAAGAGGGTGAATTATCAGACGACGAATTTAAAACTGGTCTTAAAAAAGCAATCAGAGACAGATTAATCATGCCGATTTTCGCTGTTTCAAGCAAAAATAATATTGGTATGGTTGCTATGCTAAACTTTATCGTTAGCAGCTTCCCGTCTCCTGCAGATATGCCTGCTGTGAAGCCTGCAGATGGTGCAGAACAAATTTATGATCCGAAAGCAAAGACGTCTTTGTTTATGTATAAATTGTACTCTGATCCTAGATTGGGTGATATGACTTATTTCAAAGTTATGTCAGGAGTGCTTAAATCTTCCATGGATATGAATAACAACACTCGTAACCAATCTGAAAGATTTGGTCAGTTATTTGTTGTGCAAGGTAAAGATAGAAAAGAAGTTGCTGAAGTTCACGCCGGTGATATTGCTGCAACTGTAAAACTAAAAACAGCTCATGTTAATGATACATTTTCAGAAAAAGGATTGGATGTAAAATTTGAACCAATTGTTTACCCTAATCCTAAAATTCGCGTAGCAGTTTACCCTAAAGTTAAGGGTGAAGAAGAAAAAGTAGGTATGGGGCTACATTCACTTAAAAATGAAGACCCTTCTTACACTGTTGAGCACTCTCAAGAGTTGCGCCAAACTATTCTTCATGCACAAGGTGAGTTACATTTACAAAAAGCTAAATACAGATTGGAACAACGTTATAAAGTTGAATCTGAGTTTGGTGAGCCACGTGTACCTTACCGTGAAACAATTCAAAAATCTGTAAACTCTGATTATCGTCACAAAAAACAATCAGGTGGTGCCGGTCAGTTTGCAGAAGTACATTTGAAAATTGAACCTTGGTACGAAGATGCTCCATATGCAAGCGATGTTACTGTTCGTGGTAAAGAAATCCATGATTTGAAATGGGGCGGTAAACTTGAATTTGTAAACTGTATCGTAGGTGGTGTAATTGACCAACGTTTCTTGCCTGCAATCTTAAAAGGTGTAATGGATAAGATGGAAATTGGTCCTCTAACCGGTTCTTACGTACGCGATATTAGAGTTTATGTTTATGATGGTAAAATGCACCCGGTAGATTCAAATGAGGCTGCATTTAAAATGGCTGGTGCACAGGCATTTAAGTCAGGCTTTATAAAAGCTAATCCTAAAATCATGGAACCAATTTATAATGTAGCGATCAAAGTTCCTGAAGATTATGTAGGTGATGTAATGAGTGACTTACCTTCACGTAGAGGTATGATCCTAGGTATCGATACTGAAGGCAGATTCCAGGTAGTAAATGCTAAAATGCCTCAGGCAGAGTTAGATAAATATGCAACAGCATTGCGCTCAATGACTCAGGCAAAAGGTACTTTCAATTCTGAATATGATGAATACCAACCGGTAACAGGTGATGTTCAGGCTGCATTGATAGAAAAATACCAAAAAGATCAACAAGAAGAAGAATAAAATTATTTCAAATACCGACTCTGATGAAGCTACCCTCGTTTTTCCTGAGAGGGTAGCTTTTTTGTTGATTAATTTCTTTAAATTCATATCTTTATCTATTTTTCTTATCTTGTTATACATATAAATTGTTTTATCTACGATAAATTGGTCTATAAATGGAAAAGTTATTGTTATTAGGTGATGAAGCGATTGCTCAGGGTGCCTTAGATGCCGGTATATCAGGTATTTATGCTTATCCGGGTACACCTTCGACTGAAATCACAGAGTATGTACAAAGATCTAAACAAGCGCGTGAAACAAATGTTCGCTCAGCTTGGGCTGCTAATGAAAAAACTGCAATGGAGGCTGCTATCGGCATGTCTTATGCAGGTAAAAGAGCTATGGTTTGCCAAAAGCACGTTGGGCTTAATGTTGCTGCTGATGCTTTTATGAATTCTGCAGTTACAGGTGCAAACGGTGGATTGATTTTTGTATCAGCAGATGATCCTTCTATGCACTCTTCTCAGAATGAGCAGGATTCCCGCTATTTTGGTAAGTTCGCTATGATGCCTGTGTTAGAACCATCTAACCAACAAGAAGCTTATGATATGTGCCATTATGGTTATGAATTAAGCGAAAAATTTGGCACTCCTGTGCTTATGAGAATTACTACAAGACTTGCCCACTCAAGAGCTGATGTAATCAGAAAAGAAACTAAAGTTCAAAATGAAGGTAAATTACCTGAAGATTTGAAACAGTTTGTTCTTCTTCCTGCTATTGCAAGAAAAAGATATAAAATTCTTTTAGATAATCAGAATAACTTTGAAGAAGCTAGTGAAAATAGTGGATTCAACAAATATATTGATGCTGATGATAAGAAAATCGGTATAATTGCTACAGGTATTGCATATAACTACCTTGTAGAAAATTATGAAGATGATAAAGTTCCTTACCCTGTATTGAAAGTTGCTCAATATCCACTTCCTAAGAAAATGGTAGAGAAAATGGCTGAAGAAGTAGACGAAATCTATATCTTCGAAGAAGGCTATCCTATCGTGGAAGAGATGATAAGAGGTTTCTTAAATAAAGGCGTTAAAGTTCGTGGTCGCTTAGATGGTCTTGTACCTAGAGATGGCGAATTAAACCCTAACCTTGTAGCAAAAGCAATGGGCAAAGAAATTACAAAAGGTAATCCTGTTCCTGATGTTGTAAAACCAAGACCACCAAAATTGTGTGACGGTTGTCCTCACATCTTCTCATATAATGCTCTAAATGAAGCATTGTCAGAATATGGCGACGGCAGAGTTATGTCTGATATTGGCTGCTACACTCTTGGTGCTTTGGAACCGTACAATGCGATCAACTCATGTGTAGATATGGGCGCATCTGTAACTATGGCTAAAGGTGCTGCAGATGCAGGCATGCATCCTGTTGTAGGTGTCCTTGGTGACTCTACTTTTACTCACTCTGGTATGACAGGTTTGTTGGATTGTATAAACGATAAAACTCCTGTTACTATTATGATTTTAGATAATGAAACTACTGGTATGACAGGCGGTCAAAAATCATCTGCATTAGGCAGATTGGAGCAAATCTGCCTTGGCTTAGGTGTTGAAAAAGAACACTTGCATGTGCTTAACCCAGTGAAAAAAGAACACGATAAAAACGTAGAGATAATTAAACAGGAACTTGCTTATGAAGGCGTTTCTGTAATTATTCCTCGCCGCGAATGTTTAGTAACACTTACTAAATCTAAGCGTGCAGCAAAAAAATCTAAATAATTTTAGTAACAAATATTTGATATTGATATGAAAAAAGATATAATTTTAGCCGGTGTAGGCGGGCAGGGTATCCTTACAATTGCAGCGACAATCGGATATGCAGCAGTTGAATCTAATTTATACCTGAAACAAGCTGAAGTACACGGCATGAGCCAAAGAGGCGGCGATGTGCAGTCACATTTCCGTTTGTCAGACAAACCAATTAATTCTGACTTGATTCCTGAAGGCAGAGCAGACCTTATAATTGCTGTTGAGCCAATGGAGGCATTGAGATATTTACCTTATTTATCAGCTGAAGGTTGGTTAATCACAAATACAGCACCTTTTATTAATATCCCTAATTATCCTGAAATGGATGCTGTACTTTCTGAAATAGACAAACAACCAAATAGAATAGCATTAGATGCTGATAGAATTGCAAAAGATTTGGGCACACCAAAAGCTGCTAATATTGTTACATTAGGAGCTGCTTCTAAAGTATTAGGCATGGATATGTCTACATTAGAAACAGGTCTTAAAACTTTGTTTGGCAGAAAAGGTGACAAGATTCTTAATGCTAATATAGAAGCATTAAGAGCAGGTAGAGAATTTGCAGATAATAATTAAATTCTATTTCGATAGTTCTTTAGGCTATCTGCTTCATTGAGCAGATAGCCTTTTATATTTCTGTGAAACGATATTAAACTATATTAAAGATTTAGTTTGATAAATCTGGAGAGTTTTCGATTTTGTGGATAGAAAAATTTAGATTTGTTGAACATAATTCTTATTTTTGTTGGTCATATTAATCTGCATATTGATTAATTGGGTTTTTATCAACAACACTGTAAGTTAATGGAAAAGCAAACAACTATCGCACAGTCAGTGTCTTTTGAAGGTATAGGGTTACACACAGGGAATACTTCAAAAATAACATTCCATCCCGCTGATGCAAATCACGGTTACAAATTCGTAAGAACAGATTTAGAAGAAAAAGTAGAAATACCTGCATTGGTGGACTATGTAGTCGATCTTTCCAGAGGTACTACTTTAGGAATAGATGACGTTAAAGTTCACACTGTTGAACATGTATTGGCTGCATTAGCAGGCTTAAAAATTGATAATTGTCTAATAGAACTTTCAGCAAATGAACCACCGGTTGTAGACGGCAGTTCTATGCCATATGTGGAAGCTTTACAAAAAGCAGGTATTAAGCAACTGGATGCTGAAAGAGAATATTTTGAAATAGATGAAACTATCTCATTTTCTAACGAGGAAAAACACGTAGAGATAGTCGCTTTGCCAAATGATAATTTCAGAGCCACAGTAATGGTTGATTATTTCAATCCGGCTCTAGGCAGCCAGCATACAGGTCTTTTTGATTTAGAAAAAGAATTTGTTACTGAGTTTGCACCTGCCAGAACTTTCTGCTTTCTCACAGAAGTTGAAATGCTTCGTAAGCATGATCTGATTAAAGGCGGAAGTCTTGAAAGTGCTATTGTTATTGTTGACAAAGATATGAATAACGGAGAGTTAGATAATATCAAGTCAATATTCAATCTGGACGAAGCTCCGAAAATTGGTGACTCCGGAATATTAAATGATACTCCGCTAAGATTCAAAAACGAGCCTGCACGCCACAAATTATTAGATATGATTGGTGATATGACTCTTATTGGTGTTCCTGTAAAAGGTCAAATTTTGGCTGCAAGACCGGGGCATGCGAGTAATTATGAGTTCTCTAAACTTATTAGAAAAAAATATTTAGAGAAAAAGCAAAAAGAAAAATATTTACCAAATAAAAATAAACAAGTTGTAATGGATATTGATGAGATAAAAAAATATTTACCACACAGATATCCTTTCTTACTTGTAGATAGAATTACTCATTTAGACTTAGAAGAGAAAACCATAATAGGTTATAAAAATGTAAGTGTAAATGAACCATTCTTCCCAGGTCACTTCCCACAAAAACCGGTAATGCCTGGCGTACTAATTTGCGAAGCTATGGCACAGGTAGGTGGTATGCTTTTATTGCAGGAAGTTGGCGAGTTGAATGGCAGATTAGCTTTGTTTATGGGCATAAAAAGTGCTAAATTTAGAAAACCTGTACTTCCGGGCGACCAACTAGTTATGGAAGTCAAAATGGTAAATAAAAGATTTAATACATATTGGATGCATGGTGTTGCCATGGTAGATGGCAATGTAGCAGCCGAATCAGAGTTTCAGGTAGCATTAGTAGATGGTGATTTATGATTGAATTGATACATCCGACGGCAATAGTTTCTGAAAAAGCAACTATTGGCGAAAATGTGAAAATCGGACCTTTTTCTATAATTGAAGATGATGTAATCATCGGTGATAATACAGAAATTCGTTCTAATGTAGTATTAGCAAATGGTACCAGACTCGGTAAAGATTGTGTGATTTGCAATGGTGCTGTAATTGCAACGGAACCTCAAGACTTGAAGTTTAAAGGTGAGTCTACATATGCTTTTGTCGGAGACAGGACTGTAGTCAGAGAATTCGCGACTATTAATCGCGGCACTCATAGCACAGGTGAAACAAGAGTAGGTAGTGACTGCCTGGTAATGACTTATTGCCACGTTGCTCATGACTGCGTTGTAGGTGACCACGTGATTATGTCTAATCTTGTACAGCTGGCAGGCCATGTTACAATCCAGGATTGGGTTGTGCTTGGTGGTGTAGCAAAAGTTCACCAATTCTGCACTGTTGGCGCACATTCTATGATAGGCGCAGACGTGTTACTAGTCAAAGACGTAGCTCCGTTTACTTTAATAGGTAGAAAGCCTGCTCAGGTAGAAGGCATTAATAAAGTTGGTCTACGCCGTCGCGGATTTGAAAACGAAGCAATCAATAAAATTCAAGCATTTTATGATACGCTTTTATTCTCTGGATTCAATAATAGAGATGGGATTGCTAATTATAAAAGCAATAATCCTGAAATCACTGCTGAAGTGCAGAACTGTATTGAGTTTATAGAGAAATCTACTCGCGGAATATACCGTTAATTGATAAAAAATATAAAGCAGATACCCCTTTTGGTAAACTTTTTGCTAAAAGGGGTGTATTAGCATTTGTAAGCTTGTATATGTTTTTTACAACATTTACTTTATTATGCGATTTGGGAGTGAGTTATTGAATTTTTTTACTACCTGACTTTATCTAATGGAAACTTTATCTTTAAAACAACTGACTGATATACTTAAGTCTAAGGATGTCAAAACTATTCCGAGAAAAAGCATTTTTCTTAGGAAAATAGCTGCGTCTGCCACTTTAATTAGCATTGATTTGCTATGTGTGGCGCTTGCTATGTTTTCATCTTTATATTTGAGAGATCTGATGATGCCTGAAGCCGCTGATTGGGGTTTCTATTCATCAGTTATTTCGTTAGTGTTGCCTCTTTTTACTTTAGCATACTACCTCAAAGGGCTTTATCCGGGATTTGGAATTGATGTGATAGAGGAATTACGTTCTATAACTTATAGCACATCTATCGTGTATGCTCTATTAGCTGGGTTGACATTCTTTGTAAAAGATGGAGAGTTTTCCAGGTTGATGTTTATTATGTCTTGGGGGCTTTCTCTATTTATATTGCCAATTGGCAGATCATTTATAAGAAAGTTTGTAGCCTGTAAGAGTTGGTGGGGAATTCCTGTACTTATTATTGGTGCAGGACGCACAGGAGAAACAATAATAACTTCACTTAAGAAACACAGCTATATAGGCTTAAGGCCGGTAGTTGCAATAGATGATGATATTGACAGATGGGGGTATATTGATTCCATTCCTGTTATCGGCGGTTTAGATGTAATCCCTGAAATATCTTCTAAATTGAGAGTAGATCACGCCATTATTGCAATGCCTAAAGTTGAAAGTAAAAAGCAGGAGCAGATAATCAGAAAATATTCGAAATATTTTTCACATGTTACTGTTATTCCTAATCTTTTCGGTTTGTCTTCGCTCTGGGTTTCTACCAGAGATTTAGGAGGCATTCTTGGATTAGAAGTACAGCAGAAACTACTTAGGAAATCAGCATTAGCAGCAAAAAGAGTCTTTGACCTTACCATTGCCAGCTTACTATGTGTAGCAGCATCGCCTTTGATTCTTGCCATTTCTATACTGATATGGCTTGACTCTAAAGGAAGTATTTTCTTCAAGCAGGAGAGAATGGGTAAAGATGATACAAGGTTCAAAATTGTAAAATTTAGAACTATGCATATAGATGCAGAGCAAAGACTTGCCGACTTACTTGAAAGAAATCCTGAAATGAAGCAGGAATATGAGATATATCACAAGTTAAAAGATGATCCTCGCTTGACCAGAGTAGGAAAATTTTTGAGAAAATTCAGTTTAGACGAACTTCCTCAGTTTATTAACGTAGTTAAAGGCGAAATGAGCCTGATAGGACCTAGAGCTTATATGCCGTGGGAAAAAGAAAAGATGAATGGTCATGATGAGATTATTCTGAAAGTCAAACCAGGCATAAGTGGCTTGTGGCAGGTAACTGACAGGAATGCAAGTTCTTTTGAAGAAAGAAATCTCACAGATGTGTATTATATTAGGAACTGGTCAATGTTCTTGGATTTTTACATATTTGTAAGAACCATTAGCGTAATAGTCACCGGCAATAGTGGATATTAATAACAGACTGCCTATAAAAAATTAGATATATACTAGAGCCGCTTAGCGGCTTTTTTTTTGGAGAATTTTGAAATGAAGAGACTAATTTTACTTTTTATTTTTGTATCCTTTTACAGCGGATATTCTTCGGATTTACTTTTTAAACCATTAACTGCAAATCCATTCGAACCCAGAATAGGTACAATCTATGAAGAAGAAGATGACAGATTGCGATTAGACATTGGAGCTTCTTTTGATATGGTTCAGTTTGGTGAAAAAGAAAATGACGTTTTTCTGTCGGCAATAGGAGCTGATTTCTTCACATATACCAGATTAAGATCGGAAGGCAGATTCAAATTTCCCGTGGAAACTTCTGATTATTTTTTCGGCTTAAACTATTCCTGTAGGTATGATTTGAAAGACTACGCATTGGAAGGCCGAGCAAGATTATCTCATATATCATCACATTTAGTGGATGGGTATTCAGAAGACAGCAAATTTTTTCAGGAACCCTTTGTTTATAGCAGAGAGTTTTTGGATTTAGTAGTTGCCTTAGATTATAACAATATTCGTCCTTATCTTGGTGTATGCCTCGTCTTCTCATATCAACCGGATGACATAAATAAAATTATACCTCAATTTGGTATTGATTGGCAAAAGCAGCTAAATGAAATATTTGATGTTTCTATCGGTTACGATTTGAAACTAGATGGTCAAAATTCAGTTGCTTCTGCTGTTCACGCTGCGCAAGGTGGTTTAATCGCAAAAGTATCAGATCACTTTGGAATTTTCGGTGGTATTTATTATTATCATGGTAATAGTATGCACGGTATGTTTTATGACCAAAAAGATTCGTATTTTGGGTATGGATTTCAACTTATTTATTATTAGATTACAATAATAATTAGAATATTACTTATAAAAATAGAAATTATCATTTGGGAGAGCAGAAATGGCTAAAAGTTTAAATAGAGTAACACTTCTTGGAAATTTGGGACGCGATCCTGAAGTAAGAACTACTCCTTCTGGTGCAACAGTATGTAATTTTTCTATTGCAACAACAGAAAGTTATAAAGATAAAAATGATCAATGGCAGGAAGTTACTGATTGGCATAATGTTGTTTTTTGGAACAGACAAGCTGAAGTAGCAGGTCAATATCTAAAAAAAGGCAGTAAAGTATACATCGAAGGTAAATTAAAAACCAGATCATATGAAAAAGATGGTGTTACCAGATATGTAACTGAAGTAATGGGTAATAACTTAGTATTGTTGCCTGCCGGAAATATGGGTGGCGGACAAGGCGGAAATGTTTATAATCAAGATGTACCTGTTGAAATGCAAGGTCAGTCACAAGGAAGCTCATCGGTAGGTCCTAATCTTTCAGAACATGTACTGGGAGAGGATGATTTTAGCGATGAAGTTCCATTTTAGAAGTATGCTATGAAGTATTTATTTTTATTTGATATAGACGGCACGCTTCTTAATTTCCAACATGGAGTAGCTAAAGCGCTTTTTATTGAACTCATGACTGAAGTCTTTGGAAAAGATTTTGATGAAACACATCTTCCTGATTTCAACGGGAGGACTGATTTGTATATTCTTAGGACTATGGCAGAAAATCACGGAATAGATTTTGAAGGTTTATCCGGTAAATTGCCTGTGGTATGGAAAGCAATCATAGAAAAGTTTGAAAATTATTCTACTCCTGATTATATAGAACTTCTTCCGGGTGTAAAACCACTTTTAAGTTCTTTAGAAAAGCGAGATGATGTGGAATTAGGACTAATTACAGGGAATTTCAAAGCAAATGCATATCTTAAGCTGAAAGCTCATGATTTGGGTAGATATTTTCAGTTTGGTGCTTTTGGTGATGACCATGAAAATAGGAATAACTTGCCTCCAATTGCTATAGATAATGCAAACCTGTTTCTGAAGCGCGATGATTTCAATAGCTCTAATACTCTGATAATTGGAGATACACTTCGTGACATAGAATGTGCGCAATATAACAGTATTAAATCTGTTGCAGTTACTACAGGTAAATATAGCAGGGAAGAGCTTTCATCTCTTAATCCTGACCTGCTATTAGACGATATGTCTGATTATGAATCAGTCGAACAAACTTTTTTCAACTTATTTGATTAGAAATGAAGAAAATAATTATAGCTCTTGATGGACCGGCCGGATCCGGTAAAACAACTACTGCTAAAAGATTGGCTGAAAAACTTTCGTATGTATATATAGATACTGGAGCAATGTATAGAGCAGTAACTTTAGCCTGGATGAGAAGTGGATTAGAAATAAACGACAAATATGCTGCTAAACTAGTTGATTCCATAAAAGTAGAGTTAGTAAATAAAGGTAACGGACAGCTTACTTATCTTGATGGCAAAGATGTAAGTGATGAAATAAGAACTACTGAAGTAACAAAATTGGTTTCACCTGTCAGTGCTATGCCTTACGTAAGAGAAAAAATGGTAGCTATGCAGAGAGAGATGGGCTTCAAGGGAGGCGTTGTGATGGATGGAAGAGATATTGGAACTGCAGTTTTTCCAAACGCAGATTTGAAAATATTCCTCATCGCTTCTATCGATGCCAGAGCTGAAAGACGCACAAAAGAAATGCTTGAAAAAGGTATGGATGCCAATGTAGAAGATATCAAACAGCAGATAATAGACAGAGATAATTATGATAGCTCCAGAGAATACAGTCCTCTAAAAAAAGCTGATGATGCGATTGAAATTGATACCTCAAATATGACAATAGATGATCAGGTTGATTCTATTTATAACCTGGCGCAAGAAATAATCAAATAATTTTATTTGATTGGTTTCGTCAAAGCTAATAATATTATTAGTTGTGTGTAAAAATATCTTGAGAATAATATGCAAATAAATATAGACCAGTCTTCAGGCTTTTGCTGGGGAGTGGTAAGAACAATAGATATAGTAGAAGAAACTATTGATAAAAACCAGGGGCGTCCTACATATATATTGGGTGAGATAATCCATAACCCTATGGAAGTAAAAAGATTAGCTGAGAGAGGCTTAGTTACAATTGAGCATAAAGATTTGGATACTCTACCTGAACAATCGGATGTTATTATCAGAGCTCATGGCGAACCACCTGCTACTTATCAAAGAGCTGACAATAATAAGATCAATATTATTGATGCAACTTGCCCATTGGTGCAAACGTTGCAGCAATCTGTTCGTAAGTTCCATGAAAATGAATTTCAAATTGTAATATTCGGCAAACCGCAGCATCCTGAAGTCAAGGGACTGTTGGGTGTTTCCAATAATGAATCAATTGTAGTTCAAACTGTAGAAGATGCATTGAATAATGTAGATTTTAGCAGAAAAACTGTTTTATTATCACAAACTACTATGGATAAACCCACTTTTTATGCAATAAAAGATGCTCTTGAGAAGCGAATTGAAGGTTTGGTAGATGGTGGTGAGATTGATACTAATAATTTGATTACCAAACATACTATCTGCAGATTTGTTTCCGGCAGAGAAGAGCCTTTGATAGAATTTGCAAAAGAAAATGATGTTATGGTTTTTGTTGCCGGTAGAAATTCCAGTAACGGCAAAAGTTTATATCAAGTCTGCAAAGAAGCAAATGAAAAGACTTATTTCATAGAGAAGCATGAAGAAATAGATTTAAGTTGGTTCGAAGGTGCTGAAAAAATCGGTATCAGTGGAGCTACTTCTACTCCTCAGTGGTATATGGAAGAAGTAAAATCTGCTATTAACTCAAGGCTGGGACACTAAATAATCAAAATAGCTACTGTCTCATTAGTAGTGAATTACATGATTAGTTACTAATGAGACAGTCTCTTAAACTATCTAATCTCTATCGGCATGATAACTTCGGTTTTATAAATAAAATCATCCTGTTGGTCAAAAACTACCCTGCCTTTGTACTGTTCTGAAAGTATTCTGATAGATTCTTTTATGTTTTCATCGAAGTCTTTGATATTTTTATCGTCTAAAGTAAGTAAGAAGCTTATATGAAGCTTATTGTTTATCAGATTTGTAAAAATCGAAGCATTCACGTCCTCCAGTAGTATATAGAGGATAAGGATTCTAATAATTATTTCTGTTGATTGTGAGCCTATCAATGCAGTAGTGACATTGAGATCTTCCATCCTTACAATGATATTATTTTTAATATTATCTGGTATTAGATATCTAAATAGTTTCGGAAGATCTAAAATCTTTTCTTCAAAAGGCAATTGCGCTGCTAAATATACAACTTCATCTATCTGCTCTTTATACCTTTTAACATAGTTTTTGGAGTAGACTCTATGCAGTTTTGCATTAAGTCTAAGCATAACTTTAGCGAAAAAATTATCCTTTCTCAGCGCAGATTCATAGTCTAGTTTTTCTTGTAATTCAGCCTTAGCTTTGTTATGATTAGATACTATTTCAAGATCGATATTAATGGTTTCCGCAAATTTTCTAAATATCTCTATCTGATTTTTAATGTAATGCCTTTCCATTGTATCCATTACACAGATTGTTCCGGCTACTGATCCGTTTGGAAAGAATAGAGGAAAACCAAGATAATTTATCAAATTTTGCTTACTGTCAAAAGTATTTCTCCATTGAACATCATTCAGAGCATTTGGAACATCAAGAACAGATTTACTGTCACAAACTTTTTCTGAATAAGCTCTACATGCTTCTTCCGGTACTTCTCTTTGATTATAGGGATGCTCTCTGTTGTTATTACTAAGAAGGATTTTAAAATTATTATCAGCACCGGTAGTGATTATAGCAACCGGAACAGAAAAAATCTCAGACAACAAGACTAATGTTTGTTGCCATTTAGTCAGAAAACAGGTTGGTATTCGAATATGCATAAGCTATCTAATATTTTTTTAAAGATAACGTGAAAGTAGAACCTATATTAGGAGTACTTTCCAGACTTATTTTTGCGTTTATACTATCAGCTAATTTTTTAACAACAGCCAGGCCAATGCCTATACCAGGTTTGAGTCCTATAGACTTATCAGATTTAAAAAATGGTGTAAACAGTTTTTCCATTTCATCTTCTTTAATGCCCACACCGGAATCTTGGACTTTGATATGAATTAAATCATTATCTTCAAGCATCTTAACTCTAATTTTTGTGTACTGAGGCGAATACTTCATAGAATTAGAGATAAATTCGCCTATAATTTGAGAAATACTGGTTTTATCTGTCAAAATATTCAAGTTAGATTCTAAAGTTTCAAGTTCGAAATCATAGTTTTCTAAATGTACGTTACTATATTGACTGACTATTTTACTAATGAGTGTATTTATTTCGACCGGAACCAACATTGGTTTGTGTTTGCCATCCAAAATATTTTGGTAATTTATTACATTTTCAATGAGATTAGAAAGCGCTTGAGTGGATGCTATAATTCTATTTATATTTTTTTCGGCTACTTCGTCCTTATTATCACGGTAATATTTAAGAATTTCAGCAGAAGTTGAAATCGATGTGATAGGAGTTTTATATTCATGAGATATAGTATTGATAAACTTTGTTTGCATCTCGTTTAGTCTTTGCTCAGCCTTCAGAGCAGATTCTAATTTGTCATGTGCTTGTTTTAGCTCTTCCGTCCTTTCATTAACTCTTTTTTCAAGATCTGTATTCAAAAGGAGTAATTCCTTTTCCGCCTCAATTTGATAAGTAATATCTCGGGCATTAGCAAAAACCAGATCTCTTTCTTTTAGATATCTTGAGTGCCATGAAAGCCATCTGTAGGAACCATCTTTACACAAATATCTGTTTCTAAAATCATAAACAATATGACCTGATAAAAGCTTTTCCATTTCTAGATTTGTTCGCTTAAGATCTTCTTTATGTACAAAATTTATGAAAGGGCTTGATTTTAACTCCTGCTCAGACCAACCCAGAACTTCTGTCCACATATCATTCAATGTCACAAATATTCCGTCACGTGTGGTTATTGATACAAGTTCAACACTGTTTTTGAAAAATTGAGTAATATTATCTTGAAGAGTTCTCCGTTCTGAAATATCAGTATGAGTTCCCAGCATTCTCATCGGATTGCCTTTGGAATCACGTAAGAGTTTTCCTCTGCTGTGAATATGAACATAATGACCTTTTTTATGCTGCATTCGAAATTCGATATCAAATTTTTCAGCATTACCCTTAATATAATCTTGTAATGCTATTAAGGTCTGTTCTTTATCTTCAGGGTGAAGATTGTTTTCCCAAGTGTAGTATGAGTTTTCAAGTTCATGCTCTTCATAGCCCAATATTTCTTTCCATCTTTTTGATATAAACAGAGTGTCTGTAGTCATATCCCAATCCCAGAGCCCGTCATTTGAAGCTTCTATGGCAAGAGCAAATCTATTTTCTGATTCGGTCAGCTGACTTAGGATTTGTTTCTCTTCTGTAATATCTCGCATCAGCCCTATGATAGTAGGAATGCCTTCAAAATCTACAAAAGAAAGAGATATTTGCATAGTTTTTTCTTCACCGGATTTAGTTAAATGCACCCATTCAAATATTGGTGTACCGCCGGCTAGAGCTTCATCAATCACACTTTTTGCTTTTGCAAAAGAGGGGAGGCCATCAGGTTGAAATTCTGGAGAAAACTCTCCGGGGTGCATTTTGCAAAGCTCTTCTTTAGTGTAGCCAAGCATTTCGCAAGTCTTGCGGTTTACATCAAAGAAAATGTAGTTCCTCATGTAAAAGATACCGTCATTTGCAAACTCAAATAAGAGCCTATATTTATTGAATGCTTTTTCTTTTTCTTTCTCTAAAATCATTCTTTCAGATATATCTCTTGTGCCACCCAAGAAATACTTAAAATTCCCATTTTCATCAAAAACACAATTAAATTGAATTTCTACAAATACTAAATGTCCATCTTTGTGTTGCATTCTGACTCTAAGAAAAAAAGTAGGAATATCAGTAATTCCTTTAGATATTGAATCTCGAATTATATTAAGCTTGTCTTTGATGGAAGGCAAATCTTCGTGATATATAACATCATCTAATTTATGATTTAGGACCTGCTTAGGAGAATAGCCTCTAATCTGAGAGACATTCGGGCTGAAATACAGGAAATTTCCATCCAGATCCATTGTCCAGATTACATCTTTCGATATAGTCGTTAGGGAGTTAAAAAGCTCATTTTTTTGTTCCAGCTGTTTTTGGAATTTTATTTGAGCAGTTATGTCAGTAGCCAGGCCTATAATGCCATCCTGTTTGTCATTATCAGCAATATTAGGGGACATAGAAGACTCAAAATAAGCCCCTCCAATTTGGATGATTTTTGTTGTAGCCTCACCTTTCAAAGCAGCTGATACTTGCTCCAGCACAGAAGGAATATCTTTATAAATGTCATAGACAGACATGCCGACTACTTCATTTTGTTGCAGACTTAAACTCTCCAAGCCTTTGCCTAAAGATAACTTGAAAATTCCATTGTTATCAATTACAAACAAAACAACCGGAGATTGTGATACTATATGAGATAAATTTGTATCTGTAAACAAATTTTTATTTATTTTTGCCATAGTGTTTTAACTTTAATCTTAGGAAAGATTGTATTTAGAAAAACGAACCTAGCAATTATACATTGGATTGGTATGTTGCTAAATATATACTTTTCTACAGTGTGAAACTTTATTTTTACAATATCGTAAATAGTATAGTAAAAAATTGGGTCTTTTTATATCATAATGGAGAAATTATGAAACGCTTTTTTCAATTAGCAGTTCTTATGCTGCTGTTTGGCTTTGCTGCAGGTTATGCAGATGCGCCAAAAGTTGACATATCAAATATGTCAAAAGAATTACCGATCGATCCTGATGTAAAAATCGGTAAGCTTGATAATGGAGTAACTTACTACATCAGAAAAAATCAAAAACCTGAAGATTATGCGCATTTCCGTATAGTTTTCTGGGCTGCTGCTATCAATGAAGATGATGACCAAAATGGTTTAGCTCACTTCACTGAGCACATGTGCTTTAATGGTACAAAAAATTTCCCTAAAAACGAACTTATTCAAGTTCTACAAAAGTCTGGTGTAAGATTTGGTGCTGACTTAAATGCAAGTACAGGTTATGATCAAACTATGTATGAACTTCCGATTCCATTGAATAACCCTGAGTTACTTGATAATGCTTTCCAAATTTTGGAAGATTGGTCTCACAATGTTCTTTTCGAAGGAGATGATATTGATGAAGAACGCGGCGTTATCATGAATGAGTGGAGACAAAGAAACAATGCGGGCATGAGACTAAATAATGTTCACTTTAAAAAAGTTTTCCACAATTCTAAATATGCTAAAAGAAATATAATGGGTGACACTTCCATTATTCTAAATTTTGAGCATGATGTTATCAGAAAATTTTATAAAGACTGGTACAGACCTGATTTGATGGCTGTAGTTGCAGTTGGTGATTTTGATGTTGCTGAAATGGAAAAAAGAATATCTAAATATTTTAGCAGAATCAAACCTGTTGAAAATCCTAGAGAAAGAAAAGAATACGAAGTTCCGAATCATAAAGAAACTTTAGTTTCTATAGCTTCTGATAAAGAACTTACAAATGATAGAGTAACTGTTTATATCAAACACGATAAAAAAGAAAGCAAAACTTATAATGATTACAGAGAAAGCTTGAAAGAGCAAATGTTTAACTCTTTGATGGGTACTCGTTTCTCAGAAATCATGCAAAAACCAAATGCTCCTTTCCTTGGTGCAGGTGCTTTTTATACTGACTTCTTAGGTGATAAATCAATGTTTATGATTACTGCTACAACTGAAGCGGGTAAATCACTTAAAGGTTTGGAAGGTGCTATGGAAGAAGTTCACAGAGCTTTGAAACATGGTTTTGCTGAATCAGAATTGAAAGTTGTAAAAAATGAAATTCTTGCTAATTACGAAAGTTATTATAACGAGAGAAACGCAAGTAAGCACAGAGCTTATGTAGGCGAATATACTCGTAACTTTATTGATAAAGAATCTATGCCTGGTATCGAATGGGAATATGGTTTCACTGCTGCAGTTCTTCCAACAATTACTGTTGACGAAATCAATGAAATGGCTAGATCTTATTATAGAACTGATAATACAGTAATTACTCTTTCTTTAGTAGAAGGAAATCAAAAACCAACTGAAGCAGAAGTATTAGCTGCATATCGTAAGACTGCAAATAAAGACTTAGCTGCTCATGAAGTGAAAGAAGTATCAAATACTCTTTTCAATAAAAACGTAACTCCAGGTAAAGTAGTTAAGACTAAAGAAAATAAAGAAGTTGGATTCACAGAGTTTACTCTTTCTAATGGCGCTAAAGTTGTAATTAAGAGCACTGATTTTTCTGACGATGAAATTTTATTCGCTGCAAACTCTCGCGGTGGTTTCTCTCTTGCTAAAAAAGAAGATTACTTTACTTCTGCTTTAGCAGGTGCCTTTGTACCCGTAGGTGGTATTGATGAGTTTTCTTTGATGGATTTACAGAAAGTTTTAGCAGGTAAAAATGCAAACGTTATGCCTGTTATTTCAGATATGAGCGAAGGTTTCAGAGGTCAATCTACGCAAAAAGATATTGAAACAATGCTTCAATTAGTACATTTATACTTTACTTCACCAAGAAGAGATGATGATGTATTTGTGGCTAGAAAGCAAATGTTTGCCGGTAGTATTGCGCAAAGAAGTAATAATCCACAAAGTGCTTTCCAAGATACTCTTGGCTTGACAATGGCTAACTATCACTATACTGCAACTCCTCCTTCTGTGGAAATGATTAATTCTGTAGATTATGATGGAGCTATCAAATTCTACAAAGAAAGATTTGCTAATGCAGGTGACTTTACATTCTACTTTGTTGGTAATGTGGATGCAAATACATTGAAACCAATGTTAGAAAAATATATTGCTTCTCTTCCAGGTAAAGCTTCTAATGAAAGTTGGAAAGATATGGGAATCGAGTCACCAAGAGAAAAAATCACAAAACGTTTCAAAAATGGTGAAGAAGACAGAACTATGGTTCGTTTAGCTATCACAGGCGATTTTGACTGGTCTCAAGAATCTCGCCACCGCATTCGTTCTATGGTTGAAGTAATGGATATCAGATTTACTGAAGAAATTCGTGAAAAATTAGGTGGTGTTTATTCTCCTGGTGTTTGGGTTTCTACTGAGAAATATCCTAATCCTGAGTATACTATAAACATTAATTTTGTTTGCGAACCTGCAAGAACTGATGAATTAGTTGCTGCTTCTGAAAAATTATTAAAAGAAATGAAAAATAGTTTAGAAGAAGAAGCTACTCAAAAAGTAGTTAAAGCTCAAATCAACGAAAGAGAAAGATCTATCAAAACTAATAGCTATTGGTTAAGTTCTTTATCTAATGCTTATTTAAATGATGAGCCTGTAGATGGTGCTTTGACTTACGAAAAATATATCAAAAACTTGACTGCTAAAGATATACAAAAAGCAGCTAAGAAATATATCAACTTAGATCACTTGATCAAAGTTATCATGGAACCTACAACAGCTAAAAACTAATTGTAGATTACATGAAAAGATGTTAAGGGGTTGCTCTTGTTTGAGTAACCTCTTTCTTTATAAATTGGATGTTTTGTATTATCATGTTAATACAGCTATTATACTGCATAATACTGCTATTCTTAGAGCTATATGTTGATTAATAGTACTTTTGTATTTCAATGATTATGCTTAACTTAGGCAATTATGTTAAATGTTTGTTAAACTAATTGTTTCATACTCAAATGAAAAACTTATTTCTGTTGGTTTTTGCTGCGGGGCTATTTATGATGGCATGTAACAAAGCCGAAAAAGTAGAAGAAGCTACTTCTTCAGACAATCCGTTCTATACTGAGTGGACTTCACCGTTTGGTGCTCCTGATTTTGATAAAATCAAAAATGAGCATTACAGACCTGCATTTGTTAAAGGTATCGAAGAAAAGAGAGCTGATATTAAAGCTATCGTAGAAAATTCTGATGAACCTACTTTTGAAAACACTATTGTAGCTTTGGAAAAAGCTGGGGAATTATTAAACAGAGTTTCTAATGTATTCTTTAACCTTCAAGGTGCTCACACTAATGACACAATCATTGCTGTGACTAAAGATATGCTTCCTGAACTTACTGCTTTAGGTGGTGAGATCAATATGAATGATGCTTTGTTCCAAAGAATCAAAAAATTGTACGATCAAAAAGAAACTTTAGGCTTGAATAAAGAACAAGCAAAAGTTTTAGAAAACTACTATAAATCTTTTACTCGTAATGGTGCATTACTTGATGCAGCTCAAAAAGAAGAACTTAAAAAAATTGATATAGAAATCAGCGAATTAGCAAATAAATTCGGTGATAACGTTCTAAAAGAAACGAACAATTTTGAAATGGTTCTTGATAAAGAAGAAGATTTGGCCGGACTACCTGAATCAGTAAAAGCTATTGCTGCTGCTGATGCTAAAGCTGCAGGTAAAGAAGGAAAATGGTTATTCACAATTCAAAAACCTTCTTTAATTCCTTTCCTTACTTACTCTACTAAAAGAGAATTAAGAGAAAAAATGTTTAAAGGTTACACTCATATGGGCGATAACAACAACGAATTCGATAATAAAGAAATTGCTGTTAAAATTGCTAACTTGAGAGTAAAAAGAGCACACCTTTTAGGTTATAAAACACATGCTGATTATATCCTTGAAGAAAACATGGCAAAAACTCCTGCTAAATTCTATGAGTTGGCAGAAAAATTATGGAAACCTGCTGTAGCTAATGCTAAAAAAGAAGTTGCAGAAATGCAAAAAATAATTGACGCAGAAGATGGTAAATTCCAATTAGAGCCATGGGATTGGTGGTACTATGCTGAGAAAGTAAAAAAAGCAAAATATGACCTAGACGAAGAAATGCTTAAACCATATTTCCAATTGGAAAATGTTAGAGAAGGTGCATTTATTCTTGCTAATAAACTTTGGGGCATTACTTTCGAAAAACGTACAGATATTCCTGTATACCATCCTGAAGTTGAAGTATTCGAAGTAAAAGAAGCAGATGGATCTCACATTGGTATTTTCTATACAGATTTCTTCCCAAGAGCCAGCAAAAGAGGCGGCGCTTGGATGAATGCATATAGAGCAAGAACTAACATGGGTGAATTGAAAACTCCTATCATCACAAATGTTTGTAACTTCACTAAACCTGCAGGTGACAAACCTTCACTTTTAACTTTTGAAGAAGTTACTACATTATTCCATGAATTTGGTCACGCTTTACACGGATTGCTTACAAAAGGTAACTATCCTTCAGTAACAGGTACTTCAGTTTCTCGTGACTTTGTTGAGCTTCCTTCTCAAATTATGGAAAACTGGTGCGCTGAGCCTGAAATGTTGAAATTATATGCTAAACACTATGAAACAGGTGAAATCATTCCTGATGAATTAGTAGCAAAAATTCAAAAAGCCGGCGAATTCAACATGGGATTTGTTACAACTGAATACATGTCTGCAGCTTTATTAGATATGGATTGGCACACTTGGGATGCTACTAAAGAAGTAGAATGTAACGCATTTGAAAAAGAATCTTTAGATAAACATGGTTTGATTGATGAAATCGTAGTTCGTTACAGATCTACTTATTTCCGTCACATTTTCAGCAGCCCTACTGGTTATTCTGCCGGATATTACAGCTATATCTGGTGTGGTGTTCTTGATTCTGATGCTTTCCAGGCATTTAAAGAAACAAGTTTATTCGATCAGGCAACTGCTAAATCTTACAGAGAAAATATCCTTGAAAAAGGTGGTTCTGAAGATGCTATGGATATGTATAAAGCATTCCGTGGTCGCGAACCGATTGTTGAGCCATTACTTAAAAAACGTGGCTTGTTATAATCTGAAATTGCTTAAATTTGAGGTGTGTTTTGTTTCAAAACACACCTTTTTTTTTATTAGGAGTTAAAAAAGAATGCACTGGATAATTTTGATAATAGCAGGACTTTTCGAAACCGGTTGGGCAATTGGAATTAAGTATACAGATGGATTTACTAAACTTGTGCCGTCTCTACTGACGGCTATTAGCATGGCTATTAGCGTCTATTTACTCTCTCTTGCTCTTAAAGAAATACCGATAGGCACAGGGTATGCTGTATGGACTGGAATTGGTGCTGTAGGCACTGCTGTTTTGGGCATGATACTGTTCGATGAGTCTAGAGATATTGCTAGAATTTTGTGCATTTTACTCATTGTTTCGGGCATAATAGGACTGAAAATATTTTCTAAGTAAAACGGATTAAAATAAAATATTTTCGTGTGTTAATAGTGATGATAAATATATGTTAATGTATGTTATGCTCAAATGAAAGATATAAATAAAGTTATTGATACCATCTTTTCTCTCCAGAATGAATCAGAAAATGTTTTTGTCTTTCGGAAAGACTTATTCACAGTTTTTGAAGAAAATGATATAAAAACTACATATTCTGATGTGGATAGATTAGCATTAACCTTTGGAAATAAAAGATATTATCTTATATCTGAGTATTACACTGTTAGAGAATTAGAAACATTAACTACTATTTGCAATAATATTATCTCTTCATTTACCAAAAACTCTTTTAGCGACACTCTTAAAAATACACCGCTGCCGGCAGTTCTGATTGACTACGAATCAAAAAAAATTATTCAAAAAAATGAATTATTCGAGAAATTGAAAATATCAGAAGAAGGTGAGCTTAGATGTGAAAATAGACGGGAAAGAATAGAATTTTGTGAAGTTTGCCCGCTTAAATCCACCGATATTATATTGAAGAACACAGATGATATTGATGCAATTTGTGATTTCAAAGAGATAAAATTCAAGTATAAATACATTGAAGATAATAATAAGCTTTTAGTTCTCTTGGTATTTTTAGATTATACTCAATCGAAAAAAGAAAAATCTTTGTTGTCTACAGTTAAAGATCTTGAGTTTCAACACTTTGCTTTTGACAGCACTTTCTTTATAGAATACTACGATAGAGATCTTAACATAAAATATGCGAATCAATTGTTTTGTGACAGGTTAGGCTTCTCAATAGGGGAGATTATCGGCAAGCCATATAATTTCAATGATTCTGGATACCATGGTACAAGTTATCACAAAGATCTTATTAATACAAGTACCTCGGGTAAAGTATGGAAAGGTCTAAGTAAGATTCTGACTAAAGATAAAGAAGTAGTATGGCTAAGTAAAACTATAATGCCTGTCCCTAATGATCCTGATATTTCATATTCATATATTGTTGTGAGTATAGAAGTAACCTCTCTTAAACAATCAGAAAATGATCTATTGCTGTTGACTCAAGTATTTGAGCAAAGTCCCGTTTCAATTATGATAACCGATGAAAAAGGTGACTTGCAGTACGTGAATCCATATTTTGAGAGTATTTCCGGATACAAATTATCTGAAGTTGTAGGAAAAAATCCAAGATTTCTAAAGTCAGGGTATTCGCCGGAGGATGAGTACAAACTACTTTGGGAAATGATCAAAAAAGGTAAAATATGGCACGGACAGTTTTGTAATAAAAAGAAAAATGGTCAAATTTACTGGGAATATGCATCTATTGCACCTGTTAAAGATTTTGACGGAAAGATATCAAGCTTTATCGCAATCAAAGAAGACATTACACACCTTAAGAAAACTGAGCATATTCTAGAATCTAATAATGCGTTACTTGAGACTGTTTTCAATTCTATTTCCGAAGGTATTGTAGCCTTTGATGTTACAGAAAGAGTAAGTATCTATAACAGCCGTTTTTTACATCTTTTTGAAATTGAAGCAAGAGATATTGATAATATCAGAAAATCTGAGTTGTTGAAAATATTACAGAAAAAATTCAAGAAAGAAAAAGGTATTGCTGCTTTTATAGAAGAATCCATTTCAAGTCCGGAAGAGATTCATTCAAATCTTTTTGCGCTAAAAAACAGTAAGTTTTATGATTTTACCATAAGTCCTCAGTATTCATACAACAAAGCTTTTGGCAGTATATGGGCATTCAATGATTATACAACTATACAGTATATTCAAAATCAGCTTATAGAAAGCAATAAAGACCTTAAAGTCACTAACAAAGAATTAGATTCTAAGACAAAAGTACTTGAAAGCACTATTCAAGAATTGGAAATTCAAAAAAACATTGCAGAGGCTGCCACAAGAGCTAAAAACGAGTTTTTGACGAATATTAGTCATGAAATTCGTACACCAATGAATTCTATTTTGGGCTTTACTCAAATATTAAAAAATCAAGTTAGAGATTTGAAACACAGATCATTTCTGGAGGGTGTGGAGAGTAGTGGAAATAATCTTATGATACTGCTGAACGACTTACTTGATCTTTCAAAAATAGAAGCCGGGAAGATGCTTATTAATGTGCAACCTGTGCCATTTTTTAAGTTATCTAAAGAAATAAATAATATTTTCGGTCTCGAAGCAAAGAGTAAAAATTTGGATTTAATAGTTGAATTTGCGGAAGATCTTCCCAATACGGTAATTATAGATGAAATAAGGATTCGTCAGGTTCTCTTCAACTTAATCGGAAATGCTATTAAGTTTACCAAAAGTGGATACGTTAAGGTAGCTTTTTCGATGGAAAATAAGACTGCTGAAGATTTAGAACTTACAATATCTGTAGAAGATACCGGGATTGGTATAAAAGAGGAGCTGCAACATTCCATATTTGATATTTTTTATCAAAGTCCGGAACATTTTCAAAATCAAGTGAAGGGCACCGGACTTGGTCTTACAATCAGCAATAAGTTAACTCAACTTATGGGTGGAACTATTAGCTTAGAGTCCAGCGAAGGAGTTGGTTCAGTTTTTAAAGTAAAGCTTAAACAGATAAAATATAGCGACGGAAACTCTCAAACCAGAAATTATAGATTGCAGCAGGTGAAAGTTTTTGAAGACACTATCAAAGTTCTTGTAGTAGACGATGTATTGCTGAACAGAAAATTGATAGTCGAATTTTTAAATCAAAAAAATTGCAAAGTATATGAAGCTAAATCCGGAGAAGATGCTATAGAAATTTGTAAGTTTGAAAAACCAGACTTAGTTTTTATGGATATTCAAATGCCTAAAATGACAGGTGTTGAAACTACAAAGCTCTTGCGTGAAATGCACCCGAATTTGACAATAATTGCTATTACTGCTTCTGTAAGTTTCTCCGCTTCTGAATTCAGGAGTTACGGGTTTGATGATTTTATCACAAAACCTTTGGATCAGCAGGATATTGTACAAGCTATAATTGCAAATTTAAATATAAATGCCTTGGATAATAAGAGTAATTCAAATAATAACAAGATTGAATTTTCCAGAATTAAGGATGCTAAGTCATTTATAGAGAAGCTTGAAGAAGCTAGAACTATATGGGAGATTATTCGTAAAAACAACAAAATAAGTGATATAAAAAATTGGTCTTTAGTACTGAAAGATGTTGCTATTACTCATAAGAGTGATACGCTAGTTAGATATTGTGATAATCTGAACAAGTGCTTGGATGATTTTGATTTTGAACAAATACCGGTAGAAATAGCAAAGTTTGCAATGATTTTAGAAAACATAAAACTCAATTTAGGTGACTCATGACAGAAGATAAAAAACCATTAGTTTTAGTAGTAGACGATATGCCCAGAAACCTTCAGATATTAAGTACAATACTTGATAACGAGGGGTATGATATTACTTTTGCAAACAATGGTAAACAAGCTATAGATGTTGCTAATAGCGCATTGCCTGATTTGATTTTGTTAGATGTTATGATGCCTGAGATGGATGGCTTTGAAGCTTGTAAAATACTTAAAAGTCAGGAAAAAACTAAAGATATCCCGATTATATTTATCACAGGTCGCTCACAAAGCGAGGACATAGTCAAGGGATTCAAAGCCGGTGCTGTTGACTATGTAACTAAGCCATTCAACACTATTGAGATGATTAGTAGAATTCAAAATCATCTCGATTTGAAACTATCTAAAGATAGAATTATTGAGACAAACCATAAATTAGAAGAATACAGAACTGAGCTGGAACAAACTCTAAGTTCTAAAGATAAATTCTTTTCAATTATTGCCCATGACCTAAGAGGCCCTTTCAGTGGGTTTATAGGATTGACTGCCATGCTTATGGAAGATTACGAAGAACTTCAAAAAGAAGACGTAATTACTATATCCAATTCACTTCACAGTTCTGCTAAGCAACTTTATGAGCTTCTGGAAAATTTATTAGAATGGTCTCGTTCGCAAATGGGTAAAATTGAATACCATCCAATAAACCTTGATATGTATGATATTGTTCTCAAAATCACGGCTCTTCTTGAGGCAAAATCAAAAGAAAAGAACATTAGCTTATCAAATGAAGTACAACCTCATACTTACGTTTTTGCTGATTCTAATATGGTTAATACCATACTCAGAAATTTGATTTCCAATGCGTTAAAATTTACCAATTCCGGTGGTAAAGTCACAATAAACACCAAGTTGGAAAACAAGATGCTGAATATATCTGTTGTAGATACGGGCATAGGGATGAGTGAGGAAGCTATTAGTAAAGTTTTCCAAATTGATTCAAAATACACTACACCCGGCACTAATAATGAGAAAGGGACCGGGCTTGGTTTGATGTTATGTAAAGAGCTTATAGATAGGCTTGGAGGTGATATAAAAGTAAGTAGCACCCCAAATAAGGGTACTACTTTCACATTTACTTTACCTGTACCAAAAGTTTAAGCATCAGTACCTACTGGTTTTGCTTTATATTTGATTTCATTTTTGTAATATCTATCGCGTATTAATAATCTTAATTTGCTTAAATCTATTACTATAAATCCGTCTACTGAGTTGTTAAAATCTTGATCAACTGAGAAGTCTATAAATTTTACTCCGCCAAAGTCACAAAGTTCTGTGTATTTTCTAAATAATACAGGGATAGAATGTCCCATGTTTTTGAGACTCTGCTTGAGTATATGGAAGTCTTCAATATGATCTCTTCCTGTGAATGTATTACTTAATTCCTCCAGCTTTTTTGTTGAAATAGAAAACCTATTGATTGGTTTTGCCATTTTATCGTAACCGGAGTACCATTTTTTGTAATAAAATACAATCATTTCTTTAGCAATATCAGAATAAGAATCACTTATACTGACTGCTCCAAAGAGGTACTTTACATCAGGATACATCTGAAACACACTTGCAATACCCTGCCACAAATAATCTAGAGCTCTTGTTTTCCAGTATTTTTCCTGGATGAAACTTCTTCCAAGTTCAATTGAGTTTTCCAGTATAGGCCTAAAAGAATCGTTGATTTCAAATTGTCCGGAATTATAAAGACCATTTGTTCCATACTGATTCAATATCTGATTGCTAATACCTAATCTGTATGATCCCATTATTTCGAGTTCCTGATCATCCCAGGCAACAATATGTAAGTAATATTTATCGAAAGTATCGAAATCCATTGATTTTCCGGTTCCTTCTCCGACTTTCCTGAATGTTATTTCCCTTAGTCTGGCAATCTCTTTTACCACATTAGGAGCTGTAGAGTATTCAACTTTATAGATATATTTATTTCCTGAAGTTTGCCCTAAAATGGCAGATTGAGCTAATTCTTTTTTTAGAGTTTTTCTGGATACAGGATGGATTATAGTCTTTTCTGTTTTGAATATATCCTGCTTGTTTTTAGCTAATCGATAGACATGTTTTCTAAGCAGCTTAGATTGAATTTTTTCAGTTAGTGCGCTATGTGAAAAAGTCTCTGAAGGGATTACATTACCAATTTTGAGAGTAATGTGTTTTCCCGTACTCTTGAAAAGCTCTCCTGGTAATAAAAAAGTGGAAAAATGTTTGTGGAGTAAGGAGCTTGCGTAAAATCCGGCAGAATTTCTCCCTTCAATGTAAATAGGTAAAATTGGAGCTTTCAGTTTTGCTGCAAAAGATACAGCACCTTTCATCCATTTTTTGTCTTTTATTCCATTAGTCTGCAATCGTGAGACTTCACCGGCAGGGAAGAAGATAACAGCCTCCTCATTTTGCAAGGCTTCTTCAATTTTCAAGATATTGTTTTTTTGATTTTGCACAGAGAAAACATTATAAGGCAGAAATAAGTTTTGTAGGTTCGGTATTTCTGAAAGAACTTGGTTAGCAACAATTTTCACATCTTTTCGAACTTCTGATATTGCTCTCAGTAAAGCCAGGCCATCTAGTCCTCCAAGCGGATGATTTGCAACAATGACTAGTCTTCCTTCTGAAGGTATATTGTTTCTATGTTTATTAGACATATAATAGCTGAAATTGATATGATGCAATACTGCATCAACAAAATCAAGATCGAATTTGTCGTCGTGTTCTCTTAGAAATTGATTGATTTTATCAAGCTTAAGCAAAGCAGATAAGGTTTTTTGCATAGGTTTAGATCTCAATGTCTTATGGGACTTTAGATTATCACCTGCAAACTTTTCCAGTAGCTCGTTGATATGTATTTGCATCTTTTCTCCAATAATTTGTAGTAATATTTAAAATTACATATTGAAGGTAAAGAGCATATAAGAAATATGTTAAAGATTGGCTAAAATTGTTATTATCATATTGGAATAATTAAGTATATTTCTGTTTAGATATCTAAATTTCTTATAAGTCAGTCTTTAAATCAGAATCCCAAAAAAAAAAGCTTCTAATAAGAATCAATTTTTTTATTTTGTAATATTCTCGAAAGATAATCTACGGCAATGATGGCAGAATTCCATAAAATAGAACTTATAAGTGACATAAGAGAGATAGACAAACTCAATTCGGAGATTGAGCTGATGCTTGGCAGGGGCTTAATCTTGAAAGAACAGTTTTTCAATATCAACCTGGTGCTTGAAGAAATATTTACAAACATAGTTTGCCACGGCTGTGATAACTGCGCTGACTATACCATTACTATAGAATTTATGATAGACTCTAAATCTACTATTATAAAAGTAATAGATAATGCTAGAAAATTTAATCCGCTCGCTGCTGTTGAACCTAATCTACTTTTACCTGCTGAAGAAAGAGAAATAGGAGGCCTGGGAATCTTCCTTGTTAAGCAATTAATGGATACTGTTACCTATGATTACTCAAAAGGAAGGAATATACTTACAATTATAAAGTACAAACCTCTTTAATTAGGTAATTGTACTGATTTATTTCTTTTTTGAACTCTTTATATTTGTAATGTTGACAAATAGGAGTAAAAAATGAAATACTTAGTTATATTAGCAGCTTTTTTAAGCTTGAGTCTATCCGCCATATCAGCAGAAATAATTTCTGTAAACATATCTGTAAAAGAAGTACTTGACATGCCTAGTAGTCCTGAAAATTATCAGGAAGACGGAGCGAATGTATATTATAAAATATCACAGACTTTAAAACAAGACTCAAAAGTTAAAGTTTCGATTGAAAGCAAAGACGGCAAAGAGATTAAAGTTCTTTTTGACGGAAAAGCAGATGCAGGAGATTTGCATGTTGCTTGGGATTGCGATGATGATGATGGTGCTTCTGTTGGCTCGGGTGATTATAAATGTATAGTGCAGGTTAACGAAGAAAAATCTGAGAAACTTATCAGTTTAAAATAGAAAAAGGGTGATTTTAATCACCCTTTTTTTTATGCAAAATTTTTCTCAAATTCCATAAGTGCTACACTTATAATTTGATCCATATTATAGTATTTATACTCTGCTAGCCTACCCACAAAATACACATTTCTCAGCTTCTCTGCTTCTTTTTTGTATTTTTCGAAGAGCACATGATTATCTTCATGCGGGATTGGGTAATAAGGGTCGTTTATGCCTTCTTTGTATGCTTTGGGATACTCATAGGCAACTGTTGTTTTCTCGCTCTTAGAAGGGAGGAAATGCCCAAATTCAGTAATTCTGGTATAATCTTGACTATTAGGATAGTTTACCTGAGCTACATCCTGGAATTTGTCTTTATTATAAGTTTGTAAATCGAACTCTAACGAACGATAAGGCAGTTTGCCGTGAGCATTATCAAAAAAGTGATCTAGTGCACCAGTGTATATCATTTTATCAAATTTTATATCTTCGACTATATCTTTGTAGTCTGTTTTTAGCATAATATGAATATTTGGATGATCTAATAGCTTTTCAAATATTTTAGTATATCCTAATTTAGGAATTCCCTGATATTGATCCTGAAAATATCTGTCATCTCTACTAGTATAAACCGGAACTCTAGCTGTTACGCTAAAATCTATTTCTTCAGGCTTAAGTCCCCATTGTTTCATTGTATAACCAGCAAACACATGTTTGTATATGTAATCTGCCAAGAATTTAAGATCTTTATTATCATTTTCCATGAGTTTTAGGATTGGGACTTTAATTCCATAACCGTATTTCTCAAGGAGCAAAGATTCTAGTTTATTTGCATAATTTTGAGGGAATACAGAATAAAGAGAATTGAAATTAAAAGGAACCGGGACTTTAATACCTTCAACATCTGCCAATACTCTATGGTAATAAGGGTACCATTCAGTAAACTGCGAGAGATAATCCCACACTTTTTTTGATTGTGTATGGAATATATGAGGCCCGTATTTATGAATCAGTATACCGTGTTCATTTGGGTAGTCGTAGCAATTGCCTCCAATATGAAATCGCTTGTCTACAACAAGTACCTTTTTATCTAATTTAGTTGCTAATCTTTCTGCAAGTACGCTACCTGCGAAACCTGCCCCAACTATCAAATAATCAAATCTCATTTTATAAAATATCCTTTAACTTCACTTATAGAGAAAGTTTTAGTAAGCAAATTCAAACCTATAAACAATACAAAGCTAAAAACACCGGCAACAATTTCATGGATTCCCAGACTTTGATTCAAAAGATAACCGGGATAACATGCAATTGCAGCTAAAATAATTGCTTTGAACATATCTAATATAAAGATTTTTTTAACAGCAACATAATATGCAATTCCAAGCCCTATTGTCAATGCCAATTCTGAAAAAACAGTGACCCATGCTGCACCAATCGCGCCATAGTTTGGAATCAAAACTATATTTAATGTTACACTTATTATTGCACCTACACCCATTGCGTACATCATGGATTTTTCTTTTTTTATCGCTATTAACTGAGGCGCAAGCGACGTATTAACATAAACAATAAACGCTGTTAGCATTAGTATCTTCATTATTTCTATTGCAGGAGTATATTCTGCACTAAATGCAGTGATGATTATATAATCAGCAAATGTATAAAATCCAACGGAAAGAATAGCACCTGTTATAAAAATCAGAACTGAGTACTTTTTGGCTACTCGTATAAAATCAGTAGTTCCAAATGATTTTGATAAAACAGGGAAAAAAGCTCCCTGAATTACAGCCGTTGGCAAAATGGTGAAGACCATAATCTTAAATGCAGTATTATACTGTCCTGCTAAAGATGCATCTGTAAAATATATACCTAGAATCAGAATATTGAATGTATTCAACAGAGTAACGAAAAAATTTGAAAATGTAATAGGGATTGCAGGCTTGATCATCTTCTTCCACAGTGGAATATCAAATGAAAAAGATATCTTACCTACTGCTTTAGTATAATATAAAACCATCCAGATTGCATTTATTACAGCAGCGGCGCTGTTGATCAATAATGCTATAATCACATCTTCAGGATTATGAACGAGTATCATTACTCCTATTAAGTTCACTAATCCGGTGATAAGTTGTCTAATTGCAAGCACTTCCATCTTTTCAATGCCCTGGAAAAACCAATCCAGCATAATAGCATTTGAAAATAGCATAAAGGAAGTAGCCCAAACTGCATATTTATAAACATCAGGTTTATCCAGGAAAAATGGGAATACAAATAATCCTATAGATGCAATAATCGCAAGAAGGCTTCTTATAGTCAAAATCCCGTTAACAAGTCTTGAGCGTTCTTCCTTGGATTTAGAACTTGCAGTTTCTCTTGTTCCAAGTGTGTTGAATCCAAGATTTACTATCATAACAAAGTATACCAGAGCACTGTTTGCAAAACTGATAATACCAAAGTGATTATCTAAAAGAGTTCTGGCTAAGTAAGCAGTAGTAATAAACATGATCCCTTTGCTTGCTGCTTCAGCAACTGACAAAGAGAGCATGTTTTTTAAAATTTTTCGGGATGAAATCATTAGTTTCCAAAAAATGTAAGAAGAGAAAGGGCAAATTTACCAAATTATTACTTAGCCCACCACTTTAGATTGAGTTCTTCGAATAAAGAATTCCTCTTTTCTACATTTAATAGGTAAGAAAGTTCAGTAGGAGAGAGCACCTTCTCTTTTATAATATGCTGGAACAAATCACATAACTTGTTGAAATCTGAATTGTGATAAAAGAATCTTTGCTCAGCATAATCAGTAGCTCCTTTAGTATGAATTAGGAACTGCCAATCACTTGCCTGCATCAAAAGTAACTCTCGGAGCGCTTGTTTAAGGATTCTTTCTTCTAATCTATTCAAATCATCAATATTGATATTACTGAGTATTTGAGAAAATCTCAATTCTGAATTATATATTTGTTCCCAAGTCCATTTAGTTGATTCATTTATCCAGACTTCATGAGTGTTATTTTCACCCCAAGAGCCTTCGGGCAGTCTAATAACTTCTTTAGAATTTTCTTTTATAAATTGCTCATGAGCAGTCACAGCATTAACATAAGGAGAATTGGCTAAGCCTTCCAGTACTTTTCTTATAAATTCCGGTCCTTCGAACCACCAATGACCAAATAGTTCTGTATCAAATGGGGTACAGACAGCTCCCTCGATCCCGGTTTTATTTTTATAATGATTTAAAGTATTTTCAATGTGGTGAATGAAGTGATTAGCCTGCAAATCAACTTTTTCTTCTGTCCAGTCCGGATGATAAAGTTTCTTGTACATCATATCTGCTTTATTGTCGGTCACTCTCCAATATCTAAGCATCGATCCAAGTTGCTTTTTATGGAAGTCTAGGTAATCTGATTGTCCTGGATAGCCTACTTCTCCGCTCCATACTTGCATTGAAATATCTCTGTGTCTGGTAAATGCAGCAGCTGTTCCATATTGAACTTCTTCTGAGGAGCTAACTTCGTATAATCGAAGAGGATTTCTTTCAAAAGATCTCGGAGTATGTTGGAATTCAGATGCATCAATAGATAGAAAAGATTCTTTTTCTTCATCCAAGTACCTTCCTAATGGGTAAGAATCTTCTAAAAGTTTTTGATCTGTGACAAAGTATTTTATTCCATAACGTGCTAGGATGTTTTCCACGCCCTGTCTGAGATGTTTTTTATTATAAGGTTCCACAGGGATATAAGACTTCCATTCATAACTTGGTCTGTAAGCGCATTCAGGCAGCCAAATGCCTCTAGGTTCTCTGCCAAAATGCTTTTTATAGTTTTCTACAGCTAATTTTACCTGCAAGTTGATACTTTCATCATTGCCTAAAAGAGGGAAATAACCATGAGTAGCACCGCAAGTCATTATTTCAACTGCACCCTTATCCTGTAGAGCTTTCAGTGATTTTACAATTGAAGAATTATATTTTGAGATGAACTCATTTTTTCTGTCTTGGTACCAATTTTGCCAATATTCAGTTAAATAGATATGATGAGGATCATATCCCCATGATTTGAAATCTTTATTGTCATTTTTAGCAGCTTCAGATTTTTGATCACAGTATTTAATAAATTTATTTTTGAAATCCGGGTGTTCTAATTGTTCACATAGAACTGGCGATATGTCTAAAGTCACTTTAGGAAGAATACTAGCATCTGTCAAATCATTAAATACATTCAGAAGTGGTATATAACATTCGGCAACTGCCTCTGTCAGCCAATCTTCTCCGTGTGGCCATGTGCCATGATTAAGCACCCAGGGCAGGTGAGTATGCAGAATAAGAACGTAATTTCCAGCAAACATAAAAGTCTCGTTTAAAAATAAAAAAAGGGGCATGTCCTGCCCCTTCTAACGTAAGAAAATTAAATAAATTTTCAAACTAGTTTACTTTTGATGTTTTACCTGTAAATTCCGGCATTTCATCAGGTTTTGGCATATCAGCTTTGATTTCGCCATGTGCTGCTTCATATTTTGCAAGATTATCACCCAAAGCTTTGAACATCATTTTCGCATGTTGCGGAGTCATGATAATTCTTGAGTGAACCTTAGCAGTAGGTACGCCAGGTAAAATGCGAGTAAAATCTATAACAAATTCAGCATTAGAATGCGAAATAATAGCTAAGTTAGAGTAAATCCCTTGTGCTTCAGGTCCGCTTAACTCAATGTTGATTTGCTGTCCTTTTTGTTCCGGAGTGTTCTTTTTGTCTGCCATTGTGTTTTCTCTTAGTTTATTTGTAACAAAAACGTTTTATTTAATTTTATTTTGTACTTCTTCAAGTTTCTTAGATTCACCTAAGTCACTATAAATTTTTATCAGTTTATAGTAGTAAGATTGCAATTCAGCTTCATCAGTGATAGTACTTTCCAAAGCTTCAAGTTTAGTAAGATACTGTTTGATTTTTTCTTTATTCTCTTTAACTTCATAGATATTAAGAATGTCAGAGATAACACTAAAGTCCTGAGCATATCTTTCAGTATTTACAGCTTTTTCAAAATACTCTACAGATTGGTCTAAAACTTCGTAAACTTCTGTCATATCGATTTCGTAATTAGGATCTGCGTCTTTTTTCTCTTTTTCTTTATTTTGCAATTCTGCAGCGAAGTTTTTATACGCTACACCAAGGTTTCTTAAAGCAAAATCATATTCCGGATTGATGCTAAGAGCTTGTTTGTAGTGATAAATAGCCTCTTCAAATTTTTCATCATTTAGTAGAAAACCTGCATACTGAGTTCTGGATTTATAATCTCTAGGATTTTCAGTGATTAGATTTTTCAATCTAGCTAAAACTTCATCCATTTTGCCTGCTTTTTGGTAGCAAGCAATAATGTAAGAGTTAATTTGCTCATCAGTAGGATTGATTTTTTGAAGCAATTCAGCATATTCGATTGCTTTATCATAATTACCAGCTTGGAAATTTCTCTGGAATAAAACTGAGATTGGACCAACATTTAATGGCTCAACACCAAATTTGTCAGAATCAGGAAGAGTAGCTGGAATATCATACTTCACGGAAGCAAGAACTGCATTTTCATCCATAAATTTTTTGTTATAACCAATATATACATCTTTGTTGTCAACAGTATAAAAGTCTACAATCAAAGAATCTTTAGTACCATCTTTCAATGTAGATCTAGATTCTTTTGGTTGACCCAAATTAGAAATATTATCTTTTCTGAAAGAGTCCATATAAACTTTATTTGCTGCCATAAAGTCGATAGTCGGCATTAAGTTAGCTACATAATTTTCATAAGTTTTTGTAGCTTCTGCACTTTTACCCATTGTTTCATAGATCGAACCTTTGATAGGAACAAGTAAAGTATTATATGGTTTAACTTTGATACCCATATCGGCAAAAATTAAAGCAGAGTCTAAGTACTTAGAGTCTTTTGAACCCATATTATAGTACCTCACAGTATTGTTGTAGCAAGAAACCCAAAACTGGTACTGATAACTTGGTAGTTGCTTTTTAACTTTAGGGTCTTTTGCAACTTTTTCTAACTGAGTGAGTGTTTCAAATTGTTTTTCTGGTTGATTAGTTCTAGAATAAACTGTGTATAGCAATTCTAGAGCAGGCTCGCTAGAAGGATTAACTTTTAACTCTTTGTTTAACAGAGTTATAGCTTCATCGTATTTTTCCTGCTTAATTTTATTTTTTGCAGAAGATACATTCATAGAGGCGCATTGGAAACTCTGAGTCAGAATTGCACCGCCAAAAAGAACGAGTAAATAAATCAAATACTTACGCACTTTTAAAACTCCTAATTTTTAATATAGATTTTGCAACTTCTACTAAGATAAGAAAGCTTTGCATGTGAACAAAAGATTTTAAGTCAAGTATAAACTACTTATTGCAAATTAATGCTTTGACAATAAAAATCTGATTTAATATACAAAAAAAGAGAGACTTTTTGTCTCTCTTTTTGGGGAATCTATATACCGGCTAGTAGTACTTCTTCTTTAAATTCAGTCAGCCTGTTTTTGTTAATTTTACCTATGTAATATATAGAGTCTGATTTTTTTGTTTGCCGTCTAACTTTTTTACCGGCATGTACAAACAAAAAAGCTTCAGGATCATCTATATTCGCATATTTTTTAACCGCTGCATTGAAATTGTTTAGAGTGTCAGTAATAGAAACAAAAGTTTCCGGGATGCACATCAACTCTTTGTCGTAAGAATAAGCGTATAGATAGCTTTGACTAGTGTCTTTTATATCTTTTACTAAGAATTTTTTATCTAAAAACCCTTCAATTTTTACATTAGGTAGCCCCATATCTCCAATATGTTTTGCAGATTCGTAAGAAAGATCTAAAATTCTTTTTCCTACGTAAGGGCCTCTGTCGTTTATTCTTACAAGTACTTTTTTATTTGTTCCTAAGTTAGTGACTCTGAGTATAGTTCCAAATGGCAAGTTTCTGTGGGCTGCAGAAAACTTATACATATTAAATCTTTCGCCATTTGCCGTCCTTCGTTTGTGAAACCTTTTGGCATAATGAGAAGCTATGCCACTGGTGTCGTAAATCAATTCTTTACTGATGTCTATTTGCTTTAGAATTTCTTCGTCGCTGATGACATCCCTGCTGTTTTCCAATTGTGAGTTGATTTCAACTCGCTCTTCGGCGTTTGCAATTAACTGCAATGAGATTATAAGTAGTGAGACAAGTAGGGCCGGGATTAAAAGATAATAAACTGTTGCGGCCTTTATTTTACTTGTGTTAGATATACCCATTAGGGGGTAACCTCATATTGTGAAACATAACAATTAGTCGGCTCGCTTCCTACCCAAAAAGCTTTTTTGACCGATTAATAAACTTAAGTATATATGTTTCATTTATTTACCGCTTGTTGAACAAACCAGGAATATATTGGACGGCAAAGATAATATATAAATTGTAAATACAAAACAAAAATGCAGCCCTAAGCTGCATTTTCATCAAACAAATACTAGTTTCTTAATAAACACGGCTAGATGTGCCATCCAATTTTCATAGTAAATATACTATTGGCTGCAGAATTCTTACCCCAAATAGGGATCTGCATATTTAAATCAACTATTAACTTTTTGATATAAACCTGAAAGCCAACATCAGCATTAAAGGTGTTGTCATATATTGGTGTCTTAGTATAATCAAAGTAATACGTTTCTGGAGCATCTGTCATACTGTGGTAGTAGTTGAATCCAAGCTTAAGTTTAGCTTCTTTCATACTATTAAGATAAAATGCTGCTGAGCTAAAAAGCTGATCGGATAATTCTTCAGCTCTATGCAAATATTTAAAAGTAGTTTTAAAAGCAGTTTTCCTAAAATTTAGACCTACTGAAGTTCCTAAATGTAGTTCAAATGCTCCATCACTTATAAAAGTCTCATTATCTGTCTGTACTGGCCAAGGCGGAGTATAGCGAACTGCTTCTTTGCCATCATCATCTGTATAGGTCTCTTTTATCATCTCAGAACCGGGTATAAAATCCTGGGAAGCACCCGGAATTCTGATTTCGCCCATCACTGAGTGGAATAATACATTATTATATGTGCAATACTCACCACCAATAGCTATAAAAGATAGAAAGTTTTTGCTTAGTTCGTCAAAATCGTTTTTTATAATCTCTTGAGTAAATACACTACCAAAATCTACCTTATATGATATCTGCTGATTAAGAGTGTTTGTTTCGAAAGGGACAGTCATATATAAGAAATTATCATTGTCAAAGAAATATTCCAGATGGACTCCATATCTTTTTTTATTCATATCAAAAGTCCAATTCGCAGGATTGAGAACAGTGATAGTATCACTACCAACCATGTCTCGAATCTTTTCTATGTCAACATCTAAATTAGCTATTTTGTCGCTCTCGCGGTCAAAAAATGAAGAATATGAGTGATCTTCATAAAAGATCATTACGTTAAATCCGGTCTTGTCAAATTCATCATCTGTTTTTATTCTCTTCTGAGATATTAACTCACTTGTTCCGGTCAATAGTGCTGTCATAACCAGTAAATAAAAAAGTCGCATTTCTAGTTCCCAAAAATAGATTCTAAATACTCTGTAAAATATAAGGAAATTATTAGTATTTTTGTTATAATAATTGAAAAATTACTGTGCTGAATAAATAAATTATTATGATAGATACTAATACCAATACAAAGCCATACGTTTTAGTTGTCGATGATGTTCTAAAAAATCTGAAAATCATCGGAAATATTCTGTTGGAAAATGGATATGAAATCTCATTAGTTTCTAACGGCTTCGAAGCTATAGAATCTCTGAAAGATGATAAACCGGATTTAATACTATTAGATATAATGATGCCTGAAATGGATGGATATGAAGCTTGTAAAAGAATCAAAGCAGATCCTAAAACTTCAGATATACCTATCATATTTATAACTGCTAAGTCAGAAACTGAAGATATTGTGGAAGCTTTCAGATGTGGTGGTGTTGACTATATCACTAAGCCGTTTAACAGGGAAGAGTTATTGGTAAGAGTAAAGACTCACGTAGATCTTAAAAGAAGCAGAGATGCCAGTGAATTGCACGCTCGTGAGATGACAGTGCTGAATGAAAAACTATCATCTATAAACGAAGAAAAACAGGAACTGATTAATACAATAGAAGAAGATTTAAAAATTGCAGCTGAGTATATAGAATCTTTACTCCCTGCAAAAATTGATAATGAAATACTCAAAACAGAGTGGATGTTTATACCCGCTGCTACTTTGGGCGGTGACTCTTTCGGGCTACACGCTCTTGACGATGATCATATAGCTATGTATCTGCTTGATGTATGTGGACATGGAGTCGGACCAGCTTTGCATTCAGTTTCCATACTAAATAATTTGAAAAATCAGTTGCTTCCTGATACTGATTTTACTAGTCCAAAAGATGTAATTTCTAATCTAAACAGCATCTTTCAGATGAAAAGCCACAATAATATCTATTTTACAATGTGGTATGGGGTCTATAATAAAAAGACTGAAAAATTGAAATATGCCTCTGCCGGCCATCCTCCGGCTTTGCTTATTAATAAGAACGGTGAGGCAAAGAGTCTTTTCACAAGAAACTATGTGATTGGTGCTGAAGCCATAATGGGGTATGTTGAAGAAGAAGTAGAAGTACGCAGAACAGCTCAGCTTTACATTTTTTCTGACGGTACTTATGAAATATTCAAAACAGATACAGTGCCTTGGGATGTAGAAGCTTTACATAGATTCCTTGAAAATAAAAATGGCAAAGGTTTCGACGAATTAACAGAACTTTATAATCATCAGATTGATGTCAATGGAAGCTCTCAACTTGATGATGATTTTTCTATTTTGAAGGTTACATTCAAATAGCTATTTAGAGAGATATTTTAAACTTTCTCCTATAAGTATTACAGAGAATAGTAGAATCAAAAATCCCCAAACCCAGTGAGGCAAGAATAAGTATTCTGCCATTTTTGCTGTATCCGAGGCATATTGCCCTACTTCCATTTCAGCATGCTGAGAAAACAAATACGAAATACTTAAATAAACACTTGCAGCAGCTTGCACGCCCAGAAACTGAAGACTGATCTTCTGTGTTTTTTCTTTTGCTTTGATTGCCACAAAAGCAAATAATGCCGCAAATGCTATGATAATCAATATTCCGTAGGCTGATCTTAACCAAATAATTGAAGAGAGAAACATTATTCCACTCATTACTAGCAGCAATACTTTTGTAGCATCTTTATGTTTAGAAGTAGCAAAGAATATACTAGCTGCTATAGTTGGACCAAATGGCCCGGCACCCGCAACCATTGCCTTGCCTATATTGCCGAAGTAAAGATTTCCACTATAGCTGGCGATTCCGGAACCATCAGGGAATAGCTCTAAACTGTGGAAATTTCCACCCAATGCAAATGCCATCATGCCGTGCGCCATTTCATGGAACCACGTCCCCAAAACTGTAAAAGGTAAAAAGAGAGTTCTTGTTTCGTTGAATTGCCAAGCGACAATAGTTATGATTGTAAGTCCAATAATCCAAATTATATTTTTGTTTTTCATTTTATTATCCTAAAACTAAAAAGACTTGAATAATATATAATGCTGCAACGGAATTTACTTTTCCGAGTATATCAGTAAACTAAAGTCTATTATTGTGCCAAAAATAATAGATGCAACTTTTATTCTGCTTATAGCACTTACGTATAAATAGACTTTTATATCATTTTAAATAAGGATTATTATGAAAAAATATTTGATTCCAGCATTGATTTTGTTGCTTGCAGTTTGCTCAGCAAAAGCAGATGATAAAAATGGACAGCAGGCATTGAAAGATTTTCACCAAAAAGAGAAAATGCTTTTAAGTCCTAAGCAGATCATAGAATTTATGAAAAGTAAAAAATCAGCTTCTGAATACTTAAGCAAGAAATCTAAGAAATATGCTGCCAAGTTGGAAGGAGTTAAATCAGGATATGTTTCTTCGAATTCTATTCCTGAAGCAGAAGTACATGCTGCAGTAAACCCCGCAAACCCTAATAATATTGTAGCAAGTCCAATAAGACAAAATCCGAATAATATGCTAAAATCTCTGACTTGTCCAATATTTTATACCACAGATGCCGGTGAATCATGGAACGAGTCTGATTTTGAAACCTTTACTCAGAGTGAAAATGGTATTCCAATGGGTGGTGGAGACCCAATGTTCACTTTTGATGCAGATGGAAATTTATATTTCTCCTGGATTTATTTATATGGAGATATGCAAGGTATGTCTATTGACTCACTTAGATGGGGTGTTTATTGGGCTTATTCAAAAGATGGAGGCGTAAGTTTCCAGGCAGAAAGTTATCCTATCATTGGAAACGCAAAGGGAGCAACGGATTTTAATGGCGGACAACCAAATATAAATGAATTTCATGACAAACAGTGGCTAGCTGCTGATATGAGCAATTCACAATATAGAAATAATGTTTATGCTTCCATGGTTGCAATAACTGAAGAAGAAGGTTATATGATGCAACTTTTCACTAAAGAAGCAGGAAAACCTAATTTCAATTATGAGCCTTTGAGAATATCTCCTGCCGGTATAAGTATTGTTCAGTTTGGAAGTTTAGATGTAGACAACAAAGGATGGGTTCACATTATGTTCTATGGAGAAGTTGATGGCACTGCTTCAATGTTTCACGCTGTCTCTAAAGATGGTGGAAAATCCATAGCTAAAGTTACAAAAATATCTAACTTTTATGGTACCGACCCAATTATGCTTAATGAAAATGCTGACTTGAAACCAGATGGATTGTCTCGTTTATATCCTGCTCCAAACTTAGTAGCTGATAAATCGGGAGGAGAATTTGACGGATACTTATACACTACCTGGACAGCTTATGGTGTAAATTCAGACGAAGGGAATGGATTAGATATATATTTCTCAAAATCAACAGACGGAGGAGAAACTTGGTCTGATGCTGTTATTTTGAATGATAACACAGAGAATACACATTCTCATCAGTTTTACTCTGCGCATATGGTAAGTCCTGACGGAACTTATGCTGTTGCTTGGTATGACAGAAGAGAGGATATTAACAATCTTGGAACTCATTACTATTATACATTCTCTAAAGATGGTGGTAAAACATTTGATAATAACAAAGCAGTGACTACTCTAGCTAGCGACTTCTCAAAAATTGGAAGTAAAAATAATAACTTCGGTGTAGGTGAATATAATCAACTTATTATAACCGATACTTATTTTATGCCTATATGGGCTGACGGAAGAAGCAATGACGGAAATGTAAATATCATGTTTGCCAAAGAATCTTTTACCGGAGTTCAAGAAAATTTATCTTTTGGGCAGTTAAATAGCGGAATTTCAAGTCTTTCAGTAAGCCCAATGCCTATTTCTGACAAAGCTACATTGAAAGCAGAGATAAAAGAAGATGGCAACTATTTAGTTGAAGTTTACTCCATAGACGGTGAAAAAGTATTTGAAATGCAAAAATTACTTTCTGCAGGCAATATAGCAATTGATCTAAATTTTGATTTGAGCGCAGGAACTTATTTTTTGAAAGTGAGCAATGATAAATCTTACATTGGTACTAAAATTGTTCTTAAGTAAGCCAAACTTTAAGAATAAGTTTCAAAAATCGTTTATGCAGTTTAACGTATTATATAGGTATTATCATAGAAATGATGATGAGTGAAAATTATAATGTTGGATAATGACTTAAATATAGATAAATCAAAGCTAGTTGGATATAATACTCCCAAATGGTATAACGATGATGGAGTACTTCAAATTTTGAATGGAGAATATACTATCGTCTCATACAATATCGATGAATATCGAATGGGATCGTATGCATGTAATTTGGGTGTATTTTCGAATTCTACTGGAGAACTAATTTTGAGTACAGATGAAATCTGGGTTAACTATAAATTTGATGATACATTTAATATTTTAGAAAATTTCAACTGTTTAGCATTTACCATCTTGGCAGCAGTTAAAGATAGTAAAAAGAGTGCTTTCCCTTTGATTATACTTGATTTAAAGAAAAGAAGCTTCTGTATAATAGAAGATTATTGTTATAGGCATTGTGTCGTAGAAAAATTCACTCAAGGACAAAAAAGAGTAATCATTTTTAAAGTACAACAATTTACCAGTGATGAGATAGAGTGTGATATTTCAAACAAAGATGTTGTTATTAATCTAGATGAACAAGAATGGTATGGTTTCTCAAAATTTAAGAATGCAATTGATTTATACATCAAGCAATAGTCAAGTCTATAAAAATTATTCTTGTGAAAGATGGAATAAACAGAAAATAAAAAACCGGATTTGATTTTAGATCAAATCCGGTTTAACTTTATTTTCGTTTTATATATTGCCTATTGCTTCTAACTTTGACTTTTTTGAGTTTCTCAAACACAACACTCATAGAAACAGCCATAAAAAGTCCGATAAAACCCGTTGCTAATAAAGTCCATTCATTCATGTCATTTTCCTCCCGGCCATCTCTTAGATATAGCACCATAAGTACCCAAAGAATACCTAATGTCAGACTCGCGCTTATGTTATATAATCTTCTCATAATAAAAGACGTTATGATTGTTTTTAGATTATACGCAAATCGCTTGAAAAGGTTTACCTAAATATAAAATAATAATTTTATACTAAAACCTCACCTGTCATTTCTTGTGGTATTTCTAAGCCCATAATATTTAATATTGTCGGAGCAACATCAGCTAAAACACCTTCTTTGACTTGCTTGATGTCGGCATCAACAACAACAATGGGAACAGGGTTGAGTGAATGGGCTGTGTTAGGGCTATCGTCTTTATTTACTGCATTATCTGCATTTCCATGATCTGCAATTATTACTACTGAGTAACCGTTTTCTTTAGCAGTTTCAACAACAGATTCTACGCATTGATCAACTGCATTGACTGCTTTTAAAATTGCATTCATAACTCCAGTGTGACCAACCATATCTCCATTTGCAAAATTGAGGCAAACAAAATCAGTTTGCTGCTTTTTAAGTTCTTCTACAATAGCATCTCTTACTAAAAATGCGCTCATTTCAGGTTGTAAATCATATGTAGCTACTTTAGGAGAAGGAATCAAAATTCGTTTTTCATTTTCAAACTCTTTTTCACGTCCGCCACTAAAGAAAAATGTTACGTGAGCATATTTTTCTGTTTCTGCTATACGAATTTGCTTTTTACCAGCTTTAGAAACAACCTCACCTAGCGTCATAGTTACATTGTCTTTATCATAAGCAACTTTTACATTTTTGAAAGTATCATCGTAGCGCGTCATCGTTACATAATATAAATCCAAAGTTTGCATGCCCAGCTCAGGCATATCCTGCTGTGTAAGAGTAATGGTGATTTCTCTTAATCTATCTGTTCTGAAATTGAAACAAATCACTACATCATCTTTTTCAACAGTAGCCAAAGGATTTCCGGCTTTATCAGTCATTATAACAGGTTTGATAAATTCGTCAGTTACACCGGCTTCATATGAGTCTGAAACAGCTTTTACAGGATCTGTATATTTCTGGCCTTCACCTAAAACAAGAAGGTCGTATCCAAGTTTCACTCTTTCCCAGCGTTTATCTCTATCCATAGTATAATATCTGCCACAAACACTTGCGATCTTACCGGCAGATGTCTCTAAATGATTTTGCAAGTCTTGCATGAAGCCCTTGCCACTGCGAGGGTCACAGTCTCTGCCATCCATTAGTGCGTGAATGTAAACATCATCAAAACCCATTGCCTTTGCCATGTCGCAAAGAGCATAGATATGTTCGTTAGAAGAGTGAACACCACCATCAGAAAGAAGTCCTAAGAGGTGTACTTTTTTATTATTTGACTTTGCATATTCGAAAGCAGCTTTTAATTCTTTATTATCGAAGAAAGTTTTCTCTTTGATAGCTTTGTTGATTCTCACCAGATCCTGATAAATAATCCTGCCTGCACCTATATTTAAATGTCCAACTTCGGAGTTACCCATCTGTCCGTCAGGAAGCCCTACATTTTCGCCACAAGTAAGAAGTTGAGAATTTGGATATTCAGTTACTAATTTATCCCAGTAAGGTGTATTTCCGTTATAAATGGCATCAGATTTAGACTTATTTCCAATACCCCAGCCATCTAAAATCATAAGAAGAGCTTTTTTCACAAGAATTCTCCCTCGTTTATATTATTTCAATTATTATCTGAATCAAAGACTTCTTTTAAACCACAATTATTTGAAAAAAGATTGAGCATTATATTTTGCAGTTAGTTTAAGTCGTTAAGATATAATATTGCATAGTAAATACAAAAAAAGCTTTGCATAATGCAAAGCTTAAATTTTTTATTGTACCGGGGGAGGGATTTGAACCCCCGACACTCGGATTATGATTCCGATGCTCTAACCAACTGAGCTACCCCGGCAACAATATTTGTTTTGGAGTGAGATATTTCTCGATACATAACTTTTGTGAAGTTATTGTACCGGGGGAGGGATTTGAACCCCCGACACTCGGATTATGATTCCGATGCTCTAACCAACTGAGCTACCCCGGCTCCAAAAGAGAGTACAAATATAAGGAGATATTATTGATTATCCAAAAGTTTTTTTATTTCATCTCGATATTTTGCAGCAGTTTCATAATCTTCGTCTTCAACTGCTTTTGCTAATTTTCTGTTCAAAGCATCGAGAGGAGTTTCATTTACGGGTTCTTTTGGAGTCGTCGGAGCACCGCTTGGCTCTATAGTATCTTCCATTTCTTCTTCACTGTGCTCGCCACCTTCAGGCACATGACCTGTTTCGTCAAGAATGTCTCTATTTATGTAAATAGGAGCATTAAATCTGACAGCTAAAGCAATAGCATCACTTGGTCTTGCATCAATATTTAAATCCATTAGTTCAAATCTTAAAGTAGCAAAGAAAGTTCCTTCTTTCAAATCATTAATATGAACTTCGCTTAGATTTCCGCCAAAAGCTTCAATTATCTTTTTTAAAAGATCGTGAGTCATCGGTCTGGGAGGAACTACACCTTCCATTTCCAGTGCTATAGCCTGAGCTTCGAAAGCACCAATTATAATAGGCAGCCGTTTGTCTCCATCTAGCTCTTTTAAAATTAATGCGTAAGCGTTATTACTTGCCGGACTCGCAGATAAACCTAAAACAACAACTTGTACTTTATCATCCATTTTCACTACTTTTCAATTTGTTACAGAAAATAAACAGGAGCAATGTTTGCTCCTGTTTTCAAAGACTTTATTCAAATATAATTATTGCAGCTCAAAAATTAGCTAATTTTTTCAGTTAATTTTGGTAATACTTCGAATACATCGCCTACTATACCGTAATCTGCAACTTTAAAGATTGGTGCGTCTTTGTCCTTATTCACAGCTACAATAACTTTCGATCCGGACATACCAGCCAGGTGCTGCACTGCACCTGAGATTGCGCATGCTACATAAAGAGAAGGAGATACAGTTTTACCTGTTTGGCCTACCTGCTCGCTATGAGGTCTCCATCCGGCATCAACTACTGCACGAGAAGCACCAATAGCAGCACCTAATTTGCCTGCTAAATCTTCTACTAATTTAAAATTATCTGCTTCTTTCAAGCCACGACCGCCTGAAACGATTCTATCTGCTTCTAAAACATCTAACTTACCTTCGTTCTTAGCAAGTTTAGTTACTTGTACAGCTTTATCTTTATCTGTCAAATTAGGAGCAAAAGCTTCAATTGCAGTATCTTTTGAATCAGCTTTTGAAGCAGTAAATACGTTTGGACGTAAAGAGAACACTTTAAAATCAGTATCTACTTTAATGTTAACATTTGCTTTACCTGCATAAACAGGTTTTTTTGCAGTAAGATCTTTGTCTAGGCTTATAATATCAGAGATATAACCGGCTTTGCATTTTACTGCTATTCTTGGAGCAATTTCTAAACCTGCAGCATTAGCAGGGAAAATAGCTACATTGCAAGCTTCTTTTTCTGCTACTTGAGCGATACCGGCTGCCACTGCAGAAGAAGAGTGAGCTTCAAAAAACGGATCGTCCAATTTCACTACTTTTGACAAACCGTATTCACCTGCTGTTTTGATTGCAGCATCATCAGCATTAGCAATAACACCAACTATTTCAGCAGAAATGTTGCGAGCTGCAGTTATCATTTCATAAGATACTCTTTTAAGTTCAGTACCTTGAGCTTCTAAATAAACTAAAATTTTCATTTATCTTTCTCCCAAATTTCGCATTAAATAACTTTTGCTTCTTCGCGTAGTAAGCGAACCAATTCTGCTATGTCAGCATCGCTGTCAGTAAGAATTTTACCAACGCGTTGCTTATCAGGTAACTCCATAGAAATTATGCTAACTCTTTCTTCGGCATCAATCGCATCTTTTTGTTCGATTGGCTTAGATTTAGCTTTCATAATGTCAGGAAGTTTAGGATAACGAGGATCGTTTAATCCTTTTTGAGCACTGATAATGCATGGGAGAGAGGCTTCTACCACTTCTTTACCACCTTCGATATCTCTTTCAGCAGTTACTTTGTTATCAGCAATATCAAGTTTAGATACAACTGATATAGAAGGCATTTCAAGCATTTCTGCAAGCATAGAAGGCATTTGTAGAGAATCAAAGTCAACACTTTGTTTACCCATAAGGATAAGATCAGGGTTAACTTCTTTAGCAACAGCAGCAATATTTTCTGCTATATAATAGGAATCTTTTGTAACATCGCCTTTAACTAATATGGCTTTGTCTGATCCCATTGCAAGTGCAGTACGAAGAACGTCTACAGCTAGCTCAGTTCCAATAGTAAGCGTCGTTACTGTACCGCCGTTTTTTTGCTTTAATTGAAGAGCTTCTTCAATAGCAAACTCATCATACGGGTTAACAATATATTTAACGCCTTTGGTTTCTATGTTTTTTTTGTCTGCACCAATAGCTACTCTGGTAGCTGTGTCCGGTACTCTGGATATACATACCAAAATATTCATCTTAACTCCGGTTAATATAATTCAGAACAATCATTGCAAATATAAACAAATATCTGAATTACAATATATCAAAATTCGGAGAAAAAGTGATAAAAATGTTCTTTTTTTAGAAATGTTAATCTTTGCAGAGGAAAGTGAAGCTCTCACTAAATTCTACTGAACGTTTTATAGCGCAAGGAGGTATGTTATCAATATACCATGAAGCAGGAATTGTCATTTTGCAATTTTTACGATCTTGAATTACTTCAATAGATACATTACCTTCATAAGTATCTACGTTTTGTGAACAGCAAATGACCTGCCAGGTAAGAATTAAATGATTTAACTTATCGGGAGCAATGCGAATTTGTTTAGATACACTATCGCCATTTCCGGCAGCCATTTTCCAATAAGTAAGGGCTTCCTGAGTTTCTTTATGATATAATCTAAATTCAGCACCGGCCATTATATCTTCATCAACTGAAAATCTAACATAAATATCACCGCCATGAGCGTTGATGATGCAATGTCTGATTGATTCTTTTTTCAAAAAGATGCCCCTTGAAATGTTATATACTAAATTAATACACTACTTTGTGAAAGAAATATTGTTAAATGATTTACTAAAGCTCTTCTTTTAAGTATTTACCTGTAAGGCTTTTTTTCGATTTAGCAACTTCCTCTGGAGTTCCTTGTTCAATAATCATGCCACCATTTCTACCTCCTTCGGGGCCAAGGTCTATAATTGTGTCAGCACATTTAATAACATCTAAGTTGTGCTCGATTATAATAGCAGTATTACCTTTATCTACAAGCTTGTGTATCAATTTCAATAGTATATTTATATCTTCAAAGTGCAATCCTGTAGTAGGTTCATCAAGTAAATACAGAGTTTTACCGGTACTTCTTTTCGATAGTTCAGTTGCAAGCTTAACTCTTTGAGCTTCACCACCTGATAAAGTAGGGGCTTGCTGACCAAGTTTTATATAAGTAAGCCCGACATCCATCAAAGTTTGTAATTTATGGTGAATTTTTGGTATATCTTTAAAGAATATAGTGGCTTCTTCAACAGTCATATCTAGTACATCTGCAATGGACTTGTTTTTAAAGGTTACTGAAAGTGTTTCCATATTGTAGCGTTTGCCGTTACAAACTTCACACTCTACATAAACCTCTGGCAAGAAGTTCATCTCAATTTTTTTCAGACCTGCACCTTCACATTCTTCACATCTGCCACCTTTAACATTGAAAGAGAATCTGCCTGCCTGATACCCTCTAATCTTAGATTCAGGAAGCAGTGCATAAAAATCTCTGATTAATGTAAACAGCCCTGTATAAGTAGCCGGATTTGATCTCGGAGTTCTTCCTATAGGAGTCTGATCAATTTCAATAACTTTATCTATGTGTTCTAATCCATTGATATTCTTATATGGTAGAGGTATTTTGGTTGATCTGTAAAAGTGTCTTGACAGGATCGGATATAAAGTATCATTTATCAAAGATGATTTACCGGAACCACTCATACCGGTAACACAAGTGAAAGTTCCTAATGGAATTCTTAAATCAACATTTCTTAGATTATTCCCTTTCGCTCCAATCAATTCGAGGTATTTGCCATTACCTTCTCGTCTGGATTTAGGAGTAGGTATTGATTTTTCACCCGAAATATACTGAGCTGTGTAGGACTTACTTAGAGTTTCCGAATTTAAATATTTCACATTAGCCGGGTTGGTAGAAACTATTATGTTACCTCCGTGAATCCCTGCACCGGGGCCGACATCAATTAAGTGATCTGCCTCTTCAATCATTGCTTTATCGTGCTCTACAACTATAACAGTATTCCCTAAATCTCTGAGCTCTTTAAGTGATTGAATTAGCTTGTAGTTATCATGCTGATGTAAACCAATGCTCGGCTCGTCTAATATATACATTATGCCTACCAGTTTTGAGCCAATTTGAGAAGCAAGACGTATACGCTGTGATTCACCACCTGAAAGAGTTTTCACTGATCTTCCGATATTTAAGTATGTTAAACCTACATCTTCCAGGAATTTAAGTCTTTCAGTTATCTCTTTAAGAATCAATTTTGCAATAGTATTTTGCTTATCTGTGAGTCTTTCAGGTAAGCTGTCGAAGAAATTTAGAGATTCTGTAATGTCATATTTTGAAATATCAGCTACAGAATGCTTGTCAATCAGTACAGCTAAGTTCTCTGATTTTAAACGACCTCCGTTACATTCTTCACAAACTTGAGAAGACATAAATTCTTCAATTTTTCTCTTTATAAGTCCGGAATTTGTAGTTTCGTATTGAGATCTAAAGGTAGGCAAAATGCCTGCAAATTTATGTTTGTAGTTTATTTTTTTTGTGTTAGAGAATTTATACTCAACAGTTATCTCTTCTTTAGAACCATATAAGACTAAGTTTAAATCCTGTTGTTCCAGATCTTTGATAGGTTTATCTAAGTCTAAATTATGCTCTTCAGCAAAAGCATTTAATTGAGACCAGATCCACATATCACGCTTTTTGCCTAATATAGCTATTCCACCTTCTGCAATAGAAAGAGAATCATCAGGAATCACTAACTCTCTGCTATAATCTACTATTTCACCAATTCCTTGGCATCTTGGGCAAGAACCAAATGGAGAATTGAAAGAGAATCGATATGGAGAAAGTTGCGGATATGACTTGCTACAAGAAGGACAAGAATGATTAGTGCTAAATAAATGTTCAGTGTTATTAGCACCTGCAAGAAGCATCATCGTACCTTCACCTTTTTGCAGAGCTAATTCTACACTTTCAGTTATTCTACTCATTTGAGATTGCTCTACTATACAGCGATCTACAACAAGTTCAATATTATGTATTTTGTAACGATTTAGTTTCATGCCGGAAACTATTTCTTCAAGCTCACCATCTACTCTGACTTTAGTGAAACCTTGTTTCATCAGCTGCTCAAATAACTCTCTGTAATGACCTTTTCTGCCTTTTATTAGAGGAGTAAGAATTTGAATTCTTTCTTCGGGATATAGAGAAAATATTTCAGAAACGATTTGATCGATGCTTTTTTTCTCAACCGGAATATCACACGTAGTGCAATACTGAGTTCCTATTTTAGCAAATAAAAGTCTGATATAGTCGTAAATTTCAGTAGTCGTCCCTACTGTAGAGCGTGGATTATGGCTTATTGTTTTTTGTTCGATGGAAATTGCTGGTGAGAGACCTTCTATACGATCCACGTCAGGCTTTTTCATCATGCCAAGATACTGACGTGCATATGCAGATAAGCATTCCACGTATCTTCGCTGACCTTCTGCATATAGAGTGTCAAACGCCAAACTGGATTTACCCGAACCGGAAAGGCCTGTAATAACAACAAGTTTATCTCTTGGTATTGTTATATTCAGGTTTTTCAAATTATTTTCGCGCGCACCTGTAATAACTATTTCTTTTAATTCCTGATCTACGTATTTTTGCAGAGGTGCTTTGTGTGAATCTCTCATTTTTATTGTCCGAAACAAAAAACAAACTACAAAGATATATAAATATTGATATATAGTGCCAAGATAATTTTTACTAATTGTAAGGCTTAGAAACATGGAAAACGGGAAATATACAGTTTTAGTGGTAGATGATTCTCCTACTTTGATTAGAAAAGTGGCAAGTATCATCAGATCTAATATGGATGTGATAGTTTTTGAGGCTCCATCTAGTAAAGATGCTATACGTCTTATGGGGAATCACAGAATAGATATTGTGCTGATGGATATTTTTATGCCTGAAATAGACGGATTTAAAACCGCGAAACTAATGAAACAACAGGAATTAACATCATCTATCCCCATTATTTTGATGACAGGAGCAGATCCCAAAAAAGAACTGATGCAGGCAGGTTTTGATTTAGGCGCTATGGATTATCTTACTAAGCCATTTAAAGACCAAGAGTTATTGCGATTGCTTCAGTTGTATATTCGTTTTATTAATCACGAAAAGAATATCAATAAATCGCTTACTGATAAAAATAAACAATTGAATGATGAGATAGTAGAAAGAAAGAAAGCTGAAGCTCTATTACTTGATAAAGAAAGGAAGCTACAGGAGTCTAATGCTGCTAAAGATAAGTTTTTCTCCATCATAGCTCACGATCTAAAAAATCCATTAGGTGCCTTTAAACAGCTTACAGAAGTCCTTGCAGATTCTTATGAAGATCTTTCGCTTAGAGAGATTACTGAGTTTATAAAAGAGATGAAAGACTCATCAAAGAATCTTTATAACTTATTGGAAAATCTACTGTATTGGGCAAGAACTCAAACCGGACAGATACCTTTTGAAAGACGCACTTTGTTTATGAAATCTATTATCGGAAGCATATTAGATATCAATCGACAGATTGCCAGAAATAAGAACATAGATCTGGTATGCGATATCCCAACAGATGTAGAATTAGAAGGCGATTATAATATGATTCACACCGTTATCAGGAACTTTGTTTCTAATGCCCTAAAGTTCACCCCTGAAAATGGTAAAGTATCGGTGAAGGCCTTTAAAGAGAATAATAAGGTAATTGTGGAAGTGACAGATACAGGTATAGGCATGACACAAGATCAGATTGATAATCTTTATAAATTTGAAAAACAATTTACTAGGCTTGGTACAAATGAAGAAAAGGGCACAGGACTTGGGTTGGTCTTATGCAGAGAGTTTATCGCTAAGCATGATGGCAAAATTGAAATAGAATCAATAGTGAATCAAGGATCTACATTTAGAATTGTTTTGTAAAAATTGCTCTGATTACATCTGCTTCACCTGCATGATGCGTACCTTCATCAAGAATTATTGTTTCTTCTTTTACTGAAACAATATCCAGTGTGTTAAAGTCTTCTTTCAGGTCGTCCAAATTATATAGCATATCTATATTTTTTGGGCCACCTGTGTTTCTTTGAATTTGTTTTTTAGAGAACATTTCAAGAAATAAACTTGCATTTGGCTTAAGATGCTTTATCAAATTTCTGTGCGCAAGTCTTCTGACAGCAGGGGGTAAGTGTAGATATATCAATCCGATAGCATCGAATTGCTGAGAAAGATTGAGTTCTAAAATGTCGCATACTATATATTCGAAATTCAGCTCCATTGAGCTAGCCAGTTTTAAAGCTTTGGTTTTAGCAATTTGACTTCCATCATGAGCAGTAACATTCCAGCTTTTAGATGCAGCATAAATTGCATTTCTGCCTTCTCCTTCTCCGGGAAGCAGAATAGAACCAGGAGTGTTGTTATCTATATATAATTTCAAGAAGTTATTAGGATTACTTCCGTAAATTAATTCATCTGTGTCGAACCTTTCGTCCCAAAAATTATTCATGTTATTCCCTAAGCTATATCGAAAAAGTTTGAATCAGAAAAATAGTTTCTCGACATTTCAGCACGTAGAAGTCGATTATCTTGATTTCTTAGATGCGGATCTTCAGATATTATTTTAATAGCTGTTTTTTTTGCGATCTCCATAATATCGCCATCATTTACTAAATCAGCATATTTGAAATCAGGTAATCCTGCTTGTTTAGTACCCAGAATATCACCGGGGCCTCTAAGTTGCAGATCAACTTCAGATATTTTGAATCCGTCAGTTGTTTCTGCCATTGTTTTTAATCTAATAATAGCTGCAGATTTTGCATTCTCTGCTTGCTCTTTTTTATTGAGCTGGTATTTATAGTTGTCCTTAGTCATCAATATGCAATATGACTGATTTGCTCCTCTTCCAACTCTGCCACGAAGTTGATGTAATTGTGAAAGACCAAATCGTTCTGCATTTTCTATAACCATTACACTTGCATTAGGTATGTCAATACCTACTTCAATCACTGTTGTTGCAACGAGAATATCATACTCTTTGTTTAAGAAATTCTGCATTGCTTCCTCTTTTTCATACCAAAACATTTGTCCGTGCAAAAGTCCCAATTTAAATTCCGGAAATACAGCTTGAAGTGGTTCATAGTATTCTGTTGCTGACTTTATTTCTTCCATTTTTTCAGACTTTTCTACAAAAGGGAAAACAATAAATGCTTGCCTGCCTTGTTTGATCTCGCTTCTGATAAAATCAAAGACTTGATCGTGGTTACTTTCAAACTCAACTTTTGTAAGAATTGGTTTTCTGTCTTTAGGTTTGGATTTTATAATCGAAACATCTAAATCGCCGTAGGCCGTCATTGTCAGAGTTCTTGGAATAGGAGTGGCTGTCATAACAAGTATATGAGGTGTTATCGATTCATCATTAAAAGATCTTTTTGCCAATTTTATCAAATCAGATCGCTGCATAACTCCAAATCTGTGCTGCTCATCGATTATTACAAGGCCTAATCTATTATAATTGATTTCACTTTGGAATAAGGCATGTGTGCCTACAATTATATTAGCGTAACCGGTTTCTATTTTTTCGAGAACATTGCGTCGCATTTTAGCTTTCTGACCTCCTACAAGCTGGACTACGTTGAGGTCTAAATCTTTAAGAAAGTTTTTTAGACTATGAAAATGCTGTTCAGCCAATATCTCTGTTGGAGCCATAAATGCAACCTGCAAATTAGAATCTATAGCCATTAGCATTGTAAAAATGGCAACAATAGTTTTTCCTGAACCTACATCTCCTTGGAGCAGTCTGTTCATTGCATTTCCGTTTTCCATATCAGAAGCAATTTCTCTGAGTACTTTTTTTTGGTCAGGAGTTAAGTCAAAAGGAAGAATATCATATAATTTTCTTGCAGACTGGCTTTTGGGCTTGACTAATACTCCTTGTTCTGCAGCTTTTATTTTGTCTCTCTTAAGATTCAAGAAAAGCTGAAAAAGGAATAATTCTTCGAATTTTACTCTCAATTTTGATCTTTCAAGCAAATCCTTATTTTTAGGAAAATGCAGATTGAAAACTGACTGAGATTTAGAAAGGAAACTAAACTCTTTCATCAGTGACGGAGGGAATACTTCTATGATGTTTGCAGCATATTTTTTAAGACAACCGGCTATTATCTGTCTCATAAGTTTCATCGTTATTCCGGCTTTTCGTAATGAATCTGAAAGCTTATATTTAGGCAAAATAGCACCGCCAGAGTATAAATTAGCATCTTCCTCATCGATTATATCGATATCAGGATGATTGAAGCTTATAAAATTATATCTGTCTATTTCAGCTTTTCCGCTTACTGCTAATAATTGACCTTTTTGATAGACCTTATCAAAATATTTTACACTGTTCCAGAAAATAATTTTTGCATTAGCACCGGAATTGTCGCTTATAGTCAGTGAAAGCATTTGTCTTTTTTTACCAAATTCTCTAATTTCTTTTGAGACTACCTTAGCTACAGCAGTAGATTCGGAATTGAAATAAAGATTTTTTTCTGCAGTATAGTTATTGACGCTTTTGAGCTCATTTTGCAGTTGAGCCAAAGACTTTGTGCCTGACCTGTCAATGTAAGAGCGAGGAAAATAATACATCAAATCGAGAGGAGTAAGAATGCCTTCTTTTATAAAAGCTTCAGCTCTTCTTGGGCCTATGCCTTTGATGAACTGAAGCTCGTTGTTTTTTATATCAGTCTTTTGTTCAGGCATGATACTAGTATTTAAACTTCATATTAATCTCAACAACTCTGTTTTCGTCGTCAAACTCAACTTTGGTTTCTTTATTTCCTTTGATAAGTTTTACCTGGAAACCTTCTTCATCATAATTTCTTATGATTTTTTCAACTTCAACGATCTGCTCACCGGCAAACTGCTTTTCAACAATTTTCTTGATTCTTTCAGGGAGCTGGTCAATAGGTACTTCACCATCCATTCTATATATAGAACCGTCTTTTTCAAAGAAATATTCGTAATCATACTCTTCTTCTTCAAACCTGATTCGATACATATCTTTTCCGTTTTCTTCTTTCAGGTTATACTCTATTTTATCAGCGGAACTATGCATTTCTTTGAACTTCTTAACTACCACCACAGGTACTTCAGATTCTTTAAGTTTTTTTGCATATAGATCGCCGGAAAACATAAGAGAAAAAGCTATCACAGTAAGAACAATGATTCTTTTCATATTACACCTAGTCATTGATTAATTATTACAGTCAATATACAACATAAAAAAGAAAAATTAAAGTACAATAGAGAATTTAGCGCCTGTTTTTGGTAAATGTGCAATACTGTCAATAAAAAGAAATATACAGTTGCTCATTTTTCTAAATAATTCGGAATACTTGGTTTACAAAGGTTTAATACCTTATTAAGAGCTTTATTTGAATTAAAGAAGTAACTTGCAGTGATAGTATTTCCATATCCACATATTCTATGAGTACTGACATGACAAGATTTCTTGCCGCGTTGGCCTTCCTAATTCTCTCTGCTACAAAGTTAGTAGCAGTTGATGTAAATTCAGCAGTTGATTTTGTAAGCGCATATAACTGGCGTGCAATGGATGTAGGGGACTCTCCTGCAATTCAGCCTAAATTTAATTTCAAAGCGTATAATTTTGAATTTGAATTTTGGGGCTCGCAGGCATTTGCTTCCGGATATAATTATAACGATGAAACGGTCAAATTTAATGAAGTGGATTTAGTACTCAAATATAATCTAGAAACAGATTTTGGTACTTTTACTCCTTTTATCACAGATTTCTTTTATCCGTGTGAGGGCAAAGGCTACTTTAATTTTGATAAAGGCAGGAAAAATGCAGCAGGTGAATTTGTAGAGCAGGGAGGGCACTGGTATAATATCTCTTTGCAATATAAAGGACCGAACGAGTTCCCTGTAGAATTTTTATTTGATCATTGCTTCTATAATGATCCTGACAAGTCAGTTTATTTCGAATTAGCATATCCTTTCCAAATAGACAATCACAAACTTAAAGTGCATGCTGGTTTTACTAAAGGTGAAACTAAAACTTATGATGTGCTTGAAGACAAATGGGCTGTTGTAAACCTCGGAGTCTCTTTGGAGCAAAGCATAGCTCTTTCAGACAGCTTCAGCTTACCAATTGGTACTGCATTATACCTACAGCCAGAAAAAGAGCAACTTTTCTTTGTTTTTAAATTTAGTTTAAAATAGATAACGATTATGAAAACAATAGATGTTATATTGTAATACCTATGTTTAACTATTTCTATTTAAGTAAAATGAAAAATGTGCTAAAGTTGTTTTTGTTGCTAGCTGTATTCTCAGTAGCTTTTGCCGGTTCTAATAAATTCAAGAAATACGAATTTAAATCTGCGATTGTAGAATATAAAGTATCCGGTTTATCAAAAGGTACTAAGACAGTTTATATAAAAGATTATGGCTTCCAAGAAGCTGAATATGAGAAAACGACCATGAGTGTTTTTGGGATGACTCAGAAAAGTAACAAAGTTAAAATTCAAGATGGTTATAATATAATCAGTGCTGATTTGAATGAGAAAACCGGTGCCAAAATGAAAAATGAAATGGCAATCGCAATGGCAGAAGAGAATATTGATCCGGCAGAGTTTGGTAAAGAAATGTTAAAAGCTTTGGGCGGCAAGAAGCTAAATAAAACAGAAACTATCCTAGGCAAAAAATGTGATATTTGGCAAGATAAAGCTGGTACTTCGAAGCAATGGATATGGAAAAATCTTGCTCTTAAAGTTGAAAGTAAGGTAATGGGAATGAACTATAATATTGAAGCAACAAGTTTAAAAGTAGACGTTGCAGTACCTGATTCCAAATTTAAAGCACCAAAAGGTATTAAGTATGTAGATCCAAGTAAAATGCCTGGTATGGAAGGTTTCCCAAGCTTTGGTGAATAGATAGTTTAAATCTTTATGACAGAATACCACAAACAGAAATGCTTGTGGTTTTTTTGTATAATAAATAAAAAATGACTTGTAGGGTAAATAAAAATTATATACATTCTATAAGATTAAATATGGAAATATATAATGAAATATCTTTGGGATTACAATTCTGATAATAGAACACTTGCTCTAGAGAAATCTAATGAGCAGGTGGCATTTCTGAGGATGTCTAATAGATATAGATGCATTTGCGAAGCTAATAATACAAGCTATTTCTTTAAGTCTGACGGATTGCTAAGCAAAAAGTTGAAGCTTAACAGCAGCAATGGTGATGTGATAGCTGACATTCGTTTTGATAATGGATTCAAGAATGCGGAAATATGGTATAAAGATTCTAGATTTAATTTCAAAACAGACGGTCGGTTCCTTTCAAAAGAATGGTCTTTGCAAAATGGGGCCGGTCCGACAATAAAAGCAAGAAGAGTGAATAAAAACTTCGGTGAGTTAGATTCTGATCATTCTGATGACTTACTTCACACAATTGGTATTTATGCTTATATGCATATATACGAAAGTAAAATTGCAACACTTGCTTTAATTATGATCAGTGCCATCATTTCCGGACTTGTAACTACATTTATCATATTATAAAAAAAGGGAGACTAAACAATTAGCCTCCCTTTACATTCAAAATATATTTACTTATAAAGCTTTTTCAACTGAAGCTTTGAAAGATTTATAATCTCTACCGCCAACAATTGTTTCCACTTTTTCACCTTTTTTGTTGAATATTATTGTAGTAGGTACAGCACGGATATCTCCGAAGTGTTTAACTATTTCCATAGCTGTTCTATCAGTTCCGGGTGAGAGGAAGTTGATATAGTTAATACCTTTTGCATCTACAAAACTCTGAACAGGTGCAATGTTTGCTCCACGCTCTAGTGCAAAACCAACGACTACAAATCCTTTATCTCCTAATTCTTTTTGAAGTTGGATAATGTAAGGGATTTCTGCACGACAAGGTGGACACCATGTTCCCCAGAAATTAACAAAAACAGTTTTTCCTTTTACGTAATCAGAAAATTTCTTTGTTTTGCCGTCTTGTTCCCAGGTAAAATCAGGAAGAACCTGATCACCAATGTCTGTTGTTTTAATTTTGTATACTGATGTTCCTTTTTCAGCCGGAGCCTCTGCGTTCAAATTAGCCATTGCAACATCTTTAATTTGAGGTTTATCTGCATCACCACTGCAAGCAGTAGAGAAAACCATCATTAGTGCAAAAGCCATCGTTACTAGTTTTTTGTAAAACATGATTTCTCCTGATATATGATATATTACTTATTAGCAATATACGGATTTTCTTCTAAATTATTGCTATCTTTCTCTTTTTCTAATTCTTTTGAGTCTGTTTTTTCAAAATTAGTCTCTTTACCCTTTGTATATTTACCTATTGCAATAAAAAATCCTGCCACAATTGCTATAGTACCGACCCAAACGAAATTAATCAGAGGTTTGACAGATGCCTCAAAGCTGAAATATTCTACAGGATCCGGCATATCAGCACCTGCCTCTTTCAAAATGAAAGCGACGCGAGATTTGCCCATTTCTTGCATATTAGGAATAAATTGGACTAATGAGATATCTACACCGTATTTATCCATTGTAATCCACATTGGCTCACCAACAAAAGATTGTGGATCTAATTTAGAAGGCAAAGTATCAACAAAAGAATTTTCTGCACCGCTAAACTCAACTATTGCACCAAAAGGAAGCATACCGTCTTCAGAATCAGCTGACATCATAGATTGCATATCAAAGCCTAAGACTTTCATTTCAAGTCCATCTGCAAGAGGCACTTCAATTTTATCATCCTTACCTAAAGAGATAATAGGAATATCATATTTATAATCAGCTACATTAGGAGCTATATAAATATCTGAAGAGAATGATTCCAAAATTCCAGGTTCCAAGAAAGGTTGCTGTCTCTGATTAAAATCAGAATAGTAAATAATTGGTTTAGCAACATCAGTGTCTCCATCTTTGCTGACTTCCAGCAAATACTGGAATTTTTCTCTATCTTTAAATTCTTTTTCGATTTGATTTTTGCCGACAAATTTGAATTCATAACCGGCAAATTCCTGAGATTGACCTTCTTTTAAAGTCATTTGTTTAGATTCTGAATAACCGCCACTTGCAATAACACCAAGAATAAGCAGTGCAAATCCAAAGTGAGAAAGATAAGCGCCAATTTGTCTTGGATATTTCTTTGCAGTTTTAAATAAGTATTCCAGATTAGTAAACAATGCAAAGAATGCAGCAAAACCTAAAGCAATATGTCTAAATTCGTTATATCCGAGAAGGATAAAGATGTTAGTAAATACTGCTGCAAGAATAATACTTACCCAAGTCTTTTTAATCAATAATTCGCTTGGAGTCATTTTCCAGTTTAAGAAAACTGAAAATACCATGAGGATAAGACCTATTGCAGTCAGTGGGAGAGATCCTTTATCATAGATAGATATTTGGACGCCTGTTTTTGCCTGACCTAACATTTCTTGAATGATCGGCCAACTTGTACCCACTAATACAAAACCTGCGATTGCTAATATCACAAGCGAGCCAAGTGAAAGCATAAACTCTTTTGAGCTCATCTGGAAGTCCAACTTGCCTGCCACCTTACTGATATCAGAAAAGCGAATTAAAATCGCTATGATTCCGATTACAGTAAAGAATAACAGAAATGCAAGAAGCAAAGTATAAGTTAGCTGCCCAGGATCACCAAATGAGTGAACAGAAGAATCGCCCAAAACTCCGCTTCGGGTAAGGAAAGTAGAGTAAATAATTAATACAAAGCTTATAATAGCAAGCACAAAGTTTGTTCGAATTAAACCACCTGTCCTTTTCTGAACTAACATTGTATGCACTAAAGCAATCGCTGTCAATAACGGGATAAGTGAAGCATTTTCTACTGGATCCCAGCCCCAAAAGCCACCCCAGCCAAGTGTTTCATATGCCCAGAAACCACCAAGCATGATACCCAGTGAAAGAAGTCCTGTAGCAAATAATGTCCAAGGCATAGAGACTTTAATCCAATTTGCGTAATCTCTCTTAATAAGTCCTGCGAATGCAAATGCAAAAGGCACTGACATAGCAGAAAAACCTAAAAACAGGATAGGAGGGTGAATTACATTCCAATAGTTTTGTAGAATTGGATTTAAGCCGTTTCCGTTTGCAGGCATGAACCCTACTTCTATATTTTGTTGTGGGAAAGAATCCCAAATGTATTCGAATGGGCTTTTATTTATCATAATGAGAAAAATAAATACCAAAATGAGGGAATACATACTCATAACAGGAGCTTCATAGTTATGCTTCCTTACATAAGGGATCAACATACTTCCTATGATAGAAAGCATCAGTGCCCATAGTGCAAAAGATCCCTCTTGCCCAGCATAAAACGTAGTAGCCAGAAGAAAGTCAGGGAGCTCAGTTGAAGAGTATCTCCAGATATAAGTAAAAGTAAAGTTGTGAGTCATCACATTGTAGAATAAATAAGCAGAAGCTACTACCATTCCCAATGTAATAACATGGTAAAACGAACTTGCAGTTTTAACTAATTTCTCTTTTTTAAAAGCTAAAAAGTACATTATAGTCGTAATAATAGACAGCCCCAAGAGGCCGTTTATAAGTATAGAGCCGAACATAGGCAATCCTTTCTGTTTGTTTTATACCTTAGAATTTTCTTTAATCTTATCAAAATCAGCTTCATATTTAGAAGGGCATTTAGTCAAAATCTCAGATGCCATAAAAACATCGTTTTCAAACTGACCTTTGATAACTACCATCGGTGCAATGTCAAAATTATTTGGTTTTGCTCCATGATAAACTACTTTCGAGCTGTTAGATTTTTCATCAGTCATGATGAAAGTGAAAGTATTGGATTCTGTGTCATAGGTATAGTTTTCAGATTTATCCCATGAACCGGTTACCTGTACCGTGTTTCCTGTTTTTTTAGCATAAGTAAAATCCGTATATTCAATTTTACTGCTGTCAAAAGCAGAATAAGCTAGCACTATAAATCCTAGTGCGATTATGGCCGTAATAATATATTTGGCTTTCATAACAAGAACCTTTTATATTGTTAGAGAGTAATATGTCATAATATAAGAAAAAAAATTATATGTTAACAAATAATTTGGTATCATTATAGGTAAATTTAACAGAGGAACGGATATAAGATGAATAAATTGATTGGAATTTTGCTGCTTTTAACTTCTTTTAGCTTTATAGAGCTTCATTCTGAAGTGGATCCTTGGGAGAAATCGATGAATAATGTTTTAGAATCGCTAAGAATTAAGGATTACGTAGCAGCTTCAGAAAGAGCAGTAAATGCTGCAAAATATGCAGAAAAAAAATATGGGATGATGAGCATCAGGACCGGTAGTTCTCACAATATGGCCGGAGTAGCATTCCTTAATTTGCAGGATTTAGATAACGCTGAAACTCATTTTAGCAAGGCAATTGATGCTTTTGTAAGTAATAAAATGGATTCCACTAAAGAGGGATCTATTGCTTTTGATAATTTAGCTAAAGTCAAAACCGGACTTGGCAAATACAAAGAAGCAGAAAAATTATTTGAAAAATCTATTGGAATTAAAAAGGCAATTTTGGGCGAAACAGACTTGAGTCTGGCAGATACATATTTCAATTATGCTATGTTAAACCAGGAACTGGGTGAAACAGAAAAAGCTAAAATGCTACTCTTTTATTGCATCAGAGTGAGGGGAATGACCTATGGAGGTGAACACCAATCCTTAATTACTCCAATATCTTATCTTTCTAACATCTATATGCAGCAGGATTCATTGTTTGCAGCTAAATCACTTATAGAAAAAAATATAGAAATCAAAGTGAAGAATTATGGTCAGTACAGCCAATCTACAGTTGAGGATCTTCATCAAGTCGGAGAGATATATGTTCGGATGGATAGCTTAAATAAATTTGAAAGTATTATGCTTTCAGTTGTAAAGATATATAAAGAAAATCACGGCGAAAAATATGAACCTATTGCTGTATTATATAACAACATAGGTGATTTTTACAGAAGTAAAAAAAAGTATGACAAAGCTGAAGAATACTTTGTCAAATCAGCCGCTCAGTTTCAAGCAATTAGCGATACAAACGATATTAAAATCGCAACTGTATTCAATAATCTTGCTGCCATGTTTCAAGAAAAAGGAGACTTGCCGGCAGCTGAAAGAATATACTTAAAGGTGCTACAAACCAAGCAAAAAGCCTTAGGAAATGATCATATTGAAGTTGCTTACATAATGAATAATTTGGCAACTATACTTGCAAATACTTATAAATACGATTACGCTTTGACATATTTAAGTAAAGCTTTAGATGTATTTGAAAAAAAAATGGGGAAAGATTCTGAGATGGCTATAAAAACACTCAAAAATATTGCTGCTGTTTATAAATTAGCCGGTAATAAAGATAAATCAGATGAGTTTTTCCAAAAAGCTCAAAGTCGTAGTAAAGATAACTAGTTACACTTTTAATAAATACCTTTCGAGATTATAATGAAAAAAATTACTTCATCACTTCTCTTAGTTTTAGCCTTTGCTGCATGTTCTGAACAAAGGCCTGAAAACATGAGAGAGATGCTAAAGGCATCTTATCAAAAAAGAGCTACTGTAAAAGCAGTTAAAACTGAAATCAAAAAACTTGATGGCTTTTCTGAAGTTTCAGCTAAACCTGAAATTCAAAAGATAAAGGCTGAAATGGAGCCAAATGGTAAAGACTTTAAGTTCTTTTCCGATAGTGAAGAGATGCAAGTTGCTTTTAATGGCGAGAAACTTGTAATAGTTAGCCATAAGGATAAATGGTTTATAGAAATGTCTGATCCTCAGGAATACACAAGACAGCTAAAGCGTTACTCAGAAGTTGTCAAAAACTTTTTACCATTTTCTTCTGCTGAGGACTATTTCAAAACTGTTGACACAAGCACTGCTTATGACGAATATGTTTGGAATAACGATACTACTGTAAATAAGGAAGAAGTATATCATATATCAAGAAAATCCCATGACGAAGGAATTGGTTTAGATTTTTATACTAAACAGATGATTTCTAAAAAAACAGGCTTCCCTTATGAAATATTGACTCTAGTTAAAAATGGCGATCATCTTGTTCAGTTAGATAATATGTATCTAAATAAAATTGAAACTCTTGAAGATATTGATGATAAAGAGTTCAATCTTGAGATACCGGAGGCTTATATGCCATATGATACATTTATCGCTGAATTTGAACGTAAAAAACAAGAAGAATCAGGTGTAGCAGATGAAATTACTCCTGTAGAGCTTAATGAAGGTGATGTGGTTCCTAATTGGACATTGATGGATGCTGATGGCAATGAAGTTTCATTAGAAAGTCTCAGAGGTAAACCTGTTATTCTTGATTTTTGGGGAACTTGGTGCGTGTGGTGTGTTGTTGCAATGCCAAAAATTGAGACTGTATACCAAGAAATCGGTGACAAAGCTCATATCTATGGAATTAGCTGCAAAGAACCGGATGACGCTGATCCAAAAGCATTCCTTAAAGAAAAAGGTGTAACTTATCCTACATTAGTAAAGGGTGATAATGTTGCAAAACTATTAAATGTTGAAGGTTATCCTACATTGCTTGTTATAGATAAAGAAGGTAAACTTCTTCACAAACACTCAGGCTATTCAAAGGATTTAGATAAAAGTCTAATTGAATTACTTAAAGCAAAATCGTAAAAAAAAAAGCCGGTTTCTAATCTAAGAGACCGGCTTTACTATTTATTCTTCATTCAAATCTTCGAGCTTTTTAACTTTCTTATCTAATGACATCATATAGGTTACAATTCCTGCCCATATAATCATTGTAATGCCAAGCACAACGAAGATAGAGTTATCATGCAAAAAGTCCATCATCTATATTTCTCCTTTTTTATTCGAAATTCTGATTTGTAAATTCAATAGCCAAAAGAAAAACATTGAAAATCCAAACATAGCTAACCCAAAACTTATAAGCATACTTGAGTCAAGCATACCACTTTGATTACTTACTAAAGGCCCTGCACTTGTATCGTCAGAAGATCCAGGGTGTAAACCTGTTGACATTCTCGGCAGAATAAATACCAAAAACGGAACAGTTACAAAAGCTAATATTGAATAAACAGAGCTAAGTCTGGCTTTTGACTCTGCCACGTCTATTGAAGAACGCAGTGCAAAAAATGCAGCATAAATCAGTAACAAAATAAGTATTGATGTTTGTCTGGGATCCCAATTCCAGAAGCTTCCCCAGTTGAATTTTGCCCACAGCATACCGGTAACAGTAGCTAAAATGGCAAAAAGAGTTCCTAGCGCAGCTGAGGCGCATAATGGTACATCATATTTTAAGTCTTTAGTTCTGAGGTACTGAATTGCATAAATCATAGAGATGAGATATGCCAAGACAGAAATCCAAGCCATAGGTACATGGAAGTTCAAAATCTTAGTACGATCTTCCAAACTTGGAATATAAGGGTATGTCATAAACGGGTTTGTTGAAACTAATTCAACAGCTTCGAATTTATTATCGATATAGGATGTATTGATTACATACTTATTTCCGGCTTCTAAAGAAAGGCTTTCAACATTTCCGATAGGGAAGGATTCGCCAAACTCATCAGTGAATTTAACAGAGCCATCTCCTGAAATTGAGTAGTCAATCAAAAGATTAATATGCTTGCCTTCTTCCATTCCTGAAACAAATTTTAAGTCGGCAAAATTGCCTGCAATAGGAGGTAGCAAAGTTAAAACAATTGCAATGGTTACTGTAGTTATAGTAAGTAGTTTCCACCAAAGTGGCTTAGATTTATTAATATTCGGAACAAAGCCCAAAATAAAAGATAAAGTCACTGATAAAGCGATAACAAGACCTTTCATATTTTCCCCTTCATAATTTACATTGTGATATATGAAGGAATAATATACTAATTATTTTGCAAATATTAAGAATTTGGAAGGAATTTTGTGAGTTTTAATACGTTTTTTCTTCCTGAGCTTTGAGAAGGCTGGTAGTTTATGTTATCCATCACGCTGCGCATGATATGAATACCTAAACCGCCTTTCCTAAATTCAGCAAAATATTTCTTCATGTCAGGTGATTCAACAGAAAGAGGATCAAAAGGCTCGCCTTCATCTGTAATTTGGACTACAAACTCATTATTGGAAATCATGATGTCAATGCAAATAGAAAAATCACATTTACAATTATACGAATAGCGCATAAGATTTGTACACGCTTCATCCACTGCTAAAGTAATTTTCTGAGCATCGACTTCAGAAAAATAATAATCATTAGCGTACGCAAAAACAAATTCTCTGATTTTTTCAAGTTCAGAAAAGTCTGCTTTAACGCAAATAGTGTCTATATGTTTATTTACTGATGTCATTCGTTTTTGCAGATAAGAATTTTTCAATAGCATTTGCTTCACTCTCTTCTATATCAAATAGCATAGGGAAACCTAATAGATCAAAAACAGAAAAGACTTTTTCCTGCATAGAGGACAGTTTAATATCTCCGCCTTTATTTCTAATATCTTCGATAAAAGCCATAAAAACACCTAACCCGGCACTGCTGATATAATCTAAATCTTTGAAATTTACTAATATCTTATAGTTTTCTTTATCTATACTTTCCTGAAATGCAGTTTCTAATTGGGGAGCAGTGTGTGCGTCCAAATAACCTTCCAGGTAAAAGCAGTCTATACCTTCGTTTTGTTTCTTAGTTATACCAAATTTATTATTAACAGGCATTTTTTATTCCTTTATAACTGATAAGATCTTCTGCTTTGCGTATCTAATTAATCATCTATCAATTAGTGTACCGTTTTTTCGCTATATATAAGACTAATTACTGTCATGTCATCATCATAAGCATCATTAGCAGAGAAAATTTCAATTTTGTTTTTTATTTGTGTATTAATATCTTTAGCAGAAGTCAAATCTTTTTCTTCTAAAATATCGACTAAATGTTCGTATCCGAACTGCTGATTCTTTTCATCACTGACTTCATTAATTCCATCAGTTATCAGTAATACGTTATCATTTTTATTAAGTTTCAACTCAACTTCTTCTAAGTTGCTGTCAAACATAGATGATCCAATCAGGCCTATTCCCAAGCCTTTTGGCATGTATTTTTTAGTTTTATTATTCTGCGTTACAAATATCGGAGCGTGTCCGGCTCTTACAAAATTCAGAGTGCCATCCGGTTTGAACGCCAGCCCGGCAACTGTAATGAAATTTTTTCTGCCGATAGTGCCAAAAAGAGTACTATTTAGTTTCTTCAAAAGTTCTGCTACATTGCTGCTTAGGGGACTTAGTGCTTGAACTGCACCTTTCATTTGCGACATAATTATAGCTGCTGACATCCCTTTACCCGAAACATCTGCTATAAGTAAACAAGGTGTCTTATCTTTTAGATAAACCAGATCGTAATAATCGCCACCAACTTCCTGAGCCGGCTCAGTAAATGCTGCTATTGAAAAATATTCAGTAGATAAATCTTCTTTTGGAAGTAAATTTCGCTGAATGTTTTGAGCCAAAATCATTTCATTTTTATATTTTTCTTTTTGGATAGAATCTTGCACAAGACTTGCATTGTGTAATGCTATTGATAAATTTTGCGATAAAGTATTTAATATAGCAACATCTTCTGCATCAAATCCGTAAAGTGAATCTTTTAATAAAATACATGTTCCTAATCTGTCCTGAGCTGTATATAGAGGAAGAATTATAATAGATTTAGCATAAGTAATAGTATCTGCCAAAGGGTAAAGGTAATCATGCTCAGGAATAGAATCTATAAGAGTTGTATCCTGGCAGGACAGAAAATAACTCGAATAATGAGTGTAGCTTTTAACGTATCCGATGTTCTTTTGAGAAATATTAAAAGAATAAGCTATTCTTTTCTTTTCATCGTAAATCTCAGTCCAAGCCGAATGAGCATTTGTCATCTGCCTAGCTATTTGCGAAGCAGTTCCGATAATCTTTTCCGGAGATTTATTTAATGTCTCTACTACGAAGCGGTTTAGAGTAGAAAGAGAATCCAATTCTATATTCTTTTTTGCAACTATTTTTGTAGTTGGCCATGCTGCCAGAGTTGATAAGATAATACGAATAAAAAATGCTAAAACTGAAGCAGATATTACATTCAGTACACCTGAAGAAATTGGTGCTTTGAAGTATAAAATGGTATTACCATAACTCATATTTAGGATTTCAAGCATTATTTCAGGAATCATAAAGAAAGTGAGGACTAGAATAATAAAAATCAACTCAAGTTTCTTTCTGTAAGAAAGGGCAGCTATCCAAGAATTTTTCTTTGGCAACACAAAAATTGAAATCAGTAAAACTATTGTGACTAGAGATGTTATAATATTTATATATTCTATGTTGCTTTTTTGAGATATTTCTATAATGAATGATCCAACTGATGCCACAAATATATTTATAGCAATGAACATTAGATGCTTTTTAGTAGTGGAAGTTCTAAAGTATAGAACCCAATCCATCACAAACTTGCACAAACTGCCTATTAAATATAGCGAGTAAATGAGTTTAATATCGTAAAGTAGAATTATAGAAATATCAGGATCACGGGTTATATCAGAGATTACCCCTAATAATACAGCAAACATCCAGTAAAAAGAAAACTGAAACAGCAAACTTTTGAGTCTTTTAAAGAATATCTCATTTATTTGCTCATACTCAATATTTCTGTTTATTCTGGGGAGAGTAAAATAATAAGAGAGAAATGAGAGGAAAAGCACTATCTCAGAGTTATAATGCCATGCATCGAATGTCAGAAAAAAGTCTTCATTGATAGAAAAAAAAGTGGCATCTAATGCCATTTTGGTAAAAGAAAAAAGCAATAGCGCGAAGAATGTCACGATTCTATACGATGTATAGTTGCTTTTCAATTTAGAAAATCTATCTTTGAAATATTCGAGCATTAATTGAGTAGCTTTTTATATATTACATTGTACAAATATAGTTAATTTTAGGTGGAAATATGCAATATTTACTTTCAAAAGAGCAAATGACCGAAATTGATCAGTATGCAATGAATCAATTAGATATTCCTTCAGCAATCCTTATGGAAAATGCTTCACTTAACTCAGCAAATATAATAAAATCAATTTTACTGAGTGACGATATATATTCACATTATATTTCTAATATATTAGTACTATGTGGATCCGGAAATAATGGTGGAGATGGTTTTGCAATTGCTAGACAAATGTCGGAGATCGCAAACGTTTATATTCTTCATGTAGGTAATGAAGAAAAAATGTCTCCTGAGACAAATCAGAACTTCAAAATATGCCAAAAACTTGATATTCCTATTATGGATTTAGAAGAATTCAAAAGCAATTTCCAGGAAAATGATTTTGACTGTATTATAGATGCAATGATAGGCATAGGTGGAAATGAAAACTTGAAAGGTACTGTCGTTGATGTGCTGGATATTATGACTAGTTTTGATGCACTGAAAATAGCTATAGATGTACCTACAGGGCTTAACGCCAATTCCGGTAAAGCGCATGACTTATGTTTTAAAGCAGATTTCACTATTACAATGTTTGCTTCTAAAATTGGTTTGCAAATTCAGGAAGGAATTGACTATTGCGGAGAAATAATAACTGTTCCTCTAGGATTCCCTGAAATAGAAGCAACTGATAAGATAGACACATTCCTTTTAGAAGAGCATGATTTAGAGTTGCTGAATTTCGATAACAGAAAAAAGGTGAGTTCTAAGTTTGATTATGGCCGCCTGGTTATTATAGCTGGCTCTAAAGATATGCCCGGAGCAGGAGCACTTAGTGCAAATGCTGCAATAAGCTCAGGAGCAGGTTTTGTGCACCTAATCACTCCAAATCCGCATGCATCAATTTTACCTGAAGTAATAGTATATCAAAGAGATCTTTCAAGTCTTGATTTTAAATTATACACACTTGAAAGCCTGTTCGAAAAAGCAGATGGTATCGTAATTGGTCCCGGTTTGGGTAATGATCAGGTTACCTTGAGTAATGTAAAGCAGATTATCAGAGAATATAAAGACACTAAAAAGCTTTTGATAGATGCAGATGCATTAAAAGCTGTAATTGAATTTGATAAGCTTGGAAAAAATACAATTTTAACTCCTCATACAGGAGAGTTTTCAGCTATTACAGGAGCTGACCGGTTTGAAATTGAATCAAACTATATCATGAAAGCCAAACAGTTAGCAGCAGAGACTGACGCAGTTGTACTTCTTAAATATTATCCGACTTGCATAACTGACGGCAAATTGACATACATAAACAATTGCGGGAATCCCGGGTTAGCAACTGCAGGAAGCGGAGATGTACTTTCCGGAATAATCGGAGGTATAATGGTTTCGCAAGATATACCTTCTACTGAAGCTGCATATTTGGGATCTTTAATGCATGCAGTTGCGGGCGATTTAGCTAAAGAAAAATACTCTGAAATGACAATGTCTGCAAGTGATATCATCTCTTGCTTCAAAGTACTGATAAATCAGTTGGCGAATCAAGAATAGACATAAATTTTGATTGTTACTTTATGTTATAATACTAAAGGTTATGCATATAAATCATTTATTTGCTTAACCTTTAGTATTAAATATGTGATAGTATCAATATGCAGATTTATAAATGGCTTTCTTTTTGTCTCTATACTCAGGAATCTTAAATCCTATTACAAAACCAACAGTTGCTTTATGCGAGAAATCTTTTTCTTGATCTCGCAGATTTAAGACAGCAATTTCCATATTCATACCTACTTGCAATAAGTCGAATAATTCTACACCGAAGTTAAGAACAATGTCTAGAGATGTATTTCTTTGTTCAAAAAAGTAATATTCATTTCCAATATATACACTCTCTTGTTCAAGAGGTATGTACTGATATTTTTCATATTCATATTCTCTAACGTGGTATGTATAACTCAAGCCTATACCAATACCAAAATATACAGATTTGTATTTATTATTGATGGTGATCTGCGAGTAATGATGGTTTATAAACTCTACGTCAGTAATTGGATTATAAAATTCATCCGGTTGGAAATAGTAATTGTATCCAAGCCTTAGATTAAGATATAAATCATCGCTTAAATAATAATCGAATGTTCCACCCAGATTGAAGAGACTAGTCATATTGTTTCTTTTTTCATGGTCATTGCCAAAAATCATGGTGTTAAAAGGAGAATAAAACAACCCGAACCGAAAAGAATTTTCCAGTGACTGACTGGTGGTGTCTTGTATTGGAGTATACGATTGAGCACGGAGGTGGCTGTTATAACTAATAACGAACAGGAAAGTTAGTATTCCGGCAAAAAGTTTTATATTTGAAAACATTGAAACATCCAACATTTGTTATAAAAAGATAACAATATACTAAATAAAATTATATATCAGCAATCAATGATTCACTAAATTAGGACTGAATTGAAATATTTATTTCTTATTCCGATAGTATTATACTCCTGTCTTATATATTTTCTCTCTGATCAAGCTAGATTACCTATGCCTGATTTGGGAATATTTAGTTGGGATAAACTTATACATTTTGCTGCGTATTTTGTATATGGGATACTCATGCAATTGGCAGTTATTGCACTTGTGGGTAAAAAAACTCTGAAAAATCAAATATTTATCGTAATTTTGCTATGCTCTCTATATGCATTTAGTGACGAGTTTCATCAGAGCTTTGTGCCGGGAAGAGATGCTGATATATACGATGTCATAGCAGACATACTTGGTGCTTTGGCATCATTGTTATTATTTAAACGAATAGAAAAGATAGTAAAAAGAATATTGAAATGAGCAACTTTTTTACATTAGAAAAAACTGATACTGAGAGCAAAGCGCGACTAGGCAAACTAGTTACAGACCATGGTGAAATTCCTACTCCAATTTTTATGCCTGTAGGTACCCAGGGCACTGTGAAAGCATTGCAGCAAAGAGAACTTTATGAAATGGATGCAAAAATCATTTTAGGTAATACTTACCACTTATATTTGCGCCCCGGTACTGAAATTATGGAACATTTTGGTGGTCTGCATAAGTTTATGGGATGGGATAGACCTATACTTACTGACAGTGGCGGATATCAGATATTTTCTCTCAAAGAGCTAAGAAAAATCACTGAAAAAGGTGCTGAATTTCGCTCACATATAGATGGTTCTAAGCATTTTTTCTCGCCTGAAAGCGTAGTCGGTATTCAGAAGTCACTCGGATCAGATATTGTTATGGTATTAGATGAATGTGCTCCTTACCCGGCTGAAGAATCATATGTAATTAAGTCAATGCAAATGTCTATGCGTTGGGCAGAAAGGTGTAAAAAAGAGTTTGATCGTACAGAACCTAAATACGGACACAGGCAGTTCCTATTTGGAATAGGTCAGGGTGGTATGTATGCTGATTTAAGAAAGCAATATACTACTCAAATGCTGGATTTAGATTTTGACGGATACGCTATAGGTGGACTTTCCGTAGGTGAACCCGCTGAAATTATGTACGAACTGACTGATGTATGCACAGATATATTGCCAAAAGACAAACCACGATATCTGATGGGAGTGGGCACTCCTGAAAATATATTAGAAGGAATCGAACGTGGGATTGATATGTTTGACTGCGTAATGCCTACAAGAAATGCAAGAAACGGACAACTATTTACGTCTCATGGCAAAATCAATATTAGAAATGCAAAATATAAGCTATCAGATGATGTGATAGATGAAAATATAGACTCTTATGCAAGTAATAATTTTTCTTTGGGCTACTTAAGACATCTATTTGTAGCAAATGAAATATTGGCACTGCAATTAGCTTCCATGCATAATATCGCTTTTTACCTGTGGCTTGTTAAAAATGCCAGAGAGCATATCAAGGCAGGTGATTTTGTGCAATGGAAAAAAGAAATGCTTGAAAAATTTAATTCAAATATGTAATATAGAGGAGAACTGTAATGGAATTTTTGAACCTATTAGCTATGGCACCACCACAAGGCGGAGAGCAAGGTGGCGGTACGATGCAGATGTTGGTAATGTTTGGTGCTGTTATTCTTATCATGTACTTCATGATGATTCGCCCACAACAAAAACGCCAAAAAGAACATCAAGCTATGCTAAATGCTATAAAAAAAGGCGATAAAGTTGTAACTTCTTCAGGAATGCACGGTAAAGTAGTTGATGTTGATGAAAAAACTGCATTAGTTGAAGTTGCAGAAAATGTTAAAATTAGATTTGAAAAAGTTGCTATAGCTTCTAAGTCATAATTTTTTTTATTAAAGAAAAATTTTGTAACTTGATAGCGTAGTTCAAAAGAAATAACTATAAATCTTTCACCGCATAAACGGTGAAAGATTTGTTTATTATATAGGGTAGTTATAATATAACCGAGAACGGATATGATAAATACAATAGAAGAAGCTTTGCAGGATCTTGTATCCGGCAAGATGATTGTGGTAATGGACGACGAAGATAGAGAAAATGAAGGCGATTTGATATGTGCTTCTGAGCTTATTACTCCTCAGACAGTTAATTTCATGTCTTCTAAAGGTAAAGGTCTTATTTGTGTCTCTATTACTCCGGAAAGAGCCAAAGAGTTAGAGTTGGATGTAATGGTAAGAGATAATTCTGCTTTGCACGAAACAAAATTTACAGTATCTGTTGATTATGCTCATGGCACTTCAACAGGAATTTCTGCAAATGACAGAGCTGCTACTATCAGAGCTATTGCTAATAAAGATACAAAACCTGAAGACTTACTGCGCCCCGGGCATATCTTCCCACTTATCGCAGTTAAAGAAGGAGTGCTCAGAAGAGCAGGTCACACAGAAGCTACTGTAGATCTAATGAGACTTGCAGGACTAAAACCAAGTGGAGTGCTCTGTGAAATAATCAGAGAAGATGGGCAAATGGCCAGAATGCCTGAGCTTATCGAATTTGCGAAAGAGCACAATTTGAAAGTCATCACTGTTAAAGATCTTATTGCATATAGATTAAAGAAAGAATCATTAGTTGAATGCGTTGCTGAAGCAGATATGCCAACAGAATACGGACATTTTAAAATCAAAGTATTTGAAAATGTTGTTGATGGCAAAGAGCATCTTGCAATTGTCAAAGGTGATTTGACTGAAGAAGATAATGTGCTTGTACGTGTTCACTCAGAATGCCTTACCGGTGATGTGTTCAGCTCACTAAGATGTGATTGTGGCTCTCAGCTGCATGCTGCACTTCGAATGATAGAAAAAGAAGGCAAAGGCGTTTTATTATATATGAGACAAGAAGGTAGAGGCATTGGACTTATTAATAAAGTGAAAGCTTATGCTTTGCAGGAGCAAGGCAGAGATACGGTAGAGGCCAATTTAGAGTTGGGATTTGCTGCAGACTCCAGAGATTATGGTATTGGTGCGCAGATTCTTATGAACTTAGGTGTAAAGAAAATGAGATTACTTACTAATAATCCAAAAAAACGTGTAGGCCTAGAATCTTACGGTCTTAATGTGACTGAAAGAGTACCTGTAGAAATAGCTCCTAATTCTTGTAACCATCATTACTTGGAAACAAAGAAAACAAAAATGGGGCACCTGTTATCAAATTTGTAAATAACCATTAAGAAATATTTTAAGGGGTAAATGTTATGTCTGAAATCATTTACATGACTAAAGAAAGAGTTAGAGAGATTGAAGAAGAATTAAATGATCTAAAGGGAAGAGGAAGAAGAGAGATAGCTCAAAAGATAGCTGAAGCACGCTCTCACGGCGATTTATCTGAAAATGCTGATTATGATGCTGCAAAAGATGAGCAAGGCCTTTTAGAAATGAGAATAGCTAAATTGTCTCAAATTCTTTCTAAATCTCAGGTAATAAAAGCTGATGAGTTCCCTGATGATAAAGTATATATTTTATCAAGAGTTACACTTAAAAATGTAATAACTGACGAAGAATTTGACTATCAATTAGTTAGTGCCGAAGAAGCGGATTTCGAGCAAAACAAAATTGCTGTTTCTTCACCTCTTGGCAAATCACTTATGGGTAAAGAGCTTGGAGACATTGCTGAAGTTGTGGTCCCTGCAGGCACTACTCAGTATGAAATAATAAAAATCGGCAAATAATTACTTTTACTAACGTCCATCATCTGGTGGGCGTTTTTTGTCTGGATCAAAAGTTTTTTTCTCCAGTATTAAACCTTTTAGAAGTTCAGTGTTTCTAAGAGTTAGAATATCGATGGAGATAAGGTGATGAGTAATTTGGCACTGACATACAATACTGATGCTGACATAATCAATGATTACTGCTCTACTAATAGTGATAGAGCAGCTACCGCTTTTGTGAGAAAATATCAAAATTTTGTTTATTCTACTGCTTTTAGATATTTGCAAAGTCATGATGACGCAGATGATGCAGCACAAGAGGCATTCATCAGAGCGCTTAATAATTTGCATAAATTCAAAGCAGAATCAGGCGTAAAAACCTGGTTATATAGAATAACTGTTAACGTCTGCTTAAATTTGCAAAGAAAGAAAAAAGTCAGATCTATTTTTAAATTATTTGACGATAAAGATCCTCGAGATATACCTTTAGAAAAACATTTACCCGATAGAGATATTCAAATAAAAGAATTTGAAGAAAAGTTTTTGGATGCACTTTCTGAGCTTCCAAAGAAACAAAGAGAAACCTTTGCTCTGCGTTATTTTGATGAGATGACATACGAAGAAATATCAAATGTTCTTGGCACGAGTATTGGTGGTTTAAAAGCTAATTATCATCAGGCTGTAAAAAAATTATCTGTTATCTTCGCTAGGGAGGATGCATAAATGACTAATCAAGATTTATATAGAAAATTGCAGGAAATGCTTCCTGATTATGTTTTTGGGCAACTTTCTCAAGAAGATAATGACTTCTTTTTGCTCCATCATAGAGATTTTCCGGATTTAATAGAGGAAGTGGATCAAGCAAAAGCTGTTTTTGGCAAACTTGAAAAAATGGAAATCCAAAAAGTTGTATCTGATAGAACAAGAAATTTATCAGTAAAAGTCAATCAAAGACGAAACAGCACGATGAGCGAAAAGCAGAGAAGAACCCGTTTCTTTATGAAATATCTTGCACCAATGGCCTCTTTGGCTTTAGTGGCTTTATTTATGTTTACTGATACAGGTAGAAGCTTTTTGATGCCTAATATAGCTGAGAAGTCAGCTCAAAGTGATTCCATTTCAGATTTACCAATAGAATTTGTAAATTACTCTGACTTACTTGCTGTTTCTGTGGACGGAAACATGGATAATTTAATAGAAGCTGTAGCAGAAAGTGAAACAATTGTTGAAACTGAAGATGCCTCACTATCTGATTATATAGAGCAGTCAATTGAATCTGCAATTGCCAATGCCAGTACCAATTTGCTTTTGAATTCAGTAGGAAATTATTCGGCAATTCAAGATGATTTATCCATGCTTAGTGAAGATGATTTTCAATCTATAATAGAGGATTTAGAAAATGAAATCGATTTTTAAAATAATACCGGTCTTGCTACTAGTTTTTGTTTTTGCCAATATTTCGGCGAATGCGCAAGGCATGGCTCTAAATTCGAAAGAAAGATTTTTACAGCTTAAAAAAATAAAGCTACTTGAAACACTGGATATGGATGAGCAAACTGCTAATCAGTTCCTTATCAAGTTTTCCAAAATGGAAAAAGACTTAGCTCAAATTCGAGATGAGCTTGACAGTTTGAATAAAAATCTTAAAAGAAAGATAAAAAGAGATGCCGGCGATAAAGAATTAGACCAGGCAATAAAAGATATAGAAGTTAAAATGGAACAAATGCATAATACCAGAAAGAATTTTTTGCTGGAAGCTCAAAAGCTACTTTCTAAAAAGCAATATGCAAAATTCCTATTATTTGAATTTTCCTTTGAAAAGCAAGTTCATAGATTGCTTATGAAAAAGCACAGAGGAAGAGGAAATCCGGACAGACATGACGACTGGGAAGATTAGAATAAAAAGAGCTATTTAAAAAATTTTTAAATAGCTCTTTTTCATTTTAGTATACCAGCGGAATATTGTCTCTCATTGTGACTGTAGAAGGGTAAGTTCTAAAAAACTTATATTTACCTTCCTCTATTTCAATAGATGCGGTTATTCTTTGAGACGACAACTCACCTTTATAAATTAAAGTGCCCTTATAAATCCACTTGCCTTTTGATTTCTCAGTGATAAAAATACCAGATAGAGGTTCTAAAGAAACAAGTTTTCCGTATTTGTCTCGGTTAAGTTTCTGATATTCCATATATTGGTCAAAATCAAATTTGGATTTGTATGATTCTGATAAAAATATGTTATATGCATCTTTATAGTTTTCATTACTGATACACTCAGCGTAAGGTTTAAAAAGATCTTCAACTAACTGAGGTGTAGTATTATTTTGCAGATCTTTTGTTTGAAAGTAGCCTATAACGCCCATTATGCCTGTAACCAGTACAATACCTGTAATTAATAGAATATCGTGTAAGCGTGATTTGGTCATATTTATTCCACATATGTTAAATATACATGATTTACATAAAAATAATTGTATTTCCTGAATATAATTAGCCAAATTGTATTTATGTGTGTTACAAATCTTTGGCTGTACGAAACAATAAACTATAAGGGTATAACGGGTTAATGTCACTTCAAGTGTAGTTGAATTACTAGTTGCATAAAAATTAAAACATGGTAATAGAGCTTAAAAAAGGCAAAAAGTATCAAAATAAAATCAAATCGGTTATAATTTATTCCATTTGATTGGTAAATTTGCAGTCAAACATTGATTGGAAAAAAAATTCCTTTTTAATACAATTTCTCTTGAGGAGAGGAAATGGCAATACAAGATAAGATTAAAGAATTGATGGAGATGCGTGAAAAGGCGCGTCTTGGTGGTGGGGTAAAAAGAATTGAGTCCCAGCACAAAAAGGGCAAATATACTGCTCGTGAAAGAATTGACATGCTTTTAGATGAAGGTTCTTTCGAAGAATTTGACATGTTTGTAAGTCACCGTACAGTAGACTTCGGATTGGACAAAGAAAGCTATTTGTCTGATGGTGTTGTTACTGGTTACGGTACAATTGATGGTCGCTTGGTTTACTTATTCTCTCAGGACTTTACAGTATTTGGCGGTTCTCTTTCTGAGATGTTTGCACAAAAAATCTGTAAAGTTATGGATCAGGCTCTAAAAGTCGGCGCTCCAATCGTTGGTATCAACGATAGTGGTGGTGCTCGTATCCAAGAAGGTGTAAAATCATTAGGCGGCTATGCTGATATTTTCCAAAGAAATATCAATGCTTCCGGCGTGGTACCTCAAATTTCTGCAATTTTCGGTCCATGTGCCGGTGGTGCTGTTTACTCTCCTGCACTTACTGACTTTATCATTATGACTAAAGACACGTCATACATGTTTGTGACTGGTCCTAAAGTTGTTAAAACTGTAACTAATGAAACAGTTACTTCTGATGAACTTGGCGGCGCTATGGTTCATGCTACAAAATCAGGTGTGACTCACTTCGTTGCTGAAAACGAAGATGAAGGTCTATTGCTTGTAAGAAAATTATTGTCTTACTTGCCTTCTAACAACTTAGAAGAACCACCTGCAGTAGTTTGTGATGATCCGATTGACAGATTAGATGACGAGTTAAATGAAATAGTTCCTGATAATCCAAATAAACCATATAATGTGAAAGACATTATCCATTCTATCGCAGATCATGGAGAATTTTTGGAAGTTCACAGACACTATGCTCAAAACATAGTAATTGGTTTTGCAAGATTTAATGGTATAGCTGCTGGTATCGTAGCAAACCAACCAAACTATCTTGCAGGTGTGTTGGATATTAATGCTTCCAGAAAAGCTGCTCGTTTTGTTCGTTTCTGCGATGCATTTAACATTCCATTAGTAACTTTGGTAGACGTTCCCGGTTTCTTACCTGGTACAGCACAAGAGTATGGCGGAATCATCCTTCACGGTGCAAAACTTCTATTTGCTTATGGCGAAGCTACAGTGCCAAAAATCACATGTATCTTACGTAAAGCTTATGGTGGTGCATATGACGTGATGAGCTCTAAACACCTACGTGGTGACATCAACTATGCTTGGCCAAACTCAGAAATCGCGGTTATGGGACCTAAAGGTGCTATTGAAGTTCTTCTTTCTCGCGATTTGCAAGAAATGAGTGATGAAGCTGAAAAAGTAAAATTCATCATGAAAAAAGAAGAAGAATACAAACAGAAATTTGCTAATCCTTACGTAGCTGCAAAATACGGTTATATTGATGATGTTATCGAACCAAGAAACACTCGTTTCCGCATTATTCGTGCATTACAAATGCTTGCTACTAAAAAGGATATCAATTTACCTCGTAAACATTCAAACTTACCGTTATAAAAATTTGGGATAAAAAATGTTTGAATCATTAGTTCAGAACAGTATTATAAAATATCTTATTGCAGGTGCTTCTAAAGCTTCTGAAATGGGCGAAATAGATTTCAATCTTGATGCTGGTTTTACAGAGCAAGCTATTTCTATTACAATAGTAGGATATGTGGTAGTATTCCTTGCTTTGATAGTGTTGTTTACAACAATTACTTTGTTTACTAATGCTATGGTAAGCAGACAGCAAAAGAAAATGGAAGCTACCGGCAAACCATCTGCAAAAAGAGAAGATGTTGAAATGACAGGTGATGTTAATGCTGCAATTGCTTTAGCAATTCACATGCATTTTGACGAAGCTCACGATTTCGAAGCAACAGTCTTAACTATCGAAAAAGTGCAGAAGCGTTACTCCCCATGGAGTTCTAAAATTTATTCAATGAGAAGATTCCCTCGTCAATTTTAATCAGGTATAGAAAATGAAGCAGTATAAATTTACAATCCGTGGTACGAACTACGATGTTGAAATTCAAAATATCGATGACGATATTGCTACTCTCGAAGTAAATGGTACTACTTATGAAGTAACAATTCACAGAGAGAAAAAAGTTTCTAAAACTCCAAAATTAGTAAGAACAAAAACAGCTCCTACTAATGATTCTCCTGTAAGAACAAGTAGCCCTGGTGGAGCTAAAGGCACAGGCCAACTTAAAGCTCCGTTACCTGGTCTAATCTTAGCTTTAAAAGTTAAAGAGGGTGACGAGGTACAAGTAGGTCAAACTGTTATGATTATGGAAGCAATGAAGATGGAAAATGAAATCAAAGCTGACAGAGCAGGTAAAGTTACTTCTATTAAAGTTAACTTAGAGCAGTCTGTTCTTGAAGGTGATGTTCTAATGGAAATCGGGGGCTAAGCTAACATGGAAGGTTTAATGAAATTCTGGGAGTTTTCCGGATTTTTCAATTTGGAATGGGGTAATATTGCGATGATCATTGTCGGGCTAATATTTATTACATTAGCTATCGTCAAAGATTATGAGCCATTACTTCTAGTTCCAATTGGATTTGGTATTTTAATCGGTAACATCCCATTTGTTGAAGGTTTACAACTTGGTATATACGAAGAAGGTAGTGTACTTAATTATCTCTATATGGGGGTAACTAAAGGTATCTATCCGCCATTGATTTTCCTTGGTATCGGTGCAATGACTGACTTTTCAGCCTTGCTGTCAAATCCTAAACTAATGCTTCTAGGTGCTGCTGCTCAGGTAGGTATTTTCCTAACTTTTATGGCTGCACTAGTTCTTGGTTTCTCTGTTGATGAAGCTGCTGCAATTGGTATCATCGGTGGTGCTGATGGTCCTACTGCAATCTTTATTTCATCAAAATTGGCTCCGCATCTAATCGGTTCTATTGCAATTGCTGCATATTCTTATATGGCACTTGTACCGGTTATTCAGCCGCCAATTATCAAATTACTTACTTCTAAAGAAGAAAGAAAGATTAAAATGAAACCACCTCGTGCGGTTTCTAAAGTTGAAAAAATCATTTTCCCTATCTTCGGTATGATTTTGACTTGTTTCATTTCTCCGGGTGCATTACCACTATTGGGTATGTTATTCTTTGGTAACTTGCTTAAAGAATCAGGCGTGACTAAACGTTTGGCTGATACTGCTAGCAAACCAATGATTGATACGGTTACAATTCTTCTTGGTGTGACAGTTGGTGCATCTACTCAGGCAGATGTTTTCTTGACTCCACAATCAATCTTTATATTCGTGCTTGGTGCAATTTCATTTATGATTGCAACAGCCGGTGGCCTTGTGTTTGCTAAAGTTATGAATCTGTTCCTTAAAGACGGAAATAAACTTAACCCAATGATTGGTGCTGCAGGTGTATCTGCAGTTCCTGATAGTGCACGTGTTGTACATTCTTTGGGTCAAGCAGAAGATTCTTCAAACTTCTTATTGATGCACGCAATGGCTCCAAACGTAGCAGGTGTAATCGGTTCTGCAGTTGCAGCCGGTATCTTGCTAAGTTTCCTTGTGGGTGTTTAAGATTATAACTGATATCTACAATGTAGATATTTGAAATATACTCATCGTAAAACAGGTTATCTAAATAATTTAGATAACCTGTTTTTTTTCGTATCAACGATGTTTGGTTGACTGATTAGAAGTTGCTCTACATCTCTTAAGAATGTATCAAACATAATTTGTTTTTATTTTCTAGAATCTATTGAGTCTGTAAAAAAGGCTGATCAATTTAAATCAGATGAGTTGTTAAAATGTCTAACAACAGTAGTTCGACTATGTGGAATCAATATCAGCTAAACTAAAAAGTGAATCAGTCCATTTGAAACGAGCAAGTTAGACTTTGTAGATATTCTGATTAAACGTTCCATTTTTTCCCTTCAATTGAGAGGTCTGGTAAATGTAGTATAAAAAAAAGGTATCCCTTAGTTAAGGAATACCTTCCATTTTTAAATTTATTTCGCAAAAGAGTGGCTTAGTAAGTAAGCCTGTCAAGTAATTCCCAAGTGATTTTAACATCAGAAAGCTCCTTGATCTCTTTTCCTTTGTGTTTATAAATGATCTCTGTATAGAAATCACCATTTATAAATTCGATAACACCTGCTGGTGTGAAGTCTATATCTAAAATTCCGTTACCATTTGCATTTTTGATTTCCAAAGGCTCCTTGTAATCATACAGCATAGCAAGGTTAGAAATTGGCTTTAAGGAATCAATAGTACCTCTAAGCTGGTATCTTGATGATTTAATGTCTGATATATGCGCATGAACAGTATCTTGGAAATAAACTCTGTTTAAATCGAGAGCAATCACTTTTTGCCATACAGAGTCTTTAGATATTTTACCTTGAGGGAAATAGTTTTTTGTTACATCAGCTATATAAGTCAGATGATCATAAGAATAAGCATTTTGCCAAATCTGCTTTCTAACCGGATCTTTTATACCAAAATCTTTGTCATCAAGCATTTTGATAGCTTTTTCTAAGCTATTACCCGCAATTTTAGCTACTTCGCCATAAGGTGAATAAGTCATTGTGTACTTTTGACTGATAGTCGGGCCAAGCATTTCGTAATCTTGGAAGCTCAATGGCGCAGGGGTAAATCCCATAGTGCTGTATACTTTTTTGACTTTGCCGTCAGTAAATTTATAATTGATAGAATCAATCGAAACATCTACATCTTGGAAACCATCTTGCGGATTGGCAGGAGGGTATATAGAAAAATGATATACAACTTCTCTGTTATATCTTAGTGTATCACCATCAGCGAGTACTCTTTTAACATCAGTTTTTTCTGTCATCTTATAAAGATGAATAATCCCAACTCTAAAATTAGGCTTCAGAATGTAATATATTTCTTCTTTGGCAAATAGAGAACCTACTAAGCAAAGCACAAAAACAAATACCCACGTAGAAAATCTTTTCATCTTAAACTCCTTCAATATTGTTTATTCGAAAATAAAGCCCATGCTGCTAATGTCATTCCATCCCAAATTTGATTTGTAGAGATCAATTCTTTTATTTCGCTAAGCGTCAATTCTAAAATTTCTATCTCTTCTGATTCATCAGGATTTGATTGAGAAAAAGTCAAATCACTTGCCACAAAAATACTGCATATTTCGTTAGTGACACCATTAAAAGGATTGTATTCTCCAATTTTCTCTATAGATCCTGCTGTATAACCCGTTTCTTCGAGCAGCTCTTCACGTGCATTCGTAATAGGATCTAAACCGTGTTTAATTCCGCCACCAGGGAATTCAATGCTATATTTTTTATTTAGATATCTATATTGTCGGGTAAGAATAAAAGTATCAGAGGAAATCTGAGGTACTACCATGGTAGCACCTCTGGATTTTACGTAATGATATTCGCCTTCAGCACCGGAAGGCATCACATATTTTTCAAGGTAATAATCCCAATATGGATTACTATGTTGTATTTTACTACTTAAAGTTTTATATTTTTCAATCATGCTCTATTGTACTAATCATTTAATTCAGACAACTCAGATTGAGTAAAAAAGAAAAATGTTTCTGCAATAGCATTTTCGTCAGAATCTGAACCATGAACCGCATTTTCTTCTTTACTTGTTCCAAATAGTTTTCTGATTGTACCATCAGCTGCTTCTGCCGGGTTAGTAGCACCTATAAGTTTACGGTAATCTTCTACTGCATTCTCTTTTTCAAGTGCTATGGCAACAATAGGACCACGAGTCATAAATGTAACTAAATCATTGAAAAAAGGTCTTTCTGAGTGAACTGCATAAAAGCTTTTTGCCTGAGTATTAGTCAGTTTGAGCATTTTCATAGCTCTAATTTTAAAGCCTGCTTCTGTATATTTAGTTATAATTTGTCCTATATTATTTGCTTCAACTGCATCTGGTTTAATCATTGCTAAAGTAATGTTTCCCATTGGAACTCCAATATATAAAATAACACTTATTTTTGAAAAAGTCTCACATTTGTGAGGAATTAATATGAAGTTGACTTTTTAGTCTAATATTTATTTTTCTGATTTATAAAAAAAATAGCATTTCGCAAAAAGCAAAATGCTATTTAAATCTATAAATAACAGTTACTTAGATTTTTTACTTAAAGCTTTCTTTACAGTAATACCTAGTTCAGCCGGAGATTCTACTACATCTATACCAGCCTCTTTTAAAGCTTTCATTTTGTCATCAGCGCTTCCTTTTCCGCCTGCTATGATTGCACCGGCATGTCCCATTCTTCTACCCGGAGGCGCAGTCCTTCCTGCAATAAATCCAACTACTGGTTTCTTAACGTACTTTTTAACGTATTCTGCAGCAGTTTCTTCAGCATTGCCTCCAATTTCGCCAATCATTAAAATTGCTTCTGTATCAGGATCCTTATTGAAAAGTTTAATCGCATCAATAAATTGAGTTCCGATTATAGGATCTCCTCCAATTCCGATACATGTAGATTGACCAATTCCTAAATCAGTGAGCTGTTTCACAGCTTCATAAGTTAGAGTACCACTTCTGGATACAACCCCAACTTTTCCCGGTTTGTGGATAAATCCCGGCATTATACCAATTTTTGCTTCTCCCGGAGTAATCACACCAGGGCAATTAGGACCAACAAGTACTGATTTAGAGTCTTTCAGTGCTGCATTGACTGTAATCATGTCTTTAGTAGGAACACCTTCTGTAATTGCAATTATGAGCTTAATTTCTGCATCAATTGCTTCTAATATAGCATCTGCCGCAAATGGCGGAGGTACAAATATCACAGAAGCAGTTGCCTTAGTAGCTTTTACAGCTTCTTTAACAGTATTGAATACAGGTACAGGTGTGATGAACTTTGCTTCGCCTTTACCTTCGTAATTTGAACCACCCTTGCCCGGAGTTACACCTCCAACTACCTGAGTGCCGTATTCTAACATCTGAGATGTATGAAATGTTCCTTCAGAGCCTGTGATTCCTTGTACAATGACTTTTGTTTTCTTGTTTAAGAGTACACTCATAAAACTTCCTGTCTATTTAAAATTATTATAAGCAAAATGTATATCTTTGACACTTTATAAAAGTATAAGCTGTGAAAATATTTTTAATACGACAGAAAAATTCTTTTTGCAATCGCAAATCGCTATATATTCAAATATTTGGGGGATTTTTCCGTATTTTTACATGAATAGTTTTGGATAATTGACAGAAAGGATGTGAAGATGGACGTATCTGTTAATAATACAATTAAAAGATTGGAAGACATCGAGTCTGAAATAAAAGAACTCGAGGCTAAAAAGCATAAGCTTAAAGAGAAGTGGGAAAGCGAAAAGCTGATTATCCATGAAATTCGTTCGATTAAAAAAGAAATTGAACAAACGAAGTCTGAAGCCGATAATTATGAAAAAATAGGTGATTTGGGCAAAGTAGCTGAGCTTAGGTATGGTACAATACACCAACTTGAAGCTAAGCTTGAAAGTGCTAATGAGAGAATGCATCAATTGCAAAAATCCGGCAAACTGCTTAAAGAAGAAATAGAAACTGAAGATATTGCTGAGATTGTCTCTAAATGGACTGGTATCCCGGTTTCGAAAATGATGGAAACTGAAATCTCGAAACTTTTAAATATGGAAGATAATCTCCATGACAGAGTTGTCGGACAGGATGAAGCAGTAAGCGTTGTTTCAAATGCTCTACGCCGCTCACGAGCAGGACTTTCAGACGAAAACCGCCCTATAGGATCATTTATTTTTCTTGGTACTACCGGTGTCGGTAAAACAGAGATGGCCAGAGCCTTGGCAGAGTTCCTTTTTGATGATGAAAGTTCTCTTATCAGAATAGATATGAGTGAATATATGGAAAAGCACTCAGTATCACGTCTAATAGGTGCGCCTCCGGGATATGTAGGATATGATGAAGGTGGCCAGCTGACTGAAGCTGTAAGACGCAAACCTTATTCAGTAATATTACTGGATGAAATAGAAAAAGCAAACCCGGATGTGTTTAACGTGCTTTTACAAGTATTGGATGACGGGCGACTTACTGATGGTAAAGGTCGTCTTGTTAATTTCAAAAATACTATCATAATTATGTCTTCAAATATCGGCACAGAGATAATTCAAGACAAATTTGGTGTTTTGGAATCTGATAATCGAGATAAAGTTTTCGAATCAATTAAAACTCAAATTCTTAATCTGCTTAAAACAAAAATGCGACCTGAGTTTTTGAACAGAATCGATGATATTGTGATCTTCAAACCTCTTAGTAAAAATGAAATAACAGATGTTGCAGTTTTAAATCTCAGAAGATTAGAAAAGAAACTTTCAGATAAACAAATGCAACTAGAATTGAGTCCTAAAGCAATGGAAAAGCTTATTGAATTAGGTTATGATATAAATTACGGAGCTAGACCTCTGAAAAGAACTATCCAGAAATATATAGCAGATCCGCTTGCATTTAAACTCTTAGGAGCAGAATTTTCTTCAGGTGACAAAATTTTTGTCGATTTAGACAATAACGGACAGTTTATTTTCACAAATCATGTGCATTTATAACTTATTATTATTATTTTAAGGAAACTATACATAACAGGAGCGTTTATGTTGTTTTCCCAAACGAAGAACAAAATATTTACTTTTTTAGCTTTAGCGACTCTTGGAGCTTGTGCTTCCGTGGATTCTTTTGAAGTTTCTGATTTCAAAGGATATTCAGAAGTTGAGAAAGGGAGCAAAACTCTAATCGAATGGGACTTGCATGGTTGTGATTCCGTCAAAGTCCAAGGTATTCCGGGAAGCTACAAGCCAAATGATAGTTTTTATGTGACTGTAATCTCAGATAAAACACTTGATTTTAAAGCTTATAGAGATGATTCAATACATAATCTGCAGTGGAAGCTAGTTGTTTTAACAGATGATAAGTCAGATATAACTTCTGATATACCTGAAAGTAAAAAAGAAAAGACTGACAGAGAAGATTATGATAAAGGTAAGCCTACTGCAATGAGTGAAACAGGTGCAGCATCTCAAGATGATTTCAATATTCTCCCTTCTTTTTATGAGACTAACTACTTTTCAGGAATTTTAAAATATAATGGAAAGACAAAACCTAACACTTTCAGAATAGTGGGAATAGATTATTCAAAGGGATATGAAAATATTGAAGTGAAGGGTGTTCTTCTAGACGAATTCGGAAATTTTCTTGCAGACTATTATAACGAAGAAAAAACTCCAACTTCCATTTTGCAGTATTGTAAAACAGGTATTGCAGGTGATTTGCTAAAGAAACCTAAAGAAGTTCATTACGGTATTGATAATACACTTCATTTTTCATTAGCTATAGAAAACTCTGCAGCTGCATGGAAGAATTCTGAGTTTGTGCCCAACTTGTCTGAGTTCATTCAGCAGCTGGATACAAAGGATATCTTTTCTCTAAGCACTTTCAATCAGAATATATCTAATAAGATAGAGAATCAAACTCAGTTAGAATCTATAAAATTATTTGAAAATATAAATATTGAACCATCAAACGGATTCAATTCTTTCAATAAAACTGCATATAAAAGTATTAAGAAACTTATTGAATCTAAAGTTGATAAGAGTTGCTTAGTACTGATAACATATTCACCTGATAATTCTTCAATAATATATGAAGTGGAAGATGCAGTATCTTTGGCAAAAGAAAATAATATACCAGTGTACGTAATTTCAGTAGGAAATGCCATTGAATCATTTAGTTTAAAGTATTTAAGCTATGCGACCGGTGGAAATTACTATCAGTTGTCTTATAATAATATTGATGATGTAACTAGTATTCTTACAGAAATTGCCTATGCGCAAAAACATTATTACAATTACACACTTCCTGATAATCTTTTTGTAAATCCAAACTGCAATAATGTGAAAACTGAGATTGCACTTCAAACAGAAACAGGAAACTTGACAGATGTATTTAAAGTGATAAATGAGCCTGTACCACAGTATCCTAAATATCAGGCATTAGCAGCATTTTACAAGCAAGATACTGTAGTAAGCTCTGATTTCTATGAAAACATTGATATTCTGGCTACTGCCCTGAAAGATAATAAGCAAATGACAGTAGAACTTATCGGCCATTCCTCAATAGAAGGCGATGAGGAGCAGAATATATATTTTTCGCGTGCTAGGTCGCAAGCAGTAAGAAAAATGCTTCTGGATAAAGGTGTGGCGCCCGGACAGATTAGAATAAGATGGGAGGGAAGCAATAGTCCCATTTTTTATCTGCAGCAGACTCCTTGGCAGCAATATTATAATCGAAGAGTAGAAGTAAGATGGCTTGACCCGGATCTTCTGCCATATGAAATAATAGCTCAAACTTCAGAAAGCGAAACCGAAGCTCTCAAAAATGTAGAGAAATGGGAATTCCACGGATATAACGCATATTATGAACGCTACTTAGAAAATCATTCTCCGGTTTATAGAGTTAAAATATGGGGATATCCTACATTAGAAGAAGCTGAAGCTAATGCCAATAAGATACAAACCATTTATAACACAAAATGTGTAGTTCAGTAACATGAGATATTTAAGATGTTTATTGCTGATAGTAGTTTCAGTATTTGTTCTAAATTCATGTACACTGAATGATGGACCGATAGATCCTTCTGATGTTGTGATATTAGACAGACCACAGGCAAAAGCAGCTTTCGAATATTTGAATAAAATAAGAGCAAACCCAAGTGCTTATAGTGATTCTATAGGAGTGAACCTTTCAGATGTAAAAGCTTTGCATGCACTTACATGGAATGAAATCCTACAAAAAGTAGCAGAAGATAAGGCAAAAGATTTGGCTGATAGGAATTACTTTGCACATGTAGATCCTGATGGATATGGCATTAATTATTATATGGACAAAGCAGGTTACCCTATGCGACCGGAATGGTTAGATTCTGCGCACTACAATTTTTTTGAGTCTTTAGCTGCTAACTCTACAAAAAATATTTCAGGTGAACAGTTTATCGATCAATTGATAATAGATTATGGTGTCCCGGATCTAGGCCACAGAAAACACTTGCTTGGAATGGATAGCTGGTTTGCCTCACAGACTGAATGTGGAGTAGCTATCGCCCGTAAACTTGGAACTACCTACGTAAATTACTTTGTTTATATAATAGCAAAACCGGGAGCAGCAGGAATTACGATTATTGCCCCAGTTGTGATTTCTTAAACATAAAAAATTTTAAATTATATCGGGAAAAGGGAAGATTATTCTTCCCTTTTTTATTCCATTTATTCTTTTATTTTGCAAATGATTTTTACAAAATCGGGAGAACTAAAGTTGATAGTTCCGTCGTTAAACCACTCATCATTTGAAAACGGATCATTACATTTTAAATCTGTATATCCTGAGTTATATCGTAAATCATATGCATCATAGTAAAGCTGGAAGTAATTATCTTTGAAAAAATTAGGTTTTTCTACCCTGAAACTTAAGTTAACAGATAAAGTAAAATCGTAATTGTTATCACTTCCGTCAACTTTTAGTTTTAAGTCAACATAATCAGTACCAACATCTGTTTGTTCTGAAATCGAAAACTTATTTCCTTCGATTTTCCCTGCAAATTTTGGTGATAATTGAAAGTCTTCTTCTTTGTATCCATGAGGTTCATCTTCTACTAATCTAGTCATATTTGCAGAAATATGATAAAACATATACTCAGTTTCTACATACTCAATATCATCGATCTTAATTAGTTTAATATCATCAGGCAAGTCAGTTAGATCAGTCTTCGCTATAGTATGATTTATATAATTTGATTGTAAGATTTTGATACTATATAGTTTTTCGGATGGAGGTATTCTTATTGGAGCTACTATAATATCTGCATTTATTTTATTTAGAATGATTGAATTAGACTTTCCTCTCGCAGAAATATTAAGTATTGTTTTATATTTCGAAGTTGAGACATAATAATTTCCTAAAGGCAAGTTATGTTGACTTAAATTAAACTTATTCAGCCCTTTTGATAATTGAATCTGAATCTTTTGATAAGAGCCTAAAGAGTTGACAAATAGCAAATAATCTGTTTTGTTTTCATTAGAACTGATCTCTATGAAACATTTTTCGGCAACAGGATTAGGAAATATTTTAATTCCTTCGACTAACGAAGAAGTCTCTTCTATTCCAGTTAAGACCTGTGTATCAATAAACGAAGTGTTGTTAAAAATATAAGTCTCATTCGTCTCTAAATCAGTCACAAGTATTTGTTCCGGTATTATTTCACTATCTGTTTTATAGTCAACTATATTCAATTTAATATTAGTAGCAAACAAGTTTGAAGTAAGCAACGTTGCGCACAGAAATAATATGATCCTCATTAAAAATTCCCTCTGAATATTTAAATGTAAGTAAAAACAAATATAATTAAAAACAGGTTAAAATAAAAGTTTTTATTGTATGTGAAATGAAAGGCTTTGATTAGCTGGATTATATAAAATTAAATGATCTCAAAACTTAGAACAAAAAAAAGACGATCGAAATAACCGTCTTTTGTGTGGGATCTACTGGATTTGAACCGGCGACCTCTACCATGTCAAGGTAGCGCTCTAAACCAACTGAGCTAAGACCCCATAATAGGGAAGAGCTAGCTTCCCAAAAAAATATTTTTAGTCCATCAATTCTTTTTCTTTTTTAGCAAGAACATCATCGATTTTCTTGATAAAGTCATCAGTGTATTTTTGGACTTCAGTTTCACCGCGTTTTCTATCATCTTCAGTAATTTCTTTACCTTTTTCGATTTTTTTCAAATCATCCATAGATTCGCGTCTGATGTTACGAATAGCAATTTTACCATCTTCAGCATATTTTTTACATACTTTAACGTATTCTTTACGGCGTTCTTCAGTTAAAGGAGGAACAGGAATACGGATGATATTACCGTCGTTTTGAGGATTAAATCCTAAATCAGCGGCTAAGATAGCTTTTTCGATATCAGCAATTTGACCACGATCAAAAGGTTGAATAACGATAGTACGAGCATCCGGAGTAGAGATTGTAGCTGCTTGAGATAATGGAGCTTGAGAGCCATAGTAGTCGATTTTAAGACCGTCTACTAAAGAAGCAGAAGCTCTACCTGTGCGTACTTTAGAAATTTGAGATGATGTAAACTCAAGAGACTTAGACATTTGGTCTTTAGTCTTATTATAAATAGTTTGCAATGGCATCACTAATCCTGTTGATTATTATTAACAGTTGTACCTATATCTTCACCCATGATAAGGCGCTTAAAGTTGCCTTTATCATTGATATTGAAAACCTTTATAGGCAGTTGGTTTTCATTGCAAAGAGTAATAGCAGTTTGGTCCATCACTCTAAGATTTTTAGTAATCACTTCTCTGTAAGAGATAGTATCGTATTTTTTTGCATCAGGATTTTTCTCAGGGTCAGAGTCATAAACTCCGTCAACTTTCGTACCTTTGATAATCACCTCAGCTTCAATTTCAATAGCTCTCAAAACAGCAGCAGTGTCAGTAGTGAAATAAGGGTTCCCGGTTCCGGCTCCAAAGAGTACTACTCTGTCTTTTTCCAAATGTCGGATAGCTCTTCTTCTGATCATAGGTTCAGCAATTTGCTCCATTTTGATAGCAGTTTGCAATCTGGTAGGAACATTAATTGCTTCCAGGGCATTTTGGAAAGCAATGCAGTTAATAACTGTAGCTAACATACCCATATGATCGCCGGAAACTTTGTGTATTCCGTGAGCAGCGGCTTGAATACCTCTGAAAATATTCCCGCCGCCAATCACAATACCTATTTGGACACCTAAACTGTGAACTTCAGCGATTTCAGCTGCAAAAGTTTGCAATGTAACCGGATCAATACCAAATTGGTTATCACCCATAAGGGCTTCGCCACTTAATTTCAGAAGTACTCTTTTTATTTTAGGTGTATCCATCTTATATCTTCTTTTATTAATTTCAAAAAACTATTAGCCACCGATAGCTACGCGAACAAATTTCTTAACGTTGATTTCTTTGCCTGCCAATTTAGCGATTTCAGCAACAACGTCTTTAACTTTCTTCTTAGGATCTTTAACAAAAGCCATTTCAACTAAGCAGTTTTCTTCGTAGAATTTGTTCATTTTACCTTCAGCAATACGCTCAGCGATTTGCTCAGGTTTACCGGAATCAATAGCGTTTTGAATATAAATTTCTTTTTCTTTAGCCATAGTAGCTTCATCAACTTCATTAGCATGGCTAAATCTAGGATTCATTGCAGCAACTTGCATAGCAATGTCTTTAACTAAAGCTTTAGCATCGTCATTAAGTCCGTCAGCAGTCATTTCGACCATAACACCTAATTTCGCGCCACCGTGAATATAAGTGCCAACGTAACCTTCAGTTTGGATACTTTGCAAGTCAGCAATTTCAATTTTTTCAGAGAATTTAGCTAAAATATCTTTGTGCAAATCTTCAATCAACGTACCATCTACGCTAAGTTTCATAAGTTCATCAGCGTTAGCAGGTTTGTTAGCCAAAGCAGCATTAACAACAGTGTCAGCAAATTCAACAAAATCTTTGTTCATACCAACAAAGTCAGTTTCGCAGCTAACTAAAACCATAGCCGCATTTTTGCAATCATCACTAGTTTTAGTGCAAACAACGCCTTCAGATGCAGTTCTGTCAGCTCTTTTAGCAGCAGCCGCAGCACCTTTTTTACGAAGATATTCGATAGCAGCTTGTATATCACCATCAGATTCAACTAAAGCTTTTTTACAGTCTGCCATGCCGGCACCTGTTTTATCTCTAAGTTCTTTTACAGCTTGAGGAGTGATTTTAGACATTTTAAAATCTCTACATATTTATTTAAAAAATTGATTTGTTCAGGTAGTTAAAAAAATCTGCAAACAAGAAGACTTATTTGCAGATTTTTTTAGATTGCTTTTAGTCTTCTTTTTGTTCAGCAGCTTGAGGTTCTGCAGATTTATTATCTCCCTGATTAGCTTTACGGCCTCTCATGCGAGATTTTACTTTAGGACCATCATTGCCTTTGCCGCCATTTTCTTTGTTCATTTGCTCGCTTTGCGCAGCAAGTTCAGCCTGGCGAACTTTAGCTATTTCAGATCCATCTTTGATAGCGTCAGCCAAAATTGAAGAAATGAGTTCAATAGTTTTTACTGAATCATCATTTGCCGGAATAGGATAATCCACTTCTTCTGGATCAGTATTAGTATCAACTATAGCGAAAACAGGGATACCTAAGATTTTTGCTTCTTTGATTGCTAGGTGTTCTTTTTTGATATCAACAACAAAGATTGCACCTGGTAATCTAGTCATATCTTCGATACCACCAAAAACTTTGCGTAGTCTGTCTCTTTCACGTCCAAGTAGTAATCTTTCTTTTTTAGTTACTTTTTCAAACGTACCATCTACTTCCATTTTATCAATAGCAGTAAGACGTTTGATAGATTTGCGGATAGTTTGGAAGTTAGTTAACATACCACCTAACCAGCGTTCGCATACGTAATTAATATTGATATCTTTGGATACTTCTTCAATTATGCCTTTTGCTTGTACTTTTGTACCAACAAACATAATAGTTTTACCCTTGCGAGCGATATCATTCATTGCTTCGCGAGCATAATTCACAAGAATTTGTGTCTTACGAAGGTCAATGATGTGTATGTTGTTTCTTTCAGTGAAGATGAATGGTTCCATCTTCGGATTCCAACGACGAGTCAAGTGCCCAAAATGAGCACCTGCTTGTAGCAGTTGTTCTATTTCTACATAATTTTTCATTATATTCTCCTAATTTAAAAAGTGTTTAGCTTCTGCCTTGGTCAGCTTGCCCGTCGAACATCCATATCCGCAGATAAATGCAACACCGGGGCAATCGCAAAGCATGATCTGTAACATATAATAAGATTAACGTTTTGAGAATTGGAAACGTTTACGTGCTTTTTTCTGGCCGTATTTTTTACGTTCCACCATTCTAGGGTCACGAGTAAGCATGCCTGCTTGGCGTAGTTTAGGACGAAGTTCTTCGTCTGATTCTACTAAACAGCGAGCTATACCTAACTGGATTGCACCAGTCTGACCACTTTTACCACCGCCTCTAACGATTACATATACGTCAAAGTTACCGATAGTTTTTGTTACATCCATTGGACGTGTAGCGTTTGTTCTCCACACTTCTACAGGTAGATATTCGTTAAAATCACGATCATTGATAGAAATTTTACCACTACCCGGAGAAACCAAACGAACTTGAGCAACTGCGTCTTTCCTTCTTCCGACTGCTCTATAAACTTTCATTTAAATCTCCAAATACTAATTATTTAACCTCAAAAACTTTTGGCTGCTGAGCCGTGTGCGGATGTTCACTTCCCGCGTATACTTTCAATTTTCTAAAGATCTGTCTGCCCAAACGGTTTTTAGGAAGCATACCTTTGATTGCATGTTCCATCACCAATTCCGGGTGAGTGTTCAATAGTTCTTTGAAAGATTTGATTTTAACACCACCTGGGTAGCCTGAGTGCTTGAAATATTCTTTCATTTCTGCTCTCTTACCCTGTAAGACCACTTTGTCGGCATTTGTAATTATTACAAAGTCACCTGTGTCAATATGTGCTGTAAACCATGGTTTGTGTTTTCCGCGTAGAAGACTTGCAACGTGTGTCGCAAGACGTCCTACTGTAAGACCGGTAGCATCAATTACCCACCAGTCTCTTTGTACGTCTTCATTACGCACTGATTTTGTAAATTTGGCTGACGTTTCCACTTACAACTCCTAATATTGTATTAATGGATTGATACTAAATACAGATTACAAAAATAACAATTAGTCCTATCTTTGCCAAATATTTAGCAAAAAAACTTTACTAATTTGTCCTTCCGAACTTTCTGTCTAACTCTTTTAGAGTAAAGTCAAGGATTACAGGGCGTCCGTGGGGGCATACATATGGCATGTCGCATTTAAGTATATCTGTAGCAAGAGCTTTCATCTCCTCCTGAGATAATTTCTTGCCTGTTTTTATTGCAGATTTGCAGCTAAAGGAGGCTGCTATATTTTCTCGTTTTTCTGTATGTTTTATTTTTTGATTTTCTTCGTATTCTGTTGCTATTTCCATCAGAGAAAGTTCTTCTTTACCGTTACTTATGTCAGTTGGTACAGCCTTCAATATAGCTTTGTTTGCTTCCAAATCAAAATCAAATCCTATATCAAACAATTCTTCTCGTATTTCTTCAATAAGTGCCTTTTGAGAAGGAGAGATACTAAAAGACACAGGGAATAGCAAAGTTTGGGAGCTTCTGAATTCTTTGTTCATCATTTTGATTGCCTTTTCAAACAAAACTCGCTCATGTGCATTATGCTGATCTATAATAAGCATTCCCTTTTCAGTTTGCATCAAAATATATTTATTATGCAACTGCCAGTAATTTGCAGCTTTATCATTATGTTCAGCTTGAGTCAAATCTCCAATTTGAGCCGCAGCTTTCCGTTTGTCAGGATTAAAAAGAGCATCGAATGCACTAATTTCTTCATCCTGCAAACTTCTTTCCGGTGCTACGTTGGCAAATAAGTCACTATTTCCGTTTGGATAGTTTTTAGGATCGTATTTTTCAGTAAAGTTTGATTGTCTAGTCTCAAAGCTTCTCACAGGTGTAGGTTCGATAATTTCACCTGTAATCTTATTTACAATAAAAGAATCTCCGTCGCTGTCACTATTGCCATGCTCAAACGGGCTGCTTACCTGATGTCTGATAAGCTCAATTTCAGGAGTTAAATCATATTCCTGCAGTCCCATTGTAATAGCTTTACGTAAAGTATTATATATTAGTCTTTCGTCTTCGAACTTAACTTCGTGCTTCTGAGGGTGAACGTTAATATCAATTTGCTCAGGATCTATTTCCAGATTGATAATAAACAGCGGTTTATGATTCTTTTCAAGCAAATGCTCGAACGAAGAAAAAATCGCATGAGAAAGAGCTTTACTCTGAATAGCCCTTGTATTAAGAAAAAGATGTTGCCCAGAGCTGGAATTTCTGGCCAAGTGAGGTTGCCCCACATAACCCCAAATTCGAATAAACTCATTTTCAAAATTTATCTTGATTAAGGATCCTGCAACTGTATTACCCAAAAGATGAGAGATACGCTCTTCCAGAGAAGAAGGATGCACATCAAAAATCAGATTGTCTCCATCATAAAATGTAAATCTCAACTGAGGGTAGGAGAGAGCAAACTTCATCATAGTGTCTGAAATATATCTGAATTCAGTGATATTTGCTCGCAGAAACTTACGCCTTGCTGGTACATTGTAAAAAAGATTTTTTACAAATATCTGAGTACCCTTTTCAGTATTTTCAGGAGTAATAATATCTTCTTTATTAGGTTCAGAGAGAAGTTTCCAACCTAATTTATCGCCTTGCTGTTTGGTTCTGATTTCGAGTTGAGCGACTGCACTAATAGAAGCCAATGCTTCACCTCTGAAACCAAAAGACATTATTTTCTCTAAATCTGCTTGAGTAGAAATTTTGCTTGTAGCATGGCGTTTGATTGACATCTTCAGGTCATCTTTGCTCATACCTTTGCCGTTATCAACTATATGTATCAGCTGTTTACCGGAATTTTTTACTACTACAGCAATATGATCCGCTCCGGCATCAATAGAGTTCTCCACTAACTCTTTCACAACTGATTCGGGACGCTGTACTACTTCACCTGCTGCAATCTGATTAGCCAGAAACTCAGGCAGAAGCTTTATTTCATTAGACATATATTAAAATTTTAAGTTTATCAAATCCAAGATAATAATTATATTCTTTTTATAGCAAATTGTCAAATCTCATTTTATAATGTTGATAACTTTTGGAGCACCAAATGGAATTACATGAACTGCCAAACATATCTAAAGTCCTCAGTTCTCAGCTTAAAGAAATAGGAATCGAAACCGCGGAACAATTCAAAGAAGCAGGTACAGAAACTATAATCCTCAAACTTACAAGCGCAGGTATCGATGTATGCATAAACAAAGCCTACGCAATAGAGGGGGCTATGCAGGGGATCAGGTGGCATGGTTTAAGCAAAGAAGATAAGGCATTTGTAAAAGAGATATTGGGAAAATGTAAGTAAAACAGTTTTTAAAGAGAAAACTATGGCAATAATAAATTATAACTTTAAAGAAGTAAACGATGTTCAATTTTGGCATGACGGACCTTCGAATAGTGAAAATGCAATAGCACCGGATTTAGACAGGGGGGTATCATACCGAAATTAATGAAGAGTTGAATAGTATAAAATCTTCCAAATGAGGATAAGTAAGCAGAGAAATGTAGGAGTAAACTGCTTTATTGTGTTTTAGTACACTCGTAATTGTGTAAGCTGAAATCGATACAATAAATATTTTTGTTTTATTTAAGAATGTAAAGTCTTTATATTGCTTTTTTAATGAATGTTGAATTCTAAAATCAGAATGTTTGTTAGAAGTTAAGTATTTACATTAATTACAATTATTAAACACATTATGAAAATTTTACAAAGCCTATTTGTTATTTTGTTTTTTCAGATTCTCTTTACTTTCTCCACACTTGCTGACCAGAAATATGTAATGAAATCAGGAGAGGAGTATTATGGAGAAAAAATTGAAGAGACGGATGAGATTTTAAAGATATCAGAATCTTGTTCAGGGACTATTTTACAATTACCTAAAGTAAACATACTCTCAACTCATGACTCTTTTGTAGAAATAACTACAAAAGACGGATATCGTACACAAGGTATGCTAATTGGAAGGACAGAAGAATTACTCAAATTAAAGTACAAAGATGAGATAGTCTTTGAGATCCGGAGATCAAATATCTCTAAAATAAAGCAATTAGATGAGGATAGTTTTGATGATTTGGACGACAGAGCTTTTATTGGTGAATTGGGTGATGAGTTTGCGATGGCAGGATTCAGTCTAGGGACTCCTGGTAGGGTTAATTTAGTACTCGGTTATCATCTTGACTGGTTCACAGTTAAAGCGCATGGTGGATCAAATGGAGTTTTTTCTGGAATACAATTTGACCTATTGTTTAATATTTACGAGACTGATGATAATTCATTTAGCATTGGTTTTGGAATGGCGACAGGATTTTGGTGGGAGCGTAAAAAAGAGCTCTTTGTAGATGAGGATAGTTTTGGAAATATGGGTGACGTGCCTCAAATAGTCAAAGAAGACATGCGAGTCTCTGATAAATATTATTATATAGGATCTAGTATATATGTTCGATATGAAGGATTTTATATAGAGTTTGGCAGCAGTGAATCAATGATAGAAGATATTATACCCAGAAAAAATCAAAATGAAGTACTATTCAATGTAGGATATACAGTAAGTTTTGATTTGTAGATAAATAGACAAATTTAGAGAAAACTATGGCAATAATAAATTATAACTTGACAGAAGTAGAAGAGGTTTGTTCTTGGTATGACGAATCTAAGAATGATGAGGGCAAGATAATATCAGATTTAAATTGGTTTCAATTAACGGATGCAGAATATTGGTTAGAATTTGGTGATACTAAACTCTTTGAATATACTAAAGAAGCTATTGAATATTTTGAAGATTATGATTCAAATTATGCAAAGCATTATCTATATTGGATTATAGATGACTTTTGTACAGTATTCTCAAAAATAAACGAAGACCTTCCTGAAGAAATTTACGCACTGACAAAAGACTTTCATACGTTCAATAAAAATGCAGAAAAATGGCTTGAATTGAATGCACCTGAAGATGAAGAAGAATATAATGAAGACTTCCATAGTAATAAATATCTCAAATTAATTGAGTGGACATTTGATAGAGTTGCTTCTAATGGCTTTTTAATTAAATCACCGCAGATATACTTTTTCAAAAGGAAAGACAAAATTAGAATCGTTTGGGATACAGAGTGGAATACAGACGAAGATGATGAGAATGATATAACTTTTTGGACTGCAAAAAATGGTAGTTATGAAATGGATTTTCCTGATTTTGTAAAAGACATGAAGGAGTTTGTTGATAGATTTATTCCGGAAATGGAGAAAAGAATTAAACTCGCCATGGATAAATATTGTTGCGATACAGTTTTTGATAAAAATGAGTTATTGTTAGCTCACGAATCGTATAAGGATATGTTTTACAAAGCTCTTGATGCACTCCAAAAAGAATCTGCCGAACAAACCAATTGGGACGAAATCCTCGAATTATTTAATGAAATGAATGAAGAGTTGAATAGTACAAAATCTTCCAAATGAAGATAAGAAAAAAATAGGAATGTTGAGGTGTAGAAGTTGACACATAGTAAAAACGGAGTTATAATATCAAATATCGTGGTATCGAACACCCCGTCTCGCTTTGCGATCCACCCCTCTTTTCAAAGAGGGGAATTTTCATACTAAATAGTCGATCCTGAAAAAATATCTAATCACCAATCAATAAAGCGAGTTAAGTAAGAATAGTAGTGGTTTAGATTGCAGAAAAGTGTTATTTTTGAACAAAAATCTTGCAATCTAAATCACAATTTTGTTATGAAAAATCGCAATAATAATCAGCAAAGCTCCTTTCTTTACGAAGGCTTATCAGAAACATTAAATCCTAAACACCCCTTATACAAGCTAAGCCAAATAGTTCCATGGTCAGAATTTGAAGAAGAATTTGGCAAAAAGTATAAGAAAAACTTCGGACGCCCCGCAAAATCAATACGTTTAATGGTATCTCTTCTGATGTTGAAACATATGTACAATATGTCAGATGAAAATGTGGTTTATACTTGGCTTGAAAATCCTTATTGGCAATTTTTCTCAGGTGAAACTGAGTTTCAATGGAACTTCCCTTGTGATCCATCGGAATTAACAGTTTTTCGAAAAAGGATAGGTGAATCCGGAGCAGAAAAAATATTACAAATATCGATAAAACTTCATGGCAGAAAAGCTATGGAATCTGAAATAACAGCAGACACTACCGTTCAGGAAAAAAATATTACCTTTCCAACAGATACAAAATTACATCTAAAAGTTATTAATTGGGTATGGCGAATAGCCGATAAGACGAAAGTTCGTTTGCGTCAATCTTATAAACGCACAATCCCAACACTTAAATGGTATTTGAGATATTTATCAACACCAAAGCGAGCAAAACAAGGGCGCAGTGCAGCAAGAAAAATTAAAACAATTAGTGCAAGACTTCTCAGAGATTTACTACGTAAACTTCCCAAAGACCTTCAATTGGCATATTCTAATGAGATAGAAGTATCAAAAAAAATATTATCCCAGACAAGAAAAGACAAAAATAAAGTTTACAGTTTTCACGAACCGGAAGTAGCCTGTATTTCTAAAGGAAAACCAAATAAACGTTATGAATTTGGCTCTAAAGTATCAATACTGACAACAAAAAACAGCAATATAATTGTCGGTGCTTTAAATTTTACCGGGAATCCGTATGATGGTCATACTCTGCCATCAGCTCTAGAGCAATATCATCGCTTATGCAATAGACATCCGAAAAAAGTCTTAATTGACGAGGGATACCGTGGGAGGAAAAAAATTGGTGATACTGAGTTATTAAGAGTGCATAAAAGAACCCGAGAGCAGGTGAAATCACAATCTTACAGAAAACGATTTAGAGGAAGATCAGCAATAGAGCCAATTATAGGACATTTAAAATCAGATTACAGATTAGGCAGAAACTTTTTGAAGGGATTAGAGGGAGATTCTATAAATGTGATGCTGGCTTGTGCAGCTTTTAACTTCAAAAAGCTACTTAGTAACTTGCGTTTTCTTTTTGCCAAATTTGAAAAGACACTAATTTTGAATTTAGTGCCCTATTGTTTAATCGTTTTTGCTCTTGTTTGACTTTTTCAGGATCGACTAATTATAACAACTAGTTATAGATGTTACGTAGATCTAATCATTTTCAAGTCTCAGCCCAAAACAAATCAATTTTCACATACAAAAAAAGCGAATCTTTAAAAAGATTCGCTTTTTAGTCGGGGCGAGAGGATTCGAACCTCCGGCCTTCTGGTCCCAAACCAGACGCGCTAACCGGACTGCGCCACGCCCCGAACTGTGAGTACAAAACTAATAATTATTTCTCTTAAAAGCAACAACTATTTTTTTTGTTTCTAAAGATATTTCAAATAACTGAATTTATTTATTGCAAAATCAGAGCAAAAATAAAAAGCACTTTGTGCTTCAGTTTTTAGTCGGGGCGAGAGGATTCGAACCTCCGGCCTTCTGGTCCCAAACCAGACGCGCTAACCGGACTGCGCCACGCCCCGTCTCAAACGAGAATACAAACTTATGGATTTTGCAGATTATTTGCAAGAACTTTTTTAGAAATTTACTCTAAAATCAAAAAATTCCCCAATTCCTGATCACTGTTTAGTATGTGATCTAAAAGCCAACTTTTAAGAAAATCAAAGACTTCCAAATTTAGAACAGCTTTATCATCGCGTATAAATTTATACAATTTTTCTAGTTGATGAAGAAGCTTATTATGGAGAAGTTTATGTTCTTCACATGCAGGATATGCTTTATTTCGCATCAGCATCTCTTCTGCTGAAAAATGATTTCTGATAGTAATAACGAACCTTTCCAGTGCGTTTATAGCAGTGCTCATTTCGCCTGTAGCAAAAAAGTCGTAAGTTAAGTTTAGTTGCTCTACAAGTAATTTATGCTGCTTGTCTATAGATTCTACATTAGTATGGTATCTATCTTCCCATTTAATAAAAAGTGTATCCATTACTCTGTAATCTCATCGTTTATAATTTCACCTGAGGATGATAATTGAGATATCCTTTTGTCGCGTTGTTGTTTTGCGATTACTCTCAAATCTTCGAATCTGTCAGCTTCATCCACTATTTTTATACCTAAAATAGTTTCTAAGACATCTTCCATAGAAAGCAGACCTTCTATTCCGCCGTATTCATCTACGACCATAAACAGGTGCTGTTTACGCTTTAGGAATTTATCTAAAGCTCTGTCTAATTCAGCATTTTCAGGTATATAATAGACTTCTCTTGCAAATTTCGACAACTTAATATCATACTCGCCTCGAAGAGCTGCATGCAGAACATCACGAGTCATTACGTACCCTTCGATGTTTTCATCCAGAGACTCACCTGACCAAATGGGAAATCTACTATACATCTTTAGTTCAGGCAATTTTATGACATCTCTGACTGTTGAATCAGACTTAGCTGCAAACACCATAGTTCTGGGAGTCATTGCATCAGAAACTAATACTTCACTGTAATGCATAATGCTTTTGAGTATATTGTACTCAGTGTCGTCCAAAGAGCCTTCCTCTCTGGCAGACTCTACCAATGCAGATATTTCACTTCTTGAAGCGTCTTCAGCTTTATCGCTGCTAATAAAGCTTATCATTTCTGATAAAGCATTTGAAAAAGGGGAGATTAGCCAGTTTATCAGTTGGTATATAGGTCTGAAATTTTTGTAGATTTTGTGATGGAGTTTGATACCCACCCCAACAAATACAAATCTTAGTGTGAATATCGAAACAATATAAATTGCTACTGCTAAATAGCTATCTACCTGGCTATGCGCATCATTTTTCAATGAGACTCCAAGTAGAATTGCAGCAACAACATAAGTAAAAACTTCCAAAATATCGAAAGGATTTACTCTGTTTTCAAAATTTAGTTTAAATGTGTTGTCGCCTTCATTATCATCGGGAGGTACCGAAGATATAGCGGCAGACAATGTAGAAATTATAAAGCCAATAGTAACTACAAAGGCAATCAGAAAATATTCCATATCGGGTGAGTAAGTCACTCCGCTCAGTTGTTAAACAAGCCAATTCCGAATAAAATACAAATTATTGCTAACAAAAGAAAGTAAGAAATTTACATTGCTGCAAGTTTTTTAAATTCTGTGTATTGCATTAATCCGGGTGCTATCTTCAAATCTTTTCCATCTGGAGCAACGTACATAAAAGCAGAACCTAAAAATACTGATTCTACGCGAGCTTCAGGGAATTCATCTGTCATAGGTATCAAAACAATATTTTTCTGAGTAAACTCTTTGAACATATCAAATAGTTTATCTACATCATCATTTTTTTTAGTAAGCACAGCTAGTTTTACATAAGCTGTTCTCATTTCCAGCATATCTTCCAATTGATGTTTCATTTCAACAAAAGAAGGAGTCTTTTGGAAATCATGATATGAAATGATAGTTTGGCAGTTATACTCACGTGCTATTTGGTATAATCTGTCAAGCACTTTTTGGTCATTTCTATATTCTAAGTCTATAAAATTTGCACCTGCTTTTATAGCTGTACGAAGAATATTATATCTTCTGTCAAAATCAAGATCGCCGGTTCTGCAAGTAGCAATTACATTTTTGGAAGCCTTTACTACTTCAGTTATATCATCCAAAGATAAATCCTGAAGTAAGTCAAACCTAAGTTCAACATTATCGTATTTTTTTACTTCCTGCAAAAGCTCTTGCTTAGTCAAATTACCGAGTGAAACAAATAGCATTCAAATTCTCCATCAATTTGTTGATTGATATTCTTTTTATTACAGGATTAGCAAAATCCTGGAGTAAGATAAAATCAATAGAATTTCCGACTCTCTTCTTATCATGCCGTATAGCATTCAAAATTATTTCTATATTAATTTGATAGCTCGAAAAATCGAAATAACTATATATAAGTTTATGCAAAATCTGCATTTTATTAAAATCTAAATACCCAAAATGAAAAGATAAAGTTGCTGCAAAAAGCATTCCTTGTGCTACAGCAACACCGTGGGGATACGAATATATCTTTTCTATGGAATGAGCCATAGTATGTCCGAAATTGAGCACTTTACGCAGTCCTTGCTCTGTCTCATCTTCGGAAACTATGTCTATCTTTATCTTAGCAACTTTAATAATAATATCTGATAAATCAAAATTTTGTTTATGAAAAAGTTCTGATAACAAATATGAATCAGCAATTGCTGCTGATTTAATAATTTCAGCATAGCCGTTTTTTATTTCTGGCTCATCAAGAGTTTTTAGAAAAGAAACATCGGTACAAATAAATTTAGGTTGGTTAATAGTTCCAATCATATTCTTGAAATTGTTGAAATTTACCCCATTTTTGCCTCCAATGGAGGCATCTGTCATCGCTAAAAGTGTAGTTGGGATAAAACAAAAGTCAATTCCTCGTTTGAAAGTGGAGGCAGCAAAACCGGTTATGTCTGTTATCACCCCACCGCCAAAACCTACAATAAGATCAGATTTATTAATTTCTAAATCTAACAAAAAGCTGAAAAGATTTTCAATCGTATTAAAAGTCTTATATTTTTCTCCCGGAGGCAAAATTATGTGTTGATATTTGCTAAAAAAATCAGGATACAAGCGAAAAATATTTTCATCTGATACAAGTATAATTCGTTTATGTTCAGACTGCATTCTGAGTAGAAAATCTTTCGCATCATCTAAAATGTAGGTAGATTTTCTATTCCCGTAATTTATTTCTATTGATTTCATTGCAATCTGTTTAATACTTGACAAAATTCAATTATTGACTGTATAGATGCATTAGTCAGTTTAGTCAAATCAGCAATTACTGAGTAACTACCGCTTGCATAAGCTGCTTTTGCAGCATTCAATATTTCACTTTCCTTGTTTAAGTAACACACATCTTTAAAAAGTGTTGCATTAGAACCGGGCAGAGAAGAAATTACTCCTTCCGGATTAATCTCATCACTAAATTCTGATATTTGCACAGCATTTCTTTCGGCTAAAATAGCAGGAGGAGTTTCCAGGATAGATAAATATTTATCTAATGCGTCAACAAATTCTTTAATATAAAGACCGTTTCCAAATCGTAAAACTAATGAACAATTATGTTTATTAGTATATTCAGCATATAATCTTTGAGATTCATCACAGAAATTATGGAAATATTTGGGAACTATATAATCAGGTTTGTCTTTAAGTAATGATAACTCTGTATAGTTTCCGGAAAAAAACATATAGCTGATCTTGTCCGATTTGTTGATTATTTGATTTTTGATATCTAAGCTTGGATCATCAAATGCAAGTACAAATTTGAAATCATGAGTTATATATTCGGGTAGCTGATTGAATCTTTTTATAGCCTTGTCATTACTCAAATAGAAGGTTAATGAGAATGGGTTTTCTTTTCTTTTTGCAAGACTTTTTGATTCGTCAAATATTAAACTATAGATTTCTTCAATAAAGGACTTATTTAAGAGCCTCGAAGAATTTTTGAAAAGTCCGTTTAGGATTTCTCTTTCTCTATCAGGAGAGTATGCAGATTCTCCAATTTCTTCTTTGATTTTTATAATTTGTCTGGCTTTTTCTAAGCGGTTGCTCAATAGTTGAATTAACTCATTATCTATTTCATTGATATTATTTCTCAACTCATTGATAAGCTTGTTCTTTATTTTTATGGAATCCATAGATTTTTATCTGATATAATTATACATATAAAAAAGACGATTGAGTATACTTAAATATATACTCACCTTCCTAAAGCAAGTAAAAATATACACCAATTCTGTACTTATTCCAACTGCATCAGCAGTGTCATAAATATCGGGTAAGGAAGCTTAGTGAAAATTAGTCTACAAAAGGATATATACACAATTATGTGTATATAAATCCAATATCCTTAATATAAGTCTTTTAAAATATAAATGGAATCAATATTTTGCAGAAATTGAAATTCATATAATTTAATAATAGGTTCTTTAATGGAAGTATTTCTGCATTCTGAGGCTTGGATAGCTCTTTTAACTCTTACTTTTTTAGAAATTGTTCTTGGTGTTGACAATATTATATTTATCTCAATAGTATCTAATAAGCTGCCGGCGGAACAACAACCAAAAGCAAGGCTAATAGGGCTTTCACTGGCTCTTATAGTCCGTATAGTTTTGCTTTTAGGTATCACATATATAATTGGATTTAATAAGCCGATATTGTCTTTACTGGGATTTGAGCTTAGCGGGAGAGATATAATTTTGGCTATAGGAGGTATCTTTTTATTAGCAAAAAGTACTTCTGAGATACATCACAAAATGTCGGGAGAGGAACATCACGGAAGCAATTCAAAAGTAAAGTCTTTTGCAGGTGTAATTACTCAGATTATTTTACTTGATTTTATCTTTTCTTTCGATTCAATACTAACTGCAGTGGGCTTGACAGAAGAAGTCATCATTATGATTATTGCAGTTATAATAGCAATGATAGTGATGATAGTATTTTCAGGCAAGATAAGCGATTTTATAAATAGACATCCGACTTTACAGGTATTAGCATTATCGTTCCTGATATTAATAGGTTTTATGTTATTAGTGGAAGCTCTGCATTATCATGTTCCTAAAGGCTATATTTACTTTGCAGTTGCTTTTTCTTTAGCAGTGGAGTTTGTGAACATTAAAATACGAACAAGGAAAACTCTTAAGAAATAGATTTTCAATTATTAGAACAAGGGATATAGTCTATCCCTTGTTTTAATATATTAGATTTAAACTACTTAGAAACTGCTGCCACTCTATCATGTTCAATAGTTAGCAATTCTTTTTCTATAGGCAGTAATTCCTTTCCTCTCCTAGACATAACTTTTTCTGCAGTAGTTATAGCTTTCTGAACCTTGTAAATAGGAGAGCCATGCTTGCCGCCCCATGAGAAAGAAGGAATAAAATTAGGCATAAACCACTCTTTAACTACTATGCTGCATATTCCGCATACTGTTCCGGTGGTAAACATAGAGTTGATACCTGACTTAGTATGGTCTCCGCAAAGAAGCCCCATAAACATCGTTTCAGTGTCTACTTCCAGGTTGTCTATTCTGAGTTTAATATTATCATAAGTGTTTTTGAGGTCAGAATTATTAGTATCTGCTCCAAAGTTTACCCACTCAGAAATAAAAGAATGTCCTAAAAAGCCTTCATGTTGCTTATTGGAATAGCTTTGGAATATTGTGCACTCAACTTCACCGCCAATTTTGCAATGCTCACCAATACTGGTTTCTTCATATATTTTTGCAGCTACTTTGATAGTGGAGTGTTTCCCGATATAAGCAGGTCCAATTATTACTGCATTAGGCATTATTTTCACACTTTCGTCAATTACTATCGGGCCTTCGTCAGAATCCAGAACTACACCAGGAGCAATTTTTACATTATCTCCTATAAATACATTTGATTCATCAGAAATATGCACTCCTTTATAATCAGATTCTTTAGCATTCCCAGTATCAAAGTACTTTGCATCATCAAAGATAGCTTTAGAATTATTTGGAATAGCATCAAAAAGATAGCGCATAGTCTTCAATTCAGGCAAATCAATTTTTTTGTAAGAAGAAAAAAGTGCAATATTCAGATCTGATAAAAGCTCTTTCCTGGTCAGTTCCTCTTTTCTTTTTACTTCATCTTTTGGAATATAGGCAGCATAGGGATAATTATTTTTGTAGAATATGCAAGGTTTGCCATCATTAACTGCAATTTCAACTGCATCCCAGAAATATTGATCCGGTAAAACAGAAGAGTTTACACTAAGAACACTCTCGAAACCAATTCCTTCGTCTTCAAATTCGAATCTTTGAAGAAAAGAGTTTAGATGCTTGTCTCTGCCTTTGAATGACAACTTGATATTCTCAATTTTTCTTTGATATTTTTCAAAGATTCGGAAAATACCGCATCTCATTTCCCAGATAGGATGCATAATGCTAAAAGGGTAAAAATTATCTACACTTTCAGGCTCAAATAAAAGAATTTTGTCTATCTGCATGCTATTTTTTCCTAATATCAACTAGCTCAACTTCAAAATATAATGTAGAATTTGGAGGAATAGAACCTGCTTTTCTTTCGCCATAGCCAAGATGAGGCGGGATAATTAATTGCCTTTTACCACCAATTCTCATAGTTGCAAGTCCTTCGTCCCAACCTTTGATTACTCTTCCTTCGCCAAGAGGAAAAGAGAAAGTTTGACCTCTATCTCTGGAACTGTCAAATTTTGTTCCGTCTGCTAAAGTACCTGTGTAATGAACTATTACCAAATCACCATCTTCAGGCATAGGGCCTTTCCCGAGTTCACGATCTAAATACTGAAGCCCCGAGTCTAGTTGTTGTAATATCCCGACTTCTTCTTTGATTTCATTTTTAGCAGAAGAGCAAGAGATGAAGCTTAAAGCCAAGCTAATAAAAATTGTAAAAAGTATCGTTTTCATATTTCAAACTCCACAAATCATATATTTAGTATATTAAAAAGCTATTTAACAGCCAATGGCATATAATATAAAAAAAAGACAGCTAAAAATCCTAAGAAATCTAGCTGTCTTTTATATAGTTTGATTCAGATGTTTAGTCTTGTTGCGCTTTTTGTTGTTTAAGCACAGCTTTTATAAACTGAATAAACAGAGGATGACCTGTCACAGCTCTTGATTTCAATTCCGGGTGGAATTGAACACCAACAAACCATGGGTGAGAAGGTAATTCTACGATCTCTACAAGTTTTCCGTCAGGAGACATACCACTAAGCACTAATCCGTGTTTTTCTAATTCTTCACGGTAGTCATTATTAAACTCATATCTGTGTCTGTGTCTTTCAGAAATTTCCTCAGCTTTATAAGCATCGTATGCTTTTGTACCTTTTTTAACAGTACAAGGATAAGCACCGAGACGCATAGTTCCGCCTTTATTCTTAACTTTTTTCTGATCATCCATCAAATCGATAACGCATGAAGCTTCTTTGTTAAACTCACCTGAGTGAGCATCAGCGATATTTGCAACATTTCTTGCAAATTCAATAACAGTACATTGCATACCCAAGCAGATACCAAACATAGGAATGTTGTTCTCTCTTACGTACTGTATTGCAGAAATTTTGCCTTCAATACCTCTGTCACCGAAACCGGGACCGATAAGAATACCTTCGATACCTTTAAGTTTTTCAGCTACATTTTCTTGAGTTATTTCTTCAGAGTCAATCAGTTCTACATTTACTCTTGCATTATTGATTGAACCTGCGTGAATAAAGGCTTCAAGAATAGATTTGTAAGAATCTCTGTATTGAGTGTATTTACCAACAAGAGCAACTGTTACTTCATTTTTTGGAGCTTTGATTCGGTTAACAAACTTCTTCCACGTATCGATATTTAATTCGTTTTCCGGCAATTTCAATTTGCGTAAAACAATTTCCGCTACTTTCTTTTTAGCGAACATCAGAGGTACTTCGTAAATAGAATGTGCTGCATTTTCAACATCAAAAACAGCTTCTTCGTTAACACTGCAGAAAAGAGCAATTTTCTGACGAGTGTCTTTGTATACCTTGTGTTCAGTACGGCACATTAAGATATCAGGTCTTACTCCATATTCCATCAAAGCTTTGACTGAGTGTTGAGTAGGTTTTGTTTTGATTTCACCTGCAGATTCCAGGTACGGAATATAAGTCAAATGAATATTCAAAACATTTTCAGGTCCTTTATCAAGCCACATCTGGCGTTGAGACTCTAAAAAAGGAAGCGATTCGATATCACCAACAGTACCACCAATTTCGAGTAATACTATGTCGAATTTGCCATCAAAAGTCTTAATTCTTTTTTTGATTTCATCAGTGATGTGAGGAATAACCTGAACCGTTTTACCTAGGTAATGTCCACGCCTTTCTTTCATCAAAACTTCGTAATAAACCTGACCTGTTGTGTGGTTGTTGTCTTTAGTCAGAGATTCTCCAAGGAATCTTTCATAGTGACCAAGATCTAGATCTGTTTCAGCACCATCGTCAGTTACATACACCTCACCATGCTGGAAAGGATTCATAGTACCAGGATCCACATTGATATACGGATCAAGTTTCATTATAGTAACTGAGTAGCCTCGCTGTTTCAAAAGAAAACTTAGGGAAGCTGATGCGATACCTTTACCAAGAGAGGAAACCACACCACCGGTGATAAAAATATACTTGGTATTTTTCTTAGCGGAATTTTGTTCGTCACCCATTGCACTTATATATTTTAGTTAGAAAAATGCGTGTCTATGGGAATACAAAATACTGATAAATTGCATAAAGAGCAACCAATATGTTTGCACATTTCCAATGATTTGAATTTTAACCGGATAAATAAATCGCTTAAATATTCAAAATAATAGATATTTAGCGGATAGATTTTAAATTCACAAGATATTTGATTATTTTGACTTAATGTGGAACACTAAATATAGAAGGTTTATGCAAAAGATTTTACGATTAATGAGCTTGTTCGCAGTTATTTCTTTACTGGTAATAGCTTGCGGTGAAAATGACAAACAACCTCAAACAACAGATAAGAAAGAAATATCATTTTGGCATTTCTGGAGTGAACCTTATCAAAGAGAAGCAATATCGAAAATAATTGCCAATTTCGAAAAAGAAAGTGGCTGCAAAGTAAATGTTACCGAACTTAGCTGGAATGACGGTAAAACTAAGTTAATGGCTGCATTCAATTCGGGAACAGCTCCGGATGTATTAGAATTAGGTTCTGACTGGGTTGCCCAGTTTTCTTCTTCAGGTGTACTGAAAGAACTAGATACATTAGCTGATTTTAGCAAGTTTATAGATTTTACTCTTGATCCTTGCAAATGGAACTCTAATATGTTTGCCATGCCTTGGATAACTGATACAAGAGTTATGTTTTATAACAAAGATCTTCTTGAAAGAGCCGGATTGGATACAGTAGCTCCTCAATCAATTGTTGACTTAATGCGAGCTGCAGAAAAAATCAATAACATCAAAGATGTCTATGGGTTTGGTGCTAATGGTTCTGATCAGCATAGATTATACAAAAAAATTATTCCTTTGATGTGGAGCCATGACGGCAGAATATTGGATGATGCCGGCAATGTGGTTATTAATTCGAAAGAAAACATAGAAGCATTTTATGATTATGTAACTCTTGCAGGCTTTGGCGTACAGGAAACACAGAAACAACTTGATGCTATGTTTGCTCAAGGCAAAATTGGTTTTTGGTTCTCAGGTGCGTGGCTTTTAAATAAAATTAAAAAAGAAAATCCGACAATGAGATTTGGTGTTGCACTTATGCCAAGTGTAAAAGCAACTGCCGGCGGAGATTTAGTACCGGGCATGAGCTTTGCAGGAGGGGAGTACATAGCAGTTAATGCAAAAACTGATACAAAATATTCAGTGGAGTTTGCCAAGTTCCTGACTGATGGTATAAATGCAATAGAATTCTGCAAAATGATTCCTGAAGCAGGCTTCCCTTGCGACAAAAACTACTTCAACGATGATTTCTATAAAACTCAGGAAAACAGGCTTGTTTTTGCCGAACAGCTAAAATATGCTAAGATGACACCGGTACATCCAAAATGGCTTAAAATGGAAGCCATTTTAGAGCATGCTATCGAACAGGTCCTATATGCAAAGAAAAGCCCTGAGGATGCCTTAGCGGAAGCACATGAAGAGATTGAGCATATAGTTAAGAAGTCAAAAGCCAGAAAATAAGATAATTATATAGATTCTTACGAAGCTGTCTCCAAAGAGGCAGCTTTTTAGTATCTGTAGTGAGAAAATTTACCATGAGTTTTCAATAAATCAGAGGCTTTTCATAAGTACAAACACTCTCACGAAAAAAAGTGACTCAGTAACTGGATTATTACCGACTGCTAAAGCCATCGGTTGCACTTGTGAGTTAATGCAGCGCCTGCTTTAGCTTGTTGTTAATCTCCTAAGGCTTCTATTAAGAAAATAGTAAAATTTTGACTTACAAGACAGCCTCTGTATCAGATATAAAGAACAGAGCCTGAAAGGCTCGAAGATAATAGCCCGGGGCAACACCCTGTGGGTATAGTTTTATTACAACGTTTTTTTTACCGACAATAGCGTGGTAGGGGAGTTTCTAAATTAAGTGTAGTTCAATATTGCAGGTTTCGCTCGTTGCACTCGCTCAACGAACTTGATTATACGAAGTCTAAATACAACGAACTTAATTTATAAAAAAGTGCAACCGCCTGCTTTAGCTGGCGGAGAGAAATCAGAGAATGAGTATTTTTTTGTTATCGGAGTAAAATTAAGTATAGTGGCGAACAAGGCATGTTTCGATACTTCGGCAGGCTCAGCACATCGCTCGTTGCACTCGCGGTTATTGAGCGAGTAAAACGAGTCTAAATGCAACGAACTTTCATAATAATATATAAAAAAAGGCTCTTTTCTTATTTGAAAAGAGCCTTTGATTTACATTAATATCAGAGGTGTTTATCTGTTATAATTCTTTCTTGGACCTCTGTCTCTATCGCCACGGTTTCTGTCACGGTTGTCTCTGTTATAACCGCCACCGTTACCATCTCTGCGATCACTTCTTTCTCTACCGCCGCCTTCAGCTTTTCTGCGCTCCATTTCTTCTTTAACATGTGGAGGCATAGGAAGTAATGCTTTGCGGCTTAATCTCATTTTACCGTCAGGAGTAATTTCCATAAGTTTAACTTCAACTTGTTCACCAACTTTAAGGAAATCAGCTACGTTTTCAACACGTTCGTGATCGATTTGAGATATATGTAATAAGCCTTGTACTTTTGGCAAGATTTCTACAAAAGCGCCAAGACCTTCTCTAATCTCTACGATTTTACCTGTGTAAACAGTGCCTGCTTCAGGTTTTTGAGTCAAAGATCTGATCATAGCGATTGCAGCTTCAGCATTTTCACCATTAACAGCAGAGATTAAAACAGTACCGTCATCTTCGATATTGATTTCTGTTTCAGTTTCTTTAGTAATAGAGCGGATAGTTTCACCACCAGGCCCGATAATAGCACCAATCATGTCCTGAGGCACTTTGATTGAAGTAAAGCGTGGTGCAAACATAGAAATATCTTCTCTTGGTGTTTCGATTGCATCATTCATGATTCCAAGAATGTGCAAACGACCTTTACGTGCTTGCTCTAAAGCTTCTTTCATGATTTCAACGCTAAGGCCATCAATCTTGATATCCATTTGGAAAGCAGTAATGCCTTCTTCAGTTCCGGTAACTTTGAAGTCCATGTCACCAAGGAAATCTTCGTCACCAAGAATATCACTAAGAACAGCAACATTGTCATCTTCTTTAATAAGACCCATAGCAATACCTGCTACCGGCTTTTTCATAGGCACACCAGCATCAAACATAGAAAGTGAACCGGCACAAACAGTAGCCATGGAAGATGATCCGTTAGATTCTAAAATATCAGAAACTACACGCAAAGTATAAGGGAAATCTTCTGCATTTGGAAGCATAGATTTTAAAGCTCTCCAAGCCAAATGACCGTGACCAACTTCTCTACGACCTACAAACAATCTACCTGTTTCACCAACAGAGAAAGGAGGGAAGTTATAGTGAAGCATGAATCTTTCTGTGTACATAGGATTCAAACCGTCAATCATTTGCTCATCTCTAGTAGTACCTAAAGTGATAGTAGTAAGAGATTGAGTTTCGCCGCGAGTGAAAAGTGCAGAACCGTGAGCACGAGGAAGCAATCCAATTTCGCATGAAATAGGGCGGATGTCAGTAGTTTTTCTACCATCAAGGCGTTTTTTATCTACCAAGATCATATTTCTCATGATGCGTTTTTCTACTTTACCAAGTATTTCACCTGCTTCTTTAGTAACAGCATCAATGTCAATATCTTCAACTTCAGCATATTTTTCAGTAACAGCTTCTTTCAAGTCTGCAGCAATCTGCATTCTTGTTTCACTGCGTACAGCTTTAGTAGAGTTAGAGTAGATATATTCTTTGAGTTTTTCAGAAGCATTTTCTTCAACAAATGCAACTAACTCTTCATTATATTCTTTTTCAACAACTTCTTTTTTAACAGGGTTAATTAATTCCTGAAGATCTCTTTGAAGCTTGTTAAGCACTTTAATCTTTTCATGTGCAAAATCAAGAGCATCCAAGAATTCTTCTTCGCTAATTTCTTTAGATTCGCCTTCAACCATAGTGATAGCAGAATCAGTACCTGAAACAGACATATCTAAAGTAGATAATTCTAATTGAGTATCAGATGGGTTTGCAATAAGCTCACCGTCAATTTTAGCTATACGCACCTGAGAAACCGGCTCCATAAAAGGAATATGAGAAATAAGCAGTGCAGCAGAAGCACCAACACCGGCCATTGTGTCCGGTTTTACATCCGGATCGTAAGAATAAACTGTAGCAATAACTTGTGTTTCGTGATGCCAAGCTTTAGAAATCATAGGGCGAATAGGTCTGTCCATAAGTCGGGCAGTTAAAATTTCAGAATCAGAAGGGCGACCTTCTCTTTTCATAAATCCACCAGGGATTTTACCTGCAGAAGCAGTTTTTTCTTTATATTCGCACTGAAGCGGTAAAAAATCGATTCCTTCCAGCTCTTTAGAAGATGCAGTTGCAGTCACTAAAACCATAGTGTCTCCACATCTAACCATTACGGCACCATTAGCAAATTTGGCAAACCTTCCGGTCTCCAAAGAATACTCTTTGCCTTCAAAGTTAATTGATACTTTTTGCATTGACATAGATATCTCAAAAAAAATTAGAAATGTTCTTGTTCGGTTGGTAAAATAATAAAAAAAACGGCGTTTAGCACGCCGTTTTATAAATTTTTTATTTACGCAATGACAGTGCTGCGATACAAGCACGATAGCGTTGAATATCGGTTTTCATCAAGTAACTTAAAAGTCTTTTTCTTTTACTTACAAGCTTGATTAGACCGCGGCGGCTATGATTATCTTTTTTATGATCAGACATGTGACCTGTTAAATCATTAATACGAGCAGTTAATAATGCTACTTGTACTTCCGGTTTACCTGAATCACTTGCATTGTCACCAAATTTTGCGATAATTTCAGCTTTTTGCTCTTTAGAAATCATTAATCTTGCTCCGATTAAATTTATTGCTCTATTATTTTCCAATAAAGCACAAATATACGTAATTTATTTGTATTTGTAAAGTATTTTGATCCTCTGTTGACAACTTTTTTTGTCCTCTTCTAATTGATTTAGAAGAGCTTCCAAAGAATCAAATTTAACTTCTTTCCTTAAAAACTCCAAAAAATTTACGGTAATATATTTTCCGTAAATTTCTTCGTTGAAATCAAAAAAATTAACTTCTAATGTAGGCATAATATCATCTGTAAATGTTGGTCTCGTACCTATATTAGCCATACCATAATAAATCTGATTTTTAATTTTGGCATGAACTAAATAAACTCCATTTGCAGGCATTAGTTTATGAGGATCATTAGGGCGGACGTTTGCTGTAGGATAGCCTATAGTGTGTCCTCTGCGATCTCCGACTACAACCTTGCCTCTGAGATGATAATTGTAACCCAAAAGAGAAGCTGCTTCTTTTATTTCATGATTTAAAAGATACTGCCTGATAATTGTACTCGAAATAATGGAATCATTATTCATTCGAGCTTCCATTCTTTCAACTTCGAAATTAAATTCTGAAGAAAGATTATCCAGCAAATCTTTACTGCCTTCTCTATCTTTGCCAAATAAATGATCATAGCCGATAAGTATTTTTTTCATACCTATCTTTTCTAATAAAAATTTCTTGACAAAATCTTCCGGGGAAGTTAGAGAAAACTCATAAGAAAAAGGAATAACCAGAATATGTTCTATACCGTAATTCTCAAAGAGAGTAAGTCTTTCTTCGATTGATGTCAGCATTTTGAGAGCGCCAGTCCCTTTTTTGCGCAATACAATCTGCGGATGCGGATGAATTGTCACAAGTACAGGACGAAGCTTCTCCTTTCTTGCAATTTCGAGAAGTCTACCGATAATTATCTGATGGCCTTTGTGTACACCGTCGAAAGTGCCTACAGTAAGTACAGTATTCTTATCGTATTTTATTTCATCAAAGGAGTTATAAACTTTCATCTTGGCTTTGAACGGCTAATTCCTGAAATTCCTTGATAGTTAGAGCATTGTCTGAGTGGAATGTGCCAATTGCATCTCTATGCAATGAAGCAAGATAAGCACCGGTCCCTATCATCTGACCTAAATCTCTGGCCAAAGCTCTGATATAAGTACCTTTAGAACATTCAATTCTAAAAGATACGTAAGGATTACTAAATTCGATTATTTCAAATTTGTAAACCTCAATTTGCGAAGGCTTAATTTCTATTGTTTGATTTTTTCTAGCTAACTCGTAAAGCTTTTTCCCCTTGACTTTTTTTGCAGAAAACATAGGGGGGATCTGATCCAGCTTTCCTGTCAGTTTCGCAGCAGCATCATTGATCATATCAATAGTAATATGATCAGTACTGCAAATATTTTCTTCTTCTGCTTCGGAGTCATCAGTTTTTGTTGTTGCTCCGATTTTAAATCTACCGGAATAAGTCTTTTCTAAGCCTTGGTATTGATCTATAGTTTTAGTAGCTTTCCCTAAGCACAAAATTAAAAGTCCTGTAGCTAAAGGATCTAAAGTACCTGCATGACCAACTTTTTTGGCTCTGGTCAGATTCCTGACTTTTGCAACTACATCAAAAGAAGTCCAATCCAAATCTTTATTTATAAGCAGAACACTGCCTTGCTCTTTTATCTCGTCATTCCAAAGCTGAAAATCAGATTTATTATCATTAGTAAGTATCATCTGATATTTATTCTTCCGGTATGTTATAGTCTTTATCTTCCGAATCTTTGATATCTGCTTTATTGAGCAAATCCTGAATATGTTCTATCTGCTCTAAAGTGTCATCAAAAAAGAGTCTTAATTCTGGTGTAAATCTTAATTTGAGCTGCTTACCTACAGTATAGCGTAGTTCTCCTACATGCTTCTCAAATAAGTCCATCAGCTCTCCCGGGCCTTTATCAGTACCGAAATTACTTATATATATTTTAGCAACTTGAAGATCTTTAGACATTCTGACAGCAGTAAGAGTTGCCATGCCAAAACCATTATCAAGTGCTATCCGGGATATCTCTCCGGACAGCACTTTTTTTACTTCATTTGCTACTTTTTCTGCTCTATTAGCCATATTGCGTTTTTTACAGTGTACGTTTTACTTCTACTTCTTTGAATGCTTCAATTATATCGCCTTCTTTAATATCGTTAAAGCCATATAACTGGATACCGCATTCGTATTTCGAATCTACTTCTCTAACGTCATCTTTCTCACGTTTAAGAGAATGGATAGTGCCTTTGAAGACTTCAAAGCCATCTCTCATTACTCTGATTCTATCGTTTCTGTTGATCTTACCACTTTGTACATAACAACCTGCGATAACACCAACTTTGGAAATTTTGAATGTAGCACGAACTTCTACTTCTGCAACAATTTCCTCATGAACTTCAGGAGATAATAAACCTTCTAAAGCTAATTGAACTTCATTGATACAGTCGTAAATAATACTATAGTCTCTAATTTCAACTGATTCAGTTTCTGCAACTCTTCTAGCTTTTCCTGTAGGAATAGAGTTAAAACCAATTATGATTGCATGCGAAGCAGCTGCTAACATAACATCGTTTTCAGTTACAGGACCTACACCTTTGTGTAGGATGTTCACTCTAACTTCTTCAGTAGATAGTCTTAATAATGAATCACTGATAGCTTCCACAGAACCTGATACGTCACCTTTGATAACCAGATTAAGATCTTTGATACCACCCACAGAAATTTGAGCAGAAATCTCATCTAGTGTCATGTGTCTTACTTGTCTAAGTTCCTGTTCGCGTTTAAGCTGCTTTCTTTCGTTAGCAATGCTTCTTGCTTCAGAATCAGTATGAGTAGTGATGAAACTATCTCCTGCTTCAGGAAGTCCGTCATAACCAATTACCATAACCGGATCAGAAGGGCCTGCTTCTTCAAGTTTATTTCCGCGTTCATCAAGTAAAGCTCTTACTCTACCGGAGTATACACCAGATACGAAAGGTTCACCAACTCTTAAAGTACCTTTTTGTACAATAATAGTTGCAGTAGCACCTAATCCTTTTTCCATATTTGCTTCAACTACAGCACCTCTTGAAAGTCTGTCTGGGTTAGCTTTAAGCTCAAGCATCTCTGCTTCAAGCAAAATCTTTTCAAGCAACTGATCGATATTTTTACCATGTTTTGCAGAAATTTCTGCTACCTGATATTTACCGCCCCAGTCTTCAACCAAAACATCATAATCTGATAATTGTTGACGGATTCTATCCGGCTGAGCATCAGGTTTGTCAATTTTGTTGATAGCAACTACAATTGGAACATTCGCAGCTTTAGCGTGAGAGATTGCTTCAATTGTTTGAGGCATCACACTGTCATCAGCAGCAACGATTAGAACAACGATATCAGTAACCTGAGCACCACGAGCACGCATAGCTGTAAAAGCTTCGTGACCTGGAGTGTCTAAGAATGTTACCGAACGCCCGTCTTCTAATTTAACTTTGTAGGCACCAATGTGCTGAGTTATACCACCGGCTTCACCGGCAACAACGTTTGCTGAACGAATATGATCAAGAAGCGAAGTCTTACCATGATCCACGTGACCCATAATTGTGACAATAGGGGAGCGAGGTAGTAAATCTTCATCATCATCATGATCTTCTTCATCAACAAATTGCAAAGATTTTTGATCGTGGAATTTTACTTCGTAACCATAATCATCTGCAATTAGAACAATGGTGTCTTTATCCAAGCGTTGGTTGATTGTTACCATCAGACCAAGCTGCATACACTTCATAATAATTTCGTTTACACCAATACCTATGAGGTTCGCTAAGTCACTTGTAGTTACAAATTCAGTAAGCTCAAGTATGTTAGCTTCTTTATCCATTTCCTCCTGGATTTTAGCTTCTTTTTCTTCTCTTTCTGCTTTTCTACGTTGCTTGATTTTAGCACGGTTTGCAGAAGAAGAAGAATGATCCATTTCAGATAGAGTTTCCTTAATAGCCTTGTTCACATCGTCTTGGCTAATCATATCTCTAACTGATTTTTTACGTTTTTTACGTTTTTTTCTAGCCGGAGAATCATCTTCCTGAGAAATTGTTTTTTCAATTTCAGTTTTACGCAATTTTTTAGGAGGAGATTTTTTAACAACTTTAGGTTGTTTGTCTTTAGCAGCTTCAGGAGCTACTTTTTTCTTCTTCACAACTTTGCGTGATTTTCCGCCTTTACCCATATTTTCAGCATCTTCAGGACTAATCTCAATTTTACCGAGAACAGTAAGTCCTTTTAGTTGAGGAGCATCACCAGGGTTCACTTCAATTATATTTTTACGTTTTTTTCTAGGTCTGTTTTCAAAATCATTATTTTGATCAGGTCCTCTGTCATCTCTTCTAGGTCTGTTGTCTCTATCTCCGCGAGGAGGTCTGTTGTCAGGCCCTCTATCATCTCTTCTAGGTCTGCTGTCTCTGTCTCCGCGAGGAGGTCTGTTATCAGGATCTCTGTCATCTCTTCTAGGTCTGTTGTCTCTATCTCCGCGAGGAGGTCTGTTGTCCGGTCCTCTGTCATCTCTTCTAGGTCTGCTGTCTCTGTCTCCGCGAGGAGGTCTGTTATCAGCATCTCTGTCATCTCTTCTAGGTCTATTGTCTCTATCTCCGCGAGGAGGTCTGTTGTCAGCACCGCGATCATCTCTTCTAGGCCTGCTATCTCTATCAGGTCTATCAGATTTGTATTGCTTGTTATCATCCTGAGCCGGATTACTTTGATTATTCCTAGTATCGCGATTATAATTGTCACGATTTTTACGAGGAGTACGTTGATCATTATCAGGTCTATTAGGTCTGCTGTTATCAGATTTACTATAAACAGCATCTTCAGATTTTTTTGATTCTTGAGATTGAGTATCTACAGTTTTTTTCGGGCTATCTCCCTTAGATTGAGGTTGCTTGTTTTTCATAGAATTTTTATTATCATTGCTCTTATCGTGAGCAGAAAGGTCAATAACCATGCCCGGCTGGATATCATTACCAGCTTCAGTAGGTTTTACGTTTTCTTTTGGTGCATCAGAATGAACTTCAGCAGGAGTAACAGATTCAGTAGGTGCACTCATAGAGTCTGCACTACCTGAATCATTACCAGCTTCTTCTTGTGAAGATTGCTGAACAGTTTTTCTGGTGTCTTTATGCTTTTGCAATTTTTCTCTTTGCTTTTCTGCAGCTTTAATTTCTTTCTTAAACTTATCATGCACCGCTTCAACCATATCGGAAGTAAGCGTTGCAGTAGGCTTGTTTTGGACATCATAGCCTTTAGACTGCAAAAATTCAATAATTGCATCCTTTCCAATGTTTATTTCGGAAGCGATTTTAAACAGTTTTGTTTTTCTTGCGGCAGCCATAAACCTCTAATACTCATTTATCTAAAAAAATCAATTCTAATATCCCTGACTATCGGGATGATTATAAGTCAATACTATTTATCACAGCAACTGTATCTTCAGATTCCTCTTCTTCCAACTCAGTAAGCATGATAGTTCTTAATTCTAATAAGAATTCTTTATTCAAATTATTCAAAGCAAGCAAATCAGCCGGATCAGCATCTAAGAACTCACGGGCAGTGTTGATGCCGTCTTCAGTGAGTTCATTGAATAATTCTTCTCCAAGCTCTACTTTGAATTCGCTTAAATCAATATCTTCAAAACCTTCTTTAACTAAAGAAAGAGCATAACCTGTTAGCTTCGATGCAAGTCTAACGTTTTGGCCGTTTTTACCAATTGCTAGAGAAACCTGATCATCAGGCACGATTACATTTGCGCTTAATGTTTCTTCGTCCACTGTGATTTCTTTAACTTTAGCAGGGGATAAAGCTCTTTCAATAAAAGTCTTGATATCTTCAGAATATTCTATTAAATCAATATTTTCGTTATTAAGTTCTCTTACAATTGCATGTATTCTGATACCTTTCATACCAACACATGCGCCTACAGGATCTACTCTATCGTCAAAAGACATTACAGCAACTTTACTTCTTTCACCCGGATCTCTGGCAATACCTTTAATTTGAATAATGCCATCATAAATTTCCGGAATTTCAATTTCAAAAAGTCTGGAAAGGAACTCTTCACAAGCTCGAGATAAAATAATCTCAGGCTGGCCTCCGGCACCATTTCTTTTAACTTCTTTAACTATAGTCTTTATAGTCTGGTTTTTCTTATGTCGGTAACTTTCGTTTGGTATTTGCTCTTCACGTGGTAAGCGGCATTCAGTTTTATTATGTAAGATTAGTATGTCATGTCTTCTAATCTGATAAACTTCACCAACAAGTATTTCGTTTTGCTTCGTAGCGTATTCGTTATAGATATTGTCTTTTTCTATTTCACGAATTCTCTGGTTAAGATTTTGAGAAGCAAGGGAAATTAATCTACGACCAAAACTATCAGCAATATTATCAAGAGTTATCTCTTCGATAAATTCATCACCGATTTCATATTCTTCATCGCTAAACATATTAGCTTCTTCGACAGAAATTTGAGTATCTTCATCAAAATAGAAGTCCTCATCTACTACTTCACGAGTAAGGTAAATTTCTATATCACCTTTTTCCATATTTACAATGATATCAAAATTTGCATCAGGGCCGTGTTTTTTTCGTATTATCATAGATAATGTTTCTTCTAAAACACCCTGGAGTAAGTCTCTGTCAATGCTTTTATGTTTCGCCATTTCGGCAAAAGCTTCTATGATTACCTTTTTGTCGTTTTTCTGATTTACTTTGCGCCTTGCCATTGCTATCTTCAAAATATTTGAACAAATACTGAAATTATTTGTAAGCAAGAGATAATAATCTTGCATTGGTATCTATAATAAAAAAAAGGGACTCGTGCCCTTTCCATATCAGTAATACAAAAATAACAACTTTTTGCTAACTCCCCAAGACTTTTACAATATTTTTTTTATATAAACATTGAAATATGAAATTTTGTAACTTACAATTTTACTTTTAAGAGGAAATTATGGCTTTTAATGCAGTTGATTACTATGATACAGAATCACTTTTCTCTGCTGAGGAGATACTTATAAGAGATACTGTCCGCGAATTTACGGAAAAAGAAATAATTCCAATAATAGATAAACATTATAGAGAAGGTACTTTTCCTATGGACTTAGTACCAAAAATGGCAGAACTTGGTCTTTTAGGAATAAAAATTCCTACCGAATACGGAGGAGTAGGAGCAAATTACACTTCTTATGGTTTGGCGATGCAAGAGCTCGAAAGAGGAGATTCTGCGATACGATCTTTTGCTTCTGTGCAAAATTCTCTTGTGATGTTTCCAATATTTGAATATGCTCAAGAAGATATAAAAAAGAAATGGCTTCCAAAACTTGCTACAGGAGAAGCTATCGGATGTTTTGGTTTAACCGAGCCTGATTATGGTTCTAACCCCGGTGGGATGATTACTACTGCTGTAAAAGTAGATGGCGGCTATGTACTAAATGGCGCAAAAATGTGGATAACAAATGGTACCTTAGCCGACATTGCAATAGTATGGGCTAAATTAGATGGTAAAATCACCGGATTTATAGTGGAAAAAGACTTTAAAGGTTTTTCAGCACCTGAAATGAAAGGAAAACATTCATTACGTGCATCTGTAACTAGTGAACTCGTGTTTCAAGATGTTTTTGTACCTGAAGTAAATAAGCTAAATGTGACAGGATTAAAAGGCCCTCTCGCGTGTTTAACTCAGGCACGTTACGGAATAGCCTGGGGAGTTGTCGGCGCCGCTATGTCTGTTTATGACTCTTCTATCCAATACTCTCAATCTCGCATTCAATTTGATAAACCAATTGCAGGATTTCAGTTAACACAGGATAAATTAGTTTTTATGCTTACTGAAATTACTAAAGCTCAATTAGTAAATCAGAGACTTGGCAGAATTATGGAATCTGGAGAATTCAGACCACAACATGTTTCATTTGCAAAAAGAAATAATGTGGAGATTGCACTTGAAATTGCCAGAAGAGCTAGAGAAATACATGGAGCCAATGGTATTCTAGATGAATACCCGGTCATGAGACATTCTGCAAACTTAGAGTCTGTCAAGACTTACGAGGGAACTCATGAAATACATACTCTAATACTCGGTGAAGATATTACTGGCGTAGCTGCTTATAGATAATGTTTTTTTAATCTAAGCCTTCCTGCCCGGAGGGCTTTTTTATTATATAAAGATGTACTACTCTTCGGATAATCCTTTTTTTAATTTAAATATCCATAGGACGAATACAACAAGAACAAGGAGAAGGAATAAAGTAATATATAATGAGTATTCCAATTGCTGTTTTGTGTTTTCAATTTCGTTTTTATTTTGTTCCAGTTTTTCTTTATTCTGTAATTTGATTTTATTTTGAATTAATTTACCACTTCCAATCTCATTTGTCACTTTTGGCAGAAGGGTTGATATTGAATCTGCAATTTCCAAATAATAAAGAGAAGAATCATATTGATCTCTTTTTTTGAACATCATATATAACGAATGTGCATATTTATTGCTATAATCATGGTGATTAGACTTTAGAGCTAAACTCAAAGCAGTTCTTTGATAATCAAAAGCCTTTTCAAATTGATTAAGCTTAAAATAGTTGTTTGCTAAATTTGAGTAACTACTGGATAATAAAATTTGATGCCCTAGTTGCTTTCTTAGTGCTAAAGCTTTTTCATTGTAATCTAAACATTTGTTTGTCTCTCCCATACCTGATGCAACAAAAGCAAACATAGTATAGACATCAGCTAAATTTTTATAATGTTGAATTTCTTTGAAGAGAGTTTCCGCTTTTCGCAAATAATCCAGCCCTACTGCCAGGCTGTTTATGTCAAACAATAAAGCAGCCATTAATTTGTTGTAAGTAGCATCTACAGTAATGTCATAATGGTCTTCTAGTAAGATTCTGGTAGAATCAAAAAAGAGCCTGGACATTGAATGATTCCTGTTGTATCTATAGACGTCTCCAATTTGAATATACATCTCTAGGTAGTTATTCATTTGCCCGTCTTTATAAAACAAATCTTTGGCTTTATTTAAAAAATCAATAGATACTGTACTATCATTTAATTCTCGGAAAAGGAGGTATGCAAGTTGACTATACATGGATGCTAAAGTAGCCTCAGATTGTTTCTCAATATCATTGAAAACTAAGTCCATACCTTGTTGATAATAATAATAGGATTTTTCGAATTGAAATAAATATCTATAACTGATTCCCATGTTGAAATAATTATAAATCAATGCAGACTTGTTTGTCAAATTGCGGCCTGTATAGATTGCTTGATTGTATATTTCTTGCATTTTCATCGGCTCTCCCATATAGGTCATGCATAATGCAGCCCTTGAGAGTCCTAAAACTTCACCTTCTGTGTAGTTGTGTTTAGATGCTAGTTCTCGTGCGCATAATGCAAAATTGACAGCAGAATCAAGGTTTCTGTTTTCCCAAATTTCAGCAGAGTCTAAAAGTAAATCTACTTTAGTTGCAATTGCAGGTTTAGCATTAGGATGCGTGTTCTGACCAGTCAAAACCAAGACAAGAGTTAAACCAATGATAGATAATATGATAATGCTTTTTTTCAAATAGCTTTCCAGACATTTTTGATAGATACGAATATATGTCATTGAAGCTATTTATGCTATTAATGTTTAAGTAAAAAACAGTAAGTTAAAACAAAGACTTGGTTTAGCTGTAAAAATGCCTTTTCGCTTTTTTAATATTTAGATAGAGTCGGATTGCAATAATTGACAAAAGTAGAATGACAAATATAGATATGTAAAGATACATTCTTAAAGTGTAATTATTTAGTTCTAACTCAGAGTTCCGGTCTCTTTCGTACATATCTGTTTCTAACATGCTGTATCTAATTTTTTCTTCAAGAAGAGAGAACAGAGAAGTTCTTGTATTTTCAAGAGAGTCGCGAAGTTTCTGGTATTGAGATAAGTAAAAATAAGCGGATTTTTTATTTCCTTGTTCAGAATATAACTCACTAAGTTTTTTCAAAGATTTCTGCAAATAAAAATTATGACCAATCTTAGTGCAAATATTATAAGCCTTTTTTACAAACAGTAGAGAACTGTCAGGAATTCCTAGCTTGTTATAGGAATTTGCTACGTTTATATACGAACTCGCTACCAGTGACACATTACCAAGTTGCTTTCGCAATTGAAGCGATTTTGAGTTGTATTCTAAACTCATTCTATTGTCTTCAACATAAGAATAGGCATATGCAAACATGCTGTATAAATCAGAAAGCTGTTTTATATTATTGAGATTAGTAAATATAACTTCGGCTTCTCTCAATAATTGCAGGGCTCTAGCGACATTGTCTCTATCAAGGTAAGTTGCAGATTTAAGTCTGTAGTATTTACCCAGGATATTTGAGTCTTGACTTTCTATTGCAGCTTCTTTTGCATGCATATAATAATTTGCAGCTCTGTCACTTCTTCCATTTAATCTAAATATTTCTCCCATATGGAGGAATAGGTTGTTGTAATTATTAGTATCACCTCTCTGCAAAAAATAGTTATGCGCTTTATGCAGATATTCCAATGATACAATACTGTCTTTCAGTTCATAATAAAGAAGATAGCCTATCGCTTCATAAAGTTCAGGATAAAATAAAATGCGTTCCTCTTTGGGGAGTAATTGGACTTCGTTAGTTGCTATCTGAATCTTTCTGATAGTTCTTGAAGTTTGATGAAGCTCTCTATATCTGAATGACTGATCAAGCAATGCAAAGATCTTTTTATCATTCAATTTATATTTCTTACATAAAAATAAAGAGTGGGTGCTTAGTTCTTCAAATTTTGTTATTTCACCTTTGTATGCAAATGCCGTAGCAAGTAAGTTGATAGCTTCAATTTCTAATTCCCTTTTTTCCATTTCATATGCCATTTCTTTCGCTTTTAAAGCAAAAGATACAGCTGAGTCAAGATTTATGTTTTGATATTTCAGAGAGAGCTGCAAAAGCGAATCAATACCCTCCGCATATACAATTACAGCGGCAGAGAAAAAGAAAAATATGAATAGTATTGTACGCATAGTCTATTAAAGGCATGAATGAGTAGTTAGCTTTAATCTAAATAAAATACTTTGATAATAAAAGCGAAAAATTAAAAAAGCGAGTAGGAAATCTAATCCTACTCGCTTATGGAATCTATTATTGATAGATTTGAGCGTAATGTCAAATCATATTATGGTCTAAACATACTGTCTTCAACTTCAATGTTAATTTCGTATTCTGATTCAAATTCCATTGATTGTGGTCCGACTATTTGAATTAAAGTACTAGGGAACATTATTCCACTGAATTCTTTGTAGTCTTTCATTTCAAAAGTAGTATTGCCCATCTCTCCTGAAATTTCAGTTTTTTCAACTAAGAATGTCTTTGCATTGAAATAGTAGTAAGATTTTTTAGCATTTGCATTAGTGTGCTCTAAAACAATATAGTCACCTTGTTTACCTTTGATACTAATTTTAGATGCATCTTTTGCTAAGTTAGCAATGTCGAAAAGTTCTACGTTGTCGATCAAATCTTTAGCTTTGTCAGCTGGTACTTCATCCATTTTTCCACGAACTGTGCGGCTTGGTTGCCAAGCTTTTTCACCATCAGTAATAAAAACGGTTGTTTTGCCGTATGCACCAGCATCTTGAATCACATATTGCTGTTTATTTTTAGTAGTTACTTGTTCTAAAGTTATTTGAATTTGACCTTGCGGACTAGGCACAGAAGCTTTACCAATCATCTTAATTGATTTCACTGCATCCAATTTATCCTGACCGCCGATTGCTTTTACATAATTAGCAATTAGTTCTTCAGGTTTAATTGAGACTGATTCAGTTTTAATAGGATTAAGGTCAATATCGTATTCGTATATTTCACCGAATTTTTCAAGCTTTTCTTTTACTTCAGGATCACCAACAACGATGATATATTCATCTTTAGGATTCAAGTATTTATTAGCTACATCTCTAATTTTTTCAGGAGCAAGTGTAGTAATGAAGTTCGGATAGTTTTCGAAACGGCTCATAGGTACGCCCATAAAGTCAGCTCTTTGAACTAGTCCTGCCATAGTACCTGAATTTTCGAAAGACATCAAAAATGTACCAACGCGGAAGTTTTTCAATCTTTTCAATTCTTCAGCACTTGCCGGATTTGTACAAAGATCTTTCAATTGCTCGTTAATTACTACAATAGCAGAATCTGTAACTGATGAACGCACATCAGCACCGCAAGCAAATCTATTAACATGTTTTGCACCGGTCATATAACCGAAAGGAGTGTAAGTGTAAGAGTGTGTTTCGCGAAGTGTGCGGAACAAACGTCCACCAAAACCAGTACCGATGATTCTAGCTGCAAAATCTGCTGCATCATAATCTTCATGAGCATAAGGTATTGCCGGAGTAGATACGATAACAGAAGACTGAACTGAACCAGGGCGATTTACAAAATATACACCACGAGGCATTGGTTTTGCTTTTGGAACTAAGATTTCTGGTACAAAACCTTTTTCCCAACCTTTGAAAGCATTTTCTAATTTAGCAACGATTTCATCTGCTTTTACATCACCAATTACAGCCATAGTAGCATTATTTGGCTTCATCCAAGTTCTGTAAAGTTCTTTAATATCTCTGATTTTGATAGATTCTAAAGATTCTTTAGTTTCTTTGATTGCATATGGGTGATGTTTGCCGTATAACGCGATACGAGTTAAGGCAGCAGCAATAGTACCGGAGTTAGCTTTCTCTGATTCAAGAGCCTGGATAGCTTGAGGTAATAATTTGTCAAATTCTTCCTGAGGGAAAGTAGGATTGATTAGAACATCAGCCATCATTTCCAGGATGTCGTCAGTGTATTTTGTTAAACCACCGCCGGCAACAGAGAAATTATCAGCAGAAGCTCCTGCTCCTACGCTTGCACCGATACCGTCCATTTTTTGAGCGATTTCCAATGCAGTCTTTGTTTTTGTTCCTTTAGTAAGGAGTGCAGTCATAAAATCTGCTACACCTGCTTTAGATCCTGCAACTGAAGAGCCGCCAGGGATTAATAAACTAAAAGAAACAGTAGGCTGTTCGTGATCTTCTATAATAAAAACTTTTACGCCGTTAGATAAAGTTTTAGTTGTGTAATCCGGGAATTTAAAATCTTTAACTTTAAGCGGTTCAGGTCTTTTAGTCGGGTCGATATCTTGCGCAACTAGCATTTGAGCTGCCATAAATACCATAACTATCAAACTGAGAATTTTTTTCATTTTATAAAGTCCTATTTAATTTTGATTTCTTAGTTGAAAAATTATTCGCCTTTTACAGGGATATATTCCAAAGTTACTCTGTTTTTAGTACCTAAGTATTTCTTAGCTACTCTTTGGATGTCTGCTTTAGTAACTTTCATATAGTTTTCTAATTCCTTGTTAATAAGGCTTGCATCACCATAATAGCTGTAGTACTGAGCCAAAGACATAGCTTTTTCCTGAGTTCCTTTTTTGCCGCTTACTGAAGATACTTCCTTGATATTTCTAGCTTTTTGGAATTCTTCATCAGTAACACCGTTATCGATAACTTTTTGGATTTCAGCCATCATTGCGGCTTCAACATCTTTAAGCTCTTTGCCTTGTGCAGGAATTCCAACCATGTAGATGATACCGGCATCTTGTAATGCCATTGGTGCCATTACTGCTTGCAAAGCAATTTGTTTTTCAACTAATTCTCTGTAGAATCTTGAAGATTCACCAGCACCTAGAATGTCAGAAAGTAAAGACAATGCATAGTAGTCTTTTTCACCCATTTTAGGACCTCTTAAGCCCATAAAAGCAGCAGGAAGCTGTGCTTTATTATCTTCAATTGTTTCTCTGTAAGGACCATCCATAGGAGGTAATTTAAACTCTGAGCGAACCGGTTCTGAACCTTTTTTATATCTGCCAAAGTAAGATCTTACATATTTTTTAGTTTCTTCTAAATCAAAATCACCAACAATTACTAATGTACCATTGTTTGGTTGGTAGAAGTTGTTATAAAAGTTCTGGAAGTCTTGAATTGTAGCTCTATTAATATGTTCTATTGATCCGATTGGCACCCAAGAGTAGTTGCCACCTTTGAATACATTATAGAACATTTTTTCCATCCATGATCCGTAAGGAGAGTTGTCATTTCTGTTTTTCTTTTCTTCTTTAACAACGCCTCTCTGAGTTTCTACACCTACTTCACCTACTTGAAGCTTGCGCATTCTTGAAGATTCAATCCATAATGCAAGCTTAATTTGGTGAGAAGGAACAGTAAATTTATAAACTGTTTCATCAAACGAAGTGTGTGCATTTAAAATACCGCCTGCTTCCTGGATGTATTTATCCATGCTGCCTTTTGGAATTTCGTCAGTTGATTCAAACATCAAGTGTTCGAAAAAGTGAGCAAAACCAGTTAAGTTAGGATCTTCATCTTTACAGCCAACTTTGTAGTGTAAAATTGTTGAAACAACCGGCGCACTGCGATCGATAGAGTAAATAACGTGGAGACCATTATCCAAATCTTCCTCCACATATTCAATAGGGTTAGCCTGGCTAAAAGCGCTTACTGTACTTATTACCATAAAAGCAAAAAGCATAGAAAGTCTTTTAATTAGGCTGTGAGTAATTGTGAAATTACGCATGACACTGACCTGTGTATTTGAAAAAAAAATTTATAGCCAATTTAACTAAACGTACAATTTACAAAGAAGTTTACTTTCTCGAATTACATAAGTATTTACTAATGCAAATTTAAAATATCTATGTTAGAATAAATGGCACTGTTTTTGGGTATTAAGTAATTGCTAAGTTAATATATTTCAAATAAATATTCTAAATTATTCATTTACAAAAGTTTATTCTAAACATGTTTTCCACAGCAGATATTGTTTTTCCACATAGTTTTCCACATTTAAGATGGAATAAAGAAATTTGTATTTGATTCGTCAGGAAGAAATATGATAGAAATAGAAAAAATATTAGAATTTGACATAATCCAGATAGCCTGGCTTTCCCTTTTTTTAGGTTTAGTCATTGCTCTTTATTACTATTTTTTCAAATATAAAAATACAAAACGGGATATTGAAGAACTAATAAAGAAATATGATACATGCAATGAAGAGAGGGATTACCTAAATAATATAAACTCTGACTATGTACGTATAGTCGAGAGATCTAATGACGGAATTGTTATTTGTTATGATACCAGTATTGAGTATATAAATGAATCCGGTTCCGCCATTCTGGAAAGAAATCCGCGAACTTTAGAAAATAAAACTATTGACAATTTCATCGCTGATAACGCTAAATCTCAGTTTATGGATATTTTTCACGGCGTTCTTAAAGATGATGAGTCTTCTGCTTTTATTGAAACTGAGTTTGATTTGGGGTGGGGAGAAGTTAAATATATAGAGATGTCACTAACGCATATACTTTTTGGTGGAAAAGGTGCAATCTTACTAATATTTCGAGATGTGACTCCAAGAAAGCGAATTGAGAAAAAGCTTCAAGAAAATGAGATATTATATAGAAATCTATTTGAGCATGCAGGAGATGCCATTTTTATCATGGATAGTAACGAGTTCATAGATTGTAATCAAAAAACACTCGAAATGTTTAGATGTTCAAAACTGGAGATTCTACAAAAACCACCTTATCTTTTTTCACCGGAAAGGCAATATAATGGTGAATTATCCAAGGCAATGGCTATTAAACATATAAGAGCTGCAAAAGAAGGCAAAAAACAGCACTTTTTGTGGCTACATAAAAGAATGGACGGATATATATTTCATGCAGAAGTATCTCTTAGTTTGCTACCTTTCGAAGATAAACAATATATTTTAGCTATTGTAAGAGATATAGAAGAAAAAGAAAAATATAAGCAACAAATTGAAGAAAATAATTCATTTTTGTCCAACCTCCTAGATAGTATTCCTAGTCCTGTGGCTTTCCTTAGATCTGATTGTACAGTAGAAAATAGTAATCAAAAATTCGATGAAGTATTTGCTTATATCTCCGAAGACTCAGAGAAAAAGTATAATATTCCTGAAGAAATCAAAAAATGCTCTGTCTCTAATGAGAATATCAGAAGTAGAACTCATATTTTCAAATTTGAGTTTGACACAGAAAGATCTTATTACCAGACTTTTATCAGAAGTATAAGAAAAGGAAATGAAGATGGATTTTTGATTTTGCTGTTTGATATTACTGAGAAAATAGACAAGCAAAACGAGCTGGAAGCATTAGTGGAAGAACTGAATATAGCCAGGAATGAAATTAGCCAAGAGGCCCATAGAGCTATAGAGTTAAATAACAAGCTTCTTGATTCAGAGCAAAACCTCAAAGAACTGAATTCTATGAAAGACAAGTTCTTTTCAATTATTGCCCATGACTTGCGCAATCCTTTGAATGTTTTTCAGGGAATAACTTCTTATACTAAAGATAGATTTTCGGAACTTAGTTCTGAGGAAATTGAGGAATCTATTCATGATCTACACTCATCTGCTGATAAATTACTCAATCTATTAGAAAATCTTTTGACTTGGGCCAGATCTCAGACTGGGAATATAGAATTTAATTCTGAGAATGTAGACCTTGGAGAAATCTCTATGACAGCAGAATATCTTTTTAAAGAGAGTGCTAAAAAGAAAGGTATCACAATTGAGAATAATATTCCTAATAATTATTACTTAGAAGCTGATAGGAATATGCTTAGTACTATATTTAGAAATGTCACTTCCAATGCCATAAAGTTTACCGATAAAGGTGGAGTTGTAAAAATTGATGCTTTTAATGATGATCAATTTGTTACAATAACTGTAGGAGATACAGGAACCGGAATGAAAAAAGATATCTTAGATAAACTTTTCAATCCGGGTGAAAAAATATCAACAAAGGGTACCAGATCTGAAGGTGGAACCGGTCTTGGATTATTGATGGTGAAAGAATTTGTAGACAGACATCATGGCGAAATTGAAGTGAAAAGTGAATTTGGTAAAGGATCTACTTTTAAAATAAAGTTACCACTTGATCAGGAAGGTTCCCAGTAGTGTTTTTTCATCACTACACATTCTCCTGAGAATTCTATACCTTCATTTACCAGAAGTTCGCGCATTAGTTCAGGATAGGCAAAAGCATTTTTTCCTGAAAGCTCGCCGAGCCTATTTACAACTCTATGGCAAGGTAGATCAGTACGGTTTTTTGCAGCATTTAAAGCCCAACCGACCATTCTGGCGGACATCTTTGAGCCAAGTGCATTTGCAATCGCACCATAGGTAGTTACTTTTCCAGTTGGAATATTAGCTACAATTTCATATACTCTATAATAAAAATCTTTATCTTGTGTTTTATCCATCTTACAATTATCTGATATGTTGAAAAATGATTTTATAGATTTTCTGATAGAAAGAATAAAAAACGATCTTCCGGGTATAGATTCGCACCTAAAAATGGCTCCTGTGATTGACGGGAAACCATTCAGAAAATTCAAACCGGAACTTAGCGCAAGAAAAAGTGCAGTTTTAATTCCGCTTATAAAGCAAGATAACAAATTAAAGATAATTTTTACGCTTAGAAGCTCGAAATTAAAAAGTCATAGTGGTCAAATCAGCTTTCCCGGAGGTCGTGCAGAACTTGGAGAAACCTCACTAATGACTGCTTTAAGAGAATCTAAGGAAGAAATTGGACTTCCTTACCAAAATATTAAAGTCCTAGGTATAATGTCTAATCTGTTTGTACCTCCATCTAATTCCGTAATCACCCCTGTGGTAGGGTTAATTATGGAAAAATTTGATTACGAATTATGTGAAGATGAGGTGGAAGAAGTTTTTGAGGTTGAATTTGACAAATTCCTCGCTAATGACTATTACAAACAAGAAATCTGGGATTTTAAAGGTGTTAAAGTTGATGTACCCTTTTGGGATATTCATCCTAAAGTCCCGCTGTGGGGAGCTACAGCTATGATTTTAAGTGAATTAGTTACTCTTTACAAAGAATATTTGAATACTCCTGATTCATTAGACATCTCTGCTTCCTGAGCTTTGCGCAATTTTTATACTAACTGCTACCGTCAGAACACTTCCCGTAAAGATAGCAATCATTATTAGAAATTGATATTTGATTGCTGTCAAAGGATTACTGCCACCCAATATTTGTCCTGTCATCATTCCGGGGAGCCAAATCAAGCCCATTGAAGCTACAGAAGCCAAGACCGGACTAAACGAATTTTTCATTGCATCAGAACTGAATTTGAAGAGTGCTTCAGCTTCACTTGCACCAAGCATAAGGTAATATCTGTACTTCTGTTTTTCTTTTTTCATGGAAGTGAAATAAGATCTTATTGCAACTATTGAACTATTAAGCGTATTCCCGATTACCATACCCATAATAGGAATAATATATCTTGCTGCAAAGAAACTCTGCTCTTCAAATACCAGATACGCAAAAACTACTCCATTGATCAGAACATTGGTCAGTATTCCGGCCATCACCGGAAAATAATATCTTTTGATATTTAAATCACTTCGTTTGACAATTGTAAAACTTGCGGCAACTACCATAATAGCTACCCAAAGAATATTAATAAAATGAGAATCAAGATCAAATATGTATTCCAGATAAAACCCAACCAAGCTCAGTTGGAGTGTCATCCTTAGAAAGGACCATCCCATGGTCTTCAAAAGACCTGTTTTATAATATACCAAAATAGATACAGGAATAATAAGCAGAGTAAATGCTATTCCTATATTCACCCAAGGGATATCTATCATTGCTCTATCTCAATAATTTTGTTACATTGATCTATCCATCTGTCATCATGCGAAACAGAAATAATAGTAAGTTCCTCATTTCTCAGGAGATAATTTATAACCTTATTTATAGATTCTTTGTCTAAAGCTGAAGTGGGTTCGTCTAATAACATAATTTCACTTCCCAAAAGCTTACATATTATGATGCCAATTCTCTGTTTTTCTCCGCCTGATAAGTCACAGTATTTAGAAGTTATCAGCTCTTGTTTCAAACCTAATAAACTAAACTCTGTCAAGATAGTGTCTTCTGAAATCTCAATATGCTTATTAGACTTAAAAGAAAAAGGGAATAAGACTATATCTAAAACAATGTCTTCATCTGCAAAGTTCAAATCCTGCGGCAGCCACGAGAAGTATTTGCGGGAAGAAGAAGGGTGTTTGGTTAAATCATTATCAAATGCTGTAATAAATCCGGTGTCAGGTTTTTCAAATCCGCATAACATATTTAGTATAGTTGTTTTTCCGCTACCGGATGGTCCTTTGATAACAGCTTTATCACCTTTTTTTATATCAAAAGACAAATTTTGGAATAAAATTTGCCCCATGTACTCGATGGAAATATTATCTACTTTTACTAAGATATTTCTCATTTTACTAAATTAATTGGTGTATCGGTTCGTCAAAAACATATATAAAAATAAGTAAAAATCTGACAAAATTGGTGCACTTTCAGAAATAGTCAACATTTCCCCTTTTTAATCGCGGTGTAGTATGAAAAATATTGGTGTTTTATTTGGCAACGAAAAAAGTTTCCCCCAAACTTTAATAGATAGAATTAATACTTTAAAACCTAAAGAGGTTTTAGCAGAATCTATTATAGTTGGGGCTGTCCGTATTGATCAGCTGCCCCGATATCAGGTGATTCTTGATAGAGTCTCTAATGCAGTTCCTTATTACAGAAGTATACTGAAACTAGCTGCTCTTAATGGCTCGCATGTGATTAATAATCCCTTCTGGAAATGCGCTGACGATAACTTCTTCAATGCAGTTTTAGCTCAAAGATTAGATATAAAAGTACCTAAAACTGCTATAATTCCTAGTAAAGAAATGCCTGAAGGTACAGGTGCTATTACTATGAGAAATCTCCAGTATCCATTGGACTGGGATTATGTATTTGATTATGTGGGATTCCCTTGCATTTTAAAACCAAATCTTGGCAGCGGAGCTTATACTTCGTTCAAGGTTTATAATGCAAACGAGTTCTTTTCTACATATGATTTAACCGGACAAAAACTAATGATTGTGCAGGAAGCTATAGATTATCAGGATTACTTCAGAGTTTATACAATTGGATATAAATATACTAAAATAATGAAATATAATCCTGAGCAGCCTATGCATCTTCGTTATTCATTGGAAGATCCTGTATTGGATGATGCACTTCAGATAAAAATAGAAAATGTATGTAAAACGCTCTGCAAATCTCTTGGATTTGATTTTAATGCGGTAGAAGTTGCAATTAAAGATGGAGAAGTCTATGTGATGGATTGTTTAAATCCAACACCAAATGCAGATAGGGAGTTTTTGAAAGACAATAATTTTGAATGGATTGTAGACACTATGGCTGATTATCTTGTTGAAGTTTCTTTGAAAGAATCTGTTGAAACGCCTGACTGTCTGCCTAATTTCATTACTTTATAATATTCTTAGAGCATTAACAGCAACCACTTTAAAATGATTTTTATTGGTTGAAATTGACCTTTTTGCAGATTAAACAGATATTTCCTAACTGAGTTGATTTTACAACAAATATATATTTATCTCCGCCTTCTTTGATACCTGTTTTCTTTTTGAACTCAGTAATATTGAGTGGAACATTTTTGATAGAAATATTCGCTTTTTTCATGGGTAGAGCTTGTTGAAGCTCTTTCTTGTTAATTTTCGTACTTTTAATAAGTTCAAAAACTCTGCCAGGGAAATCCTGTATGCATTCATCCGAAGTATAAATATGCGTATTAATGTCAAGAGCAGATAGGTTAAATCTATCTGCAAGTGCTTTCCAAAAACTAAGTTTACTTATAGAAGCATTTGCTTCATAAATATACTTTTTCGGGGAACTAATTACTAAATCTCCACAATTTTCTTCAAAAGATAATAACTGTTGATTAGCATCAGAAACAAAATTTACAGTTTTATACTTAACAGTTCCCTTATATGCTCTTTCCAGAATAAAAAGTAACTCTTTACAATCATTTTTTACAGAAACAATATGTACTTCTTTTACATTACCCAGCTGCGAAAGAGCTCGGCTAATATCTAACATAGGTGAAGTCTTAATCATGACATATCTATATCTGTCTTTTATAAGTTCCATCACGTCAAGAGGATTTGGGAGAGTATCTTCAAGGAAATAAGTCTTTTGTCCGGCAGCAGATCTTCTTGCCGGATCCATATAAATTAAATTCGGTACTGATTCAATACTTTTTAAAAAAGACCTACTATCAGAATTTAAAACCTCAATATTTCTGTAGAAGAGAGTCTCAGAATTGTTTTTAAAAATGGAAGCTAAATCAGAATTTTGCTCAATGTAGATGTGTTTTTTAGATTTTTTTGCCAGGAATATACTATCTATTCCTAATCCACCAGTTAGATCACATGAAGTATCAAAATCTAGAATTTGTGACTTATATAATGCAGTAATTTCTGAAGAAGACTGTTCTAAGGGGATAGAACTGGGCAGAATTATATCTAAATTTGAATAGAAAGAAGGAAGCTTATCTTTGATTTTTTGTCTTGCAGAGATTTGGGAGACTGCGAATTGCAGATCCTTATCCTTTCCTAATTTAAGTAATAATTCAGTTATTGAAGCTGTTAGATTAGCTGCAATGAATTCTTTAATCTTCTGATTATGCATGACATGGAATTATAATTTGTAAGAAAAACCAACACCCAATACTTCCTTAACCTGAAGCCTTCTACCTTCGCCAACTTTAGTTTTTACACCATCAATATGTTCGAATAGTGGAACATTAATATTATGATCGTATATGAGGTGAAGAAAAATATTTGCCGCAATGTAGTCATTGACTTTCATAGAAAGAGTAGATTCGCAATTAACGTCAATATTAGTACGATTTGTTTCTTCTCTGTCAGTATAGTTATTAAAGAGTTCGAGTTTAGATTTGATTATAACATTTTCCATAATTTTCTGCTCAGCTTTAGCAGTAAATTTTGCACCAAAGTCTGCTCTAAACTTTTCGCCAGGCTCTAATGAATATACTCCTTTGGCTGAGAGTGAATCATCTGCAACCCAAATAAATCTGCCTGCAAACGGAGACAAAAAGAAAGAAAAGGAACTGTTTATTTTATAATCAAGCCCGGTAGACATAGTGAGGTAGGCCGGTGACAAAAATGTAGAAACCAGAGTAGAGTCATCGGGATATTTGTAACCATCGGAAAACTGGGAATTTATAGACATATCTACAGAGTAGAAAACATTATCAAAAGCATTGTAACCAATTTTGGATTCAATCTCAAACTTATCATCAGTTTTACGAATATTATACTGCTCAGAAGACATAATTCCATATCTGATATCAAGAACATTATCCCACTGTATATCATCTTTTTTATAATTTGCTTTAGCATTGAGCAATCCGGTAGCAGCAATAGAGCTTTCACCACCTTTAGCCCAATTCACAAGAGCCAACTGGTTTAGATTGATGCTAACATTAGCCTCATTTGACCAAAATGTTGTATCAGTGGTTTGTGTGTTAGATAAGGATGTATAAGAGATAGAAAAAAAAGTCAGTATGCAGATAAAAATAGAATATTTCATTTGTGTTTCCCCACTCCCATAATGCTTTTTCAAATTACGGAAAAAAATCTAAATCAACAAATTCAATGTATTTAGAAATAAAGGCTTATAAGGATTTTCAGGCACAAATATTGCATTAGCAAAAGAAAAAGGGAGATATATTATGAAGAAAATAAAAAAATTTGTTGCTGATATTTTTATCAACTCAGATGTAAAACAGAACAAGTGGCATGTTTTAGACGACTATTTTATTACTGCTTTGATTGTTTTAAACATCATTGCAATGATGTTTGAATCAATTGACAGTCATTATGAGAAATATAAAGTATACTATGATTCTTTCGATCACTTCTCAATCGCGGTTTTTACAATCGAATATTTGATTCGTGTTTGGATTGCCGACCGTTTGTATCCGGATTTAGGGAAAATAAAAGCCCGTTTCAAATATATGTTCTCGTTTTTTGGGATAATTGATTTACTGGCAATCTTGCCTTTTTACCTTCCTATGTTAATGAAATTAGATCTCAGATTTATGAGAATCTTAAGATTGATGCGAATATTCCGAGTATTTAAACTTGTAAGATTTATCAGATCTCTTCAGTTGCTTGGGAGAGTAGTCAGAGACCGTAAAGACGAGTTACTGATTACCTTTTTTGGTTCTGGCCTTATGCTGATTATTTCTGCTACATTAATGTACGAAATTGAGCATGAGCTGCAGCCTGACAAATTTTCTAATATTTTCGAAGCAATCTGGTGGGCTGTAGCAACTCTGACAACAATAGGGTACGGAGATATTTACCCTATAACTGGTGGCGGACAATTTCTCGCTGCAATTACTGCTCTTTTTGGAATTGGCCTTGTAGCAATACCTACAGGTATTATAAGTGTTGGATTTTTGGAGCAAATTCAAGCAAGAAAAGATGAAGAAGAAGGAAATGATACTAAAAAATATAACTATTGTCCGCATTGCGGAGAAAAATTACCTGATTAACAATAATTAGAAGACATATTTCTCATTTATAAATATGTTGTAAACGGATGGTATATGAAAAAGCTTATAATTATATCCATGATTTTAATTTCTGCTACTATTTGTTTCTCGCAGGAAAGTGTGCAGGATCCTGTGGTAGTGGATACAACCAGACATGATGATGCAGCTATTAGTTTGATCAGAATCGCAGATTCCATAAGAGTAGCTGATTCAGTTGCTAAAGCCAATCTGGAAAGAGAGCTTACTGAGCTTAAGTCTACAGAGGTTAAAAAGCGCAAAGAATTAGAAGAAAGACTTAGAAATATTTCTTTGCAGGACTCACTACGAGATATAGCTATAAAAAATGAAATTGATTCTCTCAAAGGTAAAACAACCGGCTATCCAATAGTTATTAGCTCAGATACTTTATTCACAATATTTACAAAAATTGGAACTATATCACCCAAAGAACGTGCAGATTTGATATCAGATAGGCTTGAAGATCTATATGATCAGTTTATACCTGGTATTGACACTATCGCAATAGTTGACTATGGCCAAACTGTGGATATTGTTTTTAAAGAAAAATCACTTATAAATATCACTGAGTTTGATGAAATTTGGTATGAACAGACTAAAATGGAACTGGCAAAGCAATATCATACAAAAATTTATAATGATTTGATAGACTATAAAGAAAGCACAAGTTTCTTTACATTACTAAAGCAAATCGGTCTTGCAATATTTGCAATTTCGATTCAGGTCGGATTAGTCTATCTGGTAAATTTGGTTTTTAGGAAGAGAGTAGATAATCTTATAGAGTCTAAACGTGGTATATGGTTTAAGGCTATCTCTATAAAAGAACTGCAGTTATTAGATGCTGATAAAGTAACTAATGTTGCTCTTTTTGTTGCAAAAGCACTCAGATGGTTTATCAATATATTCCAACTTTATATAACTATTCCGGTTCTTTTTAGCATTTTTCCTCCAACCCAGAGATTGGCTGAAGTTCTTTTCGGATACATATTATCTCCGCTGGAGACTATGTTTACCTCGTTTATTAACTATATGCCAAACCTTTTTACAATTATTGTCATTCTTGCAGTAACTCGCTATATTATTAAGTTCTTGGGATTTATAGCCAACGAGATTGCTAATGAGAACTTGCAGATACCCGGATTTTTTCCGGAATGGGGCAAACCTACATTTAATATAGTTAGAGTGTTAGTTCTGGCATTTATGTTTATTGTGATTTTCCCATATCTTCCGCAATCTGACTCTAAGGTCTTTCAAGGTGTATCTGTGTTTTTAGGTATTATCTTTTCGCTGGGTTCTTCCTCTGTGATTGGAAACATGGTTGCCGGTTTAGTAATGACCTATATGAGACCTTTCAAAATAGGAGATAGAATCAAAATAAATGATTTGGTGGGTGATGTAGTAGAAAAAACTCCTTTTGTGACTCGTATCAAGACTCCAAAAAAAGAGTACATCACAGTCCCAAATTCAAATATTCTTGCATCGAATGTTATCAATTACAGTACATCAAAAGAAAAAGAAGGTATAGTATTACACACTACTGTAACTATAGGCTATGATGTTCCATGGAGAAAAGTACACGAGATACTAATCAATGCCGCTCGTAAAACAAATCATATTATGCATGAGCCATCGCCGTTTGTATTACAGACTAGTCTGGATGATTTTTATGTTTCTTATCAGTTAAATGCATATTCTATGTTTCCTAATATGCAGCCGATTATTTATTCTGAATTACATCAGAATATTCAAGACGAATTTTTTGAAAATGGAGTCGAAATACTATCACCACATTATAGAGCAGCCCGAGATGGCAATATGACCACTATTCCTGAATCATATTTACCTAAAAACTATGAAGCACCTCCATTCAAAATAAGATTGGAGAAAGATGATAATTTAGGAGAAGCTAAAAATGTTTAAAATAAGACCAATGAGGTCTTCGTTTTAGATAACAAATATTTATTTATCTCTAATAAGAGGCTCGATATGTTAAAAGGACTATTTTTTGCACTAATTATTTCTGTATTTGCTTTGGCAATTGCAGAAAGCGCTGACCACAAAATAGATACTAAAAAGAGTGAAATTAAATGGGTTGGAAAAAAGATACTCGGTCAGCATGACGGTACTATAAACTTCAAAGGTGGTCATCTTAAATTTGATGGCAATACTTTGAAAGGTGGTGCTTTCTCTGTAGATATGACTTCAATTATTGTAAAAGACATAGAAGATCCTGAATACAATCAAAAGCTTAAAGGTCATTTGGAGTCAGATGATTTCTTCTCTGTTAAGAAACACAAAACTGCAGATTTCATCATTAAAAAAGTTAATAAGACTAAGTCTGAAAATGGTTGGGACTTCTACCAGGTAATTGGCGATATGACTATAAAAGGGATTACTAATGAAATCAAGTTTATAGCAAAAGTAAAGAAAACAGATTCCGGACTTGAAGCTGAAGCTAAGTTTGAGATAGACAGAACAAAATGGAAAGTCAAGTATGGTTCTACTAGTTTCTTTGATTCACTCGGCGATAAAGCAATATATGATGATTTTGAACTGGAAATACATATTAAGATTTAAAACTTAATTTGAATAATAACTTCAGGGCTGTCTTTTACAAAAGGCAGCCTTTTGTGTATTGGTAACTTTTTTTGTTTTTTAGTGTCTTTTTTAATGAGCATAATCAAAGTTTAGGTGTAAAAAAAGATTGAGAACAATGATTAACGAGAGGACGATATGAAAATCAAATCTTTACTTCTTTTATTGACATTGATGGCAATAAATCTGTCTGCAAATGATAATTATACATATAGTTTAGATTCAAATATTGAAACATCAATTGAACAGTTTATAAATAATAACCACTATTTTGCAGCTCCTGAAAAAGACTTGTTTAAAGTAAAAATCAAGACTATAAAGTATAGATATATAGAAGAAATTGATAGCAACTTCAAAAAAAATGATGAACTATGGTCTGACAACGGAGATTTAGTAATTCATCATCAGGGTATTAAACGACATCTTGACTTGATGAGGATAAGTTTCCCCATTTTTAAGTCATCTGCAAATGGTGATTCTGTTTTAGTTTATTGCAACTATAGTATTGACTATGGTATGCAATTACCAAAAAAAGATACAAAAATAGATAAGTATGTTGTATCAGCTTTTGGTAGTATTGCTAATCTGGATGATTTGCCAAAAATTCTAACTTATATCCATTCAAAGAAACAAAATAAGACACTCAGTTCTTCGAATTGGATAGATCCAAATCTAGAATACATAAAAATAACTACTAAGGAAGATGGCGTAGCATTCCTTGAAATGAGTAAATTGCTAAATATGATGCCTAATTGGTCTGGGAAATCAACAGAAGAATTACAACTACTATATAAAGGCACAAAATATCCTGTTTACTTCAGCTCTTCATCGCTTAATCAAAGCACAAAGATGTTTTTCAAATCTCAACGTGCAAAGGGAGATACTACTTGGTTTGATAACTATGCAGGAGAGGAACCATACTTTTTAGTACGCAATCCTGCTGATAAACCCATTGGGTTAAAAGCGCTGAACACATCCTCAAATCCTTCTTTGATACTAGATAGAGTAAATATTAACAGACATATTGAAGAGGAACATGAATATAGCTATGGAGATACTGTTTATTCTCACACTACACTGCCTTTTGAAGGTTGGTATTGGAATGTGTTCGATAAATATGAAAAACCGAGGAGTCTTGATCTAAAGAGATTTACTGCTGATATAGCAATGAGTACCAGTGATGACCCAATAGATTTGCAGCTAAGATATAATACTCAACTTAACTATGATCATTCTCGCTCAGACTTCGGTATAGTAATGCGAATAAATGGAAGAGTACATGATTCTGCATATGTAAAGGCTCTGGGTGAAGGCTTTTTGAAGAATGATAAAAGTATAAAAATACACCCGGGTGCTGCTTCCTTTGAAGTCATTGCACATGGATTTAAAGATGATGTAGGGAGAGTTGGAATTGACTATCTTCTTTTAAGTGGCAAAGCAAAACCATTTGCCTTAGATGGTAAAATTGATTTCGATATTTCAGCACAGTCTCAAGATTTTAAAGTATCAGTTCCCGGATTTAGCAGTCCGGAAGTAATAGCTTTTGATACAATAAGTAATTCATATTCTTTCTTAAATGCAAAACAGGGTACTTCATTTAGAGCTAATGTTATAAATGAGGAAACTAAATATGCATCAATTATAATCAATGACAGTTTATATGTTTCCAAAGAAGCGGGTATCCATATAGCCTCTGTTGATGAATCAGGAAAATGGAGGACAGCGTTTTTCACTCCTGGAAATGATAATGCAGTTGCAGAAATCAATGCTCTAAAAAATAGAAGTTTTACTATCTGTATCAATAAATTTCCTGTTTCCGGAAGTATAAAGAGTGCATTAGAAAGTTTATCTGCTTCTTCTGTTCCAGGTTCTCAAGGTAGTACATATATAATCTATGGTAAAAATGGAGTGCAAACCAAAGAAGTTTCAAACTCAGGTGAGATTGGAATTGCAGAGTTTTTAGAACATCAAAAAGGTTATTCTTACCAAGCTGAACTTAATTTGAAAGCAAACAAAGATTATAGCTTGCTTCTAGTTGATGCAAACCATTATGATATTCCAAATATGTACAGAGTTGAGAATATAGATATAATGGCGAAGAATGAAGATTATAATGCTATAGTTCTAACCCACAACGAATTGCTGCCATCAGCAATAGCTTATAAGCAGTATAGAGCTAGTCGGAATATATTTACTAAGGTAGTGGATGTTAATAACATTTATGACCGATATAATTATGGTAAGAAATCACCTCATGCAATCAAGGATTATTTGAAAGATATATATAATAATTGGACAGGTAATTTACCAACACATATAGTCATTATTGGTGATGCAAGTTGGGATAACCGTGAAATTATGAAATTGGGAAAAACCCGTGATTTTGTTCCTACTTACGGCTGGCCGGCAACAGATTACTGGTTCACACTCATGGATGGTCCTACTGATTTAATAGGAGAATTTGCTATTGGTAGAATACCAGTAAACAACAATGAACAAATGATTTCTTATATAGATAAAATTAAATCTTATGAAACTGCTCCAAAATCAACTTGGATGAAAAGATCACTTCATTTAAGCGGTGGAGATGATAAGGCTCAAATAGCAGGTATTTATAAAAAATCTAAATTACATGCAACTCTGCTCAGTCAAAAACCTATTTGTGCTGATACTATTCATGTAATAAAACCTTCTGGAGATGTAGTAAGTGAAGCAGTTGCCTCCAAAATAAAAAATGAAATAAATAACGGTGTGAATTTAGTAACATTTTTTGGACATGGTTCTCCTCAAGTGTTTGACATAGAAGGTTGGCAAGTTGAAAAATTAAACAATAAAGATAGATATTTTGGACTACTTACTCTTGCTTGTAACTCAGGTGCTTTTGCTGAGCCTGATTTTGAAAATTGTAGAAATGAATCTTATGTTGTGGCTCCAAATAGAGGTGCTATCGTAGCAGTAGGTGGAACAGGTATAGAAGAAGAGAATCAAGTTCACTCTTGGGCGCAATATTATTGGGAAGGTATAATAATGACTGAATTAAATATAAGAACATATGGTGATATGGTTTTATATCCTAAATCAACTCTTCCACTAATTAAATATTACACTTCTATGAGATTTCAAACTAATCTATTGGGTGATCCATTAGTAGAGTTAAGAATAGGGAATACTCCTGATCCGTATCTAAATCATAACTTTGTTTCTTTATTAAATGAAAAAGGATCAGCTGAGTTCACTGATGAAAATCATAATCTTAATATCAGAGGTAACTTGCATAATTACGGTATTGCTTATTTAGACACTGTACTTTTAAGATTAACATATACTTATAACGGAGTAGAGACAACTCAGGATATTCTTTATAATCAGTTGCTTAATTCTGAAGAGTTTTCTTTTAGCATACCCATCAATTCTAAACCGGGAAAATATAATATTTCTCTGCAAATCGATCCTGAGGGTACTATAGAGAAAGATGATGTTTCCAATAATACACTATCATTTGATATTGATGTTTTTAAAAGAGGTTTACTGCCTCTGGAACCTTTGGCTTATTGGAATGTGAATCATTCGAATCCTAAGTTCAGATTTATAAATCCTCTTGAAGGCGATTTCAGCTACAAATTTATTATCACTGACAAAAGAGGTGATACTTTAAATACGGTGTATGAGTCTTCTTCAGAAGAAATAATTTCAAGAGAAAACTTTATCCTTTGGAATTCTTTTGCAAGCTTAGTAATAGGTAAAAACTATTGGGTGGGAGCTAAGCCCTTTAGCAGTAATGGTTCTGTTTCAGAAATAGATTGGCTATGGATTCCTTTCCATGCATCAGGGATGCAACCTGATTTAGCAGAATATGTTAAAAATGAAGGCAATCTTGCTGCACATAGTTTTGAAAGTGCTCATGTAATTGATAGCGATGACAAAGAACAAATAGTATTAGATGATAAGGATTATGAATACTATTTAGTTTCTATAAAAGGTAAAGATGTTGACGGAGAAAATACCAGATGGGCTACTTTAACTGTTGCGGATCAAACTTTTATAGATATTTGGAGTGCTCGAGGGTTTAATGTTGTGACTTATCCTAAGTTTCAAAATGAAGGACAACCAAGATATAAGAGATTCGATTGTTATAGAGAAAACATTCATACTGATAAAAATCTCAATTACGTTTATGAGTTACACAGTTTTTTAAGAGATTCTGTAAAAGAAAATGAATATGTTGCAATTGTAACGTGTGATAATTCTTTGTCTTGGCAGGAATACATTCAGCAAACAAACCCCGAAGATTCGGGTAGTCTCGATACATTGAAAAAACTCTTGAGGATGTATGGTGCAACCAAAGTAGACTCTTTACATTCGCAAACATCTTACGCTCTTTTTTCTTGGAAAGGTGCAAATAGTAATGAAGCCAGAGAAGCTATCAATATGGAAAAAGACACTGCACTTGTTTCAGGAACTTTTACTTTATATCAAAATAATGGCTCTGCCGGATCTGATATAATTGGGCCAGCTCAAGAATGGAAAAGCTTAGAACTTGAAGGTAAAGATTTTGATCACTCTAATATTGAAGTGTATTTACATGATACTTTAAATGCCAAAACTCTGTATGGTGAATTTTCTCCGGATAATAAAATTGACTTAACAGAAGTAGATGCAGCTATGTATCCTTTCGTTTCCTACAAAGTGAATTTAGAACGAGAGAATTTAAGCCAGAGACCTGAGATTTCAGAAATTGAGCTTCAATATAAACCATCACCTGAACTTGCTTTAAAAGAGTCTAGTTTTGTTTTAGACAAAGAGAAAGTTCTCAGAGGTGAAAAAAATGGAGCACAAATTATTGTTGAAAATATATCCGGAAGATCCTCAGTAAATAAAGCAAATGTTTCGCTAAGCATTTATAAAAATCAATCATTAGCTGAACAGAAGAATATAGAAATCAATAATATGTCAGTTGATCAATCACAAAAAGTCAAAATTGATTTTGAAACATTTGGATTGTCAGAAAATAACGAAGTAAAGATTAATGCTAATCCTTATAAAAACTATTTTACTGAGTTGTATTCGTTCAATAATACTTATTCCCAAGAGTTTGAATTAGAAGAAGATTCTATAAGGCCATCTGCAATCATTCTTTCTGATAATAGCGTAATTGGTAATCATAGCTACGTAGCAGCGAGTCCGCTTCTCGAAGTGAGAGTTTATGATAATTCTCCGCTTGATTTTATCGAAGGCATAGAGCCTGCTGTAAGACTTAATGGCAAGTATTATACTGAAGATAATGCTCAATATTATAATCTTGAGTTCTATCAAGATTCGGAAGATAGTTTGAAAGCTATTCTTCAGGTTCGACCGGATACAATAAAATTTGAAGAGTCTCTGCTAATTACTTATTTAATGGATGCCACAGGAAATAGAGATACTGTAGAGTATTATCTAAATACAACAAATAAGTCAAAAATTGAAGCTGTAAATGCTTCTCCAAATCCGTTTAGCAACGAGACGACTCTTGAATTTAATTTGGTCGCTTCCTCTGCTGAGGGAAGTGTAGATATTTTTATCTTTAATTCTGAAGGACAAAAAGTAAAAGGATTTGTTCTAGAAAATCTTAGAGTCGGAAAAAATTCCATCAAATGGGATGGCACTGATGAAAATGGACTGGATCTTCCAAGTGGTGCATACTATTTTAGTGTAGTCAGAAAATCAGATATATATACAGAAGAATCCTATGGGAAAGTAATCATTATTAGATAAATTTCGAAAATATATAATTCAAAGAGAGGGATAACGAAAGTTATCCCTTTTTTATTTATTAAAATAAGAGTTGGAAAATATTATTAAAAATATTAAGTTCAAATATTATTAATCTACAATAAAGGAAAGTAAAATGAATAAGTTGTTTTGTATGTTGGTTTTAATGTTGGGTATGTTTTTTGTTTCTTGTAAGGATGATGATAATAATAGTCCGACAAGTCCTATAGATAATACTCAAAATCAAGATACTACTGGAAATGGTAATACTGGCGAAGAATATGCTAATCCTGATTATAAAACTTTACCAAACTTACCAATGGATGGAACTTATACATGGGGGTATCAAGATCCTTCAGCTAAAATATTCAGAATATATTTGACTAATATGTTTTGCAAAAAATATGAATATAAAAATGAAGAAGTTTTAGGATATTTATGTAACGAAATTCATCAATCTGCCAGTAATAATAGCAAAGTCGAACTATATTATTTCGAATATGATAATGCCATTTTTAAAGTCATCGATTTAGATGATAATGATAGCAAAATTATTAGGAAAGCTGAGTTCATTTGTCCTGCATATTGGGTAGAGGGAGCATCTTTCAATTCAGATGGTGTTTCAGTTAGCGTATCCAATACTGAGATAACTTGGAGTAGAAAAAAATATCATGCTCAAGAATACTCTTTCAATATCAGCGGTAAAAATTATAAAGCAACATTTGTTCCTGGCTTTGGTATGTTTAAAATGGAAGGAAGCAAAACACTCAGTTTAATTCAGTATTTAGGTACATAGAAATATTAGATAAAGCCAACAGTGAGGAAAATAACAGAAAGCTGCAAATCTTTAAAAGAAATGCAGCTTTACTTGTATTAAAAAATTGTATTCTTGGCTTATTTCTCAATCATATCCTGTTGTCTCTGAATTTCATCTCTTAGCTCTGCAGCACGCTCAAAATCAAGATCCTTGGCGGCTTTTTTCATTTCAACAAACATTTGCTCGATAAGCTCTTTTCTTTGTTCTTTGCTCATATACTCAGCAAGTGGATCAGCTACTTTAACTTCTCTGTTTTTATGAACACCATAGGCAAGATCTTTTTTGTTGCTGTCTTTTCGGACATCGGCAATTGAAGTAGAGCTCAGAATCTCTTCAAGAGATTTGAATACAGTTACAGGGTTGATACCATGTTTTTCATTGTACTCTGTCTGAAGTTTTCTTCTGCGGTTAGTCTCATCTATAAGAGCCTGCATAGATCGCGTGATTTTGTCTGCATACAAAATCACTCTTCCTTCTGCATTACGTGCAGTTCTGCCGGCTATCTGTAATAAAGAAGTTTCTGAACGTAAAAAACCTTCCTTATCTGCATCTAAAACTGCAACCAATGACACTTCCGGTAAATCCAAACCTTCACGAAGTAAGTTTACACCCACAAGTACTTCAAATTCTCCCAAACGGAGATCACGAATAATTTCTACTCTGGCAAGAGTGTCGATATCTGAGTGAATATAAGCAACTTTGACATCCAGATTGCTTAAATAATCTGTCAAATCTTCAGCCATTCTCTTAGTAAGAGTTGTTACCAAGACTCTTTCGCTTTTTTCTTGACGTTTGCGTATCTCGAAAAGCAAATTATCTATCTGGTTATCTATAGGTCTGACATCTATCTCAGGATCCAGTAAGCCTGTAGGTCTAATAACCTGCTCTACAACAACTCCACCGGATTTTTCTAGTTCATAAGGTCCGGGAGTCGCACTCACATAAACAACCTGGTTCACCATTTCTTCAAATTCTTCGAATTTCATTGGTCTGTTTTCTATCGCTGATGGGAGTCTGAAGCCATGTTCCACTAAGTTAGTTTTTCTTTTACGATCACCATTATACATAGCTCTGAGCTGAGGTAAGGTAACGTGACTTTCATCAACTACAAGTAAATAATCTTCCGGGAAAAAGTCAAAAAGACAGTGCGGCCTTTCACCAAAATCTCTTCCGGATATATGCATAGAGTAATTTTCAATACCTGAACAATATCCCACTTCTTTCATCATTTCCAAATCAAAAAGTGTTCGCTGCTCAAGTCTTTGAGCTTCTACTAATTTATCCTGGCTGCGTAGTTCTTTTAACCTGTCATAGAGTTCATCTCTTATTTTCTGCATCGCTACTTTAAGCTGAGTGTCACCTGTAACAAAGAGTTTAGCAGGAAAAATTTTTGTCCCTTTTAGGTTCTGAACGACTTTTCCGGTTAAAGCATCAATGTAAGATACTTTATCAATTTCATCTCCAAAAAGCTCTATTCTTATACCTAATTGATTTTCATAAGCAGGAATAATATCTATAACATCTCCGCGTACACGGAATGTACCACGCTGAAATTCAAAGTCATTTCTAGTGTAGTACAAATCTGTAAGCTTATATAAAATAGCCTGTCTGTCTACTTTTTTTCCTACATATACATGGTAAAGACTATCAACGAAGTCTTGCTTTCTACCAATAGAATAGATGGAGCTTACAGAAGCTACTACAATTACATCGCGTCTGTCTTCAACTAGTGAAGAAGTGGCTCTTAATCGGAGTCTGTCAATCTCATCATTAATCGAAAAATCTTTTTCAATGTAAGTATCTGAAGTAACTATATATGCTTCAGGTTGGTAATAGTCATAATAAGAAATAAAATATTCTACAGAGTTTTCAGGGAAAAAAGCTTTTAATTCACCAAATAGCTGCGCTGCTAATGTCTTATTTGGAGAGATAACTAATGTAGGGCGTTGTATTTCTTTAATTAGATTTGATATAGTAAAAGTTTTACCGGAACCTGTGACACCAAGCAAAACTTGATGTTTATCACCTCTTTCAATAGCTTCAGTCAACTCCTTAATAGCATTAGGCTGATCGCCCGATGGTTTATATTTCGATTGTAATTTAAAATCACTCATTTCACGCTCAATAGAATTTCTACTTAGATACGAACAACAAATATACAAATTGCGAGGTGAAGAATATCTATTTCATATACTAAAAACTAATTCTCCATATAGTTTTTGCTTTTCTTGCTAATTTTCGTTGCCTTGTAGCTATATTCTCTTCGTTCCAAGTATCGAAGGTTTCAGCTATTTGTTGGGTGATTTTAAAAGTAGAGTTAGCAAAAACCTTTTTCTTTTCTTCAAATACTTTATTTTTTAAATTCGAGTTTTTAGTTCTTTCGAGTAATGTTAGGTTTCCTATTCGATATTTACATCTATTCAAAACATCATCATCAATATCCCAAGATTCATCAGGATTTTCCGGCAAAATATGCTCAATGGAATTTTTATCACTCTGAAAGTCAAAATCTGCAGACGTGATATAGTTCTCAATTTTAGTAAGAATATATTTAATAACTTTATTATTTCTGGAAGTATTAGAAAACTCTTTATTAGAAAAAGCAATTTCAAAAGCTTCGTCAGCTGGGTATATTTCTTTAAAATAAGACTTGTCATATTTTTTAAATTCTTGGATATGTACTGCTAATTTATTGAATATACCTTCTTGTTCATTTGGGTTAAGTCCGCCTATAATATTATATCTCATATAAATAATAGAACAATATTTTACCAAAAGTGTAAAATCTGAATCGGTTAAATTACTTTTGGCAGACATAAGTAATGATATTTGTTGTTTAGCTCCAAATATTTTCAATTCATGTAAGCTATTTCTAAGATCTTTAGAAAAATCATTCCAATATTCATCTTCAGGATTTAAAATAGCTATATAAATATCAGCTTTATGTACTAAATCCCTTAAAAATACAAATACATCATTTTTAGTTTTTTTGTTATTTTTAATCGTTTTGAATAAATCATTCTTCCTAACAGTTTTATTTTGACTATTCCAATAGTATCTAATAAATTCGGGTAATTTTTCAGAACCTAATTTCTTGAGTAATTCACTCCAATAGAATTCCAGTTGTTCAAATTCTTCTTTTTTAGTATTCTGCTGATTAGAGTCTACAATTGAAAATAGGTAGTTTTTTAACAAATCAGCAGTTGAAAGTTTAACACCTCTTGCATTTAACGTTTCAAACACTTTATAGGCATTTAATTCATCACCTACAGTGATTACTGTAAAGAAGAGCTTATCTACAATTTTATCGATGAATTTAGTCAAATCTTCACCAGTTTTGAAAACTGAAGCAGTTTTTTTATAAAACCATTCAAAACAAGCTCTCATTAATTTTTCAGAAGCATTTCTTCCTCGTTGAGGAATATTTTCTAAAGGTACAATGTATTGCTTATAGAAATCATTATTATTTCTGTTTAGTTGTAACTTGTTTTTAGCTATCAAAGTTACAGGATCTATATATCCTATGTAGCTATTTTGCAATTGTTCTCTTCTTATTCTGTTGTTGTCAGAATCTTCTTCTTTTATTTCCTTTTCTTTTAAATGCTTTAGAACTGCAATAATAAGTAAAGAAATTGTCGTTAATCTTTGTTGTCCGTCGATTATTTTATGTAGTTTATTATCTGAAGTTTGTAAAACCAAATATCCCATGTAATGGTTGTTCTCAATATCATTATTTAAATCCATCATGTCTAACCATAGATCATCCCAATGTTCTATTTCCCAAGAATAGTCTCTTTGGAATTTTGGAACAAGATATGTTAGTCCATTTCCTAGAATTTTTCTAAAAGTAAGAGTTGAAGTATCTTTAATGCCTTCCATTTCAGAGTTCCATTTTTAATAAGATCTACTTTTGAAAAACGATATATAATAAAAATTGTTGAATATACAATTTAATAGTATTGAAATAATCAAAATTATTAGAAAAAATATGGAAATTATCTACATCTATCTCAATCTCATACATTTTTTGTAAATTTGAATTCTTAATTGAATCTGTTATGATAAATAGATTTATTATGATGTCTTTTTTGAAATATGCAATAATTGATATATGCTATTTAATTCTATAGATTTTGCTTTCTTCCTGCCAATAGTATTTTTACTCTATTGGTTCGTTTTCAATCGAAACCTTAAAATGCAGAACTTTTTGATTGTTCTTGCTAGTTATGTTTTTTACGGATGGTGGGACTGGAGATTTTTGTCTCTTATTCTATTTAGTACACTTGTTGATTATACTGTAGGTAGGCGACTTAAAGATGAAGAAGACAATACTAAAAGAAAGATGCTGTTGTGGATTAGTATTCTTGTAAATCTTGGTTTTTTAGGCTTCTTTAAGTATTATAATTTCTTTTTAGATAACTTTGTTGGAGCCTTCTCACTTTTTGGTGCAGAAATTTCTGCAAATTCGCTTAATGTTATTTTACCGGTCGGGATTAGTTTTTATACTTTCCAGACACTGAGTTATACAATTGATGTATATAAACGCAAGCTCGAACCTACAAAGGATTTCATTGCATTTACTGCATTTGTTAGCTTCTTTCCTCAGCTAGTTGCCGGCCCAATTGAAAGGGCAACAAATCTTTTACCGCAATTTTACAAAGAAAGAAAATTTGAATATTCTAATGCGGTTGACGGAATGCGTCAGATTATCTGGGGGATTTTTAAGAAAATGGTGATAGCTGACAGTTGTGCTGAGTATGCAAATCAGATTTTCAATAATTCTGCAGATTTTGGTGGTAGTACGCTTGTATTAGGTGCACTTTTCTTTACGTTCCAGATATATGGCGATTTTTCAGGATATTCTGATATTGCTATTGGAACCTCCAGGCTTTTTGGATTTAGTTTGATGCGGAATTTTGCGTTCCCTTATTTCTCAAGAGATATAGCAGAATTCTGGAGACGCTGGCATATTTCCCTTTCAACTTGGTTTAGAGATTATCTCTATATTCCACTGGGAGGTAGTCGTGGAAGCCTCAGTATGAAAGTGCGAAATACTTTTATTATATTTATTGTGAGTGGGTTCTGGCATGGCGCAAATTGGACATTTATAGTTTGGGGAGCTTTAAATGCTATTTATTTTCTTCCTTTGCTGCTGACAAATAACAACAGAAATAATCTGGAAATTGTTGCTCAGGGCAAATATATACCAAACATGAGAGAGTTTGCATCTATGCTTTTGACTTTTAGTTTGACTGTATTTGCGTGGATCTTCTTCAGAGCTTCTGACATGTCTCATGCTTTTAGTTTTATAGCTGAAATCTTGTCTCCAAGTCTTTTTACTTTGCCTGAAATAATCCCTAAAACTGTGCTTGTGCTGATTGCTATTCTGCTGGCAGTAGAATGGCTTGGAAGAGAGGGACAGTATGCAATTGAAAGGTTTGCAGTCAACTGGAGTCGACCGCTGAGATGGTCAGCTTATTTAGTATTGATATATTTTATTATTGTGTTCGGCAGAAGCCAGCAAGAATTTATTTACTTTCAGTTTTAAAAAGAGAATCTAAGATGAATATATTTTTGAGAAGGATAACAGTCTTTATACTTCTGTTTCTAGTTTTGTCCTCAATTATGCTCATATTTAATAAAACTATTTCTGAGAAAAATTGGTTGGGGAATGTAGAGCAGAAAACAGTACTTGCCTTAGGTGATTCTAATATGGAGTGTGCCATCAATGATCAAATTTATTCTAATGCTATAAATAAAGCTTCTTCTTCAGATTCTTACTTTTATTCTTTCTTAAAGCTGAGAGATCTAGTCGACAGATCAGAAAAACCGGATACACTGCTTCTAGCTTTTGCACCTCATAATATATTTGATAATGGTTGGCTCTCTGATAGTAAACACATAGGTACTAAGATGAAAGTTTACTATCCACTTATGAACAGCAGTGATTTTGATTTTCTATTTCAAACAAATTCTCATGGCGTAATAGCATCTTTTCCGGCAATGATAAGCGGTGCTGTATCAAATAGCATAAAATATCTATCAGGCAAAGAAATATCTTCCAACTTTGGGAGCTATTTAAGCTTAGATAGAAATATTTTAGATAAAGTGAGAGAGCTATTGAAACAGGATAAGCCTTTGCCATTTTTTGAAATGCCCGAATCTTTTGATATTTCTTGCGGAGAGGAGTTGTTTTTGAAGAAAATTATTGATTTATGTAACGAAAATCAAATAGAACTATTCCTCATAAATACTCCCAAAAGAGAAGAACTTTTAAACTATCCTAAATACGGAGTTCAAGAGTTTTACAAATATTATGATAAAAACTTATCTGGTGTTGATTTCTTGGATTGTTCGAAACTTGAGCTGCCTGAAGAAGATTTTGGAGACTTTGTACACCTAAATACTAAGGGTTCCACTGCTTTTTCAAAGATTCTTAGTCAGCAGAGTTTAAGTGTATTGTTCAGCAAGTATGGCAGAAAGTAGCTTATCCGAATAGCTTTTCGATTTGCAGGCGTGCTTGCTCTTTATGCACATCTTTTACAAATGAAGAAACAGCTATCAAAGTAGTAACAATGATAGATAAGTCATCGCTATATCCAATCACAGGAGCAAAATCAGGTATTGCATCTAATGGAGTAATGAAGTATCCTAGAGTACCGTAGATGATAGCTTTATATTTTTTAGGGGTATCTCTGTCATTTAAAGTGTAATAAAGAATCAAAGCTTTCTCTATCACTTTTTTACCACCTTTTTGTGCTGATCTTATAAGCTTTTTCCAAAAACCAACTTTGCTGTATTCTTCTTTTACCTGTATAGCATTTTCCATAATGTTTTAGCTTCAATTTTCAACTTGATTATAACTATCTAAACTAAAGATACATCTTTTTGAGTAGGATGTCAAGGAAAAAAGACTATTATAAGTATAATTCAAGTATTTCAAAATATCTTAAGAAATCTACTGCCACTAAATCTTAATCTACGATAAAAATCTCCTTTCCATTTTCTACATTTTTTTTATATTAAGAGTCTTCATCTTTTGTAATATTTATAGAGAATGTAGATATATACTTAGTAATATTCTTAGAAAATAATAGATATATTCAGGTTTATGTTATGAAAACGAGAGAATCAAAAGTTATTTTTCAAACTTATAAGCGTTATCCTATTGAAGTAAGTCATGCAAAAGGATGCAAAATTTTCGATGTAAATGGCGATTCTTATCTTGATATGCTGGGTGGCATCGCAGTTAATGCTATGGGACATGGGCATCCCGCAATTATTGCTGCTGCTAAAGATCAGATAGATAAGTATATGCACATCTCCAATTATTTTTATCAAGCTCCTCAAATAGAATTAGCTGAAAAGCTGGTGGAAATGAGTTGTTTTGATAGAATCTTCTTTTCAAACTCCGGTACTGAAGCAATGGAAGGTGCTATAAAGCTTGTAAGGAAATGGGGCAAAAAACAAGGTAAATCAAGCTTAGTAGCTTTTACAGGAGGTTTCCACGGTCGAACTTACGGTGCTTTGTCTATTATGGATAAGCCGAATTATAAAGAAGATATGGGACCATTTCTCGAAGATACTTCAGTTATCCCTCATAATGACGTAAAAGCATTAGAAGAAACCATAAATGATAAAACAGCGGCGGTATTTTTAGAGTTCGTTCAGGGTGAGGGAGGTCTGTCAACTCCATCAGATGCATTTATATCGAAAATCAAAGAGCTTAAAGATAAATATGGTTTTTTACTGGTTGCTGATGAAATACAAGCAGGTATAGGCAGAACAGGAAAACTTTTTGGATTTGAACATTTTGATATTGAACCGGATCTGGCTACTATGGCAAAAGGAATAGGAGGCGGATTGCCTCTGGGAGGAATTGCCGCTAAAGAGTTTTTAGCTGGTATCTGGAACAAAGGTCAGCACGGTACTACTTATGGTGGTAATGCTGTGGCTTGTGCCACCGGTTTAGCTGTTCTCCAGGAATTGGAACATGGAGTCATGGAGCACGTTCAGAAAGTAGGCAATTTCTTAGAGAAAAAGCTTTTAAATATACGAGATAAGTATTCTGATAAGGTAATTGAAGTCAGAGGTATTGGTCTCATGAAAGGTCTTGCTTTGAACTTTGATGCAGCTATTTTAGTTGAGAAGCTTATACAGAAGAAAGTAGTTGCCAATGCGGCATCAGGTACTGTTTTAAGATTGGTTCCACCACTCATAATAAGTTATGAAGAGATATCTCATTTTATTGAAGTGCTTGATACAGCTTTAAATGAGATATAATCATAGAGAATAATATATTTAGATACCATATGCAAGGGGATAGGTTTTATACTTTCCCCTTTTTTTTGTTCCTGATATTTGTCATCTTTTATAGTTATCTTTGTATGTTCTGAAAGTAAACAAGAATCTATTGAGGGAAAAATGAATCCTGAAATTTGCGGATATTTAGCAGCAGTTCTAACTACTCTTGCTTTTGTACCACAAGCAGTCAAAACTATTAAAGAGAAAGAAACCAAAGATATTTCTCTGGCAATGTATGTCACATTTACGCTTGGCATATTCTGCTGGCTTGTTTATGGTTTTATGATAGACTCAATGCCTATTATTGCTGCGAATTTGGTCACTCTTTTCCTAGCCGGAACAATATTAATCTTGAAAATAAAATACAAATAAATAGAGACTATGACATGTTTCCAAAAGATACATTTGATATAACAATTAAAACCTTGGCCGGACTTGAAGACGTTTTAGTCGACGAGATAAATAATTTAGGCTGTAGCGAAGTAGAAAAATTAAATCGTGCAGTAAAATGCAAGGGAGATAAAGAGTTTGTTTACAAAGCAAATTATCTCCTTCGAACTGCACTGCGAGTTCTAGTACCAATCTTTGAATTTGAATGCAAAAATGATGACGACCTTTACAGAGGAATCCAAGAGTATGCATGGGAAGATATATTTGATTTAGATATGACTTTTGCAATTGACAGTGTTATTAGTTATTCTGCTTTCAATCATAATAACTATGTTGCTTTAAAGGCAAAAGATGCAATTGTGGATAGATTTAGAGATAAATTCGGTAAACGTCCTAATATTGATAATACCACTCCGGACATTAGGATCAATATTCATATCTTCCGCAGTAAATGTACTGTTTCTCTTGACAGCAGTGGTGATTCATTGCATAAAAGAGGTTATAGAGGTCCTCAAACAATAGCTCCATTAAATGAAGTGCTTGCAGCCGGAATGTTACTTATTGCGGGCTGGGGGAAAGAGGATATTCCATTTATGGATCCGATGTGCGGTAGCGGTACTCTCGTTGTAGAAGCAGCCCTAATTGCTAATAATATTGCTTCAGGAAAACTAAGAAGGTTTGGATTTCAGACTTGGAATGATTACGACAGAAAGCTTCTTAGCAGCATAAAAGAAGCAGCTGTTGACTCAGAAATAGAGTTTAAGTCTCAAATTATTGGTTCTGATAAAAATAAAGATGCAATTATGATTGCTGCAAATAATGCTAAAAGAGCAGGACTTGTAGGGAAAATTGCACTAGAGATAAAGAAATTCGAAGAACAATCTTCGGAAGGTCAGGAAGGATTGATAGTGACTAATCCGCCATATGGAGAAAGAATAAAAGATAATGCCATTATTGATTTGTACAAGATGATAGGTGATAAGCTCAAACAAGAGTACACAGGTTATGAAGCATGGGTTATTACATCAAATATCAATGCTCTGAAAATGCTTGGATTGAGACCTGCAAAAAAATATACTCTCTTCAATGGGGCTTTAGAATGCAAATATCATAAATACGAATTGTATCAAGGCAGCCGCAAAAGTAAATATCAAAACTAAAATATTCAGCGGAGACAGTTGAAAAACTGTTTCCGCATTTGCCAAATAAAAAAAAATTCTTCACAAGCTCTCAAAAAAATATAAAAAAAATAAACAAGTGCCAAAAAATCTTCCATTTTGTGTAAAAAAAACAAGATTTTGTGTTGTTTGTGTTGTTTTTCTCCCCGAAATAGTAACATATCATTAGCTGTAAAATTGTAAAATTATACTTAGAATTTGCTAATAAATGCACTGCAACTATAAGACTTTCCCAAATACAATGATTATTTGTTTAATAGAGAAATTTTTCTCTACTTGAGAAAAATGATTTTAATAATCTTTTTCTTCGTAATATGCTTGAAATCTAAGAAATTACGGCATCTACCAAAAATTATCAGTAACATTGAATTTTTAAGTGCTTGCTTTATATGATTTTACAGACATAAAACTCTTCCAAAACTTATTTCCATCCAATACGTTTTATGTTAGGAAAAAAGGAGTGTATTAAATAATTTTGCTCCGTAACGCTTAAAATTGAAAAGCCTAGCAAAGAAATAGCATCTGAAACATTCTCAGCAGTTGTTGCAAGATTCTATTTTTTACTAGAATAATTAATTAGCTAATGTAGATAATATATAGCAATACAATCAATAAAAAGAGGCAGAATATGCAAAAGAAAAAAGTTCAATTCATGTGTACTGCATTCCGTGATGGTTTCCAATCTGTTTTTGGAGCAAGAGTTCAGACTAAAGATTTCTTGCCTGCAGTGGAAGCTGCAAAAAATGCCGGAATTTCATATTTCGAAGCAGGTGGTGGCGCAAGATTTCAGTCATTATACTTCTATTGCCAGGAAGATGCTTTTGATATGATGGATCAATTCCGAGCTACTGCCGGACCTGACGCCAATTTGCAAACTTTGGCTCGTGGTGTTAACGTTGTAGGCCTTGACTCACAATCTAGTGATATTATAGATCTTCATGCAAAAATGTTCAAAAAGCATGGTATGACAACAATCAGAAACTTCGACGCTCTGAATGATGTTAACAACCTGATATACAGTGGTCAGGCTATCACAAATGCAGGTCTGAAACATCAGGTTTGTGTTACATTGATGGCATTGCCTCCGGGATGTGAAGGCGCTCACACTCCTGAATTTTACGAAAAAACTTTGCGTGACATATTGGATGCAGAAGTTCCTTATGATTCAGTTTGTTTCAAAGATGCATCCGGTACTGCTACTCCTCGAGTTGTATATGAAACTATTAAACGTGCAAGAAAAATGCTTCCTGAAGGAACTCAGATATCTTATCACACACATGATACAGCAGGTACTGCTGTTGCATGTAACCTGGCTGCATTAGATGCAGGAGCTGACTTGATTGATTTATCTATGAAGCCTTGCTCAGGTGGTACTTGCCAGCCGGATATTCTAACTATGTGGCATGCATTACGTGGCACTGAGTACGAATTGGATGTTGATATAGATAAAGTACTTAAAGCTGAAGACGTTTTTGTTGACTGTATGAAAGATTATTTCTTACCGCCGGAAGCTATTGCTGTAGAACCTTTGATTCCTTGGTCTCCAATGCCGGGCGGTGCTTTAACTGCGAATACACAAATGATGCGTGATAACAATATCATGGATAGATATCCAGAAGTTATCAAAGCTATGGGCGAAGTAGTTAGAAAAGGTGGATTCGGATCTTCTGTAACTCCTGTTTCTCAATTCTACTTCCAACAAGCGTTTAATAACGTTTTCTTTGGTCCTTGGAAAAAAATTGCTGACAGCTACGGTAAAATGGTATTAGGCTATTTTGGTAAAACTCCTGTTGCTCCTGATAAAGAAGTAGTTAGGATTGCAGCAGAGCAACTTAATTTAGAGCCAACTACTGAAAAAGTATTGACTTTAAATGATAAAGATCCTAATAAAGGAATCGCTCCTGCGAAGAAAGCTTTGGAAGATGAAAACTTGCCTGTAACTGATGAAAATATCTTTATAGCTGCTGCTTGTAAAGAAAAAGGTATTGCTTTCTTGAAGGGTGAAGCGCCTCTTGGAATTAGAAAGAAAGAAGCTGAAGCTCCAAAAACAGCAGGCAGTCTTTGTGATGTTTCTTTAGAATCTGCAAGAATTGTTCTTACTGTAAATGGTAAAGATTACTCAATCAATGTTGGCGAAGGTTTGATGGAAGGTGCTCTGATTGGTGGAGGTCCTGTATATCAAGGTGATAAACCAATGCCTGTTCCAAATGCAAAACGTAATTTAGTTAGAATTGCAAATTCTGTAATTTCTCAATCTACTTCAAAAGCTTCTGGAAATGCAGCTTCTAAGAAAAAAGCTGCTGATGATGAAGTAGCTGATTCAGGCAATGGTGAAGCTTTAACTTCTCCAATGCCGGGCAAAATATGGAAAGTTCACAAAAAAGCAGGCGACAAGGTTGCAAAAGGTGATGTAGTTTTAGTACTGGAAGCCATGAAAATGGAAAACGAAATTAAAGCTACTAAAGCCGGAACTGTTACTGAAGTTCTTGTTAAAGAAGGCCAAGCTGTTGACGGCAACGCAGTTCTTGCCAGAATTGGTGACTAATCCTGTATAAATAGATGCGTATATTAAAGAGAAGTTGTTCCCTGATTTTCAGAGAGCAACTTCTTTACATTTATAGGCAAAATAAGATAAACTCAAAAATGTCAAACGATTAGTCAGATGGATTTTAATAAGACAATTGCAAATCTCTTATAATCGGATTCTTTTTTAGATTTTTGTAAAATGAGCTACTGATATGAAAACTATAGTATATTGCGCAACAAGTATTGATGGATATATAGCGGATAAACACGGAAATTTAGATTTTCTGGAAACAGTTCCAAATCCAGAAAAGAGAGACTTAGGTTGGGAGGAGTTTATATCAGGAATAGATGCCATACTTATGGGACGCAACACTTATGATAAGGTATTGAGCTTTGGAATTGATTGGCCTTATATAGTTCCTGTTTATGTGGCGACTAAATCTTTAAATCAGAAAATTATCGACTCTGAGAAAAATATTTTTACTATTAGCGGCACTCCTACTGAAATGCTCAACGAATTAGATAAAAATGATCACAAAAACATATATGTAGATGGCGGTCAACTAATCACTTCTTTTGCAGAAGAGAAAATGATTGACGAAATAAATATTTCTGTTATTCCTGTACTCCTTGGAGATGGCATTAAACTATTCAATAAGCAAGATTCGATGCAGGAGTATAAATTAGTTGAATCCAAGATACAATTAAATCAAATTATCAGTGCAAAGTGGATCAGGAAATAGAAATTTTCTCTTTTGTTTCAATGACTTTTCCTCTTTTACGACTCTTTTTGAAATAGCGAATTATACCGGTTATTGTGACCAAAAGAAGCAAAATACCACTTAATGGTACAAGTAGAATATAAATACCACCTATCATGGATTTGAAAAAGCGTCCGTTGTGTATTTCAAACATATAGTTCCACAACGGCATTTTATAGTTCTGAGCAATAAATTCCGGCATATCGAAATTATTCGTATTAATGAGCCCTAAGTCATGAGTAGCTATTAGTCTGTTACCGGAAGGCAATTTAGCCATTCCTGTTATCATGTTTTTACCGGGCATAAATGGATTTTCGATATTAGCATTTGATTTTGCTACTAAATCAGTAACTCTACCTGTTTCAAGATTGCATTCAAAAAGCCCCAGAAAAGAGCCTATAATGTAATTTCCGTTCTCTTCTGTAAATACTGTTGCACCCATCGGAAAAATAGGAACAGGCGGCATTGCCTTGTCAAAGCCATTTGTGAAATTTCCGGTATAATAACCATCTTTAGCATCGATTACAAAAATATCTCTTTTAGAATCCCAAAACACATTTCGAATTTTATGATTCCATAAATTCTCTGATATGAAACCCGGGAAATAATCAAGTGGTATCTCTCCGGTCAGAAGCACAATAAGAGGCGGACGCATAAAAATTCCGGTTGAGCTGATAATTAGTATTGGTAAGCAGAACCAGAAACCAAATTTTAAATGCTTTTTAAAATTCCATTTCAAAGCTTTTGTAGATTTTCGTTTTTTACTTTTTTTCATAGTCTTAGGCTTCAGCCAAATATATAATCCGCTGATAGAGAGGAAGATTAAAATCAGACCTGCAATGTCAAATAATATCTTACCCGGCATTCCCCAAGCTCTTCCATCATGTATAAGGAAAAAGAATTCTACTAAAGGCATGGTATCTGTGTTTTGATTACGGCGTAAATTTAGTGGTTCAACAGATTTTGATTTAGGATTGTAAAGGAAAGCTTCTGAGTCAGAAAAAACATGTATACCCTCTTTATTTGGCATTACTTTAAGTATTGGCGAAGAAGTAGGTAATTCAATTTTGCGCCATATAAAATTAGATAGAGAACTTTCGAAAAGGCCTCCGTTACATGCAGCAAGAAGTAAAGTATCTGAGTTTGAAGTATAAGCTTCAATATGATTAGTCCTCTTCAATCTAGATGCCTGAGGGTAACCATTTTGAGAGATCTCCAAAAAATTAGAGCCGGAAGTATCTGTAAGAAATATTCCCTGTCTACCGTATATAAATATGGAATCCCCGATATTAAGATTTCCCTTTAGTGTTGATCTGTTCCAATTTGTCAGCCAGTAGTGTTCAGGAACAAAAGATTTATCTATGCTGATATGATTTATCAATTCGTGGTGATTTAGCAATATGCCACTTATTGACATCCATATTACTACCAAACTGATAATAATTCCAATCCATTTATGTATCGTTTTCATAACAATTCTTTAAAACAGATAAAAAAGTCCGATATAGTTTTATCGAATATACGAAAAAGATATTGGAAAGTATAAGCATTTTTTTTAATCATATTATTTTTGACGTAAGACAGCTGACTTATGTATTTAAAGCAGTAATGGAACATATTAAATCAAAAAAAACTCCCTCAAGCCGAAGCGGGAGGGAGTGATACAAAAAGCATTTCAAAAAAGATGACTATTTCTTCTCAATTAGTTTTTCTAATTCTGAAATATATCTATCTATTTTGTCTAATGTAGATTTTACCGGATCAGGTTTAGACATATCTACACCAGCTTTTTTAAGCACATTGATTGCGTAGTCAGATTCACCTGAAGATAAGAAATCAAGGTAACGTTTAATTGCAGGCGCTCCCTCATTTTTAATTTGTTCAGAAAGAGCTTGAGCAGCTACGAAACCTGTAGCATATTGATATACATAGAAGTTATACTTTAATAAGTGTGGTATTCTTGCCCATGAGTGACCTTCTTCTTTGTCAACTACCATGTCCGGTCCCCAGTATCTTGCATACATGTCACCGAAAAGTTTCGTAAGTTCGTCAGCACTTAAGATTTTACCTTCTTTTACAGCGATGTCGTGCACTTCTTTTTCGAATTCTGCAAAACGAGCCTGACGGAAGAAAGTAGATTGAGCACCTACTAAGAATTTTTCGTAAAGTGCCATTTTCTCTTCAATTGTTTCAGCTTTTTCAATCAAATAATCTAAAAGCAAAGCTTCGTTTGTAATAGAAGCAACTTCAGCAACAAAGATTGAATAACCTGCATAATGGAAAGGCTGATTTTGCTCAGAGAAGTATGAGTGCATATTATGACCAACTTCGTGAGCTAGAGTAAATACATCATCTAAAGTATTAGTCCAGTTCATTAGGATGAATGGGTGAGGGCCACAACCAGTAGAGTTAGAGTAAGCACCTGAACGTTTGTTCTGTGTTTCGTATACGTCTACCCATCTGTTTTCAAAGCCATAAACCATAGTTTTAACATAGTCTTCGCCAAGTGGTTGCAAAGCTTCTGTAATCATTTTAACTGCTTCATCGTAAGTATATTCTTTTTGCACACCAGGGAATAAAGAAGCATAAGAATCATATGGGTGAAGTTCCTTCACTCCCAATACTTTTTTCTTCAAAGCTGCCCATCTGTGAAGTACATTTTTATATTTGTCTATTGTTGAAATTAGATTTTCATAAACAGAAACAGGTATGTTATTAGCATCTAACGCAGCGTGAACAGGTGTTTCATATCCGCGAATTTCAGCTTGTGTAAGGCGAGTTTTAACTCTGCCGTTATAAAGAGCAGCAAAAGTGTTTTTCAGAGCCATATATGGTTCGTATACTCCTTTATAAACTCTCTCTCTATAAGCTCTGTCATTAGAGTATAAACCAGAGCGATAACGACCGTGAGATAATTTTACATCATTTCCGTTTTCATCTTTGATAACAGGAAAAGGAAGTTCCGCATCATTCAAAATATTATAAGTAGAAGTAGGAATGCTTGTAACTTGCGAGAATTTAGCAAGTATTTGCTCTTCTTTTGCTGATAAAGTATGCTCTTTTGTGCGGAACATATCTTCTAAAAGTTTTTTGTAGTTTTTGAGTTCATCACTCTTAATGAAGCCATCCATTTTTGCTTTTGGGATCGAAGTGATTTCAGGAGTCATAAAAGAAGAAGCAGCTGAAAGTTCACTACCTAATTTGGATACTCTTTCAAACATACCTTGGTATTTAGCATTTTTAAGATCAGTGTCTTTACCCAAAGCAGAATAAATGTAAAGTTTGTTCAAGCGTTTTAGTAAGTCAAAATGCAAAGAATAGCATTCTGCAATAGCTTTAGGATTATCTAATTTGCCTTGATATTTCTTATATTCATCTAATTTGCCGGATACATAATCGAATTCTTTGTTCCAATCAGCTTCCGTATTAAATACATCAGCCAAATTCCATTTGTATTTATCAGCAACTTGATCTCTTGTTTTGAGATCGGATTGAGCATTAGCCATGTTTCCAAATCCACCAATTACTATAAACAATACAATAAGTAATGATGTAAACTTACCAGTTTTATTATACATCATAAAATCTCCAAAAAGTGAATCAATCAATTATAATATCATAGCAAAATAACTAATCTCTGACATTACTCAAATTACATTATTTCAAGAATTTAGTATTATTTTTACACACTGGTATTATCGATTAAGCATGAGATTAGACTCCTAAGCAAAAACTAAGCTCGCTGCATAAATTATGTTGAATAAATTATACTATGATATGCAGACAAATTTGCTTTCAAAAACAATTATTACGTGCATTTAATAATATCTGACTGTTTATATATCTCACAATATACAGCTACATATTCATTTATGATATTATTAAATAATGCCGAGGAAATAAGGCTGAATGTGACTATTTTGAGTCCAATGTGTTATTTAGTATATTAAAAGTATAGTAAATATAATTTTAAATACTAAAATAAATTTATAGTGCAAGGATCTGATTGAGTATGGATAAAATACTATTAAAAATATTGTTCCTGTTTTTCCTATTTAACGTTCCTATAAAAGCAAATATTCATAATAAGCTAGACTCCCTGAATATTCTCTCAGAGAGTCTGATAGATCAGAATCTGTATGAGGCAAAAAGAGTTGCACAGGAATATTTTGAGTTAGCTGAGCAAAGTGAAATATTTGAATCAAGAGTCAATTCGAGACTAAACTTTGGAACTATTTTAGATAAAGCAGGTGACAAAGAGATAGCAGAAAAAATGTTACTGAATGCAGTGAGACTCAGTAACTCAGAAAATACAATGAGCCTTCACATAAACTCAAAGATAGAACTTGCTCACTTCTATCAGAGAAATAGTAGATTCAATGATTCTTTTGAGTACTATTATAATGCCAGAAAAGATCTTGATAACCATAAAAATGATACTTTATTAGCCAAATTAGATCATTATTTCGGGAAATTTCTTATTCATGATCTTAAAGATAAAACTGAGGCTCAAAACTATTTAGAGAAGTCTCTCAGGCTTTACAAAAAAATCAAGGACAACGATAATATAGTTGTAAGCATGTTTGCAATTGCAGAATTGTATAGAGTATCAGGCATGCTGGAAGATTACAAAAGAATGTTAGATACCTCAATGATATTTGTAAATCGATCTCCAAAAAAGTATTATACTGCATGGCTTAACAGATATTACGGTATGCACTACATGGCTTTAAAACAATTCGAAAAAGCGCTGCCATACTTGGAAACCTCTTTAAGATTAAATAAGGAACTTAATAATCACAAACAAGAAGCGGATGTATACACTCTTATTTCTTTTTGCTATACTAAACTGGGGCGAGTAAAAGAGGCCAATGACTATAACATAACTGCTCTAAACATTCGAAAGGAATATGGTGATAAGGGCTTTATAGCAAGTTCGCTAATTAATCTTGCCTTGACTCATTATAGACAAGGCTATTGTAAAAAGGCTGTCGAATATGCCAAAAATGGTCTTGGAATAGCCTCCTCAATAGATCATAAGCTCTATATAATGAGAGCTTATAAGGCACTTACTCTCTGTTCCGAGCAAATGAATGACTATAAAAAAGCATATGAATACAACAAATTACAAAATGCATATTCAGACAGCCTTTTGACCTATAATCTCCAAAAGAGAGTTTCTGTGCTTGAAACAAAGCATAAAATAACACTCAAAGACAATGAGATAAGAGAAAATAAGCGGCTCAGCAGCACAAGGAATAATTATCAACTACTTGCACTCTTCCTTGTGTTTGTGATACTTGTTGTTATGTACCTTAAATATAAAAAGAAAAGGGCTGCAAATTCTAAATTGAAAGAGAAAAATGATAAGATTATCGAACAGAATTTAGAACTAATTGCTTTAAATAGTGAATTAGAAAAATTAGTAAAAGCAAGAGATAAGGTGAATTCTGTAATAAGTCACGATTTAGTGAATCCTCTTAGATGGATAAAGAACTTTTCTCTTACACTGCATGATAACTTCGAAATCATGTCTCCTAAAGATATAAAATCTGCTTTAATGTCTTTTTTCTCTTCTTCACAGCAAATACATAGTATGGCAGAAAATCTAGTAAACTGGGGGAAAATGCAGTCCAGCGGTCTTGTATTTAGCCCATCTAATATTGATCTAAGCAGATTGATAAAAGATAGTGCCAGTCAAATTGAAGTATTGGCTAAAGAAAAGGATATCTCAATCCAATATGATCTGCAGTCAAATATGCTTATCAACGCAGACCCTATTTTGATGCAATTAGTGGTACGAAATTTACTTACAAATGCAATAAAATTTTCCAGAAATAGCGCAGAAGTAGTTATTACCGGTCTTATAGAAGAGAACAAGACAGTTCTAAGCATAAAGGATTCCGGTGTAGGTATGGAGCAAAAAGTCATAGATACTTTGTTTGACGATCCAATTACAACTATTGGAAGCAATAGAGAATGTGGTACCGGACTTGGACTTGTAATCTGTAAAGATATTATAGATCTTCATAAAGGTGAAATTTTAGTATATTCACAGTCAGGCATAGGATCAAAGTTTACTGTAAAACTACCACTAAATTGAGTTATAATATGAAAAAAATAGTAATAGCGGACGATCATTCAATAATTCGACAGGGATTGAAGTTTATTATAAATAAACATCAAGATTTAAAAGTGGTTGCAGAAGCTGCATCAAGCTTTGAACTAATGGATAGCCTTTCAGAAAACGAGGTTGATATTATTATAATTGATATTAATATGCCGGGAAAGTTTATAATAGACACTATAACAGATATTAATGAGAAATATTCTGAGACTAAAATTATTGTCTTTACTGTTAGTCCTGAAAACCAATTTGCTGACAAAGTATTTATGGCTGGTGCTCATGGATATCTCAACAAAGAGAATGAAAGTGAAGAAATCATAGAGGCAATCAAAACTGTATGTTGTGGTAAATACTATATGTCACAGGAGTACTCCTCTGAATTATTTGAACTCCAGGGTAATAAAAATATAGGCTCGGATAATCGTCTTTCAAGCAGAGAATTGAATGTGCTTGCGATGATAGCAAATGGGGATAATCCAACAAAAATATCTGAAGAACTCTTTCTCAGCAAAAACACTGTGAATAATCACAGAAAGAATATAATGAAGAAACTAAATCTTAACAGCACTGCAGACCTTGTGAAATATGCAATTAAGAATAGAATAGTTGAATAATTTAGCTATTCCGGCTATTGGAATAAATCATATTTATTCTCATCTTAGATTTAGAAAAAACAGATAAGATAAAATTTATGCCAAAAATATATAAATGTATTATTGCAGATGATCATGCTGTTGTGAGATTAGGAGTTTCATTTTTACTGAATAATCACACAAATTATCAGCTGTTAGAGGCACTTGAAAATACATATGATCTCATTCCTTTAGTAAAAGAAAAAAAGCCGGATATTGTAATACTTGACATTGATATTCCGGGTCCACCTGTTCGAGAAAATATAGTTGAACTAAGAAAAATCCTTCCAGATCTGAAAATAGTAATTTATAGCATATATGATAATCACAGTTCTCAGCAAGAGTTAATCTCTCTTGGTGCTGATGCTTTTGTCTGTAAAAGAGACAGCGAAGAGAAGCTATTGGAAACTTTGAATAAAATTATCAAATTCTAAAGCAAAACTAGTATGTTTGAAATTACCTTTCCAATGTATTTGTAGCTCAATAAATAATTCATGTTACTAAGTACGAAAAAGGGATGCCTATTAAATAGGCATCCCTTTGGGTTTTGCTTAGCTATGTTGACTACATAATACTATTAGCGAACAATAACTAAAGGTATTGAGAATGATTGTCCTTCAATTTTAATATTTACCAAATAGTAGCCTGAAGCGTATTCCTTTGTTTGGAATTCCACGTTATTTTCACCAGCTTCAAATTGACTTTTTGAAATATTCGCCATCAGTTCTCCACTTTGGTCAAATAATTGAATCTCAGCTTGGCATTGCTTATCCAAATTAAAAGTTAGAGTAACTTGATCAACTGCAGGATTCGGTGCAATTAAACAACTGCTAAGATAGTCTATCGGTCTTGCTTCTATCTCAGAAAATTCCCATAATAACTCTTTATAGCAAGGATTTATGAGATCTTTTTTACAAATCACATTGCCATCTTTATCATAAAATATAACTTCTAGTTCGTAATTATTCATGAATGGTATATCACATCCACCCCAATCACAGAAGATATCTCCAAAATCAAATATTGAAGTCGTTAGACCTACTGGGAAAGCTTGTAAAGGTATAACTTCTTGTTCTCCGCCTGTATTTTTTTCTCTTACAGTTATACCATGTACTTGCAATCCACAATTTTCATCATCTAAATATGCTTGCCATCTTGGGCAACAATATTTAACTTCATAAGATTCTAATGTACCTTCTGGTCCACTGCGGAAACACGTTCTAGTTTTCTCTTCGTTGTATGTTTCAAGAACTGGATCCCAAGTGTTGCAGTCGCAGCATTTAGTAATAAATGACTTCCCACAATCTACCGTACCATCTGATTTTAGAAGTTTAACTGTTATGTTATTTACTGTTGTGCAAGTATTAATGGTGATTGTATTATTAGCCAATGAGAATGGAGTATTAGATATTTCTTGATTGTCATTCAATATCACAACATTTACTGCTTCGTATACACAATCATCTAGTGCAAGCCTTTCTACTGAAATATCATAACAGCAATTACCTTCATCATTGTTTCCTGTTTTAGCTATGTCGAATAAATATTTATTATCGCAGTCGCAAGGTTCGCACATTAATTTACTGTCAATTAATTCTGAAGAAGGGTGAGGAGTAATCTCAACTATTTCTCCATTTGTTGGATCAGAGTTCGTATCATCATCTCTAAATTTTCTAAGGAGAATTCTAAAATCTATATCTACATTTTGATTGAAACAAATTTCTCCGATAATTACTCGACCTCCTATTGGAAGTAATATTGGTGTTTGAGCTGATCCATATCGTCCCGGAGGAATAAATACAATATGCTCAGGGTGGCTCTCATCAGCTGTGAATCTTCCAAAAGTAGTAGTATTTAAGAATTGCTTTGCTTCTTCCGGCATTTCTAGAATAATCTCAGGAATCATCAAATTATCACAATCTGAGTTGTTCTCAATAATAATAGCCCAACAACAAGTATCTTCTATTTTATCTAGAATTACGTCATAACCTGTATCACTGCCTTGTTCCATTGTACATGGACATTCTAATTCCAAATCGAAATTGCAAGAAACAGTTTGGGTGCCTGATTCATATTCAAGAGAAATATGAACTATATTATTGCCGTTGTCGATCTCTTCTTTCGGGATACACACTTTTTCCAGTTCAGAAAAATATTCATGATATGCATTTATATCCAATGGCAAACCAGAAGCTCTTTCAATAACAACAGGAGATGACAAAGATGGATGAGTCACTGTCATTTTTTTTATTTCTGGACAATTGTCTCTGACTGATTGTGGGTGAAACTCAAAGCAACAAACATTATCGTCTCGGTTGTCATAGGGTTTAAGCCAATTGAGAGTTTTGAAAAAATCGCAACAGTCTTCTATATTTAAATCTACAATCTCAACATTATCTATGAAAATAAAGGTATGCTGCCAAGGTGAGTCTGAATCTGTAAGTTCAAAATTGGCCTGGTTTTGAAAATTACATATAGTTATATTGTCAAAATCATTAGTAGCAAGAATTTCTTTTTCAACATGAGTCCATTCGAAAGGAAAACGCTCAGCATTTGTGCCATAGTCAGTACTATTAAAAACAACTTCTTTGATGTCTTGAGAAGGGAAATAATTGAGGTCAATTTCCCATTGTCCTGGACTATTCGGATTAGTTCTTACTATTTCTTCAATACTTTTTTTCTGGGTGTTTGAACTTTCTCTTTTACCTAATAGAATTGATATTTGTTTAAGGTTCATAGTATGTTCGCCATTTGTGATATTTGGAGCGCACCAATCATTAGGAGTACCATGAACATCCATACTGATTTTATAAGTATGCCCCGGTATTAAGCTTGTTTTAAGCCTCTGATATATAGCTTCTTTATAGTTATGATCAAATGAATTATTACCTGTGCTTAAAAATCTATACATGTGGATACCTGCCATACCATCCTCATGTCCAGTCATATCTATTCTTTCATATGTCCCTAAAGCTTGACAGTCGGTGCAAGTTGCCCAGTTCCATTTTGAAAAATTTGTGTACTGTGAATAACCAATGTTAGGAAAGAATTTGGAGTTAAAATAATCCGGTCCCCTCATATTATCTATTATATTACTATGCCATCCCCACTGCTTTCCCTTGTCAGAAGTATTCGGATAGTATTGTTTAAAATGTTCGGCCCGAAGTGGACCATATAAGTGTTCATCATCTAAGTTTCTTGGTGGAATAGTAGTTATTTTAACAGCATCTTGATCCCATAGTTGTGTATTGTCAAAATTGGCTGGTGCCGTAAATTGCTCAATATCATAATAATATGATGATTTTGTATAAAAATACATTTCAAAATCACCATTCCTAACCAAATTATTTGGACTAACATAAGGCTGCCCAAACAGATTAGTGGATGATGAAATACCTAAAAGGCATAAAAGAACTATGCCCAATAATTGTTGCATTTTAGTCATTGCTGTTCCTCATTTAATGTGATAATAATGTTGTACTAACTAGCTAATTATTACAACATTAATATATCCGTATTAATGCTTAGAACAAATAGCCAAAATGGCCATTTTTTTTTGCTATTCAATATTATTGATTTTTGTATTAAACATTGAGTACTTGGGAACTAGCGTTATATCAACAAATCAAAATCTTCACTCTGGTGATAAGAGTGAGAATAAACAATTAAGGATTAGTATTCCTAAAGAATCAATGTATCAAATTGATATTACTGAGGGAATAAAACAAATGAGTGCTTAGCTCTTATTTATCGAGAGCACTTAATACAATAGGGGTTTTCAGGTATGAAAAGGATTCTTTCAATGGGAATTGGTTCGCCACAATTTTTACATTTTCCAAACTCGTCAGTACCAACTTTATTTAGCATATATTCGAGTTTATTCAGCTTATCTCTGGCTTGCTTTAGAGACTGTTCTGCAACACCTTGATTCTGTATGGCTTCCATTCGGGAAAGTCTACCAATTGCGCAGTCAGGCTCAATCGGTTGCATAATTTCTTCTAGTTCTGCAATAGATTCTTTAGAATTTTCTATTTCAACTAATATTTTCTTTCTTATATCTTCCATGATTGCCTTAGTTTATATCAAATGCAATGGAGAATCTATGCAATGTTGCAGCACTCCCGTATCTGGCAAATCCATAATCAAAAGTGAAATTATCGCCTTTTATGCCCACACCTGCAGAAATTCCTGAAAGTCCTTTTTCGAAATCAGGAGTGGAATATTGACGTATCTGATTATCATAACCTAGACGAACCATAATTGATTTACCTAGATATAATTCGCCGGCAATAGCAAAGTTTTTAAGCTTATCTGTAAATTTATCTGTTTCATCTGCTAAGTGATGGAAAGAAGCATTAACAAGTAATGGAAGACCTTTTAGCCTGTGGTTCATCCCAATTCTAATATCCAAAGGCAAATCTTCGGATTCATTTCCGTATTTAGATATTTGAGTGCCAGCATGAAGAACAGACAAACCAAAGTTTGATCTACCGTCTTTTAATTTGTAAAATATACCTGCATCTATTGCAAAAGCAGTAGAGCTTACTTCTTCCAAATTGGAATATATAAACTTGGCTGAAACACCATAATATAAACTCGAATCTAATATATCAGAATAAGTACCGGAAAATGCAAGATTATTAGCTCCAAAAGTCTGGCCGCTTTTATCTCCATTTATGTCTGCATAATCAAATGAACCATAATTCGTAAAAGCAACTGAAGTAGCCCAGTATGCTGTATTTTCTTTATCTTCACTAAGGGGAGAGATGAAAGATACATTTCCTGAGTTGATATCTGCTGCATGTTTTAGAAATGTTACTGCAAACCTATTTTTCTCAACTGTTGAAATTGAGGCAGGATTGAAGTAGTGTGCTGTCGGGTCATCACTCATAGAGACCATACAACCTGCCAAAGCAGCACTTCTAGCGCTCATAGATTCTCTGACAAAGTTAAATGGAGTATAAGCCTGAGCATTTGCATCATAGATAAACACACTGGTTACAAACAGGATAATAAGTATCTTTATTTTAGTCATGATTAGAATCCGAAATAAGTTCAAATTTTAGCTATCGCTACGTTTAGTCTGAATATTTTCCAATAAATCGATAAAGGATTTTGGAGGGCGAACAGGTCTCATTGTCTCTTGGTTCATAAATGAGTGCACTGTGTAGCCTTTGGATATTATCGTATCTCCACGATAAATATTATAATCAAACTTCATAGTAGCTTTTTTTTCAAAGCATAGAGTAGCTTCCACATCTAGTTCATCGTCGTAAAGAGCAGGAGTAATGTATTTAGCATGGCTCTCTACCAGGGGCAAATAAAATCCCTCTTTTTCCAAATCTCTATAGCTTAAACCGTGAAATCTCATCAGTTCAGTTCTTCCTACTTCAAAAAAAGTAAAGTAATTTCCATTATAAACTATACCCATTTTGTCAGTATCTGCGTATCTCACTCTTATTCTATGCTTATGTGATATCTTTATTACACCATTACTCATCAAAAAGTTCCCCTAATTTCCATTTTTTTTGGTTATTTCTTCAAATAATTCAATTAGACGTTCCATGTCTTCCGGAGAGTAAAACTCAAAACTTATAGTTCCACTTTGTTTTGATTTAGGCTGAATTTTTACATCAGTCGCAAAAGATTGTCTCAATCTGTTTTCCAAATCTTCCAAAATCAATTTAGTTTCTTCATTAACTATAGGATCTTTGTGTTTTGGCTCAGCTTTAGGAGCTTTTTGAGTGTTTTCAAGTTCTTTGACTAGAGCCTCAGTGGCTCTGACAGAAAGCTGCTTTTCAATTACCAACATTCCGGCTTCATTCATTTTTTCACTGGAACTTAGCCCTAGAAGTGCTCTTGCATGCCCCATAGAAAGCTGTTTTGTACGAAGCATTTCTTGTACTTTTTCCGGCAATTTAAGCAGTCTCAGAAAGTTAGTGACTGTAGAACGATCTTTACCAACTTTCACAGCAACTTGCTCTTGAGTAAGATTACATTCGTCAATCAATCTCTGATAAGAGTGAGCAATCTCAATAGGATTTAGATTTTCTCTCTGGACATTTTCAATGATTGCTAATTGAAGAGATTTTGCTCCGGTTTCTACATCCAAAACAAAAGCAGGTATAGTATCAAGTTCTGCCAGCTTAGAAGCCCTAAGTCTTCTTTCGCCTGAAACAAGTTCATAACCGTGAAGAGATTTGCGTACAGTAATTGGTTGAATTACTCCATGTTCCAATATCGAGTTCTTCAGATCATTTAGTGCTTCCTGGTCAAAATCCTTTCTTGGCTGATACGGATTTGTAGAAATCAGTTTAATGTCGATGCTGGCAATTCTACCTGCATCTACAGAAGATTTTGATTTATCGGCTTCTTGTTGTTGTTTTTGGTAATCAACTTTAGGAATCAAAGCACCAAGACCTTTACCTAGAGCCGGTTTTATATTCTTAGACATTTATTTTTGTGACTATGATTATACAATATTTGTTTTAATTTTTCTGCGTTTAAAAAGCTTTTTATTTCTTTCCACTATTTCAGCAGCAAGATCTAAATAGTTTTTTGCACCTGTACTAACCGCATCGTATAAAATGACAGGTTTACCATGGCTTGGCGCTTCTGATAAACGTACATTTCTGTTTATCAGAGTACTAAATACTTTTTCGTCAAAATGCTTTCTTACTTCTTCCACAACCTGGTTAGAGAGTCTTAGTCTGGCATCGAACATAGTCAAAAGTACACCTTCAATATCCAAATCAGGATTTAGGTGGTACCTAACAATTGAAATAGTATTCAGAAGCTGTCCTAAACCTTCCAATGCATAATATTCACACTGTACAGGAATAAGTACAGCATTTGCAGCAGAAAGTGCATTCAATGTAAGCAATCCCAAAGAAGGAGGGCAATCTATTATAACAAAATCGTAATCTTCTTTAACTTCTGCCAAAGCACTTTTAAGTACCATCTCTCTTTGCTCTTCATTCACCATTTCTATCTCAGCACCAACCAGATTAATGTGAGAAGGCAATAGGCTCAGATTAGGCATCTGTGTCTCTAAAATACATTCCTGAGCAGGTAACTTATTTACAAGCACCTCATAAACAGTTTTATCTAATTCTCTCGAATCAATGCCTACACCATTTGAAGTGTTAGCCTGTGGATCGGTATCGACAAGCAAAACTTTAAATTCCATGGCAGCGAGTGATGCTGCAAGGTTGATAGAGGACGTTGTTTTACCTACACCGCCTTTTTGATTCGCAATAGCAATTATTTTTCCCATAAGCTCAAATATTTGATTTATTTAAAATTCTAAGTCTTTATATTTTAGACCATAAAAGAAGAATGCCGTTAGTACAAGAGAATGATCAATTTTGCCATCCAGTATGTAATCTTTAATCTTATTTAGATGTACTTTTACAACTTCTATATCTTCATGGATATCCAATTCTTGTTTTTGGATTAATTCGCAGTCAAACCAAACATACGAATAACAGTGATTATTTAAAAATGCCGGATTGGGTCGGTTTTTACCTAATAAGACAGCGTCCTTTTTAGATCCAAAACCAGTTTCTTCAAGACATTCTCTCTGACCAGCGATTCTCGGATCTTCACCTTTTTCGATAAGACCGCCTGGAATCTCTAAAGTAACTTCATCTGTGCCGTGTCTGTACTGTTTAACCAGAATAACTTCATTTTCTTTTGTAATAGGAATGATATTCACCCACTGCGGAGAATCTAAAACAGTAAACTTGCCGTCTTCTCCTGACAGCGGATTTTCTCTGGTAATCATTTTTGCATTAAAAATTCTCAAATTAGCCGAAAGCTCTTCTTTCTTTGTTAACCAGCTTTTTATCATTGACTTACATCAGCACAAAAATTTACAAACTTCACGTATTAATCCGAATATCAAAAATACATAAATTTTAGGATATATGCTTGTCTATATTACAAAGTTATACACAAGTTTTCCAAAGATGGGAGGGATTGAGTGAGATATGATATATATAAGTTCGTTGAGCGAGCAACGCGAGTCGAAACATGCAATTTGGAGCTATTATGATTTTAATTAATACAAAAAACGAACTCTTAAACTTGTATTACGTAAAAAAATTAGTATCGTGATTTAGTTATAGTATATTTTACATGGTATTTATTATTCTTCTATTTTGAAATAAAGTTGATTACAAAATGAGAAATTATATTTAGAAATATTGTTGATAGAATAGTAATCAAAATTGATAAAATTGGATAAGCTTTTATTTTTCGTTCGATACGTAGTAAGAATGGGCTCTTAATATTCTTCAATTCATTTTGTATTGTATTTAAATGTTTTGATGTTTTTTGATTTCCAGCTAAGCGTGCACTACATTCTTCACATATTATTGGACTTTCAATATTATACTTAATATCTCGTAAATCAGCATTTAAGTCGAAGAGACAGCCTCTAGTTTCTGAGTGAACGATTTTATACATATTATCATCTAACTCATAACCAAACTCAATATATAGAACAACTAATTCTATCAGAGATCGTTTCAAAAATAAACCAAGAGGAATATCATTAAAGATTAAAATATCTTCAATTACTTTAGTAGAAATGGCGACTTTATCTTTTGATAACCCCCTAATATAAAAACCATCTTCAAGCTCTGCATTAACAATTATTACATTCAACATGTTTGGTGTAGAAACAGTTAAATTATTAAGTTGTTCATCAGTATAAGATTGATTAAGATAGAAACCATTACTGCAATTTGGATTGTTTTTCTTGAAATCAATATTTTTTATTACGAAAAATTTTGATTTTATCTTTTTAATTATCTTTACTAAATTATTACTTGTGTTTCCAACTAGAATGATATTAATATCTATAATAGGCAATTTCATTTTGCACTTATTCCTTTAAAAAAATATGTGTAATAAAAATAGGTTTAATGCTAATATATAAAAAATGTATTAATATACAAGTAATTGTTGCTTCTGTAAACAAAAAAGCAGAACATATTCATGCTCTGCTTTTAATTTTCAATCTTTTGGATAACACTTACATCTGCAAGAGTTGTATATAATTCCCGTTATCATCATCAAAAATGGCCTCGTATCCGAAATCTCTTTTTGTTGGCTCTAACTTGAATTTAACATCTTTTGATTTTAGGTCTTCGTATGTTTTATGTATATCATCACAGCCGAATGAAATAACAGGCATTCCCATTTTGTAAAGTTCAGATTTATATTTCTGGACAAAATCTAAACCGCCCGGCTCAGTAGGCTCTAAAAGAATAGTAGTACCACACAAATCTAAGGGAGACTTGACTATAGCGATATAGTTTTCAGGAGAAAACATTACTTCTTCAAATCCCAGGATTTCAGTGTAAAATTTAAATGCTTTTGCAGGATCAGAGACTAAAACGCTGACCATTGCTATTTTCATAGGGTGTTTGTTTGCTGCCATTGTGTTTCCTAATAGAGTTATTAGTAAAAAGATAGTAACTATAAATTTCATGTCCTTACCCTGATATTTTGAAAGACATAATATAATTAGTTATTTAATCTTTTGTGCCATAATTTCTCAATTTTGCTTTGAATTCTACTTAAACTAAAGGGATCGGATTTTATTTTATTATCAAATCCTATGTGCCTGTTGTTAATTTATTTATACGTGGTTGAATAAACCAAATTCCAATTGGGAGAATAAAGAGTAATATAAAAGTGCCCAAATGTTCAATCAATGTGGAATTTTTTTGCTTTTCCGCAGTAGCAAGAGCTCTTGATAAGTAGTGGCATACATATGTATAGCATATAAATGTTAAGCTATCATGAGTGTTTACGTAAAATCCAAAAATATTAAATAAATACTTAGTTGAGTTGTTTTCCAGAATCATCTGCGGAGCCAACGCTTCAATAATACCGTAAGCAGGAAGTATTAATCCTAAAACCAACATAGCCGATCTGAAAAATTTATGATTAAAATAAATCTCTTCAGGTAGATGTTTCTTAAGCTCAAGAGCAACAACCCAAAACCATATGAGAAATACCAAACAGCTTAAGTTAATAGTCATTCCCAATATTTCAAATATAACAGAATCTATTCCTATGCCGGTTGATGAGAGATCTAATCCATAGCTAGCCAACCATGGTATCAAAAAGAGTAGTAAAAATAACTTCCAATTTTTTATTGTTGCAAGATAATGTGGTCTACTCATCTCCCTCTCCAACTAATTTATTAATCCTTGGTTGTAAGAACCAAATACCGATTGGGAAGAAGTAAATCAGGAAAAATTCAGGGATATAGTCGCTAACTTTGACTTTCCCGTTTTTCTCTGATGCAACGATAGCTTTTGCAACAAATCCATATATGTAAATAAAACATCCAAAAACGATAGGTATCAGCATAAACAAAGATATAAATAATGAAAAGAAATCATCAGGTAAAGCATTGTCTGATGATATTTGGCTAAACAAATCAAATAGCTTAAACATTAAGAAAAATATAAAAGTGTAGGAAATTGCTATTAAAACTGTACATATTTTAAAATATAAAGTTTTTGCAGCAATTTCAGGAGAGAGTTTTTTATTCAGTCCAATGGCAACTGACCATAACCAGGCAAAGAATAATATGAATACTGTTGAACCAAATATCACTGACACTGACATCATATTCTTAAATTGCAAAACAAATGCTTCAGAATTTGCAAGGCCTGACTCTGAATTGAATGGGAACGCTGAAAACTGAAAAATTAATTGAAGCAAAGCAGGAACTGCTAATAATGAAAATATTTGCCAGTGTTTAGCTCTTAGGATTAAATCAATCATTTTTTTCCCTTATAAAATATGTGTAATAGAATATTATTGTAAATAACTTTATAAATTAATACATATCAAGATTGTATGCAATATTAAAAAATGATTGTGGAAAGTTTATTGATGTGATATTGATAAAGCTGGATATCTCATGTGTATAGCTTGTGTATTATGAGCTCGAAAAAAGCCTATGCGATAAGCACAGGCTTTAAATAATAAATTTATCTAAGTATACGCTATTTTGTTAATATCACTTCGTCTATGATGTTGTCTTTCTTATCAAAAGCTTTGAGAATAAATTTGTCTTTAGTTGCCTTGACTATTCCATAGTGATGAGCTCTTACCGATTTTATTACATAAGGCTTCTTTTTAGGTCTGTACAGAGGAGCGCCTCCTCCGGCCATTATGAAATGATGAATGCCGTTAACTAGGTTATGTTGATAGAAGTGGCAATGTCCGGCAAAGACAACATCCACTCCGTACTTTTCAAAAAGTTCCTTGGTAAGTCTTTTCATATTTTTATTTTCACCGTGCGCACCTGCTGCATAAGCAGGGATATGAAAAGCGACAACTTTCCATTTCTTTTTACTTGTTTTCAAATCAGCTTCAGCGAATTTATATTGAGCTGAGTATTTAGAAAGAGAAGTCTCAGTGCTCATTACAAGTACATGCACATCGCCTGCATCAAAAGAGTAATAAGGTAGATTGTCTTTCCCGTCCGAAGGTGACTGAGTAAATGCTTTAGTATTTTGCTTCCAGTCCTCGTGATTACCAACTGCATTATAAAAAGGAACTTTAGATGCAAGTTCAAGTTGTTCAGGGATTAAGAACTCCTTTTTATAGTATTGATATCCGGGTTTATAGCAAAGATCACCCAAATAGATTGAAAAGTCAGGTCTTTTTTCTAGTATCTTATTTGCAAAAATTGCCGGCACATTATTAGGATTGGATCTCGTGTCTCCCAGTATTGCAAAAGAGACAGTATCGTTATCTTTTCTCGATAATGTTTTAAAATCACTTGTATAAGATGTACTATTGTCTTGAGATACTTCATATTTATATAAAGTACTAGCTGATAAACTATTCAGCTTTATTCTATGGACATATGTTTTGGGTATAGTATCAGTTTCAACTATAAAAGTAGTCTGTTCAGTGAGAGTTTTACCGTCAGGGGTAGTATACTTGACAGTAACCGGAGATTTTGAATCACACTCAGTCATAATAACCATACTTTTAAATGTACCTGCCTGCAAGTAGGGTTTAGTAATTATTTTAGAGAATGATTGAGTAGTAAATAGAAGCAAGGAAAGCAATATTGCACTATATTTCATAATAGATTCTCATTTTCTTCTTAATCCAGCTATCTTTGCAATATAGTTGTATTTATAATATCTACAATAAAAAAAACAGTTTTAAATATTTAGCAATGACAGAAAAGAAGTAAACTCAGATTTTCCTGAGACATACATTCTAGTCTTAAGTAAATTCATGGAATAAAATCAAAAGAAATAATAATAATACTTAAAAATAAATTTGGATAATGCACATATGTGCATTATATTGGAGTCAGAAGTTATGCCGAGAACAGAAAAAAATAGAATTGTTGGAGAACCACCTCTTTTTAGTGCTTTTAAACCGATAGGTGTTAAAGGGCCGGGTTTAAGTAAAATAATGCTTAGCTTGGATGAATATGAAGCGATTAAATTAGCTGATGAGTTAGGTCTTTCACACGCTGATGCAGCGGATGAAATGGAGATTTCTAGATCAACTTTTACTAGATTAATAGATAGAGCCAGAAAAAAAATAGCTGAGTTTATTATCCATGGTAAGATGTTAGTAATAGAAGGTGGAAATGTACATTTCAGAAAGAACATACTTAGGTGTATGGGTTGTGGGCAAATGTTCAAAATAGGATTTGATGAACATATACAAAACTGTCCGGCGTGTAATTCGGATAAGCTAATTAATTTTGCCGGTGGTTTTGGTCACGGAAAATGTTGCCAATCAGAATAATGAGGAGAATAATATGCCAAATAGAGACGGTATGGGACCTTTAAGAGAAGGTTCTAAGTTAGGCAGGGGATTAGGTCGTTCCGGAAAATCTATAATTCCTAACTGCAATAATAGAGGAGAAGATGACAGCTCAAACTTTAACAATTGCGGTAGAAGGAGAAATAGAAATAGACACGATACTATAATCAATAGATTAGAAACTCTCGAACAAATTGTATTAAACAAGGATTAGTGATTTTCGGAAGAAAGCAAGCTCCTGTTCTTATACTCAATAAGTAAATCATGCATAAATCTCTCCTTGCTTTCTTCCTATCACTTATAAATTTAATAAGGATATGTAACAATGAATAAGAAAATGAAATTTGCAGTTCCTACTGAGGCAGGAAAATTATGTGCCCACTTTGGACATTGTGAGAAATTTGCGGTTATTGATACTGTAGATGGAAAAGTTACTAATGAAACGATGTTGGAACCTCCTGTACATCAACCCGGTGTATACCCAAAATTTTTAGCTGACCAGGGAGTAAATGTCATTATTGCAGGTGGTATGGGGCAAAAAGCTCAAGATCTATTTACTGAAAATAATATTCAGGTATGCATGGGAGTAACTGCCGGTAATCCAAAAGACTTAGTCTGTTCTTATTTAGAAAGTAGTTTGCAGACTGGCACTAATCTTTGTGATCATTAAACAGAGATATAAATGAAAATTGCTATTGCAAGTGGGAAGGGTGGAACAGGAAAAACTACGATAAGTACAAATTTAGCAACATACTCAGCATCTCAAAGAAAAACTGTGCTTGCTGACTTAGATGTGGAAGAGCCTAACTCTTCCATATTCATAAAATCCGATTTATTTTACTCTGAAAAAAAGTACAAAATGATCCCAACTTGGGATAGAGATAAATGCCTATTGTGCAATGACTGCAAAGAAAATTGTAAATTTAATGCGCTTATCAGATTAGCCAACGAATTGCTAATTATTCCTGAACTCTGCCACAGCTGTTATGCATGTTCGGAACTCTGCCCATCAGAAGCTTTACCTATGATGCCTGTAGAAATTGGTTTACTACAACACCATAAGATTAATAATATTGATTTTATAGAAAGCAGACTCAATATAGGACAGGAGCAATCTGTGCCTCTTATATCGCAAACTTTAAGATATATAGAGTGCATATCCAATAAATCGACTTTTGTAATTATGGATTCTCCTCCCGGCACATCATGTCCTATGATAGAAGTAATAAAAAATGCTGATTATGTAATATTCGTAACTGAGCCAACACCCTTTGGACTTAATGATTTACGTCTTGCAGTTGATACAGTTAAACTCATTGACAAACCGTTTTCTGTTATTATAAACAGGGCTAACGAAAGTTTTTTTGGTATTGATGAATATTGCAGACAAGAAAATATAGAAATTATTTCTCGCATTCCTGAGGATAGAGATATAGCGTATTTAAGTTCTAAAGGGATTCTGCTTATTGACAAACACGAAAACTTTACAACAGAAATTCAAAAATTGTACTACAAAATTCAAGAAATAGAGCGGCAATAAGCTTATGAAAGAAATTGTAATTATTTCAGGTAAAGGAGGAACAGGTAAAACTTCGTTCACAGCTTCTTTAGCTTATCTTGCTGGAAGTGATTGTATTATATCAGATTGTGATGTAGATGCTTCTGATTTACATCTGCTGCTAAATCCTGTATCTGTTTCATCAAAAGACTTTTTCTTCGGTGAGCTTGCAGAGATAGACAAAAAAGCATGTATTGCATGCGGCGAATGTAAGCTGATCTGCAGATTTCAAGCTATTATGTCTGAGGGGGCAAATTATGCGGTAGATCCACTATCATGCGAAGGATGCGGTTATTGCATCAAAATATGCCCTACCGGAGCTATCAAAAGCTATAAGAGAAAAGTTGGACAACTATTAGTTTCTGATGTCAGAACAGGTACTAAAATGGTTCATGCAAAATTGGATATAGGAGCAGACAACTCCGGTAAGCTTGTTGCTGAAGTGAAGAGTAAGTCAAAAGAAATGGCTAAGATGTTGAAAAAAGAATATGTTATAGTTGATGGTTCACCGGGTATCGGATGTCCTGTTATATCTTCTTTATCTGGTGCTGATCTGGTTGTTTTTGTTACAGAACCTACTTTATCTGCTTTTCATGATTTGAAACGAGTGACAGCATTAGTCAAAAAGCATAGGATTAGTTCAGTCTGCTTTATAAATAAGGCAGATCTAAATATCGAAGTCAAAAGAGATATAGTAACATATTTGGATGAAATTGGAATTGAGTTTATAGGAGGCATTCCTTATAGTTCTGAAATACCTAAAATGATAGCTAATGCTCAAATAATTACTGAATCTGATAATTTACATGCAAGTGAGATAATTCATGCTTGGGATATTATAAAACAAAAAGTAAAGGAAGTGATATGAAAATAGCTTTTACAAGTACAGGTAAAGATATGGAATCAAAAATAGATTCCAGATTCGGCAGAACGGAATTTATATTAGTACTGGATGATGATACTAAAAGTCTTGAAGTGATTGATAATTCGGATGTTGCAAATGATGCTCACGGAGCAGGACCTAAAACTGCTCAAAAACTTTTTGAGTTAGGAACTGATGTCTTGATAACAGGTAATGGGCCTGGGGGGAATGCTATGTCAATAATTAAAAAAGGCCGGACGGATATCTATATCGGTGCAGGTGGGAAGTCGATTGAACAGGCATATATTCTTTATAAGGAAAATAAATTAAGTAAAATGTAGTAAATATTATGAGCATAAATAGGTATCTTACAGAATGTTTTCGACACAAGATAAAAAAGTATATTGCTTATGAAGACTTCTTTAGAATGTTTCCCTTGTATATTGCATCAAGCAATTAAAACTTCCAAATTAGCTACTCAGGATATAGCTCAAATCAAAGATATTATAGATAAAACCGGTGCTATGCTAAAAGAGATGGATATGATGCTTCCTCCACCTGAACTAAGCACTAGAATGTATCATTGCATTTCTGAAGTTACAGGTGTTTTAGATCCATATGCTTCAATAAAGTTTGCGCATATCGAAGAAGCAAACAAAATATATGATGAGATGAAAAAGATAGTGTTTGACTCAGAAGATCCACTTTTAACAGCTGTCAGATTATCTATTGCAGGGAATGTTATTGATCTTGGAGTCGATGCTGAATTTGATCTAAAAAGTGATATAGAAAAAATCTTAGCACAGGACTTTGCCATTTTTGATTATGAGCAATTCAAATCAGATTTGTTTTCAGCCAAAAGAATATTATTTCTTGGAGATAACAGCGGGGAGACTGTGTTTGATAAATTGTTGATTGAAGTGATTGATAAACCAGTGGTTTATGCTGTGCGTGCATCGCCAATTATTAATGATGCAACTCTGAAGGAAGCTCGCCTTTCAGGTCTTCACGAAGTCTCTGAATTGATTTCTTCCGGTTCTCCTGCTCCTGGAACTATTTTATCAATGTGCAATGAGAGATTCCTTGAATTATATGATGATGCAGAGATAGTAATTAGTAAGGGACAAGGGAATTATGAAGGATTATCTGATAGAGAAGAGAATATATATTTCTTATTGAAAGCAAAATGTAAAGTAATAGCTGAACATCTTGAAGTAGAAACAGGGGATATCGTTTTAAAATCTTCTAGTAATAAAAGAAGGGGTTAAGTTAAAAAAACAAAACCCCTCAGTAGTAAATTATATTGTGATGTCAAATCTTTTTAGTATTCCAACGCCTGAAAGAGTACCAATATATTCTCCTGATTCAAGAAAATCCAAATCAAAATATTGATGTTTGCAAACTCCAATCATGGAATTAAATACCAATTTACCGGAAGAATCAGTAATCTGAAGAAGCAATTCTCCGTTTGCCATATCTGTTTCAATCAAAATTTGATGTGAATTTATCTGAGTAGCATTACAAAAATACTTTGTATGCAGTGGAATATCTTCTATTTTTATATACGTATCATTAGTAATATATCTATCTTTGTCTGTTGTTATATAAATTTTGTTAGTTGCTGGTTTTTTTGTTTTTTCAAAAACAATAGCATCTTTTGGAAATTTCTCAGAGACTAACTCTGCTTTCTGTTGCGATTTGTCTTGCGGCACGACAGGACTGAGTTTTATGTTGTGAGAAAATGCACTTGAAGAGCACAAGAGCACAAAGGCAGCAGCGATTAAGATAGTTTTGCGTAACATGATGAACCTCGCATCGTATTGTTATAAAATATTTAGCAGCACTAGTAGTATTATTGAATACTAACTAAATAATCATACGGAGTTGGTTGCAAACATGTTTCAAAAAAAATAAAAAAAAAGAGACAGATAATTTCTGCCTCTTCTTAAATAAAGCTATGAGATGAGTTTAGCCTAGTTGATCTGCGATGCTATCATCAATTTCCATATTAGAAAATAGATTTTGAACATCATCCTGATCTTCCAGATTATCAATAAACTTAATAACTTTTTCAGCTGTTTTCAAATCAGTGATTTTAGCCATGTCTTTAGGAATATATTCTAATTTTGCTTCTGTAACTTCTATATCTTCAACACTGTCAAAGTATTTGTTAGCAATAGAGAAGTTTTCCATCGCAGAAATTACACGACAAGTTTCTTCACCATATTCCAGATCATCAGCACTTGCTTCCAAAACGTGTTCCAAAAGCTCGTCTTCAGTTTTACCACTTGTATTGATAGTGATAACACCTTTTCTTTCGAAGTTCCAAGCAACTGAGCCGGTTTCACCTAAATTGCCACCCAATTTACTCATCATAGATCTGATTTCAGCAACAGTTCTGTTTCTGTTGTCTGTAACTGTTTCAATGATAACAGCTACACCACTAGGAGCATAGCCTTCGTAAGTAATTTCTTCATACGTTACACCCTCTATTTCACCAGTACCTTTTTTAATAGCACGAGTGATATTATCATTTGGCATGTTTTGAGATCTACCATTTTGAACGGCTAATCTCAAACGAGGGTTTGCATCCGGATCGCCACCACCTTCTTTTGCTGCAATTGTAATTTCTTTAGCAATTCTAGTGAAGATTTTACCTCTTCTAGCGTCCTGTCTGCCTTTTCTGTGCTTTATGTTAGCCCACTTACTATGTCCAGCCATTGTGCTCTACACTTTTAATATATTTAACATATAAAATTATTATCTAAATAAGTACTTATCGCAAACCTAAATATAATAAAACTCAGGATAAAAATAAAGAACTAAGATGTAAGTTCTTTGTAGTCAATGAATTTACCGTCTGCTTTGATTAAATCAATAAATTCTGCAAAATAACTTTTAGTAGACAGAGAATCTGCATTTGCTAGGATAATTAGATTTTTACATGCTCTGGTAATAGCAACATTTAGTTTTCTATCTATAAGTTTATTATTTAAAACTGTTTCTGCGACTGCGTTATCAGTTTGATTCTCAGAATTTATTGCATAAGAAATGATTATGGTGTCTCTTTCAGAACCTTGATATCTTTCTACTGTATCAACTGTAACTAAAGGCTGTAAGTCTTTACTAATTAACGAAGTAATTTCAGCACATTGCATTCTGAAAGGGGAGATGACGCCTACTGAATTTGGCGAAAAATCTAAACCTTCAATCTCAGAAATTAAATTGATGATATCAGATGCTATTTTTGCTTCAGTTGTGTTTCTTTTACTCAAGTTTTCTACAGGAGTGTCTATAAATACAACTCTTTTTTCTGCTAATAACTTAGAGAGTTTAGAAAAATTATTCTGAAAAATATTTTCAGTATTGTGCTGCCATGTTGGATCACTCAAGCATGAGAGACTGTCTTCATATATAAGTTTATTTGCATAATACATTATATCGTTATGCATCCTGCCCTGTCTGTTTAGTAAACCTACAACCCGATCCAAATGTTTGGTTTTAGCATTGTTGACCAAACGTTCAAAAAGTGAAACTGAAAAAGATGTAAATCCTAGATCTATTAAACAGTTATTGGAAATATCTAGACTTCCTTTGGTCTGAGACACTACAGCAGGAAGTTGTTTTTCGTCTCCAATCATTATAAATCTGTCAACTTTGGATATAATTCCTACAAGTTGTGGTTCCAGAATTTGAGCTGCTTCATCTATAATCGCTATATCAAATTGGTGGATCTCAAAAATCTCAGGATTAGCATTCAGTGAGGAGACAGTTGACAGAAATACCCTGTTTTGTTTAATGATCTTTTGCAGATCTCTTAAACGCATTTTTTCAGCAAGATTGGCAATAATGTGCTCATCATGAGCAGAAGATTCTTTGCTTCCCAGACGAATAAACTCAAAGTCGGGGTCAATACGTTTAAGTGCATTGCCTATTTCATCTACAGCTCTGTTTGTATATGCAACCAGTAAAATCCGAGAGTCAGTATTTTCGAATAAGTATTTAACTAAGAACCGAAGCATATAAGAAGTTTTTCCCGTGCCGGGAGGACCTTGTATCAAATAGTAGTCTTTTGCGCTTACAGCTTCTGCAATTAGTTTATTTTGATAGTCACTAAGTTCGTCATAAGATACTTCAATGTTTTCTGAATCTGGAGTAGCTATTCCAAAAAACAAATCTCTTTTTCTTTTATCTGAGCTAAGCATGGCATAAATCTGTTTGAAGAGATTTTTAGTGTTTGTATCTAAATGATCATGTTCTAAAGCCCAGATGTGATTATCTGTAAAGTAATTAGTTTTAAAGAGTTTATTTCTTATACTTACAATAATTCTTTCCGGAGAAATTTCTTTTATTGTACCCTTAATTATTTGACCTGACAGAGGATTAACTTTAGTTCTCTCATTTAAAGGATACAAGATTATCATGTCGCCTTTTCGAAAAGGTTGTGACTTTGATACGTCTTCACTTCGGTCAAAATGAAGATGCAGTTTGTCAAAATCAGAATTATCAATATCCAGCTTTAAATTACTGATAACTGTTAAGTTATGAAGTTTTTCAGAGAATGAGTCCTTCCATAAAGAAGAAAACCCTTTTCTATTTCTATATTCATCCGATCCTGTTTTCTCGAAAAACAGCTCATTTAAAACAAATGTAACAGCTGAGTGAAAATAGGCTTTTTCGTGTTCTTCCAGGCCCGTATAGAAAGTATCAAAAGACTTTAATTGGCCTAATAAATAAGGCGGGAAATCACCAAAATCCCTGTGGTTTATCATGTTGAATACTGAATATTGTTTCTGAGTTAAAGAGTATTCGATTGAAACGGCCCAATTTCTATTTTTTATAATATCTTGCTTTTTTTGAATAACATTTGGCGCATCTCTAAGAGGATATTCAATTGCAGACGAATAGAGAATTTGTGAGTTACCTTTTCTACCTTTATAAGTTGAATCCAGAAGCATATTATAGCAAGTAATCTGAGCAAAATGATTATGCCAGATACCTGCTCTGACAGACTTGTTTTCATCTATTTTAAAAGCAATGTCTGTATTGGGTGCAGAACCTGATTTTAATTCGATAACGTTTTTACGTGTTGGTTCATCATCATATTCCAGTAGCACATCTAATCTTCCTTGAAGGCCGTATTCCGGACTCATGAAAGAAGGTTCTACCAAAAAGTTATCATATTCTAAAACTTCTATAGTGCGCTTTAAGCTATTGAAATGATTTGCTGCAATGGTTCTTATTTGATGAACTGCTTCAGGTTGTTTGGCAGCCAGTGCGAACAACTGTAATGGTTTATATTTCATTGAGTTGATTAATAACTCGTCAAAATCTGTATCATCATCATAGAGTAATTCATCTAACATCGAATTTATTATGTTTCCAATTAATAAGGGTAATCCTGTCCTATGGGGAAGGAATTTCTTTAAGATATATAGTAATATATTTACTCCTTTTTGCTGAAAACACTCAGATAGATCTGTGACATCAAAAAGATAATCAGGCATTAAGATAATTATTGTTTGTGCTGAGCATCCGAAAAGTAGACTCTCTTCATCTCTAAGTTCACAATCAATGATATTTAATTCAACTCCTTTCCACACCTGAGTATAAAGGTCTTTCCAATTATCTGATAGTCTTATGGTAATGTGTTCAGTGTTGTCAATTTCTAACTTTAGTGCCGAAAAGGGTTTGTCGAATTTGCCAATTACAACACCTTTAAGATTATGCAGATCTTTTTTTTCTCTTTTGCTGCTTAGAAAAGAATAATCCAAATCGATGGATACTGGAAAAAGACCAATAAGATAATCAGGAGTTTTAGAATCAGATAATGTGTTGAGAGTGTTTATACATATTTGCAGTGCCGCAAGGTAATTATCTTCAGAACAATACAGATTAGGATTTTTACTGAGCTCTGAAGCTAAATAGCGTACCTTGCCAATGTGTTTTCTGAGATCTTCAGGGAAGTTATGTTTATCAAAAACATAAACAGTCCTAGAGAAAAAGGAGGAGAAATATCTATTTTCATTTTCTGTAAGTTTTGCAAAAATCTCTTTGACTACAGAAAAAACAAAAAGAAACCTTTCCTTGGCAGAAAGGTCTCTCATATTTACTAATTCACGTAGTCTATCGTAAAAGTAATTAAAATTGATATTATTATGCATTTTTCGAAGGTCTAATATCTTTGACAGTTAACTGCGGAGATTTTTGACCGTTGAAATTATTTGCTTCCAGATTATAAACCATGTCAAACGGTCTTCCCCCGGCTATAATATCGATTTTTGATGCTAAATTGATACCAATTGCATCAATTACAAAATTATTCTGAAATGCTCTGAAACGAACATTATTGCTGCCTACAATTTTAACCCCATTTACTGATTTAACATTTTTGGAGTAAAATATTGGCTTGTAATTTGCAAATCCATAAGGTGCAAACTTACTTAAAGTTCTTAAAAATTTAGGAGATAGCTCATTTAGTTTAAGTTCTGAGTCTATTTCTATTTCAGGAACAAGCATTTCTCTTGTAATGTGAGTAGAAGCAATTTTGTTAAACTCAATACTGAATTCAGGGATCTTATCTACAGGTATAGAAAGTCCTGCAGCATGTTTATGACCTCCAAATTCTATAAGTAAATGCTCACATTGTTTCAAAGCAGTATGTATATCAAAATCGTTTATACTTCTTGCAGAACCCTTAGCGGTACCGTCAATTGTAGTTAGCAGTACAGTAGGCAAGTGATATTTATCAACAAGCCTTGAGGCTACTATTCCAATTACACCGGCATGCCAGCTACCACCATGCAGCACCAAAGATCTTTTATCAGTATCTTCAAGTATTTTATCTGCTATAGGTAAAGTTTCGTCAAAAGTTTTTTGATCAAAATATCTTCTTTTTCTATTTTCGTCTTCCAATTGCTGTGCAATTCTGAAAGCCGCATTTTCATCTTGTTGAGACATCATCTCAACAGAGCGTCGTGCATCTCCTAATCTGCCTGCTGCATTTATTAATGGAGCAATGGCATAAACAATATTAGAGGCTGTAATGTTACCTAAACGCAAGCCCGTGCAGTATACAAGACCTTTAATTCCGGGTCTTGGGTTAGAATTGAGTTGTTCTAAGCCATAATATACCAGCGTTCTGTTTTCACCTATTAGAGGTACCATATCCGCAGCTGAAGCCAAAGCTACAAAGTCGAGATATTGTAGTGCTCTGTCAGGTTCTCCAATTTGTTGAGCAATAGCCTGAACAAATTTGAAAGCAACGCCACAAGCGGCAAGGTGTTTAAAAGGATAATTACATCCGGGTTTGATAGGGTCTAATATTGCAGTTACATCAGGAAGATAATCGCCGGGTTCGTGGTGGTCGCAGATTAGAATTTCCATGCCATGAGATTTGGCATACTCCAGAGCTTCAAATGACGTAATCCCTACGTCCACCGTTATCAGTAATGATGCTCCGAAATCTAAACCTAAGTCGACACTTTTACGCGAAAGCCCGTACCCGTCATCAAATCTGTCGGGTATATAATAGTCCACCGTTCCGCCTATTTCTTTCAGAAACTGGCAGACCATAGAAGTACTAGAAGTGCCGTCCACGTCATAATCGCCGTGTACCCAGATTTTTTCACCCGAATTGATTGCCTGCATTACTCTATCTACAGCTACACCCATCCCGTCCATAAGGAAAGGATCGTGTAAGTCCGTCAACTTGGGTTCAAAAAATACCTGAGCTTCTTTCTCATTTTTTATGCCTCTTGAGGCTAAAACTGAAGAAAGACTCTTGGGTATCTTTAATAATCTTGCTAAATTTGGGATATGCTCTTCATTACCTTCTTGCTTCTTGAATGTCCAACGGTAATTCAACTAGAATCCTGTGTTATTTTTTAATTAGAGGCAACTTACGAATTTTGTTTACCTTTTCAAACACATTTGTGTAAATTATTTTCCACACTTTGTGTAAATTAAAGAGAATATAATTTTAGCGTAATAAAACGAATGAAAAAAAGAAATAAAAACAAAGACACAAAACAAGCTCCTATTAGGAAAAATTCTGCTCCGAAAAGAATACTTGTAAGAGAATCAGGAAAGCTTCCTGATGGAGTAATTCAAGCAAGAATAATTGCCGCACAGGGAAGATATTTCTATGCTTTAACTGAAGAAGGAGAAAAATACGAATGCCTTCCTGCAGGAAAAATTATCTCTACTAATAAGAGACAAACAATTATTGCAGTGGGTGACAAAGTTAAAATTTTGCCTGACCAAAACTATGATGAAGCTTCGGGATTTCCGGGTGCCAGTATTGTTCAAGTAGAAATGAGAAAGTCCATGCTTTCAAGGGTTGCTATTCATGGTGGGCACAGTGAACATGTGATCGCATCTAACATAGATAATCTTGTTATTATGGCTCCATTAGTCTCGCCAGACCTTAATAGGAGGCTTATTGATCGTTATATAGTTGCAGCAGAAGTCGGAAAAATAAAACCAATTATTGCTGTCAATAAGATTGACCTGGTGGAAGGTGTCGAACTTGAAGAAATAATGCAGCCTTATCATGATTTGGGGATAACGATCTTATATATGTCCGCTTTACATGGTGAAGGCATCAAGCCACTGGAAGAATATATCAAAGATAAGACAACGGTATTTTCAGGCCAGTCAGGTGCAGGCAAATCTACTCTTGTTAATAGCCTTTTGGGTGAACAGGTACAGGTTGTAAGCGAGATTAGTGATAAAAGTAACAAGGGAAGACACACCACTAGTTTTGTAGCAGAATTTGATCTGCCTTTTGGTGGTAAGGTAATTGACACTCCGGGAATCAGAGAGTTTGCTCTGGCAGGAGTAGACAAACAGAATCTACCTTTGTATTTTCATGAGTTTGATGACTATATGCTAGATTGCAAATACAAGCCATGCTCTCATACACACGAACCACACTGCGCTGTAGCTCAGGCAGTAGAGGAAGGCCATATTGACTTTGAAAGATATGAGAGTTATATCTTTTTATATGAGTCTTTGGGTGAGTAATCTTCATTTATATTTTCAGAAGCTCGTTGAGCGAGTGAAGCGAGTCGAAACGCAGCAAGGTTTCTCTTTTTATGGACATAAGTCTAGTCTTAAAACTTTAGATACATAGATATTTTGCAGTATTCAGACTAAAGATTGAATTTATAAAAGTTCGTTTCCACACTTTTCAGTAGATCAACGAACTTTTATAGATTTTTCCAATTTCACTACATCTCCAATATCTTAAATTGGACTCTGCGATTTTGCTTTCTGCCTTCATCACTGCTGTTATTGGCAATAGGTTTCTTCTCGCCATAACCTTTTACTTCTAATCGTAATTTCTCAATACCTTTATTTATTAAGTAGTTATATACTGAAAGCGCTCTGTCTTTTGAGAGAGCTAAATTTGAATTATTATCCCCAACGCTGTCTGTGTGTCCCTCTATTAGAATCTTTAAGTTAGGGTTCTTATTCAATAACTCAACAACTCTGTCAAGTTCTGCAAAAGAGTCTTCAAGCAGCTCATACTTAGCAGTTTCGAAAAATATATTATTCATTCTGACAGTCTGTCCCTTTTCAAAAGGTACTAATTCGATATCTCTATCAATTTCATTATATATGTAAGATTCTCTTAGATCAATATATTGATTCACAGCAACATAGCCTTCTGCTTCAGCAAGGAAGGCATACTTTTTACCGCCTGGTAAAACTATTTTATACTTACCGTCACTGAGACCTGATCTAGCTTGCCCAAGTTCTTTTCCACTAGGCAATTCCTGATATACAATTTTTGCGTTTATTGGTTTACCCGTTTTAGCATCTAATACTCTACCTGCAATAAGCGTAACAGTTCTCGGTTTAAGCTCATCCGGTAATTTGATTTTGAAGATATCCTCGCGTCCCAATGATTGGAAAGATGATACAAAATAAGCATATTCACCTGATGCGGGGATAGTAAAGAAGCTGTCCCAGCCTGAAGTATTAATTACTGACCCCAGATTAATTGGCTTTGTCCAGTGCTGCCAAGTATCGTCAAGTCTTCTAGTCATAAATATATCATTCATGCCGTGTCCGGGATGTCCGGCAGAAGAGAAGTATAGTGTTTCATTGTCAGAAGCAAGAAATGGAGTTTCATCTTTAGTGGCAGTATTAAGAATATCTCCCAAATTTTTAGGTTCTGACCATACTCCGTTGTCCTGCAAGAAACTTACATATAAGTCAGTATGGCCATGAGAGTCTTCTCTTTCGATACTTAAAATAAGAGTTTTGCCATCAGCTCCCATTGAAAAAGAAGCATAATCATATAAATTATAATAATTTTCTATGTTAAGAGTTTTCGGGAAACTCCAATTTTTATCTTCTAGATATGATATAGAAAAACCTGAAGATTGTGTACCGTCCTCATTATATGAATTCATTAGAATAAGTGATTTACCATCTGTACCGGCACTAATAGGAGAGTTAGGGGCTAAATTGTTTAAAGGAGCACCGATGTTTTTAGCTTTGGAAAAATTGCCAGAACTATCTTTTGTAGCAAACCAAATATCTTGTGCTTTGCTGCTTGCATCTTTTTCCATATTCTCAGGATGTCCTTTTCTGGAAAAATACAATGTATTACCATCCGGCGAGATAACAACTGTTACTTCAGCATATTTAGAATTTATATTTTCTCCTAGATTTTCAGGGTATTCAGGAAAATTAAGGTTTTTAGGAATATTGATATCAACGAAATAATCTGTTTCTTCATCAGATATTCCAATTGCGTCAATTTGAGCTTTTTGATAATTTGAGAATTTATAGTTGTTAAGATGTAGTTTTAAGTACTTAACAGGAAAAGAGCTTGCGCTGATCTCTTGCTTGAAAATATATCCCTTTTCTGCCATTGGGCGTGGATTCCCATTTTGATAAACAACCTGAGCTTTATCCATTGTTTCATTTAGCAACTCTATTTTAAAAATAGATCCGGGATAAAAGCTTTCATGCACAAAAACAGTTTTTGCATTTATAGGTTCCTTGAAAGAAACTGTTATCCATTGCATTGATTTATTTAGTGTCTTTGTAGGTACAGTCCATGCACATTCACTAAAACCAAAATCAGAACTGATGCTGGGTTCTCCCAATACCTGGTCAGGAGAATACTGTTTCATCACAGAATGAGCAGAAACAGCAACTACACTATCTGCCCAGTGAATTTTAGCTTCTAACTCAAATGATATAAAGAGAAGTAATAAAAGGATTGCATATTTCATGTTTTGTTTTCTATATTACTTAGAGGTATTTCTGTAAAAATAATGTCTTTATAGTTCAATTCAAATAAAAAAGCTGACAATAGACTCTTTAATATGGTTTACATTCTAGATGATGTATTCTCGCAAAATTTATTATTTTTGTACTAACAGATGCAAATAAACAGGAAATAAAATGCATAACAATAATCCCATCGGAGTTTTTGATTCAGGAGTTGGCGGACTTAGTGTTCTAAAACAATTAGTACGTTTTTTGCCTTATGAAAGTTATGTTTATCTAGGTGATACAGCAAGAGTGCCATACGGCAACAAATCAGATGATACTGTGAAGCAATACTCCAAAGAATGCGCTGACTTTTTAATTTCTAAAAAAGTTAAGCTAATTGTTGTAGCATGCAATACAGCATCTTCAATTGCTTTGGAAACAGTAAGAGAAGTTGCAGAAGATATTCCGGTTATTGGCATGATTGAACCTGCTGCAGGTGCAGCACTCAGAGCAAGCAAAACAGGGAAAATTGGAGTGATTGGCACAAGAGCTACTGTAAACAGTAAAGCTTATACTAATAAAATAGTAGAACTTGCTGCTAAAAACGAAATAACGGTTATGTCACAGCCATGCCCTTTATTTGTTCCAATAGTAGAAGAAGGATTGATTGATCATCCTGCAAGTAGAATGATCGCAGAAGAATATTTGCAAGAATTAAAAAATAGAGAAATAGATACATTAGTGTTAGGGTGTACACACTATCCACTTCTGTCCAGAATGATTGGTGAAATTTTAAACGGGATTCCTCTTATTGACTCAGGTGAGCATGCTGCTGTTACTGCATTGCGATTGCTGGCGGAGAATAAAATGTTAGTAGAGGAAAGAGAAGAGTTTGTAATGAAACCAACTATTGATTTTTATGTAACTGATGTTCCGACTCTATTTTTTGAGCAGGCCCAGTTGTTCTTAGGCTTTAATGTCGATTCTCCAAAGAAAATCCAGTTAGGCATATGCTAAAAAGATATTATCTCATAGGGCTTCTCCTGATTTTTGCTATTGTTGCTTGCAATGATGGAGAGTATAGAGATAAAATTATATCAAGAATTTTTGAAAATCCACATAAGTTGGCGTACTATATAGAACGATACCCGAAGTACACAGCACCTTTTAAAGATAGATATTTTACTTCTGAAGAAAAGAAATCTGCGGTTACCGAACCAATTCGAAAAGCAATAGAAGAATACTTCACTCCTGATTATAAGAAAGTTTGTGAGAAAGAAGTAGAAAAGTACACTAGTCATTACGGAATGAAGAATAACTTCATAATAGAATATTACTCCGGAGCCAATCCTGATTTATTTATCCGAGTTGATTGGATAAGAAACCTGTCAAATTATCAATTAGCAGATATACAAATAGTATCTGTTGTAGTTTGTGATTCTTTGTCTAACAACTAGAATTATCAATAAAAAAACCTTTCAAAACAGAATTCAATCCCAATAAAAGTATCCTTATGCTCAAAATCGTGTAAAAAACAACACGAAAGTTTATTGTGTGGAAATATATTCACATAAAAAAATAATAATATATAAAAAATCTAAAAAAGTAGATTAAAACACTAATAAATTGATTTGATAATAATCAAGTAATATATACATTGTATAAGAATATTTAAACCAAAATATCAAATAAAATGTTGTTGTTATTATTTATTAGGTGTAAAATGAAAGCACTACTTATAGCTTGTTTTATAGTATTAAATCTGGGATTGTTTTCTTGCTCATCACCCCAACCTTTTATATATAAAGAAGAAATAGGAGTTACTTATACAATGCCAAACGGGATTCAGTTTGTAGATGAAAAAATTGGAAAAGGGCTGTATCCAACCGATAGATGCATTGTTAATATAAATATGAAAATGATCTTGGAAGATGGTTATGTGTACGTTGATACTGAAAAACTAGGACAACCTTTAAGCTTTCAAATGGGCTTAAATGAAGTGATACAGGGAGTAGAAGATGCTCTGGAGACTATGCGACCGGGCGGCAAAAGGAAAGTAATTGTTCCACCGGAATTTGCTTTTGGAAGTAAAGGAGTGCCCGGAAAAATCAGACCTGACGAGACTATAACAGTATACATAGAATTAATTGATTTTAGATCTGGCAGAGAGTTGTAGAAAAATCTGGAAATTTATAGATATTTTTCAAAAAAGAATATACATATATAACAGAATTGTATAAATTATAACTGGCTAATATCACATATATAGATATTAGTCAGTTATATGTATTATTAATATTAATTGTATATTTAAGATGAAATTAGAAGCAAAATCTAGGAAATGGATTGAGTCGTATGGTCTTGATTACAAAAATCTTTTATCTATCTATGGCTCAGATTTTTATAGTATTCTGGAAGAACATAAGTCAAATTTTGATTATAATTTTGATGATACTACTTATACGTCCATACTTGATAAACTTAGTAAAGGTGTGCCATTTTCAGATGATGATAATGACTTACTAACGCAATTTGTAAATGGGATTAGTTCTAAAATCAGTGATATTGATCAGTGGTTACATCTAATACATAAGGAAATGACTCTACCTCTCTATAAGTATTTCAATAATATCCAAAAATGCAGTACTTATCAGCAATTTAGAGCAAGTGTAGAAAATGATGTAGCAAATATGAGTAAAGTGAATGGTCATTTTAGAATTCTATTTTCCATTTGTAAGTTTTTTAACGATCCTGATCAATATCCAATTTACATTAAGATATGGAAGAATATTGCTCATCATGTATTTGACGTAAAAAAAGATGATTATGATGAATTCTGTAAGTTTTATAGAAATCAAATGAAAGAAGTTGACTCAAACAAAATATACTATTTTGATGCATATATTTCTGTAATTGCAACTCTTTTATCTAGAAATATAGATGCTTACACTGTTAGTGAATCTGACTATTTGAAAATAAAAGATAATATACTTACAATTGATTATTATAAGCAATTAGCTGATGAAAACTATAATATGAAAAGAGATGAAGTGGAAGTAGCCGAACCGGAAGTTGAATATAAAACTAGTAAAGCACATGTACAATTTCCTCTAAATCAAATCCTGTATGGTCCTCCTGGAACTGGTAAAACATACCATACCATTGAAATGGCAGTTAAAATTTGCGAGCCGACATTCACTTTTGCCAGTAGAAAAGAACTCAAAAACAAGTATGACGAATTGGTCAAAAATGGTAGAATTGTTTTCACTACTTTCCACCAAAGTATGAGCTATGAAGACTTTGTAGAAGGAATTAAACCAATGGATCCTTCTTTGAATGATGGTCAGGTTGCTTATGATATTCAGGATGGATTATTTAAACAAGTTTGCAAAGAAGCACGAAAAATTCAATCTAAACACACCAACATTGATTGGAACAATGCTGATTATTATAAGATGTCTTTGGGTGGAAGGAATAGACCTGACATACATGAATATTGCATTGAAAATAATGTGATTGCACTTGGTTGGGGTGGGAACAAAAGTCTAGAAAGTTTTAGCAAACTAGATCAGTGGGAAGATTTCAAAAACGAATATAAAAATCAATTTCTTGATTTTGTAAAAGAGAGCCCATATAATATAACTGCAGCATTCACATTCCTGAAAATGAAAACTAATGATATTGTTGTGATTTCAAAAGGAAACAGAAGCATAGACGCAATAGGTGTTATCAAGGGAGATTACTTTTTTGACGACACTCTGCCAGTAGAATTTAACCATTTTAGAAAAGTTGAATGGATTGCCACAGATCTGGATACTTCTCCTGAAAGATTTTTTACAAAGAAAATATCACAGCAAACTATCTATCAATTGTATAATAACAATGTTAAATATCAAGAGTTTACAGAGCTAACCTCAAGTAATCGGGACTCTAATAGAAAACCTTATGTAATAATTATAGATGAGATAAATAGAGGAAATGTGTCTGAAATATTTGGTGAGCTTATTACTCTGCTTGAAGAAGATAAGCGTAAAGGTATGGAAAATGAAATAGTCACTAAGCTGCCTTATAGCAAATCTGAGTTTTCTGTTCCTTCAAATATTTACATTATTGGTACAATGAACACCGCCGATAGAAGTATAGAGGCACTTGATACAGCACTCCGCAGACGATTCTGTTTTAAAGAGATTCGTCCTCAATCAGATATCCTTGAAAAACATGGCGTTTCAGTTATCGGCAGTATAAATGTTGCTAAAATTCTGGACATTATCAATCAGAGAATAGAGATGCTTTTAGATAGAGATCATCAGATAGGGCATAGCTATTTTCTAAATGTTAAAAATATTGATGATTTTAAGTCTTGTTTCAAAAACTGTATTATACCTTTACTGCAGGAATATTTTTATAATGACTACAGTAAAATTGGTTTAATACTTGGAAAAGGATTTATCAAGAGAAAGCATGCTGTCACTTTTGCAGATTTCGATGATGATACTTATTTGGATTCAGATGTAAAATTATTTGATATAATTGATGACTTTACAGACAATGAATTCATATCTGCCACTAACCTGCTTCTGAATAGAAAAGATACAGACTATTTAAATGAGGGTGTTGAAGCTTAATGCCAAGTTATATTCAAGTATTTGAGCATGAAATTTTGAAGATAGGCACTAAGGGGTTTACTAAAGACAATTTTGAGTCCTTATGTAGATTTCATGGAGAGAATGGCTGTGCGTATTTTAGCTTGATCAATAGAGGTATAAAGTTCTGTGAGTTTGTTGGAGTCATTCAAATTGATCAACTTACAATAGAGATATTACCAAAAATTGATAAATACGAAGACGGAAATTATTGGAGATCTGTGCTCATAAATATGCTTAAATCCGTTGGTTTATTCCGTATTCATAGCTCCGGTAATTCTTCTTTAGATATAAAACATAATTCTATATTGGATCTTTATATCGAACTATTTGTTCTTGAATTTGAGAAATTAGTTCACAAGGGACTTCTAAAAAAATACAGGAAAATTCAGACCAACTCAAAGAGTTTAAACGGAGCATTGCTTTTTAGTAAACATATTTCAAAAAACTATGCCCATAAAGAGAAATTTTATGTATCTCATACAGCGTACGATGAAGATCATTTATTGAATCAAATTCTTGTTAAAACAATATTTCTCTTGAAACGGATTAATACCAATCCTCACTTGAAGAGCAAAATAGCTTCTTTATGCAATTTAGTACCAGACATATCTGAGGTGAAAGTAAGCGAAAATATATTTTCAAAAATTAGATATAATCGAAAAACTAAATCGTATAAACCTGCTATAGATATAGCGTATTTACTGCTTTTAAATTTTCATCCAGACATATCAAAAGGTAAACATCATGTCCTGGCAATCATGTTCGATATGAATCTACTCTGGGAAAAATTCGTTTATGTCAGTTTGAAGAAACAACTGAATGGATATTTAGTAAGATCTCAAGTGAAAAAAACGTTTTGGGAATCCAATAATAAAACTGTTTCGCTTCAACCTGATATAATTTTGACAAAAAATGACTGTAATTATGTTATTGACACTAAATGGAAGATAGTAGAAAATCAATCTTCATCAATAGCAGATTTACGTCAAATGTATGCTTATAGTCACTACTTTAATGCTGATAAGACAGCCTTACTATATCCCTCTACAGAAAGTAAAATTATTTATGGAAGTTTTATGGAAGACGATAAGACTTGTAATATAATCAAACACAAAATCTCTTCTAACATTGCAGATTGGCAGAAAAATATGGCTTCACAAATTGCCGAATGGATTGACTCCTGCTTTATAATTAGATAATATAAATATTATTAACAATAAATATATTATATTGGTATATGTAAGATTTAATAATAAAAAGGTGTAAAAGTGAGAAAATTTGTATCGGCATTGTTGCTAATCTTTATTTTTATTAGCTACTCAGTAGTGATGGCTGAGGAGTTTGAAGTTCCGAAAAATTATGAACTCAATTCAGTTGAAGCATATGCTGATTTAGAAGATGAAGTAATCCAAGCTTGTGACTGGCTTATTAAACATGATTTTCAAAGTAATGAAGCTAAACAAAAAGAGGTTGCCAGATTCTTCATGTTATGGATAATTGGAAGCCCAAATGTTAGTGTAATGCTTAATGAGTATTTCTTAGTCTCAAATCCAAAGATGAAAGAAGCTAGTATGATTGTAATGGCAGGGTGGACAAAGTATGCTCTAGAATCTCGCGATTTTAAAAATAATATTGCTGGAAGTCTAGCAGGAATTCAAGCTTTAATAAACCATTATAATATAGTCAAAGAACATGTTGGAACTGACAAAAAAATAGAAGAGTTTATAAAATTAAACAAAGAAAATAAGCTAAAAGACTTTGTATTGGAAGTCTTTAAAAATATAGAGAAACTAAAATCAGTAGAGTAATCAGTTTTTAAAATGGTTTGATAAAGCATGCTTCTTTCAATGCAGAGAGGTGTGCTTTTTTTTTGATAAAACAAATTTAATATTTTTTACGTATATATATATAAAAGAGACCCAAAGGAGGATGATATGTATAAACGTCTATTAAAAATTCTTGCGGTATTATGCCCATTAGCTGTTATTTATCATGGTGCTTTGCATCAAAATAAACCGAACAAGGAAATTAAGAATCTATGGAATCATCTCTATATCGGTTTTACCATTAATGTGATAATTCTTTTTGCGTTTTGGATCTGATTAACCAAATAATACCTCTGATTATCTGTCCCGGAATGTTTTTTGGGATAAGGTATTTTCTTATCAAAAGACAAAAATATACTACTTTACGTAAAACTCTGCTTTTAATGATGCTTGTATTTTATATGATAACTGAATTGGGAAGATCATTTTACAGACCCTTCATCTATACTAATAACATAGATGATTTTTTTATAGCTGATACCTTGGGATCTTCCTTTGGAACATTAACTGCGATGTATATGGTCATTCTTATGGTAGGCAAATCTAATTTTAAAGATCTCTACTTAATGATTGGAATAATATTAGGACTCATGCTTTACGAAGTATCTGCAATAGGCAGAGCAAGTTATGATTCTCATGATATGATTGCAATAGGAATTTTTGGTTTCATCGGACTGATTTCATATTATTGCCTGGTAAAATCAAAGATAAATGATAATCCCTCCAAATTACAGCCTAAACAAAATACTACTCAAAAAGTCTAAAATTTGGTACATTTGTAGTCTGAATGGGGCTATATTTCCTTAAACTCATGCCCAAAAACTGTTTCACTTTAACCGGATGATAGATGTATTTATCTAAGGTGGATTTGGTTGGATTCAAATCCTTTGCACATAAAACTGAAATAAAATTTTCTAACGGAGTTTCTGCTCTAGTAGGACCAAACGGCTGCGGTAAGTCTAATATTGTAGATGCTGTTCGTTGGGTCTTAGGTGAACAAAAAACCAGTGTATTGCGTTCTGACGTTATGGAGAATGTAATATTCAACGGAACAAAAACGCGTAAGCCTCTGGGAATGGCAGAAGTAACTCTTACTATAAAAAATGATAAAGGTGTTTTACCTTCTGAATATACTGAACTAACAATAACCAGAAGACTTTTTAGAAGTGGTGAAAGCCAATACTTATTAAACAAAACCAAATGCCGACTCCGTGATATTCTGGATCTGTTTATGGATACAGGTATGGGGCCGGATTCATATTCTGTTATTGAATTGAAACAGGTTGAAGCAATTTTATCAGGTAGAGTGGATGATAGAAGAGCTATGATCGAAGAAGCTGCGGGCATAAAGAAATATAAACTTAGAAGAAAAGAAGCTCTCCGAAAACTGGAGAGTGTGCAGGGTGATTTAGATAGAGTAAAAGACATAGTAGCAGAAGTGCAGAAAAATGTAAATTCTCTTTCACGCCAAGCCTCAAAAACCAAAAAATACAATACTTTACTTAGTGAGCTGAAAGAAAAAGAATCATCTCTTTTAATGCATGAATACGAGCATTACAAAAAAGAATATACAGCTTTGGAAGAAGAGCTTAAGGGCTTTAATAGCGAAAAAATTAAACTTGATTTCCAAATTACTGATATGGAAAAATCTATAGCTTCACTTAAAGAAAACCTGAATGTTGTTGATAATAACTTTAAACAGGCTCGTTCAGCAGAAGGTAAGCTCCATAACTCACTTGCAAATATGAAGCAATCGCTTGCAGTTACTGAACAAAAAGCAATATCTATTGATCAGGATAGACAACGTCTAGCAAATGAAATTAAAGAAGCTAACCAAAACGCTGAACATTCTAAAACGATTCTGGAAGAGACAAAACAAAAGTTATCCCTTTTATGCGGAGAGCAGGAAGGAATAAAATCCAGACTTAGCTCAGCAATTTCAGAAAAGCAAGAATCTGATAAACTTGTTGCTGATCTTAGAAAAAAAGCCGGTGATGATAATGCTGAGGTTATGAAATTTCAAAATCAGATTCATAACATAGAGCAACAGGCAAAACGTAACGAATCAAAAAAGAATAATCTTAAACAAAAGATATATCAATCTACTGAAGAGATTAACAGCTTAAATTCTCAACTTGGTGAGCTTGAAGATGATTTACAGTCTGCTATAGATGAAAAATCAGAGCTTCATGAGTTATTAGTTGAGTCTGAAGTGACCTTACAGGCAGAAACTGAAAGAAGAGCTTCTCTTCAGGTAGAAATTGATGACTTAAGAAATAAGATTAATGATATCAAAAACCAAATCAGTTCAAAGAAAGCTTCTTTAGAGTTTCTGTCAGGACTTATGGATACAACTGATATTTCAAAATTCCTGCTAAGTTCTCAAGACTGGCAGCCAAGCAATGAAAAAACACTTTTAGTAGAAGCTGTGGGTACAGATGAGAAATTTAGAATCGCAGTTGAATCTGCTCTTGGAGAAGCTGCACACTATTTTGTTGTAGATACTAAAGAAGATGCTGCTTCTGCATTTAATACCTTAAAAAGCAAGCAAAAAGGTAAAGCTACATTTATTTGCAAAGAAGTTATTAATGAAATGCCTGAATACTCTCCTGTAGAGTCTAATGAAAGAGTTTTCGGAAGACTTTGCGAGACTGTAAGGGTTGACACGCCTCTAAGAAATGCTCTTCGTGGTATTGTGGGTGACATGATAATAGTTGATACTCTGGAAACTGCTGAAAATACAGTAAATGCAGGCATAGCATCATCAGCCGTTACTCTTCAGGGTGAAATATTCGGATCAAAAGGCATAATCAAAGGCGGTAGTACTTCTAAAAAAGAAGGTCTGATTGTTGGTAAAAAAGAAAGAATAGAACAGCTAAAGACTGAAATAGATTCCTTACAGATTCAAATCAATGAGCACGAGTTAGAACTTAATAACACAAAAGCTGATTTCAATGAAATCGATATTCAAGCTCTGACAAATGAAGTAAGAAAAGCTGAAAAAGACAAAAAAGATAATGACAACAAAATAGCTCAGTTAAATTTGAAAAAGGAAGCTATCGAAAATAAAATAGAGCTTGCTGATTCGAATGTTTCTCAATTTACAGAAGAATTGGGAGAGATAGAATCTGAAGAATCTGATTATAAAGATCAGATAGATTCTATCAGAAGTAAAATGAGTGAAAAAGAATCTTCATACAAATCCGGTATGGAAGAACTTGCTGATGCAGAAAATGAGCTTAGAGAAAAGCAAGAGAATCATAGAGAAATTGAGAAAGAAGAAGTTCAGCTAAATGCCGAAATCAAAAGGCTGGAAGCTGATATTGACAGATTAGACAAACAAATCGAAGATCTGGAAAATAAAGCTGAAAAAAAACAAGATGAACTAGATGGAAAAGATGGAGAAGAAGTAAAGCTGAAAGATCAAATAAGTAAGCTTAAAACAGATATTGAGAGTACTGATTCTGAGCTTCAGGATGTGAAAAACAAACGTCAATATCTGGGTGATGAAAAAGATAAAATCCAAGAGCAAATTGAACAAAACAATACTTCATATAATCAGCTAAGAAAACAATATGATTCTGTTAAAGAAAGAATTCATAACAAGGAAATTAAAGCTACTGATATAAACGTGCACATTGAAAATGTAAAAGAACGTTATCATGAGCAGTTTGGAGATGACATTACACTAAAAGAGATAGAACTTCAAGAAAGTTTTGATTTTGTAGTAAATAGGGAAGAAGTTGCTGAGCTAAAAGAGAAATTACAAAATTTGGGCAATGTTAACTTTATGGCTCTGGAAGAGTATGAAACTCAAAGTGAACGCCTTACTTTCTATAATCAACAAGTGGCTGACTTAACTGAAGCAGAGAAAATTCTTGAGCAGACTATTTGGGAAATTAACCGTACTGCTGAGGAGAATTTCAAAGCTACTTTTGATCAGATAAAGAAAAATTTCCAAATGTTATTTAAGCGTCTCTTTAATGAAGAAGGCGAAGCTGATATCAGATTGAAAGATGGTAACCCTCTTGAAGCTGATATAGAAATCATGGCAAAACCGCCTAACAAAAAGCCAAATTCTATCGAACAGCTTTCAGGTGGTGAAAAAACTTTGACTGCCATTTCTTTGCTGTTTGCCATTTATCTGGTGAAACCTAGTCCGTTTTGTATTCTCGATGAGGTTGATGCACCTCTGGATGACGCAAACATAGGCAGATTCCTGGATATGATCAGACAGTTTAGCATAGATACCCAGTTCCTAATAGTTACGCATAACAAAAAAACTATGGAAGCAGCAGAAACACTTTACGGAGTTACTCAACAAGAGCCGGGCGTTTCCAAATCTGTAGCTGTTAAGCTTAATAGACAAGAACTTAAACCATTAGAAGAAGTGAAGTTGTAGGTGGGTGAAGTGATTGATAGTATTTCATTCTCCTATGCCTCTTTAGAAAAGAGGGGCAGAAATTCAGTCAAAACAAAAATAAAAAACAAAATTCCCCTCTTGAGCGCTGTGCTGAGCTTGAGTTCATCCTGAGCAAAGCCGAAGGGAAGTAGGGTGTCACGAAGTGACGGGGTGAAAAGAAAGAATAAAATTCTGAGAAAGTCTGAATTGCTAAAATCACTTGCACAATGAGAAGCAATGTAAAACAAAAAAACATAGTTTATATCAAGTTCTGCAAGCTCACTGCATCTCGACAAGCTCGATAACCGCGAACAAAGTGAGTCGAAGTGGTGAGTTTTTCAGATTTAAGGAATGACATCTATTAGTTCCAAAAATTTTCTTAAATGGATCGGTAAATATTGGTTAAAAACAGGATGATAAATGGAAGAAAGCGTTCTTTTTTCTTTTTCTTTGGTTTCCGTTTCTTTTGCTTTTTTACCGCAAAAAAAAGAAAAAGAAATGGAAAAAGTAACATCAATCTCTTATTATGTTCACTGATAAAAGAAAATATTTTTGTCTTTATAAGGGAATTTTATTAGAAGTAAAACACTTCCTACTCTCCCTTAATAATCTTATAGGAGACAGCTTCATTTGCGTAAACTATCTGAAGAATATACATACCTTTAGCTAGTTTATCTAAATTTAAAGTTATACCTTCTTCACTTGTATTTATCTGAACAAGATAAGTAACTTCTCTTCCACCTTCATCAAATACTTTGATGTTTTCTCTTGGGATGAAATATTCGCAAGGGAGGAAAACCTGATTTGTCGTAGGATTGGGATATAATACAGTTTCTTCCAAGTCTTCCACAATGCTTGAGTCAAAGTAATAGTAAGCTGCGGACATTCCTGAAATATTTGACCCTAATATTAGATTATCTTTTCTACCGATTATCGGATTACCCCACCTATATACCATCTGATCTAAATCATAAAATTCTTGTTCATGGAGTAGCTTTTTATCTAAAATATCCCAAATTCTAATTCTATCTCCACTGCTATTTAAAATATAATTCTCATTTTTGAATAGAGCAACAGTACTCCAACCTAATTGTGTATTTCCTATATCAAAAGATGAGTTAATAATTTTGTTCTGTCCTATATCAAATAGTTTAAAACCCATGTGGTCTTCATCGTTAGAATTATGTCTAAATGCTCCTGATACATACAATAAATCAGAATCAGTAGGAGAAAATTCTAAGTCTGCTGGGTTTCCCCATTCGGTTGAGGATTCGGGCATTAAGGGATAATCCACTACTAATTTATTGGTTTCAGTTTCCCAAACAAGTAAACGAGATTTTCCTTGAGAAACAGAAGCAAAGTACTTACAATCCCCTGAAATTTCAAACACTGCAAATAAGTATTTACGCTGTTCTTCTGTGGTAAGTTCGTATTTTTCTGAAAGTGATTCTATATCATAGACTCGAATTTCTTGATAAAAGCTGTAATTACCTGCATCGTTAAATTCATAATCTAAGCTTAAGTAAACATTGTTTCTGATTGTGTCAATTGTTAAGTTTTCGTATCGTATTTTCCAACCATCTTTTTCAGTCGGCAGAGTTTCTTCCTGAAGAATATTCATCTCATTAAGATCTACCTTAACAAGGCGTGCACCTGAAAGGACTAGAGCAGTTTGCCCACCTTTCATAAGCTCAAACTTAGAGGCATCAATTTCAGGGAGGCGACGAAGCAGTTCACCTGTTTCACTGTTATGCACAGCTAAGTCCACATTAGACCCGGCAACAAATTCCTCATCGTTATTAATAAAACAAAGCGTATGAACATTTTTATCGGGAGTAGGCACCGACCACAAAAACTTCATCTCACCCGCTTTAGCAGCATAAGAAAGCAGAATTAAACTACTAATAAACAAAAACAACTTAAAACATTTCATAAGAGGATACTCCATTACTGAAAAAATTAAATATCGCTAAAAACAACATAATAATAATTATTGATATTATCAAAAACAAATTTAACTAATCTATAATATTATTTATTGGAGATTGGGGAGGAGTAGTTTGTAAGCTATGAATTTAGCTGCCTGACTTTACTATAATTAATAATATTCGAATCCACCCCGACATGCTACGCATGCCACCCCTCTCTAGGGGAATTTGGCTAAATAAATCAGGAATCTCTGAGGATTCGAAGTGGAGGGGAGCGTTATTTATTTTTTGCAAAGCTCACTGCATCTCGACAAGCTCGATAACCGCGAACAAAGTGAGTCGAAGTTACGCTACTGTTTGGAGGCTTTCAGTTTTAAGGAAATATATCTAACAGTTTCAAAAATAATCTTAAATGGAACGGTAAATATTGGTAACAAACAGGATGAGAAATGGAGGCAAAGCGTTCTTTTTTCTTTTTCTTTGGTTTCCGTTTCTTTTGCTTTTTTACCGCAAAAAAAAGAAAAAGAAATGGAAAAAGTAACACAAATCTCTTATTATGTTCACTGATAAAAGAAAATATTATTGTCTTTATAAGGGCATTTTATTTGAAGTAAAACACTTCCTACTCTCCCTTAAGAATCTTATAAGAGACAGCTTCATTTGCGTAAACTATCTGAAGAATATACATACCTTTAGCAAGTTTATCCAAAATTAGAGTAATACCTTCTTCATTTGTATTTATCTGAACAAGATAAGTAACTTCTCTTCCACCTTCATCAAATACTTTGATGTTTTCTCTTGGGATGAAATATTCGCAAGGGAGGAAAACCTGATTTGTCGTAGGATTTGGATATACTTCCAATTTTTTTACTTTAATATTTTCATTTACTGCTAGTGGATAACCACGATCATGCATTAATATAGCTCCATCTTCAAGCAAAAAATATCTCTCAGAATGATCCATATTAGCATATTGCCAACCAATCTCCTGTCCATTATAGGTATGAACTTTGTTATAAATAGATTTGCGTTTATTTAAATCAATTACTTCAAAGCCAGATGGCCCCCACCATCTAATCAAATAATTACCATTTTCAGAAACTGTAAAACGGTTCATATTCCATTCTAACAACTCAGGTTCTTTGTCAAGTGATTTATAAATCCAAATACCGCTAGGATTATTTACATAAAGCTCATCATTGACAGGGTTAAATTTTGCATAATCACTATATGTGAGCTTCTCATAATTACCTTTAATTGTATTGTAAATATAAATTGTAGAAGGAGCTTCATCATAACCAATTACAGAGATTGAAATGTTTTTGGACTGATAATCAAAGCTAATATCTTTTATGCCTAATTCTTGCAAACCCCATTTATGGAAATTAAATGTGAAGTGTATTTCTTCTACTAATTTAAAAGTTTGTGTTTCATATAATCTAAAACCATCTTCCCATGTAGCAAACGCTAAATATTCAGAGTTTGGAGAAAACTCTATATCTTCAATTGATAGGAACCCTGATACATCTGTTACCTCAAGTTGTTCTTCCATAAGGATTTCTTTTGTTTCAACATCCAAAACAAGCATTTTTCCTTTTGTATCTCCAGCTGCAAGCATTTTTCCGTTCTTAGAGAATTCAATACTTCTAGCAGGGAAATCAGATATAAGTTCTAAAGAATCACCTGTAAATTTGTCTCGCTTTATAATTCCGAGCCCTTCTTGGGAAGAATAAACAAAATCCTTAGTAGGGTGTAGCCTAGCGGTCAGCACCGAATAATCCGACATCCACAAGATGTCTTCAGCATTAGCAGCAATTCCTGAACTTACAAGAAAAGCTAAAAGGATAATAGAAAATGATTTCAGCATAAAGCCTCCGTTTGTAAAAAAAATAATTATTAGTATAAAACTACAATAAATTACAAAGTATAATATACTTATAAAATATTTAAGTTCATAACATAAATGGATAATATTATGATATAATAGTGTTAAATATTAAACAAAAATAGATTAGAAAGGAGTGAATATAGGTGTTCTATAGCTGAACTGTACCACCTAATTTGAGGGATGTAGGTGAGAATGTATTTTGGGAATAGACAAAATTATTGAAAGGAAGCAATAAAATAAATAACCAAATAATATTTTTCACTTCCTACTCTCCCTTAATAATCTTATAAGAGACAGCTTCATTAGCATAAACTACCTGAAGAATATACATGCCTTTCACAAGATTATCCAAATTTAAAGTTATACCTTCTTCATTTGTATTTATCTGAACAAGAGAAGTTACTTCTCTTCCGCCTTCATCAAATACTTTGATGTTTTCTCTTGGTATGAAATATTTGCAAGGGAGGAAAACCTGATTTGTCGTAGGATTTGGATATAATACAGTTTCTTCCAAGTCTTCCACAATGCTTGAGTCAAAGTAATACTTGCCTGATGATAATTGGTGTGAAGCTCCAATTATTACATCTTCTTTCGAAATTATTGGAGAAGGCCAACCATATGTATAATGATGAGCTTCGTTGTAGATAATATTTTTTTTATTCAAATCATAAATAAAACAAAAATCATTTCTTGTAAGTAATAAATAGTTTATATTATTAAAAAAGTTTATAATGCCCGAATGTTGAAGACCAGAGACATTAAATGTATTGTCGATAATTGTTTTTTTGTTAATGTCGAAAATAAAAAAACCCATATGGTCTTCATCGTTAGAATTATGTCTAAATGCTCCTGATACATACAATAAATCAGAATCAGAAGGAGAAAATTCTAAGTCTGCAGGATTGCCCCATTCGTTTGAGGATTCGGGCATTAAGGGATAATCCACTACTAATTTATTGGTTTCAGTTTCCCAAACACGTAGGTAGGATTTTCCATCATTAACTGCTGCGAAATATTTACAATCTGTAGAAATAGAAAAATATAATGGGTATTTACGCTGTTCTTCTGTTGTAAGTTCGTATTTTTCAGAAAGTGATTCTAAATCGTAAACTCGAATTTCATGATAAAAGCTGTAATTACCTGCATCGTTAAATTCATAATCTAAGCTTAAGTAAACATTGTTTCTGATTGTGTCAATAGTTAAGTTTTTGTATCGTATTTCCCAACCATCTTTTTCAGTAGGCAACTTTGTTTCCTGAGTAATATTCATCTCATTTAAATCTACCTTAACAAGGCGTGCACCTGAAAGGACTAAAGCAGTTTGCCCGCCTTTCATAAGCTCAAACTTAGAGGCATCAATTTCAGGGAGGCGACGAAGCAACTCACCTGTTTCAGAGTTATGCACAGCTAAGTCCACATTAGACCCGGCAATAAATTCTTCATCGTTATTAATAAAACAAAGCGTATGAACATTTTTATCGGGAGTAGGCACCGACCACAAAAACTTCATCTCACCCGCTTTAGCAGCATAAGAAAGCAGAATTAAACTACTAATAAACAAAAACAACTTAAAACATTTCATAAGAGGATACTCCATTACTGAAAAAATTAAATATCGCTAAAAACAACATAATAATAATTATTGAATTGTCAAAAGTAATTAATTAAGCAATATGGAAATATTTATACATTTTGGACGGAGTGTAAAGAGTAGGTACAAAAAAAGGGTACTAATATTATTAGCACCCTTTGCCGAAATCAATTATTTCTAGTCTAAGCCAAGTCTTTTGAAAATGTAATCTGCACTTTCAAATATCTGATCATGATTGAAAAGTTTTTCAATATCTTCTTTAGAGATATGCTGCATTAATTCATCATTTTCAAGAAGAGTCTGCATGAATGGTACTTTTTCAGCCCAAGTTCTCATAGCTGATTTTTGAACCATAACATAAGCTTCCTGACGCTTCAAGCCACGCTTAGCAAGTTCTAAAAGAACTTTCTGAGAGTTAACTAAACCGTGAGTGATGTTAAGATTTTCAATCATCTTCTCAGGATAAACCAGTAAGTTATCCAAAAGATTGATTGCTCTATGCAAAATATAATCACAAGAGATTGTAGAATCAGGGAAGATAACTCTTTCCACACTACTGTGTGAAATATCTCTTTCGTGCCATAAAGCATTATTTTCGATTGCTGCAAGAGCATTTGTACGAAGAAGTCTAGCCTGACCTGCAATATTTTCAGAAGCGATAGGGTTACGTTTATGAGGCATTGCAGAGCTGCCTTTTTGGCCTTTAGAGAAGAATTCTTCAGCTTCCAAAACTTCAGTTCTCTGCAAGTGTCTGACTTCAATAGCAATTTTTTCAAGCATTGAGCCAATCTGAGCAATTGCAAGCATAAATGAAGCATGACGATCTCTTTGGATAACCTGAGTAGAGATGCCGGAAACACCCAAACCGAGTTTCTCACAAACAAATTCTTCTACTTGCGGAGAAAGGTGCTCGTAAGTACCAACTGCACCTGAAATCTGACCAACGCAAACTTCTTTCATAGCAGCTTCTAATCTTTCAATATTTCTTGTACATTCGTCATACCATAAAGCGAACTTCATACCAAAAGTCATTGCTTCAGCGTGGATGCCGTGGCTTCTGCCAACGCATACAGTATGTTTATGTTCTTTTGCTCTTCTTGCCAGAACTTCTTTCAATTGTACTAAATCTTTCATCAGTAACTCGCCCGCTTGTTTAGACTGAACTGCAAGGCAAGTGTCTAAAACATCGCTTGAAGTCATACCAAGGTGGATAAAGCGAGAAACTTCACCAACATATTCTTCAACATTAGTCAAGAATGCAATAACGTCGTGCTTAGTAACTTTTTCGATTTCATTGATTTTGTCAGCGTCGCAGTTGGCTTTAGCTCTGATTTCTTTAGCAGCGTCCATAGGGATAATACCCATTTCTGCCTGAGCTTCAACAGCAAGCACTTCAATTTCCAACCAAATTTTGTATTTGTTTTCTTCAGTCCAGATTTGGCCCATTTCCGGGCGTGTATAACGAGGTACCATGAAAGATTCTCCGAAATTGAAAATTATGTAAAAACAAATATACGGATTTGATTGCTAATTATCAGTTCATATTGAAAATAGATGTTTGAGATGGCTACTCAATATTATAGTCAAGATACTCTTTTGCCGCACAAATCATCACATTTGGATGCAAACGGATTTTGTGATTAGGATTCACATAATTGAAATTAATGATACCCCTTTTATCTACAATAAAAACTCCGGGCACAGGAAGTAAATGTTCTTTATTGCCCTGAGTTTCTTCGAGTTTAATTCCAAGTTCCAGAAAATCTTGATAAGCTGATTCATCTAATGCATATGCAATGCCTAGTTTTTTTGCTAATTCCGAATCTGAATCAGAGAGAAGCAAAAGTTTTTCTGCATATTGCTTCATGCCGGGTGTCATTTTTTCAGGCAAGTCAGAAGAAACAGTCACTAGCTGATAGCCTAAATTTAATATAGAATCTTCTACAGCATGTATCTGATCAAAATGGAGATTACAGTAATAACACCAACCACCTCTAAAATAGATAAATATTGTTGGTTTTGTATTTATTAAAGAGTCTAAGCTAACTAGCTTTCCATCAGCCGATTTGAGTGACAGAGATGGAAACTCTTGTCCATTTTTGATAATATTGACCTCATATGGTGAAGTCGGCAAAGAATCTACTTTTGCTTGTTTTTCTTCTTGGCCTTGAGTGCATGCAAATGCAAAAACAGCTATTATAATAAAAATGTATCTATACATTCGAACTAAGCTCCCATTTGTTTGTACTAAATATCAATGAATAACGTATATTTTAGATTTATAATTTATTCGCTATTATATATCTTTGTTATAATCAAAAAACAGAAAACAGGAAATCTAATGATAAGAGTTCTTACGCTATCAATTTTAATTGCAATTATTCTGACATCGTGCTTTGAAGCAGAAAACCCTTTGAGAGAAGATGAGTTGCCGATTATTTCTTCTATTTACCCAAATATTGGAGTGCCCGGCGATACTATGACTATTGAAGGTGTTAGATTTGGAACTGTACGCGACACAAATATCGTCCGAATAAAAGACATAATCGTCGAAGAGTATGTATCTTGGGCAGACAATGCAATAAAAATAGTTATTCCTGAAGGAGTTGTTTCTTCAGAAGTAAAAGTGAAAGTTTACCATTATACAAGTAATGGCCAAATGTTTACTGCTATGCCTACTGATATACCAATGAAGGCCATTTTTCAGGATACTCTTTACATGGGCGATACAACGAAATACGCTGAACCTGATGAACAGCCACTTCGTAAATTAGCGATGCAAAAAGCAATTTCTATAAGCACGATTGAAGTAAACCAGGCTCTATGGAGATATTTCATGCGATATAACAACTCAAGATATAAACATGACTCTTTACCAGTTGAAAATATATCTTTTGTTGAAGCCTGCACTTTTTGTAATAAAATGTCAGAGCGTGAAAACCTGACCCCTGCATATGAAATCAATGGTGATAATGTGATTTGGAACAGAACTGCAAAAGGCTACCGTCTGCCAACTGAAGCGGAATGGGAGATGGCATGCAGATCTGAAAAATATGATATGGACACATATGCCGGAAATATCAGAAATGAGAGTTGTTCAGAAAAGGATACTGTTTTGAATGACATTGCCTGGTACTGCGGAAATAATTCAGAAATTTATCTTGATAAGTGGGAATTTACGAAACCTTTTGGAAGAAAAAAGACCAATAATAGCGGTATCTATGACATGCTTGGTAATGCCTGGGAAATGTGTTGGGATTTTTATGGGCCTTACGATGAGAATGATTTGAATAATCCTTCAGGCCCTGAGACAGGAACTGATAGAGTAATTCGCGGTGGTGCATTTAACTCAGATGCTACAGAATGCAGGATGAGTAATAGAGAAATATTTTCGTTAGATAAAACAGTTACAATTAGACTGGTAAAATACGAATAAATCATAATATTGCTGAGAAATAGTGTTTCTGCGACAGCTCTATTTTTTGATTTAAAAAAGAAAATAAACAAAAAGCCAAAGATATTTATTTAGAAACATCTTTGGCTTTTTTACATATAAAAATATAGATTTATCTGTATTATTCTTTATCTGATAACAAATTTGAGCTTACAAGTTTCATAGTAATATTAACTCTTCGTTTTAGCTTGTTTTCAACTTGAGACTTATCTACGCCTTTTCCTTCGATTTTCCAGATACAATTTGAAGTATTTATCCCTTTTTGTTTCAGCTTGTCATTTATATATTTTGCAGTGAAATAAGCCCTTAGATAAGATAGAAGCTTATTATCCATTTTGTTTCCTGGTATAGCATTTATTCCTAACTCATCTGATGAAATTGGAATGTCGGCATATACTGCTTTTGAAGTAAATGGTCTGGGATCAGCATATCCTTCTACCCAAATTTCCAATTTTCTATTTTCCTGAGTGCATTTAGCGTCCAAGCCGGAGGCTGTTTCACTAATAAATTCTACAGCTTCATCCAAAGCTTTTTCTACAAGCAAAGTATATTTATCATAGTTGTTTTCCGGGTTCTCAATGTATCTAGTCGAATCGTCCACACCAAAAAGGTTATAAGCAAATTTCATCTTTAATGTAGTCAAATTCTCTCCGGTATTAGGCTTATAATATCCGGTTACAAAGAAAGGTATGTCATATTCTTCAAAAGTGAAGGATTGCATTTCAGGATTTATTTTGAAATTTACTAATACCTTTGTTGTTTTATTTTCATTACATTGAGCAGGGATATACTGCTTTATGGAAATGCCCGGGTTGCAGGCATTTTTATATTCAAGCAAGTATGGAACGTTTGATTTTGCTGCTACATCAATGACACCATCACTGTTTATATCAGTTTTGATTCTTTCTTTAGTGATGACATTAGTTATATAAAGCATGCCTTCTATTGGCATATCATCTTCTTCGCAGTAGACATTACCTTGTATCAAAACTGGACCACAGAGCTCAAAAGCATAAATATCTTTACCACCGCAGCCGCCTAATCTATCAGAAGTCAAATAAATTTCTTCTTTATACAAAGCAGGTCCCAGTTCGTTATATTCAGTATTGATGGGACTCGGTAAACGAGTCAGTTCAGTATATTCATTGTTTTCAGAAGCTGCCTTGAATATATCATAAGCTTCTGCATTGTGACCATTGCTGGCAAAAAGTAAATTGTTGTTATCATCTAAATAAGGAGATTTTTCGTCTCTATTAGAATTTACAACCTCACCCAAATTTTTAGGTTCGTCATAATCGCTTCCGTCAAGCTCAACTGAGTATAAATCTAGCCCACCCATTCCTCCGGGACGATCTGAAGTGAATAACAGAGTCTTTCCGTCTTTTGATATATGTGGATGAGATTCGTAATGCAAGGTATTGATAACAAGAGAAGTTGGTTTTGACCATCTTCCGTTCTTTAATACTGAATGATAAATATCAGAGTTTATTCTATCAGTATTGGTAGTCATTGCTGCAAAGAAAATTTCTAGATCACCATCACTATTTCTATAAAAGGAGGGGAGGCCCGCAACATCGAAATTCTTCAGAGGCAAGTCGTTTACTAATGCAGGCGCTTTATTAGTTGTCAGATCAATCATAAGAATTTCTTCTTCTTTGCCTGCTTCAGATTTCGACTGAGAAGTGAAATACATCATATCTTCTATAATAAAAGGAGAGAACTCGTCGTCTGAAGAGTTGAATAAAGATCCAAGATTGCCATCTTTTCTTTCATCAGGGCAAGGATCTACAGAAGCGCACCCTGAAAAAGAAATAGCAATAATTATTAAGCTTATTAGTAATATATTAGTTTTATTAGTCATATAATTCCGACGGAAAATATTGTATTAGTATAGAACGAACTATTTATATATCTTTGTATGAGTATTATATTTACTTAATACTTTTGCTCTGTGCGGGGGATTGCTTTTATTGCACAGAGAGAAAGTATTCCCTCTTCAATATCTCTTTTATCGGCATAAAACGGAAGAAAATTAGCTATGAACGGCACTTTTTGCGAAATAAACCTAAATAGTTTTCAACATAATATTGAAGCTATTAGAAAGATTGTAGGCTCTTCGGAAATCCTACCCATCATAAAATCAAATGCTTACGGGCATGGGATTGTGCCAGTCTCTAATAAACTACACGAAATTGGCATAAATGTATTAGGTGTTGCCTGGGCTGAAGAAGGTAAAAAAATTAGACTTTCCGGTAATCCTGCAACAATACATATAATAGTTCCACCATTGAATTCAGATATAGAAACTATACTTAAGTACGATTTGCAGTGCTCTGTCAGTCGTGTTGAATTTTGCGAGGAGCTTTCTGATAAAGCTATTGCACAAAACAAAATAATTCCTGTACACATCTTTGTAAATACAGGTATGAACAGAGATGGAATAGAACCTGATAAGGCTATAGATTTTGTATCAAAAATATCATCACTGAAAGGTATAAAGATTGAAGGAATACAGTCTCATTTTTGCAGTGCTGATTCTCAAGATCTTTCGTATAGTCAGAAACAACTCTCCACATTTAATGCTACATTAGATAAGCTGGAAGCTGCAGGTTTCTCATTCAAATTTAAACATATTGCTAATAGTGCAGGGATTATACAGTTATCGGATTCGCATCAGAATATGGTTCGACCAGGTATATTTATATATGGCTATCAAGGTGAAATGTTTCTTTCAGAAAAAGTGGATTTGGCTCCTGTAATGACTCTAAAATCAAATGTGATTGAAGTAAGAGATCTAAAAAAAGGTGATACAACGGGCTATTCATTTAAATATATTGCAGAGACAGATACTCGAATAGCTGTAATCTCTACAGGATATGGAGATGGTTATTCTAGAGCACATTCTAATAAAAGCAGTGTTATAATAAATGATCAGAAATATCCCATAATCGGTACTGTTTGCATGGATGAGATAATGGTCAATATTGGACTAGAAAACAAATCAGTTCATGTTGGAGATGAAGTTATACTTATGGGCAAATCTGCTAATCAGGAAATATCAATCTATGAACTTGCTTCTAATATCAATACCATTCCTTATGAAATTACGACAGCTCTAACTGAAAGAGTGCACAGAATATATTTATAGTGCATAAATACTTATCACAAAATAAATGAGCCGAAAGCGAATTTTAGTACGCTTTCGGCTCTGTGCTGTTTTTTGAGGCATAGTGAGCAATAAATCTATATATTAAGAGTACATTTTTCAGTACAACAAGTTTTCTATTGAAATATTGCTATGGGATAATATAGCAGAAAATATAGACTTTTACAAATTAAAAATAATGCATAAGTGCTTGAAATTTAAGGGGATAATGTTGTATAGTATAAGTTTGATTACAAATATATTATGTATCTTCTTTTTTATGCCTATATCTGATTGATAATAAAGAATTATCAAGCAAGATTAAGATATAATAATATTATTAAATCAACATACTTTAGCCTTACATAGATTTTTAAAGTGTATAGATAAAATTCCTACAAACAGTGAAAATTTATTATTTTGCAGATATGGTGAATAGCAAAAAAATATTACTCTTTTTAGTCATAATAGCAACTACCCCTTTATTTGGGCAGATTGATATTAAAGTAGATATGTTTGAAGATTTTTATGAATTATCTAAAACAAAAAGCTACAAGCTGGATTCTTTAATAACTATTAGTTCCGGCAACACTGTTGTAGATAAACTTGCTCAAAAGCCATCCATTTATAAATATTTCAATAAATATAACAGCCAAGAAATAGTTATTCGAGGACTTGGCACTAAACGAAATAGCTACCTGCTATCAGAAATGCAGCTAAATAGTCCTTATAACGGGACTGTCCCTCTTGAAGTGCTGGGATTGGCTTCGCTGGGAGTTGCTTATGTTGATTATAATCGAACGAATAATAAATCTTTTGCAAATACCGGCTCTGAATTTAATTTCTTACTTCCTAGTACTGCAAAGAAGTTTGATTTAAAGGCAAGTCTTCAGGGTGGGAATAGTAACGGATTTGGCCTAATAAGTACTTACGGAACATTTCAGGAGCTCTTTTGGAATGTAGGACTTGTTTTCAATTCTCGACCGGACTATCCCATTTCAAAAGAGTTAGATAGAGAAAAGTATACACTTGGGAATTCTATTTCTACAAGTACAGGAGCATTGTTCAACGTTGGTTTTGAAAATGATGGCTCAAAATTATCACTTGTGATGCTGCTATACAATAACAACAGAGATTTACCCTACAACAATATATCCGATTTATATGCCAGAATTCCTAAAGATAATAGGTTGTTTTCAAATCTAAATTATAAAACTTACTTATTAGATAATATATTTTTGAGTGGAAATATTTATTTCGGAACAGAGGATAAGCAGCTATTCTTTTATAAAGACAAAGAGATGCAGTTTGTCAAAACAGATTTATATGGAACTCAAAGTGTCAAATCTTACTCCTATGGATTCGATACCGATTTTATCTTTTTCAGCGATTATATACCCCCAATTTATGCAGATCTGAAATATCGAAAAGATATTATAGATGTCCGGGTTCAACTTAATGCCGATAAACAAAAAAATGAAACGGAGCGTCTACAGCTCACTTTTAAACAGAGCTATTGGATCAAAGAGGATATAAATTTTACCTATAATGTCGGTTTCATGGTACATAATCCTATGAGAATCAGTACAAAGAGAGCAACAAAAAAATCAAATAGTGTCCTTTATGATTTCGGATTTACAATAGAACTTGCAAATAATCTAGATCTCAATCTGGGAATTGGACGATCAGTCAGAAATCCTTATGTAGATGAATATGCAGCGTATTTTTCTGATTCAATAGAAGTATTGCTGGAACTGGAGCCCGAAATAAAAAATTACTATGAAATAGGTCTGCAATATAAAATTAGAAATTTTGCAATTGAAGCCGGGTTTTATTCAAATTCTATAAAAAACTATATCTATCCAATTTACAAATCTTTATATAAGAATATTTATGTAAATAATGGCGATGTATCCTATCAGGGTACAGAAGCTGAAATATCATACAAACACAAATACTTTGGTGTAAACTGCTCTTATTCCATGCTGGTAGAGAGTCCCGATATTCAAGAATCATACGAAGAAATATTTGAAGTATTTGTACCCAAAGATCTTCTAAAAACATCTCTTACATTGAAACCATTTTCTGTTTTAAGTCTTAACTACTCATTTTCATACCTGATGACTATAGCTAATCAGAATAATCTACAAGTGCATGATGCTTATATAGATTTTCAAATCATTAGAAATATGCAAGGTAAGTTTTCTGTCAAAAATATAACAGACAAGCAGGTAATCGGTGTATTTGATTTGCCTTTAATGGGTAGAGAGTTTAGTGTAGGTGCATATATATATCTTTAAAAAATCTTCTCTGCTTATAGATACAAAAAAACCTTATTCATAATATGAATAAGGTCGTTTTTTATGCGGAGCTGACGAGACTCGAACTCGCGGCCTCCTGCGTGACAGGCAGGCGCTCTAACCAAACTGAGCTACAGCTCCGAACAAAACAAAGCAAAAAATATTTTTAAGAAGCGGAGCTGACGAGACTCGAACTCGCGGCCTCCTGCGTGACAGGCAGGCGCTCTAACCAAACTGAGCTACAGCTCCGTACTTAAAAACAAAGCAAAAAAAATATTTCAAAGAAGCGGAGCTGACGAGACTCGAACTCGCGGCCTCCTGCGTGACAGGCAGGCGCTCTAACCAAACTGAGCTACAGCTCCGAACAAAAACAAAGCAAAAAAATATTTTTAAGAAGCGGAGCTGACGAGACTCGAACTCGCGGCCTCCTGCGTGACAGGCAGGCGCTCTAACCAAACTGAGCTACAGCTCCGTACTTAAAAACAAAGCAAAAAAAATATTTCAAAGAAGCGGAGCTGACGAGACTCGAACTCGCGGCCTCCTGCGTGACAGGCAGGCGCTCTAACCAAACTGAGCTACAGCTCCTTCTTTTACATAAATTCTTTAATTGGGTGGACCTAAGGAGAGTTGAACTCCTGACCTCTTGAATGCCATTCAAGCGCTCTCCCAACTGAGCTATAGGCCCAAGTTGTCTTTTCTGTCATGCCCTCAAAAAGAGAATTCAAAAGTAAGCATTTATTTCGAAAAAACAAACAAAAATTACAGAGATAATTAAAATTGTTTTCCACAGAAATAGATATTCGAAAAATGCCTAAGACACTCTCATACTGAGAGAAAAAGACTTGCGAAGATAATATTTTCTTTTCAAAAAAGCTACAATTATCTTTCTAAAAATTGCATGATGAGTATTATCTTGTCAGTTTTTCTTATATTTGATTATCTTAGGTTATAATTTTGAAGTTATAGATGAAAACAATAATTATTTCAGGTGGGGCAGTACGTCTGGGAGCTGCACTAGCTATTAGATTTTTCGAAAGAGGAGATCGTGTAATAATATTATACAACAACTCAAAAGAAGAAGCTCTCCGCTTAGTAAGTAAATATGAAGGGATTAAGGCTGTTTTTTGCAATCTAAGAGAAACAAAGAGTATCGATAGTGCGTATAAGGAAGCAGAATCCTATTTTGGAGTGCCTGATATACTTATAAATAACTCAGGCGTTTTTCCCAAGGCTACACCAATAGAGGATTTGAGCGAGGAAAATTGGGATCTTGCACTTGATGTAAACCTAAAAGGGCATTTTTTCCTCTCAAAATGTTATTATGCAGCACTGAAAAAAAATAATAAGAAGGGCAAGATAATCAATATTGCTTCTCTTGGCGGGGTAGAAATTTGGAATAATAAAATTCAGTATAATGTTTCGAAATCTGCGTTAATTACTCTTACTAAAGCAATGGCGCGAAACATGGCACCACTTGCTACAGTAAATTGTATTTCCCCGGGCTCTTTAGATTTGACTGAAAAAAACGAATATGAAGATTCTCCTTATATTGACAAACAAAGAATACCAATGAATAGGCATGGATCTGCTGATGATATTTTTCAGGTAGCAGAATTTTATGCTTTTTGTTCAGATTATATAACAGGCCAAAATATTATAGTTGATGGTGGCTTTAATTTAACAAAATAGATTTAAAAGGATTATTATGGAACAGGAAAAAAGACTTGGCAAAGCAAACAAAGCTTACGATAATAAAGACTTTATCCATAGCCGTGACGGCAGAACAATCAGAATTTTGTCCGAATATTTATATCCGGAGCAATATTTCAACTCTCATAATGTAAATCGAGTAGTTGTTTTCTATGGATCTGCAAGATCTGTACCTATGTTGCAATGGAATGCAACAGCTAAAGAACTACATGAACAGTTAAGCAATGCTAAAGGCGACGAAAAAATTCTAATTCAGAAAAAAATAGAATTTCATGAGAGAAAAAAACTGGTTAGCAGATATTATGATGAATGTGAAGAAATAGCATACAGATTTGGTAAGTGGTCTATGGGCTTACCGGAAGAAAAAAGATTTGATATTTGCACTGGCGGTGGTCCCGGTATGATGGAAGCAGCAAACAAAGGTGCAAAACGTTCGGGTTGTAACTCAATAGGTTTGAATATAAGTTTACCTTTCGAGCAAGAGCCTAACCAATTTATTACGCCTTCTTTAAATTTTGAATTCCATTACTTCTTTATGCGTAAGTTTTGGTTTGTTAATCTGGCAAAAGCTTTAGTTGCTATGCCTGGTGGATTTGGTACTATGGATGAGTTATTCGAGAATCTAACATTAATTCAGACTAAGAAACTTACTCGCCAAGTACCCGTATTATTATATCCAAAGGTGTTTTGGCAAAAACTTATTGATTTCGATTATTTCCTTGATATGGGAATGATTAGTAAATCAGATTTGGATTTATTCCACTATGCAAATACGCCGGACGAAGCAGTTGATTTTCTGATCTCAGAGCTATCCAGATTAGAAAACTTATAATCAAATCCAGGAGGTACAGATGAAAAAAGCAATCTTATTTAACTTGATTTTTATATTAATTCCGGTTCTAGCATTGGCTCACGGAGAAATGCAGATAGTACCTCAGTCATCTACTTCTTTAAAAATTACTTATGATGATAAAGATTACTTTGAAAACTCAGATAATTTAGAAGTTTATAGCTACGTTTTCTATAAAGGAAGTGAGCTTCCAAAATTGATTGTTACTGATTTGAAACAAAGGAAAAGGAAGAGTAAGGCAAATATTACTTTACCTGAACCTGCTGACTATATCATTGCTAAAGTTGTTTCAGATAAAGGAAAAGTAGATAATAACTATAATGATTATTTTGTTTTTACTCCAAAAGCGGATAATCCATATAAAAATTATTTCCTCAAGTTAGCATTGTTTTACATGGGGAGTTTGCCGGAGCAGTGCAGAATGGACTTGGACTATTCTTTAGCAGAAAAATACTTCAGATTAGAGCTTAAGAATTTCCCTGATAATATACAGGCAGAAATAGGCTTGACTTCTTTACTATTTGATATTAAAAGAATAGGTCAGCAAGAGTATAACCAAAATCTAGAGAATATATTAAAGAAAAACTTTGATACGAATGATGAAGCAACTGTAAAATCAGTATCCAGGGCCTTTAAAATTATTAACCAAGCTCAGGCTGCTGAGAAATTAGAACAGATCTACATCAGTAAATATCCGCAAAGTGACTTAGCAGAAGAAAAAGTGCTCATGAAGCTTGCTAATGCTCAATCCAGAGATGAGTTTGTAAGCATAGCAAGACAGTTTTTCTCAGACTTCCCTAATTCTAAAAGCAAAACAAAGATTTACAATGCTTTAGTATCTGCGTTTATGCAGAATGGTAAGTATGAAGAGTTAAAGCAGTTTATGACTAGCAGAACTCAAGTTCCTCCAATGATTTACCTATCTATTGCAAATAGGTTAATTGAAGACTCAGAAAGCTATGACGGAGCAAATCTTAACGTAAGAATAAAAGAAGCTAGGCAGTTATTAAAATCAAATAGAGAACTTATCTTAAATTCTCTTGATTTGCCAGATTTTCTTGCTAAGGATGAGGTAGAAAATGCTAATAGAAATTTAAACGTTATGTTCAATTTTGCGATGGCCAAATCCTTCTTAGCAGAAGAAAAATATTCAAACGCAATAGAATATTTTAGCAAAGTATGGAATAAGGCTGAAGTGTTCGATCAGAAATTCTATGAGCTATATGCATTTTCTTTATTTGAGCTTGATAGAATGAACGAAGGACTTGAAGTATTGGAATCTGCAGCTATGAACACTGTTTTATCTAATGATCTGGAAGATATATTCCAAAAAAAATATACAGAAATTAAATCTGTGGACGAAACTGCTTTTGCTAAATATTTAGAGTCCATCTTAAAAGAAAATAAAGCAAAGAGAACAAAAAATCTTTCAAATGAAGAACTAAATAGAGATGTTAACACCGGCACTCTTCAGACTTTAGATGAAAAATATATCGATTTATCAGATATGAAAGGCTCAGTTGTTGTTGCGCTTTTATGGTCTTCTTGGTGTGGACCTTGCCAGACAATGTTTCCTGTGTATAATGATTTGTATAATCAATACGAAGGGAGTAATGATATAGTATTCCTCTCTTTAAACATATGGGAAAGGAAAGATCAGGATTCAGATATCAATACGTTTTTAAATGAAGCAGAAGTTGATTTTCCGGTTCTAATAGACGAAGCAGCTTTTACACCAAAAAATGCCGGTATTAATGGCCTACCGATGACTTTAATTTTTGGTAAAGACGGCAAATTGAAATTTAAAATTCGTGGTTTTGCCGGAGATAAAAAATATATGGCAGATGTTTTAGACAGAGTAGAGTATTTATTGAAATAAATGCTAGTTTGAAATTATATCTATTATTGAAACAGAGCTTTTATTTAGAAAGGCTCTGTTTTTTTTTATATAAAAAAAAGCATAATGACAAGAACAGTCATTATGCTTTTAAAATAAAAAACAGTAAAAAACATTAGATAGCAACTTTTACTTTCTGAGCAATTCTTTGCATAGAAGAAGAATCTATCTGCCCTTCTACTACTAAAGATTTACCAGCCTCTTCACATTCGTTTAAGATGCTGTTCAAAATATCTTTCATTCCGTTTACCGAAGCAATAGCTCTTGAATTAGTTCTTGTGATTGCACCAAGATACTCTCTGTCAAACATAGAGCTGACAGATTCAACATGCTCAGTAATTTCTTCAAAAATGGAAGAATCTTTTAAATTGGAAGTACCTATGAATAGGACTTTTCCGTTATTAGAAGTATTTTCTTCAGGTAACTTAATTGTACCATTTAAAACGAACGGATGAAATAGAGGCTCAAGCCTATCTAAAACATTGGTAAAAACTTTAGGAACACCATTTTCCAGAACAGAAGTTCCGAAAACCCAAACATCTGATTGTTTCAGTTTTGGATACAGAGGAATCATGTCGTCATTACAATCGCATGTGTTTTTGTACTCAAACAATAAATCGTCAGTACAGCCTCTGCATGGACCTATTTCCAAATCGCAGGTATTAACCTGCTCAACCTTGGCGCCGGCGGATTGTGCTCCTTTAAGGAAAGCTTCAATCATCTGAGACGTAAGGTTGTCAAATTGTTTCGGAGAACAATTGAAAGCTAAAATATTCATTTTATCTACTATCCTAAATACAAACCCAAGTTCTTAACGTTTATCTTAACCTAAAATTGAGTGATAATTTTCCACAAATTTGCAATTTTCAATTTTATAAGACAATATTTATATAGAGTTAATATATTTGGCTTGTCTAAATAGATAGGGAAAATCGAATATTTCCCCTAATTATACATAAAAAATATACCTAAATAAGGTTATATATTGCTTGTTTGTAGTATTGCTCTATAGAAATATAAAGCTAATATTTATTTATGTTTTTCAATAAGCAATATTTATTTTATAAGCTTGCCAGATTTTCTTTTACTTTAATCAAAGACTCTTTCATGGACTCAAGCTTCTCTTTTTCGTATGCTACAACATCAGCAGGAGCGTTACTTACAAACTTATCATTTGATAATTTTTTCTCGCAACCTCTAATGTTTCCTTCTAATCTCTTGATTTCTTTCTCTAATCTCTCTCTTTCTTTGTCTAAGTCAATTGCATCACCAAGGGAAAGGAATATCTCTATTTCTCTAACAACTGAACTTAGAGAAGAGTCCGGTTTTTCGACAGATTCTTCTATAATTACTTCAGAGCATTTTGCCATACCTGCAATAACATTTTTAGCCTCATTAAAGATTGTTCTGTTTGTTTCATCTTTAATTGCAATAGATACAGGCAATTTTTTAGAAGGAGGAATAGAAGTAGTAGATCTAAGTTTTCTAATTTCTTCAACTATATTTTGTACTAATTCTAATTTCTCTTCTATTAAAGAGTCCATCAATTCTTTATTAGGAGTTGGTGTATCCTGAGTGCTTATAGTCTCATTATCATCTTTACCTGTAAGCAAGTGCCACAATTCTTCAGTGATGAAAGGCATAACCGGGTGAAGCATTCTTAAGATGCCTTCGTAAATATTAATTGCAAAGTTTGCAATTTCAACCTGTTTTTTGCTATCTGCATCATTGAATTGAATTTTAACAATTTCTACATACCAGTCGCAGAAATCTCTCCAAATGAAATCATATAGAATTTTAGAGTATTCAGTAACTTTAAAATCAGTGAGTGACTGATTTAATTTTTCGATTGTAGTATTGTAACGAGAGCGAATCCACTTGTCTGCAGTTGTAAGAGTAGAGTCATCTAATTCCACATCTGCATTTCCACCATTATTTTCTATTGCTTGATCAAGTTTCATGTTTAAGAAACGCCCTGCATTCCAAACTTTATTTGCAAAGTTTCTGCCTATTTCCATAGAAGGAATATCTTGAGCATCAACATCAACATCCATTCTGACATCCTGACCCAAAGGAGCAAGATAAATCATAGTAAACCTAACAGCATCAGCACCATATTTTGCAATGATATTAAGCGGATCCGGAGAGTTACCCAAAGATTTAGAAAGTTTACGACCTTGACCGTCTCTAATCATAGAAGTAAAGTATACATCTTTGAAAGGAATCTCATCTTTGAATTTTTCAGAAGCCATTATCATTCTGGCTACCCAGAAGAAAATGATGTCCGGACCTGTAACTAATAAATCAGTAGGAAGGAATTTTTCTAAATCTTCTGTTGTTTCAGTTTTATTGTCATTCATCCAACCCATAGTAGTCATTGGCCATAACCAAGAGGAGAACCAAGTATCAAGTACATCTTCTTCTTGTCTTAAGCTTACACTATCATCCAGGCCTAATTTTTCTCTGGCGTGAGCTTCATCAATTGCAGCAGTGAATTGACCATCTTCAGTATAATATACTGGTATTTGGTGACCCCACCACAGCTGACGAGAAATGCACCAATCTTTGATATTGTTCATCCAGTGTTCGTAAGTTTTAATCCAGTGATTAGGATGGAACTTAATTTCTCCGTTTTGAACAACTTCAAGAGCCTTTTCTGCAAGAGGTTGCATTTTAACAAACCACTGATCAGAAAGCATTGGCTCGATTGGCTCACCACCTCGCTGAGAAATACCGACATTATGAGTATAATCTTCAACTTTTTCGATAAGGTTAAGTTCTTCAAGCTTTTTGGAAACAAGTTTTCTTGCTTCAAATCTGTCTAAACCTGCAAATTCACCTGCATGCTCATTAAGAGTAGCATCAGGATTAATAGTATTGATAATATCTAAATTATGTCTTTCACCAACCAAAAAGTCATTAGGATCGTGAGCAGGAGTGATTTTTACACAGCCTGTACCAAATTCCGGATCAGCATGCTCATCAGGAATAACAGGAACTTTACGACCGATAATAGGAACTAAAACATTTTTTCCGATTAAATGTTTATATCTTTCATCAATAGGATTTACTGCTACTGCAATATCACCAAATATAGTTTCTGTACGAACCGTAGCAACTTGAAGATATTCATCACTATCTTCAAAATAATATCTTAGAGTATATAATTTCTCATTGATTTCTTTAAACTCAACTTCTTCATCAGATAGGGCAGTTTGAGCTAGAGGAGACCAGTTTATAATTCTTTTGCCTTTATAAACTAAGCCTTCATCAAAAAGGCGAATAAAAACTTCTTTTACAGCATTGGAAGGAGCTTCATCCATAGTGAACATCTGTCTGTCCCAATCTGTAGAAATTCCCAACTTTTGAAGCTGATTAAAAATAATACCGCCGTATTTATCTTTCCATTCCCAGACTTTTTCTACGAACTTATCACGACCCAAGTCATAGCGAGACAGATTTTCAGTTGTTTTTAATTCTTTTTCAACACGCGCTTGAGTTGCAATGCCGGCATGATCCATGCCGGGGAACCAGCAAACTTCATAACCTTGCATTCTTTTCCAACGAATATAAATATCCTGCAAAGTAGAGTTTAGTACGTGACCAAAGTGAAGAATACCTGTGACGTTGGGTGGAGGCATCAATATACTATAAGGTTCTTTATCTGATTTGCTGTCAGCAGCGAAAATTTTGTTTTCCAACCAAAGCGGATACCATTTATCCTCAGCTGAAATAGGTTCAAAAGCCTTAGGGAATTCAGTTTTCATATTAACAATAACTATCTTATAATAATACAAATTTTCTTTCTAAGCTTACAAAGATAAGTAATTATAGGAAGTCATTGAAAAAAAATTTAGTGATATTTATCAACATGTTTGGAAATATCAAATAAAAGTTTTACATTAAACTAATGTAATCTCATCACAAGGGGGGAAGTCAGTCAAGTGAGGTTACTTTTTTTCCCGTTATTACTAGAAAAGTTAGCTAAATCCAACAAAATTTACGATATTTGCCTAAGTATTGTTGGAACAAATCAGATATATTAGCGTAGGTTAAAATAAATTCTGATAAAAGACGACTTTATTACTTATTTCTATAGATTATTAAATTAGATGTTAAATATATTATTTGTCGGAGGACTTATGCGTGTAAAGAGCTTGATTACTGCTTTAGGCATAAGCTCAGCTTTGATTTTTTCTGCAGCTTCATTTACTAGCTGTACACCAAAGGTTACTGATGAGCAATTAGCTCAGTTAGACGAACTTAGAAGAAAAGAAAGAAGCTTGAATCAAGAAATAGCAAACACGAAAAGTGAATACGCGAAGTTAGAAAGAGAATTAAAAGCTCGCCAAGCGGAATTAGAAAAATGCAAGGAAGACAAAGCTTTTGTTCAGGGTAAATTGCAAGCATGGCCTAACGTATGGCCTGATTGGTCTCCTGAGCAGCCACAAGCTGAAGAAGAAGGTGCAGAATAATTTAATTTATCTTATTAATTTAAATGTGAAATAATCCCATTTGGAGAGTCATGAAAACGATTATATATTTGTTTATAGCAATTTTTACAGCCGGAGTGTATGCAAATGCGCAAATGCCGCCTGCAAACTTGCCGGATGCTCAGCTTACTAAGGAACAAGCTGAATATAGAATTAAAGATTTCCAAGCTCGCGTTGCGGATCTTGAAAACACTTTGAACGAAGAAAAAACTAAATTAGAAAGAGCTCAAAATCAACTAAGAAACACTAACAAAAACCTAGAAGATTGCTTAGATGAGCTTAAAAAAATGTTAGGTGTTACTGATAAAGACATCGAAGCTTTCCGCCAAAAACTTGGTATCATTGCTGGTAAAGTAAGAGAACTTAAAGCTCTTAATGATGATGCTCTTGCTGACAGACAAGATGAAGTTATTGATTTAGAAAATCAACTTAACGAATTAAGAAAAGAAAAAATTGCTCTTCTTCCTGAATTCTATAACAGAATTTTAGAATTAGCTCGCGAAATTAAAGGTCTTTACAGAGAAAAAAGAATCTCTACTTATATCGTAAAATCTTGGTCTAAAGAACGTGACTGTTTGTGGAATATCGCTAACAGAACAGAAATCTACGGTGATGCTTTCTTATGGCCAAAAATATGGCAAGCTAATAAAGATATCATCAGAAACCCTGATATCATTCACCCGGGGCAAGAATTAAAATTACCTGAAAAAAGCCCTAAATCCGGTGAAGAATTGAAAGCTGAAAGAAAATATTACAGATTGAAAAAAGAAGCTGAAGCTGAAACAGAAACAGCTACAGCAGGTGAATAATCTTTTTCACATCTGAAAATAAAACTTTTATTTCTGAAAGCCCCTTAGTATTTTTACTAAGGGGCTTTGTCTTTATATAAACTTAAACCTAAAGAAGGAATTATGGAGATAATCGAAAAAAAAATTAAACTCGATAATATTAGCTTACTAGATTTGTTTGGTGTAAATGAAAATTACCTATCCATCATAGAAAATAGATTCAAATCACTTGTTCTTGTGCGTGGTAATAATCTGATTATAAAAGGGGAGCAAGACGAAGTCAGAACTATTTCTATGGTATTTAAAGAATTACTTTACATGCTTAAAAGAAATGGTAAACTCTCCGCTGATGATGTTACAACTGTTCTTGATCTTGTTGGTGTTAATAAAGTAAATAAACAGGGCAAAAAAGAGAACTCCGAAAATGAAATTTATGAAGGCAGAAAAGATATAATAAAAGCACGCACTCCAAGACAATTGGACTATTTCAAAAAAGTGCAAAATAACGATCTTGTTTTTGCCGTGGGCCCTGCCGGCACAGGTAAAACATTTTTAGCTGTTGCTATGGCTCTTGCAGCACTTAGAAATAATGATGTTTCCAGAATTATCCTTACCAGGCCGGCAGTTGAGGCAGGGGAGTCTCTTGGTTTTTTACCAGGCGATATGAAAGAAAAGATAGATCCTTACATCAGACCACTCATAGATGCTCTTCAATTTATGCTATCTGCTGAGAAACTAAAGATACTCATGGAAAAGAATATAATTGAAATCACTCCGCTGGCATATATGCGAGGCAGAACTCTTAATAACAGCTTTATAATTTTAGATGAAGCTCAAAATGCTACTAAAATGCAAATGAAAATGTTTCTGACTCGTCTAGGTGCAAACTCCAAAGCTATTGTCACTGGTGATATAACACAGATTGACTTAGCTAAAGATAGTATGTCCGGTCTAATAGATGCCACCAAAATATTACGAAATGTAAAAGGCATAGAATTTGCTGAATTTTCTGATGCTGATGTAGTACGCCATCCGCTGGTTGCAAGAATTATAAAAGCGTATGATAAATTGTCAGACTAATAGTTTCCTTTATGATAGAACTTTTTAAAATAGGATTTTTATCTTTTACTCTTATAGATGTAATAGATATTACTATTGTTGCTGTTTTAGTGTTTTGGCTCTATAGAGCTCTTAAGGATACTATTGCAGTCCAAATTCTTTTTGGCTTAGTAATAATTATTGGTGTTTCCTTCGTCACTGAAGCCATCAATTTAAAATCAATCAATTGGATTCTTCGTACCATTTCAGATATTTGGCTAGTTGCATTCATTATCTTATTCCAACCGGAATTAAGAAAACTGCTTCTGTTAATCACTAGATCGCCAATTTTTCAGTTATTTGTTAAAACAAAAATAGCTGAAACCATAGATGAAGTTATAGACGCTGTTTTAGAGCTCTCGGATAAACATATCGGAGCGTTAATAGTGTTCCCACGTTCTCAGAACGTACAGATGACTATTGATACCGGAATCCCTCTTCAAGCAGTCGTTTCCAGAGAATTATTAGTATCAATATTTAACACAAAAGCTCCATTACACGATGGAGCAGTGATTATTGATAATCAGATGGTGCTTGCTGCAAGGTGCGTTTTACCTCTTTCTAATGCTAAAAGAATAAAAGGCAAAAACTTAGGAACAAGGCACAGAGCTGCTCTAGGATTAAGTGAACAATTAGACTCAGTTGTACTCGTTGTCTCTGAAGAGACAGGTGGTATTTCAATTGCCGAAAGTGGTGATTTGACTATTAATATTCCTGTTGAACAGTTACCAACTATATTGAGTGCAAAACTTTCGACAAATTAGATGTCTGAACACCGAGAAATATTATTGCAAAAAAAGCAATTACTACAATCTCTTATCAAAAAAGGGATAAGAAATAAGGCTGTGCTTAATGCAATATATAGTATTCCCAGAGAAATGTTTGTTCCTGAAGATCTAAAAGAACATGCATATCTGGATAAAGCTCTACCAATAGACTGTTTGCAAACCATTTCTCAACCTTTCACTGTTGCCTACATGACCGAACTATTGGAACTGACACCAGGTGATAAAGTACTTGAAATCGGGACCGGTAGTGGTTACCAAACATCTATTCTGGCATATATTGCTAATGAAATTTATACAGTAGAGAGAATCCCTGAGTTATTCAATTCTGTAAAAAAGAGACTTTCTGCTCTTTCTCATAAAATACATTTTAAATTAGCTGACGGTACTTATGGATGGCAAGAAAATGCACCCTACGATAAAATAATAGTTACCGCAGCCGGACCTGAAATTCCTGAAATATTAATACAGCAGCTTAGCGCAAATTCTAAGATGATAATACCTGTAGGTGATAAAGAAACACAAAATATGATACTTGCAGGTAAAATTGACGGAAATTATTTTCAAAAGACATTAGATAGCTTTAAATTTGTACCACTTATTGGAAAATATGGTTGGGAAGACTGATGTCAATTAAGATACCTTTAATTATTGTGATTGGGCCTACTGCATCAGGGAAAACAAAATTAGCTGTCGAACTTGCCAAATTATTTCAAACCGAAGTCATATCTTCAGATTCAAGACAGGTATATAAATACTTGAGTATTGGCACTGCAAAACCAACTGCAGACGAGATGCAGGGAATAAAGCACCATCTCATAGACTTTTTGGATCCTGATCAAGATTATAGTGCAGGCATTTTTGAAAAAGATGCTGAGCAAATAATTAAGAATCTTGATAATGAAAACAAAATACCAATTATAGCCGGAGGATCCGGGCTATACGTAAAGGCACTTGTAGAGGGTTTGTTTGGAGACAATAAATCAGAAGCTACAATGGAAGTCAGGGATAAACTAAAAGAACAACTTTCTGAAAAGGGTAAAGATTTTCTTTATAGTGAACTGATGAGAATTGATCCTAAGTCTGCAGAAAAATACTCAGACAGAAATTCCAGAAGAATAATCAGAGCACTAGAATACTATTATTCTGAAGGAAAGCTATTTTCTGAAGCACATCATGAGGATACTCTGAAAAATCTCTATTATCCGGTTTACCTTGCTTTAGAGTGGGAAAGGGAGATAATCTATGACAGGATTAACAGAAGAACTGAATTGATGTGGGACAATGGCCTGATAGAAGAGACGGAGCAAATTTTAAACAGAGGATATGAAAAATCCTTGAATTCCTTGAATACTGTTGGTTATAAAGAATGTATTGCTTTTTTAGAAGGTGATTGGTCTAAAGACAAAGCAATTGAAGAAATGAAAAAAAATACCAGACGATACGCAAAAAGGCAATTGACTTGGAATAGAAGAATAGAGAATGTCAATTATCTCGACGCTGGAGAAGATGATACAGTAATAAAAGCAAAGAATATAATAAACAAAATAATCGGAGAAAGAAATGACTAATTTAAAAGCACTGTTAGCCATATCTCTATTTTTTGTCGGCATGGCAGTTTCGAAAGCTCAAAATGCTGATTTTCAGTATATCAATGAATCAAAAACTTTAGTTAGATATTTTGTTGAAGAAAAGTATGATTCTGTATACGCAAGATTTGATGCGAATATGAAACAGCAGCTTTCTAAAGAATACTTAGAAACTATTTGGAAACAAATAGAGAGCAAGTATGGTCTGTTTGAGACTATTAAAGCCTCACAGCTTCTGCCAAATGATGAGTTATGGATGGTAGATGTAGTCATCGGCTTTGTGAATCAAGATGTAAGTGCTAAAATTACCTATGATTCTACTAATAAAATTGCAGGCATCTTTTTTACTCCGTTAAACAAAGTTAGCAGTTTTTACAAAATTCCTGACTACGCTGATACTTCAGTGTTCTACGAAAAAAATATCAAATTTGGTATACCCGGTTGGGAGTTAGAAGGAACTTTGACTTTACCAAAAAATAATATTGGCAAGCCATTAGTAATGGTGTTAGTGCCGGGCTTGGGTGCTCATGAGAGAGATTTAACTCTTGGTAAAAATAAAATATTTAAAGATTTAGCATATGGTCTATCAAGTAAAGGTATAGCGACTTTTAGATTTGACAAAAGAACCTATACTTACAAAAACAAAATGTCAAAACAAGTAGATGTAGATTTTGATGATGTTATAGTAGATGATGTTATAGCTGCAGTAAATATGTTAGCAAATTCAGAGGAAGTAGATAAAAATAATATTTTAGTTGCCGGACATAGCTTCGGAGGGTATTTATTGCCTGAAATAATAGAACGTTCTGAGCATATAAAAGGAGCTATCTTTTTAGCTGCACCTGCCAGACATTTAACAGAAGTACTGAAAAATCAATATGATACGATGATCATGGCAGACGGTAAAGTTGATGAAAACGAAGCTGAATTTATAGAAAAATTTGATATTCAGATAAAAAATGCCTTAAATATATCCAAAAATGATAGAATTTTGCCTAAACATTTGCCGCTAGGACTAACTGCTTCTTTCTGGAAATATATAGATGATTATGACTTGAAAGCACATAAAAACAAAAAAGGTGTCAAAATGCTTTTTCTTCATGCAATGAATGATGAACAGGTAAATGACAGAGATTGGGAAATCTGGAGTGAGATATATGGCAATGATAAATCTTGTACTATGATTAAACTAAAGGATTTAAATCATATATTTCACAAAGTGACACAAAATGAAGATATTGAAGATAATCAAAAATTAAGACATGTTGATAAATCATTACTTGAAATAATCTTTAAATGGCTTAATAATAACTAGTTTAACTCGTTCTAAAAGGCAACTTAACATTATCTTCACATAGAAAGAGTATCTTTGTGTAAGCTTAAATTCTCAAATAATATAACCAGGAATAAACTAATGTCTGCAAACTTTAATAACACGCCTTTAGCGTCTATGCAATCCGGAAATGCTAAACTTATTGCAATTGTAGATGATGAGCCGGATATAGTAGAGTTAGTATCTCTTCATCTTGCAAAAGCCGGATTTAAAGTTAAAGCTTTTGAAGATGCAACTTCTTTGTTCAAATTTATAAATAACAATACTCCTGATTTGTTTATTTTAGATTTGATGCTTCCTGATGCAGATGGATTCGAAATATGTAAATTCCTTAAAAAAGAAGAGAAGTTCTCAAATGTTCCTGTGATTATGCTTACGGCAAGGGGAGATGAAACCGATAAAGTACTTGGTTTGGAGCTTGGAGCGGATGATTACGTCACAAAACCTTTTTCTCCGCGCGAATTAGTTGCCAGAGTTAAAGTAGTCCTCAGAAGAGAAAACACAACAGTAAAAACTCAAAAAATAAAAGTTTCTGATGCTTTAGAAATTGATTTACAGAAATACGAAGTTAGAATTGAAAATCAAAAAATTGAACTTACTTCCACTGAATTTAGAATCCTGCGACTTCTTTCTGAAAGAAAAGGATGGGTATATGCACGAGATCAGATATTAGATTATCTCGGAGTGCAAGATAAAGGAGTATTAGATAGAACTGTCGATGTTCATATCAAGAATCTAAGAGAAAAACTCGGTATCTGTGGTAAATATATCAAAAATATTCGTGGCGTAGGTTACAAATTAGAAGTATAAAATGAAACTCTTATCCTCAAAAATATTTTCAGGCTATCTATTGGTAATAGTTAGCCTGACTGCTATCATAGTGATGTTTTCATATCAAAAGATAAAGACACACTATCAAGATACTTTAACCACTCAGCTCATAAATCTGAATAACACAATCCATGATCCGCTTGTAGACTATTTGGATATGAATGATCATCATGTGCTTGATCAATATGTCAAAACTCTTGGCAAAAAAATTCATACAAGAATTACAGTTATAGATACTAACGGACTTGTACTCTCTGATTCGGAAAAAGATCCTCACAAAATGGAAAATCATAAACAACGACCTGAGATTTTGGAAGCACTTTCTCAAGATTTTGGATCGACAATCAGATATTCCACTACAGTAAAAGAAAGAATGCTCTACGTGGCTCATCCGATTATTAAAGGTAAAAAAGTACTTGGCTTAAGTAGAGTATCTTTATATGCTGATGAAATCGACACTTTAATTGTAGATATCCTTTACGAAATCTTGGAAGTAGTCCTGATCTTTGTGCTTATCACACTTTTTGCAGTTTTGTTTTTTACACGCTCAATTACAAAGCCTCTTCAAAAAATATCTATGGCAGCACAAAAAGTTGCCGGAGGAGATTTTGACGTAAAAGTATTTCTTCATGGTAAATCTGAAATAAAAGACTTATCTGATAATTTTAATTTTATGACACAAAAGATCAAGGAGCTGTTTACTAAAGTTACAAGTCAAAAAGAAGAGTTAGATACTATTATTTCTTCTATAAATGAAGGACTTGCAGTTTTTGATACTAAAGGCAAAATGTTACTTTCTAACAAAGCTTTCTGTAGCATGTTAGATTGCAATGATTGTAAAGATGTGTTTTACTGGGAAGCAATAGACTCTGATCAATTTGGAGAATTATTTAGAGATGTTGTTGACAAAAAGAAAATAGTGCAAAAAGATATAGAAATAAATAACAAGTTTTATTCCATAAGTGCCAGCTTTATAGAATCTAAAAATGAAATAGTTTTTCTTTTAAGAGATATCACTAAAGCGAAAGAACTTGAACTTCTTAAAAAAGATTTTGTGACTAACGTGTCCCACGAGTTACGTACTCCTCTGACTGCTATAAAAGGCTTTATAGAGACTTTAGAAGATGAAGTACATGAAGAAACAGGTAAACGTTACGTGGACATAGTAAAGAGACATACTAACAGACTCATTAATATAGTTCAAGACCTGATGATGCTAAGTGAACTGGAAAATGTTAATAAGACACTTCTTTTAAGCCAAGTCAACTTGAGTAATCTTATTGATAATGTTTCCAAGATTTTTGAACCTAAGTTAGCTGAAAAGAAATTAGAGTTTAGAGTTAACATTGATGAGGCTTTTCCTGAAATTATGATTGATAATTTCAAAATTGAACAGGTATTCGTAAATCTTATTGATAATGCGATTAAATACACAGAAGAAGGAAACATCTCAGTTAACATTAAGAAGAAAGAAAATATTGCTGTTTTTGAAGTAGTAGACTCAGGTGTAGGCATTCCTGATGAGGATAAAGACAGAATATTTGAAAGATTTTACCGTGTTGATAAATCCCGCTCCAGAAAGGTTGGCGGTACCGGGCTTGGGCTTTCAATAGTCAAACATATTATTCAACTTCATGGCGGCAAAATTTTTGTAGATCATGAATACAAAGAAGGGTCAAAATTCGTTATCCATTTACCAATTATTCAATAATTGAAATTACAGTTTGTTAGAAAATTTAATTGTTAGTAAATTTGGTAAAGTAGGAATGTGCAATTGAGATATTCTTTATGGCAACTAAGACGCAACAACAAAAACAAAACCAAGAAGAGGATTTTCAGGCGATACGCAAAGTACTTGCCGGAGATCATGCAGCATATGACTTTCTACAAAAGAAGTATAAAAGAATTATAGCTGCACTAATTCGAAAAATGGTTCAAAATGAAGACGATGTAGAAGATTTGACCCAGGAAGCTTTTATTAAAGCATATAATGCCTTATCAAGCTTTCAGTTTGGGTATTCATTCTCTGCATGGCTTTATAGAATTGCGTCCAACACATGCATAGACTTCCTAAGAAAGAAACGTTTTCCGACTATTTCAATAGATAAGCCAATAGGTAATAGTGAAGATAATCACTTCTTTGAAATAGAAGATAAAACATATATGCCGGATGATTCCGTGCTTTCTAATGAAAAATATGCTGCATTAAAAGAAGCTATTGATAATCTCCCTGAAAATTATAGAGAGATTATCAAACTTAGGCACGAAAAAGAAATGGATTATAAAAATATTGCAGAACTTCTGGATCTTCCTTTAGGTACTGTTAAAGCTCATTTGTTCAGAGCCAGAAAACTTCTGCTTGAAGAACTAAGAAAAAAAATATATCTATTTAAAGACTAAATTTTATTTCTCCTCCGACAATTACTTTCTCAATAGTAGAATTTCCATAGATAATCTGATTTAAAGCACTTTTTAAATCAGATTTATCATATACTGCATGACCGACTAAATCTGCGCGTCTGCCTTTTGCAATTATTCCGATATCACTGTTTTTTAGAATTTCAGCTGCGCCAAGAGTAGCAGAATAGAATATTCTTTCTGTTGGAAGTAGATTATTGCTGTCAGAAAACAACTTCAAATCACCACTAGTCTCGATTGATTCTCGCATTTCGTTGATTAGTGATAGATTATAACCTGCAGCTACATCAGTACCAAGACCAATCCTTAATCCCATGGAAGAGTATTTCTCAAAATTCATTCGTCCACTCATAAGGTATCTGTTCGAAGAAGGACAATGGACTATATTAGAGCCACTTTCTTTAAGAATTGATAATTCTGTATCAGATAAGTAAATACAGTGCGCCAGCAGGCTGTTTGTGCCTAAAATGCCACTGCTTTGGTATATTTCAGTATATGATTTATACTCAGGGTGAATTGATGCAATGTAATTTAGTTCATCTGTATTTTCAGAGAGATGAGTTTGAATAAGTAAATTATTTTCTTTAGCAATATTTGCAGATTCTTTGAGTAAGTCAATAGAACACGAGCCTGCATATCTTGGTGTAACTACATAGTGAAGTTGCTCACAATCCAATTTATTGATATAATCTATTACATCATAAGTTTCACTTATATTTTTGTCTAATGAGTGCTTATAATCACTATCACCCATATCCATCATTACTTTGCCGATATAAAGATTTATCCCTGATTTCAAGCCGGCATCAATTGCAGCTATTGTACCGGATTTGTGTATAGAGCTATATGCAGAAAGAGTAGTAGTTCCAAGTGAGATAGCTTTATTAAAAAACACTTCAGATAGGCTTAATGCATAATCGTAGTCAACAAATTTTTGTTCCAATGGAAATATATGGTTCTGAAGCCAGGGGAGAAGTTCCCCCTTACCCAAGCCAATAGCAGGGTATTGAGGAATATGAGTATGTAAATCAATAAAGCCAGGAGTAAAAACTAAATGAGAAAAATCCAAAATCTTCGCAGTTGGATATTTCACTTTTAAATCAGAAAAAATTCCATAATCCAAAATGATTTTTCCCTGAGTGACTATTCCGGCATCATCAATTACTTCTATGTTTTTATCATTTACAGGATTTATTGTTGAGGTTCTAATTAGTTGCATAATTGGCTCAGTTATTGATATAATATTTGAACTGAATGTTAAACATCTAAATCTAATATAATATGAATATACGTGATTTACTAAGCAGAATTTCGAGACAACAAATTTTACAAACGTTTTGGATGTCCGTATTAGGTGTAATAGTACTTACTATGCTAAGTTCATTTATAGTAAGAAATGTTGTTAATTCGCCGAATTCAGAGACTCTGTCAGATGATTATGAGAAATATGCTCTGGAAAATATTGTACAGCTAAATATTCTAAACGGTTGCGAAGTAAATGGTCTGGCAGGTCAAACTAAAGAATACTTACGTTCAAAAGGATTTGACGTAGTAGAAATTGGAAATGCTAAAGAACAATTAGATAAGACAATTGTTATAAACAGAAGCATAGATGATAAAAATGCCAGAAAAATTGCTTATGCTTTAGGATTAGACGAAGAATCCATTATTGAAGCTCAGGAACCCGAAGTATACTTGCATGCAACTGTTATTTTAGGCAGCGACTATCAGAACCTTAGTTTGTTTAAATAAATATTATTTTTAGCTTCTGAAATTAATTGTTATTTTGCTAAGTCAAATTATGTTGTTCTTAAGTAAAGTAGCGGGAAAGCTTTGGCTAAAATAGGAAAACCAAGAAGCTCTAAAGGTTTGGCGACATTATGTGCCAGACTTGCAGAAGACAAAATTGCTAAAGATGTTATATTAATGGATTTAACAGCTTTAGATTCCTCTCCGGCAGAATTCTTTGTACTTTGTTCGTGTGACTCTGATATTCAGGTTAGAGCCATTGCGGATAATGTCATGCGCACTTCTAAAACTATCGGCTTAGATAAACCAAAAGAAGAAGGCACTACAAATGCAGAGTGGGTAATCATAGACTTCTTTGATGTGATGATGCATATCATGCAAGAAAAGAAGCGCTCATACTATGCAATTGAAAAGTTATGGGCCGATGCAAAATTCTTTAAATTGAACGAAAAAGGCGAACCTAGAGTAATCAAGTTCGAAGAAATAAGTCATATTTTTAATAAAAGAGATTGGGAAGAAGAATAGATGTATCAGGAATATGCATTACCTGTTTTTCAAAAAGCACTTGAAAAGCTAGGTATAAATTTTGATGGTGATATAATTTTTGAAGTACCTAAAAACAAAGATCACGGTGATTTATCTAGTAATATTGCTATGCAACTTGCAAGAGTTTTAAAAAAAGCTCCTCGCATGATTGCTCAGGATATTTTGGATAATTTGAGCTACGATAATGAAATTATTGTGGAAGTTTCAATTGCAGGTGCAGGTTTTATCAATATCAAGTTTTCTGAAAACTTCTTTTCTCTGCAATTAGAAAATATGTTGAAAAAAGGTGCTGATTACGGTAAGCTTGAGCTTGGAAAAGGTACCAAAGTAAACGTGGAATATGTTAGCGCTAACCCTACCGGACTATTGCATTTAGGGCATGGTCGTAATGCTTGTGTAGGTGACACGGTTGCAAATTTATATGAATGGTGCGGATATGAAGTAACCAGAGAATATTACTTCAATAATGCCGGCAATCAAATGAATAATCTTGCTAAATCAATACATGCAAGATATATGCAAATAAAAGATCCTGACTATCCAATGTTCGATGATGCTTATCATGGACCTTATGTAAAGACTATAGCACAAGAATTTTTTGATCAGTATGGTGAAGGTTATGAAGAACCAACACCTGAAAACTTGAAGCTATTCAAAGATCTTGGTGAAAAATGGTGCTTCGCAAGAATTAAAGCAACTCTAAATAGAATGCATATCATCCAGGATGTTTATTATAACGAGCAATCTCTATATGATGAAGGCAAAATCGAAGAAATTATTGAATATTTCAAAGAAAAAGATTTAGCCTATGAAAAAGGCGGAGCTCTTTGGATGAAACTTTCTGAGCTTGGCCAGGATGATGATAGAGTTATTGTTAAGTCTACAGGCGAACCTACATACAGGCTGCCTGACATGGCTTATCATAGAGAAAAATTCAGACGTGGATTTGATTTGATGATTGATGTTTTTGGTGCTGATCACATTGCAACTGTACCGGATGTATTATCAGGTGTGAAGGCTCTTGGTTATGATCCGGACAAAGTAAATGTTTTATTGCATCAATTTGTGACATTAACAGAAAACGGTCAGCAAGTTAAAATGTCTAAGCGTACAGGGAAATCATACACCTTAGATGACTTACTTGATGAAGTAGGCGAAGATGTTGTAAGATTTTTCTTGCTAATGAGAGGTATTCAAACTCATTTAGAATTTGACCTTTCTTTAGCAAAAGAGCAAAGTGATAAAAATCCAGTTTATTATTTACAGTATGCTCACGCAAGAATTTCATCTATATTCGATAAACTAAAAGAAAATGATATTGAAGTTGAAGAAAAGGCTGATCTCAAATTGCTTGTGCATCAAAATGAGATTAATCTTATTAAGACTCTAATGAATTTTGAAAAAACTATTCAAAATGCAGCTAAGAAATTTGAGCCACACATTATGGCTGACTATCTTAGAAAATTAGCAGCTGACTTCCACTTATTCTATCACGATTGCAGAATTATCGGAGTTGAACCTGAATTAACACAAGCAAGAATTAAATTATTGCAGATTACAAAACATACTCTGTACAATGGTTTAAAAATTCTTGGTGTGTCAGCTCCTGAGAGAATGTAAAAAAAAAGAGGCTAAATATTGATATTTAGCCTCTTTTACTATATGTCCTCGCTAAGAGGTTGTCTCCAGTCATGTAGATGAAATAATATATTGTATCTTATCTATTTTATCGAGATTATTTTAAGAATCAGAGAATGAGAATTGGAGGTAAAGCGTTCTTTTTTCTTTTTCTTTGGTTTCCGTTTCTTTTGCTTTTTTACCGCAAAAAAAAGAAAAAGAAATGGAAAAGGAACTACCAATCTCTCATGATAATCATCATATTAAGTGAATCTTATTGTTCTGATGTCTTGCCCTTCGTCAATAATATATCTTGACAAAAATATCTTTATCGAACAGTATTTCATACTTGACAATAAAAATATTCTATATCGATATTTATATCTATTCTGACTTAGATTTATTTTAAAAGATAAAAATCTTTACTTCTTCCATTTCATCCATACTGTTTTACTTATATCAACAGCTTCTTCTCCTGAATCCCATCTTCCAACTTCTAAGTTGTCAAGCCAGTTGAGGAATTTATTGACATTTTCACCTTTGAAGATTGCTCCGTGCTGTGGTGCCATTATGCTTGGGTTAATAGCTCTTACTCTTCGGACATAGGACTGTATAGCAGATTTTGAAGGCATCCAGCGCATATGAAATTTATCCATATATTTTATATGTTCTTCAAAATTATCTACAAACAAAGGATAATCAGGTGGTAAAAGTGCTGCTCCTATATCTCCAGTAAATAGAATGTCTGCAATTGGGTCATAAACAGAAAAATTACCTGAAGAGTGGCAGTAGTGAGCAGGTACAAAATATATAGAATGTTTGGTATCACCGATTGGAATTTCCATCCCGTAATCAGGTATTGTTGTAAACTCTAATGTATTACCCATACCAAAATGCGACAAAAATCCTGTCCAAATCCAAGGACAGTATACTTTTAAGTTTTTGCATAAATCAGTCCACAAAGCTAAAGAAGAAGCGATATCCGGATCCTGATGACTTGCAAAAATAGTTTTAATCTGGTGAGGTCCAATATACTTAGTCATTTCAGCTAAAACCTGCGGAAAGATTTCAATTCCGCCCGGATCAAGTAAGACTGCCTGACCTTCATTTACAATAATGTATTCATTGGTATCTATAACTTCATCTTTTTTACCTGGGTCTCGTCCCAAAACGATCCACTTGTGGTCGCCTTTTTCAAATAGAATTTCACTTTTCATACTAAAAATCCACTATTTATGAGTTTCTAAGATTTATCATTGCTGTAAGGGTGTTATCGCCTTTCACTATCATTTCCTGAATGCTATATAAGCTTGTATCAAGAGTTTCAATTATCTTTTTAATATTATTTACTAAGCCCTCGAAGCTGCGCTGGTCATCAGATAGATAAGAAGCCTCTATAAGAATATTAGAGCCCATATAATTAGCAATTACACCATTTCTGTTGATATTATCAATCTTAGTACGAGCTTTCATAAAAGAGGTATGACCATCAAATAGCATTTCATTGATTTTTTTCAATGTGGTAATATTATTTTCAGTGAGATAGCGCATAGTGTCTAATTGATGTTTTTCAAGCTTAGTAAATACCTCATGACGGTGCAAACGCTCAAGTTCTCTCACACTAAGTAAATTAAAATCAGAAGAAGTGTAGCTGGTCTTGAGTGGCTTAAGTACTGCGTCAATATATTTAGATAATGTTACAGTGTACTGAATAAACTTCTTCACATAAATAGAAGACATAGTTATTTCTTGAGCTAAGTTGCTTGAAATATTTTCTAATTCTTTTAGTTCAGGTGCTATTTGGACAGGTAAATCAGAAAGAAATCCTGATAAAGTAATCAATGACTGCCCTTGATTTGTTCCAATTTTAGCCGCTTGCACAATCCCGTTAATCGCTAATAACTTTAAGTCTAAACTGATATTTTTCAATGATCTTGAACCATTTAAAACGTCGACTCCAATAGCAAAGATTGTAGATATATTTTTACTGTAAGTTGCAAAAAGATCTGCCATAACTATATGTCTTTATTGTTGATTTTTGAATTTGAAGTAGAAAAGTTTTGAATTAGAGCAAAACTGATAGACCGTCTGATAGATGTCTTAACAAACGGAATAATGTACGCTTTATTATCAATTTTTTCTTCATAAATATTCATTGAAGAGAATACTATCGTTATAGGTAACCAAAGAGCCATATTTACTATATTATTGCTCACAATGAAGTTTATAAGAAAAAGTTGAAGCATAATATAAAAAGACAATCCGAAAAGCCTGTCTTCATCTTCTGAGAGATTATGTCTTGTTCTATACTTCATCATTTGATGAGACTTATAAAAAATCGTTATAAACATAGCAAAGAAAGACAAGCCCCCTATAATCCCAGTTTCTGATAAGGCAGAAAGGATTCCGAAATCTGCAAACCCTATAGTTGATTCTTTATCGTAATCAGTTAGCCCCATTCCAATTCCAAGCACAGGATGCCTGTACCATATTCCTAAACTTTGCTCTGCAGATTCTACTCTAGTTCCAAAAGATTCGCCTGACATGCCTCCGCGCCTTCCTTCACGCTCGTCAACAATACCACTAATCCTATTCCCAAAAAGCTTCAATACACTTATGTTTGAATAAGATTCTACAACAGTGTCTGTAATGACAATTAAAACTGAAGAAATTGCTAATACTGAAAGAACAGCCTTGAGTTTAATTCGTTTTTCGAAGATAAAAACAGATGTAAGGATCATTGCTAACCCAAGTACACCAGTCAAAGAAAATGTAAGAAATATGGCGACCAGTGAGCATATAAAAATTAACGCCATCAAAAATTTTGATTTAAAGAAGGGTTTGCTTCGCTGCATAAACGGAACTATAATAAAAGCTTGGATCAATACATTGAAAGCCGACAATGCAGAAGGCTCCGGTAGAATAGATGTAGCTCTGTAAAAGTTTTTAAATTTTAAGCTTAGCTGTGAAACTTCGTCTATACTAGAAAAATTGCCACGTCCCATCATATTTACATTATTGTATTCAAGCCACGCAAAAGGTAAATCGAATGCTCTGGCTACAATTTGATAAACCCCAAAGACATTTATAAAAATTGAAGCAATTAACCAAGATTTTAAGACTTTAGTCCACACAGATGCATCGACCTTATAAACAAAGGCAATTACAGCTATAAAAGCTAGAAAAAGGAAGTGTATGGTTGTTTTCATATATTGGGTCATCATATCAGGATTATTGGAAAATAAAACTGAAACACCCGAAAGAAGGCAAGCGCCTATAAATATAAAATAAAACAATATAGGATAATTAAGTCGTATTTGAAGCTTTTTGCCGTCCCACAATATATCTTTAAGTACGTAAAAATATATCATCAGTAATGCAAGATCAATAGTCGGCACTCCATAACCCATAAAAGAAAATATCTGCCATGAATTAGTGAAGTAGGAAAAAAATGCAATAATAAATAAAAATGTTAGCATAGTATCAATGTTTCATAGAAAAATAGTATTTTTGTCGCTATATATAATATCACTTTGGAACATTATGGTTCAGACTAAGATAAACAAAAAAAATGTTTTCGTAGAACACAAATTGCAGGGCCGATCAAAACTTGCTTATAATTGGCTTAAAAATGATAATCAGCGAATTTTAGATGCCGGCTGCAGCTATGGCTACATGACATGTCACTATGCAAAAAAAGCTCAAGAGACATGGGGAATTGACATTAATGAGGAGCATATTACACAGGCTACTCAAATGTACCCGGAACATAATTTCAGAGTTGAATATTTAGAAAATCTTAGTTTTGAAAATGACTTTTTTGATAGTGTTGTCTTTACTGATGTTCTTGAACACACTCAAGATAAAATCAAGTCTCTTTCCGAACTTTACCGAGTTTTAAAACCGGGAGGTGAGATAATCATTTCTACTCCTCACAAAAGTCTTTTTGGTTTTTTGGATCCATACAATTATGGATTTTTCCTTCAGGAATATTTGATGCCATTATATAAGATTTTATACAAATCTGTAAGATTTATTAAAGAGGGAAAAATTCCCAAAGAGTTGAATTCGGCACACAAAGAAAGGCACTTCCATTATAGTCTGCAGGATTTAAAAAATATGCTTGATAAATCTGAATTTGGCGGCAAATATGAAATAGTCAAGTTGAAAAGATCCGGTCTTTTGTTAGAACCAATTGCTTTAAATATGGATGTATTATCAAGAGTAATGCTCAAAGGAAAGGCGCATCACATATTTAATATTCCATTTAAAGCACTTGGACATGCAGACTACGCAATTTCTTATGGATGCATTGCATATAATATTGCTATTAAAGTTAGAAAAGTTAAATAAAAAAAAGCCGACTTAAAAAGCCGGCTCAAAGTTTTATAAATCAACTTCAAATCTTAATACACAATCTGTTTTATATTTGAGTAATGGAACAGTTAATGTATCGAAGCGAGTAGATAAGCCTGTATCTTCAATATTTATGATGCTAAATTGTGATTTAGTGTAAAATACTGGGTTGTTTTTCAATTTATCCAATACAGCTTTTCTGGTTTCACTACTAATTTCATTGATATGGAAAGGATTTCTGTAATAATCTTTGATATCAATATCCTCAAAAGTAGCTAATTCAAAGTATTCTTCATTGTCAAAAGTAATCCAGAATTTCACAAAATCAAAAGTAATAGCTTTCTTACCTACATTTCTTGCAGGATCAAAAGATATTAAAGAATCACCTCTGTCATAGATGAGAGAATCTATCCAAAAATTGAAATGAAGTATTTCAGATTTAACGATTTTGTCTTTATTATCTCTGTATTCAGAATAATCATTTAGATCAGTTCTATCACTTGATGTGTCAGGAACATCTTCGTATTCTCTAACATCTTCAAAATTTACAGTGTATTGAAAACTAAATGTTTCCAAAGAATCTACTGAGCCACAAGACCATAAAAAGCCAAATGCTGCAGCAAGTATAGTTATTAAAATAATTTTTTTCATAATATTCTCCTATTTATTGTTTACCACTCACCAAACCAGAAAGTCATGCCCATGTTCCATGTTGGTTGAGAAGCAAGAGCAAAATCAGTATTTAATTCTAAAAATCCTATTCTATATGAAGCTCCTACTAGTAGCCTTGAACTATTAAAGCTCTCGACATCAAATTGGATAGGCATGAACGGATTACGAAGCTCTTCGTATGGAGAATCTATTATTGGTTCAGAAGCACTTCCGGTTCTTAAAGCCATAAACTCACCGGACATACCTTCTAGCTGAACAGCACTGTATGCAGTCAGACCAAATTCAAATTCTTTACTGAAGTGGAAACCAATTGCCCAAGAGCTAATATCAATTCCCGGATCTCTTTTCATGTTGTGATAAGCGCCGTGAAAAGAAAGTCCCATTGTTGAATCTTTTCCGAATAGATTCATAAAATCATCAAGGCGCTGATTTAAGATCAAACTATAATAAGACATTGATTTTTCTTGAATAGGGACTACAAAAAATCTGAATCTTAATTGCGTTTGCGTTGGGAAACCTACGATAAACTGCGCAGCCGGCATATTAAGCATGGTACCTATGTCATTTCCTTCCACAAAAGAAAGACTTTTGTACATACTGTCCGGGTAGGCGTGACTCTGAGGAGTTGCAAAAACTGTTGTTGAAGCACCACCAAAAACTGTAGGCTGCTCGATTTTACCATGAATATATCTGTTGCCATCTGGTGTAGCAGTAAGAGTTAAACTCTGATCTGCAAAACCTTCAGGGAGTTCAGCTTCATAAGTTTCTTGAGAGCCTGGAATAAAATTGAAACCGCCACTGATGTTAAAAGCAAAAGACCATTTCTTTTCGTACTTTGCATGAGTAAACAAGTTTGAGTTAAGGCCTTGTTCCAGAGTGGTAAAAAGTGGTTTGAAGTATCCTTGCATTTGCTTGGATGTCATCAGAGTAAAATTTTTGCTTATTTCGATATTATCACTTTCAGCAGAAAATAGTTTCATGCCAGATAACAATATGAAAGATGCAAAAAGAAGAAAACTATTTCTCTTCATAAAAAAACACCTTGTAATTATAATATCAAACAAGGTGCAAATATATCAATCAAAATTATAATATCATAATAAAATATTTACAATAAGTGTAAAAAATTATTTATTGTAGCCTTTTGGTATAAAATCTTGTACATAAATTGGTATGAACTCTGCAGAATCACTAAAATTGCCTTTTGAAAACTCTATGTCTGCAAATTTCATGATATTCTCAATGCTTAGAGAATTTATATGTTTAATAGTCTTATAAGGTTTATCAAATGAAATAAAATCTCCGGCTATGAAAATATTTGAAAAGTCCATTTTTTGAAACTCTTCCATCTCTTCCATCTGGATTTCGCCTAGTGGGGTCAGATCTGTGGAATATTCACGATAATATATCAAATTTTTATGAGAAGGAACAGTTGCTATTATTTTTGTGCATCCAAGCATTTCAGAATATTCTTTAGCTTGAAGTGCAAAAGCATCTAATACGGGAACAGGTATGAAATTTATAGCTCCATCAAAGCAAATCGCTTTGGCAAAAGCGAGCCCTATTCTTAAACCTGTAAAAGAGCCGGGGCCTGCCGCAACAGCTACAGCTTTTATTTCGTCAAAAGTAATTTTCAAATCAGACATAACATTTTGCACTGTTTTAGCAAGCAATCTATCATGCAGATTGGGCATTAAAAATTCAATTTTTGCAACGGTTTTTTCAGTATCAGAGATTCCGATACCAAGGATATTACCACTTGTTTCAATTGACAAAATAAATTCTTTTTTCATAGCTTTATTCCGTTTCAACAAATTCTAAATTTCTTTTTATTTTCCAGAGTATTTCTATTGCAGTTTCTCTGTTATCCATATCAAACTCTAAGAATATTTTTTTAGTAGTTTGCTTAAGATTTGCGCCCGGTTGGTCTTGAACAAATTCCATGATAACCGGAAATGCAAAATTATAAAAATTTTCGTCATCCTGAGGAGGAAATTCGCAAATAATTCTTTTAGGCTTAAATATAATTCGTGTGAATCCAGTATACTGAGCTACTATCCTGACTTTTACAGCAAACAGTAACTCTAAAGCCTCATTAGGCAGCTTGCCGTATTTGTCTTCCAGTTCTTGTTTTAGAAGATCTAATTCTGCATAAGATCTTAGAGAATACATTTTTTTGTATAGCTCGAATCTGTCAGTATCTCTTCTTACATAAGTGTCGGGGAGAAGAGCATCGGTATTAAGCTCAATAGCTATATCATCATTTAGGAATTCAGTTTTCATCTCTTCACCTTCATTTGCAAAGAAATCTTTGAATTCTTGCTCTTTGATTTCAGCAACAGCTTCATCAAGTATTTTATGGAAGAGTTCAAATCCCATATCTATTATAAAACCACTTTGCTCAGCTCCTAATAAATTGCCGGCTCCTCTGATTTCCATATCTTTCATAGCAAGTTTAAACCCGCTACCCAGATCCGTAAATTCTTCTATAGCTTGTAAGCGTTGTAGAGCTTTCTGAGGAAGTTTTTTTATCTCAGGAATCATTAGGTAACAATATGCTTGTTTATTAGCTCTACCGACTCTGCCACGAAGCTGATAGAGTTCTGCCAAACCAAAATTTTGAGCTTTGTTAATGATCATAGTATTTGCATTTGGTATATCTATACCGGATTCTATAATCTTTGTAGCAAGTAAAACATCAAATTTCCCTGAAATAAATTTTTGCATAACTGATTCCAGCTCAGTTGTTTTCATCTGACCGTGAGCCATGGCAAATTTCACATCCGGCATCAGCATTTTAAGGTCAAGCATGAGTTTTTCTAGATCTTGTACTCGATCATTTACAAAAAATACCTGACCGCCTCTGTCTAACTCTTTACGGATAGCTTCTTTAATAGCCTCGTCATCCCACTCAGAAATCTGAGTATTTACAGGAATTCTGTTCCTTGGAGGTGTCTCTATTATACTCAAATCACGTGCTCCCATTAGGGAGAAGTTAAGAGTACGAGGGATGGGAGTAGCTGTTAGCGTTAGAGTATCTATTGAGGACTTCATTTGTCTGAGCTTTTCTTTTGCTGCAACTCCAAACCTGTGCTCTTCATCAATAATTATTAAACCAAGGTTTTTAAAATTCAGATCTTTTGAAAGAAGTCTGTGAGTACCGATAAGAATATCTAAGCCACCCATTTCCAATTTTTCAAGAATTGCAGTTTGTTCTTTTTTAGATCTAAATCTCGAAATGACATCTACATTTATCGGATATCTGTTCAACCTGTCCCTGAAAGACATATTGTGCTGTTGAGCAAGTATTGTAGTAGGCACTAGAACTGCGACTTGTTTGCCACTTTGAACTGCTTTAAATGCAGCCCTGATTGCAATCTCCGTCTTACCAAAACCAACGTCACCGCAGACAAGTCTATCCATTGGTGTGGAGTTTTCCATGTCTTTTTTGAAGTCATCAGTTGCAGTTGACTGATCCGGAGTATCCTCATACATGAAGGAAGCTTCAAATTCTTTTTGCCATACATTATCAGCTTCAAAAGCAAACCCGGGTTGCATTTTGCGTTCTGCATAAAGTTTGATGAGATCTCTGGCTATGTCCTTTAGTTTTTTCTTTGTGCGTTGTTTCTTTCTTGCCCACTCTGTGCCTCCAAGTTTAGAGAGAATAGGCATATGGCCTTCGCCTGCAGAGTACTTCTGTATCTTATTTATGTAATTAAGATGCACGTACAGAATGTCATTACCGGCAAACATTAGCTTAGCGCAGTCCTGCAAAGAATCACCAAGTTTTACTGTTTCAAAGCCTTGGAATTTTGCCACACCTTTGTCTTCATGTACAATGTAATCACCTGGATTTAGCTGCTTTAACTCTTTAAGTGTGATACCTTTTTTATTGTTTTTAAGATTAGCCTTAGCTCTCATTCTATCAAACAACTGATGCTCAGTGTAGCATACTAATCTAAAATCATCGGAAACAAATCCGTATGCGGGTGTTGTATCACTCCAGTGTATATTCTCTAAAGTAGATTCAGCCGAATCAAGATGAGATTCAGTTGAAGTGTCATTTTCCAAGAAGTTAGTAACCAGGTCTTTTAGCCTGTTAAGAGCATTAAAACCGTCAGCAGATAAAAACAGATCATATCCAAGTAAAGAATATTCCCTCAAATTAGTACATATTGATTTCACTGAACTTGCAAAGGCAGGTTGAGATTTAGTCGTAAATGTATAATCAGAATCACCCAAATAGGAGAGAGTCAGAATATTATGATTTGAAAACTGTTCTGATATATCAAGCTCCAGTGAAAACCTGTCATCTAGTATGATTAGATTATCTTCTGAAATATAATCCAATATAGAGCAAGTATCATTCAAGTTTGATTTATGAAAAACATTTGCTATATAACTGATTTCTTTATGTTCTCTGATACTTCTTTGAGACAAAACATCAAATTCTCTTATTGATTCGATATCATTACCCCAAAATTCTATTCTAAGAGGGTTTTGCCAGCCTATGGGAAAGATATCAACAATACCGCCACGTATAGCAATATCTCCTTCCTGCTCTACAAAATCTTTTCTGTTAAAACCATTAAGAATATTAGATTTGACATAATCATCAAAGTCGATGTTTTGATCTTTTCGTATAAATTTCTTATTACCGGTAATTTCTGATTTTACAGGTATTTCCAGATCAAAAATAGACTCTTCAATAATCGCAATGGATTGACCTACTTCAGAGATTTTCCTTAGTCCGTCTACTAACCAACCATAATGAGAATCAGCGTCTTCAACTTCAAATTTAATGTGCTTTTTTGGCTTAGATAGAAACGCAATATGTTCTTCATCCATAGAAAGTTTTAAATCATTATACCATCTTTCTGCTGAATCATAGTCTTTGGTAACGATAAAAAACTGCTTTTCAGTTAGGCTACTAAGAGCATTAACAAAAAAAGCAGTTGAAGAATTAGCATTTAATTTAATCTCTAAATTCAGGCCGTTATCTATTTTTGAGCCGATTTCTTTAACAGATTTAAGGGATTTGATTTTTGCTATCAAATCTTGAAACATACCGGTACCTGTTAGCTAAATTATTGGATAAATTGTTTATAGTGATTTTGAAAATATTCTTCCTGATCATGTGGAACTCTTAGAGAAATTAGAGTGCCGTCATCAGTATCATCTCTATTGATGATTTCACAGTATTTATATAGCCAAGAGACTCTTTGTGAATCAGTATAAGGGATTAACAACTCTGTAACTTGACAATTTTCGTTGTACTTGTCCTGCATTTTCTGGAGCAGTGTTTGGATATTTAATCCTTTCGATGCAGCAACAAAGATACAATCTTTATATTCTTCCTCTATTAACTTGAGACCATCCATATCTTCAAGTTTATCAATTTTATTACATACCAATATTGTTGGAATATCAGTAATCTTCATAGAGGTTAATGTTTTTTCGACAACATCAATGTGCTGTCTGAAATATGGATTAGAAACATCAACTACGTGCAAAATTATATCAGCTTCAGATGCTTCTGCTAATGTAGATCTAAATGAAGCGACAAGGTGAGTAGGTAATTTTTTGATAAATCCAACTGTGTCGGACAGTAAAGCGTCCTGACCTGAAGGTAAATCAAAAATTCTTACAGTAGTGTCTAGTGTGGCGAATAATTTATCTTCCACATAAACATTTTCATTTGTAATATTCTGCATCAGAGTCGATTTTCCGGCATTTGTATATCCTACCAAAGCAAACCTAGGCATAGATTTTCTGCCTTTTCTTTGTTGTTCTTTTTGGGTAGATATCAAGTTAAGTTTTTCTTTAAGAACCTGAATTCTATTTCTGACAATACGTCTGTCCGTTTCAATCTGTGTTTCACCCGGGCCTTTGGTACCTATACCACCATACTGCTTAGAAAGGTGAGTCCACATCCTGGTCAGACGAGGCATAAGGTATTGAAGCTGAGCGAGTTCTACTTGAGTTTTTGCTTCATTTGTTTTAGCTCTTTCTGCAAAAATATCAAGGATGATACCACTTCTATCCATAACTTTGATCTGAAGTTCTTTTTCTAAGTTTCTGATTTGAGCAGGAGTCAAATCATCATCAAAAATTATTAAGTTGATATCTTCTTCTGCAACCAATTCTTTTAGCTCAGCAACTTTTCCTTTTCCAATAGCAGTACTTTTGCTTGGCTTTACAAGTTCCTGATAAATCATTTCCACTACCTCAGCGCCGGCAGTTTCAGCAAGGAAAGCAAGTTCTTCTAAGTTTTCTCTTGTTTGGTCTCTGTCTGCGCCTTTTTTGACAACGGAAATAGCTATTGCCTTTTCCTTTTTATCTAATGTATCGTACAAGTTATATCCTTTCAACTAAATACAGAAAAATGTTATGCAAATTATAAAAAAAATTGCTCAATATTCAATACATTTGTAAATCTATTTATCAAGCAATACAAAGTTTTATGAGCCAAGTTACTATAATAAAGTCTAACAGAAAAACTGTTAGTATACAAGTCGATTTTGATAAAAATATTATTGTGCGTGCTCCAAAGCAAATGACTAAGAGGCAAATTGATTTACATCTGGAAAAACACAGTGATTGGATTGCTAAAAAGACTTCTGAAATAGATCAAAAAGTTGTAGAAAAACATCAATACGAAGAAGGTGAAATATTTTATCTTCTGGGAGAACAAAAAAGACTTACTTTCATCGATGATGCTGAATATGCTTTTCTACATGAAGATGGCTTATATAAAATATCTTCAGATGTTAAAGATCATACAAAAGAAATTTTGCTTCAGTTTTACAAAGAGAATGCAAAATATGCGCTCATTAAGAGAGCCTGGCAAGTAGCTGAGACAGTAAACTTAAAACCCAAAGTATTCAAAGTATCAAGCGCTGAAAAGAGATGGGGATCTTGCAGCGGTAGAGGTAATATAAATCTCAGTTTTCATTTGATGCCTTTTCCCATGTCAATTATAGACTATGTTGTTGTCCATGAACTTGCTCACTTGCACTTTATGGATCATAGTAAGTCTTTTTGGTCTTTAGTCGAAAAGATGATGCCGGACTATAAATTACGTTTGAAATGGATAGACAATAACTCGCATAAATACAAAATTTAAGAAATATAGAATTACAGTCAGACCTTACGAATAATCCTGTATTCTTGTAATACGCCTATATTGGCTATTTTTTTGTATTATCATAAAAATAATGTATCTTGTTTTTATATGTTTAAAATCTTTAAGAAGTTATATGAAAAAATACTGCTTTTTGCTTGTTCTCTTTGCTTTTACAAGTAGTTTGTTTGTATCAGCACAAACTGCAAAACGGGACAGTGTGTTTGATGTAGTCACTCAAATGAGAATTCCGGTTGACACTACCGACATTACATATCACTTTGAACCTGGCGACACTCTAATTTATAGAGCAGAAGCTCATGACAGTATTGTAAGAGGATTTGATCCTGCTCTTCTTAGGATCAGATATGAGAAATGGATGATTACATGTGACTCAATTGGGAAAGACGGTAATTACCATTTGACTCAAGTGATGTTAGATTACATTGCAAAAGAAACTCAAGGAGATATCGAAAATGTAACTCGAGATTTTTCTCCATGGACAAATAGAAAAGCTTTCTTTGTAATAGATTCTACTGGTAAGAGAATTGCTTCTTATCCTGATGACTCTACAAAAGCTGCTACAGGTCCCGGAAGTGTATTCAATCCTCCAATAATTGAAGCTTTAAAGATTAAAAAGGCCAGAACTTACCAAAGTTGGAGCCTTACTAAACAGCTGATTGACTTAAATGAGAATGCTGTTCCTGCTCCCTTAGTAAGACTAACAAGTTTGTATAAAAATAAACCGCATAAAGATACTTTAGGATATGACTGCTACAGAATTGAATTTATTAAAACCGGGCAAGGCAGTTTCGAACTGGAAACTGATCAGGTTTATGTTGATGTAACTTCAGTTTTGACGGGATACAATGACTGTTTCTTTAGTCTGGATCATAATGTCTTGATCTTTATGAATGCAAAAATTGAACAAAAAGTTCGAATGGTTAATGGTAAAGATAGTGAACCTGTTCCGGGATGGCATTTCATAGATGTGGATTACATCCTCGAGAGTCTTAAGCGAAATGGAAAAGAATACTTAATTGATCGAACAAAATAATACAAAACAAAAGGCTAATCGATAATGATTAGCCTTTTGCTTACCTATTTGATTGTAACCTATTCTGCCCAATGTGGCATTGCTTTCATGTATTGTCCTGCTCTATCAAAAGCCTGATCTTTAGAAATGCCTGTCTGCCATGACATAAACCATTCTGCTATGCCACCCTGAATAGCTTCCTTAGCAGGTGTATTGCCTTCATCGTCTTTGCAGTATTTGCAATAGTTTTCGTGTTTGCCTTGAAAATCCGGCATTGATAAAGGTGCACCGCATGAGAAACAAAATTTTTGCGCTTCCATAGTAAATCTCCCTATGAGTATTGTTGATCATTAATTACAATACAAATTTAAGTATCCATGTATGACAACAGCTTGTCATATATAAAATTGGGCAGAAAAAAAATTCAATATTATTTACATATTAGCCCGGTTAAAAGCAAAAAAAAAGCCAATAGAATATATTTAAGACATTTTCTATTGGCTCTAAATAAATACTTATCAGCGGTTTATAGCTGCTCAACTTTAAATCTCAATACTGTTTTTAATTTATCTTCAGACACTTTACGAGGGTCAGATAAATAGATTTCTTTATGTACTTTAGAGATTCGTTTTAAGTTGTTTAATGTAGCAAATTCTTCCATCTTTCGAAAACTATCCGGTTCAGTATCAAAGCTTCCCAGATGCATCATTTGAACACTTAGGCCTTCAGAAATAGTTTCAAACTCAACTTTCTCAAGAAGAGGATGAGGCTTTTTTTCTTTGGTGAGGGCAATCATTTTTTCTGCATATTCAGCTTCAACAAAATCAGGCTGACGAATCATCAGATGAAAGACTAAATCATCTTTATTTATGATCTCGCTAGAATTCCTTCTTCCTTTTTCGTTCAAATCCCAAATTCCTTCCAGAGGGTATACTGTGTAGTCAAAATATCCATCAGGTTGCATCCCTTTTTTCGGACTCATCTTTACGGCGTAGGAGAGAGAATATAAAACTCCGATAAATTCAGGGAATTCTTCACTGTTCGGATTACCTTCACCTTTTATAGTAAAGTATTTAAACTCAGGGATTTCTATTAACTCAGGTTTGGTTTTAGGGATGTATAACTGCTTTTCTTTTTTTCTCCACTCATGTTTCATACTTTAACCTCATATTAGATAGTATAACTAGAACTGATTAGTAATTTCAAAACAAATATAAAGTACCTAGTATGACATCAGTGTGTCATATATCAGAATTATATGTAGATGTTTTTGATTTGTTCTATTCTTTTGAATATTTCTTCTCGTAAGTATGAAGGTTCAAGAATTTCTACTGCATCTCCGTAACTTAATACCATACCGAAAAACCAGTTATCAATTGGTACTATGAAATGTACATATACCCCGTCTTCTTTATATTCTTTTTGCCATTCTTTAAAATAATCATCAACCATGTAACGCAGTTCATTTTTAAATCGTAAAATGACATGGGTAGATATATCGCTTGTTTTCGTACGGTAATCTTTATCAAGTTCTGAAACGTCGAATTCTTTCCTTCTAAAAGGTTTATCTAAAATCTCCATATCAGAGATTCTGGAGATCCTAAAAACTCGAAATTCTTCTCTTAAAGAGCAATAAGAATACAAATACCAAGAATACCATTTGAACATTATCATGTGAGGTTCAACTTCACGACATGTTTTACTGCCTTTGAAATTGATATAATTGAATTTGATAACTTTAGAGTTTTCAATTGCTTCATTAAGTAATGTCATTTTTGAATTGTCATCATCTTTGACTCTCAAAGAAGAAAAATCGAATCTAAGCTTCTCCTTTTTATCTTTTATATGAGAAGAGTCATCTGAGAGCAAGCCTTTAAGTTTTATTATCGTGTTTTCTAAGCGTTCGTCATGATAAGTGGAGGAAATAGATTCTAATGAAGCCATAATATAAAAAAGATCCTCGTTGTCCACTAAACGAGCATCTAATTTGTAAGTATCCATAATTCCGAAACCACCATCTTTACCCATTTCAGAGACTATTGGAATACCTGATTCAGAAAGGTAATCCATATCTCTGAGTATAGTCCTGACAGAAACATCAAAATGCTCAGCAAGCTCTCTGGAAGAGACAATTTTCTTGCTGAGCAAATAGAAAACAATACCTATTAATCTTTTAACTTTCATAATTATATTGAATAGTCAACTGCAGCAGCGTCAGTCTTATATTTAGCAATAAACTCAACTACTTTTACATGTTCTGGATGCACTCTATATGAGTTTAAATCATCCATATTTTCGAAAGCAGAATAAAGAGAAATATCCCAAGCCCTTTCACCGGGTATTTCATTAATACCAATCTCTAAATCCAGAATAAATGGTATTTTATCTTTTAGACTCTCTAATCTTTCTTTTATAGCAATTGCATTTTCTTTTTTATTTTCGTCTGTAATTTTGAAAAATACAAGGTGTTTCACCATAGTTTTACTTCTCCGTCTTTTTTACAAATTCTTCAAATATTATGTCAACTTTGTCTCTATGAGCTTCTAAATATTCCTCTATTCTAAGCTCAGCATTCTCATCCGGAAATATTTCAAAGAACTTTTCTCTTTCTATATTCAAATAGAATTTTGTGCCTTCTCCGTTCAAACTTAAGTCAATAGTATTCAACTCATTGTTTTGTCTAAATAGTCTAAGTGGGATTGCTGATAATGCGATTTTAATATTCTCAATATCATTCCAGAAAATATTATATTCTTCTTCGGATAGTCCGTCTGAAGGGTGAAGAGTTTGATACTCTCCAAAATTTTCACAGAAGAGAACAATAGCTACTTTCCCGACAATTTTTACATCTTTTACAAATTGCATGTAAGGAGTTCTCTGAAGCTCATCCACTACTTTAGCTTCTTTTTGCATCTCTACTACTTTCGCGCTGTCTGTTGTCTGTTTTTCTTCTTGAATAGGTTCTTCTTGCGTATTATTACATCCGTAGAAAGAAAACGCGACTAAACTAATGAGTAAAAAAAGTTTTTTCATATCTCACCTAAATAATTGTAACAAAATACAGACTCCTTATTGAGGGCTGTCTATCTTCTTTTCAAACGTGCAGCTATAGCCATTATAAACACAAATAAAGCAGAAATTTTACCAATAAAATCTCCGTATTTTGAATATACACTAATTTCTTCGATTGCAGGCACTTTTACTGAAATTCCGGCTTTAGTATATTGTTCAGCTTCTTTAAGACTAATACCGATTGGTGAAATTAATCCGCTAATTCCTGAGTTTGCACACCTTGCAATATATCTTCGATTTTCAATAGCTCTGGCTCTTGCAATCATATAATGCTGAAAAGGCCCGGGAGTATGATTATACCAAGCATCATTTGTGATTATGGTAAGAATATTAGCTCCTGATGTAACAAAACCAGTACAAAATTCAGGATAAATTGATTCAATGCAAATAATTGTTCCAATCTTGAAATCATAATTATTCTTTTTCAAATCCAATGTTTTCATTTCATCGCCAAGTCCCCAAGCAGAAATGCCAACACCCCAGTTCAAAAAATCTGTAGCAAAAGGAAGATGTTCAGCATAGGGGATACGTTCAGCAAAAGGAGTAAGTTTTGCCTTATTATAAACTTGAGGAGCTCTTTTTTCCTGAGGAGAAATTAAAACAGACGAATTAAACGCCTGGAAGGAAATCGTACTGTCCCATGCAGCTTTTTTTGCGAGTGCAGGGGCTGAATCTGCAGGAAATAGCTCATATCTTGCCATACCCGTGATTAGGTGCATATTGTTTTTATCAATCCACCTTTGCAAAAAAGAAAAGTCATGTCTACTGTTGAAATCCATAGAAATATAAGGTATAGCAGTTTCAGACCATAATGACAGATCTGTTGTTACACCTAGTTTTGATAGAGAGTCCTGCAGTTTCATATGCTCAAGAACTTGATTCTGCGGAGATTGCTTCCACTTTTCCCATGGATCTTTATTAGGCTGAATAATTGAAATATCTAAAAAATTATCTTTTGATATATTGCTGTAGTGTTCGATCATTCTATTTCCGTAGAGCGCAGGTATAGCAATAAAAGCTATTAATAGGGCAGAAGCCAGAGAGATTAGTTTAGTATTATATATTTTATCAATTACTACTGTTTTTATAAGATAGACAACTAATGCATTTACAGCTGCTACTGAAAAACTTGCTCCATAAATTCCCCAAAAATCCAGCTGCTGTATCCAAGATGAAAACTCTATTTGACTATATCCAATATTTAACCAGGGATAGCTTAATTCTCCGAGTCCGTGTCCCCATTCATAGAATGTCCAGATGAAAGGAAAGCACATTAGCGAGAAGCTGAAACTAAATCGCTTTCTAATTGAGCGGTAAATAATGATCGGTATCAAAAAAAAGGCTGAATTGGCTAGCCAAACAGCAAATCCTGATACAAATAGAAATGGATCAGTATTTTCTTGCCAGCTGCTTATCCACCAGTTTGACATACCATGATATATTAAAAACATAACATAAGTTTTAAAAATATATTTATCTTCAGTTCTTAAAGATTCAAAGTTTAAGAGCAAAGGTAAAAATGCAATAAAAGCAGCAAAAGGCAGAGGCATTGGAGGAAAGCTTAAGCCTAATAAAAGTCCAGTAAGTAAAAAAGGCGCAATGCCTTTGAATTTATGCATTATTTGATTCCCATTACTTATTTATTTCTGCAATTTAAGTATTAAAAACCAAATCATAAAGAGCTTGATGCAAATAAATGGGAATTTAAAAGAACCTTTATTAGTACTTAGCTGTATTAAAGTGAGAAGAAAAATTCGTATCTTGTATGCTTTATTCTCACAATATTGGCAATATGAAAGTAAGCGTAATAATAATAACTCATAACAGACTTGAAGATCTAAAAAGAACCATACCGGCTTTTTTATCTCAAAGCTATGAGAATAAAGAAATTATATTGATTGATAATGCCTCTAATGATGGTACGCCTGACTGGATCAAGACTGCATACCCTGAAGTTAAGTATATGTGGTTACCTGATAATTTTGATATTAGAGCTATAAATATTGGAATAGAGTTGTCTGATGGTGATATAATCTGGAGAACAGATGATGACTCATACCCTGAAGATAAAAATACATTTGCTGACATAGTTAATATCTTCAAAAAAAATGAAGATATTCATGTAATTGCTACTGAAGATGTTGAAGTTCGCCAGGATTATCGAGTATGGGAATGGTATCCTTTAGAAGTAGATAAATCAAAAGTTCCTGATAAAGGCTTTCCTTCTAATGTGTTCCCTGGGACTGGTGCTGCTATTCGCAGAAAAGTATATGATAAAATCGGTGGCTTTTGGGAATTTGGATTCGAGGAATTAGATTTTTGCACTCGGGCTATTGTTGCCGGATTTAGTGTAAGATATTTTCCTAATATCAGAACACTTCACTGGGCTTCTCCCGGAGGAAGGCAAAGTGGTCCGAGATGGGTAAAAGTATCTAAGCAGTTTGTTCGCTATCAATGGAAATATTTCCCGTTTTTTATGGCATTGAGCAGATCTATGCAGATATACTTCTTTCAGCTTACAGTAGCCGCTTTACAAAGAATTCCTATATCAGCACTTTTGGAAGGTGCTTTTGGTATGATAGCAACTATGTTCGGAACTTACAGAGACGAACGAAGAGTAGTTCCTAAAGATAAAATAAATGATATCACTTTAGGCGTTTCAATTGGGAAAAACCAGCGTAAATATTTTGTTGATGTAATAAAGAAAAAACTAGGCAAATGGTTCAAAAAAAGCTAGAAATTCTGCAATTGTCACCACAATTCCCTTTTCCTATGACCGATGGCGGGAAAATTGGTATTGCTAATATATTTAAAGAATATGCTGCTCTGGGGCATTGCGTAACATTCTGTGCATACACTTCTCAAGATATTGATAAGAAGTACCTAGCTGAGGCTGAAAAATATGGAAAGATTGAAATAATAAACCATTCTACATCAAATACTCCGCTTAGAATCCTCGGATCATTATTTAACTCTCAATCGCTTTATGTATCAAAGCATTATTCACAAAACCTCTTTCCCATTTTTGACAGAATTGTATCTTCCAATAGATTTGATGTGATTCATTGTGATCATTCTGCAATGATGCCAATAGCTTTATACCTAAAAGCTAAATATTCTATTCCTGTAGCATTAAGACTGCACAATATTGAATGGACTATCTGGGATAGATATGCTTCAGTGCTAAACAATATGCATCCTAAAAAATGGTTTATCAATTCACAGAGAAATAAACTCAATAAAGACGAAACTGCTTTTTATTCTGACGCTGATGTTTGTTTTGCTATTACTGAAGATGACAAACAAAGAGCTCTTTCTATGGTAAAAGGTGCTAATGTTTGTGTTGCTACGGCGGGTGTGAACTTGGAAGAATGGAATATAATTCCCGGAATAGAGAAGCAATCTAATACTCTGATACTTGCGACAAATTATGATTGGGTGCATAATGTGGATGGAGTAATATGGTTTATAGAAAAAGTATTACCAATTGTTAAAGAAAGATACCCGGACACAAAACTGCAGCTTATTGGCAAGAATCCACCTGAAAAATTATATACCTACAAAAAAGATGGGGTGGAAGTTCTGGGATTCGTTCCTTCAGTTAAGGAATATCTCTCAAAAGCAAATGTATATATTGCACCTCTTTTTGTTGGAGGAGGCATTAGAATAAAAATTCTAGAAGCAATGGCAATTCAACTTCCTGTAGTTGCTACTCCGGTATCTGCAGAAGGAATAAAAGCTAAAGCCACAGATGGATTGTTTGTTAGTGAGAATATAGAAGAAACAGCAGAATTGATTTGCAAGCTATTTTCAGATAAACAATCTTCTCTGGATTTGGGTATAGCTGCCAGAGATTTTATAGAAAAGAATCATACATGGAAAAAGAGCGTAGGGATAATGTCAGAAGAGCTAATGAACCTAATATAAAAAAAACGCAGATTGAATATCAATCTGCGTTTTGTCTTTAGGACAATAAGTAATACTTAGTCAGTTACTTTTTCATAATCCATAATATGATCTTCAGACCAAATAGTCATTGCTTTTTCAGCCATTTTGTCGTAAATCATTGAATTAGTACCGAAAAGAAGTGATTTTGCATCATAGCCTAAAACATTTAAATATGCTGCTACAAATGCACTAGTTTGACCAGTAAAACAGTATACAACTACTGGTTTATCTGTAGGTAAAGTTTTAAGATCTGTAGAAAGTTTTAAACTTTCATTTGGAGTATATTGCATTGCACCTTCAATATGTCCTGGATCTAAATAATCATCATTATTCCAATAGTTTACGATATGATATTTTGTTAAACCATTTGTATAAAGATCAGCTTTGCTGATAGTTGCACCACCGAATCCATCAGCTAAAGCTTTTTCAACTCTAGCTCTTAAGATTTCAGCACCTGTTTTTTTACCTGTTTTCAATTCAGGTAATGCGCCAGCAGCAGGTTTTTCAGTAACATCACTTGTAAATTCGCTAAGTTTATCATTAGAAATAGCACCATTCCACTTAGTAGCGTTATCAGTATGCCATGCGCACATACCAAACTTCATAGAATATGCATCATACTCCATCATACGTAACAAAGAAGCACCATAAGCAGCTGTTTGACCAGTATAGCAAATAATGATAATCTGTTTGTCTTTTAAATTTGTTGATTCAACATGAGTTAAAAGATCAGCTAATGCTACATTATGAGATCCCTTAACATGACCTTCATCATAAACATCTTTACTTCTGATATCAATCAAATAAACATCTTCTGAAGATGCTGCAACTGCTTCATTGACTTTGGAAGCAGTTGTGATTTTAGGGAAAGATAAATTCATACTTTCCAAATATGTTGCCAGTACTTCAGATTCATTTATTGTAACCGGCGTTGTAGGTGAGTCATCATCATCGTCACTACAAGATGTGAATGACAAACCAAATGCTAAAATAACTAGCATGAAAAAATAATTGCTTCTTCTAAGCATTTCTCTAAACATAAAACCTCCGAAAAAAAAGTAAATATAAGTAAAAAATATGAAATATTAGTACAAAACTATTTAATGCCCCAAGATGCAGGTAATTGATCATCTACTGCAACATGTTCAGTAGATTTAAGTTCCCATTCATTATCAAAATCAGATTTGAACAGATACAAATCTTTATTTCTAAGTGTATCATCTTCTTTTATAATATGGCATGCATCATAGCATGGCTTGTTTTCTCCCGGCATACATTGCGCTGTGAAACGTCTAATGTTGTGAGGAGTTGTATAATTATAAATTGGATGTTTAGCAAAGCTGGCAAGCTCAGACTCACCATATTCTTTCCAACTGTCCGGAGCCATAAGAGTTCTTCTGACAAGAACCATTTTGCCCGGTTTAACATCTTGAATAGGGTTTACACCTATTTTGAAATCCATGTAAGAAGGAACTCTTGCGCCTTCACCATGAATGTGACAACTACCGCAGTTATTATACGGCTGGGAGTGACATACGTAACAATTTAAATCTTCAATATGCATAGAGTGATACATATTTGCTTTTTCTAAATTGTTGTGGCAGTTTGTACACTTTGGCAAATTAGGATCGTGGTATCTGGTTTCATATTTGTTACCATCACCATGAACTTCTTCTGTGCCGTGGCAGCTCATACAATCAAACTTGAATTTTTCTAGGTGAATATCCATTTTAGTGCCGGGTCCTGCTCCAAGATAGGCATGGCCGCCTCTGCTTGTATGGCAGGTAACACAAGTTTTAAGCATATCAGGTTCTTTAACGAAATTATGTCCGTCAATTAGACCACCACCGCCAGCAGGAGGTCTGTTAATATGACATTCCCCGCAAGTACCGTGACATCTTGCACAGTTAAAATCATAACCATGTTTCATGTCTTCTGGCAATTGATCAAATTCATGAGCTCCGGCAAGGCCGTATCTGGTAGTAACTTTTCTTTTCTGCCCCCAGCCATTCACGTGTATACTTGTTAAAGTATTATTGGATTTGGTAGGGTGACACTCTGCGCATTTTTCAAGTGCATAATGCGAAGGAGCTGAAATAAAGTCACCTGAGTGAGCTTCAACTTTGTCATTTGTACCTTCTACACCATTATGGCAATGGGTACAACCAAGTTTGTAATGTCGTGATTTTTTGAACTTTTGATAACCATCACCGCCTAGATATACTCTATCGTATGGTTCAATGTGAACTACATCTCCACTGCAACCCCCGGCTACTTCACCGGTGTCTGGAGTATATACTGCTTTCAATAGCTCATAGTCAGCATGACAAGTTTCACATGAGCTGAGAACTTCAGTATTGTCGATTATTACATCCTCATCATCATCGTTACAAGCGTTGACAAATGGGATCGCAACAATCAATAGAAATAAGAAAAATAGCCTTTTTTTCATGGCCGACTCCGATATATATATTCCCTTAAATATTTATTGCGGGTTATGACAATCTGAGCAATATTGATTTACAATATCTTTATCTAAACCACCCGGATGGATAAAACGATTTGCATCCAGACTATCCGGAACAGGTTTACCATTTATAATTTTCGTTGTAATAGTATGACACAAGTTACAGTCATTACTGAGCACTTCACCAGCTCTATTAACATGATTACCATCATGGCATCTAAAGCAGCCTTTGCTATATAGGTGAGATTCATGATTTGCATAAACCTTCCAATTTGCATTCATCTTTGGAAAATAGTTTCTAAGGAAAATTGCATTCAATTCAATAATAGCAAGATTAAGCTCATCTCGTTTATCTACCAGAATATTGGGATAATTTGTCTGGTAATATTCAGTAACTGCTTTTCTAATTTCTGCCAAAGAATTGTCTCTCGAGCTTAAAGCTTCCAGAGTACGAACACCAATTTTTTTAATGTTTGGCAATTGTGAGTTTATCTTATCATAAGCCATGTAAGCATTTATAGTCTGATAAGGATCGTTAAAAGAATGCGAAGGTCTGTTATGGCAATCTATACAATCAAACTCTTTTAATTGTGAGTTAGAAGCAATCTGAGTTCCTAAGAGACGATATACAGTTTCTTCGCCATCAGCTTTAGAAATTGATTTTACTAAAGGGATTGCGTCGTGATCGTTTTCAGGCTCTATATATAGAATGTCTTTTTCGATACCCATATGGTAGTGAATTCCTGAACTTATTCCTATTTCACGATTACCGCCACCAACTTTCATTGTAAGCGTAATCTGATAATGCGAATTATTTTCATCAGATAAATAATAATCTCTTGTAAAGGATTTCTGTTCGTAATACTTTTCTTCTTTATGACATGTTTTACATGCCTCTGAAGATGGACGAAGATAAGTAGCAGGCGCACCTAATGGTTTTTCATAGCTATCAGTCAAAGTCATGTACACCTGAGGCAGACCGCTTAATCTATTTTGATCCCAGAATGAACTTTTTTCTGTGAAGTGACAATCAACACATGCTATATTTGAGTGAGGCGATGCTTCATAAGTAACACTCACCGGTTCCATCACTTCATGACATGCTTCCATACAAAATGAGTTAGATTCAGTATATTCATAAGCTTTTCGGCTTCCGTAGATCGTTGTAATCACGAAAGTAAATGATATAACAGAAATTAAGAAGAATAATAACTGATGTTTCGCTTTGTTGAAATTTAAAGTAGGCAAAGGTTTTCTCTTTTTATCCTTGTTTTTATGTTCTTTAAGCCAACCTACTAGTATGATCATTGAGCCTATTAAAAGTACAGATGGAATAACAATATAAGTGATCAATCTTGTATAAGGATTATTAGTACCTATAATAAATTCGAATATTAAAAGCAACGCGATAAAAACTAAGCTTAACATAGTAATAAATGCACCAAGTAGAGATGTTGGATTTAGAAGCAGTCCAGGTAATTCATCCTGATCTTCTTCTGTTTCTTCTTCATGATGAGAAAGATGATAACCTGTAAACATTGATTTGAATAACTCAGTCGGTGTATTACCAGTAGTTGCAAGATAAATATGTGCAAACATAAATATAGTTAAGAAGAATCCCATTACAGTATGGAGCATTGCCATCGGCCAAACTCCTCCCATGCCGAAAATTTCGTCAGGAGCCACTTCAGGAAACATAAGAAGCCAGCCGGAAACTATAATTATTGGGAAACCAACAAACACAACAAAGAAATAAGCCATCTGTTGCATTGGATTAAATTTCTCTTTCTCGCTTGCATGGTATGGGTGAGGTTCACCTAAAAAGATACCAAATGTATAGAACCTTGCTTGCTTTACAGACCTAGTTATAAAATTTTTCAGGCTGGGAAGATAGTGTTTTATATTTCCCGATGCTATATTCATGATGAAATAGAAAAGGTATATAAAAGAGACTATTATACCGGCAGTATTATGAGCTATCATTGATATTTCGAACGAAAACAGAAAGTCTCCACTACCGGAATAATGCAAACTCATACCGGAAAGTATTAAAACTACAAATAACAAAGCATTTAGCCAGTGCCAAATTCTTAACCAAAGAGGGTATAAAAATATCTTTTTCATTATTTTTTTCCTGAACGTTTGAAATACCAGCGTAAAAAGCTATGTAGCAATATAAAGATCACTGTTATGCCAAGAAGCAATATAAATCCTGTATCCAGTATTAAATTTCTAGTCGTTCCTACAACATAGGCATCACTTAAAATAGTACCATTTATAAAGCCAAATTTTTCCCTAGATTTCTCTTTCTCATGTTTATAAAGTTTAGTCATAAGAATTGAGTTTTTAGAGTGACATTCCTCACATTTCTGCACAGTTTTTTCAGGCGGCAGTATGTCATGAGACATATGAGGAGGAGAAAAAGAAGAGTGACAGTCAATACATCTTACAGTTTCCCAGTGTATGCTCATTTTAGGTAACCAGTCATGAGCCTCCTGCACTGTACTAACATTATATTTATCCATCATGGTTTTATCGATGTGACACACAACGCAATAAACCATCTGATTTTCAATAAAAGTTGTCTTATTTATATGATTCGCGTTAAATTCAGATTGTGGAATATTTGGAATTTTTGCAATATCATGTTCGCCATGGCAGAATGTACATGAGGGAGAATCTTCATTTCCTCTAGCAAGTGCTTTCCCGTGTATGCTCATATCGTATTCGTGTGCAATAGAAATATGGCATTTACCACAAACTTTAGATATATTAGTTTTATGTACTGTTGAAGTTTTTACAGAAGCTTTTTGTAAATTATGAGTACCGTGACAGTCAATGCAAGTTGCTGCATTTTGATTACCGGCTGTAATTTGTGCACTATGAACACTATGCTCATAATTGACCAAAGATTTTGATATAGAAGTTTGATTTTCGCTTTTTATGTGGCAAGAAATACAAAGTTTTTCCTGATTCTTCTTTAGTTGTAATGCATTGACTCCTGAGCCAAGTGTAACAGCCTGTCTATGGCAGCTTAAACAAGAAGGAGTTCTGTTGTCGCCCTCAAGTGCTTTATGCTCAGAGAGACTATGTGCTTTAGCTACATCATCATGACATTTTCCGCAATATTGAAGCGAATTTGATTCATGCATAGGAGATGTGGCCATTTTAGGAGACACTACATTGTGGGTGCCGTGGCAAGCCTTACAATCATTTAGCTTACTATAATCTTTATGAGTCTTGTTTTTCATAGCAGAATGGAAAACATGCGCATCAAGATAATCAGTATGACAAGATTGGCACTGTATAGGTTGAATATTTTCTTTATGCGGAAACTCTTCCGCATTAAAACCTGCGTGACAATCTGTACAGCTTAACCCTGAATGGGGGGAATTCGATAAAGTGCTGGCATCTACATATAGAGAAATCACCTTTTCATTGCGTTCCATCGATATATCTTTATCAGAATGGCATTCCATACACATCTCATCCTGAGATGCATTTAGAGAAGTAAAAAATGATAAGCACAACAAGAATATCATTGAGCTAGAGATGTATTTCATTACAACACCCACCGATAATAATTAAATATGAAGATTAAGATATATAACTTGTAAATTATCTACAATTAATACTTTGTAAGAAATATAAAATATATACACATAATAAATATATTAGTCATGCCTAAAATATCTAAATTGCTAAATATCAATATATTGTGATATAAGACCAGAGATGTCTTGTATAAAAGAGTTTAAACAAATAATATATATAACAATATAGGAAATAGAGAGAATTAGGAGAGGCTAAAATTTATAGGATTAATAACACGGAAAAATATAGATTTATAGAAAATTTTCTCAATATTTCTAATTTATATTTCGTATATTAAAATAGAGTATAATATAATCCTATATATATCTACTCAAGTAGTATAAAAGTTGTTGTATATATTTGAAATTTTTAATATAATTGACTAGTATTGAATTAAGAATATTAACCATATTTACCTGAGGTGTTTATGAACGTTAAACAAATTATGATTAGTTTCTTCTCGATTGTGCTCGTTGTAGCATTCTTAAGTGCCTTTTCATTTTCTTCTCTGACAAGTAAAGAAAATGCAAAGTATATAGGTGCAAAGAAATGTAAAATGTGCCATAAGTCTGAGAACAAAGGCGACCAATATAATATTTGGGAAAAAGGAGTTCATGCAAAAGCATATGCTACTCTTGCAAATGAACATTCTAAAGAGATTGCTGCGAAAATGGGAATTGAAGATCCTCAGAAAGCACCTGAATGTTTGAAATGTCACGTAACTGCATATAATGTTGATGTATCTATGAAAGAAAAGACATTAACTTTAGAAGAAGGTGTTTCCTGTGAATCATGCCACGGTCCGGGATCTGAATATAAAAGCATGAAAGTGATGAAAGATATTTCTTTAGGCAAAACAGATGGCACTGATAAAGGTTACACGCCAACAGCAGAAGCTATTTGCATAACTTGCCATAATGAAGAATCACCTACTTACAAAGAATTTAACTTTGAAGAAAGAGTAAAAGAAATTGCGCATCCTATGCCGGATGCTTACAAAAAGGAAAAAGGATATAAGTAAGATATAGATTAGTGTTAATCTTACTGTTTTTCCATAATTTTTGGAGGTCATAGTGAAAAAACTTATCCAAATTTTCTCGATGATGATGGTGCTGGTTATCGTTGGGGGAATGTTCTCAGCATGCGAGGGCCCGGAAGGTCCGGAAGGCCCTGCAGGAAAAGATGGCGTGGCTGCCATTCCGACTTGTGACAATTGTCATAATGTAGACACAGATTTGAAAGCAAGAATGCTTCAATACGCTGCTTCTACTCATGCTTTAGGTGGAAATTTCGAAAGAAACGGTACATCATGTGCTCCTTGTCACACTCATGAAGGTTTTATGGAAGTATTAGCTTCCGGTGAAGTTACTACTGCTCCTAGTAATCCAACTCCTCCGGGATGTCGTACTTGTCATAATATTCACACAACTTATAAAGTTGAAGATTATGCTTTGACTACTACAGATCCTGTTGTATTAGACGTTTCTGGTAAAACATATGACAAAGGCAAAAGTAATCTTTGTGCAAATTGCCACCAATCTCGTCCAATTTCTCCAATGCCTCTTTTCAATGATGATATGGTAAATATCACAAGCATAAGATTTGGCCCTCACCATGGACCACAATCTAATTTCTTGATGGCAGCTGGTTTAGTTGAGATACCTGGAAAAGAAGTTTACCCTACTGGTAATCCACACGGTGGAACTGGTAATGGTTGCGTGGATTGTCACATGGCTGCACCTTATGGTGCTCAGGCTGGTGGACATACTATGGCAGTAGCTTATGATTATCATGGCACTACAGAGTTATCCACAGCAGGTTGTATTACTTGCCACACTGACGAAGATGCTTTAGTTGTAAAATTCGAAGACTATCAAACTGAGATGCAAGGTCTTATGGATCAAATAGCTGCTAAATTATTAGAGAAAAACCTTATTGATGATGAAAATTATGCAAAAACTGGTGAAATCTCCGGTAAATTAGCTTCTGCTGTTCTTAACTACAGATCAGTATTAGAAGATCAATCTTTAGGTGTACATAATCCTAAATATGTAAGAGCTCTACTTAAAAATACTTTAGAGTCTTTACAATAGAAATATACTATAATTGGACTGTTCTGCGTGTCTGCAAAAGGAGCACAATGTCAGCGCGCAGGGCAGATCCAATTTTTTTTAATTTCAGGAGCAAGCTGTAATGAGGAAAATGACTTTACTATTATGCTTTTTAACAGTCACGATTGTTGCTCAAGCCGATTTCAACTATAAAGCTCGCGTAACTTCAGGCTTTTTTTCAGGTTCTCAATTTTACAATAGAGATAATCTTGAAGATAGACTAATTAATCCTAACGAAGATGCATATCGTTGGTATAACAGATTATCTGTCAATAGTAGCTATGATAATTTTTCTGTAAAATTTAATGCTATTCGTAGTGACTATGTGAAGTTTGACGGAGCGAGTCCTTACTTTCCAAGAAAAGAGATTAACGAAACTAAGATGTACCAAGCTTATGCTCAGTATAAGTTTGATGCCGGTAAAGTAAAGTTAGGTAGAGTAATGCCATTTTCAAGATGGTTTTTTAGCTCTGTTGATGGTGGTATGATTGATTATCAATTTAGCCCAAAACTATCTATTAATGCTTTTGCCGGTAGTGATGTTGACTACGGATTGTTTTTAGATGATAACAATAGAAAAGCAGTCGGCTATACAGAAATAGCCTACAGAGATTCAGATTATGGCGGAAAAGTTAAATATTTATATGCTAATGAAGAATCAAAATTAGGTACTGATTTGTTCTACAGATTCAGTAATGTTAGAACTGCTGCAAATATTGGTTATGATGCAACAAATTCAAGACTTTTTGATGCCGGTTTAGGTGTGTTCGCATATCTTACACCTGATTTTAATGTATCTGCAAATTACTTAAGAACTATTCCTATAAGCTGGAGTTATAAATTCTATTCAGAATATATTGACAGAGTCCAATTAGGAATGAGTTATAAGCTAGGTAACAATTTTACTTTGTCATTAAAACAAATGTTAGGTTTGGCTGATGGTAATACAAACTATCTAACTTACCTTTATTTGACTCATAAATATTTCTATGTCGGAGTTAACTATCTATCAGGTGATATGGAAGCAGAGAGACTAGCTCTCACATTAGGCGGATATTACTCACCTATAGATGATTTGATGTTACAAGCTGGTATAGCCTCTGTAGATCATATGTTCGACAATGTCTATTATGAGGAAGAACAAACATATTCTTCTTATATGAAAGTAAGATATAAAGCTTTGGATTACCTAAATATTTCTGCATATGCAAATTATTATCATCAAAATTCTATGTTCAATAACAAATGGCGTGGTGGAGTGACTGCCCAACTGATACTCTCCGGAGGTGACAAATGAAAATATTCCAAATAATTCTTAGCAGTGTTGCCATACTATCTGTTGTTCTTGTCGGGATATATAGTTCTGATATTAATGCAGACGATGGAGTTAAAAACTGGGAGTCAGATTTGATATTCTCACATGCTAATCACGTTATTGATAACGAATTGGGTTGTGAAACTTGTCATATGGGCGTTGAAGATTCTGAAACAGGAACTGATGATTTACTTCCTTCTGAAGAAACATGTCTTACATGCCATGAAAAAACAGAAGAAACTTGCGGCATGTGTCACACGAATCCCGATAATCCGAAGATAATGCAAAGGATTACAGATTACTCTAAGAAATTTAGTCATAAAAAACATATTTCTGAAGGTGCTGATTGTAATTCGTGTCACACAGATATAGCAAAGAAAAATAAAGTTGCAAAACCTAATCTTCCAAATATGCATGGCTGTATGAATTGCCATGAGACACCTGAAAACAAAAAAGAGTGTTATGTATGCCACGAGCAGGATTACAATTTAATCCCTGGTGATCATACTGAAATGTGGTTAGATAATCACTCAAATTTTGTGGAAGCTGAAGGTAATAACTGTCAGACTTGTCATCAGGAGCAATACTGTATAGATTGCCATACAGGTGAAAATCTATTCAATAATTCGCATCCTGCACATTTTCTCGCAACTCACTCTATGAGTTATCTAATGCGAGAATCAAACTGCCAATCTTGTCACGAGGGACTAGAGTCATGTAAAGAATGTCATTTGGAAATAAATTATGTTATTCCACCTGACCACATGAATCCTAGTTGGATGGGAGAGCACATATATTCAGGTAAAATGAATGCTGATAAATGTGTTGTATGCCACGAACGGGACGAGCCGAGGTGCATGGACTGTCATAAATAAAAAATAATTTCTGAATAGGCAACTGATATGTTGCCTATTTTTTTATCTCAACTTTAATTATTATATTAGATAAAATCAAATCTCAAAAAATATTATTAAAATATTCTTAGCTACTTCACGTCAGATATGACACACTTGTTTTTTAATAAATAGAGGATTTTTATGTTTATTCAAGAGATTTACTCTCAAGATGACTTTAATAATGACCTTAAGCGCGATGATTTTATTCAATTCTTGTTCACTCATTTAGACCAATTTGGTGACCCTAAAGAAGACATATCAAAATGTTTGGATTATGCATTTGGACTCAATAAAGGCCAAGGTGGTTTTGCTTTAGCTGCTATTGAAGATGGTAAAATGCTTGGCGGACTTATAATGAATAAAACAGGAATGTCAGGATATATACCTGAAAATATTCTTGTTTATGTTGCTGTCGATGCAGAGCAAAGAGGCAAAGGCATTGGTGGTAAATTATGCCAAAAATGCATTGAATTGGCTGAAGGGGATGTGAAATTACACGTAGAATACGATAACCCTGCTAAAAAGCTCTACGAAAGACTTGGTTTCGTGAATAAATATGCCGAAATGAGGTTTAAAAAAACAGCAGAGGAAAAATAAAATGGCTGAACTAGTGATTAAGCCTTCTAAAATCATTTCTAATATCAATAAACTGTCTGATATCCTAGAAAAGGAAAAAATCCAATGGTCACTGATTACAAAAATATTATCTGGTAACGAGACTGTATTGAAAGCCTTGTTGGAATCAAGTGCTGTGGATAGACTGCATTCAATCGGGGATTCCAGATTGTCAGGTATCAAAGAAATAAAAAAAATTAAATCTGAGATACGAACTATATATATAAAGCCACCTGCTCCTGATATTGCAGATCAAATTGTGGAATATTGTGATGTTTCATTGAATTCTTCATTACATACCATAAGAGAACTGAATAAAGCTGCAAAAAATTTAGGCAAGACGCATCAAGTTATGATTATGCTTGAGCTTGGTGAGCTTAGAGAAGGTGTTTTAAGAGAAAACGTGGAAGAGTTTTATAAAGAAGCGTTTGATCTTAGTAATATTGAAGTGATTGGAATCGGGACTAATCTTGGTTGCCTTTATGGCATTGAGCCTACTTATGATAAACTTGTACAGCTTTCACTGTATAAACAAGTGCTGGAGTCTAAATTCGGAAAGAAACTTTCTTTAGTTTCTGGGGGAAGCTCTATCACTCTTCCTCTTGTTAAAAGAAAAAAGATTCCACCGCTTGTTAACCACTTTAGAATCGGGGAAGCTGCTTTTATGGGCTTAACTCCACTCACAGGAAAGAAATTTGCAAACCTTTCTACTGATGTCTTCTCGTATGAAGCAAATATATTAGAAATGGAAGAAAAGGCATATATTCCTGATGGTAAAATTAGCGATGCTAGTGTTGGGCACTCTTCAGAATTTGATCAGTATGAAGCAAGTGACAGGACTTATAAAGCAATTTTAGATTTTGGGATTTTAGATGTTGATGTCGATGAAATATACCCTAAAGATAAAAATGTTAAATTTATCGGTACCACTTCAGATTTGACTGTATATGATTTAGGTGCAAACCTTAATCGTAGCAGCAGGTCAAAATACAGAGTGGGCAACAAAATAAGTTTCTCACTATCTTACATGGGAGCAGCTCGACTTATGAATTCTAAATATGTTGACAAAAAAGTGCTAAAATAGATATTAAAAAAGGCGTCTTAAGACGCCTTTTTTTTGGCTCTATAAATTTGGAGAGTCCTCTTACACTAAGTTCTAAGTCAGAAGACTAGCCGGATCATATAAAGCAGAAGATATTTAAAAATAGAATAGTAAACTTAGCAGCAATAAACACATAATAGCATTTATCAAAAATGAAATATCTTAGATATACTCGTTGTTCTGGAATTTCACTAAAAAAATATTGACTAAACAAACAACTGTTGGAATCTTTTGGTTGGACTGAATTTAAATATTGCTTGTATCAAATTTGGAAGATTACCTGGAACTCTAAAATCAGGTTTAGTTAAGTGGCAGTATAGCTGGAGTCTATTTCTTTGCAAATCATGAGACATCTAATTACTCTTAATCAGAGTAGGAGAGAAGGAGCATGAAAAAACATGCCCCTCATTCTCAATTTATTTGTTTTCTATTAGTTCGCAACCTTTTTAGCTTCATCAGCATTTGCATTTTCTTGTTGTTCAGCTGATTTTGTCAAATCGATTGTTTTACCGTCAGCTAGAGTTACCAGTAGTGGTTGCCAGATAGCTCTCAGTTTTTGAAGATTATTACGCATAAATACATCATTTTGATTATTAATATCATGTTTATAACCCGGTGAGATAATCTGTTGGTTTGTTCCCGGTTCAATTGGTTTTTTGATATTAATTGGGAAACGTTTCACTACTCTATTCTGAGGATCAACAGCATTTATGTAGCCTTGTAAATTAGTAATAGCTTGAGTTGATGTGTTTTTGATAGTAAATGTCAAAACGTTTGCATAAGACTTTTCTTCAGGATTATCACTAAAATCAAGCTTTTCAAATTTAAAGTCGTGTGTTAAATTCACTTCAGTTTTTATCGCAGTATTTTTCAACCCATTAATTGTTACCTGACGAGAAAGTGACTCTTGTGAAGTAATCACATCACCAACAGTTTTACCAACGATGGAGTCTTTTACACCGCTCAATCTTGCTATACCTTGGTTTAATAAAGTAAGCTCTCTAAGAGTTATTACGTCATCATGTTCCACTTTTTTAGCAATTTCAGTGATATTATTTTCTGTGAAGACTTCCTTTAATACTGGAGATTTAGGTGCAGACTGGTTACAAGAGGATAGACCTGCAACTATCAAAAAAATAGAAACAGCTTTAGCATTTTTGAAATACTTTAACATATTAGCTCCTTAAAGCTCTTATAAAACATATTTAATTTTTGTATTTTACAAAGATAATCAACACTAAGGGATATACAATAAAATATTTATAGTAATGTTTTTACAGCACCATATCTCAATCCATGTGCACTAATTATAATCGGTTTTTGGATGATTTCTGAAATGCATTGCATTATTAATGCACCTGCTCCTATTAAATCAGCTCTTTTAGGATGCACTCTGTACTTTTCAATAATAGTATTGGTGTCATTGGTCAAATAATTATTACAAACATTGTACAATGTTTCAGGTTGTAATGTACTACCATGGACAAGTTTATCATCAAAATCAGGGATATCAAGAGCCGTAGTAGCGATTGTAGTTGCAGTGCCACCAACAGAGTAGATATCAGCTTCAAAACCTGTTAAATTAGTTTCTTTTAGCTTTTCTTTGATATAGTCTTTTGCTTTATCAATTTGTTCTTGGCTAGGAGGTGAGTCATGCAAAAACTTTTCTGTAATTCTTACAGCACCAATTTGCAGACTAATTCTGTCAGTTATCTTATAATTTTCACCAACTATGATTTCTGTACTTCCACCACCGATGTCAATAACTAAAGATTTGTATGGTTTTTCTACAGTTCCAAGAAAGCTAAGCTCAGCTTCTTCTTCACCTGAAATTATGTCTATTTTTCTTCCTAAATGATGCTCGATTATGTCTTTCACTACATCTCCGTTTTTAGCATCTCTCATGGCACTAGTTGCAACTGCTTTAACTTGAGACACACCAAAAGTATTTAGCTTAATACAATATTTGTCAAACACCTGTATAGCTCTTGCAATTGCATCGTCATTTATAAAAGATGTTTTATCTACACCTTCGCCTAGCCTTACAATTTCGTGATAATCATTGATAACCTTCAACTCGCCATATTTGTATTCCGCTATTAGCATTAGAATAGTATTTGTACCTATATCAATACCTGCAACTCGCATTTAATACCTCAGTTTATTTGACTCTAAATTTGATTCCAACCCATTCATCATCCTGTTTGAGTTCTTCCATCTCAAACCCAAGTTCCAGAGCAGGCTTTATAACATCATCTTTATGATATACTAATATACCTGATACAATTAGTAAGCCTTTACTTGCTTCCAGTGCTTTATAAAATTCAGGTAAAAACTCTTGAATAATGTGCAGATTTATATTAGCTGCTATACCATCAACTGAAGGCATTTGTAGAGAATCAATTTCACTGAGAACCAATTCAATATTATTACAATTATTGATTGCTACATTTTCTTTTGCATTATCGATACTCCAGTGATCATTATCAAAAGCATAGACATAGGATGCACCGAGCTTTTCAGCAAGAATTGCCAAAACGCCTGTGCCTGTGCCTGCATCTATCCATCTGGAATCTTTTTGAACTTCACTATCCATCAATTGACAGACTAATCGTGTAGTAGAATGAGTTCCGGTTCCAAAAGACATTTTTGGGTTGATCAGAAGTTTTATTTCTTCAGTCAACTCATCTTTTTTCCAGGTCGGAGCAATACCTATCTTGTTAGAAACATGAATAGCCGGAACAGTTTTTTCCCATTCTTCATTCCAGTTTTGCTCTTCGATTGTTTCAATTTTATCAATTTTTGCATTTTCAATATTTTCCGACAATTTTGCTTGAATCTTTTCCTTTATATCATCACTGTATGCATCTTCAGAAAAAGAAACAACTAAAGAGTCCATTTTTTCTTCAATACCAAGGAAGGTAAACTCGTCTAATAAAGCATAGACTAAGTCATAATACTCTTCATAAACTGAAATAGAAATATTGATATATTGCTTTTTCATATCTTTCTCAATAAATATATAAATAGATTGTTTTATATCTTAACTAAATTGATTATGTTTCGTATCTTATTTTAAACGATATTTTATTTACAAAAATAACTAAACTTAGATGATTATAAAAGACCTTAAAAGTAAGCTGGAAAAAGTAAAATTATTAGTAATGGACATAGATGGCACACTGACTGATGGTGCTATGTACTACTCCAAAAATGGAGAGGAACTCAAAAGATTTTCTACCAGAGACGGCATGGGAGTTACTTTACTGCATAAGTCAGGTATAAAAACAGCTATATTGACAAGTGAAGATTCGCAAATAGCTCAAAAAAGGGGAGAGAAGCTTAAAATTTCTAAGATAATATTAAACTCAAAAGACAAATCAAACGCTCTTATAAGTTTAAGTGAAGAATTTTCTGTAAATTTGGATGAAATCGCCTATATTGGTGATGATGTTAATGATTTGCATGCTATGAAAATGGCAGGTATCTCTGCTTGTCCCTCAGATGCAGTTGATACAATTAAAGATGTTTCTGACTTTATCAGCAATAAAATTGGCGGAAACGGTGCAGTCAGAGAATTTTGCGAATTGATATTAAAAGCTCAAAATAAACCTATTATTTTAAATGAAAATTGGTAATCATAACAAAGGAGGATGCCATGGGTAAAGAAACAGATACTTACACAAAAGGCTTTTTATTAGGCGCTATCGTTGGTGGTGTAGCAGGTGCGGTAACAGCTTTATTATTTGCTCCTAAAAGTGGAGCTGAGCTCAGACGCGATATAGCTGATGGTTCTACACAATTTTATGATAAAAGCAAAGATTACTTTGTAACAGTTGAAGATACTGTAAGCAAAGCTGTGTCTAATTCAGTAAATGAAGGTAGAATCAAGGCTCAAAGTATCATTGAAAGTGCTAAAAGACAAGCTGAAGGTATTATTGAAAATGCTGAGCATGTCCTTACTGATGCTAAATCTAAAGCTACTCAAGTAAGAGATGCTGCAAAAGCAGGAGCAGATGCATTTAGAGATGAAATGAAAGCTGCTGATTTTAAGAAAGGTTAAATGATATGATTGATGTACTACTTAAAGTCGCAGCATTAGCAGCTTTAATATCAATCACTTTACTTGCATTAATGGCTATTTCCTCTTTATCAAAATTCAATAAATCTTTTGGGTCTATATTAGACAATATCAAGAGGACAACAGAAGATCTTTCCTTAGTGAAAGATAAAATTATTGAATTAGTTGATGGTATGAATATACTTAGAGCGGATGTAAGCAAAAAACTCGATGAAATATCTGAATTAAAAGAATCTACTCAAGAGTCCTTAGAGCACTTCAACGAAATGAGTGTGAAAGTAAAAAATACTTCTGATAGGATAGAGGACAGATTTAATCAAATTACAGGAGTTTTTAAGCCATTTGAAATATTAGTAGAATCTGTGTACGATAAGATTGCCCAACCGGTTAATCAATCTGCACATTTCATAGGCGCTGCTATAAAAGCAATTGGAGTTTTTGCAAGCAAAGTAACGAATAAATAAACAAAAGCCGTTTAAATCAAATTTAAACGGCTTTTTTATAGATATCTATTATCTTTTCTCGGGTCAATTCTCTATGATTGACTTCTGATATTTATTTTACTTCAGCTACTTCAGGATTTGAAGAAGTTTTTGCTGCCAACGCGAAACCACCAAACAATACAGTAGAAAATACTAAAGTAGATGCTAATGTATTTTTAAAGAATGGAATTGCCATAGTAAAGCAAGAAGAAAGGCCTGCAAAATCTAAAGTATACATTCCACTAAAAGCCCATACCGACAAGTTTGTGATAACAAAGAACTGAAGAGCCGATACGATAGAAGAAGCTGCAATATTCTTAGCGTTTGGTTTAGAAGCAAACTTTTGACCAATCATTACTGTCAAAAGGAATGATCCGTAAACAGCAAACATTGAAGAATGGAAACCAAAAAATACATCAGTAAGAAGCATAGCTGCTACCGGAACAATATATGCTAATTTACGGTCTAACATAGCACCACCAAATAAAGCAATTGCCATAATTGGAGAGAAGTTAGGAATTCCGATGAAAAATCTGGAAAAAGCAGCAATCGCAATTAAAGCAATTACAATCACAAGTTTTGAGTTTTTACCTGTCATTTTGTTTCACGTCAATAAATGTTACACATATTTAAAATCACTCGCAAAATAAGGTATATAAGGGAATATTCCTAATTTTGCATAGAAAAAGTGATACTAAAAACCATATTAGTTTACATAATATATATTATATTCCATATATACTAATCATCACCAAGCATGATTTTTATCGTTTTTAAAACTTCCGGATCTGCTGAAGAAACTCTGGCTTGAATCTTTTCCATCATTTCTTTGGCTATCAATTCGCGCATAAGTCTGTCATCTGTTGACATCTTATCAGTCTTTTCCGGTAGCTTTGCTTTGTTTTTATCTTTTTTAGGCATTTTGCTGACTCCACACTAGCAAGAATGTATCTATATTATTATAAACGAGATACTTAAGCAAAATATTATAGTGTTGACTCAACTAATTGATTATTATTGATAATCATCTTTGCTTTGCCTTTGAATTTGTATCCGTCAAATGGAGAATTTAAAGACTTAGATTTAGATTTCTTCTGGCTATATGTCCATTCTTCATCCGGTGCAAATATGCTTATATTTGCTTTGGCATCTTTTTCAAAGGATATTTTGTCTAATCCACAAATATTTCTAGGATTTACAGACATTTTTTCTACTAATTGAGTCAATGTTAGATGACCTGGTTCTACTAATGCTGTAATTGCTACACCAAGTGCGGATTCTAATCCAAGAATACCATTTGGTGCTAATTCAAATTCTACATCCTTTTCATGCAAGGCATGTGGTGCATGATCAGAAGCAATACAATCTATTGTTCCGTCTTTAAGACCTTCAATAACAGCATCTATATCTGCGTTTCCACGCAAAGGCGGATTCATTTTAAAGTTTGGATCATATTTTTCCATGTGGCTATCATCTAAGAAGAAATGATGCGGAGTTACTTCTGCTGAGATTCTTTGACCGTCAGCTTTTGCATCTCTAACTAACTTTATCGCACCCTTAGTGCTTATATGAGACACGTGATATCTTCTGTTACCCAAAAACTTAGCTAACATCAAATCTCTTGCTACCATAATGTCTTCAGCAACAGACGGATAGCCTTTAAGGCCCAATCTGTATGACTGAGGAGTCTCATTTACAGCATAACCATGAGTCAAATGAGTATCTTCACAGTGCTGTGACAGTAAAAGATCATGACTTGCAGCATAGTCAAATGCTCGGCGCATAACTTCAGTGTCAGCTATAGAAGCTCCATCATCTGTAAATAATACTGCTCCCTCTTCCATCATTTCAAGCATTGGAGCAATCAATTTACCTTCTCTGTCTTTTGTAATAGCACCAGAGACATGAACATCTACAGGTAAGCCTTTTGCTTTTTCTCTAATGTAAGATATCACCGTTGCATTGTCAATTGCGGGGTCAGTATTTGGCATACTTACGACACCAGTAAAACCGCCATTTGCTGCACATGCAGTGCCTGTTTTGATATCTTCTTTATATTCATATCCAGGTTCTCTTAAATGCACATGCATATCAAATAAACCCGGAGATGCTACTAATTTAGTACCATCGATAGTTTTTGTATCGCTATCTATCTGCGCTGCTTCTTTAGATGAGTGACAAATAATACCGTCTTTAATCCAAAGATTGCGTACTTCGTCCAATCCTTCATAAGGATTGATAACTCTAATGTTTTGGATATAAATATTCAAGATGCCTCCTACTCTTTGAGCTATATTTTTGTATTTTTAATTTAGCTTATCATTGCAAAATAAGATATTTGTTGCTCTATTTCAATAAGAAAATACTAAAATGCTATTTACTTGTGTAAAGTAAATAGCATATTCTGTTGATATTACAACAGATAGATATTAATGTGTTTTAGTCATATCTTTATCCACAACGATAATGAAGTCAGCTTTACCAAGATTTTCTTCTTCAAGCTCATCTGTATTATCTTGTTCCACTGTGGATATTGTCATTATCTTTATATTCTTTTTTTCTTCTTTAAGGTACCAGCTGATTCCCTCGTAATTGTCAGAGTGATAGCTTCCGTTTAGATGAAGAAAAACATGATCTTCTTTTTCGTTTTTAAGTATAAAATGTGCCATAGTTGCATCTTTCACTGCCTGAGCCTGAGCGATAAACATCATGTTGTTCTTTTTCATCATAGGCGACATTTTAGAATGCATTTTATCTTCAGGTTTTGCTTCACTTGTATCAGTTGTTTTTTTAGGCATTTTACTATGCATCGCCATCGGTGCAAGCAAAGCAGCATAACCCGGAAGTGTCTGATCAAATTTTATCGGAAGTGGAGCTATGAAATCTTGTGCCTTATCACTTAGAAGGCCTAATTTATCTAAACCATTGCGAGCAACAAAACCTGCATATCTTCTAGGTATGTTTGTAGCTACAAATGTTAATTTATTCTCTTTAGCAAATTCAAAAATTGGTTTATAGTCTGTTTCATAGTTATCCCATAACTTGGCTTCTTTTTTAAAGTATTTTTCTGTTATCTGATCCTTCATGTATTCATCCAGAATAAGCTGATCATCGGCTTCGAACATTTCTGCACCAATTGTCAATTTACCATCATTCTCTTCAAAAATTGATTTTGTAATTTTTAATTGCAAATAATGTGAAATAGAGTTGTTGTGGAATTCACCAAATAATACAACCTCAGAATCTTCCGCCTCATCTATCATATCAGAGTACTCTACCTCTTCCCCATCTTTATCATAAATTTTATATGGGGTTGGATTATCTGCTGCAAAAGTTGAAGAAAACATAAATATCCCAATCAGCAGGTATAAAAATAATTTCATAATAAGTCCTTAAAATAGTTCTATTTGTTTGGAAAAATATTTCTTTAAAAAGCTTTTTCTGTGGTGAGGTGTTATCCCATAGCTATCAATTGCGTCATAGTGGGCTTTTGTTCCGTAACCTTTATGTTTTTCGAATCCGTATTCTTTATACTCTGCAGCCATATTCTCTATTACCCACTTATCTCTTATCACTTTAGCTATAATAGAAGCTGCTGCTATTGTAACTGATTTACTGTCTCCTGATACTACAGTAGTATAAGGTATTGAATCATCATTAAATCTGTTACCATCAATCATCAAAAATTCCGGCTTATATCTAAGACCATTTATCGCAAGATGCATTGCTCGAAAAGTTGCTTGTAAAATATTTATTTTATCGATCTCTTCAGGAAATACCATCCCATAAGAATAGCTTACATTAGTGGTCAGATACTCAAAAAGTGCTTCTCTTTTAGAAGCACTTAATTTCTTTGAGTCATTTAAACCTTCTATGTCAAATCCATTGTGTGGATATATTACTGCTGTAGCCACCACAGGCCCTGCAATACAGCCTCTCCCCACCTCATCAACTCCGGCAATCACGTTGTAGTCTTTAAGTAAATTCAGTTCTATTTGGTTGCTTGGTTTAGTTGCCATTATAAATCATGATTTATTAGAGTCATAAACTCATTTCTTAGCTTAAGGTTATGAAGTAAATAACCGCGCATAACAGAAGTAGTCATGAGAGATTTTTCTTCAGAACCTCTGACACCGCGAGCAATCATACAGTAATGTCTGGCCTTGATAACCACACCCAATGCTTTGGGCTGCAAGATCTCATCTAGATAATCTGCAATTTGTTCGCCCAACTCCTCTTGGATCTGTCCTCTTCTTCCAAACCACTCTACAATACGTGTCAATTTTGATATACCCAAAACATATTTACCAGGTATATACCCTATTACAGCTCTGCCTGAGATAGGTTGCCAGTGATGCGAGCACATTGACATCACCTCAATACCTTCACTTATAACAAGATTGTTAACCTGTTTTCTATTTGGAAATACAGTCATTTTAGGTGGTTCTTCAAATCTTCCCTTGAAGAGCTCATTGACATACATTTTTGCAATTCTGTAAGGAGTTTCTGTGCTGTTCGGATCCTTAAGTGATATTCTAAGTATATCAAGTACTTCTTTGAACTTCTCTTCGAGATGCTTTATCATTTCCACCCTTTCTTTTTCAGAAATGGATCTGTTTCCGTTAGCATCAAACAGTTCATATCCTAAAGCATTAAATTTAGGGAATAAATCTAAGGCTTTTGATTCATCACTTTGGCTCATTAATTCATGAGCTTTGTTTATTTCAGTAGGCAAACTATTAGAAGGTACAATATCTTTTTTATCGCTCATATCTTTCCTCTACTTAAAAATCTTTATCTCAGTTTCATCTCCAAAGTACTCTACATAACTTGTGTCAGTTTCGTAGATTTTAATTTTATACAATTTACCTTCAGTTATCTTAGTTTCCAAAATTTTCCAAAACTGAATTGCCATATTTTCTACAGTTGGGATTATTCCTTTCATAAAATCAACATCATGGTTCAAATGCTTATGATCCACTTTGTCGATTACATTATCTATAAGTATTTTTTTTAGCTTCTTTAAATCTATTACATAGCCTGTATTAGGGTCAGGAACTCCTGCTACTGTTACTTCAAGAGTGTAGTTGTGACCATGTCCCCAATAATTATTACACTTATCGTAAGTAGCTTCGTTTTGCTGATCAGAAAACTCGGGATTATATAACCTGTGCGCCGCCGAAAACTTAACTTGTCGTGTTACGTATATCATCTTGTTTTATCCTTATGTTTTTATTTCCTATTTTTGGGACGTTAAATTATTTATCTTATTACTAACATATTTTAGAAGTACAAAAGTATGAAATCATTTAATATTATCTTAGCTTTTATATTAGTGTCATCGATTCTGATATCTTGCTCTTCTGTGCAGAATGTATCAAATAATAATATTGATATGCAAGCAAGACCAAATAACATAGATGCAAGCATTAAAATAAGCATTCAATCGGAAGAAATGAATATTGGTGGAAACGCAATCTTGAGAATCGCCGGACAAGACTCTCTGTTTATGGATATCTTTGGTCCGTTCGGGATTAAATTTGGACAACTTTATGCAGATAAAGATATATTTTACTTTTATAATGCGATGGAAGGCACTGTACTTAGAGGAGCACCCACAGCTGAGAACATTCGCAGAGCCACTTTTTTAAATATTTCTGCTATTGAGATACTAAATCTTTTCAAAAACTTACCTCCAAGTGATTTAAATCGTTTTCAAAGAAAACAAGATTTAGAATCAGGAAGACTTTTTCAATTTGAAAATGAATTCCTAGTACTAAATAAAAAAGGCCAGATGGTGCAATACCAAAGAAAAAATTCTGAGAATGAGCTTGAATTGAATATCGGATATGATGACTTTCAGCAGTATGACAAGTACGAAATGCCATCTAAATTTAATATTGATGCTCCCCTAACCAAAAACAAAGTAACTGTGAGTGTTAAAAAAATGTCTTTCCCTGGCTTTTTTCCAAAGGAATTCAGATTTTCTGTTCCTAAAAATGCTAAAGTTATTGAGCTGTAGAATATCGTGGTTAGGTATAGAAAAATTAAATGAATAATACTTCCTGCTCAAAAAAATAGCCCTTCAAATTCGTCATTATTTGAAGGGCTATAGATTTATATCTATTAGATTTTTTTATTTCTTCATAAGATTTGGAATTGCGGATTCGTATAAATCTACAATTTCAGATACTTGCATAGAAATTGAATTATTGATGTTAAACTCTGATTTAGTAACAACACCAACTTTTCTGAAATCAGTCAAAAACTCATCGCAGTTTGCTTCAAAAGCTTCAGCTTTCTCAGGAGAAACAGAAACAATAATTCGTGAATGTGATTCGCCGAATATTGCAGCCTGAGCTTCATCAAGTTCTACTTTACAACCTAAATCTCTACTCATAATTGCTTTTTCAGCAAGTGCGATAGCAAGACCACCTTCACTAGTGTCATGAGCTGAATTGATTAGACCTTTTTCAATAGCACTTAATGTTGCTTTATGAAGTTGTCTTTCTTCTTCAAGATCAAGTTCAGGAGCATCACCTGTTATCTTACCAGTCAAAAGTTTTAAGTACTCAGAACCACCGATTTCAGTTCTGTTGCTGCCCAATACGTAAACAAAGTCACCTTCATTTTTGAAGTCAGCACTCATTACTTTAGTCAGATCATCAATTACACCAAGCATACCAATTGTCGGAGTCGGATAAATTGCTCTGTCTTTTGATTCATTATGGAAAGAAACATTACCACCCGTAACCGGAGTATCAAAAGCACGGCAAGCAGCACCCATGCCTCTTATCACTTCTTTAAACTGCCAGTACACTTCAGGATCATATGGATTACCAAAGTTAAGACAGTTTGTAATTGCAACCGGAACTGCTCCGGTACAAACTACGTTTCTGGCAGCTTCAGAAACAGCTGCTAGACCACCTCTGTAAGGATTCAAATATGCATAACGGCTGTTACAGTCAGTACAAACAGCTATACCTTTATTTTCTATTTCTTTAAGTCTTAATACAGCAGCATCACCTTTGATGGCTACAGTATTAGTTCTTACTTGAGAATCATATTGTTCAAATATCCATCTTTTTGAAGCGATATTAGGAGTAGAAATCAATTTTTCAAATACTTCTTTATCAGAAAATTTTGATTCTACATTTTTTGTATCAAATGAAGACGTTTCTTTTAAGTAAGCAGGTTTTTTAGCAGGTCTGTCGTTGACAGGAGCACCGCCACCTAATACTAGGTGATCTGCTTCAAGTTTAGTAACATATTTTCCGTTTCTGAAAATATTCACATTACCATCATCAGTAATATGTCCTACTTCTTCAATCGGAACATCCCATTTAGCACAGATATTTTTAGCTTCCTCTTCTTTACCTTTTTCGATTACAACTAACATTCTTTCCTGAGATTCAGAAAGCATGATTTCATAAGCTGTCATATCTTGTTCGCGAAGAGGTACTTTATCTAAATCTACGTGCATGCCTATATTTGGATGGCGAGCACTCATTTCTGCAGTAGAACAAGAAATACCTGCTGCACCCATATCCTGAATACCTACAACGATACCTGCTTTTATCAATTCAAGAGTTGCTTCGAGTAATAATTTTTCTGCGAAAGGATCACCAACTTGAACTGTAGGGCGCATATCATCAGTTTTTTCGTCAAATTCTCTTGAAGCAAGCAAAGAAGCACCATGGATTCCGTCACGCCCTGTAGAGCTACCCACAATCATTACCGGGTTACCAACACCATTTGCAGCAGCAGAAGCAGTTTGATCTGTTTTAACAATACCAACAGCCATTGCATTTACAAGAGGGTTATCGAAATAACACTCATCGAAATAAATTTCTCCGCCAACAGTCGGAACGCCAAAGCAATTGCCATAATGGCTGATACCTTCAACTACACCATTTAGTAAGAACTTTGTTCTTGTATTATCCAACTCACCAAATCTAAGAGAGTTTAAAGCAGCTATTGGTCTAGCACCCATAGTAAAGATATCTCTCAAAATACCACCAACTCCTGTAGCAGCACCTTGAAAAGGCTCTATTGCTGAAGGGTGATTATGACTTTCAATTTTAAATGCAATTGCATATCCATTGCCGATATCTACTAAGCCTGCATTTTCTTCGCCGGCTTCTACCAAAAGTCTGCCGCCGGAGCGAGGCAAAGTTTTTAATTGTTTAATAGAATTTTTATAAGAGCAGTGTTCACTCCACAATACACCATAGATACCAATTTCAGTGTAAGTAGGTTTTCTGCCTAACTTATTCAAAATTTTATTGTATTCCTCTTCTGTAAGACCACATTCGATAGCCGTATCAAGAGTTACTTCAATCTCAGAATAGAGATTTGAGATGTCATAATTCGCCATTTTGCACACTTTTGATAATTGACTTAAAAAACTTAGAACAAAAATAATACTTTTTCGTATTAAAGCCTTAGAAAAGATAAACTTTTTAGAATTGATTGCCTAGTTCTTTGATTTTTATGCAAATGTACCTCCCATATTAAGTAAAACTAATGTTATTCGATTGGGAGTTTTTTTATATTTGAACCTAGAAAACTATTTCAGTTTTTTTAGTACCATGTTCGAGAAAAATTAAAATGGAAACTATACAGAATAGAATTATTGAAGAAGCTGCAGAAATGTTTCTCAGAAACGGATACAGAAAAGTTCGTACTGATGACATTGCCAGTAATATTGGAATTAGCAAAAGAACACTTTATGAGTACTTTTCCTCTAAGCAAGAACTTTTGCATTCAGTGATATTATATCTTCAAAACAGAAAAATAAGCAGATTGAAACTGCTGATACATCGTCTTCAAGATTCGGATAAATACAATTATATACAAGAACTTAAACAGTTTTGGCTTGAAGACACCAGACTACTGAAATCGATGAGTAGAGATTTTGTTGAAGATGTAAAAAAGATAGTTCCAAAAAAATGGAAATCTTTCATGGAAGAAACAGAACACGAAACTTATATCGAGCAACTTGTTAAAATAGGCGAAAAACATGGCTTTTTCAGAAAAATGGTAGACTATAAACTATTCAGATTGCTACACAGACATGCTATGTTCGGCATTTTCAACAGTAATGATTTCTCAGATTTGAATTACACAATGGAACACCTAATAGAAGAGACATTTTATATTTTCTTCTTCGGAGTTCTTTCTGAAGAGGGACAAAATATCTTTATTAAAGAATTTAAAATCGATACAAATAACTAATTATATTCATAAATAGAGTTGAAAAACGATGATCAAATCCACTCTAAAAAATGTTTCACTAATATTTACTGCGATAGTGGTGTTTTTAGCTTCCGCAGGCTATGATGCAAATGCAGAGAATTTAACTCTGAATTTGGATGAAGCCATCGAGATGGCTTTGGAAAACAACCATGATACTAAAAAAGCTTTGCTTGAAGTGGATAAATCTCAAGCGGCAATTGACGAAGCCTATGGGTATGCATATCCGACAGTTAATATTACAAGTCAATTTCACAGATTTTTGAAAAAACCAAAGATGCTTTTTGATATGAGTGCAATGGGTGGTCAAGGAACGAGTGAAGTTAGTTTATCTCAAACCAATAATTTTGAAGCGACAGCTTCTTTCCAGCAAATACTTTTTAGCTCAGCTGTATTTACTGGAATTGGGGCCTCAGAAGATTACTATAATTTATCAAAAGAACAGTTGAAAAGTCAAGTAAACAACACTGTCTTTGATGTAAAGAAAACATTCTTTGGAGTTCTGATGGCTCAAGAAGCTTATGACATTTTGGAAACAAGCTTCGATAATGCAAAAAAGAATCTAGAAAATGTTCGAGCATTTTTTTCACAAGGATTGGCTGCAGAATATGATAAAATACAAGCAGAAATACAAGTAGAGAATATTAGACCTCAGCTATTGGAGGCTGAAAATCAGCTTAAAAATGCTAAAAATGGTTTAAAGCTGATTCTTGGTCTTGATAATGAATCAGATATCACAGTACAAGGTAAGTTGGAATATAACGAAGTAAATTTGGAGTCATATTCTAAACTAAAATCGATTGCACTCCAAGAGAATTATGATCTAAGAACTCTTAACAGCAAAATCAACCTGGATCAAGCACAAATCGAATTATCAGAATCAGAATACTGGCCTACATTGGCTTTATTTGGTAATGCTTCTTATAATGCAATTGATGATGATTTTGATTTCTTCACTTATACATCCTCTTTGATTGGTATTAATTTCTCAATGAACCTATTTCAAGGTGGAAGAACATTTCATAAAAGACAGCAAAACGAAATTTCCAAAATGCAGACAGAAACTCAAATAAATCAGTTAAAAGAATATTTGAGTATGGATATAAAAACAAAGCTAAACGAAATAGAAAGAGTGCAAAGTAATTTAGAAGCTCAGGAAAGAAATATAACTTTAGCAGAAAAAGCATACAGTATGGCTGAAGTTAGATATAAAGAAGGTGCGGGAAGTCAGTTAGAAGTTCTTAACGCTGATATCGCTCTTAAACAGGCAAAAACTAATCGTTTGAATTCTGTTTATAATTACATTACTGCTTTGGCAGAGATTGACCAGATACTAGGTAATGTAGATACTAAGTATATGCGCAGATTTATGAATAAAAAACAAAATTAATATATAATGTGGAGTATTCAGATACCATGAAAAGAATCAATTTTTCAGGATCAAAATTTCTTATGGCTGCAGTTATGTGCGGTGCTTTAGTACTTTCATCTTGCGAAAAAGAGCAAAAAGAACCGCCAATGTCTATGGAACAGTTGCATAATGCGAATGGTCTGCCGGTCACAGTCGAAAAAATTACAACCAGTGGCTTTTCTAAAAAACTTAGCTTCTACTCTACACTACGTGGTATCAAAGAAGCTACTCTTGGTGCACCGATAGGTGGCAAAATAGAAAAAATAAACGTTAAAGTTGGTGATTATGTAAAAGAAGATCAGATTGTAGTTCAGTTTCCTACTGATTCGCCTAGCATGCAATATGAGCAGGCAAAAGTAGCTTTTGAAAATTCAGAAAAAACTTTTAAAAGAATGAAGGCATTACTAGAATCCGGCGAAATATCTCAACAAGTTTTTGATAATACTGAAACTCAATATTTAGTTAACAAAAGGAACTATGAAACTATCAAACAAGCTTTATTTGTTGAAGCCCCATTTGATGGTATAGTAACAAACGTAGCTCTAAATGAAGGTGATAATATTAAATCAGAAACACCTATTCTTTCTATAGCTCAATTGAATACTTTAAAAACTAAAGTATGGCTTTCTGATACTGAAGTGAATCAAATCAAAACAGGCATGGTTGCTAAAACTAAATGGCTGGGTGAAAGTTTTACAGGAAAAGTAACTGAAGTTTCTTTATCAAAAGACAAAAGACAGCAAGCATTTTATGCAGAAATTCAATTCCCTAACGGAAACAGAAAGTTAAAAAGCGGTCTTACACTAGATATAGATGTGGTTTCTGAAACTGCTGATTCAATCTTTGTATTGCAAAGAAATTATGTTCTTGACGAAGGCGGCAAGAAGTATATCTATATTGAAAATAATGGCGTAGCTGAAAGAAGAGAAGTTAAAACAGGTAATGAAAGCGGTATTGAAATTGAAATACTTGAAGGCCTTAAAGAAGGTGATCATCTTATCAATTGCTGCTTCAATAAACTGGAAGACGGAATGAAAGTACAAGTGGTAAAGTAAGGGGAAAACAATGTTTTTAGCAAAAATTTCTATAAATAGACCTATTATGGTCACTATGGGCATCCTGGTTTTAATGATCTTTGGTGCTCTTGCCTTTACAACCTTAAATTTGAACAGAACTCCTGAAGTTGATATCCCGTTTATCACAATTAAAACAATTTATCCGGGTGCAGGTCCGAAGGAAATCGAGACTCAAATCTCTAAAAAGATTGAAGATGCTGTGGCAACTGTAAGTGAAATTAAAAGAATTGAGTCTTATTCTTTGGACGCGGTTTCTATTGTAATGATCGAATTTAATCTTACGAAAAATGTAGATGTCGCCAGTCAGGAAGTAAAAGATAAAATTGACGTTATTATAAACGAACTACCTGATGGTGCTGAAGATCCGATAACTGAAAAATTTGACTTTGCCTCTGAACCAATTGTTGACCTTGTTCTTAGTGGTAAGAATCAAACTCCACAAGAACTATATGATATAGCAGATAAGCAACTTAAAGATAGGTTCTCACAGATTAAAGGTGTTGCAAACGTTGATATCGTGGGTGGACAGGAAAGAGAAATTCAAGTTCAACTTGGTAGTAAGACAGTTTTCGAAAACTACATTTCATTACCACAATTGATGCAAATCTTGGCAGCTCATAATATGGATTTGCCTGGTGGTTACTTCAATATAGATGAAATGGAATATACTGTTCGTGTGGAAGGTGAATATGAGAAACTTAAAGAGCTAAACGAACTTGAAATACCTACTGCTTTTGGAAACAAAAAACTAAAGCAAATAGCTGAAGTTGTTGACGGTGGTAAAAAAGTCAGAGAAAGAGCAGTATATTTTAACAATGATACTAAAGTTCGCGACGAGAACGTAGTTAGACTCTCTATCATTAAAAGTTCTGAAGGTAATGAAGTTAACGTAGCAAACGCAATCAAAGAGAATTTAGATGAAATCAGAGCATCTCTACCTGAAGGTTGTTCTCTTGAACTGATAAAAGATAAATCTACTTTTACAAAATCTACTGTAGATGATACCAATACAAACATTATTTTAGGTGTATTGTTTACTTCTTTGGTACTTTTATTCTTCTTGCATGATTTGCGTTCTACTTTTATCATTGCCCTTTCGATGCCTACGTCTGTAATGATAACATTCTTACTTATGCAGTTCGCAGGATTTACACAAAACATGATGTCACTTATGGGTATATCCGTATCTATTGGTGTACTCGTTGCCAACTCAGTAGTTGTGTTGGAAAATATCTTTAGACATAAAAACATGGGAGTAGAGAAAAAGCAAGCTGCATATAAGGGTACTGCAGAAGTAACTGTGGCTGTGATCGCTTCAACCCTAACTAACATCGTAGTTTTTGTGCCACTTGGAAATATTGATTCTATTGTTGGTGAATTCTTGAAAGAGTTAGCATTTACTGCTGCATTTGCTACAGTGGTTTCTCTCGTAATGTCATTTACTTTAACACCAATGTTAGCATCTTTGATTTTGCCTGAAAAACAAAAAACAGGTTTTATCAGTAGATTTATTGAGTCCATATTAGATGGAATCACAAACCTTTATGCTAGATCTCTCAATTGGGTGTTGAAAAATAAATTAATCTCAAGTGTAGTCCTTATCGCTAGTGCTGCTACATTTATGTGGACTATGGATTTCTATGGTTCTCGTCTTTCAGGTGAATTTATGCCTAACATGGATGATGGTATCATCAAAGTAGAAGTTGAGCTTCCACAAGGTTACAACCTTGATCAGACTGCAAAAGTTATGGAAGAAATTGAAAGTCGTGTTAAAAAATATGATGATGTTGAACACACTATCACAAATCTTGGTAAAAAAGGAAATATGGATATAGGTACCAATATGGCACTTATGGAAGTATATTTCAATAAAGCCAGCGAAAGATATACAGGTGTCACAGATTATACTACTTACCTGACCAAAGAACTTTCTACAGTACCAAATGCTGATATTAAAGTTTCAATTATGGAAAGTATGGGTGGTGGTGAAGCTCCGATTGAGTTCTTTATTCTTGGCCAAGACCTTGATACACTTGAATCTCTTAAAACTATGTTCTACGAAAAAACTAAAACTATTCCCGGTTTGATTAACTATGACTTTAGTTCTCGTCCGGGTAAACCTGAGATTACTGTAAGACCTAAACGCGATAAAGTTACTCAGGCAGGCTTAACAGTTCAGGAAATTTCTTTGACTGTCAGAGCGGCAATCGAAGGTATGGAAGCGACTCAGTTTAAAGAAAAAGGTAACGAATACGATATACTTGTAACTTTAGATAATGCTTCTGTTGATACACCTGAAGAAATTAGTAACATTCCAATCGTTTCTAAAAATGGTGTTGTTTACAGATTGTCTCAATTAGCTGATGTAACGTTTACTAGTGGTGTCTCCAAAGTAATTCACAGAGATAAGTATACAGCTATTAAGTTCTCAGGATATAATGCTCCTGGAACTGCTACCGGTGACATTCTAGAAGATCTAAAAGTTATCATGGCAGACACACATCTTCCTGAAGGTTACCAATTCAAATGGGCAGGTACTACTGAAATGCAGGAAGAAATGGGTAAAGATCTTGCTTTTGCAGGCTTCCTTGCTATTCTTTTGACTTATATGTTGCTTGCTGCTATTCTCGAAAGTTTCTGGCAACCGGTATTGATTCTTTTGACACTACCACTTGCATTTATTGGTGTGTTTGTTCTGATGTATTACACCGGTACTAACATCGGTCTGACTGCCCTAATGGGTATGATTATGCTTATCGGTATTGTGGTAAATAATGCCATCCTAATTTTGGACTACGTCAATCAGTTGGTTCGTGAAGAAGGATATTCTGCTAAAGAAGCATTATTAAAAGCATCACCGGTAAAATTGAAACCGATTTTAATGTCTACGATAGCTATTATCCTGGGTATGTTGCCTATGGCTATGGGAATTGGTGATGCAGGTAAAGAGATGCGTATTCCACTTGGTATTGTTTCTATTGGTGGTCTAGTAGCTTCTACCCTACTTACTCTATACGTAGTTCCGGCATTTATGTATGTATCTGATTGGGTCTTTAATAAAGTTAAATCTTTGTTTACAAGAAAACAAGCAGCCTAATCTTTTCAATTTTCTTCACAGACAGAGTCCTTAGGGACTTGTCTGTGAACATAAAAAAAAGGCAAGTTTTAAACAAACTTGCCTTTTTTTTATATATTTAATATCTGAAGACTACTTCACATATATATTTCTTGCAATTTCATTACCCAGGATTTTATTTTCACCATTCAATTTAACAGTGATCGGGCCATTAAAAGGCGCTTTTTCTATAACTTGAATTGCAACTTTTGGAATTAATCCCTGAGTCTCAAAATAAGCTAACATTTCAGGATCGTTATCTGCTAATCTGGAAATATTAACCGTTTTACCCGGATCAATTTCCAGCAATGGTGTTTCATCATACTCAGGAAGTATACCATCTTTTTGTGGGATTGGATGACCATGTGGATCGAACTGAGGATTACCGAGCAAATCATCAATTTTCTGTAAAAATTCAGGTGATATATGATGCTCTAATCTGCATGCTTCATCATGAACTTTTTCCAGAGAAAACCCAAGCATTTCCTTCAGGTACAACTCCAATAATCTATGGTGTCTTAATATCTCCAGAGCAATCTTTTCTCCGTTAGAAGTAAGTTTTACCCCTTTGTACGAGTTATAATCAACCATTCCCATAGAGGCAAGTCTTTTGAGCATTCCGGTGACCGATGCACCTGATATATTAAGCTCTTTTGCAATTTTTGTAGTAGAAACCGGTCCGGATTCTTCTAATTTATATATCGTCTTAAGATAATCTTGTACGGCTTGACTTAGCATAATAATGAAATCAAAAGTGGTACATTCATGTTTTACATAAACTAATAAATATTTTATTCTTATCTAAATAATTTTTATGCACCTAGTGCAATTTTAAATAAAAATGCTGAAATTGTTGCAATAACTAATGCAAGTATACCTGAATAAATTGCAATTTTCCACTTGAATTCTTTTACAATCACTACAAAAGTAGTAAAACATGGAAAATATAAAGATACAAAAATTATAAACACGATAATTTGCGGGTTTGTCAAAGGTAAATCAGCATAAGTAGCAACATTCATAGCCTGATTTGCCATTACTAAAATAAGCTCTTTTCTCCAAAATCCAAATATCAGAGTAGAACCCAACTGCTCAGGCAAACCTAATATTGTGTTCAGAATAGGAGCAAATGCTGCATCTAATATTTGTGCAACACCAAAATATTCTACCCATCCTAGAAAAATACCACCACCAATTAGGAATATAGTTGCTTCTCTAATAAAATCTTTTGTTTTTAACCAAGTTGACTTAGCTGATGATCTTAACATTGGTTTTCTTAATCTTGGAATTTCTAATACCATACCTGTTGGCTCTGACAGAAATATGGACAACACTTTGCCTACACCGGCTATTACAAGAACAATGTAAAGAAATATCAACATAGCCCAGTAAGGCCCTGTAAAGGCAGCAGAGAGGGCAAAAATGACAGTTATTCTTGCAGAGCACGGAACAAATGGTATAAGCATTGCACTTATAACTCTATCTCGCCTGTCTTCCAGCATTCTAGTTGCATATAATGCAGGTATTGCACAGCCCAGACCTAATATAAACGAAACTACAGATTTGCCGTGAAGTCCTATTCTATGCATCAGCCCATCTATAAGAAAGGCTATACGAGATAAATATCCTGTATCTTCAAATAATGAAGTCAGAAATACCAGTGGCAAAAAATAAGGCAAAACAATACCTAATACACCGACCAGACCCTGATATGCCCCATTCACAGAAAACCAGGCAAACTCGTTTACTTCTTTTAGCCCTGCAAATGTACCTGAGAGAGCCTCAAGAGGAGGCTCAACTAAACCGGCTAAAAAGTCGCCCACTTGAAATATGGAAAGAAAATATAGAAAGAAAAATACTACTAAAAAGAAATTACCCCAAATAGGATGAAGTAGAACATTATCTATTCTTTCTAAAAAAGGTTTTGATTTTTTATCTATGAACTGTGATATATCCTCTGAAGTCTTCATTGCCAAGTGATGCCTTTCATAGGAAACACACTCAAAAGAGTCTTTACCATGTTCTGTTTCTAATTCAAGTCTTATGTCAGATGCTAGTGGTTCAACAGCTTTTCTGATTTCTTCAGGTAAAACGGATGGGTTTTCAATAGATTTAATAGCAAAAAATCTTGGTTTTGCATTGTATTTACCTTTGAACTGTTCCAATTTTGGATACAATTTTTGTAGGTGCATTTCAAAATGATGTGTATAGTCAAGCGTGCTTGGTGCGATTTCTTTGCCTTTAAGCCTTTTATAACAGTGCTCAGTTAAATCTTTTATACCTTTTCCAAAAAGGGCTTGCGTAGGTACCACCGGTACATTTAAAATTGACTGGAGTTTTTCAAAATCAATCTTAATACCATATTTAGAGTATATGTCTTCCATATTTAGAGCAACAAGCATAGGAAGACCAAGTTCCAGTAATTCAACAGTTAACTCGAGTGATCTGGATAATAAACTACCGTCTACAACATTTACTATTAGATCAATTTTGCCGTTTAGAAGATAATCCAAAGTGATTTCTTCGGACGTTTGAGAGGAATTAAGAGAATAAATACCCGGTAAATCAACTACGTTAAATTTCTCACCAAATATATTTATCAGAGATTCTTTCAGTTCATAAGTAGAGCCCGAAGCCGATGTTTTTACATCAGACATAACTGAAAAAATGGTACTCTTACCTGAATTTGGCTGACCTATAAGAGCTATTGTTTTGTTTTGACTCATATAGCTTCCACCAAAATCTTTTCTGCTAATCCTTTGCCGATAGCAAGTTTCGAAATAGAACTTGATTCATTATGTAGTAAAACCGGTCCTGATTTTTTACTTCTTATCTTTATCACATTGTCGCCAATGTTCAATCCAAGATTGCTTAATTTAATCTTGGCAGTACTTCCGGCAATTATTTCTTTGATTTTTAAGACTATATTATCAGGGGCATCAAGCAATGTTGACATTTTTGCACCATCTCTAAAATTAAAAGACCCTCTTAGGTATAACTAAGAACAAAAATAGATATTGCTAAAGAATTGTCAAAGCTTTTTTTTATTAAATAATCATAATACAAGAAAAGGGACTTTTAAATAAGCCCCTCAATCTTTGACTATATAGATTTTAATAAATTTATTTTTTCAGCTTCACCGGCCACTATTATGACTTCTGCGTCAATAAATTTGTGGTCTGCAGAAGGAATTGCTTTGATATCATTTGACTTTTGAGAAGGACATTTTATGGAAATAATATCAACACCATATTTAGATCTAATATCTAACTCTTTTATAGTTTTACCGATAAATTCTTTTGGAACAGCTATTTCTGTTATGATATAGCCTTCCAGGAAGTGTACATCCTCATTCGCATTTGCATTATCATAGGTAAGTTTAGTTGCTAAATCAGATGTTAATTGATGTCTGCTTATTTCTTTGTGATACGCATCATCAACATCTTTTCGCCAGATCATACCGATAATTCTGGCATCATCATCTTGGTGCATTACAGGTAAACCATCATAATCACACTTGCTCATTTTTTCGATTACAACTTTCAAAGAATCATTAGATGTAACTTTTGGTACGTTCTTATCAGCCATATCACCCGCTATCAGCACATTTTTAAGTTCATCTGAATCGAGCAGAAATTCTTTAATATTATCAATAGATATGATACCAAGAAAGTCACCATTCTTTTTGTGTACAGCAAGCGAAGGCTGTTTTTTAGATATAATTTGATAAACAACTTCTCTAAAATTAGTTTGCTCATCAATGTGCACATAAGACTTATCAAATAAATCTCTTACCAAAATTGAACTTAAAATGCTATAATCAGCAGTATCTTTAACTTTTATTCCTCTCTGAAGTAATCTGAGCGTATAAATTGATTCTCTAGATAGCTTAGAAGACAAGATCATTGAGATTGTAACCACAATCATTAGTGGTAATATAATACTGGTTTCTTTGGTTAACTCGAACACAATAATAATAGCAGTTATTGGTGCCCTTGTCGTTCCTGCAACTAAGCCACCCATAGCCACTAATGCATAAGCTCCCGGTGCAGCAGTAGTTTCAGGGAATAACAAATGCACAAAATAACCGAAGAATGCTCCGAGCATTGCTCCCATAAAGAGCGATGGCGCAAAAATACCGCCGGAACCGCCTGAGCCCAATGTCATAGATGAAGCTAATATTTTAACAAAAATCAAAACTAAAGCTGTATGCCAAACCGCATTCGAAGTCAATGCATTAGTTATGGAATCATAACCTACACCCATAATTTCGGGATATATTAGTGCAATACTACCTACTAATAAGCCACCAAGAGTAGCTTTTAGGTAAGAAGGCATTTTGATTTTCTCATCCCAGAAATCTTCAAAAAAGTATAATACTTTAATAAATATCCAAGATACCAAGCCACTTAGCCCACCTAATAGGAAATAAAAGGAAATTTCATAAGAACTTTTTAGCTCATAATGAGGTACTGCAAATGCTGCAAAATTCCCTTCAAATGTATGCGAAACAACTGTAGCCATTACTGAAGCAATAACTATAGGTGAAAGCTGTTTTGCAGTAAAATCCATCAAAATAATTTCTACAGCAAACAAAGCACCTGCTATTGGAGCATTAAAAGCGGCAGCTATACCCGCAGCAGCTCCACACCCTACTAATGTTTTCAATCGAGATGTAGGTAAATTAAAAAACTGTCCAACTGTTGAACCCAAAGAAGAACCGATTTGAATAATAGGCCCCTCACGACCAACAGACCCACCTGTACCAATCGTAACCGCTGAAGCAAAGGCTTTAACCAAAGCTACACGTGGTCTTATAATACCACCTTTTTTAATTACTGACTGCATAACTTCAGGGACACCATGGCCTTTTGCTTCAGGTGCAAAGAAATATATAATTGGCCCAACTATCAGACCACCAAGAGCAGGTATCAAAACTTTTATATACCATGGAGCTGCTATGATGTTTTCTAATAATGTACCATCCCCGGCATAGCAATAATCGGAAATAGCATGAATAAGTATTCTTATTCCTAAAGCTCCGAAGCCTGCCAGTAGGCCGATAAAAATAGCTAAAATAATCATGAACAAATGTTCCGTCATTTTAGCTCTATTTACTAATTCAGTCGCACTTTTTGAGGCTTTACTATACAAAGCCTTAATCGATTCAATAGTCGAGTCCATTTATCTACCGATTGATATAATATGATATAATTGAGGAATTATTTTGATTGCGTATTTAGTATGTTTTCAAACATAATGAATAAAGATGAAAATCAAAATCTATAAATACTATATGTCTATATATTAATAATAGTTTCAAGACTAGTTATTCAATTAGTCTCTTTACAATCAGACTTTACTAAATCACTGAATTTGTGTTAGTTGAGTTTATTTCTTAAATGAAAGGCTTATTCCTAAGCCTATTTTAAAATAGGTCCAACTCCCCCAGCGAAGCATAGATAGCATAGGAAGTTCAGCATTAATGAAAGGTTTCAAACTTAAAAACTGATCTTCGGTAGGTCTAATAATTTGATATGAAATATTTGTTCTTAGAAATGGAATAAAAGTATTGCTATTTGGTATAGCTCCACTGTATTGGTTTCTAATTCTTGTTTTTGTATCAGAGAATACTCCCCTGTTTGCCGGATTTATCAATATCTCTTTTTGATCGTAGTCAGAAGTTATCCAAAGATGAGTCCCCAATCCTATTCCAAATTGAAAATCATCTATATCAAATTTCTTTTCAATGCCAAAATCCAACATCACTATATCAAAATCTAACTCATGTAGAAATATGCCCTGATTTACAGTATTATCGAGTAACACTGCTGTTTTTTCCTGGTACTCTATTTTTCCTGATAGTAGTGAAAGGCCAAGAGTAACATTTAGAGGCTGGCCAAATAAAGTCAAAGGTTTTACAAAATTTATAGATGGGGAAATTCCTGATCCACTCCTTTTATCAGGACAACAATCAGGATTCCCTCCAAGATTTTTAAAATCACCTTTATAGCTGTAGCTATCCACTGATACATCTACATACAAAATATTATTAAGCTCTTTTGCAGGCAAATAAATACTTAGAATAAATAAACTTAATATGTAGATGAGAGCTTTCACTTAAACATATTAGCAAAATTTACAACAGCTTTGAATCTATGACTTATACTATTTTTTTGTGAAGGTTCTAATTCTGCAAAAGTTTTATCAAATCCCTCAGGAATAAAAATCGGGTCATACCCGAAACCATTATTGCCCTTTTCTTCAAAAGTAATATGTCCTTTGCAGATTCCTTCTACTACTGTTTTGTCATTACCATCAAAAAAACAGAGAACTGTTTTAAAATGAGCGTACCTGTCTGTTTTATCACCAAGTTTTTCTAATATCTTATCCCTATTGGCTTTATCATTGCCATGCTCGCCGGCATACCTTGCAGAATATACTCCGGGTTCAAACCCCAAAGCTTTTACTTCTAAACCGGTATCATCAGCCAGTACAGGCATATTAGCGATTTTATGGTATTCTTCTGCCTTAAGTATAGCGTTTTCTTGTAGAGTTGTCCCGGTTTCTTCGACATCAAATTCATGATCTATAATATCGCTGATTTTGAAAAACTTAAAATAACCAGGTACAATACTTTCACATATTGCTGCAATTTCTTCAATTTTATGTTTATTATTCGAAGCTATCAGGACATCCATATTACTAATCCTTTTTAAAATATTGCAACAATTCTTCAACTGCTAATGCAGGAGTCATTTCCCCGGACATTACTTTTTGTTTGATTAGAGGCATATTTGTTTTTACATCAGTATTCAAGAAAAACATAGATTTTAGATTATCTTCAATCATGCTATATACCCATTCAAGCACTTGTTCTTTTCTTCTTTTTTCAAATACGCCTGACTCTTTAGTGTTGACCATAAATTCGTTAACAGTAGACCAAACAGTATCAATGTCTATATTCTTCAAAGCAGAGCAGGTTCTCACCTGAGTTTTCCACCCTTCAGTAGCAGGTTGGAGTAAATACAAAGCATTTTCATAAGCATTTTTAGTAATGTTAGCTCTTACTTTATAATCCCCGTCAGCTTTATTGATAACAAGCAGATCTGCTAATTCAACTACACCTTTTTTAATTCCCTGAAGTTCATCACCTGACCCCGGTAGTAAAACAAGCATAAACAAATCTACCATAGAACGAACTGTAGTTTCGCTCTGACCTACTCCTACTGTCTCTATCAATATCACATCATAGCCGGCAGCTTCACAGACCTGAATAGTTTCTCTGGTCTTTTTGGCTACACCGCCCAATGAGCCTCCAGAAGGAGAAGGACGAATAAAAGCATTAGCTTCTCTGGAAAGCATTTCCATTCTGGTTTTATCACCCAAAATAGAACCTTTTGTCACTGTACTGCTCGGATCCACTGCCAGCACTGCAACTTTAAATCCATTTTTTACTAAGAAGGTTCCAAGTGCCTCAATGAATGTACTCTTTCCCGCTCCCGGAGGGCCGGTTATACCAACTCGAATAGAGTTGCCTGTAAGAGAGTTTATTCCTTTAAGTACGTCCTGAGCTTCTCTGTTATGAGCCGGATTATTACTTTCTATAAGAGTAATTGCTTTTGATATTATCGATAAATTATGCTCTTTAATACCATTAACAAAGTCATCTATACTAAGTTTCTTTCTTTTTTTAATAGTTAGCTTACGATTTTTTTGAACAGAATCTAAATCTACGCCTTTCATGACATTCGTAGTGTATTCTTCTCCACCTGATTCAGGTACCCATTCCGGTTTATTTATATTTTTATCCATATCACTTAAAAATATCTGTGAATAAAACCTATTACAAGATAACAAAATCGATTATATTTCATAATTATTTAGGCATCAAAAGTTATTCACACCCAAAAGATTTAATTTAAAGGAATGATATAAAAAAGGCCTAAGTAAGAGTATACTAAGGCCTTTAAAGAATGTGTTTATTTCAGTATTTACTACTGTTTATACATGTCATCAATCATATCAGAATATTTCTTTTCAACCACATGACGTTTTACACTCATTTTTGGAGACAGCTCACCATCTTCAACAGTGAATGGTTTAGAAAGAAGAGAAAATTTTCTGATTCGCTCAAATTTTGCAAAATCTTTTTGCAAATAATCTATTTCTTTTTTGATGTGTTTTATAATCTTGTCATTTGAGATGAGCTCAGTTTCATTAGTATAACTAATCGAGAACTCTTCTGCTAATTCTTTAAGCTGAGCAAAATCAGGTGTAATAAGAGCAGTCACATACTCTCTCATATCACCTATTAAGATACAATGATCTATAAAACGAGATTGTGCTAACACATTTTCGATAGGCTGAGGAGCAATATTCTTGCCACCACTATTAACAAAAATATTCTTTTTCCTATCAGTTATTTTAAGATTGCCTCTTTCGGTTATCATACCAACATCACCGGTATGAAGCCAACCATTTTCATCAATTGTTTCTCGTGTAGCCACAGGATCATTCCAATATCCTTTCATCACATTAGAGCCTTTGACCAGAATCTCTCCATCTTCTGCAATTTTTACTTCAACAGAATCAAATGGCTCACCTATAGTTCCTATTTCTATATTATCAATTCTGTTAACTGCAACAACGGGAGAAGCTTCCGTTAGTCCGTAGCCTTGCTGCAATTTAATCCCTAAAGCCATAAAAAACTCATATACATCATCTGCTAAGGCGGCACCTCCGGAAATTACTCGGTTAAGGTTACCGCCTATTCTTTCTCTCAACTTTGAAAAGACTAACTTATCAGCAATTTTGTATTGAGCTCTTAAAGCCAATGGATTTCTACCTTCTAGAGTGGCTTTGATATATTTTGTACCTACATCAACAGACCAGTTGAAAATTTTCTGCTTTGATGCAGATTCTTTCCGCATTGCATGATAAATTTTCTTCTTAATAGTTTCCAGCAATTTAGGAACAGAGGTCATTATTGTTGGTGCAACTTCTCTTAAATTAGAAGCAACCGCGTCAATTGATTCTGCCATATTTATCTGAGTTCCACCGGAAAACAAAGTATAAAATCCTGTAGTTCTTTCATATGCGTGGCAAAGTGGAAGGAATAACAGTGATCTATCCCCTTCTAAATTTCCAAAGACTGTATTAGCATCTTCTATATTAGAACAAAGATTACCATGTGTTAACATCACACCTTTAGGTTCACCTGTAGTTCCACTTGTGTAAATAAGAGTTACCAGATCATCATGATTGATTTTATTAACTTTCTTAAGGAAGTAATCTCGGTCATGGTTATCTCCTCTAAGCTCATAGCCTCTTGCTATCATATCTTTATATGATCTCACAGCCGGATCCTGAGTGTTGAACTCATCATTAAGAACTATGATTTGCCTTAAAGTATCAAGATCATCTTTGAATTGCATAACTTTGTTTAATTGAAAATTATTAGACACAATTATGCAGGATACGCCACAATTTGTAAATATATATTCTTCTTGTTTTGCTGTTAAAATTGGAAATAAGGGCACATCTACTGCACCAACTAATGAAACAGCAAAGCTGGAAATTATCCACTCTATTCTGTTTTCTGCTACAAATCCTACCCTATCTCCTTTACGAATACCTAATTCCAAAAGAGCCAGAGCAAAAGACTCCACTAATTCTGTTAGCCTCGTGTAAGATATCTCATGCCAAGTGCCATTCTCTTTATATCTAATCGCTACTTTATTGCCATATCTATCGCAAACACGGTAAAACATATCGGGAATGTTCTTAAAAGTAAATTTCATCGCCTACTTTGCCAATTAATACAATTCATAATGACTCCAAAAATACTAAAATAAATTGTATTATATCATTAACAATATTTTCGGAGATAAGGATACTTGTATTATATTTGCAAGAGTATCAACGCAAGGAATTTTTATGTTAAAATCTCTCTACATAAAGAATTTTGCAATCATTCAAGAGCAAAAAATATTCTTTAATAAAGGACTGAATGTTCTTTTAGGTGAAACCGGTGCAGGGAAATCTTTGATTATCAGTGCATTAAATATAGTTAGCGGTTCGAGAGCTTCAACTGAAATAATAAGAAAAGACGAAAAAAAGTGTATTATAGAAGCAACTTTTGATATCGAAAACAATAATGATATCTCTGTACTTATAGCTAAAAATGAAATTGACTCTTTAGGTAATGAGCTTATTATCAGAAGAGAGATCAATAGTTCCGGTAATAGCCGAGCTTTTATTAACGATTCTCCGGCTCAACTAAAAACTGTAAAAGACTTTTCGGATGTTTTAGTTGATTTTCATGGGCAACATGATAGTCATTCTCTCCTATCTCAGGGGAATCATGTTAATTTGCTGGATCTTTGTGGTGTTGATACTGCGTTACTGTCAGAGTACAAAGTGGCTTTTAGAGAGTTAAAAGACCTGACTGCTACTTACAATAATTTCAGAAAAAGAGAATTAGAGCTAAAAGAACGCGAACAGTTAGTCAGGTTTAAATTAGAAGAGATTTTGTCTGTAGATCCGAAACACGGAGAAATGGAAACTCTTGAAAAAGAATTAGAGATTATAGAAAATGCAGAATTCTTAAAAAACACATGTTATGAAATAAACTATAATCTGTATAATTCCGAGGGGGCAATTATAGAAAAACTCCAGGATATTCAAAAGAGTATGATACAACTCGCAGAATATAATGAGGATTTATCACAATATACTGACGAACTCGAAACCAATATTATATCTCTAAAAGAAATAAATAATGCCATTTCTGATTATAAAGATGACATTCATGCTGATGATTACCGTGCAAATGATATAAGAAAACGCATGGTAAATCTAAAAGCCTTACAAAAGAAGTTCGGTTCATTAGATTTACTCATAGAATCGATACCTGAATTACAAGCAGAATTAGATGTTACTGAAAATTTCTCAGATAAAATTAAAGAAATGCTGGATAAGATTGCTGCTCTACAGGTTAAAGTTGCTGATTTAGACAGCAGACTATCATCTGAAAGACAAAGTACCTTTTCCGTTCTTAAGAATGCAGTGGAATCTACTCTTGTTGAACTAGGAATAAAGAATCCAGTTTTTGAAATTAAAATGTCTAAAAAGCCTGTTGATAAAGATGAAGTCTTTGCCGCAAAACTTGACAATAGTTATTACTACCCTTATTTATCAGGTGTTACTCAATTTGAATTCTATATCTCTACAAATTTGGGTGAAATCACAAAACCCCTCTCTGAGGTTGCATCGGGAGGAGAAATTTCCAGGATTATGCTGGCAATTAAATCTCATATAGCACAAAAAGACAATTTGCCTTTGATGATATTTGATGAAATCGACACTGGAATTAGCGGACAAATAGCCAAAAAAGTTGCAGACAGAATGAAATCATTATCCAAAGAAACTCAAATTATAGCTATATCTCATCAAGCGCAGCTGACAGCACTTGCTGATACACCTATATTTGTTAAAAAACTGGAAGAAAACGGTAATACCTATTCTGTTTCTGATGTATTGAATAAAGAGGAATTGCTTACTGAAGTTGCTAAAATGCTTGGTGGTGATAAACTTACTGATAATATCTTAGAAACTGCAAAAGAACTGACTAATTATTAAAAATAAAAATATTATCTTAGCGTATTATCATATACTCACGGATATTACGGTCAAGTGCTATGTACAATAACAAATACTACAGCCTGGAGCAAATAACAGAATCTCTAAAAGGAAAAGTTAACTGCCTGGATGTTAATAAAATCATTGCAGCTTATGAAATGATGCAGGAAGCTTATGAAAACAGGTGTGAACAAGACGGTATACCTTATTTTCATCATTCTACAAGAGTATGTGGTATTTTATTAGATGAATTGAATTTGTACGACACTGATTTGATAATCTCCTCCTTACTACACGATGTCTTCGATAGTGAACATTCTATCTCTGAAGAAATTATTGATTATAATTTTGGTGGTTATGTAGCCTTTTTGCTCGAACTTTTAAAAGTACAAAAGCAAAAGGAGAAAAAATTTCCAAAAGAGTACATCAACAAAGAAACCAATGAAACTAAATTTCCAGGTGATGATGTTTTAATCCTTGCCTTGGCAGAACAACTTGAAAAAATGCGTAGCTTGGATAACACTCCACAATTCAGACCTCACATAAAAATAAAGCAGATAGATAATATCTACCTGCCTATGGCAAATGTAAGTGATAATGTACGAATCACGTACTTAAAAAATCAAATTGTAAAAGAGAAAAACAAAATAGTAGATTAAGCTTCTCTTTCTATTATTATCAATCCTTCTCTGTAAGCTTTAAAGACTATAAAAACTACAGAAAATACTGCTGATAGAAGTAAAGAAAGTATTGCTATAATTTTTCTGGAAGGTGCAATCCTTTTGTAAGGTATTTCTGCCTTATCTAAAACTTCTACCACAGGAATATCTTTCTTTTCCTGAATTGCTTCTTGATGTTTTTGAGTTTCCAGATAAATTATTACCTGCTCTAAAACTTTCCTGTCTCTAAATAATCTGGCATAGTCTTTTAGTAGGCTAGGAACTTTATTTAGAGGAAAAGCAAATGCATCTGATGAAGTCAAGCCTCCGGATTGAATATTATCATATTGTGCTTCTAATGTAGCAACCTTTTTCTGTTGTGACTTCATTTGAGCAGATTGTGAATTAAGCTCATTAGCATACAAAGCCAATTCAACTTTAGCTTCCGCCAATTCCTTTCCTACTTCGATAGCTTGCTGAACAATTGCAGCAGTCTGTTCTTCTATTGAAAGAACTTTATTTTCAGATTGAAATTTTTCAAGAGCAATCTCGATTTTTTCCAGCTCTTTTTTATAGTTATCTATTTCATTTTGAATATAAATTCTAGTTTGCTTTGCAGAACTGATACTTTTTTCTCTTAGAACTTTATCAAGACCATTTATAGCAGCATTAACGATATCTGCCGCCATTTTAGCTGCTTGTGCTTTATCATCTTCCGATGGGAAGTAAGATGTCTCAGCAACTGAATAAACAGATATAATGCCACTTGTTTTTTCAACTACTACTTCAATGTTTTTTCTAAGGTAATCCAATAAAAAGAGATCATTTTCAAAATCATCATATGGTTGATATGATTTTAAGTTTAAACTTTGATTTACATGCTCAGCAACAGATCTACTTTGAAGTATATCAGCATAAACACCGGATTTATTGGACTTTCCGAGTCCTCCGAGCATCATGCTTCCGGCTCCTCCGGCAAAAGATTGAAAGAAAGATGATAACCCTCCACCCTCTTTGTTACTAGGTGGCATAAGTGAAGAGTATGATTCATATTTATGAGGTAATAGGTATGATATTAGAATCATAACAGTAGTCACACCCAGTACAATGGATAAGAATAGTCGTTTCTTTCTAAGTATCAATTTGTAAAAAAGACCAATGCTAAGCGTATTATCATTTATCATGTTATTTATTTATCAATTTATTTCGAAATAGTAATTACAATGGCAACAATGGAGAAAATTTGAGTTACAACAGTTAGCGTTGTAGTAAACAACTCTGTATAAGAATATTCTGCCTCAGGCGGAACAAGAATTACATCACCGGGTTCGATTATATAATCCATGTTTTCAGCTAGGAACTGCTCACCTCTTGGTTTTGTGATGATAGTTTCACTTTCATCAGCTCTAAAACCAAAACCACCAGCAACTCTTATGTAATCTCTATAGGTATATCCTTTCTGATATGTAATCAAACCAGGCTTATTAACTCTACCCTGTACGTTAATATGATATTTCTTTTTTGTGACTATTATTGAGTCTTTACTTCTAAGTTTAATATTATTGATGTTGGATGGATCTTTCATAATTTCTTCAAAATCAATTGCCATCGCACCTTTTTTCTCAGTCTTTCTGGACTGAAAATATCTCTTTTCACTTTCCGACATTTCAGAAGATACCATTTGATAAAGTCGCTCCATCTCTAAATCTTTTATCTCAAGTTCTTCTTGTCTTATAAATTCTATGTGCTCAAGTGAGGCATTGTCTGTGAAACCTCCTGCACGCAAAATAAGATCATAAACTCTATCAGTTTCTTCATTAATTGCATATTTCCCTGGATACAATACTTCACCTTCTAAAATTGCGTACTGTGTTTCTTCCCAGTTGTATTTTTTTCTTATAAAAACTCTATCACCTGCCTGAAGTTTTATATCTCCTGGCAAATTATATTCGGTATATAAAACACCATTCCAATGATTTAAGTCTATATATATATGTTCAATTCCTGTTGGATTCATCCTAACTAACTCAACGGAATCTAAGTTAGAACTCTGTATAAAGCCTTGACCAATTTTTATTAAAGTAGAAAGGGAGTCGCCCTCTGCAAATTCAAATTCTCCTGGAGATGGCACTTCACCATATATACCAATTGTGATATTATCTAAGCTTGGAGCTACAATAATATGATCACCGCCGAGCAGAGTTGGATTATGAGATTTATCACCAAGTTTATAGAATTTGAGTAAGTCTACTTTGATTCTTTCGTTTTGATCATCTCTATATAAAGTAATATTTCTGAGAGATCCGTTATATTTAAGTCCGCCTGATTTATCTATTGCTTCATTTACGCGTTCAGCGGCAGTTGCTTGTACAGTTGAAGGCTTGCCAACAGCTCCACTGACAACTACCTTAAATTTTCTAATATCTTCAAGAACTACATAAATCTCATTAGTGTTATACACAGTCTTTATCTTATTTTCAATTTTTTCTGTAGCTTCAGCCAAAGTGTTACCTTTTAAGTCAACACCACCAATGCCTCTTAATAAAATTACACCACTTGGAGAAATTGGAGCTTTAAACTGTATGGTCTTTGATGTATTGATAAGAATTGAGAAAATATCATTAGGCCCTACTATGTATTTTTCCGGATCAATTTCTCTTTCTAAAAGACCTTCATTTAACTTAACATTCTCTTTCATATAATCAAAAGCCAAGGTATCTACCTCATCTTTAGTAGCTCCTGATATAAAAGAATTATCTAATTGCGCGTTTGATTCGAATGTTAAAAGAATGGCAATAAACAGTAAAATAAGTTTTCTCATATGCTTCAGATTTATATATATAGAATTTGATACAAAGATAATAAAATTTCTAATTTTATTACCCGTTTTACAATGATTAGTTCAAATATTGGTATATTTGAATATTGATAGTTTAATTTGAGGAGATATGATGCAAAACTTAATAGAATTTATTAAAGATACAGCTGTAAATGCAGGCGCTATTTTGAAAGAAGGTTATGGGACTAATTTCAAAATCTCGAGTAAAGACGGAAAAAACAATTTAGTAACAGAATATGATCATAAGGCAGAAGAATACATTATCTCCAGAATTAAATCTACTTATCCAAATGATTCAATCTTAGCAGAGGAATCCGGCAAGACAGGAGATATTGCTTCTGATCAAATTAACTGGATTGTAGATCCGCTAGATGGAACTGTTAATTTTGCTCATGGTATTCCGATATTCAGTGTTTCAATTGCAGCAGAACTAAAAGGTGAAATAATCGCAGGTGCTATATACCAGCCTATTTTAGGTGAATTGTTTTGGGCTGAAAAAGGGAAAGGTGCTTTTTTAAATGATCACAAACTTGAAGTCTCTGAAACAAAAGAGTTTGACAGAGCATACTTGGTAACAGGTTTTCCTTATAATGTTTCTGAAAACCCATGCAATTGTGTGGATCTGTTTGTTAAAATAGTTCAACAGGGCATACCTGTCAGAAGATTAGGCTCTGCTGCCTTAGATTTAGCTTATGTAGCTGCCGGCAGATTTGATGCTTTTTGGGAATTGGAGCTTAAACCATGGGATGTAGCTGCAGGAGTACTTATAGTTAAAGAAGCAGGTGGTAAAATTTCTCAGTTCAATAATACTGATTACACAATTTATGATAAAACTCTCTTAGCATCTAATGGATTGATTCACGAAAAAGCTTCTCATGTTTTAAATATGTGCGCAAAAAGTTGTCATGAAGATTAAAATATATTATTTGAGTGGTGCAGGAAATATGTTCCTGGTTTTCAAAGATCCCAAAACTGTTGATATTGATTTGATAGTAAATAAAATCATAAATACTTTCAGATCTAAACTAACTATAGAAGGTATTATGTCGATTTCTGAAGACCATGAGTGTGACTTTGATGTAAAGTATTACAATCCGGACGGAAGCACTGGAATGATGTGTGGCAATGGCGGCAGATGTGCTGTTCAATTTGCAAAATTCAGTAATATTATCAATAGTGATTCAATAGAGACCAAATTTAGTATGTCAGGCAATGTATATAATGCCTCATTTAGTGATAAAGGAGTCAAGTTATATTTTGATTTGCCTAAGAAAGAGCTAAAAAATCAAATTCTTGAAATTGACAAAGAATCAATAAACTACGATTTCTTTGATGTGGGTACAGAGCATGTATGCATTGACTTCACGTCTTTACAGAGCTCTGAAGATATTGATAGTTTCAATCTTGAAAAGTTTTCTTTACCGATAAGACACAATCATAAATTTGCACCTATTGGCGTGAATGTAAACCTGTATCAAATAAAATCTGAAAAACTTATTTTACTAAGGACATTTGAAAAAGGTGTAGAAGCAGAAACCGGTGCTTGCGGAACTGGAGCAATATCTACTGCGCTTTCCGCATCTGACAAATCACCTATATCTTTTCCTGTAGAAATTATTCCTCCTTCAAAGAAATCTTTGTGGGTAGATAAAACTTTAGAGAAGATAATTCTCGAAGGTCCTGCGGAAGTAATTAAAGAATACGATTTGGAGTTAGAAGATGAACGCTAATTATTTTCTTGACAAAGCTGAAGAAATAAAAAATAATATTGTCTCTTATAGACGCCATATACATCAGAATCCCGAATTATCATTTCTTGAATATAAGACTTCAAAATTTATTCAAGACAAATTGAAGTCACTCAATATTGATTTTGAAATATATGGTAAAAATCCGGAGTTACCTGATGCCGAGCCGACCGGAGTTTTAGCAGTTATTGGCAAGAAAGTTGGAAAATGTGTAGCTCTCAGAGCTGATATCGATGCTTTGCCTGTAAAAGAAGAAACCGGTTTGGAGTTTAAAAGCAAAGCAGACGGTGTAATGCATGCTTGTGGACACGATATGCATACTGCAATGCTGCTCGGTGTTGCTGAAATATTAAAAAGTATTGAAGACCAGCTGGAGGGAAAAGTTTTACTTATTTTTCAACCTGCTGAAGAAAAACTGCCTGGCGGTGCAAAAGTAATGCTTGATGAAGGTATATTTGATAAAATAAAACCAGACATTATCCTTGGCCAACATATTGATCCTCAGGGTAAATTAGGAACTCTGGCAGCATGCTCTGGCCCTACTATGGCATCTACTGATGAAATACATCTAACAGTTAAAGGGAAAGGTTCACACGCTGCACAACCGCATTTGGGACAAGACCCAATTTTAACATCAGCGCAAATTCTCTTAGCATTCCATACTTTAATAGTCAAAAATAGGAATCCTTTAGAACCCGGTATTTTGACAATTGCCTCTTTAAATGCTGGTAATACGACAAATATATTTCCTGAGAAAGCTGAACTGAAAGGTACTCTCAGAGCTTATAATAATGAGTGGCGATTCGAGATGCATAAGCATATAGAAAGAACTGTCAGAAATATTTGTGATATTTACGGATGTGATTTTGATCTTAATATTGAGAAAGGGTATATACCTTTAATCAATGACAATTCTACAACTGAGTTTGTAAAGCAATATTCAGGAGACATTTTTGGAAAAAATAATATTCTGGAATTTGAACCTAAGATGTGGGCTGAAGATTTTGCATATTTTGCTAGAGAGATACCTTCAACATTTTACTATCTTGGAGTAAAACCTGAAGGTGAAACTCTTCCCGGATTGCACAATCCGAAATTGTCACCGAGTGAAGAGGCTATGTCTAAGGGATCAGCAAATTTGTCATATTTAGCTTTTAAATACTTATCTATATAAACAAAAGGCGATAAATTTACCGCCTTTTTATGATAATATTTCTATCTGGCTAAAGTTCTCAACGAATTGATGTTTTCTGCAATATCTCCTGCAAAAACGCCTGAACCGCTTACTAACATGTTGGCACCTGCTGAAGCGATTGTCTTAACATTGTCTTTTTTTACACCGCCATCAACTTCAATTTCCACATGCTGTAACCCATTTTTATCCAAAAATGTTCTCAAGTTTTCACATCTTTTCAGGAAACTATCTATGAAGCTCTGTCCCCCGAATCCAGGGTTTACAGACATTAACATAATGAAGTCACAATATTCTGCTGCTTCATAAGCATATTCCATAGGTGTAATTGGATTTAGTACAATTCCGGCTTTTACATCGAAACTTTTGATTAATTGTATACTTCTATGAAGATGGTGAGTTGCTTCTACATGGATTGAAATTAAATCAGCTCCTGCCTCTGCAAATGCAGGTACATACTTATCCGGATCGGATATCATAAGATGACAATCTAAAGGGATATTTGTTATTGGTTTTATTGCTTCCACTACCAAAGGACCAATAGTTATATTAGGGACAAAATGTCCGTCCATAACGTCGATGTGCAGTAGTTCAGCATTCGCTGCTTCACACTGAACAATATCTTTTTGTAAATTAGCAAAATTTGCAGATAAAATAGAAGGGGCAATTTTAATTGGATGCATGTCTATACCGTTTTGAGTTTTACATACAAAACCCTGAATATCAGAATCTAATGAAAACTGATATTCAGGATTTTGGATTTCCCACATATCGTATACAAAAATACGAATTTGAGATTAAATATTTATCTTATTAGTATTTTTTACTCAATTTCTTTTTTTGTTGATTTAGATTTTTTCTTTTTGTTTGTGCTCTCATCCCCTTCTTTTGCCCATTCTCTCATTAAATCTACCTGCTTTATTGCTCTGCCGAATAATGAATTATCCGGATAATTTCCATCTTTATCAACTTCTCCGGCTTCAATACCCATTAATATAGGAATACCGTCTTCGATTTTATCTATTGCCCACAATCTGAAGTTTCCTTCTTCAACTGCGTTCAGAACTTCTGAGCACATCATGAGGTCTTTAACATTTTGCTTAGGTATTATACATCCCTGAGTTCCTGTAAAACCTTGCGCTTTACATATTTCGAAGAATCCTCTTACCTTTTCATTAACACCACCTATAGGCTGGATATCACCTTTTTGGTTCACAGAGCCTGTTATAGCGACAGATTGTTTGATAGGCGTATCTGTTAATTCAGATAGGATCACATATATTTCAGCTGCTGAGGCACTATCGCCATCAATACCACCATAAGACTGTTCGAAAGCCAAAGACGCTGTCATAGAAAGTGGACGTTTTTTTGCAAAACGCTCCCTTAAAAAGGCAGAAATAATGAGAACACCTTTGCTATGAATTCTTCCGCTCATGTCAGCTTCGCGCTCAACATTGACAATCTCTTTATTGCCAGAAGCTATCGAAGCAGTGATTCTTGCAGGCTTTCCAAATGATAATATTCCATTATCATATACCGTAAGACCATTAATCTGACCAACCCTCTCGCCTTGTGTATCGATCAGAGTTGAGCCTTCGAGAATAGTTTCTTTAATCTTCTCGTCAATCATATTATTGCGTCTTCTGCGCATATTAATAGCGATTTCAACGTCTTCCCTACCGATGTAAGGGCTTACTTCTAATTTATCATAAAATGCAGCTTCTCTTAGCACATCAGCTACATCCGAGAATTTCAAAGTCATTCTATCTTGAGAACCTGCCTTTTCTACAGCCCATTCTGCTATCGCAGCTACACCGTCAGGCTTGCAATGAGGAAGATTTTCTTCATTGCAGATTCTGGAAATGAATCTTGCTAAGTTATCCAGCATTTCGTCAGTTTTTTTAGCTTCGTAATCAAACTGAGCATTTATCTTAAAGATTTTCTTAAATCCTTTTTCATAGTGATAAAGCTGTTGATAAAGAGTCTGGCCACCTATGATAACAACTTTTACATTCACATCTATGGCTTCAGGTTTTAGGTAAGATTGAGAAATCTGGAAATATGCATCCATTGTTTGAATTTCTAGTTTATCATAGAGTAAAACTCTTTTTAGTGCAGGCCATACTCCTGGTTCCTGGAATAAATCTAAAGCATTTACTATCAAGAAGCCTTGATCAGCTCTTAGTAAGGCACCCGCTTTTATTTTAGTAAAATCAGTCCTCCAAAAACCACGGTTATCATAGACTTTTTCAATAGTACCAAATAAATTTTGATATGATGGAGTAGTTTCAATTACCAAAGGTGCTGTGTCATTTTCTGAATTATCGAGCACTACATTCACCTCGTACAAGCTGAAATACGCATCTTTTGCTTTTTCCGCTTCCTGAGGATTCGGATTTGTAGCGTCACTCTGTACAAAAGGAGCAAGATTATTCAGAATATGGTTGATTACTTCGTCGATATAAATATCTACACGGTCATTATGAAACATATCTGCAACTTCAGAGAAAACGGAAGTAACAACTATTTCTGCAGAAGCTTTATCATTTTTGCTAAGAGCTCTTTTAAACTCTTTCATTAGCTTCATTCCGGATTTTGCCAATTCAAATATTTCATTATGGAATTTTTTCCATAACTCTTTTATCTGATCTGCTTTGTCATAACTTAGTTTTCCTTCATCCACCAAGTCATCCAGCATCTCTACCTGAACCGGTTTATCATCAATAATTGGAAATACTTCCGGTTGTACTATGCCTTGTTCAGTTTCTATTTGGCCTCGTATAAAACCATGAGGCTTAATCTTTTTGTCAAATTCTGAGAGAATTGATCTTTCTTTATCTTGATACTCTTCAACTATTTTTCTACGAGACTGTTGATAAGATTCTTCTTCAAAGAGTTTTGGTAATCTTCTTTTTAAATAAGAAATAGCATCTCCCATGGCACCCTTAAATTCTTTACCTTTTGCTCTTGGAAGCTTGATCAAAATGGGCTGATCCTGATTCGAAAAGTTATTTACATAGCAATAGTCATAAAGTTTTGGTTTTGAAGAAGTGTTATTCTCCAAAATTTGTTTTACTGTTGTTAATCTGCCTGTGCCTGAAAGTCCTGTCACAAAAATATTATATCCCTTTGCTTTGAGTCCTGCGCCAATTCTAATCGCTTCAACAGCTCTTGCCTGACCTACAATCTTATCCAAAGGTTCCAGATCTTTTGTAGTTTCAAAATTAAAAGCCTCATCCGGACAGTTCCATCTCATCTGTTCTTTTTTGAGTTCAAGTTTTTTAATATCAGTCATATTTATTTCCTTAGTATATATACTTCTCAGATATACGAACGATTAGCCTATATAGTTGCTAATTCGTGGATAATAGTATATTATTTATTTATGAGTCAAGATATAAAAAAAAAGAGCATTTAACAAACAAATTGCTAAACACTCTCGTTTAATTTGAAATATCTATGCTTATTTGGCAGAGATAAACTGCTCTGCATAATATTTTGCAGTTAGTTTTTCACCGGTTGCTTTTTCAATCATATCATTCCAATAATATTTCGCACCTGGCGCATATACTTGTTCAATCAAGTATTTACCAACTTCTTTATTACCATAAAAAGAAGCAGGTTCAGAATATTTTTGATTCAGAATGCTAGTTTTGATGTAATGATCTAATTGAGAAGCTAACAACTCGCCAAGTAAATAGTTGTGATAATAACATGGTGAAGTTGCAATGTGAGTTTTAGTTGCCCAATCCGGCATGTTTCTGCCTTCTGGTTTTTTCATCATTTGATACTTTTCAACAATATCCCACCAAAGCTGATTTAAATCCTGATCTGGATTATTATACATTTCCTTTTCGAATCTGTACATAACCTGTGCCCATCTGCTGAAAACCAATTGCTCAAGTTTTAACAGTTTAAACGCTTCAGGAGCAATTTGAGCTGCTTCTTTTTTAGAAACACCCAGCATATCACGCATCCAATCTGAATTAGAAGCCATTCTGCCAAAAATCATTGCTATTGCTTCAGTTGTAAATGTGTGAGCAGGAGTTTTTAAAGTCCAAGGAAGACTTTGATCATGATATTTAAAATAGACAGCATGTCCATATTCATGAAGCATTGTATTCATCCAACCTGCATTATCTACAACATTACATAAAACTCTGACATCACCATTATCTCTGTCAATGTCAGTACAGAATGCATGCTGATTCTTACCTTCTTTAGGGAAAAGATCACTTTTAGCAACCATATCTTCAATAGGCATATCTATTGAAGCAAAATAATCTGAAGTAAGTTTTACAAGGTCTTTACCATTATAATACTTATCTAAATTGAGTTCATAGATTTGAGGTGCTTCCTGGAAGTATCTGTTTTGATAATGCCATGGCATCAATTCTTCAGGTTTGATATTTAATCTATTTGCAAGGAATGTATCAATTTCTTTTTTAAGAGAGATATATTCATTTCTTGTCAATTTATCTAATTCATCAAAGATTTGCTCTATTTCTTTTGGATCTTGATCGTTCAACGAAAGAGACATTTCGTGGTAGTTTCTGTAACCAAGAGATGTTGCAGTCTCATTTCTTAATTTGACTAAAGTAATGATATCCTCTGCTACAACATTACCCAAATCTTTATGAGCTTTCCAAGTTGCTTCTAATTCAGCATTATCAGTAGATTCTCTAAGAATAGATTCAATTTGGTTATCATCTAATTCTTTGCCGTTTACTTTTGCTCTAAATTTTGAGTATTTCTCTGTGATTTTACTTTGCAAAGCAGTCGTTTCCTGAAGCTTTGCGATATCAATTTGATTACCAAGAAACGTATTATATAGCATTTCTAATCTTCTTAACTGAATACTATCTGTGATAGCACCGGCTTCTTTATACTTTTTGAGCATACTGAAATATTCAGTATTAGCTACAAGCTTATTATATTCATTTTCAAATTCTTCAGCTCGTTTATAGTCTTCAGCTTTACCGGATACTGCAGCTTCGAAGTATGATAAAGCCAAATTTCTGTAAACAACTTTCATTTTGGACTCAATTGTAGTCGCAACCTGATCGAATTCACTTACCATTTTAGTAATTTCCTCTGTATTACCCGCTTCGAATTCACCTTCTTTGTTTTCGCTACATGCGACAAACAATCCTAAAGAAGACGAAATCAAAACAGCATTTAGTATAGATTTGAATTTCATGGCACTTCACCAATGTTGATAAAAGAAACAAAAATAGCAAAACATTCACTACTATAAAAGAAAAGTCCTATCACTTTAAATGATAGGACTCAATATTTTATCTTATATAAGTCTTATTTTTCTTTTGGCATGCAAATTTCAGTAAGAACACCGTTAGTAGACTTAGGATGTAAAAAAGCGATAAGCATATCATGAGCACCATTTCTAGGAGCTTCGTCGATTAATCTGATATCTTCGCCTTTCAATCTTTCAAGATCTTTAGAAACATCATCAGAATTGAAACCGATATGGTGGATACCTTCGCCTTTTTTTGCAATAAATTTTGCAATTGGAGAGTTTTCGTCAGTCGGAGCTGTAAGTTCGATAAGAACTTCACCAACTTTGAAAGAACCAACACTAACTTTTTGCTCTTCTACAACTTCTCTGTGAATATCTTCAAACTGGAATATTTTTTTGAATAATTCAATTGAAGCATCTAAATCTTTAACTGCTATACCAACGTGATTAATTGATTGTATCATGATGACTCTCTTACTTTATAGTTTTATAAACAAGTTCAACTTTTTGCAAATCATCTAACGTGTTCACTCCTCTTAATTCTTCAAATTCTGCAACCGGGAAAGCCATTACTTTATGGTTCTCACCTTTGAGAATTGAAATAATATCAGTCAAATAATACTCTCCCTGAGCATTATTAGGAGTAACACTGTCAAGTGCGTGAAATAAAAGAGCTTTATCTACAAGAAAAACACCACTGTTAATCTCATTTACTTGTTTTTCAAGTTCATTAGCATCTTTTTCTTCTGTAATTTTTATAAAGTTTTTATCTGTATCTCTGATAATTCTTCCGTATCCAAAAGGATTTTCTGTATTAGTAGACAGTACAGACACATCTGATTTGTTTGATTCATGTGCTTCAATAAACTTCTCTAGTGTTGCTTTTGTAAGAAGCGGCACATCTCCACACAGAATTAGTGCATCACCCTCAAATTCTAAAAGAGAGCTTTTAGCTTGTGCAACTGCATGACCGGTACCAAGCTGTTCTTCCTGAACGGCAAAAACACAATTCTTGTAATCAGATTGATTTATATAATCAATTACTTTTTCTTTGTAATGACCAACAATTATTACCTGCTTTTTTGGATTAAGCAAAGAAGAAGTGTCCAATACGTGACCTAAAAGAGGCTTTTCGCACATAGGAGCAAGCACTTTTGGTAATGTCGGATTATTCATCCTTTTGCCAAGCCCGGCAGCAAGAATAATTGTAGATAGAGGTTTAGACATGATTATTCCGGTTTTGTTACTGATACTACATCGTTATTCTCATCAACAAGCACAACAGTAGGTTCGAAGTTTTCTAACTCCGAATCTTCATAGTGGGCATAAGTGATGACAATAATTCTATCACCAGGTTGTCCTTTCCTTGCGGCAGCACCATTGAGGCACATTTCTTTTTTACCTCTTTCGCCGGGAATAACATAAGTCTCGAAACGCTCACCATTATTGATATTAACTACAGAAACTTTTTCATATAGTTTGATATCTGCCAGATCAAGTAAATCTTGATCTACAGTTAGTGAACCTTCGTAGTTTAAGTTTGCATCAGTTACTGATGCTCTGTGTATTTTAGATTTGAACATGATACGTTGCATCTAAAAAAAACTCCTTAGAGTAAAATCTTTGTACAAAGTATGTCGAATGCAAGTTACGTTGCTTTTAAGTTGAAAGCAAAATATTTTGCAAAGAATTTTGATATTAGTTTTACTATGACTGAAAAAAAATGATTATTTTGCGTTATGTTAATACAAAAAGGAAATTCAAAAAATGTTATTCAAGCTTATTCCTACTATAGTCGTCATGCTTCTAAGTCTATTGTCAATTGGCAATTGTAATAACTTGAAACTAATCAAAACTATTGAATTAAATCAGAATTCCCAAGATATTTTTGATAAATCATATTCTACAGAGTTTTATAGCAAAAATAAAAAGATGCTCGGCAAATTTTACTCACTAGAGCTTCAGGATATTATTAGTCTCCCGACAGAGATAGATACAGGCTCTGTTTTAGTAGAATTAGAAACAGATAACGGACAGTCTATTTTGTGTTCCTATTTTGAATTATCAAAAAGTATGTCATTGCTCCCTCCTCTTTATTTAATAGATAAAGTAACAGGAACTACAGGAGATACTATTAAGATATCAGAAAACATCGACGGTAATATTGATTATGCAGAACTTGATAAAGAGTTAAAAATTGCTACTGTCAAACGAGTATACTGCCAGGTTTCTAAAATCACTAAGTCATCTAAACTTGTTTTTAAATCAGGTACTGTGATTTTCCCAATGGATATCTGCGATAGAAGATGGCTTACTGACGTAGTCAGACTTAAAATATATTTATTTGAAAAATAGTATTATTTCTGCTAATTTGCTTTTAGTGGTCAATAATCGAATTTTATCAAAATAAACAAGAGTGAACAATGAGAAAAATTGTTGAATGTGTTCCGAATTTCTCCGAAGGCAGAAATAAAGAAACAATCGAAGCAATTGCAGAAGCTATAAGAAAAACACCAGGATGTAACTTACTTGACGTAGATCCCGGTTATTCTACAAACCGCACGGTTTATACTTTTGTAGGTGAACCTGAAGCTGTTGTAGATGGTGCTATAAATGCTGCTAAGGTAGCTAAAGAACTTATAGATATGAGAACTCATAAAGGCGAACATAAACGCATGGGTGCTCTGGATGTATGCCCTTTTATTCCTGTTGCTAATACAACTATGGAAGAGTGTGTCGAATTAGCAAAAATATTTGGTAAAAGATGCGCTGAAGAGTTAAATGTTCCTATTTACCTTTACGGTGAAGCTGCGCAAGAAGAAAAACGCAGAAAATTGCCAAACATTCGCTCTGGTGAATATGAAGGTATGGAACAAAAAATTTATGATCCAGAATGGAAACCTGATTTTGGCCCTGCTGAGTTTGTTCCAACTTGGGGTGCATCTGCTACCGGCGCAAGATTTTTCTTGATTGCTTACAATATCAACATTATTGGTACTAGCAACCAAGCTCACAGAATCGCTCTTGATCTAAGAACTAATGGTCGCGGTCCTGATAAACCAGGTTTATTGAAAGAAGTACAGGGTATGGGTTGGTTCGTTGATGAGTACAATATGGCTCAAATTACAATGAACCTTACTAACTATAAAGTTACTCCTATTCACGTAGCTTTCGAAGAATCAAAAAGAATTGCAAAAGAATTAAACGTTGCAGTTGCTGGTTCTGAGTTGGTTGGTCTTGTTCCATTAGAAGCAATGCTTCAAGCTGCTGATTATTATATGGAAAAAGAAAATCTATTTATTATAGATGAAGAACAAAAAATCCGCTTAGTTATCGAAAGACTTGGTCTTAATTCTGTTGGTAATTTTGATCCTAAAAAACGCATCATTGAGTATTTAATCGCTGAAGAAAGAAACGAACCTTTGGCAAGCATGACTGTTCGTGCTTTTACTGAAGAAGTAGCTGCTCGTTCTTCTGCTCCCGGCGGTGGATCTGTAAGTGCTGCTGTTGCTGCTCTTGGTACCGGTCTCGGTTCCATGGTAGCAAAACTTACTCATGGGGTCAGAAAATTCGAACACCTTGAAAATGAGTTAAGAGGTATCATTCCAACTTTGCATAACGCAACTCAGGATTTGATCCCAATGATTGATGCAGATACTCATGCATTTAATGACTACGTTGATGCAATGAGAATGCCAAAAGCAACAGATGCTGATAAAAAAGCAAGACACGAAGCTATGCAAGCAGGCCTTAAAAAAGCAATTCTAGTTCCATTAGATACAATGAAAAAAGGTGATCAAGCTTGGGACATGATGGTAGAAGTAGCTAAATATGGCAATATTGCTTCTAAATCTGACGTTGAAGTTGGAGCAAGATCTTTAGAAGTTGGTATCTGGGGTGCATACAAAAATGTTCTTATCAACATGCCTGGCATAGAAGATGAAACTTTTAAAGCTGAAATCTTGAAAGAAGCTGAAGGCATGAAAGTTCGCGCAGAAGATAAATGCAAAGAAGTTTTAGATATATTATCAAATAGAGATAAATAATATATCTTACAATCACTTATAAAGTCTTTCTAATTAAATTAGAAAGACTTTTTTTTATTACATATCTCATTATTTTGCTACACATCGACTCGATTTGCTAGCTCTTGGAACTTACAAATGTAGTACAACAAAAAGCCTCTAACAGCTAAGTCAGAGGCTCTTAGATATATTGTCTTAAAGACTACTTGTTGTTTTTCATAAATTTATCCATGAAAGCAACTAAAGCTTCTACAGAAGATTTAGGGCAAGCATTATAGATAGATGCTCTGATACCACCAACATCTCTGTGACCTTTCAAGTTAGTCATGTTTTCTTGTTCTTTAGCTTCTTTGATAAACTTAGCTTCCAACTCAGGAGTTTGAAGATTCCAAGTAACATTCATCAAAGAACGATCATCTTTATTAGTTACAGTACCTTTGTAGAAGTCGCTGTTAGCGTCCATGTAATCATAAAGTACAGCAGCTTTTTCTTCGTTCATTTTTTGGATTGCTCCAAGTCCACCTTCTTGCATAATCCATTTCATAGTTCTGCCTAAGATGAAAATAGGAAGAGTTGGTGGAGTGTTGAACATAGAATCTTTAGATACGTGAGTTTTGTATTTCAACATTGTTGGGATGTTAGTATTTGCTTCTTCAACCCAAGATTTTTTAACTACTACCAAAGTTACACCAGCAGGACCGATATTTTTTTGAGCGCCGGCATAAATCATAGCGAATTTTGACCAATCATATTCTCTAGAGAACATGTCAGAAGACATATCCGCAACTAAAGGAACATTACCAACTTCAGGAATGTCTTTAAATTCAGTACCGAAGATAGTATTGTTTGTAGTGTAATGAATGTAGTCAGCATCCGGATTTACTTTGAAATCTCTTGGGATGTAGTTAAAGTTTTTATCTTCAGAGCTGGCGATTACATTAGTTTCACCCAAGAATTTTGCTTCTTTGATAGCTTTAGAAGACCAAGCACCAGTATTGATATAGTCAGCTTTTGTTTTCAAAAAGTTCTGAGGTATCATTGTGAACTGCAATGAAGCACCACCACCTAGGAACAATACAGAATAATCATCAGCAGACAAGTTCATAATAGAAAGAACGTCAGCTTGAGCTTCTTTGATAACTTTATCATAATCAGCTGAGCGGTGACTCATTTCCATGATTGACATACCAGTGTCATTATAATTTAGAACTGCCTGTGCAGTTTCTTCTAATACGCTAACAGGCAAAATAGCAGGACCTGCACTAAAATTGTGAGCTCTTTTCATTTCAAAACTCCTTTTTTCTATATATTTGTAGTGGATATTGATTTCCAAATGCAAGTTAGCATTTTCGGACATTATTTCATAAAAAAGTATTTCGATTTAGTAAATTTCATGCAAACATGACAGATATTATATTAATCTCCGCAATAATCTTCCTGTCTTCATTTGTCAGATCCGTATTTGGATTTGCAGATGCTTTGATAGCTATGCCATTATTACTATTAGTGACTAGTATAAGCATTGCTTCGCCCTTAGTCGCTCTATTTTCCTCTGTGATTGCAATAGGAATAATAATTAAAGAGATAAAAAGCATAAAGGCTATTTTTGACATTCCGATGCTTTCAATTATTATATTATGTATCCCCTTGGGGACATATTTTGTTACAAATATATCAGAAGCTATAATAAACATTTCGCTTGGCCTTACTTTGATGATATTTTCAGGTTTCAAATTGCTATATAGGCAAAAACTAACAATCAGAATAAGTAAAAGTGCTAAATATGCTATAGCTGCTCTTAGCGGACTACTTGGCGGTGCTTATAATGTCAATGGGCCTCCAATAGTAATATATGGAACTCTGTCTGATTGGGATCCTCAGGAATTCAGATCACGTTTGCAGGGATTTTTTCTGCCTACTAACTTAGTAATCTGCATCTCACATATAAGCAATGGTTTGTGGACATCTGAACTATTCAGTGTTTTTGCTGTATGTCTCCCGGTTGCTTTATTGGCATTTATAGCAGGTACTTACGTAAATAAGAAGATTAAACTATCTACCTTCAATGTGGCTATTTATTATTTACTTCTTATCCTAGGATTATATCTAATATTAAACTCTTTATAATAATAATCACTTTTCAAATTATTATTTTGATATTTTCCAAAATATTTTGGGTACTGATGCCTTTTTGTTTATTTTTGACTGTCTAAGCTCTTAGAATAACAAAAGATTATAGACTTAAACTATATTAATTTTAACCTATTTTTTCGAGGTCATCATGAAAGTGTTAATTTCTGACGGAATGCATCCAGACGGACTAAAGATTTTAAAAGACAATGGTCTTGAAGTAGTTGAACAGTTTTACGAACCTGCAGATTTAGTTGCAAATATCAAAGATTTTGATGCTATCGTAGTAAGATCTGCTACTAAAGTGCCAAAAGACGCTATCGACGCAGGTGTGAACTTGAAAGCTATCGCGCGTGCCGGTGTTGGTATTGATAATATTGATCACCCATATGCAAAAGAAAAGGGCATTCCTGTATTAAATACACCGGGAGCTTCTTCTGTTTCTGTTGCTGAATTGGCTATTGCTCATATGATGAGCGTTGGCCGCTTTTTACATAGAAGCAATGTTGAAATGAGAGAAGGCAAATGGCCTAAAAAAGAATTTAGCAAAGGTAGAGAAGTAACAGATAAAACTTTAGGTTTGTTCGGCTTTGGTGCTATTGGTAGAGAAACTGCCAAACGCGCTTTAGGTTTGGGCATGAAAGTTATCGCTTTTGATCCATTCGTTAAAGATACAGATATGGATGTAGAGATTGTTTCTAAAGATGATGTTTTGACAAAATCTGATTTTATCTCTATGCACATGCCTTTCATTAAAGAACAAGGTCCTGCTCTTGCAGAAGATGATTTTGCTAAAATGAAAAAAGGTATGGTACTTGTAAACTGCGCTCGTGGTGGTGTTGTTTGCGAAAAATCTCTACTTAAAGCTCTTAATGATGGTACTGTAGACTTTGCTGCAATTGATGTTTATGAAACTGAACCTGCTGGTGAAGCTCAACAAGCTCTTATTAATCATCCAAATGTTTCTGTTACTCCTCATATCGGTGCTTCTACTGTTGAAGCTCAAGTTAGAGTAAGTACAGAAATCGCTCAAAAAGTAGTAGATACACTAAAAGCATAATAATCATATAAATTTAAAGGGATAAATATAATGGCAGTTTTCCGTCCATTCAAAGCTTTTAGACCTGCTCAAGGAAAAGCAGGCGATATTGCGGCTTTGCCGTATGATGTGATGAACTCTGAAGAAGCTCGCAAAATGGTTGAAGGTAAACCACTTTCTTTTCTTCATGTAGGTAAACCTGAAGTTGATTTAGATCCAAATATTGATCTTTACTCAGATGCAGTATACAACAAAGGAAAAGAAAATCTTCAAAAACTAATCTCTGATGGTAATCTAGTTGAAGAAGCTAAACCTTGTTTCTATGTTTATGCTCAAACTATGAACGGCAGAACTCAAAATGGTTTAGTTGGCTGTGCTTCTGTTGATGATTACTGGGATGATGTAATCAAAAAACACGAAAAAACTCGTGCTGTTAAAGAAGAAGACAGATGTAACCACGTGAGAGTTACTAATGCTCATACTGGTCCAATTTTCTTGACTTACAAAGACCTTGATGAAGTAAACGCAATTGTTGAAGAAGTTAAAAAAGCTAATCCTGATAACGATCATGTTGCGGAAGACGGTATCCGTCATCAGTCTTGGGTTATCGACAATGACGCTCATATTGAAAAAATTCAAACTTTATTAGGCGGTGTTGACGCTTTTTATGTAGCTGATGGTCACCACAGATCTGCTGCTGCAGCAATTGTAGGTCGCGAACGCCAAAAAGCAAATCCAAATCACACTGGTGACGAAGAATATAACTTCTTCTTAGCTGTGCTTTTCCCTGCTGAAGAGCTTTATATTATGGATTACAACCGCGTAGTTAAAGATCTTAACGGTAACACTGAAGAAGAATTCTTTAACAAAGTGACTGAACACTTCGATTGCAAAGAAGTTGAATCTCAATACCAACCAAAAGCTAAAGGCGAAGTTGGTATGTACATTGATGGTAAATGGTACTGCCTAACAGCTAAAGAACACTTAACTAAGATCGATGATCCTGTTGAGTCTTTAGATGTTGCTATCCTTCAGAACAATGTTCTTAATCCAATTTTAGGCATTGAAGATCCACGTACAAGCAACAATATTGATTTTGTTGGTGGTATCAGAGGTCTTGGCGAATTGGAAAGAAGAGTAAATTCAGGTGAAATGAAAGTTGCTTTCTCTATGTTCCCAACTTCTACAGATGAGTTGATGGATATCGCAGATGCAGGTAAAATTATGCCACCTAAATCTACTTGGTTCGAACCTAAATTAAGAGACGGCTTATTCGTTCACTTTTTAGACTAAGATCCAAAGATATTTTTTTAAGAGGAGATAGCGTGCTATCTCCTTTTTTTTTAAATACTAAAATCGGCACTTATTAGTTAATATACCTATGAAAAGAATGATATATTACATAAGTGTTTTTCTACTTATTATAATAGATATGCAAGCTCAGGATAATAGGTTTTATCTGGGGACTTCTATTTATTACAACTCTATATTTAATAAATCTGAAATACCGCTTTACCCCTATTCGCCTGCTTGCGGAATTTACGAAACAGGTAATTCAAATTCTCTGTCTTTTGGCTTAAACGCCGGATATGTACTTATCCCAAAATTCATCAATATAGATGCAAAAATTCTTTATGATACCAGACCAATAGACTTAGAAAAGATAAATAATACCGGATTAGAGGTTTTGATAGGCAATGAGTATAAAGAACTAATTCTTAAACATAATTATGAAGCGAGTATAAAATTCTTAACGCTTGATTTAGGTGCTAAAATATTCCCTCTTGAAGATTATCCGCTTGGTGTCAGGCTTGGATTTGATGTAAGTACAGGAATGTTTGGAAATGAATACTCCAACTCTGAATCGATTGATTCCCCTAGCGGTGTGCTATTTCCTGATGAAACTCTTCAGAGAGAAGTAGAAGCCGGAGAGCTTGAATTGAATTCAACAAATTATGGAATAAACTTGTCAGTTTTTGGAGAATATCAACAAGATACGAACTTGATTATTGTTCCTGAAATATCTTATCGGCATCAATTAAACTCGAATCTGAGAGCAAATGATTGGTTTTCTAACACGTTAAGAATTGGAATTAGTGCTGTTTGGTATTTTAATTTTGAGAAAAAACCTACTCAGAGAACAGAAAGAAATGATATTATTACTGAAGAAGAAATTATAGAAGAAAAACCTAAGCCAATTTCATTCTCAAATTTTGCTATCAATCCGCTTAGATATACAGAAACCATAGTTACTCAAACATATCCGCTTTTGCCTTATATATTTTTTGATAGCGCTTCTGCAAAACTAGATTCAAAAATAACACAGAAAGAAAAATTTGAAGATGAACTATCTCTACCAAAAAATAATCTTGATATATATTACTATATGCCTGACATTTTAGGTAAAAGATTAGCAAACAATTCTAAGTATTCTCTGATGATAACAGGTGTTACTGATGGCTCTGAAATTTTAGATTCCACAGATAGATTAGAATTAGCAGAGTCAAGAGCACAGGCTCTTAAAGATTATATTTTGAAGAACTACAATGTCTCAGAAAATCAGATTATCATTAAGAGTAAAGATCTTCCTGATAAGATTTCAAGTATCGAATACCTTGAGGGGTACGAAGAAAATAGGCGAATAGAGCTGTCATCTTCCACTCCTTCTCTGTTCAATCCGGTTATTCATAAAGAGTTCTCTGAAATTGAGCTCAGTTCAGAAGATTTGTATTTTGAATTAAATATTCAAAACAGCTCCTATGTAGAAATATTAGAAGTGTCTATTTATCAAGAAGATAGCTTGATCATGTCAGAAACTTTTAAAAAATCAAACGACTCTTTTAATTTCTATAAAAATGATATTTTGAGGTATTTCAAGGACAATGACTCATATAAAATTGTTGTTACTGCAAGAGATTCGTATTCGAATGAATATACAATCTCTGATACGATTCCAAAGCAAATCAAAATGAATGATTTTGAGCTTGCAAGGCTAAATCTAATAGTATTCGATTTCGATAGCGATTATATTACAGATGTTAACCAAAACTATTTAGATGCATTTCTCAGCACTCAAATTGCCCCTGAAGCCAAAATTCAAATTACAGGTTCTACTGATTTACTTGGTGGTTATGAATACAATAAAGAGCTATCAATAAGAAGAGCTAATGCTGTTAAACGAATAGTCAGCAAATATTCGCAGCCACATCAAATCATTTCTTGTGAGGGTGTTGGCTCTGATAATCTAAAGTATGATATAAACACACCTGAAGGCAGATTTTACTGTCGCACAGTCCTGATTGAAGTAATGAATCCGATAGACTGATACTAAATTAAAAAACCTAAGCATCATATATTTTGGACGCTTAGGCTCATATCTTTTTACAAATGTCTAATATTCTTATTTGACAGGATAATAAATATTTGTTTTCAATTCTTCAGGTGCAACTTCTGCCGGATCATCAATGTACTCTTCCCAACTATTACCATTTTCTTCCAGACCGTTAATTTTCATATATTCCTGCATTTTAGTATATGTCTGATCAACAGTATTATAAGGACCGACATGTAAGGCTTTTAAAACTTTGCCTGCATAAGTCTTTCCGGCTTTTATTTCACCTGCTTCTTTGATATTTTCAATATTTACAGGTATAGCAGGATTGAACTTAACATCTCCTGTTTCCATATCAAAAAAAGTAGTTATTGAAATTGGAGCACCTGCAAAGTCAGCTCCTTGTTTTTTCATTTCTTCTATTATTTTTTGATACGAAGCTGCATAGATACTGCTTAAATCTTTATTAGTAAAGAAATTAGTAGCTTCTTCAGTGTATAATATATTTGCACTGCTAACATTAGTAACTTCCATAGTAACATTACCTGCTTTTTGTGATTCAATATATTCTTTTAATGTTTTCAAACCTTTTTCGTAATCTGATCCAACCATTTCGTCAATGCCTAAAGCCAGCCACCTGGAAAAAAAGCCAAGGTCACCTTTCATTCCCCATGTAACTTCTGTAGCATTTTCTTTTTCTTCAAATTCGAAATAACCTACTCCCCATTGCTCACCTGCGAAAGTAAGCTCAGTTTCGAGTGATTTGTTTTCTTCTAGTTTTGATATCTTCATGCTTCCAATCCCAACATTTTCATTGGCACTTTCCCATTTCATCATTGCTCCAAGACCTTTCCCGTCCTGTGTGAAATTCATCACCATATTTGTATCTAGATTTTGCCATGGAGACCAGTGTTCCCACTGTTTGAGATCCGATACATTCTTAAATACTTTTGAAACCGGAGCTTTAATCTCAATAGAACGCTTAATATCAAAGCTGGATTCTAAAAAGAATGTAGCTAAAACGAGCAGTAATATCATCCCGATGAAAGCAAAAAATATGTACTTCAAAAATTTCATACGTCACCTTTTATTTTATAATATACTTCATACTAATTTAAGTATTTGCGACTACTTTACAAATTGATTTCTTCAGCGTAAAAAAAAAGAGCCGCATTAATTACAATGCAGCTCTTAAGAAATTATAGATTATAATTATTATAATACAAAACCAAGTTTAGATTGAGGAGTTCTGCAATCCATATCCTGTCCTCTGTCTCTATGATCTGCAATTTCTGCAGAAACACCAACAGCTCTACCGATAAGGAATAAGATAAATACAAGGTCTTGCACCTGTTTAGTATCAATTTTTCCTGTTTGCAAATCATTCCACACAAGCTTAAGCGCTATAACTGAAATTACTGCGTCAACATTTACACAGAATACGTTTCTTGTAGCACCTTCGTTAAAGAGTTCAACAACCAACTTGTGGTAGAAATCAAGGAATATATTATAAATATTTGAACTTTCTAATTCTTTGCGAACAAAGTCTTCTCTTGGATCAATATTCACATCGTTGCCTTTGAATACAGGGTGATTAACACAAGGAATCTTAGCATAGTTCATTTTGCCGCCTTCCTTAGCCATTTTTTTGAAGTTTCTGTATTCTTTAGCCGCTTTATTTGCAATAGCAGAAAGGTCAATGTTATGAGCTTTTTCACCAGGATTTTTAAGTTCTGAATCTTTGAAGTTTCTTAGTAAAAACTCTACAGCTTCAAAGCCATTACCACCGTGTGCAAGACCTGTATTAACAAGGAAGCCTACATAAGCAGTAGGTATATAATTCCTAGCTGAAACAGTTTCTTTAGCACCTTTTGCAGAAATGGTACCCGGACCGTTAGTAAGAGTCAAGCCAATCAAATATTTAAGTTCTGTAAGCTCTTCAGGTTTAGGTTCTCTGTTGAACAATATCTTGAATACATTATCAGAGAAGCTATTATTTATATTTTTGATCTTGCCGGAAGTTAACTCTTTCCAGAATTTATTATTTTCAATGTCAGTTACAGAGAATGCAACTAGCTGAGCTACGGTATAGAAATAGCTTAGAGCATTTTCTGCGACATCTCTTGTTATGCGTTTTTCCTGCATAGGTTTCCAGAAAATGCATAATGACATACCGGCAAGTAAGAATTCATATTTATTTTTAATACCTTTTTTCTTATCTGCAGCGTATTTCAGTATATGCTGAATGATTTTCAGAGACACACATTTCTTTTTAGATTTGAGTATTTCTTTTTCTAATATTTCAGCTGCTTCAATATTTTGTTTTTCATCTGTCAAAATATTATCATCAATGAAGCTATTAATAAGCTTATCCAGATCTTTTGTATTCTCGTTGATACCATTTTCTCTGATCAAATCTACCAACATAGTAGCATATTTGTTAGAGTTTTCAAGTATAGCTTTATTACCGATAGCTGCAATTTGAGTTGCCATAAATGCATTCGGAGTGCAATTATTACTTTTAGCATATTGCAAGTTAGCTATCTGGTGAGCTTCAACTTTTAGGAACAAATTCAACAAAATATTGATTGTGTTTGTATCTTCCTGCTCTGGCAAAACTTTAGCAAGTGTAAAGTATAAGTTTTCTTCTATCGTATATTTAGATAAATCTAAAATAGATTTTCCGTGCAAATGTGCAACCTGAGTGTTTTTATCCATTCTGGAAGCACCTGATTTGTCAGACATATTTTGACGAAGATAATTTGCACCAATCTGTTTGTTTTGTTCCAGAATTTGCTTGTTATATGGTTCAATAGCTTCAGTAACAGGTAAATCTAATTCTTTAGGTACCTGTACCTTATTATCGCTAATCCACAGTTTCAAAGACAAATCACCTGTAGTTTCAAAATCAGGCTTTTCATCTATTTTAGCATAAACAGCTTGCATAGCTTTAGGGAAGTCCTGAATAGAAGCAATACGAACACCTTTTTTACTGACGTTTGGATTTTCAGGATCAAATACTCCAACTCCAAAGTAATTATCAAACCATTGTTCTTTGCTAATAGCGTCATCACCGCCACCGGCTAAAGCACCTGCGTGACCGCAAGATCTCTGTAAATCTTTTTTCCAGCGGCCAGTAACACATACTACAATCGGTTTATTGAAGGCAAATCGTCTTTCTTCAATCCATTCCAATGCTTGTTTTTCGTAATATCCGCCCGGTTCTACATAAAGCGCAATAGCTTTAGTTCTTGGATCATTTTGAGCAGCAAACAAAAACTCAGGTAAAGCAAAATGAATATACACATCCTTACCTGAAGACACAGCTGTAGAAATACCAAAACCTGATGTTCTGAGATATTCTGAAATAGTAGTAGTGAAGTTTCCGGAATTTGAATGTATTGCAACACTACCCGGTCTTAATGTTTCTTCAGGTTTATCGCCACCCAAAGCACCACCAACTCTAACGTGATCCCAAACGTTAGCAACACCCAAACAGTTACAACCAATAACATCTACACCTGCTTCCTGGCACAAAACTCTAATTGCCATAGAATCATATGAAGATACTTTTTCAGTAACAATAACTATTCTTTTTAAATCAGGATTGAAATTGACAAGTTCAGCTACGGCTTGGCTCACAGCAGTCGGAGGTAAATAAATAACACCAACGTCAAAAGTAATTCCATTGTCCATTACATCGCGAATAGAACGAAAAACGGGAATATTTCCTTTTTTAGATTCTAATTCGCCACGGCGACCATATTGCACACCTGCAACTACATTTCCATTACTGTATTCATGTGAAACTGGAGTTACTTTTCGGCTTTCACCGCCTAAAATATTTATGACACATACTCTTGAATCCTTATTTACAAGCTCTTCCAGAGAGTAAACACCCACGTAAAACGGGAAAGGTTTTGTTTGTAATTGAGTCATGGTTTATATTCCGATATTATTATTTTTAATACTAAATATTTACGTGATTACATGTGTTTCTTAGTGTAATCTTCTTTCCCTTCACTGCCCCACCATTCATCTATTTTTTTGGAATATTCCAAAGTTTGAATCATAGAAGAGTCAAAACCAAACATTTTGTATGGTAAGTTTAAAGTATCGAGTATATCTTTGCCGTAGTACATACCTTGAATAAGGTTAGGCCCACCACGACCAATTACTGTATAAATCGGTTTTTTGCCGTTTTCAGCAATGTGATCTCTAAGAGCATCAAAGATACCTTTGAAAGTAACGTAAATATCAGTGTTATTTGCTTTACCGCCAATTAGCAATAAAGTATTAGCCTGATCCAACCAATGTTTGAATACTATTTTAGATATTTCATACATCTTTTCGTATGGCGGGTTACCACCAAAATCAGATGCAAAAATGGCTCTTGTTCCAAGAGTTTCAGTAGCTGCAGAGTTTGCTCCACCACCAAACATAAACGGAATGATAGTACCATTTGGATTAAGCTCAACTACATCACTTTGCCCCTGATATGTTCTGAGTTTATTAATCTCAGACTCAAATTCAGTAGTTTCAGATTCAAAGATAGACATAGGAAGTTCCACACGTTTCCAATCAGGACTATCCTGATCAAAAGCAACCTTTAAGTCACAAGCAACAGGCACATATGAAGAACCTTTTCTTTTCATTCTTATAGGGTTGATTTCTAGTGTAGTTACACCATAGTTGCTATATAGATCCCACAATTTAGGAAGGAACTGAACTAGCGGTGAAATATATTCTATAGGACAGTTTAAGTCATTAAGTGCATTGGTAATATCAAAAGATTTGATACCAATTAGCGGATCTATCCAAGTTATATTTTTCTTTTCAGCAGGTAGATCTTCAATGTCCACACCACCGTAAGGAGTAATAGAAAAAACTGGTTTTCTTTCTAAAGTCGAATTTGTTATAGAGAAATAGAGTTCAATTTCTGAAGGAACAAATTCTTCAAAAGTTACTCCGTTTGCTCTTATTGTTTTATTACCATGTTTATGTTCTGCAAAGTATAGCTGCTCTTTTGCTCTAAAAGCATCATGAATATTGTCAACTATTTTAACAAGACCGGCTTTCCCTTTTTTACCAACACCACCGGAAAATTGCGGTTTAACAACTGCCTTTCCGTTTTTATCTAGCATGGATTGAATTTCTTCTTTAGTAGAGCTTCCGGTAAGAAATTCTGCGTATGGAAATTCTACCAGATCTAATAAACGAGAGCCGTATCTCAATCCGGAAATTTGCATAACATTACCTTTAATTTTATGAGTTTTATTTTTTGCCCAACGCAGGCTGATATAATTTCTATGTTTGTATGATATTAGAAAAGTTTTTATTTTAAACTAAAACTATTTTAATAGCATTTTTATATTACTAAAAATCACTTGTTAGCAATATCTGCTTCCCTCAATAGTGATTATCAGTATCATATAATATATGTTTTTATTTATATCGAGATTTTTTTCTCGATACTAATCTAACTAATTCTATCCTAACAGCAATAGGAATTTTTATGAGCAGCATTCGAGACATTTTAACTGAAGCAAAAAATCACGATGGATATATCAAAAAACATTTCGAGACTATAAAACGATTTTTCTTTGATTATAATGGAGAAAATCCTGATATAGTCTTTGAACTCTTAGATATTGTTTTTAGAGTCACTTTCCTTAAATACGTGCAAAATATAGAGGATAGGTATTTAATCTCAGAAAAGGCTTTTAAACTAATACAAAATTCTAATTATTCGTTACTTGATATGTTTAAGCAACGTTTATATAGAAATAAGGATTCTGTTCTTTTTAGAGATATGGGAGTAAATCCTTCTCAGAAATTTACATATCAAAGGGTGTTTGAAATAACAAGATCTTATGCAGCAAGTTTCATTTCTTCTCACAAAAATCCGCGTGTTGCAATTTTGGCAGATAATGCTCCCTATTCTGCAATGACTGATCTCAGTTGCCTCTTTTACGGTATATTTGTGACACCTCTAAATATTAATTTCTCGAAAAGTGAACTCAGTGCTATTATAAAAAAACTCGACATTAATATTGTTGTGACTGATAAATTGGAAAGGCTAAAACTGATTGATGATATTAAGAAAGATCTTAAACAGGATGTAGACGTTTTTACCACTAAGGTTTTTCCTAATATTGAATTATACAGCTGCAAAAACTTGAATATTTCTGCTTCTGAACTACTTCAGGATGAAGTAGAACACATTATAAATTCTTACCAACCATTTGCTATCAATGAAGTATCTACTATTATGTTTACTTCAGGTTCTACAGGTATGCCTAAGGGTATATCTTTTAGTAATTACTCTTTAGTAAGTAAGAGATTTGCAAGAGGAGCTGCTGTTCCTTTTATTGGAGATAACGAAGTTATGCTTTCTTATTTGCCATTGTTTCATACATTTGGCAGATATCTGGAAATGCTGGGGACTATTTACTGGAATGGTACTTATGTTTTCACAGGTTCTCCGTCAGCTTCCACCCTATTTAAATTATTCCCGGTCATCAATCCTACAATTTTTATCAGTATACCTTTACGTTGGCAGCAGGCTTATGATAAAATTATGCAGCTCATGGATAAAAACAGAATTGATGCAAACACTGCAACAGAGCAGATTGTGGGTAAAAAGCTCAAATGGGGATTATCAGCAGCGGGGTATTTAGATCCGAAAGTATTTAAATTCTTTAATCAATATAATATAAAGCTCTCCAGTGGATTTGGAATGACTGAAGCGACAGGTGGAATTACTATGACGCCACCGGGTGAATATGTTGCAAATTCTACCGGCATAGCACTACCCGGCATCTATCCTTCTCTGAAAGAAAACGGGGAAATGCATATCTCTGGGCATTATGTTGCTAAATACCTTCAGGATGCACCAATTGGATCTATATTAGAATATCCCAAGCAAGATGATTCAGACTATTATATAGCTACGGGTGACATATTTAATCAGGATAAACTTGGACATTATCAAATAATAGATCGTGTTAAAGATATCTACAAAAACAATAAAGGCCAAACAATCGCTCCCCGGAATGTTGAAAGTAAGTTTGAAGGTGTTCCCGGAATAAAGAGAGTTTTCTTAGTTGGTGACGCCAGACCTTATAACATACTTTTTATTATTACTGATAAAGAGGATGATTTAATAAAGAATCTTTCTAAAACCGACCTTTATGATTATTTGCATAAGCTTATAATGGCTGCAAATAAAAGTTTGGCTAGGTACGAGCGTGTAGTAAACTTCAAAGTTTTAGAAAATGATTTCAATCCAAAAAATGGTGAGCTTACAGCAAAGCAGACATTCAACAGAAAGCTTATACTGAAGAATTACAGTAATATAATAGATTCCTGTTATGAACGGAATTATGTAGATTTAAAACTGCAAGGCTTTTTTGTCCGAATTCCTCGTTGGTTTTACAGGGATTTAGGAATTTTAGAAAGTGATATTCTTATCCGTCAAAATTCTATATACGATAAAGTAAACCATAGGGAGCTTATCTGCAGAAAAATTGATGACTCTTCAATTCAAATCGGCAATCTGATATATGAGGTAGAAGGTGAAATAATTGATTTCGAGATTCTCGCAAAACAGCCTCTTCTTTGGGCAGGGAATTATTCTCTTACGCAGTTTTCACCTGTAAAAGAAATATGGGAAATGGACTTTAAAAATATAGGTAGAAGAGTCAAATTACCTCTTATATCAGCTACTGAATCCATAAAGAAGGACTCCTTTAAAACTCCGGGTCTATCTGATCTTGTTTATAATTTCTCAATATTATTAGCAAATAAGTCACTAGATAACCAAGAGGCTTTAACTAACATTCAACTGCTTATAAGTAACACTGACTCCAATGTCATTGAATTAATCAGATTAAGACTGGAATCTCTTGCATACCACCCAATTGAAAATATTAGGTGTCGCGCTTACATGATATTGCTTACAAACGAAGCTTTTGTAACTCAAAATCGAGGATATTTCACTTTCTTGGAATCAGGATTTTCTTTTTTGAATGAAGAATATATTGCTAAAATTACTTCTCATAAATTTGAAAAACGAAGACTTGAGACTTTACGCCAAAGGCTGTTTATTTATCGGACTCAGCTTCATTGGCCTGTAAACAGACTTATGATAAAGCAGTTTGAGAATATTTTCAAGCTACTTGTTAAATATGTAAAAAAACATGAGCAGTATTACGAACCGGTAAGAAGCGAACTTGTAAACTGGATGATGCATGATGAAGATGAAAAGATAACAGAAATTGCTCACAAATATTTTATAGAAGTCTCTGAATACTATGAGAAAAAGATTCAAAATTCTTTCAAGCCGGAAGATAAAAGTGAATGGAAAAAGAAAATCATCTTTGATGATGGTGTCCCGGAAAAAGCTAAGGCACAACTTTTCTCTATTCTGACTTCGACTACTTTTTTGAAGCAGTCTATTATGCTTGCCTATGATCAGCAGGGATTTTGCTTAGATGATTTGACTGATTATGGAATATGGCTCTCAAATATCACTCATACGCATGAGAATAATCTTTATAGGATGTGCATAAATACAAGAGCCGGTCAGAGATATGATTTTCAAATAGTTATTAACGAAAATTTGAAATCAAGAAGGAATCTAGAAACAGTTTTTTGGTTGATGATTATATCATCTTATCCTTACGGCACAAAAGTACTGCCGAAACTTGGATGTGCTCGTCCTGAGCTGAATGCACGATCAGTGATATATAATGATGAATTAACTGCATGGGGGCATATTAGAATTCTCTCTAACGAAATTCTAAGTAGTGCTGTAAGTTCAGACATATCAAAATTGCAGAAGATTTTTGTTTATTCTATTAAATCAATTTTGATTGGATGGCGCAATAGTGGGAAAAGAATAATACCAGGGTTTATTTCTCTGTCAAACATTATACTCCCTAATAAAGATTATATGCACGCCGGCAGGTTATTATCTTTAAACGGATGGGTGTATTATTCTACTCCTATTTCTTTGATTTTACCATTATATAGGAACTTCTATAGAAAATCTGTGTCTCATTATTCCTGGATTTCAGGACATCTGGATCTGAATTGGATATTTGATTCGGTAATTGAAGTTTTAGGTGAGAAAGAAGGATTAGCATTTTTAGAAGAACTGTATGTTGATTTACAAAAATACGATTTTCTGGAAGGTAGAAATCAACTGCTAAATAATTTGAAAACGTATCTGAACGAATTTCCAAAGTGTTTTACTCCACTTATTGTGTTCAATGCAATAGAGAATTATATTACTTGGCAGAATTTAAATCCTGATGCTACAACAGAAGCAACAACTGATTCTATTTTCACTATTTACGATAAGTATGAGCTTATAGAAACAAGTGATTACTATAGGTACTATTTCTATAGACATACTTATTTCAGATATCACAGCTCAGAAGTGAAAAATCTTTTTGACAGATTATTACGAATTATTGAATCTAAAGAATATTCTTATATAACAGAGCTAAATGAATTGTCTGATCTGCAATTTCTCCTTACAGATAAGCATGATCGTCTAATATTCAGCAAAATGGTATATCCTCATCAATTGATTCCTAAGCAGTTATCATTTGATACTACTGATAATGTTTTCGGTACTATGATTAAGACAAAAATTTCGGATAACAGTAATAATGATTACTACTTATCTGAAACATTTAAACCTTCTGAAATTGGAATACTGTACAGATTATTCCATAAAGAAAATTACACTATGAAATATGGAGAGTCATACAGATACTACATACTTAATGATAAGTTTGATCGCATAGTTGGTGGATTAAGTTTCAGAGAAATTGACGGCAAATCAGTATTTCTTGACGGCACTGTTCTTGTTCAGGAATTAAAAGGAGTTGGATTAGGTACAGCAATGCTTGAAGTATTTTTTGACAGAATGAGACTGGAAAATGTTGAAATAGTCAAAACACATTTTGAAATTCAGGCATTTTTAGAAAAGATTGGTTTCAAAATAGATAAAAACTATGGAGCTATGGTAAAATTCTTAAAATAACGTAACTCTGTTTGAAAACTTGCGTATATATCGATATACTTTTATTTGGAGTGTGTTATGAAAAGGTTTTACAGAAGCAATAATAAAATGATTGCGGGCGTTTGCTCTGGTTTAGCTGACTATTTTGGTATAGATCCGATTTTAGTCAGAATATTCTTTGTTATCTCCCTATTTGTTAGCGGAATTGGGCTATTGACATATATTCTGTTGTGGATTGTGTCAGACTATTCTCCTTATCAAAACGAATCTTATCGGGATCGTCCCGGCAGGAGTGCTAAAAATACACTCGGGTATATACTAATTATGGCCGGAACTCTTTTCCTGCTTGATTATTTAATTCCTGATATCGACGGACAGATTATTTTTGGTATTTCATTGTTGGCAATTGGTGGAGCAATGATTTACAGAAACATAAATAAATCTTCTTTGAGGGAGCAACAAATATGAAATCGGGTGCTTTATTTTGGGGATCTTTCTTTATTTCCTTAGGTGCTTGCTTCCTTTTATCAAATTTTGATATGATTAACTTTAGTGGTCTGTCTTTAGGATATATGTGGCCAATACTATTAATAGTTTTTGGTATCTCTTTATTAAAATTATCCGAATTTTTGAAAAGAACTTTATCTGCTTTGTCAGGCTTGTTGCTGGCTCTTCTTATAGTTGGTACTGTAAGCAGTGTATTTAGCTATACTAAAGAGCATAATGTATTTGATGATGAATTTTGGACAGAAAATTTTCAAGAAACTAAATACTACGTTCACCATGATGAGCCAGTTGAAAGAGCTATTTTAAATTTTCATGGTGGAGCCGGGGTTTTCAAATTTGATGACTATAGCGGTACAGACAATATTTTAAAAGCTAAGACTCATGCTTTGAAATCCACTTGCAAAGATTATTTTGACAATGATTCTATATTTTCGATAGACTTTTACTTTAACCATAATATCAACAGTTTAAAGAACTTGGCAAATGAAAATAATGCCAAGATAGATTTGAACAGAAATGTTTTATGGGATGTAAATCTTAATACCGGTGCTTGCGAAATGGATTTAGATTTTCGTAAAGTGCAGTTAAAAAATCTTATAGTAAAGACCGGAGCTTCTTCACTAAATCTTGATTTAGGAGACAAAACTGATACTTGTTTTGTTTCAATTAAAAACGGAGTATCTGAAGTGAATATAGATGTGCCTGAAGATGCAGTTTGCAGAATATATACAAAATCTGCATTAAGCTCAGAATCATTTATTGGATTTGTCAATAAAGGTAATTATTTTGAAGCATTACCTGAAAAAGAAACAAAAAAATATATAGAGATCAGTATCGAAGGTGGTGTCTCAGACTATTATATCAAGCGTTCTCACAGATAAAGCCGATTTTGTTTGATATAATTTTCAACTTTTTTTGGCACTAGACTATTTATACTGAAACCTTTTGAAACATTTGCACGTATTATAGATGATGAAATCTCCATTAGTGGTGCACTGACCCAATGAGGCTCTTTCGATTTATTTGAGAGAGCCTTTTTTATTTCTTCTTTTTCTTTCTCAGTCATTGTGCCAGGTCTGTTAACTATACACAACTGCACAAGCATCAGGATATCCTGCCAGTTTTTCCATTTTTCAAATTTGACCGCATTATCTCCTCCAATAAGAAGGAAAAGTTCGTCGTTTTTATATTCTTGTTTAAGGTGTAGAATTGTTTTGTATGTATAGGAAATATCATCGGGATTATTTATTTCAAAATCTGATATTTCAAAATTCTTTCTATCTTCAATAGCAAGAGCAATCATATCATATCTTTTTCGAGCGTTAGTGTGCCTCTCGCCTATTTTAAACGGAGAAGTAGCAGTTGGTATAAAAATACACTTATCTAAGCTACAACTCTCTGTAAATGCCTCAGCCATTTTTAGATGAGCATTGTGAATAGGGTCAAAACTTCCACCATATATTCCAATTTTCATTTTATTGATCCGAGATAAGAGACAAGCGGGTAAAAAAAAAGCTTAAGAAATATCTTAAGCTTTTGTGATCCCGACAGGATTCGAACCTGTGGCCCTTTGATTAAAAGTCAAATGCTCTACCGGCTGAGCTACGGGATCATTTCTGCAATTTGCAGTACAAAATAATTTATAAAAACAAAAAACAGAAAAGTGATCCCGACAGGATTCGAACCTGTGGCCCTTTGATTAAAAGTCAAATGCTCTACCGGCTGAGCTACGGGATCATTGATACTTTTTATCTGTTTTTTGCAACTTTTATAAAGTTACTTTTGTAATATTTTTTAGAACTTGTGATCCCGACAGGATTCGAACCTGTGGCCCTTTGATTAAAAGTCAAATGCTCTACCGGCTGAGCTACGGGATCATTGCCTCAACAATGGAGTACAAACTTAAGGAGATTCTTCATATAATCCAAACAATTTCTTAGATTTTTTTGAAATTAATTATTTCCTCTGTCAGATTTGCAATTCCTGAGGCGTCTAAACCTAATGATTCATAAAGCTGTTCCTGAGTACCATGCTCTACGAATTTATCAGGTATGCCATGAATTTTTAATGTTACATTCTGAATATTTTCCGTGACCATAAACTCAGCAATTGATGAACCGAAGCCACCTTGGATTTGCCCATCTTCAACAGTTATTATGTGTTTGTGATTTTTGCAAATGTCCAATAGCATTTCTTTATCAATTGGCTTAATAAATCTGGCGTTTATAATCGTTGGATTTATGCCTTTTGCCTTAAGTAGTTCAGAGGCTTCCAATGCTTCCACAACAGTCTTACCTACTGCTAGAATAGCAATATCATTTCCTTTTTTAAGCTCTTCCCACTTCCCGAGTTCGATAAACTTCATAGGCGTTGATTTAACCCCCATGCCTGTACCTCTAGGATACCTAATCGCAACCGGCCCATTTGTATACTTAAACACAGCAGAATAAAGGAAATCCCTTAGTTCTTGTTCGTCCTTAGGAGCAACAACAACCATGTGCGGAATGTGCCTTAGATAAGCAAGATCAAAAGTACCATGATGTGTCGGACCGTCTGCTCCAACTACGCCTCCTCTATCCAAAGCGAAGACAACATGCAGCTTTTGTATTGCTACGTCATGAATAATATGATCATAAGCTCTCTGAAGGAAAGTAGAATATATTGCAACTACCGGAATCATACCTTCTGCAGCCATACCTGAGGCAAACGTTACAGCATGTCCCTCAGCAATTCCTACGTCTATCACTTTTTTAGGATCAGCATCGCATAGAATGTTTAATCCGGTGCCCTCTATCATGGCAGCCGAAACTGCTGCAACTTTATTATTCATTTTGCACAATTCGACCATAGCATGCCCAAAAACATCAGAGTATGATATTTTTTTAGGCTCATTGGATTTTTTCAGAGACTTTCCGGTCTCTCTGTCAATTTTTCCAATTGCGTGCAAGTAATGCGAATCTTTTTCTGCCGGGGCATAACCCTTACCTTTTTGCGTAATTACGTGCAAAAATACAGGACCCTTTACATCTTTGATTTGTTTAAGAAGTCTTACAAGTTTAGTAATATTATGTCCATTTACAGGGCCAAAATATTTGAAACCTAAAGCTTCAAAAAGCACACCTGGTGTAATAATAGCTTTTACTCCATCTTCGAATCTACCGGCATATTTGCGTAGCCTGTCTCCTAGTTCATCCATTTTACCTGTCAATTTCCATACATTGTCTCTGAAAGACTGGAAAGTAGAAGAAGCAAAAAGTTGATTGAAGTAATTAGAGAATGCAGATACGTTTGGATCAATAGACATATTATTATCATTCATGATAACAAGCATATCTCTGTTCTGCACACCACAGTTATTCATTGCTTCAAAAGCCAGGCCACCAGTCATTGAGCCGTCACCAATTACAGAAACAACTCTGTAGTTTTTATCCTGCATATCTCTTGCAGTGGCTAATCCAAGCCCTGCAGAAATACTAGTGGAAGCATGGCCGGCACCGAAGCAGTCATATTCGCTTTCACTACGTTTCAAAAAGCCTGAAAGACCGCCCTTCTGTCTGATAGTTTGAAGCAAATCACGCCTTCCGGTCAATATTTTATGCGGATAGCCCTGATGCCCAACATCAAAAACAATTTTATCTTCAGGAGTATTAAAGATATAATGCAAGGCAACAGTTAGTTCTACAACACCTAAACCGGCACCGAAATGCCCACCTGTTTTAGTGATTGTGTCTATCATAAAGTCTCTCACTTCAGCACAAACTTCCGATAGGGCTTCTACCGGAAGTTTACGCAGCTCCTTAGGAGAGTCTATTTTATGCAAATATTTATATTTAGAGTTTTGATCACTCATCATTAAGTCCTATTATGTTTACTGCTTAGGAGTCACCACATACACTTGAACAGTTCTTGAAAGCTGTCTGCCAATTGGTGAGTTGTTGTCAAATAATTCAACAGATTCTCCTACCCCATAGACTTCAAATTTAACATTTTTTACTTTGCTTTCTAAGAAATTCTTGACATTGTTTGCTCTTTGTAACGCTAACTTCTTGTTATAACTGTCATTTCCTAATTTATCAGTGTAACCGTAAATTTGGACAGTTGAGTTATAATTGATAGCCGGAATTACTTTATCTTCTAAGATTTTCTTGTCTGCTTCAGAAATTTCAGGAGAATCAAAGTCAAATACAACTAAGCTGTATTTAGAAATTGTTTTATCAGGCATATCTTCTGTTCTTTTTCTTGTAAATGAGTAATACTCAACTGGAATAGAACCGGAAGAAGATTTTACTTTACCACTATTGTCGATTACTTCAAATGTATAATCTAATGGAACTTGGGCATCAGTCAAATCATTTGGCATGATACTCCACTGAACTGGCTTCGGAGTGCCTGTACCTGCAATTTGCTTAATAATACGACCTGCTTGAAGTACTCTGAGTTCCCAGTTTTTAACACCTTCAGAACTAACCACAGCAGGATTAAATTCTATAAGTTGAGGGAATGAAACTCTCTGTTTATCCTTGCTGAGTAAGATAGGTTCTAAAAGCTCATGGTTAGTAGAAAAGAATTCAATTCTTCTATTTTCCTGCATACCATCAGGATTGCTCATAGCAGAAGGCTTTTCAGGTTTTTTACTTGCAGATACATCAATTCTATCCGGATTGATACCGTAATTTACAACAATATAGTTTTTCGCAAACTGAGCCCTTTCTTTTGCTACTGACAAATCTACTTCGTCTCTTCCATCAAGCGTACCATTGATTCTTATTCTTGCTTGTTTATTCGTTTGCATTCTTCTTCCAATGATATCCATTGTATTGTAGTTGATCGCAAGAGCATCAGCTTCAAGTGAAGAGAATGAAAATTCTCCTGAACCGGATTGAGAAGCCATGTTTTGGTATCTCGTGTCAGGTTTAGTTGAGTTCTCACTGCAAAATACATATGGCAATACAGGGTATAATTCTTGATATTCAGTTTCTTCTACTGATATTTCTTTCAGTGGTTTTTTAGTGCCGTCTGTGTCATAATATGAAACGTCATTAAACCCAACGCTAAGCTCACCAGGTTCAGGTTCGTTATTCACTTTAGTTGAATTTCCGCCAAATGTCAACGAAACACCTACTCTTACTTGAGGCATAGACCAGGAATCAAAATTATCATTTGAAGATACTTTTGTTAAAGGCAATCTGAAAGATACTTCAGGAGATAGTTCAACACCATCACCTATTTCAAAATTGTATCCTGCACCTAAAGCAATAGCCATTCTTAATGATTTACCTTCTATGTCCTCATCTTTTGTGTTTAATGTCTGGACATTATTAATATCATTTTCAGTCATTGCAATTTGATTGTTAAGGTCATATTTTGCAGAAATAGGAATCCCTAGTTCAAGTCCGCCTAATAAATATAGATCATCTACCGGTAAAAGATTAGTAAACTTAACCATTGGAGATATTTCAACATAATAAACAGACGCGTCAAACTCTCCTGCTAAAGTTGTATCTACACCACCGGTTTGCGCAGTCGAAGTTCTGTCATCTTGAAATAAAACACTAGCTGAGTGAAAACCTAACCTTCCGGATAATATATAACCGTCAGCCATTTTATAATCCACTAAGCCACCTAGGTGGATGCCAATACTTGTTTTATTCTCTTTAAAAATATTATTTGTGCCCAAATTATTATACGGTAAAGTAAAGTCAGGACTATGCATGTTAAAGTTAACACCACCAAATATACCGAACTTTACATCGTTCTCTTCAGAATGAAGAGTTATTGCTCCAAAGCTAATCAGCACCATAGCTGACAAAACTGATATTATTTTAGAAATTTTCATGTTTTTCTTCTATTTTTGAAACAAATTGACAAATTATGCGAACAAACTTATAAAATTGCTACGAGTATAACACATTTTTGTTCGAACAAAAATACAACTATTAGGAGTATAAGGAAATATGAGTAGGTTTATTGCATCCCTTTTTATGTTAGCTGCACTTTTTCAATATAATAAATTATCAGCTGATGACGGTGTTCAATTTGGAATAAGAGCAGGATTATCTACGCCTAGTGATAAACTTGGGAATGTTTATAACTCAACTAATACAAGAGTTAAAGATCAGGACGGATTAGCTACGTTGGTCAATGAAGGTATGAGCGCAGGATACTTTTTAGGCATGCGCATTAAAGTTGGAATGTCAGACTATGTAAACTTTTATGGTGGACTATCCTGGAATAAATTTCCTGAAGGTGAAATTACTGTACAACATGAAGATCTTGATTTAGATGTTAAATTGATTCAAAGTACTAATGTAATTCCAATAAATGCCGGTGTACAGTTGTATTTATTCAAATCTCTAATCGGTGTTTATGGATTAGGTGAATTGAGTTATAATTACATCAACAGTTCTATTGATTTTCCAACAGGAGATATTGCACTCCATCTTTCAAAAACTCCTTCTTATAGTCGAATAGGCTTCGGACTTGGAGCAGGTGTAGATTTAAACCTGAAGTTAATCACACTCAATTTGGAAGCGAAATACTCTTATGCAAATCTTTTACCAACAGATGAAGATGAAGAGAAAAAATCTTTTCTACAAGTTGGTGTTGGTGTATATTTTAACTAGAACAAATTGTTTTTATTTAAAACAAGAGAGGCTGATTTGATTTAATCAGCCTCTCTTATTGTATTGATCTATTTAGTATTGTTTAAGATACTTTTTGTCTTATCTTTCTTAAGTTTTCGAATAAATCCTTTTCTTCTTGAGTAAGATTTTCAGGTAATTTGATAAGTACTTTTAGATATAAATCGCCTTTCCCTTTACCTGCATAATCAGGCATACCTAATCCTTTCAATTTAAGGATTTTGCCGCCTTGAGTTTCAGGCGCAATATTTACCTGCACAGTACCGGAAAAAGTTTTCACTTTCATATTTCCACCCAGCAGCGCAGTATATAAATCTACTTGTACATCTTGATATAAATCACGATCCTTGAGTTCTACCTCAGGGTGATCTTTCACATTTACAGTTATAAGAAGATTTCCGCTAGCTCCACCATTTCTGCCTGAAGAGCCTTTACCTGTTATTTTCAGTACAGTGCCGTCAGGGATACCTGGTTTAAGCTTAATCTCAATTCTTTCTTTATTTATTTTGATTAAGCGGGTAGTCCCTTTATAAGCTTCTTCCAGACTTATGTCTACTTCTGTTTTAAAGTCTTCTCCCTGCTTAGGGGTAGGATTAAAACCTCTGCTCTTTCCGAAACCGCCACCAAAGATTTTTTCAAAGAAATCAGAATAAAATCCGCTTCCACCCTGATCGAACATATCACCAAAAGAAGTTTTTTTTCTTCTTCCGGAAGCGTTTTCCCAGTCAGACCAATTAAATCCCGAGTTATTTCCTGAACTTCTATATCTGTTATAAGAGCTGCCCAAATTATCATATTTTCTACGTTTGTCGGAATCTTTAAGAACTTCATAAGCTTCACTTATGTCCTTAAATTTTTCTTCAGCAGTAGAATCGCCTTTGTTTTTATCAGGATGATATTTTTGAGCTAATTTTCTATATGCTTTTTTTATTTCATCTTCCGTTGCGTTCTTGTTTACCCCAAGTATGGAATAATAATCCTTGAAGTCCATATACCAACCTTAAGTGTTTTGCCATAATAAACCAAATTAGGCTAAATAATTTCTATGAAATCAATTAGCCTAATATTTATAACACAAAAATAGCCTTTTTATTTTAAAAACGGCACATCTAAATTATTAAATAATCTAGATTACATATATCTGTGAATTTTACCTTTGTATTCTTTTATATCCGGATCGTATTCTTCAGGCTCTCTACCAAAGCAAACACCCAGTTTTTCATGGAATGCAACATCTTCTAAATCAACAAATCTTTGCTTGATTGCTTCTTTAGTTGGAATATATGATACTTCTTTTCCTTCAATACCAACCACAGTAACACCTGAGATACCTTTTTTAAGTAAGAGGACGGCTCCACCACCACATTGCTTACCAAAAGTTACATCATAAGAGCTGGTTTGGCCTGCTCTGACAAGGTGACCTAGAGTTACTTCTCTAATTTCAGGATATTCGTAGATATCTTCTACAAATATACCTTCTTTTTTTAAGAATTCCTGCCATTCAGGATCTTGTTTCATATGAGCTTCAAGCTGATTTCTTACATATCTGCCTATACCAGAAAGTTTTTGGTGACCAAAAGAATCAGTTATTGATTGGTCGGTAAACAAATTACCTGCTTTATCTTTTAAACCTTCAGCAGCTACTATAATGTACGTTGAGCCTTTAACATCTGAAGATAAAAGTCTGTCCATATATGTTTTTTTGAAATGTTTGTAAAGATAATCATAATCCACAGGGATTTCAGGAATCAGAATTGCGTCTGCATCTGCTCCAACTCCACCTCTGAATGCTGTATGACCGGCATATCTTCCAAATACTTCGATAATAAGAGTTCTGTTATGAGTAAGACCGGTAGTTCTTAAATCTTCTGTAAAAGTAGAGATTTTATTTATTGTTGAATCGCCACCAACAGAATAAGTTTGAAGATCCAGATCCATAGTCTTTGGCACGTGGATACAAGTAATTCCATTATTTATCAGATCAACTACAACAGATCCTGTGTCATCACCACCTGCTATAACTAATGCATCAATATTATGTTTTTCGAGCCCTCTTCTAATGATATTATATTTATCAGGATTTTTAATCTTACTGATTTTTACTCTTGAGTGGCCTGCTTCTGATCCTGCAACACCTGAATGTATTCGATCAGCTCTTGCACTATCTATCACAACAGGCTCTAAATCAGATAAATTATATAAACCTGCATAACCGTTCGGAATCAAAACAACTTCTATCCCTAAGCTATGAGCCATTCTGCTGGCACCATTTATCACTGCGTTTAAGCCACCGCAGTCACCACCACTGGTTATAATACCAATTTTTTTAATCTCAGACATTACTACCTCTTATTACAAATCCAGTACTTGTTCAATAATCAAGTACAAAACTAAAAAAATTGGATAACTTATATTTACATTTTTTACGTTTCTTACTTATATTAAGCTAAATCAAAAAAATCAAATACGAATATAGAAATCATGGAAGAAAAAATAACAGAATTAGAAGGCTTGGTGGAAGAACTTAGTAATGAATTAGCATCCGGAATGTATCAGACAATTCAGATTCTATCAAATATTACAACTTTCACAGAAAACTTTTATGAAGGAAGTCATTCACGTTTTGTTTCAGAAAAATCTGCTATGCTTGCAGAGGATATGGGACTCAATGAAGATATGGTAACTGAAATAAAAATAGCAGGATTGCTACATGACATTGGAAAAATCGGATATATGGACTCATCTTTGTATAAGTATCCATCAGAAATGAGCTCTTCAGAATATAAACGATACACAATGCATCCAGGGCTAAGTGTTAAAATACTGGAACCATATGCCGGATTTAAAAGTATCTGTGAAATAATAAGCCAGCACCACGAAAAATTAGACGGAAGTGGATTCCCAAATCATATTCAAGGTAATGAAATACACCCCGGTGCAAGAATTATACTTGTTGTTGATACTTTTCATAACGCTTTATATAAAAAGCAAAGAGACAGAACTTATAATAATGCTTCTTCGTCTCCATACACAAGCACAGCGGCTTTTTTGGAATCAACTAAAGATAAGTATGCAAATACAATGAATTATCTCTTCAAAAAAAGAGGTATTCTTTTCGATAAAAAAGTAGTTGAATCGTTTATAAGAATGATGGAACTGGAAAGGACTTCTTTTGGAAAGAAATCTGTTATGAGAGTCCCCGTGAACCAAATAGTACCGGGAATGATATTTGCCGAAGATTATTTTACAAAACATGGAATGCTTATAGCAGCTAAAGGTGAAACTACTAAGACTGAAATGATAAAGGCTTTAGTGAGATTTGCAGAGTCAGGAGAAATACCAACCAGAATATTAGTCATGAAATAAGAGGCATAATATGACTTTAGATTTACCAAATATGAATTTCACTGGATTAAGTGTATTACTTTGTGATGATGATCCTGCATACAGGAAAATACTTAGCTCCATATTGAGAAAGAACTTTAAAGTTAATGTTCGGGAAGCAACCAATCCGCAAGAGGCGTTTGATTTGATGAAAGAATCTATGCCGGACTTATTAGTGCTTGATATGCAGATGCCTGTAATGGATGGCTTAACTGCACTAAAGTTTATAAGATCAAATGAGGCTACTGTTAATTTACCGGTAATTGCTTGCACAGCTCTCAGCTATGGAGATTTGTTTGTTAGTTTGGCAAAACTCAGAATATCTGATTATATTGTGAAACCGTCTAATCCAAAAATAATTGGCGGGAAGTTTCATAAAGCTCTAAACGAAATATCAAAGAGAAAAAAATAATGCCTCAGACAAGTATTCAATCAATTTTAAAGTCAGCTAATTTCCCAAATATTATATTGCTTTTCGGACAAGAGGAGTTTTTGCTCGATGAAGCTTATGATAATTTAATAGCAGCATTAGTCAAAACTGAAAATGATAAATTTAATTTTGACATTTTAGATGGTGATGAACATAGTCAGGATCAGGTGGCTTCTATATGTTCTTCTTTTCCTATGATGTCTGAAAAACGTATTGTAGTTCTTAAAAACATAGACAAACTATTTACAGGCAGATCAAAGAAGCAAGAATCTAATGCTCTGTCAAATTATTTGAAAAATCCTTCTCCTAATACTGTATTAATATTAAAGACTAGATACGATAAGCTCAATGGTGTTGCAAAAAAAATGAAAGCTTCAGCACCTAAAGGGATCAAATATCCATTCCCCTACCTCCTGGAAAATCATGATTTTATTGAGTTCCCAAAAAAATATGACAACGAGTTTCCGGAATGGCTTACTTCAAGATTTAAAAAATATGGAAAAGAGATATCGCCGGATGCTTTGCAAATGGTATTAGCACAAAGCGGAGAATCTCTCAGACACTTAGCTAACGAGATAGATAAAATAGTAGTATCTTACCCCGAAAAGTCTCAGATAACTATAGAAGATATAAATTTTCTATTGGGATCTTCCAAAAACTATACTGCTGCTGATCTTCAAAATGCTGTTGGAATGAGAGATCTAAATAAGTCTCTATTCATTTTAGACAGATTGATGTCTGTAAATGAAAAGGACGGTAAAATAGTTCCTTTTCTTTCTAATTTCTTTATTTCAGCCTGGAAATTAGTTGAGTTAGCTTCCAAGGGATTGAATAATTATGAATTAGCTTCTGCAATAAAAGTAAATCCTTTCTTTCTGCAACAATATCAAAGAGCCATTCGAGTTTATAATCATAGAGAAATTGAAAGAGCAATTATTTCACTCACAAAAGCTGATGAAGCACTCAAAACATCAGCAGGTGACGGTAGAGTAATTTTTCAAAATTTGATTATGAATATCATACGTAAATAAGTATAATATCTTATTGTTATTTCCCTGAATTTGCTTATAATTGTAGTTTTTATTCGATTACTATTAGAGAACAGTTTAATGCAATCACCAACTATAGTATTAACTACTGATTTTGGTTTATTTGACCCTTATGTTGCTATGATGAAAGGGGTCATTTTAAATATTTGCAACGATGCTAAGCTGATTGATATGACTCATACTATTGAGCCTCATAACATCAAACAGGCAGCATATATTTTAGCTAATTCAATCAAATTCTTCCCTGAGGGTACAGTCTTTGTTACTGTAGTTGATCCGGGTGTTGGTTCCGAAAGACAGCCAATAGCAATCAAAGCTGCAAATCGATATTTTGTAGCGCCTAATAATGGTGTATTAAGCTATATTACAAACGAACATTTCGTTGAAGAATCTGTTTTATTGGACAAAAAAGAATATTTCCTTGAAAACGTAAGCAAGACTTTTCATGGTAGAGATATTTTTGCTCCTACGTCTGCTCATATTGCTTCCGGCAAAGAGTTACACCAAGTTGGTTCTCATATCGAAATCAACAAACTCTTTACCCTTGCTAAACCTAAGCTTTTTATGGATGATAATTCTCTTACCGGAGAAATTGTTCACATAGACAGATTTGGAAATCTTATTACAAATTTGAAAGACAATATGATTACTGAAGCCGACTTAAATGAAATCATTTTTACAGTTGGTGACACTGAAATAGTTGGACTTAAAGAAAAGTTTGCTGATGTTGCTGAAAGAGAAGCCCTTGTTTATACAGGCTCAAACAGCTTCTTGGAAATAGCAGTTAGAAATGCAAATGCAGAGCAAATTTTAGATGCAAAAATTGGTGATAGCGTAAAAGTTCTGCTTAGCGGAAAATAAAATATTATCAAGCATTGTTTTGAAAAAAGAGCCATGATTTACAATAATCATGGCTCTTTTCACATTTATAATTGCTGTAACATCTTTCTTGCTTTAGGTATGTGTTTGCTTCTAGGGTAAACTGCTAGGACATTTTTATACGCCTTTTTTGCTTCATCTATTTTTCCTAGTCTCATATTTGCCTCTGCAATCTGTATTTGCGCATCATCCTTATACATGTTTTCAGCTAAAGAACAAACCTGATCGAAATATTCTATAGATTTTTCATAGTTTTTTAGATGATAATGGCTCATAGCAACTTTATATAATGCTTCAGATTTGACCCTGTTGACTTTGATATCATTCATTGCTTTTAAGTAGGAAGCTATAGCATCTTTATATTTGCCTTTATTATAAAACTGCTCAGCAAGCTCAAGTTCCTGATTCGAATTTGAAGTACTTGATTCTTTAGACTTTTCTGGTTTTGGTTCTTCCTTTTCTTCAGCAATTTTCTCATCAGATTCTATTATATTTGTCTTGCTTTTTGTCTTTTCTTGAGCAACATTTTCTTTATTGATAAATGTTTCCTTTCTACTGTTCAATGCAATTACCTGCCCTCTAAGGAATTTCAATTCTTCCTCAATCTGACCTACTTTTGTTGCAAGCTGGTCATGCTTAGTTTCTAAGCTGTTAAATTGTTCTTTAAACGTCAATAATTTTCTATTGTTGCTGCTGATACTTTCGTCCTGCAAATCATCTCTACTTTGCATACCTGCCACAGCAAGATTTTCTGTTTCTTCTGCCTTAATTATTTTTGTAGGAGAGGCTTTCATCTCGTCAATTTTCTGCTTTCCTTCTGATTTTTCTTTCTTAGCAGATAAAAGCATTTTCTCAAACTCAGCAATTTTGTCGATCTTTGCATCTTGCTCGTTTGTCTCACTTTCACTGTTAGTAAAGTTGTTGTCGTTGCTAATATCACCAGTAACTTGGTCTCGTAATTTGGATTGATATTCGAGACCATTTCTGACACTTGTCATAGGCGCGCATGCGGAAAATATTATCAATGAGCTAACAATCATGGCTAATACTCTGACATTAGTCAATTTTCGCCACCAAAGTCTCTCTGATTTTATAGAGTGTATATCTGATATCATGATTATTCCCCCGTTTATCTATATCTATTCAATTTTATACTTGGAAATGCAATAGGTATGCCACAATAGAAGCCATTTTTTTGTTATATTTGTCTTTATTGCATAAATGGCGTAATAGGAATGAAGATTTTACTTATTAATTGGCAGGATATTAAAAATCCTTTTGGTGGTGGAGCTGAAGTTCACATGCACGAGATATTCAAAAGAATTGTAAGTCTTGGGCATGAAGTAACCCTACTATGCTGCGAAGTACCCGGTTTTCCTGCAGAAGAAACTATAGATGGAATTAAAGTAATTAGAAAAGGGAACCGATCTCTTTTCAACTATGTAGTGAAAAAAGAATACAAACGCCTTAGTTCAAAACAGAAATTTGATATCGTGATTGATGATATAAATAAAATTCCATTTTATACTCCCCGATTTGTAAAGGAACCACTGATAGCAATAAGTCATCATTTCTTTGGGAAAAGTATATTTAGGGAAGCCAATTTTATTTCTGCTTCCTATGTCTATTGGGCTGAAAAATTGGTAGATAGAGTTTACAAAAAAACACCTTTTGCTGTGGTTTCTGATAGTACTCTTTCTGAGTTTATGGAAAGAGGTTTTGATCGATCTAATTTCGTAATAATACCTAATGCAATTGAACATAAACAGTTTCCGATGAAGGTGACTGTCAAAAACAGTAAGCCAACTATTACTTATTTTGGCAGACTTAAAAAATATAAAAGTGTAGATCATCTACTGGAAGCCTTCGCAATTGTTAAAAAGCAAATCCCTGATGCTCAGCTGGATATAATGGGTAAAGGAGATTTTATGGATTATCTGAAATCGCTTGCCAAGAAACTAAATATTGCAGATTCCACAACATTCTGGGGTTTTGTAACCGAAGAGCAAAAAGTTGAATTACTTTCTAATTCTCATTTAGTTGTAAATACATCCATGAAAGAAGGATGGGGAATTACGAATATAGAAGCAAATGCTTGCGGTACACCGTCAATATCAGCTAATGTTCCAGGATTGAGAGATTCTGTAAAGCCCGGACTTTCCGGTCAATTATACCAATACGGAAATATTGATGATTTGGCAAAAACAATAATATCTGTATTAGAAGATAGACAATTATATAATAAACTTTCGGAAGGCTCTGTAGAATGGGCCAAATCATTTTCGTGGGATAAATCCGCTGAAATGATGATAGATTACTGCAATAAAATAATTGCAGAATTTAATAAATAATATTGTGCACAAAATAAATTATAAAGATGATAAATACTGAGATACTTGAATCCGGAGATTTTTATTTAACAATAGCTGAAGGACACAGAACAGAAACCAAAATTAAGGGATCCAAATTTATTGCATCAGTTCAACATGTAAGAACAAAAGATGAAGCAGAAGCTTTTTGGGATGCTAAAAGAGCAGAGTTTTACGATGCTACGCATAATTGTTTTGCTTATAGATTAGGTGCTGACGGTTTAGATTTTAGATATTCGGACGATGGAGAACCTTCCGGTTCTGCTGGCAAACCGATGCTGTTCTCGATTAATAAATATAATTTATCCGATGTGGCAGTAGTAGTTACAAGGTATTTTGGTGGCACAAAATTAGGTGTAGGCGGTTTAGCTCGCGCTTATGGCGGATCTGCCGAGGAAGTACTTAAAGAATGTAATACTCAAATGGTTTTTAAAATTAAACCTGTGAAAGTATTCTGTAGCTATGAGGATCTTTCATTCTGTAAAAAAATGGTTGAAGAAAACTCAATCATTTTTGAAGATTATTATACTGATTCTGTAGAATTTTTAGCAAAGTTACCGTTTTCCAGATACGAGAGATTTGCAAATCAAATCGTAGATCGTACTGCAGGAAGAGCCGGTATTCAAATACAAAAAAATATTGAAAAACTTTATGCAAGTGATTTATAATGAAAGTCATCTACAAAGTTGCTGATATGCAACAATTCTCTGCTAAAAAGCGATTAGAAGGCAAGAAGATAGCAGTAGTACCAACTATGGGTTATTTACATGAAGGACATCTTAGCCTTATAAAAGAAGCTAAAAAACACGCTGATCTGGTAATTACAACTTTATTTGTAAATCCAACACAATTTGCACCAAATGAAGATCTGGATAAATATCCCAGAGATTTCGAAAGTGATTTCAATAAAGCAAAGTCTGCAGGAGCTGATATTCTGTTTTCTCCGGATACATTAGATATGTACCCTATCGGATACAACACCTCTATCAATATTAAAGGTGTAACAGACAAATTTGAAGGGGAAAAAAGACCCACTCATTTTTCCGGTGTTGCGACTGTTGTAGCAAAACTATTTAATAGCACACTGCCTGATATTGCAGTTTTTGGACAAAAAGATTTTCAGCAGACTGCGGTAATTAAGCGTCTGGTAAAAGATTTGAATTTCTCTGTTGATGTAATAATTTCACCTACTATCAGAGAAGCAGATGGTTTAGCTATGTCTTCACGAAACACATATCTAAGCAAAGATGAAAGAGCAGTAGCTTCTACCCTATTCCAAGCTTTAGAAGAAGCAAAGCTAGCTATTGCTAAAGGTGAGAGAAGCAGAAAAATTATCAATTCTATTATGCTTAAAACCATTCGCGAACCACAACAGTTTAAAATTGACTATGTAGCCTCTGCAAATGCAGACAATTTTGATGAGCCGGATGAATTCCTTCCGGGAGATAAGATTGTTATGCTTTTAGCAGCATATTTAGGAAGAACGAGATTAATTGATAATGCAGTGGTAGAGATACCTACTTCACTAAATAGCTCTAATTTCTAGTCAAAATATTTCTGAGTCTGTTTTATAGTTCTAAATGAAAAGATTCTATAGGTATAATATTTAAAAATACTATACTCATAGAATCTTTTTTGATAAATAATCAGATATTATATTTACGATTTTACTTAAGCAGTCAGCATAAAAGCAATTCTTTGCTAATAAAACTACCAATTTAATTTGTGGAATTAAGCTGTTAACTTGTTTTTTTCCATTCCGGCAACAGTTACAGCTACAGCTGCATCACCGCCAACATTTGTAGTAGTACGCATCATATCAAGTATTCTGTCAACTCCCATTATAAGCGCAATGCCTTCGGGCGGGATATTAACTGATTGGAGAATCATAACAAGCATTATAATTCCGACACCAGGAACCGGTGCAGTACCTATGGAAGCTAATACTGCAGTAAATACAACTGTCAATTGTTCGACTATATTAAGATCTAAGCCATAAATTTGCGCAATAAAGACAGTTGCTACGCCTTGATATAAAGCTGTTCCATCCATATTGATAGTAGCGCCAAGCGGCAAGACAAAGCCTGAAACCTGCTTTGATACTCCCATTTTTTCTACACACTCAAAGGTAACAGGAAGAGTTGCAGCCGAAGAACTAGTGCTAAAACCGATTGCTTGTGCATTTCTGATTTCTTTGAAAAAAGTTCTTATAGAGAATTTACCCAGAAATTTTAACAGAGATGTATATACTAAGACATTTTGAAGCAGCAGTCCAAGAATTACAGTTAATATGTACCACAATAGCGTTGAGACAATTTCAAAACCAAAGTCAGCTATCGTGGCAGCAATTAATGCAAAAACACCATACGGCGCTAAATACATGATAAAATCGACCATCTTGATCATTGTGTCAGAGACACCTGAAAAGAAGCTTAGAACTGGCTTAGACTTCTCTTTTTCTATAAATGTAAGAGTTATACCAAACATTACAGAAAAGAATACTATTTGAAGCATATTTCCACTTGACATAGCCTTGAATGGATTTTTTGGAACTATCTCCACGATAAAATCAAGTAAGTCAATTTCCATTTCTTGAGCAATGTTTGAAGGAGCTTCTTTTTCAACAGAACTGAGCATGTTTTTCTTTATTTCATCAGGGATTTGCTTACCCGGAGCGATAATATTTGCAAGAGAAAGTCCAATTGTTATTGCTATAGCAGTAGTACAAACATAAATAAGAAACGTCTTCCCTCCTATGCTCCCAAGCTTTTTAATATTATCTAAACTGGCAGCACCTACTATCAGCGATGCAATAACCAATGGAATAGCTAAAAAGCTTAACAGTTTTATAAAAAGCGAACCAAGTGGTCTAAAAATAGTCGCAGGAGTTGCCTGTTTTTCTATATGAGAGATTAGATATGATTTATGTGTCTTATCTTTATGGATAACAATTATTTCCTGAGGTAAGATACTTGAAACGTCCTTATAAAAATTATTAGCATCTACTAGTTGATATGATTTGTTTCCCAGCTCAATTGATTCCCAGTCAGAAATCTCAATTTCTACTTTTTGTCCTTCTACAACAGCTTTGGCATTGAAAACATCATTTTCAACTTTGAACATTGCTCCCCATATAGTACCAATTACTAATGCAAGGAGTATCTGTAAGTGCAATGGAATTTTTTTAAGGAAAGACATATTACACCTGTTCTTCTTTTGGAATTAGAAAGTGAAATTCAGTACCTTTACCGGGTGTACTTTCAGCCCAGATTTCTCCATTATGTTTCGTCACAAACTCTTTACAGAGCATAAGCCCCAGGCCTGTACCTTTCTCACCATTAGTACCGATAGTGGAGTTTGTCTGATTGTATTCAAATAATTTGTCTAATCTGTGCTTTTCGATACCTATTCCATTATCTTTAATAATGAAATGAATATTGTCTTCTTCCTCTTCTACATTTACCTCTATCAGACCTTTGGTATTCGTAAATTTAATTGCATTGCTTACCAGATTTCTAATAATTGTAGATAACATATTTACGTCAGCATACAATTCTATCAATTGATCATAATTAGTATAAATATCGATTTGTTTTTTATCGGCGTTAATCCTGATTAGATCAATAACATTATTGATAACAAAGTCTAAGCTTATGATTTGAGGACTAAACATAATAGAATTCGTTCTGGATCTTGACCAACTCATTAAGTTTTGGAATAGATCGTAAAGTCTCTCAGAGCTTTCTCTGATAGTGCTGATATAATTTTTAATATCAGCCCTGGTCATCTCTTCAAAAGTATTATCCAAAAGTTCTGCAATGGATTTGAAAGCAGCCAGAGGATTTCTCATATCATGAGCAATTATGGAGAAAAACTTGTCTTTTTCTTCATTTATGTTTTGGTACTCAAAGACAGAATCCATAAGTATTTGATGATCAGTCTTATTTTTTACATGAGTATTAACCCTAACTATGAGTTCTTTAGCTCTGAAGGGTTTTGTTACATAATCAACTCCACCTATTTCAAAGCCTTTAAGCAAACTGGCATGGTCATTTTTAGCAGTTAGAAATATGACAGGAATATTTTTATAATTCTCAATTTCTTTAATTTTTGTACATAAAGTGAAACCATCCATTTCCGGCATCATAACATCTAAAAGTATAAGGTCAAAACTGTTGTTATGAACTAAGTCCAAAGCAGTCTTCCCATCAAGTGCATAAGCAATCCTGTAGCCTTCTTCGCGAAGGATATTTCCTACCACTTGTATATTTTTAGCCACATCATCTACAATTAGAATTAATGGAGCATTTGTATCATTCATATGTTAAATCTTGTTATTCTTAAATTATCAAAGTCATTCAAATTAACAATATTTTAAGATAAATACAAACATAATTTATTCCTGCTCAGAACTTATCCTTAGCCTAAGTGTACTCATTCAAAGATAGAAGTATAAAATATATACATTATTTATTATCTTTGTTATTCGTAATTAAACAATGAGAATGGAAATATGTGCGGAATAGTAGGATATATTGGTAATAGAGCCGCTTCTAACGTACTGATAAGCGGTCTAAAAAGAATGGAATATCGTGGCTATGATTCAGCCGGAATTGCTGTTTTAGAAAATGGCATCATTCAAACAATTAAAAAGAAGGGTAAAGTCTCTGAACTTGAAAGTGAGTTTAATCCGGAAGCTTTTTCTGCTAACTTAGGTATTGCTCATACTCGCTGGGCTACTCACGGCTTCCCTAATGACGTTAATGCTCACCCCCATTCTGATAATTCAGGAAAAATATCCATTGTACACAATGGCATAATAGAAAACTATGGAATACTAAAACATAAACTTATTAGTGAAGGTTTTACTTTTAAATCAGAGACTGATTCTGAAGTTTTAGCTGCTTTTATTGGTATGCTCTATAGCAAAGTTAATAACCTGGAAGAAGCAGTTAGGCTAGCTCTTTCTGAGGTAAACGGAACCTTTGGTATAATTGTGATGTGTAAAGACACTCCAACTAAGTTAATTGCTGCCAGAAGAGGTTCTCCTGTTGTAATAGGTGTTGGTAATGACAATGAATATATAGTTGCTTCTGATGCTGCTGCAATTATTCAATATACAAAAAACGTTATTTACCTCTCTGACAATGAGATGGCTATTATCAACGGTACAGGTATTAATACAAAGACTATAGATAATAAAGCGACTCACAATAGTGTTCATGAGATTGAATTTGATTTATCTCAAATAGAAAAAAGTGGATTCCCGCATTTTATGTTGAAAGAAATCTTCGAGCAGCCTGATACTATACAAGATGCTTTTAGAGGTCGTTTGCTTGTAGATGAAGGTAATGTAAAAGTTGGTGGTCTCAGGTCTGTTGCAGAAAAAATCAGATCAGCAAAAAGAATTATAATCACAGCTTGCGGCACGTCATGGCACGCCGGCTTAGTTGCAGAATATATTATCGAACAACTAGCTCAAATTCCAGTTGAAGTTGAGTATGCTTCTGAATTTAGATACAGAAACCCTGTTATTACTGAAGGTGATATACTCTTTTCGATTTCTCAAAGTGGTGAAACTGCAGATACTTTAGCTGCTGTTTTAGAGGCTAAAAGAAAAGGTGCAACTACTTTGGGCATCGTTAATGCTGTAGGTAGCCAAATAGCTCGAGAAACAGAAGCAGGGATTTATATCCATGCCGGCCCTGAAATTGGAGTAGCTTCTACTAAAGCATTTACATCACAAATTGTAACTTTGACTTTATTCGCTTTATATCTTGGCAGAATGAAGAATTTATCTTTTAGTGAAGGTAAAACTTTAGCAGAAGAGATTATTAAACTACCTGCAAAAATTCAGCAGATTTTGGATCAAGCGGACAAAATCAAAGAAATCGCAAAGCAATACGCACAAGCGAAAAACTTTTTGTACCTAGGCAGAGGTGTAAACTACCCTGTTGCTCTGGAAGGCGCTCTTAAGCTGAAAGAAATCTCTTATATACATGCAGAAGGATACCCTGCAGCAGAAATGAAACATGGTCCTATTGCTTTAATAGACAAAAACATGCCGGTAGTATTTATAGCTACTAAAGATGAGATATACGATAAAATTATCAACAACATTGAAGTAGTGAAAGCAAGGGAAGGTAAAATTATTGCAGTGGCTACTGAAGGTGATGAAAATATTAAGCAGTATGCAAATCATGTTATTTACATACCTGAAACAAAGCCAATATTGACTCCAATTTTATCAGTTATTCCATTGCAGTTATTAGCTTATTACATTGCTGTAGAACTTAAATGCGATGTGGATCAACCACGTAACTTGGCAAAAAGTGTAACTGTTGAATAGAAATTATTTGATTCAAATAGAAAGAAGTAGAACCTGTTTAATAAGTTCTACTTCTTTTTTTATATTGTATAATCAGGATGTGTTATAGAGTATTCTTATCTATCTTTAAAATCCGGTTTTCTTTTTTCTAAAAATGCACTTGTTCCCTCTTTAAAATCTTCCGTTTCACATAATTCACCGAATAATTCTGATTCGTATCTGAGGCCTTCAAGTTTACTCATTGTATTTGCAGCATTTATAGCTTTTCTGGCAGCTATTATAACAGGTTTACTTTTGGATATAATTTTATTAGCAAAAGTGATAGTTTCTTCCATCAAGTTATCTTGCGAAAATACCTGATTTACCAATCCAATCTCCTTAGCTTCATTAGCATTAAGCATATCTCCGGTAAGAGTTAACTCCATTGACTTTGCTTTACCAACTAAATGAGTAAGACGTTGAGTGCCACCATAACCGGGTATAATGCCTAAATTAACCTCGGGTTGGCCCAATTTCGCATTTTCCGATGCAAAACGCATATCACATGCTAATGCGAGCTCACAGCCGCCTCCCAGAGTAAATCCGTTAATTGCTGCAATCGATGGAATATCCAATTGCTCAATCATTTTGAACACATAGGAACCAAATTCTGAGAACATAGTGCCTGTAGCTTTATCATTTTCCTTCAATTCTGAAATATCAGCACCGGCAGCGAAAGCTTTTTCTCCTGCACCGGTTATGATGAGTATTTTTACTCCTTTGTCCAGATAGATTTGTTTTAAAGCTTTTTCTAATTCTTTAAGTAATTCGAAATTCAGTGCATTTAATTTACTTGGCCTGTTGAGAGTAATTGCAGCTATCCCGTTCTCTATATTTAGTATAATATTATTGAAATCCATGTAGTCACCCTTTTTTGTTGTTAATGTATGTCATTATTGATATTTTGCGTATCTATCTAAATTCAAGTAATAAATGCAACACTTAGATGAGACGTTATAGAAGAAAAGCATAAATTTTTCAAAACAGGAAAGCAGAAAAAATCTGCCTTCCGTGTTTTGATGGAAAATATGCGCATTTTTTCCTTCCAGCGTCCAAACAAGAGGGTTGCAATGGCACATATCACCAGAGAACAAAGATATACAATAGAATGCTTGTTAGCAAAAGGAAAATCAATTACTTACATAGCTGAGACGATTGGCAAAGACAAATCAGTTGTCATCAGGGAAATAAAACGTAATACTAACGAGCGTACAGGTATTTATAGCAGCAAAAATGCACAAAAGTACTACGAAACTCGGCAGAAATGGAAACACAAGCGTACGTATATGACAGATTCTGTAAAAGCGACAATTAGGTATTATCTGGAGCTGGATTACAGTCCTGAGCAATTAGTTGGATTCTGCCGAAAGAACGATATCCCTTGCGTTTCTCACGAAAGTATATATCAGCATATTTGGAAATGCAAAGCAAACGGTCAGGATTTGCACTTGCATCTTCGCCGTAAAGGCAGGAGGTATCAAAAACGTGGCAGCCAATACAAAAGTCGGGGGACAATAGTAAATCGACGTGATATTGACGAAAGACCGACTATAGTGGAGGAAAGAAAACGATTTGGAGATTTAGAAATAGACACAATTATAGGCAAGAATCATAAGGGGGCAATAGTAACTATAAACGACCGGGCTTCCGGGATGCTGTGGATGAAAAAAACAAAAAGCAGAAGTGCCGAAGATATCGTAAATGCTACTATAGAGCTACTTTACGACGAAAGAGACAATATTCATACTATTACAGCAGATAATGGAAAAGAGTTCGCTTATCACTCTTTAATTGCAGAAATATTAGGAGTTGATTTCTACTTTGCTCATCCGTATAAGCCGTGGCAGAGAGGTGCAAATGAGAATCTAAACGGGCTTATAAGACAATATATACCTAAGAAAACGGACTTTACTTTACTGGAAGATAAATTTGTGAGCTTCGTGCAGAACATACTTAATAACAGACCAAGAAAGAGACTTGATTTCGATAATCCTATTACAAGAAAGAAAAATTTATTATTTTAAACTTTGTTGCATTTATTGGTTGAATGTGGCCTAATCTAGTAAAGTACGACTATTAATTGCGATTAATATTATATATGAAACTCAAACTACTATCCTCAATTTTGATCATACTAATTTTGTCTTGTCCACTGGTTGAAGCGAAGGACAAAACAGTTAAAGACTCAATTTTAAGCTTAGGAATTATTTATTCCAATAAAATTATGAACTCTTTCGGAAGTAGGAAGCATTCCGTACACATAATAGAATTAAATCGCATGCTTCCTCAAAATTCAATAAAAATATTGAAAGCAAAAAAAAACAATGCGGAACTGGACAAACTACACGATATAGTAAAATCCTACAGTAATAACGATTATGACATTCTGGCTTCTGTTAATGCAAATTTTTGGAGATCATATTCTAATTTCCCGATTGGACCTACGATAATCGACGGTGAAGTCTTACAAATGCACCAACACAAGCAGTGGAGTAGCATATTTTTTGATCAGTATAACTCCCCTTATATTGATACTTTTAATCTTTCCGGATCAATAATCTACAATAACGACTCTTTAGAAATAGAATATACTAACCGTAGAAATGACTCTCTCGGAATAGTAATCTATAATCAATATGGTGGACAACACATTCCTTATATAAAGTCTTCTGTCATCAGTAAGGCTTATGAAAAGGCTGCAAAAGATAATGAATTTGACTCTGCTGTGAATGATTCTACTGAAGAGGCTTTTGACTATGATGATTTTAGGGATAATCTCATCTCAGAAAAACAAGCTTCAATGACAGAATATAATATGCGAAAAGTAATTGTAGAATATATTACCATTCCTAAAGTAAATGCTCCTGTTAAATGTGTAGTTAGAGAGGTAACTACAGGGTCAGTTCAAATGCCCACCAACGGATGTATAATATCATACGGAACTGATATACATAATTTCAAAATTCCTGTAAAAAATGATACTATAAATATATTATACTCAACGAATGTAGAAAATGCAACTGTGTTCCTTAACTCAGTCTCCGGAACTCCCAGATTAGTCAGAGATGGAGAGGATAAACACGAAGCAAGAAAAGAAGGATCAAAAGGAAGAAGATTTATAAACCATAGATTACCACGCACAGCTATCGGTTATTCTAAAGATAAATCAAAAGTTTATATTGTAACTATAGAGCAGGGTAACAGACGAAAGAGAACTAATGGCGCAAATCTAAAAGAGCTGGCGAGAATTATGAAAAAATTAGGTTGCGATCAAGCTATCAATCTTGATGGAGGTGGCTCAAGTATTTTGGTTATTGACGATAAGAATTTGATGAGAAGCACAAAACCCTCCTACTCAAGAAAAATATCAGTTGGGCTAGGAGTTGTAAGAAAAAAATAAACAAAGGCTGCAAAAATGCAGCCTCATAATATCTATTTCGCGGATCTTCTGAGGTATTCATCAGGCATTTCAGTAATCCAAGCATCTATATTTTCTAAGAAATATTGTTTAGCCTCATCATACTCATTTGGAATGATTCCATCTAAAATAGCTTCTTCGATATTATGCTTTATAATACCAACTGCTCTAGATGGCTCTAATTTGCAATATTCCATTATCTCCTCTCCTCTTACAGGTGACTGGAAAGCACGAAGCTTGTCTTTTTCCTGTACTTCGAGGATCTTCTGAAAAACTACTTCATAATTATGCAGATATTTTTTTTCTTTGTTTTCGTTTTTGGTAGTTATGTCAGCTCTGCAAAGTACAAATAAATCTTCTAATGCCTCATCTGCCAAAACAGCAAGACGTCTAACTGCAGAATCTGTAACTCCGTCATCTACGAGTACCATTGGTCTTTGATGCAATCGTACTAATTTTTCAACATAATAGACATATTCAAAAGGCAATTTCATCTTTTTGAAAATCTTCTTTACCCACCTGGCACCAATTTCTTCATGTCCGTGAAAAGTCCAACCTGTACCTTTTATAAACTTTTTTGTTTTAGGTTTTGCTATATCATGCAGTAAAGTAGCAAATCTAAGCCAAACATTATCTGTCTTTTCAGCTACATTATCTAAAACCTGCAAAGTATGTTTATAAACATCTTTATGCCCGTATTTTTTATCGTCACCTTCAACTATATCAACCCCTGCAAGATTAAATACTTCAGGAAATACATATTGTAATAAACCAGTTTGGTATAGTATATTTATACCAACAGAAGGTTTGGCTGATTTCATTATTTTCAAAAACTCTTCGCTTATTCTCTCTTGAGATATGATCTTTATTCTATCTGCCATTTTTGAAATAGCATCAAGTGATGAGGGGTCTATTTCAAAATTCAACTGAGACGCAAAACGAGCAGCTCTCATCATTCTAAGCGGATCATCAGAGTATGTGACTTCAGGATCTAGAGGTGTTTTAAGCAAGCCGTTTTTCATATCTTCAAATCCGGAAAAAGCATCAATCACTTCTCCCATTCTGGATTTGTTAATGCAAACGGCAAGTGCATTGCAAGTAAAGTCTCTTCGCTTTAAATCATCTAACAATGTACCTTCAGAAACAATAGGCTTTCTGGAATTTGATTTATATTCTTCCTTACGGGTACCAACAAATTCACATTGGTATTTTCCGATAGGCACCATAGCAGTTCTGAATCTTTCGTAGATTATAGCTTTAGATCTGCTTCTTTTTGCTAATTCTTCAGCAAATTTAATGGCATCTCCGACCACAGTACAATCTATATCTGTTCGGTCTCTGTCTAAGTAATAATCTCTTACAAAACCACCTACTGCATAGACTTCAACGTTAAGCTCATCAGCGAGAACACCGATGAGCTTTAAAATATCTTCTTCAATTTTTATCTTATCAATAACTTTTATTTCTGCCACTTCTATCCCTATTCCTTAGGAGCATTTTTTTCTAAAATAAATATATCAAACATATACAAAATGTGTTTATCATCTTTCGAGATACCTGCTTTTTTGTATAAAGTATCTTCAATTTCTTTCGGCTCTGCCGAAGAAGGAAAATCTAAATCAGGAAGAATAAATGTTTCACCTTTATCAGATAGCAACCCAAATCCTGTCTTGTTAAATTTACCTGAACTTGGAAATGCTTTTATAACTCTTGGGTAATTGCAAATATACATCCCCATATATAAATCGTCGAATTTCTTTAGTAATTGTTCTTTCTTTGGATGGTTAAGAGCAATACCATTAGCGATAATATGAGGAGTAAAAATCATATTCAAATCGTTCAACATGTCGCCTTTATGTGCAATCATTTCTCCATCCATTTTTACAGTCATGTAATAAGGAAAAGGTTTCTGAAATTCTCTCATCACAATCATACCTTTAGGAGAAGCTTGCCCCATTAGTCCCTGTTTGAAAGCAGAATTTACAGTATCAGCAAATTCAGCCATTGATTCCATCTTTTTGAATGGTGAAAAAGATACATAAGCAAGATGAGAATCTGAATAAGATAATGCAGCCAAATAAGCTTGCACTGAATTAAACTCTTCTTCTCTTTCAAATACGTTAAAAGAAGTATTATATAAATATGGCAGGAACGTGTTTGCTCCACCATATTGACCAAGAACAGCAGTAGTTTGCAATGCTCTTAGCTCATTATCATAACCTTCGTAATCATCTCTAAAAAGGGTAAATACATTACCTACTTCTAATTTTTTGATTAGAGGCACATCTGTATCTCTAGCTCTGTCGTGATTTACATTTTCAGATAAATTAGTAACTACAACAACAAGGACATTTTTCTTTGCAGCTTTAAGTATATTATCTATTTTTTGTGCAAAATCATTTATCTGATATTTATCAGCTTTTCCAATTACAATTGGTACAATCTTTTTATCAGGTACTAATTTAGCCATAACATTTATGTAAGGCTCAAATCTATTATATTCTTGATCATTTTGAAAATCAACTGAGCAATTTTCAGGGAACTCCTTTTTAAGGCTATTTCTTATCGCTGTGTCTACTTTTATATTTCCGAACGTTGATGCATAACCTTCACCGTCATAAATATCAAAAGTCTCAAGTTTATCATCTTTATTGCAGTCTGTGATCAGAACAAATGTTTCAAAATCGTAACCTGTGATTGCTCTTAATGGATCTTTCGCATTCTGCATAAAGTATTCCATTTTTCCATGCGGTAGCACAATGTAATTTAGAAAGAATCCACTCATACCGTTAGTTCCCATAGTGGTAGTATCAGCGAATCTATCTATTAAATTGGCAAGAGAATCTTTATCTGCAGGATAGTATTTCCCCTGCATTGTTTGTTTTCTAAACCCTATTTCACTTCCAATAGTCGTTTCTGTAGAGCAAGAAATAGTAAATACAATAAGAATAACGAAAGATAGTAATATTTTTTTCATATCAGATCCCAGCAGTTTATAAACAAAAGGCTGTCAAAAAACATAAACTGATTCAACAGCGATGCTAATAATGACAGCCTAACAGCTTAAAAATTACTAATATTTTTACATATTATCAAAATATTTCGGAATATCAGTAACTTTTCTAATATCATTTGATGATTTTTCTTTTCTTTCCATAGCTTTAAGAGCAGAAGCATAGATTTCTTTCCAAGTAAATCCATATTTCACTAATAACTCTTCCGGATCGCCACTAGCACCGAATATATCAGGCATCCCTACAAATTCCATAGGAACAGGAGCGTTTTTAACAACTACTTCTGCAACAGCGCCACCCAAACCACCATATACCTGATGCTCTTCTGCTGTAACAATTGCACCACATTCTCGGGCTGCTATTGTTATAGTTTCTGCATCAATTGGCTTAATAGTGTGATTATTGATAACTCTTGCTTTGATACCATGTTTTTTATCCAGTTCTTCAGCAGCCAGTAAAGCTTCCCATACCATAAGGCCAGCAGCAACGATTGCTATATCATTACCTTCTGTAAGTACGTTTGCTTTTCCTATTACAAATTCTGATTTTTCATCTGTAAACATAGGAACATTTGGTCTGCCAAATCTAATATAAGCCGGACCATACATTTCGCCTACTGCAATTGTTGCTTTTTTAGCTTCTTCAAAGTCAGCAGGAACAACTAATGTCATATTTGGTAATGCTCTGAGAAGTGCTACTTCTTCTAATGATTGGTGAGTTGCTCCGTCAGGACCAACTGTGATACCTGAGTGACCACCACCAATTTTAACATTAGCATTATTATAGCAAACAGAAACTCTCAATTGGTCTGAATTTCTGAAAGCAGCAAAAGCACTATAGCTGGAGAAGAAAGGAATCTTACCGGACAAAGCCAAGCCTGCAGCTACAGTTGTAGCGTTTTGCTCAGCAATACCAAGTGAGAAAAATCTTTCAGGAAATTTATCTTTGAAGTATGAGGTCATTACAGAACCGGTGATATCACCGCCTAGAACAACAACATTATCATGCTTTTCACCTAAAGCTACCAATCCTTCACCAAAACCATGGCGAGTGGGCTTTTTACCTAGAAGTTCGTATTTTTTCATTTTATATTTTGATTTTTTTTACAATTATTAGGAAAAAAGTTAAACTAACTCTGATAGAGCTTGTTCGGCTTGGTCTGGTTTTGGCGGATTGCCATGCCAAGAATATTGGTCATGCATAAATGATACGCCTTTACCCATAAATGTTTTTGCAATGATCGCTGTTGGCTTGCCACTACCTTTATTTGCTTTGAATTTTTCAAAAGCAGCAATGATTTCAGCAAAGTTATGACCATCGATATTAATCACATCAAATCCAAAAGATTCAAATTTAGAATCAAGCGGATAAATATTCATTACATCTGTACATCTGCCGTCTATCTGGCAGTCGTTATTATCAACTATCCAGCAGAGATTATCTAATTTGTGATGACTTGCTGCCATTGCAGCTTCCCACACTGTACCTTCCTGAATTTCACCATCACCTGTGATACAGAAAACGTTTCTGTCGTTTTTGTCTAAAAGTAAGTCACTCATAGCCATACCAACAGCAATTGAAATCCCTTGGCCTAATGATCCTGAAGATGTTTCGATACCAGGTAAGTTTTTATCCAAACCCGGGTGTCCTTGAAGTCTACTGCCCCATTGTCTTAATGTTGCAAGCTCTTCTGTTGGGAAATATCCGCTGCGAGCTAAAGCTGAATAAAGTACCGGTGCCATATGCCCTGCACTTAACACAAATCTGTCTCTCATAGCCCATTCAGGCTCTTGAGGATTATGATTCATGACACCGCCAAAAAACAAAACGGACATAATATCTGAGACTCCCAAAGGTCCACCACTATGTCCTGATTTAGCTAATGTCAAACTTTTTATTATATCTCTACGGAGCTCAAGAGCTATTTCTGCGAATTCGGCAGGCTCTCTTTTTTGATTTTTGAAGATGATATCAGAAAATTCCACACTGAATCCCATTAGAGTTTTTTGAGTTGATTTAAATAACTATCTTCAAAACTACGAAAATTATATTTAACAATGTAGCTATATTGTTAACATTTTTGCTGAACTGATTGATATTATAACATTTTAATACTATGTATAATAGTATTTTAAAGTGCGTAAGTATTTGCTATCTAAGAACCTGTAACTTACGTTTTATTGTGACTGAAGGCGTTTGTAAAATATATATGTAAGAGCCTGAAGGTAAGTCATTAGCATCGAAAGATACTTCATAGAGACCAGGAGATACATTTTTATTGAATACCTCTCTTAATTTTGTACCGTATGTATCATAAATATCAACTCTATGATTTCCTGTCTCTATAGCAAAAAATGAGATTCGACTTGATGTATATACAGGATTAGGATAATTTTGGAATAATTGCAATTCACCCGTATCAATAATGAAGCGATTTCCTCCATCTCGGCAAACTCCCAAAAGTGTAAAATCACCATCTTTTCCTGATATTAATAATTCATCGGAGTTTTCAATATTGATATTACTTACTTTGATATCAGTGTAATTTGTATCTCCTAAATATGCTTTAAATTCAAGATTAGTACCTTCCATCAAATCCTTCAGCAAGATGTTTTCTATCATGATGTTCTTTCTGGAGCTATCAATAGAAGAGATATGTTGCGTTAGTGGCATCATTATAGATTTATTGAAATTTAAAATAAACGATGCAGAGACATCTTCTGATATATCAATATCTTCCTCTAATATTAACTTTATAGGCAGGAGAAAAGTCTGACCTGGATAAGCAGATGCAGAGGATATTTCTAGTTTGGCATTGGGAATTTTATTCACAGATGCACTGAGTGTTATTCTTTTTGCATTACTACAGTCATCATAAATATAGAGCTCTTCATTGTAAGTGATTCCAAGATTACCTCCGGTAAACTTCACCAAAAGATCTTTTGTTTCACCAACTTTAATATCGCTTGGAGGATTTATCAAATTAAATCTATTAAGACTGGAAAAGCTTAGAAATTCAATATCTTTTGTTCCATTATTAGTAATTTGAATTTCAACTTGCTTCTCCTGGTCTTGAATAAGACCATCTATTTCAATTGAATTGACAGAGGTTCCCAGTAATACTATCTCTTTAGAAAATCTTATTTCAATTGAAACTTCACCATTATTTACATTAACAGCATTTGTTTTTAAGTTGATGATATTTGAATATTTCCCGGCTGTTTCAGCATTGTATGTAATTTTTAGTTTTTCAGTTTCTCCGGATTTAATAATCAGTCCGGTATAATCATTTTTGAAGGCAAAGTTGTTGTCTTTTATATCAAAACCAATCTCCGATATTACTAATGGAGTCGTACCAATATTTTTAATGTCAAAAGAAAATTCATTTGTTTCTTCACATACTATAGTAGGCAGAACAAGGTCATCAATATTCTCGATTTTGGCATCATTACTTCCAATTGTTGCGATCAGATTTAAATTATACTTCTTACCACATATATCAGTTAAAGTGATTTTTTCATTATAAGGACTTTGATCTTCTATTCCACCTTTAAATTTAATTTCAAAAATCGAAGAATCACCCGCTTTAGTCGTAATAGGATTGATAGAAGTTACCTCAAAATTCGATGTTTCCAGAGGTAAATTCCACTCAATATCTATTGTTCCCGTATTATGTACTTTCACATTTAAGGTTTTTGATTCATTTTCATCTAACTCTGAATATTCTAAAGTGCTTTTCTCAAGGAAGATTGAACTGCTGTCCTTTTGAGCTGTCAAATCTACCTCAAAACTGGATGCATTGTTCTCATTTAAGTTTGTTATTATTTCCAATATGTCATTATGACCACCAATAACATTGGATTCGAAAGAGAGATCAATCTTCAGCGAATCCTTTGGTGGAATAATTAAATATAAGTCCGAATTGCTAGAAAAGGATATATTTCCAAATACCAGGTCTTTGATAACTAAAACTCCGCTACCCTTGTTTTTTATAAGTAATGAATCAGTAGCGACATTATCACAGATAATATCTTGAAATTGAAATAAACTTGGTACTTCTATTTGAGGTGCGGTTCCCTCACCTCCTATCAAAATCACAATATCTTTATCAAAATAGTCTGTTTTGATTTTAATTCCTGAGCTTAGAAGTCCGGTACCTTCCGGTTGAAACATAACAGATGCATATAAAGTTTCTTGAGGAGATAATTTAGTATCAGATACATTTTTTATTGTAAAATTCTTCGTATTTGAGCCAAATAGATTTGTTGATTTAATATCAACTTCTTTATTAGATTCATTAGTAAAGAGAGCAATTCTTTTTGTTACCGTAGTATCAATATTTGCTTGCCCAATAAAATGATAAGCATCATTTATAACGAGTGCATCCTTTAATACATTCACCGCTATATTGGCATTTGAGCTCTGCGAATGGTAGTATACAACAATATCTGCATTGAATATGCCTGAAGTGCTATTTGTGGATTCCAATAGAACAGAGAGTGACTCTCCAGGATCTATTACAGCATCTTGATACTTATTTTGTAATGCAAATATGTCTTTATTTTCTCCGATAATAGAAATCGAATCTATTTTGATAGGAAATGAGTTAGTATTTGATATATAGGCTGTTAAGAGAGTATCCGTCGAGTAACCTTTAAGCTGCTTGCCTAAATCAATATCATCAATATTCAGATTGGCTTTTACTATAGAGAAAGGTAAATCTGATACATCATCTTGCAAAGCGATGTAGTCATTATTATCTTTTATGATTTTCCATATGTGTAATTCACCTGAAGCATCAGCTGATGCCACCACACTTCCGTCAAACCTTATATCCAAAGTCGTTACTTGAGATGAATGTCCGTCATATTTTAAATAAGGCTGGTAAGAAGTTCTGTTTTGAGATAAATCAAATAATCTTACACCATTAATATTGCTGGCAGTGCCAAGTATTTTTTGATTTATATTATAATCAAGATCTAAAATATTTTCTTCAATATCATTTCTAAGATAAGAAACAGGCAAAGTCTGTTGATTAATATCCCATATTTTGATTTCTTTATTATTAGCAGCGACAGCTATTTTCTCATCAGAAATCCACTCAATAGCATTAATAGGATAGCTGTATTTAGGAAAAACTACTACTTCTTTTAGAAGATAAGTTCCTGATTCAAGTACTAATTCAGATACAATTAAATTACCGTCTTCATCACAGCTGGCTATTTTATTTGAGCCGGTGTTCCAACATAAATCTACAATCTTCGAATTGTGTATTTTTTCAGAGGCAATTTCTTTGAAATTATCAAATCGTTTCCATACAAGAATATGACCGTCATTGCTGCCACCAATGATAAACCTCTCATCACGAGACCAATCTATGGTATTTATACCAGAAACATGCCCGTTATCAGCGGAAAGCTCAGAATTGGATATTTTATAAATTTTTGCTCTCTGATCAAAAGATATTGTCCCAATCATACCACCTGAATTCTGAGTTATATCAGAAACATTGATCTGTCCGGTTAAAATAAGTGATTCTTTTTTGTATTTATAATACCATTTTTTAAGTGTACCATCTTTTGAAGCAGTGTAAAGAGTATCAAAGTCATTTCTACCCCATACGACTTTGTTAATAGCTTTTGAGTGAGCATCTATGATATAATTACCACCTGATTCGATACTACTATTTGTATGACGCAATCTAATTCTGCAATTATTGGAGATATCAAACGGAACTCTCCATCTATATTCTAACCCATCTGCATATTGAGAAACAAGATTCCAGTCAACTCCATTACTAGTATACTCTATTGCAACTGTATCATTGGCTGAGACCCCTTCCCACGTGATTAAAGTATCTGTACCGGCAATTAAAGATTCATTTCCGTTAGGAAACACTATTTTGAGTAAAGAATCTTTGACTGTAGGAGATTTACCGCCTGCAACCGCATAAAATGTATTATTTACGCATGCTTGCGACTGTATTTCAAATTTCGAATAGGAATAGTTTTCAGTATTTGCAGTATAGATTATAGCTAATTCTTCTATTGTACCTTTATTGATAGTTAAAGGATATTCTTTGGTTCCCAAATCAATCTTAAAGTCTTGATTATTGGAAATAATAGTATCAATTAGTATATTCTCTCTCAGTGCTTTAATTCGAATGTTACGTTGTGTTGAATTACCTTGAGGCACTTCTCCAAAATCAATAGTATTGGATATCGGATACTCAAATCCTGGCAATAAATCTTCAGGAACAGAAAACTTTAGCCTCTGTGAAATTCCTTTAGTATTTACTTGTATTTCAATCTCTTTTTCCGAAGAGCATGATTCAGAAATCCAACTTATCGAACATGGATTATACTCCTGAGCATCTGCTAGAATGTATTTATAAGCATTTTCAACATCATTGTTTTCTATTGAAATTCCGAAAGTTTTTCCATCTGTTTGTTTAGAAATCTCATCCAGAAAAACCGGTATTTCTTTAGAAGTGATGAAAGAATATACTTTGGCATCTATTTTTTTCGCTTCAGAAATAATTTTCTGATAATCTGCAGTCCCTTCACCATCTGTATATATGACAATTACTGGACTCTTTTTTGCTTTTTGAGAAGAAAGGAAAATTCCGGCAGGCTGTCCAAAAAATGCATTGTCGAAATCAGTACCTCCATTGCCATTGATAAATTTCAAGGAACCTGATAATACATTTTTATCTGAAGTAAAATCTCTAAGCATATAATTATGTTTGTTAAAAGAACTGATAGAGGCTTCGCTACCATTTGGTAAGTTCTGAATCCACAAATTTAAAGCATCTTTAGCTTTATTGATTTTTTCGCTTGTCATCGAAGCTGAAACATCCACTGATAAAATTGAAGATATTTCAATTGGATTTGAATTTGCTGAACATCTAAAATCAGATATGACTACAGATTGACCATTTTCACGAATTTCTATATCATTTTCTGATACGTCGTAAATGGGAACACCATTATCATCTAAAAAATAAATATTAGCATGAATTTCAGGATAATCAGAAAGGTCAGTGATAAAAATAGCTGCTGATGCTGAGAAAAGGATTCTCGGCATCAGCATTATAAATAGCAATATCACTGATTTATGGAGCATATTTGATTTCTACTTTTTTTTATAGAGTCTATAAAAGCAATATAGTTACAAATATACTAAAATTCAGATATCTTTTTAATAGGAAGGGTGATTAGATTTATTAATCATTTGATTCGAGTTTTTTTACTTTCTTCTGCAATTCTCTCAAATCAGAAAGTAATTCCGGCAAATGCCTAATCACTGCTTCAATTTTGAAAGCCTGAAGTTGACTTTTTGCAGGTGCACCAAAATATGTACCTTTTTGATCAATAGACTTTGCTACTCCTGACTGAGCCAGAAGAACTACATCATCGGCAATCGATAGATGTCCTGCCAAGCCTACCTGACCTCCCAGCCTTACTCTTTCACCAAGAATTGCACTACCGGAAATACCGGATTGTGCTGCTGAGGCAGAATTTTCTCCGATCTCGCAATTGTGAGCAACATGAACCAGATTATCAAGTTTCACACCTTTTTTGATGACAGTAGATCCGATCATAGCTCTATCAATAGTACAATTTGCACCGATTTCAACATCGTCGTAAATTTTTACGTTGCCTAATTGCGGTACTTTTGTAAAAGAACCATCTTTGTGCTCGATATATCCGAAACCGTCAGCACCGATTACAGTACCTGAATGTATAATGCAATTATCGCCTATAATAGTATCTTGATAAATTGCTACATTTGAGTTTATGCAGGAATTATTACCAATTTTAACACCGGCATATAGTGTAGTATTAGCTTTTATTACAGTATTATCTCCAATAGTGCAATTATCACCAATCACTACTCCGGGTTCTATAGTTACATTTTCACCTAATGAAACTGATTCTGCAATAATAGCTTTTTCGCTAATGTAAGGTTTTACATTTTTTTGCATTGCAGCAATTTCCATCATCAATCCAACGAAAGATTCATGCGGATTATCTACCACTATGTAATCAATATCAGGATTTGTGCAGTCTGCTTCAAACTCTGATTTAATTAGAATGCATGAAGCTTTACTGTTCGTTAGATGATGTAAGTATTTCTGATCACCCAGGAATGTTAATTCACCCGGATTAGCATCTGCAATTTTGTTCAAATTTATAATAGAAAGGTCACCCGAACCAATCAGGCGACCGTTTAATTTTCTTGCAAGTTCTTTAGTTTTGATATTAATCATGATTTAAACTACTTTATTTCTTGCTCTTCTTGTTCTTTAATATTTTCTTTTTCTTGTTGTTCTTCTTCAGAACCTTCCTCTTCCGGATTTGGTTCTTCATTTTCTTTTTCTTCTTCTATCTCTTCTTTTTCCTCAGTCTTTTTATCTTTTATTTCTTCTTGAATCTGTTTTGCTTTAGTAGGATCATTTCTTGACCTTCTGGATTTGCGAGAGCGAGGCTTTTTGGATTCTTTTTTCTGATTTCTAGGATCTTTTTGAATTTTTTCCTGTAAATCTTTTTCCAATGCATCAGTATCAACTCCGAGAAGTTTCAATACTTTGAGAGTAAGATCATACTTAAAGTTAACATAAGGAATAGGCTGAATGCTTTGGTCCAAAATAATATCGTAGCCTTCTTCAGAAGCAACTTTTTGCACTGATGCAAAGATTTTTTCTTCTACCGGGCTCATTATTTCTCTTACCAAATTATCATACTCACCACCGGATTCGAACTTAACTTTAGCAAAACTTTCTCTTTTCTTTAGTAATTCTTTCAATTTTCTTTCTTTTGCCGCTTTTTCTCTGGAACTCCAGATTAGACGATTTTTATCCATCTCAAACTCTAATTCTTCAATTTGATTTTGAGTTTCAGCGATTTCACGTTTCCAATCTTCAACCACAGACTGAACTCTCTGCTCAGCTGATTGAGCTTCAGGGAATTTCTCTCTGATTGTATTAGAATTGATAAAACCTACTTTCTGAGCTGAAAGATTTGAACTGCACAAAAAGGATAGAATTACTACAAAAAAGATTATTGATTTTCTCATGTCAGATTCCGAAATTAAAAAGAATGAAAGTGGTACTAAAGTATAGTACCACTTAATCAAAAAAAAGTTTATTTATTTCCTCTTTTGATTACATCTAAAACTTTAAATGTAATATCTAAAGAGTCATCAGAGTATAAAATCATTGATGTTTTTTCAACTACCAAATTCAGTTTTTCTTCTTTTGCTACTTTTTCGATAGCTTTGGATACTTTCTCTCTGATTGGTTCTAACATTTGTTCTCTTACTTGAGCCATTTCACCGGTTTGGCCAAATTTTTCTTGATTATACTGCATCAAAGCTTGATTTAAAGCTTGCAATTCAGCTTCAGTTTTTGCTTGTTGATCAGCAGGCATCATTGTTTTTTGTTTTTTGTACTGCTCAAATTTTGATTCTAATTCTTTCTGCATTCCAACAAGAGTATCTTGCCATTTCATACCGATTTCTTGCAGTTCTTTGTCTACTTTTTTTGCATCAGGCATTTCTTTAAGAATAGTAATTACATCAACTACACCAGCTTTTACTGCTTGTGCTTGCACTTGTGTAGCAGCAAAAGTTATACCTACAACAAGTAGAATTAGTGTCAACATTTTTTTCATGCTTAACCCCATTTGATTATATAAATTTTAAATATTATTGTGGTCCTAAGTGGAATAAAAATCTCCAGCCGGATACTTCTGTAGACCCGGTTGGTTTATCAAAACCATATCCATAACTGAAGCCTAAAATACCGATTGGTTGTACTAACATCTGAATACCAATACCGGCTGATCTTTTGAGATCAAAAGGATCAGTTGTACTCAATTTAGTCCATACATTACCTGCTTCAGCAAAACCAAAGACATAAATTGGCATTGGATTTAATGAAAGTGCAAGTCTTAACTCAGCAGTATATTTTGACATCACGCGATTCCATTTATAACCGCCTATAGCCCTGTCATCATAACCTCTGAGAGGAGTCACTCCAATACCACTCAATCCGTTACCACCCATATAGTAGTAATCAATCGGAGATATGGTAGAATCTTTTTCTAAATATGTTAAATAGCCCCACTGAGCTTTCATTGCAAGAACTAATCTATCGTTGTCCTGCACTTTAAGCAGTGGATTGTACATTTCATATGTAATTTGATTTTTTAGGTAATCCACTGAACCAAGTCCTAAATTACCCATTGCATAATTTACTCCCCAGCTAAATTTTGAACCACTGGTAGCAAAAAACGGACTGTTCAAACTTACTCTCGAGATTGTTTGACCAAGTGCAAGTTCTGTATTCTGTCCTGGCAGATAGTAGTAAGAACCACCTTCAGTTATATCATTCTGTTGCACTCTAACACTCCAGTCGCCTCTCCAATAGTCATCTGGCCAGCGGAATCTACGGCCAATATTTACACCGATACCTGTTCTTTTAAGGCTATAGCCATAATTGATTTTCGAACTAAATAAGTTGAAACCAATAGTAGTCGGAGTGTTCATTAACCAAGGTTCTGTGAAACCAATAGAAAAGTTTTGAAGTCTGTTATTATACCCAAATTCCCAATTCAAGTTGAAAATTTGACCTGCACCACCCTTAAATGGTTCAAGTAAAGAGAAGTTGTTGAAAGTAAAACCAATAGCTCCTGTCATACCAAATGATCCGGCATAACCAATCTGAGCATTGAACGTATCTGTTGATCTTTCTTCTACAGTATATAATACATCAACATTAGTATTATCTACAGGCTGAACATCAGGTCTTAAACCTTCTGGATTAAAGTAGTTCAACATCTGAAGAGCTCTAACGCTTCGGATAAGAGATCCTTTAGAGAAATATTCACCAGGTCTGGTATAAAGCTCTCTTCTAATTACTTTATCTTTAGTTTTATCGTTTCCGATAATTTTTACTTGTCTGATTCTAAATCTTTCGTTTTCAAAAACATTTATAGTGATATCAACGCTATCACCGTCAACACGTTTTTCCTGAGGATCAAGTCTTGCAGTCAAATAGCCATTATTCAAATATAATGAAGCACAGTCACTTTGTTCTTCATTACCATTCAAATTCATGATGAATTTTTCTTGATCATAAGTATCACCTTTCTTGAAGTCTAAGCTTCTAAAAAGCTGCTCATCAGTATAAACCGTATTACCGTCAAAATCCAAATTTCTTACAAAAATCTGTCTTCCTTCGCTGACAGTCATTAACACTTTTACAGTTTCAGTTTCTTGGTCATATATAAGAGTATCGCTTAGTATTTCAGCATCTACATATCCATTCTTCTTATAATGCTTCAAAACCAAGTCTTTATCTTCTTCATACTTGTTTTTATCAAATTTAGCAGAAGCCCAGAATTCATACCATGAAGTTGTTTTAGTATCATCGAACTGAGAAGCCAGTTCGTCATCATCATATGCGACATTACCTTCGAATACGATTTCATTACAGTAAAACTCAACGCCTTCTTCTATGTTCAGGATGATATCCGAATAAGCATCTCTACTAGTGGATTCGAGCTCAGCATTCACTTTTGCAAATGTCAAACCTTCTTCATCATAAAGAGCTTTTACAGATTTTTTAACTTTATAAAGTTCGTAACCTGAGATGATATCACCACGCATTTTTTCTGTCGCGTCTTGAATATCTTTTTTCTCAATTTCATCATTTCCTTCTACAACGATTTCGTTAAGCCTAGGAAATTCTTTAACTGATATTTTGAGGAAAATACCAATAGGAGCAATTTTATCAATGCTTATTTCAACATCTGAAAATTGTTTCCTCTCCCATAATTGCTTGATAGCTTTTTGAATAGAATTATCAGCATATGGATTAATCTTACTACCGACTCTTAGTCCAGAGAGAGTAATAATAGTTGCAGGATCAGCAAATTCATTACCTTCTACCGATACACCTGCAATGGTGAAAGTTTGCCTAGTAGGGCTATTCATACCCCCACCCATTTGTGCATTTAGTGTTACTGAACTTATAAAGAACAGTAGAATCAAAAGCCAAAAATTATGATTTCTTGAATACATTAACAACCCGTTTGATATATGATTCTGTTTCCTCATTGTCATCTTTTATTTGTGAAGAAGTTTTACCAAATCTTCTTTCTCTATTTTGGTAATTATAAAGTGCTTCAAATAAGTCATTTCTTCTGAATTCCGGCCAAAATTTATCTACTATATAAATTTCACCGTAAGCCATCTCCCAGAGGAGGAAATTACTTAATCTCATTTCGCCACTAGTTCTGATAAGTAAATCCGGATCCGGCAGCCCCTTAGTCTGTAAATAAGAAGTAAATGATTCTTCGGAAAGATCTTCCGGAGAAACTTTACCGCTTCTTACATCCAAAGCGATCATTTGCACAGCTCTTACTATATCCCACCTACCGGAATAACTAAGCGCCAAAGTCAAAGTAAGCCCGGTATTATCTTTAGTTTTTTCCTGAGCATTTCTAAGTAGTTTTTGAACTACTTTAGGCAATGAACTCATTTTGCCAATGGAATTAAGACGAACATTATTCTCATGCAGTTCATCAAGTTCTGCTTTAAGATAATGTTCAAGTAATTTCATTAGCCCACCTACTTCTGTAATAGGGCGTTTCCAATTTTCAATAGAGAAAGCATACAAAGTTAAGTATTCTATTCCCAATTGAGAAGAAACTTTTACAATATCTCTTACAGATTCGATACCTTCTTTGTGACCATGTATTCTGGTTTGGCTTCTTTCCTGAGCCCACCTACCATTACCATCCATAATGATAGCAATATGTTTGGGCATTTTCCCTTTTTCAACAATATCCTTATGGATACTGCTTTCATTAGCATCTAACTGAGATTTCCAGTCCATATTTAACTCCTAAGGAAATTGTCCTTTTTAGCAAAGTACTAAATTACCTTATTTAACACAAAATTTCAAATAAACTATACGTTTGGAATTAAAACTTGTTCAATACGCGAAATTATTTTTTTTTAGAAGGCACTTTTCGTAAATTTGTTTTCCTTTATGCATTTGCAAATAAGATTAGTGTTTCAATAAATATTGCTGGGAAAATTATGACAAAAGCAGACATTGTTGACGAAATCGCCAAGGCAACCGGGTTGACTAAAAGAGATACGAAAGAAGTTGTAGAAGGCGTTTTTGAAAGCATAAAAGCTTCTATAGCCCAAGGTCATAGAATCGAACTTCGCGGATTTGGAGTTTTTCAATATAAAAGTCGTAAGCCTCGTAAAGCTCGTAACCCAAAAACCGGAGAAGAAGTACAATTAGAAAAAAGATATGTGCCGATTTTCAAACCATCTCCTGACTTCGCTAAAAGAGTAGACAGTGAAATGCAGAAAAAAGGTAATAATGGAGAGTCAATAGACTAAATTCTAAACATATTTTTTTTTCTCGAAAAGTTTTTTTATATTAATAGCCTAATCAGTTGGCAAAAAATACTATTTATTGATATAATAAGTTGATTTAAAGAAGGAAGAAGTTATGCCTTGCGGTAAAAAAAGAAAACGTCATAAAATGGCGACACACAAAAGGAAAAAAAGACTTCGTAAAAATCGTCATAAGAAACGTAAATAATTGACCTTTTTTTCGTGGGAACGCTCTGCAAATCTGCAGAGCGTTTTTCGTTTGTACTGTTTTATATCTTTCTTCTGTCTGCTTTAAATAACCTATAAGCTATTAAAACACCAATTATATTTATTACCAGAAATATTACAAAAGACACCTGCATACCTTTCAAAAAATTATCCGTCAAAGCTGCTGTCATTTCTCTTGAGCCCACAAAGTAATTAAATGCTGTGGATGCTATTGAGATACTTGTTAGCATACCGAGAGTCCTTAATGCACCTATAATACTCGATGCGACTCCAGTTTCGTGTCTTTCTACGCTTGACATCATTTGGTTTGTATTGGCAGATGAAAATAAAGCATACCCTATACCAAAAAACACTAATAGTGAATATATCCACAAAATATTTGATTCGTTTGTCAAAGTAATAGAAATCATTATACCTATCATAGAAGAGAGCATACCCATAAACACAAGTATTGAAGGATTTATTTTATCTGATAGCCGGCCTGTTACAGGAGTAAAAATTGCCTGCATAATTGGTTGAGCTATCAAGACAAGACCAGCCTCATGTGCTGACATACCTCTGACATACTGAAGATAAAGACTAAATAAGTACGTTACCGCAATTGAAGAAGCATAGTTTATATAATTTACCAGATTTCCATCCCTAAATGCTTTGTTTTTAACAAATAATCTGACATCAATTATGGCATTTTGTGCTTTGTATTGATGTATTCCTGTTAAAATTAATATTACTATACCCACAGCTGAGAGTATAAGATAATATGCTCCAATTTTGAATAGACTGACACCCAACCATGCTAGAAATATTGAACCTGAAAAAATGAAAGCTCTTTTCAGATCTAATTCAAAAATATCGCCTTGTTTAGAAAACTCTAAATTCCTAAATGCCAGTATGAAGGCAATAAGGCTAAATGCACTAAGTATAAAAAGAATATAGTGCCATGTAAAGAATTCAATAATCAGACCGCCGAAGTATGGACCAAGCGCTAAACCTATATAGACTGCACCTATATTAAAGCCTAATACTTTTCCCCTCTCCGAACTAGGGAATACATTAGTAAGTATCGCATTACCTGTAGCTATAGGCAATGACATACTGAGACCTTGAAAAAATCTCAGAAGCAGCAATATTTCATAACTTGGAGCTAGCCCGACTGCAATCATAATTAGAGTATTTGTTCCCACACCGAAAATAAAAACTCTCCCCAATCCAACTTTATCAGCGATTTTACCAATAGGAATTAACATCAAAAAGGAACCTATTAAGTAACTTGTTTCAACAAGTCCAAGATCGCCTGGACTAATTCCATATTCCTTTCCTATTTCAGGCAATGCCACAGCTAATGCTGAAACCATAAATGGAAATATGAACGAACTGAAACATATAGTTAAAAGAGTTCCTATTCTGCCTTTAAGAGTCATATTATTTTACAAATCTTTGTTTGTTATATTTTTATCTAATGCAAATAGCCAAAATCGAACAACTAAAAAAATTAATCTTTTTCAAGCCAGGCTTTCTTGCGAGTTTATCTTCGAGTATTTAAAACAATGTATTTTTTTTTTCGTATATTGCTATATGGTTAAAGTGCTAAAAATATTGATTTCTACTCTAATGGTTGTTTCTATCTTGACAAGCAACATCCATTTCTTACTCTATTCAAACACCTGTAATACAAGTAATAAGTATGAAATCACTTTAGAAAAACACCTCTGTTCTTCTGATTGTTGTGGCGCAAGTTGCATTTTATCTAAAGTAGAAATTGAAAGCTGTTGTAGCAGTCAAAGTATCTTTAATATCGAGCAAGCCTTGCTTATGGCAAATTGCTGTGAAACAAATACTATTTCAATCGATAATTCCATTGATTTGCAAATAGTCTTTAACACATCAAAAATTGATGCGCCTGTATCTTATATCAATAAGACGTTTTACAAAGAATCGATAACATCTAAAAAGAAAGAGATGTTAATAAAAGGTTCTACTACAGATATACCTCCGCCTCTAAGTTTAAGTATTTTAGAATACCTTACTAAATTCAATATCTCAAACGATGATGAAGACTATTATTATTATTGCTAGCCAAAATTAATAATAGTATGTTTCATTTTATTTAGAGATATAATAATGTTTAAGATTATCTTATTTTTCATTTCTTTGAGCACTGTAAGTGCACTATCACAAAATATCAAAGGTACTGTTTCGGGCACAGATGCTATTGGCAAAAAAAATACTCTTGTTAGTGCAAATGTATTCTGGAAGAATACTAAAGTCGGTACTAAATCAGATGTAAAAGGCAAATTTGAACTAAAGAAAACACCATTGAGTGATACTTTAGTAGTCAGTTATGTAGGTTATGAGAAGCAAGAAATCTATATTCCTAAAAATAAAACTTCGATAGATATAAGTCTGGAAGCACAGGATAATGGAAAAGAGATTGTAGTAACTGCAAGAAAAAATGCTAATCAAATCAATAAAAGCTCCATAGCTCATCAAGAGACTGTTACTAGTCAAGGCTTAAAAAAAGCTGCATGTTGCAATTTGGCTGAAAGTTTTGAGACTAACGCGTCTGTTGACGTACACCAAACTGATGCCGTAAGTGGAGCCAGACAAATAGAATTGCTCGGTTTAGCAGGCAAATATACTCAAATTATGATTGAAAAAGTGCCCTCAGTCAGAGGTCTTGCTAGTACTTTTGGATTGAACTATATACCGGGTTCCTGGATGGAAAGCATTCAAATATCTAAGGGAGCTTCTACTGTAGCAACCGGTTTTGAATCAATTACCGGACAGATTAATGTAGAATACAAAAAGCCTGACAATTCACCACCTGTTTTTGCCAATTATTATCACAATAACTTTGGCATGATGGAAGGTAATTTGATTGGTGCTACAAAAGTAACTGATAAACTTAGTACAGCATTATTCATACACGGTAATTATTCTAATATAGAGAAAGATCATAATTCTGATTCCTTTTTGGATATGCCATTGACTCAACAATTTAATGTGCTTAACAGATGGAAATTTGTAACTGACGGTTTTGCAACTCAGTTTGGAATTCAAGCACTTTATGACAATAGAAGAGCCGGTCAGATAGGTTTTCACGAGAATAACCAGCAAGATTTATACGGAATAGAAATCAAAACTGAAAAAGTTGACTTATTCCATAAAGGCGGTTATGTCTTCGATACTGAAACATATATGTCAATTGCAATGATTCAGAATTTTACGTACCATGATCAGAAGTCATTTTTTGGAAAAAGAAATTATGACGCAAAACAAAACACTTACAATGCTAGTATCTTTTTTGATACTCATTTAAGTGCTGAATCAGAGTGCTCTAAACCTGATAAATTACAATTAGGTATTAACTTTATAGCTGATAACTATGATGAAGTTATGGCAGATACAAGACTTAATTCTCAAGATATGATACCTGGTGTTTTTGCAGAATATACTTCTCAATTATGGTCTGACTTGCAGTTAATTGCCGGATTGAGAGCTGATTTTGTTAATAGTGATTATGAAGATAAAACCTTTATATCTCCAAGAGTACACATTAAATATACTCTTGATGAATACTCTTCTTTAAGAGCTTCACTTGGAAAAGGCTATAGATTATCGCACGTATTTTCAGAATACCCTGCTCTGTTAGCAAGTAGCAGAGAGTTTGTTTTTGAAGATAATAACCGCTCTGAAGAAGCTATAAACTTCGGACTTCACTATACAGGTGAACTTGAACTATTCGACTATTATTTCACATTGAATGCTGAGTTTTATCATACAAGATTCCAAAATCAAATTGTATTAGATGTTGACCGAGATCCCAATAAGGCATTCGTACAAAACATAGAAGACAACGCATATTCTAATAGCTTTCAAATTGACTTAACAATGGAGCTATTCGAGAATTTCAATATGATTTTAGCTTATAGAATAAACGACGTAAAATACAAGCTTCAGGATGAGTACATAGAAAAACCTCTTTCCAAACGCCATAAAGCCTTTGTAAACTTGTCATATACAACCGGAGAGAAAGGTTTTGACTTTGATATGACATTTTCATACAATGGTAAAAGCAGACTTCCAAAATCATTTGGAGTTGATTCTTTCTCGCCTGACTTCTTAACGCTCAATGCACAAGTAACAAAATCATTCGAAGCTTTTGAGGTATATATTGGAGGAGAAAACCTGACAGGTTATACGCAGGCAAATCCAATTCTTGGATATGATAATCCATTTGTAGAAGGATTTGACAGTTCAATAGTTTGGGGGCCAATTAATGGTGCAAAAATATATGCAGGCACTAGAATTACTTTGTTTGATTAATTGTAATAATCAGGTTTAAAGTGAATTTAAAAAAAATCTAGGATGTGATTTAGTTTTGAATCACATCTTTTTTTTAAATCCTCTTATAGAGAGATGCTTCTGCATATTGAACAAAAGCTTGTCAATTAGAATAAAGAAACACATGGGCATTATCCATAAGAGTGTAAATGATAGAGATTAATTTAGTCGATCCTGAAAAAATATCTAATCACCAATCAATAAAGCGAGTTAAGTAAGAATAGTAGTGGTTTAGATTGCAGAAAAGTGTTATTTTTGAACAAAAATCTTGCAATCTAAATCACAATTTTGTTATGAAAAATCGCAATAATAATCAGCAAAGCTCCTTTCTTTACGAAGGCTTATCAGAAACATTAAATCCTAAACACCCCTTATACAAGCTAAGCCAAATAGTTCCATGGTCAGAATTTGAAGAAGAATTTGGCAAAAAGTATAAGAAAAACTTCGGACGCCCCGCAAAATCAATACGTTTAATGGTATCTCTTCTGATGTTGAAACATATGTACAATATGTCAGATGAAAATGTGGTTTATACTTGGCTTGAAAATCCTTATTGGCAATTTTTCTCAGGTGAAACTGAGTTTCAATGGAACTTCCCTTGTGATCCATCGGAATTAACAGTTTTTCGAAAAAGGATAGGTGAATCCGGAGCAGAAAAAATATTACAAATATCGATAAAACTTCATGGCAGAAAAGCTATGGAATCTGAAATAACAGCAGACACTACCGTTCAGGAAAAAAATATTACCTTTCCAACAGATACAAAATTACATCTAAAAGTTATTAATTGGGTATGGCGAATAGCCGATAAGACGAAAGTTCGTTTGCGTCAATCTTATAAACGCACAATCCCAACACTTAAATGGTATTTGAGATATTTATCAACACCAAAGCGAGCAAAACAAGGGCGCAGTGCAGCAAGAAAAATTAAAACAATTAGTGCAAGACTTCTCAGAGATTTACTACGTAAACTTCCCAAAGACCTTCAATTGGCATATTCTAATGAGATAGAAGTATCAAAAAAAATATTATCCCAGACAAGAAAAGACAAAAATAAAGTTTACAGTTTTCACGAACCGGAAGTAGCCTGTATTTCTAAAGGAAAACCAAATAAACGTTATGAATTTGGCTCTAAAGTATCAATACTGACAACAAAAAACAGCAATATAATTGTCGGTGCTTTAAATTTTACCGGGAATCCGTATGATGGTCATACTCTGCCATCAGCTCTAGAGCAATATCATCGCTTATGCAATAGACATCCGAAAAAAGTCTTAATTGACGAGGGATACCGTGGGAGGAAAAAAATTGGTGATACTGAGTTATTAAGAGTGCATAAAAGAACCCGAGAGCAGGTGAAATCACAATCTTACAGAAAACGATTTAGAAGAAGATCAGCAATAGAGCCAATTATAGGACATTTAAAATCAGATTACAGATTAGGCAGAAACTTTTTGAAGGGATTAGAGGGAGATTCTATAAATGTGATGCTGGCTTGTGCAGCTTTTAACTTCAAAAAGCTACTTAGTAACTTGCGTTTTCTTTTTGCCAAATTTGAAAAGGCACTAATTTTGAATTTAGTGCCCTATTGTTTAATCGTTTTTGCTCTTGTTTGACTTTTTCAGGATCGACTAATTTACAGTCTCTTTTGAACTATAATCATAGAGACTGTAACGTCCTAAAATAAGTTGACAGATTTAATTATCAAAATAATCCCTGGTAAAATTTTTATCGGGGATTTTATGTATATAATCTGGAGTCATCATTTTTAAAGCTAAATGAGGTCTATAAGAATTATATAGTTCAATAGCTTCTTTCACTATGTATTCCGCTTGCAAGATTGATTTGAGTTTACCATCTAAATAAAATTCTTCCTTGATAGTTCTATTCATTCTTTCTGCAAGTGCATTCTCATATGGATCGTACTGCTCTGTCATGCTGATTTTTATATTGTTTCTTTTCGCTGTTTCAGTATAGTCATGACTGCAAAATTGTAATCCTCTATCAGAATGGTGTATCAATGTCCTACTTTTATAACAACGGTTCTGTATAGCCATTTTAAGAGCTTTCAGAGATTCTTCCGCTCTCATATTGTTTGCTAAGTTAAATCCCATTATTCGTCTTGAGAATGCATCTGTTATAAGAGTTAAATAGCAATTCCCTTCATCTGTTTTCAAGTATGTTATATCACTTACCCAAACCTGTTCTGGAGCTGTTACATCCATATCTTTTGCTGTATTTGGATACTTTTTCAACCAGTGCTTAGACATAGTAGTTTGAATGTATCTTTTTCGAGCTCTAATAAGTAAATTTGCATCACGCAATATGCTAAACAGCTTGTCTCTACCGCACTTTATACCAAGTTCTTCAAGCCTAGGACTTATAAGGTAATATAATTTCCTTGTACCTATTCGAGGCAGAAGCTTACGGTGTTTACCTACCTCTACTAGTATTTTTGAATATTCTTGATTTTTAGATTGTTGTTGTAATTGCTTATAATAATTTTGCCTACTATAGCCTAATATCGTACATACATGACTTACTGTTGTTTTGCCTGTTTTTCTTCTTTGATAATCTTGTACGATTCGGCTAAGTACTTTTTTCTAATATTCGTATCAAACATTTCGTCGGCTACATCTATTGCCTTGTTTAAGATTTCCTTGTCTAACTCTAGTTCCTTAATACGCTTTTCTAGAGCTTTTATCTGCTTATTAGGTACAGGTTTCTTTTTCATATTGACCTCTGCTTGCCAGTTTAATCTACCGTGCTTTCTTAACCATACTAAAACAGTTGCACGACCTTGAATGCCGTATTTCCGTTGAGCTTGTTTGTAGGTTAAGTAGCCTTTTTCTACTTCATCTACTACCTGCAATTTGAAAGCCAAACTATAATCTTTTTGAGTACGCTTGATTTTTACTGCGTTTTGTTGTGATTCCATTATACCATCCTTTTGTGTCAACTCTTTTTAGGACGGGGCAGACTTAATAAAGTAAAGGGTAAACACACTGAAAGTGATTTACCCTTTTTAAAAAAACGTTTAGTATTTTTCTCTTTATAGCACTCTGTCTAAAGTATCTTACTAGACTCAATAGACTAAGTAAGTCCATAGTTTATACTTAGTATAGTATAGACCATAAATATTCTATTTCTTTTCTTTTTCTGATTGAGTACCTTCATCTTCTCCACTAGTAGATGTTTCTCCTTCACTGTTTTCAGTTGTTCCAGTGTCATCAGTTGGTTCAGAGTAAGCATCTCTATATTCTTTAGCCATTTCTAACATTACTGAGCTAGGAATTGGATCTAGTGTGTAGCTGCAAGAAGTATCTTCTTCCCACCATTCGATAATGTCTGCTTGAATTTCAACTTCGCCACCAGAGCTGTTGAATTCAATCCAAACGTCTGTAGCTTTTTCTACATCATCTGCAATCATCATTACTTCTGGGTTTGCATTTACTACTGAATTAATTTCAGCAACATGATACTCTGTGTTTGGTGCCATAAGGTTTAAATACCATATGATCGCAACAATCAGTTCCATAAATCCTCCTTGATTAGATTATATAAGAAAGCTATACAGTCCTTTTAGCTTCCTTGACTTTTTTTCAATATTTTGTAGTAATTGACAATAAAAATCTTTTTCCAATTGAGATTTTTACTATTTTAGGCTACAATTGTGCCAATGTTTTAATCCTTTATATAAATATGATCCAGATTTATTTTTATATCATTCTGCTGATTGTTGTAATGCCTTGTAATATAATGGCATTAGAATCATTAGATGAACTTAGTGATAAACTAAATAAGGCTGTTGGAAGTGAAAAAGTAAAATTGCTAAATGATGCCTCTGAACGGATGTTGTCAATTAATAGCCAAAAGAGTTTAGAATATTCGAAACAAGCAATAATAATAGCCAAAGAAGTTAATGATGCTGAAGGGCTTGCATATTCTTATAATAATCTTGCAAGAATCTACCAGGGAAGCAAAAACTATAGATTAGCTCTTGAGTTTTACGAAAAGTCATTAGCTATATATGAAAGTCTTAAAAGATTTGACCTTGAAATGATTATCAAGTCAAATATAGTAGTTACTCTCTACCTGCTCAATAGACATGATGAAATGCAGGTCTATTTGGACGAAATAGAGAATAATATTTCCAAACTGCAAAGTGCCGCATTTATGAAAATGGTTAGTGATAAACTATTTTCAGTCTTTTATTTCAGAAATGATCTCGAAAAAGCTATTGCTAATAGATTGCAGCTTCTGGGCTTGGTTAAAAACGAGGCAGAAGATGAAATACTAATTGCCATTTACCATGACCTGGCAAAAGCTTACCAAAGGCAAAATGATTATTCAAATTCAATCCAATACTCTCTTAAAGAATTGAGATTGAAAGAGAAAACTGGTAATACAGAAGATATTGAAGGCTTTCACTTTAAAATAGCACAGATTTATGCTATGGATTATCAATTTGAAAAATCAAAGGAACATATCAGAATTGCACTTAGCATTGCTGAAGAGCAAAATGATTTTATGTCCCAAGCCAAAGCTTTTACCAATATGGCTAATATATTTAGCAAACAAAGCATGACTGACTCTTCAATTTATTATTATAAAAGAACTCTTAACATCGTTGTAAGCAAGAACCTAGCTATTAGTCTTGGATTAGTATACAACAATTTGGGTCTGGCATATAAAGAAATTGGTGACAATGACAATGCGCTAAAATATTGCAGATTAGCATTAGACGAAAAAATAAAGACTAAAGATAATAATATCTTTTTCCCCCTAACAAGCATTGCTGAAATATATTTGGACAAAGGTATTCTGGATAAAGCTTTCGAATATGCAGAGAGAGCAAAACTTATTGCTCTTAATTCAAAAAACCCAATTCAACTCTCCGGAACGTATAAACTATATTATGATCTATATAGAGAAAAAGAAGACTATAAATTAGCCTTGGAAAACTATCAAAATTTTATTGAACTGAGTGATTCGCTTTCAAACCAGAAAACTAAAAAGGTAATTGCAGAACTGGAAATAAAATACCAGGCAGATAAAAAAGAACATGAAAGATCTCTTTTAGAGCAAAAAAATATTATTCAGAGAAACTATTTTATTGCCTTTGCAGTGATGTTTCTTTTACTTCTTTTCTTTATTTACACGAAATATATAAACAAGAAAAGAGCTAATGATGAGTTGCAGTCTAAAAACGACAAAATTAATCAGCAGCATAAGCAATTAGAAGAAGCACTATCAGAATTAAGAGAGAAAGAAAAAGGTCTTATAGAAGCTAATATTACTAAAGATAAGTTCTTTTCAATAATTGCTCACGATCTGAAAAATCCTCTTCATGCAATTGTTTTATCTTCTGATTTGTTGCTCAATCGTTTCAAATCAATGACCGGAGAACAGCTTGTTGAACTTATAAATAGCATAAACAAAGCCGGCATCCATCTTTCTACTTTGCTCGAGAACTTATTGACATGGGCTAGAGCACAGTCCAATAAAATCAATATAGCTCCGGAGAATCTAAAACTTTTTAATATTATTAATTCTGTAATTGAATTACAGGAAGTAAATGCAGACGAAAAACAAATTGAGATTCTAAATGAGATAGACTCATCTCTAATTGTTTACTTTGATAAGAATATGCTAAAAACCGTATTACGTAATTTACTTTCAAACGCGATAAAGTTCTCTTTCAAATCTTCAAGCATTACTCTTTCTGCAAAGAAAATTGATAATATTGTAGAATTTAAAATAACTGACTCCGGAATTGGAATGAAGAAAGAAGATATCCATAAATTGTTCAGAATTGATGTTCATCACAGTACTAAGGGAACAAATTCTGAAACCGGAACAGGACTTGGTCTTTTGCTTTGCAAAGATTTCATTGAATTAAATGGTGGCAGCATTTCAGTTGAGTCTGAATATGAAGTAGGAACGACATTTACTATACAAATGCCAACACAATCAGCTGAATAATGTTTAAACCACATAATTATTTAGTTAGAATTATTGGTATGGATTCTGTATAGATTCCTGCTTTAAAAAGTAAGAAATATAGACCTGATTCCAAATTATCGGAATATATGTCTATACTGTATTCTCCTCTTTCAAAAGTGATATTACCATTCAAAAAAGTATCGGTTTTTTCACCTGCAGAGTTGTATAAATCCAGATAAACAGGCACTTTTTCTCCAAGTTTAAATCGAAATGTTGTTTTTTCAGACCATGGATTTGGATAGTTTTTGAATATCTGTGTTTCAGTTGACTGGAACTTGAAGTATGTTATAGAGCATTTCCCTTCGCTGGTGAATACTGCCTCACCCCCATCCGGATATAAGTCCAGAAACATAAGATTGTCAGTATCTATATGATCTATATTGATACTCATGTTGGATGAAATTGAATCAGGTACTGTAGATTCAAAAACTAAATCGAATAATTTACCTTTTTTCAAAGAATCTATACTGACAGCTGTAAATAGAATTCTTCCCGGATCATAATCAGTAACACTTATCGGTATTTCCGGATTAATTACCTCAATAAATTTTAAAGCTCTTGGATTATATGATAAAGCCAGATCTATATTTAGATTTTCTAACCAATACTCAGTTCCGTTCACAGTCGTATTGAGGTTCGTATCCAGATATATCGGTATTGTAATTTCCTGTCCTAATTTCGAATTAAATTCGGGTACTTCCTCAATCAAATCAAATTTTATACGAATGGGTATATCAGGAGCATATCCATAACCATAAATATTTGTAGAATCAACTATATGACAAGGGTCATTACTGAAAGGATATATAACTCTGTCAATAGTGTCTCTGGATCTAGGGCAATATTGCAAAACTAAAACTGCGCTTTCTCCAACTTCAAATAATGTATCTAATGGCGGATCAGAGCTCAATATTATGATGTCCTCAGGTAGATCCAAAATCTCAGAAATACTCAAAGGGATATCACCTGTGTTGCTGATTTCAAAGCCCCTTGTAACACAATCTAATATTTGAACACTGTCATACTGAATAACTTGATTTATTTCAAAATCGGGTTCAAGAATGATAACTTTAGCACTGTCATTTGTAGCAATTATATCGTATAAAATAACTTCTTCTGTATCAAAATGCATAGAATCAATCTTGATATCTAAAATATCTCGCTGTTGCAATTTTGATATAAATTTTGCTATATACAGTGGGCGTAAAGAATCAACCTGACAGAAGTTTTTAAGTGTAATTCCTCTACCATCTGTCGTTGGGCTACTGAATATAATATCAGGTACGTAACCAAGACAATTTTGATCTAAATATTCAGAATCAGCACCAACTAAATCCAGTTTATCTGTGTCGTATATTACTTTCATTCCAACATCAACAATCTCAGCAGGTATTTCTCTGGATGTATAAACAGGGACGAACAAAGTATCGCAAGTTATCATACCAAATGTATCTAAAACAACATTAGTAGTGTCAAATCTAAAATCTAATGCATATGCCGGAGCGAAAGCGGAACCATACAATTCAATAGTTGAATCTAATTCAATACATGGTTCAGAAAAATGTAAAATCATTTTTGCATAATATTCTCGAACAGCTCTAGGTTTGAAATCGACTCTTAATGTAAGAACAGAGCCGGTATCTAATGTTAAACTTGACATTGAATTACTAATGGTATCAATGGCAGTAAATACTCTTTCTGCAGGTTCGAAAGATATAGAGTCAATTCTTAAAGGGCTCTGCTGAGGATTGACTGTAATTTCTGGTATTACAATATTTATGTAACGGGATGGTGCAAGTGTATCAACTCTTGTTGGAGGAAATGCTACATAAGTGGGATCAGCTTCAAAAGATAGATTTCGTTTACCGGAAAGATAAACTGAAAAATCTCTATTCCATGCTTGTCCATGTGACTTGATGTGTAAAGTAGCATCGTTATTGATAAAATCACGTGTCGAAGGATTGCCTGGGCAATATGTTACTTTCAATGTATCAAATGCTCCTGCAGGGATTTCAAAAGGTAACTGGTAATTATTCTGTTCAAAATATGTAGAAGTCCATGAGAAAAACTCAGGATATGGATAAGCTGTATTTAAATCGTCAATCCATACTGAATCAATTATCATAGGGAAAGAGTTGGAACTATTTATTAAAGTTATAGTTCTGTCTTCACAATTACATGATTTAATGTATCCATAGCTTATAGTACTAATAGGCACTTCTAAAGGTACAACAATTGCTGTTCCGTAAAGCGAACCTGATGCAAATGAAATACAAGGCGAATTAGCTCCAACATAAACTATTCCTTCGTAAGTTTTTGCTTCAGTAGGAATAAAATCAACTATCAACATGATAGTATCAGAAGGTGCTAATAATTTGTTAAAGTTAGTAGGATCCGGATATATAATTTTGAAACCGGAACTTACCGAAAGACTGTCTAGAGATATTTCAGTCTGAGAAATATTTTCTATTGTCAGGGTGTCTCTTTTTGTATCATTTACTTCTATAATTCCGTATCTAGTTTCTTCCGTAATATAGATTTTAGGGTTGACAGATGTGCCATAGAGCTTTAAATGCCACTCCTGACCGGTATTGTCCTCGAATCTTAAAAATGCTCTGTCAGCTCTGTCCATTGTTATGTCATCAGGAGTATAAGAGAACACAAAAGTAGCTATCTGCCCAACATTCATCGATAGATTATCTGGTAAACTTGCCGGTAATAAAGTATTATTGTCTAAATAACTAAACTTCGTGCTTTGGTCATCCAATACAAAATTACTTAATGATAGATTTTGACTTCCGATATTACTAATTGATATAGAATCTATTTTGGAATCGCAAGCTAAGACATTTTCTATTACAAGTATGTTAGGAGTATAAGTGAATAACTCATATATTCCTTTTCCTGTTAATGATATGCAATCAGATTCGTAACACCTTTTCTCCAAATAGCAAAGCTCATCAGTGTATATTGAATCAGTAATAGGTCTGAAAACTATTTCAATATTTTTTGTTTGTAGAGGTGCAAGATTAAGATTTTGTCCTGAAGCAAAGAAAAATCCGGAACCATACTTAAGATAAGTCAGCAAGTTTACTGGCTCATCACTCAGGTTTGTTATAGGTATGCTTCTTTGGAGCTCCTGACCTACAATGACATTCCCAAAATTAACAGAGGAGTCGTCAAACTTTAAATTAGCATAATAGCCTTTACCTTTAACTTGAATTTTTTTCTCTATAGTGCATTCGTTTGATCTAATTACAAATGTTACAGTATCAACAAAATTACCTTGGGCTGTAGGCAGAAATCTGAAATAATGGATTTGGTGGCCATCATATTCATCTATATTAACAGGGAATTCAAAATTTTTAGATATAAAATGTTCAGGTACAATTATTGTGTCTATAAATATTTGTTCTTCATCTATAAAAGCATTCTTTTTAGTCAAATTTTGCCAAATGTAAGATTGTGCAGGTGTTATATAATCTATACATTCAGTGCCGAAATCGAATGATGTAATCTCTTCATTTCCGCTTTGATCTGTGATTGTAAAAACGTCTATTATATGTCCTTCTAATTCGATAAATCGATTTGTATCACAAATATCATTTGTTTCGATTCTAAGAGAGTCATAGTAATTACCTGCAATATCGATATTGTTGAATCTAACCGGTATATCAATACACTCACCTGGCAATAATTTTATTGGAAGCGCTTGAGGGAGTAATATTTCAAAAATGTTCGGATTTGTAACATATAGCTTTTCGATTTCAAGCTCTCGACCTGAACCGATAGCATTACTGTTATTACAAATCTGAATAGTCTTAATATCTTCTCTAACTTCGATACAGTTCGCTTTAAGTACATCGTAGCCCAAAGAATCAGTACTGTAAGAAAACTCCGTCATTCGCTTTATATCCATTGTAAACGTATTCCAGTCAGTGCATCTGTTGTTATTATAAACGTCAAGTCTTGATCTAATATCACCAACAAAATCTGCATCCAGAATTAGAGAAAATTTAACTTTCTCATCCGGTGCTAAATTATATCGATTAGAAGGTGATATTGTATACTTCTCAGGATAATCACCTCTTATCCTAACATAAACGGTTTTATCACATTGAGAGGTGTTATGGACTTCAAAGTTGTAAGTACGGCTATAATCACAAATTATAGTATCTGTAAGCGGTAATTCCTGGTCTAAGGATGTAACTACCAGAGTATTTTGATAATATCTTTCAGAAGGCAGGCAAGATGCTCCACTTCTGGCCAAACCATAATTGCCATTTCCTGTTGCATCGCATATCACATAATTATCTGGAGTTTCATTATATCTGTGATACAAAACAAGTCCGGGGTTATCACCATTCAGAGATTCGTCTTTCTGGCAAAACATAATCTCATCATCAAAAATTTTGTTCCATAAACGAAACTCGTCTATCTGACCGAGCAAAGTTCTGTTTAGATTCAAATCATCCGAAACAGCGTTTGCTGATCCTATTTGCAGATTTAACTCTTTATTTGCTCTTTTTCTTAGTTTTGTTGTTGGGTATTCAGTGTTAGTATCAGATGTGAATTTGATTCCATCTATATAAAGTGATATCTCAGCTTTAATACCGTCAAACACAGCATATATATGGTGCCATTCAGAAAAATATGAAGAATAATCAAGAGATGTAATGGTATTATCTTCGTATCCTTTATTACTGTTTGCGCCATTTATTTGGAAAGTCAGTTGATTGTTTTGATCAATGTAAATTACCCACTCATCATTATAGTCTTCACCGGGTCCCCATATGCCGGCGATAAATTGATTTTTTCCTTCTTGTTTTTCTGCCTTAAGCCAAAAATCAACAGTCATACTATCGCTGATGCTTTCTAAAGATGCAGTATTTTGGACTTCTAAATAATGTGCCCCTTTCCCTGAACTAACAGAAAAGCTTATTGCATTTTGTGAACAATAACGAATAGAATCGCACTCTTCAAATGCAAATAATTCGAAAGTAGAAAGCATCAGCAATATGTATATTAGTGATTTCATTTATTTCTTCACTATAAGTCTTTGAGTATAACTTCTGTTTTTTGTTCTAATGTTGACCATATATGATCCGTTTGATAAGTTAGCATTCAACGGGATTGAATAAAATCCTGCTGAAGTAAAAGCACTGTACAAAGTTGTAATTTTATTACCTAGAATACTGTATAAATCAATTTGAACATTATCAGCAGACTTTAATTCAAATTGAACATGTGCATCTCTATCTGTCGGGTTCGGAAGAATTGTAAATGGCAGATTATTGCTTATCACAAGTGAATCTGAAACAGATGTAGCTCTTGGATTTAGAATATTCAATGAAGTCATTTGCTCACCAAAAACAGCAGTTGTTTCTTCTTTTGATGCTTTAAACCATGTTTCTAAAAAGTCTACATATACTCTTCTAAAATCATAATTTTTCAGAATATTACCGTAATCATCAAAATCTGTAAGACTTGGAGCACCTTGTTCTTTGTAGTATCCGCCGTTAATATATTTATCACTTCCGGCGAAGACAAACTGCATAGATCCCCCACCATGATCTGTACCGCTACTGCCATTTTCGAATGGTCTTCTTCCAAATTCGGACATAGTCATGCCAACTACTCTTTCTGCATAGCCGATTTGTTTGGCATCATCTAAAAATTCTGAAATTGAGGATGCAACTTGTTGCAACAGAGTCCAATGTTGACCGTAACCATCTCCATCAGCTTGTTTTGCATGAGAGTCAAAATTTGACAACCTTACATAATAAACTTTGGTTTTTAGTCCACCGGCTATAAGAGCTGAAATTATCTTAAATTTTTGTGACAAATCTGAAGTGTAATCTACTTTTATTTTTGATTTACCAATGTCCCAAGCTTCTTTTACAGCTTTTGCGTAATCTTCCGACTGTTGCGCAATTACGTGCACATAATTGAATTCATCCTCATATTTACTTTGAGGATTTTGAAATTTAGGCAAAGCTGAAGACAACTCTCCCCCATTTTCAAAGAATTTATCAGGATCATTGACTGCTATACCCATAAATCCTTTATTACTGTTAAGAAGCATAGATACAGTACCGTCAACTTGAATTGCAAGTGGATGTTCCGGAATTTCTAAAGGGAAATTATCCAGTTTAGATGCAAAATACCTTCCAAGCCATCCTTCAAGGAGTTTTGGAAAGTCATCTTCATTTTTAGGTGTAATTCCTGAATGCCAAATATCTCTGGACTGGAAATGTGACAGATTAGGATAATTATAGCCTATCCCCTGCACTACTGCGAGCTGACCATTATCCATAAGATTGATAAATCCGTCTTTATGTATGTCTTTGATCAGCGCATTATTAAACCACAAGTCAGAAGATCCAAACTGTGTTGCTTTGTCTTTGCTTAAGCCTAAAGTTGGACGCAATTTGAAATATTCATCTTCCTGATCGAATGGAATAACTGTATTTAAACCGTCATTACCACCAAAAAGCTCAAGTATCACAATTATAGAATCATCTTCAGAATTTAGTAGTTTATCATTATCTATTGATTTATATAGTTTGTTGCCTTTTAAGATATGAGGAGCTAAAATTGTACCCGCACCAATCATTGCACCTGTTTTTACAAAATCTCTTCTTTTCATGTCTAACTCCTTATGTCAATTGAAAATCAGGTGATTTAATGATTTCTTTAAGTAAATTGATTATTCCCGATGAAGCTGAACCATAATAAATGGCTTCAGGCCATTCCTCTTTGCTAATTCCGTTTAGCATGATGGTCATGTATTCAGATTTTCTTGCTTCAGACACTTCAACAGGCAGCCAATGCATAAGCAGATCATTTAAAAATAAATCCGGATCTGAATTATTCTCATATTTTTTTGATATCTCAATAATTTCCATTGGTGTTTTTTGTTCCAATATATCAAGACCGTATTTAATTCTGAGTGGGAATGTTTTTGTTGAAATCCAAGTCCTATAACCTGACCAACTGCCCACATTCGGAGGATCATATAGTACTTGTTCTAATTCAAATACTGCTTCTCTAGCTTTAGAATAGTTTATGTCAAGAAGTCTTTCTAGTCCTACTATATACTCCGGCGGAGTCTTTAATTGGCAACCGATAATATCTTCGTTATAGAAGAATGTACTGGAACAAATGGACTTAATCATTTCATATGTGCTGTATTCGTTTGTTACAAAATCAGATGCAAGCTGATTAACTATACTAGAATCAACTTCTCCTGGATTTGAATAGACAAAATATTTATATACTTTTTCTGCTAGGAACTTGCCTATTTTATCTCCTCTTTTGTCAAATAGAATATTCACCAGGCCTTTGACTTCTTTCTCTTTTACCTGAAATTCGTTATTTGAGGCTTCATCTATAGCCGGAATTGCAACATTCATTATTGATTTTGCTTCGGTATCATGATTATCTCTATCAAAATATGTCTCATGATAACCGTTAGGGTGCGGTTCTTGAGCATAAGCTGCTGTTCTCCAACCTGTCAAAGCTCTAGAACCTTCTCTTATATCTCCCTCAGTATAGTTGCCTACACCCATGGTAAACAGTTCCATCAGCTCTCTCATAAAATTCTCGTTAGGAGCATCTTTAGTGCTGTAATTAAGAGATTGATATAAGAGCATAGCGCCGTCAAGAATCACTTCTTGTGTTATTGTTTTATAGTCAGATAATCTGTTTTGACGTAATAATTGATTGTTTCTGTAGATAAGTGGAGGCGGAATGAGTGAAAGAGTATCATAGGTAAACTCAATAGTCCAGACTGTTGACCAAAACAAGGTTAGTTTTTCCTTGAGTTCCCCACTTTCTAGCCTCATTAAATCTAACCACCAGTCATTAAATTCTCTGTATCGCTTTTTTAATCTACCTTCTGCCTGTAAACGTAATTCAACAGTCCCTTCTTTTAATGGATCAACATCAGGTGTATCTATCCATTGATCAATAGTAGAATCCGGTTCTGCTGTTTCTGTATTATTTGGCAGAATTATGGCTAATGCTTCTGATGGTTTTTTACCTTCTATTTCTTTTACTTCGCTTAAAGAAGGTGCAAAACCTAATCTTCGAAGTAGATGATATGCCTCTTTTTTGCTAAGAGCAGACTGTTTCTCTTCACTTATGATAGGAGTTTTATCCTCATCAGCAAAATTAAGGGTCAAAAAGTTTCTTCTATGCATAGTATATCCTGTGTTTTTTACAATACATTATATAGCGTTGAAAATCTGATAATATTTTATGCAATAGGACTTTTTATATCTCGTTATGAAGTTAATAATGTTCATTATTTAGATATGGGAAAAACATGAAAAGGTTAGTTTTAATTTTGAGTATACTGCTTTGGTGTGGACTGGATGTTTCTGCTGCAGAACTAGGAGTAATAAGCGGAAAAGTTTATTCTGCTTCTACCAAGCAGCCTATCCCCGGAGTTACAGTAAGAGTAGTTGGAACCAAACTTGGAGCTATTTCTGCAAGAGATGGTAAGTTTGAGATAAAAAATGTTCCTGTTGGCATGCAGGCTGTGCAATTTACTAGTGTAGCTTTCCAAAAATACGTGAAATCTGATTTATATGTAAGTGGTGTTAAGCCGCTCTTTATTGAAGTAGAATTAGCAGATAAAGTATCCAGAACAGTTAAAGTTGAAGTTCGAGCAAGCTATTTTACAAAACGCATAGAATCATCTACCAGTACTCAGTCATTAAATGCTGAAGATATCAGAAGAGCTCCCGGAGTGCAGGAAGATGTTGTAAGAGCCACTGCCCTTTTGCCGGGTGTAAATGTAACTTCAGCTGGTAGAAATGACTTAATAGTCAGAGGTGGTGCACCTTTTGAGAATTTATTTGTTGTTGATGGCATAGAAGTACAAAATATAAATCACTTCGGATCTCAGGGATCCACCGGCGGACCTTTATCTATTATAAATATTGATTTTGTGGATAATGTAGATTTTTCTTCAGGTGGATTTGGTGTAAAATACGGTGACAAAACTGCTTCCATTACAAATATATCTTTGAGAAATGGTAATGAGGAACAATTCGGCGGGAAGTTGAATCTTTCTGCAACTGGTTTCGGATTGAATCTTGAAGGCCCGATTAGTGATCAAGGATCTTATCTCTTTAGTGCAAGAAGAAGTTATCTTGATTTTATCTTTGATGCTGCTGGTTTCTCATTTATACCTCAATATTGGGATTTTCAGGGTAAAGTAAACTATAGACTGAATTCAAAAAACTCAATTTCTTTTGTTGCTATTTCAGCTCTTAACGATGTAAAGCTCAATAATGAAGATTTAGATGATAGATATGACAACTCAAGAGTTGCAGTACCGGAACAGGTGCAAATATTTTCCGGCTTAACTTGGAAACATTTGTTCGAATCAGGGTATTCCACTGTAACTATTGGACAGTCCTATGTTGATTTCCTTACTTTTCAAAATGACTCTAATTTAGTAGAAATATTTAGAAATGACTCCAGAGAGTCTGAGCTTATATTGAAGGCAGATGTTGATTTGAAACTTAATGATAGTTATGATTTTGCATTTGGGAATCAAACAAAGTATGGCCTAGATCAAAGTTATGATGTACTGATCCCAGGGAACATCCGCCTGGACGATAATGGTGTCGAAAAACCACTAGATATAGATAGTTCTTTTTCTACAATTAAAAATGCAACTTATGCTTATTTGAACAGTAAATTAGGAGCACATAGACTATCTTTTGGTCTTAGAATGGACTATTTTAATTTTACAAAAGATAATCTTTTTGTATCTCCAAGAGCTTCATTTACTTATTATTTAAATGAATCTTCTTCGTTTGTGCTTAGTGCTGGAAGGTACTATCAGTCTCCTTCTTACATTTGGATGATGGGTGCACCAAATCAGGAATTAAATCCAATTCGTGCAGACCAAATGGTTCTGGCATATGAACATACGCCAATGGAGGATGTTAAAGTACAATTAGAATTTTACGGCAAACTGTATAAAAACTATCCTGCCCGAATTTATAGACCTCAGTCTGTATTAGCACCGGGCGGATTTGATGATATTAGTCTTGATATCCCTTTTGGATTGGAACCATTATCAAATGAAGGAGAAGGCAGAGCTTATGGGGTGGAATTATTTATTCAGAAAAAACTAAGTGAAATACCTGTTTACGGACTCTTAAGTTTAACATTAGCTAAGTCAGAATTCAAATCGATTGAAGGTATTTATAGACCAAGTAAATATGATAGTAGGTTTATTGCAAACCTGGCTTTAGGCTGGAGAATAAATCCTGATTGGGAATTAAGCGGTAAGTTCAGACTGGCTACAGGTGTGCCAACTACAAACTTCACTTCTCAAGGCAAAATTGATTATGCAAACTATAATGAAGGCGAAAGGTTGCCTGTTTATCATTCAATGGATGTAAGAGTAGACAGACGCTGGACTTTTGCAGGACTTGCACTTATTACTTATATAGATATTCAAAATGTTTATAATAGAAAAAATATATCAGGAATTGACTGGAATTTCAGAGAGAATAGACAGGAATTTAACGAATCAGCCTTAGGTATCTTGCCTAGTATTGGTATCAATCTGGAATTCTAAATAGTATTTATAAACAATTTATATGTAAACAAAAACCCCTTTGAGAATAAATTTTTCAAAGGGGTTTATACTTTTTAAGTATTGACTTATGTTATTGCATAATATCAGATAACTTACCAGATTTTTGCACGTTCTTCAGGAGAGATATACATTTTGTCTCTCTCTTTTACATCAAATGCTTTATAAAACTCAGGTATATTCAATACTCCACCATTCACTCTATATTTACCAGGAGAGTGTACGTCTTCTTTGATACGCTTCATAAGTTCTTCGTCTCTTATGTTATTTCTCCAAATTTGAGCATAAGAAAGGAAAAATCTCTGAAGTGGTGTAAAGTCTTGAATTTTGTTATCTTTTTTCCATTCTTCAGTTCTCTTATATGCTTCTAAAGAAAGAATAATACCACCATTATCAGCAATGTTTTCACCTAAAGTCATGTTTCCGTCCAAGTGCATATCTGCAATTGGATTATAAGCAGCATACTGATCTATTAGAATTGAAGTTTTTTCTTCAAAAGCTTTAGAATCAGATTCTGTCCACCAATTTTCTAAATTTCCATCAGCATTGTATTTACATCCTTGATCATCAAATCCATGTGTCATTTCATGACCTATTACTACACCAATTGCACCATAATTCACAGCATCGTCTGCATTCAAGCCAAAGAATGGCGGTTGTAGAATTGCAGCAGGGAATACTATTTCGTTCATAGTCGGACTGTAATATGCATTGATAGTCTGTGGAGTCATGTGCCATTCATCGCGATCTACAGGTTTACCTGCTTTGTCTAGGTTATCTCTTACAGCAAACCTTGAAGCATTAAGAACATTTTGAAGATAATTATCTGTTATCTCAATAGAAGAGTAATCTTTCCACTTATCAGGATAACCAATTTTAGTATTCATTGTTTCTAGTTTAGCTAATGCATTTTTCTTAGTTTCATCAGACATCCAAGTAAGTTGTCCGATTCTGTCTTTAAATGCTAATTTTAAGTTTGCTACTAGTTTTAACATTTTTTCTTTAGCTTCAGCAGGGAAGTATTTATCCACATAAATTTTACCAACTGCTTCACCAAGCAAACCATTTACGTTATTAAGAACTCTTTTCCATCTTGGTTTCATTTCAGGTGTACCTGACAATGTTTTACCATAGAAATCGAATCTAGCTTGTACAAACTCATCAGATAAATAGCTCATAGATTCTCTTGCTATGCACCATTTTAAGTAGTTTTGCCAATCTTCAATTTTAGTATCTTTAATCATGTCATTGATTTCTTTAACAAAACCCGGTTGGCGTACATTTAAGTATGCTGTTTCTTTAGAGTCTATAATTTGGAAGTATGTATCCCAGTCGATATTCGGATAAGTAGATTTAAGTTTATCAAATTCAAATCCGTTATAAGTATTTGCAGGATCTCTTCTTTCATTCATCGTCATCGATGCGTGAGCTAATCTAGTTTCAAAATCCATAATAGACTTTGCAATTGATTTAGCTTCTTGTTCATCATGACCGTAAAGTTTAAGAGCATTATTGATAAAATTGACATATTCAGTTCTGATATTATCAAATCTGTCGTTTTTCTCAGTGTAATAATCTCTATCAGGAAGACCCAATCCTGATTGATGTAAATGGAATATTACATTATCTGAATTTTTCTCATCTTGCATTGCCCAAATACCGAAACCGCTGGAAATTCCCATTACCTGCAATTTTGCCATTGTAGGAATAATTTCCTCAGCAGTTTTTGCAGATTCGATCATTTCGAAGTAAGGTTTGATAGGAGTTGCACCTAACTTGTTGATTTTATCAGTATCTAAACCTGATTTGTAGAAGTCGCCAATTTGCTGAGTTACAGTACCTTTATTAGCATTTTTCGCAGCAGCTTCTTCCATAACGATTTTTAAATTGTCGTTTAGCTGCTCATTAATCACATTGAAAGCAGACCATCTACTTTCTTCTTTTGGAATTGGATTATTTTTTAGCCAAGCACCATTTACATACTGGTAAAAATCCTCAGAGGGTTTAACGGAAAGATCCATATTGGCAGGATCAATAGCATTGTTATCTTGAGCAGCATCGAATTTTTTTTCTGTGCAGCCTGTAGTTAAAACGGCACCAACCAAAGCCGCTGCACAAAATAGTTTTGCTCTTTTTACAATATTAAACATAAATACACCTTTATAATGATGAAATCTCATAACAAGAAGTATACGAGAAAAGTTAGTCAAAGTTACGCAAAAAAAAGATAGAAAATATATTGCCGTGTGGCAATATATTTGTATTTTTGCGTCTATATATCTGAACATTTAACAAACACAAAGGTGAAAAAATGGAATTCTTGACAAAAGAGACATTTCTGTCAAAAGTTTTTGACTACGAGAACAAAAAAGAATGGGAATTTCAAGGCGACAAACCATGTATAATTGATTTTTATGCTGATTGGTGCGGACCTTGTAAAATGATCTCTCCTATAATGGAAGAACTATCAAAAGAATATGATGGGATGATTGATGTTTATAAAATTGATACAGAGAAAGAGCAAGAACTAGCTTCTGTTTTTGGCATAAGATCTATTCCGTCTGTATTGTTTGTGCCAATGGGCGAAAAACCTCAAATGTCTGTAGGTGCACTTCCAAAAGAAGGATTTGAGCAAGCCATTAAAGATGTTTTGAAAGTAGAGAAAAACTAAATATTATAGCAAATATTTGGAGAGAGAGATATGACTCTCTCCAAATAATTTATTGACTCAAAGGAACATTATGAAAACTTCTGTTAAAATTGCTATTGGAATCCTGGTAGGAAGCTTACTGGGGTATTCTTATTATTACTTTATCGGATGCAATACAGGTACTTGCCCTATTACATCTACCTGGTATGTAAGCACACTATATGGAGCTTTTACAGGATTAGTTGTTTCTATACCTACTAAAAAGAAGACTAAAGATGAAAAAGAAAATTGATGGCTCTGTCTATATTGAAGACTTGGTTGAATTAGTTCCCGAGTCGATAGAAATTCTGCTTAAGTATGGCATAGCATGCATCAAATGTGGTGCTCCTATATGGGGAACTCTTGAAGAGAACTGCAAAAGAGTTGGCCTAAGTGAAGAGCAATATAAGAACGCTTTAGAGGAGATCAATAGATTCTCTCAGTAAGTGAAGCCCGATAGCACTAGATGCTGCTACATTTATGGAATTTATAGCTCTGTTCATTGGAATATGTGTTACAATGTCAGATATATCCAAGATTTCTTTATCTATTCCCTGCCCCTCAGAACCAAAAACTATTACATACTTTCTGTTTGACTCTAAAGTCTCAGAAATTTGAGAAACTGGAATAGATGTATCAGAAATTTCAAACGAGATGATTTGATATCCTATGCTTTGTAACTTCCTTAAAAGCATAGCATTAAGTGTTGAATCATTAAAGACTCGAGAATGGAAAACACTGCCTCTTGATACAACTACAGATCTGTGGTGAAAAGGATTGCATGACTTATTATCATAAATAATATTTTCAAAACCAAATGCAGTGGCATTCCTCAAAATTGCCCCTACATTTTCAAAATTTATAATACCGTTTAAATAAATAAAAACTTCAGATTCTAAATTCTCCATAATATCATGATAAGAACATTCTGTGATAAATAAGATTGGATTTCTGAGATTGTATTTTGCTAGATTTCTAATTAATTCCGGTGATGCTATTAGTACTTCTGCTTTTTGAGGAAGCCTAGTTTGATAGGATTCATAATAATCTTGCGAGAGTATTATGCTCTTGATTTTTGTGTTTGTTAAAAGTGCTTGTTCTAAAAGGATTTCACTTTCACATATTGTAAGATTTTCTTTCAATAATAAAGAGCGTGTAGATTTAATATTTTTATATAAATCTACACGCTTATCATCTATCGAATCAACTATTATTGGTATCACTTTTTAACTAAGAAAGTTGTTTTGTATTTGCCTTTATTGATACTAATATAATACATTCCTGTTATAAATTTAGCATTTGAAATACTACATTCCTTGGAGTGTGTTTCGTAAGCATCGCTAAATACAAGCTCTCCTATTGAGTTATATATGTCTATTTCTTTTATTATTATATCAGATTTTAGAGTAAAAGAACCCGAATTAGGATTTGGCATAATCATAATCTCAGATTCAATTGAGTTTTCTATACCTGTGTTTTTGAAGAAATAAGGTTCAGAGATTGAAGAACATCCATTATCATAAATATGTTCAACTCTATAGTTACCCTCTTCAGAGAGCATTAGGGTCTGGCCATTAGCATCAGATATCTGAACATCTTCAAAATACCACTGAATAGTGCATGATTTAGAGCATGCAGAAGATTTTGCAGTATTGCTGTTTTCAAGAGTAATACTTGGTATAGGAGGTGTATCTTTTACTTCAACATTTTTGCTTAAGCTATCCTTAAATTGGCCATCTTTGGATGTTTTAATAAGCGTAATCTTATCTTTTCCTGAGGTATTCCAGTAGACAAAAGAAGAATGAGATTTAGGATTTTCTATAATGCCTTTTTCGGATTTCCAAAGGATATTATAATTCAAATTCCCGGTGTTAAGCCAAATGGTATCGTTATTGCAAATTTCTTCCGCCAATTCGAAATCCAAAATCGGATTGTTGCCAATAGAAACAATAATCTCATCAGAAGCAGAACAAGTACCATCTTCAAATAAAGAATTTATTGTGAGTTTCCCGCCTTCAGGTTCTGTCCAGATTACCTCTAATTTATTCGCAAATTCTGTATAAATATATCCGCCTTCTATTTGATATTCATAATCAAAATCTGCAGGTTCTGTATGTATGAGATATAATTCTTTACAGTCTACACAAGAAACATTTGGTCCTGTAATAGTTATACTCCCTGAGTTAGGATTAAGATATAGATTTTTAGAAATTACTGTTTCGCAGCTGTTATCGAAAGTTATTTTAGCTTCTAATAGACTGTTTTTAGTTATCATAAGTTCTTGTGAAGTAGAATTACCTATCTCTATATTATCTAAATACCAATCAATATGGTCTATATTTTCTCCAATATTTAGATTATAAGTATTGTTTTCTCCATAGCATAAAGTCTCCTGTCCAACTATGGAATATATTTCAGATGCATTACTGCTTATAGGATATTGATATGAATATGAGCATCCATATTTTGAATCTTCAAATTCTATATTAATACTGTGAAAATCGGCTTCTTGCAGCCATTTGACAACAATAGTTAAATCAGTACGCGAGAGAATATTACCGCCAGTCACATCTATTTCAAAATCATGCCCTGCTTCAGTTTGTAGTTTGTACTCATATTGCTTTTCATAGTCGCAGACATAAAATACTCCTGTAATATCGAAAGATGGCTCAGGATAATATTCTATCTCAAATGGCTTAATACTTTGACAACCTGTTCCAGGATTTTCTACAATAAATTCTAATTCTGGATTCTCGTCAGTCCATTTGACATCTACTGTAAATTTATTATCTTCTCCGATAATTGAACCACCATGAGCAATCCATTTGTATTTTACACTGTTGTTCAATTCAGTTTTATATTGATATTCGGATCCTTTACAAACTTTGAAATTACCTTCTACTTCAGGTATTGCCGGGCCAGGTAGTACAGTAACATCAGCATAGCTTGTATCAGTACAACCGGATAATTTGTGTTCCAGAATCAATCTGATTTGATGTGTTCCGGTTTCAACAAAAGACACGCCACATTTTTCTTCATTTTGGTAGTGAATTGTAGCAACATTAGCGCTCCAATGGAAATTGTATTCTTCTCTAGGAACTGTATAAACTTCAATCAACTCGTTTAAACAAATATCTCCTTCTATTCCTTGAATTTCAGGGGCTGTAGGTTTAAACACACTAATTGAAATATTTGTGCTGTCGCTGCAAGTTTTGCTTGAATTTTCTGACTTTAAGCCAACGATAAGGATACCTCTTTTACCTGTAGTAAGTATCAAAGTAGAATCATTTTGTTCGATAATTTCACCGTTGCTGATCGACCAAGTATTTGTCACCTCATATTCAGGCATAGGAGTTGTAATGACAATATCAGAATATTCACAAACTATACTATCTGCTTCGATAATAGCCACAGGCTGAGGTTCAACAATTACTTCGAAATCAGTAGAATCTATACAACCGGTAGTTTTATTTTCTGCAATCAGCCTAATAGTAGCAGTACCTAATGTGTCAAACCTGGCAGTAAATTGATTTCCTACCATATTAACTTTTTGAGCATTGATTGCTCTCCAAAAATATATTAGATCAGAATTAGATGGTGTCGTAAAATCAGCAGATGTGAATTGACACAAACTGGATGTTCCTTGTATTTCTTCCATACCTAATACGTTTACTTCAACTTTCTTAGTCACAGAATCTACACACTCTCCGTCACGTTGTCTGACTACAACTTTTATAATTTTTGTTCCCGGCTCTGACCATTTAAGTTCAACATAGTTAGAAGTGTCAGGATAATTATTTTCTGCACCATCAACCTCCCATAGAAAAGTATGGTCGTCGTTCAGAGGAGCATAAAAAGAATTGAACTGATCTTCGCAAACCTGCAAACTACCTATAATCTGTGCTACAGGAGCAGGTGTAACATTTACAGTAGTTGTATCAAATACTTCAAAATTGTTTGCATCTCTTGCTCTAAGGACATATTCAGTAGTTTGCTTTGGACTTACTACAGTGTAGTTCGTGTCATGTATTGAGATGTAAGAACCTTTTACCCATTCGTATTGATAAGGAGGAGTACCTCCGGTTGCTTCACCTCCTATCATTACTCCTTTATTGCTACAAGTAATGTAAGATTTTCTAATAGAAAGAGAAGGAGTACTACTCATCGGTGTACATAAAGCTTGGTTCACTGAAGCTTGAATAATTGGCAAGCATCTGTCATGAAAATGTAGACTCATAGAAGAACCTGATTTTAGATGGCAATAACTCATAATAGTACCATTTGCAGGCTTAGTCTGAGTAAAACAATCACCATTTTCAGCATCATAACAAGAATCTATAGGAGGTTCCCAGAGACAGTTGTGAGTGTGAAGCAAACCAATATTATGTCCAAGTTCGTGAGTTGAAACATGCAGATCCCAGTAATAATCAAAGCTAGGATAATCGTAATTGCCATATAGACTCATAAATGAATAGCCATAAAACTCATTGCAAAGCTTGCCTAACCACGCAAGACCTCCTCTGCCAATGTTACCGGAAAGTAAAGATGCGACAGATCTATCATCATAAGGGTTATTTGCTAACCAGTATGCTTTAAACTGGTTTAATAACAAATCAGCATTACCGCCTGTATAAGGATCTTGAACAGTCCATACATTTAGGTATGGAATTGCAATGTGAACATTAGCATCTCTGGAGTAAATTGCGTGCACTGTTGACCATAAACCTAAAACGTAATGAGCCACTGTTATGCTGTCACTTTGCAAAAGTTCAAACAACTCAAAATCACAATCTATAGCAACTCTTACCGTGCGCTTTGTAGATAATTTATGATCATGCGAATTTTGCTTCTTCGTTGATTCAACACGATTATATAGATTTATAAGCTCTTCCTCGAATAAGGCATTTTCTTCCAGTAAACTGTTGTTACAGTAATCACCAAGAGGATTTTTATTTTTATCTATGTAGGATAAAATATATCTGTTTTCAGCTAATTTATGGATAGTATAAGCTTCATTGTCAATTTCAACAAATCCAAATACATTATGATCTATAAGAGATAAAGAGAAAATTGATTTTTTAATGGATGGGATATCTCCAGTCAAATACAAACCATGATTTGAATGGTAAGATGTTTTATGATTTGTCTTGAACTCAGTTTCGTAGTCTGAGAATTGACTTTTTTTTATAATAAATGGATAGGTATTCTCGCCTAATTTAATACTCTCTTCAATTGATATATCTTGATTAGACTTGTAGATTTTTTCTGCAAGATTGATATTAATGCTGAAGCTATTATCTTCATTATAATTGAATAAAGATTCTTGAGCATGCAGCGAAATTATTGATAGACAGAATAAATAGAAAAAAATGTAGCAATATTTCATAGTAGCCTCTGTAAGTGTTTTTGTTTATAGAGACTAAGATAACTAAAATTTGTTATAATCGTATTTTATTTTTAATAAAATGTATAATATCAGGAAAGGCTCTGAAATAATCTTTAAACCTAATTTTATAATTTTTTGAGCTATATACTATATAACTGCATGAAATTGAGAAGTAGAATAACACGAGCCCAAATGGAATCAGCTGAGTAAAACCTAAGAAACCTAATAAGTAAAATGCAATTATTGAAATTGCAACTGCTACTGCAGTATATTGTGCTACTACTTTAGGTTTGTCATCAGCATTTATTATGCCTGCTATAGTTGTAAATGGTAAAGCAACTCCTGATAGTACTAATATTTTGAACGAAATGATTATATCAATTAAATTTGATTCCAGCCTGTATTTTGGTGGCAAGATGCTATAGATAATTGAATCAAACAGACCTGTATAAAGAAGAATAGAACACGTTATAAAAAATATAAGCATGTAAGAAATTGCTTTAGTTATCAGAATTTTTGCATTTTCTAGCTCTCCTCTAGCAATATACTTTCTGGAGAGTGGATATATGATTCCATAGATTGCTGACGTTAAATCTTCAAACCCACGCATCAATATTTTCGCTCCTGAGTATAATGAGGCTACATTTGCCCCTTCTGTACCACCAACAACGTAGTTAATGATAGAAGTATCTAAAGTTTTAGGTAGTGAATGTAAAATAGAACTTATTGCAATAGGGGTATTGAAGTTGATGATTTGTTTGACTGAAACAGATTTTGATAAAGAAAATTTCCAATTTTTGAAAGTCAATAAAAATCCTACTAGTGAACTAAATAAGGCAGAGTAAAAATATACTTCAAATATTGAATTTATGTCAAATACTTCTATGTCTTGGGTAAGTATTGTTAAGTTAGACCAGTTGTTGGATTTGATTGTTATGACTGCTAAAGTAATTGCTCCAAAATAACTTAAGTTAGTAATAAACAGATGTTTGTATTGCAAATCGCGATACATAAATTTTATACTAAAAAATCTGGGTATCATTGAAAATATCATCATAGGCAGCAGGCTTAGAATAGTCACAAACCTATCTTCTTCCATAAGAATAGCCACTTGTTCTTTTAGTCCAAAAGAAAGAATTGATGCTATAGATGCTATTCCTAAAAGAAGAAACATAGATACAGTATTTACAAATGGGGCTGTTTTTTCATCTTGACCATATTGAATAACACTTTGCAATGCTAAGCTATCAATTATTACATAAACAAAAGTATTGATAAATATAAGCTGAGAGAATATTCCCCAGTCCGGCATTGACATGGAACTCATTATCAGCTTCAATATTACAATTGCGAATATTATAAATAGTACTTTATCTAAAACAGTCCAAGACAGTTTATCTAAATTGCCAGATATTTTCATATTATTCCGCTATTTCTATTATCCATTCAATGTTCTTTTCGTGCGTAGTAAATTCTAAGTACGCAGCCTTTTCTTTCTGGAGATATTCCGGTGAATACTTGTATTCTTTGATCTCACCATCATTTATACACTTCACTTTTATAAAAGTATCACCATTATTTAAAACAAAGCAACATTTTTCTTTTTTTATCTTAACATCAGGATGTAAAAACAATCGCAAAGTTTTGTCTCCTGATTTTTCAATAGTGTCACTGATTGATATAGTATTTAAGTCAAAATGTATTTTGCGCATACATACAGAATGAAAGGCTGTATGTATGGCTGTGACTTCGTTAATTGATACATCTTTTAATGCGCTGTTGGTTCTAACTTTAGACAACCAGAACAAATCATCTTTGCTGCCTGAGTCAAATAAATTCTGTTCTTCATTGATTGGCAAAAAAGTATTATGCATGTAGGAGGATCTATAATGATTTCTGTCTTTGTGATACGCAGTGTAGTTAAAAGTACCAGGATCGACAATAAAAGGCTTATTATCAGCAAAAAACTCAAAAGATGTGTGATCATTATGGTCGTGCCCACCTTTACCATTTTGTCCGATTTTTCCACATCTCATGATAAAATGGTATCTTTGATTTTTATTTATATAAAGACCGCTTTCTTCAAAATGATAAAAACCTGCTTTTGCTATTGAGATTTTCATCCGAAGAAGGCTCTGAAGCTTTATTTCTTTAATATCAAAAGTCGGGTATAAATTATACAAATACCCGCTATCATTATCTCCTAATTGAGGTATATGACTTATATTAGGAATAATGGATCTAGATACTTCTCTGATTTTTTTAAATTTATTTCTAACTTTGTCTATCGTCTCGAAGGTTTCTCGTGGAATTGAGATTTTAGATGAGGTTAGTTCCTTCAGATTATTCGATAGTAAGACGGCGAAATCAAGCATTTCCAGTACAAAGAAGTGATAAGGAATAGATGCTTCAAAGTTAATACCATCTGAGTTAAATTGAAAGTCTACCTCTTTATTGAGCTCTGAGATATAGTGAGAGATGGTTTCTTTTCTATCCGGATAATTATCTAATAACAAGGCACAAGCTAGAATTCCAATAATATTAGCGAAATAGTGATTCCCTCTCATTCCTTGACTATATTCAAGATTTTCTTCTATATGTTTGCCATGATCGACTAAATAGCTTAGAACAACCGTTTCTTCTTCAGGAGTACAAACTGTAATTTTGTGTTTTTTAAGTATAACTAGGCAAATCAGCATATTAATCGCACGAATTGCAATATCCATCGATGTCATCCATTGAGTTCCAAATCTGGGAGGATTTGCAGCAATGAAACTAAGAATTGTATTTTTTATATGAGTCAATATTTCATCGGATGGGTTTTTAGTATACTGAACAGCTAATGGTGGGAGAAACTGTAGGCGGCCTATCTCCCATGGAACCTTAATATCAGCTCCTTCTACTTTTCCATAAGATATATTTTTGTACCATAGGCTTTTATTCCATTGATAATTTCCTATATAATCTTTGTCCCAATTATAAGTAGTTTGTATTGAATTAAAACATTTTTTATGTAATTCACTAAGTCTTTCATATGAAAAGGGGTATGATGATTTGTTGGTTTCGAGCTTTACTTCGTGACCAAAAAATAGGAATGAGTTATTTCCAACTCTGTCTATGTAATCCAAATTCGAAACAATATTTTGAGGAATATCAAAATTAAAAACCTGAAGATTGATATCTTTGTATAATTCATATGTTGGGCATTTACGATCTTTTCTTTCTTTGAAAAAGTTAGAAATCTTGGAAGATATCTTTGCAAAAACCTTTTTGAAAAGAACTTTCTTTTCAATTTTTGCTGCTTTTTTAATATTTTTAGATAGATTCAATTTTCACCTATAAGAAAAGAAAATTTTTTATACGCTTAGTAGTCTATTTTGCATATTCTAAAAAACAAAATATAAGGAACTAAAATGAGTTTTGAAATCTCTAAAAGCAAAAACACTTTCGATTATGAAATATTAATTCGCAGACGCGCTGAATCTCAATACGCTTCTTACTGCCCACAACTCAATTATATGATCTCAGGACAGGAACATGAAGAAGTTGAAAATAAAATGAAAGAATATATTAAAGAGCACATTTCTAAATTAGAAAATGAAGGATAAAATCCAGAAGCTCATAGAAACATCCAAATGGCTAACCCTATATTTGGGGTTAGCCCTATTTTTATTTATGCTTTTTGATTATTTCGAAATTTTTACTTTTTTCTATTCCTCTGCTTCTGCAAGCCTTTTTATGTCATGGATTGCTTTCTCTTTTTTAAGATATAAAGAAGCTCCGCTAAAATACATTTTGAATGTTGATTTTTACACTATTAGTAAAAGTACAATTTTCATTTTACTTCCTATAGTGTTTTGTCTCTCTATATTGCTGATTGCGTATATTTCAGGTGCGTACATATCTAAAAATGATTATTTCGCATTAGATAGTTATTTTCTAAATATGTCAGTTCTCATTTTTATACTTAGTCTCTTTGAAGAAATTGTTTTCAGAGGATTTTTGTTACAGTTTCTATCTCAACAGTATAACAGTAAATATGTTATAGTTATATCTTCTATAGCATTTAGTCTTGCTCACTTATATAATCCTGAGATAACAGTTCTGGCATTTATAAATATTTTTCTGGCAGGAGTGTTCCTCTCAATTCTTTTCTTGAAAACACAGAATGTACTTATACCAACCTTGTTCCACTTTGTTTGGAACATTGGGCAGCAATTGATACTCAATTCTGCTATATCAGGTAACGATATAGGAATGAATTATATTAATATTGATTTAGGTGTTAATAATATACTAGATGATTCGTGTATTATAAGTAAGTTCGGCATTGAAAGTTCTGTGTTTACAACAGCATTTTTGTTGATTATTATCTATAATATTAGCAGAATAAATCAATCGCCATATTTATCTTCTTTGAATTTTCGCAGAATGTATAAAATAAAGCAATAAAACTGAGGAGTAGTAAAATGGCTGAAACCCCTTCAAAAATGGTAGATCTTGGCACAAAAGCACCACCTTTCACTTTGTTTAATCCAAGAACAAGAACGACTCAATCTCTTGATGAGTTAAAAGGCGCTGCCGGCACTGTTGTAATGTTTATTTGTAATCACTGTCCTTATGTAAAAAACATCAATAAAGCTCTAGTAAAACTTGTTAATAAGTACTTAAAATCAGATATAAGCTTTATTGCTATTAATTCTAATGATTATACTAAATACCCGGATGATTCACCTGATAATATGGTATCTGTTGCAAAAAATATGGGCTATAGATTCCCTTATTTGTTAGACGAATCACAAGAAGTTGCAAAAGCTTATGATGCTGCGTGTACACCTGACTTTTTTGTTTACAATAAAGACATGGTTTTAGTATATAGAGGACAATTTGATGACTCACGTCCGAATAACGATACTTACGCTACCGGCGATATATTAGATGATGTTCTACAAGCTATGATTAATGGTAGGAATATATCTAAAACACAAATACCAAGCGTTGGTTGTGGAATTAAATGGAAAAATTAAAAAAAGTAGGACCGCAATCACGGTCCTTTTTTTGTAAATTATTTCTTCTTATGAGTACCATCACAATATGGTGGCTTTGTAGTTTTCTTACATGTACACAACCAGACTTCTTTTTCCTCAGTGACTTCAAACATCAACGGAGAATATCCGGGATAGTTTTTATGTTTTCCGTCGCAGTATGGTTGATTTTCTGATTGTCCGCATGTGCAAAACCAGTTTTTTCCTAAAGGTGGAGCAGTTTTGATTGGCTTATCGTATCTTGATTTAGGTTCGGGCATGTTAATATCCTTTATGATTATTTAATATATAAATAAAACGGTAGAGGAATATTAATATTTTCAATATTTCAGCAATTTATATACTCTTTGTGAATTTATATTATAAAAAGTAAATATCGAAAAGTATAATCCGGGCGGAAAATCTGATATATTCAGATATAGTGTTTTTAATGCTTCCGAGCTATATATTTCTTCACCCATTATATTATAAATACTTAGATCGAATGGATAAAAAGAATCAACTCTCAAATTATGATCATGGAATTCCAGGTAGAAAGTATCTGATTCTTCTAAAACACTGGTAATAGTAACAAAAGTTGAATCAGATCGATTAATACAATTGTTTTTATTTTTCAATTCTACTTGAAAAAATCCACTTTCTAAGGCAGTATAAGATTTACTTATTGCTCCGGGTATTGCTAAACCATTTCTATACCATTGGTAGAATAAGTCTTCTTCACTTGAAGTTAAAATATTTCCGTTAACAATAACTGATGGTATTTGCGGTAATGGTAATAAAATTACAAATACAGAGTCGGTAAAGTGAATAACATCATTGTTATCTTTTAAAACAGCCCAATATAGTCCTGCTGAATATACAGTATCAAACCTACTAGTACTTCCCGTAGACCATTGATATGCTTTATAGCCCGCACCGGCATCAAATATTACCGGTTGTCCTTTACATACTTTAGTTTTTGTTATAGGTGTTATATGAGGCTTTACAACTGTGTCATAAGTTACAGTAAACAGTTCAGTAGAATCTTTACAACCATAATCTGTCAAATAATATAGCTTCAAATAACCTTCGTAAGGATTGTCCCATTTTACAGTTATAGAATTTGAATCTACTTTACTTAATATCTCGCCTGCATTAATATGCCAATCGAATGTAATATATGGTTTATCTGAGACTTTATATTCGTATTCAACATCAGGTTTTACTTTATCTAGTCCGGTAATCTGCTTTTCCGGAAAACTAATTATGTTGATTTCTATAGAAGCAGAATCAACAAAACCGGTAGTATCTCTTACAAAGAGAGTATATTTAGTAGAACTATCAGGAAAAACTGTAGTTGAAATAGTTTTTAAATCTGATATATTGTAATCAGGCTGCCAGTATGTAGTATCAATTACATCAAAATCGTATAATACTGTATTAATATCTATTGTATCTACATCGCATAAATAAATTTCATTGCCTTCTTCAAATTCTATTCTTGATGGCAAGATTTTGAGTGAAAAAATATCTGCCATGTTATTATTGTTATGTGTAGTATCCAGAGAGCCGCCTTTCACAGGGAAGTCAGGTGACGATGTCCATCCGGTAACTACAGCATAGTTGTTCCTTTGAACGTAAATTGCTTTTGCAATATCAATTTTGCTTCCACCCAGATAGGTAGAATAAAGTAATTTATCTCCGCTACTTTTTATCTTCGCAATAAAAGCATCCGAATTGCCACTTGTATCAGCAAAAGAACGATTAATATAAGGACCTTTTACTGGAAAATCTGTTGAGTAAGTGGAGCCAATGATATAAGTATTGCCATTACTGTCATGTCCACAGTCAAAGGCTCTGTCAGTTTCAGCACCACCATAGAAAGATATATATATCGGAATAAGATTAATATCAAATTTTGCAACAAATGCATCACCTTTTGTTTCACTAATTCCATTACTATATTCGATATCATATGCATCTGGAGTTACCGGAAAATCTATAGATTCGGTGTAACCTGCTATTGAAAACAAGGAATCATTGTAAGCCGAGATTGAATAAGCAATATCTTTTTTTATACCACTGAATATTATTGATTTTTCGAACTCTCTTGCATCTAAATTAATCTGAGTAATAAAAGCATCGCCGTATATAGAATCTTTTTTTAGATCAAAAGGAGTATTGGCATTTTTTAAAGGGAAGTTGTTTGACAAAGAATACCCGACAGTTGTTATAATTGATCCAGTCTGTATGAAATCATGGCAAAAATCATCATCACTTCCACCCCATACTGCACTTTCTTTTATTTTGCTTAAATCAGTTGTAAAAGACATCAAGAAAGCATCTGCCTTATCGGATCCCATTGCTAAATGTTTATCTTTTGAAGCCGGAAAAGTATTTTTAGAATATGTATAACCACAAGCTGCTATTTCTTTTTGCGCATGAATATAATGTATTTTTTGAGGGAAATCGTCAGCTTGCCCACTGATTAAAGTTGAATATTTCAAATTAGTAAGATTAGAATCAAAACATGCTATAAAACCTTCATAACCTTCTCCAAATGTAGTATCCGCAGATTCCGTTGTTATTGGGAAAGTAGTGTTAGATTCGAAATATCCTGCAATGTAAACATTACCTAATGAATCTATACATATACTCTCAGCGTAATCATTAAAATAAGATCCAAAATATGTACTGGAGAGTAGACTATCACCTTTTGAGTTGAATTTTGATATTATTATATCAACTTCTCCTGCTTCACTTTCTTTGAGGAATTCAGTGTAAGCTCCCTCCTTCACAGGAAAATTCTTAGAACTTGTATAGCCTACTGTATAAATATAGTTATTAAATACAGCTACATCTCTTGCATACTCATAAGAAGAACCACCCAGAAATGTGGAATATATAATTGGATCAATAATATATTCTTCTTCAGGCAAGTTTTTAATTTCTACAGAAATATTCTCTCCATTATATGCAAATGCAGAAGGAACAATTCTACCATCATAGGTATAAGTTTTTAAAGAATCAACTATCAATGAGTAATTATTTTTTTGAAAAGCAAATTTTGAATTTGAAATTGCCTTTACTTCTGATTCAGTGGAACTCAATTTAATGTTTGTTGGATCTGATTTATCATTACATAAAAAATCAAACCTTAGGTGTCCGTCAGAATCTGTATATCTAATATCAATATTCGGATAAATATTAGATATAATTAAAGTGTCATATATAGTTTTGCCATGAACGGATTTTTTTGAAAGAGAAGAATAAGATAGTCTAGCATCAGGGCTAATACCATTGAATACAAGATTTGACGAAAATCCCTCTATTTTGAGGGAATCCTCAGAATAGTTTCTTATAAAGTAAGAGTCATATACTATTTTATCTTTAAATATCCAATAATTTGCTCTAGGAGTGGTATGTAAGAACAAAACATCAGACTTCCATTGTCCCTTATTTTCAATGAAAGCTGAAGAATCAGAAACAATGTAGCAAAGCAGAATTAATATTAGTAGTATCTGTTTTATCACATCTAACCAAATTTATTTATACTAAATTAGTATCGGTCATTATCTAAAAAACTGTAATTAAATCAAAATATTTTTCTTATCTGGGAAATTGGCTAACAAAGAAGTCAAAAATGCGTATAAAGGTGCATAGTTTCTTCAAGTAGTTTAGCAAAATATCTGTATTTTTGTAGATTAGATAATTACACATCCGAACTTATGTTAAAAAAGTCGAATCAATACTTGTACATATTGTTAACTGTTATTTTTGTTCTTGTGATCACATCTCAAATGGGAGTTGCACAAGACCAGAAAGAACTGCAGGTACAAGATAGTCTTAATCAAAATAGATATACTTTTGACCAAAGTGATTCGCTAAATTATAAGCCTTTAGATTCTCTAAGCACTTTAGATTCTAATACTGTCGTCAAAAGAGTCTCATCTAATAATTCAAGTTTAGATACAAATGTAATTTATTCCGGTAGAGATTCTGTTGCATTTAATTTCCCTACAAAAAAGCTGCGAATTAAAGGGCAAGGGAAGTTAGATTATGGGAATCAAAAGCTGGAAGCAGAAATAATTGAACTTATATTTGAAGAATCAAGATTAATTGCAGAACCTTACATAGACTCCTCCGGCAATGTTGTTGGTATTCCGAAGTTTGATGATAATGGAGAAGAGTTTTCAGGTAAAAGGATAAATTTCAACTTCAAAACAAAAAGAGGTACAATTAGTGAAGGTGAAACTGAGATGGAAGAAGGATTCTATTTCGGTAGTAAAATAAAGAAAATGTCAGATAATTGCATGTATGTGCAAGATGGAAAATATACAACATGTGACGACCCTATGCCTCACTTCCATTTTGCATCAGGCAAAATGAAAATTGTACCAAATGATAGAATCTTATTGGAAGATGTTGTAATTTATGTAGAAGACATGCCTATTCTACCCATTCCATTCGGATTGTTTTTTCCGTCACAATCCGGCAGAAGATCCGGTATAATAGTCCCCTCTTTCTTCTTTTCAAAGCAAAGAGGTGTTGTGTTTGAAGAATTGGGATATTATTGGGCGGCATCTGATTATTGGGATACTAAACTAACAGCCAATATTTACTCAAGAGCAGGTTTCATGCTAATGAATGAAACAAGATGGGTACTTACTGATAGATTTAAAGGGAAGTTAGATTTATCTTATGGTAAAGTAAAAAATTCTAATGATGAGTATCAAACTGCATACGAAATAATATTCGAACATAGACATACATTCAATCCGACGGAATATGCAACTTTCAATTTGAATTTTGCCTCTACAGGATTCAATACTCTAACATCAACTAATATCAATCAGAGAATCCAGCAGGAAATGAAATCCTCGGCTTCATATAGCAAAACATTTGATAATGGTCATAGATTCTCAGCTTCATATACAAGAGATTTCAATATTGTTACAGGATCTTATACTCAAAATATCCCACTCTCTTATAATGCAAATAACATATTGCCGAAAATGCCGGACTTCCTAGAAGGTCTGTCATTAAGATACTCTGCAAATGCAAGATATTGGGACAATCGGAATATTCAGTTGTCTTCAGTTGATTCAATTCCGAATGATACCACATTCAAATATAAGAAAGTACTTGAACATAGACCAAGTATATCGATAAACCCTAAGTTTGGACATTTTACTCTTACACCAAGCTTCTCTTTTTCTGCAAATAACTATTTCAGACAACTTGATCAGACTATGAATCAGGTTGATTCGAGTATAGTGCAATCTTACAAAAAAGGCTTTTTTACTGACTATAGATATTCTATGTCTTTATCTGCTAAAACTAAGTTGTTTGGAATTGTAGATAAACAGAATCCTTTTATGTTCTTTATAGACCCAAACTGGATTGGAGCAAAAGCTTTTCGACATACTTATGAGCCTAGTCTCTCATTTTCTTATACTCCGGATCAATCTTCAAATACTAATTCTTTCGGGAAATACTATAATTATAGAACCGGAAAGGAAGTTGTGTATTCGAAATATTTAGCTGACGGTGGATTAGCCTCTTCAAGGATGTCAAAGTCTTTAAGATATAACGATAATCATACCTTTGAGATGAAAATTGCCCAAGGAGATACTCTGGATGATTTGAATGTGCAACTCCTTAGAATGAGCACTAGCTTCTCTTACGATTTCGCAAGAGACTCTATGGGACTAAGTGACTTTAATTTGTCATTTAATTCTGATGCCATAAAATTTGGAGAAAGAAAAATATCTCTTAATGGTAATGCCTCTTTCAGCCCTTATGCAACTTCAGAAGGTAATTATAATTTATCAGCTATAAATAGATACTTGTGGGATGATAGCAAATTTCCAATTCGATTAAATAACGCTTCCTTGACACTAAGCACTAATTTTTCATTTAGTGATAACAGCTCAAAGCGAGAAGACAGAGATATGTTTGATGAAGCAGGTGAAGCCGAAGAAGATACTATAAGTACTAAAGAAGAAGTAAATTATAATTCCAGATTTTCTAAGAGACAGAAAAATAATTCCGGTAACTTTGATTATTTTGGAGATTCTTCTCCGGGATATTCTGATGTTTCATTCCCTTTTTCAACTTCTCTCAATTTCCAGGTGTCTTATAATAACAACCTAATAGAAGAGAAGTTAAACAAATGCTATCTTAATGCTTCATTTAACGTAGACCTTACGAAAACATGGAAACTGACTGTCTCTGGTGGTTACGATTTTGTTAAAATGAATCTAAATGTTCCTACTTTGACTTTCAATAAAAACATCCACTGCTGGAATTTATACTTCCAGTGGATACCGATTGGATTTAACAGAGGGTTTTATTTGAAATTCTCTGCTAATGCCGCACAATTAAAAGATTTAATGTTAGAAAAACGCAATTACCCAATTTATAGATAATATTTGTTATTATTATACTTCTATTATCACATATAAACAATCATAGGTTTTAGTGCAATGACAAGAGTGCTTGTAATAGAAGACGAAAAAGCAGTTCTTGAAAATATAGAAGAATTATTAGAAGCTGAAGGTTTTACTGTATTTACTGCTGAGAATGGAAAAGATGGAGTTGACAAAGCTCTTGATTTACTTCCCGATTTTATTATAAGTGATATCATGATGCCTATAATGTCTGGTGATGAGGTAGTTGAAATACTTAGAAACAATAGTCTTACTGCTCATATTCCGTTTATATTCTTAAGTGCAAAATCAGAAGTCAAAGATATCCTTGAAGGTATGCTTTCAGGTGCAGATGGTTTTTTAACAAAACCTTTTACTCCGGATGATCTTTTTGAATCTATCAGAACTATCTTATCTAAACATGTTAAAATTAAAGAACCTATTCAAACAATACTAAATAAATTTAGACAAGACATAGCTGTTATTATACCTCATGAGTTAAGAACTCCGCTAAACGGTATTAAAATGACTGTTCAGCTCCTATTGTCTAGCATGGATTCAATGGATCAAGATGAAATGAAGCAATTTCTTGAAATGGTTTTGCAATCTTCAAACAGAATTGAATCACTCATCAAAAAATTCGAGCTATATATTGAATTAGAAAGAATTGAAATGGGAGATCAAACAATCTTAAAAGATAGCTCTCAGAAGACTATTGAACCGTCCTCCATTGTAGAATCACTTGCTTCAAATATATCTCTTAACTATGGAAGAGAATCTGATCTTAGTTTGAATTTAGAAGAATTTGAACTGCCTATATATCATAAACATTTCGAAAGTATGGTCAACGAACTAATAGATAATGCTTTTAAGTTTTCAAGTACTGGAAATCTAATAATAATTACCCTTGTTAAAGAGAATGGCAAGAAGAAACTAGTTGTTTATAATGAAGGTCTTGGATTGAGTAAAGAGAAACTGAAAGATCTTGGTGACTTGCAATATGATAGAAAAAAAATGGAACAGCAGGGACTTGGTCTTGGGTTAGCTATTGTAAAAAGAATCAAAAGTATAAATAATCTGAGCAGCTATGCTGATAGCCGCCCAGATCAATATTTTAAATATGAAATTATATTTCCTTAAAACAAATTACCTTTTCCAAGAATTTCTTCAGGATCAAAAACGGATTTTATCTTTTTAAAGTAATCCAGCTCTTTTTCATACATTTTGTGAAAATGTTTCTTTTTGATTTTTCCTATCCCATGTTCTCCGGATATTGTTCCACCATAATCAAGAGATCTGTCAAGAATAAGATCAAAGGCCTCTACAGCCTTTTGATACTCTTCCTCTGTTGTAGGTAAAACATTAATATGTAGATGAGAGTTCCCTATATGCCCCCATACTACATGTTTTATATTTCTTTCTGAACAAACGAGGCATCCATAATCAAAAAGATCTTTTGCAAATTCATCTGCAACTGCAGTGTCTGTTCCCATTTTGCTAAAACCGTGCTGCGCAATAAACTCGGTAACACCAAGTGGCACTTTATGTCTTATTTCATTTATCTTTCTTTCGGTTATTGCATCATAGGCAAGAAAAGTATCTTCTGCTAATTTGGTATATTTTGTGATTAGTTCGTACCATTCTGCCAGGATAGTTTCCTTAATTTCATCAGAATCACAATATTGTTCTATCCAAATAGATCCTGCTGTCTCTTTTGGATAAACAGCATCTGTTAGTTCTAGCGCAGTGCTGTCTAGAAATTCAATCAGATTCGAATCTAAAATAGAATCCTCAGAAAATGACTTCTGACGTGCTTCTTCAACAAACTTGAACATATTGTCGTAATCAACAAAAAAAGCAAGTAAAGATACCTTACAGTGTGGTTTTTGTATCAATTTTACTTTTACTTTAGAAACAATCCCTAATGTACCCTCTGAGCCGATAAAAATATCAAAATCTCTCATTCCATTTTGGGAATAGTAACCTGCACTATTTTTTTTGTGTGGTATTTTTACATTTTGAATATCAAATCTGAAATCACTATCAGGAGATTTGATTTCATATATATCATTTTGAAGCTTACCATTAAGATTGACTATCTCTCCATTGCTCAATATTACTTGCATTTCCAGCACAAATGGTCTTGTATTGCCATATTTGAAAGCTCTTGAGCCACTTGCATTATTTGCTATATTACCGCCGATGCTACTATTAGTTTCTGTTGGGTTTGGCGGATAATAAAGCCCGTGTTTATCTAGTTCTTCATGAAAATCAGATATCTTAAGCCCAGGTTCCACCCATGCATACATTTCAGTTTTATTTATCTCAAGAATTCGATTCATGTTTTCCAAAGATAAAACTATATCATTATCAGGAACACATCCGCCTGTAAGGCCTGTTCTACTACCCGAAATTGCTATAGTTCTATTATTTTTTCTGGCAAACTCTAAGACTTTTAGTATATCATTTGTGTCATTTGGTAAAAAGACTATATCTGTGCTACCATGAAGATTAGAAGCATCTTTTTCATAATCAAGTATGGATTCTTTATCTTTTTTAACAATCATTTATTTACTATATTTATTTTGAAACAAAATCTTACTAAGGAAAATACTTTGAAAGTTTTTACAATTTTACTTTTTACGCTGCTAAGCGTAACAATATCAAAATCTACTGAAAATTACAAAAATATTTTTAATATAGATACAAAATTAGGTGCAGGTTTAAATTTCCATAATGCAGATTTCAATGCATTTACCGGAATGTACAATTGTTGTAATTTCGAAAATGGATCCAAATTTGGCTTTATTGGCGGGCTTGACCTAAATTATTCTATCGGAAATGATATTGAAATGTTCTTGGGTGCATATTATGCAGCAAGATCAGTTACTTTGAGTTACGATGAGATTTTAAATATATATAATGATCAAACCGGTATTGTTACAAAGGCTACAAACAGATATAATCTGGTTGCTACTCTGGATAATATGGAATTTGCATTTGGATTTAAATATATATTATCTAAAGATTTAATAGCAGGACCTTTTAAGTTGATCGGTGCAGGTAAACTGTTCTTTCCACTAAAAAGTAATTTTGAACAAGTCAAAGAAGCTGTGTCGCCCGAAGGTCACGTAATTAATGTGAATGGTCAAAATCTATTAGAATATAAAATGGCTGAGGGTTCAATTCCTGACAGATATAATCCCGGTGTTGGCTTTAATGTTGGTTTTCAAAACCAATTAGAGTCAGGTGAAAATAGTTACTTCACTCAAACACTATCCTTAGATTACTGCTTCACTGATATTGTTGAAAACACTGATTGGATGCACTATTCTATAAATTTACTATTAGGGTTTAACTTTGATATTTATAGTAAATCAATCATACCCGAAAATATTGAAATTCACTCAGAATCATTAGAAAAATCACCTGTTAGAGATTCTGCTACAATTGTACCTGTTATTAAAGAAAATATCTCTCCTCGCATAAGAATAGACAGGGTAATTAAAGATTTTCATATAGAAAAGGGATATGAATTACTTTGCACAAGCCCTAAAATATCAAGTGTTTTCTTTGATCATAATTCCTTTCTGATACCTTCAAATTATATGAGTCCTAATACAGATTTAACTGAATATTCTGATCCGATCGAACTCCATGGTAACATATTATATGAAATATTGGATGTACTAAAATCGCATCCGGAAGCTAAAATTTCTGTAAATGCTATTAACAGTGACGACGAGACTATAGATGGAATTGAAAATAAACGAATAGAATCAATTGTCAATTTCTTTCTAAGCCAAGGTATAGAAAGAAATCGAATCAAAAAACATGATTACATAAAAAAATCTAATGAAAAGTTTGAGACAGGTTTCGCTGAAAATAGACGAGTTGACATTCTTTTAGATGGCGTACTTCTGACAGATTTTGTTTCCAAAAATTTGATGAATGATATAATTGGGTATAGTAAAATAGTATTAGATACAAATGATATACTCTACCCTAAGAAGATCAAAATAAATGATAAATATAAAAAATATCAAACTTTGCAAAGCGATATGCTATTTAGTTATAAAATACCTGTAGATTCTTATGATGATGAACTGAGCTATAGTGCTACATATCTGGATACTTTTATGCATGATACAACTTTTAGGTATAGTAAAAGCAGCATGAATGTGATCTACGATGAGTTTAAAGTGGACAATTTTGTGGCAGTTTTAACTTTTGAATACAATTCAGATATACTAAGTGATATATCAAAACAAACATTAAAAGAATTAGTTGATTTTTTACCTGAAGGAATTACTTTATTGATATCAGGCAGTGCAGACATCAGTGGCACTCAGGATAGAAATGCAGAATTGACTCAAAGAAGAGCAAAAAATGCAAAAAGATATTTAGAAAGTTTAACACCAGAAAAATCTTTCAAATTCCAAGAAACTATAGACAATGAGAGATATTCTAACGCTTCAGCTGTAGGCAGATTTTTAAATCGTTCGATCAGAATAAGAATAAAAAAAGAGGACTAAGTCCTCTTCTTTTATTCAAAATCATTACCGATTAGTTCAGCAGCTCTTTTGCCACCGGCAATAGAGACAATTTCATCGTCATAGTGATCTGCAATAATTGCAACAGAGTTAATAGATACTATTAGCTCATTTTTATCAAGATTTGTACCAGTGATGCAATGGCTGAAAGTAATCGTGTCATCAAATAACAATCCAAAAGATCCAAAATGGATTTCTGCATTTTTTCTTAGCAAAAACTTCATAAGTTCAGCGCTGATTGTTGCTCCGGAAACTACATTAGAGATACATTCTACAGCTGTATCTTTTTCAGTAAATGGTCTTACAAGAACCATAACTTGAGTAGATCCACGGTTAATAACATACTGACCTTCTTCAAATTTGATATGATCAGGATATCTATCATTCAAAATCTTTTCTACTTTTTCAATAGTCGAATTAATCAATTCTTGAGGCGTATTTTCCATTGTAATTTCCTCTTTATTTAATATAGAATTTTCCACAGTCACTCACTCCTATTCTGATTTATTCGAATCGTTTAGCATACCCATTTTAGCTTTTAAGGCTAATAAGTCATTGTCAACGGCAGAAGAGCTTTCCAGCTGCTTAAACTCTTCATCAAGGGAAGAACTGCCTGATTCTAAAGATTCGTAAGCATCAGCTTCAGCCTCTAATTTTTCAATTTTATCTTCAAATTTATCAAATTTTCCAAATGCGTCAGAGCCAACACCGCTCATAGATTGAGAAATCTGTTTTTGAGCTTTTGCTGCCTGAGATCTTGCAATTAAAGTACTTTGGCGGCTTCTGGCTTCATCTAACTTTCGTTTTAAACCGTTAAGTTGTTCTCTTAGCTTATTTGCGGTTACTTTAGCTGATTCATACATAGGCTGCAAATCATTATAATTTCTATCTGCTATAGCTTTTTTTTCCAGAGCAGCTTTTGCCAAATCTTCTCGACTTACCTGAAGAGCCTGCATAGCTTTTTGTTCCCAATCTTCTCTTTCCTTGCCTGCCTTTGCAATCTTTCTTTCTAATGACTTTTCATTAGCCACAGCTTGAGCTACAGCCAAAGTTGCCTTGTTAACAGATTCTTCCATTTCAATGACCATCTGTTTTATCATTTTTTCAGGATCTTCGGCTCTATCCAAAGCATCATTTACATTTGCTTTAAACACATCTGCTATTCTGCTGAAAATACCCATTTTTTGTTTCCTATATTATAATTGAATGTATAAGCTATTATTCTAACGAATATACTACAATTTTTGTTTCAAAACTGCATCTAATAAAAAGAAAAACTTTATGATACGAATAAATTTTTCGGATAATACTTATATTTGTTATCTTGAATTATCTAGCTAATTTATTATTATGTTTTGGAGAAATGATATGAAATTTGATATGCAAAGTATGCTGGCTCAAGCGCAAAAGATGCAGGAAGAAATGGAAAGAATTAAAAAAGAAGTTGAAGCTAAAACTATTACTGCAGAAGCCGGAGGTGGAATGGTAACGGTAACTATTAATGGAGCTCAAGAGCTGAAATCAATCAAAATTGCTAAAGAAGCTGTAGACCCGAGAGATGTGGAAATGCTTGAAGATCTAATTGTTGCTGCAATTAATAAAGCAAATAAAGAAGCAAAAGATTTAGCTGCTAATCAGATGGGCGGCCTTTCAAGCATGATGCCTAATATACCTGGACTAAATTTATAAGGGCGATAATGCAATATTCTTCTGAATCAATAAACAAAGTTATAGATTTATTTGCATCTCTACCTTCTATTGGTAGGAAAACGGCTCAAAGGCTTACGTACCATATACTCAGACAACCGCCTGAGTATGTTGAAAAATTTGCGACTTCTATGATTGAGATGTCGAAACACGTTAAGTTTTGCTCAGTATGTCTGAATTATACAGAACAGGATCCGTGTCCTATTTGTACATCAAATAAAAGGCAATCTAATATTATTTGTGTAGTTGAAGATCCTAATGATGTTTTAGCTTTGGAACGAACTAATGAGTACTTTGGTATGTACCATGTTTTACACGGTATTCTAAATCCTTTAGATGGAATAGGACCTGAGGATATAAAGATTAGAGAGCTGCTTAGCAGACTAAATGGAGTTGAGGAAGTAATTCTGGCTATCAACCCAAGTGTAGAGGGTGAGGTAACAATGCAATATATTACAAAAATGATTAAACCTCTTGATATTAAAGTCAGCCGCTTAGCTAGTGGATTGCCTATGGGTGGTGCCATAGAATACTCTGATGAAGCAACTCTTTCTAAAGCATTGGAAAGTAGGATTTTATTATGAGATTCCTAGTAATCATATTAGTTGTTTTAGTTAGTTCTTGCGGGGTTTTCGAACCAAGAGACCCCGAAGAACCAACGAAAGGAAATAGTAGTTACATCCCTCCTACAACTTACAGTATTGTAATTCAAAACATGAAACAGTCTATAACAGAAAAAAATGTAGATAATTATATTTCTTGTTTTGTCAATGACCCGACAATGCCATCATATATATTTGATCCGTCTGCTGAGATTCTCGCTTCCTATGCAGACATCTTTTCAAATTGGGATGTAGCTGAAGAGAAAAGATACTTTACCACTGAGATTGCATCATTGGAAAGTGGAATTACTCCTCAATTAAATTTAGAAGACATAAGCTACGAATCCCTTAGTCCGGATTCAATTTCTTTTATCTCTGATTATTCTCTTGCAATCCCTCAAACGAGCAATGAAAAACAACAAAATTATAAAGGTAGAATGCAGTTTATTATAATAAAAAATAAACTAAATGGTTTATGGTTTGTATATACTTGGAAAGACATTTCTTTTGAAGATTTTGAATCATGGAGTAGCCTGAAGGCAAAAAGCTAAATGAAATATTTGAGATATATCATATTATTAGTGATTGTATCCTGTGCAAACCCTTTTGCACCAGGCATAAAAGATATGGAAAGTCTTTCTGACATTCTTGGTGACCAGAAAACTATAGATGGAGTTTTTCAAAACTTTAAATATTCATATATATTCAAAGATACTCTTGTTTATGGGAAGCTCTTAGCAAATGATTTTACTTTTGTGTATAAAAATCCTGAATCTCCGGATTTAAATAAATCCTGGGGTAGATCTGAGGATATGATATCCACCAGTAATCTTTTTAAAGGTACTCAAAATTTAAATTTAGTGTGGGATGATGTATTAGTAGCTGTAGGCGATTCAACTTCTCAAGATATATCCAGGGGGTTTACTCTTTCAGTTACATTTTCTGAACAGGATAAAGCTTACCTTTACGGTAAGGTGATTTTTAGACTGGAAAGAGGCGATGCCACTGATAACTGGAAAATCAAAAAGTGGATCGACGAGTCCTATTATTGATATTTATATCTTTATTCATAGGGATTTCAATAGCAAAAGTAGTTCCTTTTCCTGGATTGCTTTCTTTCACATAAATCTTACCTTTATGGTAATCTTCAACAATGCGTTTTACAAGGCTTAGCCCTAGTCCCCAACCTCTAGTTTTAGTAGTATATCCGGGCACAAAAATCATGCGTTTCAATTGGTTGTTCATGCCCTTACCAGTATCGCGCACATAAATAAATATCTTTTGATCAGTATTTGCTCTCATGTAGATATAAATATTGCCAATCTCCCTATCGATCGCTTCTGTCGCATTCTTTAGCAGATTTTCTATGACCCATTCAAACAAATCTCTATTTACTAAAGCAATAAACGGTTCTTTAAGGTCACGTATTATTTCGATTTTTTTGGATACATTTGGCAATCTTACTTCGTAGTAAGTACATACATTTTCAATCAGTTCGGAAATATTTGTAATTTCCTTTTCCGGTTGAGATCCAATTTTAGAGAATCTGGTTGTAATTGTATTTAATCTGGTAAGATCCTTTTCCATTTCAGAAACTATTTCTGATACATATGCAGGATCTTCATTATTAAATTTCAGGATTTCAATCCATGCAAGAAGACTTGATAGTGGTGTGCCTAATTGGTGAGCTGCTTCTTTAGCCATTCCTACCCATACCTTAGATTCCTCAGTACGTCTTATACCTGAGAATGCAAAGTAACCTATAAGAACAAAAGAGCCCACTGCAATCATTGCAATAAAAGGGAAATATCTCAATTGATTTATTATCGGTGAATGAGCATAATAGAATTTAAGAAGAATTTCTCCATCTTGACCGTATATCATAACCGGGTTGTAATCTTCTTTCATATTCGATAATATGGCATTTACTTTCTTTCTTTGCTCATCCAAAGGCAAAGAAAAGTCAATATCAAGATTTAAAGTATAAGCTTCAAAGGATTCTTGTGGCTCACCGGCTGCATTTGTTGCTATAATTGGGAAGTTGATAGAAGAAACAATATTATCTAACATAAAATACAGGTAGTCTGTTTCCTGATTAGATAATATTCTGTTATTAAAGTCTTCATTAATCTTTGCATAAAGCTTTAGAGTACTTTTTTCTCTTTCTACCAGTTCTTCTACAAGGGATTGAGTGAAAAGAATTACTCCAAGAATTATAGCAAAAGCCAAAGAGGCAAATAATAATTTTATTTGCCACTTGGCTAAAGGGTTAGCTATATTCTCAAAAAATCGTTCTTTTCTTCTGTATGACATCTTATTTTATATCGAATTTGTAGTTTGATAAATCATCAAAAGCTATACTTTCTTGGGTACTTTCGTTCATATTTTTAATCGTTACAGTGTTGTTCTGTATTTCGTCTTCCCCTATAAGTATAGTATAAGTCGCTCCTGATTTATTCGAAGCTCTCATTTGTGCTTTCATTGATCTTCCGTTCAGGTCAGTAGTAACTCTTAAATGATTATTTCTAAGAGCCTGAGTAATCTTGAAAGCATACTCCTGTACTTCTTCATTCGCAGAAACAACAAAGATATCAGTTTCCGGTTTAGCTGCAGGCAATAGCTTCAGTTCTTCTAAAATAAGTAATAATCTTTCGACACCAAAAGCAAAACCTACTGCAGGAGTAGCCTTGCCTCCTAATTCTGTGAAAAGTTTATTATATCTACCGCCACCACCAAAAGAATCTTGAGCTCCTAAAGCAGAACTTTGGAATTCAAATACTGTGTGTGAGTAGTAATCTAAACCGCGTACTAACTTAGGAGAGATTTCATAATCAACTCCAAGTGAATCTAACATTGATGTAACTTTGGCAAAATGTTTTTTACTCTCTTCATCAAAAAAGTCAGAAAGAACCGGTGCATCTTTTACAATGTCAATATCTCTTTTATCTTTAGAGTCCAGTACTCTAAGTGGATTAATTTCTAACCTGTTACAGCTATCTTCGGATAAATTATCTTTATGATTATTCAAAAACTCTATTAGAGCTTTTCTGTATTCAGCTCTTGAATCATCATTACCAAGCGAGTTAAGAAGTAACTTATATTCAGTAATTCCGGCAGCTTTTATTATAGAATTTGCCAACAATATGATTTCTACATCTGATTCAGGGCTTTCTGTGGCTACACATTCTGCACCATATTGGTGGAATTGTCTGAGTCTTCCCTTTTGAGGTCTTTCATATCTGAAAAATGGCCCAAAATACCAAAACTTTTGAGCAGTACCTGAATTAGCCAATTTGTTTTGAATAACACTTCTAACTAGAGCAGCAGTAGCTTCAGGACGTAATGTAAGAGATTCTCCGCCTCTATCTTCAAAAGTATACATTTCTTTGTTTACAATATCCGTACCGTCACCTATGCCTCTGGAAAAGACTTCTGTTTTCTCAAATATGGGAGTTCTTAGTTCTTTATATCCATAAGCATCAGATACTTCTCTAAAAATATTTTCTAAAAAATACCAATTATCGATTTCAACAGGCAAAGTATCCTTTGTTCCTCTAATTGCTTGTATCATAGCCCTTCTTCCTTATTTAATAATCTGCATAGTTTTTGAATATATTTTATACGGAGTTTTTAAGATATATCTATAAACACCTGAGCCTAAATCTTTTGCATCAACTTTATATGAGTGTTTACCTTCTGTCAAATAGCCATCAACTATATTTAAAACTACTTTTCCGGACATATCGACAATGTAAACTGATACATGAGAGTCAATTGGTAAAGAAAAATCTACATTAGTCTGAAGACTAAATGGATTAGGAGAATTTTGTGTAAGAAGAGATTTTCCATTAGGATCAAATAATCTAGGATTATCTTCATCACAAACTCCTTCTAATTTAAATCCTGCTGATTCTTCAGTAATATCGAATTTTCCAAGACCTATCGGCACAGAATTTTTAAGAGTTAATTCTGATTCTAAACTATTACCAAGTCCTACATGGAATTTAACTATAGTCAAAACGGAATCTTCAGTAATATCAAGAGGCAAATCTAAAGCTATTGTTCTAATATTGTTTTCTGTTACATCATACTCATAGCTATCGACAGGAGCTAAAAGCGTAGAATTAAAACTCAAATATGTTTTTATTCCTGTGATTGTCTTTCTAATTCCTTCAGAATTTACATTTTTGATTTTTATCGGCATTTCAATAACATCACCTGGTTTGCCTGATATATCAGAAGCAGAAATTGTACATGAACTAAGTATTGGGCTAATGCCGGCTCCTAACAGATTGACTCTGGCAGGGAAACTATGTAGATCATGTTCAATTTTTAAAACACCGTTGTTTCTTAAATCATCAGTTGGAGTATATCGAACTGATATAGTATGTGATTCGCCCGGTGCAATAGATTTCTTATCTTCACCAGAAATGATTCTGTAATTATCAGGTTCAGGCTTATCGAAATAGATTGCAGAGATATTTAAATTCGTAGAATGATTATTTTTAACAACAGCTGTTAAAACGGAATCTTTAAATTCACCGAAATCTGTAAGACCTAAATCTATATAACTATTATTTACTGTGAGCCCTTCATGTAATACATTAGCAGAAACGATTGATTTATAAGTTTTATTCCCACTAATCAATACAGACAATTGCGCTTGAATATTACCTGAGTTCTTTGGATATACAGATATTTCAAGATTCATAGACTCAGTTGGCATTAGAGTAATTGGTAAGCTATGCTCTGAAATCAAAGCAAACTGCTCAGATGCATCGTTAAAGAGTTCTATGCTTTTTATAACAACAGGGAATTGATTTTCATTAGCAATTACATATTTAAAAGTAGAATCTACAACTATACCACGGTAAACATCGCCGAATGCAAGGTCGTTGACAGTAATCGTCGCATTTTTAATGCTAAATGTACAGTCTGTTGTATCCATCTGTAAATCTCTTTTATCCAGATTCCAGATTTTTGCAGTACTGTCCCAGCTTGCAGTCAATACTCTACTAGCATCAAAGTTCATGAAAGCTGATGTTACTGTATTTTTGTGCTCATCTAAAATGAGTTTTTTTGTTCCATCAGTTGCATACCATATAAACGATTTGAAATCTGTCCCTGAGGTTAGTAAAAATTCTTCACCATTTTTATCTCTGGCAAAAGAGACATGTTTGATCAAAGTGTTATCTGTAGTATCTTTAATGTGTGTCACTGAAAAAGATGAATCAGCCAAAAAGTAAGTGTCTTTATCAGGTAACGCTGCTAAATCCCATACAATTGCTTTCTTTAAGTGCGAAACAATCAAAGCTACTTTAGTTGAATTATCATTGAAGGTTGCATGAGCAACATCACCAAAAGATGCATCATTTACTTTAAAAGATTTATACTCCTTCCCTGCATCACTGCCCACAGCATGATATATTTTACAATACACTGAGTTACCTGCAGTTAAAATGTATGAATCAGTATGATCAAATTCTGCATACCATGCTCTTTTAGTGGAAGTGTAGGCATTAATATTCATTACTTCGCTAAAAGTGTTAACGTCGTATACCTTCACTCTACCATCAGAACAAGCAGTAACTAAAGATTTAGAATCATGTGAAAAGTTCACTGAGTTAATGATCTGTTTTTGACTTACTGATCTTAGACTATCGCCTGTTGTTGCATCCCACAAAATTACTGTAGAATCAAGTGAAGAAGTTGCGATGTATTTACCGTCACCACTGAATACTGCATATGTTACAGAACCGTTATGCTTATCCAGAGTTAGAATCTTAACTCCTGTATTTGAATTCCAAACAACAGCAGTTGAATCTCCTGAAGTAGTAACTACTCTGTCGCCAAATTTATTAAATGCAGCTGAGTTTACCTGAGCCCAATGCTTAAAGTCCATAGTTTGACCAACGTTATTTGGCCACAATTGAATAATTCTTACCAGAGCATCGTCAGTTTCTACTTGTGGAACATCCCACTTATATTTTAAACCTCTAATGTTCGAATCTAAAGACAACCAGTTTTTACCATCGTCTAAAGAATATTCTAATTGAATAACATCTTCAGGAAGTAAGCCTTCCCATTCTATGTAATGGTCTTCTCCAAGTAGCAATGTTTCATTACATTTTGGAGATGTAAGTTTTATAGTTTTTTCTTTGGGTGGCGTGTTAGGGAAACCAGCTGAAATTAGAACTTCATTTCCTGCACAAGCAGATGTATTAAGAAGTAATTTGGTGAACTGGATAGTTGAATCGATTGGTGTATATTTCACTTTTATAGTGTGTTTATCACCTTCATTCAGCACTTTAGATGACGAAATCTTACCTTCTGTAATTTCAAAGAGAACATCATTTTCAAGGCTTATGTCTTGGATTGTTATTGCTCCGTTTACTGCCTCTAATACAATTTCCTTAACTTCAAAATTTCCTGGTAGTATTGGTTCAAATCTAATATTAGCAGGTAAAGACGCAATCCTTCTTTTGGCAGAAACAGGAGTAAAGTATTCTAGACCTGCATCTGCATTTTTTGAGGGAATATAAATTTCTGTATAATGATCATCATCGCAAGATGAAGAAGCATTCCATTTCAAAGTAGCAGGTTTGATTTCGTATAGAAGAGCGATCATAGTTCTAGCAACATCTATTGCAGGAATTGCATCTGTAATAACATGTAAAACGCGACCACCTGTAGATTCAGCTAGTGATTGTAAATCACTAGATACTTTACTACCTAAAGAAATCACATTTAATTGGATAGCATTGTCTAAATATGACTGTTTTACTGCTTCTGAAATCTCAATTTTGCTATTACCATCAGTGATAATTACGGATTTTTTTGTATAATTCCCTTTTTCAAAGACTTTAGTTATAGATCCGGGCGAAGTGGTAAAAACTCTTAATAAGTCTGAGCCAGTTGCCTTATCCAAATTATTTAAAGCACTTGTGATGAGAGCTTTATCCTGAGTAAAATCCTTATACAAAAAAGTGTATGTATCAAAAGCTGTAAGAGCTATTTCTGAATTTGTATAATCAAAATTGTCAATTATATAACTTGCAATTTGATTTCCATATTGATCGTGTCCGTTGTTAGAGTTTAGACCAAGATCAATACAAATATCTAAAGATACTTCTTTATTTACATTACCCGAAAAGTTTTCGTGTGATAATACAGGCATATTAACGCCATTATCTAAAATAGTTATTTGGGAAGCATTGATATCATTTTTCGGTAATACATCTGTATCATCGAAAACAAAATATTTTACACTCACTTCAGGGAAATCATCTGAAGACTTTTCAAGAATAACCATGTTTTGAGAAGCAATTATTGAATTTATAGGTACCAAAAGGCACAGAATTGCTAAAAGAAATCTTAACATTTGAAATTTCCTTTTATTAGTATCTTTTTATGCTGCATTACAAATTTAACACTTTTTGACTAACTACATAAATTTATAAGGACAAAAATAAAAAAAGTCTATATTTATATGTAAAATATAGACTTAATTGTGCATAAGTTAATTCTAGAAATCAAATCCAAGTGAAAACAGATATAGCGGTTTAGACCAGGTATGATATTCATTTCTCCAAGCAATATCCATTTTTATAGGCAGACCCAGCATATATGCCCTTACTCCTATACCTGAACTCATAATCACGTTTTCAAAATACCTTTTACCGTTTCTCTCAGATACTTTAGATATTACAAACTGATCATTCCAAGCAGCACCCATATCAAAGAAAAATGATCCCATTACACCCTGCAGCAAAATTGGAACAGGGCCGGCAACTAATGCCTGGAACATTGGAAATCTAAATTCGAAATTAGTAACAAAATACTTATTACCATAGACTTGGCTTATATCCCAACCTCTGACAGGTAATGCAAATTGTGAAAATGCAAAATCTTCAGGATTGTCAAATGGCAGCCTATCTAATGAGAATTTTCTATTGATCCAATTATCTGTACCACCTACGAAATATCGCTGTGGATCAGGTCCAAAAGAAGCACCTCCGGCACCTCTCATTGCAAAACTAAAATAATTACTTAAAGGAATATATTTTCTATAATCAAAATCAACACTAATAAATCCAATATTGTCATTACCAAGCTTAGGTGTACCTTTGAATCCAACGTAATATCTACTTCCCTCGTGAGGTGCAAAATAGCCCCATAAAACATCATCATGTACAAATCTACCTTGAGGAACAAATAACATGCGAGATTGATCTCCCTGGTCAGGAACTTGCATATTTTCTTTTGAAACATTCATCCAGTTAATACCCCATTCTAATCTGTTAAACAGATCAAATGGATAGGATGCCATTACATTTACACCAAAGCTCCGGAATCTAAAAAGGAAGTTGTTTTTATATATTTCCATATTACTTGGGTTCGAATACAGATATGCAGCTGAATGGTAAATAGAGAAGTTATAATCAATTATGTCCGGCAAATAACTGTATCCTGCCATGAATTGACTGTTTCTGATATCAGTATGTAAGTAAGCCTGGAAATATAACTGATGATTGCTTAATATATCTGAGTAAAGTGCCTGTGATGAACCCTGAAAACCATAATATGTATTATAGCTTGGATTTGCTAACACAAGATCAAGTGAAAAGTTGATTTTATAATCATTTTCTACAAAATCTCCGTAATCTGTTGAATCTGTAGAAAAATCGTCATTCGACAAATTTGATCTTATTTCAGGATTGGGTTTAACTACCTGCTGTCTGTCAAATTCAAAAGAAAAATTACCCCAACCTTCCAATTGCTCTTTTTCTTTTTCAGGATTTTCTTCAAAAGACTCAATAAATGCTATTGATTCTAATTCTTTTTGTCTAAGCTTCGTTAGAGGTAATTCTGTCTCATCCAGATTTCTTTCAAAAGGAAAGCGAATCATGTAAATATCATAACCACCATTAATCTGAATCGTAAAGAGTAACTTACTATCATCTGGTGAAAGGTCTAACTGAGCTATACCGGCAATAGAATTAGTTATTGGTCTTATTGTTTTAGTTTCAAGGGACATCTTATAAATATTTCCAATACCATTTTTGTCTGAAACAAAAAGCAGGGAATTGTTATCAGAAGAAACAGCTATGGAAGTAATATTAGTATAGCCGGAATTTGTCAATTTAGAAACCACTTTAGTATCTATAGATACTTTATAGATGTCTGTTTGATCAACATCATGTTTATAAAGTTTAAAATTCTTAGTTGTAGAACCATCTACAAAATCATCTCTGTCTGAGATAAAATATAATTCTTTAGAGTCATAACTCCAAACTGGATATTTGTCAGAAAATACATCATCTGTGATAGCAGATAACTTTTCAGTTTTTAAATCATATATATATATATCACTTTTCTGACCGTTCGCACCTGAAAATGCAATATATCTTCCGTCAGGAGACCAGTGAACAGAACCGATGGTTCTAAGATCAAATTTTATTTTTTCATACTCTTCTGTTTCTATATCGGTAATATATAACGCATCATTACCTCCGGATTTGGCAGAAATAACGATTTTCTTTCCATCAGGACTCCAAGAAATACCAGGAGTTAAAATATTTAAGTCTTCAAAATCCTGATTTCTAAAGCTTTTTACTATTTGACGTGTGGTTTTTTCATCATCGATATCGCGGATATAAACACCGAATAAACCAGACTCGTCAGCAATGTAAGCCATTTTCTCGCCGTCAGGTGAAATTGCAGGAGAAGTGTTATAGAAATTTCTATTTTTTTTATGATCTGTCAATTCAATAGAAAAGTCAGCCGGATCAGCAAAAATTTCTAAATCGGGCCAATAATATTTCTTTATATCTTTTTCCCATTTCTCACTAAAATCTTCCAAATCCATTTGAAAAGCACTTTCAAATGCCATGTCAACGTTTTTGTAAGTTTTTAGTTTTTGGATTAGTTCGCCGACCTTTTCCTTACCGTAATTATTAGATATATACCAATAAAAAGTTTGGCCACCACGATAAGCAAGGTATCCGCCTAAACGCTTAAGTGGAGGAAGATTTTCACTTATTGCAAGATCACGCATAAACATATCAGTTTCAGTATTCAAACCACCGATACTCTCATATTCTGCGAAACCTTCGTTCATCCAAAGAGGTATTCTAAAATTATTCCCTGTAGATAAAGCAGACTGAAAAGTACCACCATGGAACAAATCATTTAATACAGCATGGACAAGTTCATGATGAATAACATGGCGCAACTGAGCATAATCTCCTTGGAAAGGCACTACAACTCTGTTTTTGAAAAGTTCTGTAACACCGCCAACACCTTCAGGCATAAAAACTGAAATTACATTGGTTTGCTGAAAGTCATTATGACTGTCATATACTACCATACTAACTCTTTTTCCTATCTTATAATTAAGAGTATTTTGTATGGAAGCTAAAGACTGTTCGCAGATAACAGCAGAATATTCTGCTAATTCTTTAGAACCTTTATCATAATAAATATCAAAATGATTTGACTGTATATATTTCCAATCATATTCTCGGTATTGAACTTTATTTTTTCCAAATTGTGCTAAACCATTTGTATGAATGCAAATCATAAAAAGCAACAAAATGTAAAATAGTCGTTTCATGCTTACTCCGGGCTTATTTTTAGTCTATAATATTAATACACCTAAAAATCAAAAAAGTTAAAAAAAAGGATGCAAAATTTGCATCCAATAAAAATATATTATATATTTTTGATAATCAACATAAAACTTCACTTTTATCAAATGATTATTCAGGCTGGAATTCCATAACCTCTTTATAAACTTCAGCTACTATATCGGCTTCTGGTATTGTTCTAACTATTTCTCCCTTTTTAAAGAGAATCGCTTTACCTTTGCCACATGCTACACCAATATCAGCTTCCTTAGCTTCTCCGGGACCATTAACTGCACAGCCCATAACTGCTAATTTTACCGGTTTTTTGATTCCGGCTAGCGCTTCTTCAAGCTTTTTTGTTATTGAAAACAAATCTACTTCAAGACGTCCGCATGTAGGACATGAGATTAATTCCACATTTCTTTGAGCCAGTCCAAGAGATCTTAGAATTTCTTTGCCTACTTCCACTTCATATTCAGGATGATCTGTTAGAGATACTCTTATAGTATCACCTATGCCTTCCGAAAGTAATGTACCAATACCTACAGAGCTTTTGATAGTACCAACTCTAATAGTACCGGCTTCAGTTACTCCTAAGTGCAAAGGAATATCAGTCCTTGCAGCAATTAGTCTGTAAGCATCCAGCATAAGTTTAACATTTGTAGATTTTACAGAAACAATAAGATCATCAAACCCATGATCTCTTGATATATTGATGTGTCTCATCGCGCTGTCATATAAAGCTTCTGCAGTAGGGTAACCGTATTTTTCAAGTAAGTCTTTTTCCAGTGATCCTGAATTTACTCCAATTCTAATAGGAATATTTGCACCTTTGGCTTTATTGAGGACCTGTTTGATTCGGTCTTCGTCGCCAATATTACCAGGATTAATTCTTACTTTAGAAACGCCTGCATCAATTGCATCCAGAGCAAATTTATAATTGAAATGTATATCAGCTACGATAGGAATATCTACCTGTCTGATAATATCTTTCATTGCTTCGGCAGCTTCTTTATGATTCACAGTAATTCTTACTATATCAGCGCCTGCCTCTTGCACTCTTTTTACTTGTTCCACTGTTGCTTTGACATCAGCTGTTTTAGTTTTTGTCATTGTTTGCACAGCGATTGGTGAGTCTCCGCCGATGGGCACTCCACCAATAAGTATCTTTTTAGATTTACGACGCTCAAATATTGTCTTTACGTCGGTGTTTTCTATAGGTATCATATTGTGATATCTCTTATAATCGTTTACTAAGTTCACTTAAAATATGCTTTTCTTTTTCAGTTAAATTTTGGTATCCTGAAGCACTAATTTTATCAAGAATTTCATCCAACATTTCTTGTGGGATTGTTTCCCCATCGATGATATAAGACTTAGAAGAGCTAGGCTTATTGCTAACTTTTGTGTCTTCCTGTCTTTTTATTTCTTGATCGAACTGATATATTTTAGGTTTTTGACTATAGTATTGTTTTTGTTTAAATATAGGTTCTTGTTGCGAGCTGGATGCACCTGGAGATGAACTACCAAATATTGAGAATACACCTAAGTCATTGCCGTATTTAAGTAAAATCCAGCCTGTGATTGCACCACCTAAGTGAGCAAAGTAGGCAACCCCGTCATTTGACAGAAAACCTAATAGGATTTGAAGCCCACCTATAATAAGCACAAAAGTTTTTGCAGGTATAGGAATGAAAATTGGGAACATAAATACTGACCTGTTAGGAAAGCTGAGTCCAAATGCTAATAATATACCAAATATTGCGCCTGAAGCACCAATAGTTAAACCACCGGAACCTAATAATGGAGGTATTATCAATTGAAAAATACCGGCACCAATACCTGACAACAAATAATAAATTAGGAATTTCTTAGAACCCCATAGAGTCTCAAGCTCCATCCCAAACATCCAAAGTGCAAACATATTGAATAGAATATGCCCAAAACTTCCATGTAAAAATTGATAAGTTATCAATTGAATTGGAGTCAATAAAATATCAAGAGAGTTAAAATCAGATATAGGATTTAATCCAAAAAATCTGATTAGAAAATCTGATAAGGTTATTCTGACTGAAACATTGTCTACAGTATAAGGCACAGTAATTATTTCTAGGAACAGATACTGTATAACAAAAATTGCTACATTTATTATCAAAAGATTTTTTAATACCGGAGGCAAAGCTCCTCTTCCTGCTCCAAAACCACCAAATTGGCTTTTATGTGTCATGTTATCTCAATTGTTTAGTTTAACTAATTCATAGAAAGAAAAATTGTTCTGGCAGATTTATTCACATTATCCATATTCGAATAAAACTCATTCCATTGCTCTATAAAATCATCCCAAGACTTCACAAATTCGTCAGCCTCCTGAGGGTATAATTCCCAACTTAAGACTACTCGGTCAAAAGCTCTGATCAAATCATTTTTACGGTTAGGAATATTTTCCTGTGTAACAAGCATATCCGGTAATATATTAATTATTTTAGAAATAAACTTAAATATTTCACCAACAGTGCTGCTTAACTTGTCGTTGAGCTCTAACTTTGTATTCAATAGATCTACTAGACTCTGAGTAGACTTAAGAATAGAATCTACCATTTTAAAGTGATTCTCAAAACCTGCATAATTTTCCATTACTATTTCTCCTATCCATTTTTATATAAATAACGGGACATAAGTCCCGCTATTTCATAAAAATCACAAAATTACTTCTTTTTAGTATTCTAAAGCTTCAATTCCGGGTAGTATTTTGCCTTCCATGAATTTTAACCATGCACCGCCACCAGGCGTCACATGAGTTACTTTATTCATGAAATTCATCTTTTTAATAGCTGCTGCAGAGTCACCACCACCTATTATCGTAGTAGCACCTTTTGCAGTTACATTAGCTAATGCATTAGAAACAGCATAAGTACCTTTGGCAAAAGCTGCCATTTCAAATACACCCATCGGGCCATTCCATACTACTGTTTGAGCTTCTGCAATTTCAGCTGCAAAAATCTCTCTTGTCTCTTCTCCAATATCCATTCCTAACCAATCAGAAGGTATGTTATCTGATGTTACGGTTTTATGGTTAGCATGTTTCGCAAATTGATCTGCAACCACAACGTCAACAGGAATAAGAAGTTTAACATTTTTTTCTTTAGCATATTCTATTAGTTCTTTTGCTAATTCAATTTTATCTTCTTCGAAAATTGAACGCCCAATTTCTTTCCCAAGTGCTCTTAGGAAAGTAAACATCATACCGCCACCTACTAAAACAGTATCGCAAGTATCTATTAGTCTTTTGATTACGTCAATTTTGTCAGATATTTTTGCACCGCCTACAACTGCAACATAAGGGTGTTTAGCATTTTTGATAGCATTATCTAAATACTCAACTTCCCAACTTAATGATTTACCAGCAAAACGATTTTCAAATAGTTTCGGTAATTCATAAACACTTGAGTGGTGTCTGTGCACTGTTCCAAATGCATCATTGATATATGAATCAGCTAAAGGACGCATGATTTTTGCAAATTCAAGGTCATTAGCAGTTTCATAATTGTAGAATCTTAAATTTTCAAGGAGTATAATATCTCCTTCTTTTGCTTTTTCAACTGCATCTTGAGGAGCTTTACCCAAACAGTCTTGAGCAAAAATTACATTATAACCCCATTTTTCTTCCATGTATTCAGCCACAGGCTCTAAAGAAAACTTCTTAACCCATTTTCCCTTAGGGCGGCCTAAGTGAGAAAGAATGATTGGAATACCACCATCGTTAATTACCTTATCAATAGTAGGTAAAGATTCTACAATTCTGAGATCATCAGTGATTTTTCTTTCGTCAAGAGGTACATTGAAATCGACTCTTATCATCACTTTTTGACCTTCAAAAGAGAAATTGTCTATGTTTTTGATCATTTCAACACCAAAGATAAAATTGATTTGAATATAAAGAATTTACAAAAATATATAAACGAACGAAACTCCCAAAAATTAAAAGAATTCCCTAAGAAAATCAGGGAATTCTTATGGAAGTATATTTTAAGATAAATTATTTTCCGACTTTAAGTACTAAATCTACGATTCTGTTAGAATAACCGAATTCGTTATCGTACCAAGCAACTACTTTCACTAAATTATCGTGAACATCAGTCAAAGAAGCATCAAAAATTGAAGAATGTCTGTTTCCAATGATGTCAGAAGAAACTAATGGTTCTTCAGTATATTCGATAATACCTTTGAATTCACCTTCAGCAGCTTCTTTGATTGCAGCATTGATTTCTTCTTTAGTAACTTTTTTGCTCAATACAACGCTTAAATCTGTCAATGAACCATCTGGAACAGGTACACGTACAGAATATCCATTAAGTTTACCTTTCAATTCAGGAAGAACCAAACCTACCGCTTTAGCTGCACCTGTTGTAGTAGGGATAATATTTACAGCAGCGGCTCTTGCTCTTCTTAAATCTTTATGAGGCAAATCCAAAATTCTTTGGTCGTTTGTGTATGCATGGATAGTAACCATTAAACCACTTTCGATGCCAAATTTATCATTTAATACTTTAGCAATTGGTGCAAGGCAGTTAGTTGTGCAAGATGCATTAGACATAACTTTTTCCTCTCCGGTCAAAGTATTGTCATTAACACCTAAAACTACTGTCGCATCTAACTCATCTTTAGCAGGAGCAGAAAGTACAACTTTCTTAGCGCCATTATTTATGTGTTTCATCAAAGCTTCTTTGCTAGTAAAGACGCCAGTAGATTCGATAACTACATCAACATCTTTCCATGGAATATCTTCAATATTTCTGTGCGCTGACACAGGAATTTTAGTGCCATTTACAATAATAGCAGAATCATCAGCAGTAACTTCACCTTTGAATTTACCTTGTGCTGAATCATATTTGAACAAGTGTGCTAAAGTCTTAGCATCTGTCAAATCGTTTATACCTACGAACTCAACGTCTTCGTTTCTTTCAAAAAATGATCTGAATACAAGACGTCCGATACGACCAAAGCCGTTAATAGCAACACGTATAGCCATTTTTGTTATTCCTGAAATCTATGAATGAACTCTTTTTTTGAATATTAAATTCTTAGTCGCGAAAATTAAGATATTATCTTTACTTAGGCAATTTAGTTTTGTTAATTATCTTAAATGCTAGAATTATCTATTTCTCAGTCTTATATGGTACCTGGTGATATAAAGCACGTACAGGTTCCAGACCTAGAGCAGTTCCTTCTTGAATTGCTTTGAGAACAGCCCCTCCACCAGTGAATATATAGTACTTTGGACTGTCTAATGCAACTATGTACAAGCCCGGTAAGAGTCTCTTTAATTCCTGCATTGTGTCACCGCCGCCATATAATTTAACAGCATTTCTGTTCTCATCTATGGTTTCGTCGAGTGCAATTGTACCTTCATTAAAATGTGGTGTATAACCCATGACAGCATTTACAAAAATCATTTTTGCGTTGTGGAAAATTTCTTTTACATGCTCGTCTTCAAAAGATTCTTTAGCTACATCAAGAATATAATTTAGCTTATCCCCTTTCTTCAGATCAGAAATTCTATGAGTTCTGTGTTTACCTTCAATTTTTCCATCCATTGTATCAGATTCTATTATGTAAGGCAACTCTATCAGCTTGTCATCAAATTTTTTAGCAAATTCCACAAATTTAGCAGCATGTTTTAAATCTTCATCATCAATGCCTTTGATTGTGACGCCGTATTTAGCTGCAATATAAGCATTGTACATTACCCCGCCTAATACCACATAATCAGCTTTGTTCATCAGAGCATATAAAGAATCAATTTTGGTATCAAATTTGGATCCCGCTACTACAGCAACAAAAGGCTTTTCAGGATGAAATATTCTATCTAAATTTTCTATCTCTTTTTGTAATAGAAATCCTGCATACGAAGGCAGATATTTTGCTACTGTATATGTAGAAGCATGAGGTTGCCAACTTCCAAAAGCATCGTTAACATAGACATCCGCAAGTCCTGCCAATTGATTAGCAAATCTTTCAGCTTCTTCCCCATTACCTTCTTCTCCGGCGAACCATCTTGTGTTCGGAAGGTAAATTGCGTCTAAATCACTTTCTTTAAGCTCTTTTATAAGATGATTTACTGAAGTTTCAATTCCGATATAGCCTTTATCAGGATCTTTGTAAAAAGTTGGTTCTTTTATTTTTATGTGAAGTTTACTTATCAAATAATCTATAATTGGCGCAACTGAAGTATCATTAGATATCTCAATTTTTCCGTTTTTCTTATTTTTGGGTCTGCCTACATGGCTCATAAGAATAATTTTTCCGCCTTTTGCATTTATGTAATAAAGTGTACCCAGAGTAGCATCAATTCTGTATGGGTCGTGGATGACACCTTGTTTTACGACATTATGATCTACTCTTACAAGTACTATTTTACCATTCAAATCAGCATCTTGAATAAGAGGTAAATTAATTTGTCTGAAGTCCATAATTTCCTCGAAAATATATTTTAAGTTGACAGGGTATAAGACGAATTATTTGAAAATAAGTTTAGTAAAAAAACAATTGTATTATATTTATTTGATTTACGCTTAGAATATTTGGATAATACGATTTTATCAACTAATTTTGTCGATTATGTTTGCTAAAATAAGCTATTAACTTTTTGGAGAATAAAATGGCATTCGTACCTAATACTGACGCCGAACGTCAGGAGATGCTAAACAAAATTGGTGTAAATAGTTTCGACGAGCTAATTGCAAAGATTCCTGAAAACGTTAGGTTCAAAGGCGAATTAGATATATTACCTCAATTGTCTGAGTATGAAGTAGTTAAATTATTAAATACATACGCAAACAAAAACGTAACTGCAGACCAAAATATAAATTTCATGGGCGGCGGCGCTTACGATCACTTTATTCCTTCTGTTATCGGAACAATTACTGATCGTTCTGAATTTAAAACTGCATATACTCCGTATCAGGCAGAAGTATCTCAAGGTACTTTGCAAGCTATGTATGAGTTCCAGTCTCTTATTGCTGAGCTAACTGGTATGGACGTTGCAAATGCTTCTATGTATGACGCAGGAACTGCTGTTGCTGAAGCATGTTTAATGGCTAACGCTCAAACTCGTAAAACAGAGTTTTTAGTTGCAGGTAAACTAAATCCTAACTATAACATGGTAATGCATACAACATGTGCCGGTAGAGAATTAACTTTCAGAGAATTCATTTCTGAAGATGGCTCTGCTGATATTGAAGCTTTAAAAGCTGCAATTAGCGACAATACTGCCGGTGTGATTGTGCAACAACCAAATGCTTACGGCGTGATTGAAAACGTAAAAGCTATCGAAGAAGTTGTGCATGCTACTAAAGCGATGTTTATTGTTTGTGTAAATCCGATGTCATTAGGTATTTTGGAAGCCCCTGGTAATTACAATGCTGACATAGTTGTTGGTGAAGGTCAGGTATTTGGTATTCCTGTTGGATTTGGTGGCCCTTACTTAGGTTTGTTTGCTTGTAAACAAAAATATGTAAGAAAGATTCCAGGTAGACTTGCAGGTATGACTCAAGATTCTGAAGGAACCAGAGGTTTTGTACTAACACTACAAACTCGCGAGCAGCAGATAAAAAGAGAAAAAGCAACATCTAACATCTGTACCAACCAAGGTCTTTATATGTTAACTGCAACTGTTTACTTAGAATTAATGGGTAAACAAGGTATAAAAGAAGTTGCTGAGCAATCTTTCCAAAGAGCTCATTACCTTGCTAACAAAATCTCTGAATTGAAAGGATTCAAGTTAGCATTTGATAAACCGTTCTTCAATGAATTCTTAGTAGAAACTCCTGTTCCTGCGAAAGAGATCATCGAGAAAGGTGTTGAAAAAGGATTTTTACCTGGTTTAGATACTACTCGTTTTGAAGGTTGCAAAGAAGGTTTGCTTATCGCTGTAACTGAAAAACGCAGTAAAGAAGAAATGGACAAATATGTTGAATTCTTAGCAGGATTTGCAAAGTAAGCTATGAAGCTGGACTTTATTAAAAATATAAGCGAAAATCCTAGAAACAAACGCAAAATTGCTTTGTATTCTTTTTTATTGATTGTTGTTCTTACTCTCGTATTCTCTGAGTATGGTTTGTATAAACGACTTTCTCTCTTAAGTAATTATAATGATCTACATACAGATATGTATCATTTGAAGTATGAATCAGATAGCTTAAAACGAGAAATGAAAATACTTAGAAATGACAATAGAGAAATCGAACGAATAGCCAGAGAAGAGTACGGTTTAGTAAAAAAAGGTGAGAATATCATTTTTTTGGAAAGTAAACAATAGCGATTTTGATAAAATATAATTATCTTTGAGGGACACTATTGTCCCTCTTTTTGTATGAGGTCGCGTATGTATTTTGGTATAGATATTGGTGGGACCTCCATTAAATATGGAGTCCTGGACGACGACTTAAATATTGTAGAACAATCTTCTGTAAAGACTAAGTCAGTAAAAAATATAGAAGAGTTCTCTGATAAAGTAATTGAAATTATTGAATATCTGAAACAAGAATATATTTGCTGCAATTATATCGGAATCGGCATTCCCGGTACTATAAGCAATGAAGGTGAGATTATTGTCTCTCCTAATATTCCCATATTAGATGGATTTAATCTTAAAAAGTATATTGAAAGCAAAATTGATATAAAAGTATTTCTGGAAAATGATTCCAATGCTGCCTCTTTAGCTGAAATGTATGCAGGTGCAGGTAAAGATTTTAAAGATTTTCTTTATATAACTTTAGGTACAGGTGTTGGAGGAACTATTATTTCCGAAAAACGTCTGTTTCTCGGATCTGATAGAAACGCAGGTGAAATCGGTCATACTATAATTCATTATAATGATGACAGAATTTACGGCAGAGAATTTAGAAGAGGCACATTAGAAGAGTATCTGGGAAAAAAACAAATTGTAGAATTGATGAATTCTATAACAGATAAACCTGTCAGTGGGATAAAAGAACTACACAGCAGAGCTATGGATAATGATGCAGATGCTGTGAAATGTTTAAATATCTGTGGTGAAATATTAGGCTGCGGTTTGGCTTCAGCTATGAATCTTTTAGGGATATATCACGTTGTTATTGGTGGTGGATTGAGTCATTTAGGAGAAGAATTATTCAAATCGACCCGTGAAACAATCCAAAAACGTGCTTTGCCTAATGTAACTGAACAATTTCAACTGCACCCTGCCAAATTTACAAGTAATGCTGGCATCACAGGTGCTGCCTTATTAGAAAGATATTATACTGATGTTCAACATAATAAATAAGTAGAGGATATAATGAAAAAAGAAATCGTATTTACTGAAAACGCTCCGGCTCCTATTGGTCCTTATTCTCAAGCTATCAAAGCAGAAGGTCAATTATTATTTATCTCTGGTCAAATTCCCTATACAGGTGAAGGTAAATTAGCCGGTGATGATATTAAAACTCAAACTCACCAAGCTTGCAAAAACTTAGGTGCTATTCTTAAAGAAGCTGGTGCAGACTATAACAATGTTGTTAAAACAACTGTATTGCTTAAAGATATGGGTGATTTTGCAACTGTAAATGAAATTTATAACGAATATTTCGGTGATTCTAAACCGGCAAGAGCTGCTTACCAAGTTGCTAAATTGCCTTTAGATGTTATGGTTGAAATTGAAGCAATCGCTGTTTTATAATTATTATAAAAAAACGTCGAAATAAATAACCGGTAGAGAAAGTTCTGCCGGTTGTTTTATTAAATATTAAAAGATACATATGAAAAGACTTCTAGCAATAATCATCCTTGCACTTTGTTCTATCTCTCTTCAAGCAGAAGAAGACTCTATAAGTGTTTTAAATAAAGAGCCTTCAAAATCTACAACTGTTGCAACTATTAAATCTGTTATTCTTCCGGGATGGGGGCAATATTATGTAGAATCTTATTTCAAATCTGCATTGTTTTTAGGTGCTGAAGCTACATTTGTTTACTTAATACTAGATAACCATAGTAAATATATGGCTGCAAAAGATGATTATGAAGCTGCTAAAGCCGCCGGAGAAGACTCATATGTTTTATCACGCTTGGAATCAACAATGGAAGCACATCATAATAACAGAGATCAAACAGCATTTTATATGTTAGGTGTCCATGTTTTATCTGCTATTGATGCATATGTAGGTGCTCACCTATTTGAATTTGATGTAACTGATGAAATAAGACTTGGGCATTGCCCGAATCAATTTGGATATCCTTCCCTATTTTTGACTATTAAGTTTTAGAGCATTCCAAATCTTTTTCTTAAAAACCATTCTGCAGAGAGAAGTAGAATAACAATAACCATCAGATATGTAGAATTCCAAATATTTATTTCATCTGTGATGCTAATTTGTTTCTCAGCACCTTTATATTTGTCTGAAAGAATATTAGACAAAGACTCCGATTTGTCAATATGGAAATACATTCCACCTGTTGAGTTAGAAATGTTCGAAAGCAATTCTTTTTTCAAACCATAATGTCTATTTTCCACTTGCATAGATTCTACAGTAAATGAAGTACCGGAACTGGAGTATATTGATTCTTCATTAGTTAAAGCTTGTGCTTCAATTTTAAAATCACCTTTTGGCAAACCCGCTACATCTGCCACATATCTTCCATTTGTTATATTCTTCAATATTACTTCCTTCTCGAAATCAGTTGATTTAATAATAGCTTTTATTATATAATCATCTATCGGATCATATTTATCATCATATAATTGTGCTGATAATGATATACTCTCACTGCTTTGATAAATATTTTTATCTGTCTCAAAAATAAATTTCTGTTTTTTATCAGATATTGAGAGCCATTTAAATACATTGTCAAATAATGAGTTATAAAAACTATACTGATTGTCTTCTTCATTATTTAATGAGAGACCTGCATTTATCATTTTCCATCTGTATAATCCATAAGTTAAAAAGGCCCATGACCTTGAGCGACCATTCGATTTACTAAGAATAGTAGGTTCTTCTATTTCCATATTATTTATTTCGAAAGTAGAAAATACAGAAGCATCAGCCTTCGCCTTATAAAAGGCTTCAGTTTTAAAAAGTGGAGGTAAATCGTCCAGAAAAGCTTCCTGGTCAATACTTTGAGTTCTAAAGATAGAATTGGAAACTGCATTATCATTGAATCTCACAGACGCAAAATACTCATTTCTAGAGTCAGATACTTGAGTAAAAGGAAGATGTTTCTCTAAATACTTTAGTTTAGATTTTGCAATGTGTTTACCAGCTATAAATAATGCTGACTTATCATTTTCAAGCTCTTTCGCAATGTTATTTAAGATATTATCTTCGATTATATTAGACGGAAAATCTATAAATACAAATACGTCAAGACTCTTTAGTTCACTCTGAGTTGGAATATTGTACCATTCAGAACTGTTTTTCTTTATGAAGGACTTAACTATATATTGCTTCGTTGAAGCTAAAAACTGATTTATAAATGATACATCAGGATTTGGTGATGATGCAAAAATACCTATCCTTTTTTTGTTGTCTAACAGTTCAAGATAATCAGAGTATATATTGTTATCAGTGTTTGATTCGCCCTTCACAGTATCTATAGAAACAGTGATTTTCTTCATACCCGGAATGCTGTCTCTGTATATAAATTCAACATAAGAATCCTCTACATCAGAAAGATTGGATAAGACTTTTGTTTCTGCAATTTTATTATTTATAAGGAGGTTAATTTGTAAAGAATCAGATTCAATGCCTTTAGCGGAATATTTTGCAAGAATTGGAATATCGTTATTTATATAAGCGATATCATTTGTTAGAAACGATTTTGCAATGATATCTTTATACTCTGACTCTTTTCCTACACCTATGCTAATTATAGGTATGTTTAAATTTTCAATAGCATATTCAGGATTAATGCCTTTATTGAAAGAACCATCTGACACAAGAACAATACTGCTTATATTCCTTACTTGTTCAAGGTCTTTAGCTTTTTCAAAAACAGCAGATATGTCAGTATATTGGCCATCATAGTTTGGAGTTGTTTCTTCTGAAGAAAAGACATCATCATCAAAGTAATAGATGTTTTCTTTGTCAAAATCATTTGTAGAAATGAAATTGTTTATTTTATCACTGTTGTTGCTTTCAATATCCATGGACGCACTATTGTCAATAAATATAAGCGGTTTAGGAGATATTATCTCATTAAAAGTAGTATAGATAACAGGCTCAAATAATATGACAAATAGCAATGCTAAACTCAAAAATCTAAGTATGCGCAAAATAGTTTTTTTAGCTCCGGATATTTCAGGTATAGTTCTTTTATAATAATAAAAGCTGATAACCAGAACAATTAAGACAAATATCAGCAAAATGCTGAAAGATCCTTGTAGTCCAATATTTAAGTCTGTCATATATCTTTTGAATATGTAATAAATAATAAGCAAATATATAAAAATTTACTCTCAATAACGCCTTTTGCATATTATTTATTTTTATAACGAACTAATTCAACTAATCTATTTATTAATGTAATTACAGATTCTCAGTATTCTAAATTAGCTACTTTGTTTTGGAACTGTTAATATGAATTCAGCTCCTAAACCAAACTCACTTTCGCACTCTACTTTAACTCCCATCAAGTCAGCAAGTTTTTTTACAATTGATAAACCTAATCCGGTAGAATGCTCTCCTCCGGTTGGTGTTGCTGATAATTTAGAAAACTTTTTGAATAACTTCTTCTGATCTTCTTGAGAAATACCAGGACCTTCATCCTTTACTTTGAAGTAATGGAATTTATCGTCATGAGAATAGGTTACATGTACTTTCTTATTATGAGGCGAATACTTAATTGCATTAGAGATTAGGTTATCGATCATTTGAATGAAATATGTTCTGTCACAGTATATAGGTTGAGAAAAATCTATATTATCAACTAATGCTATATTTTTTTGAGTTGCAATTTCTTTATAATGTTTGATTGAATATGACATTACATCTCTAAGCATATACATTTCAGGATTTATTTGAATTTTCCCTTCTTCTATGGCATTGACATCTAAGAGATTCTTTATAAGTTCAAACATTCTTTCAGAAGTATCAAGTATGTCATTAGAGAATTCTTTTATTTCTGTTTTTGGCAATAATTCATTTTCACATAAATACTTAGCAAGCATCTTTATACTGGATAGTGGGTTTTTCAAGTCATGAGCAGCTACACCAAGAATCTCATTCTTTTCTTGATTTAATTTGATTAGATCAGTTGTTCTTTCTTCTACTTCTTTTTCAAGTCTGATATTGTATTCTTTGAGAAGATTCTCAGCGTTTTTACGAACTGTTATATCTCTTAGTATTACAGTATAGAATTGGCTTTCATGAATATTAAACATACTGAGAGAAATATCAACAGGAAAAATCTTTTTGTCTTTTCGGATAGCCTCTGCTTCATAAGCATCTAAACAGTTGACTTCTCCTCGAATTTTGAACTGATTTTTATCAATTCCCTCAATCTTACTAGAGAATAGCTCAGAAAAATGCTTCCCGAGTAATTCTTTAGCGGAACATGCAAAAAGTATCTCAGTAGCAGGATTAACAGATTCAATAATGAAATTGCTGTCAAGTGTCATGATCGAATCATGAGCAGTATTAACTAATGCATAATTCCTTGCCAGTGATTCCTGTAAACTCAATTCTGTTCTTTCTATATGACTGTTTTTCTTCCGAATTTCTAAAATGTCTTGTCTGGTTTTCTCTATTGTTATGGTCAAGTCTTCAAAATCTATAGGTTTTGTAACAAAATCATAAGCACCTCTATTCATTGCTGTACGTATGTTTTTCATATCACCATATGCAGAAACAATTATGGCTTTCATGAGTCCGTCAAGTCTGTTTAGATGATTCAGTAATGTCAGCCCATCCATTTTTGGCATATTTATATCTGAAATCACAATATCAACATCAGGATGAACATTTAACTTATTGAGCGCTTCTTCTCCATTGCCTGCAAACAGAAACTCATATTCTCCTTTTCTTATTTGTTTTCGAAATTTGAGTTTAATCATACCTTCAACATCAGGTTCATCGTCAACCAATAAGATTTTCGTAGTTAAATTATGAACATGTTCCATGATTATTTATCCGAATTGTTTTCAATATTTTTTGGAATCAGAATTTTGCAAATAGTTCCCTTATTGTCGTTAGAGCAGAGACTAATTTCTCCATCTAATAGGTCAATACATTTTTTGGAGATGTGAAGACCAAGTCCTGCGCCCGGTATAGAACTTACATTTTTGCCTCTTTTATAGGGCTCAAAGATGTTTTCCATGTCCGTTTCATTTATGCCTATGCCTGAGTCTTCAATAATTATTACATAGTGAGTTAGTATGTTTCTGATTATTACCTTAATTTGGCTATTAATAGGTGAATATTTGAATGCATTTGAGAGTACATTTGCTAAAGCAAGTTTTACAATAGTTTCATTACCGTAGTAATAATCAAATATGCCTTCAGAATCAAAATGGATATTATGTTTTGAATTATCAGCTAATTTCATCTCGTAAAGCATTGACCAGATTAGATCTTTAAGGTCGATTTTAGATTTTTGTTTATTATAATCATCAAACTCGAGTTTACTTATCTTTATGACATCATCAAGGGTTCTTGCCATGAATTTCACAGATGTTTTAATTCCTGAAAGAAACTTTTCCATCTCTTGATCATTTCCCGGCTTTGTATAAAGACTTCCTATTATGTCAGCTGAAGATTGTATTATTGTCAAAGGATTTCTGTATTCGTAGGAAATCATAGAAAAAAGACTATCTTTTAAAGAATTCAATCTGTCCTCTTGTTTTTTGAGTAAGTCTTGTTTTCTGTCTTGTTCAAGTACTTTTTTGTTATATATCTTTTTGGATTTTACTCTGTCAATAGTTCTGTCAAGTGTTGATTGAAATTCTATAAAATCAATAGGTTTTGATAAATAGTCATATGCACCGAAATTCATAGCCTTTCTTACATTTTTCATTTCTCTATAAGCTGATAGCATAATAACATCGAAGTCCGAACAATTGTACTGTAATTTAGAAAGTAAAGTTATTCCGTCCATAACCGGCATATTAATATCTAATACAATAACATCAAGATCATTATGGTTAGAAATCAATTCTAATGCTTCTTCTCCATTCGAAGCAAAAATCAGTTGATATTCTCCATTTTTGACTTTGTGTCTTAGTTTAAGTTCCATTAGACCTCTAAGATCCGGCTCGTCATCAACTAACATTATTTTTGTTTTTTCTGTCATATTTGTTTACACTTTGGGAAGTTTTATAATGAATTCTGTATACTCTTCTATAATGCTATCAACTTCCAGCGATCCTCCATGAGCATGTATTACATCGAAACTCAAAGATAAACCTAGCCCTGTACCTTCGCCGGAAGGTTTAGTTGTATAAAATGGATTAAATATTTCATCTAATTTATCTTTTGGAATACCTGTGCCATTATCTTTAATTCGTATGCAAAGTTGGTCTTCCGATTCTTCAGTTTTTACCAAAAGTTTAGGACGGTATGAATCATCGTCTGCGGATTTCTTCTTCATCATCGCGTAACATGCGTTGTCTATGACATTGGTAATTACTCTACTCAAATCTTGTTGCAGCAATGGAATGGAAATGTTCTCAGAGTTGTCAATATAATCAACGTCAACGGTAAAAGCATTATATTGTGCTCTAAATCCCTTATAAGCAAGGTTAACATTTTCCTTCAAAAAATCACTGATTTTGGTTAACTCTTTGAATCCGGCAGATTCTCTAGAATGATTCATCATTGATTTTACAATTTTATCAATCCTAATGCTGTTTTTTTGAATAGTTTCAAGATAAGTTGTAACATCTTCAGAGATTTCTTCAATAAGCTCTTTGATATTATTATTTGAATCATTGGCATCACTAATAAATTCTTGCCAAAGTTCAACTGTACCTTCAGCATAATTTTTTATAAAATTAAGCGGATTCTTTATTTCGTGTGCAATACCGGCTGTTAGCTGCCCAAGCGAGGCCATCTTTTCTGCTTGAATCAACTGTTTTTGTGTTTTTTTAAGTATATCATTTGATCTTTTTATCTCTTCGTATGAAATTGCATTTTGAATAGCTATTGCAATGTATGAGGCCAAGTTTCTCAGCATTTCCAGTTGATGTTCACCAAAAGCGTTTTTCTTAGTATCTTCAATTGAGATTAAACCGATAGTTTTAGAATTGTAGGAAATAGGTAAATAAAAACAAGATTGAGTTTTCTCTCCCATCACTTCAATCACATTTTGGTTGATTAATTCAGAATATTTAGAAAGTTCGCTTATCTTTTTATCTATATCATTTATAATGATTTCCTGTCCAAATGTAAGGCACATCACATCCAGTCTATTGCCCTGATTCATAGTTACTTCGTAGTTTTCTTTTCTTATCGAATTAGAAATAACTAGTCTATACTTTATAGATTCCATTTGCTGATCAAATAATCCAATTGCAAAAGTTGATGATTGTGTTATTGATCCAAGATGGATATATAGCTGATTGAAGATGTTGTCGTAAGTAATGGCAGTTGTAATTGATTTGCCAATTTCGGAAAGAAGACTTATATTATTAATTGAAGCTTTTAAATCACTTGCCACTTTAGATAATTCAATGTTTTTATCTTCAACTTCCTTTCTTTGTTCGATAATTGTATCATTAGATTTCTTTATACTATTTGCCATGCTATTGAATAGAAAAGCTAATGTGCCTACTTCATCATTTGATTTTACTTCTACTTGAGTATTATAATCTCCGGAAGCTATAGAAGAAGCAGCTTTTTGGAGAGAATGTATTGGTTTGACGATAGTCCTGGCTATAAAAAATGAGAGAAAAATCCCGATGAGTAAAGTTAGACCAATTGCAAAGTATTGAATCCGCTGACTCTTATCAGCAAGTAATTCCTGCTGTGTAACTATTATATTTAAATCTGCTTCTAATGAGTATTCCAAATCTTTTAACTTGTTTTCTAATTGAGATAAATTATCAAAAACTACAACAAGTTTAGAGAAACTATCCTTATAATTTCTTGATAGTTTGTCTACAGATAAAATTTGAGGGTCTTGCAATCTTTTTGCTTCATATATTAAACTATCTATCGCGAAATTCACTTTATTAATATATTTAGAATGACGGCGCATGATGTAGTCTTTTTCGCTTCTTCTGGCTTGAAGCATGTACATCATCAGTTTATAGTTGTTTATTGAGGTAAGAATATCTTCAATGTCATGAACGGATTTTCTGAATTTACCTTCTACTCCTGAGTCTTCATTCAAGCCACGTTCGATCATTTTATTTGTATAATCATCATATAGTGACTTATATTGATCAACTTTTGTAACGAGATGTTCTATTTCGTTTTTATCAGGGAATTCTTCAAGTATTTTAGAGATTTTATTATGATTTGCTACAAACTTCATTTTAAGTGATAAGTCGCGCTTTTTAGAAAATTCATGTCTGTTTTGATAGTTCTTTAGAAGCAAAGTTTCTACTTTTCTAAAGGTATCCCGCTCATTTTGTATGTTGACTACAGTGAATCCAATAAGAGCAATAACTACTAGTAAAATCTCAAGAGAAATTGCTAGTATTAACATTTTTCCATACAAAGAATTACGTAACTTATCCAACTGATGCTCCATTTTTATTATCTACAATATTACGGAATCAGTGTTAAGCATGGATAAGACTTGTGTTAAGCAGCAATAAATTAAAGCTACTCTGGCGAAAAAAAACCACACATCATGTGCTATGGATTATAGTAGACACAATATTATCATGTAAGAAAATCGTCATATTTTGCTATTGTGCTATATTTCAAGATCTTAGGGGAATGTACCACTATATCATTTTTCTTTGGCTCAATTTTTTATTGAACAATCCGATGTATAGTGTAATATAAGCTAAGTCATTTTATGAAATATATTTACATTACAATATTGATTATTTTGCAAATAACTCAGATGAGTGCAACACAATTATCAGGTGTTATCTCATCAGATATTGTATTGAAAAAATCGAAATCTCCCTATGTGATTAATTCTGATCTGGTAATTGCCAAAAATGCTGACATACAGATAGAATCCGGTGTAGAGCTTGAAATATCAAAAAATGTAAATATCACAGTTTTGGGTTCATTAGCTACTCTAAATGAAAGTAATGAAAATGTTGTGTTTAGAGGGTATAATGCCGACAACTGGGGTAGTATAATCTTCTATTCTGCAAATGACCAGGATACTTCAAGACTTGAAAATGTAGTTTTTAGAAATGGTGGCACTAATTACCACCCTCCAATTATTCTCAAATCTGAAATCGTACCGATATTTATAGATATAAATTTTATTGACTGTTCAGAAGATAAAGTTGAATTAGCTCCTTTCGACTTCACAAGTCTCAAAATTACAGACAGTGCAGTTGATTATCTAATCAATAACGACTTCATCATACCTGCAGCTTCAGTATTTGAAATAAGCTCAGGGATAAATATTTATATTAATCCAAATATAGATATTATTTGCAAGGGTCAGATAACTGCGATAGGTGATTTCACAAATCCGATAAATTTCCAAACTTCAAAAAATAGCTATTGGGGTGGAATATCTATAGAGTCCGATCTTTTAGACCAATCTGTTTTCAGATTCTGCAATTTAAATAATTTTGGAAATTCTCAGTTATCCTCCTATGCTGGTATAACTGTTGTAAAAGGCTCTGCGCTTATTGAATATACGACATTCAACGACTTTAATCGATATGCAGTAATTATTAAAAAAAATGGACTTGCTGATTTAGGTGGTGGCTATGCCGCTTCAAAAGGGTATAATCAGTTTGGAATACCAAAACTTACTGCATCAGTCATAGTCTCAAATTTTTCATCAAGTAATATATCTGCTCAATATAATTGCTGGGGTACTAATGATAATTCGGAAATAGAAAAAAAGATATTTGACAATTCAGATAATACAACAGTCGGGATAGTAGATTATTCAAATTTCTTAGATGATTGCACTGTGAAAACTCCGGATATTCCTTTGCTTGAGTACCCATATCATAATGCAAGTGAAATGCCGACAAATCTTAAATGTACATGGTTTAGTGTTCAAAATGCTGATCTTTTCCATTTTCAAATATCTGAAGACTCTTTATTCAATAAAGTGATTTCTTACAAAGACAATCTAGTTGACACATTTGCATTTGCCAGGAATTTAAGTAATGGCAAAAGATATTTTTGGAGAGCTCGAAGTGTAAATATGGCAGGTCAGAGCGAGTGGTCTGATTATTCTGCATTTAAGACTTTTGATACAAGTAAGCCGGAGCCTCCTGTTATAATTTATCCTAAGAACAATGCAAAAGATATTGCCACAAAACCTCTAATCGAGTGGTCAAACATTGATAATGCTGATAAATATATATTAGAATGGTCCAAGAATTCAAATTTTTCTGATTCTAACTTGGATACATCACTATCCAACTCAGAAGAAATAAATCTTAAATATGATACAGAATATTTTATAAGAGTTAAAGCCGGCAACAATAGAGGTTGGAGTGCATGGAGCTTAGAAAATAAGTTTACCACAGCTCCTTTATTTTCAAAACAGAAAATCAATCTTCCTATAACTGACGAAATAGTACAGATTGTTCCATGCCATCTAGATGCAAATAATAGAAAAGATTTGGCAGTTAGGACAAAAAATAAATTATATCTGTTTCTAAATACCGGAGATAACTATTCAAAAGCATTTGAAACAAATATATCAGATGTTGATTTTGATTACAGCGATTTTGATAAAGATATTGATCTTGATTTTATAGCTATAAATCAAGATAAATCAGTCTTTATTATAGAAAATGATAAAGGGAAATTCAAGATATTCGGACAGTCCTTTGATACAGATGTTGATGCTGCATTTTTCTATGACTTCGATAATAATTTGATGACAGATATCATTACTATGAAATCCGGAACAAAGACTGAAGTCAATATCTTTGAGAACATAATTAGTGGTTTTGTGCCTAAGAATAACTTTATTTCAAACATTAGGTTCACATCAGTTATTAAAGACGATTTTGATAATGACGGTATTTTTGATTTTATTCTTATCAGCGGTCCTACAGCAAAAATAGTAGGTCTTAAAGAATCTGATATTATTGAAAAAGCAAATATTACCTTTTTAACCGAACCACAGAAACTACTTATAAGAGATATAGATGCTGATAGCTATAAAGATGTCATTACTTTAGAAAAAGACGGCGAGATAGCTTGCATTTACAGCTATTCGCTATCTAATAACTATGTTAGGATGTCTTTACATAAAGAAATAGGGCTAGAAGATTTTGATTTAGTAGATTTAAGCAATAATGGATTTTATGATTTTGTCTTCTCGTATGGGAATTCTATTCAAATCAGAGAGTATATAAATTTCTCTTTCTTTGACTTTTATTCGATAGACAATTCGAATGATTTCTCATATATTTCTTATTGTAATCTTGATACTTATAATAACGATTTTATGATTAGAGAAGGCAATGAGTACTATGTTTATCTCAATCATAATGATATAATAAATTCTGAACCAACAGCCCCTAAAGCATTGACTTTTTCAATTTATGACAACACTATTAATCTAAGTTGGAGCAAAGGAAAAGACAATGAATCACTATCTCTTTCTTATAGTTTAGTGGTATATAACGAAAACGATCAGCATAATACAGATGTATTATTCGATTTACCTATATCAAAATCAAGAAATGTGAAACTTAATAATATTAAATCAGGACGTTATAAGTGGCGAGTTAGAACTCATGACAATACCTTTTTATATTCGACCTTTTCAGAGGAATCTGAGTTTATAACGCCTGATTTGATAGCTTCTCCTCCGTCCACATGGGATTTCGAAAAGCAAACGGGTGAGCATTCAATTTTAGTATTAGATCCTGATCACTTTAAGGACAGTGTATCCATGCATTCCGGTGTTTATATCGGAGTGTTTTATGTAAATGACACTACTTTGAGTTGCGCAGGTTATGAAAAGTATAATCCTGACCATAGCACTGCCATCCCACTCTGGGGTGACAATTATATTACATCTATGATAAAAGAAGGTTTTGACCAGAAAGAACTTATTAGATACAAAATATGGGATGGAATAAAATCACAAGAAAAATTTGTGCAGATCGATATAGATTTACTGAAAAATCGATTTTTACCTGACAAAGTATTTAAAGCTGATATTGCAAGAGAACCTTTTAGCTTAGAAATAAATCACTTAGCTAATCATGTGAAATATGTATCTGCTAATATTGAACTATGTGATCCATTTTTAAAAGATTTGGAAAACAAGGTTCAGATATATACAAACAATAAATCTGTTCGCAGTAAAAATGACCCAATAAGCCCATTAAAGGCATTTTACAGCGTTTCTAATACTGATCTGTCAGTCAATCTGCAAGGGTATGAGATTCAACCTATTGAGTACAAAATAGAATTAAATAAAGGCTGGAACTTGATTCCTTATTTAAAAGCTGATACAAGCACTGTTAATTCAGCTTTTGAATTTTATTCTGACAAAATAATTTGTGTTAAAGATGATGAAGGGAATGCTTTTATTCCTCAGTTCAATGTCAATACTCTTCAATATCTTACGCCCGGTAAAGCATATCTAGCATATAGTTTTGAGTCTCTGGATTTCTACTATAATGATATTATTGATAAAGATTATAACATTCAAACTGAAGATGAAAACAAGTATACAAGTGATTATTTTGCTACCGGCAATACTATGTCCCTGATTATTAATTGTGAAGATGCTTCCAATGGTTCATCAATTGCGATAAGAAATAATAATGCAATTGTTGGTACAGGAACAGTAACTGATGGTAAAGCTTATATTACTGTTTGGGGTGATAATCCTTTTACTGCATCTATAGATGGCGCATTAGTAAATGAAATGCTTGATATGGAAATATATGATTTTGACTTGGATAAATCCAAGAACATTGTAATCACTTCAATTATAGATGTATTGAACTCTGAAAAACAATATGATGATATAGCTTATAATGAAAATACTATTCTTTACATTCAGGCAGAATACGATGATACTTCAGTTGAAGAATCTCTATCAACACCAATAACGATTGGAAATAATAAAATTGAAAGTCATGATTATATAAAGAGTTATGAAATATTTGACTATACTGCTTGTTTAATTTCCAAAGATAGTAATTATTCAAAAAAATATGTTGATTTAACAGATCTTAAATCAGGATTTTATATAATAAAGCTAACTATAGATCAAAAAATATATACAGAAAAATTGATTATAAATAAATAGATTGAGTTTATCATGAAAAAACTTCTTGCTTCGATTATCCTGGGAATACTTATTCCAATAGCAACTTTTGCAGCTTGGCAAGACATGAGTATTAGTAACAACACTTTATATTCGGTCAAGTTTATGCAAGGTAATCAGATAGGATTTGTTACTGAAGTTGGTCGAATCTACCGTACTTATGACTATGGAACTAATTGGGGTGCTGTAGTCGTAGATAGTAATAAGTTAGGAATTACCTTTAATGATATAGCAGTGTTAGATACTAATCATTTAATTGTAGTCGGAACTAACGGTAGCATTTATAGAACTACTAATGGAACTACCTGGATTGCTTCGGCAGTACATAATACAGAGACTAATCTTGCAATAGATTTTTATGATAATCAAAACGGTGTGATTTCATCTACCGGTGGCAAGTTTTTATACACAACTAATGGCGGTCTTAACTGGACTCCATCAGTTACGTCTTATAGTCCTAACATAAAGTTTTTAGATGTAGACTTTCTTTCTGCAACGGATGTTATTGCAGTTGGAAGTACGGGAACTTTAGTCAAAAGTACTGATGGCGGTAAAAATTGGTCGAAAATAAATCTAAGTATAACAGATAATATTACTTCAGTGCACTTCCCTACTTCTAATACCGGCTATGTATGTTCAGCAAATGGGAAAATTTTAAAATCTACTAATACAGGCTCCTCTTGGACTGCTCTTGACCAGTTTACGAAAGCAAATTTAAATTCTATCTATTTTGTAGATGATTCTAATGGTATGGTAGTCGGTGAAAATGGTACTGTGCTTGCAACAAGTAACGGTGGGCAAACATGGTCGGCTTTAAACATATCAACCAATAGTCATTTGCAATATATTTCATATTCAGCTCCGGGTTATTCCTATATTGTAGGAAATAATGGTAGCGCTGTTAGGACAGATAACAATGGAGCAGGCACAAACATGCAATTAAGTTTGATAGCGCCGAACTCAGATACTATATATACTTCTGATAAAAATGCTGAAATTAGTTGGTCCGGTCTTAATATGGAAAATCAAGCTATAGATCTACTTTATAGCTCCAATAATGGAACAACTTGGAACTTCATTGCAACTGTTGACTACTCAGATTCGACATACTCATGGGATGTACCTGATATAGCAAGCACTCAAGTGAGAATCAAAATAAGACATAACATCAATACAGGTATTGAAGACATTTCTGATAACGCATTTGAGGTCACAACTAATAAAATTAATCTAACGTCTCCTACTTTAAATTCCAGATATCAGGCAGCGAATACAGTTGCAATTACCTGGAATAGTTATGATATATCACTTATAGATTTAGAATATACTCTAGATGGAAATAGTTGGACGGCTATAGATGATGATGTTCAAGCAAATAGTGGTGTATATTATTGGCAAGCACCGTTGACAACAGCTAATACTTATAAAGTTAGAGCTACAGATGCAGCAAATTCTCTGAATACATCCATGACTCAGCAGTTTACAATTGCAGAACTATCTATTCAAAATCCTCAGGAAGGATCAGTAATTAATAACGAATTTACTTATCCTGTAACATGGACTTCCAATTTAATAGAAAATGTAAAATTGGAATATTCTTTAGATAGCACCAATTGGTTTAATATACAGACAATATCAGCTGCCATGGGAACTCATAATTGGGATACGCCTCAAAATGCTAGCGGCAAAGCATGGTTACGATTGTCAGATGCTGCATATCCACAAATCAAAGATATAAACAGTTTTATTTTTGCAGCTAGTGAAGTAATATCCATTACTCAGCCTAATACTCAATCATCTTATCTTCTCGGACAAAACATAGAAATAAAGTGGTCAGCTGCTATTACTCAAAATGTTAAAATTGAAGTATCTTATGATGGTGGTACAAATTGGGAAACTTTAATCAATATGATCAGTGCTAATGTAGGTACTTACACCTGGACTCCAACTCAACTAGCATCTAATGCTGTTGTGAGGATAAGCAGTACAAACGATCCTTCTGTATACGATTTATCAGATTTCCCTATCAAAATTGCCGATATAACAATACTAGCACCGGGTGCAGGCCAGGAGCTGTTAGCAGAAGCGCAAACAAGTATTAATTGGGTTAGTACAAATATTGAAAATGTAAAAATTGAATATTCTTTAAATAACTGGGCAAATAAGACAGAAATAGTAAATAATGTTTCTGCGCAAACAGGTAGTTATGCTTGGAATATTCCTGATATTCAGACAAATAACGCAAGAATTCGAATTTCTGATATAAATAATCCTAATCTTGCAAAAGAAGTTGTCTTTAATATCAAACAAACACTAAATTTATCTTTAGTAGCTCCAAATGGAGGTGAATTGCTAAAAGCTGGTAATCAATTCCCTATCACTTGGAATGCAAAAAATATTTCTTCTATAAATATTGATTATTCGACTAATAACGGTACAAATTGGACTTCCATTGCTTCAGCAATAGATGCTTCTACTAGTCCATATTATTGGGGTGTTCCTGATATAAACAGTAAAAACTGTAAAATAAAAATATCACAGGCTTCTGATCCATCCGTTTTTGCAGAAAGTGACACCACTTTTACCATTAGTAATGCAAGATTGGAGTTACTATCTCCAAATGGCGGAGAACTCTGGTATATAAATGACAGCACACAAATAAGATGGGATAGCAAAGGAATAAATGAAATTGGTCTTGCCTATAGAATTCATCCTGATTCAGCATGGATAAATATTAGTGATTCTGAACCAGCATTTCCATCTATGAATTATGGTTGGAATATTCCAATCATACCTTCGAATAATGTTGGTATTAAAATATACGATAAAGAAAATCCGCAAATATATGACATCTCAGATGCAGTGTTTACTGTAGCAGGTGTAAAACTGACGAGCTTGAATTCTGCAGAAAAACTCATATTCAGAGAAAAAACTGTTGTGACTTGGGAAGCTGTAGAAGTTACGGATGTGCAATTGTCCTACTCTACAGATAATGGGAATAATTGGCAAATAGTTGAAAATACATTCAGTGCAGAAAAAGAATCTTATACTTGGGATGCTCCTTATCCTCCATCTGATTCTTGTTTATTTAGAATTAGAGATAATAATAATTCTTCATTAGTTGATATATCTGATACTATATTCAGTATAAATGGATTGTTGCTTACTAATGACCTTAATGGCAAGGAGCTGTTAGTAGGTACAGAATATCATATCAATTGGCTTAGTCAGGATGTTGATAATGTAAAAATTGAATATAGCACTGACAGAGGTAATAACTGGCTTACAATAATATCGTATACTGAATCAGATGGCAACTACAATTGGTTAGTTCCAAACACAGCTTCTGAGTTTTGTAAGCTTAAAATTACTGACTTAGACAACGGTGATGTTTATGATCAAAATATTGGTAATTTTAAAATTACCGGAACAGGTATCAATCTAATCACACCTAATGGTGGTGAAACATGGGCATTAGGATCTATCGATACAATTAAGTGGTCTAGTGTCAATGTGGATTACATTAATATTGACATTTCATATGACAATGGTGTCACTCCTGTCAGATTGGCTACAGCTATACCTGCTGACACCAATTATAACCAATTTATTTGGACAGTAGCGGGGAATCCTTCCACTGAGTGCCAAATAACAATTTCTGATTCTGACAATCCTAATCTTAAAGCAGTAAGCGAATCTAACTTTACAATTACTGGTGGAATTTTCCCTCCTCCACAACATTGGAGCTATACTTCGCATACAGGCAAAAATGCTGTTATTATATTACCGGTTTCTGTAAATCCTGAAGTTTCAGGAAGACCTCTTAGCACTGGTGATGCATTAGGAGTATTCTATACTGATTTATCAGGAAATGAGAAATCTGCTGGATACGGTATTTGGGATGGCAATAATTTATCAGTTACAGTATGGGGAGATAATGATCAAACAACTGTTAAAGATGGTTATGCAGTAGAAGAAGTATATAAATTACGTCTTTGGGATGCGCAAGAAGGTTTAGAAACAAGAGCAAAAGTTACATACTCATCAGGTAGTAATTACTTCACAGATAATGGTATTAGCATCATAGGTGCTATGAATGCTCATGAGAAAATGAGAATAATTCTAGAGCCGGGAGTATGGTCGATGATATCATCTTATCTACTACCTGCTAATACTAAAATTGATACAATAATGAAAGATGTCACTTCTTTAGAACTTATGAAAGATGAGCTTGGTGACCTTTACTATCCTGAGCAAGAAATTAATACTATAAATAACTGGGAAGTAACTGACGGGTATCAGATTTATGTAAATGAGAAAGATACATTGGATATCGAAGGTACTCTTGTAAATGCAGCTAGTTATCCGATAGAGATGCAAGCATCTAAATGGTATATAATATCTTATCTGTATAACTCTCCTATTCCAATTACAACAGCATTGTCACGTATTGATTCATCTATTGTTTTAGTTAAAAATGATGATGGTGAGATTTGGTATCCTGCTTATGGTATTAATCAAATTGGTACTATGAGGCCAACAGAAGGCTATAAAATAGTTTTAAACGAGAATAATACTCTAGTCTATAACAGTGGAGGCTTATTACCTAAAATCATCAGGAATGATGATATACTTGCTGAAAAATATGAAGTTGAATATAGACAAACCGGTACAAACTGCAATCTGATCTTGACTCTCACAGATTTTGATTATAAAGATGAAGTAGCAGTAAAAAATACTGCAGGATTAGTTGTTGGCTCCGGGATAAATAAGAATGGAAAAATCGCAATAACTATCTGGGGAGACAATCCCAACACCGCACTTATAGATGGCATGAAATCAGGAGAGCAATTTAATATTTATCTCTGGTCAGTAAAAGATGACAAAGAGTATAAATTGGATATCAATGAATATACTGATGTATTAACTAAAAATGTTAATCAAGGGAATCCAATTTTTAGAGCAGATGGAATATATGAAGCCGCTGTATCCAGATCAAACATAACAAGTGTAAATAGTGTCGAACAAAATATTGCAGTATACCCTAACCCTGCTTCTGATTATTTACAGCTATCAAACACTAAGTATGATAGTTATGAGATATCAAATATGATGGGTAAAACAGTTCAAAAGGGTGAATTAGATTCTATGATTATAGGAATTAGCTCCCTAAATTCCGGAACTTATACTATTCGTCTTATCAGAGGTCAGCAAGTAGAATATTTCAACTTTACTATAGTTCGATAAACTTCTTCTTAACAAGTACAAAAAAATAGAGCTTTGATTTAGGTATCAAAGCTCTATTTTTTTATTTGTCAAGTCAGAAAACCTATAGATTATTCTGCGGCGTAGACTTTAACCTGATCATTCAATTCTTGAATCATATGATCCCATAAGCTTACGTAAGGGATAATTTCTAAAGAATCTAATATCTCATTATCAGGTGTATTGTCAACTAATTGCTTATAGTAGCGCAGTGTAGTTTTTCTAATCATATTTGCTTTAAAGTTGTGCTGAATCATAGTTTGAAGCATTCTTAAAAACGCAAATGTTCTTCTATGACCTTTAAGTTTTAATGTATTTCTTTCTAGATAGAACGCAATTTCGCCTTCCATATCTAAAATTCTTCTGAATTCACTATTTGAGAAGAAATGCATAAATTGAATTACTAAGAAAGAAGTGTTGAATTCAAGTCTATCTTTTTCGTAGTTAGGCATATTGTCAAGAATTTCTAAGATCTCAAATTTCTTTTTGAACGGCTTAGATACCATTCTTTTTGATCTTAGTTTGCCCATTGCAGTTAATACATAAATAGCACCTGCGTAGAGTCTCCATCTGTCGAATACTTTAGTATCCATGTTTTTGAAGTTAACATTATTCATAACTTCAGTAATTACCATTTCAGCACGTTTGTATTCTTTACCATGAACAAGTAAAACAAAGAAGTTTTGCATCACAGTGAACCACAAATCAGAACCTTCAGGGAACATTTCAATAACATCATCAGCAAGTTTGATGTTTTCGTCAATATTGCCAACTCTTCTAAATGCATCTAATTTTGCCTGAGCAAATTCCACAAAGATTTCGTGGCTGTACATTTCAGGGTTTTCTTTATAGTATTTTTGAATCTCATTACAGATTTTCAGAACATTTTCGTAGTCAAATTTGATTTGTTGTAAGTAGAGCTGAATTTGGAAGTATCTGATTCTGAGCATATGAGAGTCTTCACCCATCATAAGAGTTTCTAATTTTTTAACACTCTTCTCAGTTCTGATTACAAAAGCTTCGGGATGGACTGTTCTTTCTACTTTTCTTGATAAGTCGCAGTATAATTCATTAGCTACGATCTCAGCGTTATAAATGTGAATCTCTCTTCTTACGATTTCAACATATTCAGAGTATTTCATTTTTGTGCGGTATTTTGGAGCTAATTGCATCAATACTTTTCCTGCTTCCAAAATAAATTCTGATATTCTATATCTTAGCGAATAATCCAGTACTCTGTCAAGTATCTTTACCCCTGTTTTTTCAGCTTTCTTTTCTACAAGAGTTCTTCCTATTTCCAATTCACGTTTTAACTTATAGTAGTTTTCTTCGTAAGGGCTAACCCAAGGTTGTTTTTTTTCTAAAAGTAGTACAGTTTCCAGAAGTTTATCTTTAAGTCTTGATTTCAGCATTTGATATTTCTTCTCTGAAGGATCAGCATCATACAAATCATATGCAGCGTCTTCGTCAGACATATATCTGTTGTCTTTGATGCCTTCGTAGAAGTTATGCATCATAGTATCGCCACCTTCCTGCAAATCTTCAGGAATACCTTCTAATCTCTTTTGTCTCTTTGCATTGACAATTTTTACTATCTCAATAAGTTCTTTCACAGTAATATTCCTATTGTATTACATTAATTCTTTTTTGAATTTAAGTATTTTTAATCATTTTACAAAATTTTTTTTTACAATTGTAAGTCACTGTAAAATAATGAGATATAAAAAGTGCAAAACAGGAATAGTATGAATACAAGTAAAAAAACAGAAATATCCTATGTGTGTTTTGTAAAAAAATTGCAAACATGAAAGAATTTAATGGATATGTTAGTGATACTGTGAAATTATCTTTTTGCAATTCTTTTTATTTCTTTAATCTCACTCTTAGTATAAAAGCCCATAAGCTTAAGAAAAATGATGTGCAAACATAAAAGAGATAATTTGAAAAGTATATCATATAGCATATTGTCAAAATCATTTACTAAATAATTTATCAGATATACAATACTGGCTGACAATATGATTTTTAAGACTCTTACCCACTCGTAATGGATCACATATACTTTTCTCTGGAAATAATACAATAATCCGGCGCAAATCATATAAGCAAATAGAGTATTGTAGGCAGCAGCTACATATCCATAAATTGGAATAAAAATGATGTTAGAAGCGAAATTTGCTATTGCGGCAATTCCGATTGCAATAGGCAAATATTTAGTAGTTTTTGAGATATAAAAAGCAGCAGTAAAGTTTGTAAAAACTCCATTAAAATAGTAGCCTAATAATACAAAGGGCACTATAGAAAGTCCCTCCCAATATTCAGGAGGAATTACAGTGCGAGTAGAACTTAGCGGAATTTGTACAATCTGATTGATGAAAAGGCTGATGATTAAGAATATTATCGAAGCTAATAGCGTGAAGTATGTTAATACTCTAGCAAAAACATCTTTAGCATTTTCATCTTTGCGATGATTTAAGTAAAAAGGCTTCCATGCATATTCAAACATTGTTACAAAGAACATCATCGGAATGCCAAGCTTATAATTTATCGAATATATTCCGGTTTGAGATGCACCTTCTTCCCCACCAATTAAGAACCTTATCAAAGGTTGATCTGATATTTGAAGTATTATAGCTGATAAGCTTGCTGGAATTGTAGGTAATCCAAAAAACAGCATTTTTTTATATAACTGAAAATCGTATTTAAAGATCTTGTTTTTGAATAACTGCCTTGATAAAACAGCTGCACCAATTAGCGAAGATATAAATTGTGCTTTTAAAGCACCGGTTGGTCCTTGTTTCAAAATTATAACAAAATAAAGCGAAAGTCCTGCTGCTATAACAGTGACGCAAAATCGGGTTATTGTAAACTCTTTTGTCTTATTTACGAGTCTTAGGTATGCATAAGGAATAAGCATAACAGAATCCAGAAAAGGAATCCATGATGCATAACGTATCATTGATATTCCATATGGCTGATCAGTAATCATCCCTGCAATTGGTTCTGCAAATAAAAACAGTATAAAAGATAGCAAAAAAGAAGTAAAAGCAATTGTTAAGTAAGCATTAGAAAATATCTTTCTGCTTTCTTCAGGTTTGTCCTTGTCCCAAAATCTGAAAAAGCCAGCCTCCATTCCAAAAGCAGCCATAATCCCTGAAAATAGAACTAATGGTAGAACAGTCGAAAGAATACCCATTTCTGATGTGGTTAGGTCATGTGCATAAACCAGTGATAAGGAAAATGTTAGAAATCTACTTATTATTACCATCAGGCCATAAGTCATCGTATCTTTGGATAGAGATTTAATTTGTTCTTTCATTTATAGCCACACATTGGTTACAGAATAATATTTTGCTTTTATTTATTAACAATACTTCTTATTTTAAGGCGTGCAAATAATTTAACGAGGTAAAATAAAAGCGTTATAACTAATTTACATTATAAATAATACAAAATGAACATTTGAAAAAACTTCTGAAAATATTGATATCCCTCATTCTGTTTATTGCTTCTTTGCTTTCTATGCACAATGAAGCAGTGAATGGTCATTATCATGTTGCAGATAACGGATCTGTTTTTTATCATGTTCACCCATATCAGCATCACGAAAATAATCAATCTCCAATTAAAGACCATAATCATTCTAAAATAGAGTCTGTAATTTATTTGAGCTATACTCATCCGCTTTTTGTTTTGCCGGTTTTGATAGCATTTATTATTCGTGAAGTATTAAGAAAAATAGAAAATATTAGATTCAATATATTTACTTTCTCTCTCCAGGAAACTATAGACTCTTACGAGCTTAGGGGACCTCCCTGCATTTCTTTCAAATAATCTACATAATTTCCACTATCTATAGTTGATTTTATCCATTATGTCTTACAGGCAATGGAATAAGTCTACATATTTATACAGATAACTATAACTTTTCGTAAATATATTGGAGATTTACTATGAAATTAGTAAATATTATACTACTTGCTTTTCTATTTAGTTCAAATGTACTATTAGCAGAAACAAAAGAAGTAAACGTGACTACCGGCCCCGGAAATGAAAATACGGTTTGGTACTCATTGAAAGAAAGTGTCGTTAAAGAAGTTCCAAAAAACAATTGGGATATTGCTTTTCAAACAGGTCAAAACGGATCTATACTTTTGAATTGTCAGAAAGGTTTTAAACTATATGAAATAGTAGATTCTGATGAATTTACTTGGGACGAAACAATTGATACTACAGGTTTAGCTACTTCAGATAAATTCAAAAATTGGATAAATTCTGAAGAGACTTGGAATACAGGTGCTTTTAACTTAGGTAAAGATGGATTTGTTGCAGACGGAGATTTTGGCTGGGGTGACTATGACATGAGTGATCATGGAATAAAAGGCAAAAAAGTTTTTGTTCTTATATTCCCTGATGGCACTGCTAAAAAAATGTCTATTTATAAGCTACTTAATAGAAAGTATGAATTCAAATATGCAAATCTAGACGGCACTGAAGAAACTTATGCTAGTGTAAACAAAAATGCAAGAGAGAATGTTTCTTTTATCTACTTTGATTTGGCTACTAACGATATCCTTCCTGAAGTAAGAGAACCTAATAACACTTCTTGGGACTTGGTTTTTGGTTCGTATATGGTAAATTATCAAATACCGGGCACAGATTATTATCAAGCTTATCCGGTTGGCGGAATTAAGCAAAATCAAAATGTATTTGCAGTTCAAATGGATGAAATAGACGTAGACAATGTTACTCCTCCAAATGAAGATCAATATGATGCAAATATTACTACAATTGGTTCTGACTGGAAAAAGTTCAGCATGGAAGGCGGATATACGATTGTAGAAAACAGAGCTTATTTCGTAAAAAGTTTCAATGAAGAGATTTATAAATTAGTATTTACAGGGTATTCCGGATCTTCAGAAGGCAAATATACTTTCAATCAAACTCGCATTGGTACTTCTGTAAATGAAACGATGGGCAAGGTTGCCTTAGCAGTCTACCCTAACGTTATTGAATCAAATCAAGAATTGACTATCGTAATTTCTAATAATATGCCTGAACAGTACAATCTTTCAATCCATGATATGACAGGTAAAACACTATTGAATGATGTGATTGAATCAGATTACTTGAAAAAACATAATATAAACGGACTTAACTTAGCACCTGGTGTATATTTCATTCACTTGACAAACCAAAAGGGTGTTTTGACACAAAAATTTATCGTGAGATAAAATATGAAACTTTTCACTATGACCATCATACTTATCTCTTTACTGGGCGCCTTCAAGGCGTCCGGTAACGATGATAATGTAATACAAGTACTTAATAAAGAAACAAATGAGCCAGTGTATGCTGCGACTGTTACCTTAAGTTATATTGATAAAAAAAGTAAAAAAGAAATAAAGAAGATGATTAAGACTGATCAGAAAGGGAAATTTACCGTTCCTTCAGGATTCCCGGTTTCAGTCAGAATATCTTGTGTCGGCTTTTTACGTTTTAATTTTAAATTGAAAAAAAATCCGGGTATTATATATCTCAAACCAACTGTTTTATATTTAAATCCTATTGTAACTACTGCCCAATTTACTCCTAGATCAACTCAAAAATCAGTTTATCCTGTTAAAGTTATTACTAGTACTCGTATAAAAGAGCAAGCTGCTACAAATCTTAGAGAGTTAATGACTACTGAGTCAAATATTAGACTCTCTCAAGATGCTGTTTTAGGCTCAAGTATGAGCTTAAATGGAATATCAGGGGAAAATATAAAAATTCTTATTGATGGAGTACCTGTTATTGGGCGAATGAATGGAAATATAGACTTATCTCAAATAAATCTAAATAACATTGAACGAGTGGAAATTATCGAAGGCCCTATGTCTGCTGTTTATGGCTCTGATGCACTTGGCGGAGTAATTAATCTTATCACTAAAGATAGTGATAAACCAGGACTAAACTTGAATGCAGAGACTTACTATGAGAGTGTAGGCAAATATAATGTTAATACCGGTGTAAATTATTTTAATAACGATTTCAAGGCAAGTGTTAACGGAGGAAGAAACTTTTTTGGTGGATATTCAGAAAATGAACATTTAAGATCAGAAGAATGGTCTCCAAAAGAACAATATTTTGCAGATCTAAATCTCTCGCAGAAAATTGGCACTCATACTTTTAAATATCAAGGTAGCATATTTGACGAGTATATTTTGAAAAGATATGAACCATATGATTTTTATAAAGAGAGAGCATTTGATGATAGATTTTATACCGATAGACTTACAAATAGCCTTTTTTATAATGCAAAAATTGCAGATAAATATTATATAAATACTACTGCTAACTACTCATATTATAAAAGAATCAGAAATAAGTATTCTATTGACAGAACAACCTTAGATGAAATACTTGTGTCAGATAAAGGAGCCCAAGATACTTCTATCTTTAATACATATGTATTCAGAACTACATTGAGTAGTGATAATTTAACAGATTACCTTGCTTATCAGGCTGGTTTTGATTACAAGTATGATGATGCTACAGGCCAAAAAATTGAAAATGATAAACAAGATATAAGTGATTATGCTTTATTTGGTGGACTTCAGTATACTCCTTGGGATTTTATCACATTACAACCGACATTCAGATTTAGCAAAAATTCTAAATATGATGCACCGGTAACCTATGCATTCAATTTAAAACTTTCTTTAATTGAAAATCTAACTTTTAGAGCTACTTATGGCACTGGTTTTAGAGCCCCTAGCCTAAAAGAATTATATCTTGATTTTGTTGACACAAATCATGAAATAGTTGGTAATAAAGAGTTAGATGCTGAAGAATCTCAATCATTAAATGCAGGTTTTGAGTATAACGCATTTTTCTCAGGAAGGCTGTTAAAAATCGAACCTAAAGTGTTTGCGAATATAATTGAGAATAAAATAGATCTTGTTAAAGTAGATCCTGATTCAGAAAGAAGGATGAATAAAAATCTTTCTAAATTTAAATCTGCTGGTAGCGCTTTAAATATATCTTTCTTCTCTGATGCTTATATTGTCAAGTTTGGATATAATTATACAGGAAGATATAATCAACTTTCTGCGACTAATAAAGAAGCCAGCGAGTTTAGCTTTTCACATGATTTTCAAGCTAATTTCTCCTGGAAGATTCCTTATTGCGGCACCCGTATGTCTATATTTTATAAATATACCGGTAAGTTGCCTTACATTGAGTTGATTGAAGACAATATTCAAGAACTCTTTATTGAAGATTATCATACTTTAGATCTAACATTTACACGTAAATTTTTCGAATATTTAAATCTAAATTTTGGAGCTAAAAATATATTTGATGTCAAATCAATTTTTAGCGGAGCTTCTTCAGGTGGTGTTCACTCTGGTGGAGGCAACTCTTTGATTAATTACGGTAGAACATACTTCATTTCCTTAGGAGTAGATTACTGATGAAAGTAAAATATCTTTATATCATAATTGCTTTGACATTAGCTTCCTGCATGTCTGAGGAGTCTCCAATTGCTCCTGTAGAAAGAACTTCTTATACAGAAACTATAGCGTTAGGCAGTAATTATAGCGAACAAATCTATTATGATTTAGAAAATAGAAAAATTGTCTCTTCAAATCCTTTTGAAGCTTGGGATTTTGCTCTTAATTCTCTCTCTTATAGAAACACAATTATCCTAAATACTGCCAAATTCATGAAAATATATCCCATGGAAGGCAAATCTTTTGAAGAAGTATCCTTAGCTGATTATAAGGCAATAAAAGAAGATATGTGGAGATATGATGCGCCAAGCGGTAACCAGGATTCAACAGCCTTTGGAGAATGGTGGATAGATGAAGGAACCCTTGCTCCGCGAAATTTAGTTTACATCATCGATAGAGGTAAAGATTCTGAAGGCGATGCGATTGGTCACTGGAAGATGCAAATAGTGAGTGCAGATGAAGAATCTATAAAATTCAAATTACAGAATTTAAGATCAGAAGAACCATTTACAGCAAGCATTAGTAAAAATGATAATACTAATTATTCTATGTTTTCCATAGATGAACAAAAACAAGTCAACCTGGCTCCTGCTAAGGATACTTGGGACGTTGTTTTCACAAAACACACAGAGTTACTATTTACCAGTGATGGCGAAGGTATATGGTATGGTGTTACAAGTTTGCTTCTCAACCCTAATGGTTGCATGGCTACATTTAACACAGATTCGACTTTTAAAGAGATAACATTAGATTCTTTAGAAAACTATACTTTATCCTCTGATAGAAATACTATAGGGCATGATTGGAAATATTATGACCTTGAAGCAGGTGTATATATGATGAGATATAGAAATACTTACATTATCAAATCTCGAAACGGATATTATTATAAATTACGTTTTACATCCTTTACAAACGAATCCGGATTAAAAGGTTATCCTCAATTTGAATTTGAAGCATTATAGTATTAAATTTGCTCTTTATTAAATCTGAAGGGGCATTTTTAGATGAAATTTATAGTTCAGAGAGTTCTTGAAGCTGAAGTTAAAGTTGACGGAGAGCAAATAGCAAAAATTGATCATGGTTTGATGGTTCTTGTCGGAATCACCCAGAATGATAATGATGATATCCTGAAATGGATGGCAAATAAATTGATTAACCTTCGTGTTTTCCCTGATGAAGAAGGAAAAATGAATAGATCTGTACAAGATGTAAAAGGAAGTATTATAGTTGTACCCAATTTTACTTTGTACGGGAAACTTAAAAAAGGATTTCGTCCAAGTTATACAGATGCTGCAGGCCCAGAAATATCTAAACCATTGTTTGAAAAATTAGTAAAATATCTGAAAGATAATTATGATATTCAAATAGGATCAGGTGTTTTTGGAGCAGATATGAAAGTCAGTCTTATCAATGATGGTCCTGTAACAGTAGAAATAAAAAAAGAGGCGGATTTATAAATCCGCCTCTTATTCAATTGAGTAGAAGAAATACCATATCCCCTCAAATTACTTAAACCAATTTATCAGGAGTTAAATTGGAAAGAATACCATAGGTAAATATAGTAAATTCTAAGCAATTACAAAATATATTTTTTACTATTTGGTATTTTTTATTGTTCTTAGATTTAATAAGTGGAACGTAACTAAGACTGCTATTATAATTAATAGCATTTTTAGCCAATATAAATCTATTGCAAATATTGCTGAATATAAAATAGAGATCCATAATAAAGAAATTGTTATAAATTTAACATGTCTGGGCATAGCTTTTTTATCTCTGTAGTTTTTTATGTAGCCGCCCAGTACTTTATTATCCATCAATTTATTATAAAACTTATCAGAGCTTCTCGCAAAACACCAGGCTGCAAAAAGCAAAAAAGGTGTTGTAGGTAAAATTGGTACAAAAATACCAATAATTCCAAGCAAAACAGAGAAGCTACCTAAGCTTATTAAGAGTATCTTTTTCAATAATATTTTCCTTCATATGAGATTGTTTTACTTCACCTATTGGTATTTGCTCTCCCAAAAATTTAGGTTCCTTCTCAAAAAGTAGGTCAATAAATACTTTGACTCTGGCAAAATACTCTCTCAGATGAGTTTTAAAACCATAATACTTACCAACAGCTCTTGCGTTATAAGCAATTGTGTTCAATCCCTTTTTATGAGATATGTAAACAGCCCTTTCGTTGTGGAAGGGCTGAGATATGATTGTATACTTTTGCTGGCAAAATATCTTTTTAGCTCTTACAACTGCATCTAAAGTCCTGAAACCGGCATAATCAAGATAGATTGCTGTATCAGGTACTCCCATTTTTAAAAGCTCTTTTCGCATTACCATAGGTTCGTTGTAATATATAATTGAATTATCTCCGCTCAATATCAAATAATCAATTTTACCTGACATATATAAACTGGTAGCTGCTTCAATTCTATACTTAAAAAAAAGATTGATTCTTCCATCAGTCGTAAACTTACTAGTACCAAGTAATAATCCTGCTTTATTATGAGGTAAAGAGTCTATATTATCATATATAAACTCATCAGAATAGCTACTTATGCTGTAATTGCTCCATATCAACATTGAAAAAGAACATATAATTCCCAATATCAGAACAATAGCAGAATATTTGAGTACACGTTTTAGCAACTAATTTACCTATCTATGAGGAGAAAAAACATGAACTGAATTAGTTTGTGGTTTCACAGTTTGCAAATACTTATAAATCGCACGAAGATCTTCTTCTTTCATATTTGCAAATGAAGCCCAAGGCATTTCAGTATTATAAGAGCCTTTTTTAATTTCAGGTAAGTTGTTGAGATTCTTGTATTCTTTAAATCTATCAACAAACATTTGTTCTGTCCATCTGCCTATACCTGTATTTAAATCAGGCGTAATATTAGGCGCTCTTACTGTATCCGCCGTTGATAATACAAAATCAGCTCCGCCCGAAAATTCAAGCTCATACTGAGGTTTACCTTTTACGGAAGGAGTATGACATGTTCTACAGCCTGCAATAGTTGCTAAATATTTACCCCTATCAATTTCATCCTTTGGTTTAGGCATAGGATCGGCTTCTTTAGGAATCATTCTATTGATGATGTTCATTGGAAATGAAGGCTCAGATTTAGGAACTTCTTTAGTAATGCTAGGTAATGTTCTTAAATATGCAATTATAGACTTTACATCATATTCTGACATTCTTCCATAATCTCTGTAAGGCATTACAGGAAACATTGGCCTGCCATCTTTAGCGATTCCTGTTGTTATCGCATGATATAAATCACTATCTGACCAGTCAGAAAGAAAATGAGGTGTTAGGTTAGCAGCATAATACTCACCCGGATATCCTTTATCTTTGCCAAATAGTTTACCACCACTCCCCTTTCTATCTTGAATTACAGGCGAAGAAAACACATTTTCGTTGTTTTCTGAATGGCAATGGAAACATGTAGCTACATTTTCGACCAGATATTCGCCTCTGTCAATCATAACAGAATCTGCATCTATTGATATTTCTTTTTTATCTCCAACTGAAGGCAAAAAAGTAAATACTATAAACAGCATAATCAGTATCCCGATTATAACAAATGCAACCATTCCAATTCCTACTTTTATAGCTGCTTTCATATTTTTTATCCAAAGTTTGTTTTATAATATCAATTATGACTCTTGAGTTCTTACGTTAAAGTATTTTGCTGATTCATTGTTGATAATTAGACCACATATTGATGACGCTGGTTCCATTGCAAATGTCTCTGTTAAAGACATCCCAATTTTGTCAGCCTGCAATATATCAAATACTTTTCTTTTTTGGGAATGATCAGGTAAAACTGAATACCCAAAAGCAGGTCTAATACTAAGCTTTAAGTAGTCCGAATCCACATCATTAAACCACAATTCGGAGATAACTTTTTTGTGTATTAAATCAGCAAATGACTCTACCATGCAATCTGCAAGAATCTTAATCAATAACGATTGATATACATCTTTCTTTTTTATTTCTAAATATTCTGTATATATTTTTAAACCTAATCCTGTTGTTACAGAAAAAAGTCCTATATGATCTTCTTTTGAAACATAATCACTCAAAGAAAGAAGATGCTTCCCGTCAGATCTAAAGACTTGCCGCGGTGCTGATATAGAATGTATTTGATTTTCAGAGTCTAATACATTAATTATATCATTTCCGGATCTCGCTTTGAAAATTCCATATGCAGCATTTGCTTGAATTATATCATGTTGAGAGATGAACTGCATAAGCTCGATAGCATCTTTTTTAAGATCAGACTTATTATAATTACTAGTTTTTATTCCCCATTTAGAATAATAATATTTCCAATTGATATTAGCGACTATTTCTTCAATATCATGATTCAAATAATGCTTTAAGCCTGTGAAATGTGGCTCTACAGGAGATTTGCCAATATAAACAGGTGCGCTAATATTATTATTATGCTCTTTATTTTCTTTGGATTCAGCTTGACGTATATCAGAATATCTGTTCTTTATTTTTTTTATAAAGTCATTATCACTTCTATAAAAAGAGAGGTAATCAATAAGTTCGATTGGGTTACTGACTTGGATTACTAAGGATGAATAAAAAGGATCTATCCTGTTTGCTGTATGATTTAGGCTTGTGGCTGCTCCACCCACAATCAGTGGAATATTCATACCTTCTTCTTCCATTAGTTTTGCAAGACATTCCATTTCTTTGAGAGAAGGTGAAATCAGACCTGACACAGCAATATAGTCGACTTTTTCTTTGAGAGCAGTCTCAATTATTTTAGTATTTTCAACTTTAACCCCTAAATCAAGAACTTCATAGCCATTACATTTAAGAATAGAAGATATTATATTTTTTCCTATATCATGCACATCACCTCTCACTGTTGCAAGAAGTACTTTTTCTTTATGATTGATGTCTTCCGATGAAGTAAAATGTGGTTTTAATAAATCAACTGCTTTATTGAACAAGGTTGCACTTTTTAAAACGTGAGGAAGAAAAAATTGACCTTTATTGAACTTAGAGCCAATTTCTGACATAGCAGGCATCAACAATTTCTCTAGTACCTCAGTAGCAGAGTTGTATTTCTTTAGAGAGTGCGAAATACTTTTCTCAATAAATTCAAAATCAGAGTTGACTAATGCATCAGCTATAGTTTTGGATACTTCTTTTGATCTGCTTTGTTCAATAAGTTTAAAGTCAGTTGATATTTGCCTTGTAAGCTCGATTAAAGTATTTGTAGGGTCTGATAAATCATTTAATAAAGCAGATTGTACAGATTCAAAGACAGATGTTTCTAATTCAGAAACCTTGTATAATTCTTTGGGATTTATGATAGCATAATCCAGACCCACTTCTTCAGCTAGATGTAAGAAAATGTTATTTATAATCGATCTGGTTTTATTATCTCCTCTAAACCCAAAGGAAATATTACTAATGCCTAAAATTGTATTTGATTCAGACAGATTTTCTTTTATCCATTTAATTGATTTAATAGTATCAAAAGCATACTTATTATGCTCTTCTATTCCTGTAGCAATTGGAAATACTAGAGTATCATATATTATTGATTTCGGATTGTACCCAATTGATAAAAGCAAATTATGAGCTCTTTTGCAGATATTAATTTTATGAGTATAAGTTTTTGCCAGTCCATCTTCATCAGCTGCAAGAACTATAGGTATAGCACCATATCTTTTTAGTTGGGCTGCTTTATTCAAAAAATCTTCTTCTCCTTTTTCCATAGAGATTGAATTTACATAAACTTTGTTAGGCAGCAATTTTAAAGCATGTAAAATCATATCCCAATTTGAGGAATCTATCAATATTTCAGTTGTTGATAGGACCTCATCAGCTCGAAATATTCTCAATATAGAATCTAATGCTACAACTGAATCAATCAATAGATTGTCTAAATTGAGATCGAGCATTGAGGCTCCAGATTTTATCTGGTCTTTTGCAAAAAGAAGAGCATCAGAATAATTTTTTGCTTCTAGCAGTTCTTTAAAATATTTAGAACCTGAAACATTAGTTTTTTCACTTATATATATAGTTTTCTTTGGAGATTGTCGAGTTGATTCTTTCTTTATACTCGGAACTATATTTTTAACAACTTCAGCAATAGCATTTATATGCTCTGGGCTTGTTCCACAGCATCCACCAATGATATTAAACTCTGAAGTATTGTAGAAGTCTTTAATTTGAGTGGCCATATATTCAGGAGAGTCTGTATATATACCTGTTTCATCAGGTAAACCTGCATTGGCAAAGATTACAATTGGTAACTTACTAATCTGAGATAAACGTTCTAAATGCTTTTGCATAGAATCTATACCAAAAGAGCAATTAATTCCAAAAGCTATTATATTAGAAAAATTGCTGACAGTATTATAGAAATCTATAATATTCTGACCGATCAGATTGTTACCTGAGTTGTCAATAGTTGCAGTAACTACGATAGGTAGAGTCAGGTTCTTCAGAGAAAATACCTCATCTATAGCCACTAAAATTGCTTTGCAATTTAATGTATCATAACTGGTTTCAACAAAAAGACAGTCGACTCCGCCGTCGATCAATCCGTTTATTTGGGGTAAATACGCATATTTAAAGCTATCAAAATTATGATCTTCAGATAAAAAGAGAGATGTATTAGATGGGCCAATTGAACCGGCAATAAATTTTTCTCTGGCTTTCCCATATATTTTATAATATCTTTCTCTGGCTTTCGAGGCTAAAACAGCTGCCTTTTTGTTTATCTCATAGCAGTAGTCAACAGTTCCGAATTCTGCCTGTGAAAGATTATTCGCATTGAATGTGTTTGTTTCAATTATATCTGCACCTGATTTTAGATATTGGAAATGAATATCTAAAATTGAATCCGGTGCAGTTAAACATAGAATATCGTTATTGCTTAAAAGTGGTTTGTGATGATCTTGAAAAAGTTCTCCTCGAAAATGGGATTCTTCAAGATTCAGCTTTTGTATCATAGTTCCCATTGCTCCATCCAATACTAATACATTAGAGCAAAGTGCCTCGGAAAAACTATTATTTTGTCGATTAAGCTTCATGGAGGATATTCCAATATTTCTTATTTCAGAGAAAAAACAAAGAGATAAATATTAGACGCTGGCAATATAAAACAAAAAATGGAGATATATAAAATATACCTCCATTTAATAAATATTGCTTAGACTAAATTAGAAACGTCTTCTGAATCCTTGCCCAACTACTTCGTGGACATTATTAATAATCATAAATGCATCAGGATCTATTTCTTTAATAGTATCAGTCAACTGAGGTACTTCTTTGTTTGTAACTACTGTCATGATAACTTCGCGTTCGATATTTCTGTAAATACCGCGAGTTTTAATAGCTGTGGCACCACGAGACATTTTATTCATAATTGCGTCTGATATTTCATCATATTTATCAGAGATGATATAAGCAGCTTTTGCATAGTCAATCCCGTCAATAACCATATCAATCAATTTAGAGGATAAATAGAGCAAAAACATTGCATAAAATGCTAGAGCTAAAACAGGTGTCTCTGTACTTTCATTGAAATATATTGCTAAAGAAGCAAAAGAGATTACAAAGAAATCAATAATGATGATACCTGTTCCAGGTTTTGTACCAAAGTATTTATTCAAAATTGAAGCAACAATATCAGAACCTGCAGTTGTACCTTTAAATTTAAATATAATACCTAAACCTAATCCAAGGAATACAGCACCAAGGAATATATGGAAGAAAAAGTCATTGGCCAGTATATATTGAACAGATTCCAATTTATGCAGGTTTAATCCAAATCCCCCATATCCTTCTCTAAAAAAGTCGGTGAAAAAAGAGTTTGTAGTAAAAGCATAAAAGGTTCTTACACCAAATGTTTTACCTAATTCCTTAATACCCCAAAAGAACAAAGGAATATTGAATAGCCACATTAACAGACCCACAGGTAATGCACCGTCAGTCATATAATAAACAGCTTGAGAAAGACCAGTTACGCCTCCCGGAACAACGTAAGCATCTACTAAAAATACGGCAATACCAAATGCCATAATTGCAGATCCGATAGTAATGAAGATATACTCCAAAATCGGGTGTTTCTCTGAAAGTTCTTGCACCATTGTTTTGTTGACCTTTAATAAAATTATAGAATAATACTAATAGACGTTAATAAACCGTGAAAAACAAGTAGTTTCCCGGTTTGTGCTAAAATGTCATTATATATATGCTTAGTCGCAGTTAATGCCTGTTTGCATATTTTATAAGAAAAAGGTATAGTAATTAGAGGAAGTAAAAGAATGTAGTTACTATCAGCATAAGCAAAATATAAATGAGTTATATATAAAAACACAAATATTGATACATATAAAACCTCTGCTTTAGACTTACCAAGTCTTGCTGCCATAGTCATTTTATTAACTTTTCTGTCCGTCTCAATATCACGTATGTTATTTATTCCAAGAATGTTCATAGAAATAAATCCGGGTATGAGTCCCCATAATGCTGACTCAAATGTCCATTCTAAAGACAAGACAGCATAAGTACCTGAAACTGCCACTATACCAAAATATAAAAGAACAAATAATTCACCTAATCCTTTATAAGCCAAAGGATAAGGCCCTCCTGTATATGCCCAGGCAAAGAATAGAGAACTAATCCCTATTATCAAAATTTCTATACCGGCTCTGTTGACTATAATCATACCCAGAGCAAATGTTATAATTATAAGTATTCCCGATACAATCGCCATTGTTTTTGGAGATATCTTTCCAGCTGCTACAGCCCTCTCCGGTCCTATCCTTTCTTCTGTATCTGCGCCTTTCCTGAAATCATATATTTCATTTATAAAGTTTGTTATAATCTGTATAAGTAGAGCACAAATTACAACTAAAAGAAAGTACAAAATGTCAAAAGAACTATCTCTGTAAGAAAGTGAAGCTCCAATTATCACAGGTATTAGCCCTGCAGGCAAAGTCTTTGGTCGTGTAGCTAAAAACCACGTTTTAAAGCTATTTCCTTCCACTACTTTACAACTCCTACGTAAACATAAGAGATTCCAAATGTTAAACTTTTTTTCTCAATTTTGCTAAATTGATTGGTGTTTTCCATAAGAGAAACAAACTTATCTCCCGAAGGGAATTTTGCCGCAGTTTCCGGTAAATAAGTATAAGCAAAATCACTACCAGCGATCATCCTTCCTATTTTTGGAATTATATTTTTGCTATACCATCTGTAAATAGAGCCAAATAATCCGCTCGGCTGCCCAAATTCAAGAACTACTACTCTACCTCCGGGTTTTACCACACGAGCCATTTCTGATATACCTTTAGCAGGATCGTCAACATTTCTGATACCGAATGATATACTTGATACATCATACGAATCATCAGAGTATTGTAAATTCATTACATCTGCTAATTCAAAGTCTATCTTAATTCCATGTTTTTCTGCTTTTGAAGGTGCAAATTTTAACATATCTTCGCAAAAGTCTGTACCCATAACATATCCTGAATCTCCAACTTTCTTTTTGAAAGCTATGGCTAAGTCTCCAGTACCTGTAGCACAATCCAGCACTTTGTTGCCTTTTGATGCTTTAGACATTGCGACTGTAGTATTTCGCCATAAATGGTGAATACCAAAAGATAGTACAGTATTTAGTAAATCGTACTTGCCTGATATGTCAGAGAACATCTTTTTTACTTGTTCGCTCATGCTCTTTTTCCCATGATTTCAAATATAGTGATATACAGAGAAATATTTCTCTATATTTTTTTTGGTAATTCTTGTATAATTCAGTCTTTATAGCATATATGTATTATGTATTAATATAATGTGACAGGATAGAGCTGCTATTCATTTTTGGAATCACATATATAGCTTTCTTCGGATATTCAATCATAGAATCGTTATATATGAACCTTCTTTTCATATTTGCTGTAAAGTCACCATTAATAACATTTATTAGTCTATTTAATATTGCTTAATTGCTTTCATCCACAATTTCAAAATGTTTGCAAATATTGGTTGCTAACTTCGAGTTTACGTATTCCTGAAGTTTTTCTATTGAAGCTTCTTTGATTTTTTCAACTGAACCAAAAGCTATTAGCAGTTTTTTTGCAGTCGCTTCTCCTATACCAGGAATTTCAGTTAATTCAGTTTTAAAAGTCCTTTTTGACCTTAATTGCCTATGGAATGTTATTGCAAATCTATGAGCTTCATCTCTTAACTGTTGAATCAATTTTAGACTGCTTGATGTTCTTGGCAGTATCAATGGATCAGATTCTTCAGGGAAAAAGACTTCTTCGAGCCTTTTTGCCAATCCAACTACAGTTATTTGTTTTTCTAATCCGAGTTCTCTCAAAATACTATAAGCTGAGGATAGTTGTCCCTTACCACCATCAATAATAATCAAATCAGGTAATGGTGTGTGGTCTTTTTGATCTAATTCGCTTTTTAGTCTTGTGTATCTTCTTCTAACTACCTCTTCCATAGCTGCAAAGTCATTATTTGAAAGAACAGTCTTGTTTTTATACTTTCTATACTCAGATTTTTTTGGTTTACCATCTTCAAATAGTACCATAGAAGAAACTAGCTCACTTCCTTGTATATGCGAGTTATCAAAGCACTCAATTCTTCTTGGTGGCTTGGTCATATGTAAATCTCTCTGAAGAGAAAGAACTGCTCTTGGAATTACTTGTTCTCGTTTTTCAATAGCGATCTGATATTCTTTTAGTAAAAACGATGCATTTGTAATTGCCATATCAACAATAGACTTTTTTTCTCCTAATTTAGGAATATAAATATGAATAGCTCCATCTTTTTTCTTCTTCAGCCAATCTGTTATATATTCAAGATCATCAGGTTCCTCAGGAACAAAAATTTCTTTAGGTATAAAATCTGTTTCCAGATACCACTTTTCAAGAGTTCTCTGTACTATTTGAGAATCCGGTGTTTCTTGAGCATTTTTAACAATAAAGTGACGTTTTCCAATAAGTTTTCCATCTCGAATTTTTAACATTAGAGTGCAGACAAGGTCTCCATCACGAGCTATTCCTAAAATATCTCTATCTACAAAATCAGCACTTATTATCTTCTGTTTTGAAGTATATTTTTGAAGCATCAGGAGTTGATTTCTAACAAGGGCTGCTTCTTCAAATTTTAAATTTTCTGATAGCTGTTCCATTTTAAGCTTCAGCTCTTTCTCTAAATCTTTAGTTCTACCCTGTAATATTTTAGTGGCTTGCTTTATTTTGTCATTGTATTCTTCATATGAGATGTGATTTTCACATGGTCCGGAGCACTTATCTATATGAAAGTCCAGACAAATTTTATATTTATTATCAGCAATAGTTTCTTTCGTAAGTGCCAGATTGCAAGTACGAACTTGAAAGACATTTCTGATAGTTTTTACAAGGAGTTTTGCGTTTAGTAAGTCAGTATAGGGGCCAAAGTATCTAGAACCATCTCTTATAACATTTCGAGTCATAAATATTTTTGGAAATTCTTCTTTAGTAACTCGTATGTAAGGGTAAGATTTGTCGTCTTTAAGTAAAATATTATATCTGGGTTGATGCTTTTTTATCAGAGTATCTTCTAATAACAAAGCTTCTGCTTCAGAATCTACCAATATAAATTCGACATCAACAATTTTGGATACCATAGCTTTGGTTTTAGCATCTACAGGTCTGCCTTCATGGAAATAAGATTTTACTCTATTTCTAAGATTTTTAGCTTTTCCTATATAGATTATTTTACCATTTGCATTGAAGTATTGATAGATGCCTGGTTTAGTAGGTATATTTTTTAATTTATTTTGTAAATTATCTGTCATACTGCCGTATATATGATAGTTGTGAATATCATACACAAAAATACAAAGAATATTTATAAATCCCCTAACTGTGGCTTTATGATAATATCTTCTATCATAATATTTGGTAGATAAGATAAAGCAATATTAGTTATTATTACTTTTGCTAAGTCATTTGGGTGTATCATGCGATCAGAATATTTTTCAAGCATCTCATTATCCCAAATATCTGTTGAAGTTGCACCTGGAAGAATGTCAAGGATCTTGATATTTTTATCTCTTACTTCTTCTCGAAGAGATCTTGACATAGCTCGTATAGCGGCTTTTGTAGCTGAATAAATTGAAGAATATGGAAAATTTCTTTCAATTGCTCCTGATAATATATTTGCTATTACGCCGGTTTTTCTTTCTAACATTCCAGATAGAATTAACTTAGTTAAAAATGCAGTATTCTTGAAATTAACATCGACAGTCTTAGTTAACTCATCAGAAGACATTTGGTCTAGGGTTTTGAAATATGCTATGCCTGCATTATTGATAAGCACATCTATATCAAGATTTAAATCATTCAGACTTTTTAGAAAGGTATTTATGCTGTTTTGATTGGATAAATCTAATTCAAGAGCATGCAGATTTGGATGATTCGAATAGTCAAGCTTTGTTATGTTTGATTTATTACGAGAAGTTGCTACAACAGTAGCTCCAATATTTAGAGCATTCTCTACTAAATAATAACCGATGCCTTTTGAGGCACCGGTTATTAAAACTACTTTATCAGTTAAATTTATCATATTATCTTTTTAGTACTTTCCAAAATCATCTTCATCTAAACTAATAATATCTTCGGGATTATCAAAGAATTGATCTTCAACAGAGGTATCTGCATCACTTCCAGGTAAAACCATAGATTCATAGTTAGAATCATTATTTAAAAGGATATCATCGTCAGAATCGAAACCGTTGGAACTATCTGCAAAATGACCTGATGTACCAGAATTTAACATTCTACTATTTGAAAGTTGGAATCGATTTATCATATTTTTCAATTGAGTAGCTTGAGAAGATAATTCTTCAGCAGCAGAAGCCGATTCTTCAGCACTTGCAGTATTAGTTTGAGTGACTTTATCAATCTGATTAAGACCTTCATTTATCTGTGAGATACCTTGTGCTTGTTCGTTTGATGAAGAAGCAATTTCACCGACTATATCAGATACTTTTATAGATGCATTTCTAATTTCTTCCAATACTTCACCTGTGCGAACTGCCAACATAGAGCCATTTTCTACAGTTTTGATAGTATTTTCAATCATCTCGGAAGTTTCTTTTGCTGCAGCAGCACTTCTAGCTGCCAAATTTCTAACTTCTTCAGCAACTACTGCAAAACCTTTACCATGCCTACCGGCTCTGGCTGCTTCAACAGCTGCATTAAGCGCAAGAAGGTTTGTTTGGAATGCTATTTCATCAATAACTTTCATAATTCTGGAAATATTTCTACTTGCTTCACTAATTTCATTCATTGCTTTATTTAGTGAAGTCATTTCAGTATTACCTTTATCCGCGGCTTTATTTGCATCTTCACTAAGAATATTTGCCTGATTTGCACTTTCGGCATTAGTTCTTGTTTGAGAAGATATTTCTGCCATTGAAGAAGTTATTTCTTCCAATGATGCAGCCTGTTCTGTCGCACCTTGAGAAAGAGCCGTTGACGCATCAGACACTTGAAGCGAACCTTTAGTGACTTCTTCTACAGTAATTGCAACATTTTGTAAAATCTCTTCAATAGAATCTAAAGACTCATTCAAAGTGTTTTTCAATCTGAGAGCATCACCTTTATACTCGCCTTTCATTCTCTGAGATAAATCACCTTGAGCAATTGCATCAAAAATTCTCATTGATTCCTTGAAAGGAAGCTGTTTTGCAGTGCTGCTGATTGCTTCTTTCAAAGCTGCATGATCACCAACATAATTACCTTCTACAACAACACTTAAGTTACCGTTTGCCCATTGTTGCAGTACTTCTTTTGTTTCTTTAATAGGATGAACAATTGCATCTAGTGTTTTATTAATACCAGAGATTAGTTCCTTATATGCATTATCGAATTTATCAGAATCACCTCTGTAAGATAAGTTTCCGTCAACTGCATTTTTGACCATGCTATTAACTTCTTGAGTGATATCTTGCAGCTGTTTTCTAACTTTATTTAGTGAATGAGTGATAAAGATTTTCTTGCCAGGGAGATCTTCTATCTGAGCATCAAAATTACCTTCACCATAATGAGATACTATTTCTATAATTTTTTTCTTAACATTGATGTGAGAGCTTACTTGAGCATTTACACCAATTACCATATCTTTATAAAAACCTTTAAACTTATCTGATGTCATGAAATATTCAAGATCTCCTAGATCTTGTTGATATTGCATTTCTTTCATGTCACCGATAAATACTTTTAAGTTTTCTATCAGATTATTGATATTATGGATTACAACGTCATAGTCACCACCAAATCTATCGCTGATAGGTTGTGGTAAAACACCATCAGAAATATCTGTAATTGCTTTTACACTAGTTTCAAATGGCTTACTAAAAGCATCCACAAGTTCATTCATTGCCTGAAGTAATTTACTCCATTCACCAACATATTTTGAGTGATTTGTTCTGGTATGAAGTTTTCCATTTTTAGTTGCAGTTATAAGAATGTCAGTCTCTTTAATAAGACCATTCATAACATCGATAGTGTTGTTTAAATTATTTTTAATTTCATTAAAATCACCTTCATATTCCTCAGTTATTTTAGGAGGAATGTCACCTTTAGAAATTCTGTCTATATATTCGGCAGTAACATTTAGAGGGCCGATTACAGCATCTAAAGTTTTATTAAAACCTTGCATTATTACAGCATATTGACCTTTAAACTGTTTTTCATCAGCACGTTTGTCTAGTTTACCATGAATTGCAGCTTCTGCAGTATCGTTAAGTTGATTAACAAGATTTTTGAGGTTGCCTGCCATAGTATTCATAGCATTTAGTAAAATGCCAACCTCATCCTTTTTAGAAGTGTTAAGGTCAACATCTACATTTCCGTTTGCAATACTATTTGCAGCTTCTACAGCACGATTTAAAGGTTTTGTTATACTTCTTAGTGTTATAATTGTTATAAGAATTGTAAGAATACCAACAAATCCACCAATACTATATAAAGTGCTTGTTGCTTCATCATATTCTGCATTTGCTGATTCTGCTGATTCTAATTGTAACTTTTCCTGATGCTCTATGATATTACTGATATCTTTAAGATAGGCATTCCCTACTGTTAAGTAAGAACCGTACATAATATCTAAAGCTTGTGTTTTAGATTCAGGATCTTCCTGTAAAGCTAATTCTATCATTCGTTTCCATTCTTCTTCAAACTTCACACCTCTGTCAAAATAAACATTAAGAAGTTCGATACCTTGATCTGAAGTGATAGTTTCTTTCAGAATTTTCTCGTTATCTTTTATAGTTTGTGAGGATGTTTCAATTCGTTTTAGACTAAGCTCAACTTGATCCGGAGATTTTGCAATCAAAATATCTCTAAACATTCTTGCTTGCAAGTTTACTGCATCAATAATATTATTAGCATATTTAACTTTAGGAATTCTATCTTCTACTAAAAGACTTACTTCCTTATTAATATCCTTCATGGCAGATACACCAAGAAGAATAATTGCCATAGTTGCAAGAAATATGACAGAAAAACCTAAGATTAACTTAGCTGATATCTTCATAAAACACCTCTATAAATTATTTGTCTTTCAAGATATTGAATACTTCCTCAGAAAGTATTTCGGACGGAGAAATAATGATTTTAACTTGATCTCCTACTTTACCAATTCCGGCAATATATTTATTGCCCTTAGTTAACTTCTTATTCAAAGGTGGAGTCACTTGCTCTTCCTTAATAAAAACCACTTCGCTTACTTTATCGACAATAAGCCCATAAAGATCGTCTTCAATTATCATCACAATAATACAGGTACGATCATTATATTCTACTTCAGGAAGGCTAAATCTTAAGCGTGCATCAATTACAGGTATCACGTTACCACGTAAGTTAATTACTCCTTTGACATAATGAGGAGTATCTGGCATATTAGAAATTTTCTGAATGCCTATTATTTGATTTACAAATTTTATTGGAATTGCAAATGATTCATCTTCAATATCAAAGGTTAGATATTTATTTTTTAAAGAGTCTTCTATTTCTTCCAATTCTGCTTGTGTAAGGTTAAGGTCTTCCATAAGTCATAAGATTAATTAGGGAATACAACTTTTACTGTAGTTCCTGAGCCTAGCTCAGACTTTATTTCAATTTGGCCATTATGTTTTTTTATTGCTTCGCTTGCAATGATTAAACCAAGTCCTGTGCCCGGTTCATCTGATGTACCTTTTTTAGATGTACGGCTCTTGAATTGGAATAATTCTTCTAATTCATTAGTTTCTATTCCTATTCCATTATCGGCAATTTCCATTAAAACATAATCGTTATCTTTTACTACAGTTACATTAATTTTACTATTCGGGTGGCTGTATTTAACAGCATTGGAAAGTAAATTGCTAAATGCAGCATTAACTAAGTTGCTATCATATTTCCACTTAATTTCATCCTGCATATTTATATTTATTTCTAAGTTCTTCTTATTGATTGGCTCTTTATAATCTTCTATAACATACGATATAGTATCTGATAGATTCTCTTCTATAGGCTGAAAATCTAATGCACCGGCTTGCAATCTACTCCATATAATAAGATTTTCCAGCATTGTATATAGATGTTTAGCCGATATATTTAGATTATATGATATATCAAGAAGCTCTTCAACACTGAATTTGCCGAAACTGGATACAAGTAAATCAGAAAGTCCTAATAAACCCTGGAATGGGTTCCTTAATTCCTGAGCAACGATAGAGAAGAATTTCTCTTTCCTTCGATTACTGTTTAACAAGTCTATTCTTGCATCTTCAAGTTGGTTATTCAACTCTTCCAAAGCAATAATTTGAGACTCATTTTTGTCGTTCATCAATTTCAACTGTACTTGAACCTTTACTCTGGCAATCACTTCTGCATAATTAAAAGGTTTAGTAATGTAGTCATTAGCACCTAGCTTAAAGCCTTTTACAACTTCAGAAGCTTCTGTTTTTGCTGTTAAAAAGATGACTGGTAGATCCAAATACTCTTCTTGTGAGCGCAAAATAGAAAGTGTTTCATATCCATCCATTTCGGGCATCATTATGTCCAGTAATACTGTATCGGGTTTATCTTCATAAATAATACTTAAAGCTTCTTTACCATTCTTAGCTATTTTTGTTTTGAAGCCTTCTTTATTCAAAGTCTTTTCCAATATCTTAAGATTTTCAAAAGAATCATCAACTAGTAGTACGTAAGACATATTTTCAATATTTAATTCTGACATATCATATTCCTTCTATACGGGAAAGTATAGTAATATACACGTATTTTAAAAAATATATTTTAAGATAAAAACATTGCTAAACTAAATGCCATAACAAACATTCCGATGACCATTGAGTAGATCGACTTATGCCCTGTATCATATTCTCGAGCTGTTGGTAATAGTTCATCTAGTGAGATAAACACCATGATACCAGCTACTATTCCAAATAAGATACCAAAGGTAAGTTCATTAAAATATGGCTTTAACAATACATATCCTACCAAAGCTCCGATTGGTTCAGCAAGGCCGGAAGCGAAGGACAACCAAAATGCTTTCTTTTTACTACCTGTCGCAAAATAAACCGGAACCGATACCGCAATACCTTCAGGTATATTATGCAGAGCAATAGCTAAAGCAATAGAAATACCAATTGCGGGATCAGTTAAAGCTGCAGTGAATGTAGCCAATCCTTCTGGAAAGTTGTGTATTGCAATAGCTAAAGCAGTGAAAAGACCCATTCTATATAGTTTTTCTTTATCTACAGGTTGGTCTAAAGATTCTACTCTTTTGGGTTCGTGTGGATTTTCATAACTAGGAATCAGTTTGTCTATAATTCCTATAAGTAAAATGCCTCCAAAAAAACTAAAGATCATGTACCAAGTGGATATAGATTCAGTGTAACCTAAAGACAAAAATGATTCTTTAGATTTGACCAGTATTTCCACAAATGACACATATATCATCACACCGGCAGAAAAGCCCATGGATGATGACAAGAAAGATTTGTTAGTTTTTTTTGTAAAAAAAGCTAAAGCGGAGCCAATTCCGGTGGATAAACCTGCAAACGCAGTGACTCCAAAGGCAAACCATAAATTTTCCAAATTAGCACCATCACTTATGTTTAAGATATGCGTCTGATATTTTATCCCCTATTCTTCTGTATGATTTATTTGTGTAATCATAACAAAACGAATCGAGTAACTCAAAAGAAGGCTTCCCATCAACTAAGAGATTATCTTCAATAACTATATCTATAATCTCACCAATAAATTGAGTATGAGAACCTAAATCTATGGTATGTTTCAATTTGCAAACCAGTGAGAGAGGAAATTCCTGAATTATTGGGCAATTTAGGGTATTGTGTTTTTCGTATGTAAGTCCTAAATGTTCCAATTTATTATGTGTTTTTCCTGAATATACACCTAAATAATCTGCTTCTTTTACAAGATTACTTGGTGGTACTGACATTGTAAAACATTCTGTATCAATTATGTTTTGATATGTATGTCTATTTTTTCTGACTGATACTGAAATGCATGGAGGTACACTATTGCAAATGCCTGCCCAGGAAGCTGACATCACATTGGGTACATCATTTTTATCATAAGTTCCAACCATATACACGGGCAAAGGAAAACCTAGCGTTGCAGCTTGTATAGAAACTTTCATTATATTACCTATTTATTTGAATATTTTGTCGTTCGTTAATAACTCTTTCCTGATAACTGCCTCTGATAAATACTTTAGTATTTTCGTTAAAAGTAAGTCTGTTCTTTTTATTCCATTTTTCAAAATTTATATATTGCTTTGACTTTGCTTTGAACCACGTCTGCAATTCCGGTATGTTATTAATCCCAAAAAGCCAAAAGCTATATTCTTCAAAATGTCCTGATTTTAGAACCTTTTTGAGATGTTCAATCTGAATGTTATCGGACTCTACATCACTCAATTTTTCAATCACAGCTTTTCTTATTTTGATTAAGTCTTTAATAGTAGAAAAGTTTTTGATTGATTTTTTTAAAACGGAAGCAAATTTAAAAAATAATGTAGTTTGATATTTCTCTTTAAGGTATTTTTCTATTGTAGATTGGTCTTTTGCAAGTTTTTGATAGTTTTTCCATAATAATTTTGAAATTTCTTCGAATTTATGGCTATCGTAGGACAGTAGTAAATACATTTCACCATAAATCGCAGACCAAAAATACTCTTTAGACTCGAACAAATATTTAGAAAGGTGATAATAAGTCAAATCAAATTCGGGTTGTTTCAAAAGACTCTTTTCCCAAAGCATCTCAGCTTCATCATAGTTCTCAGTTGCAATTTTAGTAAGGCCGAGTTCCATGTATAATCTGCCTGCTTTTGGAAATTTCTTTATACCATTTTCATAAATAGCAACTGAACGCTGCAAATTGCCAAGTTGAGCTTCACTATTACCTAAAAGTTGGAAAACTCGTGGATTAGAAATGCCATTGATTACTAAAGAATCTAACATCCTTTTACTAGTGTTAAAGTCCTTCAGTTGATAATAACATAAAGACAATTCGTATGGATATAACCAGTGCTCAGGATCTAATTCCATAGCGCTGTTTAATAGAGTCATAGCCTTTTCGTATTTACCTTTTTCGATTAGAAGTATTGCTTCATGTCCTATATCATATGCTTGTGCTTTTTCCTTCTCTCCGGCAAAAACGATAGTGTTAAATAAAACTATCAATGTGAATATGAAGTATTTCACAATTTATCTCCAAAAAATAAAAGATGCCATTCCTATTACGAAATATAAGGAATGGCATTATAAATAAAAATTGATTTTTTACTTAAGTAGTTTATTATTACTTGCTTTTAGAATACTATCAGAAGAATAAGAAATATCGTACTGATCGCTAAGTCTAAATTTGTCTATTGTTTGTATTAATTCGCTAGTCTTAGTTTTAAGTTTATCTGACAGAATAGAAACTCCCTCAATTCTTTTTGCAGATTCAATGCTTACTTGAGTAATAGTGCCTATATTTTTAGATATTTCTTCAGAAGTTGCAGATTGTTCTTCATTTGCAGATGCCATTTGACTTACCATATCTTTCAATTGGCCTGAACTATCGACAATTTTACTCAAAGCCTCTCCGGCATTATCAGCAAAAGATATTCCTGCATTGACTTCTTTCGTTCCTTTATTCATGGCATCAACTGCTTTCTGTGTTTCTTGTTGCACACCTATTATCATACTGCTTATTTGCTTTGTAGCTTCAGAAGTTCTTTCAGCAAGTTTTCTAACTTCATCAGCAACTACAGCAAAGCCTCTGCCCTGCTCTCCGGCTCTTGCAGCTTCTATAGCAGCATTAAGAGCAAGTAAATTGGTTTGATCTGCAATCTCATCTATCACTGAAATGATTTCTCCTATTTTGCTTGATGCCTTACCTAATTCTTCAATCTGCGATGCTGAGTCGGAAACAACTTTTGCAATATCTTTCATTTTTGATATTGTTTCCTGTACAATCTCTCCTCCTTTTATCGCGAGATTACCATTTTCAGAAGATAAATCCGATGTTTTCAATGAACTCATGGCGTTTTGAGTTATTGTAGCAGAGAGTTCTTCTATAGCTGAAGCAACTTCTTCTGCTTGAGAGCTTTGCTCTAATGTTGCAGCTGCTAGAGCATCTGTATTACTGCTTATCGTATTAGTTGAATTATCTACTTGTAGCACCAATCCTTTTACTTCTGATAATAGTTGATTCAAAGAGGTAATTAATGAGTTCTGTTTTTGCTTCAATTTTTGATAATCACCTTTATAATTACCCAACATAAACACATTTAAATTCCCACTTTCCATTTGTTCGATTACTTTCAATGATTCGTTTATTGGCTCTAATACATTTTCCAAAATATTGTTGATGCCAATTACCATTCTTTGATAATCGCCAAAAAACTTCCTGGAATCGATTCTATAGTTTAAATTTCCTTGCTTAGCCTGATTTACAAAAGAGTCTACACTATCTAAAACATTAGTTATAGACTTAATAGATTTAGATAATCCATTTGATATTTTGTCGAAATTTGATTTAGCTTCAAGTATATCTATATCTTCACTCTCCTCGACAATGAATTCGCAATCAAGACAGCCATTGCTTAGAGCTTCCAAAGAGTTAATAAGTGATTCTGTATTTTTAGTTTGATAATCGGAAACTTTTTTTGTCTTACGAATTTGATTTTTAATATCAGTTTGATTAAAAACTATCTCAAATGCTCCTACAGCATTGTTGTCCTTATCTCTAATAGGAATGCCTGAATATAATATATCAAGTTCTAAACCGCCTGGTCTGGCAATAGATTCATCTTTATTAGGTTTGTTTTGTGACATCGTTTGGAAACAAGCACATTTTTCAGTTTCACAATGCTCAGTTTTGAAATGATGATAGCATTTTGTTCCTTCAAGAGCTTTCCCGGAAGTGTTATTAAGGCTCGCACCTGTTTGGTTCATAAATAAGATATTAAATTCATTATCGATGCTCATCAATGGCGCCTCTATATTATCGAGTAAATTAACTACAGCATCCATTGAAGAATTAAGTCCTGTCATGATTTTCTTAAAATCACCAGCTAAGTGATTATCGTCTACTCTGTATCTTAGTTTACCGAGAGAGATTTCACTCACGAAACAATTTGCATCATTAATCATTGTAGACAGAGAATCTATGCATAGATTTAAGTTGTTCTTGATCTCATTAAAATCACCTTTATAATCATCAGTTATTTTAGAAGGTATGTCTCCTTTAGATATTCTATCTACGTATTCAGCAGTGACATTGAGCGGATAAATCACTGAATCAAGTGTTTTATTTATTCCGATCAGTATCTGTTTGTATTCACCCTTTGCCTGGGTTTCATTCGCTCTTATATCTAGTCTGCCTTCAGAGATAGAATATGACAATTGGTTTAATTCGGAGGACAAATGTTCAATAGAATTACCTATTCCATTTATTGCATTAGAGAATTTGGATAGTTCTCCCGGCTGATCTGACATTCGTTTCGTGACATTTCCATTTGCATAATCAATGGCTATAGTAATTGATTCAGATATATTATTATCCAGTTGATCAAATGCACTATTGATTTTACTTAATATATCAGAATAAAATCCACTATAATTACTAATAGAAGTCCGATAACTAAGAACACCAGAAGTTTGTTGTTCGTACACTTCTTCCAACTCTGAATTCAAACCGGATATTGAATTTATCATTGTATTCAAAGCTGTTTTAATTTTGTTGAAATCACCTTGATAGTTCTCTAAGATTGGATTTGGTAATATACCTAAACTAATATTTTCTAAATACTCAGTAGTTTGGTTTATTGGTTTAATCATCACTTCGATACAGTTATCAATTTTTGTGAGTATATCAGAATATACTCCTTCAAGATTGTTTTCATTTTTAAAGCTTAGATTTCCTTGCTCTATTTCTTTGGTAAATATATCAATTTTCTTAAGCATCTCTTTTTGAACATAAACCATGCTGTTGTATGAGTTTACAAGTTGTCCTATCTCGTCATTCGATTTACTATTAACTAAAGCTAAATAGGCACTATTATTTTCGAAATAATCCAGTTGTCCCTTTTCTAGTGATTTATTTGCTTTCAATAATGTTTTTAATTTTGAAGATACATTTGCTTTAATTACAAAGATAAGAGCTATATAAAGTACAACTATTAGGACAAAAAGTACAATATTTATAGTAAAAATCAGCTCTGAGATAGCAACTAGTTTATTGCTAATATCTTGCGCAAATACCATATGACCAATAGATTTGCCGGAATAATCTTTCAACGGGATATAACTTACTGCTATATCTTCATTAATTTCGGTTTTGATTTTAAAATCTGAATTTACCTCTTTAACTGATGATATTTTTATGATATCAATTGGGTTCAGCCATGATTGATGAATTTTAGAAATTAAATAACCCTCTACTTCATTAGCATAATTTTCCTTTATCTGTTCAGGTAAGAACAAAGAAGTAGCTAATTCTTTATTTACCAGATAAAAAGCACTATAAGTAGTATCATTTCCAATTATCACATCAATAATATCTAACGGATTATAAAACATTTCTACAGAACCAAGGTAATCATTATTGTCATCTATAATTGGTGCTAATCCTCTTATAGCAAATCCACCTTTGCCCAATTCTATTGCTTTAAGAGGTTTTTTATTTTCATATACATTCAAAATTGTATGACGAAAACTTTCTAAATTATCATAACGTTTTTCACTCCATATCCTATAAAGACTTTTTGCAGGAGGTCTATGGAAATGGATTTTATAACTGTTAACATTGTTTTCGGTAACAATAGATTTTCTGATAGGAGAAATAATATCTTCAATAACTTCGACAGCTCTATCATCGCTGAGTCTGTAAGCTTCTTTTATCTCATCGTTATTAGATAAATATACAGCTGTTTCTAAAGCTTTGCTTTGATATTCTTCTATCATTCTGGCAAGTTGTTTTGCATCAGAATTAGACTGGTTTTGAATATCATTTCTAATTTGATTTTGCATTTTAGAATCAATTAGATAAGTGCTTAACAAAAGAATAGAAACAAAAAAGGGAGTTAACCATAATAATATTTTTACAGATATAGTATTAATATTCATAATAAATATGCCTTATGAAAGATTAAAATAGTGAACAATAGACTAATATTACAAACAGCCGATACTGTTGATATCGGCTGTTTGTTGAAAAAAATAAAGTATTAATAATCAAAAATGCTGTCGTTGTTGCTTGCCATGAGATGTTTACCATTATCATGACTTCCTGCATACTCAAACTCCTGATTGTCATAGTTTAGTTCTTTATGCTCCGACTTCAAAAGATTTTGCCCTGTATTAAGTGCTGATATTTTAAATCTTTTCATTAGACTGAACAAGTCATTAGTTAATCTGGAGAGCTCTTCAGCAGATCTTGCAACATTTTCTATCCTAGAAGCAGATTCTGATGTTACTTTTGAAATAGATTGAACATTTTTACTAATTTCTTCACTAGTCGCAGATTGTTCTTCACTGGCTGCTGCTATCTGGTTAACCATATCCATTACTTCAGTAGTACTGGAAAGTATTTCTTCAAGAGACTCGCCTGCTTTATCTGCTAAATCAATACCTGAAGTAACTTCTTGATTCCCTTTATTCATTGCTTTTACGGCTTCAGTAGTTTCCTCCTGAATTCCTTTTATCATACTAGCAATTTGTTTAGTGGCCTCAGTAGTTCTTTCTGCCAGCTTTCTAACTTCATCTGCAACTACAGCAAAACCTCTGCCTTGTTCTCCGGCTCTGGCAGCTTCTATTGCTGCATTCAATGCAAGTAGATTAGTTTGATCTGCAATGTCGTCAATAACTGATATTATTTCACCAATCTGCTTACTGGATTCACCAAGCTTTTCTATATTTTCTGCAGATTTTTTAACGACATTTGCAATATCTCTCATTTTCAGAATTGTTTGTTTCACTACCTGACCGCCCTCTTTGGCAATTTCGCCATTTCTTTGAGCTACCTCTGCTGTTTTACCTGCACTCATGGCATTCTCAGTTACAGTACGGGACATTTGCTCAACTGCAGAAGCTACTTCATCTGATTGCGCAGATTGTTCTTGAGTCGCAGCAGCTAGAGATTCAGAAGTATGAGTAATTTCTTCAGAAGAATTAGCAGTGATTTTTACTGTATCCTGTACCTGGAATAGTAAAGCATTTAGTGATTCGGTTACTTTGTTTACGTTATCTTTAAGCACCTGGTGATCACCTTTGTAGTTCCCTGTCATTTTACCCGTCAAATCTCCGGTAGCCATCACTTTAAGAACTTTTGTAGCTTCCTCTACAGGTTCTACAACAGCCTGCATTAAATCATTTACTCCTTCTACTAATTCTGCCCATCCTCCGTCGAATTTTGTCGAATTGCCTCGGGCAGCCAAATCACCATTCTTAGCAGATTTAGTCAATTTGACTATTTCATTTTTGAAGTTTATTAAATTGGTTCTAAGTTCATCGAGTACATTTTTTATGAATGCCTTTTTACCCGGTAGCTCAGGACAAATTTTATCAAAATTACCTTGTCCGTATTCTTTAGCAATTCCCATCGCCATTTTTTTGACATTAATATGTCCGTTGACCATATCATTTACACCAAGAGCCATATCATGAAAAGCTCCTTGGTATTTAGTAACTTCTATAACAACATCTATTTCACCCAGATCATGCTGGTGACTCATGTTTTTCATATCAGCTATATAGTCATTAAGATTCATAATCAGCTGATTAATGTTTTGTTTAATTTCATTAAAATCACCATGGTAAGTATCGGTAATTACTGGTGGAATATCTCCTTTAGAAATCCTATCTACATACTCTGCAGTTACATTAAGAGGTGCTACCATTGAATCAATAATGTCATTAATACCCTGAACTAAACTTCCCCAATCACCGGCAAATTTATTGCTGTTTGCTCTTACATCAAGTTGTCCGTTTTTAGCAGCGTTGATTAGAATATTAGTTTCTTTCAAAAGACCTGACATTACATCAATTGTACCATTTAAATTATTTTTGATTTCGTTGAAATCACCCTTGTATTCTTCTTCAATTTTCGGCGGAATATCACCCTTAGAAATTCTATCTACGTATTCAGCAGTGACATTTAGAGGTGCAACCATTGCGTCAACAAGCTCATTTATACCATTAACTAAGTTACTCCAATCACCGACGAATTTCTGACTTTGTGCTCGGACGTCAAGTTGACCGTTTTTGGTAGATTGTATTAACATATTAGTTTCTTGAAGTAGCCCGGCCATAACATCAATTGTTCCATTTAAGTTATTCTTTATCTCATTGAAGTCACCTTTGTACTGCTCTTCGATTTTCGGCGGAATATCTCCTTTGGAAATTCTGTCCACGTACTCAGCAGTAACATTTAGAGGTGCTACCATTGCGTCAACAAGTTCATTTATACCATTAACTAAATTACCCCAATCACCAACGAATTTCTGACTTTGCGCTCTTACGTCTAGTTGGCCATTTTTAGTAGAATGGATTAACAAATTAGTTTCTTGAAGTAGCCCGGCCATAACATCAATTGTTCCATTAAGATTATTTTTGATTTCGTTAAAGTCACCTTTATATTGCTCTTCAATTTTCGGTGGTAAATCTCCTTTTGAAATTCTGTCAACGTATTCTGCAGTTACATTCAAAGGTCCAATGACGGCATCTAAAGTTTTATTGAAACCTGTCATTATAGTTTTATATTCACCTTTATAATTATTTGCATCAGCTCGTTTGTCTAATTTACCTTCAACTGCAGCTTCAGCCGTCTCATTAAGTTCCTTAACCATACTCTTCAGACTCATAACCATTTGGTTCATAGATTTCAGTAGTATACCTACTTCATCTTTTTTATCTGTTTCAAGATCAACATCTATGTTACCTTTTGCAATTTCATTTGCAGCATCAACTGCTCTGGAAAGAGGTTTGGTAATACTTGCAATTGTAATTAAAGCTACCAAAATACCAAGCAATGATGCAACTCCGCCGACTATATATATAAGATTAATAACATCTGATTGTGCAGCATGAGAAGTTTCAACGGCTTCTAGTTGAAGAAACTCTTGGTAATTTATAATATTAATTATATCATCTATATGCTTTGCTTGTGCTTCTCTTAGAGTGGTAAAAATAAAGTGTATAGCTTGTTTGTCTGCTTCTTCGGTATTAGCAGCAGCAAGATCAAAGACTTGTTGTCTTTGTTCAACAAATATTGCTCTGTGCTTTTCGAACTCTTTCATGAGTTCTTTGCCTTTTTCACTTGTAATAGTTTTATGTAAACTATCAGCATTAGCCTGAATCATTTGAGAAGCTTCTCTAATTCTATTTTTTTGTGTGTTTATCTTTTCTATATCATTGAGCATTACAATATTTCTTAATGCTCTTGCTTGCAAGTTAACTGCGTCTATTATGTTGTTAGCTTGCTTCACTTTCGGAATTCTGTCCGATACCAGCAGATCCATTTCTTTTCCTATAGAATTCATTCCATTGATACTAAATATGATTATAGTAACAATAGATGCAATTAGTAATGCAAATCCGATGATTAGTTTAGCAGTGATTTTCATATCTCACCTGTAAAAATTATTAAATAAAACTCTATGGTATCTAGTATTCATAAGAATTTCTATCAACTTTACAATTAATAGAAATAACAATTAATAATGATTCCATGGTAAAAATGGAGTCATAATACTAATACACGTTGAATATTACTTAATTATTTTACTAGAAATGATATTTTGATATGTATTTTCAAGAATATGTTTTACATTTCCTGTCATTGGTTCGTCATGTCCTGAATAAACAGTGTCAATATCGAGTTCAAGAAATCTTTCTATTACTTTCACATATTCATAGGTATAGGAACCGCCCGGGGATTTTATATTTATTGCGGTATCTCCGGAAAAAAGAACTTTCTCTTTTGGAAAGTAAATGCATGCAGAATCATGCGAGTGGCCTGGTGTATGGAAGATATCAACATATGAATCGCCGACTTTGAGTTGCATTCCGTCTTTCAAAACTTCATCAACACCAGTTATTTTAGAGAAAGCATATACTTTAGGCTTGTATAGCTCAATTACGTGCTTTAGACCTCCTGTATGGTCAAAATGTTCATGGGTAAGAATAATTTGTTCAACTCTTCTTTTTCCCACTCCTGTAGATATAGTTTGTAATTCATCCAAAATAAAACCATTAGTACCAACATCAATCAATGTATTAACATCAGAGATGGCATTCCAGTCACCTCTGACGAGATATACATTACAGGTGTAAGTATTGGGATCTTTTTTAAATAGAGTTACTTTCATTATATTTTTTTGAATAAATTGGCATCACTTACCATTTTTTCAAACATACCTGAGCATTCATTTGGAAGTGCTTGTGTTTGTTCAGAAACAAAATATCCGCCCGGGTTTAAAACTTTATAAAACATTTTTATTACTTCTACCCTTTCTTCAGGTTTGAAATGAAGTAGTACATTTTTACAAATAATTGCATCAAATCCTTCATCAATAGGATTAAGAGTTAGCAAATCATGCCAGTGATATTTGAGTCTATTCTTTATATTATGATCTAACTCGTATTTATCACCATCTAATTTAGTAAAATATTTTTCTAAAATACCTTCAGGCATTCTTGATAAATCAGAGTAAGGATAAATTGCATCTGTTACTATTTGTTCGAAGTTTCCGGATTCATCTATGTCTGTCGCTACAATATTCACTTTTTTGAAACCGAAGTAACCCATTTTTTCAGCCATAATTAGTGCAAATGTATAAGGTTCCGGACCCATTGCACATCCTGCGTCCCATACTTTAATGCTTGATTTTCCTGCCATGTCTTCAATTAAATGATTTGCTAAGTGCTCCAGGGTGTGTCTATCTCTAAAGAAAAATGTAAATGCCATTTTCCAACCTTTCTTTGTTGTATTCTTATTATTAATTCTTTAATATATATATTATTTTTGTCTTTTACAATACAAATAGACATAGATAAAAAAAGAGAGAAACGTAAGTTCCTCTCTTTAGATAAACAATCTAAAATAAATAAATCTTAGTGTCTAAAATGTCTCATACCGGTGAAGATCATCGCTATATTGTTTTCGTCAGCTGCTTTGATTACTTCATCATCTCTTACAGAGCCACCCGGCTGGATTATTGCAGTAACACCGGCTTTAGCTGCTTCAATTAGTCCATCAGCAAATGGGAAAAATGCATCAGAAGCTAAAACACTACCTTGTAAATCCAAATTCATAAGTTTTGATTTTTCAACTGCAATTCTTGATGAATCTACTCTAGACATTTGGCCAGCACCAATGCCTAATGTTCTGTCATGAGAAGTATAAACAATAGCGTTTGATTTGACATGTTTGCAAACTTTCCAAGCAAACTTTAGACCTTTCATTTCTTCATCGGTAGGTTGTCTTTTCGTAACAACTTTATATCCATCTTCAGATAGAAGCTTATTATCTGATTCTTGCATCAGATAACCACCTACAACTGATTTATACTCTACATTTATATTATTTCTTATATTGTCAAAATCAACTTTGATAAGTCTTCTGTTTTTCTTCTTTGTAAGAAGTTCTAAAGCTTCATCAGTAAAATCAGGAGCTATTATTATTTCAGAGAAAATGCTGTGTACTGTTTCTGCAAAAGATTTATCTACAGTTCTGTTGGCAGCAAATATTCCACCATATGGAGACACAGTATCAGTAGCAAAAGCTTTATGGTATGCATCTACTATATTATCTCCGGTACCTACACCACATGGATTAGTATGTTTAATCAATGCAACAGCAGGATCTTCAAATTCTACAATTATTTGAGCAGCTGCACTTAAATCGATTATATTATTGTAGGATAATTCTTTGCCATGAAGTTGCTCGAAGATATTGTAAAAATTTGAACCAAAAAGTGTTGCATTTTGGTGAGGGTTTTCACCATATCTTAGAGATTGTGCTTTTTTCAATCCTAAACCATATTGTTCAGATTCTTTTTCAGCTTGTTCTCTCATATACTTTGAAATAACAGAGTCATAATAAGATGTTAAAGAATATACTTCTGCAGATAATTTAGCTCTAAGTTGTAGAGAGATGGTATTCGATTCACCCATTTCTTCTATTATCTTGTCGTAGCATTCAGGATTAACAACTGTTGCAGTCCACTTATAGTTTTTAGCAGCTGCACGAAGCATTGCAGGACCACCAATATCGATATTTTCAATCATATCTTCATGAGTAGAATCTGATTTTGCTAATGTCTGTTCAAAAGGATAAAGATTAACAACTAAAAGATCAATTGAAGAAATATCATGTTCTTTCATTTGTTCGATATGAGATTCTTTGCCTAAATCAGCAAGTAATCCGGCGTGAACATTTGGATGTAGAGTTTTAACTCGTCCATCCATAATCTCAGGGAAATTTGTAATTTCACTTACTGAATGTACCGGAATAGAATTTTCTTTGAGTAACTTAGCTGTTCCACCAGTGGAATAAATAGTTACATTCTTGTTTGATAACTCTTTTGCAAATTCGACGATACCGGTTTTATCTGATACCGATATCAAGGCAGTTTTGATCATGTGAGTATCGGGAGTATTCATCTGCATTTTTCCTGATTGAGATGACAAATTTTACTAAGTACAAATAAAATAAATTTTTGATACAGTTGATATTAAATCTTGTTAAGTTGAGGAAGCAATTCTCCTGTCAAATAAAAAGAACCTACAATTAGATTGTTTAAATTTAACTGCATATTCTCAAAAGCACTCTCAGTACTTTCGCATACTTTTATATCTTTATATCCCAGTTCAACAGCTATTTTAGCTATACTATCTATATCAGCTGCTCTGTCTATTTTTGGTTTGGTAACAATTAAAGAATTGCAAATATTAATTAAGTGATGAAGTATTGAACGAATGTCTTTATCACTCATTGCTGCAAAAGTTATATCAAATTTAGTATTTGGTATGTGTAATTCGATTGCTTCTACTAAAGACTTAATAGCTGCTTCGTTGTGCGCAGAATCAATTATTACATACGGATCGCTTTTTATCAATTCTATTCTTGTTGAGAGACCTGTATTTTGTTTTAGATTTTCAATTCCATCTTTAATGTTTTCTAGACTTATCTCGTAGTCTGTTTGTAGTAAAATAGCTAAAACTAATTCAAGATTATCAATTTGGTGCTTACCGGCAAGCGGTAGTTCGGTATAAGCCAAATTATTTTTAAAATTAACGCATACCTCAGTTTTAAGATTTGGTAGAAATTTATGCTGAATCACAGTTTCCAAAGAATCGGCAATAACAAGTTTGCTGTTTTTTTCATTTGCAACTTCTTTAAATACATCGTAAACACAATCACTATTTTTTGATATCACTACAGGTATATTATCTTTGATGATCCCTGCTTTTTCAAAAGCAATTTTTTCAATTGTATCTCCTAGGTATTCTTTATGCTCTAAGCTAATGGATGTAATTCCTGATACAATAGGTGTAATTATATTTGTAGCATCAAACCTACCCCCCATGCCTGTTTCAATTATAGCTATATCTACATTATTTTGAGCAAAATAATCAAATGCCATTGCTGTAGTTATTTCAAAGAAAGTTCCACTTACTTTTTCTGAAAACGGAAGGTATTTTTCTGCCAAACCTACTAATGTATCGTCATCTACTTCAATTCCATTTATCTTTATTCTTTCATTGAACCTAACTAAATGTGGAGAAGTATAAAGTCCTACTTTCAATCCGTATTCCATCAATATAGAGGCTAATAAGGAGCTAGTAGACCCCTTACCGTTAGTTCCTGCTATATGAATTGATTTAAAAGCCTTATGTGGATTACCAGAGCTTGAAAGTATATAAGTAATTCTTTCTAAACCTGGTTTTATGCCAAATCTATGTAAAGAATATAGTTTATCAATTATTTTTGTTTTCATTTTGCACCTAATAAAAAAAATCCTGTCAAACTTAATTGACAGGATTGCAAATTCAAAAGAATATTTTTACCATTTCATTATGTTAACTTCGTCAACATAAATTGATTTCTTTAGTCTAAAAATACCTAATACAATAGCCAGTCCAACGGCTGCTTCTGCAGCAGCAACTGCCATAACAAAGAAAACAAATATCTGTCCTGCCTGATCTCCCATGAAAGCACTAAAACTAACTAAGGTAAGATTTACGGCATTAAGCATAATTTCAATTGACATAAAAATTATAATAGCATTTCTTCTTGTTAAAACTCCGACAGTTCCTATTGTAAATAGAATTCCTGACAAAGCTAAATAATAATCTTGTGGTATATGTTCCAACATTTTTTAACTCCTATCTAATCTATTTTTTTCTTAGCGAGCATAACTGCACCAACTATGGCAGCTAAAAGTAAAAATGAAACGGCTTCAAATGGAATGATATAGTTTGTATATAACTCTTTTCCAATAGCCTCGGCAGTACCTATTTTAGCTGAAACAGAAGGTAAAGTACTAATTACATCAGGATTGACTAAAAAAGCACTCACTAATTGAAATATCAGCACTACAGCAAACAATGCAGCAAAAATAGTTCTTAGATTAAACTTCAGCTTAAGCTTTTCTTCATCCCCCAGATTTAGAAGCATTATAACAAATACTACTAAAACCATAATAGCACCGGCATAGACTAATATCTGAACTACAGAAATAAATTCTGCATTAAGTGTCAAATATAAACCGGCTAAACTAAAAAAGTGTACTATTAATGACATTGCTGATTTGACAGGGTGTTTACTAGCAACTGTGACTACAGCGCTTGCAATAGCAAATACAGCTAATAGTGCGAAAAAAATACTTTGTAACTCCACTATTCCCACTCAAATTGTTTTGTAATCTACATATGATAAGCTATAACGTAAATAAATGATTTTAATTTTTAGAATTTTTTATAGAAATTATGCCACGAATCTGATATAGTCTGTCTACTATGGTATCTATTTGATTTATATTATTAGAACTTATTGATACTTCTCCATCAAATATTGAATCTGAAGTGTCAAAACTAATTTTATTTATATTTACATCTCCAAATTCTAAAATGGCACTTGTAATATCATTTAACATGCTTGCTCTATCATCTCCTTTTACAAATAAAGTAACGTCACCTGATATTGGTGTTTGTAAAGCTTTCCAGTCTATTTCCAAGTTATTTAGTCTCTCGTTAGAAGGTATCGTATTTACTTCACTACAGTCTGATTTATGGAGTTTTATAGAGCCATTTGCAAGTCTTATTGCAACAATGTCATCTAATTGTGTCGGATTACAACATGTTGCTAATCTTATAAGATCCGATTTTTTGTTTTCAGTTTTAATAATATCTTTATTCTCTTTGCGAATCAATTCCGGATTAACTTTGAATCCGTCTTTTACTTTAAATTTGAGCAGATGAATCGCCTTATCTATAGTCATTTCTCCTGCACCTATCGCGTGAAATAACTCATCTTCAGATTTTAAATTGAAAGATCTCAGCAGTTTTTTTACATCATTCTCATCCAGCCTAATGCCTTCTTTTTTCAAAGCATTTGAAAAAAGACTATTTCCTTTTTTAATATTATCTGACTTACAGTCTCGGATATACTTATGTATAATTTGTTTTGCCTTGTTAGTTGTAGTATACTTTAACCAGTCCGGATTCGGAGCTTGTTTTTTTGATGTAAGAATTTCTATCCTATCACCATTCTGCAAAGTATAATCAAGAGGGACAATTTTTCCGTTTACCTTTGCTCCAATGCATGAGAAGCCGACTTCACTATGAATCTCAAAAGCAAAATCTAAAGGCGTAGAGTATTTTGGTAAAGACTTGAATTCATTACTTGGCGTAAATACTAAAATTTCGTCAGTAAAAATGCCTTTCGGCAAATGTTCAAGCAATTCTCTGCTATTATGTTCACCTACATTTTCAAATATTTCCCTGACAGCATTTACCCATGAAGTAATATCAGCATCATCCATCACTGACTGAGCTGATTTTATGCCGCTTTTATAAACAAAATGTGCAGCTACTCCATTTTCAGCATAATCATGCATCTGTCTGGTTCTTATCTGGACTTCAATTGCTTTTCCACCAGGCCCAATCAATCCTGTATGTATTGACTGATATCCATTTTTTTTTGGAGATGAAATGTAATCTTTAAATGTTTCTGGTACCGGTGGGTATATTGCAGCTATCAGTCCGTATATGTAAAAACACATATATGGATCTTGTGCATCGACTATTATTCTAGCTGCAAAAAGATCATATAATTCATCCATACTTTTTTGGCGAGCTTTCATCTTATTGAATATTGAATAAATATGTTTAGCTCTGCCTTTGATTTCACAGGTGATTTTGTGTTTTTTTAAAAATTTGTCAGAAGTCAGTTTTGCTATTATGGGAGCTTTCAGGTTCTCAATATAATCTTCTCTTTCTTTTCTGGTACTAGCCAGGTTAGTTTTGATATGATTATATTCATCTTTGTTAAGTATTTTAAAAGACAAATCTTCTAATTCCCACTTTAAAGATCTGATACCAAATCTATTTGCAAAAGGAGAATATATTTCCATAGTTTCTTTTGCAATTCTATGCTGCAGATCATCATTAAGGAACTCAATAGTTCTCATGTTATGAAGTCTGTCAGCTAATTTAATTAGTATAATTCTGACATCTTTAAATAGTGAAAGAATCAATTTTCGATACTTTTCAAGATGATTCAATCTGTCTATAGAGTACTTCTCTATGTACTTTATCTTGTTTATTCCATCAACAATTACAGCTACTTCTTTCCCAAATACGTTCTTTAGAGTTTCATAATTATATTTTTCAGATTCATTTAAAACATCGTGAAGTAATGCCGCGATAACGGAAGTAAAGTCAAGTGGAATCTCTGTTATTACAATTTTTGCAACAGTAAGTGGGTGTTTATAATATGCTTCACCGGATTTTCTTACCTTGTTTTTATGTACCTCAAAGGACGTGTAAAAAGCTTTTTTAAGCAATTTAGCATCAAAATCAGAAAAAGTATTTTTACATAAATCAATTAAATCTTTTAGCTCGCGCTCATGCTCAGGTTCTTCTCTCTTTTGGAAAAGCATGTTATACTTCTCACGTAACAAACTGGTGTTTTTTTCAATTTGAGTGGTCAATTCTATATTTTTTTGGTCTTCTGACATCATCTCTTACCAATTAATGTGCATTTGCATTTCAAAGGGAAATTCAAAATACAAAGTTTTTAGTATTATCTGAAATTGCTTGAAACAATATTTTTTACAGAACTGTTTCTTTATCTACAAACAATATTTACAAACTATTATTATACAGAAACTATTCTATAGAGAAAATCAAACAAATTCCTATATTTGGGTACATTACTTTTTACATCGAAAATATTATGTCTAAACTTGATAAAATACGACCAAAAACATTTTTCGAAGAACTTGCGATAGATAATCATCTTCGCGAATATATTGATACAAATGTTACCATTTTAGAAAGATATAATACTGATACACAGTTCAGAAACGAAATGTTAGGTTTACTATACATACATTCTGATAAGTTTCAGGAAGATGTTGAGATTAGAATTCTTGATGAACTTAATAGTGCTTTGTCTTACTTTAATACCGAAATTACGAAATGGATCAAAAACAGTCAATAAGCCCTGAGCTGCATGAATTACTTAAAAAAGTAAAGTTTCAAGCTGATCAATACAATCAGGCTTTCGAAATATTAAACAGACGTATTTCTGAATTTGATTCTACCAGAATTGAAATTAATTCTCATGCCACTCATTTCAAAAATGAGCTTACCGGAATAGTAAAGACACTTGAAGAAAATTATTCAAAGAAAGAAAAAGCACTCATTGACAGTATTAATCAAGCTAATGAACTTACCGGAGAGCTATACTCTTTAAAAGCTCTTCAAGAGCACGTTAAAATAGGAATAATGGAACTTTCTGATACACTGGAAAATCACAAAAGTGAATTGGAGCAAATGAAATCTATTAGCTCTGAATTCGCTAAAAATGCATATTCGAAATTGGATGAAACACTTGAATATTTAAAACAGAAAGTCAATTCTTCGCTTGATAAAGAATCTCAAGCTATTGAAGACAGAGTTAATAACCGCATACAATATCTTGAAGATAACTTAAAAAAAGGCGATAAAATTTTAAATTCCAGGCATGAAAAGCTTCAAAGTGAAATAAAAGCTATAAAAAGAGAATTGCAGGCAATAAAAGATATTTCAGGCATGGGAAATGATGATAACTCCCTAACTGATACCTTGAATTTACGATTTGAGTCTTTAGAAGATAATGTTGGAGAGATAAGAAATATTGTAGAAGCTATGATGCAAAATATATCAGTTTTGAATGCTTCTCAAATGGATTATAATGAACCGATTACAAATGATAGTGATGATTCTCAATCTGAAGATGATAACAATTCAGAATCCAAGGAAGTTCAAGAAGTAGATCAGATCAAAGAAATGCAAAATACTCTTGACAAATATGCATCGACTCTTCAGGAGTTCAACTATATCAAACAGAAATCTCTAAGTTCCGAGAAAAGAGCAGGAATTAGCATGATTCTTTCTGTTTTTGCAATATTAAGTATCTTGATGATTCTTATCCTCTTCCTCATCTAAGGCTTTTAAGAGATTTGTTTGAGGGTCAAGTTCATCTTTTATATCTTCAGTTATTTCCAAAGTTATTATTTCTTTATCAGTAGAGTCATATTCCATCAAAGCTAATTCTTCTAGTTCTCTTAACTTAGGTAGCTCATTAAGATTTTTCAGGCCAAATTGTCTGAGAAATTCATCGGTAGTACCATAGAGTAATGGCTTTCCAAGAGCATCGCTTCTGCCTACCATCTTAACAAAATCTTTTTCGATAAGTGTATTTACAACTTCGTTGGAGTTTACGCCTCTTATTTGCTCTACTTCAGGTTTAGAGACCGGTTGCCTATATGCAATTATAGCAAGAGTTTCCAGAGCTGCTTTAGAAAGTCTTTTCCTAGTCTTTGATTTTAACAGATTTTGAACAACTTCACCATATTCAGCTCTTGTAGCAAATTGATAGCCATTTGCATAGTTAACAATCTCATATGGTCTTTTACTTTCATACAAATCTTTGTTAATATCTTCAATCAGCTTCTCAATATCATCTTTCGAAAAATTAAATTTTTCCAGTACTTCTTTTTCAATTGATGTTTGGCTAACTTTTTTTATATCCGTACTGCCATCATTATCATCTAAAATAAGATTATCATATCCAACTAGAATGTTGAATATTTGACGAAGAGTCAGAGTTTCATCAGAAGCAAATATCAAAGCCTCCAGAGATGATTTTTGTTCTTGTTTATCCAGTGTCAAAAAATATGGTACATTATCATAATTGTTCATCGTTTATATCCATGCTTTGTGGTTCTGCAATAATAATATCTTCGAAAGAGCTATCTTGGTATATGTAAATCTTGTTTATTTTGACTAAATCTAGTATAGCTAAAAAAGAAGCAACTACATGGGAGTTGTTAAGTGAAGTTGTAATATCAAAAAAAGAAATTCTTTTCTTCTTATTTAACAAAACAAGAATTTCATCTTTCTTTTCGTCAACTGTGACCGGTATAATCTCTACTATATGTTCGTAAGATTTCTCTTTTAAGCGATCAAATACATTCTGGAATGCTTTTATCAAATCAAATAGAGATGCATTTTTATAACCGGCTTCTTTGCTTGCTTGATGATATTCGGCGTTAAATTGGCTTTTGTAGAGAGTATACTTCTGATCTTCGTACAAATTATCAAGCTCAACTCCGGCTTCCTTAAATTGTTTATATTCAAGTAAGCGCTGCACCAACTGAGTTCTGGGATCTTCCGGTTCATCATCACTTGCATCTGATTCTCTGGGTAGAAGAAGTTGTGTTTTGATATACATTAAATTTACTGCCATTACCAGAAATTCGCCGGCTAATTCCAAATCAAACATTTTCATAATGTTGATATAATTAAGGAACTCTTTTGCGATTTTAGCAATTGGTATATCGTAGATATTAATTTCATCTCTTTTTATAAAAAAGAGAAGTAAATCAAAAGGTCCTTCGAAATTTGGCAGTTTTATCTTATACATAGATTATCAGATTATATAAAAGAACAAAAATAACACTTTTTTGATTCTTATGATAATTGAAAGCTACTTATTAAACTTTATGATAAATTCTGCACCTTGGTTCACTTTACTATTAACCTCAATGGAACCCTGATGTAAGTCCACAAATTCTTTCACAATAGTAAGTCCTAATCCACTGCCCTTTTCATTTGCAGTACCGGATTTAGAATACTTTTGATGTATCATAAACAATTTATCTATTTCTTCTTCTGTCAGACCGATTCCATCATCTTTAACTTTTATCATAACGGAAGACTCATTTTCATCTACTGATAGAATTACATTGCCTCCATGATTCGTAAATTTGAAGGAGTTAGATAGTAAGTTTCTAACGATGAATTCTAACATGTCTTTATCTGCATCAAGCATAATATTTTTTTGAGCATGAAACTCAAAATTGATATTCTTAACTTCAGAAGTTAAAGCAAAACTATCAGCAAGGTTACTAAGTATCGCAGTGATATTTTGATTTGATTTATGAAATTTGATATTTCCTGTTTGAGTTTTTGCCCAAGTCAATAAGTTATCGAATAATGACATTAGGTGTTGCAGAGAAATTTTGAATTTTCTGAATTTGTCAGGCAGTTGTTGATAATCGCCTCTTTCGCTGTATGCTTCGGCAAGATCTATTAGAAGACTTAAATTTGTTACAGGATTTCTCATGTCATGTGATATTATAGAAAAGAATTTATCTTTCATAGCATTCAAATTGATTAGCTCGTCGTTTTGTTTGCTGATAAAATCATTTTGCTGTTCAAGTTCTAAGTTTGCTTCCTCGATTGCATCATTTTTTTCTTTTATCAAGGTAAGGTTTTTATTTTTATTTCTGTAAAGCCAAATAATGAAAGCAAAACTGATAGACACAATACCTAAGGCAAGATACATCAGATAGATTTCATTTTCTTTTTGATCCATTTCCAAATTTTTGATACGAATAAGATTGTCTTTCTTTTCTGACTCATACTGCACGGTAAGCTTGTTTATTTGTTCTCTTGATTCTATAGACATCACAGAGTCTTTAGATATTTGAGACTCTTTCAAGTAATCAAATGCTTTTTCCAAATTGCCGAGTGTTTTATAAAAATCTGCCTTGTTGCTTTGGATGTAACTTAAATATTGATAATCTTTTATATCGCGAGCAATATTTTCAGAAATCTTAAAATAATGGGAGGCAGAGTCTTTATTCATATCTGACATATAAGCTAAAGCCAAACTGGTGTATATTTCAAGTATTCCATCTGCATTATCAGTTTTTTGGAATATATCTAAGGCTTTATAATAGTATTTCAAAGCCTTTTTATTTTGTTTAATAGCCAGATATGTGGAAGCAATATTTTGAACTATATTTGCCTCGAGTGAGTAGTTGTCAAGTCCTGTTGCAACTTCCAATGCTTTGTGGTAATTTTCCAGACTCTTATCAAACTCAAGCATGTAGTAATATATATTACCGATATTAGTATAAGCCGCTGACTCTGAATATGTGTCTCCGGTTTTTTTTTGAATTAGAAGTGCTTGCTCAAAAAACTTTATTGATTTATCGAAATCTTCAAGTCTTAAGTAAACATTTCCAATATTGTTTAAAGTTGCTCCATAGTTTTCTTCCAACTCTAAAAGATTCTTAGGTTTGTTATTCATTAACTTTTGGAAGAGTTTTTCTGAATATAAATACTCTTCTAATGCTTCTTTATATTTTGCTTGCCTATATTGTATATCACCAATATTTCTGTGTAAAGCGGCAATTTCAGATGTGTCTTTAATCTTTTCAAAATAATTTAATACATCTTTAAATACACTAAGTGCATTATCATATTCTCTTGTTATGGTATATATCATGCCATAATTGCGCATTGCTTTATATACTTTCTTTTCATCACCACGGGATTTGGCAATTTCTACAGCCATAGATGCATATTTTTTACTTACTTCAGTATCTGTTTCCCATGTTGCCGCACTTATTTGACAACATATTTCGTATTTATCGAAATCTTCATTATTAAGTAAAGATTCCAAACTATCTACTACTCCTGATGAGGCAGTATTAGAAAAAAGAAAGTAACATAAAAAAAAGAGTATAATATTACGCATATCCGTCATCCAAAATTAAATAGGCGATTCAAGTATAACTCAATATCGCCTATTTTCCAAATATAAAGGATAATATTATTTTTTGATAACCTTAGATACTAGTTTAGCTGCATGTTCAAAATTATCGGCAACTTCAAATTTCATACCTGATTTCTTTAAAGTTTCTGCCCCTTCTTTTGCATTTGTACCATCTAGTCTAACTATTACAGGAAGTTTTATATCTATTTGTTTTAATGCCTGAACAATACCATCTGCAACTTTATCACATCTGACGATACCACCAAAAATATTTATTAGAACAGCTTCTACGTTTGGATCACTAAGCATGATTCTAAATGCATTTGCAATTCTTTCAACATTAGCACCACCGCCTACATCCAGGAAGTTTGCCGGCTCTCCGCCAGAAAGTTTAATCATATCCATAGTTGCCATGGCAAGTCCGGCTCCGTTAACCATACAGCCTACGTTTCCATCTAACTTGATATAATTTAAATCAAATTTGGAAGCTTCTACTTCTAATGGAGATTCTTCAGACTCATCTCTCAATTCATCATAATTTTTATGTCTGTAAATTGCATTATCATCAAAGTTTACTTTTGCATCTAAAGCAATCATCTTGTTTTCTTTAGTTAAAACTAATGGATTGATTTCCATTAAAGAGCAGTCCATCGCTTCATATGCATTCACTAATTTTGTGATAAACGGAATAAAGCTTTTAAGTGCATCACCCTCCAATCCCAGGCCAAATGCAAGACTTCTTGCCTGGTATGCCTGAAAACCGATTTTAGGATTAATTGTTTCTTTAATAATAAGCTCAGGAGTTTCTTCTGCAACCTTTTCTATCTCAACACCGCCTTCTGTGGATACCATAACTGTATTCATGCCTGTCTGCCTGTCAAGCACAATACCTGCATAAAATTCTTTAGCAATAGCGACTCCCTCTTCTATCATCAATCTATTGATAATGCTTCCTTCTTCACCAGTCTGAATAGTTACAAGTTTATTGCCGAGCATAGCTTCTGCATATTCATGGATTTGATGAGAAAGATTATCGCCTCTTACTAAATTTACGCCTTTTACTTCTTTTTCATCGACTATCATAGCATCATTAGTATCCTTTTTGTAAACTGTTCCCTTGCCTCTACCACCGGCGTGTACTTGAGCTTTTAGGACAACTAAATTATGACCTTTTGATTCAAAGTCATCAAAAGCAATTTTACCTGCATCATATGAGTTGAATACTACTCTATTAAAAAGGACAGGTACATCATACTGTTTAAGTAATTCTTTTGCTTGATACTCATGTATTTTCATTACAAATCCAAATTTGTTATATAAATTTCTACTTAGCTAACATTGTTCTAATCGAATCCAAAGCAATTTTATTTTATTAATGTGAATTTAAATTGATTTGGGTTATTGTTTATTTCTATCAATAAGCAATTTATGCTTTCACATATTTTTTGTACTTTTGTACTAAATATAGAAAATGGATAACAATTACTTCAAAGGAACTGAGAATGGCTAATGAATTGAATTCAACGGAAAACAAGCCTGTTTCTAATTTTATTCGTACGATTATTGATAAAGATCTTGAAACAAATAAATATGACGGAAGAGTACACACTCGTTTCCCTCCTGAGCCAAATGGTTATTTGCACATAGGTCACGCAAAATCTATTTGTCTTAATTTCGGTGTTGCAAGAGACTATAATGGATTATGTAATCTTAGATTTGATGACACCAATCCAGTAAAAGAAGATGTTGAATACGTAGATTCTATTCAGGAAGATGTTAAATGGTTAGGTTTTGACTGGGAAGACAGAAAACATTATGCTTCTGACTATTTTGAACAATTATTCGAGCATGCGGTTACTCTGATAAAAAAAGGTAAAGCATATGTGGATGATTTAACTGCTGAAGAAATCCGCCAGCACAGAGGAAACCTGAAAGAACCAGGAAAACCATCTCCATATAGAGATCGTTCGATAGATGAAAACCTTCAACTTTTTATGGATATGAAAGAAGGTAAATATGAAGATGGCAGTAAAGTTCTGAGAGCAAAAATTGATATGGCTTCTCCAAACTTGAATATGAGAGATCCGGTTATCTATCGTATTAAAAATGCTCATCACCATAGAACTGGTGACACTTGGTGTATTTATCCGATGTATGATTTTACACACTGTATTTCCGATTCAATTGAGCATATTACTCATTCTTTATGTACTTTAGAATTTGAAGATCACAGACCTTTATACGATTGGTTCTTGATTGAATTAGATCTTTACCGACCTCAACAAATTGAGTTTGCAAGACTTAATCTTTCTTATACTGTTCTTAGTAAAAGAAAATTACTTCAACTTGTTCAGGAAAATCATGTATCAGGTTGGGATGATCCTCGTATGCCTACTATCAGTGGTATCAGAAGAAGAGGCTATACTCCAGGGGCTATGAGAACATTTGCTGATAAAATTGGTGTAGCCAAAGCAGATAGCGTTGTCGATTTAGCTCTTTTAGAAAGCTGTATAAGAGAAGAATTGAACAAAAGCGCTAACCGTGTAATGGGAGTGCTAAATCCACTTAAAGTTACTATTACTAACTTCCCAGAAGGTGAAACTGACTGGCTAGATGCAGTCAACAATCCTGAAGACGAATCTGCAGGAACAAGAAAAGTTCCTTTTACAAAAGAACTTTACATTGAAAAAGACGATTTTATGGAAAATCCTCCTAAAAAGTTCTTCAGATTATCTCCAGGTAAAGAAGTTAGATTAAGATATGGATATTTTATTACTTGTGATGATGTAGTAAAAGACGAAAACGGTGAAGTAATAGAACTGTTGTGTTCTTATGATCCTGCATCTAGAGGTGGAAATTCACCTGACGGCAGAAAAGTAAAAGCTACATTACACTGGGTATCTGCAGTACATGCAATTGAAAGTGAAGTAAGATTATATGATAATCTGTTTACAGTAGAAAATCCAAATAAAGTTGAAGAAGGTAAAACTTTCTTAGATAATATAAATCCTGATTCTTTAAGCATAATCACAGGCTATTTAGAACCTGCGGTTAAAGAAGGTAAAAAAGGTGATAAATACCAATTCGAAAGAATTGGATATTTCTGCATAGACAAGGATTCGTCTGAGGATAAAATTGTCTTCAACAGAACTGTAACTCTTAAAGATACTTGGAAAAAAATCCAAAATAAGAAGTAAACAGTATATATAATATTTATTAAAAAGATCGGCTTCAAGTAGTCGATCTTTTTTTGGCTCAGTTTTAAAAATTGGGGAAAAAGATTAACTTTGTAATATCCTAAATTATCAAAAGACTCTTTCAATGTTAGATAAACAGATATTATCGATGTTTTTGCCCGAAGGTATCTTAGATTATTTTGAAATCACGGGTGTAAGCGAAGTTCCTGACTACACAGGCAAAGAATTAGAATTACACATAGAATTGACGGAATATAACAAACTACCATCCGGTTATAATAGTGAAGAATATGAGTCAAAAGGCTTTTTCGACACAAAAAAAATACATGACTTCCCGATTCGCGATAAAGCAGTATATCTTTTGGTCAAGCGGCGCCGATGGCGTCATAAGATAGATAAACATGAGATACACAGGGATTTTAGCATCTTTGCCAAGGGAGTAAAAATGACGCAGGAACTCTCTGATTTTTTAAAAGAAACAGGTAGAGACCCGCGCGATTTCGATGAAAGAGGTCTCTATAAACCTAAGGGTAAATCCTGATAAACTAAGGCGTCATTATAAAAATCAAAGTAGTGGCTATAGGCAATGGGATCAAAAATCTCACGCTGATGAATATCTTATATTCCCTGAAAATATAGGCTCTAAACTAAGCATAGATGAAGTTGCATTAGCTAAAGGTGAGCTATATACCTTTGTAACAAATAAAGCAGGGCACGGCAAACAAGGTAGTTTGGTAGCCGTAATCAACGGTACAAAGTCAGAAAACATTTATCAGGTTCTTTCCAAAATACCTGAGTCAGAGCGATGCAGAGTTGAAGAAATAACGCTTGATATGGCAAACAACATGGAATCTGCTTCTCGTAGAGCTTTTCCACTTGCGAAGTTAGTTACAGACAGATTTCATGTAGTAAGACTCGCTACAGAAGCTTTACAACATATCAGAGTAAAATATCGTTGGGACGCTATTGATCAAGAAAACCAAGCGATTGCAGATGCAAGAAAAAAGGGAATGCGATACTCGCCTGATAGATTTACCAATGGAGATACTGTAAAGGAACTATTAGCCAGGAGTAGGCATTTAGTAACCAAATTACCTGATAAATGGACAGACGCTCAAAAGCTCAGAGCAAGCATCCTTTTTAAAGAATTCCCTGAGATTGAAAAGGCTTATTGGCACGTTGTCAGGTTTAGAAATATTTACACTATAACAAATAAATCCACTGCTAAAAAACTATTTAGACAGTGGATTTGGCATACTAATACTCTAAACATTAAAGAGTTCTTTTCTGTGGCAAACACCTTAAATTCTCACTTTGACTCTATTGTTAACTTCTTTGATAATAGAAGTACAAACGCTGCTGCTGAATCATTTAATTCCAAAATTAAACTCTTTAGAGCTAATCAAAGAGGTGTAGTGGACAACAAATTTTTCTTATTCAGAATTATGAAACTTTTTGCGTAATCCCCACTTTTTGTGCGTGTGCCCTTTTTTTTAGGTACAAAAAAGAAAAGAGATCCATTAAATGAATCTCTTTTTGCAGAAAGAAGGGGATTCGAACCCCTGATACCGTTGCCGGTATACTCGCTTTCCAGGCGAGCCAGTTCAACCACTCCTGCACCTTTCTATATATTCAAATATATGAAGTTTGTACAAAAAAAACAAATTCCAAAAATCATTTTTTGGCACAATATTTTTAGTATCTTTGTATAATAATATTAAAAATCAGTGCAATGAATAGACGTAATTTCTTATTATCATTAGGTGGTACAGCATTACTTGCTGCCACAGGTTCGACAAAGCTTAATGCCCAGAATATATCTGTTTCAGGCATAAGTAATAAGTATTTCAAACCTGAAGGTTTAAAAAGGGGCGATAAAGTTGCAATTATCTCTCCTGCCAGTCCTTCAAGTATGTGGTCTGTGCACAGATGTAAGAACTTTTTTGTGAATAATGGCATTAGTGTTGAACATAGTTCTTCTGTCAGATGGCAAAAGAACAGACACCATTACTTTTCTGCGAGTGACGATGACAGAGCTAAAGAATTTATGGATTATATCCAAAGAGATGACATCAAAGCATTAGTTGCTGCTCGCGGTGGTTATGGTTCTATGCGAATTTTGGATAAGATTGATTATAACATAATCAAAGAAAATCCTAAAATAATTCTTGGCTTTAGTGATATTACTGCAATGCTTAATGCTATAACACATCAAACCGGAATGATTACGTATCACGGTCCTGTAGCTTCATCAGATTTTTCAGGTGTCGAAGGAGAATCTCTTAAAAGATGTATTTTCCATGACGCTGACAGTAGTGACTTTTCTATTAAGCATAGCAAAATGTGGACTCTTGTACCCGGTAAAGCTCATGGTGAGATTGTAGGGGGAAACCTTTCTATAGTTTCAGGTTTGCTCGGAACTCCTTATGATATTGATTTTACAGGTAAAATTGTAGCTCTAGAAGAGACCAGAGAAGCTCAATACAAAATCGATAAAATGCTGACTCAACTTGTTTTATCAGGGAAATTGCATAAAGCTTCCGGTATCATCTTTGGTCAATTCAAAAACTTAAACAGCAGAAGACCTTTTAATCCTAATAGATCGTTAACTGTAAAAGAGATTTTGGAACAACTGATTAAACCACTTGGTATTCCAACTATTTACGGTGTTCCTTTCGGACATATAGATAGTCAATATACTCTTCCGATTGGAGGCATGGCCACCATTGACGCTACAAACAAAAGTCTATATCTTAACGATAGTTATGTTGTTTAGAATTTAAAGATATTTTTTATTTTTTCGCTTTTTGCAATAGATGCTACCTTCCTTCCAAATTCGTTGGAAATTGGATTAAGCTTAGGTTTTGATTTTTCAAAGCCTATTTGGTATAATGTAGCTAATATTGACTCATCTACTGAGTATGTACTTCTCCACTGTTCTTGATATAGATGCAACAATAAAGCGCAATAATTGATATTATTTTCAATATCTACTAGCATTGGATATAATTTAGATACGTTTTTACATTCCAAGTCGATAGATTTTGAATCCAAATCAGACCATAATTCTCTAACTGTATCAGCAATAATATCTCTGTTATTGATTTCTTTTTTACTAATTAAAAAAGCTTTGAATGCTGTAGTTGGTTTTATTTGGCAAATTCCTAAAGAAAAGTCAGGGCCTACAGTTCCATCAAAATAATTTGAATATGCAGGGAAAAATTTACTTGCGTATATATCCTCTAACTTCCTTCTTATTGGTGAAATGTACTCTGTGTTGTTTACATAAATTATGGAAGCAATGATTTCAGGTGAGACATTATATTTTTCTCCATATTTTTCAATGGTTTCCTTATTATCAATGATCAAGTTAAGCACTTCTTCTTTCTCAGAAGAAATATTAAATGCAAGAGTTGAAAGAAATAAAAATATTAAGGTAACAGCTGCAATATATTTGAAAAGTCTTCTCTGTTGAATTAAATGATAATTGCCTTCAATACTGATTCCATTTATATATCTTAAATGCGATATCAAAATCAAAAATGGAATAAAATAGTATGAAAGTAATCCCAGATAAACTATTATCATACCAAAGTTAAAGTCAAAAGCTCCTAACATTGCGGTATTTAAAATCAAATCTTTTATAAAGAATACTACTAACACTGAAATACATAAATAGAGGATCATTTTAGATTCTGTTTTAAATACTGAGGACGATGTAAATCGATAAATCCAAAATGCTATCAATGCAAATGATGCTACAAATAGATAATAAACATTCCAATGAAACAAACCAGTGAACTGGAAAGCAGTCAAGTAAATAATCGGATTTATAAATCCATAAAAAAGCTCAGGAATAAGCTCAAAAGGATATATCTTCTTAGAGATATCTTTTGAAAAATATTTGTAGACATAATAAGATATAGTAATTATGTTCCCCACGAAAAAAGAAAACATAAGTGCTACGAAATAGACTGTAAACAGAACATCAAACATAATAATACTCCACAATACAATGTTAAATAATAATGGAGCGCTCAATGTTTTATACATATTAAAGATTATTTAGTTCAGAGCTTCTTTCTCTACTTTTTCGATACCTTTTTGAACATTTACTTTCAATAGAAGAACAATTCCCATAATAAAGAAAACAACTAAAGATAAAATAGCTATTCTGTAAGATCCTGAGAATTGGAGAGATAAACCAAAGAGTAATGGTCCTAACCAACTGGTACCTCTTTCTGAGACTTCATAAAGGCTGAAATATTCTGCCTCTTTGTCTTTAGGTATAAGATTTGAATATAGTGATCGACTTAAAGCTTGAGTCCCTCCCATCACCATTCCTACTACCACGCCTAGTATATAAAATCCCGATGCATCATAAAGACCTAAATATGCGTATGATACAGCAAGTAGCCATATGAAGAGAGTAATTAATAAAGTTGTTTTTGTTGAAGTAATGGAAGCTATATAATTAAACAATAAAGCTCCACCAAAAGCTACAAATTGCACAATTAGAATAACCTGAGTAAGAACAGAAATGTCTAACCCTAACTCTTCCTGGCCAAACTGAGAAGAAAGGGCTATAACGGCTTGAACACCATCGTTGTATAAAAGATATGCAAAAAGGAACAAAAGAGTCACAGGATACTTCTTTGCATCCTTAATAGTATGTTTTAATTCCGAGAAACCAATGTTCCAAATATTTTTAGTGTCAGGTATATCTTTGGGTTTTCTTCTCGTTTTAAGCCAAATCATTGGAAATAAAGTGAAAATTGCCCACCACACTCCTGCAGAGCATAGATTTATTCTGATTGCCATGCCTGTAGTAAGCCCTAATGATTCTGCCTGCGAGAAAAGCATCAGGTTTAGCAAAAGTAATATTCCGCCACCAAGATAGCCCGTCGCCCAACCTATAGATGATACAGAATCTCTTTCTTCTTTAGCTGCAATATCATTTAGAAATGCATTATACATCACCATCGCTATCCCAAAAGAGAGATTGGCTATGATAAAAAGAAGCCCTCCCAGTAGATATTTATCTCCTTCAAGAAAAAACATTCCCATAGTGGAAAATGCACCTAAATAAGAAGCAAAAGCCAATATAGCTTTCTTCTTGTGAGTATAATCAGCAATGGCACCCATAATGGGTAAAAATAAAACTTGTAGAAGGACTGATAGCGATACTACGTATGGGAAATATGAGCCAGGGAAGATATTAATTCCAAATACATTTAGTACACCTGAACTCCCGGCAGCATTTTCTGCAATAGAAGTCAAATATGGACCAATAAAGACTGTTACAATCGTAGCAGAAAATGCTGAAATTGCCCAGTCATACATATACCAGCCGATTCTTTCTTTTTTATTATTTTTCACTATATCTCTCCATCTACAATTCAATGAAGCAAAAATAAAAAAAAGCAGACTATTAATTAGCTGCTTTTTTGTCTAAACTAAAAATTGACTCAAATTTATATTGGTTTATACCATACATTCATTGGTTCTATTTTACCAAATATATTTGTATTGTTTACCAAAGTGCCTGCAAATTTATAATTGTCTTTAGCAAAAGTTATATTCATTGCTGGAGAAAGGCTTCGGGCTATAGTGTATAGAGTCTTATATCCTTTGGTAAACATTGATTGTTCCATTCTTTTAAGCAAGTGCAATGCAAAACCCTTGCCCAGATAATCCGGATTAGTAGCAAAATCTGTCATTTCTACCACAGATTCAGTTTTATATTGTTCTGAGGAAGCTGCAGAGACTAATTTATCATTCAGAAATATTCCCCAATACTCAATATTATCATCCATCATCTCCTTAAGAAATTCGGGATCGTGAATAGGAAATGGATATGTTTCAAAAACGATTTTATATAATTCAGCTAATTGAATCGCATCTTTATGTTCAAGTAGTCGTATTGTGTACTCATTATCAATATCTTTCAATTTTAACTGTCCTGCTTTGCTTTCTGCAATTGCAATGTTATTTTCTACTTCTTGTTTGATTTCATCAGTCATTATCTGCCTATTTGGATCAATATATTTTGATAGAAACAGCACGTCTTCTTCTCCATTAAAGAACAGAGGTACTTTTGCTTCAATCAAATATTCTTTTTGATCTAAGTGATCATAAAGTGAAGCAGGTATTTTTGCAAATATTTTCGAGTAGTTGTTTTCTTGGGCTGTCTTTTCAGTATATTTAAAAACTTCATCAACATCCTCTTTTTCAAGATGCATTATATAAACTCTATCGTTGTACTTTCCATGCTGAATTACGGAAGCACCAATTTTTTCCATTTTATCGTATTGCATTTTTTTTAGTCACTATTGATATAACAAAATAAACAATGGCAGAAAGTATAATCCCAAAAGCAGATGGGTGAAGATCAAAAGGAGTCTGCCATTTCATAAATATAATTAATAAAGCTATTGTGCCACCTGAGATCATAGACCACAGAGCTGCAGTTGAATTTGGTTTTTTAACAGAAAAGGCTATTAATGTAGGAACTAGAAGACCCGCAACCATAAAGGAATAGGAATGATAAATAATCTCCAATACACTTTCGAATGATATCGCTACTACGAGCGTAATTACACCTATTGCAAGAGTTGTAATTTGTGATACCTTTATAAGTGATTTAGTGTCTTGCTTGCCTTTGTAAAAATATCTACCTATGATATCCAGAGAAAAATTACCTGATGATGCAATCAAACAACTATCTGCAGTTGACATTATAGCAGAAAAATAAGCTGAAATGATTATACCCTTAATTCCAATTGGCAATACATCTTTTAGAAGCATAGGTACACCCATTTCCGGGTCTATATTAGGGAAGAAAATACTTGAAATCATACCTAGGCTAACTCCGGCAAATGCCATGACCGGATATTCAAAAAGTCCGGCTATATACCATGCTTTTTTTGCTTCTTTCTCGCTTGGTGAAGAGAATATTCTTTGATAAAGAGTCATTGCAATAAACCAAATCGGCAAAATAGTAATTGACCAATTTATAAGTTCAATTGCTGTAACATTGGTAAGAGATAAAAACTCAGGCGGAAGTTGTTCCTGCAATCCGGAAAATCCACCTGCTTCAGATATTGCAAAAGGTAAAGCGAAGGCGACTAGTCCGGTAATAAGAATAATCCATTGAATAGTGTCTGTATAGATTACAGCTTTTATTCCACCCAATACTGTATATAGTATAATAACAGTTGCTATAATAATTATTGAAAACAGATAAGGATCAACATCAATTGGTAAATCACTAAATAGAGTTGCTGCAGAAAGTTTGGCACCAGCCAATATCTGTCCTCCAGTAAATCCCATATAACCAATTCCGGTTATTATTGAAGCAAGGAGTGCTACTTTCCCGTTATATTTATATCTGAGGAAGTCTGGAAAAGTAAGAAAATTATGTATTTTATCAATTTTCTTTAAATAAGAAATAATTGTTACTGCTGCAATCCAGGCTCCCAGTAAACCTGTGAATAGAAGCCACGATCCTGACAAACCAATCAGATAACCTAGGCCGCCTAATCCAATAGAAAAACCACCGCCAACATCAGTGGCAGCGACAGATAGACCCACATGCCATGGGCCTATCTTTCTGTCACCGACATAATAATCTTCTTTAGAATTGTTTTTCTTGTAGAAATATAGTCCAACAAGAAAAACTCCTAACATATAAAGCGCAAATATTGAAAAATCTATAAAAGACATAAACTCACTTAGTTATTTCTTCTTTCATACCTGTCATTATTTTCCGGAATTAAAGATATCCTATCTTCCGCATCTGATAATAGCTGTGCGATACCAACTTGGCTATATTCATCAGCATCATTTGTTTTAAGCTGCAAATCACAATCATCACAGTTTCTGTCACAGAATATTGGTTCGTAAGAATCAGGTTCTTTATAAGTAGTTATCACACCTTCGTAATTTCTAAGAACTACTTTATTAGTAGACCATGATATTAAATAATTTGGCATAATAGGAATTTTACCACCTCCACCAGGAGCATCTATTACATAAGTCGGAACTGCAAATCCTGAAGTGTGCCCAATCAAAGATTCTATGATTTCAATTCCTTTTCCTACAGGAGTTCTGAAGTGTGAAAGACCTTCAGAAAGATCACATTGATACAAATAATAAGGTCTAACTCTATTTTGGACTAGCTTGTGAACTAAGGCTTTCATAATTCTAGGACAGTCATTAACTCCGGCAAGGAGTACTGATTGATTTCCTAAAGGAATTCCTGCGTTTGCTAACTTTGAAAGAGCCTCTCTTGAGGAAGAAGTTATTTCTCTTGGGTGATTGAAGTGTGTATTTATCCAAACAGGATGGTATTTTTTTAGCATATTTACTAAATCATCTGTTATTCTGTATGGTAATACTACAGGCATTCTTGTTCCGATTCTAATCACTTCAACATGATCAATCGCAGTCAGTTCTTGAAGAATCCACTCAAGATACTCATCATTTAGCATAAGAGGGTCGCCACCTGAGAGCAAAACATCTCTAACTGCAGGTGTATTCTTAATATATTCAATTCCATTTAGTATCAATTGTTTATTAGGAATTGAATCTACTTCTCCGACTTTTCTCTTTCGAGTGCAGTGTCTGCAATACATAGAACAAATATTACTTATATGGAAAAGAACTCTATCCGGATATCTGTGAGTAATACATTCAACAGGCGAATCTTTGTCTTCAGCAAGTGGATCAGCCATATCTTGATTACGTATCACTAATTCATGCGACTGAGGTACAGATTGCATAAACACTGGATCATTTTGATAATCTGTTGGATCAATCAAAGAAAGATAATACGGAGTTGTTGAGAGTGGAAATTTTTCTAATGTTTCTTCTAATTTTTTTCTTTCTTCAGGCTTAAACTTGATTCCCAGAAGATATTCAACTGTATCTAGAGATTTAATAGAATGTTTTAGTTGCCATTTCCAATCTTTCCATTTAGAAATATGAATATTATCTTCAATTTTGTTAGCAAGTGTTTGCTGCTTGTTATTAAAAATGATATGAGATGAGTTTTTAGTTTGATTAGCCATAACTTTGTATGTTTTTTAATTGAACAAATTCTTATAGTATCCTATAGAATTACTTTTGGCAAAAAATGCCGAGGTAAATAAGAGGAAGCAATTCTGCCTTTAGAATAGTAAAATATACTACTTATATTTCAAAATTCCAAATAATCTTGAATAATATCCTGAATTAGAGCCTGTGAAACGGTAGTATATATTACTAATTATGAAATTATGAAATCCTTCGAATAGCTTTTATAGTCTATATCTAAGTTGAAATGAATTTCGATTATGAATATAATTTTGCTTATAAAAGCGCTTTGTTAGAAAAGTGGAATCATATGATGATAGAAAAATAAAAAAGCCTAATTACTCATCGTAAATTAGGCTCTTCAAAAATGATGCAAATTTTATTTATAGATTATAATTCTTGAGAACTATGAGCTTTTCTTCTGTCATATCTTCTATCGAATACTTTACACCGCCAACATGTAGTCCGGATTCTTTTGCACCGCCAAATGGCATCCAATCCACTCTAAAAGCAGTATGATCGTTAATTATACATGCTTTGGTTTCTATATTTTTAGCGTAATACATCGCGATATCAATATCTTGTGTAAATATTGAAGTCTGGAAAGAATAATCAGTTCTATTTACAGTTCTTATAATATCATCTAATTCTTTGTATTTTATTATTGATACAACTGGACCAAATACCTCTTTATTATATACATTCATGCTAGGTGTAACATTTTCTAATATTGTAGGTGCATAGCAACTCGTATTAATTCTATGGCCACCTTTTCTAAGTTTTGCACCTTCACTAATTGCATCTATCACCCATTCATCAACTCTATCCAACTCGTATTTATTAATTATAGGACCTACGTCGGTGTTTTCATCAGTAGCATCACCTGTTTTTAGCTGGCCTACCTGTTCTACAAAATCATCCATAAATTCTGAGTAGATATTTTCATGAACATAAACGATTTGAGTTGAAACACAAACTTGACCTGCATGATAAAATCCACCTTTTACAATAGCAGGAACTGCTCTGTCTAACCTCGCCATTTTATCTAAAACACAAACAGCAGTACCGCCATGTTCAAGTTCCATTCTTACTCCCGGCTGAATTATTTTTTGCAGGTTCCATCCTACTTCAGCACTTCCAATAAACGTAATAAACTTAATGCGTTTATCAGTAACAACTTTTTCTGTTTCTTTACCTGGTATCATAAGAAGACTTATTATTCCATCTGGTAATCCGGCTTTCTTAAAGAAGTCTACTATTTTTATTGCAGATATTGGTGTTTGACTTGCCGGCTTTACAATTACTGTATTGCCTGCAGCAAAAGCAGTTGCCACTTGATGACATATCAAATTGACCGGATGATTAAATGCAGATATCGCTAACACAGGGCCAACACCTTGCTTAATAGTAAATGCAGTATGGTTTTCGCTACCTTTAGCTCTATCCATAGTGATTTGCTCACCGTTAAGCCTAACTGCTTCTTCAGCAGACATACGCATTGTATTTATTGCACGAATTACCTCAATACGAGCATCTTTCTTGGGTTTACCACCTTCTAAAGCAATAGTATGAGCTAAGTCTTCAACATTTTTTTCCATTAAGGCAGCAACTTTTCTAATAATTTCTGCTCTTTGCCAAGCGGGCATTTTTTTCATATTATGCTCAAAATAAAATTGAGCATTCTGAAGTGCCTGCTCAATAGTTGAGTCGTCACCACGTTCAATTTGAGCTATAAGTTTACCATCAAAGGGAGATTTTAAATCTATCCATTCATTAGTCGATTTTGCGTTATGAACTCTAAGGGAGTACTTTTCCATTTGTATTCCACCTACATTATCTAATATATGCATCAATAAAATTAGTTTGTATAAATTTAAAACCTTTGAGCAAACAATGCAACAATAATATTTTTTTTCCGAATAAAGCAGATAGCAATTGTTATATTTGCATTATGAAAAATATGCGACTAATATTATTTTTAATATGTCTTCTGTCTTTACAAACATCTTTGAATGCAGAAGAAATAGACAGTGCGGATAACTCCAAGAATGAAGTAGTAGTTATTCCTGATAGTTTACTGTCTATACCTCTTGGTATTCATGGCAAAATATCACAGCATGGTGTCTCGCCTTCTTATTCGATAAATAAGAAAGACTTGCAAACAATTTTATATAGAGAAATGTCTGATATATTATATAATAAATTACCTGTTTATCCATTGTCTTTAGGTAATTTCGGGCATTTCAACTCATTCTCTTATTTTGGTCTGATGCCAAATAATATCGATTATAATTACAACGGAAGATCTGTTTTAGACAAGAATTTTCTATCTTTAAATCCGAATCAGATTTCTCATGAAGGATTTGAAAATATTGAGATATTTGAAGGTTCTGACGCTGTAATTATGTCTCCGATAGGTGCAAATCTTCTAGTCAACTCTCAAGAAATAATTCATAATGCTAAAAAGCCTTTCACAAGATTATGGTTTTCTCAGGCAGGTTTTGGTTCGCTCGCATCTGATGGTATATACAGTGTAAATTTTAGACCCAACTGGAACTTTTATTTTGGCTACAAAGGACAAAATGCACAAGGACAGTTTGAAAATGATGACTATTCGCATTGGAATATAAGGCTAAAACTCAGGTGGAATCCATCTAATAGAACATCTATCTCCTTTTCAGATAATTTCACAAATCACAAGCTTGGCATTAGTGGTGGAATGAATGAAAAAACTAGTATTGATGGAGCAGGTAATTTATATCTTTACAGTCCAATTTATGCAAATAAGCATCTGTTAGAGTTTACAGAAAGAAATTATCGTCATGATTTAAATCTTAATGTTACATCAGTTCTTGATAAAGATTCTACTTCTATACTAAGCAGTGGGCTGTATTTTTCAGATGTTTTATGGCGTTTCGAAGCTCCGGCTAATGAACGCATAGATACTAATGCAAAAGAAATTTTAGAGTATCGCTTAGATAACTTTGGAGCCTTTACCAAATATTCTTTTAGATATCTAGATTATATTCAACTTAACTTAGGTGGCGATTTATCTTATAATAGAGTACCTAAAAGTTATGCATGGGATAAGTACAATAATATGGAGTATTCAGTATTTGGTCTGGCAAACATATTTCTATCAGAAAAATTGACTCTGTCAGGTGGTTTGAGACAGGCATACATTTATGAGAACTTAAATATCTCTTTTGGATCTAAATTGAAGTATAATTTTGATGATAGTCTTTCAAATGCATTTGTAGACTTCTCTTATACAGAACAAACCCCTTCCCCTGCTCAAAATATTTCACTCGAAAAGTCTGACATCACTAGCCTTGTAGCTGCATATAATTTATATTTAAAATCCTTTTATTTGTCTGCCAAAACATCATATAGAATCATAGCGTCACCTATATATTCCAATGCTGTATATAGAGATAGCAACATAGTTTCTTCTGTTTCTTTTAATGGAGAAAATAAGAATGTTTTATCTGCAAACTTATCAACAGGTATTAGCTTTAAACCTAATATAGCCGGAGATATAGATAAATTATCTTTTAGTACTTCAATAAATTACAATAAAGATGACAGTCAATATCAAATCACTCCTGAGTATTTTATTAGGCTAAGCACAAACTATGATTTTACTATCGGCCGAAGTAAATTATTCTCCGGCGTAAACTTGACGTTTATTCCACCTTTTACAGGTGCTAGATTTATACCTCAACAAAGAGTATTTGCTATTATGGATTCTCCTGTTGAATCAAAGTTCAAATTCAACGGTGTTGATGTATTCGTAATCTTAAGACTTGGCAGCGCTTATGTTAAACTTGCCATGGAAAATGTGATGGGACAAAACTATTATTATGTTCCTTACTACCCTGCCTTACAGAGAAACTTCAACTTATCATTTGCGTGGACTTTCTTAGAATAAATACCAATATTCCTTTACAATATTAGGCACATTAATTGCTCTTTTAAGGTATGATGAAACGAATATACTTTATATTGTTGGTAGTTATAGCCTATGCTTGTGTTGAAATACCAAGCGATCTATCAATTCCTGAATGGGATGTTGAATTAAATATACCAATCACAGATAGATTTTATAACATGGACAGTCTTCTTAAAGACAGCGAGTATGGTAGGACTGAACAGTATGGAAATTACCTTGTTTATTCCTTTTACAGTGACACAATTCAATATAAAAGCGGAATATCCAATTTACTTGAAGACAAATTAGATTTTGAGTATTTGGATCATACTTTTCCATTGGCCGAAGGAGAGATTGAGATCAGTATTCCTCTTCCGGACAGTATTTATATAGAAAATGCTGAATTTGTTTCAGGTGAATGTATATTTGAAATACACAATATGTCTTCAAAATCAGTTGACTACATGATAAAGTTCACTGATTTTACTCAATATGGGAAGAAAATTAGTATAGAAAATGAAATTTCAGCCTATCAATTCGAAAGTCTTTCTATTGATTTAATTGATACTAAATATATTTCGGAAAATGGTACTTCTATAAAAATGCTTATAGAAGCATCAGGGAATTTTGACAGTATTTCCGATTCTGCAAAGATATCTTTGAAAATGAAGAATACTATATTAAAAAAAATAAGAGGTAAACTCCCTCCGACTTATATAGATAATATTTCTGAATCTGTAAATATTGATTTTGACAGTGAAGTCAATAACTTCAGAAATAATATAAAGCTAGATGATGCTGAAATGCATCTTATTGCAATGTACAAATCTCAATATTCTAATATTCCTGAAGTTAAATTAAGTAAACTCAGCATATTAGGAGAATACGAAACTGAGAGTCTCTATTTTGAAGAAAATGAGTCACAAATTCTGCAAAATATTCTAATACAGGAAACTGAATACAAAAAAGTATATAATTCTAAGAATTCAAGCGTGAATGATTTTCTCGCTTTTCTTCCGTCTAACCTGACTCTGTCTGGTACTTGTCTTATAAATCCCGAAAATAAGATATTTGAAGCTTCAATATATGATAGTATTGAAGTCGTAAGCTTTATCAGATCTCCTTTACGTCTAAGCTTAGACTCTATTTCTATAAAAGATACGGTAGAACATGATCTGGGAGATGAAAAAGAAAATCTGGATAATTCGAATCGTGCTAGTATAATATCCAAGATTACCAATGGCTTACCGCTCTCTATTGATGCTTATATATCAATTGTTGATGATGAGTTCCAAAATATAGTAAGAAAAAAAGTCACAGTTAGTTCAGCAACAATTTTATCTGATTTGGAATACTCTCCTGTATTAACTGAATCTGAAATTCTCTTAGATTCTTTGGATCTGGCAAACATAAGTAAAAGCTTTTATGTCATTTACGATCTTCGTCTTAAAGGAAATAAGAATCAACTTGTTACTTTTAAAACGACAGACGGCATAGATATTAAGTCTTTTCTAAATTTGGATTATAGAATAAAAGAAGATTAGCATATGAGATATTTTATACTTTTTACTCTCTCTTTTTGCATTTATATCAATGAAGCAAATGCCTCTGATTTATTAGGGTTTAGTAAAAATTATTCAGCTTTTATTGAGGTAAAAGCTTTAGATTTCAATTTTATGGCATTTACAAATTCTATTACACTGGATGATATAAATGATCATTTTACTAAAGATTCAGATGGTTATTTAGATGATAATGATAAATCTTATCTGCTTGATAAGTTTTCAGGTAATTCTTCTTTGAATACTTATATAGAAGCTACTCCTTTAAGTGTAAAAGTAAATTATAAAGATTATAACTTCTTTATATCAACCAAAGATATTGCATATTTCAATTTTGATATTCCACAAGATGCACCTGCACTTATACTCAAGGGTAATGAAAAAAATAAAAATTATAATTTCAATGATATGGCCTTCAGAAGTAGTTATTTTAGAAAATACGCAATTGGTATATCTAAAAAGATACACAATTCTATTATTAATACTATAATACCTGATAGCTCCCTCCTAGGTATAAATATTGGATATATAAGAGGCTTTTCATATGTAGATGCTAATATAGGATCTTCCAGACTTTATACTGACGATATAGGTAAAATATCCGGGAATCTAGAGATAAATGCACTAACATCTTTTTCTCCGGATTTTGGCGTCAACCATGAATATGCCAATACAGAATATGCATCAGAACCCGGCTTTTTTAATAATCCTGCCGGTCAGGGATATTCTTTTGATCTATATTGGCAAAGTAAATATGTTGATACTTCTTGGAATTATAAGATTGGAATTTATAATTTAGGATCTATTTTATGGAATAAAAACACAGGAGAGTATACTTCAAAGTCCGAATTTTATTTCAGTGATATTTTCAACGAATCCCAGCTAGACAGCCTTGAAGATGCTTTCGATTTTGAAAGTAAAGAAAGAGAGTTTACAACTTCTACCCCTGCAAACATGAAAATAGAGCTATCTACATATCTAAATCAATATATCGACTTACCATTTTTTAGCACTGCTTATTTCTCTTATTACCAAGCCTTAAATGATGAGCATTATAATTCATATGCTCCAAAAATATCATTTATATTGAATAATCACTTCTCTGAGTATCTTCCAAACATTGGTTTTGGCGTAAAAAATAATATGTTTAATCAATTGGAAATGCCGATTTTTATCTCTTACAACTCTATATATTTCCAAGGACTTATTGGGATCAGAGATGTAAGTTCTTATTTAAACTCTTCTACAGACCTATTATCTTTTTATTCAAAATTTACTTTTTTTATTTATTAATCTGCAACGAAAATCATGCTTGTGTGTTTCTTTGGTAGATTCGGATTGATAGCTATCTAGTCACATGAATCTAAAGCTTGCTGCATTTTGACGATGGGATACCGCCATTATGCAGCAAGTTATTATTTACCATTTTAAGGGTGTGGCAATGTGTAGATTTCTGATTTTGCTATTTTTGATTACAAGTGTAATTTCTACTCAAGCGCAGAAAATATCTTCTTATGGCAAGGAATTTTTCTTTGCAATTCCTCCCAATGACTCTAAGAATAGTCTTACAAGTCTAAATGTATTAAAATTGTATATAACAGCAATCTCAAAAAGTAAAGTTGAAGTTACATACAATGGTGTTACAAAAACTTACACAATAAATGCTAATTCTACAAAAGAAATTAGTCTTGATAAAGAATCTTCGCTTGGAGCTACTATTTATACTCAAGAAGTATATGAAACTGGTGTTGTAAAAAATAAGACTTTTGTTGTCAGCTCTGATTACGATATTTCTGTTTCTGTTTTAAATTCAAAAGAAATGACAGCTGACTCCTATACTGTTTTTCCGACTAAAGCTTGGGGCAATAACTATATTCATCTTGCCTATTGGGATCAAGAGTATATTTTTTATCCTGGAGGAAATCAGTCTGATAAGAAAACAGGTTCGGGTATGCTCATAATAGCGAATCAAGATAATACACAGTTGAAAATCCTATACAAAGGCAAAAAAGGGACAAAAACAACAAATGGCAAACGAATTGGTGAAAACGAAACTGTCACTCTGAACAAAGGTGAAGTATTTTCTTTTAGATCTACTGGTGAAGGAGAGCTAAGATACGATTTAAGTGGTACACAAGTTATATCTAATAAACCTGTAGGTGCTATTTCTTTTCACCAGCGTACATCTATACCAGGTGAAATAGATGTAAATGGAAAGGATTACCTCGTTGAAATGGTTACTCCGGTCACTGCATGGGGTAAAAAATATGTGTGTCTCCAACTTAATCGAGAGGATGTTGATTATTATCTTTCTACAAAATGGGGTGATTATTTTAGAGGAATAGCCTCTGAAAATGGTACTATTGTAACCTGCAAATATTATAGCTTTGAAACTGGCGAATTGTATGACGAGTTGGAATTCAAACTCAATGCAAACGAATATTTTGAGTACAATGGTTCAAAAATAGATAATTATAATAATAGATCAATAAGAGGTATTTCAATATGGGAATCTAATAAACCTTTTATGCTGATGCAATATTGCTATTCTTCCGAATGGGATAAAGTCGGATTTAAAGATAAAGAATATGATCCTTTTATGACATTAGCAGTTCCGACAGAACAATATGTAAATTACACCGTATTTAATGTTCCTGGATTATCAAGTGGCATTATTAATAGCTTTGCTAATATATTAGTTACTGCTCCTGATTACGATAATTCTGTCTTAAAAACTATAAAAATTGATGGTCAATCCTTATCAAGTAGATATCCGCAACTATTATTAAACAAAGTACCTAATGAGGATTTGTATTGGTTGCGATTTCCAATTTCTTCAGGTAATCATATAATCGAAGCGGAAACTACATTTGGTGCGTATCTTTATGGATTTGGAAATTTTATATCCTATGGCCATACAACATCCCAAGGTTTTGAGCCGATAAATAATGATGGAGCTCCAAGAATTGAAATGACTGAAGTAGGCTGCGGTGAGTATTATGTATCTGTTATGGATTCATCCGGGATACAATCATTAGAGTTCTCTGATGTAAATAATATAACTTACGATACTACAGGGTTTTACAAACACATCAATTCTTTTGAATATAGTTTTAAGTTAAATGTAATAGATGTCGATATAAATTGTAGTGCAAAAATATTTGCTACTGATGTTTTAGGTTATACAGGAATGTATACTTTTACTTTTCCCGAAGAAAATATGAAGTATTACAATCTTGATCTTGTATCAACAAAAAGTCTTTTTGAGACAACTGATACATTGAAGGTTGACTTAAATATTAGTTCTGAATATTGGCCAATATATCCTTTGGATACTTTTGAAATAAAGATTGAATATGAAAATAATAAATACCAATTTATTGGTTTAGACAGCAAGCTTGAAGATGATTTCTCTATATCATACAAAAAAGAAAAAAATCAGGAGAAAGAGGGAATTATTTTAAGATTTGAATCAATTAGTGACACTACCTTTATTGTCAATGATACTCTATTAGGCTCAATAAATATGTCCTATATGTGGAGTAACGATATTAAACCTACGTATAAAGCTGACATGAGCTACATTCCTTATTCAAATAGATGTATACGATCAAAAGAGGATACAGTTGTTACACCTGTCAGAATGTGTGCACCCGAACTATTTGCAATAGAAATAGGAGAAAATTACTCAATAAGTAAAGTATCGCCTAATCCTGTTTCTGATTATTTGAATTTTTCTATCACAGTACCATTTGAGACAGATGCAGAAATTGGTATATATAGCACTAATGGTCTTCTTATAGAAGAAATCCATAATGACAGAATATCAAAAGGTAATACAGATTACAAAACTAATATAGAGACTCTGCCTGCCGGTGTATATTTACTAAAAGTAAAAGCAGGTCTTATGAATAATTATCAAAAGATTGTAAAAGTTAATTAGTCAATTTGGCTTTGGCGGACTAAGTATAAGTCTGCCAAAGCTATAGCTGCAACAGCTTCGATAATAACAGGCATACGTAGTGCTATGCATGCATCATGTCTGCCTTTTATCTTTAATATTGTCTTATCACCAGTTTTCATATCTATAGTTTCCTGTTCTTGGCTTATGCTACTGGTTGGCTTGACTGCAACTCTAAATATTATGTCATTCCCGTTACTTATACCGCCATTTATGCCGCCTGAGTTGTTAGTTTGAGTTGTTCCGTCTATAGATATGATTTTATCATTGTGTTCTGAACCGTACATATTTGATGCTTTAAAACCGGCTCCAAATTCTATACCTTTAATGCCTGGTATTGAAAATATTATATGTGATATAGAAGATTCTATGCTATCAAAAAATGGCTCGCCCAGTCCAATAGGAAGTCCTTTTATTATGCATTTTATAATGCCGCCAACAGAATCTTTTATTTCTATAGCTTTGTCAATTTCATGGTCAATGTTTTCACTACCATGAATAGACTCAATAAAAGCATTTATTGAAATGTTTTTCAATATCTTTTTTGCTACAACTCCAGCTGCTACGAGTCCTGTAGTTAAACGACCGGAAAAATGCCCGCCTCCATTTGGATTATTGAATCCATTAAATTTAACTTTTGCCACAAAGTCTGAATGTCCTGGTCTTGGAGTATCAATTATATCTGAGTAATCACTAGATTTAATGTCTGTATTATCAAAATTTATAAGAATCGGAGAGCCTGTTGTTTTGGTATTATAAACTCCTGACAAAAGCGTTGCTTGTGTTTGATCTTTTCGTGGAGTTGTACCTTTGGTACCGGGCAATCTGCGTTGTAAATCTATATCGAAATCAGAAGCGAATAAATCAATTCCTGCAGGAACGCCATCTATGAGTATACCAACGGAATGACCATGTGATTCGCCATATATATTGATTCTATATATTCTACCATATGTATTCATATATTATCTCTTTATTGTCTCTAATATATCGTAATAATTTGGATAAGATTTGTTTACGCAATTTGCATTTTCAATAAGAATATCAGCACTTGAATTTAGGGCAGCTATAGATAATGCCATTGCAATTCGATGATCATTATGTGATTCTACTGTAGTTCCTTTGATTTCAGAATGTGCAATATACATAGTATCATTTTTATACCATAATTTTGCACCTATTTTGGAAAACTCTGAAATAAGAGCATCTCTCCTATTAGATTCTTTTTCCTTTAATCTATTGGCTCCCTGGATTTCAGAAATACCTTCACAATTACATGCCAGTGCAACTAATGGAGGAAATAAGTCAGGAGTATCTGATGCATCATACTGAAATGATTGTAAATAACCACTATCAATACTGATACTATTATTAGTATATATAACTTTAGCTCCACAAGATTCTAATATACCAAATATAGCTTTATCACCTTGATTGCTGTTCATATTTATATTCGAAAGAGTGATTTTACCAGATATTGCTCCTGCTACTGCAAAAAATGCAGCTCCACTAATATCTCCTTCTACAGTAAGATTATTATTTAAATACTTCTGCTTACTACTAATAATATATTCAGTATTGTTATTTGATATTATCTTAATACCATAATGCTTTAAAATGTTTATGGTTAGATTTATATATGGTATTGATACTGCATTTTTAATAGATATAACACTATCATTTTCAAGAAGTGGTAATGCCATAATAAAACCACTGATTAATTGTGAACTGTCAGGATTTTCTATTATAAAATTTCCGGGTTGCAATTTCTTGGTAATACTGTAATACTTTTCAGTATTATTGTATTCGATACAATGCTCTAATACATTTATTTCTTTACCAATTGCTCTGTTTATTAGTGATTCTTGTCCGTCAATATTGAAATTAGAACCATTGGCTGCCAATATAGGTAGTAGTGATCTTAAGGTGAATCCTGATTCTCGACAATTTATATTAATATTATTATAACTCTTTATATTGTAATCGATAACACCATTTATATAAAGTGTATTATTGCTATATACTACTTCTGCTCCAAGTAGTTTTATAGCATCTATAACGGCTAAAACATCATCACATAGAGAAGGGTTTTTGATTTCAGATAGACCTTCTGCAAGAGCTGAAGCGAGAAGTGCTCTCTGAGTTATACTCTTAGAACCTATTACATCAACACTACCTTCTATTCTGCCTGGTGTAGCCACATAAACATTATTTTGCATAATACCTCAACAACTCTTCTTCCAGAAGTGATAAAGTTTCATTGTAATTAGTCGTATTGTCCACTATTGCAGTGCATGCTTTAAAATATTTTTCTTTTCTTGAATCAAATAAGTCTAAAACATCATCTTTCCATAAAGGTCTATTAGAATTATCATTTTTATTTTGATAACTTTTCAAATCTCTGTATATCCATAATACATGATCAAATGATTCTAAAAAATGCAGATTCTCAACTTTTTCAACTATTCCACCGCCACATGACACTATACAATGTTTTTTTTGTGACAACTCATGTAATATTTTTGATTCTTCTTTTCTGAAATTCTCTTCTCCCTCATGAGCAAAAATATCAGAGATAGATTTATTTGTTCTTTTTTCTATTATGTGATCAATATCATAATGCTGCCAACTAAGTAATGCAGATAAATCATTAGCAATAGATGTCTTTCCTACTCCCATAAATCCAATTAAAGCGATTTTGTATGATTTTTGTGTATTAGCAGACAGATTGGATTTTATCTCACTATAGATCTCTTTACACGGCGAAGACCATAAATTATGAGCATAGATGGCTTGTTTTATGAGGAAATCAATTCCATCCTTATAAAGTATACCTTTTTTTGAGGCGAAGTCTTTAATGGAATTATTGAAATAGAGCGAGTCTATGATATAGTCTCCATTTTGTATCTCTAAATTTTTCAATGAAACATTATGATTGGCTGGGAGTGTGGATACAAAAAGGTATCTCTTTTTCTCTCTCTTGAAGTCCTCATATCTTTTATATTCAACTGAGTTTAATATAAGTGCTTTATTGATATGATCAGGATTCCTACTAAGTACAATTACTTTTTTATTTAACTCTGTTGCTGCTAATGCTGTAGAAAAGGCTGTAGCTCCTCCACCCAATATCACTATGTCATTGTAACCAGTTTCTTTTATCAAGTCTTTCAGAGCTAATGTATCTGTATTGAATCCTTTGTCATCAGATAGACGTATTGTATTGATAATAGGATACTTACAGTCTATCTGGTTCGAATACTCGGATTTAAAGGGAGCTGTAATATTTAATCCATCGAATGCCAAATCAAGCGACAGATTATATACATTATCCGGTGATTTTGATACTATATGGATATATTTAGCATCTAATTGAAGTTTTTGATAGATAGTATTATGGATTTTTGGGCTCAGGCTATGCAATATAGGATAGCCTGCTACAGCATATTTTTGCATTATAGGTCTCAATTGGTTTTATACAAATATAAAAAAACCTGATCATAATATTATGATCAGGTTTTTTATTAGAATTAATGCAAACCGAATAACTTTTTAGACCTAATGAACATACCTACAATAACTAAGTACGGCACCATTACACATAATGTGATGAGTTTTGCTTTGTCGATTGGAAATAAATTAGAAAGTAAAGTATTAACAAAAATACTGAGTCCCCAACCAAATGCTGACATTGCTACTAATTTTAGGTATTCGGAAGTTTTGCTTTTTTTAGAATACGTATAAATTTCCATCCATCCCTCCATACCAATATCTACTTATTATAAGATACAGTATAAAATGATAATTTGCAAATATATTTTATAAATATGAAATATTTATTTTTTTATTGCAGTTTTTAGGATATTTGGAAACATGTCTAGAAGAGATGGTAAATTTTCAATATCAAAAGTAATTGCAAGTTTATTCAGTTCATCACCATACTCTTGAAAAGTGTTACTATTAATATCAGAGCCAAAACTTCTTATTTCAGAAGCAAATTTTCTGATATCATTTATCACATTAGTCTTACGTATATAGTAGTAGAAGTCTATTAGTTTTTCAGAATGTGACTTAGCTTTATCTTTGTCAAGTGTATTTACTTCCTTCTCAATTTCTTTGAGATAGTCCCATTTCTTTTTTTGTTCTTTATGATTATCTTCAAAAATAGAATAATCATTCTCTACATCAATATCTTCATAGTATTTGAGATAATTTAGTGACGAGAAATCATCAATAGGAAAATCGACTATAAATTCTGTACCTTTTCCATACTCAGATATTACGTTTACCTGGCCACCATGCAATTCAGTCAATTTTTTTACTATATAGAGCCCCATGCCGGTAGATCCTTCACCAGCAGTAGGTCTGGCAGTTAACTTCTGCATTTTTTTGAATAGCTTACTCTTATCATGTTCCTTTATCCCCTGACCTTGATCTTTTACCGAAAAACGGATGTAATGTAAGCCCTCTTTAGATACTCTTGAAAGGGTAACCCATATTGTAGAGTCAGGATTCGAATATTTTAAAGCATTAGAGACTATATTTTGAAATATATCCCGAGCTGCATCTTCATCCATTAAAATATCGAAGTCAGGGTATTTTAAATATTTAATTCGAATATTTTTAGATTCAGCCCATAATATATTATTGATCAAAATAGTTTCAATAATTTTGACCGGTGAGTTTTGTTCTAATTTAATCTCTCTATAACCAGCCTCAAGTATATCATGATTTAGTAGCTCGGTTATAGATTCTAGCATAAAACTTGCACTGTTCTTTATTATACTAAGTTTTTCTACCGTCTCTTCCTTATTGAACTTTTGCAAATTTACAGTATTGATTAATAAATCTGAATATGCAATTATAGAATTTAGAGGATTTTTCATATCATGCGCAGCGATACCCATAAACTCTGCACGATCTTTTAGTAAGTTTCTAAGTCGATCATTATATATTTTAAGCTTGTCATTAGACATTTTAAGCTTAACATGGGTGTCTACTCTTGCAGTTAACTCGGCTATATTTACTGGTTTAGTTAAATAGTCAGCTGCACCAATCTGGAAAGCGGACACAATAGATTGCTCGTCTGATTGTGCTGTTAAAAAAATGATTGGAATATCTTTTGTAGAATCATTTGATTTAATAGCTTCGCATGCTTGAAATCCATCCATTTCCGGCATCATTATGTCCAGCAGAATAAGATCAGGCGTTATGTCAGTTAGAACCTCTAAGGCTTCCTTTCCACTTGTAGCAACTGCAATATCGTAATCATATCTTCTTAGATGAGTGCCAAGTACTCTAAGATTTTCTTTTATATCATCTACGATCAATATCAGTGGTTTAGATTTATTTTCCATTTCTATTTTCCTGAAGAGTAGAAGGAAGATTTATTATTTGAGCAAATACTTTCTTTATGCCCTGCAGATCAAATGATTCAGACATAGATTTTAAATTATCTGCAAAATCTTTTAAAAATTCAGCATCGTATTTTTCTGCTGTTTCAATTAAAGATTCTACAAAGTTTTCAATTTGCCCCATAACAAACCTATGTTCATATTTTTTTGCTATAGGCAATAGGTTATCATTGAAATGCGACAAAAATGAATTATAATCACCTTTAATTTCGAAATTTCTTATAGGTTTATCTGATGTGAGATCATTTCTATCTTCATTGCTTTTATAAGTTACTTTTGTATCTTCAACAAGATCCGCTATTTGTTTAAGTAATGAGTTTCTATCTACAGGTTTAGGTAGATAGCCTTTACAGCCAATATTCAGAATTTTATCTTCATCACCCTTCATTGCACTTGCTGTAAGAGCAATTATAGGTATGTTCGATAATCTCTCTGTTGCTACAATTTGCTTTGTTGCTTCATATCCGTCCATTACAGGCATTTTCATATCCATCAGTATTATGTCTGGTATGATTTCATTCGCAATTTGAATTGCCTGCTTACCGTCTTCAGCTTCGTATATTTCAAGATTATCATCGCCTAAGTACTCTCTTACAAGTTTTCGGTTGAGTTCAATATCATCTACTATAAGAATACTCATATCTTTAAGTGAAATATCTGAAATAATTTCAGCATCTTTTTCAAAAGCAACAGTAGAGGCTATATCTATATCATACAGCTTAACTTTGAAATTACTTCCTTCTCTCTGTTTACTTGTAACAGAGATATGGCCATTCATCATCTCTACAAGTCTTTTAGTGATGGCAAGCCCAAGTCCGGTACCTCCATATTTTCTGGTACTTTGTCCGGATTGCTGCCTAAATGCTTCAAAGATGAGTTGTTGTTGCTTTTCTGAAATGCCAATACCTGAGTCTTCTACTGAGAATATTAAATTCATTTTGCTTGTGTCTTCTTCATGCTCTTCAGCTATTGCAGATATTTTTACGAAACCATCTTCTGTAAATTTGACCGCATTACCAACAAGATTGACCATTACCTGACGAAGACGAATTTCATCCAACACCAGACCGTGAGGTATTGATTCATCTATATGAAGAATTAATTCGAGTCCTTTTTCTTTAACTTTGAAAGCAAATATCTGTTGTACTTCTTGAAATATACTGTGAGGATTCACTGCATCATATTCTAACTCAAGTTTTCCTGCTTCAATCTTAGATAAGTCTAATATATCATTTATTAAACCTAAAAGAGATTTGCCACTTGAAGATATCGCTTCTATATAAGAGTTTAATTGAGGATTTTGCAGCTTACCTATCAGTAGTTGTGAAAAACCGAGAATAGAGTTCATAGGAGTTCTGATTTCATGACTCATATTAGCTAGGAATTCAGATTTTGCTCTATTAGCTTTTTCAGCTTCTATTTTTGCTTTTTGCAGAGCTTTTTCCATATTCTTTCTTTCTGTAATATCGCGAACAATTGATATAGCACTGGATTTATTTCTAATTTTTACTGTAGAAAGAGATAATTCCACGTCTATTAATTTATCTTTTTTAGTTTTCGCTACAAGTTCAGCAGTGTGACCAATCATTGATAGATTATGTGCTAAACGCTGTTCTTTTTGATTATGTATTACAGAAATAGATTCTTTATCAAAGTAATTAATGATATTGGTTCCAATAGCTTCTTCTTCAGGATAGTGGAATATTTTTTGAGCTGATTTATTCCAGAATGTTATTGTACCTTCGTCATCAGTAATAATAATAGCATCAGTAGCTGATTCACTAAGTGATCTAAATTTCTCTTCACTCTCTAAAATTTTCATTTGGAAAGACTCTTTTGCACGAATCTCCTGATTAAGATCATCGAATGCATTTTGTAGTTTTACATTTCTTTCTTCCAAAGCCTCGACCATATTATTAAAGGAACTTGCAAGTTCTCGAATCTCTCTACCTCCTTTAAAATTATCAGCTCGCAATGAAGATTTACCATATGATATAGCCCTGGCAGTATCACTTAGCTTTTTAAGAGGAACTGTCATAAATCTGGAGATGAATATAGCTAAACTAATTCCACCCAAAAGTATCAGTAGAGTACGTATACCAAAATCTTTTGCTGTTTTCTCTCTTTGTAATATGATTTTGTCAGTATCAAAACCTATGAAGATTTCTCCAATGAAAGGTGTGCCATCTGATAATTTTGTACTAAAATTTCTATTACGAACAGAAATACCTTTGCTAAAAAACTTTTGGTTAGTAAGCTTTTTTAAATTGTCATATTGATAGTCAAGTTCGGAAGGATATGATAGAAATATCTCATTTTTATTGTCGTGCTTTTCTACTATTACAAAAAACTTTATTTCTTCATCTTTTAAAAGCCAATTAGAAACTTTATCAATCATAGAATAGTTTTCTTCGATCAGACCATACTCTAAGCCAAATACAACAAAATTTAGTTTAGCTTCTGCACTTTTTTCAAAACCTTCTTTGAATGTATCTTTGTGTATTTTAACTGAGTAAAAGTAGAAGTAAGTCGACATTGCAAGAATCGATATTGTAAATAGCCAAACGAGCTGTGTACTAACTTTTAAAGTAGAAAAGTATGATATTTTCATCCTGTTGCCTCGTTTATATTGAAATCGTAGCTATGATTCTTACATTGTCACTGGTAGAATCTGAAGAAACATAGCCTATAGCTCCGGGCGTAGATTCAATAATTGAAAGAATTTCTTTTTGTGTTTTGTAAGTTTTAGGAGCTTGACCTTTTCCTGAAAATTGTTTTCTAATCCAAATCCTTTGTAGTTTAGAAACAGATAAATTCAACCTTTTGTAAAACTCTTCCTTAAGTTTGTCCTCACCTTTTCTATCTACAACTACTACTTTAGATCCGTCTTCCCAAAACTGCTTGTTCAAGGTATATATGTCAGATATAATATTTTTATCAAATACTTTATCTTTTACAGATTTATGCACTATAATAGCTATTTTTTCAGCACCGTCAGGTATAACAGGTGTTGAAGAAATTAAAAGCAGCACTATGTAAAGAATTATTTTCATTGGCTAAAATAACACACTCAATGCAAAAACATATATATCTGAAGCATAATCAAAATTGAAAATTTCATCATTACCAATTTCGTATGACTGATCGTGATTTATGTATTGAAATTTTGCTACAAAGTTCGGAAGTATTTTGTAACCGGCTCCAAAGCTTAAATCTCGAATAGAAAGGTGATCAATCGTATTGTCTATATTATTATATCTTCCATATAAAAATATTTTATCATTTATGTTGTAAAGAAGTGCAGCATAGTATGATAAAATGTAATATTCACGTTGTAGAGTTAATTTGGGAGCTTGATCTTTATTCTCAAACTTAATGTGTTCATCTTTAATGTTATAGTCAACATATATAAACTCACCATCAAGTTCAAAACCATAAAAAGAGAAATTCATATCCCATCCTAGTCTAACTCTTTCCAACTCACCTGTAGGAGATTTCCATAGGTTATATAGAGAATCTTGTCTATTATCATAATCATGTGTAATTGACAATCCAAGTCTGATATTTTCACTGGATGTATGAGTACCTATTCGAGCTCCAAAAAGCTTTTGTTTTGTTCCGTTTGGATCAACTCCACTTATATAATCTGAAAGCAGATATGATTTAGTATCTTTGTTATCAATTATGTAACTATCTTCGCTATTTCCGGCAAAAACACTATAATCAATCCTTATATTGGACATAAGTGGAATCATACCGTGAATTTGTAAAAATGATCTGGCAGGCATCAAATCTTGCACGCTAAATACGTGATTTAAAATATTTTCGTAATAAACAGGACGAATTATGTAGGGCAAAAGAGGTAATTTGTTTCTAAGTTCATTATTATAGTTAAAACGAGGAATGATCTGACCAAATTGAAAATTAAGCTCATCACCCAGAGAGTATTGAGCCCAAGCTTCTTGTATGCCTAATTGCCCCCAATCATTTTCTGAATCATAATTCCAATTGAATGAGATATCTACAAATGTTTTGATGTTATACTCAAATTCATTGGTAAACATTAAATCAAATTGTTGAACAGCAAAACTATTGTTTGAGATATTTTCATTATGATCCATTGCCATGTCATGGTTTGTTATATGCACAGAATTGTCACGATGCAAAAAAATACTTTGAAGAGACCCCATAATTAGCATCTCTTCAGCATAAGACTGTACTCTGAATAGGATCAGAAACAGAAATATAAAATATATTCTACTCATCTGTTTTGTTTGATTTTGGCAGTGCAACAATAAATGTAGATCCTTTGCCCGGTTCACTTTCTAAATTGATATTTCCGTCATTTGCATCTACATACCTTTTAACTATCGATAAACCTAAGCCTGTAGAATTTTCGTTATTCGTAGGCCTTGTAGAAAGTTTGGCAAATTTTGTAAATAGTTTCTCTTTATCTTTATCAGTAAATCCTTGTCCCTGATCAGTTACTGAAAAGCAAATTCTTTTATCTGTATTAAAAAGATTAAGTGTTACTGTTTTATCAAAAGGAGAATACTTTACAGCATTTGAAACAAGGTTATCCAAAATTTGAAGAATCGCATTCTCATCTGCAATTGCATAATTGAATTGAGCACCATTGTTATATAGTATTTTGATATTTTTTTCTTTGGCATGCAGATCATAATGCATAATAGTCGATTTTATAGCAGAGTCTAAGTTTACCTCTTCCTTATGCATAACAATTTTGCCTTCTTCAATTGCATTTACATCAAGAAGTTCCGAAATCAAATGGAACATTTTTGTGCTTGATGTAATTAAATCATCTGCAAATTCTTTTATTTCATCCTTTGTCAGATCTTCTGTGTCTCTAAGTACTTTGCCTAGCATTGTAATTGTGTTTATAGGATTTTTAAGATCATGAGCTGCAATGCTCAAAAACTCATTTTTATCCTGGTTCAGTTTTTTGAGTTGCGTGGTTTGTCTTTCTAAGGTTAGGAGATAATGCTTAATATTAAGTTGAGTTTTTACTCTTTCCAAAAGCTCCGGAGCTTTGAATGGTTTAGTAATATAGTCAACTGCTCCTTTTTCGAATGCTTTTACTACATCCTCTGTCTGAATTTTAGCCGTCAAAAATATTACAGGAATCTGCCTTGTGGAATCTTTAGAATATAATTCATCTATTACTTCAAAACCATCCATTTCAGGCATCATAATATCAAGTAATATCAAATCAGGTATCAACTTCTCGGATATTTCTAATGCAGTTTTACCGTTAGTTGCAACTGAAATGTCAACTTTTAATTCCTTAAGCAATGTACCAACAACTTGTATATTGGTGGTATTATCGTCAACTATTAAGACTTTAAATTTTGAGTAATCCATAATATCTATACCGTATATTTTTATTGTTTCAAGGACGAATGTAAGTGTTTTAGCTTTTTATTAACATCATCAATATCAAATCTACTTAAAGAATCGTTTATTTCATCAATAAAGTTCAAAAGTTTTTCGTTTTTGCTGTTTTTCGCAACAGCTGATAAATCATCTAAAAGTTTATCTATATCACTAATAACAAAGTATTTTATTATACTATCAATTTTTTCAACAATATCAGTTAGCTGTTCTTTATCAATGTCTAACATAAAAGATGATTCGGTAGTTGAGCTATTGCTCATTTCATGAGTATCTATTCTCTCTAAAACATCAGGGAACATTTCATACATTATTAGATTTAAGTTATCAAAATCAATTGGCTTTCTAATATATGCATCAATTAACCCTAAAGTATCAAAATCTATTTCATCTTCAGCTGTTGCAGTCATTAGAATAATTTTTGTCTCTATTTGTAAATCTACTCTGACTTTTTGGATAAATTCGGCACCGGACATAAGCGGCATCTTGTAGTCTACCATAATAGCATCAGGTATATTATTTGGAATATCAACTAATGATTGGTCTGGATCTGTGCTTGTCTCAACCAAACCGTTATTTGCTTTAAAGAACGCATACATGAGATCATTGTTACTCTTAAAGTCATCAATAATTAGAAGTTTCAAACTGTTAAAATTATAAAAATGTGTAATGTCTTTTTCACTAGATGAAGACACTTCAGAGGTTTTAGAAGGGATGTTATATAGTTCGATTTCAAATTTTGATCCCTTATTTATTTCACTGGAGACAGATAGTTTGCCATTCATTAATTCGACAAGTCTTTTAGTAATTGCTAAGCCTAACCCTGTGCCTCCATATTTTCTGGCGTCTTGACCTTCTTGCTGTGTAAACTCTTCAAAAATGAGATCAAGATTTTGTTGTTTAATACCAATACCTGTATCAATAACTTGGATTAGAATGTCCTGAGTAGAAGATTTGTCTTTTAATAGATCTATTTTTACTTTAACAAATCCATTTTCTGTAAATTTGACAGCATTACCAACAAGATTAAGCATTATTTGCCTGATTCTAATATCATCTATATAAAGGAAGTTAGATATGTTATTATCCATTTCAAATATTAGCTCTAATCCTTTTTCATCTGCTTTATATTGGAACATTTGTATAAGCTCTTCAAAGAGATTAGAAACATCAATATAGTCGGGAGTTATATCAATTTTTCCTGCTTCAATTTTTGATAAATCAAGAATATCGTTAATCAAATCCAGCAAATTCTGTCCTGCATTTGTAATATATTTTAGATATCGCTTATCATCAGTATCTGAAATTCGCTTACTTACAATATCTGAAAAGCCGATTATGGCATTCATAGGTGTTCTAATTTCATGACTCATACTTGCTAAAAATTTAGATTTTGCTTTAGTGGCTTCTTCGGCTTTCTGTTTTGCAATATCTAGTTCAATTATGGTGTTTTCCAATTCAGCTTTCTTTTCTTCCAAATCTTTAGTCAATATTTCTAAATCAGTACTATACCACAATAGTTTGTCATTTATTTTTTTCCAATCAGTGATATTATTGAAGATCCACATACGATTTGTTATTTTACCATTTTCTAGAAGAACTTTATGATTGTATTCGATAACTTTACCGTCTTTTAAATACACTAAGTCAAAGACTTCAATTTCTTGCATATCGAAGACACCTTCTATCATTTCTAGAAATTCTTCAGCATTAATAATTTCTTTAGATATTAGTTGGAAAATTTTTCTTTCACTAGTACCTATCAATTTTGATTTATCTATATTAAATATATCTTCAAAATTCGAGTTGCAGTCCTGCACTCTGCCATTATTATTGATAAGAATAATAGCTTCATTTATTGAACTTAAGATCTTATTATTTACATTATTAGCATGCAAAAGAGACTGTTGAGACTTCCTAATGAAAGTTAAGTCTTGAATAGCACCTAGTAGCTGGATCACATCACCTTCATTATTAACTACAGCAGTTCCGCTACCAAGTACATATTTAATTGAGCCGTTTTTAGTTACTATTCTATGTTCTATCTGATAAGTTCCTTTATCTTGCAGACATTTCTCCACAGTGTTTCTAACTTTAATTATGTCGTTTGGATGTATCAATTTGTTATATGATTCTAAAGATCCATCAAAATCTTCAGGTATTATTCCAAATATTTTATAAGTATTTTCAGACCAGTGGATCTTCATGGTTTTTAAATCCCACATCCAATGCCCCATGCCCGATATATTTTGAAGTTCTGATAGGATTTTTTCTTTTTGAAACAATTCGGATTCCATAGACTTTATTTTTGTAAAGTCTAGAATAAAAGTTAATACACCTTCATCGGTTCTGAAAGCAGAAATAAAAAGTCTTTTACGTATACCGTTAGAAAAACTAATGTCATCTTCAAATTCGATAGGCTTTCCGGTATCTAAGACTTTATTATATTTCCTAATGCGCTTTTCTTTATTTTTATCTGATGCTAGTTCGTAAATTGATTTGTTTAGTAAATCTGATTCTATTGAGCCTAAAATATTTTCAGCTCTTTTATTGATTTTTACGACTTGAAGTTGTTGGTCAAGTAACAGTACACCAAATTCAGAGTTTTGAAATAAAGATTCTGTAAAATTATAAAGTATATTCTTAGAACTACTTTCTGGTTTAGTATCACCTGTCGCCTCTTTACCGTTTAAGTATCCATTTATTACGACAATATTTTTATCAGGAAAACGGAAAAACAGATCATAACGACTGCAATTTTCCTTACTATAATATACTTCATGAGAAATAAGTTGTTTTTTAAAAACATCAGCACTTTTGTAACTAATGAGATTTGATTGAAACACATTAGTTAATTCGCCAAATAAAAGAATAGATTGATTGTTCTGGTAGATAATTTTACCTTCAATATCCACTACTAAGAACAAATCATCTTTAGAAATATATTTTTGCAAAGCTTCTAATTCTTTGACTAAGCCAGTATCAAATAATTCCATTAAATCCATCCTATTCAAATCACTTTTCTTATATAACGATTCTATCGCTTTTTACCTTTAAGCTTTGAAATATTTTTATAAAATATTTCTAAAATACCCTCTTTTCATGAAGATATCAAGGTATTTGTTGTTTTTTCCATTTCTAAGGATTATAGTTAGAAAGTAAGAACATTATTTGCTTCTGATGTAAAGACAATATTGTCACATCTTGTATTCACAAAAGCAATAAAAAACATTTGTATGTTATTAGATTTTAATCTATCTTTGCTCCCTTAATTACATTATTACTAATATTGCGGCATAAGATTATGACATCATTACTCTACTTAATTCCTATTGCAGGCCTTATTGGACTGGTTTTTACTTACATTAATTTTAAATGGGTAACTAAACAAGAAGTAGGTTCAGAAAAGATGGCACGGATTGCAAAATATATAAGCGATGGTGCAATGGCTTTTCTTAGTTCTGAATATAAGATACTTTTTATTTTTGTTTTCTTCGTAGCGATTTTACTTGGTATACAAGGTAATTTGCAAGCTCAATCACATTGGTTTATTTCAATTTCATTTGTTGCCGGTGCCTTATGTTCTGCATTGGCAGGCTATATAGGTATGAAAATAGCTACAAGAGCAAACGTTAGAACTACCAATGCTGCTCAAAAATCACTTAATAGTGCTTTAAATGTTGCTTTCAAAGGTGGATCTGTTATGGGCATGGGGGTTGTCGGACTCGGAGTTCTTGGATTAAGCAGTTTGTTTATAATATTTGCTAACTATTTTGATGCTTTTGGTGCAGATAGTAAGTCTGCTTTGGAGACAGTAATTACTGTTGTTACTGGATTTTCTTTTGGAGCTTCTTCTATTGCTCTTTTTGCAAGAGTTGGTGGCGGTATATATACTAAAGCTGCTGATGTAGGTGCAGACTTAGTTGGTAAAGTCGAAGCAGGTATTCCTGAGGATCATCCACTTAATCCTGCAACTATCGCAGATAATGTAGGCGATAATGTTGGTGATGTTGCTGGTATGGGAGCAGATTTATTTGAATCGTATGTAGGTTCTATAATTGCTGCTATGGTATTAGGAACAGCATTCTATAATGTACCAGAAATGCAGAATACTGTTTTTGGCGCATTATCAGCAATATTACTACCTCTTTTTATCTCATCTTCTGGAATATTGGTGTCAATTATAGGTACATTCTTTGTACAGGTAAAAGAAGATGAGAATCCACAAAACGGTTTAAACAAAGGAACTTTTCTTGCTTCTGCTCTAATGATTCTAGTTTCTTATTTCTTAATATCTTGGATAATGCCAAGTTCATTTACGTTTGCAGATCCACTCTATGGAATTAGTTATGAAATTTCTTCTTTAGGAATATTTTTGGCTACTATCATTGGTTTAGCTGCTGGTGTTGGTATTGGTTTAATCACTGAATATTATACCGGCCTTGGTAAGCGTCCAGTAAGAAGGATAGCTGAAAAATCTATCACAGGTCATGCTACCAATATTATTGCCGGATTAGAAACCGGTATGATGTCTACAGCAGTTCCTGTTCTATTAGTAGCATTGTCAATTTTAGGGTCTTTCCACTTTGCAGGTTTGTACGGAATTGCTATTGCAGCTGTAGGCATGCTTGCTACAACTGGTATTCAACTAGCAGTTGACGCATACGGGCCAATCTCTGATAATGCAGGTGGTATTGCTGAAATGTCTGAACTTCCACACAAAGTTAGAAAAATAACAGATAAATTAGATGCAGTTGGTAATTCTACTGCAGCAATTGGCAAAGGTTTTGCAATTGGTTCTGCTGCATTGACTGCACTTGCTTTATTTGGAGCCTTCATGACAGCTGCAGATATCAAAACTATTGATATTTCAAAAGCAGATGTTATGGCAGGTCTATTTTTAGGTGGAATTATGCCTTTTGTTTTCTCAGCTCTCTCTATGGGTGCTGTAGGAAGAGCAGCCATGTCAATGATCCAAGAAGTACGAAGACAATTTGCAAATATTCCTGAGCTTAAAGATGCTCTTGTTGTTATGCGAAAAAATGGTGATAAAGAATTAGAATCATGGAATGAAGAAGATCTGGCAATTTATCATAAAGCTGACGGCAAAGCAGAATATGCTAAATGTGTAGAAATTTCTACTAAAGCATCTATTAAAGAAATGATGATTCCTGGTTTACTTGCTGTTATAGTTCCTGTGTTTGTAGGCTTTGTTTTCAAAGCTGAAGCATTAGGAGGTCTTCTGGCAGGAGTTACTGTTTCCGGTGTTTTAATGGCAATTTTTCAGTCTAATGCCGGCGGTGCATGGGACAATGCAAAAAAAATGTTTGAAGAAGGTATCGTTATTAACAATGTAACATATCATAAAGGCTCTGAACCTCATAAAGCTGCCGTTACAGGCGATACAGTTGGAGATCCATTTAAAGATACTTCAGGTCCTTCACTCAATATTTTGATCAAACTAATGTCTATAGTATCTCTTGTTATTGCTGCATCAATTTAGTAAATAAAGAATACTCTTTAACGTCAAAATATACTATTTAAAAATCAATGGAGATTAACTGAAATGAAAAAAATATATTTGTTGCCATTAGCTGCTACTATGCTATTTTCATGCAGTAACGAAAAAGAAAATGTACAAACTTTACCTCAAGGTGTTCGTCAGGTTGTAGTTACAAAAACTACAGATGCCAAACGCTATACTGTTATAGAAGTAAAAGAAAAAGATGCTAATTATTGGATTTCTTCTTCACCTATCGATGTTAAAGTTGGAGATACTTTATATTTCACTGATGCATTGAAGCAGATGAATTTTGAAGTGAAAGAACTTGATAAAACTTTTGATGAGTTGTATTTGGTAAATGACTTAACTAAATCATTGGAATCTAAAGTACAAGCTCCTCACGGTGAAATGATGCAACACCCAAACACTAAAACAGGGTTTAATTCTGACATTAAGATAGAAACTCCTGAAGGCGGTATTTCCATTGCAGATTTGTTTAGCAAATCAGAAGAATTTATCGGAAAAAAAGTGAAACTTAAAGGCAAAGTTGTTAAATTCAACGAAGCAATTTTAAGCAAAAACTGGATTCACCTTCAAGATGGTAGCGGAGACGCTTCAAATAATAATTTTGATATAACTATTACAACTTCAGATGCTGCCAAAGTTGGCGATGTTGTTGTTATTGAAGGTATTTTAAATAAAGACGTTGATTTCGGTGCAGGCTATAAATATGACCTAATCATTCAAGATGCCACTATAAACGAAAAAACGAATAATGATGTTGACAAGATTTAAATAAGACTATAGATTCTTGATAAATCATAAAAAAAGCGTGCTAATAAACATTGATATTTATTAGCACGCTTTTTTATTATATTTTGTCCACTTGAGAAAATTGATTTTTAGCCAAATACATTCACTGTGTTAGTCTTTTGTATAGATTTATCTAATACTCTTCTACAATTAGCTAAAAACGATTCTAACGAGTCAGATTTATCTAAGGCAGCCAATCCCATACTAACTGTGACTGAGAATTGTTGACCGTCGAGTTCTATCATAGTACTAGCCACTTCTTGTCTGATTTTTTGAGCCCATAACTGTGCATCTTCTATATTCATACCAACCATAACTATAGAATATACATTTTCATCAGCACGAGCTATGATGTCATAATCTTTGATTTTCTTTCTAAAGATGTTGAGAACGTGGAATATAATTCTCTCTCTTCTGTCACTATGTTCTTCAGGACTAAAAGCTGCATACTTATCAAGCTGGAAAAGGCACATAACGATAGGGATTTCAAAATCTTTGTGTCTCTTTACTTCTTCTTCCAGTCTTGTATAAAATGCCGGAGGGTTAAGTATGCCGGTATTAGGATCAAGTAAAGAATTAGTATTTAGCATGGAAATCACATGTAACTTCTCAATTGTATGTGCAGCATGTGAGGCAACCACTTCTAAAATATTTAAATCAAACTGAGAAATATTGATTACATTTTTACTTTCAAAATATAATGCTCCATAAGTAGAATATTTAGTACATAAAGGTACTGAAACAAATACACCACCATCTAAATTTTCTTCATTCTGATTGACTCTTATAATATCATCAGTTACCGGAGAAATAACGGTAGTACCGGAGCTCATTAAACAATTAGAAACAACTGAATTATTGATATCTATAACTTGACCTGTTATGCCCGGATTATCTTCACTAATAACATTGGATTTAACAATCCAATTGTTAATATTTTCATCAAAACCAACTACGCCGGATGATTTTACATCGAATATATGTTTAACTACATTTGCCAAAATTGAATAAACATCTTCTATATCTGCCTTTTCTTCCATAAGCATAGATTGAAAGACATTTACTGCATCCATTGTTCTTGCTACTTGCAATAAGTCATATTTTTGTGCATAACTATATACAACACCGGAAAGCAGCTTAGTAAAATGACCTAAAATTGAAACCGAATAATTATCAAATACATCTGAATGTTTAGAATCAACACATAATACACCAACGACTGCATTATCATAAAAAACAGGTACACCCAGAAAAGATGTAATATTTACTGAATCGGTATAATAAGGAATCAAATCAAGTTCAGCTTTTGGATTTATTTCGGTCAATATTTCAGGTTTTGCGCCAATATAGATTTGCGAAACTATATCATTTGCTACAGTGAATTTGTCTCCCTTTTTGATACTGTCTTCAGTATCACTTATAATAGTTTCTAAGACCAATTCTTTTCGTTCTGCATTAGCTAAATAAAAAGCAACTGTATTAGAAGGCAGAATGTTTTTTATAGCGACTAATATTCTTCCCAGAAAATACTCAAATTCTTTTTTTGGTTCATCACCAAAACCAGGAACTTCTTCTAATAACAGATTTATAGGAATTTCTAATTGCTGTTTATCTTCTTCTTCGGATATTTCTGGTTGGTTTTCCTCAACAGAAGTTTCTTCAATTTGAGATTCTTCCGGATTACTAAGAGATTCAGTTCCATTAGTATCTAGTTCTTCTGCAATGGATAGATCTTCTTTATACTCAAATTCTTCTTTGACAGAAAGTTCCTCATTTAAAGGCAAATCTTTAGGAACATTATCATCGATTTTTTCTGATACTTCTTCTTTTTGAGATTGAACTTCTTCTAACTTTTTGCGTTCTTCCTCAATTTTCTTCTGTTGCTGAACTTCCAGTGCTGTTTTAAATTTAGCTTTATTTACCTTTGTTTTTTCTTTCTCTTTTTCAGTAGGTTTTGCAAATTTTAGATTTTCAGAATTAGATTTAGAGATAATCCTAAAACCTTCCTCTGATTTTAAAGATAATTCTTCTCTGTAATTAGTTTTTAATTCAGGCTGATCTTTAAATGAAGTATCAAAATCTTCAATAACTTGCCTTTTTGCACTGGAATCATCTTTTACTGTAGTTTTATAATCCGGAGCATTTGTAGGATAATTTTTAGGTCTGGAATCAACTAGATCATTTAACCTTTGGTAGTAAAGCATTGATATTGTTACAAATGCTAAAACTGATATAGCCCCACCGATAAGTTTAATAGCAGTTTGATCTACTAAAAATACAATAAGTAAACCTGCTACAACTGCTAAAAGCACAAGCATATCGGATACAGTAACGAGCTGAGTAATTTTAATATTTTTCTTTGCCATAGTCTTATTTTACAATTAGTTACAAAATTATACTAATAGAAAAGAAACAAAGGAATATATCTTTCCCTATTTTATGCTAATTGAAAAAGATATAATTGCGATAAGATATGCAAAATTGTTTCCCCCCACAGGATGAGCATCAATAATCGTACTAATGCACTTTCATAATATAAACAAAATATACTAAATGATAAAGATTAATATTTGATTTATTATATTAATTTACTTTGGTCTTTTCAAAAAAGCATTTCAGCTCCTAATAGCATTCCAAAGAAAAATTTTCTACACAAATTTTAATTATTTAGCTTCTTAATACGTATATTTACATAATATTTATTTATATTTGTTTGACTTATTACAGTTTGACAATATAGAATCAATGGGGCATAATGAAAGAATTTTCTAAACCAGATTTATCTGTTTGCATTATAGCAAAAAATGAGAGTAAAATGCTTCCGGCTTGTCTGGAATCTGTATTGCCAATTGCTAAAGAAATCATATTAGTTGACACAGGATCTGAAGATAATACTGTAGAAATAGCCCATAAATCAGGTTGTAAAGTAATAGAAACGCAATGGGAAAATGATTTTTCTAAAGCTAGGAATATAGCCCTAAATGCTGCCAAATGTGAATTTATCCTTTCTATCGATGCTGACGAAAGAATCCTTAATCCAGAAGTATTAGTTGAAACTATTAGTAAAGCGAAAATAAATACAGGTGCTTGGTTAATTGAGATAAAGTCTGAAGCTATAAATGATAATGGCCAAAAAGATATATTTATTTCAAATTTACTTAGACTATTTAGAAATTCCGATACAATCAGATACGAAGGCATTGTACATGAGCAAATAATCAACTCTATCCATAGAAATGATTTGAATATTGAAAATACAGATGCTAAGATTTTACACCTAGGATATTCTTTATCCCCCGAAGAGATGCTGAATAAACAAAAAAGAAACTTGAAACTACTCAATATTGCTTTAGAATTAGATTCCTCTGATTCTTACGCCCTATTGAATAGAGCTAAAACATATCTTTCCATGGGCGAACTGCAAAGAGCAGAAATAGACATTAAGAATGTTCTTATCAGTCTCAATAGTAACAATACTTTAAAGCCTCAAGCTTTAAATTATGGTGCCATTATCGCCTTTAGACTTAATGACATTCAAAAGGCCTTTGAGAGAGCAAATTTATCAATCTCAATTATTCAAGAACAAGTATTTGCTAATTTTATTCTAGCAGATCTGTATTTCAAAAATAAGGACTTTAATAATTCTTTAAAGCACTATTTGTTAGTTGAAAAGTCAAGTCTTCACCCTAATCTTAAAGCAAGAATTATGGGAGATTATCATTTACCTTATGCTGAAATAGTATTCAAGATAGGCAGACTTTATACTCTTTTAAATCAATATGATAATGCAGAAGAATACTTTAGTAAAGGATATAAATATGATAAGCATAATATCCATAACATAGTAGGTCTTGCAAATATGGCTTTTAAAAAAGATGATTATGTAAAATCAGAAAATTTACTAAAAGAAGCTTTGGATATATCTCCAGGTAATAAAGAAGTAATTGGTTTTCTAAATTCTCTTAAAACAAAAATTAGACCTCAAAATATCACTTTAAATACTGATTATTATAATCAGAGTAATTCTGGTATTTCTGTTTCCATGATTGTCAAAAATGAAGAAGAAATGCTGCCCGGTTGTTTGGAGAGCATCAAAGACATAGCTGATGAAATAATAATAGTAGATACTGGATCCACTGATAAAACTAAGGAAATTGCATTGGCCTATGGGGCAAAAGTTTATGATTTTGAGTGGATTGATGACTTTTCTGCAGCACGAAATCATTCTTTAAAAAAATGCAGTGGTGACTGGATATTGTATCTTGATGCAGATGAACGACTAGAAGAGAGCAGTAAAGAAGAACTTTTAAGAGTAATTCAAGCTAAAGATCAAAACATTGGTGGATATATTTGCATAATTCAAAGTGCTCACTCCAGACTAGATGGCTCTTCTGAATTGCATAGAGGTGGTTACCCTCGCCTATTTAAAAATTATGGCTACCCTTCAGTTCACTTTAAAGGGCGGGTTCACGAGCAAATTACCCCATCTATCATAGCTTTAGACAAAGTATTCGTAATGACCGACATAAAAATCAATCACCTTGGTTATAATCAACCAAGAGAAGTGATGGAAAATAAGATAAAAAGAAATTACAAAATGCTTCTTGCGCATATAAAAGAAGAGCCTACTTATGGATATGCATGGTATCAATTGGGGCAAACATTAGCACAAATGAAAATATTTAACGAGGCAGAAGAATCTATAAGATTTGCATTGAAATGTGGTGATTTGTCAGACTCTATTTATGCAAGTGCAACTGCTACTTTGGCTCAGCTGACAGGTAGTCAAAAGAAATTTGCTGAAGCACTGTATTGGGCAGAAGAATCACTTAAGAAAGCTCCTGAGCAATTATATTCTATCTCTTTAAAAGCGCACGCATTATTATATTTGAACAGATTGGAAGAAGCAGAAGAGTACTTTAAACTTCTACTTAAGCTTAAAGATTCTAAAAGAGGAGTTCCTCTTTCCGGTTTTGATATCGAAGTTCCGGACAAAATAATTGAACAGGGTATGGCTGAACTTAATAAAAGAAAATCTCAAGTGAAATAATATAACAACTTGATATTTATGCAATTTAGAACTCTAAGTAAAACGAGATATGATGCGATAAGTTGTTCTCTGTTAGTGAGCTATTGGCAAGAGAATAGTCTATGTGAAGACTGAATGGTAAGTGAAGATCCTGAGGGTTAGGTCTAACAGAAAATCCTGCAGCCCAATTGTTCATTGGCAAAAATTTAGATTCTCCATTGTCATCTCCGTAAAAATCCAAACCACCTCTAAAAGCAAAAAACTCATGGAATACTATTTCAGTACCTAAAACAAAAGATGGAGCCTCTTCATATTGACGCAAAACTGCATCCATTGAAACAATAATATATCTTGTAGGTGGAATATAGACTTCTTCTATTTCGCCGTCAATAGAAGAGCGAGTTGTATAAAGCTCGTCATTCAAGCCGTATTCCATTGCAATTCCGGCTCTTACAGTATAAGGTAAATATTCGTAATCTTCATTAGCATTATTCCAGAACATCATACCGCTAATATTCTGAACTGCTACCCCTACTGATACCATATTCAGTACATCAAATTTTGTACCTACATCCAGTCCGTAACCTGTAGCATTGATTTGTGAACCGGTTAAGTTATTTGTCAAATACTTGAAATTAAATCCAATTGCAGCATTTTCTAAAGAGTATGCGCCTGCCAAATTTAAGGCATATTGTAAAGCAGAAAAGTCACCAATAGGATTACCCTGGATGTCTCTACCCTGGAAGCTACCAGTTGAAAAGCTATTAATACCAAAGCCAACACCTAATCTTGGATATATCGATTGTGCCCAGGCAATAGATGATTGAGTTCTACTATGACCGAGTGACGAAATACCACCAGTTACCTGAGGTTTATTAGCTAGAAAACCTAAACCTGCAGGATTGTAAAAGATTGCAGTTGGATCATTTGAGATTGCAGTGTAAGCACCACCCATTGATAATGCTCTACCTCCTACATCTCTCAAAAGATATGCTTCGCTATAGCCTCCACCAGAAGCTTGAGAAAATGCCACAGTATCCATAGCAAAGAAAATCAAAATAGATAATACAGTACCTATACTACATTTGAGAAAGCTGCTATTCCTTCTGCTTGTAATATTGGCTGCCATAACTACCTCGATATAATGAATTTCTCTGTATCTCTTGAACCATTACTTGCTTGTAGTACACATATATAAATCCCATTTGGAATTTTAGATATATCAACGCTAAATTCTCTTCTGTCTGTCAGTTGCTTGTTTGACTGGATTTCTAATATCTTTTTACCTAATAAATTGAAACAGGAAATTTGAAATTTCACATCACTATCAGGTATAGATACTTCCATAGTCAAAAGCTCTGCTGTCTGATCAATATTCACCTTTTTTATCTTATAGGTATTTGATATTGTATCATTTTTGACAGATTTAGCCGTACTATTACGCAATGAACTATTTACTTTAGAACTATCAAAATATATGCCAGTAAGTGGTATTTGAGATTTGCTTATCTCTTCGGAGGGTAATGAAGTGTATATCAGTGTGAAAATGATAAATAATGTTGTATATAAAATTCTCATATAGTCTATTCTCTCTTATTAAACTTTTTAGCTAATTTGTCTAATGCATCCTGATCAGAAAGTAAATCTTGAAGATTTTTCTTTGTTTCTATAGAGGCCTTTCCTGTGCCGAGTTCTTTGGCAATTCGGTCTAACTCTTCATCAGTCAGATTTTCTAGTCTGCTCAATTGTTTGTTTTTCTCTTCTAATTCTTGATCTGATATTTTCATAGCCAATTGCATTTTTGCAGATAGTCCTGAATAGTCTCTTTTTTTAGGTTCTTCTTTAATTTCATCAGGGATACTACTATTAGTACGAATAGCATCTATGATTTGTTCGATTTTATTTGCTCTTTTTTGTCGGTTAGTCTTGTTTTCAGGAGAATTAGTTTTGCGAGGCAATTCAGTCTCTTCTGATTTAGCAATAGTTTCTTTTCTAGTTCTATTTGAATATAGTTGTTGAGCTTTCAACATCTCAGCTGAAAAATTAGATTGTTTTTCTACTTTTTCATCTTTTTCAGGAGTGTCAATATCTTCTTTTATCTCTTCTTTTTCTTCTTTTGTAGTTTTAGACTCATGGTTTTTCTTTCTTTCAGCTAAACCCTTTTCTATATCCTCTTCAACTTCTTTAGATTCTTTATGATATTTTTTAGATTTCTCTTTTCTTTCTTCAATTTTTCTTTTCTTCTCACTAAATTCTTTCAATGCTAATATTTGTCTGTTTCTCCATTTTAAGTACAAATAAATTACCAGCAAAACTGCTATCAAAACAAAATATAAGACATATTCGACCCACCAAGGGAAGCCGTAAAAATCCTTAAACAGAATATGACTCACTGCATTAGAATCTTGCTGAGTTTCAGTATCAGAGAAAATATTTTTAAATCTGTCTTCAGCTATTTTTTGTTCCGCATTTTTCTCTTCTTTTTTATCCAGATTAAGTGAGTCTAATTCTGACTCATATTGTGAATCTAAAGAAGCAATAGCAAGTTTATATGATTTATTTAGAGAAATTCCTTTGATTCCAGTCAAGGATTCAATCTTCTTCAGAAGTTTGCTTGATTTAACTGTGTCATTCAAATTGTTAGCTATTTCAGAAATAACAGCTAAGTGTATTGGCATATTTGAGCTATTATATGCATCAAAAGACATTTTTACAGCATTTTCGTAATCTTTAGTTGTTAATAAGATATCTATCAGCTCATCTTTTGCATTTTTATAATCAGATTTTCTTAAGTCCTCTAAAGCAACATCAGTTAATCCAGATTCGTAGGCCAAAAGAGAATTTCTGTATAAATCTTCTTGTTTGTTGATTTTTGACCAATCAAAGGTCTCCAATGCAAACATGCTAATTGATTTTAAAGGAGCAATCGTATAGCCAGCAGCATCTTTCAAATTTATATATATAGTAAGAGCATTATCTTTATAGCTTAAGTCTACTGATGAGATATTCCCTTTGCCAACGAAAGTATTTTGATCCAAATCTAGTTTTGTTTCCGGAATATTGATGATTATTTGCTTTTTATCATCAGATAACCTTGATGTTGTCTGATTCGGATAAGAATCAAACTTAAAAAACACTCTATTATCTAATGGCGAAGAAACCTCTAAGAGAGATTCCGCTGACAAAATCATAGGTAATAAAAGTAATATTGTAATTAAACGAATCAAATTACTTTACTCCGGGAAAACTGATTTTAAATGTAGTACCTTTATTTAGTTCAGAGAGTACTGTTATCCTTCCATAATGCTGTTCTATAATAAACTTAGATATATATAATCCCAGACCATGTTGGAAAGAATCTACGGAATAAGGTTCAAATATATTCTCAAGCATTGTGCCATCAATTCCAATTCCATTATCAGAAATATTAATAGTAATTCTATTTCCTGAATTTGAGTATACTCCTATGGTTATCGCACCACCATCCGGAATGTATTTTGAGCAATAAAGAATTATATTCATGATTGCTTGCTCTAAATGCGATTTTATACCAAGTAATTTAATCTCACTATCTTCATAGTCTGAGACTAACTCGATATCTTCTCTCTCTAACTTATTCTTAGTAAACAATATTACTTCATCAATAACTGAACATATATTTATAGACTCAATATGCTCCTTTCCATAGTCAGACTGAGATAATTTTTTGATTCTGTTATTAAGTTTGAAGATTTTATTTATTTCACTTTTTATGACATCTATTCTTTTTTCAGGATTTCCTACCCCACTCTCTATCAAATCTAAATTAGTATTTATCACCATTAGAGGAGCTTCAATTTCTTCGGAGAATGAAGCAGTGAGTTCACCAAGCGAAGAAAATTTTGCAGCATCAAGCATTCGTTTATTGAGCAAATCCATTCTTTTGTTAAGATTCGCTATCGTGTCAGTAGACAATATATTAAATATGGCAGCAGCTGCATTTTCAGCAATTTTTTCAATTTCGCTAATATCTTCTTCGTTGAAATCAGAAACTGAAAGAGGTGTTTTTCCTAAAAACACTCCAAAATTCTCGCCTGCTAATTTTATTGGGGAAATAAAGAAGAAATTATGCTCTGCAGGTGATACAGTATTTGGAATTATTGAAGTATTACCATTTTCGCAAACCCAGTCTATTATGCCTTCTTCGTCAAGATTCATCATGTCATTCTTTAAATCATTTACTGCATTCAAAGAATAATCTATATCTTTGTTTTGAGAAGTTCTAAATATGCTACATTCCATTAGGTCAAACATTTTAGAGCAGAATTTTTGGAGTTCATTCAGTATTTCTTCAGTAGTGGAATAGCCTAAGAAGTCGATATCAACTTCATGAGGAAGCACGGATACATGTTTCCCTTTAGAAGATGATTTCATGTTAGCTCTAAGATCATCTACTTCTTTTCGAAGTATTTTGACAGAAAGCTCCAGAGATTTTACATAATCCTCTTGCGCTCTCTTTGCGTCATTATTATTTTGATTTTTTGCCATTTTGTCCTAAGCTATAGATTTGCCCGAAAATGATTTAAATACAGATGCTTTTTCAAATTCATCTGTCAGCTCTTGTTTCAAGATAGTAAAAGCGCTGTTTTTATCCAAAAAATCTGAATTATCTTCACCATCGAAAATCTCATTAGATAAGTATAGAGGAGCTGCATTTTTATCATGAGTCCATTCCATATATCCCATCTGTTTAGCAAACCATTCTGACATAGAAACAATAGCTGTTAACGGTTCATCGATCGCTCCGAAACCATCAGCATCCACTATTTCTCTATTTGTTTGCTCATCGTTGATCACTTTTTCATGTAAAATATCCATAAAGTATGTATGATGGTGAGAAAGTGCAACGCATAATCTATCAGGTAAATTCCATTTTTCTGCAATCCATGCGCCTATTTCAGCATGAGTTGTATCTAATACTAACATTTCTGCTTCTGGCATAGAGAGTCCTTTTTGGTCTTGTAATGCTCGGATCTTAATAAAATCCGAAGAAAATGACTCTACTAAGACTAATACACCAATATCATGCATCAAGCCGGTAACAAATGCCTCTCCGGCAAGTCTATATCCGAGTTTTCTTGCCAATACTCTAGAGGCAGTTCCGCAGAATACTGAGTACTGCCAGAACGCATTTACATCAAATGTTGATTTCTGTATTTTAGAAAAGAATTTTTGTATGATTAAGCTGAGAATTATTTCTTTTATAGTATTAATGCCCATAACTACGACAGCTAGGTCTATTGTAGATATTTTTCTTGCAAATCCGTAGAAAGGTGAATTTGCAACTTTTAAAACTTTAGCTGTTAGAGACTGATCATTTTCAATAATTTTCGCTAAGCTTGCAGCACTTACGTCAGGATTATCTAAAGCTGTCAATACTTGCGACATAACTGTAGGTATAGTTGGTAAATCTTTCAAAGATTCTAGTTTTCTTTTTACTTTTGGACTAAGCATTTTGAAATTCTTTCATTTTTTTTCTAAGGTCTTTCATTACTTGACTGTGTATTTGGCATACTCTACTTTCCGAAACATTTATCAACTGTCCTATTTCTTTAAAAGTTAGCTCTTCATAGTAGTACAAAGTTATGACAAGTCTCTTTTTTTCAGGTAGATCCTGTAAATTTCTAACTAAATGATCTACTTTCTCCTCGTTAGTAATTGCATCCAACGAAGATATCTGGTCATTGTCAGGAATTTCTTCCATCATATTTACATCATTATCATCTATATTCAGAGGCATGCTAAACGACTCATTCATAGACAATGATGCTTTCGCTGCAGCTGCAGCAGCCAGATAGGTATTATACTGTTCTGGAGTGACGTTTAACTTTTTCATGATTTCAGCAGGGCTAACGTCTCCCCCTTTTTCAGACCTTAATTTATCACTAGCGTTGATATAATCAGTAGCTTTTTTTCTTGCGGTTCGGGAAAGCCAATCAAGTTTCCTTAGTTCATCTTGTATGATTCCACGAATTCTAGGGATTGCATAAGATTCGAATTTGACACCTCTTTCAGGATCGAATCTATTAATAGCTTCATATAAGCCTAAAATACCATAATTCAGAAAATCATCTTCGGACAAAAATGAATTCCCGGGTAAGTGCATTTGCTGAATTACATATTTGATAAGCCAAACATAATTTAACACCAATTTATCCAAGGCGTTTTTATCTTTATATTCAGATCGGAATAATTCATTCCATACATCGGTCATATCTACACTTTTTTTAGCCATATACTATAGAATAATCCTATTGTTTGTCATTCTCATAATCATTATCGTTTTCGTCTTCCATCTCAGGATAATCTACCAAAGGTATAAACTCTTTCATTTCCGGGAAACCTTCAATTTCAGGTTCTTCTTGCATTTCTAAGTCATCCGGTATATCAGGCTTAGAAGAAGCAACCGGGTTTTGTTCAACATTTGATTCTAAATTAAAATCGTCACCAATTTCTATATCAAAATGTTCTTTAGGCTCATTAAATTCTGGAAGAGAAGGATTGTCCAAATCAGTTTCACTTAAAGCCTGATCACCCATCTGAGCATCCATCTCTACTTGTGAGTTATCAGCTTGAAGCTCTTTTTGAGTTTTATTTTTTAGCTTCATAGTTTCTGCAAGTCTTCTCTCTTTTATCTCATTCTCAAGATTCTGCAGTTCTTGTAACTCTTGCTGCTTAATCATCTCATCTTCGTATTTTAAATCTAGCTCTTCACGTTTTGATTGTTCTTTTAGCTCCAGCTTTTTGTCTTCAGCAAGCATATAAACATAAGCAGACATAGATCCACCTAATATCAAATACTGAACAAGTAAAAGGAAAAGAGTCCATTTTACAATTGATATAATACTCATATCAGTTGCAAATAAAAAGAAAATAAGAATAAGTAGAGTGGTCATTGCAATTACAAGATTCAAAATCTTATAAGGGAAGTTTATCTCTTTTTTTATTCTTTTCTTTTCTTTTTTTATCTTTTTCTTTAACCTATCTTCTCTGCGTTTTTTCCGTTTTGCTCTGTCTTTCTTTCTTTTTTCTCTTTCCTGTAGTTCAGCTTTTTCTAGAGCCAGCCTTTCCTTTTCTCTTTTTTTCTCTTCAGGCGTCATTTGTTTTTTGTCTTTAGCCATAGTATATATACCTGAAATTGTGGGCAATCCTTGCCATTATTAGAAACGATACTATTATTTATGTATTTTCGATAAAATAGATTTAGCTATATTCTCTATTGCTTCATGTACTTCAGACTCTTTATATAAGTCCGTAAAGAGAACTTGTTTTAATATGGATTGTCTTATATTCCTGTCATAAGGCACATAGCCAAATATAGCAAATTTATTGTCTAAAAACTCTTTAGTAGCCGAATTTAGTTTTGTAGAAATATCTTCTGCATCTTCAAAATCAATAACATTGTTTATAAGCAATTGTATTTTGCTTTCTTTCACATTTTCCAATAGTATTTTTATTAATGCATATGCATCCAACAAAGTAGTTGGCTCGTCTGTAACCGTAACTACTGTCATGTCAGAAATGCTACTTACATTTAATACTTCAGAAGACGCCCCTGCTGCAGTATCAAAAATAATGTAGTCATAATCAGACACGGCAATCAGTTCTGCATAAGCAGGGAGTAAAGAACTTCCGTCGAATATATCCCTTCCGTTAGAAATTGGAATATCTGCAATCAAATCTAAGTTCTCTTTAATTCCCCAGATTGTTTGCAATACCGAAACTCTTCCTGCATATAAGTCTGTTGCTCTTACCGGCGGTTCTACTCCAAATATCAAATGTAAATTCGGGAATAGCATGTCTGCATCCCAAATGAGTACTTTTTTACCATTTTTCGCTAATAAGTTTGCTATGTTGGCTGAAAGCACACTTTTTCCAACTCCTCCTTTGCCACTACATACTGTAATAACATAGGGAAGCTTTGACTCTTTGACAGCAGATGTATATTTTATTGTGCTTTTCATTTCCACTATTCTACTTCATCCGGTAAAATCAACTTACTTAGTTTTGCTCTGTCTGCAGGTTCTAAATCTTCCGGTATTTTCTGTCCGGACGAAACATATGCCAGAGGCAAATCGCTTCTGGATAGGGTTGGCAAGATTGAGCCAATCTCTTCTGTTTCGTCAATTTTTGTTAAAATCAGACCTTTGAGATTGAATTGATCATATATTTCTAGTGATTTTTCAAATGTTTTTCTATTTACTGCAGCACTTTCCACTAAATATATCATCGCATCCGGTATGACTTTAATAAAAGCTTTAAGTTCGTCAAGATGCTCTTGGTCTTTATAACTCTTTCCGGAAGAATCTATAAATATAAAATCTCTGTCTTTTTCTTTATTTAATAGATCTTTAAGTTCAGTAGGATTATATACTGATTTATAAGGCATGGACACTATAGAAGCAAATGTTTGAAGCTGTTCAGCCCCTCCTACTTTATATGTATCTGCTGATACAAGTAGTATGTTGGCTTTACTTAGTATTTTATTTACTACTGCAATTTTTACTAAACTACTGGTTTTGCCTACACCACTATGACCAACAAATAACACCACCTGTCTTTTATCTTTCTTCACTAAAGGCCTTATTGTATCGAGCCTTTCTACAATAATTTTTCTGGCAGTAGCAAATGCATCTTCATATTTTGCATTGTGATTATAAGCTGATACTCTGGCAATAACTTCTAATGCATATTTTTCAATTATCCCGCCATCAATCAGTTTTTTATATAACTTAGCGAAGCCTTCATTTAAAAATCCTTTATAGCGATATTTCATACTCTCAGAAATATCAGATATCATTTCTTTTAATGATTCTATTTCAGACTTTATATCACCTTGTAGTGCCTGTTCCGTTTGGCCACTATTAACAGCTTTTTTTCGCGTTAAAGCTTGAATGATAGCAGATCTTTTATCTTCTACTACTTTACCGGAATCTTGTTTTTCATCGGTTGCAGCTACAATCTCTACAGCTTCACCACCGGTTTCAGGATTAATTACAGACCGAGAAGACAGAATTACTGCGTCATCTCCCAGCTCAGCCAGTATATGACGTTTACCTTCTGTAAGGGTATTTGCTATGTACTTCTTTATCTTCATAATACTTTCTTATTGATTTTTTGGGAAAACTAGAAAAAATCATGCCATTATAAGCTTTACTTAGTTTATATAAGAGTATTTTGGTATCAGAGTAAAGACCACTAGTGAAAATAATATTAGTTGTCAATTAGTTAAATACTAATTCTTACAACTGGTTTGTATCTTAACTTTTCAATTTAGACAATAATATGTATTTTGTCTATACGTGATAAATGTATCAATAACTACCAAAATAACAAAGGAAAATAAAGATGTCTATGCGAATTGAAAAAGATTCTATGGGTGAAATCCAAGTACCTTCAGATGTGTATTATGGTGCGCAGTCTGCAAGATCTCTTATCCATTTTAATATCGGTATTGAAAAAATGCCTCGTGAAGTTATTAGAGGTATGGGCATTTTAAAAAAAGCTGCAGCTTTGACTAATGCTAAATTAGGTGTATTAGCTCAAGACAAATGTGATATGATTTGCAAAGCTGCTGATGAAGTAATAGATGGTAAATTAGATGAGCATTTCCCTCTTTCTATCTGGCAAACAGGTTCAGGCACTCAATCTAATATGAATTCTAATGAAGTAATTGCGAATCGTGCTATTGAAATGTCAGGTGGCGTACTAGGAAGCAAAACTCCTATTCATCCTAATGATGATGTAAATAAATCTCAAAGTTCTAATGACACTTTCCCTACAGCAATGCACATCGCTGCTGCTGAAGATTTAAATAAAAGACTTTTACCTGCAATAGAAACTTTAAGAAATACTCTTAAAACTAAAGCAGACGAATTTCAAGATATAATCAAAGTTGGAAGAACTCACCTTCAAGACGCTGTACCTTTAACTTTAGGTCAAGAAGTGTCCGGTTGGGTTCAGCAGCTTGACAATGCTATCCAAAGAGTAAAATTAGTACTTCCGGGACTTTATGAATTAGCTCTCGGTGGTACTGCAGTTGGCACAGGTTTGAATTCTCACCCTGATTTTGCAAAAACATCTGCTGCTCAAATTGCTGAATTGACAGGCTTGCCTTTTGTGACAGCTCCTAATAAATTTGAAGCACTTGCAGCACATGATGCTATTGTTTTTGCTCATGGTGCACTAAAAACATTAGCTGCCTCACTCATGAAAATTGCTAACGATGTTCGTTGGTTAGCTTCCGGTCCTCGCTGTGGCATAGGTGAACTTACTATCCCTGAAAATGAGCCTGGTTCTTCTATTATGCCGGGTAAAGTGAACCCAACTCAATCTGAAGCTATGACCATGGTTTGTACTCAAGTTATGGGTAACGATGCAACTATCAACTTTGCAGGCACTCAAGGCAATTTCGAGTTAAATGTATTCAAACCGGTAATGATTTATAACTTCCTTCAAAGTTCCAGATTATTATCTGATACAATGATTATGTTTAACGAACATTGCGCTGTTGGTATTCAACCTAATAAAGAAAAAATAGAATATCTACTCCAAAACACATTAATGCTTGTTACAGCATTAAATCCACATATTGGTTATGATAATGCTGCTAAAATTGCTAAACATGCACATAAAACAGGTGGTACTCTCAAAGAAGCTGCTGTTGAATTAGGTATATTAACTGCTGAAGAATTTGAAGCAAAAGTAAAACCTGCAGAAATGACTTCGCCTAATGTTAAATAAATCTATGTAAATAAACTAAAAAGAAAAGGTACAACCATTCAATGATTGTACCTTTTCTTTTATTGTTTTGAAAGTAATTTACTTAACTATTTTAATTGATTTTGCCTTACCATCAACCATAATGTCCACAATATAAGCACCATGTGATATGTTTTGGAAAGGTATATCATAGTATTCGACATTGTTATTTAAATCAATATTTTTCTCTACGACAACATTCCCAAGCACATCAGATATTCTTAATACACCTTTTCGATTATTGCCATTTTCAATAGTGATGTTTAAGATATCTTTTACTGGTACAGGACCGACAGTCACATTTATATCTAAGTCTCTTGAATCGTACACAGAAGTTGAATTTATGTTGATTTCTTCAATATTAGAAATATCATTTTGCATATTATTTACATTATCAAATGCAATTGCGTAAATCCTAAACAATGTATCTCTGCCTAGTTCAAATTCAAATTCTGTCTCGTTACTACAAGTTTCCATTATCATTCTATATGGAGTGTTATTAACTGATGCATAGACATAATATCTTCCTATGCCTGAGCCTGATTTGTTGTCTGCTCCATTTATAGAAACAGTTAATTTGTCTGTACCATGTTTATAATTTAGGTCTAAGATTTCTGAAGTAGGACTCACATCGTCAATTACGTTAATCCAAGTATTAGTTAATATAGGATCGTTAACGTCAAATATGATAGATGCTCTATTTTTAATCTGATCACCTGTTGCTACAGATTCCTTCAATTTAACTGAATAGCTTACCCAGCCTTCGCCTTCCGGAGGGTTTTTGTTTGGTTTTAACTCTATACCTTCTATGTACCAACGTAAAATATTGCCATTTTTAGAAATTTGCCAATTGTAATTTTCTCCTTCATGGCTGGTTCTTCCAAATTTTACAGTTGATATATCATATATGTTTTCATCAAGAGTATCTAGTATTTCAATTTTATATGCAGGAGCTGTTGCATCTGCCATGTTTTCAAAAAGAATTTTATAGTGTGCCATTTCAAGCTTTTCGACGAAGTTAAAATCACCATATCCCACAGGACCAACTATCGCATTAGGATCTTTGGAAACTACCAGTTCAGCGCTTTGATGTTTGCCACTAACTCCCTGAGTACTACTTGAATTTGGATCAAAATATTTTTTATCATAGGCACCTAAATCTTTTTGTATTGCATACATTATTCTATGTCTTAATGTAGTACTAAAGCTATGTACAAATTCAAACCAGCTACCTATTTTGAATAATGTTTTCGATACCGGGTTCGTATCAGAAATTTTTTCCATCGTATACTTAATAACATTTCTTGCTGTTGTGACTCCGTAACCTTCTTTCTTCTTTTTGTATTTAAGATTTTCTTGAGCTATACCATTAAACCTGCTATATTCTTCTCTCTCTTTTGCATCAAGCTCAAATGCTTTATTAGCATAATCAGATATTGTAGCATCTTTCATATCATCTTTAGCAAATTTGACAAATCCCATAATTGAAAGTCCTTCACTAGCTGATAAAGTAACATCGCTAGTTTTTCCACTTTCCGGCAATCCTTCCAAGATAACATCAAACGAATATTCTTCTTTAGGATCTAAATAAGGAACCACAAAAACTAATGCATCTTCAGGATTTCCAATTGAGTCAATTGGTATATAATCAAAGCCTTCATTATGTGGTATTTCAACGCCGGAGAAGTTTATTCTTTCTGAGTTATTGAAACAAACAAAAAAGGAAGGAATTATTTTGTCTGTTGGATTATACATATAAATTGTATATCTATTGGGAGCACCAATTCTTACTTGTTTATCGCCTATAAAATCCAAACACAGTGGTGACTCGATAGGCATACCTTCTGTGACAGATCCAATTGTAAAATCTCCGAATTCTGTTAATAGAGATTCTTCTTTTGTCCAACTTCCAATTTGGAAATAGTTTTCTTCTTTGTTATGAACAACATAATCTCCAAAACTTATTAAATCCCAGCTTTCTCCTTCATTTGTACTTAGAAAAACATCTAAATCATCCTCATTGAGTCCGTTTAAATCTTGATCATCATAATACAAATGTAGAACATATTTATAGCTGTTCAGATCACCTATAGGAGACACTCTCCACCATTTCTGTATTGAACCTTCCATATTTACATATTGCGATGTATGTGTTTCAATGGCGTTGGCTGAATATTCGCCGTCCCAGGTACGAACTTCTATGGCAATGTCACTGTGCGTTGGATCATTAAAGCTTCGGTAGTATGATGAGTTATTCAAAACATGATATCGATAGATGTTTCCATCAACTGTCATCTGAGCTCCATTATTGCCAATAATAATCGGACTACTGGAGTAATTGTCCAAATGAAGCGTTGAATTATTAGGGATTACAAGATCGGAATAAACATATAATTTCCCACCAATGTGACAATCACCACTTAAGCTAATTGTTCCACCAGGTGCACTTTGGTACTCATTATAAATAGTTACATTGTTGCTGTAATTACCACTCATAATACGATTTTTATCTTGAGAATAAATAAAAAAATCAGACACACCGGACGGGGAAAGATTGTGAGCATTTCCAAATACTGAAATTTTAAAACTCAATGGTGCTATCGTTTCATTATCTATTATTAAAGTATCACTGCTGAGCAAACCATAGTTATAATAGTCTCCTCGTATAATGAAGTTCATTAAATGTTTTCTAGAAAGTACAGATGCATCTTGATGTATAGTAACATCACCATAAACTTCCAAGTCTCCAATGATTGCATGAGATTCAGATCTGATTTCAATATTGGCTTTTACCTCACCGGTAAGAATGGAATTATTTAAAATAATATTAGAACTACTACTTCTAAGTTCAACACTACTGTGAGAATTAGTGTTGAAAGTATTGTAGTAGCCATCATAAGTAAGATTTTTTGAATTCAATATGTAATCAAAGCCATTAAGATCTATAGCCTGCCTCGGATTAGAACTGGAACTAATTCTTGTATCAGTAAATAATAAATCTGATACAGCTTTAGCAGGATTAGTAGTATTTATATTCAAAGTTTTACATTCTATAAAGTTTTCAGTTAATATTGAGGCATTTGTACCGGTAAGTTGAATGTTTCTTGGTGATAGAGTACCATAATTAGAAATGTTACCCAAAATCTCTAAATCAAAATAATTATCATAGTCTATAAGTTCGCCTTTATTTACTAAGTTTCCATTGATTAAAATAGATGACATCCCTGCAGAATTCTCTAAGCGTATTATTTTACCGCTATTTTCAATAGTTAAATTATTACATTTATATGTTTTAGTAGAGTAGCTTTGTCCTGGGCAGTATATTGTAGAAGTTATTATGACATCGTCTGTTTCTGTTGGCACTATATTACCTGTCCAAGCTGCAGGCTCTCCCCAATTTCCACCCGAAGGTGCGCTGGTAATTGTTTTAGACACAACTGTCAAAAAGTTGACCAATATGATGCAACAAACAGTTATTAAGAACCTTCTTGTCATTTCAACACCTTTTATAAGTATATACATGTAACAATAAATGAATATACTTAAATATACAGTATATTACAACAAAAATAAAAGCCCATGTAAGAAAATACATGAGCTTTATATGATATTTTATAATTTCTATTTGTAATATCTCAAATATTCAAGTCTATCTTGCAACTTATGGACAGGTACCAAAAGTTTTTCTTTGCCTAATATTGCAGAATCTAGACTTGTAAAGACAATGTCGTAATCTTTAGACATGACTATAGCCTCTTCAGGGCATACTTCTTCGCAATAGCCGCAAAATATACATCTAAGCATATTAATTTCAAATTTTTCTGGGTAACGTTCCTTGTCTCTATCTGTTTCTGCAGCTTGCACTTCAATTGCGACTGCAGGACATACTCTGGAACATAATCCGCAAGCAACACATCTCTCCCCATCTTCTTCCTGAACTAAAACCGGTCTGCCCCTATAAGAACCAGTGGGCTCCCATCTTACCTCAGGATACTGTCTTGTCATTTTGGGTTGAAGAGCACGCTTAAATGTCATTCCGAGACCTTTTACTATCTCTTTGAGATAGGTACGCTCCCAAAAGGTCATTCTTTCTGCTTCAGTATTTTTAGTATTATTCATATCTATCTCTTATCATTATCCTGCAAAATACATGTTATAAAGCACAACGCCTATTGCCGTGAGTAATACGTTAAGCAAAGATAACGGCAATAATATTTTCCAACCTAAGTTCATAAGTTGATCGTATCTAAATCTTGGTATTGACCATCTGACCCAAATAAAGAATACTATCCAAAACAGAACTTTTGCAATAAATACGCCCATTTGAACTAAGGCTAATGTTATAGATCCCTGCTCTAATCCAATCATTTCAGGTGGAACAGGTAATTGCCAGCCACCAAAATAAAGCAAGGTAATGAAGGCTGCTGACATAGCCATATTAGCATATTCAGCTAAGAAAAACATACCAAACTTCATCCCGGAATATTCTGTATTAAAGCCGCCTACTAATTCTGGCTCAGCCTCAGGTAGGTCAAAAGGAGCTCTATTGGTTTCAGCAAAAGCAGATACTAAAAATATAATAAATCCAAGTGGTTGAAGAAAAACATTCCATCTCCATCCGCCCCATGCTCCTTGATCCTCTACGATACCATTCAAAGAAAGAGTACCTGAAATAAGCACAACAGCTACAACACTCATACCCATCGATAACTCATATGATATCATTTGAGCTGATGAACGCAAGCCACCTAAAAGAGAATATTTATTATTAGAAGACCACCCTGCTAATGTTATTCCATATACAGCAACTGAAGTCATAGCCAAAATAAATAACACACCAATATTTGCATCAGGAGCGATTCCAAAATGATATGTTTTTCCTGAGATTACAACGTCACCGGCAAAAGGAACGACAGCCCATACTGCAAGTGCAATACCAAGAGATAAAAATGGAGCTAGTCTATGGAAAAATCCATCCACAGCAGTAGGAACCAAATCTTCTTTCCAAAACAGTTTAACCACATCTGCAATCGGTTGTAAAATACCCCATGGACCTACTCTGTTTGGTCCAATTCTATCTTGCACAGCTGCAGATATTTTTCTTTCTAAGTAAACTGACACCGCTGCTGATGTCTGGACTAATCCGACTATAACAGCGCCTTTTATCAGTACTTCCAAAATTAAGATAATAGTTTCAGTCATAATTATATACTATTTAAATATTACATTCTAATTTGGTTTCATAACATGAGATTGATAGCTCTTTTTGATTTTATCAGGCTTATCGGCATTACCAAGAATCAAACCTTGGTGCAAGTCTAACTTTTCATAAGACATATTTTTGAAGTTTGGCATTGTATTTACCAAGTCATTGAATATATCTTCTGAATTTTTATATTGCCAATTTGCTCCATCCATATTTGCAATCGCTTGAAGTATTCTCCAATTTTGCTTGCAATTTCTCTGTTCATGTTGTGTCCATCTATCATTATGAGCACCCATCTTATCCAGACGGCTCATTTTCATACCCATTCTACCAATATTTTCTTTGGTAACTAAAGCAGGTTCGAAATGCTGTACTCTATTTTTAACATTAGTAAAAGTACCTTCAATTTCAGCAAAAGTTGATGCTGCTAAGACTATGTTAGCTTTTTCGGTAAGTTTACTATGGTTATAAGCAGAAACTATCAATGTCTCAATATTTGATATTGCATCAAATAAATGTGTATTGTGAGATAAATCTTCTTCAACTAAAAAGAGTAATTTTATTTTACCTGATTTAAGAATATCAGTTATTTTATCTGATGTTCCTATTCCAAATTCTTTTAAGCCTCTTGTGTTAGGTACACGTTCTTTCGTATTAAGCATATCATCTTGCAGATTCTCTTCAATATGTGGTAAAGCGTACAAATGCTTAACACTATATTTGTGAGCATATTTTTTTAGCACATGTAAATCTTCATTTGTATTCCTACCGGATGTTAGAATCATGATTTCATCACTTTTATATTGCTTCATTGCTTTCGAAACAGCTTTAAAAGCTTCTTTCCATTCTACTTGTTCAGATGAAATCATTGGATTTGTCAATCTGTTCTCATTGACCCATTTAAAATCTAATCTAGCTCGGTCTGACATCCAATACTTATTGACAAACATATTAGTTCTTGGTTCAAGTCTAAGTATTTCATTATTTCGAACACCAATTTTTATATTTGTTCCGGAGCCATCAGTAGCACAAATAGAGTCGTTAAAACTCATATCCCATACTCTGGCTTTGAATCTAAAGTCAGGACTTGTAAGAGCTCCAACGGGACAAATATCAATAACGTTCATAGAGTATGGATTATCTAATTGAGTATCTTCAAAAAGTTCAATTGTGACATGGTCTCCTCTTTGAACGAAAGTCAAGACATCTTGTTTTGCAACTTCTTTTGAAAATCTAATACAGCGCGAACATGAGATACATCTTTCAGCATCAAACATCACATTAGGTCCCCATTTCTGACGTTTATCCTTGTGATTTTTTGTTTCTTCAAATCTGGAGTGACCTTTAGAATGATCGAATGCGTATTCTTGAAGTTTGCATTGCCCTGCTTCATCACAAATTGGACAATCAAGAGGGTGATTAATTAGAAGGAACTCCATAACAGCTTCCTGCGCTTCTACAACTTTATTCTGCTGGCGTCTAACTCTCATACCGTCAGATATTTTAGTTGCACAGGCTATTTGAAGTTTTGGAAAATAATTAGTTACATCGTTTCCATTTTCGTCTTTTTCAATATTTCCATCGGGAAGTCTTTTAGGCAATCCTACTTCTACTAAACACATTCTGCAATTACCTGAGACAGATAATTCAGGATGCCAGCAAAAGTGAGGTATTTGCAGTCCGTTTTCATAAGCTGCTTCGATGATTGTTTGACCATCTTTAGCTTCTATCTTTTGACCATCAATAAATATATGAGGCATTAAAATGCTCCTGTCATATTCCTATACAAAGCTGATTATCAGATATGATTAAACGTTTAAACATGCCTATTCATTGTATAAAAATATGGATAAAGAGGAAAAAAAAGGAAGGTTTTCTTTAGCAGGATTAGAGTTTTCTTTCCATTTTGGCTTCAGCTATTCTCCATATTTTTTGACAAGGAAATTTATTCTTATATAAAGAATTACCTAGTATAATAGAATCAATACCATATTTAAATCTATTGTTTAGAAATGCTAGTTCTTCATAGTTATTGCATGGATCAATCAATGTAAACCTGACTCTGTATTTTTCGAATAACTCTCTAAACATCTCAATATTTGGCCTGGTATATACCCAGGATTTGTCATGTACAACTACACGAGTTCCTCCAACATCAGTTACTTTTTGACAAAAGTCATCTAAAGTAATATTTGAAGTTGAAATAAATCTATCATCTTTTATAGAACCACCAAAAGCAATCCTTGAAGGAGTATACTCAGAAATCATTTGCTTGATTTGAGATTGATATCTCAATAACATTTCACCTATTACGATTCTATATATTCCGCTTTGTAAGTATATATGACAATCTTCCGGAGATTTAAATATTGAGTGTAGCTGAACAGGGATATCAATAGAATTTGCTAGAAATATTATAGAATTCGCGTTTTCAATATTTGATTCTCTTTCTATTGCATCTAAATCGGTTATATGAATCGTCTTGGAATTCTCTCTTCTCCAAAGCTCTAATAACTTTAGAGGATTCTGTGAGTATGATTCATAAATATCCTGTGTGCCTTCTTCACCTTCGATGCAAAAAGCACATTCACCATTTCTAAGTTTAATATGTGGAAATACTAGTAACATTTCTTAGCTCATTGCATGTTTTAATGCATTTCTGATCAATAACTCCGCAGATAAATCAAGGCCTTCAGTGTCTTTCAATACTTTGTTTACACATTTTTCTGAAACTGTCTTATTATATCCTAAAGCAATAAGAGCAGATATCGCTTCATTTGCTAAACCTGATTTCGAATTAGTTTGAAGTTTAGTTTCAATATCACCAAACTGTTTAACTTTGTCTTTCAATTCTACAATTACACGTTCAGCAGTTTTTTTACCAATTCCTGGCAACTTTGTCATCGAAAGTATATCGCCGGTAGATATAAATCGTAACATATCATCTATGGATACGGACGATAAAATACCTAAAGCTATTTTCGGCCCTATTCCGGAAATACTGATCAATAACCTGAACATTTCTCTTTCTGTTTCAGTAAAAAATCCATAAAGATTATGAGAATCTTCTCGTGGAATAAAATGAGTTAAAATTTTAACTTCGTTATTTATCTCAGGTAACTCTTCAATAGTTTTTAGAGAAACATGGGTTAGATATCCAACTCCATTGCACTCTATAACTATTTCTGTATGACCAATTTCGGTTAATATGCCTTTTAAGTAGCTAATCATATATTATTTCAAATGGAATATAAAAAAAGCAATATACAAAAAAAAAGTCCTACTTAAATAGCAGGACTTTTTTTATCAAAAGATTTAATTGATTATTGAACAATCAATTTTAAAGAGCTAGGATTTTCATTTACTAAAACATTTAGTATATACATTCCTTTAGATCTATTTGTCAAATCTATTCTAACAGAATGATTTGCAGGAACTACATCAATTGATTCAGAGAAAACTCTTTCTCCTAATGTATTTACAACGGATAATGTCACACCTGAAGATATAGCTTGATTGAAAGTCAGTTCAAATAAACCATTACTTGGATTAGCAGACATCGTAATTTTACCCTGACTAATCAATTCAGATATAGACATATCTCCTACTAAAAACTCTTCAGAAATGGCAGTACATCCATTTGCATCTGTAATTTTTACTTGGTAAATACCATCTTTCTCTAGCTTCAGTTCTTGATCAGTTTCATATAGCTTTTTACCATCTTTATACCATACATACTCAGCAGCTTCACTTGAAACAAGAGTTCTATGGTCTTTTCTTGTAATAGTAGGAGCTTCAGCTTGGTCGAATCTTTCTACTACTATTGTATCAGAATATGCAATACATCCTGTTCTAGTTTCGGCTTGTACATAGTACACACCTGGTTCTGTAACAGTCAATTTTTTCTCAGTAGAACCATTACTCCATTTGTAGTTTTCAAAAGATGATGAAGCTCTAAAAGTAACTTGACCACCTTCACCACAGAATGGTATATCACCATTTATAGAAAGTGCTAAATCTGCAACTGGTATAAAAGATACTTTTTTAATCGAAGACTTGTCACTGCAACCCCATTCTTTAGGAACTACAACAGAATAAAATCCTGATTCAGTTACTTCTATAGATTTAGTTGTTTCGCCATTCGTCCATAAATACGATTCAGCATCATAATCTGCTGTTAATGTAACAACTTCACCTTCGCAAATCTCTTCGTCATGATCACTTGTAATACTAATTTGAGTAGGATTACATTCTATCAAATCTGTTTCCCAAATACCTCTGCCATAAGTACAAGCTCTTAAGGTTCTAGTTTTTTCCATAATTTCAAGCTCGTTAACAATCACGCGAGGCATTTCAGCACCTAATAATTCCCAATAATTAGAATTATTTGAAGTAGTAAATACACCTAAGTCAGTACCAATATATAATCTATCAGCAGAATTCTTTTGGTAAACAATTGTTAGAACTGGAATGTTCGGAAGGTTACCTGTTAAGTCAATAACTTCTTCACCTTCAATGCATACCACTTTATTATTTTTGTTATATCCTGATACTGTGAACCATACTTTATCAGCATTATTAGGATCGACTGCGATGTATGTTATTTTATTACTAGTACTAAAAATTGGTTCCCAGTTTTGACCATAGTCCTTAGTCTTGAATAAAGAAGATCCTCTGGCAACATATATTGTGTTAGTATCAGACTCAGCAACAGCAATTGAACTTATATAAGTAGAACCACCAAAATTAGATTTTCTGGTAAATGTTTGTCTCCATTCAATGTCACCGATATATAATTCGTAATAACCGATTAACATTGTATTTGGATTTTGTGGATTTAAGATAAAAGGTGTTTGCCAACCATCAGTTCCTGCATCACCTACTTGCGCAGGACTGATATAATGATTGTAGTTTTTATCCGGGGAATAAGACATGCTTAAAACACCATTATATATCGAAGAGAAATAGTGTTTTTTCGAAGTTGGCGTTATCAAACCTTCAAATCCATCTCCTCCTCCTACGTACTTCCATTCCCCTTCTGAACTCATATAAGAAGAGCCGTTATCTTGAGCACCTGCGATAATTTCACCAGTTTCTTGATCATTACCAAAAAGATGGAATTGCATGATATTCAGGTTGCCACACAAGTCATGCCAAGTATTTCCATTATCAGTCGTGTAAAATACTCCACCATCATTACAATCGTATAGAATACTTCCATCTCGATTAAATACTAAATCGTGGTGATCTGCATGTGAATAATTGCTTTTAGTGCCGTCATACCAATTTGTTTTTTTGTCCCAAGTTTTAGCGTAATCAGTAGATCTCCAAACTTCAATACCACCAATAAACATTCTACCGTATTCTGTAGGATGTACTGCAAATGCCATATCGTACTCACCTTGGCCTTGGTACAAATCACTACCTCTACCATTATTTCTTCCTAACATGTTCACTTGAGTTTCTGCTACATCATAAATAGTAGTAAAAGTTTCACCATTGTCATCAGAAGCTTTTATATCATAAAGACTCATGTAATCTGAATTTACTGATGTTGTCCAAAAATATGGCGGGTATTCATGGCTAGTTTCAATATCTATTCTTGATACTTTTTCATAACTATCTTTAAGTTCCCATGATTCTCCATTATCGGTAGAACGATAAAGCATTGCTCCACCATTCTTTTTGAAAGTAGAAGCCATTAATATACTAGGATTTTCATAAGAATAAGCAATGTCAAAGAAAGCTCCAATTTGCTTTAAGTTCCAACTGTTTCCTCCATCAGTAGTTTTCATGATACCTGCACTACTGGCTGCAATAACAATATTTTCGTTTCTTGGATCAACTACGATTTTGCCCATTATGCCTCTCTCTCCAAGAGAATCAGCTAATGAAGTAATTTCCCAATTATTACCACCATCGGTAGTTTTTAAAATACCAACTGAATAACATGCTCTGTTTACATGAGGATATGTTGCATGTGCATCACCTGTAGATACATATACGACATTGGTGTTTGTTTTTGCTATTTGAATATCAGTAACACCCATGGATAGGTAACTAGTGAAATCAAAGGTCTTCCAATTTTTACCACCATCTAATGACTTCCATACACCACCGGTAGCAGCACCGATCCACAATTCTTGCTCATTGTCTGGATTTAAGCGTATGCAATTAACTCTGCCAATACCCTTTCCTCTTTTTGAAGTAATAGGAGAACCAATAGGACCTAATTGTTCCCACTTGTTAGAAAGCAAGTAATCAGGGGTTTTAATTTTTTTTGCTTCTTTAAATACTTCAATCAGCATCTTTGCATCTGGGAATTGTCCATCTGCTGCAATTCTTTGTTCCCAGAAATGTTGCCATCTTCTGAATTGTTTCCAACCTTTTCTTTGAGAAACAGGCAATCTTTCGTAGTACATGTTCATTTCTTTCACATATTCATGGAAAGATTGACCATTATCAGCATCCAATGCTTTAGAAGGGACGTAATCATTCTGTGCTAATAAAGTGGTGGCACAGAAAAATATTGCGCCGGCAAGTAACATTTTGAATTTCATAGCGTACTGTAATATATAAACAAAACCTTTTCTTGACTATTAGACACGCAAACTACAAAAAAAGTTACCTAAAATATTGCACTGAATATCTTTTAATCCCTTGAATTTAAACGGTTAATAAATGTGTGATTTTAAACAGTAACTATAATTTTACAACTTTCAATATGTATGAATTATTGTTTATAGTAAACACAAAATAGTACATTCCTGTGGAATATTTTTCCATACTAATAGTTCTGATTATATATTGATTTGTTCCTAAGCTAGAAAGCTGTTTACATATTTTTCCGGATGTATCATAGACTTTTAGATATACAGATTCTTTCGTGGGATTATATATTTCTATATCAACATTGTCGTAAAACTCAATAGGATATATATTAACAGAAATATCTTCAGTACTAAATATTTGTCTATCAAATTCAATGGATAATGTGTCAGATAAAATTTCACAGCCATATTCATTCTTTATTTTAGCATGATAATAACCTGTCTCTTCAACTAGTAATCGATTGTTAGTTTCTGTGAGTAAGGTATCGCCCTTAAACCATTCGTAATTGTATCCTTCGTCTATATAGATGTGATCTTTATCTCTTGTGATGCTAATATCCTTAGGAACTGGGTTTACTATAGCTTCAACAGTATCGCTATATGAAAAGCAACCATTTTTACTAATGGCTTTAACATATAGCATATCAGAATAATCTGTATAGCCTGCTCTTCCAAAAACGCCGTTGCTCCAGACATAATCTATTGAATCAGAGTCAAAATTGTTAGAATATGCTAAAAATTCGACAAAATCACCTTCACAGACTGGATTATTGCTTTGTAGAACCATGAAAACATCAGGAGTTTCAAATACCCATGCATCAATTTCTCTGGTTCGATATTGTTTTCCGGTAGAATCTTCTACCATGCAGTAATAATATCCTGTTTTTTTTATAGTAACGGTATCTGAAATAGACCCATCGCTCCAGGCATACTTATCAAAAGAACCTTTGCATACTAATCTTAAACTGTCACCATCACAAAAATCTCTTTCTCCTAGTATTTCGATATCTGCAAATTTTGAACTGAATTTTTCAACCTCATACAGCCACATCCCTCTACCATAAGTTCCTGCTAGTAACTTACCTGTGTGTTCATTGTAATCAATGTCAAATATCATGACTTGTGGTAGAGAGTTACCCAATATTTCCCATTCCTGATTTTCTTCATTTAAAATCATAACACCTAAATCTGTTCCTATAACAAGCTTTCCATTAACTATTTCTCCACAGTTACAAGAAATATTCGGAATATTATAACTTATATTTGTCAAAGTATCATCTTCATATTTCAATACTTTCAATGTGTCTTTAAATCCGGAAAAAATAAAATATGCAGATTCTGAATCAATCGGAACAACTTCAATTGCATAATGTTCGTCTATATATATTGAATCCCAAGTATTTCCTTTGTCTTTTGAAACATAAATCCCATTAAAGGTAGAGACAAAGAAAGTACTATCTACTAATTTCAATGACATAGTCACTTTTGATCTTGTACCGAAATTTGATATTTTATTCCAGCTTAACCCTTTATTAGTACTTTTCCATACATTTTCGGCAGCTCCGTAAATAATGCTGTCAGATTCACTGTCGTAAACTATGCAAGTCCTTCTCGGTCTCCATTCGTATTCCCCAACAGGTCTGGCTTCTACATAGTTATAAGTATTGATGTAATCATCAGTATGATAAGAATAGCTACTCTGAATCGACAAGATTAGATTATTTGGGTCTCTTTCTGAAAATATTGCCTCCATTCCGTCAGCACCAAATAACTGATACCAATATCCATCAATATTTCTCATAAAACCATTGTCTTGAGTGCCTATTATAATATCATTACCGTAAAATTTGTTAGTGCTAACATCATATATCTGTGTGATTTGTAATCCAGAGGAGCTATTTGTCCATACAGAATCTTCTAATTTTTTCCGTGAGATGCCACCATCATTTGCACAGAACAGCTCTTTGCTCAAAGAGTTATATTTTAAATCATGATTATCTAAATGCATGCCTTCCTGATTCATTATCCAATAGGTAGAGTCTCTGTCATACTTCCACATAAAAACTCCGCCTGCATATTTGTCAGTACTGTCTTCGTCAGATACATACAAACAAAGATTATAAAACCCCTGACCGTATACAAAATCAAGAGAATCTTTAGGCATATAAAGATTAGTTACTTTTTTGGTTGGTATATACACTTTATCCAAACTTAGCATGGAGAGATCTTTGTTATTAACTGATAACATCCAAATATAATCTGGGTGTGATCTACTTGTAGACAAAGCAATTCTAATACAATCACCATTATATTCTCTTAGTACTTCCCATTTTTTGCCATAATCCCTTGATTCGAAAACCTTTGCATTGCCTTTTATGTCAAAAGTAGAAGCATAAAATATTCCATTATGTAAAGGATGTTGAATCAAATCTTTAAACAATAAACTATCGGTAACATACTCCCATTTTTTGCCATCTTCAGTTCTTAGCATTCCTTTGTTTGTTGCTGCTAATACTAAATTGTCATTATGTCTTGAAACAGCTAACTTATTTATTATTAACTTCTCTTCGTGAAATACCTTATTCCCTTGTTCTTTCCAAGTATTACCACCATCAGTTGTTTTAAATATGCCAACCGAGAAACCAAATGATGTAGTCCATCCATGACCATCTCCGGTTGCTACGTACATGGTTTTTGGATTCTGCATTGAAAAATCAATATCTGAAATACCAACTGACATTTTATCAAAATAAGGTACTATATCCCAAGTTCTTCCTGTATCTATTGATTTCCAGAGTCCTCCGGTGGCGGCACCTGCAAAAGCAATTGTAGAATCTGAAGGGAGGAAATCAATACAAGCAACTCTTCCGATACCATACATGTCTCTTTTTTCAATGTCTTTAGTATAAGGTCCAGCATACTTCCATTTTTTTGAGAATTCTTCAGAAACAGGTATGCTTTCCAATATTTCAGGAGTATAGATAAAGTTAAACTCATTTTCTTTGTCTTTAAGTTGTCTTGTATAGTAAAAATGCTTCCAACGTTCCAATTGTTTATAACCAGAATGTTTCCCTTTATTTTTGCCTTCCCACATTTTTTCTAATTTAGCATTTTGTATTTCAGGTGCATACTGAGCATCCGCGATTCGGAAACCGAAGATTATAAAAACAAATAAAAGAATATATTTTATCATTGCTTAATTACTCTATAAGTTATTATTGATTTTGCTGATTCTAACTGAATTGTATAAGTCCCTGAAGTTAATTCTTCAAGAGATATTTTTTTTGAAAAAGGATACTCATTGATAATTTTCCCTTCTAAATCAAGTATTCTTATTCTTTTAATTTCCAGTATTGGATCAGCATTTAAATAGAGAAAATCTCTTACAGGATTTGGACCTAATTCAATCCTATCTTGACTAATAGTATCATATACTGATGTTTGTAAAAAGAATTTTTCAGATACAACTTCACAACCGTAATTATCTTTTACAACTACTTTGTAGTACCCTTTTTTACCTTTTTTTATTGCATTATGATTATGACTTGCAATCAAAGTATCATTATAGAACCATTCATATTCAAACCCATCCAAAACATATAGAGAATCTGATGATTCATTTACATCTATAGTTTCCGGCAAATCTGATAATTTAACTTTCAGAGTATCAGAATAACCAACACATAAATTGTTGTCTAAAGCAGTATAAAAATAATTACCTTCTTCAGAAACTATATTTTTGGTACCAGTAATACCATTTGACCATAAAATGGTCAAATCATTTCTACTACTCTCTAATACTAATTCTGATTTAGGGCATATCACAGAATCACCGGATATCAGTAAATCTTGTATTTCACATTGAGGTAAGTCATAACTCCAAACTCCTCTACCAAATGTAGCTGCAATAAGTCTATTTGAATAAACATCAATATCTAAATCAGTTATTATAGTATTCGGCAATTTACTACCAAGCTGATACCATTTATTATCACTTTCAGTTCGGAAAAATACCCCTATATCTGTTGCAGCAAAAAGGAAATCAACTTTACCCTTATAATGAAGCAAATCATTTACTGGGAAATTAGGCAATCCATCTGATAAATTGATACGCTCCTCATTCTCATACTTGATAACTTTTAATGTATCATTGAAGCCTGAATAAGCTAAATAATATGTATCGTATCTACTGCTATCTGTCAAAATCGAAGAAATTGCATACTCAGAATCCTCTATCAGTTTATCACATTTACTATCATGATAACTATATCTATAAAGATTTGAATAGTTTGAGAAATATATAAAATTTGTATCAGCATTTGAAATTTGTAAATTATTTATATTCCTATCATCACCCAAGTCAGTTAGTTTTCTGTATGTCCATCCTTGATCTTCAGTAACCCATAAATTATTATAACCTAAGTATATAGAATTAGAATTACTATAGTTTATTTGGAAAGGAGTAATCCAGTCGGCTGTTTCTGAGAGTTCATCAGGTGTTGAGATTACTTTAAATATTTTTCCAAAATCAACAGTTTTATTTAGTACTCCATTATTAGACATTATATACAAAGTGGAAAAACTTTCTGGGTCAATCTCAGCGTAAGTTGCGTCCCCACCTAATATATGAAACCAGTTGTTCCATCGGTCTGAATGAGAGGCTCCATTATCTTGTGTTCCGCATATGATAAGATCTTTATAATTTTTGGCTACAAAGATTTTATATATCTGAGATATATTCATTCCACCACTACGATCTTTCCAATTCTCACCATAATCTGTGGAATAGTATATACCTCCATCATTTGCAGAATAAAGAACAGTATCAATAAAAACTAAGTCATGCTGATCAGCATGCATGTATGGTTTATCATATTTTCCAATCCAATAGTTTTTTATATCCCATGAAATTCCGGCATCTTTACTCATCCAGACATGTATTCCTCCTACATATAAAATATCAGGATTATTTGGATGTACTGTAATAGCTAAGTCGTAATGTCCTTGGCCTCCTATGTCATCGCCATCTACATTTCTACCCAATATATTTGGGATATTGTTTCTTTTGACCCAAGATTCACCATAATCATCACTCATGTAGAGACCTTCGAGGCCACTATTGTTTGCATCCACAGCAACAAGATACAGGCGAGAAGGTTTTGATACTGATTGAGTTAGTCTTATTCTAGATGCATTTTCAAATTCCTTTTTGGTAATCCAAGTTCTACCATAATTTGTTGATTTGATAAAAGTAGATCCACCATGTCTTGAGAATTCAGTTGCGTAATAAATACTATCAGTCAAAACATCTTTAATTAAATGTCTGGTATGCTTGGTGTGTACTTTTTCCCAAGTTTTGCATGTATCTTCAGATATGAATATTCCAAAAGAAGTTGCGATACTTATGTAACTTGCATTTGTATTACAGACAATAGAATTGATAATACCTTGTTTTTGAGGAGTAAATTCTATTTCAGATTTGTTCCAGGTATTGCCTTTATTGAAACTATAGTAGACCCCACTGCTAACAGCACCTTCCATAAAATATCCATTTGCATCTCCGGAAGCTAAAAATATCATATTTGAGTTGTCTTCAGGAATTGCAATATCACCAATCCCAGGGTAGTATAATTCAGGAATTTCTACATATCTCCAGAAGATACCTCCATCCACAGTTTTCCATAATCCACCTGAGGCGGTACCAAGCCAAATATTATCATAATTATTTGGGTCAGTTTTAATAACATTAATTCTCCCAAGACCGGAAGAAGGATAGGAAAGTTTATTTAGGGGAACAATGTGAGGTCCTAGAGCCTCCCATTGTTCACCATAAGATATGATTTGTAATTTTTCAGCTCTACTGTCAATTCGTTTCCCCTGAAACCTTGGTTCCCAAAATGACTGCCATCTTTTGTATTGTTTCCATCCTCTGCCCTTTTCATATTCTAGTACTTTAAATCTGTTATTTAGTTCTTCACTGGCATTTTTATATTCCAACTCTAGATCTTGAGAATTCAAATACAGAAACGAAAAGACAAAATAGATAAGTATATTACAGAATAAAGTTTTCATTTAATTCCTATTCACAAATTTTAAAACAAAGATGTAAATAGTTATTTAATCAATACAATTCTCTTACTTAATACTTTAGATTGAGCCTCAATCACTATAGTGTATGCACCAAGAGGAAAATTATTTACATCTACATTAAAATAATAAATATTTTGATTCCGACTCACTTCTAAGTGGTATTTTTTACCTAAATCATTTATCATGTGTATTTTAAGTTCTTCGTCAAGCTTTGTGAGCAACTCAAAATCAGTACTTCCTTCCACAGGATTAGATCCTTTAATATATACCCAGTTATTATCTAAACGATTCAAAAGTAGTGTCTCAAGTAAGTCTTCATAATTTAGAACAGTAGTGTGTTTCTCAATATTACTAGTACGTCCATTTAAATAGTATACTGTTTCTAATTCAATTCTATCAGTTTTCTTATCTATGAATTCTGAAGTTTTGAGATCATACTCAAAGTCTAGAATATTGAAATTTGTTTTAGCAGAGTATCCGGTGATTATAGTAGTATTCTCAGCCTTATCAATTCTTGAATCTACAAAATAATCCGAGAATTTACTTTTGTCTATCTCTATATCTAAATCTGAAGAATTATGATTAAAAATAATCTTGATCGAATCTAAAAATTGAGATACCTTATCTTCAATTTCTATTCTCGCCATAATATCTTTAGTCAGTAAGTCTTTTACGAAAATTGAATCTACTGATGATAACTTAATTTTGGGTTGATAAGCAGTGCTTTTGCCGAATAAATAAACCTTTTCAGTGAATTTGTATGGTTCAGAATAATGGATAATCAAATCGGCAGTATCATTAGAAAACTCATTGTAATAATTAATAGCAATATTCGCTTTTCCATTTAGTTTTATAGGAAATATCAAATCCTCATTAATACTAAAAGCTTCGTTACTTATTGTTATCTCATCTATCTTATAACTGTAATCTTTTGAATCTGATCCTAATACAAGATTTTGGGTTGACGTAGTCAATGGATCCGAAATAAAATTTAAACTTTCTTGTTTTACAATTGATTCATGATTACTAAGGAATTCTAATCTTACAGGATAAGATCTTTCACAGTAATCATTGAGTACAAGCATAATGTCATACCCCTCTTTAAAATCTGATATTTTCAAAGAAAACTCGGCGACAAGAGTATCATTTACAATCGAATTCTTAATATTCTTTATATATTTAGGACAATTAAATTCAAGTTGACTGTATATACTGCAATCATTAGAATATATAGGAATTTTGAAATCTATATACTGATTTGATAGCTTAACAATATCAATCACTTTTTCATTCGGAACGCTTAATTCCAATAATTTAGTCTGAATTTTCAATATAAACTCTTTTTGACATAGTTTCTCGGTAATTCTTATATTTTGAAAACCTGTTTCGCTATATTTTAGATCTACATATAGATGAGATAATTTATTTCGCTCAACTATAACAGAATCATATCCAAAATCAATATTGTCATTATTATCTAAATAAAATACTAAATCATTATTCGTATAATTTGCAATATCTATATATGTATGAAGAATATCTTCTTCTTTACAAAATATTAAAGTTTCGTATGGTAGTTCAGCATAGTAATTATTGGAGTTGTACTCTAATTTACATGGAACCATGTTTGTACATATTAATTCCCCTTCCAGATAAGCATCGACTGTAATGACTTTGTTCAAAGTAATATCCGAAAATTCATTGGGTATTGTTATCAATATAATATCCACAAACTTTTCATCAGCAACGACTAGAGAATCTGTTCCATTTAAAAAAGTTGGAATCACTATGCTTGAATCATTAGAAGTGATTTTCAAAGTAGCTTTTTCAAGATTCAACAAACTAATTGATGTTAATAAAGTATCAGATATGCAGTTTCTTATGTTATCAAATAAGAGAATCTCACTTGTAAAAAATATATGAGGCTTATGATAGTTATTATAACCTTTCACAGGAAATATCCTTACAATTCCGCAATCATCATAATAATATAAATTACCATGAGTTGTGTCTGCTTCAGGAGTAAAGTTATGATATTTGATCTGGCATTGTAGCAACGAATCTGTTTTCAGATATATTGGAAAATCAACGTTAAACTCAATTTCAAAAGGCAAATCAATTTTGAAATTATCTTCAGTTAAATATATATCTGAATCAGAAGTATTTCTAAACCAAAAGACCAGTCTTGACATATTTGGAATAAATAAATTTTTGTCTGTAGCGACTAATGGACTTTTTTTGGGTCTAAATTCAACTACCCTTGAGGACCAATATTCATCTTCAGATTCTTTATATATAAATTGATATCTGCCATACTGATTTGCTATGAGACTATTGCTTTTAGTTATCAAGGTATCATTTTTATATACATAAAACTTTAAATCTGGATTACTTGCAGCAATTCGAAGAGATTTACTAAAATTTTCACATACATGAACAACAGTATCTCTACTAAGTTCATAATCTTCCAACAATGTACTCACTTTTGCAGAATCAATATGCAAGGTATCTGTTGTAGCTATCATGTTATTTTTAAAATCATATAAAATTGCGTAATAACTACCTGGTATTTGAACTTTATATTGAGAAAAATATTCTTGTAAGCTATTGGACTGTTCTAATTTAAACCATTTAGTATTATGCTTAGTTTCATAGTGATATCTTAACAAGACTTCTTTTTGATTAATAATAAAGTGCGAATTTGTGTTCAAAGGAACTCTATCTAGCTTCTGATTTAATTGTACTTTAGCAATATTATACTCGCTGTTTGCATAAGATGGACCTAAACCTGAATTTGGATCTAAAGTATGTTTTGATATAAATGCATAGGGCACCACTTTAAATATGTAACTATCTGGAGCTAAATCATTTCCAACTTTATATTGACTCATATTAGCATCATTTAAATTAGCATATATCACCCATGAATTTATTTTATCATTTACTTTGTAAACTGTTCCGTTTGTTGGCCCGACATAGGTATAATTACTAACATCCGACTCTTTGCCGTACATAATTAAATAACCATACTTATCTTTATGTTGTTCATTTACTAATATCTTATTCCAAGTAAGAAACTTATTACCATCTTTTTCGATGATTTTGCAATTATAACTATTGTAAGAAGGTTTTCTGAGATAATACCAAAAATCTGCGTTATATGAAGTAGCACCATTTACAATGTTAGCTCTTCCAATAGAAACATGTTCACTTTGTACAACATTAGCAGTAAATGTTGAATAATATCCATCTATATTTTTACCTGGATAAACATTAAAAGAGCAATGAATTGGTAGATTGCTGTTAAGTCTTAGTTTCGGTTGAGGGGTATTGTTGTATAAATATGATATTTCACTTCCGTGAGAAGCGGTATGAATATGGTTTTTCCCGGAATTTAAAATCTGAAATAAATCACTTTTACTTTCTATTTCAAATTTACCTTTAGCATTTATATCAGCTTTTAAATTTGTATCTAAAAATTCAAAATATTCTGCATCATTGATATTAACTCTTATGACTCCATTTTGCATTTCATCATAAGTTGGATAAGAATTTCCATCCAAATCCACAACAATACAAGTACCTGATTTGATGTTTTTCCACAGGTCATTATATCTGAATTTAACTCCCACAGCCCATTTATCATTATAGGAGTCTCTTAAATAAAATCCTCTCATATCTAAATAATTTTCTACAACTAATAATTCAATAGAAGCAGGATTTTCTAAATATGCAGATCTATATTCATTAAATACAATTTCTTGAGATTCTAATATGTATATATTTAAGAGAGTTATAATTGGGATCAATAATGCGTAGAAACGTCTCATAAGCACCTATATAATGATTTTTTATATAATAATTATTTGCGAGCATATATCCAAATATATTTTCACAGAATATAAAGAATACTCATATATAGAGTTACTATTCAGTATTTTATTTTATCTTTTGAAGAGACTAAAAATTACTAGATATGATTTTTGGGCTGGTATTTACGATATATCTTAAAAATACGGGGTGAATAATAAAATTACACCCCGTTTATATAAATATTATTATTTGTATTCACAAATTTGTTGTTCGCCTTTAAGTGCATAGTATACACCTTCTGTAAGGGCTAACATCTCATCTTCACCAGGATATCTTTTAACAGGAGCGATAAATTTAACTCTTTCTTCTATCCATCCGCAAAATTCTTTAGCATAAGCGATGCCGCCAGTAATTAAGATGGCATCTACATTTCCTTTTAGAACAGCAGCACATTGTCCAACTTCTTTGGCAATCTGATAAGCCATTGCTTGGAAAACTTCAGTATATTTTGCATCACCTTCTGCATGTTTATCTTCAACTTCTCTTGCATCATTAGTACCAAGATAAGCAACAAAGCCACCTTGACCAGTAATCATTTTCTTTACTTGATGAAGTTGATATTTTCCTGAGAAGCATAATTTAGCTAGCTGGCCGGCAGGCAATCCGCCTGATCTTTCAGGTGAAAAAGGACCATCTCCATCTAGGCCGTTATTTACATCAATAACTTTACCCTTTTCATGAGCACCAACAGTAATACCCCCACCTAAGTGAGCAATAATCAGATTTAAATCGTCATATTTAGTATTATTTTCGCGCGCATATCTTCTGGCAACTGCTTTCTGATTCAAAGCATGAAATATTGAAATTCTTGGAACTTCAGGATGACCTGAAAATCTAGCAATATCATCAAGCTCATCTACAACTACAGGATCAACTATAAATGCATCAACTGTTTTATCAGATACTGCTTCTACTTCATTTGCAATCTGTCTTGCTAAAATACCACCTAAATTGGAAGCATGCTCACCCAGAACACCAGTTTTAAGATCTTCCATCATAGTATCGTTTACTTTGTAGACACCACCGGGAATAGGTTTAAGAAGACCACCACGTCCAACAACATAATCAATATCTTCAACTTTATATCCTTCTTCTTTCAAAGTAGTAAGGATAATTTTTTTTCTGAACTCGTATTGTTCGAATATAGAAGAATAATCTGCTAAATCTTCAACACTGTGTCTCAAAGTTTTAGTAAATATCTCATTTGTATCTTCAAACAAAGCAATTTTAGTCGATGTAGAACCGGGATTTATAGAAAATATCTTCATTTCAAAATTTCTCCAAATATTAATATGATGCAGCTAATGCAATAGACATTAATTTACTTCTGTCTGAATCTGCACGTGAAGTTAAAACAATCGGTGCAGCAGCACCTAAAATCACTGCAGCTACAGACGCACCTGCCATGTATGTAAACGATTTGTACAGAACATTTCCAACATCAATATTATGTGCAAAAAGTAAATCGGCATCACCAGCTACTTCACTTTTAATACCTTTATGATCTGCTGCTTCTTTCGAAACTGCATTGTCAAAAGCCAAAGGTCCGTCAATAATACAACCTTTTATTTGACCTCTATTGTTCATCTGAGTCAAAGCTGCTGCATCAATAGTTGCCTGCATTTTAGGATTTACTACTTCTACTGCAGCCAATAAAGCTACTTTTGGATTTTCAACTCCAAGTCTGTGGTATAAATCTATAGCATTATTAAGAATACCTACTTTTTCTTGGAAGTTAGGTTCTATATTTTGTGCAGCATCAGTAAGACCAACTACTTTATGATAATTTGGACATTCGAAGAAACCAATATGACTTAATAAAGCACCACTTCTAAGACCATCTTCTTTATGAAGAATTGCTCTCAAAAAGTCCGCAGTTGAAATTAAGCCTTTCATTAAAATTTGAGCTTTTCCTTCTTTAACTAGTTTTACTGCGATTTTAGCAGTATTTCTTACATTTTCCTCGTTGATAATCTCAACATCAGTCAAATCAAATCCTACTTTTTCAGCGATAACTCTGATGTCTTTTTCATTACCAACTAAAATCGGGTCAGCTATTCCCTGCTTCTTAGCTTCAGCAACAGCTTGTAATACAGGTTCATCAGCTGCAGCTGTAACTGCAATTTTTTTCTTTGGCTTTGAAGCCGCAATTTCAATAAACGAATTTAAAGATTTTAATTCCATGTCAGCAAATCAGTATATGAATAATATATCTATTTCTATTTTGCACAAATATAGTAAAAACTCTCTAACTCAAATAATTAAAGGTTATTATTAAAACAAAAAAAGCGGGAAATCATATCGAAAACCCGCTTAAATTTACCTAAACAATTTATGCCATTAAAGAGCATATTGCAGCAACATTTATCATGTCATCAGTGCTGCAACCTCTTGATAAGTCACAATAAGGTTTCTTAAGGCCTTGTACAACAGGGCCTACAGCTTCTGCACCTGCAAGACGTTGAGTCAATTTGTAACCAATATTTCCCGCATTCAAATCCGGGAATATTAGCACGTTAGCATTGCCTGCAACTTCTGAACCAGGAAACTTCTTAGCACCAATCGCCGGTACAAGAGCAGCATCCAATTGCATTTCTCCATCAGCTGGGATATGCGGAGCTTTTTCTTTTACTATTTTTGTTGCTTCCTGTACTTTTTCTACTAATTCATGCGCAGCACTACCGTTAGTAGAAAAAGAAAGCATAGCTACTTTTGGAGACTCGCCTGTAATTGCCTGAAAATTAGTAGCAGAGCTGATTGCGATATCAGCTAATTGCTTATGATCAGGATTTGGATTTACAGCACAATCGCCAAAGCATAACATTTTGTCAGGAAAAGTCATAATAAAGAAGCTACTTACTACTGAAATACCTTCTGCTACACCAACTGTGTGAATAGCTGAACGCATTACATCTCCAGTAGAAGCAACGTTTCCTGCAACACAAACATCAATTTTACCGGTTTCAAGTAATAAGCCACCAAAGTATAAAGGATCTTTAACTGCATCAGTAGCTTTTTCAATAGTCATTCCCTTTTTCTTTCTTTTTTCAAAAAGAATATCAGCGAATTCAGAAATAAGCTCAGATTTGGCCGGATTTATTACCTCTATACCTTCTAAAGATAGATTATTAGAGTCAGCTAAAGACTTAATATCTTCTTCGTTACCTAATAACATAGGTCTTGCAATTTTTTCCTTGAGCAAATATACAGAAGCTTCTATAGATCTTAGGTCATTGCCATCAGGAAAAGCAACTTTCGCATTTTTAGATTTAGCTTTATTGCGAACGTCTGTGATAAATGGATTAACAGCCATTTTGATAACTCCTATGATTTATTAGTGCAACGGTGCACCTAATACTACACGACAAGTATCTCTTGCTAAAACTAATTCTTCATTAGTTGGGATAACGTAAACTTCGATTGCGCTATCTTTAGTAGAAATTTTCATTTCTTTGCCGCGAATGGCTTGTTTATTCAATTTAGGATCAATTTTAATTCCTAAATTTTCCATATTAGCACAAATTGCAGCTCTCATTTCAGGTGCATTTTCACCGATACCTGCAGAGAAACAAATTGCATCGCAGCTATTCAATTCAGCCAAATAAGCACCGATATATTTTTTAACTCTTTGTGCAAACATATCTAATGCTAATTGTGCTCTTCTATCTTGATGTTCTTCAACTTCTATTTCTAAATCACGCATATCATTAGATAAGCCTGAAATACCAAGTACACCAGAACGTTTGTTTAAGATAGAAAGTACTTCTTCTAAAGAGATACCTTCTTTATGTGCGATAAAATCAATTACACCAGGATCGATATCACCTGAACGTGTACCCATGATTAGACCTTCCAATGGAGTAAAGCCCATTGAAGTATCATATGATTTACCATTTTTGATTGCACAAACAGAAGAACCATTACCTAAGTGGCAAGTGATAATATTCGTATTTTCTCTTGTCTTACCTGATATTTTTCTGTAACCGTATGCAATGTATCTATGAGAAGTACCATGGAAACCATATTTTCTGATTCCATATCTTCTATAAAGTTGGTAAGGAATACCGTATAAATAATTTTCTTCAGGCATAGTAGCATGGAAAGCAGTATCAAATACAGCAACCTGAGGGATATTCATACCAAATACTTCTCTAGCAGCATTGATACCTTTAATGTTTGGAGGATTGTGTAATGGAGCTAAATCAATACAATCTTCGATAGCTCTAATAACATCATCAGTTACAGCAACTGATCCGTTAAATCTTTCACCACCATGTACAGTTCTATGACCAATTGCATGAATATCTTCTAAACCATTGATACCCGGGATGTTTGTTTCTGGATTAGTAATCCATTCAGTAACGTGGAAAATTGCAGCTTTGTGATCTCTTAAAGGTACTGCATTTTTGATTTTTTTGTCGCCAATTTTGAAAGTAACTACTGATTGGCTGCCGATTCTTTCTACAAGACCTTGAGCCAGAGTTTTGTCTTCACTTTTTTCGATTTTTTCTAAATCAGTTTCAATAATTTGAAACTTCAATGAAGAACTACCGGTATTCAAAACAAGTATATTCATTGAAATAGCCCATAAATATTATAAAAAATTGTGATGTATTGCTTCTGAAATTGTATTTGTAAATATCAGATTTCATGTTTACAAATATAATGAGAAATAGGCTATTTTGCTAATATGCTAAGATAATTCTTAATAATTTTAATTTGACTTAATATATTTCACAACTCCGTCTGTAAGCCAATTAGCAATTGCCTGTCTATTGTTAGGTTCTAAGAGTCGAACTTGATCTTTAGGATTTTGAATATTTCCTAGTTCAATATAAACTGCAGTAGGTTTTGTATACTTTAACATGTAGAGATTTCTTGTGGATATTGATCCGTCATATCCTCTTCCCGGTTGTGCAATTCTATACTTTTGTTCTATAGTCTCAAGCAATGTAGTAGCTAATTCTTTTCCTTGAGAGCTATTCGCGTTATAATAGAAAAAGATATCAATACGCTTTTCTGTTATCCTGGAATCTACATGTAGCACTAGCAAGTACTGTTCTGTAAATCCGTTAGCAGAATTTTGCTTATATAAATTATTTACTATTTCAGCTCTTTTTCTTAATCTATATATCTGGTCATGTGAGATTGTATCTTTTCCGTAGTAATATTCTTCATTGCTGTTATTTAAATATCGTATTTCTCTAATTCCATCATTTTCATCTTGAACAATAATATAAACTTTTGCAGAATTAAGCATTAACTCCCTGGCTAGCCTGAGAGTAATGTCATATGCATATTCATCTTCATGCAATTCATTACCGTTTGCATTTCCGATAGCCCCTGGATCAGGTCCTCCATGGCCGGAGACTAAATAAAATATTTTCCCGGAAAGTGAATTACTAATTGGTTCTATATCTTCAAAATCTTTACCCAAAAGAGATTCTTTTATATTTAAATCCTCATATTTACCGCTCAAGTCAAAATCAGGAATCCAAAGATCCAAATCTTCACGGTAATCACCTGGTTTAACACCAGTTTTATATAAGAGTAAATTCCAATCCTGAATCAATTTAGCATAGTCATAATCAGAAATCCCGATCGTAGTACGAATGCTTTTACCATTGTATTTGTATGTTTTTATTGGAACCTGATACTTGTTTGTCAAGTATAAAACTTTTGTTTTTCCGTTGATTTGATTGTTATTTAAATTTATAAAGTCAGATTCCATTTTTTTTGAATAAGGAATCTTGTATCTTTCCAATAAATTTCTTATCCCATCTCCAGGCTTTGGAGACACTTCCAGATAGTCTTGACTAAATAATATAACAGGGAAAATTATAAACAGTATAAAATATCTCATATCACGCTTTTGATTTGGTACAATGCATAAATATATAAAAATATATATCGATTTAAATGCAGTGTTGAAAAAAAAACACCTTTTCTTTTGTTTGTCTCTCTCTCACACTTTATCTTTGTAAAATGCAAAAATAAAGAATAACTATGAATATCTTAAATAAAGTAGAAGATTATCTAAAATTTCAATCTGAAGTCTATGGCGATGACATACATGCTATCAAAATATTACCTTCAGTTGGACAACAAGAAATAGAAGATAAAGATATAAGCGAAAACGAAAAGTTCGTTTCAAAATCAGATGTTATTGAGAATCAATCATCTGATGACAGTAATTCTATTAATACTGTTACTCCAAATTCCACTAAACAAGAAGATTCCCATATGCTGAAAAAAAATGATAAAGAAGATACTCAAAGAACTCTAACAGTCCACCCTGAATGGAAAGATTCCTCCAGTCTTGTGGTTTTAAATGAAAGAATAGCTGATTGTTTAGAATGTGAGCTTGGAAAAGAAAGAAACAAATTAGTATTTGGTTCTGGAAATCCAAATGCTGATATCATGGTAATCGGTGAAGCTCCGGGAGCGGATGAGGATGAACAAGGACTTCCTTTTGTAGGCAGAGCAGGTAAATTACTAACTAAGATGCTGGAAGCTATATATATTCAACGAGATGATATTTACATTGCCAATATATGCAAATGTCGTCCTCCTGGAAATCGTAGACCTACAACTTCAGAAGTAGATGCTTGCGAACCGTATCTGAAAAGACAGATAGAGCTTATTAAGCCTGCTTTTATTCTGTCTTTGGGTCTAACTTCAGTAGACACTCTGCTAAAGAAAAAGCATAAAATGGGTGATATTCGTGGTAATATGATGGATTACCACGGAATTGATATGTTAGTTACTTACCACCCGGCAGCCCTTTTAAGAAATCCGAATTGGAAAAAGGATGCTTGGGATGACTTAAAAAAACTAAGAATTTTATATGACCAATATTTACTAACAAAAGAAAATAAATAAGAGAATATTTTATGAAAATTGCAGTTTTATTCGGCGGTCTTTCTACTGAAAGAGCAGTATCTTTAACTGGTGGTAAAGCAATTATAGATGCATTAAGAGAAAAAGGACATGAAGTAAGAGGAATTGATCCGATATACGGAAACGATTTGGATAAAGGCGAATTACAGCTGCAAGATCCATCTGTAATTCCTGACAACAACTCACTGCTCCAAATACCTGAAAGAAAATATGTAGAATGTTTATCTGCTGATTACTTCCAAGAAATTGACGTTTGTTTCAACCTATTGCATGGATATTTAGGTGAAGACGGAAAAGTTCAGGCAATTATGGAACTGAATAATATCCCTTATACTGGCAGCGATGCCCTTTCAAGTGCAATGTCTATGGACAAAGCATTATCAAAACAAATAATGTCTGCAAATAACATTTTAGTTCCTGAGGGATTAGTACTGGCACCGCAGCATGCCGATGATCATGATCTAATTAAACAAATTAGAAATCATTTTGGGAAAAAACTTGTTATTAAACCAAATGATCAAGGTTCTACTATCGGTATAACATTTATCTCTGATGGAAATTTGGAAGATATAAGTGAAGGCATTAAAAAAGCAGCTCAATATTCTAATGTAATTATACTAGAAAAATTCGTAGAAGGCAGAGAGCTGACTGTAGGTATAGTCGGAGATCAAGTATTGCCTGTAGTTGAAATAATTCCTGATGGTGGATATTATGATTACGAACATAAATACACTAAAGGAAAGAGTAATTATGTTTGCCCCGCTGAAATCTCGCAAGATATAGCTGAGTTTACTCAAAACATGGCGGAGGCCGCTTATACTTCTCTAAAATGTTCCGGTTTTGGACGTGTAGATTTCAGATTAAATGAAGATGGTCAACCAATAGCTCTTGAAGTCAATACAGTTCCCGGATTTACATCTACAAGCCTGGTACCAATGGCAGCTCAAGCTTTAGGCATCGGTTTTGCAGAATTATGCGAACAAATTTGCATTTTAGCTATCAATAAATGGAAAAAATAGATGAAAAACATACAACTTACCGGTATTGGAAGCGCCTTGGTAGACTTTCAATTTCAAATTAAAGATACTGATTTAATAGACTTAAGTCTCAAAAAGAGTGAAATGACATTAGCTGATGCTAAAACACAATCTGATTTACTCGCAAAATTTGATACAAATAAAGCGAATAAATGCAGTGGCGGTTCAGCAGCTAACACAATTATTGCTTTTTCTCAAATGGGTGGCAAAGCCGGGTATATAACTCGATTGGGTTATGACGATTTAGGTAATTTTTATGCTTCTGAATTCACTGATTTAAATATCAAACTATCTGCAAAAAGAGATAGTGATAATCCTACAGGCACATGTGCTGTGTTTATCACTCCTGATTCTGAAAGAACAATGCAGACATGTTTAGCAGCATCTGCACTTTTTTCAACTAAAGAAGTAGATAAAGAACTTATACAAGATTCTGAATGGATTTACGTAGAAGGTTATGCATTATCTCAGGAAAATAGCTATCAAGCTGTGCTGGAAGCTATTGAAATAGCCAAAAAGAACGATACAAAAGTAGCAATTACTTTCTCTGATATCTTTATTACTGAAATATTTGGCAAACAACTTAAAGAATGTGTCAGCAAATCAGATTTAATTTTCTGCAATGAAAACGAAGCTTACAATTATACTAAGACTGATAATATCGAAGATGCTGTAAAATCACTTGCAAAAGAAGTAAATTCTTTCGTTATTACATTAGGTTCTGAAGGTGCAATTGCAGTAATAGATGGAAATCTTCATCAAATTCCTTCTTATCCTGCAAATTTGAAAGATACTACCGGTGCCGGTGATATGTTTGCAGCTGGTTTCCTTTATGGAATGATAAGTAATAAAGACATTACTTTTGCAGGACATTTAGCATCAGCATCTGCTGCAGAGATTGTTAGCCAATTAGGCGCCAGATATAACGATAATCTCAAAGACATTGTTAAAAGATTAATGGACTAACGTTATAATGAAATTATACGTATTATTGCTATCTATAATATTTTCTGCTTCTGCTTTTGGACAAAGCGGTATGCATTTCTCAGAATTTGCTCATAAAATTGAGCCTTATTTTGACGAAGCCTTTATCAAAGATATTCAAATCCAAATGCCTCAGGGTGACAAATATGCGATCTGGGGATGGGATGTTGGTGACTTTACCGGTGATGGATATAATGATGTTGCTTTTGCCATAAAACTATCCTCTGAGCGTAAGAAGAAAGTACAGGTATACCTCTTTGCTGATATTGAAGGATACATGGTTAAAGTAGGAGAATTTCCATATGAGTTTTTCGAAATTCCTTTAGAAATCGGTGTTGTTATCAAAGACGGAACCTGCCTGATAACTAAGAAAAACGAGCAGTTTGATTGGTTAATTCAAGGCTATAAATTTGATAATGGTACCTTAGTTCTTCATGATGAATTCCGTACCTTTCCTAAAGGTAGATATACTATGGAATTGTACAATAACTATTTATCGCTAGATAATTATGTTAAGTATATCAATAGAACTAATTCTAAAGAAGTGTTTTACGCAGATTATCTAACAATACCTTCTTATCCTCGTGGTAAGCAGATATATAAAGGCTATAATAACAAAGCATATTCTAAAAGAATTGATTATGTCCATAGAGGTGCTTACAACTGGGAAGGAGAACAGGACTGCTCTTTTGAAGTAAAATCTGCCTATGATGATAACTATCTCTACTTCACGATAAATATATTTGACGACGCTGTAGTAACAAAAAAATGTGATAGTTGCGAATGTGACTATATCGAAGTATGGTTTTATGCTGATAAACTTCTAGGTGATCGTGCTAAATATGAAACTGAATCACCTGATACTTTAAATACTGCTTCAATTAAAAGCGAAGGTCTTTTCTGCTTTAAAATATATCCGGGAAATTTCCAAGATATAAAGAGTTATATCAAACTCAGCACTACAGACGAGCTCGCTAAATATCAAAATATAGCCGTAAAAGACATAAAATCTGTGGCTTCTTTATTTGCTCAAGGATATACTGTTAAAGTCAAAATACCTTTTATTGTTTTAGGTTATCAGACACCTCCTATTCTTGATGAAGGATTTGCGTGTTTGAATGTATCAATAGTTGCACATGATTTAGACAATGAGTTCAGACCTGAAGAAATGACAGAAATCGCTACTTCATCTTTTACTCCGTTTAATCCATACACCTACGGGTGCTTAAAACTTATTCCTAACAACACATGGTACGGAAACAGCAATAATATATATAAAGAAGATGTACTGAAACACTTAAACGAATATGGTTTCTAAATATCTATCTTTTCAAATTTTCAAAGCAGTTAGTTAATTATTTTTGCTAACTGCTTTTTTTTTGAAGTAATGGGGATAAATATTTTCCTATTTTTCTATTTTCCTATAGAATTTTATATATTAATTACTCCCTATATACGTTTTAGAGGTGGTATGAAAAACAAAAAACAAGACAATAGCTGGGTAGAATATTCTACTCTTGGTTTTCAAATTGCAATATACATGGTACTTGGTCTTTGGGCCGGTTCTGCAATTGACAATGAAGAAACAGAGCCACTTTGGACTATAGTTTTCCTTTTATTGGGAATTTTTCTAGGAATGTACAATTTTTTTAAGACGGTGTTGAAAAAAAATGATAGAAAAAAATAAATATCTTGTTATATTAGCTACTGCTAAAGCATTAATGGCGGAGGCGGCTAAATGAGTGCCATTTTGGCAATAAGTATAACACTGTTCAATACTTTAGTGTCTATTTTAATTATTAACAAATATATTAATGCTGATACTAAGACGTTCAATAGGACAGTATTTACATCTTTCATTGCAAGATTTTTCATTGTCCTGACAATTTTCGGGCTGGTATATTACTATGTAGCAATTGACGAATTTATATTCCCATTAATTTTTTTAATAAGTCAATTTTTATGCATAATAATAGAAATATTATATATCAACATACGTTATAAGCAAAGATTTAACAACTAATATATTCGGATTATTCATGGCGGAATCAGTTACTACTCAACACAAGGAAGCGACGGTGGATGGTAATGCAGAAAGTACATCAGCTAATACTGTAAAAGAACAGGATGTATTTTCGCAACTACTTAATGAAAACATTGGTGACCACCACAGTTTGAGCTTCTTTGGCTATGGAAAGTTGGATTTACCAAAAATATTTATTGATAATGGATTCCATTTCTATTGGAATGGAAAACAAATGGAAGAAGCAGGACTTTTTACAGAACATCATCACCACTATGTGAGAAGCTCTGACCACAAAGCCCCTACTCTTGACTTATCAATAACATCATTAGTATTCTTTGAAATATTAGCGGCTACTTTGCTTTTCGTGGTATTTAAAATAGTAGCAGGCAAGTATAAGAAAAATCCTAATAGAGCTCCTTCCGGTTTCCAAAATTTAATCGAAGTTGTTTTTACTTATGTTCGCGATGAAATAGTTAGACCAAACTTACCAAATGACAAAGTTGTAAATAGGCTTCTACCCTATTTCATCTCTTTATTCTTTTTTATTCTGGTATTAAATTTATTTGGTTTGATTCCCGGAGGGCATGCTGCCACTAGTAATATAGCAGTGACGGCTGCTCTGGCAGTAACAGCTTTTATTGTGATACAAATAACTGCAATTAAAGAATCCGGAATAGGCGCATGGTTCCATCACTTATTAGGTGGTGCACCCGCTTGGCTATTCCCAATCATGGTACCTATAGAAATTATCTCAATGTTTGTAAAACCATTTGCACTAACTGTCCGTTTGTTTGCAAACATGACAGCAGGTCACGTTGTGATATTATCTTTAATAGGACTAATATTCTTCTTTAAAACGATATTTGTTTCTCCTGTTTCGGTAGGGTTTGCCCTATTTATTTACACATTAGAATTGTTAGTTGCCTTTATTCAGGCATATGTGTTCACAATTCTTACTGCTGTATTCGTTGGTTTGGCAATTGGTGATCATTCACACGACCACGATCATGCAGATGCCCATTAATTTTGAAATTACTAATTTTATATTTTGTTTCTTATTTATAAACGAGGATCATTAAATGGATGCTTCATCTTTAGCTTATCTCGCAGCAGGGCTTGGTGCCGGCTTTACAGTATTTGGTGCAGGCTTAGGTATTGGTAAATTAGCTGCTGCTGCTCTTGAAGCAAGCGGACGTCAACCTGAAGCTGCAGGCGATTTCAGAACTACTATGATTATCGCTGCTGCACTTATCGAGGGTGTTGCACTTTTTGCTGCCGTGATTTGTTTCGTATTGACGACAAAATAATTATATAGCGGCTATATGCTATCAGCTTTAGCCGCTATATTTCTAAAACTCCTCGTTTTACTAGAAATTGACATGTAATATAATTAAATATATAGGTCTATTATGGAAAATCTAGTTTCGGTCAATCCCGGATTAATGATTTGGACTATTGTAATTTTTACAATTTTCTTCCTACTAATTGCAAAGTTTGGTGCTAAACCAATTGCTAATGCTCTAAATGCCCGCGAAAAAGGTATTAACGATGCAATAGACAATGCAAATAATGCTAATAAAACAGCTGAAGAAAATTTGCAAAAAACTCAGGAAAAACTTGACAGTGCTCAAAAAGAAATGGCTGAAATAATTGCTAAAGCAAGAGTTCAAGCTGAAAAACAATTGCAAAAAGCAGCTGACGAAGCTGATCAAATGAAGCAACAAAAAATTCAAGATGCTTCAAAAGAAATCGAAAGAAAGAAAGACGAAGCTATAGCTGAGCTTCGTAAAGAAATAGCAGGTCTTATAGTGGAAGCCACTGAAAAGATACTAGAAGAGAAAATTGATCTCGCAAAAGATCAAAAACTTATTGAATCTTATATTCAAAAACTTCCAAAGAACTAAAAAACGGATTTTCTTATGACAGAGCAAAAAGTTTCATATAGATATGCAAAAGCTATTATAGATACTGCGACACAAGAAAATCAGATAGAAATTATCAAAAAGGATTTTCAGGGTCTTATTAATATGATTAATCAATCTAAAGAATTGAAAAATCTAATTATGAGCCCTATTGTTCAAGTCTATAAAAAGAAAAAAGTTTTTGAAGAACTATTAAAAGATAATACTTCTACTCTCTTCCGTAATTTCTTCCTTTTAGTTACAGAAAAAAGAAGAGAAAACTTGATTTATGTTATCTTTGATGAATTTACCAAGTTGTATAATCACATGAATAATATCTTGCCTGTGACCATAACTACTGCAAATGCTTTAGAAAATAATTTGTCTTTGATTATCACAAACAAATTAACTGAATGGACAGGTAAAACTATTATTCCAGACTACCAGGTAGATAAATCTATCAAGGGTGGCATCAAAGTAAGGATTGAAGATTGGGTGTTTGACGCTTCTTTGAAGACAAAACTTCAATCTTTGTATCGTGAATTAGCTGATGCATAATAATTTGAATTAAATAGTTTATAAGTTATAAAGGTAGTTACTATGACTGATGTTAGACCGGAAGAAATATCTGCTATATTACGCAAGCAGTTATCCGGATTTGATAACGAAGCTGACATCTATGAAGTTGGTACGGTATTGCAGGTCGGTGACGGTGTTGCCAGAATTTATGGCCTGAAAGAAGTAATGGCTTCAGAGTTGGTAGAATTTGAAAACGGCGTTGTCGGTATGGTATTGAACCTGGAAGAAGACAATGTTGGTGTTATGCTATTCGGTTCAGACCGCTTAGTAAAAGAAGGTGATATTTGTAAAAGAACTAAAAGAATTGCTTCTGTTCCAGTTGGCAATGAACTTTTAGGTCGTGTTGTTAATCCTCTGGGTATTCCTATTGACGGTAAAGGTTCTTTAGGTATTCCGGAAGATAAATACTTTGCAATTGAAAGAAAAGCACCTGGTGTTATTAAAAGACAACCGGTTTTCGAACCTGTTCAGACTGGTATCAAGGCAATTGATGCTCTTATTCCGATTGGTCGCGGACAGCGTGAACTTATTATCGGTGACAGACAGACCGGTAAAACAGCAGTAGCTATTGACGCTATTATAAATCAAAAATTTACTCATACAGAAGAAGCTAAAGCGCTTGGTATCGATCCTGTATACTGTGTTTATGTAGCTGTTGGTCAGAAAGGTTCTACAGTGGCAAACGTTGTTGCTACTTTAGAAGAACATGGCGCTATGGATTATACTATAATCGTAGCAGCAAATGCTTCTGATCCAGCACCTCTACAATATATCGGACCTTATGCTGGTGCTTCAATGGGTGAGTTTTTCAGAGATAACGGCAAACACGCTTTAGTTATTTATGATGATTTATCTAAACAAGCTGCAGCATACCGTCAGGTATCATTGCTACTAAGAAGACCTCCAGGTCGTGAAGCTTATCCTGGTGATATTTTCTACCTTCACTCAAGATTATTAGAACGTGCAGCCAAACTTTCTGATGAAGAAGGTGGTGGTTCATTAACAGCTTTGCCTGTAATTGAAACACAAGCCGGTGACGTTTCTGCATATATTCCAACTAACGTTATTTCAATCACTGATGGTCAGATATACCTTGAACCAAACTTATTTAACGCCGGTATCAGACCTGCATTAAATATTGGTATCTCTGTATCACGTGTGGGTGGAGCTGCTCAGATTAAAGCCATGAAAAAAGTGGCTGGTCCTTTGAAACTTGAACTTGCAATGTTTAGAGAACTTGCTGCATTTGCTAAATTCGGTTCTGATTTGGATAAATCAACACAGCAACAGCTTACTCGAGGTGCTGTTTTAACTGAAATCCTTAAACAGGGACAGTATACTCCACTTAAAGTTGAAAAACAAATTGCCTTGATTTATACGGCAACAAGTGGTAAATTAGATGACATTGGCGTCAAGCATTTGAAGAGATTTGAAAAAGAATATTTTGAATTCCTCGACAATCAGCATACTGATATTTTGGAATCAATTATTCAGGAAAAAGTTATTACTGATGATAACAAAGTCAAACTCGAAAAAGCTATCGACGATTTTGTTACTAACTTTAAGAAGACAATATAGACTATGATAGTATTAACCGGAGGCGCCGGTTTTATCGGCTCATGCTTTTTAAGAAAATTGAACGACAAGGGTATCTCTGATATCCTTGTTGTTGATAGATTAAGTGATTCTACTAAATGGAAAAACCTAATTGGTAAAGAATTTGAAGACTATACTCATAAGGTAACTTTTAGAGAAAACCTGAAAAATGGTTTCTACGGAGACAAGATAGAGGCAATAGTTCATTTCGGAGCTTGCTCTGCTACTACTGAACCGGACGTAGATTATCTGTTTGATAATAACTTGTCTTACACTAAAGAACTTGCTACTTATGCAGTAGATAGAAATTTACCTTTTATATATGCTAGTAGCGCTGCTACTTATGGTGACGGTGCACTCGGATATTCCGATAAAATATTTGATGATCTTAAGCCCCTAAATGCCTATGGAATGAGTAAACACTTATTTGATTTATGGGCAATTAGAAAAGGAATCATCGATAAAATTATAGGTATAAAATTCTTCAATGTTTTTGGTCCTAATGAGTACCATAAGTTAGGAATGACTTCTATGGTATACAAATCATATCATCAAGTAAAAGAGACTGCAAAGGTAAAACTTTTCAGATCTTATAAAGATGATTATAAAGACGGAGAGCAAAAAAGAGACTTTGTCTATATTAAAGATGCCGTCGAAGTACTTTGGAATATGTTTTCTAAATATACCGACAAAGGTGTTTTCAACTTAGGAACCGGAAAAGCTAGATCCTGGAATGATTTAGCTGAATCTGTCTTTAAGGCAATGAAGAAAGATATTCAAATTGAATATGTAAATATGCCTGATAACTTGATCAATCAATATCAATATTTTACGCTAGCTGATAGCGAAAAGCTAATGTCCTCTGATTATGCTCATAAATTTTTGACATTAGAAGAAAGCATAGATGATTATGTAAATAATCACCTTGCATTGGAATTCCCTTACTTCTAATAATATCATAAGGAATGCCTAATGGCTACACTAAGAGATATAAAAAGAAGAATTACAGGTGTTAGAAACACCTCTAAAATTACTTCTGCAATGAAAATGGTTTCTGCTGCTAAACTCAAAAGAGCTCAACGAGCCATTGAGTCATCAAGGCCATATTTCGTACAATTAGAAGATATGATGACAAATGTTATATCTGGAGTTGCAGAAGATTATTCTCATAAATTGATTCAAAACAGAGATGAAGTTAAGCATATTACTGCTATAGTTATTAGTTCAGACAGAGGACTATGCGGTAGTTTTAACTCATCTTTATATAGATATGCTGATATTCAGATAAAAGATATGATTGCAAATGATTATCCGGAAGCCAGTGTTGATATTATAGCTGTTGGAAAAAAAACTAAATCTTACTATAATAAGCCTAAGTACAACATGGTTGCGTCTCACATAGATGTGTTTGCTGAATTAGATTTTTCAATTGTCAAAGATATTCTAACTTCTGCAATTGATAATTTTATTTCCGGTAAAACGGATAAAGTAGTGATCTTTTATAATGAGTTTGTCAATGTAGTGAAACAAGATACAGCCAGCAAAACAATTCTTCCTCTTCAAATAAAAGAGTCTGAAGAATCTGCTGGTACTACAGACTACATTTTTGAACCAGATAAAGAAAGTTTATTAGATGAGCTTATTCCTAAGTTGATTGATATTCAACTTTGGAGAGCGTTATTAGAATCACATGCTGCAGAACATGCTGCAAGAATGATGGCTATGGATAATGCAACAAGCAACGCTAATGATCTAATCAAGCATTTGGAATTAGTATACAATAATGCAAGACAAGCTGCAATTACAACAGAAATGTTGGAAATTGTATCTGGAGCAGAAGCACTCAGAAATGCTTAATTGATACTTTTCTGCAATATTTAAAGAGCTTACTTTTTCAAGTAGGCTCTTTTTATATCTTAGTATATCTAATGATCGTTAGTATTTCTGCTGACACTTTATTCTACTGTATTTTGTTTATAACTTTTTTATATTTCCTCTATTTACAGTACTTCAAAGCATCCTTTTACTTCCATTTTTGCTAAATATTTCGTATTTTTGTATGATTTATTAATCTGTTAAATTCATATAGAATATTTGATTATGTCATTACTTGGAAAAGAGCAAATAGTTCCTACTATGCTTGAACAGGAGATGCAAACTTCTTACTTGGATTATTCCATGTCAGTAATTGTATCTCGTGCTTTACCTGATGTAAGAGATGGTTTAAAGCCTGTTCACAGGAGGATTTTATTTGCTATGCAAGACATGGGGCTTGCGCCGAATAAACCTTACAAGAAATCTGCAAGGTTGGTCGGTGAGGTACTTGGTAAGTATCACCCACATGGTGACTCTTCTGTGTATGAAGCTATGGTTAGAATGGCTCAACCTTGGAATATGAGATATCCCTTGGTCGATGGTCAGGGTAACTATGGTTCTATAGATGGTGACTCCCCTGCCGCTATGCGTTATACTGAATCGCGATTGGCAAAAATTGCACCACACATGCTTAGAGACATTGAAAAGAATACAGTAAATTTTAGACCTAACTTCGACGAATCCTTAAAAGAACCCGAAGTATTACCTTCTATACTGCCTACGCTTCTTTTAAACGGTGCTAGTGGTATTGCAGTTGGTATGGCAACAAATATACCGCCTCATAACCTTAGAGAGACTGTAAACGCTATTAATGCAGTTATTTCTAATCCGGATATCACCTTAGAAGAAATAATGAAGCATATCCCTGCTCCTGATTTTCCTACAGGTGGTTATATCTACGGATATTCCGGTGTAAAAGATGCTTATGAAACAGGACGCGGCAGAATCGTAGTCAGAGCTAAAGCAGGAATTGAAGAGAATAAGAACGGTAGAAGTTCTATCATTATAACAGAAATACCTTTCCAGGTTAATAAAGCTAACTTGATCGAAAAAATTGCAGATTTAGTTAGACACAAAACTATTGAAGATATTTCTGATATTAGAGATGAGTCTGATAAAGACGGTCTTAGAGTTGTTATTGAACTCAAAAGAGATGCTATTCCTAATGTTGTTTTAAACAACTTATATAAGCACTCTCAGCTACAGGTTACATTTGGTGCTAACATGCTTGCGCTTGTTAATGGCCGACCGCAAACCTTAAGCTTAAGAGAAATTATAGATCATTTTATCAAACATAGAAATGATGTAATTGTTCGTAGAACTCAATTTGATCTTGATGCTGCTTTAAGAAGAGCGCACATTTTAGAAGGTTTGATTATTGCTCTTGATAACATCGATGAAGTTATTGCTATTATCAGAGGATCTAAAGACGCTCCTACTGCTTCTGCAAAACTGATCGAGCGATTTGAACTAACTGAAATGCAAACGAAAGCAATTCTTGAAATGAGATTGCAACGTTTGACTGGTTTAGAAAGAGATAAAATTGTTCAGGAACATAAAGATCTATTAGTAACAATTGAAGAGTTAAAAGCAATTTTAGCAAGTAAAGAATTGCAGTTAAGTATCATTTCTGACGAACTTACTGAAATATCAGATCAGTTTGGCGATGAAAGAAGAACTGAAATCATCCATGATTCTAAAGAATTCTCATTAGAAGACATGGTTGTAAACGAGGAAATGATTATTACTATTTCTCGTAAAGGTTTTATTAAACGTACTGCTGTTTCTAACTACAGAAGACAAAATAAAGGTGGTCGTGGTTCCAGTGGAGTTTCTACATATGATGATGATTTTGTAGAACATATCTTCCAGGCTTCTACTCACCATCATTTATTGTTCTTTACTGATGAAGGTAGAGTATTTAAACTTAAAGTTTATGACTTACCTGAAGGTAGCAGAAACTCTAAAGGTAGATCAATCGCAAACGTAATTGCGAAAAAACCTGAAGAAAATGTTGAAGCTTACTTACCAATTAAAGATTTTGATGATACATATAATATCATTTTTGCTACGCAAAACGGTACTATTAAGAAAACATCACTTTCTCAATTTGGTAATATTCGACAAACAGGTATCATTGCAATTAACTTGTCAGATGGTGACAAACTTGTTTCAGCAAGATTGACTGATGGCACTATGGATGTTATTCTTGGTACTAAAAATGGTCTGGCTTGCCGCTTTAGAGAATCTGATGTTAGACCGATGGGCAGAACTGCCGGTGGTGTCAAAGGTATTTCTTTGTCAGATGGTGACGAAGTAGTTTCTCAAATTGTAATCAAAAGACCTGATCAACAAGTAATTGTTGTATCTGAAAAAGGTTACGGTAAGAGAACAAAATATGAAGACTTTAGACTTACTAAACGTGGAGCTAAAGGTGTAATTTCTATGAGTGTTACTCCTAAAACAGGTCACGTAGTTCGTTTAGTCTCTGCTTCAGATTCTGAAGATTTAGTAGTAATGACAACTAATGGTGTAATTATCAGACAGCATGTAGATGGCATTAGAACTATTGGCAGAAACACTCAAGGTGTGAAATTGATAAAACTTGACAATAATTCTATGATAGCAGATATTACTTGTGTTACCAGAGACGAAGATAAAATTGATGAAGATCAAAACTTAACTGATAACACAGAATTGTCTGACAACATTGAAAATCAGGATAATAGTACTTCTGAAGGGACTCAAGAGACTCTTCTTTAGTAAATATATTTGATTACAACTTTTCTGATTAAAGCTTATTAAGGGCATACTTTTGTATGCCCTTTTTTTTATATAAATATTTTGCATATATTGTATATTATTTGTTATTAATCTACAGTACTATATATGCTACCTAATAAATGGGATTTAAATCAAGTCTTAATGCTTACTTATGCTAAAGTTGGAAATTATAGTATTTTAAAAGAAATAGTCGAAAGTACATATTCCCTTGATGATTTTCTATCAGGAAATGTGAAAGGAAGTCTATTATTAAAAATCCAACAAAAGCAGCTCTTCCCTACTCCTAAATCTGAACTTGAATCTGAGTTAGAAAAACAGTTAGATTCTGCAAATAAATGCAAAGCTAAAATTATTTCTATTTGGGATAATGATTACCCTGAGTTACTTAAAAACATTCCATATCCTCCTATTGTTCTTTACGTAGCCGGTACTATTCAAGATTCCGATAAAATTTCTATTGGTGTTGTTGGTACAAGAAGATGCACAATGTATGGGAAATTAATTGCCGAACAGTTTACCCAGCAGTTTATAGATTCAGGATTGATTATCACTAGTGGAATGGCTTATGGAATTGATACTATAGCTCATAAAACAGCAGTTAGAAAAAAAGCTCCTACTTATGCTGTCATTGCTTCTGGATTAGACTCAGTAACAATGGATTCTCAACAAAAGATGTATAATGAAATAATTGATTCCGGAGGAGCTGTTATTTGTGATTATAAGTTTGGAGTTAAAGCACTACCCGCATTCTTTCTGCAAAGAAACCGAATAATCAGTGGTATTTCTACAGCGACTGTTGTTATAGAGTCTGCAATTAAAGGCGGAGCAATGAAAACAGCAAGATTTGCCTTTGATCAACAAAGGGATGTCTTTGCAGTTCCCGGTAATATAAATGCTGAAAAATCAAAAGGTACTAACTTTTTAATAAAAGAAAGCATTGCAGCGCCTGCTTTATCTGCAGAACAAATTTTAAAAGAGATTGGTGTGGCGGACTTATCCTCTGATAATAATCAGGTAAAAATTGAATTTTCTGATGCAGAAGAGAAAATAATCTACGATACTTTAAGCCACGAACCTATTCATATTGATAATATTTCTGAACAATCCGGAATTGAAATGTCCCAACTTTTAGTTAAATTGTTAAATATGGAATTTCAAAATAAGGTAAAGCAATTACCCGGTAAACATTATATAAGAAATATTTAGAATTGTTATGGACTACAAAAACTCATATAATCAGTATCTTCAACTTGTAGAAGATAAATTAAATACTATTGTTGCAGATAAAGAACCCAGAATTCTTTATGAACCATTTCACTATCTTATTACAGGTGGCGGTAAAAGAATTAGACCTGTGCTAACTATGATAGCCTGCGGAGCTATAAATCAAAAACCTGAAGATGCTTTAAACTGTGGTGTAGCAATTGAAATAATGCATAATTTTACTCTTGCTCACGACGATATTATGGATAGATCACCAATCCGTCGCGGAAGAGATACAGTACATGTAAAATGGGATGATGCTACTGCAATTTTAACAGGAGATGTAATGGTTGGATGGGGTTATAAATTATTACCTACTTCATCTCAATCTAAAAATTCTGATAAAATTTATGCTTCTTATACTAAAGCCATAATAGATGTTTGTGAAGGTCAGGCTTTTGATGTTGAGTTCAATGAAAATCAGGAAACTAATATTGATGATTACTTCAAAATGATAGAACTCAAAACCTCACGACTTTTAGAGTGCTCTGTAGAAATGGGAGCTTATGTCGCAGGTGCAACAGATGAAGAAGTTAAAGCATTAAATCTTTATGCGAAATACTTAGGTTATGCTTTCCAGTTGCAGGATGATTTATTAGATTTAACAGCTGATGAAGCTGAGTTTGGTAAGTCTATTGGTCAAGATATCCAAGAAGGTAAAAAAACTTACATGATTCTATACGCTCGCGAAAACATTATGAAAGAAGAGCACAGAGAATTAATGGACAAATTCTATGCGAATAACGGACTTCCAAAAGAATTTGTACCTCAAATGAAAGATTTACTTCTAAGAACAGGTGCAATTAAAGCCTCTCAAAAATTGATAGATGCATATTTTAAAAAAGCTGAAGAAGCTCTAACCCCAATAAAGCAATCAGAGTATAAAAACATGCTGATATGGATACTTGATTCGCTAAACAATCGAAAAAAATAAAATAATATAAAATATCTATAAATACTTTGAGCTCTGAATCGTTTCTTTCAGAGCTTATTTTTATTAGGCAAGTCTAACTTATTTTTAGTTTTCTTACTAAATTATATATTTTGTTTACTAATTATATGATTAGATTCCACTAAGTTTATTATATTTGCAGTCTAATATTTTTTGATTTTTATTATATCACATTGGTGGGACATGGATACCCTTGAAAACGTTTATGTAAATGATCCAAAATTAGAGTATTTGGGTCTAAATAATCTTAAAAAAGTACATTGGAATTATACAACTTCTTCTTTGTACGAACACTCTATTAAGAATCATGAAGCTGAGATCTCTCACTTAGGACCACTAGTAGTTTCTACAGGTAAAATCACAGGCAGATCTCCTAATGATAAATTTATCGTCAAAGACGAAACTACTGAAAATACAATTGATTGGGGAAAAGTAAACAGACCTTTCGATGAAGCAAAATTTTGCCAAATGTTCGAAAAAGTCAAAGCTTATCTTCAAGCAAAAGAAGTATATATTCAAGATGCTTATGCTGGTGCAGACGAAAATGTTGCAGTGCCGGTAAGAATCATCACTCAATATGCATGGCAAGCTTTATTTGCTAGAAATATGTTTGTACGCATTAGAGAACAAGAAAAACTTGATAACTTTACTCCACAGTTTACAGTTATTGATGTTCCTGACTTTTTAGGCTCTCCTAAATATGATGGTATCAATTCTGAGACTTTCATTTTAGTAAACTTCAAGAAACGCATTATTTTAATCGGTGGTACACATTATGCCGGCGAAATTAAAAAGTCTATCTTCTCTATATTAAATTACTTATATCCTCAACAGGGTATTATGGGTATGCACTGCTCTGCTAATAAAGGCAAAGATGGTGATACTGCTCTTCTTTTTGGTCTTTCCGGTACAGGTAAAACAACTTTATCAGCAGATCCAAACAGAGCACTTATTGGAGATGATGAGCACGGCTGGGATGATAAAGGTATCTTCAATTTTGAAGGTGGCTGCTATGCAAAAGTGATTAACCTTTCTGCAGAAGCTGAACCTGAAATTTTCAGTACTACTCGCCGATATGGTACTATATTAGAAAACGTAGTGATGGACAGAAAAACAAGAAGAGTAGACCTTGATGATTCTACTTTGACTGAAAATACTCGTGCTTCTTACCCAATCACTCACTTAGACAATATTGTTCCTGAAAGTGCAGGTGGACATCCAAAAAATATTATTTTCTTGACAGCTGATGCTTTTGGTGTATTGCCTCCAATCTCTAAGCTTTCGCCTGAACAAGCTATGTACCAGTTCTTACTCGGCTACACAGCTAAAGTTGCTGGTACGGAAAAAGGTATCACTGAACCTCAAGCAACTTTCTCTACTTGCTTTGGTGCTCCATTTATGCCTTTACACCCTAGTAAATATGCTAATATGTTAGGTGAAAAAATTGACAAACACAATGTTAAGTGTTGGTTAGTTAATACAGGTTGGACTGGTGGACCTTACGGTGTAGGTCACAGGATTTCTATCAAATATACTCGTGCTTTACTTAATGCTGCTTTAGAAGGCCATTTAGATAATGTAGAATATGTGGTTGATCCTATATTCAATCTATCTATTCCAACAGAATGTGTTGGTGTACCTTCAGAAATTCTTAACCCTCGTAACACTTGGGAAGATAAATCTGCTTATGATAAAGCTGCAAAAGATACAGCTAAACAGTTTGTGGAAAACTTCAAGCAATATGAAGCATATGTTTCTGATGAAGTTGTAAAATCAGGACCACAAATCTAAATTGATAAATATTTAAAATTAAGGTCGGCATTTTGCCGGCCTTTTTTTATTTTGTATTGAATTATAAATAGGAATCTCAATGCAAAATATTATACATAATAAAGCCTACGACTTAGATCGAATTTTCCTGAACTTTAGATCTTTCTTTTCTGATCTGATTAGAGAACAATCAATAGATAGCAAAATATTAGTTGTCCCTACTGCTAAATATGCAAGACATCTTCGCCAAATATATATAGCAAAGCATTATGAAATGCACAACATCCCATGTTCCGAACTAAACATCGTTAACTTTGATTCCTTTGTTAAGCTATTATATAACAAAATTGATACAGAGGCTTCAAAAACAATAATTTCTGATGCATATAGATTTCTTCTAATGGAAAATGCTATTAGAAATTCCAATACTGACTACTTTAAACAATCTTCAGGTACAGTCAAATTATCTCTTGCAAAGAAACTGGACAGTCTGATTATTGGCTTGAAAAAGAAAGGTATTACAGTCGATAAGATACAGAAAGAACTTTCAGTACCAGAATTTAGTTCTGATGAAATAACCAACTTGAAAAAATATCAGGAAATATTTAATATCTATTCCAAATATCAAGAGTCTTTGGGTGAAGATCTTTTGGATGAAGTTGATATGCTTTCCTATATTATTAAATATGTAGAAGGAATTGGCACTTCAGATGAAGATATTTTTGATACTTTAGATATACCAATCAAACATAATAACCCGATAGATGACGTACTTCCCGGTAAAAACGAGATTATATTTTATGGATTCTCAGATTTTACTTTACCGGAGCAAAGATTACTAAGTTTATTTACGCACTCTAATTCGATACAGGTAGCTATTTATCTTGAAAATCTTAAAACAGACAGCAACTACAATTTGCCGGATGTTTCTGTGAGATTTACCTCTTATGGCTTTGTTAATTTTAATCAGTCAAATCTTTTTGAAGAAGATGATTTTAATAAAATTCTGAAATCAAATCTCTTTATCAAAAACGTACAAAACGAATTTTCTTCTCTGCATAACTTGCCATTTTATCTATTGGAAAATGATAATACTGCAGAGGAAATTGAATCTGTAAGTAGATTTGTAAGTTATCTGATTAGAGAAAAGAATGTATCTCCCAGCAAAATTGCATTAGTCACTAGAGAAGCAGGTACTTATGCAAAATCTATACGTGATAGCTTTATGCGTTATCAGCTTCCTTTAAATATATCTGATAGATTTGATTTACAAACTTCCACTATAGTATCTACTGTGTTAAACATCTTGGATACAGTTATTTATGGATATAAGCTAAATAGCTTAGAAAAAGTTTTTGCTTCTTACTATATGCAAAACTTAGATATAAATTTTTCTCTGGTCAGAAAATATGCATATAAACTTAGGATAATCGGTGGGCATGAAAGAGGTGGATTATCAGCTTGGAAGAAACGAATAGAAAGCTATAAAACATACTTAAATTCTAAACTTAAAGAAGATAGCTTTTTCGAAGATGAGCTTGAAAAGTTTTCTTATCAAAAAGAATATCAAGAAATCTGTGAAGTAGAGACTGAACTTTCTAAAATCAAAACTGTTTTTCCTAAAGTCCCTAACAAATTATCTGTAAATAAGTTTATTCAGGTTTTGACGGAAATACTTGAAAAAGTAAAATTTGAAATCAAAATTACTAGTGATAATTTACAACTTCAAAATTCTGATTTTGAGTCAAAATATGTTAAAGAATCTATTCAAGACAGTATAGAAAAGGACGGTAGAGCGCTTTCTGCATTTGCAGAACTACTGAATGAAATATCATACCTACATAAATCTGATTCTTTGCAATATGATACGATTACCCATATTGAAAGACTTAAAATACTTGTTTCCGGAACAAAATATCAAATCAGAGAAAAAGAACAGTATGGAGTCACTCTTACATCTATCGAACAGACTCGTGGACTGCCATATGAGTACGTCATTATGTTTGGAGCTGTTGAAGGTAAATTTCCACTTCCTTTTAAAACAAATACTCTGTTAGGCAAAGAATTGCGTGAATCAAACCTTCACCATATACAAGAAGAGCGCAATTTATTATATGCACTTTTGACAGGCAATCTTTCAGAAGGTTTCAGTAAAGGAAGAAAAGTAGTAATTAGCTATTCAAAAAAAGATGAAGATAATGATTATGCAAGATCACACTTTATCGATGAATTAATATCTACTTTCAATATTGATGATGAGGATACTTTAGATCTACACAAACATTATGATTTTTTAAACCACAAAATCCATTTTAAACATTTAGAAGCTGATCAATTTCTTCATAGAAGAGAAGTAGAACTTAATCTAATGATGGATATTGAACATCAAAGCAGATTTTCAAAGCCATTCTCTCCTACTACATTTGAAAAGTATACTGATTGTCCATTCAGATATATGCTTTCTACTCTTTTTAATATAGAAGAGACTGATAGTGAAGATATGATGCTGACTCCGCTTGAAAAGGGATCTTTACTACATAAAATCCTATACAAATTTTATACAGAATTGTCTGAAGACGCAACTCATTTAGTAAAAGTCGCAACCTATAAAAATGGAAAGACTCTTTTTGGTATCACATTAGATGAATCAAAAAAAGAATTCTATTATAATTGTCTTGAAAGTATTGCTAAAGTTGAAATACAAAAGTATTCTTTTGACCATCCCCTTTTCGATATAGAAGAAAACAAAATTTTTGGAAGTTCAAGTTTCACCGGCATTTTAAAACTTTGGCTTGAAAACGAATTGAAATTCTCTAAGTCTAATCCTGATCTATTCCCTGTTTTCTTTGAGTATTCATTTGGCAATTCAGAAGAATACGCATTAAATATTTCGGAAGACGTTAAAATCAAAGGGAAAATTGACAGAATTGAATTATCTCCAAAGCATAACTTTTATGCTATAGCTGATTATAAATCAAATGCTCAAAATCAAAGAAAAGATAAAGATGGAGATTTTACTAAGTTTCAAATGCCTTTATATTCTTATGCTATATCAAAGTTCCTTTCTCAAGAGATTGAAGAAGAATTTGAACATCTCTATGGCATATATTATTCTTTAAATCCTGAAGGTAAATGGAATAATCTAGCTTTGTATTCAAAAGAGGATTATAAAATATACTATGGAAATACACCACGTGGAAAGTTCCTAGAATCAGAGACTCATCTGGAGTTAGAAAAAAGAATAGAAAAATATGTAGAAGTCGCAAATGATATAGCACATAGAATCAGGAGTGGTAGATTTGATGTTGATCCAAAATTAGAGCATAGTTATTGCTCTACTTGTGATTTTCAACAGACTTGCAGAATCCGAAAATTTGAATTCAAGCTATAATACTTTTATTATTTTTATTCATATTAGTCTTCACTAAACTATATTTACACTATGATTGTTTGTAAAAACTAATATATTAATATTTCTCATAATATATTCTGTATTATAAGTGTTGCATCTGTATAGATGCTTGATATAGTGGAAGATAGACATATTATTATTGTAGGATATTTTGCTATTAATCAAAATTAATAGCATTTTTGCCCTGAATTGGTTTAGTTTTGCCAGTAAACACGCACACATCAAAATTTACATTATAGATATACACAATTATTCTGGATTTCGGGAAGTTAATATGGGAAACATACTTCAAGCATACGAGAACCTGAAGAATAGTCTTGATCATGCGTCTACGGACGTTGCATCACACGGTCAGATTGTAATTCAAGTTGGTTCTGCTACATGCGAAAATGCTGCAGGAGCTCAGCTGGTAAGAGCTGAATTCGAAAAATTAATTAAAGCTACCGGACGTGAAGACATCATCATCAAACAAACAGGATGTACAGGCAGATGTTCTGAAGAGCCTATTGTAGGTGTATTCATGCAAAACCAAATAGGTGTAAAATATGCACACGTTACAGTTGAAAAAGTAGCTGAAATTTTTCAAGAGCACATACTTGGCAAAAAACCTGTTGCTAAGTTAATGCTAGATAAAAAGACAGACAAACTCTATGAGCACGTAGTAACTCTTTGCGGTTCTTCACACTGCCGTAATAAGTTTTACGAAAACTGGAATTCTACTTTCCAAAAAATCTTAAAAGAAAAAGATATCTCTGAAAACGAAGTAAGAGTTATCTCCGGTGGTTGTATCGGAATGTGCCAGCATGAAGACCATGACGAACATGGTGTAATGATGGTATATCCTGAAAATGTTATCTACAGATTCTTAAATGAAGAAGAGCTTGAAGATATCATCGAAACACAATTTGTGAAAAAAGAAATTGCTGAAAAACATATTGTTCACACAGACAAAATGGTTGAAGAGTACTTCAAATTTTACGGCGATGTTTCTTTCTTCAATAAACAAACTAGAATTACATTAAGAAACTGCGGTATAATCGATCCTGAATCATTAGACGATTACGTACATGCACAAGGTTTTGAAGCGCTTGCTAAAGTTTTAGAAAAAGGCAATCCTGAAGGCGTTGTACAAGAAGTAATCGATGCAGGTCTTAGAGGCCGTGGTGGTGGTGGATTCCCTACCGGTTTGAAATGGAAAAATACTAGAGATCTAAATCCAACAGATCCTATCAAATATGTAATTTGTAATGCTGATGAAGGTGATCCGGGTGCATTTATGGATAGAAGTGCATTAGAAGGTGACCCTTTTAGTATTATCGAAGGTATGACTATTGGTGCTTATGCTATGGGTGCTTGCAAAGGCTATCTTTACATTCGCGCTGAATATCCATTAGCAATCGAAAGAATTGAAAATGCTATCAAAATTGCCAGAGAAAATAATCTTTTAGGCAAAAATATCTTAGGTTCCGGTTATGATTTTGACCTTGAAATCAGATTGGGTGCAGGCGCATTTGTCTGCGGTGAAGAAACTGCTCTTATCCAATCTATCGAAGGTAAACGCGGCCAGCCTATTATGAGACCTCCTTACCCTTCTGAAAAAGGTCTTTGGGGTCATCCAACTTCAATCAACAACGTAGAAACTTGGGCTAATATCCCTGCACTTATGCTTTATGGCGCTGACTGGTTCAAACGAATCGGTACTGAAGGCAGTAAAGGTACAAAAGTGTTTGCATTAGCAGGTAAAGTTAAAAATACAGGTCTTGTTGAAGTTCCAATGGGTACGACTTTACGTGAAGTAATTTTTGACATCGGTGGTGGTGTTCCACACGGACATCAACTTAAAGCTGTTCAGACCGGTGGACCTTCAGGTGGTTGTATTCCGTTTGATAAAATTGATACACCAGTAGACTATGAATCATTGAAACAAATCGGCTCAATGATGGGTTCTGGTGGTATGATTGTTTTAGATGAAACAGATTGTATCGTTTCAACATCTAAATTTTTCCTTGAATTTACAAAAGATGAGTCTTGCGGTAAATGCTTGCCATGCCGTGAAGGTACATTGAGAATGTTAGAAATACTCCAAAAAATCACTGATGGTAATGGAGAAATGTCTGACATCGACAAATTACACAGACTCGGTACTATGATTAAGAAAACTTCTCTTTGCGGTCTTGGTCAATCTGCTCCAAACCCAGTTCTTAGCGCTATTAAGAACTTTAGAGAAGAATTCGAAGCACACATTGTTGACAAACGATGCCCAACTCAAACTTGTCAAAAACTTATCAGCTATAATATTATCGCTGATAAATGTACAGGTTGTACTCTTTGTGCTCGTCGTTGTCCAGTTTCTTGTATCTCAGGTGCTAAGAAAATGCCGCATACTATCATTCAGGAAGACTGTATCAAGTGCGGTGAATGTTACAATTCTTGTAAATTTGATGCTATTGAAAAAATCTAACAATTTTCAGGCAGTAAAGGAGAAAAATTTAAAATGTTAGAAATGAAAAAAGTAAATGCTATAATAGATAATATCCCCGTTTCAGTAAACGAGGGTACTACTATCATGGAAGCAGCTGATCAGATTGGTCACCACGTTCCAAGATTATGTTACCACCCTCATATCTCAACTGAGGGTGCATGTAGAATTTGTGTTGTTGAAATAGAAGGTCGCCCTAGTTTTGTTCCTTCTTGTGCTACTCCATTAACTGATGGTATGGTAGTAAAAACTAACACACCTGAAATCCACCAAATCAGAAGAGATTTGGTAGAATTGATGCTTAATAATCACCCTAGCTCTTGCTTAACATGCGAAAGAGACGGTAACTGTGAGCTTCAAAACTTAGCTTATAAATTAGGTGTTAGAGACAGATTGTTTGAAGGCAGTCGTAAAAGATATGAAATCGACAAATCTTCTCCTTCTGTTCTAAGAGATCCTGAAAAATGTGTACTTTGCCGCAGATGTATCAGAGTTTGCTCTGAAGTTCAAGGTGTAAATAACCTTAGCCAACTTTACAGAGGTGTAGATACTGTTGTTGCTCCTGCTTTTGATAATCCAATGAGCGATTCAGTATGTATTAATTGCGGTCAATGTATCAATGTTTGTCCAACAGGTGCATTCTTAGGTAAAGATGATACTGATAAAGTATGGGAAGCATTAAATGACAAAACTAAACACGTTGTAGTTCAAACAGCACCTGCTATTCGTGCTGCAATTGGTGAAGGTTTTGGCATGGAACTAGGTAAAGCTGCAACAGGTCAAACAGTTACAGCATTAAGAAGATTAGGATTTGATGCAATTTTTGATACAAACTTTGCTGCAGATCTTACTATTATGGAAGAAGCTACTGAATTTTTGAATAGATTTCAAAATGGCGGTACTCTTCCTCTAATTACTTCTTGCTCTCCTGGCTGGGTTAAGTTTTTAGAGCATTTCTACCCTGAAATGATTCCAAATACTTCTACTTGCCGCTCTCCTATGCAAATGTTGTCTTCTTTAACTAAGACATATTATGCTGAGAAAATGGGATTAAACCCTGAAGATATCTATGTTGTTGCTATTATGCCTTGTACTGCTAAGAAATTTGAAGCTACAAGACCTGAACATGTAACTGAAAATGGTTTACCACTTACAGATGCTGTTTTAACAACAAGAGAATTGATTTGGATGATTAAAGCTTACGGTATCGACTTTGCTAACCTTCCTGAATCTGATTTTGATACTCCTATGGGTTATTCAACAGGTGCAGGTGACATCTTCGGTTCTACCGGTGGTGTAATGGAAGCAGCTTTACGTACTGCTTATGAAACTATCACAGGCGAATCAAGTGACGATATTGAATATAAAGAAGTTAGAGCCGTAGAAGGCCTTAGAGAAGCTTCTTTAGATATAAATGGTATAACTGTTAACGTTGCTGTTGCAAACGGCTTAAACAACGCTAAAACTATTTTGGAAAAAGTAAAACGTGGCGAAAAAGAATATCATATTCTTGAAATCATGGCTTGTCCAGGTGGTTGTGTTGCCGGTGGCGGTCAACCTCTAACTGATGCCGGTAAATATGTTTATCCTATGGATCCTACTATGATTAGGAAACGTCAGGAATCATTATACAACATTGACGAAAACAAAGAAATCCGTAAATCTCATGAAAATCCTTATGTTCAAGAGCTTTACAAGAACTACTTGGGTGAAATTGGTGGCGAAAAAGCACACAAATTATTACATACTCACTATCACGAAAGAACTCCAAGGGGGATCAAATAATGGAAATCAGTAAAATGCCTATCACTTTAGATAAGGATATTGTAGAATATATTGAAGAAGTAAAACAGTTAGAGCATCCTGAAAGTTATTTGATTTCTGTTTTACATAAAGTACAAGGTAGATATGGTTATCTACAAAAAGTACACATGGAAGAAGTTGCTCACTTATTGCAGGTTCCTGCTGCCACAGTTAGTGGAGTAGCAACATTCTACCATTTCTTTAGATTAAAACCTAAAGGTAAATATTCAATCTCTATTTGTTTAGGAACTGCATGTTTCGTAAAAGGTGCTAACCTTGTATTGGATGCATTCAAAAATGAATTGGGTATCGATATTGGTGAAACTACCAGCGATGGTATGTTCTCTATTGAAGGTACTAGATGTATTGGTGTTTGTGCATTAGCTCCTGTTGTTACTATTAACGACAAAGTTTACAGCCAGGTAACTGCACCTCAAGTAAATGAGATACTTCACAAACTCAAAGCTGATGATAAATAAGATTCCCTTTCGAATCTAATAAAAAAGGCTGCTTTTCGAAAAAAGCAGCCTTTTTTAATTCTGAATGTTAATCCTATATGTTAGTCCCATACATCGTTATTATCCTTCAACATATTTCTGTCTACTCCGGATAAACTGCTATAATTACCGTTATTTGCTCTAATTTTGAAAGTTGAAACAAGTTCTGTCAAGTTTTGTGTCAGACCTGTCAGATCTTCAGAAGAATGCGCAATGCTTTCTATGCTTTGAGCAGACTCATTTGTTGCAATAGATATTGTGTTGATATTTTTTGATATCTCTTCACTTGTTGCAGCCTGTTCTTCAGAGGATGCAGCAATTGAATTAACCATATCTAGTACATTTTTAGTACTATTTACAACTTCCTGAAGTGCAACTCCTGCATTGTCGGCCAAACTGATTCCTTCTGATACTTCTTCGTTACCTTTATGCATAACGTGAACAGCTTCAGATGTTTCAGACTGAATACCTTTAATCATGTTAGATATTTGTTTTGTCGCTTCAGTAGTTCTTTCTGCAAGCTTTCTTACTTCATCTGCAACAACCGCAAATCCTCTACCCTGCTCACCTGCTCTTGCAGCCTCAATTGCTGCATTTAAAGCTAGCAAGTTTGTTTGATCTGCAATTTCTTCAATAACTGAAATAATTTCACCAATTTGTGTTGAGGATTCACCTAATCTTTCAATATTTTTAGCTGACTGATTTACAACTTCAGCGATCTGGCGCATCTTATTAATTGTATTTTCAACTACCGATCCACCTTCTTCAGCAATTTTACCATTATTATTGGCAACACCGGCTGTTTGAGATGCATTATTAGAGTTTTCAGTGATAGTTCTAGCCATCTCTTCCATAGCTGCAGCTACTTCATCTACTTGGCTGCTTTGCTCATGAGAAGCTGCAGAAATTGTTTCTGTTGTCTGAGAAATTGATATAGCAGCTTGTGCAACATTATTTGAAGCATCACTTATTTGATATACCAAATTATTTAGCGAATCAATCAAGCTATTAATACTTTCTTTCAATTTAGCATGATCACCTTTGTAAACACCTGTCATCTCTTGAGTAAAGTCACCTTTAGACATTACTTCAAGCACGTTCATTGCTTCATTGATTGGTTTTATAATAGAATCTAGTATTAGATTGATACCTTCTGTAATATCTTTCCAAGTACCAGGATATTTAGATATATCAATTCTTGATGATAATTTGCCTTCAACAGCAGCATTAGCAGTTAAAGCAATATCAGAAGTAACATTATTCATAAATTCAGAAACCTGATTGATATTTGAAGTCAGATCTTTAAATCCACCTTTATATTTACTAACATCCAGCTGAACTAATTCTTTACCAGACGCTATGTTTTCAAAGTAATCCATTGACATATGTAGTGGAGATACAAATGACTCTACTACATCATTCAAACCTTTCATCACATTTTGATATTCACCTTCAAATTTATCTATATCTGCCCTAACGTCAAAATTCCCTTCAGCGGCTTCCTTAGCAATTCTTAAAGTATCATCAGTTAAGGATAAGATAGCTTCAAACATTTTTAATGCAGCTGGATTTAATTCATCATATTCAGAGTATTTAGGATTTGCCTTCAAATCTTCATACATCGACAAATCACCTTTACTGATTTGAATAAAGCCTCCCGTCATGGTACGATATTCATTAATTATTGTATTAATTGATTTGGATAATTCAGCCCAATAACCACTATAATCTAATGACGCTTCTTTTCTTAAGTCATATACTACAACTTTAGATAAGATATCAACAAATTCAGTAATAGGAGTAGCTGCATTTTCTAACATAGAATTTGCACCTTTAATAATGTCTTGCCAACCACCGTCAAATTGAGAATAATCAGCCCTAACATCCAATTTTCCATCTTGAGCTGCAATAGCGAGATTATCTAATTCATTTTGTACACTAAGTAAGTTTTGTCTGAATTTTCTAATTCTATGAGTAGCTATGATTCTTTGACCTTTCATTTCTTCCATTTCAAGAGCAAAATTTCCTTTTCCGTACTCATCAATTACGTCAAGTATTCTTAAAATACCGGCTATATGATCTTTTACGGTTTCATTCATACCTTTTGCCATCTGCTTAAATACACCCATAAATTTCTCTTCCTGCATCCAAATGTCTATTTGCCCTTCCATATGTTCATTTGACATATAAGACATATCTTTAACAAAGAAGTTTAGAGTGTCAATCATCGTATTAAGATTATTTTTAAGTTCGTTGAAATCACCTTTGTATTCATCCTCTATTCTTGGAGGAATATCTCCTTTAGAAATTCTGTCTACATATTCAGCACTAACATTCAACGGATGAATAACTGCATCTAATGTAAGATTTAGTCCGGATATCATGTCTTTATATGCGCCTTGATATTGTTCAGCATCTGCTCTTCTGTCTAGATTTCCTTGTTCCATTTGAGTACTTAGAATATTGATTTCTTCTATTATGTCAGTAAGATTTTTCTTTACTCTATCTACACTTTCATTAGCAATAGCTTGTTTGCCTGGGAACTTTCTAAGATTTTCAGAGAAATCACCATTTGAGTATTGACTCACGACATCAAGTATGTCTTTTATGGCATCTACATAAATTTTTACTGAAAGATTACTACCTTCTGCCATTTTAGCAAAAACGCCGTTGAATTTATTTACTTCAATGCTGTAATCGATATCACCATTTTTATGCTCTTCGATAAATGACTCAACATTTTGCACATAATTCGATAAACTATCTATTAGAAGGTTAATGTTGTTTTTAATCTCATTAAAATCACCTCGATAATCATCAGATATTTTAGCAGGTATATCACCTTTAGAGATTCTGTCAACATATTCTGCAGTCACATTCAGAGGTTTGATAATCTCATTAAGAGTACCGTTAAATCCATCGATAATCTCCGCATAAGACCCTGCATATTTAGAAGAATCTCCTCTTACATCAAGCTTGCCATTGGAAGCTGCATCCGTTAGTTTATTAATATCAGTAGTCAAATTTGAGATATTGGCTTTCATAACGCCAAATGCCTTATAAAGTTGCCCTACCTCGTCTTTACTATCATTTGTAATTTCGAAAGTGATATCACCACTAGAAACTTTATTTGCAAGATTTGCAAGCTCATTAAGCGGGTTAGCAACACTTTTTCTTACAACAACAATCAAAATTCCGATAATTACTATAATTATAATAAGAATCATTAAATATATATCTGTTTTTATAGTATTCATTTGTTCTTCAACATCATCAATGTATAGACCTGTTCCTACAAAGAAACCCCATGGTTCAAAACTTTCTACATATGATAGTTTTGGTTTCAATTCTTTTGTTGGAGGTTTTTCAGTAAAATAATCTTCAAAACCTTCTTCACCTTTTTCAATTCTTTCTATAACAGATGCCAGATATTGCTTATTATTCTTATCTACAAATTCAGAGACCTTCATTCCTACTCTTTTCGGATTAACTCCATGCATAACCATTTCTTCTTTAGTAAATATGAAGAAATAATTTGTCTCGTCGTATCTTATAATGCGTATTCTGTCAAATGCTTTCTTTATTGCTTCTTGTTCTTGCATTTCTCCTGATTGAAAACTCTCATAATATGATTTTAATAAAGAAGTAGTTGAAGCTACTTGATTTTTTAGAAAAAACTTTTTCTCATTCATCATATTTTGTTCTATGGAAGGAATGAGAAATATCTGGAGTGATAATACTAGTAATCCTAGCGATAGCAATACAGGAATAAAAACTTTGTAAAAAATTGGCAAATTTTTGTAGCTCATCTTTCCCATAATACACCTTCATATAATTAGTTTAGTATATTTAATATAAGCGTTCATATAATTAGTTTATTGGATAATTAATATAATATATTAATACATAGGGACAATCTTTTGCATTAGAGAATCGACTCAATCTTGAGATTTATTTATACTAAAAAAAGCTGTCCAAATTAATAGACAGCTTCTTTTTCTTATTTATTATTTTTGGAAAATGTTAGTCCCATACATCGTTATTATCCTTCAACATATTTCTGTCTACTCCGGATAAACTGCTATAATTACCGTTATTTGCTCTAATTTTGAAAGTTGAAACAAGTTCTGTCAAGTTTTGTGTCAGACCTGTCAGATCTTCAGAAGAATGTGCAATGCTTTCTATGCTTTGAGCAGACTCATTTGTTGCAATAGATATTGTGTTGATATTTTTTGATATCTCTTCACTTGTTGCAGCCTGTTCTTCAGAGGATGCAGCAATTGAATTAACCATATCTAGTACATTTTTAGTACTATTTACAACTTCCTGAAGTGCAACTCCTGCATTGTCGGCCAAACTGATTCCTTCTGATACTTCTTCGTTACCTTTATGCATAACGTGAACAGCTTCAGATGTTTCAGACTGAATACCTTTAATCATGTTAGATATTTGTTTTGTCGCTTCAGTAGTTCTTTCTGCAAGCTTTCTTACTTCATCTGCAACAACCGCAAATCCTCTACCCTGCTCACCTGCTCTTGCAGCCTCAATTGCTGCATTTAAAGCTAGCAAGTTTGTTTGATCTGCAATTTCTTCAATAACTGAAATAATTTCACCAATTTGTGTTGAGGATTCACCTAATCTTTCAATATTTTTAGCTGACTGATTTACAACTTCAGCGATCTGGCGCATCTTATTAATTGTATTTTCAACTACCGATCCACCTTCTTCAGCAATTTTACCATTATTATTGGCAACACCGGCTGTTTGAGATGCATTATTAGAGTTTTCAGTGATAGTTCTAGCCATCTCTTCCATAGCTGCAGCTACTTCATCTACTTGGCTGCTTTGCTCATGAGAAGCTGCAGAAATTGTTTCTGTTGTCTGAGAAATTGATATAGCAGCTTGTGCAACATTATTTGAAGCATCACTTATTTGATATACCAAATTATTTAGCGAATCAATCAAGCTATTAATACTTTCTTTCAATTTAGCATGATCACCTTTGTAAACTCCTGTCATCTCTTGAGTAAAGTCACCTTTAGACATTACTTCAAGCACGTTCATTGCTTCATTGATTGGTTTTATAATAGAATCTAGTATTAGATTGATACCTTCTGTAATATCTTTCCAAGTACCAGGATATTTAGATATATCAATTCTTGATGATAATTTGCCTTCAACTGCAGCATTAGCAGTTAAAGCAATATCAGAAGTAACATTATTCATAAATTCAGAAACCTGATTGATATTTGAAGTCAGATCCTTAAATCCACCTTTATATTTACTAACATCTAGCTGAACTAATTCTTTACCCGACGCGATGCTTTCAAAGTAATCCATTGACATATTCAATGGAGATACAAATGATTCGATAACATCATTTAATCCTTTTACTACATTTTGGTATTCACCATCAAATACTGTGATATCTGCTCTTACTTCAAAGTTACCTTCTGCTGACTCTTTAGCAACTCTAACAACTTCATTTGTAAGATTTATAATTGCATTTATCATCTTCATTGCAGCAGGACTTAACTCATCATAATTAGATTTCTGAGGAGTTTGTTCAAGTACTTGAAGTATAGCAAAATTACCTTCACTAATCTGCTTAAATCCCATAGTAATAGTTCTGAATGCATCGATGATTAGCGCTATAGATTCGCTAAGTCGTTTCCAATCGCCGTTATAGTCAAGTCTAGGAACATCTCGTAGATCATAAACTGCTACTCTTTCCAATAAATTGACAAATTCTGTAATCGGTGTAGCTGCATTTTCAAGCATCGAATTGGCACCTTTTACGATATCCTGCCATCTACCTTCAAATTGAGAATCATCAGCTCTAAACTCTAACCTACCTTGATCAGCAGCATTAGAAAGCTTATCTAATTCACTTTGAAGTGCAAGTATATTCTCTCTGAACTTGTTAACTCGTTTTGTAGCAATTATACGCTGACCTTTCATATCTTCCATTTTTTCGTCAAAATTACCACGGCCATATTCGTCAATCACATCCAAAATTCTCAAAATACCTGTAATATGATCTTTAATTGTATCATTTATACCTTTAGCCATTTCATTAAAGACACCCATAAATTTCTCTTCCTGCATCCAAATGTCTATTTGCCCTTCCATATGTTCATTAGACATATAAGACATATCTTTAACAAAGAAGTTTAGAGTGTCAATCATCGTATTAAGATTATTTTTAAGTTCGTTGAAATCACCTTTGTATTCATCCTCTATTCTTGGAGGAATATCTCCTTTAGAAATTCTGTCTACATATTCAGCACTAACATTCAACGGATGAATAACTGCATCTAATGTAAGATTTAGTCCGGATATCATGTCTTTATATGCGCCTTGATATTGTTCAGCATCTGCTCTTCTGTCTAGATTTCCTTGTTCCATTTGAGTACTTAGAATATTGATTTCTTCTATTATGTCAGTAAGATTTTTCTTTACTCTATCTACACTTTCATTAGCAATAGCTTGTTTGCCTGGGAACTTTCTAAGATTTTCAGAGAAATCACCATTTGAGTATTGACTCACGACATCAAGTATGTCTTTTATGGCATCTACATAAATTTTTACTGAAAGATTACTACCTTCTGCCATTTTAGCAAAAACGCCGTTGAATTTATTTACTTCAATGCTGTAATCGATATCACCATTTTTATGCTCTTCGATAAATGACTCAACATTTTGCACATAATTCGATAAACTATCTATTAGAAGGTTAATGTTGTTTTTAATCTCATTAAAATCACCTCGATAATCATCAGATATTTTAGCAGGTATATCACCTTTAGAGATTCTGTCAACATATTCTGCAGTCACATTCAGAGGTTTGATAATCTCATTAAGAGTACCGTTAAATCCATCGATAATCTCCGCATAAGACCCTGCATATTTAGAAGAATCTCCTCTTACATCAAGCTTGCCATTGGAAGCTGCATCCGTTAGTTTATTAATATCAGTAGTCAAATTTGAGATATTGGCTTTCATAACGCCAAATGCCTTATAAAGTTGCCCTACCTCGTCTTTACTATCATTTGTAATTTCGAAGGTTATATCTCCACTGGAAACTTTATTTGCAAGATTTGCAAGCTCATTAAGTGGGGTGGCAACACTTTTTCTTACAACAAGTACTAAAATCCCAATTATTACAGCAATAATAATTAGTATTGTAATAAATATTTCTGTTTTGAGTACTGACATCTGAACTTCAATATCATCGATATATAGTCCCGTACCAACATAGAAATCAAAAGGCTCATAATATGCCATATATGATAACTTAGGCTTTACTTCCATACTAGGAGGTTTTTCAAAATAGTATTCCACATAGCCCTCTTCACCACGTTCTATCATTTCAATGGCATCTACTAAGAATACTTTACCGTTAACATCTTTGTATGTTTGAATATCTAAACCGTCTTTGTTTTTGTCAGCAGCGTGCATTAACATTACTTCCTTATTAAAAATAAAGAAATAATTAGTCTCATCGTATCTAATTGCTCTCATAGCATCATAAGATCTTTGGATTGCTTCCTCTTTAGAAAATTCTCCATTGAGAGATTTTTGATGGTACTGATTAATTAAAGATACAGTGGTAGCAACTTCGTTTTTTAAGAAATACTTCTTTTCATTCATTAGATTTTCTTCTATTGAAGGAATGAGAAAAATCTGGAAGGATAATACTAGTAATCCTAACGAAAGCAATACAGGTATAAAAACCTTGTAGAAAATAGGTAAATTTTTGTAGCTAATCTTTCCCATAAGATCCCCTCTCATAAAATAGTTTGTATGTTAATATGAATATAAAAGCGAATGAAAGATACTTTTATTGCGGAAATTTGCAAAAAATAAAGACTCAGGCATTTTCAGAGCAATGAGTCTTTATTTTGAAGAGTTGTGTATATTCTTTTGGAGTAATTTTTATTTTAACTCAATTATTATCGGGCAATGATCAGAGCCTTTAGCTTCAGGATGATGATAAGAATTTACTACTTTTTCTTTTAGTCCAGGGGTTATCATATGGTAATCGATTCTCCAGCCAACATTATTTTCTCTGGCTCTACCACGGTTGCTCCACCAAGTATACTGATCGCCTTCCTGATTGAACATCCTAAAACTATCAATATATCCGTTTTCAATCATCCAATCAATTTTTACTCTTTCTTCCGGTAGAAAACCTGAGTTTTTTTCATTCTCTTTAGGTCTTGCCAAATCAATAGGCATGTGTGCTGTATTATAGTCACCGCAGATAATTAACTCTTTACCCTGCTTCCTCAGATCTTCGAAATGTGCAAAAACAGCATCGTAAAACTCTAACTTAAAATCCACTCTCTCTTGGCCTGATGTACCATTAGGGAAATAGATATTAAATAGTACAAACTCTTCAAATTCAGTAGCAATGATTCTACCTTCTTCGTCAAACTTTTCTATTCCAATATCAGTATATACGTTTATAGGCTTTTGTTTAGAGTATGTTACGACTCCACTATAACCTTTTTTTCTTCTGCAGGAATGGAAATATCCATTATAACCTTCAGGATATCTCAAGTCTTCATTAATTTGATCTGGTTCTGATTTTGTTTCCTGTATACAGATTATATCAGGGTTTTCTTCTTCTATATATTGATGGAGATAGTTCTTCTTATAAGTTTTGCCAAATTTTGTTCTGGCGTTTTGACCAATAACTGATCTGATTCCATTCACATTCCAACTGATAATCTTCATTCTTATATCCCTCTAAAATAAAGTAATATCTATGTTTTTTATAAGCTCTTCAGAGTTTACAGAAGCATTGTTGATCATATCTGACACTCTATATGCATCAAGTTCCATACTCGAATATGGGGCAAAAATATTTGACTGTAAAAGATTTTCTTTAGTGCCATTTAACCACACATCAAAATACTCTTTTGACAAAATTACCGGCATACGGTTATGAATTCTTTTAACTATGTCATTTGGACTAGTAGTTAAAATTGACACAGTTTTTATGTTCTGATTATCAATTTCAACGCTATCACAAATCCCGGCCAAATACATTGTATTTTCATTTTTTAGTCTAATATAATATGGTATTTTTTTACTACTTTTTTTCTGCCATTCATAAAATCCTGTAACAGGAATCAAACATCTATCTAAGAATGCTTTTCTAAAACTTGGCTTTTCATGTGCAGTTTCAGAACGTGCATTATAAAGCTTGTTTCCAATACTTAAATCTTTGGACCAATGCGGTATAAGTCCCCACTTAAGATTTTCAACTTCATATTTGCTGTTTAAAGTACTTATAATCATACCGGGAGATATATTATAAGATATTTTTAAAGTATTATCTCTGTCAATAATCTGTATATCTTCTTCTTTATTTATTTTAGGGGCATAGGCAAATCTACCGCACATATGTACTCCGAATGTATCCTAAAATCAGCGAGTTTGGATATAGATATTTTACCATCTTCAACATAATTAGATAAATCAATAAAGTCATTTTTAAACGAACTATATGTATCAACACCAATATGGGAATCCAACTTCAGAAAAGAATGTAATAAGCACAAATTTTTAATTCCTAAACTCGATTCAAAAGCTGAGCTCAAAACGATCTCAGTACCATTGGCATTTAGATATTTTATTTTTTCAACATAATTCTTTTGTATTGTAGGTTTAATCACAGCAAAAGGTAATTTTAGATCTGTTCGTTTATAGAATATATCAAGTGATTCATCGAGAGCAATCGGAATTCTTTCTTCTTTAAGCGCGATTTCTAACTCTTTTTCTTTTGCGAGTGGATCTTCAAAATATAAAAGCTGCTTTGAACATATAACTTCCGCAAATGAATAAAATTGATTATATGTCCATGATCTATTTGGGTCAAAAATGTATTTAATCTGTTTTTGTTCTTTAAACTTAAATCTCTTCCAAAACTCTAACTCTTCTGAAAAGTCTTTTCTCCCAAGCTTTATTTTAAAGATTCTATATCCCTCATTATATTTTATTTCTAGTTGTTGTTCCACTTCAGCAAGTGAACAATTTATCAGAGCATTTACTTCAATATCTTTTCTTCTGCTTTGACTGGAATTATCTTCTATTAGACAGGATTTTAAGCAGTGCTCCACAGATGCAACTAATTCATTATTACTACAAATATTGTCTATAGAATACTCTAAGTCTTTTCCTTTGTATTTATTCAATAGATCGTATATTTCTAACATCTGTTCTTGTGCATCTTGGAAACTTTCAATGCTGTAATTAAGAAGTGGAGAACAATCACCTGCTTTCATACCCTCATCAGTCTTTATCAATAGCAAAAAACCTTTCTTTTGATTTAAAACAGAGTTTATCATGTTGAAAGGTTTTTTAAAAGCCAAAGAGTAATATTTTATATAAACGTCTTCAATTTTACTCATTTTTATGTTCAGCCATTGTTATGATATAGCCATTTAAATCTTTGAATATAAATTCTTTTGTATTATAAAATGTTTCGTATGGTTTTTTGATAATATTGATTTTGTCTTTCACCGCCTCCCATATTTCATCAATTCCTTCAATACTGATAAAGAAACTCATGGAAGCACCGATCTTTATATCTTTAAATTCAGGCATCTCTTCAGCAATACTATCTCTATTCTGAAGCATTAAAGTAACTTGATCTTTTTGCAACATTGCCCAAATCTTTTCACCTTCTTCGGGTACTGACATAGTTAGTTCAAATCCAAATATGTCCGTGTAATACTTTATTGTATTATCGACAGACTCAACCATTACATTTGGTACTAAACTTTTAAACATTATTTTCTTCCTTATAAAATGCAACGGATGCGAAAGTAACTGCTGAAAGAGTTTCAACTTCGTTCCATTGACCATAATTTAAGACTCTACCTTTTGAATCATTTAGTATTTGCATTAATAGATAAATTGGTGAAGTTCCACAAATTTTCCATTTATCTCTATCTTGACTGATTTTACTAAAAAATTCCTTCGATTTACCTGAAGATATAAAATCTAATAATTTTTTATCTTCAGTTTTGACAGTATCAAGGTAAAATTCAGCATTAAAATCATCACCAAATTTTCTTCCTATATGGGCAAAATCTACACTTGCTACAAAAAGTGCTTTTTTTCCAAATAAAGATTCTACTTCTGATACTTTTTTAATAAAGTTAATTAAATCAGAATTATTAGCAGGATCACCATTTACAGCAATATAATCATGTAATGAGCCTGCTAAAACAGGAATAAATGATATATCTTTATTTTCAAAAAGTTTCTGTAAAAGGACAATCTGAAGTTCAACAGAATGTTCCGATAAATGAGCAATTTCATCTATGTTAGCAATTTCTGACGGAGTATCTGCTAATAAATAATCCACTACATCTTTATTTGTAACTGCTTCTCCCAATGGGGTAAGATAATTTTTATTAGTAAGCATAAAGTAAGAGCTAGAATATCTATGACTTGTCCCAAGCACAAACACGATATCCGGATTTGTTTCTTTGATAGCATGATATGCTGAAGCATATACTTTATTAGCTTCATTTCCGATTCGAAAATCTATATGAGGAGCTATTATAGCATTAGCGTTCTGAGGATATCCATCTTCAAAAGGCGTCGCAAAAATAGATTCGATTTCATTTTTTAATATCTCTTTTTCAGCTGAGTATGAAGATCCTGCACATACTGGCAACCTAGTTTTCCCTGAAGTTAACTCAGCATAAAATTTTTCTTTAAAAGAAAAGTACTCTTTGGTTTGAAAGAAACCTCTTTCTATCAACTCTTCGATTGGTTTCTTTATGTTTTCCAAAGGAATATTGCTATTAATGTTTTGAACAACCCAACTGTGAAGTTCCTCAAATGAGATTTTACCGTCAATTTGCTGTAATATGACTAACAACATTTCTCCGAAGACTGCAGGTTCTTTTGCAAAACCAATTTCATCAGACAAAACTATATGATTTATGCCTTCAATTACAGTAGTATCTACATTTAAATCTTCTCTAATAGCGGGTATAATATCTTTATTTATCATGTTTTTGCTCAATTTCTTGCAGCTTATTCAAGTACTTGTTTTTTATATTATTTACATACCATATGAAAAATATATTTGCAACTATCATTGCAATCGCTGCTACTAAATACCATAATTCTCCGATCACAGAATAAGCAACAATGAATAAGATAATTGAAACAGAAAAGGCAAGAGTTACTATTATTTGAGATCTTTTTATATTAGATAATATTCTTTGGGTTACTTCATTATCAATCATCGTAGATCCTCTGTTAGTGCAGTTCTGGCGTCTGTTTTTTCATCTCTGTATTTAATAATTATTGGCGATGCAATTGACAAGCCGTGCTCTTTTGCAAATGGATTATTGATTGTTCTGCTTCCCGGAATTACTACTGCATTTTCAGGTATTTCAAGTGGTTTTTCAGGAGTTGATTGTAAAATAGTACCATTTACAATGTCATAAACTTTAGTGGATGCCGTCAAAATTACCCCAGAACCTAAGACAACTCTTTTTCTGAGCATAACTCCTTCGTAAACACCGCAATTTCCACCAATCATTACATTGTCTTCCACAATAACTGGTCTTGCACCTGCGGGTTCCAATACTCCACCAATCTGAGCAGCTGCACTTATATGTACATTTTTGCCAATTTGTGCGCAAGTACCAACTAATGCGTGAGAATCTACCATAGTTCCACTATCTACATAAGCTCCAATGTTTATATACATAGGAGGCATACAAATCACTCCAGGTGCAATATAAGAACCTGTTCGGATTGTTGAACCACCAGGAACAATTCGCACTCCGTCTTTCAAATCTAAAGGTTTTACAGGAAGGGTATCTTTGTCAAAAAATCTAAAATTATGAATATGAGACATATTTGTCATAGTACTGTGTTTAAAAAGCTGCAAAATACCCTTTTTAACCCACTGATTTACTTCCCAATTGCCGTCTTCGCTTTGTTCAGCAGACCTTATAGAGCCATTATTTAGACCATCAACAAAATCTTTTAATATTTTTCCGATTTCTCTTTTATTAGTGATTTCGTTATTTATCAGCTGTAGTATTTTTTGTTCCATTTTAATTCTCTATTTGTATAATTCTCAATAATACTATTATACAAAATATTAGTTAATTTTGCGAAATACTTTGAATTCAATTCTTCTATTTAAGGCTCTTCCCCATTGAGATGAATTAGAAACTACAGGTCTTGCAGATCCGTAACCTTGATGAGTAATTCTATGTTCTTCAATTCCTGCTTTAACAAGTATTTCTTTTGCTTCTTCTGCTCTTTGTTTAGAAAGTTCTAAATTACTGGATTCTGAGCCTATATTATCTGTAAATCCACTAATTTCGACTACTACGTCTTTTGTTTCAAGCAAAAACTTTGTCAAATAGTTAATCTCCTTCATGCCGTCATCTGTTATTTTAGATTTTGCGGTTTGAAAGAATATATTCCTTAGGCAAATTAAAGAATCACTTTTAGGGACAAGCTGGATAGGGACATCAAATTCTTCGTACTCTTCCAAATCAACCAGATCAACTTTTTTATTATTCTTTAAATAGCCGTCAGATCTGGCAACAAATGAATATGTAAGCCCAGCAGGCAGTGTTTGAGCATAGTTACCATCTGTTTTATTACTTATAGACTTACCTATAACTGTCTCATTATGATATTCTTGAAAGGTAATTTCAGCATTTAAAGGTGCACCTGATTTGTAAGAAGTTATTTGACCTTTAACTAATAGTACTGGTTTTGGTCTTGCGTTTTTAGGAAGAAATATTTTAACAATATCCATATCGCCTCTGATTGAATTTCTTCTAGTCAAGAAAGCTGATTTCCCGGAAGCATCTATTTTAAAAAATGCATCCCAATCTTTAGTATTTATTTCTTTACCCAAATTATGAGGCTTTGACCAGTTCTGCCAAGAGTCATCTAATCTCCGAGCCATATAAATATCTGCAGAACCATACCCATTGTGGCCTTCAGAAGAGAAGTAGATGGTTTCACCATCAGAGGCAAGAAATGGTGATATTTCGTCTTCAGCTGTATTAACATCACTTCCAAGATTTAAGGGTTCAGACCATATTCCACTTTCTTCTAAAAAACTAACATACAGATCTTTTTTACCTTTAGTATCTTCTCTCTCTATTGTCATTAGCAAATACTTCCCATTATTTGACAGATAGAATCCGGCATAGCCTTTTTTATTATAGTAATTTTTTATAATCTGATTTTCCGGGTACGACCAACCATTATCTGTTTTGTGGGAAATAGCAACACCTTCTCTAATCTTTCTATCGTTTTTAGTAGGATAGACAGTACCCAAAAGAAGTGTATTGCCGTCAGGAGAAACAGAGCTAACAAAATTATTCATTGAGTTATTTAATGGTCTGCCAATATTTTTTGGCTGGCTCCATTCACCCTTTTTGTTCTTTACTACATAATAGATTTCATCAGATTTATTAGAGTCGTTGCAAAATATTTTGCAGTAATATAAAGTATTTCCATCTGGTGAAATAACCGGACTAGTTTCATCACATTCAGTATTTATAACTTTCTCAACACTATCAGCTATAATTGGAGATATTGCAAATATCATAGATAACAATATAAATATGCCTTTCAACATTGCCTTTTTTCCTAAGTCTTTTTTATATTTTGTCATATACAGAACCGCAAAAATGCGAATTTATTTTGTTAATCATATCAGAATAAATACCTATAAGTCTAAAGAATCAGTATTTTTTTGAACTTGAGTTTTTTTTACTAAATTGTACTTTATCTTAATACAGTAATATTCACGAGGTAAACAATGGAAAAGTTATTCTCTTATATTGATCAAAATAAAGAACGTTATGTCAGCGAATTAGTTGAATTCCTTGAAATACCTAGTATTTCAAGTCTTTCTGAGCATAATGAAGATACACTTTCTTGTGCTAACTGGGTTGTTGATCATATCAAATCCATCGGGATTGAAAATGCTCAACTAGTTACTACTCCCGGACACCCTATTGTCTATGCAGAATGGTTAGAAGCAGGTGAAAATGCTCCAACTATACTTATATATGGTCATTATGACGTTCAACCTGTAGATCCTATTGAATTATGGACTACAAAACCTTTTGAACCAACAATCAGAGACGGCAAAATTTATGCTCGCGGAGCGTCTGATGATAAAGGTCAGGTACTTGTTCACTTAAAAGCTATAGAAGCTCTTTTTAAAACATACGGTAAGCTTCCTGTTAATATCAAATTGATGATTGAAGGTGAAGAAGAAGCCGGTTCCAGCAATCTTGAAACATTTATTGAAAACAACAAAGAAATGCTAAAATGTGATACTGTTCTAGTATCAGATACTGAATGGTTCGCAGACGGACTCCCTTCCATTTGCTATTCATTGCGTGGTATTTCTTTTGTAGAAATCAAAGTAACAGGACCAAACAGAGATCTTCATTCAGGTACTTTTGGTGGTGCAGTAGATAATCCAATTAATGTTCTTGCATGGATGATTTCTCAACTTAAAGACAGATATGGCAGAATCACTATTCCGGGTTTTTATGATGACGTAGTTGATTTGACAATTGAAGAACGTGAAGGCTTTAAAGAACTTCCTTTTAACTTAGAAGAATATAAAAAAGATTTAGATGTTAAAGAGCTACACGGTGAAATTGGTTATACTACTTTAGAAAGAACATGGGCTCGCCCTTCTTTAGACTTAAATGGTATTAAAGGCGGTTTTATAGGTGAAGGTGCTAAGACGGTACTGCCTTCTGAAGCTTCAGCAAAAATCTCAATGAGATTAGTTGCAAATCAGACTGCTGATGATATAACTAAGAAAATTCTTGATTATTTAGTAAAACTTGCTCCTCCTACAGTCAAAGTAGAAGTGAATGAACTTCATGGAGGTAATCCTGTACTTGTTAAACGCGATGGTAAGGCTATTTCTACTGCAATGGAAGCACTTGAAATGGCTTTTGGTCAGAAGCCAGTGTTTATGCGAGAAGGTGGCTCTATTCCAATTGTAGAAAAATTTGAAAGCGTTTTAAATGCTCCTACTGTGCTTATGGGACTTGGACTACCGGGAGACAATATCCACTCGCCTAATGAAAACTTTGACCTCAAAAACTACATTGGTGGTGTTGCTGCTTCAGCTGCTTTTCTTAATAATATAGCAAAATAAGCTTAAAAACATATTGTTTTCTAAATAGCCGATTTTTTGTCGGCTATTTTTATTTTAAGTTTTATTAAAACCATTTTTTTTATATTGCATTCATTATTCGAACAAAGATTTATATTGTCTTACACATATATTGAATGCTATGAGAAAAATTACTCTTTTATTTGCACTTTTAGTTTTTGCTTTCAGCCAAAATGCAGAGGCTCAATTTTGGAATAAAATCAAGAAATCTGTAGAAAAGAAGGTTGAAGAAAAAGTAGAAGAAAAAATTGATGAAAAGATTGATGAAACTGTAGACGAAGCTGTTGATGGTAAAGAAGAAGAAGATAGATCTTCTAATTCCACTTCAAATTCTGACGACCAAAATGAAGATAATACATCTGATTCTCAAGATAACTCCCCTAAACCAGGAGTACTAAACTGGGCGAAATACGATTTTGTACCGGGCGATATGGTGATTTTCGAAGATAATCTAATCGACGAAGAAAATGGTGAATTCCCAACAAGATGGGATATTAAAGAAGGCAACTGTGAAATAGCAGAATTCAACGGTGAAAATGTAATTATGTTCCGTGAGTCATCAGAAATCATACCCTTTATGAAAGAAAGACAGACAGACTACTTACCTGATGAATTCACTTTAGAATTTGATTGTTTCTTTGAAGCAAACGAATACAGTCAAAGATATTATATATATTTTAAAGACAGAAAGAATCAATGGCGACTATCCGATGATCAAATAGATCATTATGTTGTTGTAAATTTTGGCTCTATAGATTTTGAAAATCTTTCAGGAGAATATCCAAGTGTAAAACGAACAAATTTCACTCAAAAAGAAACATGGAGACACATTTCTTTGTCTTTTAATAAAGGCAATTTAAAAGTTTATATGGATGATACTCGCCTAATAAATTGTCCTAGACTTGAGGGTAATCCAACTGGTTTTACTATCGGAACTTCCCATGATGCAAATAAAGATTTTATTAAAAATGTGCGTTTTGCGAAAGGTGCAGTAAAACTATCTAAAAGAGTTGAAACTGAAGGTAAAATTATAATGCAGGGCATTAGATTTGATGTAAATAAAGCTTCTTTAAAACCTGAATCTATGGGGCCGATAAATAATATTTTCAAAATGATGTCAAAAGACAATTCTATTAAGTTTAGCGTTGAAGGTCATACTGACTCTGATGGTGATGATGCTGCTAATCTTAAACTCTCAGAAGATAGAGCTAAAACTGTTGTTGACAAATTGATTGAATTAGGTATAGATTCTGGCAGACTAAAATATAAAGGTCTTGGAGAAACGATGCCTATAGGAGATAATTCTTCTCCTGAAGGCAAAGCAAATAACCGTCGGGTTGAATTTGTAAAATTCTAGAAGTACTATATTTTAAATAAAAGCGGACTACTTATTTTCAAGTAATCCGCTTTTATTTTTTTAGAATTTTCTAAACTTATCTTTCTTTACTTTGCAAACAGGGCAAGTATCAGGTAAATCACCAACATGAGTATAACCGCAAATATCACAAGTGTGAATATCTTCAAACTCAGCGTCTTTATCAACATCTACCATTTCTTTTGCTTTATTATAAAGCTCTGAATGAGATTTTTCTGCATCAATAGCCCATCTGATAGCCTTTAATGCAGCTTTTTCACCCTGAAGTTCAGCAATTGCTTCATAAGCAGGATACATTTCTTCTACTTCAAAATCTTCGCCGTTGATGCCTTCTTGTAAATTCTCTTTAGTTTTGCCAATCATTCCCAATACTTTTGCATGTGCATGTGCATGTACTGTTTCAGCATAAGCAATTGCTTCAAACAAACGAGATACATTTTTATAGCCTTCTCTTTCAGCTTGTAAAGCAAAAGCTAAATATTTCATATGTGCTTTAGATTCACCACAAAAAGCTTCTTGCAAAGATTTTTCAGTCATTTTTTTCATAGTACACCTTTGTCATTTTTAATAAACATATTGAATAGAAGACAAAGATACTAATTTTTTGCTAAAAGATTGTTTTTCTTCAGAGTAAATAATGTTATTTCAGGGGGAACTCCCAGTCGTATAGGAGGACCTGTCATGCCCACTCCTCTGTTGACATATAAGTACTGTCCAGATTTTTTATACAGACCTGCCCAATACTTATACACCATTTTAACAGGTGTAAGCATTTTGCCAAATAGTTCTACACCTACCTGACCGCCGTGTGTGTGACCTGTTAATGTTAAATCTACAGGTAATTTCCCAAGAATAGATTTATCCCAATTAGTAGGGTCGTGAGCTAATAAAATTATTGGCTCATACTCAGGTAAATCTTTTAATGCTGATGCATAATCTCCAAACTTTTGACCGAATCCAATATTATCAATACCTGCAATATGTAGGTTGCCGTCACCAAGATTAATTGTCTTATTTTCATTGATCAAAAGCTGCATTCCGGTATCCCTAAGCTTTTGCACCAATATAGAATGATGTTCTGTAGTCATAAAATGATCATGATTCCCTAAACATCCATATACACCATGTTTCGCTTTGATCTTCGATATTTCGTATGATATTTTATCTATCTCTGTATGACTATTATTTACAAAATCTCCTGTCAAGACAACTATATCCGGGTTTACCGCATTTATGATTTGTCTTACCTTTCTAAACGGAGCATCTGAATAATAAGACCCTGCATGAAGATCTGATATTTGAATAATACGCAGGCCTTCCATCGATGGAGGAATATTTTCTAAATGAATGTCTACATTATGTATTGTGTAATCATACGCTGTCCTAAATACACCCCAGGCTGAAACAAAAAAAGGAATTCCGGCTACTGTCCAACTAATATCTCTTACAAATTTCCTTCTATCACTCACTTTTGTTTCTTTCTGCCTGAATATCTTTCTTTTTATAAACATAGCTATTGATTGGAAGAACATAATTGGAACTATAATAACTTTTGGAAGAGTCCAGAAACTAATAATCATAAACAGGACAACACTCCAAGTATCTCCACCAGGACTCATTATCCTATTAATGTTGATAGCTAAAAGTGCCATAATAGTAAATACTGAAAGCATTAATGCAGATCTATGCCACCATTTATTCCAACCTTTATCTACTACGTAACTTTTCCATTTTTTGTAGAAATAAATCTCAAAAATAGAAAAGAACGCAATCATTGCAGATATTATAAGCACAATTTTTATCATATAAATAACTCCTTTCGATTATTTATATCTTATACGTAATAATCATAGTTTAGTTTAGTCAAAAAAAAAGCAGCTATGCTTTAACACAACTGCTCTTAAAAATTATATATATTTTTATTAGATATCTAAGTTCTGAACGTATTCTGCATTAGATTCTATAAATGCTCTTCTTGGTTCTACCTTATCACCCATCAATGTATGGAATACTCTTGTTGCTTCAGTTGCATCTTCAATAGTAACTTGAAGCAAAGTACGAGTAGCAGGATTCATAGTAGTATCCCAAAGTTGATCAGGGTTCATTTCACCAAGACCTTTAAATCGGGAAATCTGAATACCGCCTCTTTTTGCTTTTTCCATAGCTTCAGCTTCGGAATCCGTATTTTCTTCATCTGGGTCATTTTCTATAACCTGTGCTTTAGGATTCTCTTTTTTAATGCGAGCGATTGTTTCATCTCGTTCTGCATCATTATAAGCGTAGTATTCTTGTTTACCTTTTTTAAGCTTATACAAAGGAGGTTGTGCAATGTAAAGCTTACCTGCAGTAATTAGCTCTTTCATATAATTAAAGAATAGAGTCAATAGTAAGGTACGAATGTGTGCACCATCGACATCGGCATCGGCCATCAATATAATTTTATTATATCTTGTCTTATTTGCATCAAACTCTTCACCAAAACCTGCACCTAAAGCAGTAATTATTGTCTTGATCTCTTCATTTTCCAATACTTTATGCGGTCTTGCTTTTTGAACGTTCAAAACTTTACCGCGTAAAGGAAGAATAGCTTGGAAGCGTCTGTCTCTGCCTTGCTTAGCAGAACCACCCGCAGAATCACCTTCGACAAGATAGATTTCACAATCTTCAGGGTTTTTCATTGAGCAATCAGCAAGCTTACCCGGTAACGAACCTGACTCAAGTACATTTTTACGTCTTACCATTTCACGAGATCTTTTGGCTGCAATTCTTGCTTCTGCAGCTGTAACAGCTTTCTCAATAATTTTTTTAGCAACTGCCGGACTTGAATCTAAATGTTCTTTAAGTCTAACAGCAACAATACCACGTACAATACCTTCTACTTCACTATTACCAAGTTTTGTTTTAGTCTGACCTTCAAATTGAGGTTCAGCCACTTTTACAGAAACAATGGCTGTGAGGCCTTCTTTAAAGTCATCACCTGTAAGTTGAAGATTGCCTTTTTTCTTTGAACTCAGGTTTTCAGTTACATACTGATTTAGAGTTCTTGTAAGAGAAGATCTGAAACCTGATACGTGTGTACCACCTTCTATAGTATTGATGTTATTAACATAAGAAAGCAAGTTTTCACTGTAACCGTTATTATATTGGAAACATACTTCAACTTGTGTTTCTGTCTCAGACATTCCAATATCGCTACCTTCAAAATAGATCGGAGGAACAATTACTGTAGCACTCTCATCGATATATTTTACAAAATCTTTCAGACCGCCTTTATAGTGATATTCTTCAAAGCGATTTTCTCTTTCATCAGCGAGAGTAATTTTAACTGAAGGATTTAAGAAAGCAAGTTCTCTTAATCTTTCAGAAGCTTTTTTGAATTTAAATTCGACAGTATTAAAGATAGAATTATCAGGCCAAAATTTTGTTGTTGTTCCTGTTTCTTTAGATTCTCCGATTACTTCCACAGGTGCTTCTGGAACACCTTTATGATATATCTGTCTGTATATTTTACCATCTCTTCTTACAGTCACTTCAGCTGTACTTGAAAGAGCATTAACACAAGACACACCTACACCGTGCAAACCACCTGATACTTTATAAGTATTCTTGTCAAATTTACCACCGGCATGCAGTGTACACATAACTACTTCCAGAGTAGATATTTTTTTCACCGGGTGAGGACCTGTAGGAATTCCTCGTCCATTGTCAGATACAGAACATGAACCATCATTGTGTAAAGTCACGATGATGTTATTACAATATCCTGCAAGTGCTTCATCTATAGAGTTATCTACAACTTCTTGAATTAAGTGGTGTAAACCTCTTTCGCTTACATCACCTATATACATGGCAGGTCGTTTACGAACAGCTTCTAATCCCTCTAAAACCTTAATACTGGACTCACTATAGCTAGCAGCCGGTTTAGGATTTTCGCTTCCAAATTCCTGTGATTTCATAGATCAGACCGTATTTTTTTAGTCAAAACAATACTTTGTATAACTTACAAAAATACGTAATTTTTCAACGAATTACAATTTTTTCAACCACATCTGCTTGTAATTCTTCATTGATTTTTATAATAAGCTGTTCAGATCGCATTGTAAGCTCAGTGCGCCAGGTGCTGGTAGTTGTATTAACGGTAAGTATACCCTCTTTCAATGAGAGTATTTTTGTTTCGTGAAATATTTTTTCGCCAACTATATCAAGCCACTTATTTTCCAGCTTAGCCTGAAAATATTGATCATTCCATCCTTTTCTATGCACAAGCATCTGCAAAATATCTGACAAAGAATTCGGATGAAATTTATCACCTAATTCACTCATCTCTCAACTCCTTTTACTTCGCCTTCATCTACTTCAAAATAGAAGCAATTATCCGAAGGCTTCACAAATTTGTTTATATATTCTGCATTTGTTACTGTAATAAACGTTTGAGCATTATTGTGGCGTATATAGTCTAATACTTTTTGAGATCTGACTTCATCTAATTCAGAAAATATGTCATCTAATAAAATAATAGGTGTCTCTTTTTTAGAATCATGTAAAAAAAAGAACTCAGCAAACTTCAGACTTATCAGCAGCGATTTATGCTGTCCCTGAGAAGCATACTGCTTTGATATTCCATCATTGATATAAATCTTCATATCATCTTTTTGAGGCCAAATATTGTAGTGCCACGTCGGAATTCATCTTCTAGATTATCAATGAAGTCATCTTTATATTTAGAAATTATATCATTTTTATTTAAGTCTATACCAGAAAGTCCAAACGGTGCATATTTTAATTCTACAGATTCTTTGTTGTCTGTTATTTCATAATATACTTTCTTGAAATACTCTTCAAAATGTTTAATAAAATTATCTCGTGCTATAACTATTTCTGCACTAGACTCTATAAACATATCAGTCAGTATTTGTAGCAAATTCATATCTACTTTATGATTTTGCTTTCTATCAGATAATATTTTATTTCTCTGTTTTAGATATTTTTTATTCTTCAAAACAGAGTCAATATATTTTCTTGATGATTGAGACAAAATTGTATTTAAAAACTGCCTCCTATCTTCCGGTGCACCAAATGTAAGTGTTTTATAATCAGGAGAAAGTATAACAACAGGCATCTCTCCTATTATATTTTTAGGCAGCTGATTATCCCCATAGCTATTTGAAAAACTTTTCTTTTGACCTTTTGGATATTGAACCTTCACAAAATACTCTACACCTAAAGAGTTTTCTGCTTCACAGCGAACAAATAGAAAATCTTTAAATTTATTTATGAGTGCAGCATCAGGAACAGGTAGAAAAGTCTTTGACAGACTACATAAAGAAATTGCTTCTAACATTGATGTCTTCCCAACGCCATTCAGCCCGTGGATTATATTTAATCCCGGGCTGAATTTTGCTGTAGTTTCGTTATGATTTCTAACGTTAGATAGCTTGAGAGACTTTATGTACATCTATGATAATCTAACCGGCATAATCAACATCAATAATTTATCTTCATCAGGTGTAGGTTTTACCAACGCAGGTTTTGTTGGCTCTGAGAAAGTAAGCATAACCTGAGAATTAGAACTTTCTACATTTTCTGTGTGATTAAGTGCATCTTCAAGATATTTGTAGTTAAAACCAAATTCTATTGATTCTCCCTGAAAATCACAAGCTATTGATTCAGAAGCGTTATTTCCGCTATCTTCATCCTCACCCATCACTTCAATCATATTATCTGTCAACTTAACTTTGATTTGTTTTGAATGGGTATTTGTAAATATTGATACCCTTCTGATTGCAGCAAGTAAATCTTTTTTATCTACAATTGCCATCAAGTTATTGTTTTGAGGAATAACTGATTCGTAAGGAGGAAATTTTTCGTCAATAATTCTTGAAATAACGATAGTATTACCAATTTCAAAACGAACATGAGTGATTTTATCAGAAGATTCAATTAAAGAGAAGACAGCATCATCATCTATTTTTTTCAACATTTCTACAGACTTTGCAGGTATAATTACTTCAAAATCTGAATTGAATGTTTTGTTAACCGGATTAATAACAGTTTTTACTAATCTATAGCTATCTGTAGAAACAGCATTGATAGCGTCTTCTTTAAACTGAAGTAAAACACCGGTCATTGCAGGTCTAAATTCATCAGAAGAAACGGCGAAAACAGTTTTATTCGCAATAGACTGAAGGTCATGTCTTGCAATTGTAGCATAAGTGCTATTGTCAACTACATCGCCATGTTCAGGAGTTATTGTAGTTTCCTGCTTGAATAATTCAGGTAAATCTAAATATTCAGTGTGGCTAAGCCCTTTCATTTCGTAAAAACCTTTATCTGTCTTAAGGTTAATTTCAAAATTTTCAGGATCAGAGATAAATTCAATCTCGCCTTCAGTACCAAGTGCTTTTACGATTTCGTTTATTTTTCTTGCAGGTACCAAAATATCACCATCTTCAAAGCCAATTACATCTATTTTAGTCAGAATGGTAATATCCTGATCTGTTGCAATCATTTTTAGAATATTTTCATTTAAAGAAAAATGTAAATGCTCTAACACCGGTAGAGTAGATTTAGGTGGAATAGCAGGCAGAGTTTTTTGTAAACCCTTTTGCAATTCGGTAAGTGCTACTGAAAATTTCATATTTTTATCCATCTATGATTGATTATACCAAACAATTTCGTAATTTACTCTTTACGCTTAACGCAATTTACAAAATAACAAGAACAATTTGAATTAATATTCATAAGTAGAACTATGTTAACAAGATACGGATTAGACAACGCAATTCCAATGCTATTAGTAGGAATTGCAATAATTGTTGCCTCATTTATTTTCACTACCGGTTGGATAGCTTATATACTAAGCATTCCTGGCTTTTTGCTAACAGCTTTTACATTGTGGTTTTTCAGAGACCCTCACAGAGAAATACCAAAAGAAGTGTTAGAAGATTCTTCTTTAGTACTCTCACCAGCTGATGGCAAAGTTGTTCAAATTATTGATGTTGATGAGAAATACTATTTGAAATCTAAGGCTAAACAAATTAGTATCTTTTTATCACCTTTAGACGTACACGTAAATAGATCTCCTGTATCCGGGAATATTGAATATTATGATTATTTTCCGGGTAAATATTTGGTTGCCTACGCTCCCAAAGCTTCAGAAGAAAATGAACATTCCAAAGTTGGCGTCAAAACAGCTTATGGTAAAGTACTTTTTAAACAGATTGTTGGTATTTTAGCTCGCCGTATTGTCGCTGAAGTAAAAGTTGGAGAAAATATCAAAGCAGGCGATCAATTTGGTATGATGAAATTTGGTTCCAGAATGGACATTATAGTGGATTCTGATACTGAATTTTTAGTAGAAGTTGGGCAAAGAGTAATTGGTGGTAAGACCATAATTGCAAAACTTCCTTCAAAGTGATTTTTGATTTATCGAACGGAATGATTAAATTCCAACAAACTAAAAAAACAACACAAAGATTATTACATGAAACTTAGAATTACCAGATCAATAGTTCCAAACTTATTAACACTTGCAAATTTATTTTCAGGCTTCACTGCTATTGTGCATATATCTAATCTTGAATTCGAAAAAGCTGCATTATTTATCTTAATGGCAGCAATTTTCGATATGCTTGATGGTGCTATGGCTCGTCTTTTTAATTCTGCCAGCGAGTTTGGAGTAGAATTAGATTCTTTATGTGACGCTGTTTCTTTTGGTGTTGCTCCTTCTTATATGCTTTATAAGGCACATTTTGAGCAATATGGAGACGTGGGTATATTATTGGCTGCAATTCCTGCACTTGCAGGCGTAGTTCGACTTGCTCGCTTTAATGTTAAATTAAATAGTTACGAAGATAAGAAGTATTTTTATGGTCTACCTATACCGTCTGGTGCTTTGACCATAATTTCTTATATAATTTTCTTTTATCTGACAGATCGTGTTCCTGCTGAATATAAAGCGTACTTAACACCGTTTGTATCTTTTGGCGTGGCAGCTGCCATGGTTACTATGATTAAATATCATAACATTCCAAAGCCAACTAAAAGAAATTTTAAAGAATCACCTCTACTTCTAATTGCAATTGCAGTTGCTATTATTGCAGGTGTTGTAACAAAAGGTGTATCAATATTCCCAACTATGGTAATATATGTTCTTGGTACTGCTCTAGTAAGAACCGTATTGTGGATCAAAGCTCAAACTTCTCCTGAGGATGAAATAGAAGAATACGTGGATGACTCAGATAATGAGGATGTCGAACTTTAAATTTCATGCCTTTAGTGTTTAAGAGATATTTTTCTTATTTTTGTAAATAGCTTTGACAAAAAAACGAAATACAAATATTTTAATATATCAGGTGTACAGATGAAAAAATTTGCTGCTAAAGTAAACATTACTCTAAGAGAAGGTATCTTAGATGTACAAGGTAAAACTGTAGAACATGCACTTCATTCTTTAGAATACAACTCATTAACAAATGTAAGAATTGGCAAATTTGTTGAATTGACAGTAGAAGCTGAAACTGAAGAAAAAGCTTTAGAATTGGTTGATAATGCGTGCAAGCAACTTATTGCTAACCCTATTATCGAAGATCATTTTGTTAAATTGGAAGAAATTAAATAATTGAGGCTTAAAATGAAGTTTGGAGTTGTAATATTCCCCGGATCAAACTGCGATCATGATGCTTACTATGCCTCTAAGAAAAATGCAGATCAAGAAGCTACATTTCTTTGGCATAAAGATACTGAAATCCCTTCTGATATAGATTGTATCATCTTACCGGGTGGTTTTTCTTATGGTGATTATCTAAGATGCGGCGCGATATCTAGATTTTCTCCTATCATGAAAGAAGTAATTAAGTTTGCGGATAATGGTGGATACGTAATTGGTATTTGTAATGGATTCCAAGTGCTTACTGAATCTAACCTTTTACCTGGTGCTTTACTTAAAAATGAGTCTTTGCACTTCATTTGTAAAGATGTTCACTTAAAAGTTTTGAATAATTCTACTGCTTTTACGTCAGAACTTCAGCAGGATCAAGTTATCCGAATTCCTATTGCTCACGGTGATGGTAATTACTTTGCAGACAAGGAAACTATCGATAAGTTAGAATCTAATAATCAAGTAGTTTTCAGGTATTCTGATGAAAATGGCAATGTAACAAAAGAAGTAAATCCAAATGGATCTATAAATAATATTGCCGGTATTATCAATGAAAAAGGTAACGTACTGGGTATGATGCCTCACCCTGAAAGATACAGTGATAACCAATTAGGTTGTAACGATGGTCTTGCTATATTCAAATCCTTAGCAAAACATTTTAAATAATTTTGAATAAGCGAGGTATAAGATGCCTAGTCTTGGATTAACAGAAATACTTCTTATCGTAGGTGTTATAGCACTTCTTTTTGGTGGCAAAAAAATTCCTGAATTGATGCGTGGACTCGGTTCAGGCATTAAGGAATTTAAAGATGCTGCTAACGAAGGAAAAGATGATACAAAAAAAATTGATAATAAGTAAGTAAGTGTGCTGATATGTTTGATGTTGGCGGTGGAGAGTTATTGCTTATTGTTCTGGCTATTTTAGTGTTGTTTGGTCCAAAAAAACTACCTGAAATTGCCAGAACAATGGGAAAAGGCATGCAAAAAATTAAAGATGCTCAACAACAGTTTTCTGACGAGGTAAATAACATTGCCAATGATGTAAAATCTTCTGCTGATGTTGATAATTCTTTTGCCAGAGATCAAATCTTTGAAGATGATAAGAAAGTCAATCACGTTAAAGAACCTGTTCAAAATTTGGATGAAGACAATTTTGACATAAAAGAAACTGAAACAGAAAATTTTGACCAGGATTTCAAGCCTGAAAACATTATAGAAAAACCCAAATCAACTGATCAAAATACGCAACAGAATGGAAACACACTCGAAGCATAATCTTCTAATCAATTATTCTAATCAGCCTGAAAACAGATCAACTATTATCTCTGATATTCTAGAAGAGATAGAGTCTGATGATAATTCGATTTTTTCATATGTGAATACTGAAATAGAACCCAAAATCAATCTTCCTCTCTCCCATTTATTAATATCAATAAAAGACAATATCTCTTTGACAGATATAGAATTTACTGCGAATTCTGAAATACTGTCTTACTTTGATTCTTCTTATACAGCAACAGCTGTTCAAAATCTGATGAATGAAGGAATCGGGGTCATTGGAAAAACTAAACTTGACGAATTTGCTATTGGGACGCTGGGACAAAGTAGTACTATAAATCCATTAGACAAAGAATATATGATTGGAGGTTCTTCCTCGGGTGCTGCTGCTGCAGTTGCTAAAGATTACTGTCATGTTTCTATTTGCTCTGACACAGGCGGTTCAGCCAGAATCCCGGCTGCAATGACCGGTGCTTTTGGATTTAAACCTAGTTATGGATCCGTTTCAAGATCTGGTTTATTGTCTTTCGCACCTGAGTTTGATCAAATTTCATACATTTCCAAATCTTTAGATAAGATAAAAGAAGTTTACAAGCATTCCAGAGGTAAAGATTTAAAAGACATGACTTCTGTGAGCCATGAAGATTTAAGCTTTAGAGGTCACACCATAGGAGTCTTAGATTTAAAAAAAGATCCTCATATGTCTTCTGAAGTGATTGATAATTATAATAACTATATAGATTTCTTGATGGATCTTGGCTTTATGATAAGTGAAGTTGAAATTCCAACAACTGAAGAAATTATTGCTGCATATCTTGTTCTTTCTTCCGTCCAATCTGCTTCTAATTTATCCAGATTTACAGGGCTCACATATGGTAATAATTTAAATAGTATAGAACAAAATAGATCTAACTTAATTGGTAATCAAGTGAAAGAAAGAATTTTATTTGGCAACTATCTATTGACTCAAGACACAGAAAATTCTATCATCAAAGCTGAAGCATTAAAAAACAGGCTTATCAATACTTTTAAGTCCATTTTTTCTGAAGTAGATGTATTTCTTTCTCCTACTACACCACTGCAACCGCTTAAAAGAAATGAGACAAGTAATAACACTCATTTCTACGATGCTTTCACTTGCATCGCTAATTTGATTGGCTCACCTGCCTTATCTTTCATATATGGAAGTTATACATGCGGTTTACCGCAAAGCATTCAGATAATTTCTCCAAAGTATACAGATTTATGCCTTTTAGACTTTTATAAAGAAATAGAATAAAAAAAAGCCTCTACACTTTCATTTCAAGTAATAGAGACCTTTTTGTCATGTGGAGCTTTTGTATTTTAACTAAGATGATTCGAATATTCTTTTAGAAAATCCAGTTCATCTATAGTCAAAGACTCTTTACCAAAATCATTTATCTTATCAAGAATCATGTTAAGATTTTCCTCATCCTCTCTTGGATTATTTGTAAACTCTATTTGGTTTTCGAGAGTCTCATTTTCCTTTTGATTCTTCATCTGCTGTGAGATTAATGCCGGTTTTAGTTCTTCAAGTTTTGGCATTACTAAATCTATATCTTCAAACTCTATATCATAATCATCTTGTTTATTGTCTTCTCTTAAAACTACATATGAGACTACACCTGCAACAAACCCTATAACAGAGAATGCTATCATAGGCATCAACATATTCCAGTCGCCAACTATTAAACCCGGAGTTTTAACAAATAACCAAGTCATAAAAGTGGTAGTTGTAAGCAATCCGGTTCTGATTTTATATTTTCCGATTGCTACTGAATAACCCGGATTAAGCAATGTAAATAAGGTAAGAACAAATATAGATAATCCATCAGCGCCGGTAATTACTATCTGATATTGTTTTGCTAAAAAGAAGAACAATGGAACTGCGATACCTTGAAAAAGAGAAAATACTAATAATAATTTTGCATAATATTTTGAGGTTAGCAAATTCTCTAAAAAAGGACTAACAAGCATAAAAGTAAAAATAGTAAGAAACAGAGATCCTGCATCAGGCTGAATAAGTAAATAAGTAATTGCTTTCCAGTAATCATTACCTGCAAAAAAATCAAGTGATCCGCTTGACAGATAAGGCTCAAACAAACCACTTGTAGCAAAGTTCACTGCATTTGCAATTACAAATACAAATGTTATAAAAAAAGATAAGCGTCCTATTTTAAATATTCTGTACATTCTCTAAGCCAAAATTGTATAAATACTTTATATATATAAAACATCAAGCTAAGAAAAGTTACAGAATCTGCTAAAATATTCTATTATTGTAAAGTACTTAGCAAGGTATCTACTTGTTTTATATCTACATTTTCATGATAATCTTCATTGATAGCTATCATTGGTGCGCCCCCACAGGCTCCCATGCATTCTACTTCTTCAAGAGAGTATTTACCATCTTCAGTTCTTTCGTTATGTCCTATCCCAAACTTATCTTTCAGGTGTACAAAAATCTCTTCTCCGCCTCTCAGCATACAAGATACATTTGTACAAACCTGAACATGATATTTACCCATAGGTTTTTTGAAATACATTGTATAGAATGTTGCTACACCATAAACATGAGCATAAGAGAGGTTTAGTAGTTCAGCGACGTATTTCATTACATCTTTAGATAACCAGCCAAACTTTTTTTGTGCCATCCAAAGAAGGGGCATAATTGCTGATTGATCTTCGGGATATTTTGATTTGATTTTTTCGACTTGTGCTAGTTCTTGTTCATTAAAGACAATTTCTTGTTCAATTATATTTTCCATACCATAAATCCTGCTAAAGACCGATAAATTAAGTATAATTAGGGATGTTTTTTTATTCTTGAGATAAAAATTCCAACTGAAAGCCAATGCTTCAAAGCTGTCATCAATTTATGAGCATTAGAAACACGAATTTTCTTTTTATAGATATTGAAATCATTCAATTCGATTTTTTCTAATAATCGATAGTAAATTGCATCCATTATTTCGGCAGCGACAATAGTCGGCTTTTCATCAGGTCTGAGCATAGTGCGTGCATTATGATAATACTGCCTTGCTCTTTTAGCCTGATATCTCATTAATTCAACAAAATTCTCATTATAAACTTCGTTTATAATGTCATCACGCGAATATGAAAAAGCATCTAAATCTTCCTGAGGAATGTAGAAATATCCTCTGTCTTTATCTACCTTGATATCTCGCATAATATTTGTTAGTTGAAGTGCATAACCCAAATTTATTGCATAATTTTTGGTCTCTTCGTACTTATATCCAAAGATTTCAATACTTATCAATCCAACAATTGATGCTACACCATAGCAGTATTCTTTAAGATCTTCAAATGTATCGTATGTGTTTCTAACAAGATCAGTTCTGCAACCGTCAATAAGCGTAATGAAATACTGTTTTGGAATATCAAATCTTTTAACAATGTATTCGAAAGGTTTTAAATATTTGCCGGAATAGGAACCTGAATATACCTTATCGAGCTCTTTTTGCCACCATGCAAGCCTTTTAAGCTTCTTTTCTATAACTTTTGGATCAATATTAGGTGAATCATCAACTATGTTATCTATGTAGCTGCAAAATGCATAAATGGAATGCATAGCTAACCTTTCTTCTTTGGGAAGAAAGGAAAAAGAATATAGAAAGTTAGATTTTTCCACCACAGGTGGCGAAACATTTTCGTGATACGCTAAGTCATATTGAGTGACGGTTTCCATCAAAATATAATCCTATGTCTAAATAGAGCTCTTAAAAATACAATTAAAATATCAGTTTTACCTAACTTTGGACGTAAAGATAACAAATTTGATTTTAATAATTGACATTTTTGCAAAATACATTTTCCACCTTCAATTATAATCGCTAATTCTAATCTCAATCTCCAATTTTTTACTAATGGAATCAGATTTTTACCCTCTGAAAATAATTGAGAAGTGTGCTCACATAATTCTAATATCATATTGTCAATTTTGCTCTTATCTGCATTGAACAGGGCATCACTTTTAATGTCATACTTTTGTTGACTAAGCTCCGGTATATATATTCGGCCTTTTTTTCTGTCAACTGATATATCTTGCCAAAAATTTGCAAGCTGCAAGCCTGTGCAAATCATATCTGAATATTTTGCTGTCTTTTGATCGTAGTTGTCAAATAGTCTTAACACCAACTCTCCTACAGGATTAGCTGAATATTTGCAGTATTCGTATGTATCTGTTACAGTGTTTGGTCTTATAAAGAGTACATCTTGCTTGAATGCCTTAATTAGCTTTTCAAAAGGCTCGGCAGGAATATCCTTTTTTTCCATTGTATCTGCTAATGCATAAAATATTGGATTTTTTCTGATAAGATTGTTTTCCTCAAAATTTCTTATCAGACTATTAAAACTATCCAAAGCTTCAAGCGATAATGGCTTAGATACTAGAGATAATTCATCTCCAAGATCGTCAGCTATTCTTGAAAAAGCATAAATCGAAAAGAAATACTTCCTAATTTTTTTGGGAATCAATATACTGCCAACCGGGAAATTTTCATAGTGTCCAAGAGCTATTTTCTTGCAGAAATCATAAGCCTCATCTAATGTTTGAACACCAAATTCTCCACCATCTGGTTTTGTCAGCTCTATTAATTGCTTTGCTTCTATTTGCATCTATTCCATTACATCATTTTATCCAACATTTGCCAATCAATGAATATAAGAATATTCTTTCGATTTTTTTTCTATTATTAGTTACAATCTATATTATCAATTTGCTTATATGACCTAATTATATAAAATCATTTTTATGTTTTTATCAATCTTTTTTATTAAGTTATAACGTATTCATCCGATATTACTAATATATAGATGCATATTTTATACTTATGATATAGTTTTTGGATAGTATATAATATAAGAGAAAGGAATCTCCTAAATGAAATCGAACGGAAATAGAATGTTTTTCTTTTTCCTGTTACTACTGTGTGTAGCTGCAGGCAATAACCTCTTTGCCCAAACAAATTGGACTGGCGGAGGCGCTGACAATAACTGGAGCACTGCTCTCAACTGGGATAGTGGTATTCCGGATAATTTAGATGATGTAACAATTCCTCAAAATTCGACTGTTGTCATTGATGTCAATGCACAATGTAAAAGCCTCACTTTTAATGATGCCGGCGGAGTTGGTGGCAATACTTCGATAACTGCTTCAGCAAATGTAACTTTGACATTATATGGAAATCTTACTCTTACAAGAACTGATGATCAAATCACGATATCACAAGGCGCAGGCACTCTTAACCTTGCTTTCGCCGGTAATGGCAATATTACTACCGGGGCTGATGCTGATATTACAGTCAATAATCTGACACTCAACAATGCTGCTGTTAATCTAATTGCAGGTACTTTGGACGATGATTTAATAGTCCTGGGAAACATTGATCTAATTGGTACAAGTTCTTTATCTGACGGAGGCACTGACGTCCGACTAGTCTTAAATAGCGGTGGAACTCAAACTATAACAGTTGCAGGTACTTCTTCATTTTCTATTTCTGATCTTTACATTGATGGAGCTGCTACGGCAGTTCAAACTGCTTCTGATTTAACTATTGAAGAATTTGATTTAAATAATGGTTCTTTTGTACAATCTTCAGGAACAACTACAATAACAGGTAACTCTGCTTACGCAGCAGGAACTGCAGAGTTTTTCAATATTGATTTTGATGCAAGTTCTGCAGGAATTACATGGAATATTCCGAGTACTGTAAAAGGTACTTTCAATAAATCCGGCGTAAATACTCTCACTCTCTCGGATGCAATCACTTTCAATAACGTTGCTTCCAGGAGTTTAACTTGCGCAGGCGGAATAGTAACTTTCGAAAACATAATTGTTTCTAATAACTCTGATATCACAACTACAAGTTCTTTTTCTATTGGTGATGGTACAAATGGTTCGACTTTTACTGTTAACACCGGTGCAAGCTTCATTGCCTCAGGAGGCACACAAACTTTAAATGGAACCGGAACAGCAGTAGATTTAGTCAATAATAGCGGAACGTTGACGCTTAATGCGTTAAATTGCAGCGCTGGCAATATAACTCTTAATGGCAGTGCGACTTGTTCATCCCTTGATATTGGTGCAACCGCTCGTTTTGATGCTAAAGACGGCACAAGTGATGTTTTAACTGCAAGTGGAAATATCACTGTAACTACCGGAGGATTAATTGGTAATACTTTACCATCAGATATTCTCATAAATGGTGCCTGCGGAATTACAACAGGTGCAGATTCTGATATATCAATAAATGATTTAACTATTTCAAATGTGGCGGTTACCCTTACAGCAAATACCTCCGATGATGACTTAATTATCAAGGGTGATCTAAGTATTACTGGAACAGGAAGTTTAACAGATGGTGGAAATGATGTTAGGCTTGTTTTCAATTCTGCAGGAACTCAAAACATTACAGTTGCTTCTGGAGCCACATTTAGCGTTCCTGATATTTATATTGATGTTGTGGGAACAGATGTTCGTACCTCTTCCACCCTCTATATTGAAGAATTAGATGTGAATAATGGCGCCTTCACGCAAACTGCTGGAACTACATATATTACTTCTTCGCCTATTTATAATGCAGGGACTGTTCAGTTTTTTAATCTAAATGTAAACACAACCGCTGCACCTATTACCTGGCCTATGCCGATGACTATCGCTGGTAATTTTACTCAAACAGGCGCAAATACACTAGCAGTAAGTGCAACAACAACAATTAGTAATTCTACTAGTAAAGTTTTCTCTTTTGTTGCTAATCAAGTCAGCTTGGATGTTTTAGATATACAAGCAAATTCTGATATTACAACGTCGAGTACTTTTTCTTTTAATGGTGGTGCTTCTATTTCCGTCTCAAATGGAGGATCTTTTGTAGCCTCTTCTTCAAGTAATATAAGCATAGATCCGACTGGAGGCTTTACAATTACAAATAATGGTGGAACTGACTCTGATGTTAGTTTCTATGACTTGACCTTGCTTAATAATGTCGGTACTGTTACCACTGCCACTGATATGTTAATTACAGGTGATCTTTCTGTCCCTGCAAATGCAACTTTTGATGCTACTGCCGGAATAGTAAAATTTGACAACATCGCATCAAGAAATATAACAGTTGACGGAACTTTGATATTTTGCAATTTAGAAATAGATGCAGGTTCAACTGTTATTTCTGATAAAGGATTTTATATATCTAATAATAATACTGCGCAATCATCAGGTATTACTGTAGATGCATCATCAAGTTTATCATTTACTGATCCTACAGCGACTGTTATCTTTGGGCATACTACAGAAAACGCCCAAAATAAGTCTATCGTTAATAATGGTACTCTTACATTTATGAACTTATCTTCTGCAGACCTGGGTAATAACAATGTCGTAACTTCTGATAATTTCACAATTGCAGGTACATCTTTCGATATGGGGTCTGCCAATGGAGCTACTTTTACCGCAAGTGGAGGTCAGATTACTTTCTCAGGGAATTGCTTAATTGCCGGGCATACAGCTCTACAAGTTACTTTGTGGGATGTTATTACAAGCGGTACTGCTCAGGTAACTTTGAATGCTGGTGATTTATTTTCTATTAAAGGTGATGTAACTGTCAATTCCACTTCAACATTCAAAGCTGCAGGAAATTCAGCGAGTGTGACTTTTGATGGAACTTCTCTTCAAACTGTTGGTGGAAATAGTTCTGCATCCTTCCCTATTTCTTTTGGAATATTAGTAATAAATAAAACTCAAAATTCCTCACCTGCTGACTACATAAATTTGGAATTGGATACAGAAATCCAATCAGGTGGCGCATTAACTCTAACCGATGGAATTTTAGATTTAGGAACAATAGATTTCAAAGTTGCTGATGCTAATGTTAGTTACACAAATGGCAGAATAAACGGCAATACAGGAACTTATATAGTAGCTGCTACGCATACTTCACTTAATCTATCAGATGTTTTATTTACTCCTGATATACCCTCCGGTACTAATGCTTCTCTTTATAATCTACAGCTTGGTGATGATGCTACTGGAGGCGACAATGAAACACTGGACGGAGATTTAACTATCAACAATGATTTGATTCTTCTTGGTGGTGATTTAGATTTGGGAGCAAATACGTTGACCGTGTCAGGAAATATTACTCATACTACATTAGCAGAGAAAATTACTTTTTCTACAGGCAAAGTAGTTTTAGATGGCTCAGGTACAGTTAGTAATTTATCCAATACCTTATTTACCGGAGCTACTGCTCCAAATATTGAATTTCAAAGAGAAGAAACATTATCAGGTGATTTGACTTTTACAAATACTGATTTAACTCTCAATTCCACTACAGGAAATCTTCTTTTAGAAACTTACACTTTGTTATTTACGGGAACAGGACAGCCGATTATTTTGTCAGGCTCTATGGATGCCGACCAAGGAGAAATAATTCTTACTTCTTCTACTACTGAAATCCCCGCTTCTATGTTTGTAGATGACAAAGTGGATAGAATTACAATCGGAACATTGATAACCTTATTTTGTAACTTAGAAGTGCTTACTTCGATTTCAGGCGATTTTGATTTAAATACCGGTGAATATTATTTAGATTTATCCTCAGGGGCAACTCATCCTTTTGATAAAGATGATAATGTTATAGGTAGGCTAAGAAAAACTGTTTCCGGTACTACAGCTACATTATACGAGCTTGGCTGCGGAAATAGTGCCGGCTATACCCCACTGGAGATTAAGTTTAATAACTCAACCAATTCTCAGGTAGTAGAAGTATCTTCAGAACAAACTAGCCCGGTTTACGGTAGAACCGGAGATCAAAAAAGAGCTTTTAATATTGAATGGTACGTAAACCCAATTGGAAGTCCAACAAATACAAATGATTCTGTTCAGATCAATTTTGGCTGGGGAAGCGGTTTGAATAATGATGGTTTGTCTGCTGTTAATAATGAAACATTTTCAGCCAGATGGTTAGGAAGCGAATGGGAGGATTTTAGAAACTCTCATTTGACCGGAGCCGGAGCAGTAGGAAATGCAGATGATGGCATATCTATGGCATCTTATATTTCTTATCCATTATCTGCTGATGATTTTTCCGGTTATTATGCTATTTTTGATGCTCTTTCATCATCTGATTCGGACAAAGATGCTGCGCTTGCTTTACCATTGTATAAACTGGAATGTATATCACAACCAACAATCACAGATGCCGGAAGTCCTTTTGACGTTGTATTCCAATTGCAAAATCAATATGGATACCCTGATACAACAGATACTCCACTAAATATTACAATTACTGTTTTAGAAACTTGTGTTACTCTAACTAATTCACCTATTACTGTAGTGATGCCGGCAAATTCTGATAGAGTTACAGTACCCGGTTTAATGCTTCACCCGGAAAACTCAATAAATGCAGAAATAAAAGCTGTTACCACTTATAAAGGTTATTCTACTTACGGTGTTTCAGGTCCAATTGATATATTACAAACAGAACCTCTTTTACCTTGTACTAACCTTAATTTATCTGCAATTACTGCTACATCTATGACCGTTTCTTTCTCCGGAACAGGGACTGCTCATGACAAGGCAATTATTGTAGCCAAACTGGACAGCACAATTGTAAATGCAGATTTCCCTCAAGACGGTGAAACATACAGCGGAAATACTGTTTTTGGAGCAGGATCACAAATTGGAAATGGACTTGTAATATATAATGGAGATGGAGAATATAATCATTCATTCTCTCTTTCAGGATTAGTTCCAGGGAGAAGATATTCATTTAGAATTTTCTCTTATCAGGGTGCAAATGGCACTGAAAACTATAATCATTTACCGGGAAACTTAACAACAAGAAGCGCTACTACGCTTTCAGGTACTGATGATGATGTTGTGTTTGGTTCTAATGACACTGAATCAGACGCAAAGTTAGTAGGAACGAATGAAGATTTTCAAGGCTTAATTGACTCTGATTCTGATGAAGATTGGTTCCGCTTTTTGATTACAAGTGCATCTACTAATGTAAAAGTTAAACTGACTAATGTTCCGGCAAACTATAATCTTGAAATGTATAATTCATCAGGACGAAGAATTCGAAGAGCCTTCCTCAATGGTCTGGAAAACGAATATCTCGTAATAAACAATCTGAATACGGGAAGCTATAAAATCCGCATTTATGGCGAAAATGGAGCTAACGATAGTGTTAATCCTTATACTGTTGAAATAAGAACTGATTCTGGAGAAATATTCAGTGTCAGCGATTAATGTTTGACAAAGTTTTTCTTTATGTTTTTCAGAATATTTATAGTTTTATCAATTTCATAGGCCTCAATTGCATGGTCTAGTGATTCTACAACATTTTTCCATTTTTCCAACTGGTAATTATGTGCAAAATCATTGAAATCATGAGCGAAATGCGACATGCTATCAACTACATATATTTCTAAAAGCTCATCCAGCCTGTTAGTAAATATCTTACTAAATTCTTCCTTTAATTCATCTGAAATATCATCTATTATAATTACAGGAATTTCCTCTTTTTTTGCATCAAGCGAAAATGTCATTCGATATTTGATGTATTTCATTAATTCGGCAATCAGTATTTTCTTCTGAACAGGCTTCCTTAAATATCCGTCAAATAATTCAACATTTTTTTGACGACTTTCCCAATCTGCAGCCGCTGTTATCGCAATAATCTTTGCATCTGAAATTTCCTGATCTTTTATAATTTTTGCAGCACTTATTCCGTCCAACACAGGCATTCGCCAATCCATAAAAATGATTTCAGGATTGTATTTTTTGAGAACATCAAGTACTTCTTGGCCATTTTCTGCCTCTACTATTTCAAAGTCATACTCTTGTAAATAAGACTTTAGTAAAAATCTATTCTCTTCAATATCATCTACTACCAGTATTCTTGCAGAATCAAATGCTACTCCAAAATCTTCCCAGCTAAAAATATCATCTTTTTTAGAAATTGAATCTGAAATCTCTACAGAGTCAAAAACAAGAGTAAATTCTGTACCTTCATCCTGTTTGCTTTTCAGATATATATTTCCTCCAATTAAAGCAGTAAGTTTGTTTGTGATGGTCAAACCCAGTCCGGTTCCGCCATATTTTTTAGTATCCTGACCTGACTGTTGACTAAAAGCATCGAATATATGCTCCTGATATTCTTCTTTTATTCCGATTCCAGTATCAATCACCTTAATTGTTAAATCAAAAGTCTTTTTAGTGATATTTTCAGCAGAACATAAAACTTTTATAAATCCTTGATCAGTAAATTTTATGGAGTTTCCAAGCAGATTTAGAATTATTTGTCTCAGTCTGGCATCGTCAGTAATAATGAAATCAGGCACATCTGACTCAATTTCAAATGACATTTCTATCCCTTTTTCATCTGACTTTTTGCTAAACATCTGAACACTATCTTTTAGCAATGAAGAAAGGCAAGTAGTTTTCTTTTTGATTTCAAGTTTACCTGATTCAATTTTAGAAAGATCTAAAATGTCATTAATAAGATGAAGTAGAGTTTCTCCACTTCTAAGCACTGTTCTCAAATATTCTCTGTGAACAGGATTTTCGGAAGTATTTAGTAATAGTTCTGAAAAACCAAGTATAGAATTCATTGGAGTTCTTATTTCGTGACTCATATTTGCGAGGAATTCAGATTTTGCTCTATTTGCATCCTCAGCTTTACTTTTAGCAATAAGCATTTCTGCTTCTGTTTCTTTTTGCTGAGTAATATCACTATGCGAGCCCCCCATCCTTTTGCTATTTGCATATGTAATATTTTCTAATAAGCCTTTAGATTTGATCCATCTGTATCTTCCATCTGTATGCTTCATTCGGAATTCAATTTCATATTTATCAGTCCTATTTGTAAAATAGTCTTCAAGAGCCTTTTCTACTTTTCTAAAGTCATCTTTATGTATTAGATCTTTTACTTCTTCAAACTTATTCATTTCAACATCCGGGTCTATGCCAAGCATTTCTTTAAATCTTTCAGAAACAATTATCGAATCATCTGCAAAATTCCATACCCACATGCCATCATTAGTACCTTTTAAAGCTAGTTCTAATCTAATTTTGGCCTCATCATTTGCAAGCTCAGCATTTTTCTTATCACTAATATCTACGTGAGTACCAAACATCCATAATGGCTCACCTGTTTCAGTCCTTGATATAAGTTTCCCTCTATCTAAAACCCACACCCAATAACCATCTTTATGCCGCATTCGCGCTTCACATTCATAATAAGACAGCTCTCCGTTGAAGTGCTTTTGAAGCAACTCTGAACTTAAAGCCAGATCTTCCGGTTTTGTGTGTTTCACCCATGTATCGATAGACGTCGGAGATATTTCATCTAAAGTATAACCGATTATTTCAGCCCAACGCTCATTAAATATTGTTTCGCCGGTTTGAACATTCCACTCCCATGTTCCTGCATTTGTTCCCTCGAGTATATTACCAAGCCTTTGTTTCTGAGCAATTATTTGCTCTTCAGCTTCTATTGAGGCAGTTTGATCATAAAGATATCCGCGAATTTCAAATATTGAATTATCTTTGTTTCTAATTATTTTTGTAAAATCTCGAATCCAAATATACTTACCGTCTTTCTTTTTTATTCGGTAAACTTGTTCGTAAGTATTTATGTCATTTTCTATATTAGAATCAACTTCTCTAGAGACTTGCTCAATATCATCAGGATGAATAAGTGAAGAATAACTAAAATCCGGATTTACTACTTCATCTCTTGAATACATCAAAACAGCTTCTACATTCTCAGAAATATATTTAACAGGCCAATTCTCATCAGCTGACCATACTATTGTTACAACAGGTCCTTCAGAGAACATATTCCTTTCTGTTTCTAAATCCTGCTCTATTTTAACTCTTTCTGTAATATCATGAAGATATCCATGCCATAATACAGATCCATCCTCCATCTCTTGTGGATTCGAAAAACCTCTCACCCATCTCAATCCTTTTTCAGGTAAAACTACTCTATAATCTTCTTCCCAAGGAGTTAAATTTTCAAACGAGTCAATTATACTTTTACTTATTCTTTCCAGATCATCATAGTGTATTCTTGAAAATACAACACCCGAATCTTCCTTTATCTCATCTTCACTCACTTCATAAATCTCATTAATGCCTAGACTGACATATGGGAATATGGAAGAGCCATCGGGATAATATTGATATTGGAACAATGCTCCCGGAACTTGTTTTGATAATTCAAATAATAGATTTTCTGCTTTTTGTTCTTCTTTTAGCTCCTGGAATATAAGTACAATGCTTCCATCAATAAAACTGCCGCTAATTTTATATCTTTGACATTTCGAACAATTAAGTTTTGGCTCAATTACAAAATCTTGACACTTATCTATATGTTCTGAAATAGTCATGTAATCAATACTATTACTTTTAAAGAACTCTTTTAGAGAACTGTTTTTTGCTATATTTTGTGAATCCAATTTATTACAGTTGGAAGAAGCACTATCAAGGATGTATTCTTTGTTGTTTTCATCTGATTTAAAAACTACATAGCTTGTTTTAGTTTCTTTCAATATTGAGTTTAGTATGTACTTAATATCCATTAGTATACCGAATTTGAGTTTTTTTATCATATACTTACATAAGACTAATAATATGCTAATCTATTGAATACAAAAGCCAATCATTTATTAGACAAATGATTGGCTTTTGTATAATTTCTATAAGTTTATTAGAGTTCTTTTTTCCCTTTCATAACCTTTATAAAGCAAAATGCGACTAAAGCAGTTACACTACTCCAAGCTATAGTAACAAAGATAATGCCTTCAGTTGTTAGTTCGTTCATTATAATTTCTCCTTACTATAATCAAACTTATGTCCGTTTTTATCCCATGCCTTTTTCACCATTAAACATAGAGCAGCAAATACTGCTACTAAGAAGCCTCTTGCAAGCCAACGATAAGGCATTGCTTCTTCAGCTACTCCTTCCATAAATAAAGTTGGTACGGCCTCTTGAATAGTCCAAAAGATTAGAATAAAAAACAGATATACCGGAGTAACATATTTAATTACATAATAGAATATCTTTGGTATTTTTATATCTGAGCCACGATTGAGTTCTGCCCATGCATTGTCCATTCCGAACATCCAGGCAAAAACAATTACTTCCAGCAATGCTACAATAACCAATGAAAATGTTCCTGCCCAATAATCCATTTCATCTAAAAATCCGAATTTCAAGAAGAATACTACAAGATGTACGGATAAAAAGATAAGCATTCCAACTATTATAGTTGCTTTTTTATGCGAAAAGTTGAATTGCTCTTTCATAAAAGATATTAATGGTTGAGCCATAGCTACTGAAGATGTGATACCTGCAAAGAACAACAAGAAAAACCACATAAATCCAATTATTTTACCCATCGGAATTTGCTTAAATATGATAGGCATCGAAACAAATCCTAAATCGTAAGAACCCGCTTGAGCAATAACTTTAGTCATATCTACACCAAAAAATGCGACTGCAATAGGAATCGCAATTGATGCACCTATCACGATTTCTACGAACTCGTTAAGTGATGCTGTTGCAAGCCCTGATAAAGCAATATCATTATCTTTTCTGAGGTAACTTGCATAAGCATGAAGAGTTCCCATACCGACACTAAGTGTAAAGAATACCTGTCCTGCAGCTTCTAACCAGATTTTCGAATTACTTAATTCAGAAAAATTGGGATTCCAGATAAAAGCAAAACCTGTCCAAACCGAGTTTTCAGGATGAGCCGGATCAGGAGTTCCAATAGTAAATACCCATATTGCAAGAAACAATCCAAAAAATAGTAATAAAGGCATTGCAATTTTTGCAAATTTTTCTATACCCTTAGTTATTCCTTTGCCTAGGACATAGAAATTACAAGCCATAGTTATTAGCAAAAATATGTATGCAGGCCAAATATTAGAAAAGTGCCCTTCTCCTGCGCCTTGATAACTTGTAAGAAATCCCTTCATATGGCTCATATCCTCAATTCCAAAATACTCACCGGTAAGTGAAAAGAAGGAAAAACCTAATGTCCAAGATTCTATATAAGTATAGTAAATGATGATTATTGTGGATACAAACAATCCAAAAACACCTAAATATTTAGATATTGGATGCTGCCACATCGAATCAAACATACCGGGCATACTACCATGCTTATACTTTCCGCCATGCCTTCCTATAGACCATTCCACCCACATCAGAGGAATTGCCAGCAACACAAAGGCTACAAAATACGGAATCATAAAAGCACCGCCTCCATTTTCAGCAGCTTTAACCGGAAATCTTAAAAAATTTCCAAGCCCGACAGCATTACCTGCCATTGCTAAAATTAATCCAATTCGCGAACCCCACTGTTCTCTGTTCTCCATACGCACGCCCTAATTTAAAATACTACAATCATTTAGAGAAATATTTCTCGATTAGTTAAAATCAATCATAATTTAGAATTATGAGAGTTATTCATCAAATTTACAAAATATTTCTCAATTATTATAATTGCCTTAACTCCTCAAAAGGTCTACAATCTCGTATATTATTGAATAATAATACTTTATGAATTTATAGTGGCTGATATTTTGCGTATATTATTCTCAAAACTATACCTGTATCTGCAAATGCATGAATAATAGGGGTTTTAAAAATAGGCGAAGCTCAACTATAAAGTATTTAACAAAAATGACTAAATGTTTTTTAAGCATAAGAAAAGTCTTTGTTTCTCAATTAAATATTTGCATAGTTAAGTACTTTATATAGATTGATTAACAAAATTTGTCTTTCATTTTTGCTGCAAAACGGCGTAATGACGTATTTTGTATGTCTAAATTGCATTTACTTTTATAAGTATATATTTATCAGATAATTATTTTTTATCACTAATCCTATTGGTGCTATGGGAGTATTATCTTTCCTTAAATCCACCATTTTAAGCAAAGTGGTGATGGCTCTGACCGGTCTGATCCTTGTACTATTTATAATAGGTCATACTGTTGGTAACTTACAGATCTTTATGGGTGCTGAAGTTTTCAATAAGTATGCTGCCTTTTTACAAGGTTTAGGCGAATTGCTTTGGGCAATTCGTGGTGGTTTGTTGATAGCATTAGCTCTTCATATTTTCACTTCAATCAGATTGAAGATGTTAAATAACGGAGCTAAACCTCAAGGATATAAAGTAAAACGTTACATCAAATCTTCTCTGGGAGGTCGTACAATGATCTGGACAGGTTTGATGATTTTTGCTTTCCTTGTTTATCACATTCTACATTTCACTACCGGCCACATGCAACCTGAACATTTCCATTATGTAGAACAATTTGGCCCGAACGGAATGTTCGAACGCCATGACGTTTACGCTATGGTTATCAAAGGGTTTCAAGATCCGTTAGTATCAGGATTTTATATCCTAGCGGTTGTGTTGTTAGGTTTCCACCTTTCTCACGCAATCCAGTCTATGTTCCAAACTTTAGGTTTGAACAATCCGAAATATTTCGGCAAAATTGAAAAAGCTAGTGGCATCGTTGGTGCTCTTATAGCTTTAGCTTTGATTTCTATTCCGGTTAGTATTTTATTAGGCTTCGGAGGTAACTTATGATTTTAGATAGCAAGATTCCATCCGGGCCAATTCAGGATAAATGGGATAAACACCGTTTTGACATGAAACTGGTAAACCCGGCTAATAAGCGTAAATACAAAATCCTGGTAGTTGGTACCGGTTTGGCTGGCGGCGCAGCTGCTGCTACAATGAGTGAATTAGGCTACAAAGTTGAAGCCTTCACTTTCCATGATAGCCCTCGCCGTGCTCATAGTATCGCTGCTCAAGGTGGTGTTAACGCAGCTAAAAATTATCCCAATGATGGTGATAGCATCTGGAGACTTTTCTATGATACCGTAAAAGGCGGTGACTTCCGTTCTCGCGAAGCAAACGTATATAGACTAGCTCAAGTTGCAAATAACATTATTGATCAATGCGTAGCCCAAGGTGTTCCTTTCGCTCGTGAATATGGCGGACTTTTAGCAAACCGTTCTTTCGGTGGTGCTCAAGTTTCCCGTACTTTTTATGCTCGTGGTCAAACAGGTCAACAGCTTCTTTTAGGTGCTTACTCTGCCCTTTCTAAAGAAATTGGAAAAGGTGGCGTTATTATGCACAACCGTAAAGAAATGTTAGATGTTGTTATCATCGACGGAAAAGCTCGCGGTATCGTTACTCGTGATTTGATTACAGGTAAAATTGAATCTCACTGGGGCGATGCAGTATGTCTGGCTACCGGTGGTTATGGTAACGTATTCTTCCTTTCTACTAATGCTCAGGCTTGTAATGTTACAGCTGCGTACAGAGCATATAAAAAAGGTGCCGGTTTTGCAAACCCTTGTTACACTCAGATTCACCCAACTTGTATCCCAGTTAGTGGTGATCATCAGTCTAAATTGACTCTAATGAGTGAATCATTGCGTAACGACGGTCGCATCTGGGTTCCTAAGAAAAAAGGCGATAATCGTCCTCCTCATCAAATTCCAGAAAATGAAAGAGATTATTATTTGGAAAGAAAATACCCTAGTTTTGGTAACCTTTCTCCTCGTGATATTTCTTCTCGTTCTGCGAAAGAAGCTTGTGATGACGGACGTGGTGTTGCTGCTACAGGTTATGGTGTATATCTTGACTTTGCAGATGCAATCAAACGATTAGGCAAACCTGCAATCGAAGAACGCTATGGTAACTTATTCGAAATGTACGAAAGAATCACAGGTGACGATCCTTATTCAACACCTATGATGATTTATCCGGCTTCTCACTATACAATGGGCGGTCTTTGGGTAGACTACAACTTGATGAGTACAATACCTGGCTTGCACGTTCTCGGTGAAGCAAACTTCTCAGATCACGGTGCAAACCGCCTAGGTGCTTCTGCACTTATGCAAGGTCTTGCAGACGGTTACTTCGTTATTCCTTATACAATTGGTAATTACCTTGCAGCTAATGATTTCGATAAGATTGATACATCTCATCCTGAATTCAAAAAAGCTGAAGAAGATGCTCATAATAAACTTAATACTTTATTGAACATCAACGGTAAGAAAACACCTACTGCTTTCCACAAAGAATTAGGTAAAGTTATGTGGGAATACGTTGGTATGGCTCGTAACGAAGCAGGTCTGAAAAAAGCTATTGAAACTATCCCTCAAATTAGAGAAGAATTCTGGCAAAATGTAAATGTTACCGGCGAATCCGGTGACTTAAACATTGCTTTAGAAAAAGCTAGCAGAGTAGCTGACTTCTTAGAATTTGCAGAAGTAATGGCTTGGGATGCTCTCGAAAGAGACGAATCTTGTGGTGCTCACTTTAGAGAAGAACACCAGTACCCTGATGGTGAAGCAAAACGTAATGACGAAAAATTTACTCATGTTGGCGTTTGGGAATACCAAGGTGTTGGTAACAAACCTACTCGTCACCAGGAAGATTTAGAGTTCGAAAACGTTCAGCTTGCTGTCAGAAGTTATAAATAATGCCCAATGTGGCGAGCAAATTTATGTCTTTTGACAAAGGAGCAAAAATGAAAATAACATTGCATATATGGAGACAAAAAAACGCGTCAGCAAAGGGCAATTTAGAAACTCACAAATTAGATGACGTTTCCGAGGATATGTCCTTCCTAGAAATGCTCGATGTGCTAAACGAAAAACTTATTATGGAAAATAAGGAACCGATAGCATTCGATCATGACTGTCGCGAAGGTATCTGCGGTGCATGTTCTTTGACTATAAACGGTATGCCTCACGGCCCTGAAGCTGCTACTACTACTTGCCAGCTTCACATGCGTAAGTTCAAAGATGGTGATGAAATTTATGTTGAGCCATTTAGAGCTAAAGCATTCCCTGTTATCAAAGACTTGGTTGTAGATAGAACTGCTTTTGACAGAATTCAACAAAGAGGTGGATTCGTTGATGTTCGTACAGGTCAGGCACAAGATGCAAATAATATTCCTATATCTAAATTTAATGCAGATTTAGCTATGGATGCTGCAGCTTGTATTGGCTGTGGTGCTTGTGTGGCAGCTTGTCCGAACGGTGCAGCTATGCTTTTTGTTGCTGCAAAAGTAAATCAATTCGCTTTGCTTCCTCAAGGTCAGCCTGAAAGGAAAAAACGCGTTTTGGCTATGGTAGATCAAATGGATTCTGAAGGCTTTGGTGCTTGTACTAATCACTATGAGTGTGAAGCAGCTTGCCCTAAAGCAATTTCAGCTAAGTTCATTTCTAAAATGAATACTGAATATCTTGGTGCTTCTCTTTTTGACCATAAACACTAAGATTTGATAAATCATACAAAAGAGCTGTATCTTTTCAAGATCAGCTCTTTTGTTGTATTATAGATATATTTTTTGATTTGATTATTTTACAACTGTTATCTTTTTACTATATACATTCCCATCAAGAGAGATTTTCAATATATACTTTCCTGCACTTACTGCTATACCATTGCTACTGACAGATTTCCAGTCAAATACATAACTACCACTTTGCAAAATCCCTTCATGTAGGGTATATATCTCATTACCTTCCATTGAAAAAATCTCTGCTCTAACATAAGCATTCGAGTATTTATCAGGAATTCTGAATGAAATATGTGTTTTTTCAACTACAGGATTTGGTGCAATAGATATTTTTATTTCAGTCGATGCATTAGCCTGTGCATTATTTTCTACTCCAACAGGTAGCATAGGATAATTATTAAGAGTTGCTTTTCCTTCTTTATTTGCTAAATAAATATCTGTAAACTCAGGTCGGGTAGCCTGAGAAAGAATTGTTTTTTCCCATTCTTGGTCAGTATGTCTTTCAAACCCTCCTGACACATACTCATAAAAGCTTAAAACCGGACCTGCGAAAACTGTCATTTCACCATCTGAGTTTCTTGCATAAATCATTGCCATATTTATATCACCTGTTCCAACATGATATACCCATCCAACTCCATCATTACCTGCAAAGTCTATATTTGATGTGTGTACATCTGCTACAACGTAGTCTGCCTCTCCCGCGTCATCAGGAGATCTATAAAACATATTAGCAAACCAACCATCCAGTTCCGGAGCACATCCACCTTCATTAGTATCAAAAACAGATTTCAGCCATGCTGTTTCTTCATCGGTAAGCTTAGTGTTCTCAAGATATTTAATAGAAAGTTCCTTCAACTTTTTACTTGTTGTTTCCAATTTACTGAAATAATATGATGCATACTCTGCGTAGCTTATCTCTTCTTTGAGTGGAGCTAACATAGTAATTGCATTTTTTGCTAAGTTATTGACTGCGTCATAAAACTTAGGAACAGGTTCGAGATATACATCAGGGAATGAACAAGAAACTCCTCCTGTATACGATTGTTTTGCATATAAAAGATTATCATGTCTCAACTGAGCCCACGAAGCAAGCTGACTGCTCATCTTATGCTGCCACCATGCCGGAGATTTCATAAATTCCGGTAGATTTGATTCTAGGATATTCTGAGGAGGATTTAAACTTTTAATAGCATAAAGCCAATTGTTATAATAAGATTTATTCCAGAATGTTTCATCATAAGCATCTATTAAATACCTGCATGCTGCAAGATTAGATTGATAATTAAATTTTTCATAGTCCGAAGTCAAAAAGTCACCTGCTGCATTATTCCCTATAGCAAATAATATGTCATTTGCTTTTGGCAAAGCCCGGTAATTTGCGTTATGAGGTTTAACTCTATCAAAGACAACATTAGAAAACACATAAGAATCAATAATAAATCTCTGGCCCATCAACATAAATGCTGATGCAGGTTTAGTTTCCAGACTTGCACTCGGATCTGTGTATAATAACTGAGATACTATTTTTTGATCAGCATATTCTTTTGTTAGTAGTATATTTTGAAATTCTTTTACTTTAGATATATCTTCTAAGTCATTGTAATCTTTTATATTTGCTTCTATTTTAAGTTCTTTTATATTCTGCATAGTCACATTATCTGACTCTCCTACTAAACTTTGAATTATTTGATTAATCTTATCAAATTCTTCTTCAGCACCTGACATTTCAGCAATATTGGTCATAATCACAGCATCTAATATCTGCCTTTGCAAATCTTCTAATTCTTGTATGTTATCAATTGACTTTGGACTAGTTAGATAAAACTCTGTTCTGCCAAGCCACATCATTGATTTAAAATATTTTTGCATTATTGGATCATCAACGTAATGTCCTCTGGGTTTCAGCTGAGAAAAATCATACATCCTGGGATTATTGCTGAATAAAGGCAACTGAACCATTGTTAAATCAGCAATATGATTCAGTATAGTTTGGTAATCTTCTTTATTTTCGTCAAACAATGGCATTACATGTGTGTCTGTTAACAGCTTATATGCAATAGTAAGATATAAATCCACATCTAAAACAGATCTTCTAAGTATAGAAGAATTAGGATTTTTTTCCAACTCACTAGGTAGTTGATTTCTCATTTTTTCCAATGCATTTTGATATTTTCCGATTATGTAATGTCTTTCTAAATCAAATAGAATTTCGTCGTATGATTTATGCAGTGCATGAAGTACCAAATCTGAAGTAATAAAAACAGGCAAATCAGCATGATATATATCCTCTAATGCAGCCCAAAAACTTGGATATGAAAGCCTCTCAGTCACCATGAAATTCTGTCTGTAAAGCAATTCTAACTCATCAGATGTCAACTCATACTTTTGCTTCATTAAGTCTAAGTATTTAATATTTCCATTGAATTGCGTTTTTTCTATATACAGTCCCGGTGGATAAGTTTCCAGCATTATTTCTGCATTTGCAGTACTCATTTTACTAAGAAATGCCTCGTATTCTTCCATGTCAAAACTCTGAGCTGACATAGGAATTGAAATGAGAACAATACATAATAAGGTAATCAAAGATTTCATGATATACTCCATTTTTAGTAATATTATATTCTTATAGACTACTGATTTATAGAATAGTTACAGATTATTATGACTTTTTTATGTTCTAATTTTTATTACATTCCCGTAGCATCTAAGGTGTTATAGAAACCCGACTTTTTTGTTTATATTTGCATCTAAATGAATAATAGGCTATTAAAAATGGACTTTATACCTAAAATAAATTTATCCGAATTTGACTATATATTACCTGAAAACAGAATACCTCGTTATCCTGCTGAAGATAGAAGTCAAAGTAAAATGCTTTTTTGCGAAGTAAATAGTAAGAAAATAGAAACAAAGAAGTTTTCAGATATAATTGAAATTATGCCTTCTGATGCTTTTTTAGTTAAAAATTCTACTAAAGTGATTGCCGCAAGACTTTTATGCAAAAAAGAGACTGGTGGGAAAGCCGAGATATTAGTAGTAGAACCGGTTTATCCATCTAATGATCCCCAAATTACAATGATGACCACAGATGAATGTATATGGGAATGCATCATTGGCGGAAGAGCTATTAACACAGGATCTATTTTATATCCTTTACAAAATGAAGACTTGAAATGTCATATCGTAGAGAAAGAAGGCAACAAAGCAAAAGTCAAATTTGTATGGAATGAACCTGTTTCATTTGCAGAAATTGTTGAAAAAACTGGGAAAATTCCACTACCTCCTTACATAAAGAGAGATACAGAAGATTCTGATAAAGATAGATATCAGACTGTCTATGCTAAAACAGAGGGTTCAGTAGCTGCTCCAACAGCAGGACTGCATTTTACAGATCATATCTTGACGCAACTTGAAAAAAAAGGAGTCAAGCAAGGAGAAGTTTTGCTTCATGTTGGCCCTGGTACTTTTAAGCCTATTTCCGATGGTGATATATCCGGTCACGATATGCACAGAGAGCAAATTTTTGTTGAGCGATCATTTATTCAAGCTATAACTGAGTATTTTGCTTTAGGAAAGAATAATGTAATAGCTACTGGCACAACTTCTTTACGTACTTTGGAATCTTTATATTGGTACGGGGTAAAAGTCCTCTTAGGTAAGACCTTTGAGTCTGATATATACGTTCACCAATGGGATCCTTATAGAATATCAAAAGAAAATAGTCAATTGCCTTCGCCGTTTGAGGCAATGAATGCAATTTTAAATTTCATGACTACGCAAAACTTGGAAATTATTTCAGGAAAGACACAGCTCTTCATCATGCCTGGATATAAACTCAATATGATTAACGGAATTATAACAAATTTCCATATGCCTCAAAGTACACTTATTTTACTAGTGGCTGCCTTCACCGGTAAAGAGCTATGGAGAGAAATGTATAATTACGCTTTAGACAATGAATTTAACTTCTTGAGTTACGGAGATTCATCTTTCCTTTTAAAAAAATAGAGCCGCAAACTCCATAGAGGCAGTTTACGGCCACATCATTCAAGGGATAATATGAAACTCATATATAATGGCGAATGTATAGATGTATTATTATAAGATTTTCAGATATATTTTAAATATTTTTAGTTTTTACAAAATATCCTCAAAATAAAAGAGAAATATCAATGAATAAGAATAAGCTATTCGGAAAAATCAAAACGATTTTAGTCAATGAAACTGAATTCAAATGGAGCTCTGCCGATCAGAATTTAAATGAAGATGTTGAACAACTTGCCGTTAATGCAGTTAAGGGGATGAATAAAGCTATAAACTCTATAGAATTTTTAGATTTGATTGATTGGGAAATGTCTTCAAATCCTGCATTATGTATTGAACAATACTTAATCGGAGAGGCATGGATGAGAAACGTCAAAAAATGGCAACCCAATCCTATAGCTGCTGCTCTTTTTGACGAAAAAGTTAGCTTCTTTTGTCTAAACAAATACAATAATCCTGATGGAGATTGGAACGAAGAAGCTGCTTATAGAGATTTAAAATAAATTATAAATAAAATCCGGCTCAGGCGCAAGTACCCAAACCGGATTTGATGCAATGTGAACTATATAAGGGATTTTTCTATACTATCTCACGTTTACAATAGTGAGTATGTAATAATTCGTGTGATTTATGAGACAATGGTTGTTCCAAGAATTCATCGTAAATCTTTGTAATAAAAGGATTTTCGTGTGATTTTCTTAGTTCTTTACCTTCGTCTTCTTTATATATTGCTTCTATACGTTTTTCTCTGACGTCATTATCTGTATAGCGTGGTTGTCCACCACCACCAATACAGCCACCTGGGCAAGTCATAATCTCAACAAAGTGGAATTCTTCACCACTTCTCATTAGATCAAATATCTTTCTGGTATTAGCCAGACCGTTAGCAACGGCAATCTTAAGCTCAACACCTTCTAAGAAAGACCATTCAGGTTTTACGTTTTCTATTTTCAAAGCTGCTCTTTTAACACCTTCAATTCCCATCACAGGAGCAACATGAAGATTATCAAAAGGAACTTCTCTTCCGGTTACTAATTCATATGCTGTACGAAGCGCTGCTTCCATTACACCACCGGAATTTGCAAAAATATCAGCAGCACCTGATGATTCAGGGAATGGGCTATCCATTTTAGCATCAGGTAATTCTTTGAAATTAATACCTGCCTGTTCAATCATTTTAGCCAATTCACGAGTCGTAATTACATAATCTACGTCTCTTATACCACTATCATCCATTTCAGGACGTTGGCATTCAAACTTCTTAGCAGTACATGGCATAACAGAAACTACTGTTACTTCTTCCAAATCTTTTGCAATACTTTCTCTAAAGTAAGTTTTTGCTAAAGCACCAAACATCTGTTGAGGTGATTTACAAGTAGAAAGATTATTTAAGTAATCAGGGTAATAGTATTCCGCAAATTTGATCCAGCCCGGAGAGCAGCTTGTAAACATTGGTAAATGAGCATCTTCCCCATTTACTAATTGTTTTTTCAATCTTGTAAGAAGTTCTGTACCTTCTTCCATGATAGTCAAGTCAGCTGTAAAGTTAGTATCAAAGACTTTGTCAAAACCTAACTGACGAAGTGCAGAAACCATTTTACCAGTAACTAATGTTCCCGGTTCATATCCGAAACATTCACCTAATGCAGCTCTGATTGCCGGAGCTGTTTGTACGATGACTGTTTTATTAGGATCATCCAATACACTCCATACTTCATCTATGTGGCTTGTTTCTGTGATTGCACCCACAGGACATACAGCAGCACATTGACCGCACTGTACGCAAGCTACATCTTCCAAATTTGTTGCAAATGCAGGACCTACTACAGTATCAAATCCTCTTCCTTGTGGGAATAATGCACCAACAGATTGAACTTGATTACAAATATCAACACATCTTCGGCATTTGATACATTTTCCATTATCTCTTGTAAGTGCAGGAGTAGTTTTGTCCATCTGATGAGAAGACTTTTCACCTTCATATCGAATTTCTTTTATACCCATTTCACGAGCAATAGTCTGCAATTCGCAGTCATCATTTCTATCACAAGTAGTACATTCGCCATCATGCTCGGACAAGAGCAATTCTACAACTGTTCTTCTTGCTTCACGAACATGCTTATTATTTGTAAATACTTTCATGCCTTCAAAAACAGGCATAGAACAAGAAGCAGCTAAGGAACGAGCACCTTCAACTTCTACTAAACAAACACGACAAGCGCCTTTTGGTTCAGTGTCAGGCATGTGACATAAAGTAGGAATTTTAACTCCTGCCTTTTTGGCTGCGTCAAGTACTAGGGTGCCCTCAGGCACCTGTACTTCTTGATTATTTATATATACTTTTACCATTATATTTAAACTCCGATTTTCTGATTAACAAGAATAGTCACAGCGCAAGCATCTTTCTGCTTGTCTTATAGTCTCAGCTTCACTCCAGTTTTGCTCAACTTCTTGGAAGTTGTTTTTACGTCTGTCAACTGAAAGTAGAGGCAATTTTGCACGTTTATACGGAACTGGCTCTGCATCCGGATCGAAATAAGTATCGATTTTCCAATCTTCTCTCCAGAATGCATGTTTTTCACCTGTTAAGAACTCATCGATACCAACTGCTGCTCTTTCGCCTGCTGCAATTGCTTCAATAACGGTTCTTTCAAAATTACCTGCTGCATCACCGCCTGAAAATACCCAAGGCACTGATGTTTGCTGTGTAACAGGATTAACAACAATACTCTTATCGCCAATCATATCTAATCTTGTTCCCTGTGGAATCAAGCTATCATCAAAATCCTGACCGCAAGCCATAATAACCTGATCAGCTTCCAGGATAAATTCATCTTCACTTCTGATAGCTCTTCTTCTTCCGGAGCTGTCAAAATCACCAAGAGTCATGCTCTGACATCTAACGCCTGTTATCTTATTGTTCTCAATAATAATTTCTTTAGGGTTAGTCAAAGCCATAATTTTTACGCCTTCTTGCAAAGCTTCTTCAATTTCTTCTGTATAAGCCGGCATTTGTTCTTGGCTTCTTCTGTAAACAACTGTTACACTTTCAGCACCAAGACGAATTGCAGATCTTGCAGAATCCATTGCAGCATTACCACCACCAACAATAATAATATTATTCTTGATTGGAGCAGAACCGCGTAAGTTATAAGTTTTTAGGAAGTCCATTGCATTATGTACATCAGAGTGATCACCACCAGGCAGTTCTAAACATACACCTTTAGGAGTTCCTATTGCAATAAACACAGCTTCATAACCTTCTTTTCTTAAATCTTCAACCCAGAAATCTCTTCCCAGTTTTTTGTCGCATTGAATATCTACACCAAGACTTTCGATCATACGAATTTCTCTAGCAAGAATTTCTCTTGGCAGTCTATACGATGGAATAGTTTGAACAAGCATACCGCCTGGTCTTTGTTCTGCTTCAAAAACAGTTGGTTTATAGCCAAGTCTTGCTAAGAAATAACCACATGTAAGACCAGCAGGTCCTGCACCGATGATTGCAACTTTGCGTTGGGCGTTTTCATCATTTTCTTTTACTTCAGGAAGTTGAATAGTAATTTCCTGATCTACCATAAATCTCTTAAGTGCTCTCACTGATACAGCATCATCTAATGTTGATCTGCGACATTTGTCTTCGCATGTATGGAAACATACTCTTGCACATACAGCAGCAAACGGATTGCGTTCTCTGTGTAATCTTAATGCTTCTGCATAACGTTTTTCACCAATAAGAGAAACAAAACCCGGTACATCGACATGTGCTGGGCATGCAGATTGGCAAGGAGCTCTTACCAAACCACGGCATACACCTGCTTCACAATGTTTCTGGTGAATATGTTGTTCGTATTCTTCTCTAAAGTGTCTGATAGTTGATAGAACTGGATTTGGAGCAGTTTGACCAAGACCGCAAAGTGCAGTTTCTTTGATCTGTTCACCTAGAGTAATAAGTTTTTCTATATCTTCTGGTTCGCCTTGACCGTTGCAAATACGCTCTAATATTTCAAGCATACGTTTAGTACCTACACGACAAGGAACACATTTACCGCAAGATTCTTCCTGAGAGAATTCTAAGAAGAAACGCGCAACGTCAACCATACATGTATCTTCATCCATTACAACAAGACCACCGGAACCCATAATAGCGCCAAGTTCTTGCAATGATTCATAGTCCAATTTTACATTTAAGTTTTCTTTTGGAACACAACCACCGGAAGGACCACCAACCTGAGCTGCTTTATAGTTTTTGCCATTTGGAATGCCATTTCCAATATCAAAAACAAGCTCGCCGAGAGTAGTACCAACAGGAACTTCTACTAGACCTGAGTTATTTATAGCACCAGACAATGCAAATACTTTTGTTCCAGTACTTTTTTCAGTACCAAACGAAGCAAAGTATTCGCCGCCTTTCATGATTATTTCAGCAATATTTGCATAAGTTTCTACATTATTTAAAACTGTTGGTTTCCCCCATAGACCTTTATCTGCCGGGAATGGAGGACGTGGACGAGGTTCACCGCGTTTACCTTCGATAGAAGCAATTAGCGCAGTTTCTTCACCACATACAAATGCACCGGAACCCATTCTAATTTCTAAGTCGAAACTAAAATCAGAACCTAAGATATTTTTGCCAAGTAATCCCATGTCACGAGCTGAATCAATTGCTATTTGCAAGCGTTCAACTGCTAATGGATATTCAGCACGAACATATACGTAACCTTGAGAAGCACCAATGCAATAAGCACCAATTACCATACCTTCAATTAAGCTATGAGGATCACCTTCAAGGACAGATCTATCCATAAAAGCACCTGGATCACCTTCATCAGCATTACAAAGCATATACTTTTGATCTGCATCATTACGTTTAGCAAATCCCCATTTCATCCATGTTGGGAAACCTGCACCACCGCGACCACGTAAAGCTGATTTTTTCATTTCTTCCAGAACATCGTCCGGAGTCATATTAGTCAATGCTTTTGCAACAGCAGCGTAGCCACCAATTTCTATATAATCTTTAATACTTACAGGGTCGATATTACCACAATTTCTAAGTACAATTTTAGTTTGCGATTTAAAGAACTCGATATCATCCATATTAGGAATAGGCGCATTATCTGCGTCTTTTTTCCAATTAAGTCTTTCTACTATCTCACCATTTTCAATATGAGATGTTACGATTTCAGCGACATCTTCAGGTCTTACATCTTCATAAAATGTATTATCATGTTCGATAACTACGATTGGGCCTTTTACGCACGGGCCTAAACAACCAGTACCTTTGATTTCTACTGTATCATAACCTTTAGAATCAATTATCTCATGAAATTTATCTTTTACTTTTTGAGAACCGGATGCTAAACAGCCACCACCGGTACAAACTTTGATTCTTCTTTGAATTTTAGATTCTTTAGTCTCTTGAATAATTTGCTCTCTAAGTTTGAGCAGATCTTGAGCTGATTTTAAAGTTTTCTTAGTCATTTATTTTCTCCTCTACATTTGCTTCCAGCTCTTGCTTTTGATAAATACTGATAATTTGTTCAATTCTATCAGGTTTAACTCTTTCATATGTCTCATCATTAACCATGATAACAGGTGCAAGGCCACAAGCGCCAAAACATCTGCCAACATCCAAAGAAAATAGTCTGTCGTCAGTAGTTCCACCAACATCTATTTTTAATTTATTTTTGAAAGCATCAAGTACATCTTTTCCGCCTCTTACATAACAAGCTGTTCCTAAACAGATTCTTATCATGTATTTACCACGAGGTACAGTAGAAAAGAAAGAATAGAAGCTAACTACACCAGCAACTTCACTATATGGCTTCTCCATTCTTAAAGCTATTTTTTTAAGTGCAGCTTCTGGTAAATAGCCAAACATATTTTGTGCGATTTGCAATACCGGAATTAAAGCTCCCGGCTTATCTTTATAGTCATTTAGAACATCTTCAAGAATCACTAATAATTCTTCTTCAGTCTGTTCATGCTGACAATTACAACATTTTTGTTCTTCTGACATAACAATCTCCTCAGATAGCAAAAATTTATTCAAATTAGTTTTAGTCTTTTGGAAGATCAGTGTGAGAATTACTATGGGATATAATTCTCACACTTTTAGATCTTTTCCGGATTTCACACACAAACTCTATTAGTTAAATTATGTACAGACATACTCCCTTTTAGAGCTTGTCGGAATTTATAATTATGACTAGATATAAACAATAGCTTGATTTCACTATTGATAAGATTTAATTTAGAAACAGGCGTTTTATCGATGTGTCAAAAAGAACCTAATTGTAATATTAGGGGCTACTAATTTCACTTAAACTGTATATCTTCGGGAATTTCTAATCTTGATATTTTGATTTGTTATTTGAGTTTTAGGAATGTATTTCTATATGTTTCAATAGAGTAGAAGCATCACAAACTGGATTTAATAATGATGATATTTGCAGGTATTATTTCTGAGGACTTTCTGACCACTAGTACATTCTGATTCCATTCTATTATGAATAGATAGTTTGCAAAAAAGCTGCAACATTTTAGTTACAGAATCAAAATTATTGTAATCCTAATAAGACTATTTATTCTTTTAATCCTGCATATCTGCAGACTTTATACTTTACAACAAAGAAAACTGTAAAAATCAATACTATATTCAGCAAGCCCCGTTTATCTTCTTGTTATTTAGGGTGTTAGCATGATTTATAATATGCTATTTAATTGCTAATAACTAAATATGTTGTTTTAGCCTACCCTATATTATTTACCGTATATTACTTTTATTGTGTTATTTAGAGCTTTTCTATTAATTCAATATTTCATATTTCTATAGCGCAATGTAAATTTTGTAAAATATAGCATTCTAAAATTCTTCAATCGACATAAATTCTTCAAGCTTATTTAGCTGTGCTTGAGTTCCAAAAGCTAATAATTTATCATTTTTAAGAAATACAAAGTTTGCACCCGGATTCAAAATTGGTTTGCCATCTCTTATAACTGCCAGAACACTAGCTCCTGCAACCACTCTTAAATTAAGTTCTTTTAGAGATCTATTAAACCACTTACAGTGCTCCGGCAAGTCAATAGATTCAAGACTCAAATCATCGTCACCGTATCCAAAACTGGATTCAAAAAAGTCAACAACATGTGGTTTAATAACAAAATTTGCTAATCTTTGACCACCGGTAGAGTATGGATTTACAACTCTATCCGCTCCGGCTCTTTCTAATTTAGGAATAGTATTTTCATCATCAGCTCTTGCAACTACAAATATCTTTGGATTTAGCTCTTTTGCGCTGAGCACAACAAAAAGCGTTGTCGCAGCATTTGCTGTAGTAACAATTATACCTTTTGCTCTTTTTATACCTGCAGCTTCCAAAATATAATCTTCAGTTGCATCACCCTCAATCGCTAAAACATGGTCACCAACTATAGCTTTTTCCTTTTCTTCAAACTTCTCATTAATCACTACACATTCAATACCTTTGCTTCTTAATTCGTTTGTTGTAAGCGTTCCTACTCTTCCAAGTCCAACAACAATTACGTGATTTTCTAACTCATCAATTTTCTTTTTCAACTTTTTATTTCCTCTCAAATTTAACAATTGCACTGCAACCAAATTTTCCATAAATACACCGAGAATGTAAAATAAACTACCTATCCCCAATGCTCCGACAATCATTGTAAAAACTCTTCCTGTAGCATCAAGTTCTATTACCTCAGTGTATCCGATAGTAGATATTGTGATCCATGTCATATAAAGACCATCAATCAAAGATAAATTGGCCCCACTCCCAAGTACGGTATATCCATAAGTTCCACTGATTATTACTATCAGTAGTACCAGCATAGGATAAATAGAACGCTTCAAATTAAGTTTTTCTTTTACAATATTTGGTCTATAAACCATTAAGTTACCTGTATTTACATATTATCAAACACAATTATTAATAGTAAAAAATGCTAATTTTATTCAGGAGATAAACTAAATTTTACTATTTTCAGTTATACAATCTATAATATAACAATAAGACGAGACAGTAATGAACCCATTTTTTCAATTTATCATCTCTAAAAAAGTACGCCAGTTAATTAAGGAAAAAAGGCAAAATCAGCAAGCAGATTTTTCTTACGACGAACTTTTCAGAGAAACAGTGATAGAATTCATTCATAAGATAAAAGAATATCTATTTATTTTCCTTGGTGTTGCTTCTGCAGGCTTTGGATTACGTAGCTTTTTGCTTCCAAATGGATTTATCGATGGTGGTGTCACAGGTATTTCCCTTTTAACTTCAGAAGTATCAGGAATTGATGTTTCAATCCTTTTAATAGCGATAAACTTACCATTTCTTATAATGGGATATTCTCAAATTGGCAGAAGCTTTGTTATTAAATCTCTGATTGCTATTATAGCACTTGCTATTGCTGTACACTTTGTTCCTTATCCTTCAATAACCAACGATAAACTACTTGTAGCAGCATTCGGTGGTTTCTTCTTAGGTGCAGGTATCGGCCTTGCAATAAGAGGCGGAGCAGTACTTGACGGTACTGAGATTTTAGCTATATTTGTCAGTAAAAAATTAAGGCTTACAGTAGGTGATGTTATTCTTATTTTCAACATCATGATATTTTCTGTCGGTGCATACATTTTATCAATTGAAATTGCTTTATATGCAATTCTTACATACATGGCTGCATCTAAAACAGTTGATTATGTAATTGAAGGTATAGAAGAATATACAGGTATTAGTATAATTTCTCACCACACTGACAAAGTAAGACAGATGTTAACCAATAATCTGGGGCACGGTGTAACAATATATCATGGATCCAGGGGCTTTACTCCTGAAGGAGAAAGAACTGCTAAACAGGATATTCTGTATACTGTTGTAACCAGACTTGAGATCGCAAAATTACAAACAGAAATTGATAAAATTGATCCGAATGCTTTTGTTATAATGAATAGTATAAGGGACACCAAAGGCGGTATGATCAAGAAAAGAGCAGTTCAAAAACTGAAGAAGAAAAAATAGAGATTTATGAAAAAGCACAATGTTAGAATCAAATTTACATTGTGCTTTTTTTGTTTTTTTTAAAATATAACAACTAAAACAACTCATCAATTTTCTCTGTAGGTCTTCCCACCACAGCTGTATCATCATTGACTATTATTGGTCTTTCTATAAGTTTAGGAAAATCAACCATGGCTTGAATAATTTCCTCATTTGACAGATCTCTACCCTTAAAATTATCTTTCCAGTCTTTTTCCTGCTTTCTTATTAACTCTATAGGTTCTATTCCAAGTTTCTTGATTAAATCTTTCAAGGTTTCAAATCTTAAATTTTCATCAAGATATTTAATAGTTTCAAACTCAACATTTTTATCTTCTAAATATTTTAGTCCTGCTCTACTTTTTGAGCACCTGGGATTATGGTATAGTTTAATCATTTTTTTGCCTCAAATATTTGAAATTTTTGAAAAATTCAATAATCGTATAATTAATCCAATTATTGCATAATACCATGATTCGACAAATTATTAATTGGCATTAAAAATAAAAGCTACTTATATTAGTTTTAACTCTTATACTAAAAGGAATAAGAAATGCAAGACTATACCCAATACATGGACAGAGCTTTTTTAATTAACAGAGATTCTGTAATTACTTATAGACTCTTTTTTAAAAATATCAATAGATTAGCTCGAAAATTTGAAGAGTTAGGTATTAAGGAAGGCGATATTGTCGCTTATTTCAATAAAAACTCTTATATGTTTCCTATAGTATTCTTTGCATTGGGGAAAATTGGGGCAACTATTCTTCCAGTAAATATAAGATTCCCTGCACTTCAGGTGATTGAATTACTCAATGATTTGAATGTCACCAGCATTGTTGTGTCAAATCAATACATCGACGAAAATTTTGAACGTGAAAATAAAATAGTATTAGAAGATCTAATTGATATAAATGAAACATATCCAAATGAAGACGAGACTCCTTTTGATATTTTGAACCATTTAGATCAGGATGCAAGTATCATATTTACCTCAGGAAGCACAGGACAACCTAAGGCAGCTCTTCATACTTATGCAAACCATTACTATAGTGCATTAGGTTCCAATACAAATATCACACTGAAAAAAAACGATAGATGGCTCGCAATTTTACCTACTTACCATGTAGGTGGCATTTCCATTTTCTTTAGATCTTATTTAGCCGGTTCTACAATTGTAATTCCAGATACAAATATGACAATCCTGAATAATATCTCCAGGAACAAAGTAACTCATGTATCTTTCGTAGCAACTCAAATTTACAGAATGTTAGATGATGCAGAACAACTTGATAAACTATCCAAATTAAAGTGTATTCTTCTTGGCGGTAGTGCGATGCCTGCGGGTCTGATTAGTAAGTGTCATGAGAAGAATTTGAATATATTTGTGTCTTATGGCAGCACTGAAATGAGCTCTCAAGTCTCTACCACCACAGCAGATGCCTCTAAGGAAGAATTACTTTCAAGTGGAGTTGTACTACCTCACAGAGAACTGAAAATTTCTGAAGACGGAGAAATTCTGGTTAAAGGTAAAACTCTGTTTAAAGGTTATTTACAACACGGTAAGCTATTTACTAGATTAGATGATGACGGATGGTATCACACAGGTGACCTCGGAAAAATGGAAGATAATGGCCTGCTTACAGTTTACGGCAGACAAGATAACATGTTTATTTCCGGAGGGGAGAATATTCAACCTGAAGAAATTGAGAAAGAATTATGCAAAATTGAATATGTATTAGATGCTGTTGTTGTAGGAGTTTCAGATTCAGAATTTGGGAAACGTCCGGTTGCCTTTGTAAAACTTAAAGATAGAGAACTCAATCCGGAAGAAATAAATAAAGAATTGTCAAAATCAATAGCCAGATATAAAATCCCAATAAAATATCATACATTTCCCGAAAATATGTCTGAGCTTAATTTAAAAGTCGACAGACAATATTTTCGGAAAATAGCTGAAAATTCGTCATCCTTTGATATGATCCAAAGCATTGAGCAAGTTGTCAGGAAGTGAGACTGCTTCTCTGTTTGTATTACTAAGACAAATGTGGCTTGTTCTCGCAATAACTGCCAGAGTATCATCTGTATAAACCTGATATTCAAGTTTATATTTAAAATCATTTCTTTCTACACAAAATATTCTTACAGAAATATTATCTCCTGCTCTCAAAGGAGCTTTATATGAAGCTTCTGTATGTAAAATAGGTAAAATTACTTTTGCTTTATCAAGAATTGAGCTGATTGGAAAATCTGCTGTTTCCAAAAAGATTTCATATGCGCGATGGATAATATTAAATATTTTAGCATAAAACATTACACCGGCTGCATCTGTGTCTTCAAAGAAAATTTTTGTTCTGTGTTCAAACATTATATCACCTTTACTCCAATTAGTGTTATATCATCAAATTGTTGTGTACCAATAGCAAACTGCTGAACATCTTCGACTATTATCTTAAGCATTTCTTCAACCGGGAATTTTCTTATTTCTTTAAGCAAATCTTCTAATCTTTCTTCGCTATATTCAGTATTTTTTACACTCAACGCTTCGGTAATACCATCTGTGTACATGCAAATCACCGAATCTTTCTCCAGTTTTACAACAGCTTGTTCGTACTCAAATGGTTCATCCATAAAACCTAATATTAAACCACCGGCTTTTAGATGCTCTAAATGTAAATCTGAGTGCAATATCACAGGAGGATTATGTCCTGCATTAATGTACTCAAAAGTTTGATGTTCAGAGTCTAATATCCCTATAAAAAAAGTAACAAATTTATCGGAGGAAGTATTTAAGAATACAATTTTATTAAGTCTCTGCACTATTTCCCTTAAAGTTAAGCCCAATGGAGCAATAACTCGTAATGCAGCTTGCACATTAGCCATCAATAATGCAGCAGGCATTCCTTTTCCGGATACGTCTGCAATAGCTAAAAGTGTTCTGTTATCATCTAGTTTAATAAAATCATAATAATCCCCGCCTACATGTCTTGACGGTAAACTCATACCGTGTATTTCAAAGTTTTTTACATTCGGTACTTTTTTAGGTAATAAATTTTTCTGAATATCTAAGGCTAAATTCAACTCATTTTCAAGCTTTTTCTTTTCTATTTCTTCCTTAAATAACCTTTCCGATTCAAGAGTTGATATTGCAGTATTTCCAAGTGCTTCAATAAATTGTAAATTCTCTTCTGAAAAATCACTACCATTCATTTTTTTACCAATAATAAGTAAGGCTTTTGGATTTCCCTGCACAAACATAGGTGCTATTGCTTCTATATTATGTTTTTTGCAATAATCACTGAAGTTTTCGCCATAGTTAGAAGTACTGCAAATAACAGGTTCTTTGATTCTTGTCATTCTATTTAAAAATGATATATCTTCGAGATCATCGAATCTATTTATGTATGCTTCTTCAATTTTGTTATTTTCAATTTGAAAAATAGCAAATCTGTTCACCATTAGCTGCCCCATAAGATGGAATGACAGCATTTTTATTATTTCTTTCTTCGAGAGTAGATTACTGAAATCTCTTGACATTTCGAAAAGAGTAGTCAAAAGCTGATTTCTCTGTTCTATAGTACTTTTTTCGTGTATCAAGGACTGTTGATGTTCGGCATTTTGCAAAGCATTAGCTGATATTGTACAAACCAGACGAGCATACTTCTCCTCTTCAGCAGAAAGTTCGTTTCCTGTCAGTCTCTCACCCAGGCAAATAAATGCAAATAGTTTTTCTCTATATTCTATAGGAAAAACAAATTTTATATTATGCTCTCTTAGTTTTTCTCTAATTAGAGAGTAATCTCCTGAGCAGCTTTTTAGATCAATTTTCAAGTAATCAGGAGCAAACTTACCTTTACTTAGAAAAAGCTTTAATCCATCTTTGGCAGGTATCAGAACTCCTGCCCTTAGCACACGGAGTTTACCCATTAAGGATAGAAGTGTAGAGTTTAAGATAAACTCTTTATCATGAGTCTCGTTTAATCTTGCACTAAGCTCTAAAAGTGATTCTAGATTGATAATAATATTATGTGGCATATCTTAATTTTCTTGTCTAATCAATTAAAGGATAAATATACTCAATATTACGATCAAAATCCATAACAGTTATCACTTTTAAACTTCTGTCATCTAAAACATGTGTCTGATTTGCAGTTTCTGAGTTTATATGCAATATAAACTTACCTGAAAAAGTGTTTTCAATCATGCGCTTATACTTGACAGTATTAACTAATGACATTGCATTAGTATATTTCACATTATATCTAAACACTCCTTCTTGTGTGTTTATTAGCATAAAAGAATATTTAGTTAAACCCATAGAAATCGGAATTTGATCAACACTAAGTAGTTTTCCTCTTTCCAAAGGAACAGATTCCACTAATTCCATATTCTCTCTTTTATAAATATTAAGCTTGGCCATGGACTTATCTTGATCATCAATTTTGCCACTACCGGCTGTTGCTATGACCATCAAATCCTCTTCAGCATAATACTTAATTAGCAAAGGTGCTTTATCTGTATTTTTACTTCTAAGTAACTGATCCGTTCTTGTATCATAAACATCCACTCTGTTTTCTATTGGATTACAAATAAAGACCTCATTAGCATAATATTCCATTCCTGCTGCAGATTTACTATCATCAATTGTTTTTACATACTCATTGTTTGCTATATCTATTACAGCAATTTTTCCGGACAAACCCGAAGAAATATAAGCTGTACTTGCATTTGGAAAGACCATAGATGAATACTTGCCAAATTCAACTGGAATCACTATATGAGCTTCTATTTCTTTAGTTTTATTATCTAAAACAAAACAATTTCCTGATCTATAGATTATATAAGATTTCTTGAGAAAGGATTGTATCACAACTACCGAATCTTCAGTTGGTAAATTTGAGTATTCGGAAGTTGAAATAGGGATATATTGAGAAGTTGTAGCATTATAAATACTCAGGCCTTGTCCTGAACTTTCAGAAATGATATATTTTGCATCAGTCTGTTTCGCCGGAATTACATTATCGTCAACTGTGCAGGAAAACATAAAAACTGTCAATATCAAGAATAGAGTATATTTCATATCAAAAACCATAAAAATAGTGTAGTAAAAAGTTTATACTTATATATAAAAATTAGACTGTAAAAAGTTACACAATTATTTGTAAAATATCACGAATAAAATAAAAAAAATTGGCTTGATGTATATAAACGTCAAGCCAATTTATATAATCTAAAAGTTTTCTATTTTTTTGTTTTTACTTCCACAACTACTGTTCTGCAATAGAATCTTGATTCCGGTGAGTCATTATCGTATAATAAATCCTCTTCTCCTTTTCCTACTGCTACAGAATTCGGATGAGCCAGACTATTTTTTACACTCTCGGCTCTTCTTAGTGATAATTTTTTATTATAAGCATCATTACCTGTTCTATCAGTATGACCTTTAACTAGCACAGAAGACTCAGGAGAAATATTTTTCTTGATTTGATTTACGATTTCTTTATTCTCTCCGGATACATCAGATTTATTGAAATCAAATAAGATTAGTCTATATTTATCAATTTTATAATCTTCTACACCTTCAGTTTGTTTCTGATCAACAGAAATAATAGAAAGAGGCTTAGTTAAATGTTCGCTCACATCAGAATTACCATGTACATCTGTAGCTTCAAGTCTTACAAGTACTTCTTTTGGTTGTGTTGGAGTAGTGCTTGGAGTTAACTCGAAATTCCAGATAATCTCTTTTGGTGGAGTACCTGAACCTTCTTTTGTAAATTCTCTATCAGTACCGGACTGTTTAGCGGTTAATTTCCAATTCGCAATTTCTGCTTCAGCTTCAATATCTAATTCAATTATTGCTTTCGGAGGATTGACTTTTCTCTCAATATTGTTGATGCTCAAATATTCTACTATTTCAGGCATATTTGAATTTATTTCTACCCTTCTGTTTTCTTCAGCTTTATCATTCTCATCCTTAGGCAGAGAGGCATACTTAGGTAAATTTCTAGTTTCAATTTTGATTCTGTTAGGTTTTATATTCCAAACAGTAGTCAGGTATTCTTTTATAGATTCAGCTCTCTTGCGAGAAAGTTGAGTATTATTCTCTTCAGAACCAAAATCAGCATTACATCCTGTCAATGTTAGATCCGCGTTTGTGTGTTTTTGCAATCTCTGACCAATGACATTCAAGATATTATAATAGATATCAATTATATCATATTTAAACAAACTATCGATGTAAAATTTATCAATTTCATTTGCAGCCAACTGAACATATTTTTTATCTAATTGCGAGGAATTTTCTTCAAAAAATATGTATTTAAGTAGAGGATTGATTTTATGAGAAACGAACTCTTCTACAATGAAAGTTGGTGTATCAGATTTTGTACCATCTTCTTCTAAAGCAAATAAGTCAACACTAGTTTTAATTTTATAGCTGCTAGGATCTTTACTTCCTTCAGCAATATCCTTTTGAAATGCATTTGGATTTTCAGTTTGATAAATGGCAGTATCCATTCTGGAAACATATTGATAATTGATTATCTCATTATCTTTTTCTTCCTGCTTAGTAGAGATTAAATCTTTTCCTCTGACAACTCTTGCTAAATACTGGCCATTTCCAATTTTAACTGTATCAATTTGATAAATCTCTTTAATTCTTTCAGGTTTATCTTCTGATTTTTCCGGTACATATTTTATTGAAAAACCGCCTTCTAGTCTGGCAATCTTCCATGATGTTTCAGAAACCATCTCACTAAGTCCGTAGTTGTAAAATACTTCAGGCGTCAATCTTAGTGTATTCTTCTTATTTAAAGGAAATTCATATCCAACACCCAAAGATACCGCCATACTGCTTGACTTAGCCTCAGGTATCTCGCCTGAATATTCATTTCTTGTACGAAGATGCGTATCTTCACCGTTCTCATCAACAAATGTACCTTTATTTTCCGGAGTTTTAATCTTTTCAACCTGATCAAAAGTAGATGTAAGAACAAAATTATACTTGAAACCTGCATGTATTTTTAATCTTTCAGTTGCATTATAAATTAACATCGGAGTCAGACCAACTACAGTAAATTTCCCATTCATTATATGTTCGAACTCTCCGTCACCATAAGCATTATCTATCATCACAGTCGTCTGTTCTATCGAACTCAATTCTCCTGATAGATTAGTAAGCCCTAGCCTCATACCTAGAGAAAATTTGCTTTCTAATCTGTATTCATACAACAAGCCTAATCCAATTTCAGTTCCACTGCCTGATTCGAAATCAGGGCAACAGTTAGGAATATCTTTTAGCATATTAAAATCAGCAGTATGCATATTTAGCCCATAGTTTGCAAATATGCCAAATGTAGAATTACTAAATTCTGTATCCTCTGCCAATGATTGGGATTGAAATAAAAATAACGAACAAATCAAAATAATCAAGAAATTAAATCTAACCATTATTATCTCAGACTAAAATAAATATTACCTAATATTATATAATGCAAATTTACACTTTATTTTAAGAAGAAAAAACATATTCTGACTAAAAATTCAATATCTTAATCATATAGATATGGATTTTTTCAATCGAACAAATTGGCTATATTAGTGTAATATGTTTTAGCTCTTTGTTTATTTATAGTATTAATACATTGAAATTAAAGCGACGATATCATGAAAGAGAAAATTACAATACATCCTTATGAAGCAAAGTATAGAGAAGAATGGGAAGCTTTTGTCGAATCATCCAACAATGGAACTATGTTTCATCTTCAGGAGTTTTTAGATTATCATGTAGAAGGCCGATTTAGATTTGACTGTCTTATGTTCAGAAGAGGCAAAAAATTAGTTGCCGTTTTACCCGGTGGTTTGAAAGAAAATGAAACAATATACTGGTCTCCTGTTGGTGCCAGCTATGGCTCTATTGTGACTCAGGATATATCCTTTGAAGAATCTCTGGAAATAGTAGATAGTTTTATGGATTATTGCCGTGTAAATGGTATTAAAGAAGCTTTTTTAATCCCTCCTCCTATCGTATATAACAAAAATTATTCTCAACATATAGAATATGCAATGCTTTATCGCAAATTTGATTTTGAATTGCATTACATTTCTCACGCTATCGACTTAAAACATGGCGAAGATTTTCTTCAGTACTTTGATAAAACTGCCAGAAAGACTTGTAGAAAAATTTTACGCGAAGGTAAAATAAGAATTGAAGAAAGTGATGATTATGAGACTTTCAATAAAATACTTCTTGCAAATAAAGCAAGACATGACGTAAAACCAACTCATAGTCTGGAAGATATGATAAAAATTAAGAATACAATGCCTGATAAAGTACGTTTGAATATTGTTTATTATGAAGATAAACCTATTGCAGGGTCTTGGCTATTTCTTGCAAATAGTAAAGTAGTCCTCTGTTTTTATAATATGCTGTACTATGAATACGAGCATTTGAAGCCTGTATATCTAATCATGTATGAAACTGTCAGATGGGCTGTTGAAAATGGATATGAGTGGGTAGACATTGGTGTTTCTCAGGATACAAAAGCTGAAGATCCTATGACTCCATCTGTGAATCTGATTAACTTCAAAGAAAGATTTGATTCAAGAGGAATATTACGAAGCACTTATCATTTTGATTTTACAAAAGAATAAGATAGTTTGAAAGCCCGTAGTTAGAAGAATTACGGGCTTTTTTATAATCTAAAATAGCTGTTCCTGACCTTTTGGAGGTACAGTCAATTCTATTTCTTCTTCTTTTCTGACTATTTTTATTCTATCTAAATCATATAGAGATTTATCATTTTTTACAAGATTCTCGCCATCATAAATCAATGCAAAACCTTTATCCAAGGGTTTCATAGGATGAAGTGAAGTACCGTGTGCTTCCAATCTGTTTAGCTTATCTTTTAAAGTAACAATATGAGATATTATACTCCTAGTCATTCTCATTTCGCTATTATCTAACCCCTGCTGATAGATTCTTAATTTATCCAACATTCTGTTTTTGAATCTCTCACCTGTCAATTCATCAATTTTTTGCTGATATTCTGATATTGTCCTACTGATAGCACGTTCAGACATTTGCTCAGCTTTATCTAAGAAATTAAACAGTTTATCTATAGTAATTGGAGTAGCCATTTCAGCAGCAGCTGTTGGAGTTGCAGCTCTGTGGTCAGCAACAAAATCAGATATTGTAAAGTCTGTTTCATGTCCAACTCCGCTTATTATAGGCTTTTTAGACTTAAAAATAGCATCAGCCACAATTTCAGTATTAAAGCACCACAAATCTTCTAAAGAGCCCCCACCTCGTCCGATGATGATTACATCTGCCTCTGATTCATTCAACTCGTTTATTGCAGATACTATATCTTCTGATGCTCCATCACCTTGAACAAGTGTTGGACGGAATATAATTTCAGCAGCAGGAAACCTTCGCTGAGTCGTAGAAAGGATATCTTTTACAGCAGCACCAGTTGGAGATGTAGATACACCTATTTTCATTGGTAGAGCTGGTATCGGCTTTTTATGCTCCATACTAAAATAGCCTAATTGGCTTAATTTTTCTTTGAGAGCCTCATAAGCTAAATATAAATCGCCTTGACCAAGTGGTTGCATAGAACTTACATCCATTTGGTAACTACCTCTTGGCGGATAGACTGTTACACTCCCTGAAACAACAACTTTCATACCGTCAGTCGGTATAAAACTTAAGTTTCTGGAGCGCCACATCGTACATGATATTTGGGCATTGCTGTCTTTTATAGAAAAATATCTGTGTCCTGAGCTATGTTGCTTAAAATTGGAAATTTCTCCTTCTACTCTAATAGAAGAGAACCCCTTTTCAAGAGTATGTTTTATTTGATTAGTTAATTGACTAACAGTAATTGTGTTTTGCATATTATGACTCTACGTTATAATCTAATATCAGCAAGATATGTAAATAATATTATTCTCAATTGCAAGGTACTAAACTTATCTAAAGGAGCATAAAAAAATCTTGATATGTCAGTTTAGGAACTCCAACATACCAAGATTATTATGTCTTATATTTGTATTTATCTTTCTAAAATCTTTTTCCTTGTGTAAGGAATAAGACCACCGGCTTCTACAATAGCTTGTCTAGCCGGAGACAGAGGAATAATGTTGAATTCTTTACCTAGTGTTTTATTTATTACTTTGGTATCAGTCACTTCTATATCATGCCCTACTTCTGCTTCTATATCAGGGCAAGTGACTGTTCTGAGTCCTAAATTAATTGCATTTTGAATAAATATTCTTGCAAAATCCTTAGCAACAATAATTAACTCATGCCCTTTTAAGGTAGATGCAGCTTGCTCTCTAGAAGAACCACAGCCAAAATTTTTACCGCCAATAACTAACATCTGCTTTTTCTGAGATTCTTCTCTGAGTGTTTTATTTAACTCAGGTATATCTGCAAAAGCATATTCAGGTGTTTCTGTAGGTAAAACTGTTGCCATATATCTACCCGGATAGATAATATCTGTTGAAATATCATCTGCAAATTTATATTCTACTTTAGCCATTAGTTGCCTCCTTTTTGAGGATTAGTAATTACACCAGTTAAAGCACTTGCTGCAGCAACAGCAGCAGAACTCAAATACACTTCAGAGTTTGGATTTCCCATTCGTCCCTGGAAGTTTCGATTTGTTGTAGCAATTGCTCTTTCGCCATCACCAAGCGCACCTTGGTGAACACCCAGACAAGGGCCACAACCAGGGTTCATAACTACACCGCCTGCTTGTACTATATCTTTGATGTAACCTAATTCCAAAGCTTCGTTGTAAATCTTGTAAGATGCCGGGAAAACCAGCAATCTGGTATCTCTGGCAACTTTTTTACCTCTAACTATATCAGCAGCATCTTTAATATCTTCAATTCTGCCATTAGTGCAAGAACCAACTACTGCCTGCTGAACTGCTAGCCCTTCAAATTTACTGATATCATCTACATTATCTACAGTATGAGGTGCTGCAATTTGAGGCTGTAAAGTGGAAGCATCAATTTCAACTATTCTTTCATAAACAGCATCTTCATCCGGTGTCATCATATCGATTTCACCTTTATAGCCAGCCTCTTCTCTCAAATATCGAACTGTTTCTTCATCAGGAGGAACTATGCCTGCAGTTGCTCCTGCTTCCACACTCATGTTACTGATTGTAAGTCTACCAGATGTATTCATATTACGTATCGTTTCGCCATGAAATTCTAAGACTCTAAAGTTTGCACCTTCAGCAGATATTTTGCCTATAAGATGCAAGATAATGTCTTTTGCATATACATAAGGTTTCAGTTCGCCTTTAACTACTACTTTAATTGTAGGTGGAACTTCTACATTAAGAATTTTACCTAAAGCCCATACAGCAGCCATTTCTGTAGCTCCAATACCAAAAGCAAATGCACCAAGGGCACCATGAGTAGTTGTATGACTATCTGTACCTACAACAACTTCTCCCGGTTGAACATATCCATTTTCAGGCAATATTTGATGGCAAATACCACCCTCATCACCACGAATATCATGAAACTTTTCAATAGACTGTTCTTTTACAAATGCTCTTATTTTAGCTTGATTAGTAGCAGTTTTTTTGCTTTCTGCCGGGACTCTGTGATCAAAGATCAATGCAATTTTGTTAGAATCCCATACTCGAGCCGGTCTGTCCAACTCTTTATATATTTCATAAAATTGATTCACAACCAAAGAACCATTTTCATGAGACATTGCTAAGCCAACATTAGGTTCAACAACATCACCAATTTTCAAGTTATCGATACCGGTTTGTTTCGCCAGTATCTTTTCAACCATTGTTTTGCCCATAATTTTTTTACTCCCTATAACTCTGTATGATCAGATCATATTAGATAATTTCTTTATCTTGATTATATCAAATGAAATAATAACAAATAGTATCTAACTACTCTACACAACACCATTTTCTTTCAGTTTTTCAACGTCTTCTGCTGAATATCCTATTGAACTCAATATGTCTTCAGTATGCTGAGATAAAGTCGGAGGCGGTGTTTCAACCACACCCGGAGTTTCACTGAATTTTGCAGTCATATTGAAAAGCTTAACATCTCTATCCAACTCGTCTACTCTTACTTCATTAAATGTCTGTCTATGTTCAGCCTGTGGTTGTAAAAGAGCATCTTCTAAGTTCAAGATTGCACCTGAAGGAACGCCTGATTTATTCAATAATGCAACCCATTCTTCTGTGTTTTTTTCTTTGAGTTTTGCTTCCAGTATTGGAGTCAACTCATTGCGATTTGCTTTACGGGTATCTCGTTCTTTAAATCTAGGATCTTCTTTAAGTTCTGGTACATTCAAAACATCAGTGACAGCATGCCACTGTTCTTGTTTATTTGCAGCTATATTGATATATCCGTCTTTTGTTACAAACATTCCTGAAGGAGCAGCAGTAAAATTGTCATTACCAAGAAGAGTCGGTTGTTGATCTCCAATGAGAAGATTAGCAGCAACCCAGCCCATTAAAGGCATAATAGAATCAAGAAGCGATACATCAATGAATTGACCTATACCATGCCTTTCCCTGTAAAATAAAGCTGACATAATAGCAAATGCACCATTAAGCCCACCAACTGTATCACATAATGGGAATCCGGCTCTAAGAGGGTTTAAGTCTTTATTGCCATTGATCGACATCACACCGGATAATCCTTGTATAATCTGATCATAAGCAGGTTTTTTAGCATCCGGTCCGGTTTGCCCATAACCGGAAATAGCTAAATAAATTATTTTTGGATTGATTTCTTTCAAAACATCATATCCAATTCCCAAACGATCCATCACACCTGGACGGAAATTTTCAATAACAACATCAGTTGTTTCTGCCAATTTTTTAAATATCTCTTTACCTTTTTCATCTTTAAGATTCAAAGTCAAAGATTTTTTGTTTGCGTTCTGAGCTAAAAAGCTAGTGCCCATAAGCTTTTGATTATACTCAGGTACGCAACCTAATTTTCTGGCGAGGTCTCCCCCATTTGGATTTTCAATTTTAATAACTTCAGCACCCAGCAAAGCAAGATGCAATGAAGCAAAAGGACCTGAGAGCACGTTTGTCAAATCAAGTACTCTCACGCCTTCCAGTAGCTTTTTCATATTTTCTCCCTATAACATTTTCCGTAGTGGAAACTATAACATTTTTTATAAGATTATTCTTTTTAGTAAAACGATACTGATCTAGTTCAATATTACTCTTTCAATATCACAATAGCATAGTTTCTATTTAAATAATTCTATTATTAACCAAATCCTGTTCAATATAATTTTCTAAGATATAATCTTTAAGATTTGATACTACACCAAGTATATTATTTTTGACCTCATTGTCCTGATATCTCAGTATACTCAGTCCAAAAGATGTAAGAAAGTTTTCTCTTTTTATATCATAAATGAACTTCGAATCTGTATGAGTCGAACCATCTATTTCTATTATTAAACCCAATTTCTTTATTTTCTTTATATAGAAATCCACAATATAATTGGAAATAACCTTCTGCCTATCGAAATCTAATCCATAAATTTGACCTTGTTTGACATGATTCCAAAATATAACTTCAGATAAATTACCTGCTTTTCTCAAATCTCTAGCTTTAATCAGCAAATTCTTATTAGCTGGTAATTTTATCCAATTCTCTTTGAATTAAATATTTTGAGAATTCCCCATACAAAGTCTCAATGCAATATATTCAAATATCTTGTTTTATTAGTAGTTACTAACTCAATTCCTCTCTTTTCAAAGAGGGGTGGATCGCCGTAGGTGAGACGGGGTGTTTAATACCAGCATTATACATTTATTTTTATATTTAAGTTTTAGAAAGTCATTCAAATAAGTATTGAATTTATCTTAATGCTTTTGTTTATAAAAAATAAAAAACTACCCCGCCCTTCGGGCACCCCTTCTTGAAAGAAGGGGAATTATTCTTGATTCAAATATATTTTTGTAAAAAAAGAATAAAATATTGTTCTAATAAGTCAAACTTCCTGTTTTATATACATATCCAGGAATTTGCTTATCAAGTACATTAGCCAAATCATTTGCTAATTCTATCAATATATCATTCTTTAAATCTTTTCTGTAGCCCATTCTATTTACATAGTTTACAAAATCTTCTGTACAAACATTTCCAGCAGCAACTTTAGTAAAAGGACATCCTCCTATGCCGCCAAATGCAGTTTCAAAGTAGCTTACACCGCTATCATAAGCAGCTTTACAATTAATAATACCAAGCCCATATGTATTATGAAAATGACAAGCTATTTCGACATCCGGAGCTATATCTCTAATTGCGCTGAAAAGCCTTTGAACTTGAGCAGGATGAGCATGCCCGGCAGTGTCCGCTAAGCTGATATATTTAATGTCGTTACTAACATATTTTTTTACTATTTCCAAGACTTTGAGTTCGTCTATTTTGCCCTCAAAACCACAGCCAAAAGCAGACTGCACAGAAGCTTGAACTTTTTTTCCTGCTTTCATAGCTTCTCTTGCCATAGTGATAATTCGTTCTTGTGCTTCTTCTGTGCTCATGCCGGTATTTTTTCTACTGTGAGTATCACTTGCAGATACTCCCATACAGAACATATCTACACCACAAGCCATTCCACGTTCCAAGCCTTTCTCATTCAATACAAGCCCCGAAAAGATCACATTATCAGGATGATTTGCTTTTTTTGAAAAATGACGGAATAATTCATCAGAATCTGCCATCTGAGGAACTTTTCCGGGATGTACAAAAGAACCAAGCTGAATTATTTCAACACCTGCATCTATGAGTTTTTCTGTCCATTTTATTTTTTGATCAGTAGGGATAACCTTGCTTTCCATTTGAAGGCCATCTCTCAATCCAACTTCATGTAGTACAATATTATTCATATCAATCCCATAACATATTATAATTTGAGTTTTATTTTTAGTGCTGCAACTGCAGCTAAATCTTCTATATTCTTATCATTTGGAAATTCAAAATTTAAGGGGCTTAGTTTACCAATAGGTTTGGCATCTTGAAGTTGTTGTTTATAAACATCTTTAATATCTGACTCCATAAACGCATCTTTCTTCTTCCCAGAAAAGTAAAAAGCAACTTTTATACAATCATCCCATAAAGATAACCAAAATACTGTTTTTTTCTTCAAAGTTACTTTACATAACCATGATTTTCCATCTTTATAATAATTCCAATCAAAAGATAAATCACTATTAATCTCTAACATCCTCTCTTTTATAGTAATATAGATTTTATATTTATCTTTTAAAAGATCCTGCAAAACTGTCTCATCCGGGAAGAGATCAGGATTTGTCAATATTAAATCGGACATGGTACAAGCGCCTTATTTCAACTTCTTTTGTAGTATACATGCATATTGTAGCTAAATTGATTAACAGTAATATTGTAATTAGCTAATATTAACACATATCGCTTAGACAAGCATTATAATATACACATTTTATATTTCTATAATAAGTGAATTATTGATAATTTTACACTAAAAAAGAATTGAAAAGGAAGGAGTTAAAACAAAAAAAGCTGCCTTTAAAAGACAGCTTTTCGAATCTATTGCAATTCTCCATATTTTTCCGGGAAAGGCGGAAGTGGAAGAGAATCTGGAACTCCCATGAGTGGGAAGTCTTTTCTTAATGGGTATAAAGGCTCATTTGTTTCCGGATCTGTAAAATCTTCAGGCATATAAAACCTTCTTAATCCGGGATGTCCCTCAAATTTAATTCCGTACATATCATACGTTTCTCTTTCATACCAGTTAGCACTTTCCCATACATTAGTCAGAGTCGGCGCTACAGGGTCATTTTCCTGAAGAATAATTTTGAGTCTCAATCTCTCAGCATGCTTAATAGAGTAAAGTATATATACAACATTAAACCTATCTTTTTTCTCGTACCAGTCTATACCTGTTACGTCCAGAAGCTGCTCAAAAGATGTCTCAGGATTGTTTTTCAGTTCTTTTGCTACTTCAACTAATTGTTCCTTTGGCAAAATCAAAGTAAGCTGATCTCTATGTTCGTAAGTTTCCAATTCCGGACATACGGACTTTGCAACTTCAATGATAGTATCTTTTTCGATCGCCATTTGAAATCCCTGTTGTTTTAAAAAATAAATCGTGAGCTTGCTGAACTATCAGCAATATAAAAAAAATATTTATTCTAAAAAGAAGTTTTACTATGTTTGATTATAATTATTTGTTCTATTAATCAAACACTAAGATGAATAAAGTACTAAACACAATATTATTGTTGATACTAGTATCAATCTCAACATCTTTTTTGTACTCTAGTGACGAAAAACATGAAGTTTCATTATCTACTCCGCATAATACTATCAAAACTCATCTAAGTTTTTTGCAGGACGATAATTATAAACCTGAATTATCTGCAAAATCTCTTTTTGGTCTTGATGCAAGCAAAAAAAAATCTCAGCGCCTGGCTATAAAACTAAAAGAAATTATGGATGCGCGCCGATTGTATGTCATTATGAAAGAAGTACCTAATGACCCTAATTACATCGATTCTGCAACAGGTGAACATCAGTATGTTTTGTTTCAAAAAGAACCAGACATATATCTTGTAAAAAAATCAGGGAACTGGTATTATTCTCCTAAAACAGTAGATAATATCAATCTTATGTATAAAGAAACATTTCCTTTTGCAACTCCTGAAATGGTTGAATCACTGCCAGGTTTCTTCAGAATTAAAATCTTAAATATTGAGATATGGCAATTATCTGGACTCATTCTATATATAATAGCTTCATTGCTAATATTCAAAATACTTGCTTGGCTATTCGGATATTTCTTAAGTAGAATATTCTCTAGATTTGCTAAAGAAGAGCTATTCTCTAAATATTTAAATCCGATTGCAGAACCAATAAGTTTTGCAGCTGTAATTTCTTTTTGGATATTCTTTATACCAATGTTAATGCTTCCGATCAATATCGGGATCTATATTTCCTTACTTATTAATGCATCTTATCCAATCATCGTGACTATTATTGCTTTTAGGCTTTCAGATTTGGTTGCAGATATTTTCGAAAGATTAGCTCTCAAAACCGCTACTAAAGTTGATGATAATTTAGTTCCTCTAGTTCGTAAATCTCTTAAAGTTGTAGTTGGAGTTCTTGGTATTATCTATTTCTTAGAGAATATTGGAATATCAATTACCCCATTATTAGCAGGTGTTTCTATTGGTGGTTTAGCCTTTGCTCTTGCTGCTCAGGATACAGTTAAAAATCTTTTTGGCTCAGTAACAATTTTCACAGACCAGCCTTTCGAAGTTGGTGACTGGATAGTATTTAATGGTTCTGAAGGTACAGTGGAACAGGTTGGTGTAAGATCTACTAGAATACGAACATTTTATAATTCTGTAGTTTCAGTTCCTAATGGCAAGTTAGCAGATAGCTTAATAGACAACATGGGTAAAAGAGAATTCAGACGATATAATACCAAGCTGAGCATTACTTACGACACTCCTCCTGATCTTATAGACGTTTTTGTTGAAGGACTTAAAGTCATAGTTGCAAATCATCCTGCAACAAGAAAGGATTATTATCAAATTCATTTAAATGGTTTTGGTGCTTCATCAATTGATATTCTATTTTATATTTTCTTTGAAGTAAGTGACTGGACTGATGAATTAGAAGCACGCCATCAGGTTATTGGTGAAATACTCAAATTAGCGGCAGAGCTAAATGTAAGATTTGCTTTCCCTACAGAAACTCTATTTATTGAAGAAGTGCCGGGCAAAGATTCTCTTACTCCTAAATACCCGGGTACAAAAGATGATTTCAGAGCGAAAATGGATAAGTATTTTGGGAAGAAGTAGTAAATTTTACAAATTATAGAGTCTATCGTAAAATCAATACACTGATAAAGTGAAATATATAGACTCAAAATCATATCAATGCCGCAAGCTAAAGCATGCGGTTGCACTTGTAATATGTTGCAACCGACTGCTTTAGCTGTCGGCAATAATTGAGTCTTTTGAGTTATGATTTAAGTATAGGTTTTTGCAAATCCTTTTATTTTTCACCTACTTCTTATCTTTCTTAGCCTCAATATGCAAGTCTGCAAGAAGCTGAAGTGCCTGAATCGGAGTAATATTCTCTATTTTTATTTCTGTGAGACGTTCTCTGATTTCGTCATCTCTGAATTCGAATATTGCCAGCTGATCTGTTTCATTGCGTTGTTTTTTAGATTTGACTTTACTCATATCAGGTTTAGCTTTTGCTCCTGAGCTTTCAGAGCCGTCACCTTTTTCAAGTATTTCCAGAATCTCTTCTGCTCGGCTTATCACATCATACGGCATACCTGCCATTTTTGCAACAAATATACCAAAACTATGATCTGTCGAGCCTTTAACTACGTTGTGCGAGAAGATTACGTTATGCCCGGCTTCAATAACCTCAACACTGTAATTCACAATTTTTGTGTATCTCTCAGCCAGATCATTTAATTCGTGATAGTGTGTAGCAAAAAGTGTTTTCGCATTCAAGCGGTTGTTTATATACTCAGCTATAGACCAAGCAATTGAAATGCCGTCAAATGTAGCAGTGCCTCGTCCAACTTCATCTAAAAGGATTAGTGAGCGTTCAGTTGCATTATTCATGATGTTAGCAGCTTCCTGCATTTCAACTAAGAACGTACTCTCCCCTGCTGAAATATTATCCTGAGCACCAACACGAGTAAATATTCTATCAACCAAGCCATATTTTGCACTTTCTGCCGGCACAAAGCAGCCAATCTGTCCCATTAGTACAATCAAAGCAGTTTGTCTTAAATAACTTGACTTACCGGACATATTCGGCCCTGTTATGATATGAATGAGTTCATCCTCACTATTCATTGTCGTGCTATTAGCAGTATATGTTTCACCAAGTGGCAGCATTTTCTCTACTACCGGGTGTCTGCCATTTACTATTTCAAGTTCAGTACCTTCGTGGATTACAGGTTTAACATAATTGTTTTCTGTTGATGCCTGAGCATATCCCTGCAAACAATCTACTGAGGCTATTAATTGAGCATTTTTTTGAATAGTTTCAGTAAAAGCAGCCAGTTTTGTTCTGAGTTCAGCAAAAAGTGAAGTCTCTAATACACCAATTTTTTCTTCAGCATTTAATATTTTTTCTTCTATATCCTTCAGCTCAGCAGTCATATATCTTTCTGAATTTGTCAAAGTCTGTTTTCTTTGATAATGCTCCGGCACTTTACTGCTGTGTATTCTTGTTACATCAATATAATAACCAAATACATTATTGAATCCGATTTTTAGAGAGCTTATGCCAGTACTATTTCGTTCGTTTTCCTGGTACTCGCTAATCCAATTTTTTCCCTGAAATTTCGCTTCTGTGTAGGAATCCAGTTCTTGGTTATACCCCGGCCTAAAGACATTCCCAGTTCCTAAATTTACTGATGGTTCATCTACAAGAGCCTTTTCTATGTCAGCACAAATATCAGCTAACTCTTCCATTTGAGAAGCTACAGATGCAAGAGCTATCGAATCAACTTCATTGAGAGTTTCTTTAAGGATTGGAATTTTGTCAAGGCTATTTTTAATATTAATCAGATCTCTTGGATTTGCTCTTCCTGTTGCCACCTTAGTCACCAATCTTTCAAGATCGCTAATGGAATTTAGATGCAATCTGAGGAATTCTCTTTTATCATTATGTATATAAAGTGCTTCAACTGCATCTAATCGCTTTTGAATGGGTTGAAGTGAATTTAGTGGCGAACTAATCCATTTTTTGAGCAACCTTCCACCCATAGGAGTACATGTCTTATCCAAAATAGATATTAGTGTTCCTCCGTTTTTAGGATCATGCTGTGAAAAAGTTATTTCAAGATTTTTCCTGGTAGAAAAATCCAATAGCATAAACTCAGAGGTATTATAAAGAGAAAGAGTCTTTATATGAGATATGCCGGACTGCTGAGTTTCTTTTACGTAATTTAATGTGGCGCCGGCTGTAATAACAGCAAGTGGCATTGTGTCAACACCAAAGCCCTTTAATGACTGAGTTTCAAAATGCTGAAGTAGAACATCTTGCGCAAAATCATATTCGAAAATCCAATCTTCCAATGATGTTATTGCCGGCTCTGAAGAGAGAGAATCTATTAAATCGAGTAATTCTTTCTTTTGCGGCTTAGCTATAATTAATTCTGCGGGAGCTATTCCCTCTAAAAGTTCTTTTATGCTATTTTGAGGTACTTCTGTACAGTAAAACTCGCCTGTAGAGGCATCTGCCAGAGCTATACCAAATATTTTCCTTCCGCTTTTTTCTGTCTGGTAAAAGATTGTAGCTACATAAGTATTAGATTTAGCTTCAAGCAATTTATCATATAGCGCTACTCCTGGTGTAACTACTTCAGTGACACCTCTTTTTACGATTCCTTTTGCCATTTTAGGATCTTCAAGTTGCTCACAAACAGCAACTCTATATCCTGCTTTTACAAGTTTTGGAAGATAAGTGTCCAGCTGATGATGAGGAAAGCCTGCTAACGGCATATCTCCTGCAGCTCCGTTATTACGTTTTGTAAGCGTAATACCACAAGCTTTAGCGGTCTTAATTGCATCATCCTGAAATGTTTCGTAAAAATCTCCTAAACGAAAAAGTAAGATTGTATCTTCATATTTCTCTTTAATCTGGTTATACTGTCTCATTAATGGAGTTTCTTTCTTTTTCATCTATTTCTTCCCTTTCTTCTTTTTCAATGGTTTCGGAATAGGTGTTTGGTGCATATATTTAATAATATGATTTACACGTTTATTAATATAGTTTGTTGGTTTAGCAGGAGTCCATCTATTTGGGTTTGGTAAAACTGCAGCTAGAAGTGCAGCTTCTCTTTTAGTCAAATTTTTTGCACTTTTTTTGAAGTACTTCCTTGAAGCTGCTTCTGCTCCATATACTTCATTACCCCATTCAACAACATTAGCGTAAATTTCTAATATTCTCTTCTTTCCCCAAATAAATTCGATTAAGTATGTAAAGTATGCTTCCAGAGCTTTTCTTACATAATTTCTACCATGCCAGAGAAATGTATTTTTTGCTGTCTGCATAGTTACAGTAGAAGCACCATGCAGTCTCTTGCCTTTATGCTTTTCATTATATTCTTTAGCTTTTTCAACTGCTTTCCAATCAATTCCATTATGCTGCATAAAACGTTGATCTTCTGCAGATAAAATAGCTTGGAAAAGGTATGGAGAAATCTCTTCATAGTCTTTCCATTCCTTAACTATTCCTTCTTTACTTTTATCTCTTTCAAAATCCAGTTTTCTAATTACCATCAAAGGAGTAATTGGCGGATTTATAAATTTATAAGTCACCACCCATAAAATAGAAGTCACAAAGAAAGCTATAATAATATACAGCACATATTTGAGGAACTTTTTTAGCATATTATTGTAGTAAATGTTAGATTGATTATGTAACTTATGCAAAATACAAAGAAGTATTAAATAGGTAAAGAAATGAATATAAAAATTATCATACCATTCTTAGTAATCTTTCTCTTATTACTTTCTTCATGCAAAGAATGCAAATTCGAATCAATAAAAACAGACTCATTACCGGATGCAATTTCAGGCAAGGTTTATACTAAAACTATTGAATATGATTGCAATTGTGATGTGACTCATAGAGTAGCAACCCTTGAAAAAGGTGAACTGCCTGCGGGCTTAGAATTAGACGTTACAGGGAAAATCTCCGGCACTCCCACAAATCCCGGTATCTATAACTTCACTATTTCTTTGAAAATATGTTTCCAATTAGACGGGGCTATGCCCTTTGATTGCTACTTCAAGGAAAAGAGTTATACTCTACAAGTGCTTTGATGCTTAATAGTAATTTCTCAACTTTTACTGTTAACATTTATATTATATGATTTAGATAAAAAACGTGTATTACATAAGCATTATTTTTAACATTTTCTTACTTAAGCATACATAAAAGATCGATTATCTCCGTCAAAAAATGTGCTTATCTAAACTTACACATTACATTAACACATTTTGGAGTTATAATGGATGCTGAATTATTAGCCCGAATACAGTTTGCCTTTACGGCAGGCTTCCATTTTATTTTTCCTCCTCTTAGTATTGGACTTGGTGTTGTCTTGATTATTATGGAAACAATCTATATTAAAACAGATAATATCAAATACAAGAACATGACTAAATTTTGGGTCAAAGTTTTTGCTTTGACGTTTGCTCTTGGTGTTGCAACCGGTATTGTACTGGAATTTGAATTTGGAACAAATTGGTCAAAATACTCACGCTATGTAGGTGACGTTTTCGGATCTGCATTAGCAGCTGAGGGTATTTTTGCATTCTTCCTTGAATCAGGATTCCTTGCAATTTTAGTATTTGGTTGGGACAAAGTAAGTAAAAAAGTGCACTACTTAGCAACTATTTTGGTAGCCTTAGGTGCACATATGAGTGCCGTATGGATTCTTGTTGCAAATTCCTGGCAACAAACTCCCGCAGGACATCAAATTATAAATGGTAGAGCAGAGATTACAGATTTTTGGGAAATGGTGTTTAATCCTTCAACTATTGACAGATTGACCCATACACTGTCTGCTTCTTGGATTACAGGTGCTTTCCTCGTATTAAGTATTGCAGCTTATTACCTAATAAAAAGAAGACATATCGATTTCTCTATCTTATCGATTAAAATTGGTCTTTCGGTAGCTCTAATTGCTTCTTTATTCCAGCTTTTCACAGGCCACTCAAGCGCAAATACTGTTGCTGAACACCAACCGGCTAAGCTAGCTGCTATGGAAGCACAATATGAAACAGGCCCGGGTGACTTATATATAATAGGTTGGGTCGATCAAGAATCGCAGGAAGTCTATGGTATAAAAATTCCGGGAATGCTTAGCTTCCTTATTTATGGTGATACTGAAACTCATGTTACAGGCCTAAATGATATTCCTAAAGATGAAAGACCTACAAAAGTAAATGTAGTATTTCAGGCATATCATTTAATGGTAGCTATTGGTATGACACTAATAGCAATTAGTATTTTGGGTTGCTTCTTCTGGTGGCGTGGAGAGCTTTATGAAAAAAGGTGGTTTTTATACGTACTAGTAGGTGCTGTAATTTTACCACAAATTGCCAACCAAGTTGGCTGGATTACTGCTGAAGTTGGTAGACAACCTTGGATAGTGTACGGATTACTTAAAACTAGTGATGGTATTTCTACTTCTGTATCTGCAGGACAAATCTTATTCTCATTGATAATGTTTATTTTCATATATGCATTACTGTTTACTCTTTTCATATTCCTACTAGACAGAAAAATCAAACATGGCCCTGAAGGAGTAGATGAAAGCGATCATCTTTATGCTAAATCAGGCACTTTAATGAGTGGAAGAAATTCAAAGGAGACTAAATAATGGAATTTTTAGATTTAAATACGACCTGGTTTATTCTCATTGGTGTTCTCTTTGCCGGATATGCAATCCTCGATGGTTTTGATTTGGGTGTCGGCACTTTGCATCTACTTGTTAAAGACGATATGGACAGAAGAATAATGATTAATTCTATAGGTCCGGTTTGGGATGGTAATGAAGTATGGCTAGTAACCGGAGGCGGAGCATTATTTGCAGCTTTCCCAAATGTCTATGCCGGTGTTTTTTCCGGTCTGTATAATGCACTTATGCTTCTTTTAGCAGTATTGATTTTCAGAGCTGTAGCCATTGAATTTAGAAGTAAAAAAGAGTCAAGAAGATGGCGAAGAAGTTGGGATATGGCTTTTTCTATTTCCTCTACCTTTATTGCATTACTTATGGGTGTGGCTCTTGGTAATATAATTCAGGGTTTGCCTGTTGATTCAAAAGGTGACATTTATATTTCTTTATTAGAACTCTTAAATCCTTACGCTTTATTAGTTGGTGTAACAACAGTGTCTCTATTTGCAATGCACGGAGCAATATATTCCTACATGAAAACGGAAAACAGTCTGCAACAACAAATTAAGGGATGGATAAATCCTCTGATAATTACGTTTGTAATACTCTATGTGTTAACTACATTAACTACATTAATGTACTTACCACATATGACTGAGAATCTAAAGGAATATCCGGCATTTTTTGTAATAGCTATACTAAATGCCTTGGCAATTGCAAATATTCCTCGTGAGATACATCATAACAGACCTTTTAGAGCATTTTTATCTTCATGTGCGAGTATTGTTGCATTGATTTCTCTTTTTGCACTTGGTATATTTCCTAACATCATTTTATCAAGTTTAGATCCTGCAAGCAGCCTTACAATTTATACTGCTGCATCATCTCAGAAGACTTTATCAATAATGCTTACAATGGCTCTAATTGGTGTTCCTTTTGTTTTAGCATATACAATTGGAATTTATTGGGTATTTAGAGGTAAAGTAAAGATAGATAGTATGAGCTATTAATATCTGAAATATTAGATTGATTTAGAGAGGTAGATTTTTACAATCTGCCTCTTTTTTTATCTCAGATTTGTCAATAGGCTATGTAAATTCGCAAATCTGTGCAAAGGCTTGGCTTTAGCCAGCTGCACGGAATGTGTTTTCTTCCATGCAAGCCAACAGTCACGCATAATGTTACTGGTGTTTACCAGATAGTTTATCTTCGAATGACATTTCGGATTTCTCCAAAATAGGATATAATGCAAAAAAAAAGCTGCCCCAATAGGACAGCTTAATCTATCTAATTATAATATCAGATTCTTATTTTACAAAGCTAGCACCAACTTCGAACGCTTGTTTGTTCAAAGGAATAAGTTTGTGGTGGCGTTCAGGAAGTACTTCAGCTAAAGCTTTGAAGATTGTTTCATCATCAACAGTTTTAGTACCTTTTATAAACGCACCAAGCATAATCATATTCAATACTTTGATGTTTTTCAATTTAACAGCTTCTTCAGAACCAGGGATCGCATAGATATTGATATCAGAGCGAGTTGGAGCTTTAAGAATATTAGTGCTGTCATAAAACATATTTCCACCAGGTTTAATTCTGCTTTCAAATTTATCAACTGAAGGTTGATTTAAAGCAACAACTGAATCAAACATAGAGATATATGGAGAACTAACTTTTTTATCAGAAACGATAGTAGTAGCGTTAGCAGTACCGCCGCGCATTTCAGGACCATAAGAAGGCATCCAGCATACTTCTTTATCTTCGATCATACCTGCATAAGCAAGGATCATACCCATAGAAAGTACACCTTGGCCACCAAATCCTGCAAAAATAGCTTCTTGTGTCATATTACTTCACCTCCGGTACTTTAATGTCGCCAAGCGGATAATAAGGAATCATTTCATCTTCGATGAATTTATTAGATTGCAATGGTGTTTTTTTCCAGTTAGAAGGGCAGTTAGAAACTACTTCTACTAAGCAGTAGCCACGGCCTTCTTGTTGATACTGTATTGCTTTTTTGATAGCTTTTTTAAGTTTTCTTACATTCGCTGCAGTATGAACTGCTTGACGAGTAACATAAGCAACACCCGGTAACGGAGCAATCATTTCAGATATTTTCAATGGGTGTCCCATAGTTTCAACATCTCTACCAAAAGGAGAAGTAGAAGAAACCATACCTGGTAATGTTGTAGGAGCCATCTGACCACTAGTCATACCATAGATACCGTTATTCACGAAAATAGTAAGAATTTTTTCGCCTCTGTTAGCAGCGTGTACAGTTTCAGCAGTACCAATTGCAGCTAAATCACCATCACCTTGGTAAGTGAAAACGAATTTTTCAGGGAATACGCGTTTGATACCTGTAGCAACAGCACAAGCTCTACCGTGAGCTGCTTCAGACATATCTACGTTCATATAGTGGTAAGCAAATACAGAACAACCAACGGGTGCAACACCAATTGTGTCATTTTGTAAGCCCATCTCTTTTACAACTTCCATAAGTACTTTATGAATAGTACCATGACCACAACCAGGACAGTAATGGAGAGGAGTTTCTGTAAGAGTTTCAGGTTTTTCCCAAACAATATTTTCTTTTTGGCAGATTTCTTCAGGTGCGAAACCTTCAGCCACATTCATTGTATTTTCAGCCATTACTTGCCTCCTTCAATAAACATTTTTTCGAAGTTTTCAAGGATTTCTTCAGGAGAAGGAATCATACCACCAGCACGACCAAAGAACTTAACGTCAGTTTTACCGTTTACAGAAAGTCTAACGTCTTCAACCATCTGACCGTAGTTCATTTCAACGTCAAAGATACCTTTGATTTTTGGAGCTACTTCAGCATATATATCAGTTGGGAACGGGAATAAAGAAATAGGTCTAATCAAACCGATTTTGTATCCTTTTTCTCTTCCTAATTCCATCGCCTTCATACAAATTCTTGCGCCTAAACCAAAACCTGTAAATACATATTCTGCATCTTCTAAGTTCATTGTTTCATAACGAACTTCGTTTGCTTCGATTTCTTTGTATTTACGTTGAAGGTGAAGGTTAACTTGTTCCATTTTTTCAGATTCGATATGAAGAGAAGTGATATATCTTCTGTCAGAATCTTTTGGTTTGCCAGTGTGAGCCCATTCAGGGTACTCAGTTCTGCGAGGCATTTGGTCGAATAATTCAACTTTTTCCATCATCTGACCGATTGCACCATCTGCAAGAATCATAACCGGGTTACGATATTTTTCAGCTAAATCAAATCCATCTCTAACGAAATCAACCATTTCCTGAACGCTTGAAGGTGCTAACACGATCATTTTATAATCACCATGTCCACCGCCTTTAACAGCTTGGAAATAGTCAGCTTGAGATGGTTGGATAGTACCAAGACCAGGGCCACCACGGTTTACATTACATAAAACACAAGGAAGTTCAGCACCTGCGATGTATGAAATACCTTCCATCATAAGTGACATACCAGGAGAAGAAGAAGTAGTCATTACTCTTTTACCTGTACCTGCAGCACCATAAATCATATTGATAGAAGCTACTTCTGATTCTGCTTGAAGAACTACCATACCAGTTCTTTGATTCGCTTCATTAGCTAGATATTCTAAAACTTCAGATTGAGGAGTTATAGGGTATCCAAAGTAGGCATCACAACCGGCTCTAATCATAGCCTCTGCGAGTGCCTCATTACCTTTCATAAGTTTGATTTCACCCATGGCGTATCCTTATTAACTTAATTATTTAAAATTTTAGTTCTTTTTTGTTTTTCTGTAAACAGTAATAACTGAATCTGGACACATCAATGCACAACTAGTACAACCAGTACAGTTTTTGTTTACATTGACTGCATAACGGTACCCTTTTTGATTGATTGTATCAGCAAGAGCAAGAGTATTTTCAGGACATGCGTCTATACATAATTCACATCCCTTACATCTTTCGATGTCAATTATTACTTCACCAAATACTTTAGCCATTACGACCTCGGTTTTATGTTATCGAAAAAATATTTATTTCTGAGTACATGCTTTTAGACGGTCACAAAATAATGATTCCTTAGCACAAAGCATCATCAAATTACAAAAATATTCTTTGCTAAGCAAAGTAAAAATACAGATTAGCAAGCCGAAAAGTATTTATTTTTCAAGCACTTACTAAATTGTCATGCTTTTATTTTCCAAAACATGAATTTAGGCATGGCTAATTTTTCACGGCTAATATAATTGCTTTTTTTTATTAGAATTGTCAATTTTAAGGATGTGTTATAAATATTTGTGTAGTATAGTAGTTACCTAATGAGTCTGTTACAACGGACATTCCCATTTTATCCCACCCCTTTAAAAGGTGAGCTTTTATTTCTTCATCTTCTGTCCAATCATTAAATATTTTTGTGGAGGGATTTTCTGTTCCATAATAAAATCCAACGTTTTCATATGCCAAATGAACTTTTAGATTTTTTGATATTTCTATAAGTCTGTCCTCTTCAAAATTATCATGAGAAATTTTTCCCATTTCCAGCATATAAAGAGAATGTTTATAAGAAAGGCTTGTCAAGAGTGGCAGTCTTTCTATCTCCTCTAATCCGTTAAGAGTTCTAATGCTATCCAATTTAAATAACAATTCGTCCATGACTACTTTAGATGGAATCTTAGTCATTGCTTTTGGCTCAAGTGGCGAACTATTTTCACTACAAGAAAACAGAACTAGCGCACAAATTAAAAACATATATTTCATCATTATATCTCATTGTATTTCTTCTTATTACAAAAGTACACATTTCAATTTGCTTTGTTGCACTTACTTCAAAATTTATATAATTTTTTTTTCTTCGTCAAATTTTTATTTATAGATAATTCAAAATTATTTTGTACTTTTGAACCTTGTTTTAATATATAATAATCTAGTTGTTTTAATCACATTCATATTAATTGGAAAATATTATGACGAAGAGCAAAATTATTTTAGCAATTGTTTTATGTTTGTCAATTCTATTATCTTCTTGCGCCTCTATTGTAAATGGTTCAAAAGATGAAGTCAGTATTATGTCTAATCCCACTGCTGCTGAAATATTTGTCAATGGAAGACAAATGGGACCAACTCCGGGTATTATTAGTCTGACAAGAGGCGAATATCATTTAGTTGAAATTAAAAAAGATGGCTATGCTCCTATATCCATCCGAACTTCTAAGTCTGTGTCAGGTTGGATTTTTGGTAACATAATATGCGGTGGACTTATCGGTTTAGCAATTGACTTTATTACAGGTAGTGCTTATGACGTAGAACCTGATAATATCCACGTTAATCTTTCTACAGATCAAGCAGTAAACCAAATTATCGAGAAAGATAACATCAATGGTATTGAACTTTATGATGAAAATAATACATTAGTTGGAAAAATCAATATTACTTGGGAATAATGAGAAAATATATTTTTTTGATGTTTCTTTTAGTATCTGCTGCTCATAGCTCTGATTTTAAGAGCTCGAGCGCAGATATTTTTTTTGGAATATACTCGAACTTGTTCGCTCCTGTTAAAAGTCATGCTTCAACTTGTCAATTTGTACCAAGTTGTTCACACTATGCAGCTGAATGTGTTAATGAGCATGGGGCTTTTGTTGGCAGTGTTATGGCCTCTGACAGATGGATGCGCTGTTCAGGTGGAAATGCCAATAAACTTAAATATCCTAAACTTGGTAAGTATTTTTATGATCCACCTGCAAGTAATTATTTTTTTGCTCAAGGTAATCTTTGGTCAGCAGGAATGAATATTAACTCCGGAAGCATAATGCAGCATAATGATAAAGCAAATAACTTTATCCACAGTCTTTTTCGTGAAGATGATTATGAATCTGCAATTTTAGAGTTAAAGCGTAAAAAATACCATAGTATTTCTAAAGACACTACCGGTTTTATTGACATGATGATAGCTTTATGCAATCTGAGATTAGGAAAATCTCAAAAGGCACTTAATTCTTATCAGACAAGTCATGTTTTTGAAAGCGAGGTATTTAAGAAGACTCAGTTTTACTTCAATTTTATTTTACATGATCAGCTTGAGTTAGATAATTGGAATTACAATTATCTTAGCAATCTAAACTTAAATTATATAAATGATACTGTTTCTTCAAGTTTTTTGCTATACTCTATGTTAAAGTTGGAGAAAGATATCAACTTTGAGAATTTTAATTATTTACATGCAGATAGTATTATGTCGTTTCAAAACAGATTGAACGACACTCCAAAAAGTCCTGCCTTAGCTGGTATAATGAGTGCTATTATTCCTGGTACAGGTTATTTCTATTGTGGTGAATTTAAAGAAGGAGTCTCTGCTCTATTTGTAAATGGCTTATTAGGATGGGGAATTTATAGTCTTTTTAAAAATGATAACACAGGTTCAGGAATTTTGATGTCAAGTGTTAGTGCAATCTTTTATTTAGGTAATATTGCAGGAAGTGTAAACAGCGCTCATGTAATAAACGACAAATACACACAAATGCAATATCTTGGAATCAGGAAGTCATTAAATATTGAATTTGTTTTCGAGACATCTTATTTAGAAGATATGATCAAATTGATAAAATAAAAGGCTGCATATGCAGCCTTTTATTTTACATTTTATGTCTTCGTTAAAGCTTACGCTTCCACGATTCTTCCCATAATCACCGGAGATTCAACTTTCGCCATTTCCATAACTTCATCCACATTATCTTTGTCAACGATAAGAATCATTCCAATTCCCAAGTTAAATACGTGGCGCATTTCTTCTTCGTCAATATTACCGGTTTTTTGAATTAATTCAAAAATAGGTAGTCTTTCCCAAGAATTCCAGTCTATCTCCATAGCAGTATTTTCAGGCATAATTCGAGAAGTATTGCCAACAATACCACCACCAGTTATGTGCGAAATACCACTAATTAAATCTTTATCAAGCATAGGATAAACAGTGTGTAAATATGATCTGTGAACTGCAAGCAGGCTCTCTCCTACCGTGCAACCTAATGATTCAACATATTCATCCACTTTATATTTACCTAAAAGCACAGCTCTTGCTAAAGAATAACCATTGGTATGTAAGCCTGTAGATTTTAGGCCTATCATAACATCACCCGGCTTAATACGAGAACCGTTTATAATTTTTTTCTTGTCAACTATGCCGACTATAGTTCCGGACATATCGTACTCACCATCTGAATATATAGATGGCATTTCAGCTGTTTCACCGCCTATTAAAGCGCAACCGTTCAGTTTACAACCATCCACAAAACCTCTGATAACATTTTCTGCTACTTCAGGATTGAGTTGGCCTGTTGCGAAATAATCCATGAAAAATAATGGTCTCGCACCACAGCATAAGATATCATCTACGCAGTGGTTTACTAGGCACTGACCAACAGTGTCGTGTTTGTCAGACATAAAAGCAACTTTTAATTTAGTACCTACGCCATCGACGCTGGATACTAAAATAGGATGCTCTAAATCGTCAAATTTTGCATCATAAAATCCGCCAAAAAGACCAATTTCAGCTAATACCTTATCATTGAAGGTAGATTTCACTAATGGTTTAATTCTTTTTACTGTTTCATCACCGGCAGCTATATCAACACCGGCAGCTTTATAGGTTATACTCATTGGAATTGAAGTACTTAGTTAATAATTATCAAAAGGAATTTACAAAAATAGTCAATAATAAGACAAATAAAAATTGATATTATCTAATTTTATTGAATAAAGTATATACCTCTACCTCGGAGTAGCTAATTACATTGTTTTTATCTCACCCTAAAATTTGACAACAACTTAATCGTAAGAGCTAAAATTCAATACCGAATCATTTTTTACTATTAAACAATGTTCTAATTGCAGATGCAAGATTTTTTGCCTAATTTAATACTGAATGCTGATTCATGAATATAATAATAAATCATTCGCTATTTGTATATTTTAAAGGAAAACACTTGATGAACAAGTACTTCTTATTTTTCGTATTACTTTGCTGTATTTCCTTGCAAAGTGCATACTCTAATGGAATTTCTCTTAACAGTCCCGGAGCAAGAGCTTTAGGTATGGGCGGAGCTATAGTCGGCCTAGCTGACGGACCAATGACAATTTATTGGAATCCTGCAGGTATGAGTAATTTTGACAAGCCTTTAGTAAGTTTCTTTGCTATGGATGTTATTCCTAAAAGTGAGTATAAATTTCAGCATCCATTAGGACCAAAAATAGATGCAACTGCTAAAACCAATCATTACATCAGCCCTAATCTTACAGGATATTTACCTCTAATGGATGGTAAAATGACTCTTGGTTTTGGTGCTTATGTGTCTTCCGGTCTCGGCGTTGAGTGGGAAGGTGAAGATTTAGCACTTTATAGTGGAACAACTGGAGAAACTTTCAAATGGTATAACTATGTAAGAAATATAAATTTTGCTCCTGCAATTTCATATAAAGTATCTGAAAAATTCTATGTTGGAGCAGCTGTAAATATCAAGTATGGCATGCTGGATATGGATCGTCCTCTTGATTTAATTGATATGAGTAGTGGTTCTCCTGTACCGGGTAAAGATAAAGACAAAATTATGGATACTCAATACAGCGAATCATCTTCAGGTGTTGGTGTAGGCTTTACTGCAGGTATTTTATACAAACCTATGGAAGAATTAAGCTTAGGTCTTACTTTCCGATCGCCTGCTAAAATTTCACTATCGGGTGATGCAGAAAATCCGACAATGAAACTTGCCTTATTACCTGATAAATCCTCTTTTGAAAGAGATTTGACTACTCCTATGTGGATTGCAGGTGGTATAGCTGTCAAACCAATGAAAGATTTGACTATAACTTTTGATGGACAATGGAGTCAATGGTCTTCTTCTGCTGAATACTTGGAAACAACATACTTAGATTGGAATAATCAACTTGATACTATGCATCTTAAATGGGAAGATTGTCTACAAATCAGAGTAGGTGCAGAATATATGGCGACTGATAAATTAGCTTTAAGAGCAGGTTACTATAATGACCCTGCCCCTTCTCCTGATAAGACTCTAACAATTATGTTCCCAAGTATTGCCTTCAATGCATTTACAATTGGTACTGGTTATAACTTTGGTAGCTTTGGTGTTGATTTAGGTCTTGAGTATTTAGCCGGTAGCGAAAGGGAAATCCTTTTGACTGATACAATGAAAGAAGATTGGCACGCAATGCCGGGCACACATTCTATGAATATATTTGCTGTCTCTTTAGGCTTTAATTACTACTTTGATTAATTAAAGTATTTATTAGGATAGTTAAAGTTTTACACACAAAAGTGAATAAGGATTTGCGAATAATCTCGCTTCCTTATTCACTTTTTTTATAACTGCTAAGTTATTCTAGTTTTCAGACTTATAAAAATATCCATCTACAAAAGCTTTCCAAACAGTTTTAAACTCTTTCATAGATTTACATCTTCCGGTCCAGCTTATTAAATATGCAAACGGTCGTAAAAGACTAACTAATAGTTCCCCATGCATTCTGTCAATAGCTATTATGTTTCTAACCATGTAATAGCTTTTCCAATTCAATGATATATCAACTTTGGGAACAGGTAATTTTCTTTGAAGCTTTGCATCTCTTACAATTATGCATTTAGCACCTGCTTTTACAAGTCTTATCATATAATCAGTGTCATCAGCATAAATGAAGAACTTCTTTTCAGGTAAACCGATTTTTTCGACATAAGTACTGGCAAATAATGGACCTTCAAAAGTGATACCTTCTGCTTCGATATATTCTTGCTTCAAATCATCTTTATTTATTATTCCATCCCATATACTTGAAAATGGATTATTCAGATTCATTTTTTTAACATCATTATAAAAGACGTCCCCATCAGCCGCATACCTCAGAGGAGCTCTCACTAGGGCGTCTCCTTCTGGAATTAACAGTTTTTCCAAACAGTCTGGTGCCGGAACAACATCATCATCCATTGTCCAGATCCATTGTGTCCCAGCTTTTGAAGCTGCTTCAATTCCAGTATATTGGCCTCCAGAAGAACCTACATTTTCCTGATTTATAACTCTTATTCCGTCTTGGGCGGCTAACCATTCAGTAGTACCGTCAGTAGATCCGTTGTTAACAACTATAATCTCTTCTATAGGATGAGTTTGCTTTTTGATTCCTCCCAATACTTCCTTAAGTAATTCTAAGCGATTGAAAGTAATTAGGACCACGGCTACTGTATTATTCATCTATTCTTCCTTTAAGTCGATTTTATATAAGTTACCCAAATTGCCATCTAGTATATAATTTTGAAAAATATCAAGAGCAGACTTATGTGTCGGAAGAGGTATTAATTCCATAGCCTCTTCAAAAGAGCACCATTTAAACTCGCTATGCTCTTCAGACAAAACAACATTAGAATCTGATCTGACTAAACCACCAAAACAAGGTGAAAGACCTATACTGTTATTATAAACATTATAATATTGTGTTATATAAGGCAAATTCCAAAAATCAAACACATTCAATCCTGTTTCTTCATTTAGTTCTCTCAAAGCTGTTTCTACAGCCGTTTCACTCTCTTCTATAGTTCCTGTTATAACTTGCCATACATTGGGATATAAGAGATTACGAGGTGACCTTTTTAATAGAAGATGTTTGTAAGATTTTGACTTAATATCCAGCTTAGCTATATGAAATTGAATTGTATTTGATATGATTTTTGGCATTTTGTTAAGTTTTTATTAGTTTATATAGATGTATAAAACTGCATTCAACTTTTTGATTGCAAGTCGGATCTTATCTTCTACTTAAAGGTAAACCTAAGTCTAATGAAATATATTATCACAATTTTAGTAACGCTCTTAAGTTTCAATATAAGCATTACTTATGCAAATAACAAGATTGATAGCTTATATGAAGCGCTGCACAGTACAGATTCCTACGAAGAGAAACTGAATATTTATGTTGACCTTTTTAATCTAATTTCGCCACAAAATGCTGATGAAGCATACATTATATACAAAGAAGCAATAAGGGAAATTAGTAAATCTAATAATGAAATATATAGAGCTACATTAGATTTGGAATATGCTGTTTTTCAAAAGAAGATAGGCAATTTCTTACCTGCTTTTACTAATCTAAAAAAAGCTTTAGACAAATTTCAAGAGTTTGAAGTTCGGGATAAAGAAGCATTAGTAGATTATCACATCAGTGATCTTTTCATTAAACTCGAATCTTATGATAATAGTTTTAAATATGCATTTAATGGCTTAGAAAGAGCCAAATTAATCGAAGATAGAGAATTAGAGCTCAAATTCTGTTTTACAATTTCTAAAATATTTTGGAATACACAACAGTTTGAAAAAGCTATTGAATATATTGATCTGGCTTATGAAATCGCTAAAGATTTAGATAATAAAAGATATCTGGCGTTTTCTTCAAACAATAAAGCTCTGATATATTCACAAATGGAAAAATATGATTCCGCTCTAGTTCATTTTAGATATACGATAGATCTCTTCAATCAAATCGATATGAGCGGTATGAAAGCCAGAGCTAAGTTCAATTTGGCAGATATGTACACTAAACAGGAAAAATTTGACTCTGCAAGTTATTATTTGACCCTATGTTTTGATGAGGTAATGCAATCCGCTGATACACACTTAAAAATCAATTCCATTCTTGAGTTTAGTAAAATCTTTGCAAAAAATAAACAACATGACTCAGCTGCACACTATTTCAGTATTGCAAAAGGCTATGTTAATAATAATTATCAACCTGATTTACAATTGCTCTTTCTGGAAGCAGAATATCAGATATTAAAATCTCTAGGTAATTTTGAAAAAGCAGATCATGTACTCCTTTCAAAGTGCACTCTTAATGATTCTTTAAATCGAGCTAAACAGATTGACGCAATTAAGAAGTTAAACTTAATTACTGAAATGCATGATACTGAAAAGGACATTGTACTTCACAGAAATGAAGAGTCCACTCAAAAGAAAGTAGAAACTTTTCTTATTGTAATTGCAATTTTAAGTTTACTGGTGACTTTTCTATTGTTCAGAAGATATCAGAGAAATCAGTACGAAAACAACCTGATGGAGATTAAAAACAAGGAAATACTTGCTCAAAAAGCTGAACTGGAGAATATAAATACAGAGTTAACTTCTCACAAAAATCAACTCTCTGCAATTTTCAATAATGCAATTGCTGCAATCTGTATTTTTGATACTAAAGGAAATATAAAATTTGTAAATAAAGCTTGGTCTGACATGTTTCAATATTCTATTGAAGAGGCCAAAAACTTGACTTATAAAAATGTTGTAAATAAAGATGATGTCTTCAAAACTGACTACTTTTTTAATCTTTTGGTTGACGGCAAACAAGACAGCTATCATATTGAAAATAGATATGTAAATAAAAGCGGTACTATATTTTGGGGTGATGTCTCTGTTTCTGTTTTAAAAGATAACAACGATATTCCGGAAGCAGTAATTGCTGTGATAATTAATATCACTCCAAGGAAAATGCACCAAGAAGCTCTGCAAAATAAAAACAGATTTTTAGAAGCTTTGGTGGAGGACATTCCAAATCCTTTATACTACAAAGATACTAATGGTATTTATCAAGGTTGTAATAAACACTATCAAAGATTCTTTAATCTCGAAAAAGAAGATATTATTGGTAAAACGGTACATGATCTGCTTCCAGATGAAGAAGCAGACATGTTTCATAAGTTAGATACCGAATTACAAGAAAATCCGGGCATAAAATCTATAGAAACTGTTTTGAATTTACAGAGCTATCAAAGGATCTGTATTGTTAATAAAGCTACTTATTACAATAATGACTCCACTGTTGGAGGTGTTATTGGTGTACTAAATGATATAACAGATATAAGGCATGCAGAACAACAACTCAAAGAATCTGAGCAAAAACTTAAAGAAGCCAATGCATCTAAAGATAAGTTTTTCTCAATAATTGCACATGACTTAAAGAATCCGCTTCAAGAGATTTTGTTAGCATCTCACATGATAATTAAAAATAATCAAAGAGGTGAACACGAAAATCTTGATACAAATATCAAGCATATACACAGTAGTGTGACTCACGTAACAGAATTGTTGCAGAACTTACTTCAGTGGTCAAGAAGTCAAAGCGGTACTATTAACTTCTCTCCTGACTATATAGACATGCATTACTTAGTTGGAAAAGTCTCTAAGTTGTTATCGACAAAAGCAATGAAGAAAAACATTACACTGGCAAACAATATAGATGAAGACTTAGTTTGCTATTGCGATAGTAATATGATAGAAACTGTAATTAGAAATCTTGTTTCTAATGCTCTCAAATTCACTCATGATAAGGGAATAATTGAAATAAATTCTTTTGAAGATGAACAAAATACCACAATAGAAATAAAAGATAACGGTATTGGAATCTCTGAAGAAGATTTAAGTAAATTATTTAGAATTGATGTTCACCACACAACAATAGGTGTTCAGAAAGAAGAAGGTACAGGACTAGGCCTGATATTGTGCCAGGAATTTGTAGAAAAAAATAACGGTAAGATATGGGTTGAAAGTAAGTTGGGCTCAGGAAGCAGTTTTAAATTTACTTTACCTACAGTCCATACTCAAATATAAAGTGTTAATATCGCTCGATGAAATTCACAAGAGTTTGAAAATCATTATCCCAAGTATATTTTTTGGAAGCTTTCAGAGCAGCCTTAGTTTTGCTGGTGATATCTGTAGAAGCTATATTTAGAATAGCTTCTTTTATACTTTCAGGCTTTTCACAATCTACTATCCAGCCGGCATCAGATTCGTTAATCATTCTGATTGAAGGTCTATTTTCAGAAACAATCACCGGCCTTCCTATGGCGAAGTAATCAAAGATCTTATTATGTATCGTGTATTGATTGAAATCACTAATTTGATAAGGAATAACTCCGATATGAGAATCAGCAATAATTTTTGCTAAATCTTTGTGGCTGTACTCACCCAGAAAGTCAACTTTAGCCCCGTATTCAGATTGAGAAGCTATTTCTTTTAAATTTTCGATACAATGTCCATCTCCGGCCAAAACAAAGCTGATATCGCTTCTCTCTTCACAAGCCATTAAAAATCCTTTTAAAAACATAGATACATCTTTCTCAGCAGTGAGATACCCATGATGCATAAAAATCAAATTCTTCCTCTCTGGCATTTCTTTAGCTTGTAACCAGTTTTTAATTGGAGTATTGTGTACCACAACACATTTCTCAGAAGGGTAATTATATTGTTCATTCAGTCTTATAATCTGTTCGTCACAAACCGTTATAATACCATCCATATATTTCATGCATTGAGATTCAATTTTATCAGGAAGTTTGTAGGTATGTACAAAAAATCTATTTATAAAATTGCTGTTATATTCTTTCCAATCACGCATTGCAGCAGGATAGTTTTCTGCCATATCCATGACAATAGGAACATTATGTTTTTTAGCAGATTTTCCGGAAGGTATTCCTAATTTAATCTCTCTGACAATAATAATATCAGGCTTAATTTCTCTAATTGCAGAATCAATTCCTTTCTTCCAAATAGGATTCTTTGGAAAAGGAAACCGCAAAATACGATTTAGCTTATAAGCAACTCTATGTACAATGACACCTCTAACTATTTCAGTTTGAGGCTGACCTTCTCTCCATCTGGCAAGAAGGTGCACTTCATATCCATATTCTGCAAGAGTTTCACATACTTTTTCTGCTCTCACATCCCATGGATATGCTTTATCCCATATATAGAGTATTTTTTTCAATTAAAAGATTAGTTTAACTGCAACAAAACCAAGTACTAAAAGTACTACAAAAGCCAAAGATAATTTGTCAAAGTATTTTTCGATAAAGTCTTTGATTTTTGGCCCTGCAAACCAGAATAAAGATGCAACCATGAAAAATCTGGCAGCTCTACCAACCGAGGATATCCCAATAAAATAAGCCATATCCATATGAGTTGCTCCGGCAGATATTGTAGCTATTTTATAAGGAATTGGTGAAAATGCTGCAGCTGCTAAAAAGCCGATACCAACATCTCCCTGGAATTTCTCTTGCAGCATTGCCCATGTCTCTTCTGCATGGTAAAATTGCACAATTGGCATTCCAATCGAATCCATTAATGCATATCCGATATAATAACCAAATATGCCACCAAATACAGAACCTAAAGTGCACCAAAAAGCAGCCTTAAAAGATTTTTTTGGCATTGCTACTGCAATTGCAATTAATAATACATCAGGTGGTATTAAAAAGAAAGAGGATTCAGCAAATGCCAGCAAAAATATTGCTAGCATTGCGTATTTTTTTTCTGCAAAACTTTCTGTCCATTCTTTAGCTTTTCTAAGCCAATTAACTAAAAATTTCAAATCTATTTCCTTCGATTTTATTTGTTTTCCCAAACACCCATATTATAAAATTTTTCGCGTCTTTGGTTCACTAATTTATCAATTTTTTTAGTTTTTAGCTTAGAAAGTTCTTCAGATAAAACAGATTTTAATGTTTCAAACATGTTTTGTGGGTCTCTGTGAGCTCCACCTACTGGTTCATCAATTATTCTATCAATAATTGTCTGCTCTAAGAGATCTTTTGCTGTCAATTTAAGAGATTCAGCGGCCTGTTCTTTATAGTCCCAACTTCTCCAAAGGATACTGGAACATGACTCAGGTGCAATTACAGAATACCATGAATTTTCAAGCATAAGAATTCTATCACCTACTCCTATTCCAATTGCTCCACCAGAAGCACCTTCTCCAATAATAACCACTATAACAGGAACTTTTAGTGAGCTCATTTGTAGTAGATTTGCTGCAATCGCCTCAGCCTGTCCTCTCTCCTCAGCTTCTAATCCCGGGTATGCACCGGGTGTGTCAAGCAAAGTAATAATAGGCCTGTTAAATTTTTCAGCCATTGAAAATAATCTGTTAGCTTTTCTATATCCCTCAGGATTTGGCATTCCAAAATTTCTATAAAGGTTGGACTTGGTATCTCTGCCTTTCTGATGTCCTATAACCATTACAGGTTCTTCACCCAGATATGCCATACCGCCTACTATTGCAGGATCATCTTTAAATTTTCGATCTCCATGCAATTCCTGAAAGCCATTAAATACGTTATTTATATAATCATAAGTAATAGGTCTTTCCGGGTGTCTTGCCAGCTGAACTCTTTGCCATCTGGTCAGATTTTTATAAATATCAACTCTAAGCTCATCTACTTTAGATTCAAGCTTTGTTATTTCATCGCTAATGTCAAGCTCTTCACTAAGAGCTTTCATTTCTTCTATCTTTTTTTCGAGCTCAAAAATCGGTTTTTCAAACTCTAATATCATTTTTGCCATTATTTTCTAAACAGTATTTTGAACAATATTTCTAAATCTAAGTAAAAATTGTAGTTCTGCAAATAGTAATTATTCAAATTTGCATGTGTCATTTCAGAACTGCTATAATTAGAAGACAAATCCAAAAGAGTAAAAATACCCTCTCTACATTCAGATTTTTTGCCTTTCTCTTTGCCAATAATACCTATAATTGATTTTTTGCCTATTATAACTTCTAACAACTCTTTATACTTCTTTGTGCCAAATTTGATAAGAAACACCGGCGACAAAATTGTAATAAAAAGCATGGAAAATACCAAATCATAACTCCTTTTAAAGAATTTGAATCTCGGTATCATCAGCTTGTTTTGAGGTATATCAGGTCCTGCTCCTGTAATCTCACTAATAAGCCTTGAAAATATCAATTCTTCATATTCATGTGCTATATGGAAACGCACATTTTGATCTGATATTTTAGAAAGCATGTTCATTATATTGCTTCTGGATATGCTGCTGTCAGTAATAATAATCTCGTTTATCTTGTTATCTCGGATTATTTTTTCTAGATTTTCAAAACTTCCTAGAAAATTATTAGAAGTAATTTTATCTTCGCTTTCATTTGTAGCAATCACACCTTCTAAAACTAACTGCTCTGGATTAGATTTTTGCAACTCAGAAATTAGATCTTCAGTATGATTGTTTTGACCCACAAATGCAATTCGTCTAATAGATTTTCTACCGAATACTCTTTTAATTGTCAATCCGACAATTCTGCCTGATGCTGTTAAAAATGCAGTAAATCCGATGGTGAGAAGTAGAATTCCTCTGCTAGTATAATCAAATTCTTTAAATAAATAAGTCAGTGATGACAGAAAGAAAAAGCTTACCATTAATCCGTAAAATGCCTTTGCTATTCCGAATTTTCTTTCAAAATAACCACCGACTGAGAATATTGATACTAAAACTACAAAACTCAGAAGTATAAATATAAATGGGTATGTTATTTCCATCAAGCCTAGAAATGCACCGGTTCTTATTTTTGTGGCTAAAAGTAAAGATAGATTGATAGACAAAACATCAGTGACCATGTAAAACAAATCATGTTTATACTTATTTAAGTATGCCACTCCGGCTCTGACATAAATGCCCAATCTTAGAAATTTCAGCAACACTGCAGATTTGCCAAAGTGCTTTTTAGCAAATATTTCCATTGCCTCGTAGAAGTGCTTTACTTCATTTATGGAACTTCTTTTAGTGCTTTCACCTTTATAGTGAATTATAGAAGTAGTATGATTATATGCTATTTTGTAGCCTTCCTGCTGCACTCTAAAGCATAGATCTAAATCTTCACCATACATGAAAAATTCAGGGTCAAAACCATTGACTTTTTTAATTACGTCTGCTCTTGAAAACATAAATGCACCGATCACAGCATCTATGTAATATGTCTCGTCAACTGAGCGAAAAGTCTGATTATACTGAGCGAAAAGTTTAGAATTGGGAAAGAGTTTTTGGAATCCAAATAGCTTGGAAAAAGCTGCCCATGGAGTTGGGAATCCTCTTCTACAGGCAAGTTGGAATGTTCCGTCACCATTTAATACTTTACAACCTGAAATGCCAATATTAGGATTTTCCTCCATATATTGATACATCACATCTAAAGTATCTTCATTGAGTAAAGTATCAGGATTAAGAATAAGAATATATTTGCCTTTAGAAATATCAAAACCAAGGTTATTAGCTCTACCAAATCCTAGGTTTTCTTTAGAAGCTATAAAAGTAACCTCTGGAAACATTGGCTCTAATAGCTCAACAGATCCATCTTGAGAGTCGTTATCAACAACAATAGTCTCAACCCTCAGATTTTTAGAAGCAGAGCTTATTGACTCCAAACATTGCTTCAAAAAATCCTTCACATTATAGTTAACGATAACTATTGATATGTCGTATTGAAAACTCAATTTTATGTATAACTTCCAACTATTTTTTTACTAAGAAACTCTTCCTTTGGAATCTTAATTTCCAAACCATAAATATGGCTTCGTAAATAATGCTCTTATTCATCTTAGAAATACCATTTATTCTGTCTGTGAAAATAATTGATATCTCTTTTATATTAAACTTATTTACCCACATACGGTAATTCATCTCTATTTGAAAGCTATATCCATTCGAATGGATTTCATCCAAATTGATTTGTTTCAAAGCAGATGCTCTAAAGCATTTGAATCCACCGGTAGCATCCATTATAGGCATGCCTGTGACTAACCTGGTATATACACTTGCGCCATAACTTAATATAAGTCTGCTCAAAGGCCAATTTTCAACATTAAAACCTTTTATGTACCTTGAGCCAATGACCAAATCTCTATTATTAGTTTTGAGCTCGTCCAAAAGTCTAGGTACATCTTTCGGATTATGAGAAAAATCAGCGTCCATTTCAAATATCGCTTCAAATCCATTATCGAGGCAATATTTAAAACCTTCGCAGTATGCTGTGCCTAATCCCATTTTGCCGGGGCGCACTTTCAAATGTACTCTCTTGTCTGTCTCCATCATCCTTTTCACTACATCAGCAGTGCCGTCAGGAGAATTGTCGTCCACGACAAGAACATTAATATTTTCTACAGTGGCTAGCACTGCATTTACTATGCTCTCTACGTTTTCAACTTCATTATATGTTGGTATAACAACTATTGCTTTCATATCAAAATCCTATGCTTGTCCATGCAGTTTGAACATGATAAAGACAGTTCTAATTATTATCTCTATATCAAGTTTTAACGACATATTTTCTATATAATAGAAATCATCTTTAAGTCTGTTTTTTATTTCTTCTACGTTGAGTTCATGAGCTGTATACTTCACCTGCCACCATCCCGTTATACCCGGACGAACTTTCAGGCGTCGTTTATAATAGCTCACTTCTTTAGAAAATTCTTCTACATATTTAGGTTGTTCAGGACGAGGTCCGACAACACTCATATCACCAATTAGTACATTCAAAAACTGAGGAACTTCATCAAGATGTGTTTTTCTTGTAAACCAACCAAATTTTGTAACTCTGGGGTCATTCACTGAAGTCCATTGCTGTTTCTGCTTATCAGCATCAGTGACCATGGATCTAAATTTATATATTTTGAAGACTCTGCTATCTTTACCAACTCTAGGTTGAGTATAAAAAACAGGCCCTTTAGATTCTAATTTAATAATTAGGGCAACCAAAAGCCATATTGGTAAGCCAATCAGTATTACCAGCAAACTGAACATTATATCGAATATTCGTTTAGTAGCTTCCTGCCAAGGCTTAAGTAGCTGAGTACTTACTTCTATAAGAGGAATACCATATAAATTTTGAGCTCTGGTCTGTCCGGTAAATATATCATATAAATCCGGTTCAATATTTACTTTTAAGTTATTATCCGCGCATTTAGAAACTATCTCAACAAGCAAACTATGCTTCGGTTTCTCAGTAGAAATAATCACTTCAGACGGTTTATTCTTGTCGAGTATAGATTGAAGATCCTCTACTCTACCAAGCATAGGTACGGATTTATCTCCTTCTTGTTTCCACTTTTCATATTCAGTTTCTGAAGTGAGGACAACACCGATTGATTTATACCCCCAAGCCTTAGCTTTTAAAGTTTTTTGATGAAAATCAAATGCCTTTTTATATGTACCTATAATGACAGTTGGAATGGAAATAAGTTCCATCACTCTGAATTTCTTTTGTAAATATCGTGATATTATTCTACCCGAAAAAACTGAAATCAAAAATAGCCCATAATATACAACTATGTGCAGTTTTGGAGTACTTCCTGCTTCCATCCATATCGGTACAAGCATGATAAGAAAACCAAAAAAGGAAACTCGAATCATGGAATATAATTCGTCAAACGGCGATTTTTCGTACCAATTTCTGTATTGACCTGTAAAAAAGAATACTCCAAGCCAATAAATTAATAGTACAAATGCTGTTAAAAAAACATATTCTATGGGTACTGAAAAAGAATCCCCTTGCTGTTCTATCTTGAAATTCAAGAAATACGAAAAACAAAGGATAAACCATACCACAATTCCTATCACATCTAAACTAAGTTGCAATAGAAAAGGGAATACTTTCGATTTTATAAGATTTTTTATTCTGCTCATTTCTTTATTTCTATATTTTGATTTTCTCTGCTCCAAATTGCTTTATGTTTCTTGGTCATAAATTTTATAATCGCAAGAAAAAAACCAATATTCATGGAAACAAAAAACAAAGGTATTTTAAAAAGTATATTGTTCATTTTGACTTTATCTAATATCCAACCTATAAATGCTAAACCATAAAGCGCTAGTTGAGGATATAAGATTATCTTCGAAATAGAATCTTCAAAATCAAGTGACAAAGTTAATAAAAATACTATTAACAAAAAAACAGGTGAAAACCATCTTAGTACTTTATGCGACCATAAAAAGAAAGAAACAGGCTGCTTGAAAGGACTAAGCAAAGAGGCAGCTTCTTTAACAGTAGCTAAACCACCTGCCGAAACCCTTACTCTTCTGCCAAACTCATCATCAAGTGACTTCTCTCTAACCTCATTTACTATTGCCTTTTTATCGAATATAACTCTCTTGCCTTCTTTCATTGTATCAAGAATAGGCATATAATCGTCGCATATTTGCATATTCGGGAGAGGCTTGTACATTTCTCGTCTTATACCGTAAAAAGCTCCTAAACTGTTTACAGTGGAATATATCTCAGATTCTGAACTTCTCAAAAATAATTCGTATGCTTGATACAACTTCTCTCCTTTTCCTCCTGTATCTTCTGTATCTTCTCCGATAGATTCCATCTTACAAATAGCAGCACCTACTTCTTTGTCAGCAAAGTTGGACATCAATTCTGATAATCCATTTTTAGTAAGCCTACAATCAGCATCCATAAAACAAATAATATCATTATTTGCAAGAGGTACTGTTTCATTTAAAACGATATTCTTACCGGATCTTCCATATTCGTACAATTTTATTCTGCTGTCAATTTTTGTCAGATCTTTTACAATCTCAGAGGTTCTATCAGTGGATCCGTCAGAACCTACCAAAATTTCTATTTTATCTTTAGGATAATCTAATTCTCTAAGAGATTGAATACAGTCTTCTATCAATCGTTCTTCATTATAAGCTGAAATAACAATCGAAACAGAAGGTTTCATTGTGTAGTCTTTTAGAATACCTTTTTTGTAGATAGCTTTCAGAATTATCAAATAGAATGGATAAAGCAGATAACTATGCAAAACAGGATATATAAAGAGAGCAATTAATATTATATTCAAATCTATAGACATTAAAATTCGTATAACCTCATTATTAGCTTAATCAGATGTTTGTAATCATAGCCTTCCGGTCTGTATGAGTATGCAACTTGAAAATTTAATGCTCTTGTTGCTTCATAACCCATTGATAAATCAAAAGCTACACGTTTACTTAAGTCACCATCTAAAAACTCTACAGTTTCTGAATCTTCTACTCTTCTAGTTTGAAGAGGATCTCCTCCAACATTCCTTAATAGATCACCATTCTCATCATAAAGATTTGCTCCATGCCTTATGTAACTCACTTTTAGTTCCAGTGGATATCTTTCAGTCCACCAATATCTCAAATGAGCTATCCATGCATCGGAATTTGGAAGTAAAACTGACCCGTACATCAAGCCATCGTTAGTGTAAGAATTTTCTCTATTGAAATGCGTATATGTATATGGTTCCACTCTTGAGTATTCAAGTCCTAAATCCAAATCATAGTCTACAGAAACTAAACCTGCAATATTCCAGGCACTTTTATTAGACCAGTAACCTGTTCCAATTTTACCAAATATGATATCATCCAACAAATATGATGCTTTCAATTGAAATCCGTCAAAAGGTCTTATCGTGAAATCCAGTCCCATAATTGAGTTATCTCTGTCTCTTAAAGCATGTTCCAAGGATTTATAAAAGCTCAATGGATTAAAATAAGCTAAATCAGTTGGCCTGTCAGAATATGTAATATTTTCCCAAAAAGATATCTCACCCCAACTTGGTCTGTATGAAAATTTATGTTGGGCTACATATTTTTGTGGAATCTCTGCATTAAAACCGGCATCTACTGTGTTTTTTCCTAAACCGAGTAAAGATCCGTGTAAAAATTTATATTCAAAACTAGTAAATTTTGCTCCAAGGCTTATAGCATCAAAGTCTGGAGAATTATCAGATATAAAAAGTCTTTGATACAATCCTGAACCTGACAATCTTGTTTCTCTTCCTATAGAGGCTCTAAACCAGTTATACTCGAATGCTATGTGAGATTGTGTAAAATCAAAATCACTATTTAGATCCGAAAATTTCACATTTTTGCTCAATTTGGAATCGTGCATGGCTAATTCTTTTTCACCTGAAAATATCACTCCATTAGTCACCTGCAGCATATAACCGAAATGACTACCAAGTGAGCCACCTAAATTGAATCCCAGATTACCCAATATTACATTTTCTGAATTAGGCTCATTTCCTTGCCAGTATTCCATTGAGACCAATGGTTTTAGAAAGACTTTATTGGAACTGTCATTATAAGTATAAATAAACTTTTCTCTATCTGAAAATAGATATGAAAAGAATAGCTGACTTGTATCGGTCTCACTAGGAATTAAACTTGCTTTGTGTCTAATATTTTCTATCTCAAATTCTTGAAGATATTGATTCAAAATCCTAGTTTCTGTTTCCGATATTTTTTGTTTCTTTATCAATTTCAGTGCTATCTGAATATCTCCCTTTGACCATGGTATCTCAGAAAGAGAGTGATGAGGCAAAAAGCCTCTAGTTTCAGCTCTAAGTAGAAAAGCATATACGGGATGATATGCCGGTATATGCTCTACTTGCGCTTGTATGCTGATTGCACTAATAAGAATTATAATAATTATTTTGAGTTTCATTTACTATCTAAATACCGTTATTATAAATGATAAAAGACCACCTAATGAACCAATGATACCTGCAATCAAACCATATTTCTGGAATTCTGTTCCTGGAGGAAAATCAGGCTCTCTAGGCACATAAATGTTATCTCCGTCAAGTATGTAGACTTCATCATCATCACCTTCAACCCAAACTCTATTCTTTCCTCGAATAACTCTTGCACGATCTTCGTCAGAACCATTTGCATAACCACCGGCTCTTTCTACATACCATGCTAATGTTTTATTTTCTTCAAAAGGAATAAACCCCGGTGAATTAACCTGTCCAAAGATATAAATCTGACCTGGACTTTTTGGAACAATTATTTCGTCACCATCTTTCAAAAGTACATTTTGAGCTTGATCATCATTATCATATAGTTTTTTCAAATTACACGATACTATAGGTTTTTTAAGCATAATATCGTTGCTAAAACGAACTGTATCTACTAATAGCAAGTCACTATACTGAAACATTTTCATATTGTCAAGTTCTACATCCATACCATTTGTAGGAGTACCGGTTTTTCTGATAACATAAGCCAATGGCAAATAAGCCTCATCAGTAAAACCACCTGCTTGAGAGATTACATCTTTTATTTTTGTCTTTCCTTTTTCGATAAGAAAAACACCCGGAGATTGAACTTCACCTTTTATTATAACAGAACCAAAATTAGATTCCGGCACTTCTCTCTTTGTTGCATATATAACAGCTCCCGGAAGAAGCTCAGGATTAGTACCTTCTACTTGGAGATTATCATCAATATTTAGATATATTTTGTTTTTTTCACCCGGTAGAAGTAAATAGACATTTTTTATGTCAGCATCATCTGTCAATCCACCTACAAAAGGCAATATGTCTGATACTCTGTCTCCCTGCTTATAAGCCATTTGCACAGATCTTAAAAACTCGCCGTTTATTGAAACAGAAGGAAAAGACTCCTTTTGGTAAGGAACGTTAATTATGTCTCCTTCTCTAACATAAGGATTATAATCGACATTTTTGGTAGATCTGGCTTTAATGATATCAACATTCTGGCTGGTACCATTTTCACGGATCAAAGATATATTCCTTTCAGAGTATACTTTTTCTATAAACTTATCAGTATATTCATTGTCTTTCAGGAATCTTTCTCTCAATTTAAACTTTTCTTTAGTAGCCAAAGCATGCATGGAACTTTCCTGTAAATTTAGCTTATTTGCCATTGAAATCAAGTCAGACACTCGGTATGATGCAGGCACACTAAACATACCTTGATTTTCTACATCACCTCTTACATGAACCATGCAAATTCTTGATTGTTTCAGGCTAACCCAAACAGTAGCATTTGGCACTTTTTTCTTGATGACTTCGCTTAAATAAGTTCTTACTTCAGCATAAGTCTTTTCTCTAACATCAATTACACCAATTTCAGGTATAACAATTGTCATATCAGGCGAAACTGAAATAATAGTTTCGTTGGGTAATATTGGAGAAACACTAATACCTAATACATCATTTGGTCCAATGAAATACTTCTCAGGATCAATACTTGAAGTGATTGGAAACTTACTATTTTCACTAAGCATCTTTGAAGCAGCAGCATTGCTTTGCTTCTGCATCTCCATCATTTCAGTCGGATCTATTCCTGCGCTTGCTTTTTGTTGAGCAAACATATTGATGCTCATAATAGCAAATAAAATTAAGCTAATTATACTTTTCATTTATCCTTACACGAAAATTCTGTTTACTATAATATCTGTTATACGCTCTGCAGCTTTTCCATCCCATAACTCTGGGACTCTTCCTTGTTTTATTTCACCCGATAAGATTTTATCAAGTTCTATTAAAATTTTATCTTTCTCCGGAGCAACAAGGATGTTTGTACCCTCTTCAATAGTACTGGGCCTTTCCGTTGTTGTTCTAAGAGTCAAACACGGCTTCAGAAGAGCAGTAGTTTCCTCTTGTATTCCTCCGGAATCAGTCATCACAAAAGCACAATTTTTCATGAGAGCCAAAAATTCAATGTATCCCTTAGGATCTGTCAGAATTAGATTCTTAATACTGCTGATTCTATCAAAATAATTGAACTTTTCAAGATTTTTCTTTGTTCTTGGGTGTAAAGGTAAGACTATTTGCTTTCCTTTTACAGATAAGTACTCAAGAATATCTATTAAAGAAGACAATTGATCTTCATTATCAACATTGCTTGGTCTATGCAAAGTTGCTAAAACATAATCATTAGCATTAAGTTTTAGTTCTTCCACAATATTTGATTTATCTGCCAGTTTAAGTGCAAAAACTTGCGAATCTATCATTGTATTACCAACAAAATAAATTCTGTCGTCAGGATAGTTTTCTTTTTTTAGATTTATATTTGCACTTTTTTCTGTTGTAAAACAGCAATCGCAAATAGAGTCAGTGACCATTCTGTTTATTTCTTCCGGCATATCTCTATCGAAAGATCTTAAACCGCCTTCAACATGGGCAACTTTAATACCCATTTTAACAGCTGTAAGAGTGCAAGCCACTGTTGAATTCACATCCCCTACGACAATTATTAAATCAGGTTGAAGTTCGTTGCAGATATTCTCAAATTCCATCATGATTTTTGCTGTTTGTACAGCATGTGAACCGGAACCTATACCTAAGAAATAATCAGGTTGCGGAATTTCTAAATCTTTGAAAAAAGCATCTGACATATTTACATCATAATGCTGTCCGGTATGTACGATATAATGCTTTACTTTATTCTCATATTTCTTAAACGCTCTGCTGATAGGTGCAACTTTCATAAAATTTGGTCTTGCGCCTACAACTGATATTACCTTAATCATTTACCATCCCCAAGAAGAACAATATTGTCTCTTCCTTTGTATTCTTTCAATGCATTTCTGGTGTCAATAATAACATTCGAATTATTTACAATCAGATCTAAATCAAAAACAGTATGATCTGTTGTAATAATTACAATATCGTAAGAGTTTAAAATATTTGCATCTATTTTGTCTATAGACTGAGATTTTCTATTCTTAATTTTTATTTCCGGAATATATGGATCGTAGAAATCAATATTAGTCATTCCCTCATCATCAAGTAGCTCAGCAACTCTAAGAGCAGGCGAATGTCTCAAATCATCTACATCTTTTTTAAATGCCATACCAAGAATCAAGATTTTGGCATCAGCCATCCTTACCGGCAATTTTGCTATTTCTTTGATAACCATTGACCTGACATAAAAAGGCATATCTTCATTTATTTCCGCAGCTAAAGTGATAAATTTTGTTACAAAATCGTATTCTCTAGCCATCCATTCTAAATAGTATGGGTCTATTAAGATACAGTGACCGCCAATTCCTGGGCCAGGGTAGAAAGGCATAAAACCAAAAGGCTTTGTGGCAGCTGCATCAACTACTTCCCAAATATTTACACCAATTCTGTCACATAGTTTCGCAAGTTCATTGACTAAAGCAATGTTTACACTTCTAAAAATATTTTCAAGAAGTTTTTCCATTTCTGCTATAGATGGAGTAGAAACAGGTACAACCTTTTCAACAACTATATTATGCATTTTGGAACATACTTCTGTAGATATTTCATTTATCCCACCAACTACAATTGGTGTGTTTGCTGTATTCCATTTCTTATTACCGGGATCAATTCTTTCCGGAGAAAACGCTAAATAAAAATCTTCACCTGCTTTTTTTCTGGTCTCTTCCAAAATTGGTAATACATATTTTTCAGTAGTACCAGGGAAAGTTGTACTTTTAAGTATAATAACTTGTCCATCGACTAAATTGTCTCTTATGGATTTAGAAGCATCTAAGACATAAGAAATGTCAGGATCTTTATTAACAGTAAAAGGTGTAGGAACGCAAATAAAAATGGCCTCGCACTCTTTTAATTGAGCAAAATCAGTTGTTGCTGATAAATGACCGCTTTTAACAGTTTCTGCAATCCATTCATCTTTGATATCTTGAATATAGTTGCCACCTTTATTAAGTGTGTCAACTTTTTTCTGATCTACTTCAAAACCAATCGTCTTATACTCTTTTTTAGCAAATTCAATCGCTAAGGGTAATCCAACATATCCTAAACCAATCACGCCAACAGTAAGCGTCTTGTTATCTATTTTTTTATAAATAGAGTCTTTTACTTCTAAAGTTTTCATTTATCTATTTCTATATTGCTGTTTATAATAATCTTTATAATCGCCACTGATAATTTCTTTTAACCAGTCTTTATTCTCTAAATACCAGTTTATTGTACTTTTTAATCCTTCTTCGAAATTATAATCCGGTTTCCAGTTTAGCTCACTGCTAATTTTTGCAATATCAATTGCATATCTTAAATCATGTCCGGGTCTGTCTTTTACATATTTAATTAGTGACTGAGGCTTATTCAAATACTCTAAAATCATCTTTACCAAATCAATATTTGCTACCTCACTCTCTCCGCCAATATTATAAACTTCACCTAGTTTTCCGTTCATCAGTACTGTATAAATTCCTTTGCAATGATCCTCAACGTGAATCCAATCCCGAACATTTTCACCTGTGCCGTAGACCGGAATATCTTTATCAGAAATAGCATTATTTATCACTAGTGGTATTAGTTTTTCCGGAAATTGATATGCTCCATAGTTATTAGAACATCTCGTAATCAAAGCAGGAAAACCAAATGTGTGATTATATGCTATAACCGCCTGATCAGCAGCTGTTTTTGATGCTGAATAAGGAGAATTAGGTGAAACCGGAGTCTCCTCTGTGAATTTACCCTCTTTTCCTAAAGATCCGTAAACTTCATCCGTAGAGACCTGTAAATATTTCTCAATTCCATACTCACGAGCACAATCCATAAGATTTAAAGTACCTATCACATTAGTACTATAAAATGGTGTGGAATCTAAAATAGACCTATCAACATGAGACTCTGCAGCAAAATTTATTATATAGTCAACTTTGTATTCTTTAAGAATAAACGATACCAAATCTTTGCTACATATATCCCCTTGCACAAACTTATAATTACTGCAATTCTCTATATCTTTTAGATTATTCAAATTGCCGGCATACGTAAGTTTATCAAGGTTTATAATATTCAGATTTTTATCAAGATTTTGTCTTATAAAATTAGAACCAATAAATCCTGCACCACCTGTAACTAAAATTGTCTTCACTCTATCAGTACTCGTTAGTTTTATGAAACTGTAAAATTAGTGATAAGTTGAGCTTTTTCCAAAATTATAATTGGGAGTATTTGTTCACATCTCTGCCTGTCATTTCAGCGATTGAAGCAGCAATTGAACCTAATGAATCGGAATATGTCTTGATATATAGATCTGCTTTTATGTCTTGCTCCAAATCGGGATTACCAAAAATCAAAGCAACAACTGGTTTTCCATTGGCTAGTATGTCAAGACTCTTTTTCACATTTTCAGGCAATCTGATTTTACCGACACTACCACCACCTTTTACAAAAAATGCAAATAGTAGAAAATCAGGATCATTCAAGCTCTCATGAAGCGCTTTTGCCTGTTCTTCAGTTACATTCAAATCTAAAAATCCAAAGTCACAATCGCTTTCTAATGCTTGAGCCGTCATAGTGAAAAACCTTGAGCCGGCTCTGAGATCAATATCTCTCTGCAATATTGCAAATCCGGCGAATGATTTTTCCTCATCGATCGGCAGCATAGCTTTATCACCTTTTACTTCTATTGCCTTGTAAGCAGTTTTTAGAGCAATTTTCATGTGATCAGCAAAAAGTTTTTGATTTAGCTCCTGTCTGGCAAATTGGGGTATCAATCCTACCCAGCGTTTTTCTTTATATATTTTCTCAGCAGAATTTTTAAGTTGGTCTAATAGTTCAGGGCTTTGATCTGCCTTTTCAATTACAGCACTAATTGCAGCAATAACATCTTTTGGCATCAAAGCGATGTCATTTCCGGCTTCTAGTGCCATAGCTGCTGCAGTACCTTCAGGATAAGAATCTTCTATTGCTTTCATATCCAGAGCATCAGTAGTAATGATGCCTTTATACATCATTTTATCTCTAAGTATTCCGGAGATTATCTCTTTAGAAAGAGATGCAGGATATTCAGCGTCTATTTGAGGTAAGTCAATATGCGCTACCATTACAGATTTTACTCCTGCGGAGATTGACTCACTAAAAGGTAGAAGCTCTCTTTCTTGCAATTGTTGAAATGATAAATCTATTGCTACCCTTCCATTGTGTGTATCTGAATCAGTGTCCCCATGTCCCGGAAAGTGCTTCGCAGAAGCTATTACTTTTGCTTTTTGAGTACCTTTTATGTATGCAGTAGCATGTTTGCTGACAATCTCTTTATTATCACCAAATGCACGAATATTTATAACCGGATTATTAGGATTAGAATTTATGTCAGCAACAGGAGATAAATTCCAGAATATTCCCAATTCTTTTGCTTCTTTGGCTATTGCATTTGCAACTTCTTCAGTCGCTTCAGGATCATCAACTTTACCAAGTGCCATTGCATGTGGGAATCCGGTACCTTCTTCCATTCTCATTGCCAATCCATATTCGAAATCAGCACAGAACAAAAGAGGCGTTTGAGCATAACTTTGCAACTCAGCTATAGCATTAGAAACTGTTTCGAGATTTCCACCAAATACGCAAAAGCCACCAACTCCAAAGCCAACAAGTTTCTTGATGTATTTGTTATATTCTTCTTTTTCGTAATAATCATATATATCTAATCTAGGAAAGATGCACTGAGCAACTATTTTATCTATTGTCCACGAATCCACTAATCCCATTATCTGCCTTCCTGCACAAATTCAACATTATCACCTTCAAACATCTTGATTTTATCTCTTAATTCTCTTGGTAGTAACCCCGGTTTATAATTTTCAGGATCTAAATGTACCATTACTGCAGAAGCTTTAACAATTAGTTCGCCATCCTCATTTCTTATCAAGTTTTCGAATAAGATACTTGATTTCTTCACTTTAGAAACTCGGCTAAGCACTTCATATTTGCTTCTAAACATAAGAGAATTTAGATAATCGATTTCTGAATGGACTACCATAAGTGGCAGCTCTAAGGTAAAGGTTCGGTGATTTATAGGCATTCCAATAGAACGTAAATACTCTGTTCTTGCCCATTCTAAATAGTACATATATTTGATATTATGCACTACACCAAAAGAATCTACTTCATCAAATTTTACAAGGCCCGACATCATGTGTTTATATAAAGGCACTTCTTTTACTAACTCAACTTTATCTATCTTTTTCATCTTGCTCATTTTCCATTTTTTGTGACAATAGTTTCCATATCTTCTTGTGGTTTCTCAAAAACTTCTCTCTACTAGCTTCTTCGTTATCTTCAAAATATTGTTTTAATAGCTTTAAATCCTGTATAAGATAATCATATAGATTTTTTACATAATCTTTAAACTTCTCTTTATTCTCATACTCTACAAAGGTATTTATACCAATAAAATCTTTTTGGGTTCTATCCAAACCATGTCTTATTGAAGTGCAAATTACTTGCTTTTCCTCGTTGGTATAATTATTCGCGTTAATAAAAAGCATATCAATGGACATATATGTCAAATATATATTTGATGAGATTAAACTACCGGTCAATTGATATAGATTTGCCTCAGTGAAAGCATCCTTTTTATTCAGCTCAGTAGATTTACTAATTGTCAGAGCAGATAATATACAAGCTATTATAACAATAAGTCTCATGCACTATCTCATTAGTTCATTTATAGAATCAACAATTTTTTCAGCAGCTTTTAGAGCTTCCTGTTCTTCAATCTGAAAATGCATCACCGCTCTAATGCTATGAGGCCCGACAGCTGAAACAAGTACTCCTTTTTCTGATATAGCATTTAAGTAATCTTCTGCTGATATGTTTTTTGGGAAATCAAATATAATCATATTTGTTTTAACTCTATTTATGTCAACAGTTAAATGCTCGCAATTATTTAATATTTTGGCAAAATTCTTAGCGTTGATATGATCTTTAGGCAAAAGTTTTCTGTTTTCTTTAAGAGCGTATAGACCAGCTGCAGCTAAAATTCCTGCTTGTCTCATACCTCCGCCTAAAATTTTTCTCCATTTTAGGGCCTCTTTCATCTTGTCTTTACTTCCAACTAAGACCGAGCCAACAGGTGCACCCAGACCTTTAGACAAGCATACTGAAATTGAGTCAAAATCTTTTACATATTCTGCCTCAGTTATTCCGGTTGCAGCACTCGCATTCCAAAGTCTTGCGCCATCAAGGTGAAAAGTCATATTATGTTCAAGTGCAATTTTTTTAAGTTGTTTTGTATTTTCCAAAGATATGACAGAACCACCGTGTCTATTGTGAGTATTTTCTACGCAAATCATAGACGTCTTTGGATAATAATAGACATCGGGTCTGATAGCAGATTTCACTTTCTCAGGATCCATTTCGCCCCTTTCAGAATCTATAAGTCTGAATTGAACTCTTGAGATTAGAGATGGAGCAGCTGTTTCGTAATAATAAATATGTGCTTCTGATTCTGCTATGATTTCCTCGCCGTCATTAGTATTGATTTTAATTCCTATCTGATTGCTCATAGTGCCTGACGGTACAAACAATGCAGCTTCTTTCCCAAGTAAATCAGCAGTGTACTCTTGCAATTCGTTTACAGTCGGATCTTCACCGTAAACATCATCTCCAACTTCAGCCATCATCATGGCTTGCATCATTTCCTTACTTGGTTTGGTAACTGTATCACTTCTTAGGTCTATCATCTTCAGTCTCCATTATCATATTCGAATCAATTTCAATCTTTTTTGTAGAATCTATACTTTTTTTGTTTTTATCTTTTCCGTAAAGATATGATTTACTTCTCCTAAGATCAGCATTAAATATTTCTTTTATTGAATATCCTTTTTTCGGAATGAAAAGCTGTGAAGCAAAAAGAGAATCCTTGGGATATTTTAAATCTGGCAGATTTTGTGAAATGTCAGTGTAAATATATCCGTTTCTCACATAATCTAACCTATACTCTCTCCCCTTTGAACTTGGTTTTTGGGCATGTAGTTTATTCATTAAACTATCAGGCATTGGCTCTATATCAGTATCTCTGTAGAAATGAGCAACCATAACTCGGAGCTGGGAATTATCTTTTATATATGAATTTGAGTCAGTATCTCGTAGATTATGTGCAGTATTTAGAAGGAAATCCTCATCAAGCTGTTTTACTTTGACAAAATAAAATACAACCTTACCTTGAGCTGAGCTGTCGGATATTACGTTTTCCACTGCATAGTAATTTCTGTCTTGGGTAAATACAAACATAAATGCAATAATAATAGCAATGGCTACTGCTGAGATTATATACTTCTCTTTTTTCAGCATTTCGTTTTTATAATAAGTTTAAAAATGGAATACCGATTTGTTCGGCTAAAATTGCAAAAGTCCAAACAACTACACCAAAAGAAAGAGGAATAGTTAGATTATCATCAGCTTTAAGGATTTTTGCAGCTGCTTCTACAAACCCTGCTGCAATGGCACCAATTATACCTGCTATATAAAATGTCCAAGGTGCTGCGACTGTCATACCAACAAATAGAACAACTAATATCGCTGATCCCATAAAGGAGAGTGTGCCCTCCCAGGACTTATTAAACAAAGGATGTTTACCAAATTTTCGACCTATAAGCGCTGCCGTCAAATCAGAAATAATTAAAATAGCAAATCCTGTAACAGCTAGTAATTTAGGAAATATCAGTACTGTCAGATATGCTGATATAAGCACCCAGGAAGCACCATTCAGAACAATTTTGTTTTTCTTTTTCTCATGAGCGCGCATCATGGCACCCAAGTATTTTTGAATAAACTTAGAAAAAGCATTATCTTTTTTAGATAGAAAATCTAATCCCACAGCTATAAGTGCCATAGGTAACAGAATTGCCAAAGCAGTTATCCTGTCTACATGGAAATAAATGACAGGAATAGAAAGAGAAAAAAGATGTATAAGCTTCCTAAGAACTTCCTGTTTATAAGAAATTGGTTGCTTTTTCTTTTTCTTCTTCTTATCTTTTTTCTTCTTAGATTTCTTTTTTATCGATTCAACGTCGGTATTTTCGTGTAAATTTGTACTTAGTTCATCCATAGCGGTATTGTTCGTATGTCATACAAAATAAAATCTTACGCAAAAGTCAACTTATCCTTGGAAGTTCTCTACAAAAGAGAAGATAACTTTCATGAGATAAATACGATATTTTACAAAACAAAGATTCATGACGTTTTGCATTTTTCTAAGTCTGCAAAATATGAAATATCATTAGATAAAAACATAGATATTCCACTTCAAAGTAATTTAATATATAAAGCTGCTTTGTTACTTCAAAGTTATGTGGAAAAAGATTTATCATGCACCATTAAAGTTGAGAAAAATATTCCTACCGGGGGTGGTCTAGGAGGCGGCAGTAGCAATGCTGCATATACCCTGCTCGCTTTAAATGATTTATATAATTTAAATTTGAAAAGAGATGAATTAGCTACTTTGGGTGCACAGTTAGGATCTGATGTCCCTTATTTCCTATATGACAAAACCTGCATAGCTGGTGGAAGAGGCGAATTGTTGACAGAAATTGACTTTGAAGTGCCTTACCATATATTACTTATCAATCCGGGGATACATATTTCTACCCCGGAAGCATATAAATCATTGAACAGATCTCATACCAAAATTTCCGGTACAAATTATTATAAACTATTAGAAAATACTCCTGAACTTAATTCTGAGTTAAAAAAACATTTTCGTAATGATTTTGAAGACTATGTGTTCAAAACTTTCCCTAAAATATCTCAAATAAAAAACACTCTATATGATAATGACTCGGTGTTTGCGCTTATGTCCGGCAGTGGCTCTACTGTATTTGGCATGTTTTATGATGTAGATAAATTGGAAAAAGTCAAGCGTTTGTTCGAGGATTGCTACACAGCAATTTCTTATTCCGACTAGCATGTTGTATGAATTAATTCTATAGAGTTATGAATATATTATTAGCTTCAGCAGAAGTAAATCCATTTGCAAAAGCCGGAGGCTTAGCCGATGTTGCTGCTGCTCTCCCTAGAGAATGGCAGAAATTTGGTCAGAATCCTATTATAATTATGCCTAAATATGGATTTATTGATACTGAACGCTGGGGATTTAAACCAACTGATTTGACATTGATTGTGCCAATGGGATATTGGACAGAGTATGCCAGACTTTGGGAAGGTACACTTCCTAATTCTTCTGTACCTGTTTACCTAGTCGAACATAATGATTACTTCGACCGCAAAGGAATATATGGCGATCCTTCAGAGTATGAAGATAACGAAAGACGTTTTATTTTCTTCAGCCGTTCCATTTTCGAAGCTGCAAGAGCTTTAAATTTTAATCCAGACATAATCCATGCTCATGACTTTCATACAGCATTTGCTCTCGCTTTTCTAAAATCGCATTATAATAACGATTATAGATTCAATAAAACTGCCGGTGTATACACCATTCATAACTTAGCGTATCAGGGATGGTTTAATCCTGAAAGAGCTTTGGAATATTCCGGTTTTGGCATGAACGAAATGTATTCAGGTTCCTGGTTTGAACACAAAGGAAGCGTTAATGCAATGAAGGCCGGTATTATGTTTGCAGATAAAATTACAACCGTCAGCCCAACTTACTCCAAAGAAATCCGCTGGCCCTACTACAGTGAAGGTATGCAGGAATATTTAAATTTGAGAGGTGCAGATCTTATTGGTGTTCTTAATGGCGTTTACTATGATGAATGGAATCCGGCTACTGACAATAATATTTATACAAAGTATACAGAAGATTCTCTGGAAGATAAAAGAATAAATAAGCATGAATATCTAAGAAGTTTTGGCCTTACTGATTCTGATGATTTAGACAAACCTACAATTGGTATGGTTTCAAGGCTTGCAGAACAAAAAGGTATTGATCTACTTATTCACAAACTTGAATCTCAGTTAAAATCCGGACAATTTAGATTTTTACTAGTCGGATCTGGTGGAGATAATTACGAGCACTTTTTCAAATATTTAAGTTGGAATTATCCTAAAGACGCCTTAATTTACATCGGATACAATAACGAACAATCTCACAAGTTGATGGCTGCTAGTGATTTTCTTATCGTACCTTCCAGATATGAGCCTTGTGGTCTTACTCAGATGTATGCAATGAAATACGGAACTGTTCCTATCGTTCGAATGACCGGTGGACTGGCAGATACAGTTTCAGAGTATAATTATGATACTGAGGATGGAACCGGTTTCTTGTTCTGGCAGTATAATGCCGAAGATATGAGCTATGCTGTTCGTAGAGCTTTATCTGTATATAATAACCCTAATCATTGGGATATAATTAGAAGAAATGCTATGCAAAAGAATTTCTCTTCAGGCACATCAGCGTTAGAGTATTTAAAAGTATTTAAATGGGCAATGGAAAAAGTTAAATAGGTTAGATAATAAATGAAATTCATTAGCAAATTCTTGAATCCTTTCTTTAAACACAATCTTTTAGTTTTAGTAGTATTTTTAGCAATATTTGCAATCCAGAGAGCAACTCTCCTATTTTTAAATTGGGATTATTTTTCGTCTGCTCCTGCTTTTACTCTTTTCCAGTCTTTTATTGTGGGACTCAGATTTGATGCTAGATCATCACTGTATTTAATCTCAGCATATTTCCTATTTGCGTACATCTTTTACTTCTTTAGATTACAAAAAACAGCTAAATACTTCTCAATTATATATTTATCTCTGTCTGCCTATATTTTTTCTTTATTAGGCATAGTTGAATTTTACTTTTTCGATTATTTCCATATCAGATTAAACTCTTATACATTGAATACTTTCGAAAATCCTGCATTTGTTTTTAAGATGCTTTGGGAATCTTATCCTATAATTCCATTATTATTAGGCTCCGGCTTATTCTTTTTCTTATTTTATAAGCTTTTCAATGCATTATCAGAGCGCTATTTTATAAGTTTTAAAGAAGATAATTTTATCTATAAACTACTTGGATTTGCAGCGATTTGCATGATTAGCTTTATAGGTATAAGAGGTACTTTTGAAAAGATGACTCCTCTTAGATGGGGGCATGCCTTCTTTTCAGAATATACTCAGGCTAATCAATTAGCTCTGAATTGTGTATTTACTTTAGTTGATGACATAAGTCACAAATCAAAAAAAGGAAGTTTTAAAGAGTACTTACAAGTAACAGATCTTGATAAAGCAAAGTCTATTGCATCAAAATTGATACAGGACAGCTCTTCGATAACTAAAAATTTCCCTTTAAGAATCTATGACTACTCTGATTCTACTTCAAATCAGAAACCGAATGTTGTTCTTTTTCTGCTTGAATCATTCTCACAAAAAAAATTGGATAAACGAACTGCTAAAGGTTATGATTTATTTTATAATCGCTTAGCAAAAAATAGTCTTGATTTTAAAAACTGCTATAGTAACGGATTCCATACATATATGGGTTTGTTTTCTACTATCTCAAGTTTACCGAATGTACACGCAATAAATATTATGAAAAGAACTGAAGGTAGACAAAAACTAAGTTCTTTACCTGCAATATTAAAAGACAATGGATACACAACCTATTTTGCTGTGTCTCATGTACCTAATTTTGATAATTTGGGTGGTTTTATGTCTATAAATGGAACTGATGAAATTATTTCTGAATTAGACTTTGACCAATCAGAAGTGATTAGTTCTTTGGGAATAGCAGATCATGTTTTGTTTGAGAAAATGAATGAAACCTTTGCTTCATCTAAAGCTCCATTTTTTGCTACCATTTTATCAACTAATAATCATGGTCCCTGGATTATACCAGTAGTAGAAAACAAAACTTTCGACGACACTTTTATATATACAGACTGGGCATTGGAACATTTCTTCGATTTAGCTGCCAAAGAAAAATATTTCGAAAATACTATTTTCATTGTTACAGCTGACCATGGCATACCAGAAGACGGCATATATGATTTTGATCTAAGTGCTACACAAATTCCACTTATTTTCTATTCTCCAAAGTACATTAAAGCTGATACAATATCAAATATAATGTCACAAATGGATATTTCGGAAACTTTGCTTGGAATGTTGAAATTACCGCACCAGACATGCAGCTACAGCAGAAATATACTTTCTTTAGAAAATAATGATAACGGTTTTGCTTTAGTACAGGAAGGAAGCAAGATTGGTTTTATTTACGATGATTGGTATATAATTGACAGACTCGGAAGTGATCCGTCTTTGTATAAATATAGATCTGACAATCCTAAACATGACTATGCTAAAGATTCAACTAATGTGGTAGATGCACTTAAAAGAAAACTACATTCTTTGTATTATTTAAGCAACGAAATGATCTATTCTATGAAAGCATCGCCGGAAGCATATAAATAATTCTATACTTTTCTATTTTTTATTTTGTAGTATGCATCAATAAAACGACTACTAGTAACAGTCCAATTGTACTTATTTACAACATCTTTTCTTGCATTAAGTGCAATTTGATCTCTTATATCAACGTTTTTATATAATAACTCTATAGCTTCTACTATCTGATCTGTTTGTCTTTCTTCTATCATGATACTATTATATCTGTCTGTGAAAACATCGTTCTGTTGACCAACCTTTGTGGCAATAATAGGTTTTTGCATTCCCATATATTCGAACATTTTCACAGGACTATTGAACATTTCTGAACCTTCATCATTTGACACACAAGGACTTAGAAGAATGTCACAAGCTGACATATATTTTGGAATTTGTTGATATGGAACTAGTCCAGTAATTCGAGAATTTTCTCTATTTGGATCTATATCATCCAATATATCATCGATTTCGGATCTCAAATCTCCATCACCAACAAATAAAAACATAACATTTGGAATTGATTCTTTAATGGCTTTCAAAGCTTTTGCAAAATAGGTTAATCCATGCCATTTCCCAAAAGTTCCAACAAATCCACAAATAAATTTGTCCTTTAATCCAAGTTCTTGTCTTACAGATTTACCATCAACTGCAGGTGAGAATTTTTCAGGGTCTACCCCGTTAGGATTAACCACTATCTTTGAATCATCAACACCGTGTTCAATTAATGAATTTTTTAATATTAGAGATGGAACAAAAATGGCATCTGCAGCTTCCCATTGGATCTCTTCAGCCCATTTTAGAAGATTACCAAAATATAGTTTTCCCCAATTTTTTTTTATCCAGTACTCAATACCATCACAGTGCAACAAAAAAGGTAACCCCAAATCTCTTTTTAAAATCGCACCACCATAATTGAAATCATGATGATACTGTAAAAGAAAATCAGGTTGTTCTTTTTCAATAATTTTTTTTATAATCTTGACAGATTTCTTGTTATATGGTAAGTTTAATACTTCAGGAAAATTTCTAAGCAATTTACCATGTCTAATTAAATAATAGTTTACTTCTTCTGGCAGAATCATATTCCCAGAAGAAACATAAGAGCATTTATGCCCTAAATTAAGTAAACCATTAACAAACCCACCTGTAAGAGAGGCAGTCCCTCCTTCAGTTTGAGCTCCATAATACTCAGTTCTCCAGAGCATTGCCTTTAATGTTTCTTGAGTCGCCACTTTAACCACGGTAATTTTATATAATAGAAAACAACAATAACAGAGCTAATAATAGCTTCAAATACTAACATTGGAAGATCTACAAAAATAGTAGACAACATAGAAAAATTAGATTGCTTTCCAGATTCATCTATTATTGCACCTTTTTTTGTATTTGATGCCATTATATAAAAGCGGAAAAATCTTTGAAACCTCTGAAATGAAATATCTTTGGTTGCTAAATAAACTGCAGAATAGTTGCCACTATTGATTTTTTTTCTTATCTCAGAAAATTTAGCTAAGAATTTTTCATCAATCTTCACCCATTCAATATTATCTGCTGAAAGATCATTATTTGCAACTATTTTAGTTCGATCACAGTTTAAAATAAAAACTAAATCCACTTACTAGCTCCATTAATTTCCTGTATTATCAATTTTTTCAAATATTTCCACTAACTGTTGCACTGAGTTCGCTGAAAGTATTTGAGCACGAAAAGAATCATTGTTCATAAACCTAGATATTTTGCTCAGCATCCTTAAGTGTGAAGCAACATTATCTTCCCTACCTAATAGTAGAAATAAGATATCAACAGGTTCTCCATCTAAAGCATCAAAATCAATAGGCTCTTCTAAAGTTATGCAGGCGGCAATTTGTGATTCAACTGCATTAGTTTTCGCATGAGGCATAGCAATACCTTTACCTACACCTGTAGACATAACTTCTTCTCTAGCAAATACTTCTTCCAGCGCTTGTTCTTTATCTTTTATTTTTCCCGATTTAGCCGCAATTTCAACTAAAAATTCTAAACATTCTCTTTTATTGGTCGCTTTGTATCTAACCGCAAGAGATTCTTTGCACATAATTTCTGATATTTTCATATTAAACCAGCAGGAGAATTTAAAACTACATTCTGAGCAATCCTGTTATTAAGTATCATCTAAACACAAATAACAGGAAAACAAAAATAATAAAAATTAGACAGAAATGCAGAAAAATTACAAATCTTCTTTCCACTGATGGACAAGATGAGAGTATTTCTTAGCTAGAGCGATTGCCTGATCATACTGTTCACTCTCACCTATAACAGTAAAGGTCCCCTTTTCCTTAGCTGGAAGCAACAGAACACAATCTCCGTTGTTATAATGTACTTTTACACCTTCTATTAGTTCCCTTTCCATCTCCTCTGTAAAATCCATAGCTTTGCGCATTACTTTACCTTTAGCATTCCAATTAACAGCAACTTCTATTTCATGCTGTTTTCTTCTCGGAAGCATTTCATCTAATTCCCAGACTTTGTACTTGGTGCTAGAAAGCATTTCTAATATCTGGCCTACCGTGAACATGCCATCAGATGCAAATATGAAGCCTCTGAAAATAAATCCTCCGTAAATGCCGCCGACAAAAATCACTTCAGGATCTAAAGTTGCATCCATCATGGCAGAGTGAGAATTTTTTATTCTAAGCAATTCTACATTATAATCTTTTACAATTTCATCAATTTCTTTTGAAGCACAAATAGAAACAGCAATTTTGTAGGGTTCTCTATCTTTATGTGTTTCCAAAAACAGTTTAGTAACTATAGTCAGCAAACGATCATGTGAATACCATACACCTCTTTCATCAATAAGAGAGATTTTCTCAGCACCTGATTCTATTCGGAAACCAAGATCATAACCTAATGAACGCATCATTTTACCTGTATCATCTGAACCTGATGCTTGCTCTGTTGGATCAGGATGGTATCGTGCTGAGTCCACGTAATTATTTAGAGAAATCACTTCAGCACCAAGCTTACCTAATATACTAGGTAAAATAGTGGAAGCCAGTCCAAAGGAATAGTCCATTATAAGTCTAAATCTTCTTTCTCTGATTTCTTCTACATTCAAAGATTCAATAAATCTATTTAGATATATTTCATTGGCTCTTTCAGGATATCGAATAGTTCCAACTTCATCAGGAATTACTCGCTTAATCTCTTCGCCAAAGAAGTAACGTTCAACTTTTTGCGTACTACTAAGAGAAAAATCTCTTCCGTCTTTGCTGAAAATGATAATATCAGTATTATTAGGATTCCTTGGCGACCTTCTTACGTGCACACCTGCATCATACCTGCCGGTGCGAAGTTCCTGTCTTGTCTGAGGAATAGAAACTACCTGCAAGTCATTAATATTTACTCCAACTGATGCAGCACCTGCTGAAATTGCACGTTTTACAATTCTGGAAACATTATGTGCATCACGACTTACCAGAATATTAGCTTTTTTGGCTAAAGTAAGTCCAAGAGCTGAACCCAACTTTGCTCCAAACTCTGGATTTATTTCTATATTTGAAGCACCGGATATTCTTGCATCTGTGAATAATTCTTTTAGCCATTTTTGTTCCTGAACCATAGAGGTCGCTAAAAAAGCACCTGATTCAACTTTTTTGCCCGGCCAAAGTTTGATATTAGAATTCAATGTTGCAGAATCTTCAATTTGACAATCTTCAGCAATAAAGACATTCTCAGAAATTGTAACGGCATCTCCTATTTGAGTTCCGCTGCAAATAACATCATCAGTTATTTCACAGAAATTTCCGATATTTACATTATCCCACAAAGTCACATTAGATAATATACTTCCTCTACCGATAACTGCATTATCTCCTATAATACTGTTTCTTATAAGAGCTTGATCGTGAATTTTTGCATTTTTACCTATTACATTATTGCCTTCTAAACGTGCAGAAGGATCAATAACAGCAGTTTCATGTACTTTACTCTCACCCATATTATAACCGCTAACAGACAAATTTAATTTGCCGGCAAGAGCATCCGCCTGACCTGCTTGGTATTCATTCAAATTACCTACATCTTTCCAATAACCGTCTGCAATAAAGCCATATAAAGGCATGTTTTTAGAAAGCATCATAGGAAATAGATCTTTACTGAAATCAAAATCCTCTTGATAAGGTATTAGATCCAAAACTTCTGGCTCTAGTATATATATACCGGTGTTTATTGTATCAGAAAAGACTTGACCCCATGAAGGTTTTTCCAAAAACCGTGTAATCTTTCCATCATCATCAGTCATAACTATACCATATTGAAGAGGTCTTTCAGCTCTTGTCAGCAACACTGTAGTTTTAGATTTTTTCTCTTCATGAAATTTGATAGCTTTATCCAGATCAAAATCTGTTAAAACATCACCACTAATAATAATGAATCTCTCGTTTAAGTACTCATGCGCATTCTTAACACTTCCTGCTGTGCCGTAATCAGCTTGAGCTTGAACGTAGTTCATATTTATGCCATATTTAGCACCATTTTCAAAATAATCAGTAATTTTTTCCGGCTGAAAATAAAGCAGAGAGACTATGTCAGTGATTCCATGATTTTTCAAAAGATTCACAATATGTTCCATCATTGGGATATTAATAATAGGAACCATCGGCTTTGGAATTGTCATAGTCAGTGGTCTCAATCTCGTTCCAAAACCGCCCGCCATAATAACTGCTTTTTTCATTTATACCTCTATGTCTTTAATATTTCGTCTACTTGTTTTACGATAATATATGATAATTAGTTTAATAATTTTCGTAAAATTGTATACCATAATGAAGTTGAATATATTATATTATAGCCACTTATTCTAATCAAAATTAGATGTTTTTAGTTTATATTTTTGGTTAAGTTATTAACCTGATACTTTCGCATTTAACTTGTATCTGGTGATTGAATAAGCTATTTTTGCATAATGTACATAAATATAATTTGAGATAAGAATGAAAGCTTTAGTTACAGGAGCAACAGGGTTCATTGGTAGTCATGTTGCAGATAAATTATTAGAAAAAGGATATGAAGTACGTTGTATAGTTCGAAAATCAAGTAATCTCAGATGGTTGCAAGATAAACCAATCGAACTTTTCGAAGCCTCACTCTCTGATAAAGAGAGTCTTAAAAAAGCTGTCGAAGGTGTAGATATTGTTTTTCACGTAGCAGGACTCACTTTTGCTAAAAATTATGATGAATTCTTAAAAGGCAATCGCGATGGTACTCGCAATTTACTTGAAGCTGTTGCAGAAGTCTCCCCTAACATTAAACGTTTTCTTCATGTTAGTTCTCAGACTGTTGCTGGCCCTTCAAAATCACTTGAAATGCCTAATACTGAAGATATGGAACCTGCTCCGATTACTTCCTACGGAAAAAGTAAAAAAGCTGCTGAAGATGAAGTTTTAAAATACAAAGGAAAGTTTCCTTTTACAATCGCCCGTGCCCCGGCTGTCTATGGTCCAAGAGATACAGCTATCTTTGATATTTTCAAAATTGCTAAGCTTGGCCTAGGTACAATGATAGGCTTCGATAAAAAATATGTAAGCCTTATTCATTCTGATGATCTGACTCGCGGTATGATAGAAGCTGCTGAAAGTGAAAACACTATCAATAAGACGTATTTCATCTCTTCTGAAGAGTTTTATACTTGGGATAGAGTTTTACCTGTTATTGGCAAAGCTTTTGGTAAAGGTATGTTAAAAATTAAAATTCCTCACTCAGTAGTGCTTACACTCGCTGGAATATCTGAGTTTTTTGGCAAATTTTCATCAAAACCTCCTGTATTTAATTATGAGAAAGGTATTGACTTTATCCAAACTTACTGGACTTGCTCTGTGGACAAAGCAAAAAATGATTTTGGCTATCAACAAAAAATGAGTTTAGAAGAAGGAATTGAAAACACAGTAAAATGGTACAAGGAGAATAAATGGTTGTAAGCACGAGGTACATAAAGAGTTTATCAGTTCTATTATTAACTCTAATTATCATATTTCTTGCTTTTTTCTATTTTTCTGTATGGTTAACAACAGTTTCTGTGCCTGATGATTATTATGAAGAAAAATCGCAATCAATCAAACATGATATAGATATTTATAAGAGTTTTTACGGTATCCCTCATATAATAGCAAAAAACGAATCTGACGGTTTTTTTGCTCAAGGATATTTGCATGCTCAAGATAGACTTTGGCAAATGGATTACACAAGAAGATTAGCAACAGGAAGACTTTCTGAAGTTTTTGGAGATGAAACCATAGATGTTGATTTTTTTATGCGCTCTCTTGATTTAAAAGATTCCTGTAAAAAAATATTTGACAATCTGAGTGAAAAATCAAAACAGATAGCAAAACAATATACGGATGGCATAAACTGTTTTATAAAAAATAATCAAACCAAATTCTCTTTTGAATTTGGGGCACTCAACTATATGCCTGAAGAGTGGAAGCCTGAAGATTGTATCATAATTTCAAGAGCTTTATCTTTTGAGATGTCTTTAAGTTTTTGGTTAGATATAGCTTTTGGCAGCATCGCTGAAAAGTATGGAGTTGAAGCCTTAAGTAATTATGTCCCTACTTATCCTAACGACGCTCCTTTTATAACTGACAATGATGTCGCTAAATCTACACAAGCTTTACTTGAAACTGGCTCAGATAATAGTTTTGTTGATTTGGCTGTATTAAATAAATTAGTCAAACCTCTAAATAGCGTAAGAGAGAAAATTGGTTTAAATTCCGGATCTATAGGAAGTAACTCCTGGGCAGTTCAGACAAATAAAAAATCTAACAAGACAAGCACCATAATGGCAAATGATCCTCATTTGTTGTTGTCACTTCCTCCTAAATGGTATCCCATTCATATAAGTGCAGGCAAATTCAATGCTGCTGGATTATCAATTCCAGGAATACCTCTTATTTTATCCGGAAGAAATGACAAAATCGCTTGGGGTGTTACTAACTTAATGCTGGATGATTGTGATTTCTTCATAGAAAAAGTTAATGAAACCGGGAAAAAATATTATTCTCAAGCAAAAAAAGACTATATAGATTTTGAATATGTTCTTGATACTATCAAAGTTGCAAATTCTGATGACAAAATTTATTACAGACGTTATACCAATATTTCCCCTGTCATCTCTGACTTCCATCTTTTAAAGAAGGACAATTATTTAATCAACTTCGATTCAACATATAAGCAAGACCTTTTACAGAAATATGTTTTGAGTTATAAGTGGTTGGCTCATTCCTCTTCAGATGAACTGATGGGAATGTATAAATTGAATAAAGCTCAAAACTTTTCAGAATTCAAATCCGCATCTTCTAAGTGGTTAACGCCTGCTTTGAATTTAACTTATGCTGATAAATCAGGCAATATCGCAGTAATGCCTTTTGCAAAAATGCCTGATAGAAATAAAACTAATCCTAATATTCCTAATCCAACTTGGGATGAAGAACTACTTTGGAAAAGATCTGTCTCCAATATTAAATTACCTTATATTTATAATCCTGAAAAAAAATATGTTTTTTCTGCGAATAATAAATTAGACAGAAAATTTAAGTATCATATTAGTTCTCACTGGGAACCTGCATCCAGAGCAGAAAGAATAGATGCTCTGCTTAGCGAACCAAATGACTTTTCTACAAGAGACATACAATTTATTCAAAATGACCTTGTTTCGCCATATGCTGAGCATTTCCTCAATCTAACAATACCAATATTGAAATCACAGGATAATCTTTTGGATTCTCTAGAACTCAAATGTCTTAAAGATCTCGAAGAATGGGATTATCTTATGAGTTCACTTTCTCATGAAGCTGCAATTTTTAATGTGTATTTCCAAAAATTGATATTTAACACCTTTGCAGACGAACTTGGAGTAGAACTCTACAAGCAATATGTTTTTGTTTCCAACATTCCTAGCAGGAAGATAATGGAACTTCTTGAGCAGGATAACAATATACTATTTGATAATAAACTGACTAAATCGGATAGAGAAACAAAAGCTTATATGCTTTTTAAAAGTTTTAAAGATGCTGTTAGAATGTTATCCGGAAAATATGGGAAAAATCCTAAAAGCTGGCGCTGGGGTAAACTTCATAAGCTTACACTGGAGCACCCATTCAGCAAATTAGATTTCTTAAGACCATCTGTAACTTTGGGTGAATTTGAAGTTGGAGGCAATAACTCTACTATCAATAATACTGATTACCCAATACATGAATCATTTTCAGTGCGTGTCGGTGCATCCTCCAGATTAGTTGCTAATATGCAAGATTCTGTTATATTTCTTTCTCTACCGGGAGGAGTTTCGGGAGACCCAATGAATCCGAATTACAGAAACCAGGTACAACTATGGTTAACAGGTGGCTATGTGGAGTTACCGATGTCACCAACCCCTGATCCTAAATTTGAATTAAAAATCAAAATAATAAAATACTAAAAAACAGGAAGATATAATGATAAACTTCAATGAATTAGATTTTCGAAGAATGGCAATACACCAAATAGTAGCCAAGTCAGAAGATGATAATCACGCAACTGCCATTTTAGATACAAAACTTTTATCTATAAACCCTGATGTGGTCAAAATAATAAAAGACAGATTAGCCAAGGCTTCTACCAACGGCTCAAAATCTTTTGAAATGTTCATAGATTCTAGAGATGGCGGCAGCTTCTTTAGTCATATACAAAAGCTAAACATGGCGGATGATTCTGAATTTATCAAAACTTCCGGCGAAATTGCCTGGTTACTGGCTAAAGCGCAGACAAAGAATTCTATTCCCGGTGGTTATCTGCTCTTTATTGAAGCAATCACTGCTATGGGCAATTCTGCATATATTTCAATCAAAGCAGAAGTAAACGAAGCACTAAGATTTGAAGTAGATGACGATAGACCTAGATTAGATTTGTTGGATGATGTATTTCTTACTCCTCAACAACGACTTTTTAAATTTGGTATGGTACATGAAAGAAGTGATACAGATGATCAAACACCTGAGGATGACGAAATGTGGCCAAACAACAAATTTGGTGCGATCCTCTTCGACAATCAATTTTCTGTTGATTCGAAACCTGCAGAATATTTTTATAAAGACTTCTTAGGTTTTTCTGCAGACCGCAATCCAAAAATTCAATCAAAACGCTTCTATGATGCTACAGAAAATTTTATCAAAAACAATGTGATGAACTACTCAGAAAAAGACGATATGATCTCTGCATTAAAGCAGGAATTTATGAGTGACGATGTAGCAGATGTAAATCCTATGGATTTTGCTCAATCATATTTTACCGATGAGGACCTTAGCGAACAATATGCGTCTGAGGTTGCTCACTACCTCCCTGAATATATAATCAAAGACCCGGGACTAATAAAATCTAATTTGAATAAGAAAAAGATATCGTTTCCTAACAAGGTAGAGATTAATGGCCCAAGCAAAACATTTGATCATTCAGTTGAGATAATACATTCGTTAGCTGAGATTTCAGACTATGACGATAATGATGGTAACTACACAATCATCAAAGTTAAAGGTAAGCCTTTTCAGCAATAAGCTGATTTATTCTTTACAGTATTTGAAGTCATCATAATATCTGATAATATAGTTTGAATCTATATTTTCTGGTAAAGAATCATCAACGGTTAGTTGCTCTTTGAGGATGGAATCAACTCGTTTCATCCTCATCTTTGGAGCACATAGTTCGTTTATTACGAATAGAGCTGTTTCGAGGTTATTTACTTTTTTAGGAATAGCCAAACATAAATAATCTTTTTTATCTATGCTTTCTGTCAGTGTTCGATTTATATCTTTATCATCATTAATCTGTATTGCAATAGGAATACCAAGCTGATGAAAATTCGCCTCACCTTTTCTCCAAAAATTGCTTTTGATAGATTCTAGTTTACTGTCCAAAATATATTTTAACTTTTTGAAAGTATCTCTGTTATATTTTGAAAGCTCCAAATTCTCTTTTTGTGCAACTTCTTCAATTAAATTAGCAAATAATTTTAAACTTGCTCTTCCTTTCCCAATCGAATACTTATATGGGTTTGCATTAACTATCTGCTCAAGTTCCAGCATACTCCCCGGAATAGATATATTGTTAGCATCGGCTCTGTAATAAGTTACGTCCACATTACCCCATGTGCAAATATGTTCGTCAAGAATATCCTTGCTTGTATCGGAGTAGTAAGTGTCCCAAAATAGATATTGGTCATTAGGGAGTTGATCTTTAAAAGGCCCTACCAATAAATTATTTTTATAAAGCGAACTTATTTTCGAGCGGGTAGAATATATAATATCACATTCTGTGTTGCTGAGATGATTGGGTTGTATAAGCTTTATTTCAATTTCAATTCCATATTTGGATTTGAAATAATCGATTAAGTCATTAGTAAAATTGCCGGAATAAGAGGTTATTCCGGATTCAATTGCAATAGTAATCTTATTATTTTTAGCTTTTTGTTCTATTTCTGACCAATCAGGTATATTTGAATTCCTGGATTTATCAGTAACACATGACTGTAATATCGTAAATGATATTACAACTAAAAATATTATACTATTTCGAAGAAAACTTGTCATTCTCATCTTTAAACATAAAATTGAATGAAGTCAGAGATCCATAGCATTTGGTTATGTAATTTTGAAATTTAAGTTTCTCGCCATCGCTAAGGTTCTTATTAGAATTAATCTGTTGCTCCAGCACTCTCAGATTATCTCGAACCATAACAATTTTATGCATAAACTTATCAATTTCAATGCTGTGAGATACTAATTCTTGATCCTTGGGCTGGAATTCAATATTTCCACCTTCCCATTTAGGAGCCAAATCAGCACTTTTTGTCTCTTCTATTTCTTTATTAAGCAATTTAGCTAATAATTTTATTTCATCATAATCCATTGTAGTATTTTCTTTAATTATACTTGCCAATTTCCTTTTTCCGGATGATTTGCCGTTAGTTTCTTATCACCAATTTTAAAATATACAGTTCGTGAGATGTTACCGCCAACATCTTCACCTAATAATTTTATTCCATGCTTAATAAGTCCGGCTTTAACTGCCACGGCATTTTTCTGACCTATACTGAACCTATCGCCCAATTCGACTTTTGTTTTAGCTCCACCTGCTATTTTCGCATATATCATTTTTGAAGTACATCCCATTGATGCGAAATCATCCAGCATTGCTTTTATGGCAGTATCAGCAAAATAACCAGGTTTGTCTATTGATTTATCTAAATCTGTCTTGGAAGATGGTAAAACTACATGAGCCATGCCGATTACCCCCTTTGCGGGACAAAACATAGCTAACCCTATACATGACCCTAAAGCAAAGATTTTTAGTAATTGTTCTTTTTCATTTATAACTTCATAAGCACCCATTCCCAAAACTATCTGATTAGTCTTTGAGGTTCTGTCTATTGCATTCCCTGGAAGAGTGTAGTTTGAAGTTTTCTTAAATCTCTGAACATCTTTAGTGACAGCAATTCGAATTTTGGCTCTAAGTTGAGAAAACAACTTGGTCAACTCTTTTGCACCGCCTGATGGCTTTAATACAAAATCTATAGCACCAGCTTCAAATGCCTCAACTGTTAACTTCGAGTTCTTTTCTGTTAAAGCAGATAATACAATAGTTGGAATTGGATTCACAGGCATAAGATTATGCAAAAACTGAATACCATTCATCCTAGGCATTTCCATATCCAAAATGACGACATCAGGTTTATTACGTTGGATAGAATTTAGAGCCATATACCCGTCTTTAGCCGTATCGATTACTTCAATTCCTGAATCCTGCGCTAATCCTTTTTTCAAGAAATCTAACACAATAGCCTGGTCATCTACCAATAAAACTTTAATCTTTTTCTTTTCCATACATTCAAGATAATAGTGCTAAAATTAAATATACTCTCAAAGTCAATATTTATTTGATATTATTCTTTTAATGCTCCTGCAGTTAAGCCATTTATTATTTTCTTTTGAAATGCTGCAAACAATACCAATATAGGTAATGCAGAAATTGCAGCACCTGCCATCAGATGCCCCCAATCAATAGACTGCTTACCTAAATAAAAGGTTAAACCTACAGGAAGGGTTCTGTAAGCTTCGGTATTCGTAAACAAAAAAGGAAAGAGGAATGTATTCCAATTACTGAGAAATATATATATCAAAAGAACTGTCAATATTGGTTTTGAAAGTGGCATAACAATCTGAAACACTATTTTCCATTCTCCGGCACCATCTATTCGAGCTGCATTTTCCAAATCTTCAGGCATACTTATTAAGTATTGCCTCACAAGAAAGATACCCATAGGAGTTACCAACCATGGAATAATTAAAGCATAATAGCTATTAATCCAAGCAAATTCAACCATTAGGCGATACAGCGGTATCATGACCACATGCGGAGGAATGATCAATACTCCCAACACTGTTAGCCATAACAAGTTCTTACCCCAAAACTGTTTTCTTACAATTGCATAGGCAGTAAGGAAGCAAAATAGTACATTTCCCAGGCTGACTGAGGTAGAAATCAAAATCGAATTGAGGAAATACAATCCGAAGTTATCAGATTTAAAAGCGTCTGTATAGTTAGATAGTGTGTAGTCTGATGAAATCATTCCCCAGAAGTCAGAGAATGAACTGGGACTCTCTTTCAAAGAGAGTAAAAACATCCACAGCATTGGAAATATCATTCCTGCTGCTAAAATAATCAGAATTGTATAATAGAATATTTTCTTATAATTCTTCATTATCGTTCTTTATGGAAATAAAAGAATTGGGAAAGTAAAACTCCTAAATCATCTTCAGCTTGCTTATAAGAATGAACACTACTACCATTAAACATAAAAGCAAAAGCAAGACGCTCTCCATCTAGCGTTGTGCAATATCCTGCAAGCGCACTGGCATTTCTTAAAGTTCCTGTTTTGGCTATTAGATTTGATTCTGCTGCAGTGTTTCTCATTCTTTTTTTCAAAGTACCGTCAACACCGGCAATTGATAATGTAGAATCAAATGCTTCTCTCATCTTTGAGTTATTAGCTGCTATGAGTATATCCAAGAGAGTCTTTGCTGAAATCAGATTTGATCTGCAAAGACCTGAGCCATCATTCGTAACACACTTCTTGCTATAGATAGAGTTATATTTAAATACAGAATCTCTTACAGCTTTTGCACCGGCAGCATTATCCTTGTAGTTGCCATATAAAGCTCCGGTAAGTTTATAAAGGTTTTCTGCGAGAAAATTGTCGCTGTCTTTATTTACTTCTGCAGAGAACTCAGTCATAGTTCTTGAAATCTCAGACAATAGTGTGAGTGTATCTTTTGATACTCTGATGTTAGCAGTATCAATAATATTTTCAAATCGAACTCCTTGCGTTTTTAATCGATGCATCAAAGCTCCGATTGTAACGAAAGCAGGGTTATCCATATAGTAAGAATATGATGCTCTTCTGTTTGACCTTAAATATCCGCCAACCTTGAAGTGCTGTTTATGAGTCTCAGCATTATAAGAAGTTCGTATGCTTACAGTCCTTCTTCTTCTTCTGGGAGCCGGAGGAGCGTCCCCTCTGTATTCCTCTATTAAATACGATTGATCATCATAATCATCTAAATCCAAATATGCTTTTGACTTTTTTCCGCCTCTGGTTTTACCTGTAACATTTAAAGTAAAAGCTTCTGATTCGGGTATAAGCTGTACATTTAGTTTAGAGTTATGATATGAACCGGAAGAAATCAGAACAGTTGCCAAATTTCTTTCCATTCCTAATGCAGACAAAGGAGCTAGTTTTACAACGTGATCCCTATCCCCTGAGTATTCTTTTCTTATTCTTTTATTATCAAAAAAAGTATCATCTGCTAAAAACTTACCTGCAATTGAGTCTATTCCTAAACTGACAATTTCATCTGAAATAACATCTATATCTTTAATTGAAAGCAGTGCATCTCCTCTGCCAACCATAATTAAGTCACCTTGTAAGACTCCTGAGGAATCTATTTTCCCATTTGTATAAACAGATGTGGTGATACCAAAATCTTTACCAAAATATGACATCGCAGAAAAAGTAGTCACTAATTTAGTTGTTGATGCCGGAGTCAGAGCTTTTTCCATATCTTGCTCAAAAAGTATAGTATCCCTGTCTAAAGAGTAAACAACGATACTTTTTTTAGCTGCTCTTAGATATTTGCTACTTCTCAAAATCTGCTTTATTTCAGATTGTAAAGACTCTATAGAATTAGTTGAATCTTCTCTTGTAAAGCTAGGTAAGAAAGTCTCTTTATATACTTTTACCGAATCTACTTCAAGAGCAGGCACAGTATAAATGAAACTTATAAGCAAATATGCATATATTAATTTTTTAAAGTTTATTTTCATTTTTAAAAGGTGGTAGTTTTTCTTTATGCTGTAAAGAAGTTAAGCAATAGCTTGCACAATTAAAACCATTATTTTAATTTCTTTTTGATTTTTTCAAATACTAAAAGAGGTATTCCAAATTTTCCCAGATTAGAAAGCTCGTAATCTTTTAAACCGTGGAAATCAGAGCCACCGGTTTCAACAGCACCAAACATTTTTGCAAGACTATGATATTTTTTTTGCAGGTATAAAGAGTGATTAGGATGAATTATTTCTATTCCATCCATTCCCTGACTAAAGAAATATCTAATATCTTTTTCAGACACCATTTTTCCGGGATGTGCTATAATCGAAACTCCACCGGATTTTTTAATCAGCTGTATAGCTTCTTCTATAGGGAATTCAACTTTAGCTTCATATGCCGGACCATAGTCATACAAATAACGAGAAAATGCCTCACGTAAGTCATGTGCATAACCTTGGGTAACTAGTTCAGCTGCAATATGCGGCCTGGCAATTGTATTATTAGGTGTTCTTTCCTGAATATGCTCTAAGTCTAGTTCAACATCAAGCCCTTGAAGTTTTGAAAGTATTTTTCTGGCTCTGTCTTCTCTGGACTTCTTGAAAGTATCAAGGTGCATCATAAGTGATGAGTTGTTTATATCTATTCCGTATCCAAGTAAATGGATCTCTCTTTTTTTATAGTGGCAGCTAATTTCTATACCGGGAATAAACTCAATACTATCATCCAAAATCTCTAACATCGGCTTGATACCATCTACTGTATCGTGATCAGTAATCGAAAAAGCCTTAATACCTGCCGTTTTTATCAAATGCAATAATTCCTCGGGTGTATGTTTACCATCCGAATATATAGTATGCATGTGCAGATCTGCAATATCTGCCATGTCTTTCTCCTAATCTAATATTTAAACATGTTAACAGGCTGCCTTTGATTTAAGACAACCTGTTATTAAAATTATTGAAAAACAGATAATATGTCTAATTAAGCAATATAGAAGGATTTTACCTTTTCTATTACTTCGTCCAGACTCACCATTTCTTTTTCGCCTGTTTCTCTATATTTAATTTCAACTTGTCCGTTTGCAAGGTTTTTAGAACCAACTACAATTTGTATCGGAGCACCAAGAAGGTCAGCATCATTAAACTTAACACCTACACTATCATCTCTGTCGTCATAAATCGGATCTAAAGACGAGCTCTTCATATCAGTATAAATCTTCTCACAAGCTTCTCTTACTTCTTCAGATTTCTTTGTGTTAAGACCTACAATGTGAGCATGGAAAGGAGTAAGTTCTTTATTCCATTTAATACCAAATTTATCGTAGTTTTGTTCGATAAAGCAAGCTAAAACTCTTTCTACACCAATGCCATAGCTACCCATAATAATAGGTTTCTCTTTACCGTCTGCATCTAAGAATGTTGCTCCCATAGCATCAGAGTAACGAGTGCCTAGTTTGAATATGTGACCTAGCTCTATAGCTTTTACAATTCTTAAAGGCTCGCCGTCCAAAGGATTAGGTTCACCTTCTACAACTGTGCGTAAATCATAAAACTCTTTAATTTCAACATCGCGTTTGAAATCAATATTTTTCAAGTGATAACCATCTTTATTTGCTCCTGACACTAGACCATTTGCATCTTTCAATAAGTTATCAGCAATCACTCTAACTTTAGTTTTCAAATTTACCGGTCCGATTGAACCACCGTCTGCACCTGTAAATCTGATTAGTTCTTCAGACACAGCAGGACGGAACACATTAGTGCCTAATATAGCTTCTAATTTATTTTCATTTAGCTCATCATTTCCACGCATCAAGATAATTACAGGCACATCTTCTACCATATAGACAACTGATTTTGCACATCTTTCTTCAGGAATATTAAACTGCTCTACAAGATCATCAATACTTTTCGCATTTGGTGTTGCAAATTCTTCCATAGGAAGGTCTTCTTCAATTCTTCCAACCGGATCTATTTTTGAAGTTGCAACTTCGATATTTGCAGCGTAGCCTGAATCTGAAATGGCGCATAAATCTTCACCTGCATCAGATTCTACCATAAATTCCTGAGATTGTTTACCACCCATTGCACCACTTGATGCACCAACTACAAAGAATTTAATTCCGCAGCGGTCAAATATTCTTGAATATGCTTCATAGTGATTTTGATAGCTTTCATCTAAACCTTCCCAAGTGGAATCCAAAGAGTAAGCATCTTTCATCAAAAACTGACGTCCTCTTAGTACACCTGATTTAGGTCTAGGCTCATTTCTGAATTTGGTTTGTATTTGATACCAAACCATTGGCATATCACGGTAAGATTTTACATGCTGACGTGCATGATAAGTAATAACTTCTTCGTGTGTAGGAGCTAGAATAAGGCCATCACGGTTTTTGATATGAAACATCACATCACCCATTGCTTCTACCCTATTTGTTTCTTCCCATATATCAATCGGGTTTAAAGCCGGAAGTAAAAACTCTTGACCACCGATGTTGTCAATTTCTTCTCTTAGAATATTCATAACTTTTTTTAGAACTATATGCCCCATTGGAAGCCATGAAAATACACCTGCGGCAAGCTGTCGTACCATACCCGAGCGCACCATTAACTTATGCGAAGGCATTTGTACATCAGCAGTAACTTCTTTTAAGGTAGGTATAAAGTATTTGCTTAGTCTCATGTCAATAACCATTGATTTATATTAAAAATATTATTTCTATTTTATGTAGAATACAAATTTAACAATATAGATACTGTTAAAAAAATAAATATCATCATTTGCCGGGCTTCACAATTTTATATTTCTTCATTCTATCTCTCAATGTGCTAGGCGGCATTCCTAATTTCTTTGCAGCTCCTTTCTTCCCTTCTATTGTGTAATTGCACTCTTCAAGTGCTTTCAAAATATGCTCTCGTTCCAATTCCTGTATCGTTCTGGTTTCTTTGACATCATCTGTATTGTTTTCCACATTTATAAATCTATCATCTACATTAAGTATTCCGTTTTCAGATAATATCACAGCCCTTTCTATCACATTTTCCAACTCTCTCACATTTCCGGGCCAAGAATATTTAACTAGTGCATCCATAATCCTAGAAGGGACTTTTGTTATTTCACGTCCTATTTTTTTAGAATACTTATCTATGAAGTGATTCACAAGTAAAGGTATGTCAGTATCTCTTTCTCGTAAAGGAGGCACGTTCAGCGGAAATACATTCAGTCTATAATATAAATCCTCTCTGAATTCCCCACGTTTGACTTCATCTTCAAGCTTTCTGTTTGTAGCAGCTATTATTCTTACATTGACTTTTATTGTTTGAGGATTACCTAACCTCTCGAATTCACCTTCTTGAAGAACTCGTAACAATTTAGACTGGAGTTCTAATGGTAGATCACCAATTTCATCTAAAAATATAGTTCCGTTATTAGCGAGTTCGAACCTTCCTATCTTTTTAGTAAGAGCACCTGTAAACGCGCCTTTTTCATGACCAAACAGTTCAGATTCTATCAAACTTGCAGGCAAAGCAGCGCAATTAACTTTTACTAGAGGCTGTTTGCTCCTCAGTGATATATTATGGACAGCTCTGGCAATTAGCTCTTTACCTGTGCCGGTTTCGCCTAATATAAGCACAGTGGAATCAGTTTTAGCTACTTGTTCAAGTTTTTTCAATACTTTATTTAGCTGAGAACTTCGACTAATTATCTCTTCAAAATTATGTTGAATCTGTATCTCTTGTTTCAAGTAGATATTTTCTTCCTGAAGTTTATTTTTCAGAAGTTCTAGCTCTTCTACAGTTTGCTTCAGTTTCAATTCTGTTTTCTTTCTCTCACCAACTTCTTCTTCTAGCCTTTCGTTCATGCTAATAAGCTCAGCAGTTCTTCTATTTACTCGCATTTCAAGCTCATCATTGGCTTTTTGCAGCTCTCTGCTTAGCTCTTGCAGTGAAAGGTGGATATTTATGCGTGCAAGAACCTCTTCATGCTGAATAGGTTTAGTTATATAATCCACAGCTCCCGAATTAAAACCTCTAACTTTATCATCTAAATCAGATAAAGCAGTCATAAATATAACAGGGATATCAGATGTAAAAGTATTTTCTTTGAGTCTCTTACATGTTTCAAAACCATCTATTCCCGGCATCATAACATCAAGTAGTATTAAGTCCGGTTTGAAAAATCTAACTTGTTCGATCGCACTTTCCCCATCTTCGGCAACCAGTACACGAAACTGCTTATCCATTAAATAATCTAACAATACGCCAATATTATCAGGCACATCATCTACTATAAGAATTGTTGCTTTATATTCGCTTTTTTGTGTCATAATTCATCTATATTAGGTCTTAGCATTTCTCTGATACTTTTCATTTTAAATTTCGCAGCGTATTCTTTTATTCTTTGAGTAAAGGCTACATATTTAGAATTGTCCGCCTCTAGCTTATCCAATAGAGCTGTCAAACCTTTAATATCTCCGATTAAAGCAAACTGGTATAAGTCCACTAAGATTTCTCTTTCTGGATATATTACTACTTGAGTTTGCTCAGCAGATTTGCCTGACTGTTTTTCGTAAACCCAGGTAATATTTAAAAATTCTTTTATTTTGTCAAATAAAATATTGAAATCATAAGGCTTTAGTATATAATCATATTCTATTTTATCTTCTTGTTGCTCAAGATCTCTTCCGGTAATAATTAGAAACTTTATATCTTCTGATATATTTCGAATATTTTTTGCAGCTTCAACTCCGTTTATTCCGGGCATAAAATAATCTATAAGCACAAGATCCGGCAAAAATGTTTTTGCTATCTTTATTGCTTCTAAACCGTTTTCTGCTTCCTTCAGTTCGAACCCAATTGGAGACAAGACAGTAGTCAATAATAATCTGTTTTTGAAATCATCATCTACAATTAGAATTTTTTTAGAAGGGCCATCATAAGTAAGGATGTCGCTATATAAATTGTTGGATGATGCTGCATTACGTTTATAAGGTAATTCCAGCACAAAGCCAAAATTTGTGCCTGTCTGTGCCTTACTATCCATATAAACTCTGCCGCCAAGAAAACGAACAATTTTTATGATTCTTTTATATGCATACAAAATTTTGCTTTGTAGAGGCATATCTGACTGATTCAGCAATATTTTTAATTCATCATCTTTGAACCCGTTGCCACTGTCACTCACTTCAAACTTTATAATTGCTTTTTCTTCTGTTTTGCCTATCAAAAAGAGTTCTGCTCTAACAAAGCCTTTCTGTGTATTCTTTATGGAATTAGCAATAATTGCAGTAATTATTCTATTTAGAAGGCTTTTATCTCCAATCAAAATCTGAGGCAAATTCGGGTCTATTTTGATGAATTGCTCAATATTTGAGCTAGCTTCTTCAAAAGCTTTGTTTATAGTTCTTTCGAAAAATGCATTAGAAGGTATTTCTGTGCTTTTTTGCTGATAATTGCCGGAATTAATTCTACTAAAATCCATAAGATCATTGATTAACTGAAGCAAAGTCTCACTGCTTTGCCTAATATGGTTAACAATGTTTTTCGTTTCTGAAGTCAAATTCGGATCATTAGATAAAATTTGGGAATACCCCATTATAGAATTTAATGGAGTTCTTAATTCATGGCTAAGCCCGCTAAAAAAATTGTATGTTTCATTTTTTATCTTTGGAACGGCGATGTTATCTATCGGCAGCAGCTGCAGCACAGTGCCATATTGATTTTTACTGAGAATTACTTGGTAGGATTCTTCAGGAAAATCCAGAATATAGCTATCAGAATATTGTTTACTTTCTTTCAAAAGATCAAAAATTTCGGCAGGTATAAGCTCCTTTGAATTAAGATCTTTGATACTATTACAAATTCCAAATTTCTTTAGAAAACTATTATTAGGTTTAGTTTCAAATGGGCTGATGAGTATGCACGGAAAATCAAAGATATCAGGATTGAAATTAAAATCAGCGACTACCCCTGTTTTCCTCTCTTCTAATAACTCGTCTTTTTCCGATAGCGTAAATATAGTCTCTATCAAATAATTCAAAGATTTGAAAAAACTAATATCATCTTTGTCCATATCTTGTTTAATCTTCTCTATCAGAATGTAAGTCTTTAAATGTTCTTTAGAAGAAATAGGTACAACAAGATATTTATTTCCGAGACTATCCAGCTCTTTAGAATAAACCAAATCTTCCTTCTTGCCCTTAGATTTGATATATTTTGTAACAAGAAGTCTTATATCATGGGGTATTTCAACAATATCAAAATTTATTTTATCTCTTTCTGCATGAAACTCAACCAGGAAATTTTCCTTAAAGGACTTGATTAAATAAATAGATTTAGTATTAGTCTCAAACAAAAAATCTACACAAATTTTATGGAGTAACTCACTCATACTCTTTCCGGTACATTAGCTTATATACAATCTTTAAATATAGTAAACTATTTCTTAAAAGCGGAAAGTTTATATTCTATTGGAGAATTCGTTTTAAAATCATATAAAGTAGTTTGCCTCAAGCTATAATAAGCTACCCAATAACTTTTCAGGGTTGTTATATAGGTTTGAAAAGCAGCATTCTTTTCGTTTTGAGCTAAAAACAAATCATTCATGTCAATTTTGCCAATCATAAATCTTTTATAAGCCACATCAAACCTTCTCTGAGCAATTGTGTCTGATTTCGAAGCTACAAGCACTTGCTTTTGCAATTGTTTAAATCTTAGAGTTTGAAATTTAACTTGAGTTTCGAACAGCTTTCTGTTGTGACGATTATCTAATTCAACTTGCTCTTTGTTGATGAGGGCAGCTTCTATTTCGGAATCAGCTTTCCCCCATTGGAATAAAGGCACAGAAAAAGTAACATTGATACTTTCCTGATCCAATAATTCTTTATAAGCTTCATCAAGATGTGATCCTGTTTGATTTAAACCAACTCTTGCTCTGATGTCTGCAGTAAAACTATTATTACTAATTGTGGTCTCTAAATTCTTTTTGGCTTGTTCTTCTCTAATTTCGTAATCTGTTATATCTGACCTGTTTTTCAATGCTTGGGACATTGCTACTTTTTCATCTACATCAAACATCTCAAAAGTGGTTTCAGGAATTATGCTGATAGAATCGTATGTTTTAAGACCTATTAGATTTTTAAACTCTTCCAAAATTCTTTCATTTTCAAGATAAGCAGATTCAAGCTTCAACTCACTTTTCAGTTTTTCAAGTTCTGATTGAAGTAAATCGTTTTCAGCAATTTTTCCCACTTTATATCTTCCTTCAGAAAGCATATAAAGAGTATCATTATCCAGTTTATTTCTTAGAGCATTTTTAATATTCATCTGAGAAACATACAGATCGAAAAACTTATTTGTGACATTAACAGCAATACTTTCCATCTTCTCGGAATATCTCTTTTTCATGTTTTCGTATTCCATATCTTGGATGATGTTATTCCATTTATAAGTATTGACTTTAAACAAGGGCTGAATAATCTGAAGATTGATAGGATTACTTGACCACCTGGTGTTTTTATTATTGTCAAACTCATGTAACATATTTATACTGGATCCTAATGTAATATCAGTACCTAAAGCAGCAATCTTTTGACCAATATTTAGATTAAGATTAGAATACATCGTACTTTGAGCTCTAAAACCATATGAACCGTCAGGCAGCCAATCCGGTTGAATACTTCTATCTAGCCCGGGAGCAGAACCGGAAAGCGAAATTTGTGGAAGATAAGAAGCTTTAAAAGCTTCATAATTCAAAATATTTACTCTAAAGCTCTTTTTTGCCACTTTAGCTGCATCGCTTTTTTCCTGAGCGAACTCTATACATTCTTGCAAAGTCATCTCTGTCGCAAAAACATGAGTACTTAAAAAGACACTTATACTAATAATAAAAACTATAAATCTCATTATTCATACCTCAATAAATCAATCGGATCTTGGTTTGCTGCTTTTTTAGCAGGTAAGATTCCAAATGCTAAACCTACACTTATACTTACAAAAAACGATATTAACACTGACCACACTGAAACAAGTGTGCTTATATCTGTAGATAATTCAATAATGTAACTTGCCGAAATTCCACCTATTATACCTAGAATTCCACCTGTTATACTTATTGCTACAGCTTCAGAAAGGAACTGAGTCATTATGTCTGTCTTTTTGGCTCCAACTGCCATCCTTATACCAATTTCTTTTGTTCTTTCTAACACAGATGCCAACATGATATTCATGATTCCTATACCACCTACAATCAGTGATATAGAGGCAATAGCTCCAAGTACAAAATTAAATATTTGACGTGTGTCCTGCTCTTGCTTCAAAAGAAGCTCAGGAATTATCATGTCAAAGTCTTCCACTCCGTTGTGCTTTCTTAAAAGTAGTTTCTTAATTACTTCTGCTGTATTTCTAATCTGATCTGTATTTTCTACTCTCACAATTAGTTGATCCAGTTGATGATAATTCACAACAACCTGCGACCTTCTTCTCCGCCCTCTATCAAGATCAGAAGAGCTAATTTTAGCTCTGTTTTCAAATCGCATAAGCATAGTTGTCATTGGAATATAGACATCACTGTCAAAGTTACGTACACCCAGACTTTTTGCGTTATCCTTAGATAATTGTTTTGATCCTTTTACACCAGTAACAGTCAGCCAGATACCATCTACTTTTAGTGTTTTTCCAATTGGATTATCCGTCGGGAACAGCTTTATTGCAACTTCTTTTCCAATAATACATACTGGTTTTGCAAGATCAAAGTGCTCTTTATGAAATATAGCACCTTCAATGCTTTTTTCATCTATGCCTTTAAAATAGCTGTCTTGTATACCAACTAAGTTGATTCTATTATTAAATCTCTTTCTGATACCCTTTTTATCGAGAATTATCTCAGGGGAAACACTTTCAACACCTGGCACTATATCCATTATACTGTAAGAATCCTCTATGGTAAGCCCAGGAGAAAATCTTTTTGAGCCTACTTCTTTTTCTTGTGCTCCATCTTCTTCAGATTCTTCATTTTTTTCTCTATCTTTTTTGTCTTGCAAAGTCAGAGGTTTTATTATAATATTGTTTGTACCGAGTACTTTCATTTTTTCCAATATTTCTTGCTCTGCACCTTTACCAATGGCAAGCATTGTAATAACTGAGGCCACACCAAATATAATACCTAGAGATGTCAAAAAAGATCTAAGTTTATTTTGGAATATTGCTTCATTTGCAATCTTAAAATTGTATCCTAAAGTCTTTATCATAACTTATTTCTTCTCTTGTTCAATTTTTGCTTTAGCGGATCTATCTTCTATAAGCATGAAATCCAAATCTTCATAATCTTCCGGTACAGTAAGCAATATATCGTCTTCTTGTTTTAAACCTTCTTCGATGATTATCATATCTTCGTTCATTTTACCGGTTCTAACTTCTTGTTTTATAAAACTTCCACCGCTTTTCTTGAATACATACTGAATTTTGACATCTTCATTTACTTGAGTATGCAATGCATCAAGTGGTATAGACAGCACATCTTCGAATCTGTCAACTATTATTTGATTAGAAGTAGTCATAGAAGGAAGTAATGTTGTATCACTTTCATTTATTTCAATTATTACTTCAAATACTTTAGTATCTCTTCCCTCTAAGTCTTCGCCAATATTAGCAACTTTAGTCAATTTTCCTGTCAACTTCTTATCCGGATTTGCATCTAAAGAAATAATCGCCTCAAGCCCTGTTTTAATTTTTTGAATATCCAACTCATTTACATAAGTAATAGATTCCATAGTAGTTAAATCAGGCAAATTAGCTACTGTCGAATTCCAAGGTGTTATACCCGAACCAACTACTTTTCTCCTATTTCCCCAATCTCTGGCATAAATAACCATACCATCAGAAGGAGCTAGAATTGTAAATTGCTGTTGAAGCTCAGAAAGTGCTTGAAGTTTTTGCCTTTCTTTTTCTAAATCAGCACCGACTATAGACAATTCTGTAAGCGCTTGCTCTACTTTTGTAGAATAATTTTTCTTTTGCTGTTTATAATTACGTAGTTCTTTTTCATAAGCAATTTCTGCCTGTCTGATGGTTGCAGGTGGTTCATATTTTGACTGCTCCATCAGAAGTTTCTTTTCTTCAAGAGAATACTTAGTATTTTCTAAATTATCTCTAGCCTGTGAAAGAGTAATTGTAGAGTCTAATTTTTTTTGTTTGTATTGAGATTCAAGCTTTTGGATATTTAAATCTAATTCCTTCATCTTAGATGTCAAATCAGACTTATCTAATTCAGCAACAAAGTCTCCCTCTTTCACATGAGTACCTTCATCCACAAGATTCGTGATTTTCATGTTATAGATACCAAGGTTTTGAACTTCAGAAGGTCCTCTTATTTCAATAGACTTTTGCGCTCTTAATTCACCGGTAGTTTTAACAACAATCTCAAACTCACCATAAGAAGGTTTAACAATAATCTGCTCCATAGCATTTTCTTCTAAAAAGAAGAAATAATATAATGCTACGGCAGCTAAACCTATCATACTTAATACGATAATTCTCTTTTTCATATTCACTCTCTATTCAATCTATCTTTAATCAAACTTAAACGTATAAAATTTACATTAGTTACACTGTTTTTTTCTCAAATGTATATTGCTATTTTTATTAGCAAACAATTCAAATTACTTGATTTTTGCAAAATAATTAAATATTTTGTTCTACATTTCGTTTAAATATAAGTTATATCCCTAATATTTTTTGAGAAATAATATGTTATGCATTTACAACAACAGCAATGATCCATATATAAACATGGCAACTGAAGAACACTACTTCAAAAACTATACCGAAGATATATTTTTGCTTTGGAGAAATAAACCTGCAGTTATAGTTGGCAAACATCAAAATACATTGGCTGAAATTAATCTGGACTATATTAAAGAAAACAATATTCCTGTGGTAAGAAGACTATCAGGCGGTGGTGCTGTTTTTCATGACTTGGGGAACTTGAATTTTACTTTTATCCAAACCGGTGAAGCTGATAAATTAGTTGATTTTAGGAAATATACTAAACCAATAATAGATGTATTAAATGATTTAGGTGTTGAAGCAAAATTCGAAGGTAGAAATGACCTAACCATAGACGGAAAAAAATTCTCGGGTAATGCAGAACATGTCTTTAAAAACAGAGTTCTTCATCATGGTACGCTATTGTTTTCTTCTGAGATGAAAGATCTTACTAAATCCTTAAAAGTAAATCCTTTGAAATTTCAAGATAAAGCAGTTAAATCTGTTAGATCCAGAGTAACTAATATAAGTAATCACTTACCAAATCCTATTAGCTTGGATGAATTTACCAAAAAAATTATGGATCATATTCAAGGTATGTATTCTGATTCAAAATTATATGAAATGACTGATGAAGATCATAAAGCAATTGCTGAATTAGCAAAATCAAAATACTCCACTTGGGAATGGAATTTTGGCTACACAGCAAAGTATGACTTCAGTCAGGGCTTCAGAACTACAGGCGGTAATGTCGAAATACATTTGAATGTGGACAAAGGTATTATCAAAGATGTCAAAATCTTTGGAGATTTCTTTAATAAAAAAGATATTAGTGAAATAGAGGATGCATTAAAAGGTGTCAACCACGAAGAATCTGCGATCAAAGATGCACTGTCCAATTTTGATATAAACGAATATGTGAAAGGCTCTTCATTAGAAGAACTGATTAAGGGTATGTTTTAGATTGAAATATTACATAACCGGAATGTTTTTCAACAAATCATTCCGGTTGTGGAAAATTTTTCAAAAATCTTTATTATTAGCTTTTACTCTAATTTTTCATTCAATAGCAAAAGATAGTTCGCTATTTAGATTATCTGAATTCACTCAAATAGTCAATGAATTTTGTATTATATGAATTTTTTGGCCTTTTTTTGCTGCCCCTATATTTTAACGTTTTAGTTATACCTATCTTAACATCTCAGGAACTTTCTGTTAAGCTCAATAAAAAAGCAGTGTTGTTATAAAAGAGAAGTTTATTATATTAGTGGAATATTGTATAAGCTTTTTTAGGGTAAGCTATGTCTTTAGCAAAGAAAATACTCGATTTCTTCACCAGAAAGGAAAAAGTAACTGCCGGTGGTGGAGAAAAAGCGGTTCAAAAGCAAACTTCTATGGGCAAAATGACAGCCCGCCAAAGAATAGAAGCGATACTTGACAGCCAGTCTTTTCACGAGTATGATTTATTTGTAGAGCATACCAATAAAGATTTTGGTATGGATAAAAAATTCCTTCCGGGTGATGGTGTTATAACAGGTACCGGTAATGTTGCCGGACACCCTGTTTGTATCTATGCCCAGGATTTTACAGTTGCAGGTGGATCTCTAGGTCTTGCTCATGCTCGTAAAATCACAAAAATCATGGATCATGCAGCTAAACTTGGTATGCCTCTTATTGGCATTAACGACAGTGGTGGTGCACGAATCCAAGAAGGTGTGAACTCCTTGGCAGGCTATGGAGAAATTTTTTACAGAAATACCAAATCATCAGGTATTATCCCTCAAATTTCTGTTATCTTAGGTCCTTGTGCAGGTGGTGCTGTGTACTCTCCTGCTCTTACAGATTTCGTTTTTGTAGTTGATAAAATTTCAAAAATGTTTATCACCGGACCTGAAGTAATTAAAACAGTTTTGGGCGAAGAAATTTCAATGGAAGATCTTGGTGGTGCAAGAGTTCAGGCTGAAATTTCCGGTAATGCACACTTCTTCGCTGAAAGTGAGCAAGAGTGCATCCAGCAAATCAAAAAGTTGATGGAGTTTATTCCTTGGAACAACTTGAAAAAAGCCGACAAATTTACTCCAAAACCTCCAAAAGCTAATTTTAAAATTGACGAAATTATGCCTAAGGATCCGAAAGAACCTTATGATGTAAGAGACGTTATCAAAGCTTTTGTTGATGATTCAGACTTCTTGGAAGTTCAGGAACACTTTGCTGCAAACATTGTTATCGGTTTTGCACGCATGAAAGGTGAAACTGTTGGTATCGTAGCTAATCAACCATTAGTCTTAGCCGGTGTATTGGATGTTGACTCTTCTAATAAAGCTGCTCGTTTTATTAGATATTGTGATGCATTTAATATTCCTTTGATCACTCTTGTAGATTTACCTGGCTATCTTCCTGGTGTTGACCAAGAACATGCCGGTGTAATTCGCCATGGTGCTAAAATTCTTTATGCGTATAGTGAAGCATCAGTGCCAAAAATTACTTTGACACTTAGAAAAGCATACGGGGGTGGTTATATTGCAATGTGCTCTCGTCACTTAGGTGCTGATTTCTACTTTGCTTGGCCAAGTGCCGAAATCGCTGTTATGGGACCTGAAGGTGCAGCTAATATTATCTTTAAAAAAGAAATTACTACTGCTTCAGATCCTGATGCTGTAAGAAAAGAAAAAGTAGCAGAGTATACTGAAAAATTCGCTAATCCTTATGTTGCTGCCGCTAATGGTTTCATTGATGCTGTGATTTCTCCTGAAGAAACTCGCGGTTATCTATGCCACGCTTTAGAAATGGCTGCTAACAAGAATGAACAATTACCTAACAAAAAGCATGGTATTCCACCATTCTAAGGAGAAAATGCCATGAAACTGGAAGATTTGAAAACTTTAGTTGTGGATGATACTCAGTATCAAACTAAACTCAATACTAAATTTCAAAACAGAAAAAAATATGTTCCTAAGAACGAAAACCATATTATTGCTTTCATTCCGGGAACTATCAGAGAAATTTATGTTAGTGAAGGTCAACAAGTTACTCGCTCTCAAGATTTAATGATCTTGGAAGCAATGAAAATGAGAAATACTATAAAAGCCCCTTTCGACGGAAGAATCAAAAAGATTTATGTAAAATCTGAGAAGAATGTTCCGAAAGGTGAGCTCCTATTAGAATTCGAATAAATTCAAAAAAAGGCAACCAATTCGGTTGCCTTTTCTTTTACATACCTCGCCTGTACTTACCACCTATTTCGTAGAGAAGAGATGATATTTCTCCCATAGTTGCATACTGAACTGTATTCAAAAGTTCTTCAAATATATTTCCGTTATTTAAAGCTACTATCTTTAATTTTTCCAATGCTTTGGAAGATTCACCTAAATTATTTTGTCTGAACATATTCAGTTCTGACAAACGCTTGTTTTTTTCCTCTTTGTCTGCTCTGATTACTTGCATATTTTCATAGTTATCTTTCGCATCAGGGTTAAGAAATGTATTAACGCCAATAATCGGGTAAGCACCTGAATGCTTCAAAGACTCGTAATATAAGGACTCTTCTTGTATTTTTGATCTCTGGTATTGTGTTTCCATTGCACCTAACACACCACCTCTTCTTGATAATCTGGAAAATTCTTCTAATACTGCATTTTCAACTGCATCAGTCAGCCACTTGATGAAGAATGATCCCTGATTAGGATTCTCGTTTTTGAGCATCCCAAATTCTTTGGTCAAAATCTGCTGAATAGCCATTGATCTTCTCACTGACTCCTCAGTAGGAGTGGTTACGGCTTCATCATAAGAATTTGTATGTAGTGAATTACAATTATCATAAAAGGCAATTAAGCCCTGAAGAGTAGTTCGTATATCATTGAACTCTATTTCTTGAGCGTGTAGTGATCTTCCGCTGGTTTGTATATGATATTTTAGCTTTTGAGACTTTGCATTTGCTCCATACCTGTCACGCATTGCAATAGCCCATATTCTCCTTGCAACTCGTCCAATTACAGAATATTCCGGATCCATACCATTAGAGAAAAAGAAGGAAAGATTTGGTGCAAAATCATCTATCTTTAAACCCCTGCTAAGGAAATATTCTACATAAGTAAATCCATTAGCTAAAGTAAAAGCTAGCTGAGTTATGGGGTTTGCTCCGGCTTCAGCAATATGATAACCGCTTATAGATAAAGAGTAATAATTTTTTATCTGATGTCTGGATAAATATTCTTGAAGATCGCCAATCATTTTCATAGCAAAATCAATAGAAAAGATAATAGTATTCTGACCTTGATCTTCTTTAAGCATATCAGCTTGAACTGTACCTCTTAGCTTTCGAAAAGTATCTAACTTTAGCTTTTGTTTTTGTTCATCGCTGAGCATCTCTCCTTTAGCTTCTATCTTTGCTAACTCTCTTTTAAATGCCGTCATGAAGAAAAAGGCAACCATTATCGGAGCTGGGGCGTTGATAGTCATAGAGACACTAGTGAGAGGATCCATAAGATCAAATCCTTTTAATAATGAATCCATATCATCTATCGTACATACAGATACACCACTTTCACCAATTTTCCCGTAAATATCAGGTTTTTCTGCAGGATCTTCTGCATAGAGAGTTATGCCGTCAAAGGCTACTGAGAGACGTTTTGCTTTCTCTCCTTCACATAAGTAGTGAAACCTCTTATTCGTTCTCTCAGGGCTTCCCTCTCCTGCAAATTGACGCTTAGGGTCTTCAGTTGTCCTTTTAAAAGGAAAAACTCCTGCCGTATATGGGAATTCACCAGGAAAATTTTCCAGATACTTATATCTAATTAAATCTGCCCAAGAACTGTAATCTGGAGGAACTATTTTAGGAATTTTTAGACCTGTAATCGAAGTATTCTTAAGATTAAGTTTATATGTCTTTCCCTGTATTTCATATTCTAAAACATCTTGGGAGAATTTCTTCTTAATTTCATCTTGATTTTGTAAATATTCTAAATCTTCTTTAGAAATCGCATCTTTAATATTAGAAATTTCAGATGTCATTTCTTCTGATAACATTTTCAGTTCTATTGCTTTGGTAATTGTTTGATATTTATCAACGTTAGATGCAATTATGTCAACTTTGTTTTTATAATTTTTTATTGTTTCTACAATCTCTGATAAATACAACTGCTTATCATCGCTGATTAAACCTTTACTATTACTGGAATGTACATCGATCAGATCATATATGTCTTTATGATAGTCATAAGCAAAACCGGTAGAAGCTTGCATTGTTTTAAAGACATCTTTAAAAAGGCGATTCACTCCGGAATTGTTAAACTCATTACTCCTTACTGCATAAACAGGAAGCAATAGATCATCCAAAGATAAAGAATGATCCGGTTTGACATCATGGTTTCTTATATAATTGATTTTTACTTCCCTGAAAGCATCTTCAGACCCTTGCTTTTCAAACTTATTAATTGCAATGAAATCAGCTTCCTCAAGCATATCAATTTTTTCTAATTGTGAAGGAGCTCCAAATTCAGATGTCATCACATATAATGATTTATCACTGAGTTCTTTAACTTTTGAATCTCCTTGACCTATTCCACTGGTTTCTACAATTATTAGGTCATACCCTACAGTTTTTAGTACAGAAATAGCATCCTTAATCGCATTTGAGATTTCATTACCTGAATCTCTGGTTGCAAAGCTTCTGAAAAATATTCTGTTGTTATAAATATGATTATATCTAATTCTGTCGCCTAATAAAGCGCCCTTAGATCTGGATTTACTTGGATCTACCGCTAAAACTGCAATATTAGTATTTTTGGTGTAAACAACGAATCTTCCAATTAGTTCATCGATTAGTGAGCTCTTACCAGCGCCACCTGTTCCTGTTACTCCAAGCACGAAGGATTTTTTCTTATTATTTTGAGCAACTTTACTTCTTATTTCATCGAAAAAATCTTCACTGCAATGATTTTCAACACAAGATAGCATTTTGGATATACTGTATTTATTATCAGTACCTGAACTAGTGATACTATCGTCATATTCAATCTTTCTAACTTCATGATTTTTATTACTTTTTACTTTTTCAATTATCTCATCAGCAATACCATCTATTCCGATTTTTACTCCATCTTCAGCATGATATATTTTTGTTACACCATACTCTTCCAGAGATTTTATCTCTGAAGGCAAAATCACACCTCCGCCACCTCCGAATACTAAAATATCATCAGCTTTGTATTCTTTCAGAGAATCAATTAAATATCGAAAATACTCATTGTGACCACCCTGGTATGAGCTGATTAGAATAGCATCAACATCTTCCTGCACAGCAGCAGCTACAACTTCATCCACACTTCTGTTATGACCGATGTTTATGACTTCCGCTCCTCTTTTCTGCAGAAGTCTTCTGAATATATTTATAGAAACATCATGTCCGTCAAATAAAGCAGCAGCCGTTAATACTCTAATATTCATGACCTACCTCCTACTTCAGCAAGCTTCTTGCTATAACTAATCTTTGTATCTCACTTGTGCCTTCATAGATTTCTGTAATCTTTGCATCTCTATAATATCTTTCTACATCAAAATCTTCTGTATAACCATATCCACCATGAATTTGAATGGCTTTATTTGCGCAAAACATTGCAACCTCGGAAGATTTTAATTTAGCCATCGCAGCCTCTCTTGCGTAATCCATGCCAAAGTCTTTCATCTTAGAAGCTCTGAAAGTTAGCAACCATGCAGCTTCATATTCAGTCCACATGTCAGCAATCATCCACTGAATTGCCTGAAAGTTTGCGATTGGCTGATCGAATTGAATTCTTTCTTTGGAGTATTTTATAGCATCTTCTATAGCAGCTCTGGCAATTCCTAAAGCTTGCGAGGCAATTCCCAATCTTCCGCCATCCAGAGTCACCATTGCTATTTTAAATCCTTTATTCAATTCACCCAACATATTTTCAGCAGGTATTTCTACATTGTCTAAAATAATCTCAGCAGTGGATGAAGAACGGATACCTAGTTTTTTCTCTATTTTGCCAATACTATACCCAGGTGTATCTTTTTCAACAATAAATGCTGTAACACCTCGGGTTTTCATGGATGGTTCTGTTGAAGCTAAAAGCACGAAAACATCAGCTTCTTTTCCATTTGTAGCAAAAAGTTTAGAACCGTTTAAAATCCATTTTCCATTTTCAAATTTAGCTGTAGTCTTTGTAGCACCTGCATCAGATCCAGCACCTGCTTCAGTAAGAGAGAAAGAACCGATTTTTTGTCCGGAAAGTAAGCCCGGTAGGTATTTCTTTTTTTGTTCTTCTGTTCCAAATCTATAAATTGGATCACAAACTAGTGAAGAATGAGCAGAGACAATCACTCCTGTAGAAGCACAGGCGCGTGAAAGCGATTCGATTGTAAGCATATAAGATACATAATCCATGCCTGATCCGCCGTAATCAGTAGGGTATGCCACCCCCATGAGACCTAATTCACCAGCTTCTTTGATTATTTCTTCAGGGAAGGTATGATTTCTTTCGTTTTCTGCTGCTTGAGGTTTGATTTTTTCTTCAGCAAATTTATCAACCATTTCTCTTAGCATCTTTTGTTCTTCATTTAAGAAGTATTCCATATTACTCTCCGGTTTTATAGTTCACATTTAAGAGAGCGACGGATAACATTGGTTAATAATTTGCTAATTGATATGGTTTTTCTTTTTAATCTTTATCTTTTGGTATATTAATAATAAAAGCAGTACCTATGCCGGGTTCAGATTCTACATGTATAGTACCATCATACATTTCTACAATTTTTTTGATCAGAGCTAACCCAATTCCGGTACTGTCAGAATTTTTTTCTTGTAGAGTTTGAAATATCTGAAATATCTTCTCATGATATTTTGGATCGATCCCTGGTCCGTTGTCTCTTATAACTATTTTCCATACCGAACCTAAGTCTAGGGATTCTATAGTGACAATTGTTTTTTCTTTATCGTTATATCTGAGAGCATTATCAATTAAATTTTGGAAAATCTGCTCCATCCGGATTTTATGAGCTATAATGAAGTTGTTTTCCAATTTAATATCAATCTGAAGTTTTTCATTTGCTTCAAATAAAGTGGTAACTTCATCTAATATCACTTGCAAATCAACTAGTTCTTTATCCGCATCAGTTCGCCCAACTCTCGAATATTGTAAAATTCCGGCAATCAAATCATCCAAAATGTTGACTCTTTGAATTAACATGTTCAGTAAATTTTTACCTTCACCATCAAGAACTTCACTATAATCAGTTTGCAGCCAGTAAGCAAGTTGAGATATACCTCGAAGAGGAGCTTTAAGGTCATGAGAGACCACATAAGCAAATTGTTGTAACTCTGAATTTATTTCTTTCAACTTCAAAGTTCTTTCTTCTACTTTTCTTTCAAGGTGAGCATTTAGATCATGTAAATCATTTTCTGCTTTAACTCTTTTTGTAATATCTCTAATTACTGCAATAAAAAAGTGGGAATTGCCAAGCTGACTCAAAGAAAATGATGTTTCACCTATAAACTGCACTTCTCCTGAATTAGCGTTATAATCTAAGACAACAGCTTTTTCTTCTTTGATAGTGCCGTCAATAAGTTTTTTAAAAGTAGAAGTTATTATCTTTTTATCTTTTTCTTTAAGTAGATTGATAAAAATTCTTCCTTTTAAAGAGTCATTTTCTGTAGTAAAATTTACTGCAAAAGACTTATTATGATCTATAATTTGATAAGTCTCAGTATCAATAAAACAAATAGCGTCACTAATCTGATCTAATAATTTCAAACCATGCTTGTGTTCTTCTGTTTTACTCTGCAGATCAGGAAAAAAGTTTTTGCGAACTGACTTTTCCCCAAATCCCATTATCTTTTTTCTTATCTCATCTTTTTCTATTTGACTATAAAGCTTCTTCATATATCACTTTTATATCTTCAACAGTAGATTCTCTAGGATTAGTAACAGAACACGGATCATTAAATGCAGCTTCTGATAAATAGCTGAGATCAGAATAATCAACACCTCTATCTCTTAATGTGCTTTCAATTCCGGTAGCATTTATAAAAGAGATGATTCTATCAAGCAACATTTTTTTATTTAATTTATTATCGTTTTGAATCTCTAATCCAAACATTTCAGCAATATCATTATATCTATCTACTTTTTCAAAATAGTTATAATTTACAACTGAAGGCAGCAGCAAAGCATTACACTCTCCATGTGGTAAATCTTTATAACCACCAAGACTATGAGCCATTGCATGAACATTTCCAAGGCTTGCATTTGAAAAAGCCAGCCCGGCATTTAAACTTGCTTGCATTAATTTATCTCGAAACTCTATTTCTTTAGGATTTGCCATACATAGTGGTAAAGTATTAACTATTTCTTTAATTGCCTTTTTAGCGAAAATGTCAGTAAAAGGTGATGAAGCAGTAGAAACATATGCTTCTACTGCATGTACTAATGCGTCTATGCAAGTACACGCTGTCAGATAGTCATCCATAGTTAGTAGAGTAGCAGAATCTACAAGAGAAATATCTGGTACTATCATTCTACTAATAATTGCGATTTTTATTCTTCTTTCAGAATCATTAATAATGGCAAACTGAGAAACATCTGCAGAGCTACCTGAAGTAGTTGGTACACAAATCAGAGGTGGAATGGAATATTCTACTTTATCAACGCCTTCAAAGTCTAAAACATTAATCCCATGTTGTGAAACCATACCGATTCCTTTGGCTGTATCAAGAACGCTGCCGCCACCGATAGCTATTATGATATTACAATCCTGCTCCAAATAAAAATCAGCACCTTCATGTACTTGGAAATCCCTCGGATTAGGCGATACATTGTCGAATATAGCATATTTTATATCATTTTCGTCAAGAGACTGCGTTACTTTTTTAAGCCATCCTGCTCTGGTAACCATTTTATCAGTAACTATAAGCGCTTTACTTACACTATAGTTTTTAGCATATTTAGGAACATAATCAATGGCTCCTACTCCGAATACAAACTCCGGCGCAACAAACTTTCTAAGTTCATTCATTAAAGACCTCTCAGGCAAAAAAAAAGCAACCTATGGGTTGCTTTTTTTGACGAATAACTATTTCATTTGTTATTTTTCTTTATCTAATAATAGTATCAGCTTTGTCAGGTGAAGTAGATACAATTGAAACTTTCGCTCCGACAAAGTCTTCTATTATTTTAAAGTACTCGTGTACTTCTTTTGGTAATTCATCATAATCTCTGATACCTGCTAAAGATTTATTCCAACCTTTAACAAATTCATATTGCGGTTCCATTTTTTCTAGTGTTGGCAAGTCAACAGGAAAAGATTTCAACATTTTTCCATTCAGTTGATATCCTGTGCAAATTCCTATTTCTTCAAACTCATCTAACACATCTAATTTAGTGAGTGCAATATCAGTGATACCATTGACCATTACAGAATATCTTAGAGCAACAAGATCTAACCAACCACATCTTCTAGGTCTGCCGGTTGTAGCACCGAATTCAGCACCAACTTTGCGTAGTCTTTCTCCGGTTTCATCAAGTAACTCAGTTGGGAAAGGACCATTACCTACTCTTGTGCAATAAGCTTTAGTAATACCAACTATTCTGTCAATTGACATTGGCGAAATACCAAGGCCTGTGCAAGCACCGCCGGAAGTTGGATTTGAGCTGGTAACAAAAGGATAAGTACCATGATCTAAATCAAGAAGAGCACCCTGAGCACCTTCAACAATAACTTCTTTGCCATCTTTAATCATATCGTTAATAAGCAAAGTAGTATCTTTTACATAAGGGTCAATAATTTTGTCGAATTCAATGTATTTATTTACAATTTCTTCGACATTTAGCTCTTCGAATCCGTAGATTTTTTGAAGCACTTCATTTTCTTCAGCAATATTTTTTCTAAGCTTTTCTTCGAAACCCTTCCTATCAAGAAGATCGACTATTCTGATACCGGTGCGCTTGGCTTTATCGATATAAGTAGGGCCTATTCCTCTTCCTGTAGTACCAATTTTGCTATCACCTTTTTTACCTTCTCTAGCTTGGTCTAAAAGCTTATGATACGGCATGATCAGGTGAGCTTTATGACTTATGAAAAGTCTGCCTTCCACTTCGATACCATGATCTTTAAGCATCTGGATTTCTTCCATTAATGCAACAGGATCAACAACAACACCGTTACCAATTACACATTTCACATCCGGATTTAAAATCCCTGATGGTATTAGATGTAGTATATATTGCTTCCCATCTATTACGATTGTGTGTCCGGCATTGGCACCACCCTGATATCGAGCTACTACTTCAGCATCATTACTAATCAGGTTTACTATTTTACCTTTGCCTTCGTCGCCCCACTGAGAACCAACGATCACCGTAACACTCATTATACTACCTATAAAAATATTAATAATAGACTTTTAAAAGCATGACAATGCTCCGAACTGTCACCAGTCGGAGCATTTATCACATTCGGGCTAAAACCCAAAATTAACACTTGCAGAAATTCGTTGCTTGATCTAAAGTCTCATAAATAGTGAAGACTTTATTTAAGTGTGTCATTTCCAATAACTTAGTTACTTTTTCAGGGACATTTGTAAGTGATAACTCGATATTCTTTTGTTTCAAAGTACCGAGACTACTTACTAACATTCCCAAACCTGAGCTATTGATAATTTGCAGTTCTTGCATATTAATTATAACACAGCAAGGATTTTCAGCTGCTATAGTTTGCAATGTTGAAGTAAAATCAAGTGCATCATTTCCACCTAACGCTTCGCTATTCATAGCTACAACTGCTACTTTGCAATCATTGCGATCAACTATTTCGTATTTGTATGTTATTTGCTTTCTCATTTAAAACAACTACTTTGTTTTTATTCCAATAATAGCAAAAAAATTTGTCATTTACTACTGTGCAGGTGCTTCTTTTTTCAACAATCCTGTTTCTGCATCAATTTTGTTGTTACGTTCTAAATACCAAATAACAAAAGATGATGCTATAAAGATTGAAGAATAAGTACCTGTGATAATACCCACTAGCATTGTAAATGCAAAACCTTCCAACACAGGACCACCAAAGAATACTAGTGCAAGAAGCACTAATGCTGTAGTCAATACTGTATTTACTGTACGGCTAAGAGTTTCATTTATTGACGTATTAACTAAGTCCATAAACTTTTTGCCTCTTAACTTTTCTTTATTTTCACGAATTCTATCGAAGATAATCACTGTATCGTTGATAGAGAAACCGACAACTGTAAGCATACCGGCCAAAATTGTTTGATTGATTTCCAGGTTCACAAATCCTAATTTGTTTACAACCACAATCACAGCAAAAGTCACTAAAACGTCGTGCATTAGTGCTACAATCGCACCTAGACCAAACGTGAACTCAAAACGGAAACCAATGTAAAGCAAGATAGCTAATACAGAAAGAGCAACTGCTATTAATGCATCCCCTCTAGATTCTTTACCAATTTTTGGACCGATTTTGTCAACCTTAAGGGTTTCCACATCCAAGTTAGAATATTCTTTTTGTAAAGCAGACTGCAATACAGTTGGAGCGTCTGCAGACTCTTTCACACGAATTAGGAACTGATCTTCTTTACCAAAAGATTTAATCTCTGCACCGTCAAATCCAGCTTCTTCAACTACTTTACGTAATTCGCTGGCTTCAACGTGTCCTGAGAAACCAACACCAATTTCAGTACCGCCATCAAAATCGATACCGTAAGAAACACCAAGACCAAAAGTACTTGCCAAACCTAAGACAATTACTATCGTAGAAACAATAAAGAAAAGCTTTCTTTTGCCTACGAAGTCTATATTAGTTTTATCGAAAAATTGCATTTTATTTATCCTCTATTATAATTTCCAAACTTAATCAATTATGCTTATGAGTTTTTAGACTGACCAAAGCTAAATGATGACTTGTCAGCAAGCATAATTTCAATTACTTTTCTTGTAACAACGATACCAGTAAATAATGTACCGATAATACCAATCATCAATGTCATTGCAAAACCTTTGATAGGTCCACTGCCTAGGTAGAATAAGATCATACCAGTGATGAATGTAGTAATGTTAGAGTCAAGAATTGCGCTAAGTGCTTTTTGGAAACCTTCATCTATTGCAGATTTGATAGATCTTCCTTTTTTCAATTCTTCTCTAATACGTTCGAAAATAAGTACGTTGGCATCCACCGCCATACCAATAGTTAGGATAATACCCGCGATACCAGGTAATGTTAATGTACCGCCAAATGCAGCTAGTACAGAAATTACTAATGTAACGTTCAACAATACAGCAAAGTCAGCTACAAAACCACCAACACTATAATAAACGATCATAAATAGAATTACTAAAGCTACTGCTAGCATTGTTGCATTGATACCACTTGAGATAGAATCTTCACCCAAAGATGGACCAACAACTCTTTCTTCTACGATTTGAACCGGAGCTTTCAAAGCACCTGCTTTCAAAATAATTTCAAGCAATCTAGCTTCTTGGATGTCTGCCATACCAGTAATCTGAGAACCACCACCAGTGATTTTTTGATTTACATTTGGAGCAGTGTAAACACGACCGTCAAGAACAACTGCGATACGTTTGCCAACATTTGCACCTGTAATACGCGCCCATCTTTCTGCACCTTCTGAATTCATTTGCATGTTAACGATAGGTTGGTTTTGCATTGCATCAAAAGTTGCTACTGCATTTGTGATAACTTCACCAGTAAGTTCAGCATCACGTTTCAAAGAGTAGAAGTTATAAGATTCTACATTGTTTTTCAAAGCTCTTGAATCCGGTTTCGCATCAATTGCAATTTCCATATTTGAAGGAATCAACGATTTTACAGTTGGTCTTTCAAGGTAAGAATTGAATTGTTCAATTTGATCTTTCAATATTACAAATGCATACGGAACATCCGGAATTGATTCAATATCATAAGACATTGGCTGATATTGATTATTTACTACTGCATATGTAGCAAACAATGATGTAAATGGATGTTTTTCTCTGTAAGCTTTTTGAGCTTCAGTATCAGACATACCGGCATAAGGATCGTTTACTGCAGCAGTATCTTCACCGGCAACAGCAGTTGTATCGTTAGCAGCTACATCAGTTGTATCATTTACAGCAGGAGTTTCTTCTGTTGCAGGAGCTTCAGTATTTTCTACTGTGTTTTCAGCAACTACTTCAGGTTTTTCCTCTTCAACTTCAATACCTTTTCTTCTTAAGTTTTGTTCGTAAAGCATTTTATCAATTTTTTGGAATGCTCTAACGATTTTAGAGTTGTTGCGTAATAATTTGAAATCCAAACGAGCTGTTGTTTCCAACAATGATCTGATTTCGCCTTCATCTTTAACACCCGGCAACTCTAAGATAATTCTACGATTACCTTGTTTTTGAATATTTGGCTCAGTTACACCGTAAGTATCGATACGTTGACGAATTACTTCTAGCGCCTGATCAACAGCCTGAGCTGAATTTAATTCCAATTTTTCAATTATCTTTTCTCTTGATGCATCTTTAATATCGCCAACATCAAAGTAGTTAAGCAAAGAAACACCGTTTTCATCTTTGATAGCATCAAAATTTCTTAGGAACACTTCTAAAGTAGGCTCATCAGATTCGATAAGTTCTTTACGAGTTTTATCTAAGACTTCCATAAAAACTTCATCTACTGCATCTCTAATTGCAGCTTCTTCGATTAGCTTCAACACATCAACTTCCAAAGTAACGTACATACCACCCTGAAGGTCAAGACCCAGCTTTAGGGCACCTGAGTTGGCATTTTGTAGCTCTTCTTTATAATCCTTGTTAAATTCATCAATGATAGCTAATGAATCATCCATTGACTGAGCCTGAGCAGCTCTTTCATAAGCGTCAGCCTGCAAATCTTTCAAAGATGCAGACTTATAAGTTGGATACAATAGGGCAATTGCTGCCAAAATAGGTATCACAACTAGGGCGAATCTTCCTAAATTCCCTTTCAAGTAAACCTCCGTTTTAAAAGCTAATATTTCTTAATTTTTTTAGTTTGCAATTTAGACAAGCACGAATATAAACCTAAATCTTGAAAATACCAACGTGAACGTTAATATTTAATAATTGTGGATAACTTTTTTTAGTTCATCTCCATAATTATTTAATCTGAATGTAGATTCCTCTAGTGCTTATTATTGTATTATTCTTCTTTTTTACCTCAAAAATGAGCTGTCCGCTTCTCTGATTTATATTATCTATTCTTCGTCCTAACTGATCATAATATTCTTTAACTATGTCATTATCATTAACCATCTCTCGAACAGAAACCTCATTTATCACATTATGATACGCATCCCATAAGGCACTTTCATTATTTTGATAGTGCAATGTCCAAACACCGATACCTAAAAGGTCTTCATTTAGAGCATATTTTATCTTATTTGCAAATGCAAGAGAATCGTCATACCATAATTCAAACCATGCGCCATCATCTTTATATGTGAGGTAATTACTTGCGTAAGTCTCATCATAATATGATGTCGGATGCCTGGTTTTGATAAAAGAATACGCGAGAGCCTCAGAATTACCCATTACTACACTTTGGTATGAAGAGTCTTCAACTTGCCACTTTCTGCCATACCAAGGCAATCCTAAAACAATCTTCTGTTTATCTATCAGATTTACTTCATATCTATTGAAAGTATATTTAAGATTAATACCAATTCCTGATAAAGGACTAACGGGACCAGCATTTTTGGATCCACTCCAATAATAGTCGTATCCCATCAAAAAGTAAAAATCTATATAATCATTTAGATTCTCGAAATCATATGCAGTTTCCCAATCAACAGCCGGGATACATATTGAGATGTCTTTGGCAGGAAAAGTTTTATCTAGTTTTTTTACAAACTTCAAAAAATCATCCCTGCTTAAATAGTCAAGGGTTTCAAAATCTAAGTTAATACCGTCAAAAGGTCTTTGAGAATCGTAGTATTTAAGGTCTTTTATAAATTGGGAAATTTTATCTTCGTCAGATAAAAAAGACTGGATTTTATTATTTCCAAAAAGGATGATAGAAACGTGGAGTTTTGTATCAGTAGATTTGCATAAGTCATATACAGGATGAGTGAGGTAATCACGAGACTCAGCTATACTGCCTGATTCGGAATCAATCTCAAATCCGAAATATATCAAATCACTTATTAGATCATACCTATAATTGAGATATTTCTCTCCCGCCCAATATGCATGAAATCCGACAAATTTTTTATCAAGGTTCTTATTGTTCAAAGCATTTCTTAAATCTACTTTGTACTTAGACATAGATTTCGAAACTGCTTTATCTTGATATCTGTATTTATCATATTCCTCTACATGTATGCTTTTTAACGGCTGTGCATTAAGTACACAAGCAGGAATGAAGAAAAACAATATAGATAATAGTATTCGCATTTAAATAAAATGATTTTATATAGTAATTCAAAAAAGGAATATAACAATATTCCTCAATACAAAAAACAGATTTTGATTTTTACACTTCTTTCTCTTCTGCTTTACTAAATCGGGTTTTATTCTTTTTTCCGTATATTAGTACTTATTTGAATTTTCAAATTTTCTCTTGGAGTAATCTTGTTCGCAAGGAAACTGGATATTATAATCATTACATATAAATGCAAGCAACTTGCACTTAACTGTATAGAATCTATCAAATCTACCCTGCACAATGTAGATTACTCAATTATTATAGTGGATAATAATTCTCAGGATGACACAGTCTCAGGCATTAGAGAAGAGCATCCCGAGTTATTGATAATGGAGAATTCCGATAATCTCGGTTATGCAAAGGCTGTCAATATTGGTGCAAGGAACTCTGACGCTGAATTTCTTCTAATATCAAATGCTGATGTAATCTATAAAGAGCATACTATAAACACTATGCTAGATTATTTGGAAGAAAATAAAACTGTTGGTGTAATTGGTGCTCAACAGACTTTTGCTGATGGCAGTTGGCAATATAGTTATGGAGATTTACCCGGAATCAGATTAGGTCTTAAAGATTTATTTATGATTTCGACTTTTCACAGAGCTCTTAGAAAACTACTTTGGAATAAATTTAAAATTGACCGCTTCCCTAAAAGTGTCGGTTATGCAGATGGAGGCAGTTTTATGACTCCCATGAGAGTTTTCGGTAGAGTCGGTGGATTTGATGAAGATTATTTTTTCTATACTGAAGAAGCAGATTACTGTTACAAAGTTCAAATTGTCAATTTCTATGTAATTTTCAATCCTAAAATCCAAATTATCCACCACAGAGGTGGCAGTTCGGATAATGGCGGACATAACCCCAAAATGCTGCAAATATTTGTAAACTCTAAATTGCTTTTTTGTAAAAAGCACTATTCCCGCTTAACAGTTAAAATATTTAAGCAATTAGAATTGTGGCACACTATGCTATTATCTATGTTCTGGTTAAAAGCATCAAAAATACTTAGTAATCAAAAAGCCCTCAAGGCTAAAAACAAATATAATTACTTTAAAATGTTATCTGAATCATGGAAAAATGCGGAATAATCATGAAAAAAGAATATTCAGTTGCAATTTGTTATAGAATCTACCCAAAGGTTTCGAAAGTCCCCCCTATTTATTTTGATGATAAATATAAACTATCCGAGTTATGCTTAAAGTCTCTTGTTTCATCTCTTGGAAATGTTAACTATAAAATCTGGGTACTTCTCGACAATTGTCCTAAAGAATATTCAGAATTATTCCAAAAACATGTGCCCGCTGAAAGATTAGAAATGATTTCACTACCGGGTATTGGCAATGCCGGGACTTGGGGTAAGCAAATGGAAATATTGTCAGATCAGACATTTTCAGAAAATATTTACTTTGCTGAGGATGATTATTTCTATTTACCGGATACTTTTTATGAAATGTTAGAGCTATTAGAAACTGATAAGGATGTACATTTTGTATCTCCATATGATCATATTGATTACTATACTCTAGACATTCATGACTACAGTAGCAAAATTAAAGTCACTGATAAACGACACTGGCGCACTGTGTCTACAACTTGTATGACCTTTTTGACTCAAAAGAAATATTTGAATCAAACTAAAGGAGCATTCAAAACTTATCTTCGCAAAAACTACGACAATAGTATTTGGCTAAGCCTGACAAAAAAAAATGCATTCAATATTGCACTTTTTACAAAATATTTATTCACTAATCTTCCATTTGCCAAGATTTTTATTAAATTGATTTTGTTTGGCTCTTTTCGACTTTTGTTTCGAAAAAAGTGGAACTTAGTAACTCCTATGCCTTCAATTGCAACTCATATGGATAGTCAGTTTTTAGCTCCAACTAAGAATTGGAGCGCTTATTTCGAGGGTCAAAGCTAAATTTTAGCTTGCTAAAAGTGAAAGTATTTATTATCTTGGAGTAGTAAAAATTATGCTAATAAATTTTTATGCTACTCATATTTATTAACTAGATTTCTCATAAGGAGATTTACCATGGCTTTAAAAATTACTGACGAATGCATCAGCTGCGGTGCTTGCGAACCAGAATGTCCAGTAGAAGCAATTTCTGAAGGCGATGATCAATTTGTAATCGATGCTGACACTTGTGTAGAATGCGAAGGTCACTTTGACGAACCTCAATGCCAAGATGTATGCCCGGTTGAAGCAATTATCAAATAATTGTGATCAAAACTAAAAAATTATAGAGCTGCCCTTTTTTCGGGGCAGCATTTTTTTTATATATTCGTCTTTATATCTTTAACTTGGATTTTCAATTTGCTTCCTGATTACTACCATATAAAAATCTCCGGAAATAAGATTGTTGGAATTCAGCAATCCGATTCTATCTCTATTGTAGAATCAGAAACTGAGAAAAAGGTTTATAATAATTGTAAGATTTTGCCATCTTTTGTTGATTCGCATTGTCATTTACATGGGCTTGGTATGATACTAACAGGCCTTTTGTTAAATACATGCAAAAGTGCAGAAGAATGTGCTAAACTAACATATCAGTCCCCATCTTACAGAGGTGACTGGATTTTCGGTTTAGGATGGAATCAATCTTTATGGGAAGATAAATCTTATCCAACTAAAGATATTTTGGATATTCATTTTAAAGATGTCCCCGTTTTTCTTAAAAGAATAGATGCCCATGCAGCTTGGCTCAACTCAAAAGCACTTGAGTTGTTAAATATCACTAAAGATACCCATTCTCCTAAAGGTGGAGAAATACTCAAATCTGCAGATGGAAATCCAACTGGTATCCTGCTGGATGAGGCGATGTTTCAAGCTGAAAAAAAGATCCCACAGTTTACCTATGAACAGCTCAGAAACCAAGTACTAAGGTCTCAAAGAGAACTTGCGGCAGTAGGTGTAACAGAGGTTCATGATATGGATTTTGAACCTGATTTCCTTGAAATGTTTCATCATTTGGAACAGAATAATGATTTGTATGTCAAATCTAAAGCTTATTTTAGGGCACAAAATGATAATTTTTTAGATTATGATTTAGACACTTCTGCTAACCATTACTTTAAGATTGTTGGAGTCAAATATTTTTTAGACGGTGCTTTAGGTTCACACGGTGCAGCTCTTAAAAATACTTATAAAGACAAAGACTCCGAAGGATTGCTGATTTTAAATAAAGAAGAGTTTTTACAGAAAATAAAGATGGCAACAGGTCATAACTTAAATATTGCTGCACATGCTATTGGTGATAGAGCTGTCTCTACTGCACTTAATGCCTATAAAGAAATCTCTGATCAATTTCCTGATTTACACTTTAGAGTAGAACACCTGCAGTTAGTAGACAAAAAAGAGCTTCATTTTTTATCTGCGCCTAACATAGTAGCTTCTGTACAACCCATTCATTACTACTCTGATTTAGACAATATTTTGATTCAGCGATTGAATGCTTTTCAATTGGAAGGTGCCTACCTTTGGAATACATTGCTGCAAAATCGAGTAAATTTATTAGCAGGTTCTGATTTTCCAATAGAGCATCATAATCCTCAGCTTGGGCTTTTAGCTTTTACTAACAGAACCACTTCAAGAGGTAATACTCTCTTACCCAACGAAGAAATAAGCCTCAATTCAGCTATTTCTGCTTACACAACTGCCCCACGTAATCTATTTAAAGAAAAGGTACTTGAATATGGTGCCAGAGCAGATTTTATAATCGTTGATGATAATGATAAAAGTCAATCCCCATTTTTCAGCATAATAGCTACCTACTCCGAAGGAAAAGTTATCCACACTGTTTAAGCCATAAACAATTGGTATTTTTATACTTTATATGATTTTATATTTGGATAAGCAACATAAATATATTATATTGCAAAGCTAGACAAATAAATAATTGCGCATATAAATACCAATGCGCTTATGTTTCACAAACAATATCATTTTTTAGAGGTACTTTAATGTCAGAAAATCAAAATACCCTACAAGATGTTGCAGAATCTTCTGTTGAAAAACATCCTATGCAAGGGCTTGATGCCGGTAAAGACGGCAATGTTGCAGAAAGAGCCAGAGAAGCTGTAACAAAATTATTAGAAAACGGCTTCAACGACTTAGATTTGGGCGATGATGCTTTTGAGCAAATGGCTACAGGCAATATCGAAGAAATCAAAGAAGATGAGCTCGTAAAAGGTAGAATCGTTGACATCACTAAAGATGAAATTCGTGTTGACATCAATTTTAAATCTCTTGGTGTTGTGCCAAGAGCTGAATTGATTAATGCTGAATCTTACAAAGTTGGTGATGAAATCGACGTTTTCATCGAAAATATTGAAGACTCTAACGGCAAACTAGTTTTATCTCGTCGCCGTGCAGACTTCATGAAAATATGGGAAGACATTCTCAAACTATACGAATCACAAGAAATTACTCAAGTTAAAATCCTTCGTCGTATTAAAGGCGGTATGGTTGTTGACTTATTGGGTATTGAAGCATTTTTACCAGGTTCTCAAATCGACGTACGTCCTGTTCGTGATTTTGACGGCTGGGTTACAAAAACAATTGACGTTAAAGTAGTAAAAGTGAATCACCCATCTGAAAACGTAGTTGTATCTCATAAAGTTCTTCTTGAAGAACAACTTAAAGAGCAACGCGAAGCAATTATGGGTAAACTCGAAAAAGGTCTTGTGCTTGAAGGTACTGTTAAAGCTATCGCTGACTTCGGTGTATTCGTTGATCTTGGCGGTGTTGACGGTCTTGTTCACATTACAGATCTTTCTTGGGGTCGCGTTACTCATCCATCTGAAATCGTTAAGTTGGATGAAACAGTTAAAGTTGTGGTATTAGACTTTGACGAAGACAAACGCAGAATCTCTTTGGGTATGAAACAACTTACTTCTCACCCATGGGATAATATTGGTGAAAAATACGAACAAGGTACAAAAGTTGCAGGTAAAGTTGTTAGCTTGACTGACTACGGTGCATTTATCGAAATCGAAAAAGGTATCGAAGGCCTTATCCACATTAGCGAAATGTCTTGGACTCAGCATGTTAAGCATCCATCTCAAATCGTTTCTATGGGTCAGGTAGTAGATGCAATTGTACTTAACATAGATAAAGATAATAAAAAACTTGCTTTGGGTATGAAACAATTAGAACCAGATCCATGGCAAGACTTGATGAAAAAATATCCTGTTGAATCTGTTAGAAAAGGTATCGTTCGCAACCTTACTAACTTTGGTGTATTCGTTGAGTTGGAACCAGGCGTTGACGGTCTTGTACACATCAGCGACTTGTCTTGGACTAAGAAGATACGCCATCCGGGTGAATTTGTTAAAAAAGGTGACGAATTAGAAGTTGTTGTTCTTTCTATTGATCCTGATCAAAGAAGAATCGCTTTAGGTCACAAACAAATTAAAGATAACCCTTGGGATGTTTTTGAAGAAGAATACAAAGTAGGTGCTGAAACTGAAGCAAAAATCGAAAGAATTATTGAAAAAGGTGTTATCGTAGAACTTCCTCATGGAGTTGACGGTTTCGTTCCTGTTTCTCAACTTTCTTTTGCTCCTGTTAAAAACATCAGTGAATTTTTCAAATTAGGTGATGCTTTACCATTGAAAGTAGTTGAATTCGACAAAGAATCTAAAAAAATAGTTCTTTCTGTTGTTGAAGCTCTTAGAGGTAAAGATAATTCTGTTATCGAAGAATATTTGTCTGCTCACCCAGTTCCAAATGCAGAAAAATATGCTTATGATAATACTCCAATTGAAATTCCTGAAGATGAAAAAAACGTACCTGATGTATTTGATGTTCCTAAAAAAGCAGAAAAACCTGCAGAAGAAGCTCCGGCTGAAGAAAAATCTGCAGAATAATACATCTCAATTTCGTAAGTTTGGGCAGACTATTTTTTGATAGTCTGCCTTTTTTATTTTCGGAAATTACATATGTTAAAAATTTCAATAATATCAATAGGCGATGAACTGTGTATTGGTCAAGTAATCAATACTAATGCTTCTTGGATCGCTGAACAATTAACCAAAATTGGTGCATCTGTGGTTACTCATTCTGTAATTGGTGATGATCGAGATATTTTAAAATCTGAACTTGATAGATTATCCAGAATTTCAGACGTAATTATAAGTACAGGCGGCCTTGGCCCTACTCATGATGACATCACAAAAGATATCTTATGCGATTATTTTGCTTGTAAACTAGAATTAAATGCCGAAGCATTAGAAAATGTTATAGAAATTTTTAAAAGATTTGACAGACCTGTAACAGAAAGAAACAAGTTGCAGGCTATGATACCCAATATAGCTAAACCACTAAAGAATAATAATGGTACTGCTCCGGGTATCTATATCACTCGTGATGAAAAGCATTATTTTTCATTGCCGGGTGTACCTGTTGAAGCAAAAGGTTTAATTACCGATCATATTCTTGATATAATAAAAGATCTAATAGCTTTGAATAATCACTCCGTCTGTAAATACAAAGTACTTAACTTCGCCGGTGTTCCTGAATCATCTTTGGCAGATATACTTGATATTTCGGATAGTGTCCTTGCTGGCAGATCCTTAGCTTTTCTACCAAACTATAAAGGAATTCGTCTTAGAATTGGTGCTGTCGCTCCCACTTCGCATCAAGCTGATTTGCAAATCTCAGACCTCGAAAATTATATATTGAATCGAGCGTCTGAATTTTATATAGGCTCGGGTGAAGATACTATAGCGGACGCTGTTGCGAAGATTTTAAAAGACAATAAGCAGACACTTTCACTTGCTGAATCCTGTACAGCCGGACTACTGAGTGCATACTTAACGGAAAAATCCGGAAGTAGCGATTTCTTTGAAGGTGGCATTATCTCTTACAGCAATACTATAAAAATAAATCAATTAAATATAGAACCTGATATTCTTGATAAATATGGTGCCGTATCCGAAGAAACTGCAATTCAAATGGCTAATAATGTTAGAGACATTTTAAAAACTGATTTCGGATTATCCATCACAGGAATTGCCGGACCTACAGGAGGAACAGAAGAAAAACCTGTGGGCTCTGTTTGGATTGGAGTAAGTACTCCTACTGAGACTTTTGCAAAATTATTTAAATTTGGCAAAAATCGAGGAGTTAATAGAGAAAGAGCCGTGAGTATGGCACTAGTTTTGCTGCATGATTATTTATGCAGTTAATTCAAGCTTGGGTGCTTTATGAGTTATGAAATCAAAAAAATATTAGTTGTAGAAGATTTGTCAATAATGCGAAGAGTATTGATAAATTCCTTAAAAACTATTGGATATAGTGATATATTGGAAGCTGTTGACGGTAACGAAGCTTTAGAACTTATGGGTCAACATACTTTTGATTTAGTAGTTACTGATTGGATCATGCCTAAACTAAGTGGATTAGATTTGGCAAGGGCTATGCGTTCTAATAAAAAACTTGAACATATTCCAATCTTACTCGTTACTTCAAAAGATGACAAAAATGATGTAGTACAAGCTATGATGGCAAAAATCAATGATTATATTGTCAAACCTTTTACTACAGCAACTTTGGAAAAGAAAATAAATAATATTATTCTTAAGCAATCAAAATTGAAAGAATCGAAATGAAAATTTTAGCAATAGAGTCTTCTTGTGATGATACTTCAGTGTCGGTATTACATCAGGATAGTGTTAAAAGCTGTCTTATTTCCTCTCAAAAGTTTCATGGAAAGTATGGTGGTATCATCCCTGAATTAGCTTCTCGCGCTCATATTAAACTTATTTCTGCCCTTACTGCTGAAGCTCTGAAGCAAAGCGAGTTTTCTGTAAATGAAATGGATGCAATTGCAGTTACAACAGAACCAGGACTAGTTGGTTCTCTTATTGTAGGTTCTAATTTTGCAAAAGGATTATCCATAAGATATAATAAACCAATTATTCCTGTCAATCATATTGAAGGCCATTTGTATTCAGGATGCCTTCAGGACAGTAGCATTAAGTTCCCATTTGTTACTCTTGTAGTTAGTGGCGGGCATACTGCAATTTTTAATGTTACATCTTATAACGATTATGAAATAGTCGGATTGACTAGAGATGATGCCGCTGGTGAAGCTTTTGATAAAATAGCTAAGCTAATGGGGCTCACCTACCCTGGTGGTCCGCTAATTGATAAATTGGCAAAACAAGGCAATGATAAAACATATGATTTCCCAAGATCAATGATTCATTCAGATAATTTTGATTTTAGTTTCAGTGGTTTAAAGACATCAGTCAGATATTTTGTTCAGAAAGAATTCCCGGATGGTGTTCCTGAAGAAAAGATGGCTGACTTAGCTGCATCAGTTCAAAGCGCTATCGTAGATGTTTTAGTCCATAAAACACTAGCTGCTGCTAAAAAGTATAAAGCTGAAACTATTGTTATAGCTGGTGGAGTTTCAGCAAATTCACAGCTTAGATCTCAAATGACTGAAACTGCTGCAAAATACAAAATTAAAACTGTTGCTCCTGATATGATTTATTGCATGGACAATGCTGCCATGATTGGGTTTATTGCTCAAAAAAAATATGAAGAAGCAGGAAATGATACATTTAAAGATTTAGATTTTGTAGTAAATCCAACTGCTCTGAGAGCTAAAAGATTGAAGAAAAAATGACATATTTCTTTTTGAAAAAACTCAAAACGTGTGTTTTGAGTTTTTTTTTGTTTTTTCAGCATTTATACTGATTATCCTCAAACTATATCCGTCTTTATTCGTATTATGCTATATATTATTAAGAAATCATTTCCGGTGATATATGTCAAATGCAGATAAGCCAATCATTTTAATAGTAGATGACGTCCCTAAAAATCTTCAAGTACTTGGTACTATTTTATATCAACAAGGTTGCGAAATTGCTATGGCAGACAGCGGGGCTTCTGCTTTAGAGACTTTGGAAGAGATCAATCCCGCAATGATTCTTCTTGATGTTATGATGCCTGAAATGGACGGCTATGAAGTCTGCGAAAAAATCAAAGCAAACCCTAAAACTAAAGACATTCCGGTTATTTTTCTTACGGCAAAAACTGAAACTGAAGATATAGTCAAAGGTTTTAGAATGGGAGCCGTTGATTATCTGACTAAACCATTTAATTCTGAAGAACTTATTGCCAGAGTTCGAACTCAGTTAGAGCTACACGATAAAACTATGCAGCTTAAAGAACTGAATTCTACTCTTGAAGAGAAAGTATTTGCGAGAACAATGGAGCTGAATAAAGCTAATGCTCAGCTGAAACAATTAGATAATTCTAAAAGCTACTTTTTAAGCTTACTCGCACATGAACTGAATACTCCACTCACAGGAATAGACGGCTATGTAAAGCTCCTCAAAATGGAAACTGATAAAGAAGAACATATAGAATATTTGGATTTTATAAAAGAATCTATCAATAGATTACACAGATTTTCTAACTTTTCTCAACTTATCACACGCATACAAACAGAAGCATACCATTTTCATATTGAAGATATTCCTATTAAAATGCTTATCAATGCTGCAGTGACTAATATGGAAGGTCTTGTGAGAGATAAATCTATCTTTATTTCTCAAAATGTTCCTTCAGAAGACGTTACAGTGAAAGGAGACTCTTATCTACTTCAGAAAGTTATTGAAATTATATTAGATAATGCAATTAAATACTCTGACAATAATAGTAAGATTACTATCAACCTAAATAAAACACAAGATGATGTAAGACTTGACATCATTGACAAAGGAGTTGGTTTTACTAATGATTCTCTTGAAAACATTTTTGCATTCTTTGAATCTGATAATTTAATGTCGCATGGAGATGGTCTGGGATTAGGACTTGCAACTGCAAAAATAATCATGGATAGTCATAATGCTGCTATTAAAGCACAAAACAATATAGACTCCGGAGCAACATTATCATTATTTTTCTATGTTCTGTAATGATTTATGGTATTTCATCATATTCACTTTACATCATGTTTAATTTTGCGTAACATCATTATTTAGATTATTATTGTTTTTAAATTGAATTAGTTATTTTACATTATGTTCGATTTTTCGATAAATTCGATCTTTTTACTTTGCATAAAAATATTTTGTTTGTTTTTGTTTTACTTCTCTCAAATATTGAATCAAAAATATTTGATGATTTAAGACAAAGGACAAACAATGTTCCGCAAAATTATAAGCTATGTTATTTTTGTTACTTTTTTCTCTGCTGTTACTTCTGTCGCCAAAGATACTACGACAGTTAAAATGAATCCTGTAACTGTTACTGCTTCTCGAGTACCTTCGCTTTATAGTGAATCTGCCAGAGTTGTTTCTATAATCGACAGCAAACAAATAGAAAATGCTGCTGTTCAATCTGTTCCTGATCTTCTTGAATTTGCTTCCGGTGTTGATGTAAGACAGCGTGGCCACCTTGGCGTGCAATCAGATATAAGTATTAGAGGCGGATCATTTGATCAAACCATGGTACTTCTAAATGGTATCAATATCACTAATTCCCAAACCGGTCATCACAATATGAATTTACCGGTAGATCTTTCCTCTATTGAAAGAATTGAAATTTTGCAGGGCCCCGGATCGAGAGTATTCGGACCTAATGCTTTTTCAGGTGCTATAAATATAATCACTAAAGAAAGTAATACAAACCAACTAAGTATAAATTCAACAGGTGGTGATTTTGGTTTTTATAACTTAGGATTTAACGGCACCTTTAATACTACTGTCTCTTCAACATTTATATCAGCCTCGAAAAAGAAATCTGATGGATTTATTGAAAATACAGATTTTGACGAATTGAATATATATGCAAAACATAAGCACCAAATAGGCTCTTCTAAGCTTACATTTCAAGCCGGGCATAATGACAAAGAATTTGGAGCAAATAGCTTTTATACACCCAAATTCCCAAATCAATTTGAACATACCAGATCTTCTTTCGCATCTCTTCAGTTTGAAACTGGTACAAAATTTAAATTTATGCCTTCTGTTTACTATAAAAGACATCAAGATAGATTCGAACTATTCAGATACAATCCTGCATCATGGTACAAGAATCATAATTATCATCTAACCAGTGTGGCTGGTGTCCAACTAAATCTTTCTTACACCTCAGATTATGGGATTACAAATTTCGGAATAGAAGATAGGTCAGAGTACATCCTAAGCACAAATTTAGGCAATGATTTGAATGATCCGATTGATGTACCTTTTGAGGATAATGCTGTTTTCAATAAAGATTATAAGAGAAATCATGCAACAGTCTTTTTGGAACATAATTACTTCTTGGAGAAATTTACTCTAGGTGGCGGTTTAGCCGTAAATTATACTGAAGATTATGGTACTAATGTAACAGGCGGAATTGATATCGCATATAAACTGAATACTAACACTACTATTTTTACTTCCTTAAATAATACAATGAGAATGCCTACTTTCACAGACTTATTTTATTCCGGTCCTACAAACTATGGAAATCCTGATCTGAAACCTGAAAAAGCTTATTCTATTGAAGCAGGTATGAAATATAACAATTCATATTTTAGATCAACTGCTTCTGCATTTGTGAGACAGGGTAGTGATTTAATTGATTGGATAAGAGAAAAACCGGAAGATGAAAAATGGACAACTAAAAATCTCACAGAAATGACAACTGTAGGATTTGAATTATCTAACTATTTCCTTCTTAAAAATATATTAGGATCCTCTTCCCCATTCAACTACATAAACTTAAGTTATACTTTTACTGATAACAGTAAAACAAGTGAAGACTATATTTCATTTTACGTAATGGATAACCTCCGCCATAAGTTGACATTTGCAATAAATCATGATATAATTTATAATTTGAAAGCAGATTGGAAATTTAGTTACCAGGACAGAAATGGAACATATACTCATTTTGACACTAATACTAAAGAAATGACAGGTGAAAGACCTTACGACGATACTTTTATATTAGATGCTAAACTCTACTACGAATTTGATAATTTCACAGTCTCTGCTGAAGTATCTAACCTTTTGGATAATAAAGTATCAGATATACCGAATGTAGCTTTACCGGGAAGATGGGTAAAAATAGGATTCCAAAGTACTCTAAACTATTAGTAAGTTTCCACTCTCCTCAAGAGTAAAAAAAAAACGACTAACTTTTCTGAAGTTAGTCGTTTTTTTATTATTGTTTCAATGCCTTCATTACAGAGTCGTAAACCGTATCTTTAATCTTGTCATAATCAACATTTGTTGGATAGATTGGATCTAAAAATTTAACTTTTATCTCTTTAAAAGGTCTTGGAATTTTTGCACCTTTAGGCATTGCTTTATAAGCCCCGTCTATTGCAACAGGGACAATAGGAACACCCAGCTCAGCACTTAAAATTGCAAAAGTTTTTTTGAAATTCCCTAGTTCTCCGTCTCTCGAACGAGTACCTTCAGGGAAAATAATCAAATTTTTACCTTTTTTAAGAACTTCCGCCATTTTTTGCAGTGATGTTTTAAGATCTTTATTTATATCTACAACAATCACATTATTAGTATTGGCCAAAAATCTATATATCCAGTTGTTTACATGTTTCTTCTTTGCATAAAAATATGTTTTTTTGAATATTTTCTGTCTCAAAAACATACTTACAAACATACCATCAAAATAGCTTTGATGATTTGGAGCTATAATAAAAGGTGTTTCAGGTAGCTTCTCTTTGCCTTCCGCTTTTACCCTGAAGTATAATGAAAAGAAAGAGCGTGCAGCATATTTGAACATACTATGAGTAAACCAACTTTTAGGCAGCTTCAGGTCTACTTTTTCTTTAAGTATCTCACTCCATTTGACGCTGTCTACTTCTATTTTTTGTTTCTTATCTGCAACATAATGCGCAAGTTTTTCTATCGTTGGATTGTCCAAAAAGTTTTCAGGAGTGATTTCAATACCAAAAGTAGTATTAATAAACACCTGTAAACTTACTGTGTCAAGAGAATCTAGTCCTAAATCTAATTCTAAATGATCAGTAGGGAGCACTTCTACATTCTTTTCGCTGTTGATGAAGTTTCTAATAAGCTCATATTCTTTAAATGTAGGCTCTTTTACCTCAACCTTATTAGATTTTGTTTTCTTTTCAGCCAAAGAAGCTAATTCGAAACGTTTTATTTTACCAAGTCTGGTTTTTGGCAATTCATCGCTAATGCAGTGTATTCTTTTTATCCTCTTGTAAGGAGCAACTTTGGAATTATATTTTTCAATTACTCCGTGAAGTAAATGCTCTTCGATATTTACAACGCCTTCTTCTTTCAAAAATCTGAAATCAGGAGATATAATAGCTTTAAGCATATTATCTTCCATATAAACACCAATCTCAGAAATTTGATGAGACATTTCGAGTATCTTGAACTCAATTTCATTAGGGTTAATATTCTTGCCGGCCTCAGTAACGATAATCTCTTTCTTTCTACCAGTAATAAAAAGGTTTCCTTTTTCATCTATATGCCCCAAATCACCGGTATATAGCCAACCGTCTTTGACAACTTCAGCAGTCTCTTCAGGCCTTTTATAATAGCCTTTCATTATTTGAGGGCCGCGGCAAATTACTTCACCGTCAACTATTTTTATTTCTGTGTTTGGCATTGCCGAACCTGAAGCATTTATGACTGCTTTGCCGGGTCTCGGAAAAGTAATCATAGGTGCAGCCTCTGTCATACCAAAACCTACAAGAAGTTCAAATCCCAATGTTCTGTAATCTTTTGATACTTCTTCATCTATAGCGGCTCCACCACAAACCATAAACCTCATAGAATGGCCTATTTTGTCGTGAACCTTCTTAAATATCTTTTTAGAAAAAGATTTTGAATCAACTATTTCAGCAATTTTGAAAATTGTTTTGGTTACAATGCTACCGTTAATTTTTGCTTTGATCCCATTCCTAACCATGCTATAAAATCTAGGAACTCCAATTATCATTGTAAGATCATTTTTTTCAAGAGTTTCCATCACATCGGTGGATTGTAAAGATGGGCTAAAAGTAGCTATACCGCCAACATACAAGGTTGCAATTATCGAACCCAACAAAGGCAATATATGATGCATTGGAAGTAAAACAAGCACATTACTGTTTATATCAAAAATTCCAACTTCTGCCACAGCAGCAATATTGGCTTGTAAGTTCCTGTATGTCAACATTACACCTTTAGGACTTCCGGTTGTGCCTGAAGTATATATAATCAGAGCTGTTTCTTCCAAATCAACATCAGGAAAATCAGAAACTGATTTAACAGGTGATATATCAACTATATCTTCAAAATTTATAACTTCTATTTTATGATGAACTTGCTCCAAAGCCATCTCAAGCGTTGCGAGATTACCCTCTGAAGTAAAAATAACATCCGGCTTAGCATCATTTAAAATGTAAGCAACTTCTTCCGGTTGGGACATAAAGTCGATTGGAACAAAAATGTTTCCTTCAAACCAGGAAGAATACAAGGCATAAACATATTCCAGCCTATTTTCAGAAAAAATAGCAATCTTTTTGGACTCTTTATCTTTTACAAATTGTCTAAAAGATTCTATCTTTTCAAAAAGCTCAGTGTAACTAACTTTAGTATCTTTCAAAACTAAAGCTGTTTTGTCATGTCTTTTTAAAAACACTACGCAGACTCTGTACTGTTAAAAAACATAAGATAAATATTTGATATTATATTTCAAATTTATAGATATTCATATTACTAGTCTATTTCTTACTTATTTATGAACACTACAAACAGGAATACATATTCTCTCTTCCCAAGGGATCATTGCATTAAATAAGGCAATTTCAGAATATTTTTGTATATCATTGATAGATAGAGACTTTTCAATTATAATTTTATTTTCCAGCAGCTTATATCTCATAGTCCCTTTTAGCAAAGGCGAATCAGGAGTAAACCATGATTCATTATTCCTAAGAGCTATATTGCAAAAAAAAGTATCTGTTAGCAGTCCGTTTTTTACAATAAGTATATCATCACAATTACCTTTTTGAGAATACAAATCACTAAGTTTTTCGCGGTTTTCATATTTGAAGCTATAATCAATATCCGATTCCAAAATCTTAAGTGATGATATCTCTTTTTTGAAATACTCTTCTAGAGTGCTATAGATATCATTCTTACTGTAAACAATACGAAATTTATATAACACATTCTTATCTATAACATAATGTTCCAAACATCTCTCTATATCTACATTCATGGAAATCCCAAAAACCTTTCTCGTATCCTCTATCCTTTTCCGATGATATTTTAGGTTTTGAGGTATTCCTTTGGAGATTCTAATTGTTTCAATAAATTGGCACATATATCTTATTGTTTAGTTCTTCATACTCTTTTTCCGGATCGCTAAAGATTGTAATCCCGCCCCCACTTTTATAATAATATTTTCCATCTCTTTGTTCTATATATCTAATCAGCACACCACTGTCGAGATTTTGTCCGTCGAATATACCTGAAATTCCGGTATAATAATTTCTCTTGTGTTTTTCTGATTTATCTATAATTTCTAAAGTCTTCTGTTTTGGAGCACCTGTTACAGAGCCGGCAGGTAATAATTTAAAAAGGATGTCCCCTATTCTTTTGTGGAAATTATTTTCAAGATTTCCAGTTATTTCGGAACTAATTTGAATCAGCTTTTTATTGGATGTTTCTAATACATCATGATAACGATATTTAGTTACTCTCACATTGTTTGAGACCATGCCCAAATCATTTCTGAGTAAATCCACTATTGTATTATGCTCGGCAGTTTCTTTTTTATCATTTAAGATAATCTCAAGAGCATTATCTATACCAGCATCAATTGTTCCTTTCATAGGATAAGTATAGATCTTACTATCTTCAATTTTAATGAAAGTTTCAGGCGAAAAGCAAACAAAATTGTCCTGCAATAGTAATTTATATTTAGCCTTTGCTGCAATGAAGACATCTAACAAACTAGCTTTTGATTCTATCTCAGTTTCAGAAGTAAGATTACATAAATACGAATTCCCATATAACAAGTTTTCTTTTACAATGTCATACCCATTCTTATAGTCTATATAATCAATAAATCTGCAATCTTCAATTATTGGTTCGTCTACTTCTCCTGTGCATACTTCAAAATTACTCAAACCATTGAAGTCAAATAGGAGCTTATCGCTTTTTACTTCGGAAAGCGGCAAAATAATATTAGATTGCATATCATAGGAGATTAAAAAAAAGAATGCTTCTTTTTTTTCTCCAAACTCATTTAATTTTTTTATTGAAGTATCTTTTGAATAGTAAATCATCTTGAAAGAAAATCCTGCAATAGTACTGATAGATAATAACGACTCGTTTACTTATAATATAGTTCAAGTCATCCAATTTCTAGGGTATAAAATAGATATTATTTCCTATGATAATCTTGATTTAAATCTTTTAGATCTATATAGCAAAATTATAATATCTCCCGGACCGGATGTACCAAAATCATATCCAAATATATTTAAGCTTCTCCAGAGATACAAAACAAATAAAAGTATTCTGGGAGTTTGTTTAGGATGTCAGGCAATTGCTGAATATTTTGGCTCTAAACTTATGCAGTTAGATTATCCGCAGCATGGTATTCAATCGCGAATTACTGTTGATACAGACGATATTTTATACCAAAATGTACCTGCTCACTTAGATGTAGGGAGATATCATTCCTGGGCGATAGACAATTCTTCTTTATCAGAAGATTTAATAATCAGCTCTACAGATGCACAAAATGTGATTATGTCAATATCTCATAAATCTTATAATATCTGTGGTGTTCAATATCATCCGGAATCGATCATGACTCCGAATGGACCAAAAATTTTGAAAAACTGGATTGAGTCATCGTAAATACTTTTTAAACCACAGCATATCCTCACCGTCATATCTGCAATGATATTCCATTCGAGTTGGTTTATAGCCTCTTTTTATTGAAGTGATGAGCATGGGTTGGTTATCACAGAAAACACCGAATCTAATTGCTCTAAATCCACACTCTATTGCGTCATGCTCTGTAAAGTCAAGTAGTCGGCTAGCAATTTTGTTGTTTCTGAACTCCTTATCTACTACAAGAGCTATAATTTCGTAATTATACTCTTTGTCCTTTTTCACTGCTGCAACAGCAATAATATGTTCCTTATGCCAAACAATGTGGTACTCAATGTGCTTTGAAACAATAGAAGAAAGCCAATCATGTACCTGATCTTCACTAAAATTAATACCTGAAAAACTTAAGTAATGTAAATTTTCTTCATCATTGAGCAAACGCAAGTACCCTGTTTTGAATTCTTCAATCATATCCAGAGTAGATTCTTTGTCGAACTTTGATATCTTTATATCTTCCATTTTGCACCACTAAAAAAAGAGGTTTGTAAAATATTACAAACCCCTAAAATATGGAATTAGTGTGTCAAAATTGAAGCTTATCTCAATTGTTTTATTTCTCTTGAATTATAACCTAAAGAATTCCCTGAGAACTTATCTTTTGAGCTATTGACGCTGAACTTTGCAATCAGATCATTTAGTTTATTAGAAAGCTGACTTACAATTTGAGTAGCATTTACAATATCTTCAATTTGAGCAGCACTATCCGCTGTTACGCGAGATATCTCAGTCATATTTTTAGCAACTTCCTCAGCCGTAGCAGATTGTTCTTCATTAGAAGAAGCAATTGAATTGACCATATCCAATAGTTCTTTCGAACTGATTACAATCTCATTCAAAGCACTACCTGCTCTGTCTGCTAAATCTATACCATTTTGAACTTCATTGGTACCAATATTCATAGCTTCTACAGCGTTTCTTGTTTCATTTTGAATTCCGCTGATCATGCCTGCAATCTCTTTTGTAGCTTCAGTTGTTCTTTCTGCAAGTTTTCTTACTTCATCTGCTACAACTGCAAAACCTCTTCCCTGCTCTCCTGCTCTTGCAGCCTCAATTGCAGCATTAAGAGCAAGTAGATTAGTTTGGTCAGCGATATCATTAATTACAGATATAATCTCACCTATTTTTTGTCCTGATTCACCTAACTTGGTAATATTATCAGCAGATTGTTTCACAACTTTAGCAATATCCTGCATTTTTGATACAGTATCTTTTACTATGTGACCACCATCTTCTGCAATTTCCTGATTTTTTCGTGCTACATCTGATGTTTTAGATGCGTTGGAAGCATTATCTGTAACTGTTCTTGACATCTGTTCTATTGCCGCAGCTACTTCTTCTGCCTGGTGAGACTGTTCCTGAGAGGCAGCAGCCATTGCTTCCATAGTAGAAAGATTCTGATTAGATGCAGATGATACTTGATGTACAGAATCAGAAACTTCACTAATCAACTCTCCTAAAGCATGAATAACAGAATTAAGACTATCTTGCAAGACTTTATGATCTCCTTCATAATTTCCTGCCATAATATTAGTCAAGTCACCCTGTGACATCATAGAAAGAACATTTCCTGCATTTTCTAAAACTTCTGCCTGTGCTATAGAAAGCCTGTCTGCCTCGTTTTTCGAATCTGCCACAATATCTAATGTTCTGTTGACACCTTGAATAACTTTTTTAAAATCGCCTTCATGCTGAGTTTCATCTGCTCTTTTATCTAATCTGTTTTGTGCAGCAGATTCGGCCAACATATTCGCATCGTCTACTAATTGATTGACTGCAACTATACAGCGATTTAAATTCTCTTTTAGAGTATTAAAATCTCCGAACCAAGTTTCAGTTATCTGCTCAGGTATATTACCGGAACTTATATCTGATACATAATCCGCTGCCAAATTAAGAGGAGTAACAATGTTGTCAACTGTTTGATTCACACCTTTTATAACATTCCTGAACTCACCGAGATGTTTATTCTCATCTGCTCTTGAAGATAGTTTGCCTTTTTCCGCTGCATCAGCTAAATACTTAACATCATCTACTAATGCCATCAGATTAGTTCTAATTTTATTCATGGCATTTGTCAAAATAATCTGCTTGCCGGGAAGATCTCTCATTATCTTACTCAAATCTCCATCTGCATACATATTTATTATGCCAATAGCTTCGATTACAGGATTGGCGATAGAATCCAGAGCTTGATTTATGCCCGACATAATATCCAAGTAAAGGCCTTCCATACCTTCAACATCACATCTATCTGCGATGTTACCCTGAGCATGTTCCTCTATCGTTTTCAGTAGATTTCTATTCATTGTAGAAAATACAGTGATTAAACTATTCATATTGCGAATTAGTTTTTCAAAATCACCTTGGAAATTATTTTCAATTGTATCAGGCAACACACCTTTAGAAAGTTTGTCTATGTTTGCCAGAACTACATTCATTGGCGTAGCAAGAGCTTCTATAGTATCATTTATTCCTGAAGTAATTTCTTTCCAATTACCAGGATAAATACTTACATCTATTCTTGCAGATGTATCACCAGAAACGGTTTTTGTGGAAGTGATTTTCAAATCACTATTAAGCTGCTCTAAGAAACTATGCAGTTTATTCATGCCTGTATATGCAACAAGATACGCGCCCTGTGCATCAGGTTTGTTATAAGACTTAGTTTCAGACCCCTGAGCAACGTTATTCAAGAAATCTGTTGCATCATTTAGAGGTTCTGACATTTTATCCAATGTTGTATTTACACCATTAATAATTGCTCTAAATTCGCCGTGATGGAATGTCTCATCCGCTCTGCAATCTATAATACCTTGAGCAGCTGCCTCATTAAGTTTATGAGAATCAGCAACAAGTTTTTCTATCGAGTCTATACAGGTATTTAGATTATTCTTCAGCTCGTTAAAGTCTCCACGGTATTCTTCATCAATTTTTGGAGGCAAATCACCTTTAGATATTCTGTCTACATACTCAGCTGCAACATTTAATGGTGATATCAGATTATTTAGTGTCGTGTTAAAGCCTTCAGCTACTTTAACAAAATCACCTTTGTGTTTAGAGACGTTAATTCTCTTATCTAACCTGCCATCTGAAGCAGCTTGCGACATATCTACAACATCAGAAATCAATTCATTCAAAGGAATAACTATATTATCAAGTGTGTTGTTAATACCGGAGAGTAATGTTCTAAATTCACCCTGATGAATTTCAGCATTAGCGCGTTTAGTAAAATCATAATTTCCTGCTGCTTCTGCTAATTCATTAGTATCATGCACCAGTCTGTTAACAGTATCAATTAACTGATTCAGATTGTTTTTAATTTCATTAAAATCACCCTTATAATCTTCTTTCACTTTAGGAGGTATATCGCCTTTTGAAACTCTGTCAACATATTCTGCCACCACATTCAGCGGTTGAACAAAAGCATTTATCAGATCATTAATATTATCAATTATAGATCTAAAGTCAATAAGAACCTTCGAAGAATCTCCCCTAACATCCAACTTCCCATTGACTACCGAAGAAATAAGTGAGTTTAACTCAGCAATTACATTTTTAATTCCTTTTGACATTGATCTGGAGATTATTAACACTATCAGTATAACAACTGCAAAAACAATAAACATCAGTAATAATAATTGGCTACTTAATTCATCAGCAGATTTATATATCTCTTCCGAATCCATTTCAGAAACTATAGCCCATCGCATATCTTTTATGTCAAGAGGAGCAAATACGGAAGCAACTTCATTACCATTATAATCTGTAATCATTTCCATTCCGCTTTCACCGGAAATTGCTTTTTCAGTTGCCAAAGTTTTGATTCCATTATTTTTTACATTGCCAAGCAATGATTTCTTAAGGTTTCTATTTTCTTTATCAAGATATGAGTCAGAACGCATAAGGAAATCAGAACCTACTAAATATGTTTCGCCTGATTCTCCCATGCCTTCTCTTTGCTGCATTATTGAATTAATCTGATCAAAAGAAAGCTGAACTGCAACCGCACCTACATATTCACCATCCAGAAACGAAGGCTGTACAATGAAGATGGCAGGATCCATATTTGAAGGAGCATAAGGTTGTACATCGGTAATTTGCTGCTGTTGAGTTTCCTTCATTGTCTTCCATGCTTCAGCTAAATGAGTATTCTCATTTTCAAGTTCATTCCCATAATCCGCTTCCAGCGCAACACTTAATAAAATACGTCCACTGTTTGGAGATATAATAAAAACATCATAATAGCCATATTCATCATTGAACTCTTTAAAATAAGGTAGGTATTTATCATAAGCATCTTTCATTGGTTTATAGTTTAGTAAATCTGTATTTAATTGATAGCCTAAATCTTTAGCTTCTTTGGATAGGCTATCCATTATATATACGGCTTCAGCAATTGTAGGTGTATTTGACAGCACTTTTGCGTCTGTCATCCTTTCTTCAAAATATGAAGCTATTCTACCCTGTTTTATTTTTGAAACAGCGTATAATCTCTGCATGGCTTCATTTTTAAGAGATTCTCTACTAGAATCTGTAGCAACCTGCTCTAAGATAAAAACAGGCAGTAGGCCAACCAGCAATAAGCTTAGAGATATTCTTAGTGTGATCGATAATTTTTTCATTTAATCACTAATCTATTTATTTAACAAGTACTATTCTTATAAACGATATTACATAATAATATTTTTACGTATTATTACTTACAATACGTGACACTATTTACATGTTTGGCAGATATTTATTGTTAATTAATCGATTTTAGTTAAATTTGAATTCTGATAAATTTAGGCAAGCATAAATGAACAATAAATCTATCATCTGCGTTGATTTAGACGGCACTTTAATCAAAAGCGATATGCTTTTTGAAACTGCCCTTTTATTCCTTAAACAAAATATTTTCAATATCTTCTTCCTCATCATATGGTTCTTCCAAGGAAAGCAGATACTAAAACATAAATTGGCAGAAAAAGTAAATATTGACCCTTCACTTTTGCCATATAATCATGAACTTATACAATATTTAAAAAATCAGAATAATTCTCATCTGGTATTGGCGACTGCTTCCAATACCAAGATTGCGACACAAATATCCGAACATCTCGGTATTTTTAACGATATATTTGCTTCTGATGAATATACGAATTTAAAAAGCAAAAACAAACTTGCAATTTTAGACAAACATTTTGGGAAGGATAATTACACCTATTGTGGTGACTCTTCTGCTGATTTACCCTTGTTTAGAGCATGTAAAGATTATATCTTAGTCAATCCTTCTTCCAAAGTTGAAAAAAAAGCACTATCAATTAAAAAGCCTTTGCTACTAATAAAGAATAAGCGTTTTTTATTCAATTCAGTAATTAAGCAGATTAGAGTTTATCAATGGATTAAGAATATACTATTATTTTTACCGCCGTTACTTGCTCATGTTACAGGTTTTGAAGTATATAAAAGCTCAGTCTTAGCATTCTTCTCTTTTAGTTTTGCAGCTTCTTCCATTTACATTCTAAATGACTTACTGGATTTAGAATCGGACAGAGCACATAAAAGGAAAAAATTTAGACCTATAGCTGCCGGTGATATGTCTATTCCATTTAGCGGGATATTATTCACTATACTTGTATGCATATCAGGAATGATTTCATATTTTTACCTCCCAATGGAATATACTTATGTTTTAATGCTTTATTACGTATCAAATCTGCTTTATTCATTCAGGCTGAAACGTATTTATCTAGTTGATATAGTACTACTTGCATCTCTTTACACATTGAGAATTTATGCTGGCTCTTTGGCAGTTAGCGTTCCTACTTCTAAATGGTTGCTAGCATTCTCAATGTTTATTTTCTTAAGTTTGGCATTTCTAAAAAGATATACTGAACTTTTAGACCTTAAAACGAATAATAAAGAAAAAGCAAAAGGCAGAGGTTATTCTGTCTCTGATATTTCTCTTGTACAATCTTTTGGTACGGGCGCAGGATTATTATCAATTTTAGTCTATACTTTGTATATTGAAAGTAACTCTGTTGCATTACTTTATAAAAGACCTGAATTCCTCTATCTCATATCCCCTTTACTGCTCATTTGGATTGGCAGATTGTGGTTTAAAGCCGGTAGAGGTTTCATGCATGATGATCCGATTGTTTTTACCGCTAAAGACAAAATCAGCTATATTATAATCGGACTAGCATTTATCTTAGCACTTGGAGCAACGATATGATAGATAGTTATTATTCCTGGGGTAGGTACCCCAGAGTTGAACATAATGATGTTATAAAGATACTTTGGCGAGACCAACTGAATAATATTGACTTTACTGTAAATGAGAGCTTCTTGCCTTACGGATTGGGTAAAAGTTACGGAGACAGTTGCTTAAATGAAAACAACAACCTGATAGATTGCCGAGGTTTAAACAGAATTTTACATTTTGATTCTCAAAATGGAATAATTAAGTGCGAAGCAGGCATAACACTTGCTGAAATACTAGATTTTTCTGTTCCCAGAGGTTTCTTCCTTGCTTCTACTCCAGGTACTAAGCATATCACTGTTGGTGGTGCCATAGCAAATGATGTTCACGGAAAGAATCATCACGTAGGTGGCACATTTGGTGTACATCTCATTGAATTTGATTTACTGCGAAGCAATGGAACTCTTATCAGATGCTCCAGAGAAGAAAACCCTGAAATATTTTCTGCCACAATCGGTGGATTAGGCCTAACAGGGATTATAACAAATGCAACTTTCAAACTAAAGCCTTGTAAAAATGCTTTTTTCAAAATGGATGCCATAAAATTTGATTCGCTTGAGGAATTTTTTGAAATCAACGAAGAATCCGAAAAAGCATTTGATTATACAGTTTCTTGGATTGATCCAAATCATATGAGAGGAATTTATAACCGAGGCAATCACTTAGATGAAAAAACTGATTTAGAACTTCCAAAACCTAAATCAATACCTTTTCCATTTGATGCCCCTTTCATAAATCCGCTATCTGTTGCCATGTTTAATAGTTTGTATTATCACAAGCAAAACATGAAAGTTGAAAGCGATATCGTACATTTTGATCCTTTCTTCTATCCTTTAGATGCTTTTCTGTTTTGGAATAAAGCATACGGAAAAGAAGGATTTCTACAATATCAATTTGTAATTCCATTTGAAAATGGTCTTATTAATCTGAAAGCAATAATGAAGAAAATTGCCAATTCTGGTTTATCTTCCTTCTTGACAGTCCTGAAGACTTTTGGCAATGTTAAGAGTCCGGGAATGCTTTCTTTCCCAAGACCTGGAATAACAATGGCTATAGACTTTAGAATGACTTCAAAAACATTGGCTATTTTAGAAGATATAGATAAATTTGTTGCTGATTGTGGAGGAATTCTTTATCCTGCTAAAGATGCAAGAATGTCTCCTGAAAACTTCAAAAAATTCTACCCGCAATGGGAAGATTTTTCAAAATATATAGATCCTAAATTCTCATCCGGTTTCTGGAGAAGAGTAACAAGATAAATAACAATCATAAGAAATAGATATGAAAAAAGTAGTTATTATAGGCGCAACTTCTGCCATTGCACATCAGGCAGCTATACTTTTTGCAAAGAAAAAATTTAAACTTGCAATTTGCGGTAGAAATTTAGAAAGACTGGAAACTGTTAAAGCAGATATTTTAAGTAGATATGAAACTGAAGTCTCTGCTCATGTTTTTGATGTCTGCAACTTTGACGCGCAAAGAAATGAGTTAAATTCTATAATACAAAAATTGGGTGGTATTGACATCCTTCTGATTGCTCATGGGCTTCTCCCCGATCAAGAAGCAGCAATGAATACAACTGAGAATATCATAGAAAACATGAATGTTAATGCTACTTCAGTTATGACACTTTCGAGTATAGTCGCTGAAAAGATGGAATCTCAAGGCAGTGGCACTATCGCTGTTATTTCTTCTGTAGCTGGTGACAGAGGCAGACAAAGTAATTATATATACGGCTCTGCGAAGGCTGCTGTGAGTTCTTATCTGCAAGGACTCCGCAATAGATTGTATCACAAAGGCGTCCATGTTATTACTGTAAAACCCGGTTTTGTAGACACTCCAATGACAGCTCATTTAGAAAAGAATTTCCTGTTTGCACAAGCTGATTCTGTAGCAAAAGGCATTGTAGAGGGTATAGAAGCAAAGAAAGATGTTGTGTACCTTCCCAAATTCTGGGCATTGATAATGTGGATTGTAAAACACATACCGGAAACAATTTTCAAAAAATTAAAAATGTAATACTAAATCTTAGAATAAATATGCCAATTCAAGTTGTAACCATAGATTTTTGGAATACTATTTTTGATTCTACCGATGGAGAAGTCAGAAATAAGTACCGTCAAAGATGTCTAATCGAAACAATTGATAAATTAGGAGTTATGATTACTCCTGAACAGTTTTCTGATGCAATGCAAGCCAGTTGGGAATATTTTAATCGCATATGGAAAAATGATCAGGTAACTCCTTCGCCGGAAGAAACAGTTACATTTTTCTGGAATTACCTGAAATTGCCTGAAAATAAAGATTCTCTAAATTATGTTGTTGAATGCTTTGCTAACTCAGTACTTGAGTACCCGCCAAAACCAATGCCTAACATAGAGGAAGCATTGACTGAACTCAAAAAAAGATATAAACTGGCAATTGTTTCAGATACAGGATTTTCTCCCGGAACTGTTTTGTCAGAACTTCTCAGAAAGTATGATTTGTACGACTACTTTGATGCATTCAGTTTTAGCAATGAAACTGGTGTCGCAAAGCCGCATCCAAAAGCTTTCAATACTGTATTGCAACAATTAAACTGCGACCCTAAAAATGCTATCCATATAGGCGATATTGAAGCAACTGATGTTGTTGGCGCAAAAGCATTGAATATGTATGCAATCAGATACACAGGCGATATCACTGAATATGTAGCGCAAACAAATCCCAAGACAACTAAAGCTGATATTGAAATAGACTCATGGGACAAAATTCCGGCTTATATTAATAGTCTTGACTAAACTATATATTTCGCATTGCTAAATTTTATATTGACTATACATAAATACTTGTTATATTTGTAGTTCTATATTTTCCATTATTATAATAATCGATATGAACTTAGATAAAAATAAAGTACTACTGCTGATGTCAGGTGGAATTGACTCTTCAGTTTCTGCTAAAGTATTATTAGACAGAGGCTTCAAAGTTATTGGTATGACTATGGAGCAGCTAAACCTTACTAAAAAATACTTTACTGAAGAAGAGTTGAACACAATGTGTGCTGACGCAGTTAAAGATGCAAAAAAAGTATGCGATATGCTTGGTATAGAGCATTATGCCATGGACTTTTCTGAGCAGTTTAAAAAGGATATCATTGATAACTTTGTTGATGAATATATGTCCGGCAGAACTCCAAACCCTTGCGCAAGATGCAATCCTATGATAAAATGGGACTTATTCTTAAAAGAAGCTGATAAATTGGGATGCTATTATATAGCAACAGGCCATTATTCACGTATCCGATTCGATGAAGAAGCGAACAGATATGTACTTTTTAAAGGATTAGATGCATCTAAAGATCAGTCTTATGTCAAATGGGGTTTAACTCAAGATCAATTAGCAAGAACTATATTCCCATTAGGTGAAACGACTAAGGTAGAAAACCGTAAGTTAGCTAAAGAAATTAATCTACCTGTATTTAACAGTCCGGAATCACAAGATATTTGCTTTATCTCTGATTCTTATCATGATTTCCTTGAAAAAATAGAGCCTAAATCGAAGGCAGTAGGTGAAGGTAATATCATGCTTGGTGGTAAACCTCTCGGTAAACATAAAGGATATCCTTTTTATACTGTAGGACAAAGAAAAGGCTTGGGAGTTTCACACTCCGAACCTCTTTATGTAAAAAGTATCGATGCAAAACACAATGTAATCGAAGTTGTGACTAAAGAAGGGATGGGCAACATGGGCTTAATTGCTACTGATGTCAATCTAATAAAATATGCCTCATTAGAAGAAGAAAAGCTGTTTTCTGTCAAAATAAGATACAATGATCGCGGTAGAGATGCTTATTGCAAAACTGTAAACGGCGAATTGCATGTTAGATTCATAGAACCTAGAGATGCAATCACACCGGGACAGTCAGTAGTTCTTTTTGAAGGCGATGACGTAGTTGGTGGAGGTGTTATTGATAGAACTGTGGATTGATAATGATTCAGATATAAATTATTTTAATTGAGAAGTATAAGTAAAGTTCCATTAAATTTTTTCACTTCGACTCGCTTTGCTCGCTCAGTGAACTTATTTTTGTAATATAATTTAAAAATACACTAAACATACATTCAGGTGATAACATGTCAAAAAAGAAAATGAGTTTTGAAGATCAAATTGATAGAATAGAAGAAATTGTAGAAAATTTAGACAGCAGCGAAAAACCTTTAGAAGAGCTTATCTCTGAATACGAAGAAGCTATGAAACTAGCGAAAGACTGTCGTTCATTCCTTGAAAAAGCAGAACAGAAAGTAACCGAAATAAGCAAATAGGGATTCCTTCCCTATTTGCTTTCGGGCATTGATATTACGATTACAAACTCGCCTTTAGGCTGTTTATTCGTAAAAAATTCTATACACTCTTCCGGTGTTCCAATTACAAACTCCTCAAATGCTTTGCTAATTTCTCTCGCTATGCATAATTTCCGCTCTGGAATAGCTTCATTCAAAGTCTGCAATGATTTTAATAGTTTATGCGGAGATTCATATAAAATTGAAGTGAATTGGTGTGCACAAACCATCTCAAAAAAAGTCTTTCTTCCTTTTTTCTGAGGAGGAAATCCAAAAAAAGTAAAATGATGATTCGGAAAACCTGAAGCTACTAATGCAGGAACAAAAGCTGTAGCACCAGGCAAAGGAACTATTTTAACACCGGCTTCTATAGCAGCAGTGATTACTCTATATCCCGGATCTGAAATGCCTGGAGTTCCTGCATCACTTGCCAATGCAACTGATTTACCGTTTTTTATCTCATCAACTATAGATTTTGCTTTTGCAGCTTCGTTATGCTGATGAAGACTGGTCATTTTATTATGCGGAATTCCCAACAATTTTAAGAGCTTACCGGTAGTTCTGGTATCTTCACATGCAATTATGTCAGCTTTACCCAGAATATTTGCAGCACGTCCGGTTATATCTTCAAGATTGCCAATAGGTGTTGGAATTATATATAAAGCGTTTTCAACTTCCATTTTTCTTTTTAGCTCTTAATTGTTTAAAAAAGTCTTTTAACATTGCAGAAGACTTCTCGCCAAGAATATCATATTCTACATTGCATCTATGATTTAATCTTTCATCATTAATAATGTCAAACAAGCTGCCACAAGCTCCTGTTTTAGGATCTCTGGCAGCTATATAAACATTATCTATTCTAGCTAATACAATAGCACCGGCACACATTGAACATGGTTCTAAAGTTATATACATAGAGCAATCTATTAGATGCTTATGACCATATTTATGAACTGCTTTTTTAATTGCTAAAACCTCAGCATGAGCTAAAGGATCTTTAAGCTCTTCTATTCTGTTATGATCTTGAGCAATTATTTCATTACCATACGTAATGACAGCTCCAATTGGCACATCACCGGTTTTCAAAGACTCTTGTGCTTCACCAAGGGCTATTTGCATAAAATATATATGATCTTTTTCAGACAATTAAATCTGCCCCATTTTTCTAATACCGTCTATGATTGTTTCGTCTTTCTTAGCAAAGCATAAACGTAACATAGTTCTACCTTCATCAGACTTGCCATAAAATATCGAAGGCGGTATAGTTGCTACCCCAAACTCTTTGACCAGTTTAGTTGCACAATCTACATCATCAGCAAAGCCTTCCGGTATATCAACCATTATAAAATAAGATCCAAAAGCAGCATGTGCTTTAAATTTTGTTTTATCTAACTCTTCAAGCATTAAGTCACGTTTTGATTTATATTCCTTTTGAAAATCAGGAAGATACGTCGCCATCTGACTAAATCCATAAGCCATAGCGTGCTGTCCCGGAGTATTAACAGCAAAAGTAGTCCATTGGTGTACACCTCTGATAGCAGCAGATATTTCAGGAGAAGCGCATATATAACCTATTTTCCATCCGGTCATACCAAATGTCTTACCTGTGGAAGAAATTGTAATAGTTCTGTCTTTCATTCCTTCAATTGTTGCTGTAGGTATATGCTGTTTCTCTCCATATGTCAGAAACTCATAAACTTCATCTGAGAGTACTAGTAAATCATGTTTAATTGCAATTTTTGCTATAATTTCTAATTCCTCTTTAGAATACATCTTACCTGTAGGATTATGAGGAGTATTTACAATAATCATTTTGGTCTTTTCTGTTATTACCTCTTCAAGCTCCTTTGGATCAAAAGTGAAGTCCGGTTTCTTTAATGTTACATATTTTGGAACACCACCAGCTAAAATAACATCAGCCTGATGTGCATCATAAAAAGGTTCGAACATAACTACTTCGTCACCCGCTTCGATATAAGCATGAATTGCACAGTAAAGACCTTCAGTAGCACCTGCAGTTATTGTAATCTCATTAATAGGATCCCACTCCAGCTTGTAATGCTCTTTTTCAATTTCAGCAATATTCTGTTTGATAGACATAATACCGGGAGAAGGCGCATACTGATTTTTGCCTTCTTTCATTGCTTTATAAGCCATCTCAGGGAGCCATTCAGGGCCATCGAAATCAGGGAAGCCTTGTCCCAGATTAGTAGCTTTATATTCAAAAGCCATTCTACTCATAGTAGAAAAAATTGATTCGGGTATTCCCGCTAAACTTTTAACTGCTAATTTATGCATGGTATTTCTCTTTTTTTTCAAAACATCTAAACAAAAATAATAAGATTCGTCACTATAGAAAAAAAATTCTATCCAAATCATTGCAGATGAAAATAATATTATTATCTTAGTGAAAATTGGAGACTAGGGTATGGATTACGAAAATAAAAGTAAAGAAGAACTGATTAGGGAAATAAGTCAGCTAAAAATGGCTATGGCCGAACAGGAATTGGAGAAAGAGAATAATATCTCCAGAGATTTATTCCAATCTCCAAAACCAATTGAGCTAATGTTAGATGATGTTCCGGGTGAGAATCAGGGCAAAATTTTACTTGTTGATGATAGCCCTGTTACACTGAGACTCATCAGAAAATATTTAGAAACTCAAAACTTCGAAATTGACACTGCAATAAACGGATTAGAAGCTGTTTCAAAAATTTATGCACACAGTTATGACTTAGTCGTTTTAGACGTTATGATGCCGTTTATGGACGGATTTCAGGTATGTGAGAAGATCAGAGAAGAATACTCTCTTTTTGAATTGCCGGTACTCTTCCTTACATCACTAAATGAAATCTCTGAAATTATAAAAGGGTTCACTTTAGGTGCTAATGATTACCTCCCTAAACCTTTTAAACAAGAAGAACTGATTGCAAGAGCTAAAACTTTAGTAAAGCTCAAGAAACTTACAATGGATAACCAGTATTTGCAAGACTCAGTCAAGCAGAAAAACAAACTACTTGCTAAACTGCAATCAGAAATTGCTGAAAGAAAACGTGTCGAACGTGAACTAATTGATGCAAAAAATACTGCAGATGCTGCTAATAAATTTAAAAGTGAGTTTGTGGCAAACATGTCCCACGAAATTCGGACACCAATGAATGCAATTCTTGGATTCACTGAACTGCTAAAGAAACGTGTAGCGCATGATGAAAAGAGTAAAGAGTATCTAGAAAATGTTAATTCATCCGGTAAAACTCTTCTCAGACTGATAAATGATATTTTAGATTTATCAAAAATTGAAGCTGATCGAATCGAATTGCATTACGAACCTGTTGATTTAAGAAATATAGCTAAAGAAATACGAAACATATTTAGCTTGAAAGTCGATGAAAAAGGCCTTTCATATGAAGAAAAAATTGACGCAGAGCTGCCTCCTCTTGTAAGCTTAGACGAAGCAAGATTTAGACAGGTCATTATCAATCTCATGGGGAATGCTGTTAAGTTTACAGAAAAAGGTCATGTAGGTTTTAACATCGAACTTATTAAAACTCATATTGGCAGAAATAAAATCGATTTTGCTATTGAAGTAAAGGATAGCGGTATTGGTATACCACCAGATCAGCAAGAGCTCATCTTCGAAGCTTTTAAGCAGCAGGAAGGTCAGAGTGTTAAAGCGTACGGTGGCACAGGTCTTGGCCTTGCAATCACTAAACGTCTGACTGAAATGATGGGTGGAACCATCAAACTTTATTCTGAAAAAGATAAAGGAAGTACTTTTAGAATCGAATTTTATAATATTGAGATATCTGAATCTGAAAACTTTGTCCGTAAATCTAATGAAGATGATTTAGATTATGATACTGTAAAATTCAAAAAAGCTGTTTTAGTTTTAGCTGATGATGTGGAACAAAATAGAATGCTGATATCAGAGTATCTTCTTGATTCTGATATTTCTATTAACACTGCAGAAGACGGACATCAGGTAATAGAAAAATCACAAGTAGAAACACCTGATATTATTCTTATGGATTTGAAAATGCCTAATCTTGATGGCTATGGCGCAAACAGAGAGCTGAAAAAAATACCGAATTTAAAAAATGTTCCGGTAATAGCTCTTACTGCTTATGCAATGACTTCAGATGTAGAAAAAATCAAATCTGAGGGTTTTTCAGGGTTTGTGAGCAAACCGGTTCAAAAAGACAGTCTTTTTAATGAAATAATGAAATATTTGCCTTTTGAAATTGTTGATATTAGTAAAGATAATATTCAAATAAATAAAGAGGAATCAGCAGACTTTTCTATCGCATATGCGGAAGATGTAAAAAAACACTTACAGACAGCATTCCTCGATGAAGCCAAAAACTTAGTGAATGCTCCAATGATTGGAGAAATCAAAGCTTTTGGTGAAAAACTAAAGCTGTATTCTGAAGAAATTGAATTTACTGTGCTCACTAAATTCAGTGATGAACTGATTTCTTACTGTGACAGATTCGTGTTAGATAAGATGTCTGAGCACTTAGCCTCTTTTGAAAATATGATAAATCAGATTACCGAAAGGTAGGAGTTATAAATAATGCAAGTAAGAAAACCAAAGATTTTTATTGTTGATGATATAATGAAGAACCTCCAGGTAATTGGAGGTATCCTCATGGAAGAATCCTTTGATATCGCTATGGCAACTAACGGTATCCAGGCTCTAAATATGGTTAAAAATATTATGCCTGACCTAATACTTCTAGATGTGATGATGCCGGACATGAATGGCTATCAAGTTTGTGAAAAACTAAAAAGTGATCCTGAGGTAGCACATATTCCTGTCATATTTCTGACTGCAAAATCTGACACTGAAGACATCATCCAGGGTTTTAAAATTGGTGGTGTCGATTATATTACTAAGCCTTTTAAAAAAGAAGAATTACTGGTCAGAATCAAAACTCATATAGATCTGAAGTTTGCTACTGACACTATAAAGAAGCAAAATCAAGAACTAACAAAATTGAACGAAGAAAAAAATGAGTTTTTAGGCATTGCTGCTCATGATCTCAAAAATCCTTTAAGTGCAATCATGGGACTCTCCGAGTTGATGCTCAGAGATGATATGGAATTTGATATTGAAGAAATGAAGGAATATACCACTGATATCAACACATCTGCGGTTCAGATGTTCCGACTGGTAACAGACCTTTTAGATGTTAATGCAATTGAGCAGGGCAAAATCAACCTGCTGATGGAAAACTTTCCTATCGCTAATATTGCCGAAGATTGCTACAACAACTATCTCAAACGAGCTGAAGATAAATCTATTAAGCTTGTATTCGATAATCAAATCGATGATGCAAATTGTTTTGCTGATTCATCTAAAGTATCACAAGTTGTAGATAATCTAGTGTCAAATGCAATTAAATTTTCGCCTCATGATAAGAATATATATATTTCTGTGCTGGATGACGTTGATTATTTAGTGATTGAAGTTAAGGATGAAGGGCCCGGAATCTCTGAAGAAGACCAGAAAAAAATGTTTACGAAATTCCAGAAACTTTCTGCTCGTCCTACTGGAAATGAAAACTCAACAGGCTTAGGTTTATCTATTGTAAAACGTTTAGTAGAAGAGATGGAAGGAAAAATAGAGGTCATTTCCGAACTTGGCAAAGGAGCTGCATTTAGACTCTATATGCCAAAAGAAAAATAAAATCCATACTAGACTGCTAAAGTATTACAAGGTTCTCAAGCCTAATGCAAATATACTTAGACAAACCGACTGTTTTTTTAACTGTCGGTTTTCTTTTTTATGACTTGATTAGAGTATATAAATGGGGTCTCTGCAGCAAAGCAAATCACAAATATTACAAGTGAAAAAATTATTTTTCCTGCTTCAAAAATTTCAGGTTGAAATTATAGTCTTTAGATGTATATTTGCCAAATTTTTTATGCTTACACAATTCGTGAGTGATTATGAAAATCGCCGTTATATACAACAAATCTGATATTTCGCAAGACGATGTTATCAATTTCTTTGGAATTAGAAACAAAGAATTCTACAGCAACAAAATAGTTGAAAAGGTTGCTGCTTCATTAGAAGCGGAAGGTCATAACGTCAGAGTAATCGACGGTAATAAAGATGTTATCTCAAAACTTCAAAATTTCATGCCTAAAGTGATTATGGGTGAATTCCCTGGCATGGTATTCAATATGGCTTATGGTATCCAAGGCCAAAGTCGGTATACTCATATTCCGGCAATGCTTGAAATGATGGGTGTTCCTTATGTAGGCAGCGGACCTGCAGCGCACGGTATAGCTCTTGACAAAGTAATGACAAAAATTGTTTTTCAAAGGTTTAATCTGCCAACACCCGAGTATAATGTAATAAATGGTTATGACTATGATGTAAATGCTCTTGAATTTCCGGTGATAGTGAAGCCACGTAATGAATCTGTATCCATGGGTATGAAAGTTGTATATAACGCTGAAGAACTTAAGGCTGCTGTGGATGAACTTTTAGATAACCATATTGCAGTTTTTGTTGAACGGTTTATTCCGGGACGAGAGTTTGCTGTCGGACTGCTCGGAAATGAACCAAATTTAGAAATATTACCTGTAGTGGAGATTGGCCTTGATTCTCCTGATGCTATTCAAACTTATGATCATAAAACTAAATCCCCTATGGGTAAAATATGCCCACCGGATCTTCCGGCTGATAAAATGGAAGAAATAAAATTACTTGCAAGAAAAGCCTTCAACTCACTGGGACTTTGTGATTATGCTCGTGTTGATTTCAGAATGGATTCTGAAGGTAATTTCTACCTACTGGAAATAAATTCTATGGCTTCGCTTGGCTTGACAGGTTCTTATTTCAATTCTGCAACAGTTGCTGGTTATACTTATTCCGGACTAATCAATAAAATATTGGACAATGCTTCCCTTAGGTATTTTGGCAGCAGTTATCAGAAAAACCCTGAAATATCCGGCAATATAACTGATAATAAACTAAATAAAACTGCCAGGATTAGAAGATATATCAGAAGTCAGATGGGCACTATTGAAAGTTATTTAGAAAAATTTGTTGCTGTTAGCTCTAATGCTTATAATGCAGAGGGAGTGAACTTTCTAAATAGAAACTTGGAAAAAATACTTACACAGTTAGGTTTTAATTCTACTATATATCCTCAGACTGAAGTCGGTGATATGTATTATTTTAAAAATCACACTGAAGAAAAGGACGATATTCTTCTTCTTGCACATAGCGACACAATCTCAGACTATCAGTCTCATATTAATATCTTCAACGAGCAAAATAAGATTTTCGGATCAGGCATTGCAGAAAGTAAGTCAGGCTTAGCAATATTGGTAATAGCGCTTAAATCTCTGAAATTTGTCAAATCTCTTAAAAAGAGAAAAATAGGTATCCTACTTATGAGCGATGATACTATTGGAGGTCATTTTAGCAGAGACCTGGTTAAAATGCACAGCCAAAATGCTCTTAAAATTGTTGGTCTTAAAAATGGCAATCCTGATGGCTCTTATACATCTTCCTGCTCGGGAAAACTTAAGTTTAGAATTGATTATTCTATTATAGAAAAAGGTAATTTATTACTCAAACAGTACCTGCAATTTATCAATAAAATCTCTAAACTCCCTGAGTTACACAATGTACAGGTAAGAGTTGATAAATCTGACTATAATTATGTCTCAGAATCGAATATTTATAAGTCAACTATAAAATTCACAATAGCTTTTGACTCAATGGAGATGAAAGAATTAATCGAAAAGAAAGTCAGAGAATACGCTAAACCGTCTTCTTCTTTGAATATCAACTATAACGTAAAACGATTGCTCAATAGAAAACCTTTGCTGTCAGCAAATAGAAATGAAGACTTTTGTAACGAAATTGAAAATCTATCAAAAAAACTTGAGATTACAATAGCAGCTTCTCACAGACCAACTTCTTCTAATATATGCAACATAGTAGATGCTGTTCCAGCAATAGAAGGTATGGGTGCTTTAGGTGGAAATTTGAGAACCGGTAAAGAGTATATTTTGAAAGACAGTCTGATAGACAGAGCTGTACTCCTTTCTCTTTTACTGGATAATTTAGGGGAATAAAATGAATTCTTGGTTTGATAATAATACCGAAAGACTTGTAATCTCTTTCGGTCTAATTATACTTTTTTCCATCTTCAAATGGTTGCTTATCAAAATTATAGAAAAAAAGGATAAGCAGCTAAGAAGAAAGTATATGCACAGGCAAACAGCAACTACAGTGATAAATATTTTGATGATAATCGCTGTGGTAGTTGTTTGGTACGAGTATGTAAGTAATATTATAACATTTCTTGGTTTAGTAACCGGTGCATTTATTATCACATCGAAAGAATTAATTTTAGATTTGATTTCAAATTTTGTGATCATCTGGAGAGATTTATTCAAAGTTGGAGATAGAATTCAAATCGATGGCTATACGGGAGATGTTATTCAAACAGGTCCAATATTTGTAACTCTTGCTGAAACGAATAAGCAGTTTGAAGATATTTATACCGGCAATATCCTTAAAATCCCTAATAGTATATTTATTACTAAAACTCTCAGAAATTATAGCAGAGGTTTCGGCTTAGTCTGGAATAGCCTGGAATTTCAAATTCCTGAAAATGATATAAACTATTTTACTCCATTCTTAAATGATTTGGCAGAAAAACATAATGTAGACAAATCCACTCTTGAAAATCGAGACATCCACAATCATATGGATGAAATACTCTTTACCAGAGAAAAACCTGTCTTGAATGTGACTGTAAAAGACGGAAAGGCTTTGTGCCATATTCATTATATTTCTAAGGTCAATAAAAAAACTGAAACAGAATCTCAAATGTGGCAGGAATGGATTCAAATAACTGAAAAATATAAAGCGGACAAAAAAGAAACTGAAAAAGAATAATATTCTACAATAAAAGCCGGCTCTTAAGCCGGCTTTTATTTATTTTATATTTTCAGATTTCTCAAGCTGTTTGAAGTATTTGTAGATAATATTTTGATAGTCTTTTGTATAAGTACCTTTTGACGCTCTCAAAATCTCTCTAAATAGTTTTGATTTGCCTTCTTGAGATTGTAAATCAATTTCAGATGGGGAAACTAAAAATCTATTCTTACCTTCTTTTGACTCTCTCTGTTTCTCAAAATCTCTGTCATTAATAGATCGTGTAGCATCAAGTAGTCTTGAAAGTATCTTATCTTGTTTTTTGATTGTTTCCTGATCAATTTTCCCTGAGCGAATGTCTTGCATGACTTCTTCCATATCTTTAGACAGCTTATTCAAGTCACCGACAGTTTTTCTTTCACCTTTATTACCATGTTGTTTTTGCTCATCAGCCAGTTTTTGCATTTGAGAAGCAGCTTGCCCCTGTTTCTCTGAAAGTCTCTGGTGCTGTGCTTGTTGCTGAGGAGTCATACCTTGCCCGCCTTGCTGCATCATCTGTTTCAGTGACTGATTAATAACCTGCTGCTCTGCTGCAATCTGCTGTAATTGCTGCTGAAATCCCATACCCGGTTTAGGTTGCTGCCCTTGACCGCTACCCCCCGGATTATTGCAAGATCCACCATTTTGCTTCATTTCTCCAAGCATATCCTGCATTTGCGAAATTGCACTGTTAAGTGAAGTCATCGCTTGAGCTTGCGCTTGTTTAGCATAATGTGTTCTTCTTTCAGAAAGCTGAGATATAGATTCACTCATCTGTTTCATAGAATTACCCAATTCTTTACCCATCTCTGGAGTTACAGAAAACGATTTCTCTCCTAATTTGGCAAGATTGTTAGCTACATTCATGAGTGCTCTTGAATTTTTTTCTTGTTGTTTAGCAATTTGTGGCAATTTTTTAGAATTATAATCAGCATTAGTAGTTTCTTTAGTGATTTCTTCCTGCTGCTTAGAAATTTCTATCATATCCGAGATAGATTTTTCCATTTGCTTCATCGCTTCCTGATTATCTTCTTCTTGCAACTGCTGTTTCATCTGTTGCATCTGCTGTGCAAGATTTTGCATTTTATTTTGAGCAGATTGTTGATTTTGCTTTGCAGAAGATTTTTGATTTTGCTGCATTTGTTGCGCAGCTTCCATCATTTCCTGCTGAGTTTGCTCTGCATTAAGCTCTTCCATAGCTTTCTGAAGTTCTTCCCAAGGCATTTCTTCCTGGTATTCTTTCATCATTTCTTCAAGCTTTTTAAGCTCTTCCTGAAGCCTTTCCATATCTTTAGCAAGTTGTTCCTGCTTTTTCGCTAAGTCTTTTGCTTGCTGCTTGTTAGCGTTCTCCATCTGCTTACTAATTTCTTCCTGCTGTTTAGCCATTTTTTCAGCTTGCTTTTGGATGGCGTCAGTTTTTTGCTCAGCCTGCATTCTTTTAAGCATTTTCATAGTACGTTCTATATTTTGCTTAAATTGCTCTTCATTGAACTCATAGTTTTCCATAGCCTTCTGGATATCTTTTTTATCCATCTGCTTTAGAGCTTCCTGAAGATTTTGCTGCATTTGCCTAAACTCTTGATTATCAACTTTTTGCATCAAATCTTGGAGCTGCATATATTTTTGCATTGTTTCTTCAGAAAGCATATTGGATTTTTGCATCTCTTCAGTTGCTTTCTGAAGTCTGTCTTGTATTTTATCTAATTTTTTACTGATTTCATCTTTCTTCTGAGCTATTTTTTCCAGATTCTTTTTGTCTTCCCAGTTAAGCTCTTTTTTCTTTTTATCTTTAAGTACTTTTCTGTCAAACTCTTCCATATCTTTTTGTACTTTCTGAGCCTCATTTAGTACTTTTTTGAGCTCTTCTTCTATTCGCTTCTGTTCGTTTTCAGCATCTTGCATAGCTTCCATTAAGGATGGTAACTTTACAGTCAAATGAACAGTTTTAGCTTTTTTAGGTCCGGTAACTATATCATTGTCTGCAACTTCAATATAGTACTCATACTTATCTTCCGGTGATATGTTTAGCTCATGCAAATTCCAGACATAAAAAACATTTTGCATATTATCTGATTTGTCAAACATTAGATCTAAACTTCGGAAGTTTTCATCCGGCTCCGTATAACGTGACTCTATTCTCTTAAAGAATAGCTTTAAAGATGAAAAACCATAATCATCACTTATATCGACTTTTATTGGAAGCAAGCCACTGTCTCCTATTCTCATGTCAGATATTGGCTGCAATAAAGTGATAGCAGGATATTCATCCTGTGTGGCAATTATAGTATACTCTATAGGATTAGAATTTCTATTTCCTTCTTTATCCTCAATCAAAATTTTGTATGTACCAGAATTGATTATTTTGAAGTCAACACTAGCAGTATTTTCTTTTACTTTCATCAGATAGAATGCAGTATCTTTGGTTATTAAAGTATCTTTTTTAATATCATAAATAAACTGCAATTGTGCTTTTTCAACTTCTTTGGCTGTGGTAGCAGTAAGTTCAATTTTACTACCGGCCAAAGCAGATATGTCACCACTTTCCTGATCAAATTCTTGAGTATTTCTTCCTGTGTAAGCAGGAAAAGTAATTTTACCTTCAAAAGCTTTTACATAAGGTCGCTCAAAAATGGATATATCACAAGTATCTGTTGTAACAGGAGAATCAAACCATTCTGCGTAAGCAAAACATTGCACCTTATATTTTAATGCATTAAATTTATAAGTGAAGTTTGAAGCTGTTTTGTTATTTAACTCAACTTTTTCAAAATTTTTATCATTTTCATACTTAACCATCAAATATACTTTCTGTGCCAATTCACCAGTGTAATTAACTATAACATTTACACTATCTCCTCTCTCAATGTTTGCAGCTTTAGGCGTAATTGAGAGTGAAAATGGAGCAGGAGGAACAAAAGATCTGTTATAGTGAACTAATCTGTTTAATGCTGATTGAGCCTCTTCACCCATTACAAAGAAAGAAAGAGTAGAGACTGCAACAATAGAGAAAAACAAACCAAGCGAGCGTTTAAAAGACTTTTTATTAATAATAATGCTAAAATCTTTGGTTTTTGATTTTTCAACTGCATCATCATATGAAGCTCGGATAAGCTCATTTGAAAATATATTTTCAATTTTATTATTGTAAGTTAGCTGGATAGCATTGCTGAGAGAATCTTTTATCTCAGGATAAGCTTCGCCCACTCTGAGGGCAATTGATTCTGTCCCGGATCTGTTTTTGTCTCGTAAATATCGGAAAGAAGGTAGAAATGATACTATCAGCAATAACAGAGTCAAAGCTGACCAAACACTTACCATGGCTGTTCTTGTAGCAATACCGGAATCTAATAATGATTCTAGAGCAATAAAGACTATTGCCGTCATTCCTGAAACAGAAGCAGCATATAATAAATTAGAGAGGCTTATATTTATCAGTTCCGACCTTTTAGTCGCATCTATTTTTTGTATTATTTTGTCTTGTTTATTGTATTTTTCCATAACATCTAATTAGTTAGTGCCCAGACAATAATATTTGTCCCAAATTTCAAAGCAGTTTCTCTTGTTTTATCATTATCATTATGAACTCTTTCATCAGCCCATCCATCACTCGGATTTGATTCGAACGTGTAGTAAACACAAAGCCTTCCATCGTGAAAAAGACCAAATCCTTTTGGGTTTTGATCATCATGCTCATGAGTCTTAGGTGGTCCTTGAGGAAACTTATAGTGGCAATTATAGATTCCATGTGAAAAAGGCAATTCTACAAATTCCTGCTCAGGAAAGACTTTCTTCATTTCCTTCCTTAGGTATGGATCTAATCCGTAATCATCATCTACATACAAAAAACCACCATTTGTCAAATATTCATATAAATTTTCAGCTTCTTCATCAGTAAACTTCAAATTACCATGACCAGTTAAAAATATCACAGGATATTCAAATAGCTTAGGAGAGCTTAGTTCAGTAAAAGTATATTTAGGTTTTACAGAAATATTTGTGTTTGCTCTGACATAAGAAAGCAAATTCTCCTCAGCTGAAGGATCATTGTACCAATCTCCCCCACCCGAATATTTGACTCTTGCAATCTGAAAGTCACTACTGGCTTTATCAACAGCCAGTAATAGTAAAGATGAAAGTATAAAAACAGATATGTATTTAATAGTCTTTCTTAACATTTTTAACAACCAATATTTTCTTATCTTCCTGTTTAAACCAATCTACGCCTCTGAAATCAATAGCTATCTCTTTAAATTTAGCATGTGGATATAGCTCTTTAGTCATTTCTAACTCTTCAGTAAGATCTCCACCTTTTAGCAAATAGTACATGCCACCGGGTTTTAATAATTTTTCTGAATATTCTATCAATTTATGAGTACGAGTAACTGCTCTGGCAGTAATTATGTCAAAATGATTATGATACTCTTGATCCTGAATTAGATTTTCGACTCTGCCTTTGTATGTTTTTACGAGTCTATTGCCTGTATGTTTTGCAAACATTTCAGTTAATTTTATTTTTTTAGCAATTGAATCAGCCAAAAGATAATGTGCTTTAGGTTGAGCAATTGACAGAGGAATCCCCGGGAAGCCACCACCTGTTCCAATATCTAAAACTCGTGCCTTGTTCCTAATTTCCAGGTATTTAAGAATAGTCAGGGAATGGATAAAGTGCCTTTCAAGTATATTATCCATATCTTTTCTTGAGATAAGATTTACTTTTTCATTCCAATATTGTAGTTCTTTATGAAATCGTTTGAATTGATCTATTTGATCTGTATCTAAAATAATATCATTTGCCGAGCATAGCGTCCAGAATTCAACAAAATCCATATTTGTCCCAGGATAAGTGGTAATACATAAAAAACCAAGATAATCATTTTTTTGCCATTTACATACTTTTAGTAGGTAATTCTATTATAAAAGTAGTGCCTTTATTTAGTTCACTTTTAACTTCAATTGTACCATTGTTTTTCTCTACAAATTCTTTGCATAATATAAGGCCTAAACCGGTACCTGATTCGGAATTTGTACCGGGAGTTGTATAATTTGAAGTTATAGAAAAGAGTTTTGATATTTTATTTTGTTCTATACCAATACCATTATCTTTTACATATATTCGAATTTGATCTTTATCTGTAATTTCAGAATGAATTTTTATCATTCCATTCTCTTTTGTAAACTTTATGGCATTAGATACCAGATTTCTAATTACAGTGGCAACCATATTAACATCAGCAAAAACCATAGTACCTGGTTTAATAAGATGTTGAAGACATATATTTTTCATACTTGCTTGGTTTGCCAAGAGAGACGTTATATTATCTGCTACTAACTTCAAATCAAATACATCAGGATTAAACTCTATTCGATTTGTTTGTGTACGAGACCACGCAAGTAAGTTTTGCAGTAGTTCAAAAACATTTTCAGTTGTTTCTTTTAATCCTGAAAGGTAAGATAGTCTTTCCTCATCAGAGAACTCGTAATAAAGTCTTGCCATTAAATCCACAGAATTTTTTATGCTCGAAATTGGATTTTTTAGGTCATGAGCTATGATAGAAAAGAATTTATCTTTAGTAGCATTTAAGCTTTCAAGCTTTTCCCTATATCTCTTGTTTTCCATATGAGTTCTAACTCGAGCCAGAAGCTCAGTAATTTGGAAAGGCTTGCTTAGATAGTCTACCCCTCCAACTTCAAAAGCTTTTAAAATATGCTCCTGGTCAGTTAAGGCTGTCAAAAATATAATAGGAATATCCTTAAGATCGTCCTCATTTTTTATCATTTGACATAAATCAAAACCATTTATCTTAGGCATCATGACATCCAGCAGAATTATATCTTGATTATTTTCTTTCAAAAAGTCAATAACTTCTGTAGAGTCACTTAGAATGTCTACCTGATAGCCTTCTACTTTCAAATAAGTAGCTAACATTGTAAGATTTTTGGGTAAGTCGTCAACTATTAATATTTTTGCTTTATCATTCATTTTCAAAACTTTAAATATATGAATAATATCCTAATAGAAACAATTCCGTTTTTCTCGGTAGTTATTACAACTTATAACCGACCAAAACAACTGGTTAAAGCACTGGAGTCACTACAACTTCAAACGGAAACTGACTGGCAATGCATCATAATTGATGACGGCTCTGCTCAACCAACCATTTCTCAGATTGACTATATAGTAAGAAACGATAACAGATTCAAATATATTTTTAAAAAAAATACCGGAACATACTTATCTAAGAATTTAGGTGCCAAATTGTCTGAAGGTTTTTTCGTTACTTTCCTTGATGATGACGATTTATACCACCCCCAGCATCTGGAATTAAGAAAAAGAATTATATTTCAAAATCCTACACTCGATATGCTTCACGGGGGTGTAGAAATAATTGGTGATCCTTATGTGCCTGACTGCAATAATCCACAAAAAAAGATACATCTAAATGATTGCTACATAAATGGTACTTTTGTTGTAAAAAGAGATGTTTTCAACAAAGTAGGCGGCTTTATAAATAAATTCGGTTGTGATTTTGAGTTTTACCATAAAATTAAAGACGCTAACTACGTTATTGGCAAGACTACTCTCCCAACTTATATTTACAACAGAGACTCAGAAGACAGTATTTGCAACAGAATAGGCAAAAATAATGATTCGAAGTAAAAAACAAAGAATGGCTTACATAATTGAAGGTCTTTCGCAAAAATATCCTGATGTAAAAATTCAATTGGATTTTTCGACACCCTTTGAATTGCTTATAGCAACAATCTTATCTGCACAATGTACTGATGCCAGAGTAAATATAGTTACTAAAGATCTGTTTGTCAAATACAGATCTCCTGAAGACTACCTAAAAGTACCTATTGAAGAATTAGAGCAAGATATCTACTCGACCGGCTTTTACAGAGCAAAAGCTAAAAACATAGCAGGTGCTTGTAAGATGATAATTGAAGATTTCGAAGGTATATTGCCTAATACTATGGAAAACCTTCTTAAACTGCCCGGAGTGGGCAGAAAAACGGCTAATGTTGTTCTCGGACATTGCTTTGATACTCCGGGTATTGTAGTTGACACTCACGTTACTAGACTTAGCAACAGAATGGGGTTTGTTGACACTAAAGATGCAGTAAAAATAGAATTTGCTCTTATGAAATTAATAAGCAAAGATATTTGGGTTACATTCACCCATTACTTCATCAATCATGGCAGAAAAATCTGCACCAGAAAACCAAAATGTGATAAGTGTGTTATTGCAGAAGAATGTAAAAAGGTAGGAGTATAAACTATTTTATTCCTAACCTGCATTCTATTCAAATTCAAAAATAAATGATTGATATCGAAATAGCTTTAGGATTTTTCTTCTAACTATTGGGTATTCGACTGCAATTTTTATCTCTAGCTTCTGGGATGGAATGTTTTATGCACTTCTTTTAGGTATTCTCGGTCTATGTGCGTATAGATTTGGGTGGTGGAAATATCAGAGTGTCCTAGCATTTCCTGCACAGCTCTTAAGTCTGCTCCTCCCTCTAGCAAATGAGTAGCAAACGAATGACGAAACATGTGTGGGTGCACATGTTTTAAAATTCCCGAGGCATCTGCATATTTTTTTAATATTTTCCAAAAGCCCATTCTTGACATATTCTTTCCCCTAATATTTAGAAAAAGAATATCTTCCGAATGCAAATTCGCAATTTGTGGTCTTGCCTGATTAAGATATAACTCCACCCATTGGAGTGCAGAGCCTCCGATTGGCACAAATCTTTCTTTAGCGCCCTTACCTATGACTCTGATGATTTCCATGTCAAACAATAAGTTTTTTCGTTCTAAGGTAAGTAGTTCAGATACTCTAAGCCCGCAGGCGTATAGAATCTCCATCATTGCTCTGTCTCTTAAACCACCGATGCTCTCAGTATCCGGAGCACAAATTATTGCATTTACTTCAGGATACGAGAGAGTATCAGGAATCTTTCTTTTTTGTTTGGGCATATCTACTGTTTCGCTAATATCGATTTCTATGATATTCTCTGAAACTAGATATCTAAAAAAACTTCTGAATGTAGATAAGTATCTGGCTCGAGTTGTATTAGAAAGCCCTAAGTCAGAAATATAATATAAAAAGGCAATTAAGTCCTCTTTGACTACATCTTCAAACCTTTCTAATTCCATGGAAGCCAAAAATTGGGATAGATTTTTTAGGTCATTAGCATAAGAGACTTTCGTATTATCCGAAAGTCCCTTTTCCAAGCTGACATATTCTATAAAATGCTTTATCTGTCTTGATAAAGCCTTAGGAAGCTCAATATTATTTTGTTTCTTCTTGTCCATCTTTTTTCGGAATCTCTTTGTATTTAACCCTTTGGTGGCCTCTTGAAATGAGATCTTTAAAAATTGTTTCTTTAATAATCTCTAAATCCTTCATTGTTATTTCGCATTCGTCAAATTGGCCATCTAAAAGTCTGTCTTTAATGTTGTTATTTATCATGTTTTCCAGTTCAGTATTATCCTTTACCTGAATTCTTGACATAGCTTCTGCACTGTCACAAATCATCAAAATGGCAGCCTCTTTTGTTGCAGGCTTTGGCCCCGGATATCTAAAATCAATTTGATCTACTGTTTCACCTTCTTCAGCAATTTCCACAGCCTTAGCATAAAAGTGTTTTATTAAAGTAGTTCCGTGATGCATAGGTATAAAGTCGATTATTCTTTTAGGAAGTTTATACTGTCTTGCCAATAAGATACCTTCTGAAACATGATCTTTAATAGCTTGAGCACTCTTTTTTGGTGGCAGCATATCATGTTTATTGCCAATATCCATCTGATTTTCAGTGAAGTATTCTGCTTTTGACATTTTTCCTATATCATGATAATAAGTTCCGACTTTAGCTAGTAGTGGATTAGCGCCAATAGCATCTGCACATCTTTCAGTCAATGTTGCTACAGACAGTGTATGCTGATATGTGCCCGGAGCAATATCACTCATTTTTTTTAACAGCGGATGATTAAGAGAGTCAAACTCCTGTATTCGCAAATCAGTTGCAATGTTAGAGATTCTTTCTGTCATAATCAACATACCGAAAGTAATTAACGGAGATATAGCTGAGTTGACAGAAGCTAGAATAAGCTGTTTGATCATTATGTCCATATCCATGGATCTCTCTAGGTTAAAGGCGGTAATTGGAACTAAAAAGCCTAAAAAGATAAAAAATATGGACTGAAACATCTGAGTTCTGTTTTGAATGTCTTTCACTGTATATGCAGCTAAAGTTCCTGCGAACATTAAACTGACACCTGTTATATAGTCTGTGCCTCTGATTCCTGCCACAAGTAAGGCAATAGTCACAGTTACATAAAACCCGGTTCTGGAATCAAATACAATTGCAGCGAGCATTGAAAATGCCGGCACCACTATAAGGTATTCCAATGGGAAAGAACTGGGTATTTCCATAGAAACCCAAGCCAGCATTGATGATAGAACAAGTATCACACTTATTATTGCAAGCTGAGCATTATCATAAAATATTTTCTTTCTTATATAGAACAAGTAAAACAACAGCACAGTATAGATAGTGAAAAAGTGTCCTATAGATCCCAAAATATTAGTCATGCTTATTCTGGATTCGCTCTGCATATTTTCTGACATGTAATAAGAATTTAGCTTTAGTAGATGCTCATCTGTAATAACATCATTTTTATTTACAATGACTTCACCTTTTTTTACAACCCCTATTGTCCTGGCAACTGAATTTTTTGCCATGCTTTTTTGAATATTTGTCAGATCTGCAGAATATAATAGATTTGGGCGAAGATTTTCAGAAACAATCTGTTTTAGTAATTCATGCAAAACTTGATCGAAGCGGGATAAAACATTTTTTTCAAATTTATCACTCAAAGTAGAATTATCTGTAAGCAGTAAAGTTTTGATATTTTTTCTTTGGTTATCATCCGTTTGCAGTATGATATAATCAGTCTTTATACCTGATACAGCAATATCTACAAAACCGTTTTTGTAAATCATATCAACAAAATCATTTAATACTGATTTCGATTTTGACAAAAATCTCAGCCTTTGCTTTTTTTTCATCTCAGTAAAAGCTCGTATATTACTCTCCGTAAGATACGGTGTTGTAAGATCGTTTTCATTTTCATCATCAAATGATTCGAACAGATCATATATCAATGAAATATGATCCTTTGCTATTTTGTATGAATTTTGATCAAAAACGAATACTGAGGGAACAGACTTCATCGCTTTGTTAATTTCATTCTGATATTGAATAGCAGGTTTGTATATTGGAAAAGAATATTCCGATATTATACTTTGCTCTGACCATGTAGATCCGGCAACACCGGAAATTTGACTGGTTGTGTTAACATCCTGTTCTAAATGAAACACAAAAAAGAAGCTACAAGCTATTATCGTAGTGAATAAAATGATAAATCTGACTTGCCAGGAGTATTTTAGACCTGATTTATCTTCATAAGCTTGTGCACTTTTTTCATTTACTAATTTTTGGAATAGGGTTTGCTTAGATGCCATTGTATTTACCTGATTATTCTAATAATCAAAAATAATAAAAATCCTTTGAATTACCGATAGTATTAATGTTTATGGAATGCATTTATTATAAAGATCTCCAAAATAATTCCGGTGCTTTTATTCCAAGTACTGATGAATGCAAACATTTAAAAGCTCTTAGGCTTTCATCTGATGAAAACATTTGGGTTACAAATGGTTTGGGACTTATGGCAGAATGCCATCAAAAAAGAATCGATAAAAACACTTTTGAACTTCAGCCGGTTAGTTTCCATGAATTCAAAGGTGAATCAATTCTTAATTATTCTCTTGCCATAGGTCGATTATCAAATAGAGACAGAATGGAGTTCGCATTAGAAAAGGCTATTGAATTAGGTGCTAAGAATATCTATATTCTAGACACTGAACATAGCGAAAGATTAAAATTGACAGAAGAAAGGCTGGAAGCTAAAGCAATTGCTGCCATAAAGCAGTGTAAACGTGCTTTTTTACCCAAAATTCACAATAATATTAAACTGAATCAGTTATTAAATTTAAGTAGTCAACAGCATTTTATATTACTTGACGAAAATGGATCAGAACCGGAATCGGAGTTTGATAACTCTTCAGAAATAATTCTATTGGCAGGTCCTGAAGGCGGTTTTTCTGAGAATGAGCTCAATCTTATCAATAATTTCAATACCACTAAGTGGAAGCTTGGAAAAAGGCGTTTGAGAGCTGAAACTGCAGCCATATGTGGGCTTTCTTATTTAGTTAACAAATAATATATCATAAGGGATAAATATATGACTTTAGAATGGTTTAAGTGTAAAGGCAATCAATGGTGCAATTTATTTAAACTTGATTTGAACCATGAATTTTTGAAAGATTCTGAAGGAGTTTTTATACTTTGGACCGGCGCAGGAAAAAACACTAAATTTTTAAGTGTTGGCTACGGTAATATTAGTGCTCAATTAAAAACAAACAAAGCTGAATTAGCCATTCAGGCATTCCAGCATATTGGTGTTTATGTTAGTTGGGCTGAGGCTCCAGCAAATAAGCAACAGGGTATATCTCTATTTTTAAATAGAACACTTGACCCGGCAATTATGGGAAGTCTGCCTAAAGCAATGGCAATTAAAGTAAATATGCCTTGGGAAGAAGTAGATTAGAAAGAGTATCTTAGATTATAATGAAAAAGCCGTAGATATTGATCTACGGCTTTCCTTTTATTATTAATGGTGATGTCCACCACCGCCACCGCAACCACAAGAATGTACATTATTAGGATTATTAAAAACAAAACCACTGCCGTGTTCAGTTTCTTTATAATCTAATGTAACTCCCATGAGGTAGAAAAGACTCTTGTTATCAATGATAACATTTAAAGAATCTAGTTCAACAATTTTATCACCTGGATTTTCTTTATCATCAAAACCCATTACATATTGCATACCTGAACAGCCACCACTTTGAGCGCCTATTCTAAGTCGCATCTCATCGCCAATATTGTTTTCATTTTTAACTGCAACCACTTTTTCAATTGCTTTTTGAGTGATGATAATATCATCTGCTGTTTCCGTACCAATTACTTCAGTCGGAATTCTTACTTCCATTTCTTGGATTGAGTCGCTCATAGCGTTTCCTATTTATTTGGATTAAACATCAAAATCTACATAAACATCATCTGAAAGCGGTCTTGCTGTGCAAGAAAGAACATATCCGTCTGCAACTTCCTGCTCAGTTAAACCTTCATTTTCATCCATTTTCACTTGCCCAGAAAGAACTTTGGCTCTGCAAGTTGAGCATGCTCCTATCTGACAGCTATAAGGAGGATCTTGCCCCTCTCTCATAGAAGCCATAATGATGGTCTCTTCCGGATGAACTGTTATATTATGCTCTTCCCCGTAAATTTTTATCTTTACATTACGAGGCTTTGCTTCTTCTGTTTTTTCTTTTGGCTTAGAAGAGCTAAATGACTCTTTATGAATATTCGCATCCTCTACACCATTTTCTTTCAAAGTACTTTCTACAGTTTCCATCATTCCATTAGGGCCACACATGAAGAATTCCTTACCGGTTTCCTCACCTGCTATAAACTCATTAACAATTTCTTTTGTAATGCGTCCTTTCAGCCCTTCCCATCGATTTTTAGGACGGCTGTAAATATATTTTATTCGGAACCTGTCTCCATATTTTATTTGCAGGTTCTCAAACTCTTTTGCAAATATGATTGAGTTTTGGTCTTTATTTGCATATAGCAAAGAAACTTTACTTTTGGGTTCAACCGCTAAAGTAGTTTTTATAATCGACATCAATGGCGTAATCCCACTTCCACCACCAACGTGATAATAATGTTTCTCATTTTCCGGATTTAGATCAATAGTAAATCTGCCCATCGGCTTCAATACTTCAATTTCATCACCGGGTTTGACATTTTCTGTGATATGTTTAGAAACATTACCATTTGCTATTTTTTTAACAGCTACAGTAACACCTTCATCTACTACAGGGCTACTGCAAATTGAGTACGCGCGTCTTTCTTCTTTTCCATCCACATCAAACTTCAAAGTTAAGAACTGACCGTGTTTATACTCAAATTTATCTTTAAGTTTTTCAGGTATATCAAATGACAGAGCTACGGCTTCGTCCGTTTCTCTGATTACTTTGCTTACCTTGAGTTTATGAAATTTCATTCCCATTGCATCATAAATTACTATAACAATCCGAGTTCTAATTTGGCGGCATCACTCAGAAGTTCAGTAGTCCAAGGAGGATCAAATGTAAGTAAAACTTTTGCATCTGTAACTTCCTTAATGTCTTTTATCCTTTCCTGTACATCAGTGGGTAATCCCTCAGCCACCGGACAGTTAGGCGAAGTAAGAGTCATAAGGACAACAACTTCGTTCTGAGCAGTTACGCTTATATCATAAATAAGACCTAACTCATATATATTAACCGGAATTTCCGGATCAAAAATAAGCTTTAGCTCTTCAATAACTTTTTTTTCTATCTCTTGCGGTGAAATCGACATCTTAGTCCTCCGTTTTAGCAGCTTGTTCTTTTTCTTCCAAAGCATTCATCAGTGTGTGCCAAGCTAAGCTTGCACATTTTACCCTTGCAGGAAACTCTCTGACACCACAGAAAACAGCAAGTTTCCCAAGATTAACTACATCTGGATCTGATTCCGGATCAGATGTAACCAAATCATGAAATTCTTCAAACATCTGTTTAGCTTCAGGCACTGTCTTACCTTTTAGCAAAGTAGTCATAATCGAAGCTGATGCTTTAGAAATAGCACAACCGGCTCCTTTGAACTTCACATCTTCTATGACGCCGTCTCTCATTTCTACAAATAAGTCAATATGATCACCACATAAAGGGTTATGCCCTTCTGCCGTGTGAGTACACGAATCTAAAATACCAAAATTGCGAGGATTCTTATTATGGTCTAAAATAACCTGTTGATATAATTCTTGTAATTCATTCATGACAAATGCCTTTTCTAACTAAACATGTCGATTATTTTTTTAATCGATTTAACTAAAACGTCTATCTCTTCCTTTGTATTGTAAAAAGAAAAAGATGCCCTAGATGTTGCAGGAACATCATATCTTTTCATAACAGGCTCAGTGCAGTGATGTCCTGTTCGAATTGCTACACCGTCCATATCCATCATAGTGCCCACATCATGTGGGTGAGCAGCTTCCATCACAAATGACAAAACACTTGCTTTATGCTTAGCTGTTCCGATAATTCTTACACCGGGAGTTGCAGATACTTGCTCTGTAGCATAATCTAAAAGCTCTTTTTCATATGCTGCAATATTATCTATCCCTAAATCAGATACATATTTAATTGCTTCACCCAGACCTATTGCCCCGGCGATATTAGGAGTTCCGGCTTCAAATTTTGCAGGAAGTTCGTTGTATATAGTTTTCTCAAAACTAACTGATAAAATCATGTCACCGCCACCTTGATAAGGAGGCATAGCATTTAGATATTTTTTCTTTCCGTACAAAACTCCGATACCAGTAGGCCCATAAATTTTATGACCTGAAAAAACCAGAAAATCTGCATCTAATTCCTTTACATCTACTTTTACATGATGAATGGATTGAGCAGCATCTATCATTACCGGAATATTTCTACTATGTCCGGCATCTATTATCTTTTTGATTGGATTTATAGTTCCCAAAGAATTTGAGATATGAACCACAGAAATAAGTTTTGTTCGATCAGAGATCAACTTTTCAAACTCTGTCCAGATTATATCTCCATTGTCATCTATCGGTGCAACTTTCAGTACACATCCGATTTGTTCGCAAAGTAATTGCCAAGGTACTATATTTGAATGGTGTTCCATGTGAGAAATAAGTACTTCATCACCTTCTTTAAGATATTTCCTGCCAAAAGAATTGGCGACTAAGTTTACAGAGTCTGTTGTTCCTTTTGTAAAGATAATTTCTTCAGTCGAATCAGCATTTATAAAATCTTTTACTGTCGTACGAGCTTTTTCATATTTATCCGTTGCTATTTGGCTTAGCTTATGTACACCTCTGTGAATATTGCTATTGTAGTTTTTATAAAAATCTTCAACAGCTTCTATAACACATAGCGGCTTATGTGATGTTGCAGCATTATCCAAATAGACCAAATCTTTACCTCTTATTTTCTGGTTAAGAGTCGGGAAATCTGCTCGTATTTTATTTATATCAAAAGTTGACATTATCTTAATCCTTGCATGTCCTAAGTTCGAGAAATTGTAAAGTTAACAACACCTGATACTATGAAAGTTAAAATTTTAACCTATTCAATATCAAATCAGTAGCATGATTTCTCAATTCTTCAATATCTATTCTTTCAAGTACTTCTCCGGCAAAAGCATTTAAGAGTAATGTTTGTGCCTCTTTTTCTCCAATTCCCCTTGCTCTGAGGTAGAACAATGATTCATCATCCATATAGCCACAAGTTGCTCCATGGCTACACTTCACATCATCAGCATAAATTTCCAACTCAGGTTTAGTGTTTATAGTAGCATTGTCAGAAAGCAATATGTTTTTATTTGATTGATATGCATTGGTCTGCTGTGCATCTGGACGAACCATGATTTTCCCGTTGAATACAGCAGTTCCATTATCATTCATGATACCTTTATAAAATTCATTGCTATCGCAGTGAGGCATAGCATGATCAATATAAGTATGATTATCTATCAAGTTATTATCATCAGCATAATAGAAGCCATCCATATCGTTTTGGCAACCAGTACCATTTAGCAAAGTATTTACGTTATTTCTGATAAACTTGCCTGATAAAGTTATTGCTGATGTTTTAAAGTGAGAATCCTTTTCCTGCTGAATTTGCAGATTCCCAAAATAATGAGAATTTGGAGTATCTGCCTGTAGCTTATGATACTCTGCTTTTGCATTTTGACCCACAAATACTTCAGACACAACATTTGTCATCGCAGCGTTTTCACCTACAGTGTGATTGGTTTCCAGTATCTTTACAGATGCATTTTCTGAGACATCAATTAGATTTCTGAAATAGCTCTTTGTAGATTTTTCTTTACTGTCATTTATAATCACCAAATGAAGCGGCTTTTGAATAATTACATTTTTCTCAACTTTAATATACGCACCTTCATATGCCATAGCCGTATTCAATGCTAAAAACGGATCTTTTTTATAATCAGCTACTTTAGAATAAAGAGCTGATATTTCATTATTTCCGAGAGCATTAGAAATGTTATCTATAACTAAGCCTTTTTCTTCTATTTTGTCCGAAAACTCAGCAATAAACTTCCCGTTTACAAACACAAGTCTAAATGCATCAAATTTTGGAACTTTTGCCTCAATTTCTTCTTTAGTTACATTGCAGCTCAAGGCAAAATCAAAATCATGTTGGTGTATAAAAGCTAGCTTTGTATATTTCCAATTTTCATGTTTCAAAGTCGGAATACCAACTTGTTTGAAAGCCTCAAGTGCTTCTTTTCTTTTGCCAAAAGAGTCTGTTTCTTTTTGTCCGTTAAGCTGCTTAGCTAAGGAGTCAAACTCAGAGGCAATTTTATTTATTAATTCAGTTTTTGACATTATTTTACCTGATTTATTTAGTCTACAAGCTCTTTAATCCAATCGTATCCTTTTTCTTCCAATTCTAAAGCTAATTCTTTAGTGCCTGATTTTACGATACGACCTTTGTACAACACGTGAACATAGTCAGGTACTATATAATCTAATAATCTTTGGTAGTGAGTAATAACTACAAAAGAATTGTTTTCATTTTTCAACTTGTTTACACCTGAAGCAACCACTCTAAGTGCATCAATATCTAAACCTGAATCAGTTTCATCCAGCACTGCTAATTTTGGCTCGAGCATTGCCATTTGAAATATCTCATTTCTTTTCTTTTCGCCACCTGAAAAACCTTGATTTACAGAACGTGTCAAAAACTGAGAATCAAGTTCAACCAAAGCAGCTTTTTCTTTCATAAGCTGAAGGAAATCCATTGCATCCAATGCATCCTGGCCTCTATGTTTTCTTATTTCGTTTACAGAAGTTTTCATAAAGTTTGCATTAGAAACGCCCGGAATTTCTACCGGATATTGAAAAGCTAAAAACATACCTTCACGAGCTCTGTCTTCTGCAGCCATTTCCAATAAGTCTTTTCCGTCAAAAGATACACTACCTTCAGTTACTTCAAATTCTTCTTTACCCGCTAACACTGAAGCAAGAGTGCTTTTTCCTGAACCATTTGGTCCCATGATAGCATGAATTTCACCCGGTTTTACTTCTAAATTCAAACCATGCAATATCTCTTTACCATCGATATTTGCTTTCAGATTTTCTATTTTTAAGAGTGACATATTCTAAAATCCTATTTCTATTTTTTTATATATTTTATTTTCTTTAATAATATTAACCTACACTACCTTCTAAGCTGATTGCAAGAAGCTTTTGAGCTTCCACTGCAAATTCCATAGGTAATTTATTTAAAACTTCTTTTGCGTATCCGTTTACAATCAAAGCCACAGCATCTTCAGTGCTTATACCTCTTTGATTCAAATAAAAGATTATATCTTCAGAAATTTTCGAAGTTGTTGCTTCGTGTTCAACTACTGCTGATTTATTTTCAATTTCTAAATATGGGAAAGTATGTGCTCCACACTTATCACCAATTAGTAAAGAGTCACACTGAGAAAAGTTTCTAGCTCCGTCAGCTTTTTTTGTAGCTTTTACCAAACCTCGATAACTATTTTCAGATCTTCCTGCTGAAATACCTTTTGATACAATTCTGCTTTTAGAATTTTTACCCAGGTGAATCATTTTACTTCCTGTATCTGCAATTTGCTTATTATTAGTCATTGCTACAGAGTAAAACTCACCTATAGATTCTTCACCTTTAAGTATACAGCTAGGGTATTTCCAAGTGATTGAAGAACCTGTTTCTACTTGCGTCCAAGATATTTTTGATTTATATCCTGCACAAAGACCGCGCTTAGTAACAAAGTTATATATACCGCCTTTTCCGTCCTTATCACCAGGATACCAGTTTTGCACTGTAGAATACTTAATTTCGGCTCTTTCCATTGCAACAAGTTCTACTACTGCAGCATGAAGCTGATTTTCGTCTCTCATCGGAGCAGTACAACCTTCAAGGTAAGAAACATAGCTTCCTTCATCTGCAACAATCAATGTTCTTTCAAACTGCCCGGTAGCAGATGCATTTATTCTAAAGTACGTGGATAGTTCCATTGGAGCTCTCACACCTTTTGGAATATATACAAATGAACCATCACTAAATACAGCTGCATTTAACGCTGCAAAGTAGTTATCGGTATAAGGCACCACACTACCCATGTATTTTTTTACTAATTCAGGATGTTCCTGTAATGCTTCGCTTATCGGCATAAATATTATACCGTGCTTTGATAATGTATCTTTAAAAGTTGTTGCTACAGAAACACTGTCCATAACAGCATCCACAGCTATACCTTGTAATTTTTTTTGTTCATCAAGTGGAATACCCAATTTTGCATAAGTATCCAAAATTTCCGGATCTACTTCATCCAAATTTTTTGGTCCTTCATTCTTTTTAGGAGCTGCATAGTAGTAGAGATCCTGATAATCAATTGGCGGATAACTCAATTTTGCCCAATCCGGTTCTTTCATAGTTAGCCAGTGTCTATAGGCCTTAAGCCTATATTCAAGCATAAACTCAGGTTCGTTCTTTTTTGCAGAAATAAACCTAACGATGTCCTCATTCAAACCCTTAGGAGCAAACTCCTGTTCTATATTGGTTGTAAAACCGTACTTATAATCACTATTAGCGAGATTTTCGAGGTACTGTTGTTCAGCTTGCTCTTTATTCATCACTATTACCTTCAAATTTATAATTTAATATTTCATTTGCATCAATCATGGTATTGTTGCTGCCACAAATATCAGCGATGCTGGTAGATTTAAGAATAGAATTAATTCTTTGCTGTATGTTTTGCATAGGAGATCTAAGAGAGCAATCCTCTTCTCTTATGCAAGCGCAATCACTTTCTTCTGTAAGGCAGTCAACAACTTTAATTTCATCGTTTTGAGCGTTAATAATATCGGCCAGAGAAATCATTTCAGCAGGTCTGCTAAGTACATAGCCACCTCTTATTCCCTGTTTTGACTCAATTATTCCGTTTTTCATTAGCTTTTGAAGTGCTTTAGACAAAAACTCAAAAGATATATTTAGCTGCTCTGCAATTTCTTTTGCAGAAACTATACCTTTGGAACTTAGTGCCATATACTGCACAGCTAATATTGCGTATTCAACTTTCTTAGAGAGTTTGAACATATATTTTTTGCCTGTATGCCGTTGTTTTCGTTTATGTCATTCGACGATTATCTAAATAGGACTATTGTAATCCTATTTGCAAAAATAGGCATTATTTTCGGCTCTACAAATGAAGTTTTAATAATAAGAGTAGTTTTGATAAAGATAGGACTAAAATGGTCTGCTAATATACATAATTTTGTTTAAAATCAATAAGTAAAATGCTTTTTTCACAGTTTTTCAAGCTATAGAAACATCCGACTATTTATAATTTGTAATATAGGAATCTATTTTCTTATTGACTTCAATTCGGATAGTATTTCTTTAGATTATTAAATACTTGCTATATTTATTGAAAAACTCAATTAAATATTTACTACAAGTTTGCAGATTTGCAAACAAAAAAAACCTCTTCAAAATTAAATCTGAAGAGGTCTTATAATCTTTTTTTTGTTCTTCTACTTTACAGCATCTAAGCCTTTATTTAAGAATTCCAAAAATAGGTTTTCATCCCTTGTGAAGGTATTTGTTGCAATAAACTCACCTTCCGGTGTCAATATTACATAAAGAGGAAGCTCTATAGAACCAAATCTTTCTTCTTGTAATTTTTTATTAGATAAATATGGTTCTTCATCTCTATCAGTAAAGAGCTTAACTCTTACCATTTGTTCCATTTTTTCTATTACTGCAGGTCTAGGGAACATTTTTGTTTCCATCCATCTGCAATTAGTACAAGTAAAGCCTGTAAAATCAACAAACAATGGTTTATTCTCTTTCTTTGCAAGTGCAAGTCCTTCTTCATAGTTTTTAAGCCAGCCTTGCATTGCTCGGTCTTTCATCGACTTGGAGCTTCCGCCTGACATGGTTGAAGTTGTTGCAATAGCAGCTACAGAAGCACCTGAAACATCACTCATCATTTCAGAGTAGTTTGGTGGAGGCAAAAATGCATCTAGCTCACCTAGCGAATCACCAAACAGACCTGAGAACAGATAGAATGTGAATGTTAGAAATATAGTTGCAAATGTTAATCTCATCGGACCAACTGCATTTAATGGCGCATCATGTGGCAATCTAAATTTGCCTAATACATAAAGTACAATCATGATACAACATGCTATCCAGATAGCAAGGAACATTTGTGGAGGCATAACTCCCCATTTCCATACCAGATCAGCATTTGATACAAATTTAATTGCAGCTGCAATTTCTAAGAAGCCCATTACCACTTTTACGTTATTCATCCATCCGCCTGCTTTAGGCATTTTCTGCATTACAGTAGGGAATAAAGCCAAGAGGAAGAATGGTGCAGCAAAGACACCTGAGAAACCTATCATACCAATAATGGGATAGAACCACTCACCATTTGCTGTAGAAATCAAAGTAGTTCCTACAAAAGGTACTGTACAAGTAAATGAAGTAAGCGAGAAAGTCAAGCCCATAAGAAGAACACTTACAATACCTGAACCTTGACTCTTAGTATTCAATTTATTCATTAAGCCTGTAGGCAATTGAATTTCGAATGCGCCAAATAAGTTGAATGCAAAAACGATAAAGATACCTGCAATGAACATATTTACCCAGCCGTTAGTCGCAAAGTCTCGGATGCCGGTCGCACCAAAAACTGCTGCCAGTATCATACCTAATGCAGTAAAAGTTGCCATAATACCAATTGCATATATGGAAGCGTCTCTTACACCTTTGCCTTTCTCCTGCTCAGCTCTTTTAGTAAAGAAAGATACAGTGATCGGAATCATCGGGAAAACGCAAGGAGTTAGAAGTGCTAAAGCTCCTGCACCCATAGCAAACCAAAGGAAAGACATAACGCCTTTTTTCTTTACTTCTTCAATCTCAGTAGTAGCATCGGTAACAAAAGCCTTTTTTGCTTCTTTTTTTACCTCAGCTTTTTCTTCTTTTTCTACAGGAAGAGTTGAAGCAATTTCTTCATCAGTATATTCGATTGGAACTTCAAATTCTGTAGGAGGCAAACATCTTGCTGTGTCACATTGCTGTAAATAAACTAAAACTAATTCTTTGCCTGATTCTAGATTGAAGTCTTTTTTTGCTGTCACAGGCAAAATAAAAGATGCTTTATTTTTGTAAACTTCAATATCCATTTCGAAACCTTCATCAAACTTGACTTTAGGTTTCTGAGCAACAATTGATTCAGGATCTAATTCAAACAAGTCTTTATTTTTCATAGATATATCGGTATTCATAGGACCGATTCCTTCGTCATTCATTTGCAATTTTAAACTGTAAGTATACCAGTGTTCTTTGATATCAAATGTTAGTTTGATATTAAAAGATTCACCTGCTTTCAGTTCCTTTGCATTGGCAACTGCCTTAAAATCAATATTTTTATTATTATCCTGAGCAACTGAAGTGTTAAACAAGACAATAAAGGCAGCTAAATAAATCAATAAGCCAAATCGTTTCAGCATAGCAAACGCACCTTTAATTAAATATTATTTATTGTGAGAATTTATTTTCTACTAAAATAAAAATAAATCAATAATCTATAGCACTATTTATGTCAAAAATCTTATTGTATGGCATTTTTAAATCTGAATTAATTTGGGGTTTGCCATAGTAACGCCACTTCATAGTAATATAATAATCTATTTACTTCTATCTACTCTCTATCTCCTTGGAAATAATTTATGATTCTCTGATCATGAAAACCTCTACCCATTGTAGATTTCTGTCTTATTGTTTCAGAGAGTCTTTCCGAGAATACATTTGCTGAACTATAGCCGTAAGTGCGAAGTAAATAGTTAAGAGCAATCACTTCTGCAATAACAGTAATATTCTTTCCAGGGAATATTGGTAATTTAATAGTTTCCAGGTCAATTCCCAAAATATTTGTAGTCGCCTCATCTAAACCGGTTCTTGTGTAGTCACCAACATTAGTGTAATCTTCAAGTTCAACAATGATCTCAAGCCTTTTTTGAAAACGAATGGACCTGATTCCGAATATTTGGCGTATGTCTATCATGCCAAGCCCTCGGAACTCCATAAAGTGCTGAACCAGAGATGTACCTGTTCCCATAAGTATACTTCCTCTTTTTTTGGTAAGCATAACTATATCGTCAGCAACAAGTCTATGGCCTCTTTCTATCAGATCTAATGCTATTTCACTTTTTCCTATACCGCTTCTACCGACAAATAAGATACCTACGCCATAAACATCCACAAATGAGCCGTGCAAAACAACTTGTAGAGCAAATTGGTCATCAAGGTAATCTGAAAGCAAGTATGAAGTTTTTGTGGTATCAAACGCAGTTCTAAAAACAGCTATATTACTTTCTGTCGCTATGTCAAGAAGCTCTTGATCAATTCTGTTATTATTTGTTATTATAATACAAGGAATAGGAAATTTGCAAATAACTTTAAAAGCTTTGATTCTATCTTCAAGTTCCATGTCTTCCAAATAGTACATTTCTGTATTACCAAAAACCTGGATTCTTTTATATGTGAAAAGACCGACATATCCAGCTAAAGCAAGCTGAGGTCTATAAAGATTTTTGTCATAGATTAAATTATCCAATCCTACGGGTTCGTTTAAATGTACAAGTTCACAAGGTGATCCGAGCAATGTATCTACTTTTATTTCATTTGGAGTAAGAGGTTGGAGATTTTTAAGCTGATCCATATGACTAATCTCAAAATGTAAAAAAAAAGGTCGGCTTAGCCGACCTCTTAAAATAAAAAAAAATGCTTATTTATGATAATGCTTTGTTTTCCATTTCCTAATTTGTCTTTTTACTTTGTCCGATGCTAAGTTTAAGCTCTTTTGAAAATCATCGCTTTGTTCCTTCGCAACTATCGTATCTCCCGGCAGATTCAACGTAAATTGGACTATTTTGTCTTGTTCGTTAATAAAGTCTACATTCGCAGAAAGAATACCATCATGATATTTTTCAAAGCTTTTTGCAGTCTCAATTGCTGCCTGATGCAATTTAGGATGTTGTCCATTAAAGTGTCTGAAAGTTACGTTTGTCTGCATATTCACCTCATCCAATAAGATAATTCAAAAACACTTATTCTATTCTGGATACTTAATATATCCGCCTTCTAACAACGCATCATTCCTTTTATTTATTTCTGTTTCTAGTGAAGATTTTTTCGCTCATGTTAAATGAAACAAGCATTGATAAATTTAGTGAACTTGGGAATAAAGTATACTCCCTATCTAAATCAACGGGTGAAGTATAATTTTGTTGCGCAGTATTTTCAAAAAACTTAGTTGTTCCGCTATAAAAAGTATAAGACAGTTCAAAACACAAAGAACCTAAAAAAGTAAAATCTAATGTTTCGTCAAAACTTAGCTCTACTCCGGTATATAGCTTGATGCAGGGCAAAGTTTCAGATTTATTAATATGTTCTCCTGGCTCGTAATCATCATATTTATAAGTGCTGGAAAAATATTCTATCCATTTCGTTTCTGAGTAGCATATCCCTAGTCCTAATCCTATATAAGACTTATATGGCCTTTGATATGGTACAAAATCTAATGTAACAAAGGCAGGAATATTATTTATTTTTATTTCTTGAGTGAAGTCTCTTTTATGCAAAGCATTTCCGATAAATGCTTCTAATTGATAGGAGTCACTTAGAAGTAAATTAAAATAGCTAAGTTCAACACCAATTCTAAACAATCCAATTGGTCTTAGTTTATACCTCAAATGAAATAAATTACTTGCTGAAAAAGTACTTTTACTTGCACCCAAATAATCATGAAAATCATTTAAGAAGTCCTTCGAATGCACAATAAAAGGATAACCTAACCCCAAAAATAGTTGTTGATAATTATGCTGGTCATCTTCTTTTTTTGGCGTTACATTTTCAGATCGTAATTCAGTTAAAGTCAATATAATGAGTATTATAAACCAAAATCGTTTCATTTTTAGAATCCGTACCATTTTATTATTTCTGCCAGTTTATCCTTGAGATTCTGCCTTTTGACAATCATATCAAGAAAGCCGTGCTCTAATAAGAATTCTGCTCTTTGAAATCCTTGAGGTAATTTTTTTCGTATAGTCTGCTCAATAACTCTTGGACCGGCGAAACCAATTAGAGCTCCCGGTTCTGCGATATTAACATCGCCCAGCATTGCATAGGAAGCACTAACACCTCCGGTAGTCGGATCTGTCAATAAAGATATATATGGTATCTTATTTTCAGCCAACTCACCGAGAATTGCGCTTGTTTTTGCCATCTGCATTAAAGAATATGCAGCCTCTTGCATTCTTGCGCCACCGGATGCAGAAAGTATTAAAAGAGGAACTTTATTTTCTAATGAATACTTAGCGGCTCTATATATTTTTTCACCTGCCACTGAACCAAGCGAACCACCTATATAGTTGAAATTCATCATAGCAGCCGATAGTTTTCTGCCGTGCACCAAGCCATGCCCTGAAGTTACAGAATCATTCACTCCGGATTTTTTATCACCCTCTTCTATTCTTTGAGGATAAGGTTTAGTGTCAACAAATTCCAATGGATCTGCAGATTTTATTTCAGTGTGTGTTTCAACGAAAGAACCTTTATCAAATATAATATCTATATAGTCGGAAGTTCTGATTCTAAAGTGATGCCCACAGTTAAAACATGTGTACATCTCTTCTTCGAGTTTATCTTTATAAATAACTTCTTTGCAGGAAGGGCACTTAGTCCACAGTCCATTTGGCATTTCTTTAGATTTTTGATTCTCAATATTCTTTTGTGTTCTTAGAAACCAAGCCATTATATTATTTTCCTGTGTTTTCGAAATAAACAATCTAAACGCTTAAACTATACAAATCTTTTATTATATACAATTACATAATAAAAGTTATAAAGTTTCAAAAAATTTATCCTTTATTCCTTTATTTAGGCGCGCTGCATCACGTAAATCTATATCAATTATTGATATATCTCCTGTAATCCCAGCAGCTGCTGTATCTACATTAATTGTGGCCAGTCCCAGTCTGCGCTGGAATATCGTTTGATGAATACGGAATGTCTGTATTTTTCTAATCGGTATTACTGTTAGGCTTTTGAAAAATACGCCTTGTTTTACAGCTAATTTATCACCTGAAATAATATATCCTCTATTGATAAATCTCTTATATGCATACCAATACAGAAGAGGATAAATTACGATTCCAAGCAAAACATAGTATTCTGCCAGGAACGATGTAATTCCTAATGTGAATGTCCAAAACAAAGCTAATTTGAAAAATGCTCGACGAACACTTAATGGAGAGATTTGATTTAACTTCTCAGGTATTTCGAAATTAAAAATATCTCTTATTAAAGCCAGAATTTTTTCCCTTTTGGAAAATGGGACAACAGCTTCAGGCTTTATCGAGTTTTCTCCAAAACCGGCTGTCTGAATATCAAGAGAGTAAAAATCAAACTTCTTTTTGATAACATTAGTTCTCAATGTCAGAGATTGCAATCTTTTTAGTGGAATAGTGCCTTTTTTGGTGCTCGTAAAACCAAAAGAAGTATGAAGTTTGTTTTTAGCCAGCCTTAGGTTAAACTTGTAGTACTTGTTAAATGTCAAAGCAATATCTGCTATCCAGGAAGTAATCACTACTGCAAATAATAGCCCTACTATATACAAAATTAGCTCTGTTTGTTCTAAGCTTTTAAAAAAATCAATTATATGATCAAATTCATTTGACTCACTTGTAAAAAGTATTGGCTGTGCAAAAGAATACAACCAGGACATAAATAGCAAAACTACAGGTCTAAATCGCAGCATGCCAAATCTGAGTAGTTCTCTTGAACTTAGCCTAAATATCTCGTCGCTTTTTGCTTCTTTATTACTTTCTTTATCAATCTCTACTGTGTCACTAGTTCCGGGTATAGTCTCTTTTATCTCATCGGAAAGTGATTCTTTCTTTGCTTGAATATATTCTTGAATATTTTCAGCTTCTTTGAAAGAAATGAACTGTAATGATGCCTCTGAGGTTGCATCTCCTGCAGTTTCAAGTTTTAGCTGAGTTATCCTCAGTATTTTCTGTAAAAAATTCTGTTCAATATTGATATTTTGAATCTTAGAAAGTGGAATGACTCTTTGTTTTTTAGCTAAAACTCCCGATTTTATCGTCACCTCAGTTTCACTAATTTTATACTTATAGAAATAATAATTAAGAACTGCAACCGGGACTATAAAAATCAGAGCAAATAACCCCATGAAAAAATATATTTTATCTTCCAGACCTGCTTGATTATTAAGAATAAAATAAGCAAAGATCAAATATTGCGGTGAAGCAACTATTATCCTATAAAGTATTGTATTTGGGTGAAGTCTTTTCATCAAAACTCTTCCGTACTGATTAGATCTTTTAGACTATCTCTCAAATCTTCTGCATATTCCAATGGTAAACCGGGTATGGAAATATCAGCTCCTCTGGAACCTGCAGTATAAATAATCAAACGAGCTAAGCCTTGCATCCTTTCTAAAACTCCCTGCTGAACATCAATATGTTGAATTCTTACAAATGGAGCTGTAGTGGTGACTCTTGTAAAAACACCGTACTTGATTCGTATTTCATTATCCTTGATAGCAAACCGCCAATACTTATACCTGTAAATTGGCATAAATATAGCCCAAGTTATACCAAAGGTTAAAATACATGCACTAATAATCCCGGTTGGAATATTCCATGCAAGATTTGGAGATATAAGCAGCCATTCTACAAGAAAAAAGCTTATAGAATAAAATACGTACCTAAATACTATGCTTATTCGCCATATTGTTTTTATTGCAGGATCTAACTGATTCATATTTTACTTCTTTTTTGGATAAACATTCGATTGAGCTGAAACATTTAGTAGTATCCCAATTGCTGCTGCATTAAACAGTACTGCTGTACCTCCATAGCTGATAAACGGCATTGGTACACCGGTTGTTGGGAGTAATCCGGTATTCACACCCGCATTTACAAAAACATAAACCCCAAATGTGAGTACTATTCCAGCAGCCAGAAAATACCCGAAATCATCCGGTGCATTTTTAGCAATTTTGAAGCCTCGCCACAAAATCCACACAAACACCATTAAGATAATAAATAATCCTATAAATCCATACTCTTCTCCAATAATAGAGAAGATAAAATCACCATATGGTTCCGGTAGAAAATTACTTTGTCTGTTCTGTCCCGGACCTAAACCGGTAAGCCCGCCATTGCCTAAAGCAATTAAAGCCTGATCCAGCTGATAGTTTTCGTTTTGAGCAGCTGTTGCAGCATCATTCATACCAAAGAATGATAATAGTCTCTGCATTCTGTATTCAGCCGAAACAGCATAAAATGCTGCCATTACTAAACCAATACTGCCGGTAGCAGCTATATGAAGAATATTTGTATTTCCTATAAACAGCATCATAAAAGCTATTATAAAAATTACAAACATAGTGGAGAAATTAGGCTGCATTGCTATCAATCCACATATTACTGCGACCCAGGTAAGCAAAGGGAAAAATCCTTTTTCGAGATCTTTTATCACATCTTGCTTGGCTTTTATAAGCGCTGCCAAATATATAACAAGTGCAAATTTGGCAAACTCTGACGGCTGCACATTAAACAAGCCGAAATCGAGCCACCTGGTTGCACCATTATAAGTCTTACCTCCTATCAATACCCATCCAAGCAAAATAACAGCTATGAATATTATAGGTTTAGCATACTTTTCCCAAACATGGTAATCAATTTTTGCGAAGCTTATCATGAAGAAGATACCTAGTCCGATACGCAAAATATGTTTCCATAATAATGTATCTGAGGCACCAAAATCTATTGCTGATTTGACTGCACTAGCAGAATAAACAAATGAGCTGCTAAAAAGCATTAATGCAGCAATAGGAAGAAGGACAAACCAGTCGATATGCCCTTTATTAGATTGTGTATCCATCTATTCTTCCCCCCTAAGGAATTTTAGGATATTTTATATATTTTTTCTAATATCTATTTTACTCTAGTCTAAATATAGTTATTTATATCTTTTCTGAATATATATTACCGAAAGCTAAAGCATGCGGTTGCAATTTTTTTATCACCGCTAATCTGATATGTCTCTAGTTCGCTTGAAATAAAAATCTAAAAGAGATTTATTATAAATAAAGAATTTTATTTTGTACTTAAATACAAGATCTATATTTTCTATTTTATTTACAAACTGTTTACAGCATATTTGAAGACTTGACCTCTGTGTTCGAAATTTGCGAACATGTCAAAAGACTTGCAAGCCGGCGTAAAGAGTACAATTTCTCCATAATCTGCAATTTCTGAAGCAATTTTTACAGCCTCTTCCAGAGAAGAAGCTCTGTCAACTTTAGTTTTTAAGCAAAAGTGATTGAAAATGGCATCTGCTTCTTCACCAATGGCAACAATACTTTTTACATTTTTATCTACCAGTGAATCAAGCTGAGAATAATCATTGTTATCTCCTCGTCCGCCTGCAATCCAGACAATTGGCTTGTCATAACTTGAAAGAGCATACCATGTAGCATTAATATTAGTAGCTTTAGTATCATTGATATAATCAACTCCCATAAAGCTTCTAACGAATTCAAGCCTGTGTTCAACCCCCTGGAATCCCATTAGACTATCACGAATATTTTCATTTCTGATTTCAAGCACTCTGGCTGCCAAAGCTGCTGCCATTGAGTTGTAGGTATTATGAATACCCGGTAGAGATAATTTTTCAACTGCCATTAGTTCCTCCGTTTCATGCTGCTGTGAGATTTTGTATTTTATAGTATCTGCCTCTGTGTAAATCCCCCGATTTAAAGGCGATACTGAAAAGAATAATAAATTGGCGTTTGTCTTGATGTCAGAAGCAATAAGTGCATCATCATCACCATTTATTATCAGATAATCCTCTTTTGTTTGATTTGCAGTGATTTTATATTTCGCATTCCTGTAATTTTCTAAACTACCGTGGTAGCTTAAATGGTCAGGAGTTAAATTTAAAATGACTGCAACGTCAGGACGGAATTTTTTTGTTCTGTCCAATTGATAACTGCTTAGTTCGAGCACAATAACCGAATCCTCTTTTAAATTCGGTATAGCTGAAGATAGAGGTGTTCCTATATTACCACACACATGTACATCCACCCCTGCCACATTAAAAATATGACCTGTCAGTGCGGTAGTAGTAGTTTTACCATTGGTGCCCGTTATAGCAATTATCTTATGATTAGTGAATTCCCAAGCAAATTCTAATTCGCTGATTATATCCATCCCACTTTTTTCTGCCTCTATTATGAAATCAACAGTAGGCGGAACCCCCGGAGATAGTACAATTCTATCAGCATCCAAAATTTTGCTATGAGTATTTTGACCAAATTCATGCTCTATGCCTAGAGCTTCGAGTTCTTTGGCCGCATCTGCGTAATGTTCTTTTGATTTAGATTCGGACAGGAATACATCGATTCCTTTGGAGTGAGCTAATTTTGCTGCTGCAAGACCGCTTCTTCCTGCTCCTATAATAGAAATCTTCATAACAATAGTTACTCTTATACAAAAATTTCTTAAATTGACTTTATGCTGCTTTGAGTAGCAAATTTACATATTATTCAGTAATTTTATTTAATTTTTCTGAGTAAGTGGAAAACTTTATATTTGAAATAAAGACTAAAACAGTCCGTTTTAAAATAGAAATTGTTAAACCATAGATAGTGCAAAGTGAAACATGGCAGTATTACCTATATATAATAGTTTTCACCCGGTTCTAAAAAACAAGGCTACAAAAGTTGAGTCCATTGATGATTCGGTTAGGAAGTTGGTAGAAGATATGTACGATACTCTTTACAATATAAGTAATGGAGTAGGTCTGGCGGCAAATCAGGTTGGAGATAAAAGAGCGGTTATTGTGATTGATTTAGGTGTTGGCGAAGAAGACAAAGAACTAAGCGAACAAATCACTATGATTAATCCAGAAATAATAGAAAACTCTGAGGAAACAGATGATGATTACGAAGGTTGCCTAAGCATACCTGAATTTTTTGAGAAAGTTGTTCGCCCTGCGAAAATAAAAGTTAAATATTACGATTTGGATATGAAAGAAACAGTTCGCGAAGTTGACGGTTTTTTAGCCAGATGTATGCAGCATGAAATTGATCATCTCAACGGTGTTCTATTTTACGACAGACTATCAGGCTTAAGAAAAACTCTCAGCAAAAACAAACTGAAAAAAATCAAAAAAGGTATTATTGTTCCCGACTACCCAATGATAAATGCAGACGGCAAGCCACAGCAACAATAATATATGCTGTAAAAACAGATGATACAAAAAAAGCTACCCGAAGGTAGCTTTTTTTATATTTCTTCTGTCGGATTTTTTAATTCTTTTTCTGCTTCTTCAACTGTATCCAAAATCTTAAACGTAAGATGTAAATTTGTGATTTTGAATATGTTAGCGATATAATCGCTTAAGTTGCAAAAGATAATCATTCCTTCCGCTCTTTTGATAAAAGCATTCCCGGAAAGAAGTCCTCTTATAGCTGTAGAATTGAAGTAAAATACTTCTTTAAAATCAACAACTACATTTACTGGTTGACCTTTAGAGATTTCTCTAAAAGTTTCTCTCAATTCTTCATCGTGCTCGTAACTATTAAAAGAACCTTCAAGCTTTAAGAGAATATAGTTCTCTTTTATCTCTTTTACGATTCTACCTTTCCCTTTCATGAGTAACCTTCTTTTTCTTCTAAATCTAATACATGGAAATTAACAAAAAAATAGAATATATAAAGGAAAAATTTTCCCAAATCAATCATTATCTGTTTTTTTTATGTCAAATCTCGCATAAACAGGGCAATGATCCGATATCATTTTTGCAACTTTTTTTCTATATGCCTTATGTACATTATAAACGCCTATAGAATTAGGAACAAGTCTTGCTTTTGCACTCTCAGAAATCAATAGATGATCTATACCTTTTAACTTCTCAAATTTGCAACTGTATAAGTCTGATGTAATAAATTCCAATTTTTTGGAACTAATTTTATTCAAAGTATTGTATCTTTTTCTATCTGGGTAATCATTAAAATCTCCAAGAATAATCAGATCCTTTTCAGATCCATTTGTTAGTAAAGAATCTGCCCAGTGATTAACTACTTCAGCCTGTTTTCTTCTTATACCTCTGCTTCGTTTCTTTCCTTCTTCTCCTTTGTCATATCTTGAAGTAGATTTAAAGTGCACAACCATTGCATAAAAATCAAAATTTCCTTTCTTCACTCTTGCCCATAAACCGGGTCTTAATCTTTTGTTTCCTACCTGAACTGATTCATATATATCAAGAACTTCAACTTCCAACTCTCTGTTATAAATCATACCAACATTTTGAGCACCGGAATTATCATCGATAAAATAATCGTATTGCGGTAAATATTTTAAAACTCTGGAGATTGCCTCATCATTTTCTATTTCTTGAAGAGCAATCACATCTGCTTCTATTTGAGATATTACTTCAGCTATATTCTGATAATCAGATTCTACTCTGTCAATCCTATCTTTTTTTCCATCTCCGAGCCAAGCTATATTAAAAGTAGCAACACAGATGTCATCATCGTCAAAGCTTAGCTCTTTTTCAGCTATCTGCTCGCCTGCTTGAGCACTTTCGGGCTCTTCGGGCTTCGGCTTATCACTTTTTTGACAAGCTGCTATAACAAATAATATACTGACAAAACAAATAATTCTAACTATTGAAGCTGAAAATTGACTTAGCGATATGCCCTGCCATTTTCGGATTTTCTTTGAGTCTTCGGATTGAATATCCATACCAATCTTCTCCATACGGGACGTAAATTCTAACATTATGACCATTTGTCAGCAACTCATTTCTAGTCTTTTCTTTCACACCTAAAAGCATCTGGAATTCGTATTCTTTTTCTGTCATACTTCTCTTCTTGATTTCCTTTTCAGCAAAATCAATTAAATAATCGTCGTGAGTTGCAATGCCGATAAAGAAATCATTATCTGCCATATAATGAAATAATTTTTTGTAATTATCACGTATTCCATGGAAATCTTTAAAAGCAATTTCAGGAGCTTCATTATATATACCTTTGCATAAGCGAACATTAGGCTTATAGTCTTTTAAGCTTACAAGGTCATCGTAAGAGCGTTTCATATAGGCCTGAATAACAAATCCCACATTATCATACCCTGCGTCTCTAAGCTCTTTATATGCTCTTAGAGTGTCATCTGTATAAGGTGAATTTTCCATATCCAGGCGCACAAAAACTCCAAGCTCTTTAGCTTTTGTCACTAGCTCTTTTATGTTCTGAAAACCAAAATTATAATCTATACCAAGCCCAACTGAAGTTGGCTTAATAGAAAGGTATGTCGGCAATTTGTGTTTATCTACAGCATCTATCACTTCAAGGCACATATCCTTTTCATGATTGGCTGTTTTTTTATCAGTTACAAATTCTCCCAAAACATCGATAGTGGTCTTTCCGCCTAAAGCTTCAAAACTTCTGGTAGTATTAATTGCATCTTCAAGCTGCTCGCCTGCTATGTATTTTTTTGCAAAAACATGTACTAAAGACTTCGGCATTAGCGGTAATACAGCAGTTATCATCTTATTAATCATTGTTCCTTCTCCATAACAATTGTGTCAATCAAGATTTAGGAGACGAATTAAGGACAAACAAAATTTTAACACAAAACTATATTTTAAGCCTCACCTAATCTTTACTCGAAGACATTTTTTGCTTTAAGAATTTCTAAAATTGAATTTAGCGTTTCTTCTTTTGAGTGAGTGGCATCAATTTGAATAATTCTTTGAGGCTCCATTTTTGCAAGTTCCTGAAAACCTATTCTTACTCTTTCAAAGAAGGAATTTCCTGCCAGCTCTATGCGGTCTTTTTCACCGGAGCCGGCACGCTCTGCAGCTATTCCAAGCGGAACATCGAGATAAAAAGTAATATCTGGTTTAAGTCCGCGAGTTGCTATGGAATTGCAATGTATTACATCATCCATATCCAGTTCACGTCCAAAACCTTGATATGCAGTTGTGGAATCAAAAAATCTATCTGACAGCACAATATAGCCATCTTGAATGGCAGGTCGAATAACTGTATCTACGAGATGAGATCTGGCTGATTCAAAAAGGAGTAATTCTGTGACAGGAGATAATTTGTGAGATTTATCAAGCAATAACTCTCTGATGCTCTCAGAAAAGCTATTTCCACCCGGCTCGCGGATTGCCATTACTTTTTTACCTATCTTAGTAAGATATTCGGCTACTTGCTTCAACTGGGTTGATTTACCGCAACCGTCAATACCTTCAAATGAAATAAACATCCTTCATACTCCTATCTTTTCAATTACCCAAATTTAAGAATTTTTATTGACATTTCTCTACTGAAATTCGCTTTAAATGCTGATTAAATCTATAAAAAAACCGATGATACAGATAGCAATCCATTTCATCGGTAACACAAAATATCTATTTAATTGTCTTTTTTTATCGAAGCATATATTCAGTAAATGATGATGTTTCAGTAAAATAGCTAAGTCCTGCGTCTTCAGAAATTAGAGTAAAGTCATTAGATAGGTGTAAGCTTACAACTATGCCCGTAGCAACTTGTATCATAGCCTTTCCGGAAATGCTGCTTTTAAATGCACTTACATTAGCTTCTGAATCATATGTATTGGAAATTGTCTCAAAATCCACTTCAGCGCAATCAAAACCTTTATATTCTTTTATGGCTTTAAGCTTATACTTCATGATATGTTTTGATGTCAAAGTAGCAAATTCATATTTCTGAATGTTTGTTATTTCGGACTCCCATTCAGAACCGACCTTTGCGTTCCCTTGAGGAAGAGGAACAGCAAGCTTAGTCAAATAATCAAGTATATCAGGCACAAGCAGATAAGACAGAGAATTTACATTATCCATTGATTCAATTTTTGCATCATTGCCATTTTTATGAAATGATATTTCCCCACCTACTTCATCCAAATCTGTAATGTCATTTTTAGATTTGATTTCCATACCTTTACCGGGATCTTTTTCATAAGTCGAAACATTTGACAAGGAAATCAACGCTTTTTTCCTTTCACCATCTGTCATATAAAAAAGCAAATCAGCATAAAAACTTTCAGAGGAAGCAATTGTGTCATACTTATCCATCTTTCCATTGCTCGTTTTGAGCAAATGCTTAGAATCGTTTACAACATAATACTTCAAATTTGTATTCTTCTCTAATTTGAGTTCATTTGTAAGATTTGCAGAATATGCAATAGTCACAAATAAACACAAGAATATGAGAACTACTTTTTTCATCTTTTTCTCCTTTATTCTGTATAACCTTCAGGAAGTCCCGGAACTACTTGAACTACTTTTTCCTTTGCAACTAACACCTGGCCGGGATTTGCACCTTTTGGCTTTCTAACATATTTCTTTTCAGTATAAGCAACCGGAGTATATCCTGCATTTCGCATCTTTGAATAATAAGCTGTAATGGCTGCAGCTTTTTCTATAATATGCTTACCCGGTTTTTGTCCTTTTTCTATTCTTATTACTGCATGAGAACCACTAATTCCTCTAACGTGAAACCACAAGTCATTTGCTTTTGCAAATTTCATGGTCAATTCGTCGTTATTAGCAGCATTTTTGCCGACATAGAGAGTAAAACCGTCACCTAAATCAAATACTTTATACTTTTCTGTAGCGTCCAATGTCTTATGTCCCTGTTTTTTAATTCCTAAAATTTTCTGGTGTCGATTTACAAATTTATTCAAATCCTTTATATTCTCAATGGATTCAAGTTCTTTTTTTACTTCTGTCAAAATATTAAGTTCTTCCTGAAGTTTAGGAATACGTTTTTTCCTTACGATAAGATCTTGTTTTGATTTTTTAACTTTCTCGTAAAGAATATGACCATTTTGCATGAGATCAAACTTATCATCCAAAGGAATTTTTATTTCATTGCCTTCCCAATCAGTCAGGGTGACAGATTTGCCCGGTTTTTCCTTTACATTAGCTTGCGCTAATAATATTTCGGCCCATAAAGAAAATTTTTCTATTTTCTCTTCAGTCTTTGAAAAATCAGAAGCAAATCCTATATTTCTTCTAATCTTAGTTATTTTAATTTCAAGTCGTTTTTCAACGTCTTTCCAATCCTTAGAAAATGTATCTTCTTTGTGGACAAAGCTGAGTCTCATTTGAATGGCTTTATGAAGATTATCTGTCTCCAAATCAGCTACCGGATACTTTTCCAGTTCAATCATGCTGAATATCAAGCTGTCATCTTCTCTTCTATAAAGATAAAAAGTATCACTTGCTATAATATCGTCTTTAAATTGCTTAGCAAGTTTGAAGTAATGCTTTAGATCATTCTCTTTAAAATCAGATTTAAGGACTTTCAAATCAAGGCCTTGTCTAATAATAAATTCTTCAGCATAATCCTTTCCAAGTAATAAAGTCGACTTTGCAAGGATGTCTCTCAGTTTTGCTTCAGGTGCAAACTGCCTAAAGTTTTTATTATTAGGCTGTTTCAACTTAAGCACTTCACCTACAGGAGCTTTTTTCTTATTCAAGGCATCAATAATGACATGGTCTTGCTTCCTTGTGATAATAAAATTACTCTCTGAAGCCCCATATAGCTGTACAAATACTTTAACAGATACAAATTCAAGGATTATAACTCTATCGTTTTGTTGTACGCTTATATCTTGTAAGTACTCATCTAAAAGATCAGGCATTAAGTCAGTAGTATTTTTGCCTGCTCTCTTAAAATTGTACCGAAGATATAAACTGCAGAATTTTGGGTCAGCAGCAAAATGTAAAGTTTCTGTATTTATTCCATCACTCAGTTCAATTGTAATAGTGTCTTTTTCTTGAGTAAAACACTCTTTTACTTGAAATCCTATCAGTTTCTTAAAACTCTCTGCGAGCTTTAGTAATGTATAATAATGTCGTATCATTCTGTATAATCTATACCATAATAAACTTGACAAGTTAGCATACAAGCATGAGAATTGCAAGGGAACTTATGCTAGAGATAAGTTATAATCTTTGAAAGATTGTGTCTCATATAAAAAAAACACTCCGGGCTTAACAAAAACTATCAAGCAGCCGGAGTATCAAAACGTTTTTCTTTTACTCTAAGAGAGACTAATCACCTTCTTGAGCTTCCAAATATACTGAACCATTTGTAGGATCCAAATATATCAAATCTTTGAAAACCTGGTCATCAGAATATCCTTTAAAAATTGTAGCTAATTCATTGAATTTTGAAGCAAACCAAAGAGAAACAAGCATACTTGGTCTTATCAGTTTTTGCTTTTTGAATTCAGCCATATCGCTAATAATTTCAGCAAGTACCCCTAATGCTTCTTCTTTATTGACAGCCATCTGATCCAGACCGTCAACATAATATTCAAACATTAGTGTTTTGAACGGATCATATGTCGGATCAGTTAACTCATTAACAAGATTATATCTTGTAAAATCACCTGGCTGAGAATAAGTCTGGTAGCCATTTGCATTTTCTGCATTACCTAGTCTTACTATATTTTTTGCTTTCTCGTAAATTGAATAGCCGGAACCATCTTCGTAAGTATCAGAATCAATTCCAATAATTAAAAGCATATAGAAATCAAGCAAGGAAGAAAATTCATGGAATCTATTCGGATCATAAGAAAACATTGCATTTCTTGCATACTCAAAAGACCATTTTTCATCTATAAACTTCATAGTTACAGTAGCGCCTTCAGAGCCATAAATAAATCTTTTTGCTGATATAAATACTCTGGCAGAATACTTATAATTACTTCCCCCTGTTAAAAATATAGCAACATCAACAGGTATAGCAGGCCCCTCCCACTCAATATCTGTAAATTGCGTGGAATTTAAATAAGTCTCCACATCAGACTGCATTGAACCAACATTGATTTGTTGCTCCTGAGTAAGCTGTTCCATATTAACAGAGACGCGTGCATCTATTTCAGCTGCAGTAAGTAAAACCGGCAGACAAAACATTGCAAAAATCATCATAATAGTTGTTTTCATATGTATTCCATTATATTTATTCAAACTATATCAAAGATAAAAAAATTAGCTTAGACCAAAAAGTTTTTTCATTTCTTCTATTTCTCTTTTAGAAACAGTTGTTGGTTTCTCGTTGTGTACGTATTTTTCTTTTCTCTTATTACTATTTGATCCACCCTTGTTTTTACGTTTTCCGGATAGAATTTTTTGCGCAAACTGCGAAGAAGATTCAACCTGCAAAGCATTTACTCTTGCATAATTGTGCACTTCAGTATCGCTACTTACTATTATTACATTTCTTTTGCCGGAAAGTTTCCTAATTCTTTTTTTAATAAGTTCATCAGCAGTTTTATTATTGGAATATTGCACCTTCACCATTCTGTAAGCTGAACTAACGCCGGCATTTCTTCCATCAAATACAACAGTGAATATATAACTTGGGTAGTCCTGCGCAAATGATTCTATAGCGTTAAGGAGTGCGACTCTTGCAGCATCTATTCCCTGCGCAATAAAATTTCTGAACTGTCCGGTAGTATGTATTACATTATGTGCATCTATTATATATTCTTGCATATTAATTATTTAATTTTTATTTTAATATTACATTATTATCGAGGTCGTTTACATGATAAGATTAATATTGATCCTAGCATTCTTGCCTTCATTATGTATCTCTCAGGATTTTAATCTTGAAGAATTGATAGATAATTTTGGAGAAGATTCCGAAATCAGTCTTTACTTGGATGAGATAGAATCACTTATCGCCAGTCCGATTCTAATCGATTCTAACAATGTAAACAAAGTCGATGACTTAGTCTTCTTAAATCAATTTCAAATTGATATTATCAAAAATCTCATTCGAAACAACAAATTTACAAAAGAATATTTACTTGACACAGAAGGCTTCAGGGAATTTGAAATTGAGCTTATAATGATGTGTCTAAAAATCAAATATAAAAAATCCCTTTATCCGAAATTCCATACTCTGGTTAAAGATAGATTTAAATATAATCTTATGCAGACTAGAGGCTACGAACCTAATGAAAACAAAGGCACTACTAAATATCAAGGCAGCAAAACAGACGCATATCTCAAGATAATTAATACGCTAAGCTTTGAAAATAGTCTTTACAAGTTAGGTTTTATTGGAGACAAAGATGCAGGAGAAAAAGGCTTATTTCCATATTATAGTGCTTTTATGCAGTATTCTGATAACACTCTTGACATTATAATAGGCGATTATTATTTAAAACGAGGAAGCGGACTGCTTTTGGCATCGGGTTTTGCACCCAGAAAAGGTACTGAAGTTATTTATCCTGCATATAAAAATGACTACACGCATAAGATATATACTTCCACTCTTGAATATAGAAAGTTGAGAGGGTTCTCAGGAATAATAAATATTTTTGATGCACTCTATGGGTTAAAACTAGATGCAGATATTTTCTATTCAAATCAGAAAAGATCGGGGAACAAAAAAGAATATGAAAATGGAGATGAATACATTTCCTCTGTTCATAAGTCCGGCTATTACAGATCAGATACTGAATTAAATAAACAAAATGCATATACAGAAACTGTTGCGGGAGCTGGTCTGAATTTGAACTCTGACTATTTTTCTGTTGGATCTGCCTTCTTGTATATAGACAATTCATTACCTATACACTCAAGCAGTTCATCTGTCTTTTACGGTAAACACGGTATGCTTAAAAGTGTATTTGCAAACTCAGAATATTTAGAAAATTTAAAACTAAGTTCGGAATACTCTCTTGATGCTAATAACAATCCGGCTTTTATCCTTGGAGCAATTTTTAGAACTGATTATGCTAATCTCGCTTTTAACGCAAGAAGTTATTCTAAAGAATTCAGGTCCCCTTACGGCAATTCCTTTGGTGAGTTTTCTTATCCTTCTAATGAAGAAGGAATATATTTTGGAATGGAGACTAAACGATACTATAACTTGAAACTTTCTGCATATATAGACATTTTTGCTTCTAAAGATTCAACATATTATGTTCCCGCTAAAGTAAAAGGAAAAGAATATTTATTAAGTCTTGAGTATGCAATAGCTTCAAATAATTATTTGGAAATTCTTCTCAAGAATGAAAAGAAGACAGATTACGGCAAAATCGGAGAAGATAAAGAAAAGCAGTTTTTTGACGCTTCGAAAACTAAATATCGTTTCCAATATAAAGCTGAACATAATCTGGGCAAAAATCATATTTTTCGTATCAAATCAGGCATAGAGTTTGCAATTTTTGATATTCCACAAAGTAATTCTAAAGGTTTTGCTTATTTTATTGATAGTAAGTACTATTCAAGCTTCGGATTAAATTTAGGCTTTTCTTATGTCAATTTTGATACTGATGATTATGATAGTTCAATATGGTTTTATGAATACTCTCTGCCCGGGTATTCGAATATCATGGCTTTACATTTAAAGGGGTATAGAATATCATCTTTTATTTCTTATACTTTAAGTGCATGGACTGCTTCCTTGAGATTCTCTTATTTGGAAAAACCTGATGAAGAAACAATAGGTTCAGGCTGGGATGAAACCTTCTCACCGATTGACAGAAGACTTCTCTTCCAAATAGAATATAAATTGTAATATAAGGCAGCAAAATATATTTACTGCCTTTATCCACATTTATCTTTTAATTTTGATTGCCTTCACCGGCCAATCTACGTTTTCATCTTTCACTTCGTAAATCTCAATAACACCTTTGTCTTTAAGAATATTGACTAAAGCATAAGTCGGCCCCATAGCATATCCCTTATTAGCCAAGATTCTAGTCACAAATGACCTGAGTCCAAGATATTGAAAATTATCACTGTTAGCAGTAATTATTTCCGATTTATCAAGCTCACGAAGTAGCTGTTCTTCTGTAATAATTTTTCCGTTTTCTTCCTCCTCTTCTTCCATCCTCTGGTTTAGACTGATTTTTCCTAAAACTTTTAAGCCCACTCTTGCTTCGGTATTTAATTCACCAATCTTAAAGTCTGAATCTTCAAATGCTTCTATAGTTGCTTCTCTAATCGCTTCCTGTTCAGTGATACTAAATCTAAACTCGTCGATTCCTGCTTCAGCTTTACTGATAATATACATAAGTTCATCATGCAATCTTTTAGCAGCCTGCAACTCCTCAATAGAAAAATAAATATTATGGGCTACTTTATTTCTTATAGAGAATAGCTCACGCCATTTCTTTTCAAAGTGATTATCCTGAAAAGCAGTTTTAAAGAACTTATTGTAGTTAGTCTGTAAATCTCCTTTTAGCTTCAATAAGTCTTCAGGCGAATTTGCCTGCATGATTTTATTCAGAATATTTTCCTGCTTGTTAAAACCTGCAACATGTTTATAAATCACTTCTCCCAAGTCATTAAAATCAATTAGAGAAACATCTAAGTCAACAAAACCGGAAAATATATTATCATTTTCTTTTCGCACTTTTATCTTATCAATAAGTTGCTTCGGAAAATTAGTATTCCACCAATTGACCCCAATTTTTAGGGTAAAAAACTTTGTTATATATCTTCTGAGAGCGTTTTCAACCTCATTTATCAGAGGGTAAATATCAACTGCAATTTTAGCAGATACATCATCTTTCAGCACTTTCAGATTAGAAAAAGAAAGCTTAGCCTTTAAATGTTTTATTAGCTTAAATCTAAACTTTTCAAGATGTTCAAAGTTTGAGCTCCAAACATTGATTAAAAAAGCTGATTCAATTAAATCATTTAGTGTGTTACTTGTATCTACAGATTGAATAACTACATCCACTCCCATTTCTTGATCGTGAATTCGATATTGATTTTTAGTATGGCAGGATTGATCTTCAGGAGCTTCCCATAAAGATTCCATAAATAGCAACCCGTGCACCATTGAGCTTTCAGTAGAGATTTCTGCATTCCCATATTTGTCAATAGCCAGAATTTCAAAATTCAATGGTATATCATTTTTCATTAATTACACCCGTCATATTTTTGCATTTACTTAATATACGAATTTTTATTAAATAATATGAACCTACACAAACAAAATTTTAAAATTTTCGTAGAATACGTGTTAATCAAATTAAAGGCGCAAATTTCATAAGATTTGATTATATTATCTCTATTTAGTCAGCATATTTAAATTTAGGATATTCAGTTCTGCTAATGTTTCTACGAATTCTAAACATATTGTGTGCCTTTGTTATAGTCAGCGTTTCAGTGGCTTCAGCCAATGAAGCTGATACCTTATCTACAGGTAAGAGTAAGGAGATTATCGAAGAGCACATTGTTTCTAATCCGAGAAACATTATATATGAAGTGCTCAAAGATGTTAAAACTATAGATGATCTGAGTATACATAAAAAACTGATTCTCGCTAAAGCTTATTATTACAATAATCAAAATATTCAAGCCAAAAATCTTCTTGAAATTGTAGTTAACGAAACACCAAGAAGTAGCGAAAATCACATTGAAGCTAAGCACTATCTCTCAAGTGTTCATTATAGAGATAACAATCTGAAATCTGCACTTGCCTTCGCTCTTGAAGCAGGTAAACAGCTCAAAGATGAGCAACTCAAAGCAGAATCTGAAAACACCCTAGGCTGCATATATTATCAGTTAAAAGAGTTTGCAACTGCTCTTCAATACTTCAAGAATGCAGCTGCAATGCAAATCAAACAGCAGGATTTCAAAGCTCTTTCTATAACTTATAATAACATGGGCTCACTTTATTATGAAGTCGAAAATTATTCAAAAGCAATTGAATTTCTAGATAAGGCATTTGAATTGAAATCAAAGTTTGCTAATATTGAAGACCTAATTGCAACTACTAATAATTTGATCGTTGTTTATAGAGATGCCGGACTCTCTGAAAAAGCTTTTGAATATCAAAATAAACTTATATCTCTCAAAGACTCACTTTTCACTCAGCGTCAATCTATTAAAAAAGAAATGATGCAATCTGTTATTGATAGCACTGCAGATGTAATATCTACTGCAATGCAACAAATGCAACAGTTAGAATCTGAAAAAGAGGAATCTCTCGAACTTGCAAAAAAACATAAGGCTGAAAGTGAAAAAACAGAATCTGCTCTTGAAGATCTTGAATTAGACTACTTGTTAAATCAACAGCAGATGAAAGACAATGAAATTGAAATCTTACGTAAAGAAAATGAAATAAAAGAGCTTGCTCTACTTAAAAAGGAAGATTCCATAAATCTACAGACTAAAGCTAATAAATTGCTTCAGATGGAAAATCAAAAGAAGCAACTCGAGCTGCAGAATCAAAAAAATATTATTGCTTTAGCTGATAAAGAAAAAAAATTGATGGAAGAGCAAAAAGCTGCAAAAGAGCGCTATATGCTTCTCTTGATTATGGGATTATTATCTTTTGGACTAATTGCTTTAGTTCTTTATACCAGATTTAAACATAATCAAAAACTTAATACTCTGCTTGGTGAGAAGAACTACGAACTCACTGAAACTAATAAGAAACTTAAAGAGTCTCAGTACTTTCTTAAAGAAAGTAATACCCGCTTTTCTACTATCTTTCATAGCAGCCCTATACCTTCTACTTTAACTGTTTTTCCTTCAGGAGATTTTTTAGATGCTAATCATGCATTTTTCAGCCTTTTCAGAACAGAAAGAAAGGATTTAGAGAATAAATCTCTTAAAGAACTGCCGGTCTGGCTGAATGAATCTCAAAGAGAAGAACTAATAACAGCTCTGGGAAATCACAAAAAAGTAGATGGCTTAGAAATGAAGCTTAAAGATTTTGAGGGTAATATAATTTATGCTTTAGTTTATGCCGAAGTAATTGAAATTAGCAATGCTCCTCGCATTCTCTCAGTAATCCAAAATATTACTGAACGCAAAAAAGCTGAAGAAGAGTTACAAAAAGCTAAAGAATCTGCTGATTCGGCTAATAGATTAAAGTCAGAGTTTCTGGCTAATATGTCACATGAAATTAGAACTCCAATGAATTCTATTTTGGGATTTAGTGACTTGCTTAGAAACAGAATAACTACACCTCAGGAAAAAGAATATGCAGAAGCAATTATCTCTTCCGGTAAAAACCTTCTCGTTCTGATCAATGACATATTAGATCTATCCAAAATTGAAGCAGGTAGATTGGAATTGATGTATGATTCTGCGAACTTGAAAGAATTAGGTAAAGAAATTCAACAGCTTTTCTCTATAAAATGCTTGCAAAAAGACATTGATTTCAATTACACTTTTTCAGAAGACTTGCCTACTAACTTTATTATCGACGAAAACAGACTACGTCAGGTTTTGGTTAACTTAGTCGGAAATGCTGTCAAATTCACATCATCCGGTGGAGTCTCTCTTACTATTTCTGGTGAAAAATCATTACTAAGAAGTCGGATGAACTTACGCATATCTGTTTCTGATACCGGAATTGGAATTCCAAAAGAGCAACATCAATTGATATTTAAAGCTTTCCACCAACAAAAAGGTCAATCTAACAGAACCTTTGGCGGAACAGGCCTAGGTCTGTCAATTTCTAAGAAATTGATAGAAATGATGGGTGGGGAAATATCTTTGAAATCAGAGGAAAATAAAGGTTCAGATTTTATCTGCACTATTCCGAACGTTGAAATATCCAAAGTAGTACAGACTAAAGAATCACATGCAGATGAAATCAATTTGGCTCATTATGAGTTTTCCGAACAATCTATTTTAGTTGTTGACGATAACGAATTAAACCGCATCTTACTAAAAGAATATGTAAGAGATACAGGTTTAATTGTTTACGAAGCCGGAAACGGTGATGATGCAATTAAAATGACAGAAAAACATAAGCCTCATGTTGTCTTGATGGATCTAAAGATGCCTATTATTGATGGATTTGATGCCACTAAAACAATAAAAAGAAATAAAGATTTTGCCGACATTCCTATCGTAGCTCTGACAGCCTCAGCAATGAAGAGTGACGAAATGAAGATTTCTGAAACAGGTTTTGATGATTACTTAAGAAAACCTGTAAATAAAAATGATTTGTATAAAGTACTACTCTCGTTTTTAGAATACACTGAAAGCACTAGTAAATCCGATATCAAGGATGCGGCTATAACTTCAAATAACGGTCAGGATTTAGAAGCTGATAATGTAAGCGAACTTGTAAACATTCTTGAATTACAATACCTCAACAACGCTGAAAAGTTGAGCAAAGTGCTTAAAATTGGTGCTGTTCAGGACTTTGCAAATGATTTGAGTGCACTTGCAGAGCAATACCATGCCCAATTCCTAAATATTTTTGCTGAAGATCTGAAGCATAAAGCTAACACTCTTGACTTGATTGGGATAAGGGAAAAGCTGTCAGGACTTAGGGAAATAAATGATAAGTTAAAACAAAAGTATTTAAGCTAATTTTTTAAAAGACAGCTTTTTGAGATTTGCTGCAATTTCTTTTTCATAAGCTGCATTATTACCAGGAAGTGGATTAATAAGGGTAATTGATCCGCTTTTATTATACCATATATCAAATACCAATTCTTTTGACTCTCTCCTGAAGGTATATCTTTCGCAAGCAGGTAAATGTTTAATTTTCTGGATAGATATTTCATTTTCCAAGCAGTGCAAGATAGCATGATAAATATTCTTCAAATTATCTTCCGAATCTAATAAATCTGAGTGCAGTTCATTTTCTTTCGTATAATCAATGTATGTGTCTTTAATACTAAGACGAATATCTTGTTTTTTCTCGTAGTCTATTTGTGTTCCGGGCAGAATAGTAGGCGGATTATAGGCATAAAGCTTGCCTGAAGCACGGGTAATTGCAGTGTAGACCCATCTGAAATATGTCTCATTTCTGTATCCGTTAATAGAAGTAAAATCTACAAATACGTTCTCCCATTCCCCACCCTGAGCTTTATGGCATGTAATTGCATATGCATATTTTACTCTAAGGCAGTTGAAATAAGGATCTACTTTTATTTGATCGATAAACTTTTTACTTCCCGGTTTTAGCTGAGGAAATCTTGATTTGAAGTCATAGTAAAGCGCAAGTTTCTCTTCATAGCTCATATCGCGCTCTAACGATTCCAGCAAAGGCTCATAGATTTTGCACTCGACTATTTTCTCTCTACCATGTTCATCTGTAAACTCAATAACCGCATCTCTGAAGGTTAAATGGACTCTCCTGGCGCCATTGTATGAGTATATAGGAATAGATTTGGATTCTGTGAATGGTGATACTCTTTGCACCCGTCCAATCTCACCATTCATTAAGTCAATGTCTCCCATATATACGTTATTGAGCACTATAACTCTATCATCCTCTCCTATAGTATGTCTATCAGTAAAGAAATGATTCCTAATCATTCTATTATAATGTCTTACCATTTTATTAGAATAGGCGATTATCATAACATCATCTGATATTTCATCATTTGAAACAGAAAGATAAGTAGAAAGAAAATCTTCTTTAGCTACATTGAAAACGTCGTGATTGTTGTCAGTAATCTCCATTTTGTCAAAAGACTTATCAGCAATAGCATTTCTGATATTAGTTGCAATTTCTAACAAACTGGAATCTTCTTTTTGCCTGACAACATCTTTTAATTCAACAGAATTGGCTTCCAAAAAATAGTTTTCTTTCAGATAATCCGGAGTTAAAGCAGGAGATAATACATTTTTGACCGGTGGCAGCTGTGCAGGATCTCCAACAAAAATAATTTTGTTACTATAACCAATAAACTGAAGAAGGTCATTGAGTAAAGATCCGGAGCCAAATGACATTAGTTCATTTCCCATGGAAATATCAGGGATCATAGATGCTTCATCTATGATATATAAGGCTTGTCGGGTAATATTTCTTCTAATCTCGAAATAATATTTCAGTGAATCCATAGAGTCTATGCTTGAACTTGACTCTTTCACAAATCCAACCTGATAAATGCTTCTGTGAATAGTCCCTGCTTTCCATCCGGTGCTTTCAGTGATAACTCTTGCAGCTTTGCCGGTTGGAGCCATAAAGATAGTTTCAATCCCCATGTTATCTAAATACTCAGCAATCCCTTTAAGAAGAAAAGTCTTACCGGTTCCGGCATATCCTTTTAATATGAAAGACTGCCTGGGACTTTCTAAGAAGTCCGTAATACTTTCCACAGCGATTAACTGAGAATCAGTAAGTTTAAATTTATATGTATCTTTTAGGCTTTTCATTTCGTATATTACAAAAATAGATAAATTTATCTATTGGCTCAATTAAATCTAATTATCTATTACGAGGACTCTCATGTTTAGTGTTAAACTTGAACGGCAGGAAAGTTATTCAAGATCACAGCTTCTTATGCGTGCTATTTTTGGATGGATTTATATCTACTTTCCACATTTCTTTATTTTATCTTTCCTTCAGATTTGGGCAAGTATTCTAACATTTGTAGCAATTATTTCTATCATTTTTACAGGAAGATATCCGCAGAGTATGTTTGAGTTTCAAACTAACCTTATGCGATGGAGCTTCCGAGTTCAAGCTAGAATGTATCATTTGGCTGATGGTTATCCCCCATTTTCTTTAGACGCTGATACAGATACTCCTCAATTTGAATTCGAATATCCTGAAAATCTGAAAAGAGGAAGTGCTATTTTGAAATTATTCTTTGGTTGGTTGTATTGCGGTTTACCTCATGGTATTGCATTAGCAGTACGTTCTTTTATTTCAAATATACTAACTTTTATATCTTTTTGGGTGATTCTATTCACAGGAGAATATCCAAAAGAATTCTTTGAATTCAATTTGGGTACACTTAGATGGGGTATGAAAGTAAATGCCTACTTGGGCTTTATGACAGATGAATATCCACCATTTTCAGGTAAGGAGTGGACTAATGAGAGAACCAATTAGAGTTGAGATTCCACAACCGGAACAAATTTCTGTTCGTGAACGTGAAGATGCAATGGGTGCTTACCTAATGATGTTTGCTTCCGTAGCTGCAGGGCTACCTTTGCCGGGAATAAACTTGATAGCTGCTATAATATATTACTCTATAAACAAACAGAAAAGCAAATTTGTGAAATTTCACTCAATTCAGTCATTATATTCTCAGATTCCGGTAAGTATCTTAAATGCAATAATTGTAATATGGTTCATATTAAGTATTTTTACTTTTGCTGATTTAAATGTTTATTATTGGATTAGTGTTGCTTTTACTGTGTTAGTAAATATAGTTTATTTTGCTTATAGTATATATGCTGCAATTCAAGCAAGAAAAGGCAGGTTATACTACCTGGTACTCTTTGGGGAATATGCTTTCGACAAGGCATTTGTGGAGGAAGAGGAGAATATTGTTTTCGAAAACAGACCTCCTTCACTCTAAAAAAAACATGATGTTATCAAATCAAGGAAATATGAATATAATAGCAAATAAGTATAATATCCGTTTGCTTTTTTCGTATGATTAGATAAGACCATTTTTTATTCTCCAAGAGCAAGGAGTCTATCATGTCTATACCTAAATTTATTGTAGGCAAACATATATTTCGGATGAGAGATATAGTTGTTATTGAAAAATTAGCAGATAGTTCGATCAAATTATTCATCAAGCATGTTGGTCACGAAAAGATTTCTGTAGAACAGGGTGCTGAAAAGATCTGGCAATACTATAAAGATCAATGCAAGAGTATAAAATCAGATTCAAATTTTGAGGATATGGAATTTATAAAAGTAGGAAACAAAATAATTCAAATTAGAAATGTTGCAGCTTTTTGCTTCCGCGATCCTAGCGTATTTGAAATCATAACTAAACTAGGTGCCGGGCTTTCAGAATCTCTACCTATAGAAATAAACCTGATAGAACCTGAATATCGTGAAAAATTCAAACAAATAGTTAGAGATAGTACTCTAAATGCAGAGTTTGATGCATGTACAGATTAAAAAAAAAGGGGCTTAGATAAGCCCCTTTTTTATTTTTACTCTTCATCTAGGATGTCTTCTTCAGTATATGGTGCTGAAATGCACAAATCTACTAAAGCATCGCCATCAAACCAAAATGTCAATCCAATATCATCAAATGAATATTGCTCTGTATTTGCAAGTTCTTCATCTTCACCATCGATTATTTCAGCATCTAAGATTGGCTCGTGAGCTTCTTCTGCTGTAATTTCACTATGATTTGATACTAGTTCAAAAATTTCATTTTTAGTAAGCTCAAAAAGATTTTTATCATCCAAGAAAGCTTTATCAGGATAAATGCTTAAACCTAAAAAGTTATTATTGAAGTGTTCGAAAATAAAAGAAACTGCTTCATCTTCATAAGTATACTCTACTGTTGAAAGAATTGCATTCTCTTCCATTTCTGTTTTGTCTTCCCATACATCTGATGGTTTGCCAAATTTCTCTTCAATCTGAGCCTTATCCCAGTCAAAGTTAATTCCGGAGAACGATTCTCCGATTTTCAAGATATAATCCATACTACACCTGCATATATAGTTCAGAAATACTATTTATTCTTATTAGCAAAGATAAGAATATTATTCAAATGTAAATAATAAATATCAGGAAATTCCAAAACACTTGCCAAATATATATTATGCTATTTTTATTCACCTACCCCTATCATTCATACCTCATTTTTCAATATTTATACATTTTATCTCACCACACCCTATATTTTAACACTGTATAAAATTATATTTACAATTATTATCTAATATTGTCGTAAATTGTATTTTTATCAACGGAGAAAAAATAATGGCACTTTTAAGGTTTAAGGCATTAGAGATTGCTTGGAACAGAAATTCAAACGAAGTTAAGCCTCCCAGAAACTTAACTTCTGAATATTTTGGGACAAATGTGTTCGATAAAAAGAAAATGGAAAAATATCTTTCCAGAGATGCATTTTTACATGTAATGGACTCAATTGAAAACGGAACTCCAATTGACAGAAAAATGGCAGATCTAATTGCCATAGGGATGAAAGCCTGGGCTTTAGATCGTGGTGTTACTCATTTCACTCACTGGTTCCAGCCTCTAACAGGTGGGACAGCAGAAAAACACGATGCATTTATAGAAAGGTCACAAGATGGAACTGTCGTAGAAATGTTTTCAGGCGAATCTCTTGCCCAGCAAGAACCTGATGCATCCTCTTTCCCACACGGCGGTATACGTAATACATTTGAGGCAAGGGGTTATACTGCATGGGATCCTTCATCTCCGGCCTTTATTATCGGCAATACTTTAAGTATTCCTACAATTTTCATCTCTTACACAGGAGAATCCTTAGACCATAAAACTCCATTATTAAAATCTTTACAGGCTGTGGATAAAGCAGCGACAGAGGTTGCTCAATATTTTGATAAAAATGTTACTAAAGTAAATGCAAATCTTGGATGGGAACAAGAGTATTTTCTTGTTGACGAAGCACTTTATATGGCAAGACCTGATTTAGCTTTAACAGGAAGAACCCTCATGGGGCATGCATCTGCAAAAGATCAGCAGCTTGACGATCACTATTTCGGATCTATTCCCGAAAGAGTTAAGGCATTTATGGTAGAACTTGAGATAGAGTCTTATAAACTAGGTATACCCCTTAAAACAAGGCATAATGAAGTAGCTCCTAATCAATTTGAAGCAGCTCCTTATTTTGAAGAGTGCAACCTTGCTGTGGATCATAATGCATTGTTTATGGACTTAATGCAAAAATTATGCAGACACCATAATTTCAAAGTTCTATTTCACGAAAAACCTTTTAAAGGTATAAATGGTAGTGGAAAGCATAACAACTGGTCTTTGGTTACTGATACTGGAGTAAATCTACACAAACCGGGTAAAACTCCTAAAAGCAATACCCAGTTTTTAACGTTTATTGTAAACACAATTAAAGCTGTTTACGATAACCAGGATTTATTAAGAGCATCTATTTCTTCTGCATCAAATGCTCATCGCCTAGGAGCTAATGAAGCTCCCCCGGCTATTATGTCATGCTTCCTCGGAGATGAGGTAATAAGAATGCTTGAGCAGATAGAATCTCAGGTTAGCGACAAAAAAATGACCCCTGATGAAAAAACTGCATTAAAGCTGGATGTTGGTAAAATACCTGAAATTCTATTAGATAATACAGATAGAAACAGAACTTCGCCTTTTGCATTCACTGGTAACAGATTTGAATTCAGAGCTGTAGGTAGTTATGCAAATTGTGCATCACCTATGGTTGCTCTTAATAGTGCTGTCGCAGCACAGCTTAATGATTTCAAAAACCAGGTTGATATTTTAATAGAAAGAGGTGTTAAAAAAGACGAAGCCATTTTTCAAATGATCAGAAAGACATATCTTCAAGCAAAAAAGGTAATTTTTGAGGGAGACGGTTATAGCGATGATTGGGTTAAAGAAGCTGAACAGCGAGGATTGACAAATATTACAGATGTGCCAGTGGCTCTCAAAAAATATGCTTCTAAAGAAGCAACTGACTTATTCACTTCTTTAAATGTATTTACTGAAAAAGAAGTAGAAAGCAGGCTAGATGTAATGCTGGAAGACTACACTATGAAGGTTCAGATTGAATCAAGAGTCTTTGGTGATCTGGCTATAAATCATATCGTTCCGATTGCTGTTCAATATCAGAACAGATTGATGGAAAACATCAAATATCTTAAAGATATAACAGAGTCATACACTGAATTTCAAGAATTAGCCGGCAACAGGATGTCTTTGATTAAAGACATCTCAAATCATATCAAAGAAATTAAAAAAGGAATTTTTGAAATGATTGAAGCCAGAAAACAGGCAAATGTGCTTACTGACTCATTTGAAAAAGCGAAAGCATATTCGGAAACTGTTTTTCCATATTTAGATGAGATTAGATATCATATTGACAAATTAGAATTAATTGTTGATGATGAAATATGGCCATTACCTAAATACAGAGAGCTATTATTTATTAGCTAAAGCACTTTACAAAAAAAACCATAGAGACTTTATAGACCGAGTCTCTATGGTTTTTATAATCATATCAATATAAATTTATTTTATTTTTATTGCTTTGCCTGAATAAACATTATCCCCAAGCTTCAATTCTATTATATAAACTCCTGCGTTTAAGTTAGACAACCCGTAATTTGCCGGATTAATCATGATTTGTCCATTTGGCAAATTATTATACTGAGCTTTGAAAACTAATTCGCCTGAGCTGCTATACATAGCTATTTGTGCAACTCCCTCAAAATCTTCTTTTGACTGAATTGAGATAGTAAATTCATCTTCAAATACATTAGGATATATCTCAATTGAGTATTTTTCTTTTTCTGTTCTATCTTCTACACTTACATCATGAGTTCTCACTAGTTCAGCGATATCTTCTCTATATCCATTTTTATCTGCCAGATAAATATTAGTAAAGCTTGGACTAGGGATTTGATCCATTTTGGCCAGCCACTCTTCATCTGTATCTCTTTGGAAGTCATCAGTCACATATTCATAATAACTATTAACTACGCCTGTGTATGTTGTCAAATTTCCGTTACAATTATTTGTAACAATACTGCAGAAATTTTGATCACCGGTTGCAGCATGCTTAACCCAGCCTACAATATTTTCGAATTCATCTGAAGGTGATGTATGAACGTCAGTTGTCACTTTCGTAGGTTTTAGAGACTCTCCCGGATACTCTGCATTATATGGTACTACTTCTGCTGAAAGATTGAAAAGGTCATATATCCATCCTTCGATCACCTTATTATCATGCACACAGGTCTCATTATGCACAAATACCATATTTTTTAGATATGCAATATCCTCATCTGCTAAACTTTTACCTTGCTGCTGCTTTTCAGCAAATGATTCCATCTTTTCAAATATTTCTTGTTTTATCTCAAAGCTATTTCTAAGCATAAATATATTTAAATCTTGATGAGAATACTGATATATCATAGTTAGCAATTCAATAATTTTGGAATTCAACTTTGCTAGTATTTCAAAATATTCAGCATTAGGCCCAATGAAAAAGTCTGGGAAATCGCAAATAGGAATTCCGGTATATGATTGTTTAACATAAAGGACTGTTAAATGTCGTAGTTCTGCCCAGGAAGAAAGCTGAGTATTCATGTTTTTGTGTTGCCATGCAGCTGCTTGCATAAAATTAGGCAAATTAGATCTGTCTTTCGGTGGATTTAGTGTACGAAGTGCTTGTATCCATAGATTATAAAGAGATGATTCCCACGCTTTATCGTTCATATTATCAAACAAATACCTGCAGGAAGCTATGTTTGTTTCATATCCAAAAGCATTTAAATGATTCTCTAACAAATGATATGCAGCATCGTTACCTAGTGCAAATAAAATGTCCATTGATTCAGGAAGCATTCTTCTAGTGCCTCCTTGAATCATTGGAAATACTACATTCCCAAATACAAAAGCATCAACTGTAGGTCTCTGTCCTAACATGGAGAAATATTGTGGAGACTGTCCATCATCTTCAAATTCATATTCATAGACACATTGAGTGTTATAAAGCTGAACACCTTGTTCTGTAGCTCTCAATTCTCTGCAATAGTCTTTTAGAAGATTTTTCTCCAAAACTTCTATCATATCTGTCACTTTTAATTTCTTATATACGATAGCTGCTTCTTCTACTGTCAAGTTATTTTGCTTCGAGATAAAAAACTCAAGAAAATCGTCAAGAGCATCATATTTTGTTTTTAGGGTAGGTTCGTTTATTATATCTGCAATAATACCGCTCATAATTATAGAACTTTTGTTATCTTCGATTTCCTCTTCATCTTCAGGAATAGTCAAGAAAAGTCTACCCAACCACATCATTGACATAAAATACCTACGAAGCTCATTAGTATCATAATGTCCACGAGGCTTAAATTGACTGAGATCTACCTTTTCTAAAACAAAACCAGAAGGCAATTTTATATCAACCATAGATCCGTTATTATTAGCTACAGAAGATAAAATATCATTTGTAATATTTTGAGAAAAAATACTATCGGCTGCAAAATTTGGAGTAGCAAAATACGCTGACTGAAATTGTAAGTTTCTGGCAACACATATAATTACGTCTAAATCTCTAAAAGCATTTCTGTAGTCTTCATTTTGCGATGCATTAAACTTAGACTTTAATCCTGTATTTACACCAGTAAGTATATCAGTAAGCATCTCATTTACAACTCTCTCTTCAAGATACTTGATAGTTTGTGTCATGGAATAAAAAAGTGCATGATTAAATAAGTCAGCAGATATATAAACAGGTAAATCATTTACATAAATATCATAATATCCTTTTATAAAATTTTGTACTTCTTTGCGTTGAGTAACAACAAATCCGTTTTCTTCTATTAAATCAAGTTCGTCTTGTGTAAAGTTCATAAATTGATTTGTAGAATCAAAATAATAGGCCTTTGAATAATCCGTGGGAGAGTATCTATCAAAAGTACCAACATCAAACTCATCTAACATATCTTCATAAGAAATGTCCTGATGATTTTTCATATAGTTTTTGTATGCTTCTAAGTCTATCTGCGAATATAAAATCGAAGGTAAAGAACAAAGCATAAGTATTAGTAGCAATCTAAACATAATAGCACCTTTTTTATATTTTATTTAACCCTTAGTTAAATATAGTGACACTTGTTTTAAAAAAAGGTTTCAAAAAAAAAGCTCCCTAAGGAGCTTTTTTTTTATTTTATTTTTATTGCTTTGCCTGAATAGACATTTTCACCAAGCTTCAATTCTATTATATAAACCCCGGCGTTTAAATTAGACAAACCATTATCAGCCGGATTAATCATGATTTGTCCATTTGGCAAATTATTATACTGGGCTTTGAAAACTAATTCGCCTGAACTACTATACATAGCTATTTGAGCAACTCCCTCAAAATCTTCTTTTGACTGAATTGAGATAGTAAATTCATCTTTAAATACATTGGGATATATCTCAATTGAGTATTTTTCTTTTCCTGTTTTATCTTCTACACTTACATCATGAGTTCTCACTAGTTCAGCGATATCTTCTCTATATCCATTTTTATCTGCCAGATAAATATTAGTAAAGCTTGGACTAGGGATTTGATCCATTTTAGCCAGCCACTCTTCATCTGTGTCTCTTTGGAAATTCTCTGTCACATATTCATAATAACTATTTACAACTCCTGTATATGTAGTCGATTCCCCTTGTAAATTATCTGTAATAATAGTGCAATATTGCTGATCTCCAGCGGCAGCGTGTTTTACCCAACCAACCAATTTTCCCCCACTATCATAAGGTGATGTATGAACGTCAGTAGTAGATTTCTTTGGTTTTGCAATGCCATCAACACCCCTACACAAATCACCAATTGATTCATAATTCATATTGAATAAGGTATAAATCCACCCCAAAGCTCTATACCCGTCAGGATCTGCGCAATCTCCACTCATACGGTAATATTCAAATATCATTTTCTTTAAAAATTTAATATCGTCTTCGCTAAAAGCCTGACCATTATATTGCTTAGCAGATATTTCTCTAAGATTTTTATAAATATAATCCTTATTTTCAAATTCATTTTTGTATTTTTCTATACCTACTAAAACCGGATTATCTTCAAGTGCTCTATTGAGCAATTCTACAATACGTTTATTTAGTTTAAGCATAATATCAAAATACTCAGGTCTAGGTTCTATAAAGAAATAAGGGAAATCGCATATAGGTTGGCCTGAATAGGATTGTTTTACGTATAAAACGGTAAGATGTCTTAGCTCTGCCCAAGAAGCCAACTGTGTATTCATATTTTTGTGTTGCCATGCTGCTGCCTGCATGAATTTTGGTAATGCTTCTCTTTGTTTTGGTGGGTTTAACGATCTTAAGGCTTGAATCCATAAGTTATACATTGAAGTTTCCCATGATTCTGGACTCTTATGGTCAATTACATATCTACATGAAGCCAGATTAGACTGATATTTATATCCTTCAATTTCTTCTTCAAGAAGATGAATTGCTGCATCATTACCCAAGGCAAATAATATATCCAATGCATCAGGTAACATTCGTGGCTCACTGGTTGCACTATATACAACATTCCCGAAAACAAACGCATCTACCGTAGGTCTTTGTCCAAGTAAAGAAAAATATTGAGAAGTTGTTCCGCTACTTGCAACTTGAGTATTATATAATTGCACACCTCTACCTGTGGATTTCATTTCTATGCAATATTGCCAAAGTAGATCTTTCTCAATTATTTCCGCAATATTTGAAACATTCAATTTACTATAAGCTATTTGAACATCTTCTACTGTCAAATTATTCTGCTCAGATATATAAAACTCAAGGAAAGCATCTATTTTATCATACTTTACTCTTATTTCTTCCTTTTTAGTCAAATCCCCTATCAGACCTGACATGATTATTGAGCTTTTGAGTTGTTCAACTTGTTCTTCCTTATCAGGAATATTGAAAAACAGTCTCCCAATCCACATCATTGCTTTAAAATACTTTTTTAACTCCTCCGATTGGTAATGGCCTCTGGGTTTATATTGGCTTAAATCAACTTTGTGAAACATTAAACCTGAAGGAAGTACAATATCTTTGACAAAATCTTCAGGTCTTGTATGCTCCGCATGTATTGATTCTATAATTAAATGCGAAATGCCTCTTGTCACTTCATAATCTTCTTGGATATGAGGAACATTCCTAGTTGAATCGTCTGCAAATAGATTTAATGCAACACAAAATATCGCATCCAAATCTCTAAGTGCATTTTGGTAGGAAATTTCTTGAGATTTATCTTGAAGATTTGGAATTTCTTCTCGCATAGTATTCAACAAAGAAGAAACATCTGTACTTATAACCTCTTCTTCTACAATCTGCATCAAATCTGTTGTTGAAAAGAACAATGCATGGTTAAATAAATCGGCGGATATATAAACCGGAAGATCATGAACAAAAACATTATAATAACCTTTAATGAAATTATCAACTTCCATTCTTTCTGTAACTACAAATCCGTTTTCAGCTATAAGTTTTAATTCATCAGATGTAAAATTCATAAACTTGTTTGTAGAATCAAAATATGCTGCTTTTGAATAATTTGTAGGACAATATCTTGCAAATGTTCCAACATCAAACTCTTTAAGAATATCTTTATAGCTAATATCTTTATGCTCATTTTTATACTTCTTATATGCATCTAAATCTATCTGTGCAAAAAGAAATTGAGGAGTTAAAAGCACTAAAACTAAGAATAAATACCGACACATATCATCACCTAATAAATGATTACACTTTTACATTTATATTACAATATAACTTTTATTTTATAATTCTTAATACATTTTTATATCTTTTGCGATAATTTATATTCTTCATTGTAAAAAAAAAGCGAACTGAATAGTTCGCTTTTATATAATTATTATCATGTTGCTTATTTCTTTTCTTCAAGTTTAGGCCCTAAAGTTTCGAGCATATACTGTGCTACTGCTTTAGCTTCTTTCGGCTTTAAGCCTTGATTGGCCATAGCAGGATAGGCAGGATTTATTTTAACAGGATTTAAAATAAACTTTGCAAGCTCGGCTTCATTGCCTATATATTTTGGCAAAACTTCTTTGTGAGGAGGACCAACTAATTTCTGATCAAATGCATGACAAGCTGTACATTTTGCTTTATATATTTCCTCTCCACTTACTTCTTCTACACCTTGTCCCATTGCCGCTAAAAGCTCTTGCTCATGCACTTCATATTTAGCAGCTAATTCTGATACATGCTCTTGATTTGATATGTTAAAAGCATATTGATTTTTAACTACTGTGAACATAAATAGAGCCAATACTGCATAAAATGAAATATTTATATATTTCAAAGTATCTTTTCTGAACATGTAATAGATTATGTGAGCAACAATTGCCATTATAATCAGTGCTGCAATAGTCAAACCAAACAGCTCAAAAGATAAAGCATTTAATGGTGTTGTTGCTATATTCAGCATAAAGAAAATTGGCTGCAAAGCTGTAAATATAAGTGCTAGCCCCATATTATACTTTCTTGCGTAAGCCAAATATTCAGCATCCTGAAACTTAGGAGCTGGCTCCCATTCGTATTTTTTAATTAATAAAGCTACACCGGTAATTGCTGCGCTTATTGTTAAAAAGTTGAGACAAGCAAGAATTGCTGCAGGTTGAGCCAAAAAGCTCATAAAACCTGATTCGTTCCATAATTCCGGCTGAACAGCATGAACTGTGGAAGTAATAAACAGTCTCAATGAAATAAATAACAAAATGGCTCCCCAGAAACCGGTTCTGGAAGAAAGATTCTCATTTGACTCTTTGAAAGAAATAAATTCTTTTGCTTCACGATCTTCTTGCGATTCGCCCAAAAGTCTCTTTAGATAACCAAATATATACCCCAAATCTGTAGAGTGCTGGTATATATGAATCAAGGTCAAACTTACTACAAACAGTACAAATGAAAGCAGTAAGTATGAAACTACAGGAGCGTTTGTACCACTAAGCAACTGTGTGTAAAGTAAAATAATAGAGATAAAAGGAACTACCCCCATTCCAAAACCAAAGATTTTATTGGTTGTAATTAAATCAATATAGTCTTTGGAAAGGTAGTAATAGTTTTTATTATTTTTACGTTTAGCAAGTATACTGAAAGCCACTGAAAGCACAGTTGAGATCAGCAGAGTACCTGAATAAACAAGAAATATCACCTGCGCAATTATCAGTACATAATGCAAAAAAGAAAGATTTGCACCTGACTGAAGCAATACTAAATTGTCTAAAAAGTTCATAACATATTTCCCGTATTATAATGCCATCAATTTACTGACTGACAGTACTAAAACAACTGCCAGTACATATATATTAATGTCTCTGAAAGCAAACTTAAAATTGTAATTTTCATAGTATCTTCCCGCTAAGCCTTTAGTGCGATAAACTAGAATCGCTCCTGCTATCAACAGTAATAGAGTTGACCATTCATTACCGGGCTCCATTGCAGGTATTAATATGCAACTTGCAGCAAGTGCAGCAACCCAAACATAACTCATCCTAGTAATTTGCTGTTTAGAAAAATACTTAGTCAATGTTGGGAAACCGGCTCTTTGATAATCTTCATCATAAATCAAAAGCAAAAACCAAAAATGCGGTATTTGCCATATGAAGAAGAACAAAGCAAGAGCCCAAAGTTGCGGTGCGAAAATACTACCACCGGCAGCAACCCAACCAATAGCAGGTGGGATAGCACCAATTACAGCTCCCGGCACAACAGCTAAAGGAGAAACTTTCTTCATTGGGGTATAAATAAGATTATACCAGACTATCGCCATTACACCAAGAAACATAGCAAGAGTGCCAAATGCAATTTGCAGCAAAAGTAAACCTGCCAAAATGTTAAAAACTGCGAATGAAACAGCGTGTCTCATTGATATTTTTGACATTGGCAAAGGCCTGCTTTTTGTTCTTTGCATGATAGCATCAGTTTCCCATTCTTGAATATGGTTTATTGCAGAAGAGCCTGATGATAATAGAAAAATACCAAAAGAAGAGAGTATTAATCCAAGATCTAACTGCTCTGAAGCAAGGATATAACCAACTGCACCGGAAATGGCCACAAAGAAAGTAATCCTAAATTTGCTTAGTTCGAAGTATATATCTTGATATTTTCTAATATTTATCATTTTTCTATTAATTCCATAAACATATCTGTAATAGCTTCTAATTCCTCTTCACTGATTCTACCTTTATGAGTTGGCATCATGTATTTCTTGAAACCAACTGCAATTTGTTTATCCGGTTCAATGATAGAGTTTAATATATAATCTCTGTCAATCTCGATAATTCTTGTATTGCCTTCCTCGTCATAGATTTCTGTATCGCCATCGGCAAGCCCTTTGAATGAAGGCCCTGTAAAGACACTGCCATCTGTGGAGTGGCAAGTAATACAAGTGTGTTTTTTCAATAAGTTGAAATCTTCGTGATCTCTGAGATTTTGAGCAAATTTATTTTCTTTTTGCTCTAAGATTTCGTCATTAGTGACTTCCATAACAGGCGCCTGAGCAAGCCCGGTATTTTCTGCATCGTACCAAATGTCAAACCAATCCTGATCTACTACCTTTAAAGTAGAATACATATAAGAGTGATTTAAGCCACAGTATTCTGCACAAGCAACATCAAACACGCCTTCCACCTTAGGAGTCAATATTAAGTATGTATTTCTGCTTGCAATAACATCCTCTTTCAATCTGAAAGCAGGAATATAAAAACTGTGGTTAACATCTTCCGAACGCATTTCAAGTCTAGTTATCCTATCTACAGGGATATAAAGAGTATCAGATTTTTTCCCGTTTGGATATGTATAGTCCCATTGCCACATTCTACCTTTAACATCTACTATGAGCGACTCATTTGCAGTAGCTCTGATGTTGTGGTAACTGGTATAGCTATAGTAGAACATAATCATTACTAAAGCGAGGGGAATTATTATCCAAGCGATTTCCAGCCCCACATGCCCATGAATTTGTGTAGCTTTAGGGTTTCTTTTTCTGCTGTATCGAAATACAAAATAAATCATCGTAACAGTAATCCCAATCAGAAAAAACAGGGATATAGCAACGATAAGTATCATTGTACTATCAACACTTTCAGCATAGTTTGTTGCACCTGAAAACATATAATTTACCTCACCTATAAAAAACATCAAATGCAGTTAAAGCAAATACTACTGCAAGTATGATCAAAGTTACAAGTAAAAACACTTTAAAAATTAAATCATCAAACTTTATATGCATAAAGACATTGATCACGAGTATAGATTTTATTGCTGCAATAGCCATTGCAACAAATAATGTGTAAGTACCTAAATCTATCCCCGCAATAGCAACAGTCAATGCTGTCAAGCCTAATAATGACATCCAAATAAGCACATTCATCCCGTAACCCGGAGAATGATCTTCGCTATGATTTATTTTGTCGTTATTCATTGTTGTCACCTTTTAGTGTAATAAGTAAAAAAGCGGGAATAAAAAGATCCAAATAAGATCTACCAAGTGCCAATACAGACCACCATTTTCTAATTTGATATAATTATCAGAAGTGACTTTGTCTCTATAAATGAAATTCAACATAAAGGCTAAAATCACTGCACCAATAATAATATGGAGTCCGTGAAGACCTGTCATTGTATAATAAAGTCCATAGAAAATAACTTGTCCGTTGGACATATCTGCTAATGTTTCAGATCCCGGATATATTCCATGATGAATCTTTGCTGACCACTCAAAATACTTTATTACCATAAAGCCAAGAGCAAAAGCTTTTGTTAATACCAGATATATCATAGAATATAGTTTATTCCCTTTTCTTAGGGCAACAATAGACAATACCATAGTCAATGAGCTAGTTAATAATATCATCGTATTAACAGTTCCCATCGTGATATCCAGCTCTTTAGCTGCTAAATGGAACTCCTGAGAATACTGATATCTATATGCCATATAGAGAATAAAAAGTCCGCCAAACAGGAGCAATTCCGTGAAGAGGAATAACCACATCCCGATCTTTGCACCATAATCATCACGATGAACATGAGTTTCGTGATTAGCTGTTTCCGTGCTCATCACCTTCCTCCTCTAATAGCTCATAATCATAAGGTCCGTGTGTGACCACAGGTTCTTCTAAGAAATTTAATAGTGGCGGCGGTGACGGAACTGTCCACTCTAAAGTCAGACCACCCCATGGATTTGCAGGTGCTTTTTTACCTGAAATAAAGGCTTTTATCAGATTGTAAGCCATCAAAATAATACCTGCTATTAATACCCATGAGCCAACTGTAGCCACCTGATGTAAAAATTCAAATTCAGGTAAATAATCATAGTATCTTCTAGGCATTCCAAGATAGCCAAGAATAAACATTGTAAAGTAAAGCATATTAAAGCCTACGAACATGATGCCGATAGACCATAATGCAGTTTTTTCATTATACATTTTACCAAACATTTTTGGGAACCAGTAATGTATTGCTGCAAAGAAAATAAATGCTGTGCCGCCAAACATTACATAATGGAAGTGACCTACAACAAAATATGTATCATGAAGGTGCACATCCGTTGATAAAGAACCTAGTACAAGACCGGTAAGTCCGCCGATTGAAAATAGTATGATAAATGCCATCACAAAAGCAAATGGAGCGGACATCTGTATCGATCCTTTGTACATTGTGGCTACCCAATTAAATACCTTCACGGCACTAGGTATTGCAACAATGTATGTAAAGAAAGAAAATATCCATCTGGATGTGTCACTCATTCCTGAGGTAAACATGTGGTGTCCCCATACCAGGTAGCCCACAAATGCAATTGCCAATGATGAAAATACAATCGCTTTATATCCAAAAATGTGTTTTCTGGCAAAAGTCGGGATAATCTCAGAGACTACTCCCATTGCAGGCAATATCATGATATATACTGCCGGGTGAGAATAAATCCAGAATAAATGTTGGAATAAAATCGGATCGCCGCCTTTAGCAGGATCAAATAATCCAACACCAAAGTACTGCTCTACAATTACCAGAAGAATGGTAATACCTACTACAGGAGTTGCAATAATCTGAATCCATGCAGTAGAATAAAGAGACCATACAAACAAAGGCATTCTGAAGAACTTCATGCCCTTAGCACGTAGCCTGTGTACAGTGGTTACGAAGTTTATACCGGTCAATATCGAAGAAAATCCGAGTATAAACGCCCCGAGCAACGGGAATATTACCTCCGTGGTTGTCCTAAGACTATAAGGGACATAAAAAGTCCATCCTGTATCGATCGGACCACCGGAAAGGAATAATGATATAATAGCAAATAAGCCACCAATTGTATAAAGCCACCAAGAGGCTAAATTTAACCGTGGGAAACTAACATCCTCCGCCCCTATGTGAATAGGTAGAAAGAAGTTACCAAATGCAGCCGGAATTCCGGGTACAATAAAAAGGAAAATCATGATAATGCCGTGCAGTGTAAAAACAGCATTATAAGTCTGCGGTTCCATGATAGTTCTTCCCTGGCTTAGCATCTCAAATCTCATTAGAAATCCGAGAGTCACACCAACTGCAAAGAATAGTAGCATGGAAATCAAATAAAGAATACCAACTCTTTTGTGATCAGTAGAAAATATCCAGGCAAAGATGCCTTTGTATTTTCCTTTGTAATCCAAAAAGCTTGTGTAATTGGTATCAACTCCATGAGTTGCCATAAATTACTCCTTATCTGTATTTTTGTTCTTTTTTCTACCTTTTATGAGAAGCACTACAAAGAATAAACCTATAGAAGCAAATATTATAGTGCCTGCAATTTTATTGAAATTGAAAACATATTTATTTCCTTCAGGATCATAACTAAAGCAGTACTCAAGAATTTTATTAATTGTAGGTGTTGCTTTGCCTTCACTCGCTTCTATTAGCGCCATTTTAACGTCAAAAGGAAGGAACTGAGTCCCGGTTAGATACCTGGTTATCATTCCTTTCGGCGAAACCATTATCAAAGTAGCAGCGTGAATGAAATCTTCACCGTCTTCTTTATAGTAAAAACCTGCCGCATCTGTAAGGGTTCTTATAGAAAGGCTATCGCCAACCATAAATTTCCAGTCCTTAGGCGACATGTCCTTTCTGGTAAGTGATGCATAATGGTTTTTATGCCATTTTTTTGCAAGCTCAGCATTTTCTTTATGATCAAAACTAATAGTCAGTACTTGGAACTCTTCACCGGGGTTAAGCTCAACTTTATCAACAACTTCGCTAAGTCCTGTTAATAAAGGGCTACAGATACCCGGACAATTGTAATAAACAAATGCCATGATTGTTGGTTTATCAATCAATTCAGACAATTTGTATTCTTTGCCATCAGAGTTTGTAAACTTTAGATCCATTGGCAAGGTCTTACCTAAATTTTCTTCGATACCAAGCTTCTCATCGCTTGACTCTGCATTTGCAAACAGAATCGAAAAACTGAAAAGAAAAACTACTATGTATATTATATTTCTCATTAGAACACCTAACCTTAATTTTCGTATTTTCTAAACTATGCCATTCTTTTCATTGTTGACTATGTAAAAAAATATCATAGAGGATATTTTTTACATTAGAATTTTGTGTGATGTGATTATAAGTTAAAATTATACTTAGAACACCAACTACCACGTCCTTCGGGCACCCATTCTTCTCAAGAAGGGGATTGTTAGAAATATTTCACCATCCCCTCCCTTGGAGGGGTGGTTCCGTTATCGGTTGCAAAAACTTGCAAGTGATTAAGAGTGCAAGACTTCTGCGAAAACTGACTCCCTGTAACTTCCATCATAGTTTCACCAATTTATTTGGCATCTTCTTGACCTACGAGACTGTATCTGCCCGAAAGTCGGTATTGTTACAGTTGATAACCACATTTCATCAGCCCTTCAACCGTAGGGTTAACCCTACGGTTGCGTACAGTAGCAATCCCTCTGCTTGTATAAGCCTTTTCTATCACATCATAGCATAATTTATGAGAACTTAAGTGCGAGATACTTTCTTACTGCATCCCACTTTTCTTTATCAATTTTCAAAGCTTCAACATTGAAGCCATTTTCTCCAACATTGCTTGTAATTACATCAAGCATAATATCGGTATCTTCAACCCAACGCAAATCTTTACTAAGTACAGTCATTGCTTTTTTAACAGAATAGGTTGCAGATTTGAAAGTTGCAGCTTCATCGTAAATTCTGTCATTTTGAACAGCTTTACTTAGCATTTCCACATCTTTCATCATTGTTCTTTGGTTCTGTCTGATAATTTCTTTTGCCTGAGCAACAGGAATTTGAGGTGAAGTTTTCATCCCTTCAGTTAGTTTGTAAGTCATATCCAAAGTCTGAATTTCTTCTTCGCTAGTTTCCGGATAATCAGAACCAAAGTTATTTCTTATATAATGTACAAGAGCAATTCTATCTTTTGGAGTTAAATAATTGTATGAAACCATTCCGTTTGCAACAATTCCCTCTTCAAGTGTTCTGTACATATCTTCAAACTTTCTACCGTTAGTCCAGCCATCGGCTGTTGTAAAATCACGAGGTTTAGGATTCATTGATGCACCTGCTACACCATCACCCTTACCTGCGTCACCATGGCAGGAAGCGCAAGTAGTTGCGTAAAGTTCTTTGCCTTTAGCAAGTAATTCTTCATTAGGATTAGAAATAATATCTAACTCAATTCCTGCCAAAATCATCCCTCTTTTTGCTTCTAGATCTTTGGTATAATCAGGTATGTTCGTTTTTACAGGAGGAGTCATATTCCTTTCTATAGTTGCCATGTTATCTACATAGAACTTGCCCGCAATGAGAATACCCGTTATAATCAAAGGATATATCAGCCCGAACCAACGACTAGGAGTTTTAGCTAATTTGAGAAAATCTATTTCTACTTCAGGTCTTTTATTGTTTTCCATATCATTACCATTTATATATTATAAATGAAACTCTAGTCCGCGCTGCAATTTTGGGTCACCAACAGGCAACATGTTTTTCTTTTTAGAACCAATTGCAAACACTAATATAATTATACCTGCCGGCAAGATAAACAGAGATAACTCTATCCAGCCGAAGACAGGAGCTTCTTTGCTAAACGTAGGCATTATAAGCCAGTACAAATCCAGAATGTGTGCAAACATAATCCATATAGACATAAATTTGAGCCTAGAAGGATTGCTTTTTGCAGGCTGTGCTACTAAAGCAAAATATGGCACTGCAAAACGGATGATAATTAACATCAGAGATACTATTCCCCATCCGCCTTCCATTCTGTTTATATACCAGAATGTTTCTTCCGGTATGTTTGAATACCAAATCAGAAGGAACTGAGAAAAACCGATATATGCCCAGAAATTTGTGAAAGCAAATAGTAAAGCACCAAAATTGTAATAATGGTCTTTATTTATGTACTTGCTTAAATATCCTTTTTGATGTAAAGTAATTGCTATAAATGTCAAAAGAGCAAGACCGGTCAGCAAAGAACCTGAGAAATAGTAGACTCCAAATATAGTGGAGAACCAATGTGGTTCTAAGCTCATAATCCAATCTATAGACATGATAGTAACACCTATACCAAAGATAGGCAGAAACATTGCAGACATCTTAATTGCTCTGCCTGTTAATTTTGCTTCTCCAGTTTTATCCTGCTTTTTGGAAAGTTTAGTAAAAAGCGTATAAAAGAGAATCATTAACAAGAAGAAAGCTGCACTTCTAATGTAAAAGAAGGATTCATTCAAATAAGGTGCCTTTTGAGTCAAAAACTTATCACCTTCAACTGCTTCTTTATGAGTCCAGTGAAACATATCATGCATATTAAATATAAGTGGAATAGCAAGTATAGGAAGTATCCAAAATATTCCTGCGTTTACTTCATTTACTCTTCTGAAAGGCACACTCCAGACTGCACCTGCTATATACTCTAGCGCAACTATGAAAATTGAGCCCACACCAACGCTTAGTAAGAACATATAAATAATATTCATGTTAAACGCTGCCCGGACATGATCAGACATAAAGCCTGCTCCAAGTATTCCGCCACCAATGAGTAACAGCACGAGACCAATCATTGTGACTTTAGCCGGTAAAGGCTTTTTGACATAGTCTAATTGGAATTTGCTCATTTTATATCCTCCTCATTAGCGTTTTTGGCTCTTTGCAAGGCTCTTAAATAATTGATAATCGCCCAGCGTTGTTCGCGAGTAATCTGTTTAGCGTATGCAGGCATTATATTTTGCCCTTCTGTTATTATATGGAATAATCTTCCGTCTTTCCAGTTTCTCACTTTATCTGTGTGCAAGCTTGGAGGGTTAGGGAATTGATTATTTAATCTACCGTCACCATCACCGTATAAGCCATGACATGGGCTGCAATAAATATCATATCTTTCCTTTCCAAGGTCCAGATTCGAATCATCAGTGAAAGTAGGATTTACTAAATACTTTTCTGCTGAGTCAGGTTGACCTGCGTACAAATAAGGCATAAATCCTCTGGCAACTGATCCTTTTACGGGTTCCCTCATTGAGTAGCCATCATCAAAGAAATCAGATGTTGTCTGAGCAGAATACTTATGCTGATTCATCATCCAATCAAATGGATTCATATACATAGCTTTGTTCAAAACAAAGTATGCAACAGTGGAGACTGTCAGAGAAAGAAAGACTAAAAATCCTACAAACTTTTTATCAAAAACTGCAGGCTTCCATCCTATTTCCTCTTCATCAAAGTAAATTTCTTCAATAGAGATAGCACCCAGCTCAGAGTACATAGCCCTGATTTCAGCTTCGTTGAATTTATCATCATCAGCTTCTATCAAAATGCCGTACTTATCCGAAGATACTTTTTTCATGTATTCAGTATCATGCACCGGATGGCTATTGTTAGGGAATTTGAAGAAAAATATTATCATTGAAGCAACAGTACCAACTGAAGCCAACAATACAGTTACTTCAAAAGTGATAGGAATAAATGCAGGTAAAGCGAAGAAAGGCTTACCTCCTATCACGTTAGGATAATCTACACTCGTAGTCCAATACATAAATATCAAAGCAAGCATGGCACCTGTCAATCCTAAAACTAAAGCAAAGTAGCCTAGCTTAGAAGGAGGTAACTTCATAGCTCCATCCATTCCATGTACCGGATAAGGAGTGTTTACATCAAACTTTTTGTACCCTTTATCTGCAACAGTTTTGGCTGCTTTCATTATTGCGTCGGGGCTATCAAATAAAGCTGCCAGCGAGTATAACATTTTATTATTCATGTTTCTCTCCTCCTTCATCTTCATCATGTCCATGATGTGAAGGTTGCGCTCCATCAACGACTGCTTTTACCTCAGCAATTGAAACAACCGGCATAGTCTTCGTAAAGAGTAATAACAAAGTAAAGAACATACCGAATGATCCAATCAAAATTCCAAAGTCAACCAAAGTTGGTTTATAATAAGCCCAACTAGATGGTAAGAAGTCTCGGGAAAGTGAAGTCACTGTGATTACAAATCGTTCGAACCACATACCAACATTCACAAAAACACCTATCATAAACATAAACGGTATACTTCTTCTTAACTTCTTAATCCAGAACAGCTGCGGAGAAATCACATTACATGATACCATAATCCAATATGCCCATGCATAATCACCAAATGCTCTGTTTACAAATGCAAATGATTCTGCCTGGTTGCCACTGTACCACGCAATGAAAAATTCCATAGCATATGCATAACCAACCATAGAGCCTGTTAGAATAATGATTTTGTTCATCTTCTCCAAGGTGTCTACTGTTATGATATGTTCCATATTGAATATTTTTCTAATAAAGATCAACACATTCTGCACCATGGCAAAACCTGAGAACACCGCACCTGCCACAAAATATGGCGGGAAGATGGTGGTATGCCAGCCGGGCAGCACTGAGACCGCAAAGTCAAAACTCACAATAGTATGCACAGAAAGTACAAGCGGTGTTGCAAAACCGGCAAGAATCAAATAAATCATTTCATAGTTCAGCCAGTGCCTGTTGGAATGTCTCCAGCCTAAACTGACTATAGAGTATATGATCTTCTTTAGTTTATTCTTAGTTCTGTCTCTCATGGTAGCAAAATCAGGAATCAACCCGATATACCAGAATACAAATGATACTGTGAAATACGTAGATACCGCAAATACGTCCCACAGCAACGGCGAGGTAAAGTTTACCCACAAGCCATGCTGATTTGGATACGGGAATAAATAGTGCGCAAGCCAAGGCCTACCAACGTGTATCAACGGGAATATACCGGCGGTCATAACCGCAAAAATTGTCATACCTTCAGCAAATCGAGCAATACCATTCCTCCATTTTTGACGGAATAGAAATAGAATTGCTGAAATTAGAGTACCGGCATGACCAATACCAACCCAGAAAACGAAGTTTACAATAGGAAAACCCCAACCAACAGGGTTATTATTACCCCACATACCAGTACCATAGTAAAAGGACAAGCCCAAACTAATAGCACCGATAAACATTAAGGTCAGAGTAAAACCAATAGCCATGAAGAACTTCTTATCCGGCATCGTCTCTGTCGGCTTTATTACTACTTCATCAATTGAAGCTAAAGTCGGCTTACCTTCGATGACTGAAGGTTCATGGGTATAATCAGTGTTCACCATGTCCTCCGTTTGTATGTTTGTTTCTTAATTTTGCTAAATATGTAACATTAGGTCTAACGTTAAGCATTTCCATAACATGATAACCTAAATCGTGTTTTGCTAATTTTGAGATTTTAGATTCAGGATCGTTTACATTACCAAATACAATTGCGTCTGCAGGGCATGCGTCCTGGCACGCAGTTGTAATTCCAACGCCTTTGAATTCTTCACCGTTTTCCGCAGCTACCTGTCTTGCTTCAGAAATTCTTTGTACACAGAAAGTACATTTTTCCATTACGCCGCGAGAACGAACTGTAACCTCAGGATTATTCATTAGTTTAAGCGAATCAGCATACTGATAGCCCTCTTCAAACATTTCTCTGAAATCAAAGAAATTGAAGCGACGTACTTTATAAGGGCAGTTGTTTGCGCAGTAACGTGTACCAACGCATCGGTTATACACCATTTGGTTCAAGCCGTCCGGGCTGTGAGTTGTAGCAACAACCGGACAAACATTTTCGCATGGTGCATTATCACAATGCTGACATATCATAGGTTGGATACTTGCTTCAGGCTCGTCAGGAGTTCCACTGTAGTATCTGTCGATTCTCATCCAGTGCATCTCTCTACCTTTTGAAGTTTCCTCTTTACCCACGATAGGTACATTATTTTCAACATTACATGCAGCAACACAAAGTGAGCATCCTGTACATCTGTTCAAATCCATAGCCATAGCCCATTTCTCATCGGGATAATTTATATCCGGAGTTATGCTTATTACTTCGTGTTTATGGGCATGAAGAAAATGTGGATTTTCTTTATACTGCTCAACTGTACCTTCCTGAATTATATCTCTGATTTTGTGAAAGTCTTTTACAAACTCTTCATCCAAAGCATGATGCTCTTGAGTAGCAACTAATTTATATTCGCCTTCAGCTTTAGTTACTTTAGCACCTGTAAAGATTCTATCAGATAAGCCTGACTTTTTGGACATCAGCTGATTAACATTGAATCCAACAGCAGAGCCGATAGTTCCGGCTTTTTCCCTGCCATATCCAATTTCAGTATACACTAAATCATCTGCTGTACCTGACTGAACCCAAACCGGAAGTGTCTGTTTTCTGCCATTTACATCAATATCAATTAGGTCATTATCTTTAAGATTGAGTTTTTTAGCAGTTCCCGGAGAAACAGCTGCGTAATTATCCCAGACTACTTTAGAAACCGGATGCGGAATTTCCTGAAGCCAGCCGTTATTTGCAGCACTTCCGTCGCCAATCAAACTATTTGCAAGTACTACAGTAAAACCTGATTTTGAAATAGGCTTAAGTTTACGAACCGCATCATAATTAAATTGGATTTGAGGGTGTTCCCCTTCTCCCATCTGTGGGTTGTAGGTTACAAAACCATCATGCAATGCTGAATACCAAAACTTATCAAAAGATCCGATTTTGGCAATTTTGGGATATTCTTCATCCTGCCAGCGTTTCATTAGATATTTATGATAATTATCTTCTGAGTATTTATCAGCACCTTGAATCCAAGTCAAAAGCAAAGCTTCTTTTTGTCTTGTGTCATGAATTGGAGATATAACAGGTTGGCGTAAAGATAAAACACCAACTCTACCACCAAAATCACCCCATGATTCGAAGGCATGATTTATTGGAAGCAGGAATCCTGCGTGAGCTGTTGTCTCGTTCTCCAGCTGTGTCATAGCAATTACTTCAGGCACTTTTTTCAGTGCATCTTTAAAGCCATAATCAGCAGGCAGGTCAAAAGAAGGATTAGCCTCTACTGAGATAAATACTTCAACATTCCCTGCATTCATACTTGCAACTAAAGACTCAATTTCTTTATTAGAAGAATTGGCCATTGTAGAAGTATTATGCTTACTCAAATATAACTCACCTGCTCCAAGAATTTCATTCAAAAGATTTGCAGCAATATGAGTCTCTTTTGAGTGGATAGTTCCCACTGAAACTACAGCTTTACCTTTATTCTTTTGTAAATCTTCAACCAGATGTTTTAGTGTTTCTTTATTTAAATTGTATTTAGAAGCAATATTATCTACTTTATAAGCACTTATTCCCGGAACGCTTCCATTAGAAATTTGATTTGCTAGGGCAAGAATCAGTTCTAAATGCGCTTCAGGTGTAAGTCTTAATCTGTAATCAGCATTAGCACCCGTCAAACTAAATCCGCCTTCAATAGCATACATTCTGTTGAATTCATTTAGTTTTTCGTGATTTCTTCGGCTCGAAATAGCCTGAGTCTGATCTACAGTATTACCATCGTTTCCAAGAATATCAGATTCAAAAGTAACAATGATATTAGCTTTAGAAAAGTCAATTCCGGGATATTTTTTAGAACCGTAGCATTCTTTCCATGCAGCATCTCGAGCAGTATCATTGATAATATCATGAGAATAAACTTTCGTAGTAGGATACTTAGCTTTAAAATCACTAAGAAGCTTCAAAAAAGTAGGTGATGAGCTGTTTTTAGTAAAGAGAGCGATCTCTTTATTCTTAGCAACTGCATTTTCAAGCTTCTCAATAATTTTTTTATCTATAACATCCCATTTAGTTTTCTTTTTGAAGAATCTATCAAATTCCAATGTACTCTCATCATACATTTGAGGGAATCTGATTCTGTCCGGATCATAAAGATCCATAAGAGAAGCTTGCCCGCGAGCGTCAATTTTTCCTTTATTAATTGGATGCTCAGGGTTACCGTCAATTTTGACAGGTCTACCTTCTCTGGTTTTAATTAGTATCCCGAGTCCGTTATCAAGAGTAGAAGCATAATAGTTTGCTTTTCCCATAGTAACTTCTTCAGGCTTTTTGTTATAATTAACGATTTCGCCTTTATCACGATAATCAGTACAAGCAGTGGCTGCAAATGCAGCAGAAGCCCCCATTAGAGCTAAAAATCTACGGCGAGACTTTTCGGGCATATCATCGAGTTTAAACTCATCAGTAACACCTGGTTTGAATTCATCGCCAATTTGATTTAAAAGTTCTTTAGTATCTTTAGGCTTGTTACTAAACTTGTATTTAAAATTTTCCTTATTCGACATAACAACCCCTATTTATTTCTTTTAACTGCATTTGGATGAATCCTGAGCTTCAGTCCTTCAGCCTTGGAAATATCTTTGGCTTTTGCTTTACTAAATGGCAAAGCAGTTAAAAGCAAAGACCCAAAAGCTGTTTTGCCAATTTTTTCAATAAATTCTCTTCGTTTTTGCATTTTCATCTCCTTATCTATGGCATGCAGCACAGTGAGTAGGACCTTTTTTAACTTCGCCTTTTAGGTAAGGCATTCTTTTCTCAGGCTCTGTATGGCACTGTAAACAGTCAGACATAGTAAAAGGTTCGACCTGCTTTACTTTGTCCATTTTCTCAATATCGCCGTGGCAAGATTGGCACTCAATTCCTTTATTAACATGCACACTATGATTGAAATATGCATATTCAGGAACCTGGTGTATTCGTTTCCACGGAATAGGTTTGCCTTCATCATAATACTGTTTAAGTTTTATGATTTCAGGTTTATCTGTTTTTACAACAGTGTGGCAATTCATACAGATATTGGCAGCAGGAATACTGGCATGGCGGGTTTGATCTACACTAGTATGGCAATACTTGCAATCAATCCCCATTTCACCTGCGTGCAGTTTGTGAGAAAAATCAATCGGCTGATCCGGCTGGTAGCCTACGCCATCGCGCTCTGAGCGAGATACGTAGAATGTCAATGCAAAGGAAACGGCCACCACAAAAAGTGTTACCGGAACCCTTATCTTGAGAATGTAATCAAGTACCTTCTTTTTCATAATCACCGACATTTAGTTTATAAATTATATTTTATAATTATTTTTATCAAAAGTATCGTAAAGGTATTTTAACTTTTTCTATTCTGTAACTTATTTTTTATCCAATCGTATCATCTATATAATTAGCGGTATTTTGAGCTACTTACATACACCTATCTTACTTAGCTTTTCCTAAACTTTTAGGATTTTATAATCCTATCAATCATTTTTTATTTCCAATTGCACAAATAACGCACAAATTTGGATTAAATTGTCATTTATTATTGCTTTTTTTTACACATTAAGATTAACATACTACTGATATAGTGCCTTTATACAAGCAGAAAGACATATAATTTCTTGCAAGTCAAAGATTTAAACTTAATGACAACATTCATTCTTTTCAATGACAGGCATATCTGATAATTTTGGACTAACGTAAGGTATTCCTAAGGAAAGACCTCTGAGTATCATCAAAATAGCAACTACTGCAATCCCATAAGGTATTACTTTGTTGATAACATGTCTTACTTTAATAGAAAACAGATTCTTAGTAAAGTAAATAGCTGCCATCATTGGAATAGTCCCCAGACCAAACATTGACATATACAGCGCTCCACCAAGAGCACTTTCACTTATGCTGCCTTCCACCAAAGAACCACCTAATGCAATATATACTAGCCCACAGGGCAAAAAACCATTCAAAATACCGAGGATAAAGAGAGATGACTTAGTTGGTGTCTTTAAAAATTTGCCAAGCAATTGCTTTAATTTTTCGACACCTTTATAAGTACTTAGATTTGCTTTTGTGAAATTATAATATTTTCTTGGCACTATTACGTAAAGAAGCATCAAAACTCCAACTACAACAGACAGTACTTCCTGATAGCCTGCCATATTTATAGAAGCTCCCAGAAGACCTACAATTGCTCCCATAAGAGCATAAGTAAGTGTTCTGCCAATATTATAAATTATGCTGTCTATAAAGATTGTGAACTTATTATTTGAGGTATGAGGTAATGCTAATGCAATGGGTCCACACATGCCAACACAGTGAAAACTTCCCCCCAAACCCAGCAAAAATCCTTGTAACATAATAGTCTCATAAGTATTAATTTTCTATATTGAAATGACTACATATTTCTGACTTTATTTTATTATTTTACTGATTAATTGATTCATTTGCCAAGTTGTGGATAATTACTTCTAAAATGAAGATATGCAATTGAAAGACTATAGTCAATACACATAACAAAAAAACCACCAAGGCTTAGGAACACCCGGGTGGCTGGTAAATAAATTATAATTAGTATCATTTACCAACCGAATACAGCTCTATCTCATCAACTGACTCATAATCTATATTTGTAAGTTTGTTTTTTTTAATTATATCAACAACTTTCTGGGTACATAACTTTAAAGTTGTCCCTTCCGGACTAAAAATATCTGATCCATCCCAAGAATCAATATCGAATTTCATTCCGATATAAAACCCTGGCTCCTTTGGAGCTATTAGTTCTCCACAACTACCTATAACTTGAAATCCATGATATACCAATTCAATAGATTTTATGTCTACCTCAAAAGCTTGCCATCCTGATATCGAATTACTTTTTAGTAAATCATAAAATTTATTTGATATTAAATGATTAGAAGTGTCCTGAAAACCAATCCAGTCATAAAACTTTTTACCTTCATCTACATCCATCTCAAAAGGTTCTGTAGGCTTTTCTTTTCCTAAAAATAGATCAACCTCATTATAGTCTCTAATACTTTTTACTCTAATGGCACTTCTTTTACGAGCGTTGCTTAAAACATAAAACTTTGTCATTTTCATTCTTCCTCCTAATTTTTTATCTAAATCAAATCCAAATTCTGAAATTTATTCTAAGCTTGCATTTTCATAGTCAAAGAACCTACACTTGCAACAATTTTAAAATGATATTATTAATTTCATATTTTTATTTTTCATAATCTTTTACTCGATTACTATAAAACCTTATAACTATTTAATAGAAAACTCAAGTTCTTCACTATCTTTGTCTGAAACTATATGTAATACTATATAACCCGACTCCCATCCTCCAGAGGAAAAGACCATTGAGGAGCCAAATATATCTAGATTAGCAATAACTTGTTTATATAAATGCTCTATAGAAATATCATTTTTTTCCATATAATCGCATGGTAAATCATTGACAAGCGATTCAAAGGAAGCAGCTATTAAATGATCAATCTTATCAATATTTGGAGTCCCTTTATTGACAAAAAAAACACAATCACCTATAATCGAATAAAGAATCAATTCCTTTGTCACTTCAGCTGTCGGAACAGGGAACAAAGTCCAGAGTAACAACTCTTCATTAATTATATTGTGCATTTTGTAAAATGATTTATCAATCACACTATCATTCAGATATTTTACCAAAGGATGCATATGTTTACCTGAATTTCGTACTTGTCCCCAATACCCTTTATATTGAATTAATTTGGTATTTTCAACAAAATTTTGTGCTCTTGCTAAAAAATACAGAGTCATATTTTTTTTATTGACAGCTTCAAAAAGTTCATCGGCAAGGTGATTATATATTTCATCATCTATAGATACTTTCTGGACATCATAGCCATAATATTGATATTTATGATTGTTTTGTCTAATACATTCTTTTATACTACCACTAAAAATATCAAAAAGATATTCTGAATATTGTTTCCCTAATACTCTCTTAGTTCCCATAAAAAATCCCATCCTTAATATTTATACTTGTTAACCGCATAAGTGACAATTCTTCAATAACACTATCACATAATCAAATCTTATACTAACCATGTTTTGCATTACTGACCTCTATAATCTTTGCCTTCATCATATTCATGCATATACTTTGGTTGCGAAAACGCAAAGCTCTGAAACAGAAGTAAACTTAAAAATGATATTATTGTTTTCATAATATGTTATTTTCTCAATTTTATTTAGAATATGCTATTTTACAACTCCATCAATGGTACAGTCATATTATTTACCAATTGAATACAGCTCTATCTCATCAACTGACTCATAATCTATATTTGTAAGTTTGTTTTTTTTAATTATATTAACAACTTTTTGTGTACATATTGTGAAAGTAGTTCCTTCAGGACTAAAAATATCAGATCCATCCCAAGAATCAATGTCAAATTTCATTCCAGTATAAAATCCTTTCTCTTTAGGTTTTATAAGTTTGCCAGATTTACCAAGAACCTGAAATCCATGATATACCAATTCAATAGACTTTATATCTACCTCAAAAGCTTGCCATCCTGATATCGAATTACTTTTTAGTAAATCATAAAATTTATTTGATATTAAATGATTAGAAGTGTCCTGAAAATCAATCCAGTCATAAAACTTTTTACCTTCATCTACTTCCATCTCAAAAGGTTCTGTAAGCTTTTCTTTTCCTAAAAATAGATTAACCTCATTATACTCTCTAATACTTTTTACTCTAATGGCACTTCTTTTAAGTGCGTTGCTTAAAACATAAAACTTTGTCATTTTATTCTTCCTCCAAATTTTTTATCTAAATCAAATCCAAATTCTATAATTTTTAAAATACTAATCCATGCCCTCAATTTTGTTTGTTTTAATTGATTCCACGTTTGATATTCATAAACATAGCTTAGTCTTTATATTATATAAAAGCAAGGGATTGAAACCCCTTGTTAATAAATATATTTTTAATCTTTGCTAAATGAGAGGCTACCTTATAAGTGAATATTTGAGTTCTGATATGAAAATTGTGGTAACAAACACCCCGTCTCGCTAACGCGAGCCACCCCTCTTTGAAAAGAGGGGAATTTGCATGCCATTCATATAACTATTAGTTAGTGATACTGTAGCTACTCTTAATATTCCCCTTCTTATCAAGCGATGTGCTGAGCTTGCCGAAGTAAAGGGGTGCCCGAAGGGAGGGGTAGTTACTCCAATATTAGCAGTATTTTTCACTTTTCAATCAACCTCTTCTTTGGATAGACAAGAAGTTATTTATTGTCCTTATGACATTTTTTCAACAATACAAATCAATAAATTATTATACAAAAAAAAATAAATAAAAAACCACTTACGCAAAAAATACATAAGTGGTTTAATATAAGAAATAATTTATATTATCTCTCTAATACTCCATCGGCAACGCCAAAAGCTCGTCGTATCTGTAGACAGGGCCGTCTTTGCAAACGTAGTTGCTACCTACCATACAGTGACCGCATTTACCAATACCGCATTTCATTCTGTTTTCTAAAGTAGTATAAATGTTTTCTACAGGGAAACCGAGTTTTTCTAATACAGGCATTGTGTATTTGATCATGATTGGAGGACCACACACGATTGCTATCGTATTTTCTGCTTTTGGTGCAAGCTCTTCTACAATTGAAGGTACAAAACCTACTTTACCTTTCCAATCAGGTGTTTCTCCACCAGGATCAACGGTTACAGTTAGATTTACGTCTGGGCGTTCTTCCCATTCCTTCAATTCATGTTTGTAAACTAAATCGTTTTCAGTTCTGGCACCATAAACAATGGATACATCTTTAAAATTCTCTCTTAAATCAAGAGCATTCCAAATTACGCAGCGAAGTGGCGGAAGTGCAATACCCCCGGCGATAAATATCAAGTTTTTGCCTTTCCATTCATCAATTGGGAAAGTGTTTCCATAAGGGCCTCTAAAGCCTATGACATCACCTTCCTCTCTGGAGGCAAGCGAAGATGTAACTCTACCCACTTCTCTGAAAGTACATTCGATGTAGCCTTCTCTTGTGGGAGATGACGCTATACAGAAAGTAGATTCGCCTTCACCAAATACTGAATACTCACCAAATTGACCGGCTTTAAAATTAAATTTCTTCTCGTCATCAGAATTTAAAAATTTGAGGCGAAAAGTTCTGATATCGGGAGCTTCATCAGTTATTTTTTCAATCCGCATCATATACGGCACATACATATTTTCCATCTTACGCCTCCGATATCTTGATCATTGTGTCAATAATATTCATTCCGGCAGGACAGTTATCAATACATCTGCCACAACCGGTGCAGCTTAACTGCTCCATTGTATCAACTGAGTACTTGAATTTGTGCAAAATTCTGTGTCTCCAGCGTTCTGTCTGTACTTCTCTAGGATTATGACCTGAAGCGTGCACAGTAAACAAATCAAATCCACAGCTATCCCAAAGTCTTAATCTTCGTGATTCATAAGGATTCTTTTCATCCTGTATGTCGAAACATGTACATGTAGGACAAGAAAAAGCACATGATGCACAAGAAAGACACTTATCTGATTCTTCTTGCCAAAAATCAGCATCATATATTTTATCTAAATTTGCTTTTACTTTATTTAAGTCAAATCTGATTTGAGGTTCAGCCAGATATTTTGTTTTATCAATATCAGAAGCCTGAGAGAGCATGTTTTTGCAAGTCTCAATTAGATTTGCACCTTTGTCAGATATGACTTCAACCAAGAAATTTGAATCGCCTAGGTCAGTGATATTTATATCGCTTCCTCTGGTATTTCCCGGATTGCTACCAATAGATGTGCAGAAACAAGAATCTGTTGCTTCCTTACAGCTACAACTGATTATAGTTGTTTTTTCGAATCTATCAGCAATCAATTTATCTGCATTTTCTCTTGTATAAAACTCTTTAAAGTAATCCATACCTGAAGCATCACAAGGCTTTATTCCATAAAGAACACCTTCTTTTGCTAAATCTGGTTCGATAATTTTAGTATTTTCTCCGTTTCCTTCGAACTTAACAAGCTCTTCGCATCTTGGGAAAAATACAGATTTTGCTGAGAGTTTAGTTTTTTTGCCTGCATCAGCAATAGAAGCAACTTCTTTTACTTCAGCAAAGTAGTTACTACCGTTATTTTCTACCGGAGCATATAGCTTTTTGCCTGATTGCATTATACCTGACAAAAATTCCGGTAGTTTATCTTTTGTTAATTTATATTGTTGCATAATTTCCTACCTTATGAAATTTTCTTTGTCATTTTCTTTGAAGAAAGAAAGAGTATAATTACTATTAAGTTCTTCCCCGGCTGATTCTCCGAATTGTGCAGCTATTGTCTCATTAATCTGCTGATTTAGAAGATTCAATGGAATATCCATAGGGCAAACTGTAGCGCATTGGTTACAGCCTACGCATCTTCCTGCAAGGTGCATAGCTCTATTGAAATGCCATTCGAAGTTACCTTGCATGTGGGAAGCAACAGGCACAAATTGCGGCTGATTAGCTTCTACCATACATTTAGTACAGTAGCACATAGGGCAAGCTGAACGGCAAGCATAGCACTTAATACATTTCGAGAATTCTTTATTCCAGAAATCTCGTCTTTCTTCTCTTGACATAGCTTTAATTTCAGCAACTCGGGCAGATAAATCCGAATTATTATCTTTGTTATTCGCTTTGATATATTCTGTCACTTCTTCGAAACGTTCGAACTTTTTAGGAGCAGAGTCAGCAGAAACAACTTTTACTTTATCATCAGTTATCTGATTCTCATTAGCCAGTTGCACTAAAGATTTCATAGTAGCCATATTTGCTAAGATACCGAGCTTTGACAGTTTCTTTATCTCAGGTTTATTCAGATAAACAGCTAAGTTAAAATCTTGTTTATCTATTTCGTCATCCAGCAAAGCATCTTCAGATTTTCTAACTATAAAAGGTTTATTGTTTTTATAAGCTACAAAAGCTTCTATATTTTCATTAGCAAATAAATCTTGAATGATTGATTTAAGATTAGACATAGATCAAATCTCCCGGCATATTTACACCTTTTTTAGCTAATTCCTGGTACTCAGTGTTAGGCCCTAGCTCACGAATATCTTCAACTACTTCGTTTACAAGTTCAGCCCATTTAGCACCTTCTGCAGCAGAGACCCAAGAGAAAGTAATTCTTCTTGTATCCAAGCCGACAAATTCTGCTAATTCTTTAAACACCATCCATCTTCTTCTCGCATGGAAATTGCCTGATGTATAGTGGCAATCATTTGGGTGACAACCTGAAACGATAACACCATCAGCACCAGCTTCAAATGCTTTAAGAAGGAACATAAAATCTATTCTGCCTGTACAAGGGTAGCGAACTATTCTCACATTTGGAGGATATTTTATTCTGCTGGTACCTGCAAGATCAGCACCTGCATAAGTACACCAGTTACACACATACGCCATTATTTTAGGTTCAAACTTCTGCATATTCCTCCCTCCTGTTCCAAAGCGACATTACTTCAGATAAGATTTGTTGATGGGTAAAGCCGTTTAAGTCTATTGATTTAGATCTGCAAAGTGCAACGCAAGTACCACAGCCTTGACATAAGCCAGGGTTGATATTTGCCACTGTTTTGATCAAATTACCGTTTCTGTCTTTAATTTCTTCTTTAGTTATAGCCAAATATGGACAAGCTGACTCACATAAGAAGCAGCCAACACATGTAGAGAACATAGGTGGAGTAGTTCTGTTAACAGTTGCTACCAGTGGTTCTCTGGTTAGTTCATCATTAGCAAACAGAGCAACTGCTTTAACTGCAGCACCTGATGCCTGAGCTACTGTTTCAGGAATATCTCTTGGTCCTTGGCAAGCACCTGCAAGCATAATACCTGCTGTGTTAGTTTCCACAGGTTTAAGTTTAGGGTGAGCTTCAGAGTAGAAATTATGAGCATCGTAGCCAATGTGCATAGTCTGCGCCAGTGGTTCAGCTTTTTGCTGAGCAACTGCTGCAGTAGCAAGAACTACCATATCTGCTTCTACTTCTACAGGTTCAGAATTAAGAAGAGTATCTACGCCGCGAACAATAAGTTTTCCGTCTCTTTCATATATTTTTGAGACTCTACCGCGTACATAGTTAACATCATCTTCTTCGATTGCTCTGCGTACGAATTCGTCGTAGTTTTTACCTGCAGCACGAATATCCATATAAAACACGTAAGCATCTCCATGATGTACTTTATGTTTATATAGCATAGCATGTTTTGCAGTATACATACAGCAAATTTTGGAGCAGTATTCTATACCCTTTGCGTGATCTCTTGAACCGGAGCATGCGATAAATACAATCTTTTCAGGAACTTTGCCATCAGAAGGTCTTTTTATAGCACCTAAAGTTGGCCCTGAAGCAGAAGCAAGTCTTTCAAACTGAAGTCCGTCAATAATATCAGGATGTTGACCATAGCCGTATTCAGGGAAGAAATCAGTATGTTTAATATCAAAACCTGTAGCTACTACAATTGCACCGATTTTTTCTTCGATAATAGTATCTTCTTGAGTAAAATCAATTGCATCAGCAGGGCATACTTTTTCGCAAAGTTTACACTTGCCTTTTTGGAAGTATGTACAATGTTCACGATCAATTACAGGCTTATTAGGAACAGCCTGAGGAAACGGAACATATATTGCAGTTCTGTTGCTTAATCCTGCATTAAACTCATCAGGGATGCGTTTGCTTGGGCATTTCTGCATGCAAAGACCGCAACCGGTACAAGTGCTGTCATTAACGCTTTTTGCTTTTTGTCTGATCTTGACTTCGAAGTTACCAATAAAGCCTGATACAGATTCAACTTCCGCATAAGTATACAGTTTAATATTTGGATGCTGAGCAACTTCAACCATTCTTGGTGTTAGAATACACTGAGAACAATCAAGAGTCGGGAATGTCTCAGAAAGCTGAGCCATGTGACCGCCAATTGAAGGCTCTTTTTCAACCATAATCACCTGATGTCCGCAATTTGCGATATCAAGTGCAGCCTGTATACCTCCAATACCACCACCAATCACTAGTGCTGTTTTTGTAACAGGAACTTTAATATGTGTAAGAGGTTTGTTTTTCTTTACCTTCTCTACGAGCATTTTTACAAGCTCTGTAGCTTTTTCAGTAGTACTTTCCTCTTTGCCATGCACCCAAGAGCAATGCTCTCTAAGGTTAGCCATTTCGCACAAAAATTCATTTATACCTGCTTCGCGAGCTGCTTTTCTGAATGTAGGCTCGTGCATACGAGGAGAGCATGCCGCAACTACTATTCCATCAAGCTTATGCTCTTTGATAGCATCTTTAATCATATTTTGACCGGGGTCTGAGCACATATATTTATAGTCAATGCTATATGCTACGCCCGGAAATTTAGCGGCATCTTCTGCTACTTTGGCACAGTCAACAGTAGCTCCGATATTTTCGCCGCAATGGCATACAAATACACCTATTCTTGACATTATACCTCCGTTAAGCTAATTCAGCCACAATTTTCAAATCTTTTTCTTTCACAGGGACAAAGTGTCTTTGAAGTCCGAGTTTTTGCATCGGAATACCAAGAGCCAGTCCAATCATTTGAGTAATATAAAGTACCGGCATTTGAGCAGATTTAGTAAGATATTTCTCAATTTCCGGTCTTCTCATATCCAAGTTTGAATGGCACATCGGGCAGGCAAGTACAATTGCTTCAGCACCACGCTTTTCAGCATCTGCATAAATATCACCTGATAATTTGGCAACTACATCTGTTTTTGGAACAGATAGGCCTGCGCCGCAGCATTCAGTTTTGAATGCCCAATCAATAGTCTTAGTGCCTATACTTTTCAGAATATTTTCCATAATCTGAGGATCTTCGTATCGTTCAATCTTTGCAAGTTTTGGAGGGCGTACAAGCAAGCAACCATAGTAGCAAGCTGTAACAACTTCCACTTTACTTTCAATTTTATCTTTAAGTATATCTTTTACATATTTTTCAAGAAACTCAAGCACCGAAATTGGTCTTGCCTTAGCTTCTATAGGCATTTCAATAATGGAGGCAATTTCTTCTTTCAGTTTTTTATCTTTTCTGACTTCTTCGTATGCGTTTATAAGTCTGCTGTAACAAGCAGCGCACGGCACTAAAATTTCGTCGAAGTCTTGCTGTTCAGCTAAAGCGATACTTCTAGCAGGAAGAGAAATAGACAGTTTGTGATTTAGTGAATGTGCCGCAGTTGCTCCGCAGCAATTCCAATCATTTATCTCAACTAGTTCAATCTCAAGTTTATCGCAAATCGCTTTAATAGATTCGCCATACTCTAAAGCAGTTCCGGACAAGGAACATCCAGGGAAATATCCTAATTTAATCAATGTTTACCTCCGTCTGCTTTATTTTTAGCTTCGGCTTTTTCAAACATTCTTCTGATAGCCTCTTTGTTTTTTACATTATGAGGCAACAATCCGAGCTTACCTTTCATAAACATAATTGGTGCATTTTTGACATCCTGCATAAGATTAAAAGTTTTCATCTTATACTGAGCAACCATTCCCACCTCAAAAAGTTTTCCGGTTGTTTTTACTGAATTTAAGAATGACTCATGGAAAGCAACAATGTCTTTAGCTTCTTTGTTATAAGCTTTAGAATCATATGCTTTCTGCCTTAGATTATCAGCAATAAGAGGGAATTCTACATCCTGCGGGCATCTGGCAGCACAGGTTTCGCAAGTCAGACAAAGCCAAATATGCATAGACTGAAGCGCATTATTATCATGCTTTTCATCACCCACTTGAAGCTGACGAATCACTTGATTTGGCGCCATGTCAGTAATATCTGCCACCGGACATCCGGCTGCACATTTACCGCACTGATAGCAATCAGCGACCCATTGCTTCGTCTCTTCTTTTATAGTATATTTTAAAGAAGAAGAATGAGGATTTTGATGTAAAGATTCTACCATAGATTCCTCATAATAGTAATAATGTATTTAAATATTATATATAATCTTAATAAACTCACCATTAAGCAACACCTCAATTCTGTATGATATATAACATAAATAATATTACATCGTAACAAAATTATTGTGTTTTGAGCAATTAAGTGAATTTAGTAATTAGCCTCCAATTATTAAAACAATTGCTAAAAAAAACAGTTCTTTTTTTATCAACAATCGATTTTTTACGAAATATCGTAGACAATCATTATATTTTTTTATATTATTTTAATTTTAATATATATATTTAGCCTGTATATAATATTCTATTTTGCCACTCTTGATAATAATTTTAGTCTTTCCTATTTATACATATAAGAGTTATTTTTTACATAAGTAACAGAGGAGTAATTTTTATAAGGATCGTAGAAATGCAATTTGGAAGGATCAGTAGAAATAAAAAAAGGGCTGCTAAAAGCAACCCTTACAATTATATAGTTGTATTATCTATTATAGTTGTTTTGCAACATTATCCCAGTTTACGATATCCCAGAATTTTTCAATAAACTTAGGTCGTGCATTTCTATAATCTATGTAGTATGCATGTTCCCATACATCAATTGTTAATACAGGAGTGATACCTTCTTTCACAGGTGTACCTGCATTACTATATTGTTTGATTTCTAATTTACCAGCATCATCTTTAACAAGCCATGCCCAGCCTGAGCCAAACAAAGTAGCTGCAGCTGCGGAGAATTTTTCTTTAAACTCGTCAAAAGACCCAAAATCTCTGTTGATAGCTTCAAGTACTGCACCAGTAGGAGCACCACCACCATTTGGAGACATAGAATTCCAGAAGAAAGTATGGTTAAAAGTCTGAGCAGCGTTATTGAACATACCGCCCTGAGATTTCTTGATAATATCTTCTAATGACATATCAGCAAATTCAGTTCCGTCAATTAGCTTATTTAAGTTATTAACATAAGCTGCATGGTGTTTACCATAATGGTAATCAAAAGTCTCTTCTGAAATAATAGGAACTAAAGCGTCTTTAGCAAAAGGTAAATCAGGAAGTTGGAAAGCCATAATATACTCCGTATTTATTATGATTAAAATTTTATTTTGTCTATACTTATCATATTTTAAGATCGTTAGTATGTACGGAAATAGAATCGTTTTATTTGATTAAAATAATTTCTATCTTAACATTCATTTCGATCAAATCATTTTTATTTACGTATATGAATCGTATGTGGCAGTAACGAATATTATCAAACAAATATTGTTATGAGTGAGAATAATAACAGGAACAATCATGCAAAATCAAATTGAAGTAATGAAAACGGATATTACAGGTTTAGAAGTTGATGCAATAGTTAATGCAGCAAATACATCTTTGCTTGGAGGTGGTGGTGTTGATGGGGCTATTCACAGAGCTGCAGGGCCGCAACTACTGGCAGAATGCAGAACACTTAATGGCTGCAAGACCGGTGAAGCCAAAATTACTAAAGGATATAATCTGAAAGCTAAATATGTTATACACACTGTTGGCCCTATCTGGAATAAGGGTAAATCAAAAGAAGAGATTAAACTAAGAAATTGCTACAGGAACTCGCTTGCACTTGCAGCAGAATATAATTTGAAATCTATAGCCTTCCCTGCGATTAGTACCGGAGTTTATAAATTCCCTTACGAATTAGCTACAAAAATTGCTGTTGAAGAAGTAAAAGAATATTTGAAAGAGCATCCTCATTTTAGAATAATCTTTGCATGTTTTGATCAGCATATTTATCAGGCATATATACAAGAAGTTGGAGCATTATCATAAATTGAAATAAGTAATTGACTTTACAATAAACCAGCTTCAATTTTGTTAGCAACTAATAGAATTTATCTTTTAGATTATTTGCCAAATGAGTAAGTTTGCAAATATAAGATTACATTTTTCCATATCCTTTTATTGGGAGATATATAATGGCAGAAAAAAGTTTTTACCTAAACAAAGACTCCATGGTTGAGCATTTCGACATCAAAAAGCATGATGTAACAGAAATAGTTGAAGCTATGGGTAAGATGGCATTTTCAGCTCGTGATTTGAGCCGTGCAGCATCTATCTTTAACATGATGTTGGAAGATAAAGGATGCACTACTTACCTTACGTTAGCAGGTTCCTTAATTAGTGCCGGTTTGCGTAAAGTCATTGTTGACATGGTAGAAAACAATATGATCGATGCAATAGTATCAACTGGTGCTAATATCGTTGATCAGGACTTTTTTGAAGCGCTAGGCTTCCGCCACTATCAAGGTACAAAATTCGTAGATGATAATGAATTACGCGACTTGATGATAGATAGAATTTACGATACTTACATAGACGAAGACGAGCTTAGAGTATGTGATATGACTATTGCTGAAATAGCAAACTCATTAGAAGCACGCCCTTATTCTTCTAGAGAGTTTATCAGAGAAATGGGTAAATACCTTGTAGATAATAACAAAGGCGAAGGCTCTATCGTTCGTACTTGCTACGAAAAGGGTATTCCTATCTTCGTACCGGCATTTTCTGACTGCTCTGCAGGTTTTGGTTTAGTTCACCATCAATTCCATGCAAAAGACGGCAAAATGCTTTCAATCGACTCTGCAAAAGATTTCTTAGAAATCACTAAAACTAAAATAGAAGCCGGTGGAAGCGGCATTTATATGATTGGTGGCGGTGTTCCTAAAAACTTTGTTCAGGATATAGTTGTAGCAGGTGAAATTTTGGAAGCAGAAGTGGATATGCACAAATATGCAGTTCAAATCACTGTTGCTGACGAAAGAGACGGTGCATTATCAGGTTCTACACTTAAAGAAGCTTCTTCTTGGGGTAAAGTTGAAACTACTTTCGAACAAATGGTTTATAGCGAAGCAACTCTTGCAATGCCTTTGATTTCAGGCTATGCATACCACAAAGGTGCTTGGAAAAACCGTCCTGAAAGAAGATGGAATGATTTCTTAGATAAGTAAACAGATGTTATAAAGCTTGACTTTTGCAGCCCGGTATTATATAAAATACCGGGCTGTTTTTATATTTATAACCAGCACTTAATTAGAAATTTCTATTATACGTATATGGCATTTAGAAAATTGAGATTTGTCAATAAATGATATAATAGCAGGTAGTTGGGCCCACTTATTCACTAATTTATATTCAATCTTTACTTGCCAGGAAAATGGAACGTATTCCCCTGTCCCATAGAAAGATCAGAAGTCATTTTATAGCTCTAAAGACAAATTTGGGATTATACATCACAAAATTAATTCTCTCTAAACTCAATATTTCTATTAGGCTAAAAGAATCAACTTTGTTCTAATAATATTTTTCTTTCTCAAAATTTCTTCCTAACTTCGTACCATGTTCAACAATATGAACGACAGGGGTGCCTTTTTATAGGCTGAGATTATACCCTTGAACCTGATCCGGTTAGCACCGGCGAAGGAAGTTGTTCCCGACTCCCTCTTAGGCTCGCCCTGTCATATTTACTTATGTATATTTATCTCAACGAAAAGAAAATTGAATTATCTGACAATATCAATGTGTCCGGTTTGCTTCTAGCGCAAAACATCACGAACACTGCCGGAATGGCTATTGCCTTAAACGGAAAAGTTGTCAGAAAAGCTAACTGGGATGCCACCATTTTATCTGATGGTGACAAGATTCTTATCATCTCTGCCGGTCAGGGCGGATAATTTTGTTTTATCAATAAAATGTTGTAATCGAAATGCAAAATAATAACATTCCACAGCAGGATAACGTTACTACAGGCGCTATCCCAGGCTCTAAAAAGATTTATGTACCTGGAGAAATTCATAATATCCAGGTAGCTATGAGAGAGATTGAATTATCTGACACTGTTGATTCTAAAGGTCAGATTGAAGAAAATCCTCCTCTTACAGTATATGATACTTCAGGTCCATATACTGATGAAAATTTTAAAATAGATCTTAGAAAAGGTCTTCCAAGACTTAGAGAAGAATGGATTGAAGACAGAAAAGATACTGATAAGCTTCCTTTTTTATCTTCAGAATATGGCAGAGAGAGACATGCTGATAAATCTTTAGATGAAATGAGATTTGAGCATGTGAATACTCAGCCTAGAAAAGCTGCTGAAGGCAAAGAAGTTACTCAGATGTATTACGCTAAGCAAGGCATAATTACTCCTGAAATGGAATATGTAGCTATCAGAGAAAATCAAAAGTTACAGGAATCTAAAGCTAAATATAACAGACATGCTGGTGAAGCTTTCGGATATGAAATCCCTGAAATCATCACTCCAGAATTTGTAAGAGAAGAAATTGCAGCCGGAAGAGCAATCATCCCTGCAAATATCAACCACCCTGAAGCTGAACCAATGATTATCGGCAGAAAGTTTCTTGTAAAAATAAATGCAAATATTGGTAACTCTCCTGTGACTTCAAGTATTCATGAAGAAGTAGAAAAGGCAGTGTGGGCATTCAGATGGGGTGCTGATACAATTATGGATCTATCCACAGGTGATAATATACACGAAACACGTGAATGGATTATCAGGAACTCCCCTGTTCCTGTAGGAACTGTACCTCTTTACCAGGCACTGGAAAAAGTTAAGGGTAAAGCAGAAGATTTATCTTGGGAAATCTATAAAGATACATTGATTGAACAATGCGAGCAAGGTGTGGATTACTTTACAATCCACGCAGGTCTTCTTTGGAGATATGTTCCAATGACGGCAAGACGCTTGACAGGTATTGTTTCTCGTGGTGGTTCTATTATGGCGAAATGGTGTATCTCTCACCACAAAGAAAACTTCCTATATACTCATTTTGAAGAGATATGTGATATTCTTGCAGCTTATGATGTAGGTGTATCTCTTGGAGATGGTCTTCGTCCGGGATGTATAGCAGATGCTAACGATAAAGCTCAGTTATCAGAATTGCACACATTAGGTGAGCTTACTAAAATTGCATGGAGTAAAAACGTGCAGGTACTTATTGAAGGTCCGGGTCACGTACCAATGCAAAAAATCAAAGAAAATATGGATGAGCAGATTGAACATTGTTTCGATGCTCCTTTTTATACATTAGGACCTCTTGTGACTGATATTGCCCCGGGATATGATCATATCACATCTGCAATAGGCGGCACAATGATAGGCTGGTACGGCACTGCTATGCTATGCTACGTAACTCCTAAAGAACACTTAGGTTTACCTGACAGAGATGATGTTAAAACCGGTGTGATTACATATAAATTAGCAGCTCACGCGGCAGATATTGCTAAAGGACATCCAGCAGCTCAACTCAGAGACTATGCAATGAGTAAAGCTCGCTTTGAGTTCAGATGGAAAGATCAGTTCCATATCTCTTTAGATCCTGAAACTGCTTTGAAATTCCATGACAAAACTTTGCCGGATGAAGGTCATAAGTCTTCTCACTTCTGCTCTATGTGTGGCGAACACTTCTGCTCTATGAAGTCTAGCCAGGAAGTTAGAGAATTAGCAGAAAAGATGGCAGAAAAATCTCAAGAGTTCTTGGATCAGGGTGGCGAGATATATAAGTAAATCTTTTTGATATAGCCGTGGGGTTAACCCCACGGTTGATTCGTACCGACGGCTAAAGCCATCGGTTGCTACAACTTACAAGTGCAACCGCATAAGGTCACTGAGCGAGTGAAACAAGTCGAAGTGTAGCTTGCGGCTAACACCGCTGAGTCTATTGAGATATTCGTGATATTTTCACATTTAAGACAGTCTTTACAATCAATACAAATTAACTATGCTAATACTATTCACACATAACGATTCATTTTCTGGTGAAACAGATATTATAAACAATCTGTTTTCCAAGGGCTTGGAGCGTTTACATTTAAAAAAAATGCTAAGCGAGCAAGGAACTATTGATTTTTTGAATGAGATAGATTCTGATTTTCATAATAGAATAGTATTGCATGACTACTATAATCTTTGCAATGATTTTGATTTAGCAGGTGTAAATTTGAATAATAGAAATTTGAATTTGCTACAGAATCAAAAGATTGTGTCTATGTCATGTCACTCTTTACTTGAAATAGAGTTTATTGAGTATGACTTAGAGTATTGTTTTCTGAGTCCTGTCTTTGATTCTATTTCGAAAAGAGGCTATAAGAGCAATTTTGATTTAGATGTTATTGCCGATCTAATAAAAAGATCTAAGATGAAGATTGTAGCTCTCGGTGGGATAACTACTTCTAATGCAAAGCAGTGCTTAAAAGCCGGTTTTAGCGGTGTTGCAGTTCTTGGTTGTTTGTGGAATGACTTTTTAAAATGTAAAACAGAAAATGCTTATAATACTTTTGAGGAGTTGATGGATATATGCAAAGACCATTGATATTATCTATAGCAGGACATGATCCTTCTGCCGGAGCAGGTATATCTGCAGATATTAAAACTGCTGAAGCTTTGGGAGTATATTGTATGGCTTGCATTACTTCTTTGACTGTTCAGACAGAAGATACTTTCAAATCAAGCAATTTTGTAAGTAATGAGTTGCTTGTTGAGCAAATTAGAGAATTGCTTAATAAATACAAGTTCTCTGCTATCAAAATAGGGCTGATAAAAAGTCTAAAAAGCCTTGCAAAAGTAGTGACTCTAATAAGGAAGTATGATAAATATGTTCCGATTATTTGGGATCCTATATTAAAAGCAAGTGCAGGGTTTGAGTTTCATAGCTCTATCGATAGAGAAGTATTGGGGCAGATTTTAAATAGTGTAACACTTGTTACTCCAAATATTCCTGAAGCAGAAATAATATTTTCTAATTCTGATTATAACCAATTTTCTTGCTCAGTTCTGCTCAAAGGTGGGCATTCTGAAAATAATATTTGCTCTGATATACTATATCTTGGTGGCAGTGAATATAAATTCGAGAGTAAAAAACTGCCTTTCACGAAACACGGAACAGGCTGCATTTTATCATCAGCTATTGCTTCTAATATTGCTTTAGGAAAAAGCTTAGATGAATCATGCTCCCTGGCAAAAGATTATATAAATAAAGCTTTATCGAGTAATACAGGATTACTGGCTTACCATGGATAAAAAATACTCAAAAAAGCAATTTTCATTGCAATTTATTACTCACACTCATCCGGAAAAAACTCCTGCACAGCTTGCTTTGGAAGTTTGCAAAGGAGGTTGCAGATGGGTACAGTTGAGAATGAAAAATGCTGAAGAAACTGGAATAATAAAAAACGCTCAAGAAGTAAAAGCTGTTTGTGATGACTATGATGCTATTTTTATTATAGATGATCATGTGCAAATAGCAAAAGAAGTTCAGGCATCAGGGGTTCATCTCGGTAAAAGTGATATGTGTCCATCTGAAGCTAGAAAAATCTTAGGCGAAAGCTTTATAATTGGCGGAACAGCCAATACTTCTGAAGATATTGAAGATTTGATTTCAAAAGGTGTAGATTATATAGGGCTTGGACCTTTTAGATTTACAACTACTAAAGATAAACTTAGCCCTGTGCTTGGCACTGAAGGCTATAAAGATATTACAAACAAAATAAAATCACCTATAGATATTGTTGCTATCGGTGGCATCCAGCAAGCTGATTGTAAGGGATTATTGCAAAGCGGAGTTGCAGGAGTTGCAATTTCAGGTGCAATAATCAATGCCAAAGACAGCATAGAAGCAACTAAAAAGTTTATTTATGGAATAGGTTGAAAATGCAAAAACTTAAAATAGCAGATAAAGAGTTTTCTTCACGCCTTTTTACAGGTACAGGGAAATTTGCTTCTAATGACCTTATGGAAAAAGCAATTGTTGAATCTGAATCAGAACTGGTTACCGTTGCTTTAAAAAGAGTTGATTTAGAAGATAAAAACGATGATATATTAAAACACTTATCTCATCAGCGTATCAATTTGTTACCAAATACTAGTGGAGTCAGAACAGCGGAAGAAGCAATTTTTGCTGCTGAGTTAGCCCGCGAAGCTTTAGGTACAAATTGGCTAAAACTGGAGATTCACCCGGATCCGAGATATTTATTACCTGATCCAATTGAAACACTAAAAGCTACTGAGGAATTAGTCAAACTAGGTTTCATAATAATGCCTTACATTCAGGCTGATCCGGTTTTATGTAAGAGACTCGAAGATGTTGGTGCAGCATGTGTTATGCCTCTCGGTTCTCCGATAGGAAGCAATAAAGGCTTGCAAACACTAAGCTTCCTGGAAATAATTATAGAGCAAAGCAATGTGCCCGTAGTTGTTGATGCCGGAATTGGCGCACCTTCTCACGCAGCACATGCACTTGAAATCGGTGCAGATGCGGTGTTAGTCAATACTGCAATTGCAGTTGCTCAAGATCCGGTTGCAATGGGCAGAGCTTTTAAAATGGCTGTTGAAGCAGGTAGAATGGCTTATGAAGCAAAGCTTGCAGGAATAGTTGATATAGCTGAAGCTAGTAGTCCTATGACTTCATTTTTGTACTAAAAAGAAGATTTTGATATGAAACAGGAAACTTTTTCTGATATAATCAAAAAATATGATAGAAATGAGATTGAAGAACAGATATATTCAAAAACTGAAGCTGATGTAATAAGCGCTCTAGGCAAAGAGAAAAGAGACTTAAATGACTTTATGGCTCTAATATCTCCAGCTGCAGAAAAGTACTTGGAACAAATGGCAAGTATTAGTCATAAGCTAACTAGAAAACGTTTTGGTAACACTGTTCAACTGTATCTGCCCTTGTACTTATCAAATTATTGCGAAAACCATTGTGTTTATTGCGGTTTTAACGCAGCAAATAAGATAAATAGAAAGGTCTTAGATGTGAACGAGATTAAAGCTGAAATTGAAGCGATCAAGCATTTTGGATTTGAGCATATTCTGTTGGTTACCGGTGAATCAAATTATCATGCCGGAGTAGATTACCTGGCAGATGCAATAAAGCAGATTAAAGAAGAATTTGCACAGGTAACTATTGAAGTTCAGCCATTGGATACAAATGCTTACGCTAAATTGAAAGAAGCAGGACTTCACGGTTGCTACATATATCAGGAAACATATAATGAAGCAACCTATAATGATTATCATTTGAAAGGTAAAAAAGCTGATTATCATTATAGACTTCAGACGCCGGACAGATTGGGTGAGGCAGGAATTTATAAGATTGGTTTAGGCTGCTTATTGGGACTTGAAGATTGGCGATTAGATTCGTTTTACACTGCATTACACTTAAAATATTTAGAAAGAAAATACTGGAAATCAAAATACTGTATTTCTTTTCCAAGATTAAGACCTCATGTCGGAAATTTTGATCCTAAATATCCTATTTCAGATCCTCAGCTTGTACAGCTAATTAGTGCTTACAGATTAATGGATGGCGAAGTTGAGCTATCTGTTAGTGTAAGAGAATCTGCCAAATTTAGAGATAATATCTATAAAATTGGAGCTACCGCTATGAGCGCAGGGTCTAAAACTGAGCCTGGTGGTTATGCTATTAACTCCAAAGCTCTGGAGCAATTTGAAGTGCATGACTGCAGAACTCCACAAGAGATTGAAACCATGCTAAGACAAAACAACTATGAAGCTGTTTGGAAAGACTGGGATTCATACATGTCCTAGTTTAGCTTAGAAAGTCTTTGCTAATCAATAATATAACTCCCCTTTTGAAGCTCTTCTAGACAGCTATCATTGGGGAGTTTTTTTGTTAATTGAGTCTGTATCAAAAACTGTATTTCCTCCTATACAATCATTAGCCAATATTTATATCAATTATTTGAAAATATTTTTGTATACTTGTAAAATAATAATCGGACTTATCTGTCTGATATTGAAAATCAAATTGCAAACACACTTTATGAGTATGGAAATGACTAAAATAAATATAGATGATACAGTTTTTGATATCATTGAGAAGCATCCTCAAACATTAGATATATTTATCTCTCAAGGATTCAATAACTTCTCAGATAAAACTGTTTTAGAGAATTTCGGAAAGAAAATTACTCTTCGTAATGCTCTTATTTTCAAACAGATTAACTCTGATTCTTTTACAAATTTGTTAATTGAAGCAATTGAAGAAAAAGACACTATAAATGATCATGAAGTATCCTCAAAAATTGATGCAGAAGAAACTCTACAAGTTACCGGACTTCTACCCTGCCCTGTTCGCTTGCCATTAGTTGAAGAGCTGAATGGTTTTATAGATCAGAATGGTTTGAAGAATATCAAATTTGACTTGAAAGCTGCATCTATGGGACTTGATTGGCTTAAAGAAGATCTCAAGAAAGGAGCTGAAGAGAAAGATCTTGCAGATGTATTTATTTCAGCAGGATTTGATTTATTTTTCGATAATAATCTATTTGGAAGGCATAAAAATGCAGGTGTATTCAGAGATACTACTAAACTCGAAAAATGGAACTCTATGTTTTCTAATGATGAAATAGACCTGAAAGATCCTAAAGCACATTATTCAATGGTAAGTGTAGTTCCTGCTGTGTTCCTTGTTAATACAGATGAACTAAAAGGCAGAGAAGTTCCTAAATCATGGAAAGATGTTTTAAAACCGGAATTTAAAAAGTCTATTTCTCTACCGGTTGCAGATTTTGACCTTTTCAATGCTATACTATTGAACATACATAAAGAATACGGAAATGAAGGCATTAAATCTCTTGGCGAAAACTTAATGAAATCTATGCATCCTTCTCAAATGATCAAAGAAGGCAGAAAAGTCAAACCTGAAAAACCGGTTGTAACAATAATGCCGTATTTCTTTACTAAAATGGTGCGTGAAGGCGATGCAATGCAAGCTGTGTGGCCATCTGACGGAGCTATTATAAGTCCAATATTTATGCTGATAAAAGATAAAACAGCGGACAATACTCAAGGCTTAGTTGATTTCTTAATGTCCGAAAAAATAGGTGAAGTTTTAGCTCATCAAGGACTCTTCCCAAGCGTAAATCCTAATATTGATAACAGAATTGCAGAGGAAAATAAATTTATGTGGTTAGGCTGGGACTATATCTATAATCAAGATATACCAAAACTAATTTCAGAATGCGAATCTATCTTTAAAGAAGCGGCAGAGGTATAAAAATGAATCTAATAACAGTATCCGGACCTCCTTCTTCAGGAAAGACGTCAATAATAATAAAAACTATAGATGCTCTTAAGCAAAGAGGGCTGAAAGTTGGTGTAGTGAAATTCGACTGCCTCACAACTGATGATGACTTGCTTTATGAAAAAAACGGTATTGAAGTTAAAAAGGGACTTTCCGGTTCACTTTGCCCTGATCACTACTTTGTTTCCAATATCGAAGAAGTAACTCAGTGGGGCATTAAAAACGGATTTGATATTCTAATCAGCGAATCTGCAGGGCTTTGCAACAGGTGTTCTCCATATATAAAAGAGATAAAAGCGGTCTGTGTAATAGATAATCTAAGCGGTATAAACACACCAAAAAAGATTGGCCCGATGCTTAAAATGGCTGATATATGCGTAATCACTAAAGGTGATATTGTTTCTCAGGCAGAAAGAGAAGTTTTTGCTTCTAAAGTAAATATTGTTAATCCGAAAGCAGATATACTTCACATAAACGGATTAACCGGACAAGGCGCTTTCGAGCTGTCTACCTTGCTCTTTGACGAGAATAATCACGTTGATACTCTTAAAGGCAAAGAACTGAAGTATCCTATGCCTTCTGCATTATGCTCTTACTGTCTCGGTGAAACAAGAATCGGTGACAGCTATCAAATGGGTAACGTTAAAAAAATCAATCTGGACTAAGCAATGTTAGAATATAAAAAAATGTCAATAGGAATTCTAATTGAGAAGTATCCATTTCTCACAGAGTTTTTCAAAACTTATAATCTACCGGAATTTAAGCAACCTGATGAGTCAGTTAAAGAGTTTGTAGAGAGTCTGGACGAAGAATTTGTAGAAGAAAACGGCTTCGAACCAGAAACTTTCTACACAGCATTAGAGCAATATATAGAGCAAATGTTGAGTTTCCTTAGCGAATCTGATTCAGAAACAAAGTCAATAACGATTATAGCAGGAAACAATAAATCAGGCGAGAAAGAACAGTTTGAATCAATTACTATAAATTCCGGTGATATTGTTTGTATTGTAGGTCCTACCGGATCAGGCAAAAGCAGATTACTTGCTGATATAGAATGGCTTGCTCAGGAAGATACTCCTACAAAAAGAAAGATTCTTATAAACGGTGAAGTGCCTAACAAACTGAATAGATTTTCAGGTAGTAAAAAAATGGTTGCACAGCTTTCGCAGAACATGAATTTCGTTATGGATCTAACAGTACATGAATTTGTAGATATGCATGCAGAAAGCAGAATGATAGAGAATAAAGATTCAGTTGTTAAAAAGATTATTGAAAAAGCTAATGACTTGGCAGGTGAAAGCTTTACAGGCGATACACATATTACCAGTTTAAGTGGTGGTCAGTCAAGAGCATTAATGATAGCAGATACAGCGTATTTGAGTAAATCTCCTATTGTCTTGATCGATGAAATCGAAAATGCAGGGATAGACAGAAAGAAAGCATTGCAAATATTAGTAAGTGCAGATAAAATAGTCTTAATGGCTACACACGATCCTGTTCTTGCTCTTATGGGAGATAAAAGACTTGTTATTAAAAACGGTGGTGTTGCCAAAGTTATAGAAACTGATTCCACTGAAAGAAGTATGCTTACTGACTTGGAAAAGCTTGATAAACTCATGCTCAATCTAAGAAACAGTATCCGAAACGGCGAAAAAATAAATAATATAAATATTCAGAAGGAGTTCCAAAATGCATGACGGATGTAAAGGTAGTTTTGAAAATGGTCAACAAGTAGTTGACAAAATACGTGCTATGGGTTTTAATGAGCAATGGATGCCAATGGCATTTAATATTAAATGTTCCTCTTGCGAGACAGAATTTCAGATGGAGCAGTTTGAATCAAAGTGCCCTGAATGTAATATGGTTTATGGTGTAACACCTTGCCACGCTTTCGATCCATCGAATGTAATGGCTGCAGGGGTTGATTACTAAGTATTAAAATTTGATATTGCTAGTTTTGTAGTTAGAAAATATTAAACTACAACAGAAATAAGCAATAAATTGATTTGTTATATTTTTATTTTTTGACTCTATTAAGTCAAATGATGGTATAAGAGGCTGTCTCATGAGTAAAAATATAATTAATATTGCCGCAAGCTACACTTCGACTCGATTCACTCGCGGTTATCGAGCGACCACAGGGAGTCGAGATGCAGTGACCTTAGTTGCCCCGGGCTAATATCTTTGAGGCTTTCAGCCTCTTTGAAAGCTTAAATTATTCATGTATAAATATTTTAATACAAAAAATATATTCTTAAGAGACAGCCTCTTCTACTGCATGACTGTAGTTTTATTACAGCTTTAATGGCAAATTTGAGTCAAACTAAGTTTTCCATTTTTTATAATAATTAATAAGGCTATTATTCCTCAAATCAATCCTACCTCCTACTTCAGTTTGCTATTTTGAAATTTGGCGTTTATTTTGATATAATTGATTTTTTGACTTTAGTAAATTGGAATATATATTATGAATATAGTAGTGATTGGTGCTGGCGGTGTAGGTGGTTACTTTGGTGGCAGACTGGCAGCAGCAGGACATAAGGTATCATTTTTATGTAGAGGTAAACATCTGGAAGCGATTCTTGAAAATGGGCTAACAGTAAATAGCATAAATGGTGATTTGCATCTAAAAGACATAAAGGCTAGTGATAAGATCTCTGATTTCGAAAAAGCTGATTTGATATTAGTTGCGACCAAAGCATGGCAAGTAAAAGAAATTGCACCTGAATTATCTCAAATATTAAGAAAAGAGACAATTGTAATTCCTCTGCAAAACGGAGTTCTGGCAGCTCAAGAGTTAGCAGAAGCTCTTCCTTCACAAAACATAGTAAATGGGCTATGTAGAATCATATCTAAAATAGACTCTCCGGGAGTTATTAAGCATTTTGGAATCAATCCTACAATTGTTGTTGGTGAAATTAATAAAGTAAAATCAGATAGATTATTGGAAATCCAAAGGTTTTTTACAGATGCAGACATAAAAATGAATGTAAGCGATGATATTGAAGCAGAACTGTGGAAGAAGTTTATTTCCATTTGTGTTAGCGGTTTACTTGCAATCACACGCACTACTTACGGAGAGCTTAGAGAAACTCCTGAAACAAGAGAGATGATGATTGGACTGCTTGAAGAAATATATAATCTGGCAATAGCAAAAGACGTAAAAATTGAATCAGACTTTGTAAGTAAAAGTGTATCATTTATAGACAGCTTCCCTTATAATTCTACTTCTTCGCTAACAAGAGATGTGTGGGATGGCAAACCAAGTGAAATTGAATATCAGAATGGCACAGTAGTCAAATTTGCAAAAGAACTAGGTGTTAAAACTCCAATCAATGAGTTTGTTTATAATTGTATCCTTCCTATGGAGAATAAGAGCAGGAAGAAATAGGTGACACTTTGTTTTCATCAGATGAGTTCTCAAAAGTTTTTAACGCCGCAAGCTACACTTCGACTCGTTTAACTCGCGGTTATCGAGCGACCACAGGGAGTCGAGATGCAGTGACCTAATGCGGTTGCACTTCTGAAAATTTTGAAGTGCCTTAAAGCCTGCTAGACGAAGCTTGTGCTGAGCTTTTGTCCACAACATAAGTGATATAACAAACGGCTGCAGTTTAAAATTGATTGCAGCCGTTTGTTTGTATAAATATTGAGGTAAATTCTAAAGTAGGTTTGCACTCTATAGAGGAGCTCAAATTACTTTATGATCTTAGATATTGCTTTGAATTCAGGTGTGCCTGAATAGCGGCACAGTTCAAAGAGAATTGACTCATAAGTGCTTACAATTGCACCTTCCTGCAATAATCTTCTTATGGCAGTTTCTTTGTCCTGTGGATTACGTGAAGACACACAATTTTCAATAACGACAGGTTGGAATCCTGCTTTAAGTAAATCTAAGGCAGTTTGCAGAATGCAGATATGAGATTCAATACCGCAAATCAAAACATTCTTTTTACCTTCTTTTTTTAAGAAAGCAGTGTATTCATCCATATCACAGCAGCTAAACGCCATTTTTTCAATTGGCTGGTAAGAATCAGCTAAGGCGGCTTTTATATTATTTGTAGTCTCTCCCAATCCTTTAACGTATTGCTCAGACACAAAAATTGGAAGCCCAAGAGCTTTTGATCCTTCAATAAGTTTGCAGGTGCTGTCTTCAAAATTTTGATATTCGTGAATATGAGGGAATAATCTGGACTGAATATCAATAACTAGTAAACTGGTATCTTCTTTAAGTAAACGCATTTCAAATCTCTCTGATTGCAAAAAGAAGCAAATTAAAACAAAAGTTTGAAATTCTAAATTAAGATTTGTAAGTGTTTCGCTTAGAATCTATTTACGGAGTGTTAGAAATTGGAAAAATAGCTCAGTATTCGAAACTTAGAGCAAAATGATGAGTATAATTTTTTGAAAGTAATCCTAGATAGAAAATGTCGTAATCTCCTAATTCTTCTCGGGATCTTTGTATTGTATCTACAACCTTAAATCCAAAGAAATATTGTGTAATATGATAATCTAGAGTACCAATCTCAATAACTTTTTGACTCCATATATTATTTGCATTTGCTTTGGTTAGCAAACATAATTTCAGTTTAAATTGTTTACACTGTTCTTCCTCAAAATATTTATTATTTTTTTTACGCTTTTGATAATCTTCAATATCATCAGGCATATTTCTTGGTAAGCTTACCCTTAAATGTAAAGTATCTTTAGGTTTTATATTGCACAATCTTGGTATTTCTTCAAAATGATAACAGATTGAAGAAGTGTGAGTGTGTTCAATATCTAAATCACATCTGGCAAACTCGAATACAAAAGCATTGTCCAGCATTGTAAAAAAATCGAAAAAGCTAATTCTTCGATCGACTATATATATTTCAAAAGCCGGATAAACTATATCAAAATCTTCGTTATTGATAATGTTTAGATCTATGTAGAGACTATCTGTATCATAAGTTACATCTGATTCTATAGTAACACTTTCTTCGTCCAAAATGCCCGGATTAAACTTTTTGTCTAGGCATGACGATAGAGCTAGTGGGATTAGCAGGAGGATTATTATTATATGAAGTTTTGGTTTTGGCATATAAAAGTCAGATTAGTCATTAAATTTAGAGATATACTGAATTTAACAGATGCAACTACCCCGCCCTTTCAGGGCACCCCTTCTTGCGAAGAAGGGGAATAAAAACACAACTATTTTATCAACCTGCTGCAAATGAACCAAGCTACTTTATTTATATACTACTGTATTCAAAGGATTTAGCCGTCTATTTTGTATTATGACAATTACTCTGAAGTAATTTATCTGCCAACCTTATAAAGGAATTCATTTTCTAGACAGCCACAGTTGCACTTTTGTGTATCTTGTGTTATTAAGTACTCTTATAATAAAAAAAAGCTGCCCTTTTGGACAGCTTCATATTAGATTTAATCTTCTTTTTGATATGATATGTCTATCAGCCGTTTATTTTCGTCCTCAGGATCAAAGCTGATTTTAACTTTATACTGAGTGTCAGGCAGCAAGCTATGTGCTTTTTCTGCCCATTCTATCAGTTTGATAGCATCATCGGAAAATAAGCAGTCCTGAAGACCTATTTCGCCTAATTCTTCTTTAGATTTGATTCTATATAAATCAACATGATATATAGGCAATTCGTAATCTCCAAATTCGCCGGCGTACTGATTCATAATAGTAAAAGTAGGAGAAGTCACAAGCTCATCAACATTGAAGTGCTCGCAAATACCTTTTATAAATTCAGTTTTACCACTCCCTAAATCACCGTAGAAGAGAACTAAGTCTCCCGGTACAAGGTTTTCGGCAAATTTTTTCCCAAGCTCGATTGTTTCTTGCTCAGAATGTGTTGTATAGTTATTTACTTCCATGCGTCAAATATACGAAAAAAAAATAATATTCAAAGAGAAATTATCTTGGCTCCATCACAATCACTGGTATAATCATCTCTTCCAGCGATATACCGCCATGCTGAAAACTATCACGATACTTATTCATATAGTGATGATAGTCAGTAGGATACACAAAATAGTAATCTTCTTTGGCTATTATATTGTTTACTGTAATCCCGTGAGCTGTAAGTTTATATTCCCTAGGGTCAGATATCTGCATAGCATGACGCTTGTCAGCTTTAACATTTTTGCCAAATTTATATCTTAGATTTGTTGAAGTATCTCTATCTCCAAGTACTTTAACACCTCTCATGCATCGGATTGAGCCATGATCTGTAGTAACCACTACTTTAGTATTCGGTTGTTTAGCAATTATTTTCATCATACCTAGGAATGATGAGTGCTGGAACCAAGATTTTGTAAGTGATCTATATGCAGATTCATCAGGAGCAATTTCTTTCAATATTGCATAATCTGAACGAGAGTGAGCTATCATATCCATAGCATTTAATACAACTACAGTAAACTGCGATTGCAACAACTTAGGCATATCTTTTTCAATTTTCTTACCAAAGTCAGTGTCAAATATCTTGATAAAGTTCACTTTATTTTTGAGTTTTAGTCTCTTTCTCTGCACCCATGCTTCAAGTAAATCTTTTTCATAAGCATTTTGCTTATGATCTTCTGAGTTTGATTCCACATTCCAAAACTGCGGATAGTGGTGTTTAATCTCAGAAGGGAAAAGACCTGCAAAAATTGCATTCCTTGCATAAGGAGTCGCTGTAGGAAGAATTGAAGAATACAAATCTACTTCTGATGAGAAAGAAGATTTTAGAAGCTCTTCCATCACTAACCACTGGTCATACCTCATACAGTCTACAACAAAAAAGACTAAGTTAGTATCAGGTTCATCTTTCAGTATCGGGTAAACATAATTATCCAATATATCAGGCGAAAGCATAGGATATTCATCATCTTCATATTCTATCCATTCTCTGTAATTTTCTTCGACAAACTTAGAGAACTCAGCGTTGCACTGTCTCCATTGCTCAGCCAAAGTTTGAGTTAAACCTGAATCAGGATGCTTATCTAATTCCATGGAATATGAAACCAGTTTTTTATATAGATTTTGCCATTCAGTCCAATTTAAAGGGCCAAGCATTTGGCGGGATATTTCGTTAAATCCCTGAAGGTAATCTTTGGTAAATTGTTCCTCTTCTATCCTATTTGCTTCCAGAAACTTCTTACAAGCCATAAGAATTTGAGCAGGATTTACTGGTTTTGTGAGGTAATCATCAATTTTTTTGCCAATAGCATCTTCCATTACAGATTCAGCTTCTGACTTTGTTACCATAACCACCGGAGTATTAGGGTCTTTCTCCTTTATGCGTGGCAAAGCTTCCAAACCGCTAATGCCAACCATCATTTCATCCAAAAATATAAGGTCATAATGCTTTTTTGCAACCATAGCAATTGCATCTTCACCATTAGAAGCAGTCTCCACATCATAACCACGCTTCTGAAGCAGGATTATGTGAGGTTTCAGTCTGTCAATTTCGTCATCTATCCAGAGAATATTACCTTTAGCAAGACTCATTTATATGATACTCCGTTTAATTTTATATCTCAATAACAATAAAAGCTAATTTTGTAAAAAAAACAAGATTTAATTATCCACTATTATATTATACAGTCTAAACGCAAAAGAGTTTATAAGATTTTTAAATCATTAGCTAATTATACAGTATTACGTGATGCAAGCTCTCTTGAGATAGCTCAGATCTTTTATCATTGAACATGTAGCTGATTAAAAACAACCCTCAACTGCGAACTTCACAATTGAGGGTTATTTTGATATTTTATATCAAGCTTTATCTGATCACATTAAACATAGAATTGCGAACGAATTTTTCGCCTTGAACACTGATATTATAATTTCCAATTGGAAGATTATCAAGATCAATATCTATCTGATTAATGCTTACGTCTTCAATTTTGATCGTTTTTACCTTTATACCTATTGAGTTATAGATATAAATCATTTTCGGATCTTCAAATGAAGAAAGATCTACTGTTAATATCTTACTTGAAGGATTAGGGAAAACGTTAATGTCATTTTGATTATCTGTATATTCTAAAACAGAAGTAGGATTTGCCTCTACAGTCAATTCCATACTGAGATCTTTAGAATAATCTATTTCAATCTGCTCTGAATAAGAATCAAATCCAATTTTATCAGCTACAAGACTAAATTGTCCTTGATATAGTTTATCAAATTCAAATTGTCCCATATTGCCGGAAAAAGTATATTCAATTACTTTATCACCGTCTTTGACATAGATAAATGCGCCTTGAATCGCTTCTGTAGATTTAATTTCTGATCCTTTTCTGATGATACCACCAGGAGTTTCTGCCATGACACCTTGAATTTCTGCAATTCCAATTTCTCCTGAAACCGGATCATGAGTAACAGAAATTGCGGCTACAACTGTAGTTTCTTCTATTTCAATTTCAGTAGCTTCTTTCCATTGCTTAATAGTAGTTCCATTTTCATTGTAGTAGCCAGGAACAAAATCATTCTCAAAAGGAAGAGAAAAGAGAATATATTTGCCCGGTTTCAAATCTGAGAATTCAAATTGACCATTTTCATTAGTTTCTTCGTTCTTAACAAAAGAGCCTACTTTATTTTTGTTATCTCCCAAAAGATATATAGTAACACTTGACTCAATAGGATTATTCTCATTGTCATATACTGTACCGCTAATAGAGTTGCTTAGCCCGGCAGCTTCTTCAAGATAAAAATCTACATTGATATTATTTGAGTCAGCTGAGATTATAGTAGCTTCCAAAGGATCTATAGTTTGATTGAAGTACTGTTCAAGATATAAATCATCATCTGCTTCAGCTTTTGCTATGTACTCAAATTTACTGTTTAGAGTAGCAGAAAATGCACCATTAGCATCGGTTTCCACTTCAACTTTTGCTTTTTCAGGTTTATCTTTATCTGTATCAAATATCCAATCGATAGGAATAAATTTTACTTCTGCTTTGATTCCTGAATTATCAGATTTACGGAAAACACTACCTGTAACTACAAAATCTTGTGCTTCTTGTTCTCTTTCTAATACGAAATCTATTGTCTGATTTTCATCACATTCTGCTTCAATTATTTCAGCAGATGCGATGCTGTTTGCTTTATTGTACCACTGAGTTTTATAGCCTTCTTTAGTAACTCTTAAAGTATATTTTCCTTCAGGGAGTTCAAAGATGTAGGCTCCATTTTCGATATCAGTCATATAAGATGGTTTGTAAGCACCTGCATCCGCTTTTTTGTCAATTCTATACGCTTTAACTTTTCCGGAAAGTACGAGACTATCATTAACGTCGTATACGTTACCAGATATAACAACACAAGCTTGTTCATTGCCTCCATCCTTTACGTTTATCGTAATGCGCTCTTTATCTTTAGCTTTTTCGTCACATTCGAGTTTAGCAAAAACCCAAAACTTTACAACACCTGTCTCAGTAGGCGTCCAGGTAATTGTTCCGCTAGAGTCTAACACCATACCTTCGGGAGCGCCATCCAATTCAAAGATAACAGGACAATTAACATTTGATTCTACTTGTATCAATAGAGAAAGTTCTTCACCTAAATATGCAATATTCTCTTCTTCAATTTCAATTTCAAGTTCAGCATCTTCCGGCTCTTCATCTTCAATTACTACCAGCTCAAAAGTGACCGTATCTGCAACAGCCGGATTATTTACAAGATGAGCTTCAACTATAATTACATGAAATCCAACAGAATCCGGTTCCCACTTAATTTCACCGTCTTTTTCATCTATTGTCATGCCCAAAGGGCTTTGCAATAGAGAAAATCGAATATCATCGTCGTCAGCATTAGTTTCTGCTTTTACTTTATATTCGAATTCTTCATTAAGCTCAGCAGTTTGCTTTTTAATATTAGCAAGATGCAGAACTTTATTTGCTTCCCCATGTACTTTAATTCTGACTATTACAGTATCGGAAACTTCTATATGCTCTTCCAAATAAGCATAAACAACAATTTCAAATACTCCGGAATCGGCCGGTGTCCATTCTATTTCACCTTTATCTGAGTCTAGAGTCATACCTGCCGGTAAAGTACCAACAGATGAAAACAGGACATCGTCATCATCTGCATTGGTTTCATATTCAAACTCAAACTCCCATTCTTCACCAATAGTAAGGTTTACTTGTTCTACCTTATCTATTTCCAAAAACAAATCATTCTGCAACTCAATATGTAGAATCTCCGTCGGAGCACTCTCATATTCTTCATCATCAATTTCAGCAAAGGATGTCATGTAGAACGAGTAGCTTGATTCATCTAAATCTTCTATATTATAAGTATAACTTGTCTTATTGCCATCTCTTTCTATTTCTTCTTCCAAAGAAAATTCGTTGAGATCAGTTGTATTTTTTTCAGCCATATATAGATAAAAATAATCAGGAGACTCCCCTTGTGAGTCTAAATCCCAACTAAGTTTTATCTTTTGATTATCACCTTGGCCTATAACTTCAGCTGCAAAATTCAGGGGTTTATTCAGAACAGGTTCTGCAGATAAACTCACGCTGAAAAGCATTAATGCTATTAATGCCAGTAGTTTATGAGTATATTTAGTATACATTTCTATTACTCCAATAGTTTAACATATTATTTTATTAAGACTTTTTTCAAAAGATTAATTACTGTTCAACACCCTACCTTTAAACAGTCATTTCAATATACTGCTTTTTACGTACTTCTAAAAATTACTATTAGTAAAGTTTACATCTAATAAGAGGCATTACTATACTAAATATTATATATTTAGCTATACGCAATTCTTCGTATCTATCTTATAAATTAGGCTTATTGAGCTATCTTAATACAATCTTAGACGCTACTATTCGTATAATTAGGCATATCTAATTTTCTATTACAGGTACATTATGCATCAACACATTGCATACCAGGATTATCTCAAGCATATGTTTTCTCAAAACTCTGATTATTGGATAAGTACACATGAGTTGGCAGAAAAACTTGGAGTTGCATCTTCATCTGTTACTTCTATGTTGCAAAAGTTGGAGTCGAAAGGCCTTGTAGAATACAGAAGCCGTAATGGTGCGAAATTAACAGTTCAAGGCAGAATAGAATCATTGAAAATTTTAAGGAAGCATAGATTACTTGAACTGTTCCTAGTAGAGAAATTAGGTTACAGCTGGGACGAAGTCCATGAAGAAGCCTGTACTTTGGAACATTACATAACGGATAAGTTTGAGTACAAAATAGAAGAAATGCTGGACTTCCCGACACATGATCCTCATGGAGATCCGATCCCAGACAGAAACGGAAATATTGAATGCTTTGACATGTTTCTGATGTCTGACTCAAGTATTGAGCAATCTTATAAAGTGGCTCGAATACTTAACCATGATCCGAATTTTCTAAAATATTTGAAATCAATAAATTTAGTCCCCAATAAACTAATTAAGGTATTAGATATAAAACCTTATGGCGGAGCAATGCTCATTGAAATAGAAGGTACTGAGGAAATTATCAGTGCAGAGGTAAGTAAACAAATAATTTTAAAAGATATATAATAGGTAAAATTCATGTTTAGAAACATTACAATATTCATATTGCTGTTATTTGCAATAACTACAGTTACAACAGCACATGACAGGATTGTCCGAGGGAAGGTTACAGATGAAGAAGGCAAAGGCATCCCGGGTGCAACTGTCAAAATTGAAAAAACAATCATAGGTGCTATCGCAAATAAAGAAGGCGAATTTGTTCTGAAGAATGTACCTGATGGAGAGCATAAAATTAGAATCACAGCAGTTGGTTACTCACCACTATATTACACTTTGAAATTGGAACATGAGGATGGAGATCAATATGATATTGACCTGTCCTTAAAACAATCAGTATCCCGAACAGGCACAGTTGTAGTTTCAGCTACTAAATCAGAAAAGTTATATGAAGACATACCAATTAAGATGTCCTTTATAGATTCAAAAGTTTTTGAAGCTACTGAATCAGTATCTCTCAGAGATGGTATAAGATTTCAGCCGGGTCTAAGAGTAGAAGCAAATTGCCAAAACTGTGGTTTTTCTCAAGTGAGATTAAATGGTCTGGATGGCAGATATACTCAGATTTTGATAGACAGTAGACCGATCTTCAGCGCACTAAACGGGCTTTATGGTCTCGACCAAATACCTTCAAACATGGTCGAACGTGTGGAAGTAGTAAGAGGTGGTGGATCTGCACTATACGGAGGCAATGCAATAGGTGGAATAGTTAATATTATCACTAAAGAGCCAAATAAAAATCAATTCTCAGGCAAATATAATCATAGTATTATAGATAAAAATTCTGCTGATAAAACTCTTCAACTAAGCAGCTCTATAATCAGTGATAATTATAAATCAGGAATTTATTTATTTGGAAATTTTAGAGAAAGAGATGCATGGGATGCCAATGGAGACGGATTTACAGAAGCTTCTTATATAAGAGAAAACTCTCTGGGACTAAAATCATATTATAACTTTAATGCTTATACTAAATTATCACTTTCGTTGCATAGTCTAAGTGAATACCGACGTGGTGGTGATAATATAGAACTTCCTCCCCATTTAGCCATGATGGCGGAGGACTTAACGCATCAGGTGCTAGGCGGTAATATCAACTTTAGTCATTTTTTCAATGGTGGTAAAGATCAAATATCGATTTTCTCTTCTGTCAACATAACTGATAAAGATAATTATACAGGAGTTGAAAAAGATCCTAACGGATATGGATATACAGATAATATGGTGGCCATATTCGGAACTCAATATAGCCATACATTTGATGATTTTGGAATTGGGAGTGCAGTCTTTACATCAGGACTTGAATATCAATATGAAGAAGTTGAAAATGTTGCAACAGGCTATAATGCAAGTTTAAACCAAACAACAAGACTAGCCGGTCTATTCGTGCAAAATGACTGGCTTATAACAGAAGAATGGAGTATTTTGCTTGGTCTTCGAGCAGACAAACACAATTTCATAGATAATCTGATATTTACACCGCGAATAACTTCGATGCTTAAACTAAGTGACAAAATATCAGTGAGAGGTAATTTTACTTCAGGATATAGAGCGCCTCAAGCTTATGACGATGATTTACATGCAGAACTGCGAGGTGGAGTAAGACAAATCATTAAACTTTCTGATGATTTGAAAGAAGAGAGATCTTGGGGCTATTCAGGATCTATTGATTATGGAGATGAAATTTTCAATATACCTGTATCTTTTTCTTTTGAATATTTCACAACAAACTTGAATGATGTATTTGTAAACGAAGAACAAGGCGAAGATGGTTCAGGCAATACTATATTTGTGAAGAAAAATGGTGAAGGCGCAACAGTAAACGGTATTACATTTGAAACTCAGGTTAATTTATCCAGAGATTATCAAATCCAAGCTGCAATTACTTACCAACAAAGTGAGTATGATTTACCTATCCAATGGTCAGAAGGAGACGCTGATGCAGGCATTGCTGCTAAATCTACAAAAAATATGCTAAGAACACCTGACCTTTATGGTTATTTAACTGCTTACATGACATTGCATGAGAGACTTCAGTTTGATGTAACTGCAGTTTATACAGGTTCAATGTATGCACCCCACTATGCAGGTGCAAAATTTGAGGGAGCAATAACAGAAGACAGACTAGTAGAAACTCCTGATTTTATAGAATTTAATACAAAATTCGCATATACATTGATTGAAATGGAACCTGAGATCAAGCTTACTTTTTCTATCTATAATATTTTAGACAGTTTCCAGGATGACTTCGATCTAGGGGCATACAGAGATGCGGGATATATATACGGGCCGGTTCGTCCAAGAACTTTTACAATAGGATTAAGCACAGCTATTTAGTAAATAGTTAAAATATGAAGTCAAACAAGCATATCTAAAAAAATAATTTTTAAAAGTATCTGATTACTCGTATTTTTTAAAGAATACATTAGTCAGATACTTTTTTTATAGGTGACATATGGATAAATTTTATCAAGCAGCTTTAGATGAAGCGAAAAAAGGATATGAAGAAGGTGGAATTCCTATTGGTGCAGTATTAGTGCATAAAGGTAGGATAATTGGACGAGGCCACAACCGAAGAGTACAAGAAGGAAGTGCTATTTTGCATGGAGAAATGGATGCTCTCGAAAATGCCGGAAGATTACCTGCAGAAATCTACAAGGAATCAGTCTTATATACTACGCTATCCCCATGCCCTATGTGTTCTGGAGCTGTACTACTTTACGGAATCCCTAAAGTGGTTATTGGAGAAAATAAAACTTTCATGGGTGAAGAAGAGCTATTAGCCTCTCGCGGTATAGAGATTGAAGTATTGAATGATGAAGAGAGTATCAATCTTATGAATAAATTTATAAAAGAAAAACCTGAACTTTGGAACGAAGACATTGGTGTTTAATGCAAGTTAGAAATGATACGTTTTCTGATCCTGATTTATTTAATGCTTTTTGGGGCTTATACAAGTCTTCTTTTCCTGAATATGAGCAAAGAAGTTATAAGTCCCAGAAATCATTAGAAAAAATCTCGGAATACTCTTTACTCAGTTTTGTAGATGAAAAAAGCTATTTAGGATTTTTGGCGTGCTGGCATTTAAGCGGGTTTTACTATATAGAACATGTCTCCATAAATCCTGACTTCAGAGGTAAAGGCTATGGCAGTATAATTTTCAATTATATAAAAGAAAAATTAGAAGGAAAAATTGTTCTGGAAATAGATCCTGTTATAGATGATATTTCTACTAAAAGATTCAGTTTTTACAGCAGACTTGGGTTTAAAGAAAACCAATTTAACTTTATCAATCCAGGCTATAAAGATAAAGCTACACCGCACAGATTAACTCTATTATCAACACCTGGTATTTTATCTGAGGAAGAATACCTTCTTTTTTGTAACTTATTAGTGAACAAAGTGCTTATTTATTGATTATACCAAGAGATAAAAATTGATTGCTACTTTAATTATTTCGCTAATAATATCAACTAGTTTTATATATTATTCAATTATTTCTGTGAAAGAGAAGAAAAATAAGACTGCTTTCAAAGCATTCATATTCTCCTTGATGGGTATATTTTTAGTCCCTATAGCAATCTTTATCAGCCCTACAATAGCAATTGCATCGTCTTTTCTATTCTTTGTTCCTGTTGCACTTTATTTTATTCCAATAGGTCAAACTTCTGCATTGAAGACTATTGAATCGACGGAGAGATTTGATGAAAGAGACGGTATGTTTTCCAGAGAGGAATATCATGCCGGAACAGAAAAATATGATACCTATTATACATTACACCCAGAAAACCTAAGTATTGATGAAAAGATCAGAAGCAAACCTGAGCTCATGTCTCCAGGAGCAAAATATTTTGATCCTATCAGATCTGAATACATATCTGCCCTATTTAAAATTCAACATGAAAACTGCTACAAAAAAGCATCTCCAAATAGCGAATCACAAGTAAGTAAAAGTTCTGCAGAATTCACTTCGATTCTTAAAGAGCATACCCTTCATTTGGGAGCTGCTGAAGTAGGCACAACGGTGATTAACCCCCGCTGGGTCTATTCTAACAGAGGTAGAGGCCCGGGTATTTGGGGTGAAGAAATTACATTGAAACATAAATATGCCATAGTCTACTCTGTAGAGATGGATTATTTTAAAGTAAATGAAGCCCCTAATATTGGAATAACAGAAGAAACTGCCTTGAGATATATGGATACTCAAAAAATCTCAATGGCCATAGAAGAATTTATTAAAAATTTGGGTTATGATGCAAAATCACATATACCAGGATCAAACTATGAAGTCATCCTACCTGCTATCGCTCAGGATGCAGGATTAGGCGAACTTGGAAGGTCGGGCTACCTCATTTCTCCAAAATACGGAGGTAGAATACGCCTAGGAGTTGTTACTACTGACATGCCATTACTTCAAGATAAAGAGATTAAATTCGGAGTACAGGAATTTTGCGACTTATGTAAAAAATGTGCTACAAACTGCCCTTCCGGTGCTATTCCGTCAGGAGGTAAATCAATCGTAAGAGGAGTGGAAAAATGGCAAATGAATCCTGAAAAATGTATGATATATTGGAGACATATCGGAACAGACTGTGGTTTATGCATGAAAGTCTGCCCTTTCTCCCACCCTGATACTTTACTCCATAATTTTGTCAGACATGGCATCAAAAAGTCTTCGCTAGCAAGACATCTATCATTAATAGGAGACGATTTTTTCTACGGAAAAAAAGTAAACTTCGAAGATTATGAGATTTAACAGCAACAATACGGTTACATAATATTTATTTCTATTGACAATATTCTCATTTTGAACTATATTGCTCTTAAGTATTTTAAATATTTAGATAATCTATTTTAAGATTTTGGGAGTATTGTTATGAAATGGCGTTTTATACTAATTTTAGTAGCCATTATATCTTTGCCTGTATTGATGTGGTCGCAAGGAAATTTTGGCACAAGCCTTCACAGTACAAGAGAAGGTAAAGCAACAGCTTACAACAAAGAAAACGGTGGCATGGAATTACTGACCGGAATTGAACTCAGTCAGCTTGCTTGCAAAAGCTGCCATGCTAAAAACTATCCGGACGGTACGCCGGTAGATAATGCAAATTACACTCCAGCCTGCAGAGATTGTCACAATACTTCAGATAACTTTTCTGTTTCAGAATCTACTTGCTTGTCATGTCACAGTAGAAAAACTGCTGAAACTAATATGTATCCCGGACATGAAAACCCGCACTCAGAACACGGAATGAAGTGCTGGAGCTGCCATAAACCTGCTGAACTGCACGGAGATGATGGTGTTGAATATGCTTCAATGTTAGCAGAAGGTGCAATCCAAGCTAAATGTACAAACTGCCATAAAGAAGATAATTTACCTTCTAATTCTGCTCATAATATGCATGCTAAATCAGGCAAATTTGAATGTCAGGCATGTCACGTGAAAGCAGTGGTTCAATGCCAAAATTGCCATATTGAATCTGTTATTGAAGGTCATATCAAGCGTGCTAACACTCAGACAAAAGACTTCCAAATGCTAGTCAAAAGAAGAGGCAAGTATACATCCGGTTCCTTTATGACTCACGTATATGATGGTAAAACAAATGTTATTATAGCTCCTTTGACTGGTCACTTAATCGAAGAAGATGGCAAAGAGTGTGCTGACTGTCACTTCAACATGGGAGCAAGCAATGAAGCAATAAAATCGTATAACGAAAACGGCGAAATCAAATTGCTTACTTATAACTCTGAGACACATAAACTAGAGAATATGAAAGGTGTTATTCCATTACCTGTAGATTGGGATAAGACATTAAAATTCGACTTTGTTGATTATACTGGAGATCCAACAGCAGAAACAGATGTAACGAAATGGACATATCTTGGAAGTGATATTGATAATTCTCACTTATTCTATGCAGAGCCATTAACAGCATCTGAAATGACAAAACTAGGCTTTAAAGTGATCCCTGATAATGTTGAAGAACATCAAAACAATATGTTCACTTTATTCCAAAATTATCCGAATCCTGTAACTGATAAGACTAGGATTAAATTCAGAATAAATAAGAGAACTCATGTGAGTTTAAAAGTATATGACATGAACGGAAAACTTTTGCAAACTATCATAGATAATGAAATGAATGCAAACGAGTACGCACCGGGTGTAGATATGACCAATTATCCTCAGGGTACATATATCTATAAACTGAGCGCTGGTGAATACTCAAAAACAATGAAGATGGTTGTTAGAAAATAACTATAATCAAACAAAGATTTAAGCAAGGCTAACTTTTTAAAGGTTAGCCTTTTTTTTTATACAAAAATACCTTAAATTGAACTATTAATAACAATTATTATATTTACAGGAAATATAAGATGAAAAGAATTCTATTGCTTGCCTTCATAGCCATTGCTATGATTTCTTGCTCTGATGATAAAGATGATTCACCTACTTCTCCATCAGTGAGCAAATCAAATTTTTTCCCTACAAGTACAGGCAGTTATTGGATCTATGATGTGCAAGAAGAAAGTCTAATCGGCACACCATCACAGGATTCAGTATATATTGCAGGGCCGATCACTAAGCTAAATAGATCAGGAGCTATATTTAAAACAATAAATAATGCAACCAATGAGACTAGTGAAGTGTATTATAGTACAGAGGCTGATAAAATTTATGCCTTTAGTAACTTTACTTCTACATTTTCAATGCAAGATTTCCCTGTTGATCAATTTTTTGAAGAGCAGTGGTTGATGATGATTGACACATCAGATGCAGATTGGAAAATAATGAAGTCGGACAAAATAAAAAGAAATATAAATTTTGGCTCTATGGAACTGGAAATGGAGGTTGAAATTTCTGCTGATGGAGAAAGAAATTCTGACACGACTTACTCAGTAAATGACAGAAACTATAAATGTCAAGTGTATACTATATACGTAAACGCAGATATTTCTACTAATTTTTCAGGAATGCCAATATCAATGGACTTTAATATTGTTCAAGTACTTTACCTAGTTGAAGGTATTGGAATTGTGGAACATTACCAAAAACCATTTGAATTTGAGATGCCTTTTGCCGGAGAACAAACAATACCGGGAATCAGAAGAAAACTATTACGTTATAATATTGTTAAATAGGAGAAAAGTTTATGACAAGATCAAAAATACTAGCGATGATGCTATTGCTTGTAGGCGTGTTTTTCATCAACTCCTGTAGTGATGATGACGACGATTCTAACCCAATTAATGCACCAGTTGTCGGGAATGACTTTTTCAAAGCAACTGAAGGTGACACTTGGACTTATGAGAGCTTCAAATACACTAAAGATGGTGGTATTGCAACTGAAGCTGAATCAGAATATACAATAACAGTTGGCGGAAAAGAAACTGTTTTAGAGAGAGAAGCTTTTGCCTACACTAATAATTATGGTGGAACTGATAAAAAACAGTACTACATTCCTGACGGTAAAATCTTAGAAGGCTTAGTGAAGTCATTGATTCCAACGACACTTCCTTTTGAATTGTCTTTGAATGATGATTGGGTAACAATTGCTGATTTGACTAAAAACGAATGGTCAGTATATTATCTTGCTTTAAATGATTTACCTATTACTTTTAACAAAATTCCGGCTGTTGTTTCCGGAAAGATTGAAATAATGGGTGAAGTTAAGGGCAAAGAAGATGTAGAAGTTGATGGTAAAACATATTCTACTCAAAGAATAGATATGAAATATATCTTAACTATTGACAAAGCTGTAATTTACGGTCAAACTGTAACAGAGATTGATAAAATAGAAATGGTTAGCTCATTCTATTATGCAGAAGGTAAAGGCTTACTTCAAACTGTCTTCAAACCTCAAGAAATAAAATTGTCTACTTTAGTACAAACTGTAGAAGGTTTTGTAGACAAATGCAAAACTATGAATGTAAAATAGCACATCTATACTTTTAGATACTAGAGGTTGCAAATGCAACCTCTTTTTTTTTGCCCTTCCTAACATATCTTACTCTTTTGCCTAAATTATTATACAATAATTAACCTTTAAATACTTGATTATGACTGTCAGTATCATGCAAGAAATAAACAATATTCTTTATATTGCTGCGTGGTAATGTTTTTAAAAATATTATTGTTCTATAAAGGGTTTTACAGATATGAAAAAAGTATTGGCTTTTTTATTGCTTATAGCTGCCACCACATCCTTGCTTGCACAAAAGGTAACAAAACATGATGTGCCTGAAGGTTGGAAAATTTACGGACTATCTCAAATTATTCCTTATGTAGACGGAAGAGATTTTGATAATAACACCTATATGCAATCATATGCAACTATGAAGACCCGTTTGGGGGTTGAGAAATGGATAAACAAATATGTTGGCTTCACTTTAGAGATGCAGGATTCAAGGCTGTGGGGACAGGAGCCTAGCATAGTCAGTGATAACAGCAGTATGGAAATGATTCAGGGGTACGTTACTTTTGACAATATATTTAATGTGCCTTTGAGTGCGCAAGTTGGTAGATTTCAAATGAACTACGGAACCGGAAGATTTATCTCCAATAGTTTTTGGAATTATCATGAAAGATCTTTTGATGGAGCTAGATTTGGCTTGAAACAGGATAATTGGATGATTCATCTCTTCAGACTAAATGAGCGTAAAATAAGTGCTAATACTGGTCAGATGTTAGCAGCTATACCTGGAAATTGGCCGACAGATTCTATTACAGATTATGATGCTTTATGTATCACAGGATTATATACCCGCTTCCATTTGTCTGATAAATCTGATCTTGATGTAACTATATATGCAGAAAATGACTACACAGATGTAGATGTCGAAACTGAAGGTGAAACAGAAGTTCAAAACAAGTTGGGCAGATATACTTTTGCACTTAGCTATTTTGGCAATTACGGCGAGCTGGCAACGACTTTAGAAGGTGCTTATCAAATGGGTACCTCAGAAGGAAAAGATATTGGTGCATATCTGGCTGCTTTGGAATTATCTTATAATTTTAAGCCTATAAAATTATTGGGTGGTATGGAAATGCATTCTGGTACTGCTTATGATGAAAAAGAAAAAATCAATACTTACAATAACAGATTGGGTGCAAAACATAAATTCATGGGTATGATGGATTATTTTGTTAATAAAACACCATACTCAAATGCCGGTGTGAACGATTTTTATCTTGGTCTTGTTTACGGTGGAAACAAATCAGATTGGATGTTCACTCTAACAGGGCATATGTTTATGACTAATGCTAAAACTGCAAGTGATGAATCTGCATACGGACAAGAAATTGATATGTCAATAAGATATAATGTCACAAAAGGTGTCTTCTTTGAATGGGGAAGCGGAATTTTCATGCAAGGCGAATACATGAAAGAAAAATACTCTTATAAAGAAGGATCTGATGTAAAATATAGAGAAGATTTAGGTACAATGATGTATTTACGCACTGTAGTAAAACTTTAGATTTACGAAATAGATATTATTTATAGAGGTTACCTTTGATGGGTAGCCTCTATTTTTTATATAAGATTTCATAAATCAATCCTTACCTAACTTTAAAACAGTTCACGCCTTTTATCTTGCTTTTTTAGTCAATTGTGGCTAGCTTACATTGTTCGATTATATACACTTTCTCCGAAGGCCTTGTTATGGAGTTTATTCCACGTGTTCCCGGTCAAATAGTATTCACAAACGAAGCTAAGTGCCACGATTGTTATCGCTGCATCAGACATTGTCCTGTTAAAGCAATTAGAATGTACGACGGACAGGCTTATGTAGACAATGATATGTGCATATCTTGTGGTACATGTATAAGAGAATGTCCTCAAAAAGCCAAAACATATAGAAGAGATTCTGAGATAGTAAAAAAATTCCTCTCAGATTATAATAAAGTAGCTATTTCCATTGCTCCTTCTTATGCAGCTTATTACCAGACATGGCAGCGTAAGAGATTGGTTGCGGCATTGAGATCTATGAGATTTTTCCATATATCCGAAACAGCCGTAGGTGCATACTATGTTGCTAAAAAAACAAAAGAATATATAGAAACAAACAAAGGCAAAGCTCATATAGGTTCTGCTTGCCCTGCTGTAGTTTCTTACATAGAAAAGTATGAACCAAAGCTGGTTGAAAATATTATTCCTGTTATTTCGCCAATGGCAGCTCACGCGAAGCATTTGAAAACAAAATTGGGCGATGATGTTAAAATAGTATTTGTTGGTCCTTGTGTAGCCAAAAAAGCAGAAGCTCAGAGAAATGAATATGACAATCTGGTAGATGTAGTTCTTACCTTTGATGAGCTAAACGAATGGTTTGCTGAAGAAAAAATTGACCTAAAAACATTCGAAGAAAGTGAATTTGACGAATTACCATTGGGTGATTCCAGACTTTACCCTCTTATGGGAGGAAGTAGCAGAACCGGAGAAATGGATACAGATTTACTCTCTGGAGAAATTATTTCAGTATCCGGGTATGACGAAATTGAAGAATCGCTTGACATGGCTAAAAGCACCTCCGGAACTGTTGTGATCGAACCTCTATTTTGCTCGCAGGGCTGCATAAACGGCCCCGGAGTAGAAAACAATGACAATGTTTTCGAAAGAAAAAAACGCATTCTAAATTATGCTAAGAACAGAATCACATATGACTCTACAAGCGAAGCTGAAGACTTATATGACACTTTGGAACTCTGCTCAGAATACACTGAAGAAAGACCGGTAGTTGTTCCAAAGTTTAGTGAAGATGAAATCAACTCTGTTTTAGAAAAAACAGGGAAGACTAAAGAGGAAGATCATTTGAACTGCGGTTCATGCGGATATGATACTTGCAAAGAAAAAGCTATAGCAGTGCTCATGGGTATGGCTGAGCTAAATATGTGCCTTCCTTATGTAAGGAAGATTGCAGAGCAGCGCACAGACCGTATTATCGAGACATCTCCAAACGGTATCGTTATTCTGGATTTGCGTTTGAACATAATTCACACGAATAATGCTTTTAGAAAGTTTTTCCAAGCTACTCACTCTGTAAATGGCAAACACATCTCATATCTAATGGATCCTGAGCCATTCCAGAAAGTTGCTTCCGGAGATTCTGATAAACTTGAGCTCACAGTTAAACATGAAAGATATGGTATCACTTGCCATCAAATTATATATAAATTGAAAGAAGAGAAGCAGTATGTTGGTATATTTGTAAATATTACAAACAGTCTTGCTGATAAAGTTCAATTAAGCTCACTAAAACGTAAAACAATAATGCAGGCTCAAGAGCTTTTTGATCATCAGGTAACTATGGCTCAGAATATTGCCAAATTACTTGGTGAAAGTACTGCCAGAGGTGAAGAACTGGTAGAACATCTCATGCAGCTTGCTGAAGACGAAGAAAAAGTTGAAAACAAAAAAGATGACAAGTGGCTATGGGATACTTACATATCGAAATAGAAGCAGTACAAAACTCTAAACACCCTGATAAACCTTGTGGCGATGTAGTTCACTGGGAACGTCGTAATGAAAACACATATATAATAGTCAGCGACGGACTCGGACATGGTATTAAGGCAAATATAGCTGCAACCATGTGCGTGGCTCGACTTAAAGAGCTGATGGCTACTGAGTTTTCTCTGAGGAGAGCTTTTACCAGTTTGGTTAAGACGATGAACCATGCTGCTAAAAATGGTCTCCCCTATGCTGTATTTACTGTTGCAAGAATTATGAAAGATGGCGGTACTACTGTGCTGACATATGACATGCCTGCACCAATTTTTATGACACCATCTTATTCTAATGTGTTGGCTCAGAGAACTTACACAGTTGAAAATGCCATAATAGGTGAGTCAAACTGTTTCATGAAACCAAGAGAAGCTCTGGTAATAGTAAGTGATGGCATAACTCAGGCTGGTCTAGGAAGAGGACTTCGCATGGGCTGGGAATCAGCTGGCCTCAATCGCTTCATAAACGATAAATTAAGCGAGAGAATGCACTACATGGAACTGCCTGCTTCAATAAACCATAAAGCGCACGAACTATGTAAAGGTAATTATGATGATGATACAACTTCTCTTATAGCTTGGGGACGTGAAGGAACAACAGTTAACATCTTATCTGGACCACCTTCAAACAAGAGTTTAGATCATGAAGTAATAGAAAAGTTTTTAAATCTTGATGGTACTAAAATTGTGTGTGGTGCATCTACTGCAAAAATAGTTTCTCAAGTCCTTGGAAAAGGTATAGAGCTTGAGGGAGATTTGCATGATGAACTTACACCTCCTATCAGTAAAATTGAAGGAATTGATTTAGTTACAGAGGGTGCCATAACTTTAAACCAGGTATATAATATCTGGGATGAGGATCGAGTTATAATGGATGATAATAACTCTGCAGTAAAACTTCTGGATGCTATACAACTAGCTGATAAAATAAGATTTATGGTCGGTACATCACAAAACCCTGCTACTAAAGATATTAAATTTAAGCAAAAAGGCTTGCTTACAAGGATGAAAATTATACCTTTGATTGCTAACAAGTGCAAAGCAGACGGCAAGCAAGTTTTGATGCACTATTATTAGAAAATGTGTTATTGGCATCCCTGCTATCCTAAACTATAGCGGGATGCCGATAAAATATTTATCTTTCCACTTTGAACATTTGATAGAAGGTCTTTCCTTTTACTTTAATCTCAATAAAATAAAGACCTATTGCAAGGTTTGAAATATCAACTACGCTATCTTCAATATATACATTATGGCTCTTTCCGTTTATATCAAGTACTTTGCCTATGTCCAAATCAGCAACGGCTTCTAAAGTGATATAATTTGAGGCAGGATTAGGATATATCTTGAAATCTGAAATATAATTCAATTCATGTTCTTCAATACTAACTTCTATATCTGTAATTATAACTCCTTTATCTGAGTATATATATAATTTGTTTTCAGGAGAATATTCGAAATCACTAACAGCATATCCTTCCCCAAAATCAATTAATTGCTCCCATAAAAGACCATTGTCAGAAACCAACATTCCAATATTTGTAGCTAAATAAAATTTATCGTTAATGACCTGAACTGAAGAGTATGGATCTATGATATCTGTCTCTAAAGTAGAGTCAATAGTTTGTGCTAAGTTTGTTGAAGTATACACTTGTCCCCATGAACTTTTGAATGATATCTTATCTCTGGAGATACTTAAATAAGAAAGGTGATGAGGTTTAATAAAATCTCCCAATGTAACTCTGCTGGTATCATTACCATAAATATTACTAATATTCAAAACATACTGTTTATTTTCATTACGAGAAGTATAAACATAGTTCCCTTTGTTATCAATATTAAATTTGTTATATGGAAAATCTTCTATTGAAATAGACCAAAAAATCTCACCATTTTTGCACAAGGATATATTATTACTTGAGCTTCCATCGATCTGAAGTACTTCATAGTTGTCAAACTCCCTGAGTAATGTCACAAATACGCCATCGGTTGCTAATGTTTTAAGTTCAGTTGGAGTTTTATAATATACTTTCTTGTCATCCAAGTCCGAATAATATATATTCCCGTCAAAAGTCATAAAATGATGTCTACTTTCCAGAATACGTTCCCATTTGCCGGAAGAATCAGATACCCAGTAATCTTGTTGATCTAAATAAAACTGATGTTCTCCGATTTGTCTAAATTTTTTAGGTACATATATTTTTGTCGATTTAAAATCAAGAGATTCAAATATATTGTCTAATGTATTGTATTTATATAAATCACGTGCCACTAGGTAAACTTGTCCATCTGTTCTTTCCCTCTGAAAATTGACCCGTTTTTGTCAGCAAAATTGACCCACCCCAATATAATTATTTATTTATAATATCCTTCACTCTAAAACTTTTTCCATTGATAAAAAACGGATAGCAGTGATGCAAAAGTCTGTCTAAAATGGCAGATGCGACCACGTCATCCTGGAATATATCACCCCATTTATCAAAGGACTTGTTCGATGTGATAATCGTAGATTTTCGCTCATATCTTGCAGCTATCAGCCTGAAGAAAAATGAGGCTGTCTTCTTTGTAAGCTCAAGATATCCGAGTTCGTCGATTATAAGCAGATCAAGCCGGTCTAATGTGTTTAGCAGTCTTTGCAGTTGACCAATCATTTCTGCTTCTGCAAAAGCTTTCATTAGCTGCTCTGTTGTGTAAAATGCAACTCTTTTTCTCTGCTGACAGGCTTTAATCCCAATGGATATGGCAAGATGCGTTTTGCCAACACCCGGAGGTCCGAGAAAGATAATATTTTTTGCCTCATCCATAAATTGCAGTTGCGTGAGTTCTCTCAAAAGCTTTTCGTCAATCTTTGGTTGAAAAGAAAAATCAAAGCTCTCAAAATGCTTTATTTGAGGGAATCCGGCTGTTTGTACTCTTCTGTTGATAGAGCGGTCAAGCTTCGAGATTACTTCTTCCTGCATGATTTTAAAGAGAAATTCTGCATAACTAAGCTTGGCTTTAGCTGCATTTTCCACCTCTAACTTATAATTCTGCCTAATCCAAGGCAGAGTCAGCGTTTTAAGATATTCATCTAATTTGTCGTGGGTCTGCATTTTAACCTCCAAAATGATTGTTGTAATAATCCAGATTTCGCACGATATTGACTTCTTCTATTGTTTTGTTTATCATGGTTTCTATGCGTACAGGCTCTACCGGAGCATCTTTAGCATTATTCTCTACATAAGCTCTTACAAACTTTGAGTTAAAGATGTTATAATCACGGCATTTAAGAAAAGCTGCTTCCATATCTTTATGCTCAAAATACATAGCTGTATCCATGATTCTTGTAAGGTGATATGCAGGATTTATTCTCTTTTGTGCATATAGTTTGTCCAAAAACCAGGCAAAATCAGGGAATTTCTTGCTAAAACTCATAGCCAGACGTTTCCAACTTCCTTTTTCTATGCTGTGATTCTTATAGTGAGAGTCCAGCATGATAATTTTACCTTTCTCTAAACTGAGCTTGTGACGGGCTATGAGCTTGCTTTTTGTTGAATATACTTCGATATAGCTGCCTTTAGAGACTTTGACCCAAACCTGCTTGCCAACAAATAAATATGGCACGCTGTATCGGCTTCCCATAAATGAAATCAGGCAGTCTGCACTTACTTTGCGAACTTCTTCTTTGACGCTTACATAGCGTGATTCCGGCAGAATTGATAAGTATTCTTTCTCTTTTGCAAAAAGCTCGATAGGTTTTGCTTTTGTTGTCGAATGCACTCTGGAATTGACTTTATCCTGAAAATCCTTTAGTTTTTGGCAGAAATCTTCAGAAGGATTCATATTCATTGCCTTTGATAAAATGATCTTCGAGGTATGCAAAAGGGCGTTCTACCTTGCCTTTTGACCAAGGATGTGCAGGTAGAGAGCGAGTTGGCTTAAAGCCGTAATGTCCGCAAAATGCCAAATATCGCTTATTCCATTGGAAGTTATCCTTTGAGGCATTTGTTACAAAGCTTGTTGCGTTGTCTGTTTGAATTTGCTCACAAACGCCACCGGATTCGATGATGGAATTTTCCAACGCTTCCAATATACTCGCCATAGTATCACTGAGAGCCGCTTCCAACACACGATGCCGACTGAAACCATGGATATACTGATATACATATAATTTGACTAACTTACCGCCAATCATTACTGTATAAGGACTCCAGTCATATTGTGCCTGAAAGCCGGGAGACGTTTCGTAAGGCTTGAATGATGGCTTTTCTTGCGCTGACATCTTCTCACAATACCTGTAAAAAGCACTTTGAGAGCCGGTATAGCCTTTTGCTCGAATATCAGCTAATACTCTGCTTTTACGAAGTCTTTTCTTATTTAAACTCTCAGAAATGTATTCCTCAAACGGCATCAGAAAAGGATTTGCACTGCACTCGCGCGTATATTGTGGAGCAGAATCCTTCTTTAGAGCTGATTTAACCGTATTGCGACTAACATTAAGCAGCTTAGCAATCTTGCGTGTACCCAAATCAGGGTTATGATTTTTCAAATTTCGGATAGTTACCCAATCTTCCACTGTTATCACCTATTTCCCTCCTGCATTTGAAGTCAATCTTATGCAGGATTAGTTAGCAAATGGTGGGTCAATTTTCAGCGGGAAAAGTGGGTCAATTTTCGGAGGGAATTGAGACCATCTATCACTTTGAGATCCGTATTCAAATCGTTATGTTTATTCCAGTTTACCAATGTCCAATTCTCACCGTTATCCCAACTTATTGCATATTCCATATGAGCAGAAGGGACACTTGCTTCTGTATAAAACCCAAATAATATTAGATCTCCATCGGACATAAAAGTAAGTGGATTGATCATTTCGTTAGTATTATCAAATAATTCTTGCATTTTTTGTTGTAGATTTACAGTTTTAATCCACTTATTATTCTTTGTTTGTTTGTAAAGCGAAAGGTAGTTATATGCACATAATTCATCATTATATGAATATAAATAGTCTATATCAACTTCTGTATTTACGGCATAAGTATCGATATTCTTGAGATCACTAATAGTCATAGTACAGCCTTCCTGATATTGACTCTCTTTCCTTATTAAATAAAGTGTATCATTTAGTATATAACATTCTTTTGTTTTGTCCTGATCAACATGTTGCCTGCAAAAGAGTAGTTCCCATGATTCTCCTTTATCTGTTGAATAATATAATTCTCCCTCATTCACAAGGAATAGAGAATCGCCATACTCGTAAAAATGCTGCCCCTTACGAGTTTTTAATTCTGATTCGTACCAGTCCATTCCATCATTATGAGAATATATAATGTTATGATCTTTAACAGATGCAAGTAGAGTTCCATCAGTGGCTTTGAAGATAGAGTTTACATAACAATTAGCTTCCTTCATGTCCAAAGTTATATCATCTAAAGTATGCAGCGTACATAAAGATTCAACTGTTACTCCCCAGTCGGAAGTTTTGAAGATTCCATATTTACAGAAATATAAATATGAATCATCATAAATAATCTTGCTAGTAGAAAAAAGTGCAGGAATTTTTACTTTTTTAAATCCGTTGGAAAATACTGCTCCGATAGATACTGCAATAAATACAATAATTAGTATAAAATATCTCATAATGCCCTCATATTGTTCAATACAATAATCCAATATAAGATCTTTGTTATTATTAAACAATTTTTATCTACATTAAATCTCACAGCCTTATTTTCTAAATAAAAAAAAAGCTACTTACAAAACTCATAAGTAGCTAGATCAAATAAATATTGGCTATCAGAGATTACATTTTGCCGTTTCTTTTTAAAACGTCTCTTGCGATAATGAATTTTTGAATTTCATTAGTACCTTCAAAAATCTTGTTGATTCTTGAATCTCTGTAGAATCTTTCAATTGGCATTTCACGAGAGAAGCCCATACCGCCGTGCACCTGCATTGCAAGATCAACACACTTGTGTAAACCTTCAGAGGCCACTAATTTAACCATCGCAGATTCTCTTGAAAGCATCGTGCCAGCATCATATTTATAAGCAGTTCTATAAATAAGAGATTCGCAAATGTAAATTTGTGTCGCCATTTCAGAAAGCATTTCCTGAACTGCCTGGAAGTTAGCGATAGGTTCGCTAAACTGCTTTCTTTCTTTTGCATACTGCACAGAAAGTTCAAGCATTTCTTTCATACCGCCCAAACAAGCTGCACCAAGACCTAAGCGACCTGCGTCAAGAGTTTTCATAGCGATAAGGAAACCGCGTCCGTCTTGACCTAATCTGTTTGCGTCAGGTACTACAACGTTGTCAAAAGTTAGAGAAGAAGTTTTGGAGCCTTTGATACCCATTTTCTTTTCAGGAGCACCAGTTGAAAAACCTTCAGCATCTTTTTCAACAACAAAAGCAGTGATACCGCGATTAGTTCTGGCATAAACTGCAAAAACATCAGCGAAAGGACCGTTAGTGATCCAAAGTTTTTCACCATTGATAATCCAGTTATCACCATCTTTTTCTGCTTTTGTTCTTAGATTAAAAGCATCAGAGCCTGCGCCTTGTTCAGTTAAAGCGAAAGCAGCGATTTTTTCACCGGATGCAAGCTGAGGAATATATTTTTGTTTTTGTTCTTCGTTACCACCGTTGAAAATCGAATTAGTACCTATAGAAACGTGAGCGCCGATGAAAGTAGCTGTAGAAAGGCAAGCCCTACCAATCTCTTCCTGAATTAAACAGTAACCTACTTCACCGAAACCACTTCCACCATATTCCAATGGAAATGCAGCGCCAAGAATACCTAATTCGCCTATCTGAGATATAATTTCCTGAGGAATTTCTTCATTTTCATCAATTTGAGTAGCTACCGGTTTAAGCTCATTAGTTGCGAAATCACGCACCATGTCACGGAGCATTTGCTGCTCTTCGGTAAGTTTAAAATCCATATTTCTCCCTTTTCTAATTATTGGATAATTTCTGAACTAAATCATGTCAAATATCTGACCTGTAAGATAATGATTATTATCCAATGAAAGCAAGGAAAAAGTTCCGGGAATTTTAGGATTGTCAACATTTCCAAAAATTGCATTTACTGATATTCGATAATCATACAATTCGATGGAAAGTTGTTTGACATATTCAATCAAAGCAGCATAAGATGCAACCAGCACACCATTATTTTCGCGGTTATCTATATTTTCGATAACTGCTATAATTTTAGAACCGGGCATGAGCATGCCTGCATTGAATAAATCCTGAACCCAATAAACAAATCCGTGAGCCATAGCATCAAAAGTGGCTTCCAATTTTCTCTGAGAGACTTGGCGGGACTGGATTTCATCAATTAAAGGACCAATAGCAGGATACTTTAAAGTATATACAAAGACATCAGGGCGAGTGGTCTCACCTAGATATTTTTTAATATTACCAATAACCAGCTTTCTGTTTTCAGCTTCTGTAGCGTTTAGATTATATAGTTTGAAATCGGTTTGGTTTTTTTGAAGTTCTGATTTTAACTCTTTGACTTTGTCATTAATATTTTCCAGATCAAAGTGCACTCCAAATAAACCATAACCGCATTCCGCTAAGCGGAATGCGGTCATTTTACCAAAATCACCTGTTATGCCCATAATCAGAGCATATTTATCAGCGAGTGTCATATTAACTTTCGATAAAGTTCAAAATACTTTCACCACCATCTACGTGAATTACATCACCGGTAATCCAGTAGAATTTTTCATCCACAAGTAAAGAAACAGCTTTCGCAACATCAGAAGGAACAGTGTTTCTGTGGAAAGGATTATGGTCTTTAGCTTGCGCAAGCATTTTTTCAAAACCCGGAATTTTTGCAGCAGCAGGAGTGTCAGTAAGACCTGCGTGAATTGAATTTGCTGTAATTTTGTACGGAGCAAGTTCAACTGCAATCTGGCGGATATATGCTTCTAAAGCAGCTTTAGCTACTGAAACAGGACCATAATACTGCATAGCACGAGTAGAGCCGATAGAAGTCATTGCAAAAATTCTTGAGTTTTCAGCAAGAAGTTTATCTTTAAATAGATCTTGCGTCCAATACAAAAGACTATTTGCCATAACGTCCATAGTCATTTCAACTTGTTTTTTAGTTAGCATTTCGCTGTGATCTTCACTAAAGAATTTTCTGATTGCGCCAAAAGCCAAAGAGTGAATAAGGACTCTAAGTTCATGGTTTTCATCAGCATTTTGTTTTTCTTTTATAGCATCGATAACTTCTTTACGTTTGTCATCATCTGCAGCATTTACATTGAAAAATACAGCTTCAACACCTAATGTTTCAAGTACGTTTCTAAATTCCTCTGCTTTTTTCTTGTTAGATCCCATATCCATGTGCACGCCGTAGATATTATATCCACTTTTTGCCAATTCCAAAGCACATTCTTTACCAAAGCCACTTGATACACCTAATACAAGTGCCCACAACTTTCTACTTGCAATATTTTTTGCCATCGGAAACCCGAAAAATTGAAACAATAATTTTAATTAATAGACTAAATTGTACTAATTAACATCTAAAGTCCGGGCAGAAATAGTTCACATTACTGCTTATAACATTTTTAAAATGTTACCCATAACATTATCAAATATAAGAAATTTAGTCAACACAAAAAACTCTATCCGCTAACTATCTATTTTTCAACAAGATATATTTTATAAGCGAATCGATATTCTTTTATAAATATTGTTGCCAATTGAAAAAAAAATGGGCATAATCAATTCCGCAAATCAATTATGCCCTTAATCATTCAGCTTTTAGCTTTACAGCCTAAATGTTGCACCTACATTTAGATAAGCTACACCATAACCTAATTCAGCATATAAGCCCCAGCTATTTGATATATAATATCTAGCACCAAGATGTAGTGAATATGTCATACCGCTTGACGCAGCTGAAAATGAATAATCATCTTCTGGGCCATCAACTGATGAAGATACAATGTTATACCCAATCATCAAACCACCATAACAGTCCCATTGCTTATCCGCATAGAAATGGTAGCTACCCCTTGCTCCCAAAATAATATGTGTATAAGACCATTCCCAAGCAAAATACTTTTCAGAACTTTGCGCAAAGCCTAAATAGCCTCCAAGACTTACATTTGGAATACCAAATAAATCAGTACCTACTTCATAAGATGCAGATATTGGAGGTAAATCTAAGTTACCAACTAAAGTTGAACCGAAGCCAACACCGATATTAAGATTTTTTTCCCCAACTTTATGATTCACAGCCATTTGTTTTTGTGCTTGTGAATTATACCCCATTACCAAAATAAGGGCAAGTGCAATCAAAACATGTTTCATAACATACCTTTTTAAACATTAGTAATACACCAAATATATTTATTCCACGGCGGGAATAACCAAAATCATTTTTGCTTTAAATATTATTATATTGTTCGCTTTGTTAAATCTTATACTAATATAAACAATGTTCGGATATTTAAATATTTTTTTTTCTTACTACTTTTTGTTATCAATTGACTTGACGAATAACTTTGTCTATTCTTTACAAAATCAATTATATTAGTAGTATAATTTTTTAGCAAAACTAATTTTAAATATTCTTACAAGGAAAATCTAGAGATGTCTAAAAATAGAGAAATTCCTTTGCCAAAAGATCCGAAGAACTACATAGATAGATTTATTGCATTTGTTGATATTGTTAAGATTTTGCGCAAGGATTGCCCTTGGGACAGTGCTCAAACTAATGAGTCTATTGCACACCTTATGATCGAAGAGGCGTATGAAACTATTGACGCTATTCACAAAAAAGACGACAGTGAATTTGCAGGTGAACTCGGTGACTTATTATTACATATAGTCATGCATGCAATAATGGCGGAAGAACGCGGCGCATTCAACTTAAATGATGTGATTACAAAAATAAGCGATAAAATGGTTAACCGTCATCCGCATGTATTTGCTGATGTTGAAGTTGAATCCACTGATGATGTTATGAAGAATTGGGAGCAACTCAAGAAAAAAGAAGGTAAAAAATCTGCGCTTGATGGTGTTCCTCTTGCACTACCTTCTCTACTCAGAGCAGAAAGGATACAGCACAAGGCTTCACGAGTTGGCTTCGACTGGGATGATAAAAAAGATGTCTGGGCTAAAGTTGAAGAAGAACTTTCTGAATTAAAAGAAGAAATGCATAACGGCAATGACAAAGAAAGAGTCACAGAAGAATTTGGTGATTTTGTTTTCTCTTTGGTTAATGCTGCACGCTTTGCTGAAATAGTCCCTGAGGAAGCACTTCAAAAAACGAATAACAAGTTTACTGACAGATTCCAGTATGTGGAGAATAGAGCTAAGGAGCTTGGCAAAGAGCTTAAAGATATGACTTTAGGCGAAATGGATGAGCTTTGGAATGAAGCAAAAAAAAGATAGTTCCTATTTAATTTTGTTAAAGAGATTGATGATATGATTTATTGTCAATCTCTTTTTTTGTTTTACATATCATCCTCTCTCCTATTTATCCCCATTATAAAATGTTTTTCGCTTAAAATCGTAAATGTTATATCGGAAAACATTAAATTGGCTAGCGGGCAACTGCTATTTGCTAGCCTCTATCAAAGATAACAATGATGCTTAAATGGAGATAGTTTTATGAACGTCAGAACACAGGCGGAATATAACAGAATTGTCAAAATAAGACAGCAAAAAATATATCAGGAACTGCTCAGCCAGGATCAGTCTGTAATATTTGATGACCCGCTTGAAAATGATATGGTTTTAAATATGGGACCACAGCACCCTGCCACTCACGGTGTATTGCGTGTGGTACTCAGACTGGATGGTGAAAAAATCATAAAATGTGTACCTGAATTAGGGTATTTACACAGAGGCTATGAAAAACTAGCTGAAAATACGACTTATCACGAATTCATTCCTCATACAGACCGAATGGATTATATTGCTCCTCTTTCTAACAACACAGCTATTTCACTTGCAATTGAAAATGCTTTGGGCATTGAAGCTCCTCCTAGAGCTCAGTGGATCAGAACATTGCTCTCAGAGTTAGCAAGAATTTCTTCTCATCTTATGGCTGTTGGCTCTACATGTATGGATGTTGGTGCGCTTACAGTATTGCTTTGGTGCTTCACAGAAAGAGAAAAGATATATGATATAATTGAAGAAATAACCGGCGCCAGATTTACGACCAGTTATGGAAGGATTGGTGGTGTCGCTAATGATATTAGCGAAAAGGGTATCGCCATGATGAAAGAATGGATGGAACAATTCCCTCAAAAACTTGAAGATATTGGCAAATTAGTCCATAGAAATAGAATCTTTATCGATCGATTAGCAGGTATTGGAATTCTACCTCCTGAAAAAGCTATACAGATGGGTGCAACCGGCCCACTTTTAAGAGGTTCCGGAATAGCAAGAGATATCAGAAAAGATATTCCGTATCTTATGTATGATCAGGTAGATTTTGATGTCATTACAGAAAATGATGGCGACACATGGTCTCGTTATATGGTAAGATTCAGAGAAATGACTGAATCACTCAAAATTATGAGTCAATGTCTGGATAAAATGCCTGAAGGTGAAATCAGATTAAATAACGCGCATAAGGCTGTTCTTCCTAAAAAGAAAAACGTTTATACTAAAATGGAAGAACTAATAAATGACTTTATGTTGGTTAATTTCGGAGCTGCACCTGAAAAAGGTGAATCTTATACATTTATCGAATCACCAAAAGGCGAGCTAGGATTCTATATAGTATCTGATGGAACAGGACATCCTTGGAAGATGAAAATCCGCTCTCCATCGGCTTCTAACTTGCAGTTGCTTTCATATTTGACTGAGGGTTCAAACTTAGCAGATGTTGTTGCAATTATAGGTTCTATTGATCCGATCATGGGTGAAGCTGATAAATAACAAAAACTTATTTGTATTAAATCAAAACGCTGCTTATTTTTAAAGCAGCGTTTTTTTTATTAATGACTTAACAAAATGGATAGAGATAGAAAACTTAAACTTAAAGAGACAGGTAAGATTGCAAATTTTGTAACAGAAAAACGATTAGCTAAACTTGAATCAGTTCTTTCCAAACGGCAACCGGGTGTTACCATTGTTCTTGAAAACATTAATGATCCTCATAATATTTCTGCTGTAATTCGCAGCTGTGATGCAGTAGGAATAATAGATGTGTATTTGATTTACTACGGCACACAACCAGTTCCAAAATTAGGAAATGCAAGCTCAGCAAGCGCAAAAAAATGGGTTGATCTGAAAATGTTCCATTCTGTAGATGAATGTTTCGACGAATTACGCTCAAAAGGCAAGAAAATTTATACTACTCACATGAGCAGAGATGCGAAATCACTCTATGATCTTGATTTAACAGATAACATAGCACTTGTGTTTGGCAATGAACACGTTGGTGTGTCCGATGAAGCAGTAGACAAAGCTGATGGCAACTTCCTTATTCCCCAAGTAGGTATGATCCAGAGTCTAAACATATCAGTAGCTTGCGCAGTTTCTTTATACGAAGTCTTCCGTCAAAGAAAAAATGCAGGTAAATATGACGAATTGCAAATGACTCAAACTGACTATAAAGACAGACTCGAAGACTGGATGAGTAGATAGGCATAACAGATTTTCTTATAAAGAATCTCTTTCCACATTAGCAAATATTCTGATGTCTATTTCGACTAGTATTTTTTTATGAACATACTTAACATAAATATATGTACACATTGCCTGAAGAAATACAAAAAGGATATGACAGAGATAAAGCTGCAATAAGAAAAAGATTAGAAGAATTCGCGGCTGTACCTAAGGAAGAGTATTTTTACGAACTATGTTTCTGTATCTGCACTCCTCAATCTAAAGCTGCAAATGCATGGCAAGTGCAACAAAAGCTTAGCGATAGAAATTTTTATGATAATCCTTTTGATCCCGTTGACATACTAAATGATAAAACTCATTATATTAGATTTCACAATCAAAAGGCAAAAAGACTTTTAACTTTAAGAGATCAGTGGCCTCAGATAAAAGACATTCTTGAGAGTGATATGTCTAATATTGAAAAAAGATTTTGGCTTTTTGATAATGTGAACGGAATGGGTCTAAAAGAAAGTGCTCACTACCTGAGGAACATTGGATACAGAGATTTAGGTATTCTGGACAGACATATCTTAAAGCATTTAGTAAGCTGTGGTGTTTATAAGGAAGTACCAAATATATCCGGTAAAAAACGCTACCTGGAAGTAGAAGCTAAATTCAAAGAATTCTCAGATGAAATCGGTATCCCGATGGACGAGCTGGATTTACTCTTCTGGAGCTATGAAACCGGAGAAATTTTGAAATAAAATATATGCGGCTGTTTTTTTTTAAACAACAGCCGCATTTTTTTAGTAGCTATGATAACTCTAGATCTCAAAGAATTATCAAAAGTGCAATTATCGGTGCTAAGGATCCTGCAGCCAGAAGCCATTTACCTCTACCAGAGATACTGTTCTTCCCTTTCATCATAGTGATACCAGTAATAGATATCAAAATCAATCCTATTGCGAAGATATCTGATATTATTGTCCAAAGTCCACCGGGGTTTCTATGCAGCATATTCATTTCAAAAAACAAAGGACGTCGAACAGCTAGTTCTAACTCTCCTGTTTGTTTTTCCAAATCGTAAAGCATAGAACCATTTTTAAAATAGATTTTGACTTTACTATTGCTTGGTATGTCATATGAAACAAAGTCTTTAGATAGATTTTTTTTATCAAGAGCTTGTTCTATTGATGTAAAACTCAATTTACCTGTTTCACTAGGCAATTTTAGTTGAATCGATTCTTTTTGAACTATGAAATCAGGATTCCAATCATCAACATGATTTATAGCTATTCCTGAAAGAGCATAGATAATAATCATAGCAAAAAGAATATAGCCGAGATCTCTATGAATTTTTCTACTATATTTTATGATGTTCATAATTTCTAGCCTTTCAATATATCATTTACGTACTGGTTGCTGATCTCTATAATCCAATTTTCTACATTTTCATCAGGCAGAATAGAATCCGGAATGTATTTTACTTTATCCGGATCTGCAGAGGCTTTAATCCCTCCGCCTATAATTTCCATTTGAAACATTTCATCAACAGCAATTAGCACCGGAATCACAATTGGATTTTTACCGTTTCTCAAGATGCTGTTTATTGCATCTTTAGTAGGATCTGTACTATAGTTTACTATATGTCCGCACCAGCCATGTTCAGTTTGATTGATACCCATATCTGCTTCAATGTATTTTGACATTTTCAGCATCAGTTCCGTCCACTCCTTGTCAAAGCTTTTAGAGCCATAAGCAATTAAGGCAACACCTTCTTCAGCAGTGTTTTTTGAAAGAGCCTTTACACGTTTTACTATATTTTTTCCAAGTATATCCGGGAAATCAAGTAATGGCGCAATTCTAATATTTGCTTTAGCTTTATATACAGCAATTCCTTCCTGTTTTAGTTTGTCTATTTCTTCAGGCTGAGATTTTAATCCACAAATAGTAGGTATATCTTCGAATGAATGATTCGAAACAGTAAGTAAAACGGGAACAATAATTACATCAGTGTAGTTTTCATTATCAAATTCCTTCAGTCTGGTAGCAATACTTGGCTCAGTATATTCCATAAAAGCTGACTTAATACCTGAGATGTTTTCATTAGCTAGGATTTGATTTCTAGTAGAATCTTCGATACTTAGAAGCATATTTCTCCAAGTTTCAGAATGAGAGCCATGAGAAACTAATAAAACACCAATTTTTTTGTCTGATTTTTTGATATTATTACTTTCTTTATTCGAGTCGTTTGTGCAGGAAATGGATGTTATAATGAGGACAATACTAATAAATAGAACTTTTAAGTTCATTGCCTTAATCCTTTCAATTTTTATAAATAAGAGATAGGCAATATTTAAAATAATTTCCTTTTGAAACTGTCTCTTAAATATTGCATAGCGCAAATGGAAATGAGGCTGCTCGTTTTCTAATACCCGAACCGTAAAATATTACGAGTGGCCCCATTCCATCTTTTTTTATGTTTATTGTACTTCTTCTGCAAATAGTTTGCACCAAGTTTTGATTCTGCTATCAGTAAGTTCTGACTGATTATCGTCATCTAAAGCAAGACAAATGAACTTGTCATCTTTTATAGCCTTTGACTCATCAAAATCGTAACCGTCTTTACTCCATTTAGCTATAAACTCAGCACCGGTATTTTCTAATGCTTCGTGTAATATTCCAATAGCATCCAAATAATTATCAGAATACATATCCTGATCGCCCATTCCAACATAGGCCAACTTTTTACCTGCTAGGTTTAGACCCGGTAGATCATCTATTTTGTCTTCCCAGTCATCTTGAAGCTGCCCGTCGTACCAGGTAGAACTAGCAAGAATGAGAGCATCGTATTTTTCTAAATCATTGGCTTCTGATTCAGCTATATCAAATGTTTCAACATTAAAATCCATCTCTTTTAATGTATCAGCTACATTGTTTGCTGCAGACTCAGTAGACCCGCCTGCGGATCCGTAAAAAACACCTATTTTCATTTGTGTATACCTTTATTGTGTTACATATTTTCGGTTTAGATAGCGCTTGCATTGTTTTAGTCTATCATAACCTAACATTATTCCAAGAATAAAATCTTCTTCGTGCGAAAACTCTTTAAGATTGTCTTTGTCAAAAGATTTAACTACAGAAATGCATTCAGTATCCCCAAAAAAAACATTAACTTTTGTACTGTGCACTTTTTGTATATGAAAAGAAATGTTTCTCCTTTCCAGAGTTTCAACAGCTGCATCCAGGTTTTCTACATGCATAGTATGTAGTATTAAATTTCTAAGACCTTTTTCAAATTCATAGATATGATGATTAAAGACTTTCATAATAAACTCCGTTCTAACAATCAATAATGGTAAACTTAAATAATTTTACTATGCTTGCCAAAATATATTTTTAGGCTTTCCTATTTTTTGTGTTTTTATTGTATTTGTTTACATGTTTTAATCTATACTACATAAATATCATTTTATCATATCGCTGTTCTTCGGAAATGAATCTCTCTTTAAAGCAAGGCATTAAATAGAAGTTTCTTCACGCTATTTGGGAACTTCACTCATTTTGCTCTGGTACTTATAACAATCAGCTTTAAAAATTGATATTTATCACTGTGTTCTTGATAAACATAAACACAGTAATATCTTTTTATCCACGAGATCCGATTTTAATCGTATTTCTCAAACTATTATAGTATTTTTAAAGGTTTGAATAAACGATATTTAAGTAAACTTAGGAATGGCTAAATGAAATATTTTTTCGGACTGATAGTACTATTGTTTCTTCTTCCTGTTTCTGCTTTTTCAGATAAAATGAATGAGGACATTTTATTCACTCTAAAAAGACTTTCTTCTTATTCCTTTTCACCTGATGGAAATGATATCTTGCTTCAAGTAAGTAAACCAAATATTGAAGAAAATGGAAGTGAAACTCAATTATATCTAATGCCTTTGCAGGGTGGAGAATTAAGACAGATTACAAGCAGTAAATCTCACAATTTTGGCGCATCTTGGTCGCCGGATGGAAAACAAATTGTATTTCTATCTACTAGATCAGGAAAGACTCAGGCTTACATGATAAATATGCATGAAGGCGGAGAAGCATATCAGATTACTGATATGGAAAATGGAGTCTCTAATCCAATCTTATCTCCCGATGGTAAAAAACTTCTTTTTACTTCTGATGTGAAACTGGAAAATACTATTACTGATAACTACCCAAAACTAGATAAAATCAATGCCATGATTTATGATGATTTACCTGTGAGACACTGGGATCATTGGCTGGATGAAAAGTATTCTCACTTATTCGTTATGGATTTAAATACGAAAGAAGTAAAAGATTTGATGAAGAACGAAAAGTTCGAAACTCCTCTCCCTCCTTTTGGCGGTGCTTCTCAATTAGCATGGTCTAATGATAGCAAATACATAGCTTATACAAGCAAAAAAGTAGAGAATTTCGAGTCATCTACCAACTCTTCCATCTTTTTAGTAAATGTAGAAACCGGTGCAACTGAAAATATTACACCTAATCTGCCTGGTTATGATATGGATCCTATGTTCTCACCAGATGGCAAAAGCATAGCTTTCCACTCCATGGAAAGAGCTGGTTTTGAATCAGACAGACATAGACTAATGATCTATGATATTGCCACTAAAAAGATAAAAGAACTTTCTAAGAACTTAGATCAAAACGTAAATCAAACTGTTTGGTCACCTGACAGCAAATATCTATACTTCCATGCAGGTCATAATGACGGAACTGAACAGATCTATAAGATAGATGCAAAATCAGGCAAGTTTGAGGTATTGACAGAAGGTCAGCATAACTTTGGTGACAGAGGCATTGATATCACATCTGACGGTAAAACACTTATCTTCAACAGAAGAGATTATAATGCTCCAAGTGAGCTATATTCTATGGATTTATCCACAAAAGATATCAAAAAGATTTCTAATTTGAATGATGCTATTTTAAATAATATTGATAAAGTCAAGATTGAAGCAAAATGGTTTACTGCTAAAGACGGCAAAAAATTCCATTCGTGGGTTATCTACCCTCCTTACTTTGATAAGAATAAAAAATATCCTTTAATCACATACTGCCAAGGTGGTCCACAGCAGTCAATTTCTCAGTTTTTCAGTTATGGCTGGAATTTCTTGACAATGGCATCCAGAGGTTATGTCATAGTAGCTCCTAACAGACGTGGATGTCCCGGATTTGGTCAGGACTGGACAGACGCAATGAGTCAGGATTACGGTGGAATGCCGATGCAGGATATTTTAGTAGCCACAGATGAAATGGCAAAAGAAGAATATATTGATAAAGACAGGATGTCCGCAATAGGAGCATCTGCAGGTGGCTATACAGTATTTTGGATGGCAGGGAATCATGAAGGCAGGTTTTCTGCTTTTGTCTCTCACTGCGGAATGTACAATATGGAAAGTAAATACGGTTCTACAGAAGAGTTATTCTTCCCTAATTGGGATAATGGCGGTGCATATTGGGAATCTAAAAAACTAAAAGAGTATTATGCGGAGGTATCTCCTCATAGCTACGCTCAAAACTGGGACACTCCAATTTTGATTATTACAGGAGAGCTCGATTACAGAGTGCCGTACACTCAGTCTCTGGAAGCTTTTACTGCAGCCAGAGCTCAAAATATACCTGCAAAATTGATTGTATATCCAGAAGAAAATCACTGGGTATTGAAGCCTCAAGAGAAACTTTTCTGGTATAAAGAATTTTTCAAATTTTTAGACGAATACACTAAATAATATATATTTTACAAACATTACAGGTTTAATAATGAAAAACTTTTTTAGTTTAATCATTTTGGCTGTTTTTTGTTTCGCTTCATACACTTCTGTAGAAGCAGCAAAAAACTTTACTGCTAAAGATCTTATGTCTCTTAAAAGGATTTCTGACGGGCAAGTTTCACCTGACGGCAAATGGGTGCTTTATAACTTAAAAACACCTGCTGTAAGTGAAAACAAATTTTATACTGACATCTATGCAGTAAAAATTGACGGTTCAGAAACTTTACAAATCACTACTGACAAAGCTGCTGATTTTAACGGAAGATGGTCTCCTGACGGAAAGAAAATCGCATTTCTTTCTACAAGAGCAGGTGCTCCGCAAATCTTTGTTAAAGACTTCCCTAACGGTGCTGCTAAGCAAATCACTAAAGTAGAAGCAGGTGTTTCTAATTTAGCTTGGTCTCCTAAAGGAAATTTCTTTTCTTTCACTTCTGAAGTAAAGTTGGACAAAACACCTCAAGAAAAATATCCTGAATATAAAAAAGCTTCTGTTAGAATCTATGACGACTTACCGGTAAGACACTGGTCAGAATGGATTGATGAAAGCTACAGCCACTTGTTTGTTATCCCATCAAATGGCGGTACAGCAAAAGACTTGAATGAAGGTATGAGATATGACACTCCTTTGAAACCATTTGGTGGTGGCGAAGAGATAGCTTGGTCTCCCGACGAGAAAGAGCTTTGCTATACTATGAAAATCGTACCTCAATATGAAATCTCCACTGACTCTCAGCTATATTTGATTAGCAGAGAAGGCGGCAAAGCAAAAAATATTACGCCTAATATGCCTGGTTATGACAAAGCACCTCTATACTCTCCTGACGGAAAATGGATTGCATTCCACAGTCAAGAAAGAGCGGGGTTCGAATCTGACAGAATCAGACTTATGCTTTATAACAGAGAAAGCGGAGAAATCACTGAGTTATCTAAAACATTAGATCAGTGGGTAACCGGTACAATCTGGGCACCGGACAGCAAATCTTTATACTTTATCTGCCCAACTCAAGGCACAAAAAGAGCTTATAATATGACTCTAGACGGCAAATGGAAAATTTTAACTGAAGGTATGTATAATTATGGCTCTACTTTGAGCATTACTTCTGACGGTAAAACTTTAGTTATGGGTAGAGAATCAATGCAACAACCAAATGATTTGGTAACTATGCCTGCAATAGGCGGCGAAGTAAAACAAATCACTGATGTAAACAAAGAGCTGATGGCAGGCTTCAACAAAGTAAATATTGAAGAAAAATGGTTTACTGCTAAAGATGGTAAAAAAATCCATACTTGGGTAGTATACCCTCCAAATTTTGACCCTAACAAAAAATACCCTATGATTACATACCTGCAAGGTGGTCCTCAATCAATGCTTAGCCAGCAGTTCCATTACCGCTGGAATTGGTACTTGATGGCTTCTCATGGCTACATTATCAACGTAGCTAACCGCCGTGGCGTACCTGGATTTGGTCAGGATTGGAATGATGCAATCAGTAAAGACTGGGGTGGCATGCCTATGCAAGATTACTTAACAGTAACAGACGAAATGAACAAGCTTCCTTTTGTAGATAAAAACAAAGTAGCTGCAATTGGTGCTTCTGCAGGCGGTTATGCAGCATTTTGGATGGCAGGTAACCACGAAGGTAGATTCTCTGCTTTACTAGCTCATTGTGGTGTTTTCAACCTAGAATCTATGTACGGTTCTACTGAAGAAATTTTCTTCCCTAATTGGGAAAATGGTGGCCCATATTGGGAAAAAGAACACAAAGATTTCTATGATAAAAACTCACCACATAGATTCTCTCAAAATTGGGATACACCAATTATTATTTCTACAGGTGAATATGATTTCCGTGTACCTTACACTCAATCATTAGAAGCATTTACAGTTGCACAGTTGAAAGGTATTCCTTCTAAATTATTGGTTTATCCGAATGAAACTCACTTCATTGCTAAACCGCAGGAATATATCATCTGGGATGCTGAAGTATATAACTTCCTGGATGAGTTCTGTAAGTAGAATCAATCATATGTTTTTTTATTGATAGAGGCGCATAAAAATGCGTCTCTTTTTTTTACCTTTTTCATTTTATGTGAAACCATATACATTATCTCTAAATTGCCATTAATATCATTTAACACAAATTTGTCACTATTGAAACAACTTGTACCAAGATTTTTCGTAATTTTGTATTTTTCCTTATAATAGGCATTTTAGAATGAGAAAAAGCAATTTTAGAAATATTGCAATTATAGCACACGTTGACCACGGTAAAACTACTTTGGTTGATGGTTTGCTTAGACAAAGCGGTACTTTCAGGGATAATCAGCAGGTAGCTGATAGAGTAATGGATTCCATGGATCTTGAAAGGGAGCGCGGTATTACTATCACAGCTAAAAATACAGCTGTATGGTACAAAGATATTAAAATCAATATTATGGATACTCCTGGCCACGCTGATTTTGGTGGTGAAGTGGAACGTAGTCTTAATCTTGTTGATGGTGCATTACTACTTGTAGATGCTAGTGAAGGTCCTCTACCTCAAACTCGCTTTGTACTAAAAAAAGCTTTAGCCAAAAATTTGCCTATTATCCTTGTTATCAACAAAATTGATAGAGCTGATGCAAGAATTCAGGAAGTTATTAACGAAGTTTATGACTTATTTATAGATTTAGATGCAAACGAAGATCAGCTTGAATTCCCTATATTATACACTGTTGCAAAAGAAGGTGTAGCTCATTTGGAATTAGAAGATGATAACACTACTTTGGAACCACTTTTTGACACTATTGTTAATCACATTCCTGGACCGGAAGTTAACGATAATGCAACTGCTCAGTTTCTAGTAACATCCTTGGATTATGACTCATACGTTGGTCAGATTGCTATAGGAAGGCTTTCAAACGGACGTTTGAAGCTGAACGAGCAATATACACTTTGCGGTGAAAAACAAAACACCAGCCCAGTGAAATTCTCTGCTTTATACACTTTTAGAGGTTTGGATAAAACTAAAGTTGAAGAAGTGGAAGCAGGCGACATTATTGCCGTTGCCGGTATTAATGATGTAAGCATTGGAGATACAATTTCTGCTTTAGAGAATCCTGAACCACTGCCTAGAATTTATGTTGACGAACCGACAGTGTCAATGATATTTTATGTGAATAATGGGCCTTTTGCAGGAACTGAAGGTAAATACCTTACTTCAAGAAACCTATCAGCCAGACTTCAGCACGAGACTTTAAGAAATGTATCTTTGAGAGTAAAACAATACGAAGACAGAGCTGATGCTTTTGAAGTTTCTGGTCGTGGAGAGCTTCAGATGGCAGTTCTCATCGAAACAATGAGAAGAGAAGGTTATGAGTTTATGGTTTCTAAACCTCAGGTAATCATTAAAGATGTAGACGGAGTTCAGTGTGAACCGGTTGAAAGAGTTTATGTTGATTTGCCTGAAGAAAATGCAGGCACTATAACTGAAAGGCTTCAAATGAGAAAAGGTCTTATGGTTAATTTCGTAAACAACGGATTTGGCAGAGTGGATCTTGAATTTTTAATTCCTTCTCGCGGTCTTATTGGTTTCAGATCTCAGTTTTTGACTGAAACTAAAGGCGCGGGAATCATGAATACTCTATTTGAAGAATATCAGCCTTGGTTTGGTGTGATTCCACAGCGTAAAAATGGTGGTATTGTAGCAGACAGAGCCGGTAAAGTTACTGCTTACGCTTGCTTAGGCATGGAAGATAGAGGTGAATTATTCGTTGAAGTTGGTACTCAGGTTTATATGGGTATGATTGTTGGTGAAAGAAATAAAACAGAAGACTTAAATGTCAATATCACCAAAGAGAAAAAACTAACTAACATGCGTGCTTCAAGTTCAGACCAGACAGTAGTACTTAAAACACCTAGGAAAATGTCTTTAGATGAAGCTATTGAGTTTATCGCTGAAGATGAACTAGTTGAGGTTACACCTGTAAATATCAGACTTCGCAAGATGAAGTTAGATCCACACGAAAGAAAAGTGAAAACAAGAATTTAAAATGCTTAGATAAATAAAAAATCGGATGCTTTTTTAGACAAAGCATCCGATTTTTTTTTACTTTTCTTTTATAAGATAGAATTCAGATTTAAAATTCTGATCAATAATAATACTCATATCATTTAAAGGATAAAAATAGTTGTAATAAACTTTACTATTCCCATTCCTATCAATAAGGAATTTTTTGTCTAAAATTTTTCCTGTTTCAAGATCGTAGTTAATTCTAAAATACCCCATTTCTTGTGTAATAAAAGACTCTCCTTCAAATTCACACGATACTATACCTGAGAGTTTACCATCTTTTATTTCAAATTTGGAAGCTCCCTGCAAAGAGTAGTCATCAGTATAATTGCTCCAAGTCATGAAATACATATGAGAAGCTAAAAGAGCATTTGCCCATTTTACATTCAAGTTATTATCAAGAGCAATAATATACTTATCTCCAGAAGTTCCGACTAAATAAACAGATACTTCATTTGCTAATATTTGCTTAGTAAAGCTTTCCAAAATAAGATAGTAATCTCCATTATGCTCAATTACATTTGATAATTGCAATTCAGGAATGAATTTAGCATAGAAGTTATTGTTATTTTTCAAGGCTGAATCTAAAATTTCATGATATGGAATTAGACTCACATCTTCGATTTTAGAATCATTTTTATTGAATCTAGTAGCTATTAAACCACCATTCCCTTTACTGGCATATACATAGTTAAAAAACAATAACTCACTATCATTTTCTAATATTTTTTGGTTTGTAGGATAATAGAATTCGTGATATTTAAATTTACTTGCGTATTCAGGCCTTTCTTCGAAGTCAATAAGCATATCTTCATTTGTCTTGTCTTTATTAGCTACATGTGGAACTTCGTAACTATCAGAAACAACTATCTCATCACTTATATGCTCAACATTATAGACATAATTATAGTTATCAGAATACATTCCAGTCAGCCAAAGAGACCCGTCATCTCTGATAGAAAAATCTATACTCCCAACTCTATCTAATATCTTTTGAAAGACTCTCTCTCCTCTTTCATCAAATATGTCAACAGTCCAAATATTCATCATATTTCCTGCCTCATGTGCCATATACAAAGCGAAATAGTTTTTATTTGGAGAAACCTTGATAGAAGGTGAGTATGTTTTAGTTTCTTTAGTAAATTCCCAATCCTGCACATTTGCCAAGTATTTTCTTGACAATACTTTTTCTTCTATGAGTTTCTTATTCTCTATATCAATTATTCTTAGAAATACACTGAAGGGTGTTATATGATTAGTGCTATTTATACAAGAAAATAAAAAGAGTTTATTGTCTTTTGCATAGCTTGTAAAATATTCTTCATGACCTAGACAAGAAATGGCATAATATTCTTCCAGACCATCTTCTTTTATTTCTTTTAAAACAAAAGATTTATATCCCACCTTATTCCAATCTCTTTCTTTATCAGTTAAGGTTGTAGTTTCTACATTTGCTGTATCTTTTCTTTTTGAAAGAGCAAATGCTCTTTTCCCTTCAGAGATTGTAATTATATCATATGTTGTTAAATTGTTATCAAATTCTTTGATTAACTCGAGATTCTCATTAGTTTCTATATCTAGAGAAGAATACTGAATTACACATGAAGACAAGAGGCACATCAGTATAAACAATCTAATATATAATTTCATCATCTTATCTACCTCTGTATACATTTAATGATCCGACTATTTGGATTCCAGTTGAAATGTATCTTCCGGGTAAAATACTGGCAGTTATAAGTAGGGCATATCCGGATTTTGAATCACCCACATTCAATACTTTTAATTGAGAATTTAAACTAATTTTATTTAAAAACTCAACATCTTCATAATCGCTATCAGAATAGTATTCACTAATCTCTTCATCATCAGGAAAATCATGATAACCCAAACCAACTTTGAATCCCATATGCCTAGTAAAGTAGTTATCGCTAACATAGCTTATACTATATTTAGGTATTACAGCATTCATATTCCATTCCATTTCAGAAGTAGATATACCAAGTGAAATATTTTCATAACGTATATCAATTGTTGAGTAAGAAAACTCATCATCCTCATATATACCTATTAAATTATACCCTACGCCAAATCCATTATAATTAGTAAATAAGCTGACATTTTTTGTACTAACACTTATGGTATGAAATGGATTTTTTACATTCTCATTGAAACTATTTGTCCAAGAGAGTCCAATAATCGTTCCAAAATTAAAAATTCCTTCACTAATCTTTCCAATAGCTTGCCTGCCTAACATATCAGCCAACATATCAGGGCGTTTTCCCTTTCGAATATAATCGTCAAAATCTTTGAGTCTATCATCTTTAGTGTCATAACTTTTTTTAGCTCTTTGAATTAAATCATTCCAATGGTCACAATCTAATTCAGAATCTTCGACAAAATCTTCTAATTCGTTATCTATAGTAGCATTATATTTATCATACTTACCATCCATAGCATCTAATTCACGAGCTTTTTTTAAGCTTGTATAAAAATTCATTGCATATCTAGAAGACCTATCTTCATTTCCTATTTCACATTGATAAAAAGCATAGTATAATTCAAAAGAAGCTTTGAAGAAATGAGCTAAAATATAATTAGGGTCATGTTCGATTGACTTATCTATATGCATAAGAGCTTTATCCAAAAACTCTGATTTTTTATCATCTTCTTTATAATAATTGATGTTAATAAATGCAGCTTCAGCTTTGCAAAGCTCTTTATATGCTTCTTTACTTTCTGTTCCGCTGATTTTCTTAAAATCAGATTCGCTTTTTTTTGCTTCTTCAATTACATTTAGAGCATAATCTACAGATCTTAAGAAACCTGTACCTTCCACAGATATGGACACCTTTTTAGCATAGATAGTACCAACTACTTTTCCATCTAAATTGATACATGGACCACCACTATTACCGCCATTAAGAGCAGCAGTAGTATTTAAAGTTGAGTCATTAGGAATACCTGAGATTATTCCCCATGTCACTTTAATATCATCACTGCCTCCGGGATAACCTAATGCAAGTACTTCGTCTCCTTGTTGGATTTCATCTTTGCCTGCAAATTCTATATAAGGAAGATTTGTTTCATCAACCTTTAGAACTGCCATGTCCATATCTCTATCAGACCACAAAGTATAAGCAGGTATAGTATCCTTGGAATCATTTTTAGTAAGTATCACATTTATAACAACAGCACCATCAATGACATGATGATTTGTAATTATATAGCCATCAGATGAAGTTATATAGCCTGTACCACTGCCTCCGCTGGAACGAAAACCTATTTCAGGGAGTTCAGAAGCATTAATTTTTACAACAGCACCTTTTGCTTTTTCAAATGCTGCTTTCTTAGTTTGGCTCATAAGAGTGCAAGTAAATAAAAGAGCCATAAAAATTGAGTATGTTACTATTTTCATTTTAATATTCTTTTCTTAATTTTTAAAACTTAGTCTTTTAAAATATTTTTGAACAAAATCGGCATGGTTCCATAGAATAAGTATCCATAGAAATCTGCTTTTCTTATGCCAACTTTGATATCATTGAGTCCATATTCTACTATTCTCATTCTTGCTTTATCTGCAGCGATACTTATAGGATCAAAACTTTCTTTTGTTAATTGAGATAATTCTTCCTCCGGAATATCACCGTTAGGATATTTCTCATCGAATACTATTTTTCGTACTTGAAGAGCATTTTCTACATATTCATCATATATTTTCATCGCAACTGCCTCTTTATAATCAGAAGCTAGTGCATCAAAATATCTTTTGTATAAATATGTTTTGAAATAAGCAGGAATAATATTAGTCTTCGTATTTTTCATTGCTTTATTTACTAAGTCATAAGTTTCTTCCAGAAAAGCAATTTTTTTCTTTATTCGTTTAGTATCATAGCTTTTCATTTCATTTTCGAAAGCCATTCCTAAGTAATCGAGTGTTTCAAATTCTTTGATAGCACCTAATGGTTCACTGTCTTCGTTAATTTCTCTTATAGCTTCATGGATCAAATCAATATTTGCCATATAAGCCATACCTTCTGCAAATAAACTGACTTCTTTATCTACAATAACTCCGGCGAGTTTCCCATCTAATGTTATTACAGGAGCTCCTATTCCTCCTGGGTTTACAGCGGCTCCGACAGTAATTATTGTATCCTTCGGACTGCCACTTAAAATCCCCCATGTACTTTCCATGTATATCGAATCTCTGCGACCGCAATTAAAAATCATGATTTCATCAATTTGAGAAAGATTTTCACTGCGATTCATGGATATAGGAGTAGCATTCAATTTAGGTACTTTGAAAATCGCCACATTGTTGGATGAATCTTTCCAAATAAGTCCACTTCCATACCTTTCGCGAGTAGAATATTTGAAAACATTAACTACAGAACTGTCATTTACAAAGTTTAGAGACGTCAGCACTAAGTCTTTTCCGATTACAACACCAGTTTGTACTCTATAACGGCTACTTAAAGCATTTTTTGAGAGTTCATGGCATTCTAATCTTACCAGATAACCTTTAGCCGACTTGATTAGTTCTTGCTTCTCTGATTTGCTGATGCAGGGAAAAACAAATATTAAAGAGAGAGCAAATAATAATATCCTCATATCGCCCCATATATAAATAAAATAACTAATTTTATATTCTTGTTTAAGAATGAGTGGCAAATATAAGACAATATTGTCATTATAACAAAGCCAAAAGCCTTCGGTTATATTATACCAAAAAGATATTTATTGATTTCTATAGTTTAATTTATTTTGTACAAAAAAGAATTGCTCTAGTTGCAGGAAAGCCGACAATTACGATTGTCGGCTTTTAAATATATTAGCTTGGGTTATCTGTTTTAAGATCTTTTTGAGGAGCCTTATCATTAGCGTTTTTATCGCGATATTTTCCATTAGGTTTTGAAGAATTTCTGTAGTTCTTGCCATTGTTTCTGTTATTACTATTGAAACGTTTGCCACTATTATTTCTTCCGTTCCCATTGAATTGTTTTCGACCACGCTGCTTACCATCATTTTCTCCTGAAAGGAGATGATCTGTTAATTCACTATTTCGCTGGCTATGCTGAGAATCCTGCATTCTGCTCATGATTCTTTCAACTTGCTGCTGCACAGCAGGTCTGCGTTTTTGCTGTTCGGAACCATCAGGTGCATCTTCTAGAGCTCTGAGCTCTGCCATAGCACGAATCTCTTCTTCATCATATTCCTCATTTCTATATACTTTCCCTTTTTTGACAATCTCAAGTATTTCAGATTTTTCTAGGGTCATATATTTTTTATGAGTTTCATTAAACACATGAGCTTTGTCTTTGAAGACATCGACTTTAAGAAGCTTAGCCTCCGAACCATCTTCTAAGATCAATTTAGAACGCAATTCGGGGTACTCTTCAAAAGCAGCTTCATAAGTATCATACTCATATAAAAGACAACATTTTAATCTACCGCAATATCCGCTTAGTTTAGCTACGTTATTTGAGAGCTGCTGTTTGCGAGCATGATCTAAAGTAACATGATTAAACTGAGGCAGAAAAGAATTACAGCATAACTCCAGACCGCAGGCACCAAAACCGCAACCAATTCTCTTTGTCTCTTCACGAGAAGAAATTTGTCTGAGCTCTATCCTAGTTCTGAAAGTTCTGGCAAGTTCTTTAACCAACTCACGGAAGTCAATTCTTTGAGCAGCTGTAAAGAAAATAGTAAGCCTTTGTCTGTCGAACTGCCATTCAGCTTCAGTAATTTTCATTTCAAGCTGAAATGATTCTACCATTTCCTTTGTTTTCTCCAGAGTTAATTGCTCCTCTAGAGATATATTTTGCTGCACTTCGTAATCTTCAGCATTTGCATGTCTGAGTATTATATAGTTATCTTTTGCAGATTCTTTATAAATATTTTTAAGTTTGTTAGAGGCTACTTGGCCATTGCAACAAACAGAGCCCATTTCAGTGCCGTTATCAGTAGATACGATAACATCGTCATAAAGCTCTACGTGCAGATTATTAGGATTCCTAAAAATATGACGGCGATTGCCTTTGAATTGAACTTCAACGAATTCAGATTCCCCTACTATATCAAAAGCAGGATGAACAGCATCACGTTCTTCGAGTCCAAGACTTAAAGGAGCTTTCAAAACCCTAAATTTTAGTGAATCTTTATTAAATGGCTTCAGTGGCCCTCCATTGTTAGTATTATCATCGTTATGTACGTCAGATCTATGGTCATTCATAGTAATTCCTTAGAGTGAAAATCAAATCTATAATAGTCGATTTTATAGAATATAGTTAAGTAGAGGCTATCATAAGTCTCTTAATGCAATTTAAAAAATTATATTGTTTTATCAAGGAAAATATCTCTCAATTCTAAAAATAAAGTAACCAAAGCTAATTGTGGATTTATGTTTTGCCTAATTCTTTTTATAGCTTCCTCTACTTTTAATATTGCAAGCGCTAAATCTTTGCCTTTATAGTGATTTGCAAACTTTTGTATTACGTCTTTTTGATCAATATTTATCACTTTTGGCTCATTAGAAAGAGAAGCAATTGCCACATCTCGCATCCAAATAAGTAAAATATTTAATGCCTTATCTAATTTATTTTTATCTCTTGCTGCAGTAAGTTCAGTTATTTTATCCATAAGTTCGACGCGAAAGACATTTTTTTTCATAGCGGTACGCATCAAATCTATCATTCCAAAACGTAAATCTTTCATATCTTCATCAAGCATATTTTTTGCTGAGCTTATAGATCCCTGGCCAAAAGTAGCAGCAATTTTTGCATTAACTTCATCGATACCATAAGTGTTTTGCAAACCATTTGCTACTTCATCATCTGAAAGTCTATTACATTTAATCTGTTGGCAACGTGACATTATAGTCTGTAGAATTTGATCATGCCTGGATGTAATCATAAATATAGTAACATTTTCATGCGGCTCTTCCAAGTTTTTCAGGAAGGCGTTCGCAGATTCTACTGTCATCTCATCAGCAGAAAAAATAATCAGAATTCTCCTTCCTTTACCTGAGCCTGAAAGTGATAGATTTCGATTCGCTTGCCTAATTGAAGATATTTTTATCTGGTTAGCATTTGATATAGAAAAAGCGTGGTATTTATCTTTAGCTTTAAGAGCAAATTGCTCTTTAATTTCATCTATTTGCTCATCGCTTAGAGAAGATAAAGGATCTTCATCTTTTTTTGAAGTTGCTTTACCTGCAGGCATGGAGTGTACAAACTGTAAGTTTTGATGACTTAATGCATCAATTTGTTTACAACTTCTGCAAGAGTCGCAGGCAGTAATTGAATCAGATTCAACAATCGGCTGTTCACAATTTACAGTTTTTGCGAACTCTATGGCCAAGGCATCTTTACCAATTCCTTCGGGTCCCCATAATAGATAGGCATGTGCCACGCGCCCTTCTATAATCGCTCTCTGCAATATTTTTTTTTCTCGTTCGTGCCCTAATATCTGATACCAAGCCATAATTAAATTTTAATAGTTTATAAAAGGCTAAATTTTACAAATTTAGACAAACAAATTAGCAAATAAATATGTTTAACTCAAATAAATTGTAAGAGATATTGAAATGGCAAAGAAAAAAAATGATAACAATTCGCAATTAGTGGACTCTTACGAAAGAGTAGTAGAGTGGGAAATTATAGAAGACCAACCTATTGGGTCTGCTTGCCACCACGGAAGAGGTGATTCTTGCAATGTTGACAGAACGAAACTTGATAGATCTAAGCCTCCACACGAAACCTTAAATTTGAAAAAAGAAGATATGATTGCAGCGCTTAAGAATATGATGCTGGCTCGTTATACTGATGAAAAGCATTTAGCATTAGTAAAACAAGGCAAATCTTACTTTCATATCGGATGTAGCGGACATGAAACAGTACAAACAGCAGTAGCTTTTACTTTAGAAAATAAAAAAGATTGGGGCTGGACTTATTACAGAGATTTGGCTTTTTCTTATGGCATGGGTTTTAGTCCTATGGACTATTTCCTACTCGCTTTTGGCAAGGCTGATGACCCTGCTACAGGTGGTCGTCAAATGCCGGGGCATTACGGTCATCCTGAATATAATCTACCGACTCAGTCATCTTCTACAGGCACGCAGTATTTAAATGCTGTTGGTACCGCTTTGGCTTCTCGAAAAAATGGCTCTGATGAAATCACTTATGTTGCTTCAGGTGAAGGAACAACATCACAGGGTGAGTTCTATGAAGCTGTAAACTGGGCAACCAGACAGAAGCTGCCGGTTCTGTTTACAATCCAGGATAATGGTTACGCTATTTCAGTTCCGAGAGCAGACCAGTCTATGGGCTCAAGCGTTGTACATTCTTTTTGCTGCTATCCAAATTTATTGATGAAAGAGTTTGACGGTACTGACTATTTTGAGTCTTTAAAAGCTGCCAGAGATGTAGCTGAATATATACGTGCCGGTAAAGGCCCTGCATTGCTTCATGCTGTGGTTGAAAGATTATTACCTCACTCCTCTTCTGATGATCAGCGAAAATATAGGGATGCTAAAGAACTTGAACATGCAAAAGATAAAAAAGATGGTATCAAGAGATTATCAAATTATCTTATTGAGCATAAATTCTCTACTCAAGAGGAACTCGATCAGCTTTGGGTAGATGTGAAAAAAGAAATCAATGATGCTGCTGATAAAGCATGGGAAGCACCGGATGTAAAAGCTGAGGATTCTACAAAACATGTTTTTGCACCTGAAGAAACTAGAAATCTGCCATATGCAACATCCGAACCAACAGAAGGCAATCAAGTTGTATTAGTAGATGCAATTAATCATGCCCTAAAAGAAGAAATGGCATTAAATGATAAGATGCTGATATTTGGCGAGGATATTGGAGACCCGAAAGGTGGTGTGTTTACTGCAACGCGAGGTGTCACTGATATGTATGGCAAAGACAGAGTATTCAATTCGCCTCTTGCTGAAGCCTCAATTATGGGTGTAGCATTAGGTTTGGCAGTCAGAGGCTATAAACCGGTTGTAGAAATTCAGTTTGGTGATTATATATGGCCTGCTTTTATGCAGCTGAGAAATGAAATTTCTACAATGCGTTACCGTTCGAATGGTGGTTTTAAAGCACCTGTTGTAACAAGAGTCGCAGTTGGTGGTTATATACATGGCGGTTTATGTCACTCTCAGAACATTGAGGGCTTTTTCTCGCACATTCCGGGTATTATGATAGCTTATCCTTCAAATGCCGCAGATGCAAAAGGTTTGCTCAAAACTGCAATTAGAATGGACGATCCTGTTTTATTCTTAGAACACAAAGGGATGTACCGCCTGCCGTTTGCAAAAACTGTTGAGCCTGATGAAAACTATTTGTTACCTTTTGGTAAGGGTAAGATTGTTAAAGAAGGTAAAGATGCAACAGTTGTTACTTGGGGTATGGGTGTTAAAGACTCTCTTAATGCTGCCAAAAAAATTGAGAAGGAAACGGGTAAAGCTGTTGAAGTAATTGATTTGAGGACTATTATTCCTTGGGATAGAGAGATGGTACTTGAGTCAGTCAAAAAAACAGGCAGAGTGTTGATTCAGCATGAGGACACTCTAACAGGTGGCTTTGGCGGCGAAATTGCTGCTGTAATTGCCAAAGAAGCATTCACTTATTTAGATGCTCCTGTTATGAGAAATGCTGCTAAGGACACTCACATTCCGTATGCACCTGCATACGAAAATGACGTTCTTCCTTCTGAAGCGAAAATAAAAGCAGATATCATGGAATTATTAGAATTCTAATCAATTCTATTAGATAATAATAAAAAACGGGTTTTGAAAAATCAAAACCCGTTTTTTTATATAATAATAGTAAGTATTCTAGTTCATATCTTCAAAAACAATATTATTGATTTCAGGATTGATTTCAACTTTTTTGATTTTTACTTCTTCTATTACGTCGCCATTCAATTTACTTATTCTATGGAAAGGAATCATAATGCCTGATTCTTCACGATAATCTTTAAGGAAAGTTTCAACTCTTATACTATCCTTTTCTACGTATGTTTTGTAATGTTCATAAGTCGTAGCATCTACACAGGCTATCTCCTCTTTTCCGTAAAAGTACTTGAGTTTTATTAAAAAAGCCATTCTGTTATCAACTACTGTTTTATTTAAGTAAGAAGTCTGTATGCCTTTAGCACCACTATTAATTAGAACACCTTCAATAAAGTCAGATTTCTCAATCAGGTTGATTTTCATTTCTTCAGGCATATGCTGAGGAATTAGATCTTTTCTATGAGCATTTTTGTATACGGCTTTTTGTCCGTTAACTATATAAACAGAAGCACCACATGAATCTCTAATAGTATTTTTAATTCTATTAGGATACTTATAAATAAGCTCAAAAGTGCTTTCTATAAGAGGAGTTTTCATAGTCCCGGTGATTCTGAAAGAATTAATATCGCCGAACGCTTTGCTCCCACCTCGAGCATCTAAATGCTTGTTCAAAATAGATTTTACATTAGCTGCATAGACAAATGTAAAAGTAAATACGAAAATCAATAAAATTTTGAGCAATCTCATCTTCTTAACCTTATTTCAATTTCTCTAATTTTTCTAAAAACTCTCTGGCTTCACCTGTTTTAAGACCGTGTTTCTCTAATAACTCTTTATCAGGGAACTCATTGATAATATCTTTCAGAACATTAATTTCTTTTCTGGAAAAGTTGATATTATAAAGAGTGAAATCTTCAAATGCTTCCCAAGTAAGAGGAACAATTATTTTGAGCATTTCGGCTATGGCTTCGGCATAAACTCTTATTTCATACTGAGCATGACTGTCTAGTCTTAGCCTAATGAAATGCAAAAGATTGTGTAAATCTATTTTCCAATACCATTCTGTGTAAGTAGAAAGAGGTAGGTTTATTCTGGCAATTTCTCTTGCGACACCTTTATCAAGCATTTCTTTATAATCATTAAAAGCTGCTGAGTGCCCGCCGGAAATTAAGTCAGAAACAGAGTTCCCTTCTGCGGAGTCTAATGACTCATCAGATCTTCCCTGCTTATTATTTTTAGCCTGAAATCTGATTTGTTCTAATTCTGGTAAATAGCATTCATCTTTCATTTCAGAGTATCTGCCACTGTACTCATTGACGTTGGCAGTTCTATGACGAATCCACTGTCTGGCAATAAAGATAGGTAATTTTACATGAAACTTAAGCTCCACCATTTCAAAAGGGCTGGTATGCTTGTGTCTCATCAAATATCTTATGAGGCCTCTGTCTTCATTCACAGTTTTTGTTCCCTGGCCATATGAAACGCGGGCAGCCTGCACAATTGCAGCATCATCACCCATCACATCGACCAATCGTATAAATCCGTGATCAAGACATTTATATTCTTTACCGAGTATATTTTGTACGTGTTTTTCCATTATCTTTTCCGTTTTTTGATAATCTCAAATAACAAAGATAGCAAAAACTGATTGATTTAAGAGGGAAAATTGAATGTGTGTAAAAGTCTCTATATTAAATATCCAAAGACTGCATCCAGAATAAGAATAGCTGCTGCTGTTAATGTAAATGCTCTTACAGTACTATTTCCGACTCCTTCTGCACCTCCGGTAGTAGAAAAGCCTACATGAACACCAATCAGAGCAGTTACTCCACCAAAAACAAAAGATTTCAACAGCCCGAGTCCTATCTCACTAAGATCAAAAAATCGAACTACTGACTCAAAAAATACTTCCGTAGTGAAGCTGAATTTAATCATTGTCAGCAGATATCCACCAAGTAATGCTACTACATTCGAAAATACAGCCAGCACAGGCATCATTATTAGTGTGGCAATGGCTCTGGGCATTGCCAAATACCTGTTTTTATCAATTGCCATCATTTCAAGAGCATCTATCTGCTCTGTTACGTTCATAGTGCCTAACTGAGCAGCCATAGCTCCACCCACTCTTCCTGCAATGACCAATGCTGTAAGTACAGGTGTTAGCTCGGTGAACACTACTGTGGCAATTGACGACCCCAGAAATGGTTTGGCAATACCCACCATATTAAACTTAGAAAAAAGATTCGTCGCCTGCAAGGCAGCTATAGCTCCGGTAAATGAACCAATCAAAATTACAAGAGGCAAAGAATCTGAGCCTACTATTCCCATCTGAGAAAGAACCAGTTTTCTATCTTTAAATACATTAGGAAAGTACCTTGCAACTTTAACAGAAAGTATTGTGATTTGTCCAAATTCTGCAAAAAAGTTTAAGACCGTTCTGCCCAAACGAGCAAATATGTTAAGCATTTTTCTATACCTTAGTTTTTCAGGGTATGCAAATTTAAGATATTATCTTAAGATATGTAACAATACGAATAAATTTCTTAAAAGTGCGCAGAAAAAGTGTTCTGAAACACAAACTAAAGAATTGTTGTTATTCCGTTTAAGTGCTTAAATATGATGAACTTATCAATTGAAATAGTAGACATAGCCTAGATTAAGTAGAGCTAAAGTTTGATTTATGTCGGGATTTTCTGATAAAATAGGAGTGGCTACCCCTGCTTCAAAAGTGATTCCGTGAAGTTGAATTTGAAAAAGACCACCACTATACCAAAAGTCATCATAATAATAAGCTAGATACTCTCTGTTAATATTACCCTCTGGTATAGTATACCTTCTTTCTTTTTTTCTACTCCAAAATCCGAAGCAAGTACCTATACTCAAGCTAAAATCACAATCATTTGTCTCATAAATATTAAGTAATAAAGAGCTTTGAATACCACCATACAGATTATCTGCTCCGCCATGAACTTTAAATAGAACCCTGTCAAAGTGGTATCCAGCTACTAAATTAATGACACCAGGCGATCCAAAACCAATTCCTAAGAAAGGGAAGTACTTTTCATAACTGTTCGAAGAATAAGAAGAAAGTGAAGATTGGTTTTGTTTTTCTGTAGCGTTCTTTATCTCAAGTATGTGTTTCTGTGGAGTATGGTTTTTATTTTGAAGTTCCTTTTCCTCTACTCCTTTTATATTTCGAATTGGTGTTTTAGTTTTATAGCTATGATTTAAATATTCTACACTTTGAATGTCCTTTTTAGCTATATCCAAACTCACACCTTCTGAAGTTTTGATTTTTAAATTATCTGCAGTTTTTGACTGAATGGTGCCTAGTATTTCAAAATTATTTTTACTAGTAACAATTACTACAGCAGGAGTAATCGTGTCAATTGATTCTTTGTCAATTTCTACGATAAAATCAGAGTTCCACTCCTTTATTTTTATACTATTTCCAGATTCATCTATCTTTTCTCCAAAATAGACCTGACCGGATTTCATTGTATATTTCTCATCTGCATATATGTATGTACTGATACAAAAACAGAATAGTATGCATACTAAAACATGAAATAGTCTCATATTAGATTGCCTTCCTCAAGTATGTTTAATTGAAATAGTATTTATAGCCTATGTTGAAAAGAAAAATTGAATCCTCTACATAAATATTATCTGACATTACCGAAGTACCTAACCCTAATTCAAGGTTAAATCCGTACCATTGAGCCTGGACAAGTCCACCTGTGAAAAAATACTTATCGTAGTAGTATATTTTGTCTATATAAGCTGTATTACCTAATTTATTCACATAATAGCCTACTCTTTTATGGCTCAAGTAGCCAATGCAGAGCCCAATGTTTATAAAGAATTTGCGATTATTTGTTTCGTACAAATTTAGTAGCAATGAAATTCTGCCTCCAGCATACTCGTCGCTAGCACCACCTTGTAGATCTACTATAACATCATCATAATGATAACCTAATGTCAAATTAAAAAGTATTGGCGCTCCAAGGCTAACTCCTACAAATGGAGTTTTAATACCTTCCACTTTTTTATAATACTGCGAATAAGTATCTTCAGCACGAGTATTTTTGTTGTCATTAATTTTATTAATAGGACTGTTCTCTATATTGCCTTCGGAACTGTAATTTTGCGTATTTGTGTAATTAAGTTTAGTAATTGATGGTACAGGATTTGTCCAAGGATCATATTTATCTTCATCAACATATTCGATACTGGTTATTCCTGACCTCTCTACGTCTACTACCACACCGTCAGATGTTTTTACTTTATACCAATTTTGAGTTCTCTCTATTACATTTCCAAATATTTCATAATTTTTGTCAGTAATAATTCGATACATCACAGGCAAGATCTCATCAATAGAGCTTTTCCTAATCTCTATGGATATATCTGAATTTATCTGTTTAATTTTGATAAAAGTGTCATTTTCTTCAATCTTCTCGCCGTGATAAATATCTCCGGATTGCATTATATATTTTTCGTCAGCTTTCAAATTCGACATTAATAAGCAAATCCAAACAATAGATGTAATTATAATACTAAAGAGTTTCATATCTAATATCCCGACATAATGTTTTATTCTACAAATATATCATACTATTTACAATGTCTACAATATGACATTTTAAAGAACCGCAATATACTAAACATTATTATTCCTGCAATAAGGCAATTAAAGTATATTTGATTTCACTGGTTGCTACTTCTAAAGTCAATATTTGCATAAAGAATATTATAAACATGAAAATAAATATAACTATTCTTGTACCCTTTTTATAATTTGCACTCTCTTCCCTTATGTGAGACAGAAACAAAAATGGTAACGGGATTGGAACAAGACAGAATATTTATGGATTTGCTCGAACCAAATCTTGAAAAACTATGGAGGTTTATACTTTCATTTATTCGAGATAAGGATGATGCAAAAGATATCATGAGCGACACCATACTGGCTGCTTACGAGAACTTCGAAAGATTGGAATCGCACGAAGCTTTTCTTAGTTGGCTTTTCACGATTGCAAGACGATTTGTATATCGGGTCGGTAAAAAGAAAGCTGATATTTTCGGAGCATCTCATTTCGAATTAGATGACTTCAAATCGGGGAATCTATCTCCTCAGGAAGTCAGCGAATTAAATGATCTATATTCGGCATTAGACAAATTGCCTTCAGAACAAAAAGAAGCCGTTGTTCTGACGTCAATTTATGGCTTCTCTATAGCCGAAGTAGCCAAAATTCAAAAAACAAGCCCGAATACTGTAAAAGTTAGAACGTATCGTGCAAAACAAAAACTAAAAGAACTTTTAGGATCTTAGCATGCAAGACTTCGAAAAATATTTCAATACAGCACGAAAAGCAGAATTAGATAATGTCCCATTTGATAAAGACAATATCGAATCTTTGTTACAACAGCACAGGGAAGCCGGCTCCCAAAACTTTTTCAAAAGAATAATTTCAAAATACGGGAAGCTAAAAATGTATTCTATTTTATCTCTTATAACGGCAACGATGCTCACTTTGAGTTCTATGATGTTTGACTCCGGTGAAAATAAACCTTCAGTTACTGCTAAAAATATTACTGTTACTATAGATGAAGAAACTGATACAATCAATAATTTCGAATCTAACGGAGAAACTCTAAGCGATGTAATTAAGGATGTGTGTGAAGCGAAGAAAGAGAAAGAAGAAAATTCTGATCAGGATGAATACGCCGACTACATTTCAATTGGATCTAGCTTAAAAATACACAAGGATATGTTGCAGAAAGATGAAGAAGGTAATTACATCATTCCAATGAATCGTGGTGTAAAAGAATTTGATAAACTTCTAACAGTTAGTGAAGTCAAACAATTTGCTGAGAAATTCCAGGCAGAAAACAAAGGTAAGTTCAGAGATACAACTATTTTAATATATAATCCTTTATATAGCTGTCAAAGCAAGTATTTACGTTGGCAGCACTTAGTTTTTGACAATTCCAGATGGGAATTGAATACTTCAGTACCATCTATTGTAAAAATGAATTTCTCAGATACTAAATCACCTAAAAGTAAACTTGAATATTCAAGTGTAGATATTGAATTAGATAGTGAGCAAGACTACTTCAGACTTTTGTCTGAGATAGAAAGCAATATTGCAACACATGTAGATATTAAATTGTTGAAAGAGCTTTGCAATGTTTCTTTAGGGGAATATTACTCGAAGCTGGAAGAAATTACTCTTAAGATTACTGATGCTGATATTGCCAAACAAGCTGTGTTGTTTGCAAATATGAATAGAAAACTTATTGGAAACCCTTTCTCAGAATTCAAATTTAAGGATGAAGGACTATTGCTACCAAAAGCATCATTAGAAAAATTGGGTTTTAAGTTTTACGATAATAGATTTACATATCCATTGGATGAGACTTTTACAGAAAATTCTCCTAAGTTTTTTGACGATGAAGCTTACGATAGTGATAATCAAGTTTTTAAAAACGGTGTTGAAGAATGGTTTATTAATAACGAAGGTGGCAAAATTGACCCTAAATGGGGAAAAAACATTAGAATGATGCTGTCGAATACAACAGAAAGAGATGCAAATAGTGACTTTTTAAAAGAAGATCACATTAAAGGATATATTCAACTTTCTTACCCTGAATTGATTCCTGCTAGGAAAAACATTCCTATTACTCCAATTTCAAAGAGAAATGCTTACGACTTTGGTCTGTATCTATCTTCTCTAAAAAATTCGAACGTAAGTAATCTAAAAGAACTTTATCAACTAAACTCCAACTATCGAGATTTGCAATCTATATTGTCAGAAAAAGGAGAGAAGAATATTAGCAAAGAAGAAAAAAACGAATTAGAAATGTTGAAACTGATTGCTAATAATGCTTTGCACACTCTCAAATACACTAAACTTATACCTATAGAAATACCAGTTCCTTACGGTGTGCATACAGAAGAAGAGCTTGCTTCAGGTGATTATTCTAAGATAACATTGTGGTACTACCCGGATGACAATTTCTTGAATGCATTACCTGATGATATGAGAAATAAAATAATCAAAGAGATGAACTTACTTGAATCTGTTGTAGCAGGTGAATTACCTGCGTCAGACGCTTGTCAGGCACTTGATGGTGAAGAATCTCTTCTAGGCTTATGTAATTTGACAGATATGGCTATTACTGATTTAACAGCAGCTCCAAACCCAACACATGGCAACTGCGAAATCAGCTATACTCTAACGGAAGAACGATATACAAAAGTAATGCTTTTAGATAATTCAGGCAGATATGTAAAAGATATTAGCAACTGGCAAGATCAAAAAGCAGGCGAATACTCATTCAATATTGACCTTAGTTCACTTCCGAAAGGCAATTATAATATAGCTGTCTTCACTAATAAAAACGAAAAAGTTATGTTTAAGCTGATGAAGAAGTAAGATTTCAAATATATTATGATATGACTCTCTCTAGTAAATGAAGTATTGGAGAGAGTTTTTTTATTCCCAATTTTCTTAGCAATAAATCCTAGATACTTCTTATTCTGTAAGACATAACTACTCTCAATTTCATAAAGCTTAAATCAAAAAGATTTACTTTTTAAGATCGGGTCTTAATATTAATACTTGCTTCTATCCGGAAACTTTAAAATAATTATAAATTTTTTTGTACCCTTTTTTTAATTTGAATACTCTTCCCTTGTGTTAGACAAAAACAAAAAATGGTAACGGGATTGGAACAAGACAGAATATTTATGGATTTGCTCGAACCAAATCTTGAAAAACTATGGAGGTTTATACTTTCATTTATTCGAGATAAGGATGATGCAAAAGATATCATGAGCGACACCATATTGGCTGCTTACGAGAACTTTAGAAAACTAGAATCGCACGAAGCTTTTCTTAGTTGGCTTTTCACGATAGCTAGACGCTTTGTTTATCGAGCCGGTAAAAAGAAAGCTGATATTTTCGGAGCATCTCACTTTGATTTGGATGACTTCAAATCGGGGAATCTATCTCCTCAGGAAGTCAGCGAATTAAATGATCTATATTCGGCATTAGACAAATTGCCGTCAGAACAAAAAGAAGCCGTTGTTTTGACTTCAATTTATGGCTTCTCTATTGCCGAAGCAGCCAAAATTCAAAAAACAAGCCCGAACACTATAAAGGTTAGAATTTATCGTGCAAAACAAAAACTAAAAGAACTTTTAGGATCTTAGCATGCAAGACTTCGAAAAATATTTCAATACAGCACGAAAAGCAGAATTAGATAATGTCCCATTTGATAAAGACAATATCGAATCTTTGTTACAACAGCACAGGGAAGCCGGCTCCCAAAACTTTTTCAAAAGAATAATTTCAAAATACGGGAAGCTAAAAATGTATTCTATTTTATCTCTTATAACGGCAACGATGCTCACTTTGAGTTCTATGATGTTTGACTCCGGTGAAAATAAACCTACAGTTACTGCTAAAAATATTACTGTTACTATAGATGAAGAAACTGATACAATCAATAATTTCGAATCTAGCGGAGAAACTCTAAACGATGTAATTAAGGATGTGTGTGAATCTAAAAAAGAAAGTACAAAGTATATAGATAAAACAAAATTTGAAAAGTCTAAAAATAACTCTCAGGCTAAAAACCTTAGTTATGTTTCAGATGCATTATTCGCCAAAAAGCAAGGACTTACAATAAGTGAAGCGGCCAACATGGTCGAAGAATATCTTAAAAACCACAGCTTTAAAGATACAACGATAACGTTTTACAGTGGAATTTCTGATGACAAAACTAACGAATCAAAAATTAGATGGAAACATCTGATTTTTGAACCTAAAGACTGGAAAATAAACACCAGGTTAAATTTTGTCCTTCAAAGAAAGTTTAACAGTAAAGGTGAAAACTTTCCGGTTACGACTTTTGTTTCATACTATCCGGAAGTTCCTGTATTGATTAGACTTCTTGCTGAAATGGAACAAGATATAACAAAATATTGTGATATTGTTCAACTTAAGAATCTAGGTATTTGTGATATCAAAGACTATTTTCCGTTGCTTGACAGTCTTCTAAATGATATTCCTGTCTCTGTCAAAAATAGAGCTGAACTCTTGGAAGAAGTAACGATGTACGGCCAAGTAAGCAGAACAATTTTAGACAATCCTTTTAAAGGATTTAAATACAAAGACAAAGGTGTTTTACTTGATAAATCCACATTGGAACAAATAGGTATAGGCTTTGAAAAAAATAAAATTACAATCCCAAATGACGAAGTGTTTATTGAAAAACGACAAATCATCCATGCTGATACAATATTTCAATTTCATTTCGGAGAAAGCTACAATAAAGAATATATAGATGGTAATTTGTACCAAACAAAACAAGATGTTTTTGAATGGCGTTTAATAAAAGGTATGGAGCCAAAGAAAGACAATTTTATTAATAGTTTTACTTATGGAAGTCCAAAACCAGAAAAAATAAAGAATAATAAAAACACAAATTACGAAGGGTATTACTATTACGAGCCAACTGCTAAAAGAGCTAATCGCATAAGTCCGATAATACAATCTATGAGCTTAAGTGAACTTAGCCAACTTAAATATCTATATGAATCTGATAATGAAAACCTCAAACAACTGTATCATTTGGCAAATGATTATTTTGTCAATATGGAAAACAGACAAGAGTATTTTGATATTCCAAAAGACGAAAGAGATAAACTTAAGGAAAAGAAACTACTTCTAGCAGAAACCCAGGCAGAAATAATTGCAAAAAATGCGTTCAGAACTCTCAAATACACTAAACTTATACCTATAGAAATACCAGTTCCTTACGGTGTGCATACAGAAGAAGAGCTTGCTTCAGGTGATTATTCTAAGATTACTTTGTGGTACTACCCGGATGACAATTTTTTGAATGCATTACCTGATGATATAAGAAATAAAATAATCAAAGAGATGAACTTACTTGAATCTGTTGTGGCAGGTGAATTACCGGCGTCAGACGCTTGTCAGGCACTTGATGGTGAAGAATCTCTTCTAGGCTTATGTAATTTGACAGATATGGCTATTACTGATTTAACAGCAGCTCCGAATCCAACACATGGCAACTGCGAAATCAGCTATACTCTAACAAAAGAAAGATATACAAAAGTAATGCTTTTAGATAATTCAGGCAGATATGTAAAAGACATCAACAACTGGCAAAATCAAAAAGCAGGCGAATACTCATTCAATATTGACCTTAGTTCACTTCCGAAAGGCAATTATAATATAGCTGTCTTCACTAATAAAAACGAAAAAGTTATGTTTAAGCTGATGAAGAAGTAAACTTATATTTCTACTCTCCCTTTTGCTTTTTTTGCTTTAGGGAGAGTGGGAAATAATTATCAAGCTAAATATTGATAGTCATACCAAATTTCTGATTACGTTTTTATAACACAAGTATATATCAAATTTGCAAGCCTTTTTTTTAAATTGGATTTAAGAATCTACAAAACTGTTCTCTAATCCACCCCGAAATTCCTGAAGGAATTTCGCCCCTCCTTTGTCAAGGAGGGTAAAAAACTGAAATTAATTTCTTTTATCAGCTTTGAACTGATAGATCATATTTTAACCTAAAAAGTTAATAGTCAACTCAATAAACCTTTTACTACACTTCTCTTATCATCTCGAACTGCTTGCCAGTGATTTCGATCTTATTAGCTCTTAAAAAGGCTGTGATGCTGTCACACGTAGTTTCGGTGTTTACTATTTTTAGGATAGTGTTCTTGTTTTCAGTCAATATTTTACTTAACAAAAGACTGCCTATCCCCTTTCTTCTATGCTCAGGCGAGACGGCAATTTGAGTTAGGTCTCCAGATTTTGGTTCGAAAACAGATAAGCCTATTAATACATTCGATTCATATGCTCCAGTGATAATGAAGTTGCTTTTGTCTCTCTTAATAGAATCAAAACTGTTCTGCCAAGAAGGATCAAAATCAAAAAAGCGTTCTAATTTTTCTAACTCAGCTAACTCAGCACTACGTAGTTGTATATTGTCATTTTTAAGCTTTTTTACTTCGACTTTATCATTTTCCTGTTTGAAATAATTAAATTCACGAGAAACTTGGAATCCCATCTTTTGGTAAATATTGAATGCTGTTGTATTATGCTGCAATACTTCCAGTAAATAATTTTGTACACCTATTTCTTTTAAGTGAGGCAGTGAGTATTCAAATATTTGTGCTGCTAAGCCCTGACCTCTATATTCTCTAATTGTGCCTGTTCCCGTGTCGTAAGCAGTTTTTTTACCTTTAAACATCCCTATGCCATTTAAGGTGAAAGCAACTATCCTATCGTTCTCAAAAGCGGCAAATGAAGCATCTGCAGAAAAGCCTCTACGTTTTGTCATCGCTTCCAGTTCGTCTCTGTTTACTTGTATATCATAATCAGAAAAAGCATCCGAGAAAGCGGTATATATTTTATCAAAACTTGATTCTGTTAGAGATTTTATTTCCATGATTCACTTTCTGTTATATTTTTACTTATACTTTAAATTACTAAATGTATTAATATTAAAAAAGCTCGATTGTAAAAAACCGAGCTTGTATATCTATGGAAAGTAAAGCATTGCAATAATTTTTTAGTTTCTACTTGCTGAGTAACTATCATCAACTTCAACAACTTTACTTTCTGATCTATATTTGATTTTAGGAATAGTAAACTTGAAGGTCGAACCAACTCCTAATTCACTTTCAATATCGAATACTCCATCATGTTTTTCGATGAATTCTTTGCAGAGTAAAATTCCAATACCGGAGCCGGCTTCGCCTTCAGTACCTCTTTTAGTAAAATGCTGATCAATTTTCAAAATATCTCGAATTTCTTCTTGAGACATTCCAACTCCGTTATCATTTACACTAATTTCGATATGATTTTTATGATTTTTGAATTGGATCACTATTTTTCCACCTATAGGTGTAAATTTGATTGCATTGAATATTAGATTCTGAAAAACAGTAGATATCATATGAGGATCTGCATTTACTTCAAAATCGATGCAGTTTTCAGTTTCCAGAGCTATTTCTTTCATCTCAGCGCTACCCTTACATACATCTATGCTTTTTTTGCATATTTCTGCTATATTGAAAGGACGCTTTTCAAAAGGCACTTTCCCTGCTTGCGATCTGCTCCAACTTAACAAACTTTCTAAAAGATCTTTGAATGAGTTTGTAGTGTTGATTAGCTTATAAATATCTTTTTCCATCTTTTCGAAATACTTTTTCTCATAATGGACTTTTAGAAGCTCTGAGGACAAAATTAGAACTTGCATTGGATTTCTGAGATCATGTGCTATGATGGAAAATAGTTTATCTTTCATTTGGTTTAATTCTGAAAGTTCAGCTTGATTATCAACTAATCTTTTAATAGCAGCTTTTTTGATAGAAATATTTCTTGCAAGAAGATATAATATCGGAGATAAAGCTAAAAAGATAACTAATAGTATGATAGAAGCTCTTTGCTCTATAGGAATAAGAGAAGCAGAAACAGCATCATTATCAACAAACGAAACCAAATGCCAAGAATTGGTCTTGCTTGCATAATTTTCTTTTTCCGAATCTGAAATCAGGAGCGACGAATTTGATTGATTCTTGGCAATATACTGGATATTTGTATGGGTAACTAAACCATCTTCCAGGATTCCTTGATTTCTGTCTGAAATAGCAGCAAAATCCCACACTTCTGGTAATTGATATTTTAGAGAATTTTTATGCTTTTTAGGGAACATAAAGCCCCACTCATCCTCGCTATTAGGACCAACAAAATAGTAACCTTCAGAATTTGTCAAGAATATTTTCCCAGAAGAAGCTTGTGATTCTTGCTTAAATTCTCTTAGAAGAGTATCTGCCAGATAATTTAGAACCAGGACTCCGAATTTATTGCCATTACTATCAAATAGTGGCTTGGCAAATCTCAACATCGCCTTGTAAGGTAATTCGATTTGACCATTTTCAATATTCAAATCCAAAGGAGAGACAAAAATTGAATTTTGTCCAAGATTGATCGAGTTCTTGTAATAGTATCTGTCAGATTTATCTTGTAGCATATCATCCGGAACAAGTACGCCCTGGTTATTTTTCAGGTTTAATCTGATCCATTCTTGTCCGGAAATATCTAATATTCTTATCTGGTCGTATATCATTTTTGCACTTGCAAACATCGACAGCTTTAGGCTTACATTATATTTGAAGTTTTCATTATTGTTATACTCATCTTCAATATAATGTCCTAAGAAATTCAAATCAGATTCCACTCTATCTAATGAAAAAACGATTTGATTTCTGAGAGTTTTGAGTAGTTCATTCTCTTGAGCCAAGATAAGATCTTTTTTATGTGTATCATAGAATTGAATTATACCAACAAATATAATTACTTCTAAAATAATGAGAATAATAGCGAAACGAATGAACATACTCATTATATCTGAGTGATTTTTTATATCTCGCACTGTACTCTTTCTTAATTTTGAAATAATTATATGTACAGATGATATTTCTTTTTAAATATTGTATTTAAACTACAAAAAAACCCAATCTTATGATTGGGTTTCAATAATGTAATTATTAAGTTTTTTAATTATATTTCAGACTGATCTATATCTTTGCCACAGCATTTTTTATATTTTTTGCCGCTTCCGCAAGTACAAGGATCGTTACGTCCAACCTTAGGTTCCTCGCGAACATGAGTTTGTACTTTTTGCTCGCCTGCCTGAGCTTCTGCCGGAGCTTGAGCTTGAGGCAAATCTTCAGGAGTAGGCGGAATTCCAGTATCATCTCTTCTGTAATTAAGTTTACGTGGTACAGCTCTTTTTACAGTAGGAACTTGTTGTTTTTCATCCGGTGGAGGAACAACATTACCATCTTGATCTCTATAGATAATTTGCGGGAAGAATTTGAAAGAATAATTTACAGACTGTTTATTGATTTCTTTTATAAGTCCTACAAAAAGCTCAAAAGCTTCTTTTTTGTATTCCATCAAAGGATCTTTTTGACCGTAAGAGCGTAAATGGATACCTTCTTTCAATTCGTCCATTTGGCGGAGGTGTTCTCTCCATTTATCATCAATTGTTTGCAGCACTGCAACTCTTTCTAATTTTGAAAGGAATTCAGTACCAATCATTTCTTCTTTGCGTTTATAGAATTCTTCTGCAGCATCCACTACTCTTTGGCAAGTAGCTTCGTCAGAAATAGAAGCAAACTCTTCTTTTGTGATGTTAGGCTCGCAGAGTAAAGTAGTACGAACTTCATTCATAAACTCATCATACTCTTTATTAGGCTGATAAGTTTGTAGCCATTCTGTAGCCATTTCATCAATATAATCAAAAAGCTCACCTTTTAAGCGTTCACCTCGAAGGGCTGCTTTACGTCTATTGTAGATAACTTCTCTTTGCTGATTCATAACGTCATCATATTCCAAAAGGCGTTTACGAATGGCAAAGTTATTTTCTTCAACTTTTTTCTGAGCTCTTTCAACTGCTTTGGTAATCATTGAGTGAGAAATAGGTTCACCTTCAGGAATATCAAGCTTGCTCATTACTCCTGCAACTCTATCACCACTAAATAATCTCATTAAGTTATCTTCAAGAGAGATATAGAAAATAGAAGATCCGGGGTCACCCTGACGACCTGAACGACCACGCAGCTGCCTATCAATACGGCGAGCATCGTGTCTTTCAGAACCAATGATGGCAAGACCACCATTTTTCTTAATTTCGTCGTTAATCTTAATATCAGTACCACGACCTGCCATGTTCGTTGCAATAGTTACACCACCTTTTTTACCGGCATTTGCAACAATATCTGCTTCTTTATCGTGAGCTTTCGCATTAAGAACATTATGAGGAACGCGTTTTCTTTGAAGCATTTTACTTAAAACTTCAGACACTTCAACACTAGCAGTACCTACCAGCACAGGTCTACCTTCTTTAAGTAGCTCTTCAACATGCTCAATTATAGCGTTATATTTTTCTCTACGAGTTTTAAAGATAAGATCTTCATCATCTTTTCTTTGAATTGGTCTGTTTGTAGGAATAACTACAACTTCTAATTTATATATTTTTTCAAACTCTGCAGCTTCAGTTTCAGCAGTACCTGTCATACCACCTAGTTTGTGATATAATCTAAAGTAGTTCTGCAATGTAACAGTTGCAAATGTTTGAGTATCTCTTTCAACTTTTACATGTTCTTTTGCTTCTATTGCCTGGTGCAAACCGTCAGAATAGCGACGACCATCCAAAATACGTCCGGTAAACTCATCAACAATCATAATTTTACCATTTTGGATCACGTACTCATTATCTCTTTCATAAAGAGAAAATGCACGAAGAAGCTGAGTAATAGTGTGAATCCTATCACTTCTTTCTGCATATAATAAGTGAATTCTATCTTTTTTAGCTTGTTTGTCCTGTTCAGACATTTCGAAATCACCTTCAATTGCACTAAGCTCAGTAGCAATATCAGGGATTACAAACATTTCCGGATCCTCTTGGTGCGTACAAAGAAGCTCGCGTCCCTTCTCAGAAATATCTAAGCCATGATTTTTTTCATCTATAGAATAGAGTAATTTTTCGTCAATTTCAGCCATTTTTCTACCTTGCTCACGCAAATAGAAAAGTTCTGTTTCAGATTTTAGTTTCTGAAGATCAGGGTCTTGCATTAGCTTTAGGAAGCGTTTGTGTTTAGGCATAGCTCTGTGAGACATCAAAAGAAGAATACCAGCCTCTTCTTTCGCTTCTTTTGTTCCTTTTTTCAAAAGAGCTTCAGCTTCACTTACGTATTGGTTTACATTTCTGTTTTGAGCTTCAACAAGTTTTTTAACGCGAGGCTCCATTTCTTCAAATTTTTGATCCGGATTACCAACCGGTCCAGAAATGATAAGTGGAGTTCTTGCTTCATCAATTAGAACTGAATCGACCTCATCGACAATAGCGTACCAATGCTCTCTTTGAACCATTTGTTCTGCTTCAACAACCATATTATCACGAAGATAGTCAAAACCGAACTCATTATTGGTACCATAAGCAATGTCACCATTATAGATTTTTTTTCTTTCTTCGTTATCCATGTGAGATTGAATAGCACCGCAAGTTAAGCCAAGATATTCATATACGGGTTTCATCCATTCGCAGTCACGTCTTGCCAAATAGTCATTAACTGTTACAAGGTGAACGCCTTTCCCTGGGAGTGCATTAAGATAAACAGGCAGAATAGCAACTAGAGTTTTACCCTCACCTGTGGCCATTTCAGCAATTTTGCCTTGATGCAATACGATACCGCCGATAAGCTGAACATCATAAGGGATCATTGCCCATGTATCAGTCTGACCTACATATTCGTAGGTATGTTTTTGTTCTGTCAATCTCTTACAAGCTTGCTTAACCGTAGCAAAAGCTTGAGGAAGTAATTCATTTAAGACTTCCTGAGTGGCAGCAAAAATATCTTTATCTAATTTCTTTATTTCTGTGGAAATATCAGTAATTTCATTAGATGAAAGAACCTCGTTTTTCAATTTTTCACTAAGTTCCTTTTTCTTGCTTTCAAGCTCATTTGTTCTGTCTTTAATAATCTTTCTGAACTCGTCAGTCTTCCCTTTTAATTCTTCTTCCGATAGAGAGTCATATTTTTTATAATAACTGTTAATTTCATCTACTATCGGATTTAAAGCCTTTATGTCTTTATCACTTTTACTCCCGAAAAGCTTTGAAAGAAGCTTAAACATAGTTTTATTATCCCTATATATACATATTATTTACACATTATAAGCAAGCGGATAGTATATATTTTTTTATCCTACCCAATTAACCTTTATCCTCAAAAATATCTCAATTTTTTTTGATAACCTAATTTTTTTAATCTGTTTTTAGTGATATTCATATCTTTGACTATAGATTTATAAGATTTTGGAGACAAAATATACAAATCGATTCTAAAATTTCATACTAAATATAAAAACTGCCTAAACAGAATCGCTCAGGCAGTTTAAACTAAATCGGTTTTGGAATTTTTTATACTTCTTTTATGACTACATAAGTAGTACCGATGTATCTTTTTCCTTTAGCAGCTTTTTGAGTAGGTGGCGGATTATCCGGATCGATTTGTTTTGCTCCTTCTACTGAGATTCGATCAGGAGAAATGCCTACAGCCACAAAGTAATCTTTAAGAGCATTAGCTCTTTCTACAGTAATGCTAGGATTTTTAGTTGCCTGAGATTCTGAATCCGGATAGCAAATGATCTCAAATTTCACATGCTCATTAAGCCTAAGCGCACTTGTAATGTCTTCCAGGATTTGAGAAGCACCGAATTTAATCTTATTTTTTCTAAGTTCAAATGGAGGCACTCTCAACGGAATTTTTTTACCTTCAATTAGTGGCTTAACCATAAAGTCTCTAGATATCTCAAGATATCTGTCAGTATTTGGCGTATGTAATTTGAATTCTTCTACCAAAAAGTCATCTGAAACAAGTCTGCATTTATACGTCAATCCGGCACGAAGCCCAGTCATATAATATTCACCTGTTTTAGAATTGCTATAAGCTCTGTTTATAGTTTTACCGGTTTCATCCAGTAGCTGGATTTTGATCTTTACCGGCTCTCCGGTCAATTCATTTAGCACAACCCCTCTAACAGCAACAACTGTAGAAGAAAATTGAGCATTAGAACTGATCAGCATGGCAAAGAAAGCCAAAAGAGTAATTGATGCTCTGAAAATCAATTTCATGTTATTCTATTCTCCTACTTTTTTCTTAAAAATCTAACTGTGCCATCTGAGCAACCAACGATAATAATTGATTGATCAAGTACTAAATCTACAGACCATATTTCGCAATCTAGCTCCATATCCATAAGGTTTTTGCCTGTAGCTACATCCCAAAGCTTAACTTTTTTATCTAAGCTGGCACTAACTAATGTTTTATTATCACCTGCAAAAGAAACATCCTGAATTAATTGGTCGTGGGCTTTGATAGTTTTTAATAACTGACCATTTGCCACATTCCATATATTAATTACACCTGATGCATCAGCAGAAGCCAATAAGCTGCTGTCAAAATTAAAAAGGACAGTAAGCACAGGAGCTTCATGACCTGTAAGGTTCATAAGTGGATCGTTTTCACCAATGTCAGTGGACCAAATTTTTATTGTTTGATCATCGCTGCAAGAAGCTAAATACTTACCATCATAGCTATAGGCTACATTATTTGTAGGCTTAGTATGACCTCTCAAAGTTTTTATTTCAGCACCTAACTCTCTGTCCCAAAGCTTAACTGTTTTGTCGAAGCTAGTGGAAGCTATTAAGCTTGATTGATCATCCTGGCTGAAATAAACTCCAATTACCTGATCGGTATGACCTTTAAGAGTTTTAATTGCTTTACCTGACTTAACATCCCAAATTTTTATAGTCTGATCGCTAGAACCGGACGCTAAGAATTCGTCATTACCGGAAAAAGAAAGATTATTTACTTGTCCTAAATGGCCTTTAAGAGTTTTTAGTTCTTTACCTTCGGGCAAACTCCAGATTTTAATGGTCTCATCAAGGCTGCAAGTAGCAACTTGCGTATCTTCTTCATTAACAAAAACACCAAGGACTTCATCGCCATGTTTGCCGACAACTTGTTCTTCGTACTTGAGTTTTTGAGCTGAAGCAGAAACAGATAAAAGTGCAGCAAGAACAAATGCAGCCAGAACTTTTAAATGAATTGCCATAGTTTAAACTCCAAATTATATATAAAAAACTCATCTATTACATACTTATATATACATAGATAAATAGGAGACGGTTCAATATAATAAAATTGTTAAAACAATTTTATGTCTATCCCTAAGAAAATTGCAAATAGGAGCATAAAAATTACATGAATGTGTAATTCGTTATATAGTTTGGGGTTATGAGTTGATTTTTATAGCCTGTCTTTTATAGAGATTAATAATTCTCTAAATTCTTTTAGAATCGCTTTGTCAAAATGTACATTTGACTCTGCTGGCTTCGGTTCTTTAATTGCAGGAGCACTGGCAGGAATCTCATCTTCAGTATCAAAAGGTAACTGCAATTCGTTACTGGAAATTGTCTTTATTTTAGATTTTGCATCTTTTAAAGCAAGTTTCTCCTCACGAATTAGCTTTTGAATAGTAAGAATAGTTTTTAAGTCATTTTCAGAATAAATTCTGTTTCCACCCTTATTCTTTTTCGGCTTTAGCTCAGAAAACTCTTTTTCCCAATAACGAAGAATGTGTGACTCTTCATCTACCATTTTGCTAACTTCACTGATTGAGTAATAGAGTTTTTTCATTGTATCCTGATTTCACTAGAGTGAGAAAAAATCGTCAAATAGCTAAGATTTAATATAATTATTTACTGGGAAAATAAAAAACTATAGCATATTTCTTTTCGCTTGCTTATTTGCCGAAATGTTCGTAAATTACGGATTCGAATCATTATATAGTATGAATTGAGAGGACGCGATTATGGCAAAATATATTGTCAATCCAATTGAAGTAAGAATGCATGAGTCTGAAAAAGGTTCTATTTATCAATCCATAGTTGCTATGGGCTTCAGATCGAGACAAATAAATGACGACATTAAAAACGAAATCAAAATGAGAATGTCAGATGTCCTCACTACAGGAGACGAAAACGATCCGAATTATGACCAAATCAGTATCAGCAAAGAGTTTGACAAATATCCAAAGCCAACTTTTCTCGCTATGAAAGAAATAGAAGACGGAAAAATGACTTTCAAACTTCCTGAAACAAACGAATAAAATTTGGAAATAAGGGGCTCTCAATCATGACAGCCCCTTTCTTTTTATAGTAACATTTCTGAATTTCTCAGAAGTTTCAATTCGTCAAGGAAGAAATCCTGTGAGCTGAAAACAGCATCCGGGTTTCTTGGTTTTATTTTCTCATATTCCCCTGTAGAAGTCAATCTCCAAGATTTTCTATTGTCTGCCCAGTATATATTCAAACTGTCCCAAATTCTCTCTCTTAATCTCTTATCGTAGATTGGAAACATAAGTTCCATTCTTTTATGGAAATTTCTCGACATCCAGTCGGCACTGCTTAAATAGAACTCTTCATCTCCTCCATTTTTGAAATAGAAGATCCTGCTATGTTCTAAAAATCTGCCGATAATGCTTCTAACTTCAATATTCTCACTTATGCCTTTCAAACCGGGTCTAAGGCAACAGAGCCCTCTAACTAAAAGTTTTATTTTGACTCCTGCCTGTGATGCTTTATATAAAGCCGGAATCACTTCACGGTGAGCCAATTGATTCATCTTTGCAAATATCATCCCTGGGTTCTCAGGAGTTGATAATTCAATTTCTCTTTCTATTAGCTCCAGTGTCTTTTTATATAATGTTGTTGGAGCTACGAAAAACTCTTTCCAGTCTTTAAAATGAGAGTATCCGGTCAAAATATTGAATAAGTGCGTTGCATCCTTTCCAAAGTCCTGATTAGCTGTAAAAAAGCCTAAATCAGTATATAATCTGGATGTAGATTGATTATAATTACCAGTAGATAAGTGCAAATAAGTTTTTAATTGATCACTTTCTTTTCTTACTACACTACATATTTTGCAGTGAGTTTTCAAGCCAAGCACACCGTATACAACATGCACTCCATGATGTTCAAGTTCTTTTGCCCAAGTTATATTTTTTTCTTCGTCAAATCTTGCCTTTAACTCTACGAAAGCGGTTACAGATTTTCCGTCTTCTGCTGCTTTTTTAAGAGCTGCTACAATTGCAGAATTCTGACCTGTCCTATACATCGTTATCTTAATTGCAAGTACATTCGGATCATTTGCTGCCTGATTGATAAACTTCAGTGTAGACGACGCAAAAGAATCGTAAGGATGATGTACCAGAATGTCCTGCTGCTTGATGGCTTCAAAAACATTTACATCTCGGCCGTTCAGTTCAGGAATATTTCTGGGTGCAAAAGGTTTATCTTTAAGCTCTCTAATGTCCAGTTTAAGAAATTCCATAAAATCGGGTAGATTCAATGGTCTGTCATGCACATAAACATCAATAGGTTCCAGATCTAAAAACTCTGTTAGGAGCTCTACCAAAAACTCAGGCATTTTGGAGCTTACTTCAAGTCTTACCGCAGCTCTGCCCCATCTCCTTTTTTTAATTTGCTCAGCTATTTCCGAGAGTAAATCTTCTGCTTCGTCTTCAGCAATCTCTATGTCAGCATCTCTGGTAACTCTGAAGGTATTTGCAGTTTTCACATCTAAGCCTGGGAAAAGAATATTCGCAAACTCTTTGATTAGCTGCTCCACTAAAATGAAGTGGTGTCCCGTTTTTCTTTCTAAATTTACAAATCTTGGCAAAACTGAAGGCAACTGCACAAAAGCAACTCTATCTTCATTTGTTTTTTCAGAATCATTTAAAACGAAAGCCACATTAAGACTTCTATTTATAAGTCTTGGAAATGGATTAGCCGGCCCTAAAGTTAACGGGGTTAAAATTGGCAAAACAGAATTTATGAAGTACTGCTCAAGTTCAGACTTCTCACTTTCAGGTAAATCTTTAAGATTATGTATATATATACCATGCTTTTCAAGTGCAGGCATAATTTGAAGATTTAAAATCTCAGAATGCTTAGTAAATATTGGCACAAGTTGCTTTCTAACTTCTATGAGCTGTTCTTTAGGAGTCTTTCCATCATAAGAAAGCTCAACTACTTCAGAAGCGATCTGCCCTTTTAGACCTGCCACCCTGATCATAAAAAATTCGTCTAGATTTGAGCTTAAAATGCAGCAAAACTTTAGTCTTTCCAGTAAAGGATGCGATTTATCATCAGCTTCTAAGAGCACTCTTTTATTAAAATCAATAAGACTTAGCTCACGATTAAAGAAATACTCAGTTGAATGCAAATCTATATTATTAGTGTTTTTGTTCTTCATAAATAACTGACTCCGGTTTGTTCTTTAGAACTAACTATCATAATATATGCCAAATAGAGTAATCGGATATATTAGAAAGTTATTCTGGTTGTTGGAAGCTGATTCTTTATTCTGCTTCTGGATTGGTCATTAATAGGATTGTTCGCCAGAAAGAGACTTTTCAGGCTTTTAAAGTTAGAAAAGTTTTTAGGTAAACTTTCTATCTTATTAAAAACAGCAAGAATTATTGTCAAGTTGTGCAAATTATTCATATCATCAGGAAGCGAAGTCAACTGATTATATGAAATATTCAGCGAGTATAAGCTATCCATTTCAGATATTTTTTTTGGTATTGAAGATATGAAGTTTTTGGAAATATCTAATATTCTAAGCGATCTTAGACTGCAAATTGGTAAAGGGAAACTATCAAATTCATTATCATGAAAAGTTAAATACTCAAGAGCCTCCATCTTGCTAAATTCTTCAGGCAGAGACTTAATACTGCATCTATTCATCAGCAGAGTTTTGAGATTTATCATCTCCGTCAATTGGATGGGAAAATATCCTGCTTTATTTCCGGATAAATCAATTTTTTTCAGTTTTGACAGATTAGAGAAATTATCTGGCAATTTCGAAATATCATTATGCCCCATATAAAGGCTTTCCAGTTGAGAAAGGTTTATTATCTCTGCCGGCAACTGTTTAATCTTGCAATCTGATATATCCAAATCTCTAATTTTTCTTAATTGTCCTATCTGATTAGGCAGATGGTTAAGTGCATTTGACCCAATATTTAAAGATTCTAAGTTTTTGAAGATTGAGATTTTGTACGGCAACTCATATAGCTTATTTGCTTTTATATTCAGAGTTTTCAACTCATCTAGTTCGAACAATTGAACAGGGAACAGCACAATCTCATTATCAGCTATTATTAGTTCCCTAAGCTTATGAAGTTCCGAAAAAGAATCAGGTAAATTGGTAATTTTATTTGAAGACACATCAAGATGTTCTAATGTTTTTAACTGAGATATCCCATCGGGTAGATAATACAGCTTATTGTGGGAAATAATCAATTTCTTTAGATTAGTCAATTGTAAAATAGATTCCGGGAATCTTTTTATATCATTCCCAGAAATTATAAGCGTTTCTAAATCTTTAAGTTGGGAAATACCACTAGGTAAATCAGTAAGGTTGTTGTTGCTCAGGTCTAGAAATTTTAAATTGGAAAAGAGTCTGATATTCTGAGGTATCTCATTCAAATTCCATCCGTTAAGAGAAAGTCTTTCAAGTTTTTCACACTGACCTAAAGCTTCTTCGAAAGTACTGAAAGCTTTTCTTTGTCTTAAAATACGAGGATTTTGATTAGCCAAAACCTGCATTGTTCCGACAAACAATAATGCAATACTTAAAACTGACAGATATATGTATTTAATTTTGAGCAAGTAATACCAAAGCTATTATATTTATAATAGCAAATAAAAGAAATTTTTAGTGTAATAAGAAATATTATTTGATATTATTGCTATTCTTTACATAAATATTTAATTTTTTTTCTGTGTATTTTGATAATTTTACAAACGGAAGACCCAAAATTAAATAAAACAGCGCTACAATAATACCAATTCCTATAAAATCATAATATGCTGAGGCAAGCTGTAAATACTTTTTAGTTAGCTCAACAAGTGTAATTACAGAGACTAAAGAACTATCCTTCAGCAAAGAGATAAAATCATTGGTAACAGGTGGTATTACTAATCTGCTCGCCTGAGGTATGATAACATGTCTCAGTGCCTGCAAACGGTTCATCCCAAGTGAGATTGCTGCTTCAAACTGACCTTTAGGAACTGAATTCAGACCTGCACGGAAGTTTTCAGCTTCATAGGCAGAATAGTTTATTGCTAAAGTCAAAACAGCAGCTACCATTGGATTTAGCTTTATTCCTAAATTAGGTAATCCATAAAAAATCAAATATAGCTGAATCAATAGTGGAGTGCCACGCACAAATTCAATATAAGCATTAGCTATACCTGAAAATGGTTGCGGAGCATAGACTTTGGTAATGACTACAAACAATCCAATTAAGATGGCCAAAATCATTGACATAACAGACAACTGCAAGGTCATAACTGCTGCAGTGCCCAGCTCAGGCAAAAAGCCCATATAGCGTTCAACAATTCTGATAAAATTCATCTCTTCTTTTTGAGTAGAGACAAATTCATGATATTCAGATGCATATACATCGCAATCAGTATAATCATTAAACTCTTCTGCAGTCAGTGAATTCCATAAATTCCACTGGCAAAGTATATCTTTTAGCTTTTGAGTTTTTATCATAGACTCAATAGCAAAATTGACTTTTTTAAGGAGTAATGTATCTTCCAGCTTTAGAGCACATGCATAAACAACTCTGCCGATAGGCTGGCCTGTAAGTTTAAATTCAGGGTTCCAAGATGCCTGATATATTGCGATAGGTTCATCTACAAGGACAGCATCAAGCCTCTCATTTTTCAGATCGGCAAATGCATTAGCTTCTCCTTCATAGGAACGAACTTCAATATTACCATGATCATTTAAAATATTCTCTGCTAAAGAAAACTTAAGGCATCCTACTTTTTTGCCTTCAAGGTCTTTTAGGTTTTTGAGGTCATCATCATGATTACGAATAACAATCTGTTCTGATGTATAGTAGTATGGTTTGGAAAAGAGAACTTTTTCTCTCCTATCCTCTGTAACTTCTAAGCCATTAATGGCAATATGATAGTCATCTCTGTATAATCCGGGAATTAACCCATCCCATTGATTTTGAAAAAACTTTGCCTTAATGCCCATTTCTTTTGCCAGGGTTTCTGCAAAATCCTTTTCGAAGCCAATCAGCTTATCCGGCGAATTAGGATCCTGGAAAATGTACGGAGCATTACCTTCAGCATCAGCAGCCCAGATAAGTTTATCTTTAAGCTCTTTTGCTTCAGTTATAGAGAGACAGAATAAAAAAAGTAATAAAGTATAAAAAACTTTCATATTAATCATGTCTTATTGTTTTCAAAAATCTATCGGTACGAATATCTGTTGGTCTTTCAAAAATATCTTTGGGAGTGCCCTGTTCAATTATTTTTCCCATTTCCATAAAAATAACTTTGGTAGCATAGTCCCTTGCAAAATTCAAATCATGGGATACTACAATTTGGGTCATTCCCTCTTTGTGCAATTTTTTCATAACACTAAACACTTCAAAAGAAGTTTCAGGATCTAATGCTGATGTGGGTTCATCATAAAGCATTATATCCGGTTTCATGGCTAAAGCTCTGGCAATAGCAACTCTTTGAGCCTGACCGCCGGAGATGTGTGCAGGATATTTATCCAGGAGTTCAGAAATACCAACTTTACCGAGTATTTCTTTTGCTTCAGCCTGCGCCTTTTCTTTGCTTTCCCCTTTTATAACAATCATAGGCATTGAAACGTTATCTAATACTGTTTTATGCGGGAATAAATTCAAGTCTTGGAAGAGCATGCCTACACTATTTCTTAGCTTAACTGCATCTTTATCAAATAATTGCTTGTTTTTCTTAGAATATGCTCTCAAATTATTTGACTTTTCTTTATCATGATTTATGTATTCAACGAATCCTTTATCATTAGAAATTTCAAGCACATTTCCAGCTATATCGATTTTACCATATTCAGCAAATTCCAAAGCACTTACGGTACGTAAAAGTGTTGTTTTACCGCAACCCGACCTTCCAATAACAAAAACAAACTCACCTTGATCAACTTCAAGATGTATATCTCGCAGAATATGCTCGGCACCATAGTATTTATTAAGGTTTTCTATTTTTAGAATCGGATTACTCATTATGGTTTCTCTACACAGTTGGATTGAAAAATATATTATTACAATTTATGTACCATATTTCTATTTCTTTTATCTTTTATTGAATATTTAAGCAAAAAAAGAATAAATCTATCAGATTATTGTCTCATTGAGTAAATTGCAAAAGTATTTTCGCTCAAATGAAACACAATAAAGCAAATATAAATATAAATTATCTAATCAATTAAATTACAAAGGTTAATATTATGAAAGTTTTACCTGAATTTCAAAACTTTTTAGCAGTCGAAGAAGAATTTTCTGCACTCGACAGTTCAAATATTGCAGTAATCTCAGTTCCTTATGAGCATACAGTATCCTATGGGGGCGGCACTGCAGAGGGACCTGGAGCAATTTTGGAAGCAAGCTCTCAGGTCGAATTCTATGATGATGAATTTGATAAAGAAGTTGTGTTTGATCAGGGTATTGTAAGCTTTTATCCTTTAGATATGAGCGGTGTAAAAGACAAACAAGCTTTAGATATAATAGAATTAGCTGTCAGTGAAATGTTAGATAAAAACAAATTTGTTGTGACTTTAGGTGGCGAACATACCATATCTTCTGCTCCAATTGCTGCACATTTTAAGAAATTTCCAAATATGTCAGTTCTTCATTTTGATGCACATTCCGATCTTAGAGATACTTACGAAGATAGTAAATACTCACATGCATGCATAATGGCTCGTGTTGCTGAATTTTTGGAACCGAAAAAAATCACTCAAGTTGGCATCAGAGCACAGTGTAAGGAAGAGGCAGAATTTATAAAAGAAAATGGAGTAAATACTTTTTATGCTTCTGCAATTAGAAGAGGACTGCATGGAGAAAACTGGCAAAAAGCAGTAGCAGACACTCTAGGTGATCAGATCTATGTTACTTTTGACGTTGATTATTTTGATCCTTCAATTATGCCTGCTACCGGAACACCAGAACCGGATGGTTTTCTTTATAGCGAGACCTTAGACATATTTAGAGAAATCAGAAAACAAGGTAAGAAGATAATTGGATTTGATGTAGTAGAACTAGCCCCAATGGAAGGCTTACATCACCCTAACTTGACTAGTGCGAGGCTAGTTTACAAACTTTTGAATTTTTCTTTTTAATTAAAAACAATACATCTATATTGTTTTAGTCTCATGTAATATACTTTTTATTTTTATTAATCTTCAAAGAGGTGTATTATGTTAATAAAATGGGACGAATCAATGGACATTGGTGTATCTAAAATTAATTCTCAGCACAAGAAACTTGTCGATTTAGTGAATCATTTTTATTCTAATCTAAAAGACAAGGAATACAATGATAACGTTTCGAAACTTTTACAGGGATTGATTGAATATACAGAGTATCATTTCGCATATGAAGAAAAGCTAATAAAGTAATATGTACCGGAACAGATTGATCAACAAATTGAATCACATAGATATTTTACCGGTCAGATTAAGGAAATGAAAGAAAAACTTGATTCTGGGAAAAACATACTAAGTATTACAATTACAAAATTAGTTAAAGACTGGCTGCTTAATCATATTAAAGGTTTGGACAGAGAGTATGTCAAACCGCTGATTGAAAAGGCACCGATGCTGTAAATAATTTGGAGTTACAATGTTTTTAAAATGGGATCAATCTCTTGAATTGGGAATACCCTCTATAGATAAGCAGCATCAAACGCTGGTAGAGATGGTAAATCATTTTTATGATACTTTAAACAGCAGTGATTACAAAGATAATATTGGTACACTGCTGGAAGGTTTAGCCGATTATACGGTAAAACATTTTGCACATGAAGAAAAATATCTTAAGCTATATGATTCGAAACTCTTTGAAGAGCATAAAAAGATTCACGATGACTTTGTAAACCAAGTTACCGATTTAATAAAGAAACATAACTCCGGACATAATGTTCTGAGCATTAAAGTCACCAAAATGGTAAAAGAATGGATTGTTGACCATATTAAAGGTGATGACAGAGAGTATGTTGAGCTTTTCAAAAGGCATCATGTACAATAATTGTTTATTTAGATTCTTATTTCTACTTGACAATATTACAAGTTGATAGAATCTAAATATTATTCTTGCAGACAGCTATAAACACTGATTGCAGGATTAGTGTTTTAGCTGTCAATTTTATTATTTGACTAACTTTAGTACTGAGAATTGATTATTCTACCGATTTTAGTTCGACATCGCAAAAAACATTACTGAAACTTGTTATACAATATTTAGTCAATAATTTACTCTGACTATTAATTAAGAACTATACCAGACTTAGAATGAGAAAGAAAATTATACTTTTCCCTTTTGCAGGAGCATCTTTTTATAGCTATAGACCTTTTGAAGGACAGTGTCCAAAAGACGTTGAACTATTAGCATTGGAAGCGCCCGGACGTGGAAAAAGGATAACAGAGAATTTTCCGGAAGATATATTTCAATTAGCTGACGATTTCTATACGCAGCTTTCTGAGTTTATAAACGACTCCGCTGATTTTTACTTTTTTGGTCATAGCCTGGGTGCAGTTTTAGCCTTGCTGGTAACTCAAAAGCTACAATCAGAAAAGCAGACTCTTCCTAAGAAATTAGTTCTGAGTGGTAAAAATCCTCCCCATATAAAAAGCCAAATTTCAAACAGGCATTTACTGTCTGATTCTGATTTTAAAAATTTGATATCTGATATGGGTGGTACGCCTAAAGAGATATTGCAGAATAAGGATTTATTAGATTATTTCCTTCCTATTTTAAGAGCAGATTTTTCATTGGTAGATAAAGTCAAATTTGACATTCCTGATCAAAAGCCGGAGTTGCCAGTTAAAATACTATCTGGTGATACTGACAGGAACACTGATAAAGAGAGCCTTGCCGATTGGAATTTCTATTTTAAAAATAAACCTCATTATGAGGAGTTAGAAGGAGACCACTTCTTTATTTTTAATAATATAGAACAAATCTATAATTCTATATTGGAAAATGTTTGACTTTAGTATATTACCATATTGTGTCTGATTTTGAGATGTACGATGAAGCAAGTTTATATCCGCTATTATCGGACTCCATTTTGGAATCAATTAATAATTTTGTCTTCAAAGAAGACAGGATAAGATCATTAATTGGTAAAAGGCTATTGGATCTCGCTTTTGGGGAAAAAGTAGGAGAAAAGGTTCTATATTCTAAATATGGCAAACCCTATTTAGAGAACCAAAAACACTTTTCGATTTCACATTCAGGGAATTGCGTAGTTTTAGCAGTTTCCGGGAATGAGGTGGGAATTGATATTGAAGAATGTAGACCAACAGATTTCAAAGCATTCCTTCCCTATTTCGCTAAAATGGAAAGGGAGTACTTATCTGATTCCACAGATAAAATAGATTCCTTTTATACGATTTGGACAAAAAAAGAAGCTATCTTGAAGGCTAAAGCAATAGGAATAAATGATAACATGCAAGATTTAGATTCTTGCACACAATCAGAATATGAGTTAGTTAAGTTGAGCTTTGCCACAAATTACGTTTGCCACTTAGCCCATAAAAGCAAGAGTTACCATACCTATGAGGTAAATATTTCTACGCTTTTGAATTCAAATCTTCAAAGCCTTCCATCAAATCCTCTTCAGTAACGGGACGAGTAAAGTCAAAGCTTTTCTTCTTTTTGCTAGGGTCATCTTCTTTAAATTCATCTATTGATATATTTCCTGTAACTTTGGAAGTCATAAAAACTACAATCAAAGATACAAGAGGACTTAAAAACAAACCTAAAATTAGATTCCCCCAGAACCCTAGACGGGTTTTTCTTCCAAGAAATCCCACTACAACACTTAGAAATATCCATAGAAACAACAGCATTATCTTTTCTCCTTAATTATCAACCGCAAGACAAGACATCTTGCGGTTGAATTATAATATCAATTATCCTTTACTTTCTGCAAGGTTCGAAGCAATATTTTTTCCTTGTCTGAACAACTTACCAAAGTACTCTTTTACTTTATCAGGATTAAAGTCCAGGAAGGTACCGCCTGATTCGAAATGTTGGATAAAAATCTTACCTATAGCATAAGTCATGGCACCTGAATAAACAGGGACTGACAAATGACCAATAATTCCGATAACCGGAACAGTTTTAAGCCATGAATTGACAGTACTTCTGGAAGCATAATCAACTGTAACCGTACCAACAAGAGAAGCAATAATGGATTTCCCCATGTTTTCACTAAACTCTATATTGTAATGTTTGGAAAGGTCATGTAGCATTTTTATCTGAGCTGCAGTAAGCACAGCCATGTCAAGCATAGGCACAGGTAATAATCCTGCTCCCATAGACCACCAAATATATTTATTTAGCAGCGAAGTAGCACCAGGAAGCTTTTCACTATATTGTTTAGCTTCTTGAGTTTGTTCAGTTTTTTGTTCCATGATTTACCTAAATTGGGTATAAATACTATTTAATTAACTCTTTCATTTCATTTTCTGGGATTGCTACTAACAGCGACCAATTACTATATGGGACAGGAGCATAACTCAAATAATAATCCATTCCGGAATTATCTATTTTAGTTTTTAGAATCTCTTGCCCACCTTCCAAGATTTTTTTACCTAAATTTCTTAGGTTTGGAGAATCAAACTTTTTCGCTAAAGTAAAAATACTTTCGTGTACGACATACTCTTCATTAGGATGAGATATTATTGTGCCCATCTTTGATAGAAGTATAATTTTCGAGTTTTTGCTAGGAACATCTTCTTTAAGTTTTTTATGTAACCAGTCTAAATCAAGCTCAACTACGAGTACACCTCGAAGCTTATTTACTCCGTACTCATCTTCTTCTGAAAAAGGTACACAGTACCTTGCAAGAATGGATCGCGTATTAAATCTATCAATTTCAGGCTCTAACCATAAAGATTTTTTCAATAGCTTAGGTATATGAAAATAATGTTCGAAAATGTACTCATCACCACTCTCATGAAGGTCATAGTGAGTTATACTATCGAATCTGTTTTTATGGAAATAGGGCGCAAAAAACTCTGTTTGTTTATCAAATTTATACCGATCGAAAGCTATAATACTGCCGTGCACATCGCGATTATACTTAACTAAAGCTGTCATAAGCTCTTGCAAAGCCAAAGTATCCATATTTGCAGTTTCAAGTATAAACTTAAAATCTTCACCTATGGAAGTCATTGCCCACAGCATTTTATCCAGTTTATGCTCAGTATCTCGAGTATAATCTTCTATATACTCGAAAGCATCAGACTCTAACCTATGATCTGCAAAGTATAAGCGTTCGAATATAAATAAGATGCATACCGTAAGTAGTATAACGAAACGTATGATGATTTTATTTTTACTTTTATTATTCATTCTTTAAAATTCTTTTTTGTAAAATTGGTGGTAATTAACCTTGTTTTCAATAATGCCGGCATTTAGCAAAAATTTTATTACTTTATCGTATTCTTTTTTATCTAATTCAAATGGAATATGTTCTTTATCTTCAGGAAAGACATGCAAAAGGACATGTTCCAATTCTTCGTCGACTATTTCATAATTTGCTTTCATTTTATGTTGCTTTAGATAATCAACAATAATCAAAGCCGCTTTTTCAGTTTCCCTTTTAGCGTATTTCCAGCCTTCAATGGTGGCATTTATAAATTTTTTGAAGAGTTCAGTTTTAGCTCTGAGATCTTCATTAGAAGTATAAAGACCTTCCTCCACTATATCAAGACCTATATCATTTAATTTCACAATTGATAGCTCATCATGATCAAAGCCTGAGAAATATAAATCTATATACTCTCTTTCCATACTCCCAAGAATTATATCAACAGCTCCAAGTACAAGCATTTCCATAGCAGCATGCGTTTCGAATACTCTTACATCTATTCCCAATAACCTATTCAAATAGGACGTATCTCTATACATTCCTTTTTGCACGGCTACTTTCATTTGAGCAATATCAGTGATGTTCTCAATGCTCTTCCTGCTTTTTAAAGAGAAAAATGCTAGTGAAGATGTCTGATTAATTTGGCAAATATTTACTATGTCGCCTCCATTGCATGCATACTCAACAGCTTTATCTAAATTCATGACAGCGACTGTAATAATAGTATCTTCAGGGCATTCTTTGAAGCCCCAGTCATTGCAGAACTCAATAGAAATGCCATGTTGTTGATAATACCCCAACGAATCGGCGACGATAAATCCTGCATAATTGGCACCCAAAGAGTTTTCTATGTGGATGCGAATCTTCTCTGCATTACTTTCTATAGAAATAATCAGGAGCAGGAATAATATATTGAAATATTTAGTCAAACTATTTAGACTCCGAATTTAAAATAACCGGTAGATCTTTATCACTTGTACCAACAATTATCACTTTAGAATTTGGAGAAGTAGTCAGTTTTTCTGTCGCTTCTATACCTCGCCATTTAAGAATTGAAACACCGGTAGTGTTTTCAAAAATTTTGATACCTTCTGCTTCAATTTCTTTCCTTCGTTTTTCTTTTTTTGCTATTCCGATTCGATAATCAAACTCTAAGAGAAGTTGTTCTTTAGATAATTTATCTTCGATTGCAGATGCAATTTTTATAGGTAATTCAATCTTATTAATCAGAAAATCTTCCAAAACAATATCCTGATCATAAAGCTCTTTTAGCACATATTGTTTTATAGTTGCCTGAATAACTTGAGTAGACATAGTATAGAGTTTTTCCGGAGTATAATTACCTAAAATAGACATAGCAGCAGCCCTAATTTCAGGTTTCACATATGTCTTATTATAATCAGGTCCCAAAATTTTATGAATTTTAGGCAGCTCAGTTTTATCAGGATAGAAACGGTAAGTAATATTAAACTTCACAGTTAAGCCCTGGGAAGTTAAAATTGACATTGTATCATTTACGGATTGAATCCTAACATTATACACATACATTTTATCCCAAGGAAATACAAGGTGCAAACCTTCATCATAGATTCTTTCCATATTTGTACCGGTTATTCTGTACCAGAGTACCCCTTGCTCACCGGAACCAATAGAAACAAAAATTGCCTGCCAGAAGTACGTAACTACCAGCCCGAAAATTACAGCAAAAATTGAAAGTTTAAATTTGTGAAGGAACCAGAGACGCATAATATTATATTTAAACTTCCGATACTGGTATGTCATCTTATATGAGATTGATTTCTTATCCTTCATATCTAACTCTTAAGTTTAGTATTATCAAGTATTTCAGTTATTTTACCATATTCCATTTTAATTACTTTATCTGCAAATCCAAAATATCTGTCATCATGACTTACAGCTATAACTGTTTTGCCCTGACTAATCAGCTTATCAAGCAGTTTTTCATAGAAAAACTGTCTAAAAATCGGGTCTTGGTCAGCTGCCCACTCATCAAAAATGCAGATGGGTTTATCTTCTAACATTGTCACAACTAAAGCAAGCCTCTTTCGCTGTCCGGTGGAAAGATCAAGGTTCGTAAAAGCACTATCCATGTATTTCGTTTTATGGTCTATCTCCATCAATTTGAGCAGTTCATTTACCCTTTCTTTGTCTATATTGCTCAGACCAAACAACTTCCTAAAAAGATGAAATTCTGCAAATATTCCTGAGAATAATTCTCTGTAGCTACAAATATCATCTTCCTGCAAGGCTTGGCCATCAATCAATATATCACCTGAATCAGGCTGATAAAGTTTAGTCATGTTTTTAATAAAAGTTGTTTTACCACTTCCGTTTCCACCTACTACAAAAATCTTCTCTCCCCTTTTTATATCAAGATTAATAGGACCAATTGAGAATTTCGAGCTCCCGTTTCCGTTGGGGAAAGCAAACTCCAGATTTTTAATAGATATTTTTTGGAAATTATGGAACTTGGTGTCATCGCTATCAGTAAGATGAGTGTCTTGAATTTTATTTACCTGATCTTCTAATTCATATATATGATTGATAGATTGGCTTACCTGATTAATAACAGGAATGACAGCAGCTATATTCGATACCGGACCGATCATAAATAATATCGCTGCAGTGGACTGAGTAATCACATCTGTATCAGACAGCTCTAATCTAGGTAAAATAAATACAATTACAGCAATAGATACAAAGAAAAATGATTGAGAAAAGATATAGTTCTGTGCATATTTAATGCTAGAACTAATTTTCAGATTTTTTAGCCTGGTTGAGATATAATCTGCAGAAGAATATATTTCATCACTTCTGTTTTTATTGAATTTTATCTCTTTTATGCCTTCCAAAATCGATGTAAGAGAATCAAAAAACTTTATCTCAGTTTGATTTGTTTGTCGAAGTTCTTTTTTTAAGATTTTTTCGTTTCTTAAATATACTCCTATTCCTGCAATCAGAAGTATGAGTATCAGCACAAAAGCTGTCATTGACAAATAAGCCATATATAGAACTACGAAAATTAGCATAACTATTGACTGCATAGTTGCCACTATAAGCCCTGCTGACTGAGAAATTGCAGTAGTTTCGTTTGTGAGTCTGTTATAAATCTGAGCTGAACCAATATTTTCTAAACTCAAAAGATCTGCTTTTCGGATTTTATCAGCTAGTCTCTTTCGAATATTATCTACAATATTCTCCATTATAATGGCGCCATTTTTAAGGATATAGCGCTCAGTAATAATAAAGAGGGTTAAACTCAACATAAATAGCACAAGATACTGAAAGCTGACTTCTTCATATTGAGCTACTTTACTCGCGCTGTTTATAATTCCAAGCACCAGAGCATTTGCTATACCTGAGACAGCTGCAACACCCAGAATATTTTTATGTGACTTTTTAGATTCTCTTTTTATAAAATCAAGTAGTGTGTATTTATTTTCTTGTTTCATCTTTTTTGTATTTATGGTTAGATAATATACCGTTCAAAATAACGGCATTTTCGAAGGCATAAGGTTCACTGAGCATTTGACTGTGCATGCCAAGTCCCTGGTAAACTTCCATTTTCTTTTTAGTTAATTCCTGCCAGGCAAAACGTCTGTCATTTTCATAAATATCATTAGAATTTAGTTGAACAATTTTAGATGATATTTGATTTCTATAGTCATTTGCCGCGAGAATATCTAAATACGTATATATCTTATTTTTCATATTTTTATCAAGATTCATGCCCGAATTATTATTTATTGCAATTATTTCCAAACTATTGTCATCTACAATATAATTTTTACTATCAAACAGGTGAGAATCTAACATAAATATCATTTCCGGTTCAATACCTGATTCTTTCAATTTATCTGCTATGATGTATGCCATAGCTCCCCCGACACTGTATCCCATGAGAGAGAATTTTCTGCCGGCAGCATGCTTCTTTATTTCGTCTATGAGTTCTTTTATTTCCAATTTATCTCTGGAATAAAAATCGAATGCTACAATTTGATTCGATTGCAGATAATTTGAGATGGCCTCATACTCTGATGCACTTCCGAATATAGAAGGGAAAGCAAATATTAAATTATCATCTCCATTATCGAAATGAATGATTGTTGACCTGTTTTGCTTCTCTGCTGCAAGATAATCAGCTATATTTCTTGCTGACTGTAAATTATAAATGTCCGCTATAGATATTGCTTTTTCAAACTTAGTTTCAAGCTTCTGTCTGAACAGAATTACCAAAAGAGAGTTGCCTCCTGATTCGAAAAAGCTATCTTCAACTTCAATTTGATAATTACCGGTTAGCTCTGCCATAATTGCTAAAATAGATCTCTCGTCATCACTTACATTACTATTTGAAATTAAGTCATTGCTATTCATCATCTGTAGAGCAGCTTTGTCAATTTTCCCATTTTTTGTTAAAGGCAGTTTATCCAGAAATACAAACTCCGATGGCATCATATAGTTTGGTAAAGTGCTTCTTATTTTCTCTCTGATATAGCTCTCTTCTTGGCTACCAACAACAAAAGCTACAATTTGCTTTTGAATATGCTTTCCTTTAACCAAAACAAAAGCATTGGAAATACCTCTTACTTCTTTAATAGTTTTCGATATTTCTTCAGGTTCAATTCTATATCCACGTATTTTGACCTGCTCATCATTTCTTCCGACAAAGATAATGTCACCTGTTTCCATGAATAAAGCTCTGTCACCGGATTTATAATATATTTCGGATCCGACATTCAAAAACGCTTCTCTATTAAGTCGATCGTTTCTAAAATAGCAGTTTTCAGTATTTGGTGCTCGTAGATACAAATCTCCAATACATGAAACAGGAACCTGGTTCATATTAGAATCTAAAATCAAAGCTTGTGTATTTGCTATAGGTTTTCCTATTGGAATTTGAGGAAGATGAATGTCGGTATCGTTCACTTTATAAATAGTTGAACAGATAGCAGTTTCAGTAGGTCCGTAAGCATTAAAAACATTTGCGATGTTTGAGAAATAAACCATATCTGATTTTACTGCCTGTTCACCTGCACTAATGATAGTTTTTAATGTCAATACATTCTTACCTTTTAAAAATCCCAACATTGAAGGAGGAATGGTTGCCACACTGATTTGCTGATTTTTAGTAAAATCAGCCAGATCTTCAGGGCTTTGAATATTTTCAGTTTTTGGAACTGCTACAGAGGCACCAGAGAATAATGCTTGGCAAATCTCCGAAATTGAAGCATCAAATGATATTGAAGCAAACTGCAAAACGGTATCTATATTTGATATTTCAAATTGCTCTATCTGATTTAGAATCGTATTTGCAAGTGCCGAATGCTTTACTGTAACTCCCTTTGGTCTGCCTGTAGTACCGGAGGTATATATTATATAAGCAGCATCTATATTTGAGAATGATGACTCGTCAAAAGCACGATTCAATTCTAAGTTTAAATGGCTGTTTGTAATAAATCTTGCATTACTGTCTTCCAAGATATAAGTAACTCTATTTTGCGGAAGAGATGCATCTAGTGGTAAATATACACATCCCATTTTCCACACAGCCATCATTGCAGGAATCATCTCAGGTGATTTGTGATCATAAAAGGCAATAATATCGCCTTTATATATTTGATGTTTTGACTGCCATTTATTAATTAACCCATCAACTTTTGAAATTAGTTCCGAATAAGTCAGATTCAGATGATCAGACTTAACAGCTAGGGCATCAGGATTCTCAATAGCATTTTCCCGTATTAGGCTATAGCAGTTCTGCGGTAGTATGTATTCTACAGAATTCTCATTTATATTTTGATAAAGTTTTTCTTCAAAAGAACTTAAAATATCTAAATTCAGACAAGGCTTAGAACTATTATCTATGATATCTCTGCTAATTTGCTGTAGATGCAGACACATCCTTGCAATCATACTTTCAGAGAAATTTCTATTCTCATAAATTATTTCGCAGGAATATCTATTTCCTTTTTTGAAAACGTGGATCGCTAAACCGAATCGTTTTAAAGGTACATTAATTTCTAACTGTTCCATTTGAGTTTCGCTGAAACAACAATCTAGCTCCTCATTTTCCTGATATATAAAAATAGAATCTATAATCTCGTTGATATTCTGATTAGTCTCTTTTGTTAATATATTTAGAATCTTATCATACGGAAAATGTTGATGCTCTAAATCTTTAAGAAGTCTGTTTTGGACATTTTTCAGATAATCTGTTCCGGATTCATCCGAATAAGTTTTACTTCTAAAAACCATAGTATTTGCGAAATATCCCGGGGCTGTTTGTAATAGATGATTGTCTCTACCGACAGATACTGTAGCAATACACATTTCATTAGAATCTGAATATCTTTTTAGTATTAAAGCAGTCAGACCCAGAAAAAAGCTATATTGGGTAATCCCGATAGAATTGCAATAATTTTGAATTTCTACTGCATCTAAATGATTTAAATCCATCCTGAAGATAGAACTTCCCGGTATAGCATATTCATAGTTTATGAGATTTGAGTTAGACTTTTCAAAGCCTGAAAGGCGATGTAACCAATATTCTTTATTGTCGAGTGATTCAGACTTAGCTGCAATGTCACTTGTTAAATCCTGATATTGATACTCTGCTTGTTCCTGCTCTTTTCCATTATATATATCAATCCATTCTTTGAAAATTACGTCCTGTGACCAACCGTCAGAGATGGTATGATGTATATTGAAATATAAAATCTTAGTTTCATCATTGCAGACAAACACTTTTATGTCATATAATGGTAACCTGTCTAAGTGCAGCTCTCTGACCGCAAGCCTTTCTATCTTTTCTAAACAAGACTGCTGATCAAATACTTTTATCTCAGGGATTTTATATTCAAATGTATCAACAACCTCGAGGTATGGAATACCTTCTTTTTCTACAAATCTGGATCTGAGTATATCATATTTTTGAATAATATTGTTAAAGGACTTTTGCAATTTCTCTAAATCTAAATTTCCTTTTATCAAAAAAGCAGAAGGCATATTATAGTCAGAAGATGAACCCGTATGTTTTTGCAAAGCCCATAGACGCTGTTGATTTGAAGAAGGAGTATAATATTTTGCTTTTTCAATTTTAGCAATATTAGTAGCTTTTTCAACTGTCTGATTAAGGAATGCTTCTAAAAACTCTATTGTGGGCTCTTTCATAAATGATGTAATTTCAAGCTGTTTTTTAAACACTTTGTTGTATTGAGCCACAAGTCTCATAGCTTTTAAACTATGTCCACCCACTGACATAAAGCCGGTTTTAGCATCAAATTTGTTATGTCCTAATATTTCCGCCCATATTTTGGCAATTTGCTCTTGTATAGGAGTAAAACTTTTGAGATCATTATATTGAGTATCCAACTCAGGCAGAGCATTTCTATCAATCTTTCCATTCGAGTTTAAAGGGAACTTTTCTAAAAACATATAGGAATCCGGTATCATATATGCGGGCAATATATCCTTTAGAAAACCCTTAATTTCATCATCCCTATATTCTTTATTTGCAATCAGATACGCTACTAACCTATCATTATTTGCTTTTATAACAACACAATCATTTATATCTTCTAAGGATATAATTGCTTTTACAATTTCTTGCTCTTCTATTCTAAAACCACGCACTTTTAATTGAAAATCTTTACGGCCTACAAACTTGACTTCATTATTTTGATCATAATATCCATAATCACCTGTTTTGTAAATCAAAGTATCAGAAAGCTCATCTACTTTGATAAATTTTTCTGCTGTGAGTTCCTCTCTATTCTGATAACCTAATCCAACCCCAATGCCTGAAATACAAATTTCTCCGATATATCCTTGCGGCATTAAATGATGGTTTCTATCTAAAATAAATATACTCTCTCCTAAAAGAGGTCTACCTATGCTCATTTCGTTTTTTAAGAGTTTAGCTGTTGACCAAATGCAAGTTTCAGTTGGCCCATACACATTATAAACATTCACCTGTTTTAGAGCATCTAATTTTGTCATGAGAGACAATGGAAACTCTTCACCTCCAACTAGAAGTGTTTTAAGATTTTTGATAAAATCTAGACCTGCTGCATCAATTATTCCTGATAAATGTGAAGGTGTAATCTGAAGTATACTAATTTCATATTTTTCAATCACTTCTGCTATTCGCACAGGATTTAGTATTTCATCTTTATCACAGAAATATATTTTTATTCCTGTGAGCAACGAACTTATCATTTCAAGAATTGAAATATCAAAAGTATGAGTAGTAATCGCTAAAAGACTATCTTGTTGATCCCAATTGAATGTATGCTCAAGATTTTCAGTGAAACTAATTAGATTCTCTTGTTTGACCCATACCCCTTTTGGTTTACCTGTAGTACCTGAGGTATAAATCAAGTATGCAGGACTGCTTAAATGTGCGACAAGATCCTTTTGTAAATCTTCTTCTTTTATTACATCAGGATTTATAATATTCTTTATTCCGAATGTTATGTCTTGATCACTTATAATAGTTGCTACTCCACTATCTCTTACTATGTAATGATTTCGATCAAGTGGGTGATCTGTGGAAAGCGGTAAAAAAGCTTTTCCGGCTTTGAGAATGCCTAGTATTGAGATAATTATAAGCTCTGATCTTTCCAAATAAATACCAACACAACTAGAATTATCTGATATCAGTCTATTTGCGATATAATTTGAGAGTCTATCAATTTGCTCAAATGTATAAGACTTTTCTTTCGTTGTTAGAATTTCTTTATTAGGATTTTTAATTACTTGCGATTTAAAAAGAGTTGCCAGATCTTTATTTTTATCATATAAAGAGTATTCATTTCTGCAGACTTTTAAAATATCTGAGATTTGCTTTTCTGACAGCAATTTGTAGTTATTGATTGGCTTTTGAGTATCCTCTTTAAACTGAGTAACCAACAAATTCAAATACTTCTGTATTTCCTCTATTTTATAATCACTTATGGAATTTTTATCATATTTAAAAGTAAAGATTATTTCTTCATTCAAACCAACATATAAAGCTAGTGGAAAGTCAGTTTGTTCAAAATCTTCGAAATCACCGAAAGAGAAATGCGAAGATTTATTACTCTCAATTGGATAATTTTCGAATATCAGAATGTGGTCATATAATACTTCTTTTCCGGTAAAGGAAATTATATCAGCACCTGACACAAAGCCGTATTCCTTATTTTTTACATCTTCACTCTGAATAGTTTTAGCTAAGTCAATTATAGATTGATGTTTATCTAGCTCAACAAACTGCGGAAGTGTATTGATAAAGAGACCTATCATATTTTCAATATTATTTACGGGATAATCTCTTCCTGAAATAGTATATGCAAAGCATGATTGCTTAGAATCATTCAGCTTTGCAGGAATTAGACTCCAAATAGCTTTAAGTAAATTAGTTAATGTAACTCCCTCACTTTGAGCATAATATTTGAGTTTCTGACTAATCTCTTTATTTATAACTAAACGAGATTTAGCCAAGTTATAACTTGAGGAATCATTTTCACCAGCAATTAGACTGGCATCTTCAAAGTCTTTAAGATAAGCCATCCAATATGCCTCTGACTTTGTCTTATCTATAGATTCTATCCAATTGATATACTTAGAGTAAGAAGGTGCTGCTTCTAGATTAATTTTTTTATTTTGAGAAATAGAAACATAGATATCCTCAAATTCTGAAAACAAAATACCATTGCACCAGCCATCGACTATAATATGGTGAAAACTCCATAAAACTTTTACTGATTCCCGGTTGATATGCCAAATAGAAAACCTCATTAGCGGATCTGATTTCAAGTCAAATCCTCTATTAATATCAAATTGTTTGTACTCTTCAAATCTGGATTCTTCAAAATCTCCCTGAAACGTAATTTCAGGTTTCCTCTCTTTAAGTATTATCTGCAAAGGACGCGGAGCATTCTCATGCACAAAAGCAGTCCTCAAAGAGTCGTGCCTTTCAAACATTATCTCCCAAGCCTTACAAAAAACATCAAAATCAAATGTGCCTTTCATAGTAAAAGCGATTTGATTGAAGTAAGCAGAAGATTTATCATCCATTATTTTGCGAAAGTACATTGCCTCTTGCAAAGGAGACATTGGTATAATATTTTTTATGTTTTCTTTGTTGAGCATATTCTGATCCCTATAGGTATTGTTCCAAGCTTCTTTTTGTTATTTTGTAGTAATCACGTGCTATATCAAAATATTTGGTATCCTTGTAAATTGCGATGCTGGACTCACCAATTGATTGCCATAACATTTCGTCATTTACTTCTTGAAATTTATAGAATTTAATAGCTGTTGCAAAGAAAAGCCCATTATAGGTGCTGTGCAGTTCAACTACTAAATCGTTATTATTTTTCTTTATTTCGGATGCAGAATCGATCATTTCATATCTATTCACAAACTCTCTTTTGAACTTTTCATCAAAAAGGCGAGCTACGCCATTGTCCTTTTCTGATATATTAAGTAGCCAAATTTTTGGTTTAGATTGACCAGACTCATTTTTTTTAAGCTCGGACATTGTTCTCTCCTATAGTGTATTTAAAAAGTCATCTAACTCATCTGATTCAAATCCTTTGAAATCAATATCAGATTTGGTCAATTCTATTTGATCATAATCGGACAGAAACTCAATCAAGTCAATCAGTTGTTTGTTTATTGAATTAGCTATTTTTTCTGAAATGTAAACACCGTATTTCGAATCCACAAACAGCTTAAACACTCCATTTTCTACAACTGCATTAATAACAAAATCCTGATTGAAGGTAATCTTGTCATCCATTACAGGCGACAACTCTACATCACTGATTTTGAAGAGTTGTTTATTTTCTTCATTATCAAAAACACCCAAATAGTTGAAGCTGATTATTGGTTCTTTTATGTTCTGTAGCTTGCCAGAAATGTATTTAAGTGCAACAAAATCAAAACCTTTAATAGGAACTGATCGCAACTTATCTTTGACTTCTATTATACTTTCCTTAAGATTCGACTGTAAGTCAAAAGAAACAGGATAAAATGTTGTGAACCAACCAATTGTATCTGAAATATTTATACCTTCAATATTATGATCTCTACCATGGCTTTCCAACATTATGTCTATGCCAGTATTATTGTCGAACACATCAGCAAAACCTAGTTTTACAGCTGTAAGTAAAACATCATTTATTTCAGTTTTGAAAGCCGTATGTGTGTTTTCCAATAATCTTTGAGTAGTTGCATTGTCTAATTGGAATGCTGCTGAAGCAAATCGGTTTTCTTTTTTGAGATCGCGAACAGTGTATTCATGAGGCTCATAACCGCTCCAATAGATCATACCTGGCGCTGAACTACTGAATATTTTTTCAATTATTTTAGTCCATGCAGGAAAGCTGTCTGTTATTAAAGGAAGAATAACTTCTTTATCTTGCATAAGCATCTGGTATGCTGCCTCAATTTCTTGTGTAAGCACTCTCCATGATACACCATCAATTATAAAGTGGTGAGCGACAACAATCAGATAATCTTTTTTATTATCTCTAATAAGTTTAAACTGTATTATCTCTCCTTTTTGAGGATTCATCGATTTATTCATTGCTTCAGAGATAGTAATAGCGGTATGCTCATCAAATTTTGTTTCTAGTTTCTCAAAATAAGTATAGTCTGTTGGCTTATCCAGCAATTCCTGAAAATATGTATCTCCTTCCTGAATATATCTGGTTCTAAAAGCAGAATGTCTGCTCAAAACAACTTCTATAGCTCGTTTGAGCTTATCTTCATCTACTTGTATTTCAAAATTATAGCAATGAGCCTGATTGAAATGCTCAATAATTCCGCCATTTTGACTAACAAACCATTTTTGGATTGGACTAAGCGGATATAAGCCAGGCTTTAAATCTTTAGTAACTTGCGTTTCCTTGACTTTTACAGCCGAAGCCAGATCTTTTATCGTATTGTGCTCAAAAATGTCTCTAACGCTTGCTAAATAGCCTTGTTGAGTCAAAAGAGAGCATATTTGAATAGCTTTTATCGAATCTCCGCCCAGTTCAAAGAAATTGCGGTCTATGCTGATATTTTCTTTTTGCAGTACTTTTTTCCAAGCTTCAAGAACTACGATTTCATTTTCAGTCAAAGTTTGATTCTCAGTGTCTATGTCTGTTTCGACTGTGAAATCAGTCGGCAAAGCATTTTTGTCAATCTTTCCATTGACAGTCAAAGGCATTTCATCAATCAACTTGATATATTTAGGAATCATATACTGAGGCAGCATAGATTGCAACTGTTTTCTCAGTTTATCTTCCGTTAGATCATCGGATATTATATAAGCAGCTAATTCCTTATTCTCATTTTCTTCTATGAGATTGATATAAGATTCCTTGACACCTAATATTTTGTCAATATTTGACTTTATTTCCCCTGTCTCAATTCTATAACCACGTATTTTGACTTGTTTATCTTTTCTGGATAGATAAACTATATCTCCATTTGGCAGCATTTTGCCTATGTCTCCGGAGCAGAAGATTCTGTTACCTGTTACCGGATTTATTCTGAATTTAGAATCAGTTAGTTTATCATCGTTCAAGTAGCCAAGTGCAAGTCCCTCACCTTCTATGCATATTTCTCCCGGGAATCCAATTGGCTGTAATTGTAGAGCATCATTCATGATATACATTGAATAATTACGCATTGGCTTACCGATTGGAATTGCATTTGCATATTCTTTCTGAGGATTTACTTTATGGTATGAACAAATAACAGTTGTTTCAGTTGGGCCATAAATATTGAAGTAATTGCATTGGCTTGAAAAATAAAGTGCATCCGAAATAATTGGAGGCTCCATGCCTGTCACAATTGTTTTTAAATTTCTTATCTTTTCTTTATCTAGTATTTTTAGATAAGAAGGAGGAAAGAAGGCAAATGTAACTTCTTTATTTAGCAAGTAGTTTTCTATCATTGATTTATCTGATATTATCTCTTTAGGAGTTATTACTAGTTCTGCTCCTGCGAATAATGCCAAATAAACTTCCAACATAGATGCGTCAAAAGCTGTTGAATAAAACTGCATAACTTTTGAAGTATGGTCTATTTCAAATGCTTCAATCTGATCTTCAATTGTATTAATTAAATTTGAGTGGATAGCAACAATACCTTTTGGTTCACCGGTTGTACCTGAAGAATAAATTATATATGCAGGTTTATTTGCTTCTATTTTAGGTAGCTCCGCCTCTATTAGCTCCCCAGTAGTTAGATTATTCTTTTTAACAGTTTCTGTATCTACAACTATTTCTTTATCACTAATAAGCAGCTTAGCAGAGCAATTATTCAATATCTTGTTCAATCTTAAATCAGGAGTTTCATGATCAATTGGTACATAAACAGCACCCGACTTAATTACTCCCAACATAATAGGAACAAAATCGATATCTCTTTCAGTAAAAACGGCTACATTATCACCACTCTTAACATTGAATATTTTCAACAACTTAGATGCTATAAGATCAGATTTCATCTTCAGATTTTCATAGCTTAAACTATATTCCGAAAGACTAATAGCTATATTCCCCGGATACTTCTCTGCAGTACGGTCAACATATTCAGCAATATTCGAATCATTAGAGAAGCTATGTTTGGTACTGTTTAGTTTATTTAAATAATCCAGTTCTTCTTGCTTTAATACATTGACTTCATCAACTTTTTGATTGATTGAAGTTAAAGCTTCTTCGCTTATTTGCTCTATGTGATCTGAGACTTTTGAAATAAATTTCTCATCGTACAAATCTGTGTTATAGGTAAGTTCTAAATCGAGTTTATTATCATTTTCTATAAAAGAAAATAGGATATCAAACTTGCTGTAATAACCTTTAGTATGAAGATATTTTGACTTCACTCCTTCGAAATTAAACTGCGCCTCATCTTCATAGCCGTAAGTCATTGCAAAATCGAATATAGCTCCTCTGCTCATATCTCTTTTTAAAGCCAACTCTTCGATTATCTTTTCAAAAGGATAAGTCTGATATTCAAAACTTTCGTTGATAGTTGAGTTAACTTTATCGATAATTTCTGCTAGAGTATCACCGGATTCAATTGAGTCTCTAAGAGGAATTATGTTTGAGAACAAACCTATCGTATTTTCAAATTCTTTGTGCTCTCTACCTGAAACTGCAGTACCCAAAATTATATCACTTTGAGCTGTATACCTTCGTAACAAGATTTTTACAATGGCAACAAACATAGAGAATTTTGTTATTCCTCTACTTGCAGCTATATTTTCAATTTTACTTAGATTTATCTTATCTAATCTTTTATGCAGAACAGCTCCGTTATATGTCTGTACCTGGGGTCTCGTAGCCTTAGTCGGGAGATCGAGGACTGTTAAATCACCTGCAAGTTTGTTTACCCAGTAATTTCTTGCATCTTTAAACTTACCGGTGTCTGCTTCAGACTGTTGCATAAATATATAATCAAGATAAGTATATTCTTCTTTTACATTACTCTCAATTGCATTATTTTTCAACCTGTTATACTCTTTAGTCAAATCTTTAATAAAGACATTCAAAGAGATTCCGTCAGAAATAACATGGTGTATGTTTAGAATCATCACAGATTTGTCAAAATTATCTGTTATAAAAGAGATTTTAAAAAGAGGAAAATCAGAAATCTTGATATAATTGGTTGATAATCTATCAATTAGCACTGCTAATAAAGCAGAATCATTAATATCTGAGATAGGGAAAATTTCAGACTCATAAAAGAACTCATCTCTTATTAAAAGCCTTGGTTCTCCATCCTGTTCCTCTATCCAGGCTTTCAACAATGTGTGCCTGTTAAGGATGTTATTCAATGCTCTAGTAAAAGTCTCAAGATTCAAATTTTCAAACTGTATTGCTATAGGCGCATTGTAAGCTTGATCCCCACCCATTTTTGCGACTGAGTATATTCTTTTCTGCTGAGAACTTAGTTCATATGATTCGCGAACAGGTGCTTTTATAAGAGACTTATTATTGCCTGTGTCGGAAACGCTTACTAACCCGGATAGATGTTTAAGTGTTGGATTTTGGAAAAAATCTTTAAGTTTTACATCAGAATTAAATTCTTCATTGACTTTACTGATAACGCTGATAGCTAATAAGCTGTGACCACCAAGGCGGAAAAAATTATCTTCTAAATTTATCCGGTCAACTTGAAGAACTTCCGATAGTATATTTCTAACTTTAAGCTGAAGTTCAGTAAGTTCTTCTTCAATATTCTGGTTCTCAAATAAATCCGACAGTTTCAATAAAGCTTCAAAATCCGTTTTGTTATTTGTATTTTTTGGAATATCATCGACAAAATAAATTTCAGGAATTGCATAGCTAGGCAATGCATTAGAAAGCTCACTTCTTAGTAGCTGCGGATCAATTCTTACAGTAGATTTTACAAATGCTTTGAGTTGTTGTCTGTCAGGAACTACTTCAACATCTACAACTGAGTCTATTTTCAATATCTCTTGTCTAATTTCCTGCGGATCTAATCTATAACCTCGAATTTTTATTCGATTATCTTTTCTTCCAATAAAAATCAAATTCCCGTTTTTATCTACTTTTGCAACATCACCTGTTTTGTAAACTGGTATATTATTCATATTCGAAAGCTTAGTAAAGGAGTTGTCGTCTGGTTTATTTATGTAGCCTAAGCTTAGAGCTGCACCGGATATACATATTTCGCCCATAGCCCTTTGAGGCAGTACGTGCATATCTTCATCAACCACAAACATATAAGTATTATAAACAGGCTTTCCTAAAGGAATTTCAGAGTCAATGTGATCCACTTTTTGTAAAGAAGTTGTGCAAGAAGTCTCTGTAGGTCCATACAAGTTGTAATATTCTATACCTGCATCAAGAACTTCCCGAATTTTCATCCTATTAGGCACATCCCCTGCGGTAGCAATAAGTTTAAGATTATTAAGCTGAGAAATATCTAGCAAATTCAAATATGACGGCGGAAAAACAGCATGAGTTATTTCTTGATCTTGACATAATGTATATACCGCTTTAATATTTTCCAAAGTCTCTTTTGGAACAATAACAGATTTGGCACCGGAAATAAGTGGTAAAAACTGCTCCACCATTGCACCATCAAAAGAATGTTCGTGAAATTGCAAGAAAGCAGATTCTGCGTCTACTTTCAATTCCTCTTTTTGATGCAAAAGCTGATTCATAAAGCTTGCATGAGAGACTTTTACACCTTTTGGTTTACCGGTTGTTCCTGAAGTATATATCACATACGCAGGAATAAATTTCTTGTCAGAGGTAGCAATTTCTATTGACTTCTCAGATATTGCTGAAATTTGATCTTCTCTATAAAACTTTGCACCGCTATCGGATAAAATGTAATCGATTCTTTCTTTCGGTAAAGTATTAATAATTGGAAGATATGTAGCTCCAATTTTCCATAAGGCCAGAACAACAGCTACTCTTTTATAAGTCCTGGCTGACTGAACTGCGACTATATCACCTTCTTTAATTCCATCCTGCACAAAAAACTGCGCTATGCTGTTTGTTAAGATTTCCAATTCTTTATATGATGCTGAATTATCATTACAATTTACAGCAGTGGAATCGCCATGCCTAGAAGCTACTTCAGCAAATGCACTATAGATGTTAGTCTCATAACTGTAGACTGATTTTCGATAAGTTCTATTTACAATTTCTTGCATTTCTTGAGCGGATAGCAAAGCTATATTCTTGATTTTCAGACCATCTGAGACTGATATTTGTTTCAGTACTTCAGATAAATATTTCGAATATTCCATTACTTGATCTTTTGAGTACAAATCTGTGTTATAAGATATCTCAAGCAGGTAATCTTCACCTGATTCGATAAGCTCAAAAGCAAGTTCCATCCTACTAAGTCTTTCAGCAACCTCCATCTCTTTGATACTGGCATTCGGTATCAGTAAATCTTCCTGCACATTTTCTCTGTACATAAGCATAATATCAAAAATTGGATTTCTGGAAAAATCTCTTTGAATGTCTAACTCAGAAATGATTTTATCAAATGGGTAACTTTGTCTGCTTAAAGTATCCATTATCTCATCGCTGACTCTCGAAATATAGTCGTTGGCTGATAATTCTCTATCGATTTTGAGTCTTATCGGCAAAGTATTGGAAAAGTAACCTTGCATGTTTTCTAACTGAGCAAGTGTGCGATTTTTTGCCACAGTTCCGGTGATTATATCATCAGTTCCTGCAAGTTTGCGGAAAATTAGATTCATAGCACCTACAAAAACAGCGAACTTCGAAACAGAAAAGTCTTTAGAGATGTTTTCTAATGCGATAGAAGTCTCAAAGTTTATTGGAATAGATACTTTAGATCCCCTGTATGATTTTTCATTTTTTCTTGGGAATTCAGTAGGTAACGAAAGAACAGGAATTTCACCATTAAGTTTTTCCAAAAAGAAGCTTTTACATTCAATAGCTTCTTTGGAATTCAGATATTCTTGTTGCCATTCCGCATAATCTACATAATCTAAATCATTATTTATATCATCTATATTCTCTTTATTTTTCAATTGCTTATAGACTTTATTTATCGCCTTTACTAATAATCTTAAAGAGTTGCCATCTGCAATAATGTGATGGATATTGAAAAACAGAATATGTTTACTCTCTTCGAGTTTTATAACTTTGCATCTAAACATTGGAGCCAGAGTCAAGTCAAAAGGCTTTGCAGACTCTTCTGCAAGTATCTTATCCAAATCTGAAGGGTCTGATTCGGAAGCTTCCAATTTAAAATTGATAGCGTCATGTATTTTGGCTAGAGGTTTTCCATTTGACACATGGAACGAGGTTCTAAAAACATCATGTCTGTTAAGTACAAGATTGATTGCTTCTTCAAATAGACTAATTTCTATTTCCCCCTTCACTTCATAAGCAGACGAGATGTTATAAGCTGCATTCGCTTCGTCTATCTGCGATAATATCCATATTCTCTCCTGCTGGAAAGAAAGCTGATACATCTCTTTCTTATCTATTTTAGGGATAGTAATTTCCGTAGTATTACTTTCTGATATTTTACGGGCAATCGTTTTTATCGAACCATCTTCAAAAAGCTCTTTTATACTTACAGAGATTCCGAAAGTTTGGTAAATCTTAGCTATCAGTTTTATGGCAAGCATTGAATTGCCGCCAAAATCAGTAAATTTGTTATTAATCCCGATTTTGGAAATTTCAAAGATTTTCTGCCATACCTTTACTAAATCCATTTCAGCTTTAGATTCTGCTTCTGTAAATGCTACTTTTTCGTAAAGCATATCTTCTGGTTTTGGAAGAGACTTTTTATCTATCTTTCCATTGAAATTAAGCGGAAATTCTTCCATTTTAACAAAATATGAAGGCATCATATAGTCAGTCAACTTACCACTCAGTAAAGACCTAAGCTCAAAATCAGATATCTCTCTCTTAAGAGTATAATAAGCGCAGAGTCTAATATTTTTATCAGAATCTTTTTGTGGAATAACGATAGCATCATCTATCTGATCAATGTTTTTAAAAGCTGCTTCAATTTCATTTAATTCAACTCTGTTGCCTGATATTTTGATTTGCCTGTCAATTCGCCCGATAAACTCAATCGACCTATCGGGTAAGTAACGTCCCATATCACCTGTTTTATAAAGGATGTCCTCTTCATCTTTTAAAGGATTTTGCACAAAGACTTCGTTATTTAACTGCTGATCTCCAAGATAGCCTAAGGAACGGAAAGGAGTTTTAATATAAATCTCACCCTGCTCTCCTATATCACATAACTTACCTCGATTAAGAACAAGAATAGCAGTATTACTAATAGGTTGACCTAATGGAATAATCCTATTTTCTTCATACTGCGTATCACCCAGGCGATTAAATATCTTAGCCAAAGTAGTCTCAGAAGGGCCATATAAATTTACAAGTTCTGTATTATTTCCAAATACATGCCTCCATGCTTGAACATCTCTTCCATAAAGTGGTTCGCCGGCAAGCAGTACATATTTCAAATTTTGCAAAGCATATAGTTTATTTTTTTCTGCAATTTTAGTTATCATTCTGAATATGGAAGGTACTATATGAAGAATGGTAATTTTCTTTTCTTCCAACCACTTATACATTTCTCCTATATCTTGTTTAATAATAAAAGGAGGAACAACAAGAGTTGCTCCGTTCATTAGAGGTACAAAGATATCTCTGAAGCTGACATCAAATGTTGTAGGAGCTATTAGAGGTATTCTGTGATTTGGAGAGATATTAAATTCTTTACTTTCCCAGTGCATGAAATGAGAAAAGCTCTTATGCATACCCAAAATGGATTTTGGTTCTCCGGTAGATCCTGAAGTAGAAATAACATAACACGGTTCGTTACCTGACATTTGAGGATATTCATATCTATTAGAACTTAGCACTAAAGCATCATAGCTAATACTCTTATTTATCAATCTATTAACAACCGACTGTTCATTATATATCAGTAGCTCAGGTTTGCTTTTTTTGATAATTCTGCTCAAGCGTTCCTGAGGGTGCTTTATATCTAATGGCATAAAGACATGACCGGATTTCATAACTCCCAGAGCAGAAGCTACATATTCTATCGAACCTGAAATAGAAATACCAATTACTTTTGACATTCCCAGATTCAGATTCATTATATGAGCTGCAATTTGATCAGTTAATTCTTTTAGATCTTTATATGATATAGATTTACCCTGTTCTTCTATAGCTATGTTATTCGGATATTGTTTTGCTGTTTCATCAAAAACCGTATAATATAATTTCTTATCCATTGCTCGCCTCAGTTGCTAATATTGCAGTTGAATACCAATTAAAGTTTTTGTGTCTTTGTTGTAGACACCCACATTTGTTGCATCATTATTATAACTTCTATTGTGCTCAATCATGACTGAAAGAAATTCCCACACATTAAATAACATAGTTAAATCTATGTTATACCTGTACCTTTGAGATTCTGACAGATTTGGAAAATATTGAAATTGCTCTTTCAACATCACCCCTTTTGTAACAGCCCAAGAATAACTTTGAATCAAGAACAGATATGCATCCGGTTCTCTTTGAACATCATATTGATCTAATTCTATAGAAGGAAGAGTATAATCTATATCCACCATGCCTCCTGCTACAATAAAATCCAGGTAATGATTGCCAAAGTGATGATTATATCCTACACCCGCATAATAAGACCATCTGTCGAGCACTGATTGCTTCTGATCCATTTCCCAAATAATACCTGTTTCCAGATTGAAATATTTAGAGATATTATAATCCACAGCAAATTCTGCTACTTGGTGATCAGTAGTGACAGTTTTGGCCGCTTTCGGATTACCTGAATTATCAGAATAAGTGGTTATACTATACTTATCCAGCATATAGTTTAGGTGAAAAGAAAAAGCATTATACCTAAGAAAGTTTAATATTTGGCCTTTATGGACATCACCTTCAATATTGCCTGTCATATTAGAAAAAGAGTATGATCCTTCTACATGATAAAGCATCTGTCCATATAATTCCGTATGATCCAGCGGACTTTTGAGCCACCATTGCGTAGAATTAGGATCTTGCACTTTCGGCTCTTCAGCTCTCACTACAATTACGTAAAGCATTGAAATTACGAGACAGTATATAATCTTTTTCATAAATATTCCCCATCAAATATTGAATTGTTCTAAAAGGATATTAAAAGTCAAAACTATCATCAGTATGTCGTTTTCAAAAGTCTGGTTTATAGAAAAATCAGACCTCAAATACATCTTTTTTAACCTTTCTATAGTATCAGGATTGAAATATCCTGCTTTTTTGATGCTTTCGTAGGAAAGGTAATCTGATACAAATTCGTAGTTATTTTGAAGCAGGTATTGACTCCCCGGTGCAACGAATGCAAATTTTTCTCTATTTCTTATTTCATCAGGAACAACTTTTGCTGCATATTTTTTTAATATAGATTTCTCAATTCCATTTTCTATCAAGTACTTAGGATGTATACTTCTGGTATAATTTAACAAGTCTCGATCTAAAAACGGATATCTGCCTTCTATTGAGTGCGCAAAAGTCACTCTGTCTCCATGATCAGCAACCAGGTGATCAGAAATTCTAAGTTTAAAATCCAGATAAGATCGTTTGTGATTTATATGTCTTCCGCTTAAATATTCTTTATCGACCAGTTTAGAATAGGAAGCATTAAATTCGTTTAGAGAAGGAACAATAGATTCACTGTAGATCGCATTTTTAAGCTCATTAAGCTCTATAAAACTTCTTTCGTATATAAATTGCGAATCTCCCCATAAATCTTGTCTGATGGCCTGATCTTCGATAATTTCAGGATCTGGTTCCTCAGACTCGCGTTCTAAATCTAATCTATAACCTACATAACCAGCAAAAATCTCATCTGCACCTTCACCGGTAAGAATTACTTTCAAACCGGAATCATTCACTTTTTCGGAAAGTGCCAAAGAGCAGGTATTATATGTCTCTTTTAACGGAGTCTCAGCATGATACACGGCTTTTTGCAAATAATTGCTTATGCTTTTCCAATCAAATTCTATTTCATAGTGATTGGAATTTATTTGCTGTGACATCATTCTTTGATACTTTCTTTCGTCAATTTTTTTATCATTGAACAGAATAGAGTAAGAATTTAAGTCTCTATTTGACAGCTCTTTGCGCGTGAGAGATGATATGATTGAGGAATCAAGTCCGCCACTAATATAGCACCCAACAGGTACATCTGCCTGTAATCGTTTTTTGACTGCATTCCCAAGTAGAAAGTCAATGTTTTCTACATGCTCATTAACCGAGATATTCCCATTTAAATTTTCTTCAAGAGGATATTCTAAATCATAGTATTTCAATTCTTTAACTTCATCACCTCTGATTTTGAGAGTATGCCCTGGTTTCAAAGCATGAATCCCTTTAAAAATAGTTCTGGGAGAAACAATTGAAGGAAAAGTAAACATAGAATCAAGCGCTGTCATATCAATTTCTTTAGATATTTCAGATATGGCAAGTATAGCCTTGATTTCTGAAGCGAAGTAGATTATTCCGTTATGCATAGTCCAAAAAAGAGGTGCTACACCAACAAAATCCCTTGCCAGAAGTAATGATTGCTGATTTTTATCATAAAGAGCTACAGCAAACTGCCCGTCAAGCTGTTCTACAAAAGTATCTCCGTACTCTTCGTACAAATGATTAATAATCTCTGTATCACAGTTTGAGTTTAGTTTGTGGCCTTTTGATAAAAGGTCTTTTCTTAGCTCCTGATAATTATAAATCTCACCGTTTGTAACAGAGACTACTGATTTGTCTTCATTATAAAATGGCTGATTTCCGGCTGATGATAAATCTACAATAGAGAGTCTGCGGAAAGCTAGTCCGCACATGCTGTCGGTAAAATAGCCATCATCGTCAGGACCACGGTGAATTATCTTATCTGCCATGCTTTTCAATGTATTGATATTAAAAGAGCTCCTCGATTTGGAGTCAAATATTCCGGCTATTCCACACATATTAAAAGTCCTCGTCAATATTGTCTATGTCATTCAAAAAGTCTTCCTGAGTGTAGGAACTCTTTTCCGATATAGTATTTAGAATGTCTTTTATTTTAATTTGAGAAACTTGCATCATATTTAGCGTAGTTTCCAATTTCTGAGTCAGTTTTTCTATATATATAGAGCTGTAAACTTCTGTACTATATTCGATTAGAAGTTTTATCTCTTCTTTTTCTTCAAAATAGAACTGCATATCGTATTTACTCTGATTTGCCTTTACGGTGTATTCTGATATTTGAACACCGTCCAGTTTCATTTTATCTAAATTGCTGTCAAAACTATTTACTATGACATTGAAGAGTTTATTTAGAGACATTTCTTCATTCTGATTAAGCTCATCCAGCAACTCAATAGGATATGATTGTTTCGAATTTAGATCACTAATTTTTAGAGTTACTTCTTCCAGATAATTTTCCAATAGAGACTCTTTATTGATATCTATCACCAGCGGTAAAGTATTAATAAAGTAACCCATTACACCGGAAAGCTCAATTTGAGGGAATCTTCCTGAAACTGGTACACCTATAACTACTTTATCTTTGTTTTGAGAAGCTGCTATGAGCATAGTGACAGCCGCAGTCAAAATTGTAAACTTTGTATACCTTCTTGAGATTATCAGCTCATTTAGTTTAAGTCCTTTATATACACTAATTGCAGGCAGATTTATCTTGGAAGAAAGATCTCCTTTTAAGATAGATTTTTCTTTAATGTTCTTGAGTTGATCTATCCAATAGGACTTCTCATTATCAAATTTTCCGTTTAATACACTTTGATTATGCCAATGTGCATAGTCAAAATAGTTTATAGTAGAATCTGTAAAATCGATAGGTTTCCCTCGAGAAAGATCTGCGTAAATAGATTCTATTTGTTTAAGAAGAAGATCATTAGACCATCCGTCAAAAATGATATGATGCGCATTAAAGAGGAAAATGTACTTATCTTTTTCAAATTTTATTAGTTCAACTCTAAACAAGTTTCCATCGGCAAGTCTCATCTCTGATTTAGCAAACCGCTCGATATAAGCTGCTATTTCTAAAACACTCTCAAACTCATTGACTTTGAGCACAAACTCGTTTGCTAATACTCTTTGATAAGGAACTCCACCCTCATTATCTATAGATATTCTAAAAATTGGACTGATCTCAAGAATAGTGTGGATAGTTTTTTCGAAAACATTAATATCTAATTCGCCTTCAAAAATCAGATTACCAAAGACATTATATGAAGTATTTTCTGGGAATCGTTCAGCAAACAACCACAAGCGTTTCTGTGCAAATGACAGTTCGTATTGCTCTTGTGGAGGTAAAGGATATATCTCCTGGGCGATGGATATTTGCTTCTTATTTTTAGATATTTCTATTTGCTTTGCAATTTTCAGAGGAGTAGGATTTTTATATAACTCATCTACATCTAATCTAAAATTAAATTCTTTGTACAGGGCAGTAAGAAGCCTAATGACTTTAAGACTGTGTCCACCATTATCAAAAAAATCACTTTTGAGACTCAGGTTTTTGACTTCTAAGATTTTCTCAAATAGGTCTATAACTTTTTTTGCTGTCTGTCTCTCGGGAAGTCCATTATCACTATCGTCACCAATAATAGAAAGTAGCTTATTTTGGAATCCTTCCAAAAATTCGTCCAATTTGGAATTACTTGCAGATTTATATTTAATCTCAATTATGAGCCCCTCTGACAAAGAGAAATATGCTACTGCAGGAGTGTTTGTATTTTCAAAAAAGTCAATATTTTGTGTCTTAATCTTATTATCCACTGATAGATCTGTGGGCTGATAGTTTTCAATTACTACAATGTGATCGAACAATTCTTTGTTATCAAGATTCGATATTATTTCTGCAAGAGAAACATGCTGGTATTCTACTACTGAAGCTAGTTTCGAGCTAACAGATTTAGCCATAGAATTGAAAGTATTATCAGTATCTATACTCATAGGCAATGTATTCATGAGCAAGCCAACAGCCTTATCTATGCCTTTGTATGAATAGTTCCTGCCGGATATGCTCAAAGCAAAGCAAGCAGAATCAGATTGATTTTCTTCGCTAAGTTGTTTAGCCCAAGCTGACAGAAGTACGCTTTGCAAACTTACCTTTTGCTTAGCAGCATAGTTTCTGAGTTTCTCGACTGAGGATGCCGCAATACTTATTGAGACAGATCCGATTTTATCAGAATCACCAACAGAACTGCTACACAACTTTGTTCCTTGTATACTTACAGAACCAAGTAACGCTGTTATAGCTTCATTAATTGAAGTTTTATGGCTATTGTTTATAATGTTTTGAGAAATCCGAGTATAGGAGTCAGTCATTTCAGAAAGATCATATTGAGGATTCTGATAAATTTTCTGAATTAAATCAAAGATTATCGTTAGCGACCACCCATCCAAAAGCATGTGATGATAACTGAAAATTACATCAGTAACACCGCCTCGTCTATTAAGATATAATCTATATAATTCACCATCGTCTATATCAAAGTGATTCTCTAAATCTTTTGCTTTTAACTCCTCAAAATCACTGTTTTCTGAAATAAATCCTTTTCCGGTCAAGCGCTCATTTATTTTGCGTTTATACTTATAGTTTTCATCGGATACAAGAGTAGATTTGAATATATCAAAATGACTAAACACTTTATCCCAGGAGAATTTATATCTGTCAAAATCTAAATTACCTACTAAGCTGAAAGAGAGTTGCTCGTGATATATTGATTTATCAGCACCATATGATTCAAATAGCATCCCTTCCTGCATCGGTAGTAGTTCCAATATATCAGTTTTGCTAATTTCATTTTCTTCTTCAGTAATATCAGTAAACTCAGATTGTTGAATGATTTCTAAAAGACTATTGGCAGTAAACAAGGTCTTAAAATCAATTTCAATCCCTTCCTGATACAAAGCGGAAATCAATTTGATAGCTTTTATTGAATCACCACCTATTTCAAAATAATCTGACTCAAGAGATATCTCAGCATCTACCCCTAAAACTTTTTTCAGTATCTCCACAAACCTACTGTCTTTATTTTGTAGTTGTTTAGGAACTGCTGTTGTTTTCACAGGATTGTATTCTGATTTCAATGCTTTCCTATTGATTTTTCCATTTGGTGTTTGAGGGAACTGTTCCACTTTTGTGAAATGAACAGGAAGCATGTAAGCAGGAAGTTTACTTCTAAGTTTCTTTTGAAGATTCTTTTCGTCTATGTTTCCAATATAAAACATGAGCAGCATAGAGTCTTGCTCTATCTTGCAAACAGCACTTTTAACTCCATGAATTGCATTTGCAATGTTTTCAATCTCTTCAAGCTCTACTCTATAGCCTCTAATTTTTATTTGGTTATCATTCCTTCCATAAATCTCTATCTCAAGATTATTATTTACTTTGCCTATATCACCTGTTTTATAGATTATATCATTAGAAAAATCAACGTTTATAAATCTATCTGAAGTAAGCTCATCGCGATTATAATACCCGCTCCCAACACCTGAACCTGCAATACATATTTCTCCTTTGCAGCCCAAAGGAACTATCTTGTCATTATTGTCGAGAATAAACAATTTTTCGCCAACTAGAGCACGTCCTATATTTAGTTCGCTATTATTTATTAGCTTAGAACTAGACCAAATAGTAGTTTCTGTCGGTCCATAAACATTTATAACTTTAGTATTATCGAATTCTTTAAGGACATTGTAAAGAGATTTCGGCATGGCTTCGCCACCAACCAGGATTGTCTTAAAGTGCTGGAGAAAATCACTTCCCAACTCCTGGTAAAGTAAATTACAGCGACTAGGAGTCAGCTGGATATTTTCTACATTATTCTTTAGACAGAGCTCTTTTAGCAGGTTTAGATTATTTATCTCAGACTCAGAAGCAATGACAACTGTCATACCATAGAGTAAAGAGCAAATGATTTCCAAATTTGAAATATCAAAAGATACAGTTGTAATTGCCAGAATTTTATCATCTCTTTGAAAATCAAATATTTTATCAAAGTTATGAGTAAATGCTACAATGTTCTCCTGTCTAATAATTACACCTTTAGGCTTACCCGTGGAACCGGATGTATAGGTGATGTAAGCCAATGAATTTGGACAGGAATTATATTCTGTTTTATGCTCTTCTGATAAGTCTATGCCGCTCAAATGGAGCTGAGGTATTGAAATCTTCTGTTCAAAATCTGTAATAAGTAAATCTGCATTAGAGTCTTGCAAAATATAGTCATTACGTTCCTGAGGTGTACTTTTATCTAAAGGAATATAAGGTATTCCAAGCTTATAGCATGCAAGTATAGATGCAATCAGATATTGGTTTCTATCAAGAAGTAAGGCTACCTTGGACCCGTTAGTTTCAACATTGTTGTTTATGTGATAAGCAATTGTGTCTGAAAGAATATCTAATTCACGATAAGTATATTGTTTATCAGAAGTTATAACTGCCTTTGTATCAGGCTGCTTAGCTACATTATTTGAAAATATATCCAAAACGGATTTTAGTTCTGCATCATGAGCATAATCCATCAAACCTGTTCTTAGAGTAGAGTATTCTTCCAAAGGAATTATGTTTAAATCCTTAATTCCAATGTTTTTATTTGATATTATTTGAGACAAAATTCGATTATAATATGCTGCAAATCTCTCAATTGTCGCTTTTTGAAATAGATTTTTATCATACTCCAGACTGCAATTTATAATGCCTTCTTCACTTATAGCCTCAAATACCAAATCAGACATTGTTGTTTGTTTTTCATACTTAAACCGCTCAAAAGTCAAGCCTTCTATATTGAATAGTCTATTATCTGCAGACTCATAAATAAATAGAGTGTCAAATAAAGGATGCCTGTTACCATAATTTTCTAGTTCTAGATCTTCTATAATTTTCTCAATAGGATATATAGAATGCTCATAGTTTTCAGTAGTTTGAATTGCCTGATTCTGAGCAAATTCAGAAAATTTGAACGTTTGATTCAAGCGGACTCTGTGAGGTATAGTATTTGCCATCAGACCTATAGCAGTATCCAATTGATCATCAAAAGATCTAATTGATGCAGGGCAACCTATCACAAAGTCTTCTGCTCCTGAGAGCTTGCTAAGCATCAAGGCATAAGCACTTAAAAGTACAGCATTTAATGTAATTCCTGTTTCTTTGGAATAATCCTTAAGCTCTGTAGCCATGTCGGAATTGATACTAAAGTGCAGCTGTGCGCCTTCGAATGAAGTTTTAGGAGGACGAATAAAATCATAAGGCAAATCCGAAGCAGCAGGTAAATCTTTTAGATTCTCCAGCCAGTATTCTTTATCAGATGAAAAATCTTTACTATTGAAATAGCGTTTTTCTAATTCTAAAAACTTATCGAATTGTGTAGCTTGGTATTCAACCTCAATTCCGTCATAAAACTTGCATAACTCATCCACAAAAACAGCGATTGAGAGGCCATCAAATATTATGTGATGAATATCAAAAACAAGAAGATGCTTCTCATCACTAATGTTTGCAAGTCCAAATCTGAAGAGTGGTAATTCAGATAAATCGAAGCTTTGAATAAACTTATTTATCCCCTCCTGAACATCAGATTCTAAATCAATAAGATTCAATTTAAAGTCGTAATTGTCAACTACTTCAGACTGAATTTTACTATCTTTCAAGTAAAACTTTGTACGTAATATGTCATGTCTTTCTACAATTTTATTGATTGCTTGCTCAAGCTTTTGTCTGTCCAGTTTGCCCTTAATTATAAACGGAAGAGTGATGTGATATGCAATTTCTCCACCTTCATATTGACTCAGTAGAAACATCTTTTTTTGTGAAGTTGATGCTTCTTTAGTTTTTTGGGAAACTAAAGCTCTGGAATCATCAGGAAAAAAACCATTATCAATCATTTCTGTTAGAGCTTCACGCATAGCTATCAAGATATAATTAACATCTTCTTCGGAAGTCTCTGTGGAGAAGAAATTTACTTTTCTTTCCCAGAAATAGACTCCTTTGTAAATCATCAAATAGAAGAATATATCCAGCTCTATCGGCTTCAGTAGCAAACTATATTCGTTTTGCCCGTCAATTCGGAACTGAGAAGCGAAATGAGTGCAAGTAAGAGGAACTCTAAGCTCTTTGAATAACTTATTGGCAATATCTGCAAAAGTTGCAGTCAGATTATTTAGTCTTGAGTAAAGCTCTTCGCCTTCTGCTTCAATTTTTTTCAGAACTGCGTTGCATGCAGCCAAGGTAAGAGGATGTTTACAGAAAGTTCCACCAAAGAATATAATATCATTTGCCGGTTTGGAATTATCAGCAAAATCCCAGTTACCACCATCTATATAATCTAAATATTCTGCTTTACCTGCAAGAACTCCAAGTGGCATGCCTCCACCAATTACTTTACCGTAAGTAACCATGTCTGCTTTTATATCATAAAACTCCTGAGCACCGCCTGCCGATATTCTAAATCCGTTTACGACCTCATCAAATATCAAAGTAGTACCTGAGTTTTCAGTAATTTTTCTGAGTTCTTTAACAAAAGCCTTTGGTTGTAAATGAGGCTTTCTGCTTTGTACCGGCTCACAAATAACTGCGGCAATATTTGCACCATTGGTTTTAATATATTCTAATGCTTCATCCGTACCATAATCCAGTACTTTTACTTTTTCTACCATTCCTTCCGGTACACCTATAGAGACAGGACGTGAATCTCCATCATCATCAGGCACTGCTAAAACACCATCAAAAGTGCCGTGGTAAGAACCACCAAATAATACTATTTCATCTCTTCCGGTTTTTGCACGAGCTACCCGAATAGCAACCATTATTGCTTCTGAACCTGTGTTGCAAAAAGTTACACGTTCGTTGTTGCTGAGTCGAGCCAAGATTTCAGCAGTCTCACCTACTAACGAAGACTGAGGGCCCAGTTCAAAGCCCTGTTCTATTTGCTTTAGAATTGCCTCTTCCACAAATTTTGGTTTATGCCCAAAGAAGTGAACACCATAACCATTTGCAATATCAATATATTTATTACCATCTAAATCCCAAACATATCCTCCGGCAGATCTGGCTGAAACAAAAGGGTAACTCATTTGCTTGAGACTGTAGCGAAAAGAAAGAGTATTTATCCAATCACAGAGATGTTTTCTGTGTTTTTGAGCATACTCCATAGAGCTTTTAGTTTTACGATTATATTTATCAATTAAGTCACTGACAAACTGCTCCTGTTGATTGTTTAAATCATCTCCGTCCAGTTTGAGAGAGCGAAAGTTGATAGGTTTTGAAGGTTTCTTTGTTTTCTGGTGCGTAGTAGTATCAGAAGCGACATGAACTGAACTCTGAAGCAGATTCAGCTGCTGTTGCATGATTTGCATTTGCTGTTGAATTACAGATTCAATATAACTATGATTTGCATTAGGATTTATTTGTGTTTCAGCATTTTGAATCTGACTCGGTATATATGAGTTGTTTATCTGTAACTCTTCTTCTTTCGGCATTTCACTGCGCACAAACTCAGAAAGCTTGGAAACTGTGTTATAGTTTTTTACCAAATCAGTCATAGATACAGTCAAAGCGTATCTTTTATCAATTTCCTGGCGCAATTTTACCAATGTAAGCGAATCCATTCCCATTTGGAAGAATCCTGTATTTATATCAAGCTGCTGCTTTTCTAATCCGGTTTTATCAGAAATGATTTCAAGAATGTCATTTTGATAGTTTCTTGTTGTTTTCATTTTTACAATCTCCGGTTCTCTTGCAACAGTTTGATATTTTGGGGTAGTAGTTTTATAAAGACCAAGGTTAGGATCTTTATAGAATCGCTTCCTAGAGAATTGATATTTTGGCAATTGAATCTTATTATACTGCTCTATTTTATAAATTTTAGAGAAGTTTATTTTTATGCCATTCACATACAGACCTGCTAGCACACGTTGAATCTGTTCGACCTCTCCAAACTCTTTAGCAAATGCAGAGATAAATGTATCATCAGGATAATCCTGAAGACCAACTCCTGTGAGCACAGGTGAAGGTCCCAGCTCCAGGAACAGATGGTAACCGTCTTCGCGAATATTCTTCATCGAAGCAGCAAAGTTTACACACTCTAAAATATGCTTACACCAATAATCTGCATTTAAGATAGTTCCCTTCTCAAGCTTTTTACCTGATATGTTATTGTAATAATCTATCTTTGCTTCTTTAAATTGAATATCCTTAATAGCCTCACGATATAAATCGATTATTTCTTCCATAATCGGTGAATGCGAAGCTTGTGATATTTTAAGCTCTTTATATTCGATACCATCAGTTGCAATCATATGCACAACTGCATCTACTTTATCACTAAATCCTGAAATAACGACATTTTCAGAAGAATTAATGGTTGCAATGCTTACGAATTGTTTAAAGTCAGAAAGATATTGGTCTACTGTTTCAGCATTAGCATAAACAGCAACCATTTTACCTTTAGAACTTATTCCGTCCATTAGTTTTGCTCTGAGAGCAATCATTTTTGTAGCATCTTCGAGCGTAATAATTCCTGCAACACAAGCAGCTGCATACTCACCTGTACTATGACCAATTACTGCACCCGGATTAATACCGTAAGAAATGAATAATTGACTCAGAGAATATTCAATTGCAAACAAAGCAGGTTGAGCGAACTCCAGTTTCCCTAATTTCTCTTGGTCATTATTAATAATATCTATAATTGAAGTATCGATATGCTTTGCTAATAACTTATCACAGATAGCCATTGTGCTTGCAAAGACAGGCTCTTTTTGCATAAGTTCCTGCCCCATTTTAAGACGTTGAGCACCACCACCGGGGTATGTGAAAACAATACCTTTGCTATCAGTTTTACTTTCGGTTCTTATTATTTTGAATTTATTCTTGCCTGCATGAGGATTAGACAGTATTTCATTCAAATCAGAATTATTGGCAACTATAGCCAGCCTTATATCAAATGAATTTCGGCTTTTTTCTATATTTGCAATTAAGTCATCGATATGAATCGCCTGCTTTTGAAGAAGTTCTGAATATGCTTCTATCGTTTTATCAAGAGAATCAAAAGTTTTAGCACTCAATGGCAGAACTCTGATCTCGTTCGATGAATGAGAAACTTGATTCTGTTCAATTTTATTTTCGTATTGCTCTAATATTAGATTTACATTTGTTCCGCTATAGCCAAAAGAGTTTATAGATGCTCTAAATTTTGCATTTTTATCATTTTTGAGTATTTCTCTAAGCTCAATATTATCAGATAGGATGTTAGAGTTACTAATTCTAATATTAGAATTATCCGGCAGTTGAGTAAAATGCAAATTGCCGGGAAGTATTCCTTTTTCAAAGGACTTAAGAAGTTTAATAACGCCTGCAAGACCTGCTGCGGCTTCAGCATGTCCAATATTTGATTTTACTGCACCTACTTTCTGATAAGCTTCTATATTTTCGCATACTTCCTGTATGGAATTAAGCTCCTGCAAGTCTCCCACGACTGTCCCTGTCCCGTGAGCTTCAAAGTAATTTATATCTTTAGCTTTTAGATGCGCAATATCTAAAGATTGTTTCATTACTTTAACCTGAGCGACTCCGTTAGGAGCAGTTAAGCCGTTGCTTGCTCCATCATGTGAAAGAGCAGATCCTTTAATAACTCCATATACACTATCTCCATCAGATACTGCATCTTTAAGACTTTTTATGATGAGAGTCGCACAGCCTTCTGATCTGACATAACCATTTGCTTTTTTATCAAATGTTTTACATCTGCCATCTTGAGAAAGCACTCCCATCTCGTATAGCCCGACATTCATTTCAGGACTGAGTATAAGATTCACTCCGGAGACAATTGCAAGTTTGCACTCTTTATTTTGAATGCCACGAGAGGCATAGTGCAATGCAGCTAAAGAAGATGAACAAGCAGTGTCTATAGCTAAATTTGGACCATGCAAACCAAGAAAATATGAAATTCTGCCGGCAGCTGTGCTAGGAGTATAACCTGTAAAACTGTAAGGTGTAATATCTTTTAATTCAGTAGACTTAGCTTCTACTGTAGCATAATCGCTATTTGCAATTCCTACATATACACCACAGTCAGAGTTTCTAATTGATTCCAATTTAATATTAGCATCTTCTAAAGCATGGATTGTTGTCTCAAGTAATAATCTCTGCTGAGGGTCGAGCGACTTTGCTTCGATAGGCAGAATATTAAAGAACTCATTATCAAAAAGGTCGAAATCAGAAACGAATCCACCAAAATCTGGAATTTCGTTAATTTTAGCTGATTCTATTTTTGATTTATCCCATCTGGTATTTGGTATATCGCCTATGCAATCAATTTTATTAATTAGATTCCGATAAAACTCCTCAGCATTATTTGCTTTTGGGAATCTGCAATCTAATCCTATAATAGCAATATCATCGTATTCTGATCGTTCTGAAACTTCAGCATTTATGTCAGAGTTGCTCATTCTTGTGATTATGTAATTAGCGAGAGTCTCTACATTTGGATTATTAAACACTACGAATGCATCTAAATCTATATTCAGTAAATTTGACAACTCAGATACAAACTCAACTGTTTTAATGGAATTAAATCCCTGAACTGCGAAGCTTTTATTCTGATCAAATTCACCTTGTATATATTTCTTAGCCACATTGCTTATAGTCTCTTTTACATGCCATAAATCAATATCTATTTTACTGATATTATATTTAGTATTTTTCTCATTTACAATATAAGTCTCAGCAAATTTTAGCCTTTGTTTTTTGCCATTACTGGTTGTTGGAATTTTGTCAATTTTACTTATATGTGGAATAGCAACACCATACTCTGATAAGAACCTTTTCCTAAGCTCTTCAACATCGATATCAGATTCTATAGCCAAACCACACACGATTTCTTCTATGCCATCAGTTTCATTGATTTTTGAAGCAACAATAATCTGATTCTGAGGTAAATCAATTAATCTGGCAAGTTGGCTTTCAATATCATCCGGGTAGTAGTTTATTCCATTGATAATAATAAGCTCTTTTTGCCTGCCACACACATAAAGATTACCGTTATTTATGAAGCCCAGATCTCCGGTTTTAAGCCACGCATCAGGCGTATAAAGAGTATCTGTTGCAGTAGGATTTTTATAGTAAGCTTCTATACTTGAAGCACTTTTTACCTGAATCTCCCCTACCTGATTCTCTTCAAGTACTTCTTCATCAAATATTCTAATTTGTGTATTGACAACAGGTTTACCTTGAGAAACTACTTTTAAAGAATCTTTTTCATTTTCAGAGATAACAATAGTCTCACCGGAATTTATAGAATCTCGTTTTACTCTTATATATTTTAAATTTTGAGATAAAGATTCACAGCTCACAGCTAATGTGTTTTCTGCCAATCCGTAAATTGTAGTCATGGCGTTTGGATTTAAGCCATATTTATATAATGTATCCGTAAAAATATTTGCTGTTTCAGCAGAGATTTGTTCAGAGCCATTCATTATATATCTGATTGAACTCAAATCCCACTCATAATTTTTTGTTTTGTCCATTGCAGTTAGCAGATATTTATATCCAAAATTTGGTGAGAATATGAAGGTAGCCTTGTGTTTATCTGCCAGATTCAGCCATATTCGAGGATTTGAAATAAATGCCTGACGCTCAACCTGAATTTGATTGTAGTTACCCATCAAAGCATTGAAATGAGAGAGTATCATACCAGAACTATGTGTAAGAGGTGCCCAGGAAAGAAATAATTCCTCTTCTCTAAAATCCAGAGATATTCTCATCGAGTCCAGATTTGCGATTAAATTTTCATGCGTTACGATAACTCCTTTGGGAGAGCCTGTCGAACCGGATGAAAATTGAATTAGAACCGGATTTTGTAATTCAATATGAATTTCAATTTCAGCAGTCTGCAGAGTATTAGAAACATCTATTGCATCATAGTCTTCAATAATAGCAGAGGAATCGCTTAGTATTATAGGATTATCCAAAAGATCAAGAATATTTCTAAGCTTCTGTTCCGAATCTTTACTTGTAGCGAGAGGTAATGGTACAACTGTAATACCACCAAGTATACAAGCCCATAGCGACTGAATAAAAGCAATATCTGAAGAGATTTGAAAAACGGCTTGATAAGAATTATCTATATTTTGAAGATTTAATTGATTTAGACGTGCAAGAGAAGACTGATACAACTCTTCATATGTATAGAATATTTCTGTTCCGGTACTATCATAGAAATAGATTCCATTTGAACTGTTTTTTATTTGATTTAGTAGTTCTACGATGTTTTTCATCTCATCTCCGTTTTTGCTATGTATGATTGTATCAAGGACTGCGTATGACATAAAAATCCGAAAGCAAGTCATTCAACACTTGCTTTCGGATTGAAAAAAAGAAGTTATGCTTTTTTAGTAGCAGTTGCAGCTGCACCTTTTTGAGTGCCTTCTTTGAACATTTCAGCGAAGTAAGCTTTTACTTTCTCAGGATCAAAATCAAGGAATGTACCACCTGATTCGAAATGTTGAATAAAGACCTTGCCAACAGCATAAGTCATTGCGCCAGAATAAATTGGCATAGAAAGAGTTGCAACTATACCAATAATTGGAATAGATTTTACCCAGCTTGTGATGCTGCTACGAGTTAACTGGTCTGCAGCAATACCACCAAGAAGAGCAGCGATGAAAGATTTGCCCCAATCTTGCTTAAACTCTATATCATAATGCTCAGCAAGAGTTTTCAGCATTTTGAGTTGAACAGCACTTACTGCTGCGATATCAAACACCGGAACAGGGATTGCTCCACCGCCTGCAGCCCACCAAATGTACTTATTTACAATGTTATGGGCTGTGGCTGTTTGGTTTTGAGCCAAGTTTTCTACTTGTGCCATTTTTATAACCTCTACTTATGTGTGAAAGAAAAAATTGGTAATTCCAAAGTCTTAAGATTAATCAAAGAAATCATATGGTAAGGCCATTTTCATGGAAGGCGAATTCGGGAATACTACATCATTTACGTAAAGGAATAAATCCCAAGCAGGGTTCTCACCTCCTGAATATCTATTTACAAATGCTATGATATATGCATCTTTGTCCTTCCTATAATAAATATTAGTATTATAGCCTATCCATCCACCTGAATGACCGCGATATAAATCACCTACTTCTGCTATGGCTAACCCGAATCCGGCAGTACCATAATCATGCATCTGAGTAGAATGAAATATTAAGCGCCTTGCTTGCAGTGTAGGATTTAGCATTTTGCTACCCGTCAACATCTCTTTAAGATGGACAAGTAAATCTTCGGCATTAGACACAACTGCACCGGCAGCCCATGTATAAGAAGGATCAAAATCAGTAACATCATGCTGATTGCCATCAAGATAGACAGCATAGCCATGAGAGTTATCATCAAGCCATGCTGAAGTTTCGGAAAGTGAGCTAGGGAAATAGGAATTTTTTAACCCCATCGGATCTAAATATCTTTCTTTTACCAGGTCTTCGATTTTTTTACCGGTAACTTTTTCAGCAAGTAGGCCAAGAGTAATGAAGCCTGAGTTAGAATATTGGACACCATTTCCTGGTTCAAAATATAATCCGTCAGAATTTAAAGAATCGGTAAGAGCTTCTCTGGTAATCGAAGAAGATCTATTTTCAAATGCCCAAGGTACAAAATATCCATTCAGATAATTACCCATACCACTTGTGTGATTCAACAAATGTCTAATTGTAACATCGGAGAGTTTATACATACTTGTATCATAAACTGCAGGGTTTAGAGTGATGGCATCTAAATGGTCTATTAATTTATCATCTAAGCCAATTTTGCCTTCTTGAATAAGCTGGAGAATTACTGCTCCCACAAATGTTTTTGATATACTACCAACCAAGAAGCGGTGATTCGGCAGCAATGTATCTTTGGTTTCGATATTTCTATATCCAACAGACGTAAACCAAGGTTCATATCCGGATTTCTGTACCATCACGATAGCACCGGGTATACCTCTGTTTGTAGTCATTGTATCCATCATGTAATGCAAAGCTTTCTGAGTACCTACATCTAAAATTTTTGCAGATGGTGTTATTGGATCATTGTTATCGTCATCATCACTACAGCTCACAAAGAAAACTGAAAGCAAGACAAGCAACAATGTTTTGGAAAGATAAGCTATGTAATGTCTTTTCATAAGACAATCTCCTAAAAAGAAAAATAAACGACTATATTTCTTTCAGATGTCACAAAATGATACAATTTATATATCATTTATTTTATAATAATTAGAGAAATGTTATATACCCATAACACGTATTACTACTGAATTGATATTTTATTGCATAATATTTATATTTTAGGCATACAATGTCCATTTTTTAGATTATTCTAATTTAAAATACAATTTTATATTAGATTTTGATTTATTGCATTGTATAAACTGCAGATTATCATTATTTTTATATGTATTAAATTATATTATAATTGTAAACTCCTGTTTTTTTAAAATTATGCACAGAGATTCTATGCGCTTGGTTTTTCTAATACTTTTAATACTGATTTCGTACCAGGGAAACAGTCAGACATTATACGTTTTTGATATTGATAGCACAGATTTTCCAATTATGCGAGCAAAACTTTTTGCCACAGATAAGAATGGAGATCAGATTACTAATCTGGATAAGTCAGATTTCGAGATTTATGAGAATGGATATTCGAGAAATATAATTAATATAGACTGTCCAATTCCAACTGGAACAGAAGAGATATCGAGCGTTCTTACGCTTGATGTCAGTGGCTCAATGACTGGTGCTTCTTTCAAAAGAGAAATAGAATTAGCCCAGAAATGGATAGAAATGCAAGAGGCAGGAAGGTTTGAATGCGCTATTACTGCATTTAATGACAAAAATTATATTGTTCAGGATTTTACTTCAGATAAAAATCTACTCTTCCAACAATTAGATAACTTTGCTTTTGTGGGAGGCGGTACTTCATATGACGCTGCTATGCTTGATCCATATTACGGCGGCTTATTAACCATGAAAAATGCAAAATATGAGAATCGTCAATTACTAATGATTTCTGACGGTCACCCAAATTTTCCACCTAAAACCCAAAATATAATCGATTATGCCCAAAATTTAAAAACTAAAATACATAGCTTTGGAATAGAAAACAAGTGTGACTCTAACATGATAGCTTTCTCTCAGAATACCTATGGTTTGTATTTTGATGAAATAGATATAGATTCAAAATTTTATGAAGCACTGATACAATTATCAAAATTCAATAACAATATAGAGTTTTGTACGATTAGCTGGGAATCCAACAGTAGTTGTAAATCATTCCAAAATTTAGAGATAAGAAGCCCCCTTGTCAATAACACATATACTACCCAATACTTTATTCCACATTCGCACGTAGGGTATTTTCAGTTTGAACCAACATATATAAGATTATATTCTGCTGAAATTGGCCAAACTGTAACTAAATCATTGAGGGTTTACGCTAAAAATCAGGATTTTGTTGTAGACAATATAGTTGGAGCCAGAAGTGACATTGAAATAGTACCAAAGAATTGTACAATTAAAGCGGGAGAGTATCAGGATTTTACCATTAGTTTTGCACCACAAGATTCTGTTTATGATGTATCATTTTTTGAGTTCGATGCACTTCCTTGTGGCAAAACCTTTCATTTTTCTTTTGGTATCCCTAAATTTGAATTCGATTCTAATATTGAAGTAACTTTTCCTAATGGTGGTGAAGTATTTCTCGCCGGATCAGATTCAATAATAACCTGGAAAAATACTGCAACAGATAAAAATGTGAACATAGAATTCAGCAACGATGCCGGATTATCCTGGAGTGATGTTACTGTCACTATAGGAGATACTATTGCTCCATGGAATAACATCCCACTACCTGAAAGTGACAGCTGTTTGATAAGAATTAGCCAAACTGCTGACGATAATATCGAAGAGATATATCATGGCTGGGACAGGCTATATTTTACTACTGAATTTTATGAAAATGGAGATACCGTAATTTTAGGTACAAACCGTGGTTTCATAAAAGTTGAATTACCTTCCCTTACAAGACTGGACGATTATCTATGTAAAGACTTTATACCATCCTCCGGTACTCGAGTAATAGAGATTTCTGAAGAAAATAATTTTTTATTCTATTCCCAAGAAGACAGTATTTTGAAGTTCGATTTAAATAATTTTGAGAATTGGACAACTCTGCCCAATATTAGTGGTAATTTTGAGGATATAAAATACATCAATGACAATACCTTGCTGTTAGTTCAAGACAGAAGTCGATTTCTTTTATATGACTTAACCAAATCCATAATAATAGATTCTTTAAGTATGAAGTATTACCAGTCTCATGGCTACTCATTTAGTGATGACTATTTAGCTTTAATAAAAAACAATGACAGAGATATAATCATCTATTCGATTAATAAAGGCTTTGCAAAAATAGATAGCATATTTTCTTCTACCAATGTTAAATCTATTTGCTGGAAAAACAATTCAGATTTAATATACATATTTAAATCAAATGCGTATAACGAGATCGATATTTCTCAATATTCTTTAGCTTCAAAAAAGCTAACTAATACCAACTTTTCCATTAAAGATAGATATTGCAATATATCCGATAATCATGATTTATGCTGGTATACTTATAATGATACTATATATGTAGCTGATCTGAATACACTAAATATAATATCTGAGTTTAGTGAAATTAGCTTCAAAGAGCAAGCCTCTTCGAAATCGATAAGTTTCATGTTTCCTATACCAAATAAAAATCAATTCCTGCTTTTTGAGAATCTTCTCCCAAATCAATATTCGAATTCTTATTTAGAAATCTTCGATTATAAAAACAAATCTTTTCTCAATAAGGTTCAGATTATCTCAACTGGTGTAGCAAACAATATGGATTTCGCTTATTCACCAGATAGCAGATTATCGGCCATATCTCATGATATTAAGTTATCACTTTACGACAACAAAACTCACAAATTTATCAAGACTATAAATCATGAATTAAAAGTCGTCCATGACATATTCTGGACTGATGACGGACAAAATATAGTTGGATTTAATGAACAATATCTTTCTATCTATGATTCAAAAACATTAGAGATTCTAAATAAAATCAGATCCTATTATTTATTGCCATCGACCACAAACAACTTATACCTTACAAATCATGGCAATAATATTATGTATGTTAGAGATTTTATTACCGGTGATACAATTTCAAAAATTGATCATCCAAATGCAGATTTTTATCACTGGAATCAAAATGGTACGAGAATAATATCTCAGGATCTAACTTCACTCAAAATTTGGAATGTCTATAGTGGAGAATTGATTGATTCAATAGATAGAAAAAAACATATGTATTTGTCTATCGACAACCCTTTTTTTCACTACACTTATGATGAAAAATATATATTAGCATCTATTTTCAACACTTGGGAATCTGAGGGTAGGTTAGACTTTTTTGATCTCCAAAGTAAAGAGGTTGTCAAATCAATGCCTCTACCCAAAGGTTCATACTATAGCCTTCATAAGTATTTTAATGAAAGTAAATATCTTTTATTAAACAATCCAGAGGGATATGCTCGACCATATACTCCAAGTACTATAATCTATGATATAGAAAAACTCGAGCAATTTAAAAAGTTCGAATCATGCTATGCTATCAATGATATTGACTTTTCTAAAGACTTTACAAAATTAGCAATGATTGACGACAGAATTATTAGATTTTTTGAAGGACTACCACTATCCTCCCAATATGACACATCAGACTCACTATTCTCTATCGTGAGTCCTAAGTACGAAACTATGGAAGTGGATATGAAGCAGGTTATTGTGTCTGAGTTTAAAGATTCTGTCGTTACTGCTTTTATAAAAAACCCGGGAAATTATAGAAACAGAGTTGATAATATCTCTATTCAAGGCAATGATGAAGCTGATTTTGATGTACTAATCAACGATTTCCCTTACTATATCGAACCACAGGATTCACTGCCTGTTGAGTTTAGATTTACGCCATCTTCAGTTGGATTGAAAACTTCTGAAATCGTGGTAGAAATGCAGGCAGACACTACTTTTGTTCCTATAAAAGGTGAAGGAATTCAGCCAAGTTTAATAGTTATCAATGAAGACATTGACTTTGGGAAAGTCCCTCTTGGTGAAACAAAAGATACATTAGATGCTATAACTATAGCAAATACAGGAACAACAGACATTTTTATTTCTAAAACAGAACATACTTTTCCTAATGCTACTGACTTTAAAACTCTGAAAGGCGCTGGTCCGTTTACTCTTAAATCGGGAGATACTTGCCGAATGGATTTGTCTTATACTGCAAACTCATTGGGCGCTACATCAGGAATACTTAAGTTTTATAACAATGCCCCAGGTGAACCTCTTACAGTTACTCTACATGCTCAGGCTTATATCAAAAATACTATATATATTGAAAAGATTGCTTTTGCAGATCAACCGGTTGATATAGCTAATGACTCTACTATTATTGATTATTTCCATAATAGTGGTTCATATGCTAACACAATAGATGAGGTATACTTAAAGGATGAAGATGCTGATCAGTTCTATATTAGGAACTTGAACGTACCTTTGGAATTTGAGAGCAATGACAAACTAAATTTAGAAATCAGCTTCCTACCGACCTCTCCAGGTAATAAGAAAACTAATTTATATATGATTAGCCAATCTGATACAGTCGTAGTAGATGTTATCGGTAGAGGGAAAATTGAGGGATTAGATTTTTTAACAAATAATATAGATTTTGGAACCTTAGAATTAGGACAAAGAATTGACAGCTTAAATATCCCTATACTTTTTAACTCCGGCAGTGAAGATTTGCTTATATCTCAAATCCTTTTAAAAGGTACAGATATTAATGATTTTGAGACCGGCAATGGTTTCTCCGGTTCAACAATAGATCCAGGAGATACTCTTTTTATTGATTTAGCATTCTTCCCGCAATCTTTAGGGATGAAGACTTCAGAGATAGAGATCACTCATAACTATTCTGACAACTCGGAGATTGTATATGTAACCGGAGAGGCAATTGAACCAACTATAGAACCGGGAGCCAGAATTGTAATCTCTATCCCTCATTTGGAAGCACGAGTTGGTGAAGTAATCAATTTGCCAATTATTCTTGAAGAATCACAAAATATGAGTAAATTAGTATCTGACGGATTGATTGCAAATATAGAGTTTAATAGCTATGTGATGTTACCTGTTAATCTGAATGCAGAAATAATATCTGACAAGGGCTATTATGAAACAACAGAGTTTTCTATCGACAGGAATGTCGGTGATACTCTCATTAAAATTCCTTACAAAGTGATGCTAGGCGATAAAGAGGTCAGTCCTATTGAATTTGCAGAAATTAAACCAAAAGATGATATGCTTATTATTGATACAAAATCAGGTAGTATTACAATATCCGATTTATGCGAACAAGGAGGAAAACGTCTTTACAATCCTAAAGGGATTGTAGGCATATCAAACTTGTCTCCAAATCCGGCTGAAACTGTATTACAAATTGATTTTTCTGTACTTGAAAAAGGCAATACTGTTATATCATTGATCAATATGCTTGGGGAAACGGTTTCAATTCTTTATGATGAAAACATATCTGAATTTAAGGATATCAAAATTATAAAAGACATATCTCATATCCCTTCGGGGCACTATTTTGTTCAATTAAAAACTCTTACTTATGTGGAAAGAAGGAAAGTAATGATAATTAGGTAAGGAGCTGTTAGATCAAACACTAAACATGAAGTTAAGCAGATTCTTTAAGTTATCAAATGAAGCTGTCTCTGAAGTAAAATGATGTTTATGCAGCACATATTGAAAGCAGACTTTTACATTAATTTGAAATTATACTATTGCCAAAATGACAAATCTGTTATAAACAACAAGAGAGAGGTAATCTAATAAGATAATGCCTCTCTCTTTTATTATTGTCGTCCTATTTCTTTTTTTAGACACTTCGAATCAAGTTATTAGATTCAAGTTGTACAGAATTAGGAATATATTTTCTTGAAAATTGTTTTACTTTGCTAATCTAATCCACTTAATTAGTTCTTTAAATGATGGTTTTTTACCCGTCATTAAGATACCCACTCTGTAAACTCGTGCTGCTACCCAAACTGCTCCAAAAAATGTACCTATCATTGCCAGCACAGAAATTGCTATTTCCCATATCGGCATTGAAGTTGCGAACATTCGTACCGGCATTAATATCGGAGAGAATAATGGGAAGTGCGATGCAGCCACTGCTATTGTACTCTCAGGGTTACTCAGCATAGATGCAAGGAAAAGCATAGGTAAAATTATGATCATGGTAACAGGCATTTGTAACTGCTGCGCATCTTGTTCCTGATCTACTGCAGATCCAATGGCAGCGTATAAACTGGCAAAGATGAAATAACCTGCAATAAAATAGAATAAAAATCCAGCTATCATCCAGATAGAAATATCCGGCATAGGAACTTTTCCGAATAACATTTGAGCTTGTTCCATTTGCTGTGCATCTACTCCCGCCATCGCTGTATCTGCAGGTGAAAGACCAAACATCATAACAATTGATGATAAAACTATCCAGGCAGATACCTGAGTAAGTCCTGCCAAACCAATACCAATTATCTTACCAAACATAATATCGAACGGTCTGACTGAAGAAGCAATAACCTCAATGATACGATTAGCTTTTTCATCTATTACAGCACGAAGTACCATACCACCGTACATCAGCATAAGGAAATAATTTGCAAAACCGAAGATAAAACCAACCGCAGCGAGTATTTCATTGTTATCTTCTTCTACTTTACCCTCTTTACTAATTTTCTTAGTAATGATTTCAATGCCTTTTCCGGCATCTTCTAATGTTTGTAAATCTATACCGGCATTTTTCAGTCTTTCACTTCTTATAGTAGATCTTAAAGTAGATTTTAACGTCTGAATAAAACTAATACCGCCGCCGCCAGAAGAGTTTACTTCTACTTTGCCCTCTTCTATTACATTAGCAGGCAAGTATATATAACCGTCTATTTCTTGTGACTGAGTCTTTTCTTTTAACTCATTCAGAGTATAAGGAGCTTTTGCGAATATTGCAGTATCAGATTGGATAATATCATCATAAAGGATGCCAGTTTCATCTAAAACATAAATCTTTTTTGAAATATCATCTTCGGTAGCCATCATTATTAAAGTAGGTAAAACCATAACTGCAGCCATCAAAACGGGAGCAATAAAAGTACCTATAATAAATCCTTTAGACTTTAGCTTCAGCATGTATTCATGCGAAATGATAGTCATAATCTTAGAACTACTCATTGATTTCCTCCTTTTTAGATACTACCTCAATAAAGATCTCATGCAAGCTTGGCTCTTTTGTATCAAACTTATATACATCAATTTTTTCCACCAATTCTCTGATTAATTTCGGAGGAGTAATTAAGGATTTATCTATTGCTATTTCAGCTGTATTTTCAGTTTTATTGATAACAGTTACACCCGGAATTTTTTGAAGAATCGCTGAAGATCCGTCGAATTCTATAAATGCATTATTTCTACCAAAACTTCTTTTTACTTCTGAAACATTCCCTCTCAGAACTACTTTCCCTTTATTGATAAGTAACATCTCATCACATAATTGCTCTACCTGGTGCATCACGTGAGTAGAGAGAATAATTGTTTTGCCCTTATCTTTAAGCTCAAGTACTATATTCTTAAGAAGTTCAGTATTTACAGGGTCAAAACCGGAGAATGGCTCATCCAGGATTATAAAATCCGGATCATGTAAAATAGTAGATATGAACTGTACTTTTTGTTGCATACCTTTAGATAATTCCTGAACTTTCTTGTTTGCCCAGTCAGAAATATCCAGATGCTCTAGCCACATTTTTGCTCTTTTGTGAGCGTCAGAGTGACTTAAGCCTTTCAATCGACCGAAATAAACAAGCTGTTCAATTACTTTTACTTTTTTGTATAACCCTCTTTCTTCAGGCAAATAGCCAATATTATTCTGAAGTTCAGGATTCATCTGCTGATCAAAGAGAGAAATACTACCGCTATCCGGCATCAGAATATTTGTAATCATTCTGATCATAGTAGTTTTTCCGGCTCCATTCGGCCCCAAAAGCCCAAATATTTTACCCTGGGGCACATCGAAACTAATGTCGTTGTTGGCATAATAGTCACCAAATTTCTTGATGATATTTTTTACCTCGAGCACGTTCATGTACATTGACCTTAAATTATATGATAAAATCTCGTATTCTTTTAATATTTTCTTCTGCTTAATGTATCTAGATACTGAGATAATGGATTGGATTTGCCTGTATTTTTATCTATGATCCACTGCACCAAAGGCACTCTCCAATTAATTCCGGTGTTATAAGGTTCAGTATCGTATTTGTTGAATTTATAATTATCACTTGTATACATATAATTGCTTGTAAGCACTTTATATGTTGAATCCGGATGAAACTCTCTACCGCTAATGAAGTGCAAGCCACCGTCTTCATAGACAGCACCATAGATAGCATCTTCAGGTTTTAGACAATCAACTACCCAACTTCCTTTCAATTCAAGTTCATAGATTAGATTCTCAAAAGGAAGAACCCCCATAATACTTGCATGAGTAATATCCCCTTCTGGAATACTGGCTCTTAATCCACCAATATTGCTTACTGAGATATCAGCTTCAGGGAAATAGTACAACCAAGAGTCACATAATAAATTTTGCATAGCTCCTGAGTATCTGTATATTTCTTTATCAGTATAACCAATCACTTCTCCTAGCTCACTATCCATTTTCTTCTTCCATTTAGCAAGGATTTCATCTATCTTATCATCTGATTTATCAGTTTGGTTTTGCTTTAATTCTAAAGAAATGAGACTTGCCTGTCCAGTTTCTCTGTTATATTTAATTTTGGAAACAGCATATTGATTCAAAAAACAATTTGCTTCTACCATCCCAACATTGTTGATAGTTTCATTATAAATTTTATGACTGTGTGCAGCACCAATAAACACCACTCCCATCTCTTCAGCTTTTTTCCTCACATCAGTGAGTTCAGCACTAGGAACATGGCACAATAGCATTATTATGTCAGCACCTTTGTTTTTAACATAAGGAATCCATTTATCTAATGCTTCTACATAATCAATAAAATCCAAATGCGCTACATTTTCCTGACGTACCTCTTGTGGTGTTTTAACCGTTGTCAGACCAATCAGACCTACTTTAACACCGGCTATTTCTTTAATAAGATAAGGAGAAATAAAGTCAGGAATTTCACCTGTAGATTTTTCAATGATATTGCAGGCTAAGTAAGGAAAATTCGCTTGGTCTAACCTTTTCTCCAATACATCTATTCCAAAATCAAATTCGTGATTTCCTATTGTTGAAGCTGAATAATTCATTTCATTCATAACTTCAATCATAGATTCACCTGCTGAATAAGTTGACAGTGGTTGTCCTGTAAAATTATCACCGCCGCTAATGACTAAAAAATTGCCATCAGGAGTGTAGTTTTCCAGTTCTTTCCAAAGACTCATCATACCGGAGGCTCCGGAATTGTTTTGGCTAGTATCTATCCAACCGTGTTCATCATTTGTATAAAGGACTGTTATTTCGACAGTACCTGTAGGTGTTTTAGTTGCAGATTCTTCTTCATTACATGCAATATTGAACATGGCACTAATGAATAAAACTAGTATAACAAAGCTGTTTTTGAACATCTTTGCGTAATTTACATTTAACATATCCGGACCCAAATTTGAATAAATTTATAAGTGCAATTTATAAATTTATGTGCTTTAAATATAGCATAAGGTAAAACGAGAGGCAAATTACCACACAGCTATATATTTTTAATTCTACTCAATCCTTATTTAATACGAAAATACCCTTACATTGTTACATATAAGGGTACTTGATACAATTTTTATATTTTTAGTGCTTAATCTTCTATTTCATCCATTTTTTCCTGCAATTCGGCCCATTCTTCCATTTTTATCTCTAATTCTTCCTGCAGTTGATTATGTTCTTTTTGCTTTTCTTGAGAGAGTTCCACATTGTTAAAAAATTCCGGATCTAAGAATAGCTCTTCAAGTTCAGCACTCTTTTCTTCGAGTTCAGCTATTCTCTTCTCGCAACTATCTAACTGCTTTTGAATCTTACTTTTGTCTCTTTGAGCTGCTTTGCGCTTTTCTCTTTGCTCCTGAGCATTGCCAATGGAGTCTTTTTCTTCTTTTTTAGCCTTATCTTTCTTTTCCAGCTCTTGCAATGAAGCAAGCTGCTGCTTTTCGAGGAAAAAGTCAATATCACCTTCGTAAGTTTTTAGCTTATGGTTTTTAAACTCAATGGTTCTTTCCGTCAATCCTCTAAGGAAGTCTCTATCGTGTGAGACAACTATCAGAGTGCCGGAATAATTCATAAGAGCATTTTTTAGAACATCTTTAGAGTTCATATCCAGGTGGTTCGTAGGCTCATCCATTATCAGAAAATTTACCGGTTCTAAAAGCAAACGAGCTAACGAAAGTCGAGCTTTTTCGCCACCGGACAGGACTTTAACTTTTTTGTAAACATCATCTCCACTAAAGAGGAATGCTCCAAGCAGATTCCTGATATTTTTTCTCATATCACCCGTAGCAGCACGATCTATAATATCAAAAACAGCTGCATTTTCATCTAACATCTGCGCCTGGTGCTGTCCAAAATATCCAAGTTCTATATTATTGCCATAATTGATAGTCCCTTCGAAGCTTTCAAACTTTCCGAGAATTTTGGATAAAGTTGATTTACCTTCACCGTTTTTACCTACAAAGGCTACTCTTTGACCTCTTTCTATGTCGAAATTGATATTAGAAAGAACAAGATTATCTCCGTAGCTTTTTGATAAATTCTTACATTCTGCAACTAATCTGCTGGAACGAGGAGGTTCGGGAAAGCGAAGAACAATTTTGGAGTTATCTTCATCTTCAATCTCAATTCTATCAATTTTATCCAGAAGCTTCATTTTAGACTGCGCTCTGGAAGCTAATGTTGCTTTCGCTTTAAACCTTTCAATAAACCTTTCCTGCTGTGCAATCTGCTTTTGCTGATTAGCATAAGCATTTTGTTCTTGTTCTCTTTGAATAGCTCTAAATTCTACAAATTTGGAATATGGCATCGTGTTAGAATACATTTTGCCAAGAGAAATTTCAACAGTCCTATTTGTGATATTATCCAGGAATTGCCTATCGTGCGAAACTAGAATTACCTCACCAGGGTAGGCTTTCAGAAAGTCTTCCACCCAACCGATGGATTCTATATCAAGGTGGTTAGTAGGCTCATCCAGAAGGATGCAGTCAGGTCTGGCAAGAAGAAGCTTAGCTAGCTCCACACGCATTTGCCATCCGCCACTAAATTCATTCATTGGCTTTTTTAGTTCTTCATGAACGAATCCAAGTCCGGTAAGCACTCTTTCTACTTCAGCTTCAACTGAATGACCGCCTAAAATTTTTAATCTATCGTTATCTTCTGCTAAATTTTCTAAAAGTTTCGCATATTCAGCAGATTCGTAATCATCTCTATTTGCTATTTCTGTAGTGATTTGTTCAATTCTTTTTTCAACATCATTGATTTCTGAAAGTGCAGCAGCAGCCTCTTCAAAAATTGGAAGTGTTGAGCTTGTTTCTACTTCTTGAGGCAAGTAACCGATAGTATAATCATTAGGCTTACTTATAGTACCTGTTTCAGGATTTAATGCGCCTGCAAATATCTTTAACAGAGTCGATTTTCCTGCACCGTTTCGCCCAATTAGACCTATCCTATCTCCTTTTTGAACATTAAAAGAGATATTATCAAAAAGCTTTTTGCCACTAAATTCTATAGAGAGATTTGCTATAGTTATCATTAATTTATATACCGATGTTAGTCTATTCTTTTTTCAAATTCATCAAAAAAATGCAGTTTTTCTACATTCACAAAAGCTTCTAAATGCTCTCCGGCTTGAAGAGCTAAGCTATTTTCAGTTCTGAGGCATTTCAGTTTCCCGGCGCTCATAAAATATAAGAGCTGCTCATGTCCCAGATATTCAATATTTTCTATTTTCAGTTTGATTGGGATTGTGTTTGGCTTCTCTTCAATCAAGAAGTCTTCAGGTCTGATACCTACTGTGACTTTCATAGATGCAGAGTTTGTCTTAGAGCTCAAGTTATCTGGTAAATCTAATATAAGTCCCTGAGCTTCAGAAAAAGTCAAACCATCCTTATATTCGAGCATACCTTCGAAGAAGTTCATCTGAGGACTTCCTAAAAAGCCTGCAACAAACTTATTAGCCGGCCTATCGTAAAGTTCCTGAGGCGGTGCAATCTGCTGAATCTCGCCTTTATTCATAACTACTAATCTGCTTCCCATAGTCATGGCTTCAACCTGATCATGAGTAACATAAATAGCTGTTGTACCAAGTTTTCTGTGCAACTGCTGAATTTCTGCACGCATTTGCACTCTAAGTTTAGCATCGAGGTTGGAAAGCGGTTCATCGAATAAAAAGAGCTTAGGATCACGAATTATTGCCCTGCCCAAAGCTACTCTTTGTCTTTGTCCACCGGAAAGTTCTTTAGGTTTTCTATCTAAAAGTGCTTCAAGTTCGAGTGATAATGCAACTTCAGCAACCCGTTTTTTTATTTCAGCTTTTGGTGTTTTTCTTACTTTAAGAGGAAATGCTATATTTTCGGAAACAGTTTTGTGAGGATACAGAGCATAATTCTGGAAAACCATGCCGATATCTCTATTTTTAGGCTCTATGTCATTTACTCTTTTATCATCAAAGAAAAGATCTCCACTGCTTATGTCTTCTAAACCTGCAATCATTCGCAGCATTGTAGATTTACCACAACCGGAAGGTCCTACCAGCACGAGGAATTCGCCGTGATTTATCTCAAAACTTGCGTCATTTACAGCAGTAATTCCGTTTGGATATACTTTTTTAATATTTTGAAGTCTTATCTTACTCATATTTACTTTTGTTAGTTTGAGTAATCTCAAATATTTATTGCCGGATATGTATAATATTGAGTTTTTTAATCATTATCCGGATCAATTTTGAGATTTCAATATTATATACTTTTTGTATTTCGCAAAATAATCATTTTTGAAGTGATAATAAAAGAATAAGAGGAATTAGTACAGTCAGCCATTTAGGATAGAATCGAATCAAACAAAAAAAAGCCCATTGAAATAGATACAATGGGCTTCAAATATTTATTTCGATGTTTTACCAGGCATAGCCAATATTTATATTTAGATCTAGCGGTCTATTACCATCACGTCCATCATGAGCATATGCATTCAAAATCAAAGTGATTTTAGGTTCTAGAGAGAAACCTCCCCAAACCCATTTATAAGCTGCTTCACCACCTATAGACAAAGAAGTACTTGTATGTTTATCGTAGAATACTTTGTTTTTATTATGATAGTAATAAAAACCATCAGTATCCCAAAAAGAGATAATTGCAAGCGGTCCAAAAGAAAATCCTTCAAGACTTGTTTTGCGATCCTTAAACGGCGAGATATACCATCTGTAAGAAGCCCCTATTGCATATCCCGTCCAATTATCATGGTATTTAGTATCATAAGATTCAAAAAACACAGTAAATGAGTTTAACCTATCGATTTTGTGTTCGTAAGTTACATTTAATCTTCCTCAATTAATAAGAGAGAAAGGATCTGCTGAAATGTTATTTTTATATGCAGATTGAGCCGGTGTTGATAAAAAAGCAATACTAATTATCAACATTAGAAAAAGTCTTTTCATCATTTTTCCTTTATTTAGTTTCTTCTTCGTTGGATTGTGTAGGTAGTTGCTGACGAAGCATATCCATATTTCCTTTAAGTAGTTTTTGCTGAGTACTTAATGGGAAAGCGCTGATAAGCTTATTTCTGATTACTGAAGGGGTTTCGCCAAGCTGAACAGAATGTACTCCTTCCAACATGACTTGCATAATATACATCTCATCTTCGTGGATTTTTCTAAGTTTATCTCCTACTGGCAACCAGACTATATTAGCCATTAAAATACCCCACATAGTAGCTATAAAAGCTGAAGAGATATGTCTGACAAGTTCTGTTACGTCTTCGCCTGCTGCAGCAAGAGTAGCAATTAGCCCCATAACAGTACCTATGATACCCATAGTGGGACTGTATCCGCCAAGCTTCATAAAAAGACCGATATTTTGCTCATGTCTTTCCGAAATATACTGCATTTCGTTTTCTACTATAGTTTGAAGCGTATCAGGATCAGTTCCGTCGATACTAATTTCAAATAGTTTTTTAAGATATGGATGTTTGACTTGGTCTAATCTATCTTCAAGAGATAAAATACCTTCTCTGCGGGCAACACCTGCAAAAAAGACGATCTGATTAATAATTGCTTCTAAGTCGTATTTTGGAGGTACAAATGCGATTTTGAATAGTTGCGGGATTCTAAACATTTGCTCCAAAGAAGTGGCGGCTGTTCCGGCAGCTAATGTTCCGCCAAAAACAATAAGCATTGCAGGCAACATAAAAAGCGAATCAAATGTTCCGCCTTCCCAAATGTAGCCTCCGAATATCGCCAGGAATCCGACGATAATACCTATGATTGTACTAATTTTCATATAGGCAATTTATCGGTATTATCTGAGAAAATCAAATAAAGTATTTTGAGAAATCTTTGCACCTATTTGTAAGGCGTATTGGAGAGCAATTTCGTTTTTTTTCAGATTAATTGTTGCCTCAGCTATATCTGTATCATTTGACTCTGATTTAAAAGCATTTAATCTGGTATTTTCTTCTTTTAACAACAAAACACCCTGCTCGATTCGATTAATTTTTGAACCGTTTCGACCGCCCTGGTCTATAATCTTTTCGTTAAATTCAGCAACTTCTCTCTGGTATTGATCCAATAATCCGATATCTGCTTTTCCAAATGTGTCGCCCTTTTCTCTAAGTTCACCACTTTCGTTATAAGCAAATAGGTTATATAAGCTAATGATGGAATCAAACATTTGGGTACCATTTTCACCGAACATCTTATCTGATGTTGTATTTACTTGTTCTTGTGTCTGAACATCTTTGTTCATCATTCTCGCTTTGAAATTCCCTTTGAAAGCAACTGTCAATCCTGAAGGATTATCTTCAGTGGGTTCGCCTTCTACAAGCTCGAATGGCATATTATTTTCCGCCGGAGGAGTTCTGTCTAAGGACTCGGGAGTAGTTTTATTACCTGAGAAAAGGTAGTTGCCGTTAAACTCAGCGTTTGCTTCTTTCACAATATCTTCTAAGAGACCGTGAATATAAATACTAAGAGTTTGAAGGTTGCCAAGATTACCGGTTTTTGAACCATCAACCGCTAAATCTCTTATATTATTCAGGTGCTCAGATATTGCAGTTATAGATTCGTCCACTGCATATAACTCACCAATGGCTTTATCATTTACTCGAATATATTGCTCATTTTCTGACATACGATTAGTCAGTTTTTTAATGTCAATCATTGCTTCAGGATCATCAGCCATTGTAATCAATGCTTTACCGGTAGATACCTGAATTTCAGCTCTATACTTTTCTTCCTGAACTCTGCTGACATTATTGCCAAATCCGATATATGAAGAATTAGAGGTAACTCTCATTTTCTCATACCTCCTATCTGCCTAAGTTTACAATAGTTGATAGTATTTCATCAGTAACATTTACGATACGTGATGAAGCTTCAAATGCTTTTTGAAATTTGACTAAAGATATAGCTTCTTCATCAAGATTAACACCAATTATGGATTCTCTTTGAGTTTCAAGTTGCTGGCCAATTAACTGAGTCGTCTGTCTTCCGTTTTTGGCTTCCTTACCCATATTACCAATCTTATTCAGAATATTGGCATAAAATTCAGTTGGAGTACTGTCGCCTATAAAGTTTTCATTTGAACTTAGTCTTGCAATCTTTAGCGCTATATTATTATTGCCATCTTCACCTGCAACATCTGACAATGGTATATCATCAGGTTTATTCCATACGTCATCAGATACTCTAATATTTATAGCTTTTGCATTTCCAATAACCGGTTCAAAGAAGTTTCTACCCGGAGGAGTTGTACCTGTATCATCAAGTCCATAACCTGTGTTCATGAGAGAATTGACCTGTAGGACTATTCCATTAGCATATTCATCTAATTTTTTTGCTACAGAATAACCAGAACTACTGTCATTATCATCAAGAGTCTCATTATAGAGAGTTAGTTTAGTTGCTAATTCACCATTAAGCAAATCCAAATTCTCTGGATGTTTACCCTTTAAGTCAGTAGAAAGTATGTTTATGTTTCTCTCACCTGTAGCTGAGTTTAATGTCTCTTCGACTTTTAACTCATTGTACATTGTGTCTGTTATAACATTTATGCCGTTCATAAAGACATTTACAGAGCCATTGTCGTTAGTTCCGAGATGGATATTGGCGAATTTAGATAGCTCTTCAAGCTTAACTTCTCTTTCGTCAACATAACTCTGAGCTTCGACACTTGTTTCAGCTTTAGTAAGCCCTATTGATCTGTTAAGTTCAGCAATTTCTTTCAGTAGATGGTTAATATTATTTACATCAGACTCAATGTTACTTCTGATGTCATCTCTCATATCCACAATCTGCTTTGCAGTTAGATTAAATCTATCTGTAAGCTGTTTAGCTGTATCAAGGAGGTGATCTCTGAGAGCTGTATCATGTGGATTAGTCGAGATCTCATCAAAAGTATTAAAGAAGGAAGTAGTAAGCTCGCTAAGCCCGTTATCAGAAGGCTCAGCGAGTATAGATTCTAGTCTTGTAAGCAAGGATTCCTGCAGTTCATAGCCTGCATGTCTTGAGGAATTGTTACGGATTTCTTTATCTTGCATTTCACTTCTGAAAGAGCGTAGTTTATCAGTCAAAACTCCGGTGCCTAAAAACTGACCGGAAATATTGACAGGAGTGGTTTCAGACATTACAGCTTGCCTACGGGAATAGCCAACAGTATTTATGTTGGCGATGTTATTGGATGTGACGTCCAATCCGAATTTTTGGGCAAGCAGAGCCCTTTTGCCTATCTCTAGTGAAGAAAAGCTACTCATAGAAATCCTTTCGTTTTAATGCCATCCTTGGCAATTTCAAACTTAGTTGATACCTGTATACTGATGTTGTTTGATTACTTCAGAAATTTCATCAGCCATAGACAACAAATTATTAGTATCTGAATATTTCAATTTATTGATAAGATTCAAATAGTCTTTACACTCATCTAAGAAACCGTTTGCTTTGATCAAAGAGCGAATTCTTTCGATTCTCTTGCTTTGTTTCATTCCTTCTTCTAAACTTTTAGGAACGGAATTAGCACATTCATTTAGTCTAACTTTAACTCCGTATATTTCAGAAGCCGGGATGCTTTCTGTAAGTTCGTTAATTGATCGCACAAATATATCGGTAATCTGCCATACATTTGTGCTTGTTATGCTTTTGGGTGAACTCATGAGTACCTCCTTGTACCTTTGCTTAGTCCTTTATACAGTGACATTGCAGACGTGTTTTTGTTCATCTCTGAATACTTCCAAAAATTCAGCGAAGCTTCGTCGTGCTCTGTTGGATAAAATCCTATTATCCATATTTATTTTTTTCAACTTGTCTGTCAGAATCTGCATATAGTCTTTAAGTGCAGATATTTCTTTCAGTTCTGTTCCTGTGAAATGCTTTTCCAAATCAGACATTTTAATCTGCATCGCCTTGGATCTTGCAATTTTCAACCAATTCATCATTAGTTTTATTCTTTGATTTTCAGCATTTCTTAGCGACTTTAGTGCTTCATTTTGAAGCTCAGCAATGCTGGCAACTTTTTCGATATCAATTTTAACTAATGCATCTTGCTGCTCTTCAGCATAGGAAATAAGCTGTTCGAGTAGTTGCTGTTCATATTTCAAATATGTAAAAAGTTGTGTCAGCATAGTTACTCCCTACTTTAAGTTCTCGTCATATTTACCGAAATAATTGAGCACTTTTTTCACATAATTTTGAGTTTCATTAAAAGGAGGTATTCCTCCGTACTTTTCAACATTCCCTGGGCCTGCGTTATATGCAGCAAGAGCAGTTTCAGTATCATTTTCAAATCTATCCATCAAATACTTCAGATACTTAGTTCCACCCATAATGTTTTGCTCGGGATCAAATGGATCTTTCACTCCCATGTCGCCTGCAGTTCCGTCCATCAGCTGCATCAAGCCTTTTGCTCCTACAGGGGAAACGGCGTCATGCTTGCCTGCTGATTCAGTTCTAATAACACTTTTTATAAGATTTTCCGGTATTCCGTATTTTCTAGCCGCATCTTGAATAATCGGCATATATTGTTCTATTCTGCCACTTAAGCTATTTGAATTCAGTGAGTTTGCAAGTTTTGCTACTTCTTTTTTAATAGGACTCTCCTCGCTCGTATTATCATCAAACACAGGAATCGAATTCTGTCTTATTAAATCTGAATATCCTTCAACTGAATTTGTAATATTGCTTATCTCATGGCCACCGGTGAGTTGTTTGAATACCATCTCAGCAATCCCGATGCCTTTGCCTGTTTTGGCTATATCATCAGACAGAAGCATATCAGCGTATCCGCCTAAAGTTTCTGCACCAAAGGTAGCCTCTTCATTTTTCTCTTCCAGCATGGAGCTTTTCATCTGTTTGATTAGCATATTTACAAACATAGACTCAAAGCCGCGAGCAGCTTTTTCGTATTGAGCTCTCTCTTCTTTACTCAAATCTCTTTTGGTAGATAGTGCCTGAACACCACTAAGCTTATTCAGATTCTTTTTGAATAAAGATTCGCCGTTTGAGATATTATTTAATTCAGCAACATTCATCGTTCTACTGGATAATTAGTTCACCTTGCAATGAGCCCGCTTCTTTAAGTGCCTGGAATATGGCAATCAAGTCTCTTGGTCTTACTTCAAGTAAATTAAGAGCATTTGACATATCCTGAACATTAGCACCTACACCATCGATTGCTATTGCTTTTTTGACTTCCTCTTCTGCAGATATTTCCGCAGTTTCGGCAGGTTGTGGTGGTCTTATTGTGAAAGGAGCCGGTTGAGGCACCAACACTTGTTTCTCTATAGTGATTTCTAAACCACCGTGAGCAATAGTCGCAGGTAAAAGCTCTACATTACCTCCGACAACTACTGTGCCAGTCCTTTCATTTATAACGACCTTTGCGATAGGGTCAGATTGAATATTATCTATAGTTTCTATAGCTGCAAGAGTCTGCATAGATTGCGTAACATCTTGTCCGGCAGGGAGTTGCACTTGCACTGTGCCGGGGTCAATTACTTTTGCAGCATCGGGATCCAGCCCTGCCAAAGCAGCATTATTGATTGCATTTGCAATGATTGTAGCGGTTGTAAAATCAGGTTCTTTGAGGCTAATATTCACCTGCTGGTTAGTAATCACCTCACTATCCATCTGCATTTCTAATATTAGACCATTAGGCACTCTGCCTGTCGTTGTAGAGTTTTTGCTAACCATTGAGCCGAGAGCTCTATAGTCAAACCCACCGATAGAAACCGGACCTTGTGCCATACCTACTATAGTTCCGTCACTCATTGAAATTGGTGTCATCAGCAAAACCCCGCCCTGGAGTGAAGTTGCATCACCAATAGATGAAACAACAACATCAATCTTTGCACCACGATTGGAGAAGGCAGGGATATTTGCTGTAACCATCACTGCTGCTACGTTTCTTACTCTTGGATTGTTTTTGGGGATAGTAAGACCGAAACGCTTAAGCATATTAGATACAGATTGCACGGTATAAGAGGTTTGCTGATTGTCACCTGACTGATTAAGTCCGGTAACTAATCCATAACCAATAACCTGCACCTGCGAGTTGCCTTCAATTGTGGCAATATCTTTTATGCGCGCAGCAGTTAACTCTAGAGGTAAAAACAGCATAACCAATAGAGTTGCGAGTATGACTATAATATTTATTGATTTGTTTATCAAAATAGCATTCTCAAAAACTTAGTAATTAAACCCGGTTCCTGAATCTCTGAGACCTCTCCCTCACCTTCAAGGCGCAATGTTAGGTCTAATATATTATATGACATTACGGAATTATCAGGAGCTATATCAACCCTTCTGACAATACCTTCTATAAATATTTTTTGTTCTTCGTTATTAATTTTTGTAGTTCTTGTACCCTGTATTTTTAAGTCGCCGTTTTCTAAAACTTCAATTACTCTGGCACTTAATTTTGATCGGATTTTTTCGCTTCTGCCTGTATTACCTGATGAGGAATGTTTATTTCCGGTGCCGATGCCTGCTCCGACACTTCCACCCGAATTCCCGACATTACCGGACACACCCAGACTTAGATCTGTTGTTCTGCCCGTAGTTGTAGCAGCCGAATTGTCTGCTTCAGTATCTTCCATTATGTATACCATTACGGCATCACCAGTCTGGAAAGCTTTTACATCTGAGAAAAGAGAACGCTGACTGCTTTGTACAAATTGAGCATTCGCGGAAAAATTTCCGCAAATGCCAATTAAAAAAGCAGCGATTACTATGTTTCGGATAAAAATCATTTCGTCCCTGAAATTGATGATACATCCTTGTAATATTCCGGTGGAGCTATTACCACGCTGCCATCCTTGGCAACGATTCCCTGAAGTACTTTGCTCTCACCATCTCTTTTTATCCGAACTCTATCTCCGGCTGAAGCGTCTTGCAGTGAAACTGCATTAGCTCTGATTTTTACAGCACCTGAGATCACAGTAAGCTCTACCATGTCGCCACGCTTGACCAATAAAGGGCCTTTTGTGTCGCTTAGAGCAATCGGCTCGCCATGGCGCACATTTTTAGCCATAGTTCTGCCAAGAAGCTCTTGGGTGTTATAATTCTGTTTTTTTAATAACGTTGTTTCCAGGCGCTCTAAAGTAAACTCATTAGATGTAATTTCATCTCCTTGCTTCAAATGTTTTGAGGCAACAGGAAGCATCTCAAATGTTTTTACTTCTAGTTTGACTAAAACTGTTTTTTCAACTTTATCACCTGATTTGAAAATGATAGGAACTGATATTATCCCTTTCAAATCAGCTGTTTCTTTTATTTCTGCATGAATATTATCTTTATCTAAGACTACATCATCTGTCAATCCAAATGTTTTTACTTCAAAGTCACCTTTAAGTTTAGATTCTACATAGCTTTTTGCAGCAGCTTCGAGTCTATCACCTTTGAAAGTTGAAGCAGCATTGCCTGCATATGCAAGCAAAAACAAAAACAGACTATATGTAAGAATCTTTTTCATTATCGTTTCAGATTTACTGATGTACTTAAAATACTATCTGCAGTTTGCACAGATTTTGAGTTCAATTCGTATGCTCTTTGTGCCGTAATCATATTCACCATTTCTTCTACAATATCCACATTAGAAGATTCTAAATGAGATTGTAGTACCTGACCAGTATTGTTTTCACCCGGTACTTCAAAAACTGCATCACCTGATGCCGGTGTTTCCTGATAAAGGTTATTGCCTTCAGCACGAAGCCCTGCAGGATTTATAAATCTTGCTAGTGATAACTGACCAAGTGTGTTAAACTGTGTAGAATTTTCCGACAAATAACTCACAACACCATCCGGTGAAACGCTTACTTCTATTGCATCAGAAGGAATAGTAAATCCCGGATCCAAAGCATAACCTTGGTTATTTACTAAAACACCATTTTTATTTAATTTGAATGATCCGTCACGAGTATATGCAAAGCTATTATCCGGCTTTTGTAATACAAAAAAACCGTTTCCGTCAATTGCCAGATCCAGTTGGTTATTAGTCGATTCTACAACACCCTGTCCGAAGTGTTTTGTGGTTGCAGTAAGTTCTGTACCTGAACCGATTTGCACTTCATTTAGAGGCTCTACCCCACTCCTGGCAACATTCCCAGCCGGGCGAAGAGTCTCATATAACAAATCCTGGAATTCGGGTCTTACTTTTTTAAAACCGGTCGTATTTACATTGGCAAGGTTATTAGAGATAATCTCTACATAACGCTGCTGGGCAGATAAGCCGGTCGATGCTGTGCGTAGCGTCTTATCCATGAGTTACCTCCATGTAACATTAGAATATTAATCCATTAATAATATCTGCCCAGGCGAATACTATTAGTAAGGGTATCATCATTTGTCTTAATAACTTTGCTTCCTGCTTCGAACATCCTTTGAAGCTCAATCATCTCTATCATTTCATTTACTACATTTACATTTGATCCTTCCAGCCATCCTTGCCTCAAAGTGATTTGACTTTCGTCCAATTCTTCGATTTCAGACCAATTAGTAGCAATAAATTCAGAGTTAGAGATGCGTTGCAAAGTTTTCTCGTCCTGAGGTTTAAACACCGGAATAGAACCAACTTCCTTAGCATTAGCATAGACCTGACCTTTTTCATTTATTCTGATTTCAAGAGAGCGAACATCCATGTTTGCTGTACCTTCTTCCATGAACTCTTGAAATACATTTATAGGGCCTTCCTTGCCCAGTAAGGTCTTGCCATCCATGGCAGTAATAGTTCCGTCTTCAGTCACTTTAAACCTTCCGGCTCGAGTAAGAAATTTCTTTCCTTCTCCATCCTGGAGTGCAAAAAATCCCTCATTTTCGATCGCCACATCCAATGGGTTTTCAGTCTGATTAAAGCTTCCTGCTGAATAATCGACATAAGAACCAATTGGCGGGTCATTTTGCTCAAGATCGCCGGGCGTATTATAGAAATTAGCACGGGCATCTATAAGGTTTCGCTCAAAAGCTTCAGAGCGCTTATAGCCTGAAGTGTTGGCATTAGCTAAGTTATTTGCCGTTACTTCAAGTTTGGTATGCTGATTTTGCATACCAAGTGCCGCTGTGAATAATTCCTTTAACATTTTTCTGCTTCCTGCATCTAAATTTTAAGAAAAAGCCCGACTGCTGTTTACAAACATCTTTCCTACGATATCTGCTATTGCATCGTGTAGTCTGATAGGCACATTTCCTTTTGCCTCCAGCTTCGCCAATAGTTGCATTATCTGATCATCTCTCTCAATATCCAAATTCCTTTTGCGATTGAGTGAAATGATGCTACGAGTAAGAGAGCCTTTGCGTCCTGCATTACTTACTGAAATCTGCGCATCCTTTGCTTCAAAAAGTAAGTTTAGGGCATCTCTAAAGTTTTTCTTTTCCATGTCAAATAACTGTTATTATTGTCCATCCTGAATTATCTTCCCACATACAGGTATAAAATTGATACCAAATTTTGAAAAGAATCCATCTCAAAAAACTAAGTGCATTTATATTTACATAAAATTCAAGGTCTTACAGGCTTTTCCACAATTGATTTCTCTTTTTTCGCAGCTAAAGGGTGAGTTATTAAAGCAGTACATTTTTAGCCATTGCACAATATTAGCATACTGTGTGGTTGTTTTTGTGCAGGGGTGGAAAAAAGGATGTGATAAGATTGGTTAATTCTGTCACATCCTAGTTGGGGTTTGATAAATTTTTGAAACTATATAGTACTCCAACAGGAAAACAACTTAAACTGGCAAGCCCTCAATTATCTAACTGTTATTTGTATCAGTAAGAACTTTCTTTACTTGATTAGTAATGTATGATAATCCAGAATGATTGTTATAGCCTATAAGAACGTTCGGATGAGATATAGAAACATTATTAATAGGAACTAGTTCAACTTTTAAAGAAACAGGTTCAGGAATTAATCTATCACTGAAAATCAATTCATTGAGAAAAATGTTGAACTTTCTCTTTATACTTTTATTAAAGCACCAGAACCAATTTATTCCTTCACTTCGTTTATAGGTTATTGTACCACTAAATTTACAATCATCCAGTCTTTTAAAAATTTTATTGATATCTCTTATTTTATCTGAGCATGTCAATCTATCAAGACTATCCAAATATTTTTTTAGATGTTTTCTAAATTTGGTAATATTATTTGAACCAAAACCCATATCATATTCAGGTAATTTCTCACCCTTTACAAATTGTTGTCTTTTTATACCATAACCTTTACCATAGTAATCTCTCTCAGCAAACCATTCCCACCAGTAAATGCCATTAAGGGGTTGAATATCATCCCTGACATTATCAAATAAAGTCTCATTTAAATTATACTTTGACACTATATCAGAAATGTAATTACAAGTCTCTAAAAAAGAACCTTTGCCGACATCCATATTCACTTTTATATTATATGCAGTAACTTCACTAATATTTTGTACTGTCATATAGAAATCGTTATACTTATATTCATTCAATGTACGGATTAAAAATGCTACTACAGGTTTGGTTTGCATACGCCATTGCATGAAGGCAAAAACACCTAAAACTAAGGTTCCCAAACCACTAATACCTGTGAGAATTAGCATCCACATATCAAAATCACTACTATTCATTTATCACCATAAAATTTTGTTATGAATATATCCATGCTATTCTATATAACACTTTCTAAAAAATAATTGTCCATTTACATTCTTAGAAATTGTAGTAATATTTCACTACAACTCGGAATTTACAAAGTCTTCAAGTTTTTTTATAGAGTTTAGAAGTTTATTCTTCACATCTTCAACATTACGGTTTTCATTTATAGCTGTCTTTATGTGAGCTTTATACTGCTTTTCTAAATTTAGTTCTTGTGCTGTTAGAGAGGAAGCCTGTTCCTTAAAAGAAAGTTCTAAAAAATCTTTTGTATTATTCTGATGTGCTTTCATTTATAGAATTCCTTTTATAATTATAAGTAAAATAAATTTTAATCCATCTAAATATATTAATTAAGTAAGTCCCGATAATTCTTACGGTAGTAATATTTATAAGGAAAGCGTGTTTCTAGTTTTTGCTTTAAAATCAACTCTTCTTTAGTTTTTGTTAGCTTATCTCCATGAATAATCATCCATCTCGAAAACTGGCCCCGGCTAATTGGGAAAGAATGTCTAATCCATATTCTAGCCTTTTTAGGTAGATGTATATCTGAGACTATACTTAGTAATTTTCGAAACAATTCATATTTTTTCTTTATAGAAGGACAAGTATATTTTGCATAACTATAACAAATAAATGAACCTAAATAATTTTTTTGTATCTCATATATTTGCCCCATATTAAGCCAAGTATCATAAGAGTAGTGATTATATTGTGTATATAAATCATAATATTTTAATGCATTTATAGTATCATACTGTGCTAGAAAACAAGTTGCAAGTTTTGAATATATAGGATAGTACTTACTATTATTTTGTATCGATTTTTTATATTTTAATATTGCATCTTCAGTATTTCCTTTGGAATAGTCAATATCTCCTTTCATTTCCCACGCTAATGTATTCTCAGTATCAATATATAAAATCTTATCACAAAATATGAGAGCTGAATCAATATTTTTCAGTTTTTTATATGATTTTGCTGTCAAACTTAATGATTTTAAAAAAATTGAATCTATTGACAATGCTTGACTTTGTAAATCTAGACATCGAGTATAATCTTCATAATTGTAGTAGAGTACTCCAAGCTTAAAATAGAGATACTTATCTTTTTTCACATAGTCTGTGAAATACAAGTTATTATAAAGTGAATCTGCTAAATATTGAGTAGCTTTAGTGTAGTCTCTATTTTTTAGATGCATAATTCCAGAAGAATAGTTTATGATATAGTCTGTCAAAGTATAATTACTATCAAGAAGTATATCTTCATACTTCTTGATAGATATATAACCAGTTTCACTGTCTTCAGATATTTCTGATTCAAGATTTTCAATCAAATCCCATTTAATCCTCATTTTCGTATCAGAAAATTGAGAATGTTCCCCCCATATAACCATATCTATATTCTCAGCTTCAAAAAAAGTTTTAATCATCTTTGCACTATTGTAGTCTTCAATAGGAAAATCAGATTCAAAATGTACTGATACATCAGGTAAATTTTTATTTTTAAATCGCTCGAATACATGTAAATCTATCTTTTTCTTCTCGTACCCACTAAGGTTCTTAAAAGGCAAAATTAGAATATTAAATGTAGAATCTGATTTAAAAAACTCTGTTTTAAATTTATATCTTATTGAATATGGTATAAGATCATCATAAAATACTATAAGAGGACCTATGCTCAATAAAGCTAAAATTATACTTAGTATTTTGCCTGAGAATTTAAGCTTCTTCTTTATTTTCATAAACTACTCAACAGAATTAATTAATCTTTGCACTTACTACCAACCTACTATCTTATAAACAATTATTATATATTACCAAATTTACTAAATTTTGTTTTATTGATTTCACTTTATTGATAATAATATATATTAAGAAAGTGAATAAAAAAGTTTATTATTTATCCCCACCTCCTACCTCAAACTCCTCAATACATACTGGATTGATTCTTCACGTGAATTGATCCAATTTGAGTATGGGAGTGGAATTACTTTCATGCCTGCGCGATTGAACATTTTGTATCTTTCTAGGGTGTAGGCTTCTGCAAAGTCGCCCGGGAAGCCTATTAGATCAATGCCGATTGCTTTGTTATCGTTATTCGCCACTATATCCATAGTGTGACCGGCAATTGAAAGGCCTACTTGCGTGTAAATATCGTGTTTGTTTAGCATCTCGCATACTTCTTTTGCGAAATTGTCAAATATATCACTATCAGTTTCAAGCTGTTTAGAAACAGAGTTCTGATAGTAATCGAAAAATTTGTGCAGCATTGAGCCGGGCTTCAAGTGGTGCTTTTCTATGGAGTGAATAATGTACTGTTTAGATTTTGCTCGTGTTATGGCTACATTAAATACATTTGGATTATCTATAAAACGGAAGCTTGCACTATGAGAATCTACGTCAACTGACAGAGATAAAAACATGATGTCCCGCTCTTCTCCCTGGAATGAATGAGCGGTTCCAACCAAAATATTATATCTGTTTATGGTATCTAAAGAGAAATTTTTCAATATTTCTGAAGAAATATGATCGACCTGTTTTCTAAAGGGCGATAGAATACCAATGCTTGGCGGTGCTAGCTCTTGACTTTCTGTTATATGCCGAAGTTTTTCTATAATTTGCTTTGTCTCTATATCATTATATCCGGCGGGATCTCTTTTTCCGTTCTTGCAATATTGAAATATCACAGGCCTTTTTTTGTAATTAATAGGCTTTTCTGTCATTATTTTTAACCGGGAATCGTAAAATTCACGGTTAGAAAAACTAATAATATCCGGCAATGATCGATAATGCTCATTCAGAAAAACAACATTTTCCTGACTCTGGATTTTCTCAGCAAATAGATCCAAAATTGAAGTATTTCTGTAATCATATTCTGCAGTTTCAGCCATATCGTATTTTGAAAGGAACTCAGCCTGCTTTGCTTTCGAAAGAAATGAAATATGCCTAAGTTGGTTTGGATCACCTGCTATAACTGCTTTTTTGGCTCTCTGAAGAGCTGGTAAACATGAAGCAACATCGCACTGCGTGGCTTCATCAATGATCACAACATCAAACAGCTCTTTTTTAAGAGGCAGAACTTTATGTATATCGCCTAAATTAACAAGCCAAACCGGGAAAATCTGCAATAGTATTGAAAAATCTATAGAATTGAATAAATCTTCTTGCTTCCCGCCTGTCCTACTGCTTATAGCCTTAAGAAAAGTATTCAAAACTGCTCTGTGTTTTTTAAGGGAAGAATTAATACGAAGTGTATTATTATCACTAGTGAAGCTGCTGATCTTACTGATTTTTTGATTCAGTAAGGCATCATATTCCTCATATATCTGCCAAAGAGGTGTCTTGTTGCCTATTTTATAAAACCAGCTTTGGATTGACATCATTATAGATTTTTCCTCTGCGGAAATCATACCACCGTATTTAATCTCATTTTGGCTTTGCTTTTCGAGTTTCTTCTCTGTTTTATGTATGATAGTATCTAGATTTAGAATTTCTTTTCTTAATTTCTCTATAGTTTTTGCATCAATGGAAGCATCATTATACATGCTGTTAAGAAGTCTTTTTAAAAACTCTTTAAGCTCCTTGAGATAACTTTTTTTGCCTCCTCTTACGACACAACCACTAATATTAAGTTGATTTCGAATTTTATCCGCTATTACATCAACGGCTTGATTCATTTTAGAAGCTATAAGCACACTTTTTCCGCGATTTAGCTGTTCAATAGTCAAAGCTGCGATAGTGTAAGATTTACCTGTACCGGGAGGGCCGATTATTAAAGTATGATCTTCAGTATCGATAGAATGCATTATGGATTCCTGAGCATAACTCAGTACCGCCGGAACAAAACATGTATCAGTATTTTTTTTGCCATAGGAAGAAGGTTTGTTTTCAAATATAGATTTAAATACCTTAGAATAGTCATCTTGCTGAATTATTCTATCCAGCTCGTCAACCACACCTCTTGCTTCATTAGGCTTATTTGCAAGAGCTATAAAAGAGCATGGAATAAGCTCAAAGTAATCTTCTTTTTGTGATTTGATTTTCCTTACAATTCTCTTGATCTCTTTCTCAGGAATTAATGCCGGAAACTTGGTGAATTCCAGAGTTTTTATATTGTCTATCCTTTCTTCGAGAAGCCTCGTAATTGTTGCAATTGAGTTATTAGATAATGCTGATTCTCCTGCTAATATCTCTTGAAACTCATTACTATTTTGTACATCATATTCAGTAATATTTTCTATCAACATATCATTAAAAGTCAAAGTTCCCGGCTGCAACTCGATAGAATATTCAGTTTCATTTTGCAGAATAGTAGCATTCTGAATCAAAATAGGTGAACAAAAGAAATCACTATCCTGTTCAGTATATTTGATGCCTACAAGCAGACCCGTGCAGTATAATATTTCTTTTTCTTTGCGGTAGATATATGCTTTTTTGCTAAGGCTTTCTGCATAATCTCCATCTATAGAAACAAATGGAAAAAAGCCGTTGATAAGTTCTTCTTTGCCGGTCATAAAGGAAAGGAATTCTATATCTTTATTAAAGACATCTTTGATATATTTACGATTTTTATCTGCAAAATAGCAGTCAGCAAAGTATGCAACAATGTTTCTCATGTCTCTAACAACTAAAATATAACAAGAACAGGCTATGTAAAAATACTCATTAATTGCATATCCTACAATTCAAATATTTTGATAAACAAATTTCTACTGATGACTATGTGCAGATAAGCGCTATTGGAAATGAAAGCGAAATTTTTGTTGTGGGGAAAGAAAATGGTGTGATTCAAAAAATATTTTCAATCACTTCCTGAAATACTCATTGATTATATATAGCTGAAAGAAAAAATCTACACTAGCTAATGCTCACACTAATCAACTTATATCCTCCTTCCGTCCGCAAAAAATCAATATGGTCTTGTTTGATATCACCATCAATCTTGTTATTGATTATTATTGACATAAATGGATATTTCATTTCATTTACTTCTCTACAGTTATTGAAGTATTTTGCAAAAACGCCTTCATCACTTTGATAAACAAGTAAATTAGTTGAATGGCTAACAAAATAATCAGAATTTTTAGATTTGATAGAGTACAGTTTTTCTACAATTCTTTTATACTCAGATTTGATGACTCTAGATTTATTTTTGTATATAGGTTTTTCTTCTTTTGCATAAAAAGATAAACTATCATGACAAATTTTTGCCAAATCATCTTCCGAAATATCTTTTGATATAAGACTATCTAAGAAAGCCTGGATCTCTTTGTCATAATCTATAAACGAATAGTATTTACCATTTACTCCTCTAAAGTTCACTCTTATGGTATCTTTGAGAGGTTCTAATTCAATTTGCAAGGAATAGAAGTTTAAATAAGACTTAGTATCAAATTCTTCAATTAAGATTCGTCCTGCACTATCGAGTAAATAATTTTTACCACCTTCAAAAATGTAATACTCTCCTACCGGAACTTTCTTTGCTCCTTTTAAAGCAACAACTAAACCGTTATATACTCTCGATAATGCATTGTATTCAGATGGAATTGCAATTTCTCCGTCTTGGTTGAGTAAACCAATCATATCATTTTGCCTATCATGAAACCTGATAAATCCCTCACTTTCACAATCAGGAGTATTATCATAGTAATATATATTTCCTTTGCCGACCTTCTTCCCACTCTTAGTCAGATAGTAGCTTTCATCTTGCTCCCGTTGATAATCTTCAACAGCAACAATCTTATCAAATTTTCGACCACAAACAAATCCTAAATCATCAGGTTCTATCATTATTTTCCCATTTATATCTTTGAAGCCGTATTGATTCTTCGTAGTATCCTGAAAACGATACCACAAATGACTTTCATCGGCAGTAGTAAAGATCGTAGAAAATAGGAAAATTAGAATGGCAAGTTTTTTCATAGAATTTTTTATTTCTTAGATTTACAAAATAATTGAGGAAAGGTATTGTAATAGATATCTAATATTAAAAACAATTATCCCATATATTGTGATACCAACTCCCCAATATATATAGTTGATGCTTATCTACATAACTTTTCAGATATTCTGAATCAATATTTTGAAAGTATAAACAGAGGTCATGACCAGAAGAGAATATCATTTGATTAAATTTAATCTTTATTTCTATACGCTCTCTGAGTGAAAGAGATAGTATTAACTCGAGATCTTCTTCAGAATTAATTGTGACGTCGGTTTCCAAACTCTTGAAACACTTCAGTATCTCAATATGTTTCTGATCTAAAGTTTTCATTTCATGTCGATCAATATCCCATTGAGATTCTCCTTTTATCAATAATTTCGATACACTTCTTCCATCTAAAAAGATATCCATCAAAAAAGAGATTAGTCGGTCTTCTTCTTTGAAATATTTCTCTTTCAAATCAAAAGCGACATCATTTTGACAAATATCAAAATAGCTGATAAAGTCTACATCTTCGCCTACATTTAACACATGATCATGCCTGTCAACATGATATATTTTGGGATCAAATTGTTCCATATTTGTTTCTCTAAGGTGGTTTTCAAAGAAGAAAATTGTATATTTTTCAAGCCAATATTATAGATCTAATCATCAAATTGATTTCCATGTTTTTTGCAATCAAAATACATGCATCCACAAAATATATACTCATATAAATCTATAGGTTTAGTATCTTTAGGAAATCTTGTCAATCTTGCTTCCTGATATAGAATTGTATTTATCTCTTCTTTCAACTCTTGAATCCGCTCAAATCTTTCCTCTTCAGTGTAGTCCTCGTAATCTTCATCTTCTGTATCATATAACTCATTTATATACTCTTGATTTTTTTCAATTTGCTGTTTTTTAAGTTCGTCATATAAATATTTATTATACTTTAAAAGCAAGAAACTAAATTCCGGGAAACCTAATATTCCTAATTCATTACTTTCTAGCATCAGTTCATATGCTTTTTTATACTTCCCTTTGAAATAACACAGCATACTTAATTGAATATTTGATATCCAAACATGCTTTTGTTTATATGCATCGCTATTTCTTATAAATTCAATTAATTGATCTAAGTCAAAATCCAAACCTAATTCAACTTTGCAAAGAGCAGCATTATATTTCGATTCGTTATGATCATCTTGAATCTGAATAGCCTGATTATATAATTCCAAGGCTTCTTGTGTTTGACCAAGATTATTTTTACAATAAGCTAAATTATGAAGTATTTCTACTCTAGGACTTCTAGACAAATTTTTAGCTTTTTCGAAATACTCTGCAGCTATTTTATATTTTTCTAATCGAAGATATGCATAAGCAATCAAATTATATGGGATATCAGATTTAGGATTTGATTCAATGAAAGGCTGTAGTATTTCAATCCCTTCTTCAAATAACCAATCTTGAACAATTAAAAGACAAGCATAATTATTAGCTGTTTTAATTGAAGGGTTTAACTTGTATGCTCTTTTAAACAATCCTTGAGCTATATAATAAGCTTGATCATTATCCAGATAAGCTATAGCTAACTTATTCATTACATCTGTATCTCGCTTGTTTAGAGCTAATATTTTTTTTAAGCGTTCAATTTCTTCAATATTATACTGTATATACATTAACTATTCCTCATTCAATATTCTGTATTATAATTCCTCCTAATCATCTCACTTCTTGGTGTATATATAGAATTGAAGCTGAAATCATAACCAGAATTTCTACTTCTTTTCTATACTAAGCAAATGCTTACTGACTGGTGCGATAAAGAAAATGACTTCGTCTCCGTCTTCGCACTGTTCGAAAAGTTCAGGTTCTACCATATACTTAGTGTTATCGATAATAAACTCAAAACGATCATAATCTCTCATTCTGTCAGCAGCTCCCAATTTCCGTGCAGACTGTCTATTTTCATAATCAGAAGTAGTGTTTTTCCTTTCAATCACTTTGATCTCACCCATTTTCTCGTTATTTCTTATATCTGCATAATACTTTCTGTTCATTGCCTGGCTGAGAAGGAATGACAGCATCAAGAAAACACTTCCAATCAAAAGATCCATTTGCAAATTAAATCCCTCTGCATCAACATTAAACTCAAGTTCAAAAATCATCGTAGCAATTGCTGTCCCCAGAATAAAGAACATTCCGGAAATTATATAGCTCATTCTGCCTTGATATTTCAATGTATCAATGTCGCTCTGTGTAAGTTTGGATCTCATATGTTTCCTTACCTGGTTTATTTATATAGAAGTAGATAATTGCTCAATTATCGAAGCGATTCAGCTTATATGATTTTACTGAATTTACACTGATTTGTTACACTTTAATATAATATTATAATTTATAAACTAAAAGCACATATATGGATTTGGGCAGCACTGCTTCGAAATGATGCTTGAATAAAAAAAGATGTGATTTGAATAATATAGATATATATCAAATCACATCCGGTTTCAACTTCCTATGGCTTTCTAATCATCTAATTCGATATAGTCTATTTGATCTTTTGATGTGATATCTAAGATTGCAGTTGCGGATATACTCGCCGGTTTCAAAATAGAATTTATAATATCCTCTGATTCATATTCTGTTTTTGGTGTCAGATTATAAGGTCCCATTAGTACCAGGGTATGTAAATAGTTGCCTTCATTATCATAAACCATCTTTAGGAAAGGCTTCATTGGCAGAATCATATAAGTCTCATAAGCGTCCTGTTTAGCTTTGAAGGATTTATTATCAAATTCTGCATAAAATGCTTTAAAAGCATTCCTAATTTTTGGAGCCAGGGTCAACACTGTTTGTTTTGCTTTTTCAATATTTTGCTGCTGATCCAGCACAATATATTTCCCTGCATCGATAGAATAAGTGTTTTTTGGAAATACTTTGAGAGCTACTTTGCCATTCAGGTCCTTATAACTTTCTTTTATAACCTGCAATTTTAAAGCAGCCGACTTATAACTGTCAAATCCTTCGATGTATACTCTGTAGAGATTACCTTTATCTGTACTAATTCGATCTGTAACAAAACTTTGACCGGTTTTTTTGAATAACTTTTCAGAATGTCTTTTTGCTTCATTTTGCTCTTCAAATACACCGAACAAAATAATATACTCTAGAATAGCTTTATCTTCATATCTCTTCGAATCCATTGCTTGCATTGCATCGGTTTCCTCAACTGAATAGAAATTGTCATTACAGCAGCCATCCTCATTTCCAAAACGTCCGTCCAGAAATTGAATATTCTGAACTACTATTCTAATCTTTCTACTGTCTTTATACCGCTCAGGCGTAGTATGTCCTTCGTTGCCTTTCAAAGTAGAGTAGCCTCTAGCCATAATTATAATTTTCTTTTCTTTGATCAGTTCTGTAATTTCACTGTCTGATAGCAGGAATCCATCTTCATCAACTAACTGTTCGGGGTCAAGAACCAATCCTTTTTCATAATATTCTGCGAATTTGGAATTGTTTTGGTTAAGATATTTTATTAATTCTTTATAGCCAAAATAAGCACGTAAACCTGACAAGACGTGATTATATTTTCCTAAAGCATCTCCTCGATCTATCGAAACAAGCTTAAAACCTGGATCTGCAACATTATATTGTATTGATCCGGATGCGTAAGAAATATTTTCAAGTACACCTTGTTTTGCAGGCCAGTACCATCCTCTACTTACGTGACGTTGATCGCTCCAAGCTTCAACAGCAAGTACAAACTTAGACTCTGCTTTTGTAGCATCCGCTTCAACATCGTGAATAAATTCAAAAGCCGGTATCAATTTATGATTTATTTCTTTGCTTATGCCTTCAAAAATATTATTAATCTGAGCAGCATTTCTTTTGTACTCATTTTGAACTGCTATTCTTCCTGCCTCACTTTTCTGAGACAGCATAGTGTTATAAGGATGTAACTCTATCCATTTAGCACCATCCCAATGATGTTGGGATTCCGGTGGTTCAAATCCGTCTAAATTATTATCCTCAAATTTAAATGTACGAGAGTATGTGGATTTTTTCAGTAGTTCTAGGTGTCTGTTAAAGTTATGAGAAGTATTTAATTCCCAGAAGCCGGTTTGAAAAAATGACACATCTTTGTCTACATGGCTAAAATACTCAGCAAAATCATATGTACAAAGAGGTAGCTCTGTAGTCCTCGGAGCTATCCATATTGTGTCTCTCAAAATACATAAAGGATTTGATGAAGAAATATACAAATCATTATTCAAGGAGCGTTCTGACAGTTTACGAGGTCCGTGCATCCCTGAAAACAAATCAGTATAAGGAACAAACTCCGTATTTTTTATATCATATTTATCAATATCAGTCTTAGTAATTAAAATATCCCAAAATCTTGAAACCGTCTTTTCAATAGTAAACACTCGCACAAAGTCCTTATAGTCTTCTGGAACTTCAACTTTTAGAAGATTTTCTTTTGTAATTTCTTCCATTTCTACTTTAGTGTTATTCATAATAGTATCAATAAATCGGACAGAAGTACTTGGATATTTTGATTTTTCTGACTCAAAGTCTTTGATATTAACTTTTTCGGTTCTAATTATGGTCGTGTCTTGCAGTTTGTTTTCACCAAAGACTTTTTTGGTTTGGTTGAAAGGGAAAAAACCATAAACTTTTATATTATTTTGTTTATCACATTTGTTAAAAGATTCAGTGTAGCACTGTGCTTTGTAATTCTTATCATACTGAATGGGAAAAGTCAGTTTATTGGCATATGATTCTTTTACCAACTTACCCTTTTCGTCCAGAAGTTCAATCACAGGTTCTATCTCATCTAACATTTTTCCTGTAGATAAATCCATTACAACTACTTCAAGCCTTGGTCGGTTACTTTGAAGGGCGCATCCATAAATATTAAGTGCTTTATCTTCAAAATCTTTTGTTTTGACAGGTCTGTCATGCGACCACAGAAGAGCCTCGCCATCTTCATATTTATTAGCAGGGTTAGAATACCAAAAAGGATATCTTTGATTGTATTTTGGATTATTGACTTCAAAAGTAATATCGTTTGAACAAGATGGAGTTAACTCAGATTCTATAGTCTCAGGAATTCCTTCAAAATCAAGTCCAATAACACTATCTTCAAATCTAATTCGAAAAACTTGGTAAGGTGCACCTTCATATTTCTGAGTGGAATACATTAAAAATTCTCCTGAAGGATGCAGCCGTGGAGTTTCATCATCGAATTCCGAGTTTATGGCTGCTACATAGATTGGTTTGCTCCAAAGTCCATCTTCTCCCTTGCGCGAATAGTAAATATCAGAATGAGCTTGTGACTCTACCGGATTGGATAATTTCCTAGTGGACGCAAAAAACATATGCTTACCATCAGAAGATACTGTTGGGTTTGATTCCCATGTATACTCTTGCGAAACAGTATTCTCTGTGATCATTTTTGGATTAGTCCATTCACCATCCTCATCTCTGGTCAAGAACCAAAGATTTAAATATTGCTTGCCGGCTAGAGTAGCACTAATTTGTTTCTGTGCAGAGATAAACATGGTATCTCCGACAATCCAAACAGATCCTTTATTGAGTGAATTAAATTTTGGATTATTCTTAACTATTAATCTTCTGTATGAGTCTTCAATCCATGCTTCAGAAGGACAAGCTCCTTTTTCTGAATCCAAGATTCTATCCACATAATAGATTTGTGAATTGTAGTTAGATATAAAACTATTTGATCCTAAGCTGTCGTCTCTTGAACTAACAAACCACAATCTTTCCTTCAAAGGGTTATTCTTATCAATCTCTATAAAAACTGACTCGTCTTTACAAGGGTCTAATTCGAAATAATTATTTTCATTACCTTTCCGGCATATATTTATCGGACGTGGTAGCATGGTTGCAGCGCCATCTTCACAGCACTCATAACTCAATTCTTTGTGATCCTCATTGGTTTTCTGATAATTAGAATCAGTAGATTTACAGGCCAATAGTCCAATAAATAGCAAATTAACTAATATTATATTTTTCATCTTTATTTCCATTTAATAATACTTTCTTATATCACTACTGTTTATAAATCTCTGATCTATCTAATCGGATACACAACTCTGCAACCTAGCTTTGATTTTCCTGTCTGATCAATGCTAACTGACCTATCGTTTATGTAATCAATATATATGAGAGCGGCCTCACAAGGCATTATTCTTCCCGGACTATATTCATACTCCCCTGATGTTGATGACCATATCAAATATACTTCTCCACCAACGCTTCCGTTATCATTTTCAGACAAGGCCACACCTGAATTCCAGTCTTGAGTATTTGCCTGACTTGTGTAATCAGCAATCTGAATGTCTCTTGGTAAAGGCAATAAAGTTGTGAGATAGCTAGTAATAAGTTTACCTATTTCACTTTTAAATTCATCGTAGCTATTATATCTAGCGATAGGTGTTTTTGTTATTCTATCAAATATATTTGCATTATCTTTTACAAGAAATAGCTTAAGATCTCCACCAATTGTTGGAGTAGTGGGGTTTTGAACTTCCACATAAAACGTGTGAGCATTTCCATTTGAATATTTCAAATCCGGCCCCGGATGCGCAGTATTTGATTCTGTTTGATTGTTTACAACAGTCCAAAAATTATCATCATGTCTTTCGTTAATAATTAGCGCTTCGTAATCCGGATTAGAAGCTAATGGGGTTACTTGACTATAAGCATACATATGGCGAACAGGACTTATCTCAAATGATAAGAGTTTAGCTTTTATATTTACTATTTTGGAGCATGTGCCGCTTTCGTCACTAATTACAAAGCGAATCCAATATTCGTTTCCGTGTCCACCCGGCAATTGTTTGATCGCTTTATTGTTTTCATGTTCAGAAAAAGTAGGAGCAGTAAAACTTATAGTAAGTCTTTTATGTCCGCCAAATTTATCAATAGCAAAGTTATTCTGAGGCAGGATTTCTTTGCCATCTATGTAGAACTTGAAATACTCCTGATCTAAGCTAACTTCGTCCTGATTTGCAGAACTGGAAAGTAATCCGATTTTGAAGGATTTAGGCTCACTCTCGTTACACATGATAAGATCATTATTAAGTAAATAAGAATAGCTTATATCAAATCCGAAATTCGTTTCTGTATAACTGCTCCAATTGCAAGCACTGTTTTCCGAAAAGTAATAACTAAAGTCACAGAATATTTGCTCTGCCGGATCGTTTGTCAGATCAATCAATTCTCTGTCATCCAACTCATTAATTTTTTGGTATTTGCCAAAATCTTGAAATATTTCTTCGCCGCTAGTATTAAGAGGAACTTCTCTTATAAAGAGCTCCATATCATTATATTTTTCTACTGCTGCTGCCGGGCACATATCAAAACATCTGTGACCTTCCAAAATCAAATAGAAGTGACAATCTGTCACAATGTTTGTGTTCGTAGGATTTGTAATTTTACAATCTATCTTAAATGTATCCTTTGATATGCTAGGCAGATTGTTTCTGGTATCATTCTTTAGCCCAAAAGAAGCATCCAGTTTGAAATAATCTTTCGAACTATAAACAGATCCAATTTGAATATTATTCAAAGTCCAATCATTGTAATTTACATCATTAGGGATTTCTGATACCTTCCAGTTATACCCGGGATTTATATCAGGATATTCTGCAAATGGCTCGGTGCCTGATTTTACTCCAATTCTTGACAGATCCGTAATTTCGATTGTGCAATCTTCACTTATCAAATCAGACCATTTGAAAAATTGGAAGCTCACATCAGCATTATCTTCGTTTCCTTGCAAAACGGGTATCTTTTTTATTGATCCGGGAGGATAAAGGCCTGAGTTATCAAAAATTTCCAGTAACTCAAATGGACACTCACAAACAACTTCATCTACGCAGAAATCCCACTTTATAGTCCATTTTGCTGCAATTCCGTTTGAAGCGCAAGCAAGAGGCAAATCAATTTGCCCATCGTAACAACCAATTTCATTTGTAAGTATTTCAAATTTGATGTCTAACTTATCTCCGTTATCAAGCTCAACTTTAGATTCTTTTATTACCTGACCGTTTAAATATGTGGCAGTAATTCTTATTTTATCGTTTACAAAAGTCAGATTTGCAGGATTAGGATTTAAACCGCTAACTGTAATCGGATTTGATTCATCATTACAAATAACGGAAGCTACTTTGGAATAATAGTTATTTCCGGCTGGAGAGTTTATTTCCAGTGAATTGCCCAATTCTTTTTGATTTCCAAAAAGCAGTTCAGTTTCTATATTTTCAAGATTGTCGCAGCTTAGAAGATCAAATGGTTGACATTTATCAAAGCAAAGAATGATTATCGTATCTTTACATAAATAGTCCGTAATCACTTCATCCAGTGAGTTATTCCAACTTCCTTCAAAGCGCAAATCATTTATTCCGCATCCACTATTTGGAATTGTGATTATCAGTTCTCCATTCTCATCAGTCTCGTCTTCTGCTATTCTAATGCGTTGAGCATTTTCTTCTCCATCAGGTACAGTCACAACAATATCAGATTTAGATGCAATATTCTCACATCCAGAGTCACATCCTTTCCAAACTGTTTTTACCATTATGTCAATATCATTGCCGCAAGGCTCTGAGATTTCCTCTTTACATGCTACAAAAAGTATTACTACTGCGATTAGTAAAGATGTAATAAAATAATTTATAGTTTTCATATTCAATTTCCTCTTTAGAAAGTTAGACCAAGTCTAATAAATACCTGATTTGAAGTTCGAAATGGATACTTCCCATCTAGCCCTGTACAAGTGCTGCACTCATTATTTTCAGGAAGAGGGAAATGGGTTGTTCTAAAGCCAATATCTATCGAAAAGTCCATACATTTTGTCATCCACCAGTCGTAGCCGATACCAATCCCCAGCATATAGGAATAAACATCATCACAATTATCACTTGTGCAGATTATAGGGACATCATCAAAAGGAGCCCAAACGGTACCAATATCAGCAAAAATGTACCAGGCATCACAATCATTTATAAGTGGCAAAGCATCATCATCGAATGTATATCTAGGATGTAGACTCAAAGGAAGAAATAATGCCCCATCAACCGGATAAATTCCGGTCATAAAACCTAATTGGAAGTTATCCCTGTTTTCTTCATCTAAACCTAAAAGAAAACCTGAATTAAAGAGGAAAGCTAACTCCAATCCAGCAGTAAAATCAGTGCCTCCTCTCCCTGTACCAAATGTTTCCTTATAATAAATACTTCCTCCATCAGATCCGGGATAAATGAGAGAATCTTGCACTCCGAATCTATAAGCCCCCATCAAGCGTAATTCAAGTTTATCTATAAATCCGGTTTTCTCTTTTATGCAAGTCCTGTCTCGGTCGCAACAAAAGCATTCTGTTCCCGGGATTAGTTTCTCTTCAAAAGGCTTTTTATCAGAATCGGCTTGTGAAGTTAGTAAAAAGATCTTATCAGGAGTAAAATCGGAATCTCCTGCCGAAAAAGTTATGGTTATTTTGTTGTTTGAAATGTAATCACTCTTAGGATTAAATATTTCCTTACCGTAGCTGCGATAAATATCATAATCAAAATAGATTACTTCAACTATATACTGTCCTTGGTATAATCTAACAGTAGGTCGAATCGGTGATGTAAAGGCAAAATTTGAACGAACCGCTTTCGATAATATCGTGGAATTCGCAGCCTGAATAAATAGTTTATCTTCTCGGTTACGGTATTCACTTCTAAGTTCCAAATCCCACAAAAATTTAGATGCTGATGATAATTCATCCTCATTATCGCTATTGCAATTATTAATCTGTCCATCAGGACATTCCACAGTTCTGCAGGACTGCAGAGACAAAACAAAAATAGCCAAAATGACTACTCCAAAATACCGAAGTGGATTTCTTCGCATCATTGCTCCATCAAGTAAATTTTTTATCATTTTTTTGAGGCTGCATCATAAGTTAGAAACTACGTATCTTGTCGCAAGCGAATGCATACGTTTAATTTGTAAGTAATTATAATCGAAGGCTTTAACCTTAGTAATAAACTAATTCTTTGAAATTTGAACTAAACCTATGAGATTTTTTCAAGGAAAGTTCTTGACTTATGATAAAACCGCTGAATAAGTATATTTTTTAGATAAATCTTTTTTAAATCTACATAATTTCATTTTGCAATATATATAAAATATTACATTATTAACTACTGTAATATATAATACTATATCACAATACATCTCATTTTATATTTTTTAGTGGGATATTTTTCGAATTGTAGATTGATAACAAAAGTGGTTTATTTTCTCTATTCTGGCAAAGACTATTTTCTTTAACTTCCTACATTATGATACCGGAACATCTCATGACTTTCAAACATCACTGGGTTGTTAAACGCGTATGAGTATGACGAGTGACCTGTGAATATTTCAAAGAGATAGGTGCTATTTTTGTTGGGCAAGTAGTTATGCAAACAAAAGAAGCCAAAACTGTTTTCTACATTGCAGTCTTAGCTTCTATTTATTCCGATTCTTATTTTCTCAGCAGAACTAACTCTCCTAATGGAACAGTCTTGTTTTTTGGTTTATCTTTATAAGGATCAAAATTCTCTTCCGGTAGACGCTTGAAAACTTTCAAGAAAATAGTATCTTTTTTAATTTTATGATAAAATTGAGTGCCAATTGAAAATCTTGTTGTCAATATGTTTGAATCATTATTTAAAACATACATTTTTTCAATTTCCCAATCATAATAATAAAAATCAAGGTCAGAACGAAATTTAATAAACATTCTAAACATCCCAAAAAGCAATTCAGGTTTTCTATAGTCATTAGAAAATTTAGCAAATTGTTCCAACCATACTTCCTCAATACTATTACCACCAAGAAAAGCTAAATCAGACTCCTTATTCAATACTTCATATTCGGCCAGAAGTAGATCAAGTTCTTTAGATTCAGAAACACTTTCTGCGTATTGAGGAACTCCATTTAAAAACCTGTAGTACCATATCTCGGATATTAAGTAATAGATAAAAAATACCCCTATAATACTTATAATAGTAAAGAACGAGATTTTGGTTAGTCTATTCATTTTTTATCAATCTTTTTGTTTTCATGCACTATAAAAATACAAATTCGATCATGCCCAACATAGCACATGAGAAACTCAAAGTTTTCAAATGGCGTAGAGTATATAAATCAAGCAGAGTCGTATCAGCATCTTCTTAACATATTTAAGTTAACATTTTTATTTGTATATTATAAACTCATTCTCACATTATTAGATATTATAAATGGAAAAAATAGATATATCGAACTCTTAATGGAGAAAAGATTTCCAATTTACTCTGTGAAGAAAGGATAAAAAGAAGAAAAGGTTATTCTGAAGAAGAATTTCAAGAAATGAAGCATAAACCCAGGCACATATCAAAGCTAAAAAATAAGTCTCTACAAGAAAAAGATCTGAATCTAAAAATGGGTGGTGAAAACCCTGGCTGGTAGAAATTAGAACTTATGGAAGACATCGTGGGAGATGATATTGCTAGGCTGAAGAATCAGAAAGAATAACAACGATATCTTTCTGATAATAATCTATTAGATTTATTTTAATCTTGCTATTCCCTACTACAAAAAACTAAATTTCTTAGATCTATTGCTCCTTTGTATATTTAATCGCAAAAGATTTTCAAATTTTCGGCTTCATATCATTGTTTTAGAGAAATTGATTTGAAACACAATAGTAGATAATTGAATATTTTTCTCTAAATAGATTGCTTGCATTGTCTTTATTTAATTTTCAAATTTTACTTATAGATTAATTTCGTTTCTGTATATATTAAGTATAAATACAATAAACGTATCGTGTTTCCGACTTAATATTCTATGCTTGATTATAATCAAGCATTATTGTTTTCTTTTTTTTGAAAGATATAAATTTTCCAAATTGAGAATTTTGAACTGTTTTGGTAATAATATGATAAAAATTGATGGCCTAAAGTTGTCTATACATTTAGCTACCTACCGAATAAAGAATACTATTAATGTTTACAATCCTAGCTCAGAAGATGGTATTGTAACATATAAGCCTATTGATTCTAAGCGCTATTCTTGGGTAACAATTCAAAATAATGAGAGAATTTCTTGTTGTGTTTTTAATCCAAATACAGGAGCTTGGAAACAGAGATAATTCTGATCTGATAAAATAGAGGTAGTATCGCGTTAATTCCCAAATTGGGGAATCATTCCTTTCTGAATGGGCTTCTTACTTGCCTATAAAGTTCGATTATAAACTTCCAAAACAGCTTTACCGTAGAGCAAATGTAGAATATATGGACAATCCTGCAATCCGTGTTCTAAACCAGTTTCTCTAACTTCTATTGCTGCATTAGCTGATAATGAATCTGCAAAAGTTCTTGCATCCTCTTTGAGAATAAAGCACTTGCAAATATCTCTATAAAAAGGCACCCACACAACCCACTTTTCATGTTGTTTATTATATTGTACCAAAATCTCAAACATATTCAACTCCACAAACTATATACATATAAAGATTATATTTCTATAATATTATTGCAATATTTATTTCTACGGTCGAATATATTTATCCACAAAAATTGTATAAGTTAGCAAAACGTTATAGTGTACACTTTAATGGTTTTCTGCAGGCTAAGAAGATTTATTTCTTCGACTTTCCTTACCTATAGAAAATCTTATCGAAGAGTAGATCAATTAGATAACTCATGATGTTTAGTCAAAAATGGATGTAGAAGTCTTCTAATTGCACTAATTAGCATAATCTGGAGTTATGTTACATATATTTTGACGCTTATTTTTACCTTTGACAGAATCATAGTAAAATTCTTTACTCCCCTCATTGCGGACTTGATCCGCAATCCCTAACTCTGCTTTCTTCTCCAACAGATTCCGAAGCAAGTTCGGAATAACATACAGCCTTGTCATTGCGGGCTTGACCCACTATCCCTTTTAAACTACTGAAAAAAACTAGTTGAAGTTTGGCTTTTTGATTTGAAACTGCCAAAAATGCCAAACTGCCACTAGACTATTTTTTTAGATACATTATGCTAAAGAATGCCTACTACCTACTATGTGTTTTCAGTTAGGCATAAAATCCATAGTTTCGCTAATTTTTTGATGACTAAACCAAAAATAAAATTTCCAATTCCGGAAAAGAATATTTACCAGTTATCAATAATCTAGTGTTCCATGCTGTGCGTTTTTTTTAGATTAGTTGCTAGCAACGGTAAATATATGCAAAGTAGGCGATTGCGGGTTTGTTTTTGTCAAATCGCTAAGCTGTCTATTAAATAATTAAAATTTATAATTACTAAGTCGCCACGTATTAAGCAAAATGTTTTATTCACTTTGATAAAAATTAAAATGCAAGGGAAACTCCTTAACAGAGCCATCTTCATTTATTTGAATGAATCTATCTTTTGGAAAACTAAGATCGACAAAATTATTTATAAATGGCATTGCATGTTCTGCTTCCATTCTGTACCATTCTTCCTGAGACATTCTCCCATTTTTACCTACATACAAAATCTCGTCGACCTTTATCTCCTCCATTTTTGCCCATTTTAATTCTGAATGTTGAATTTCGACAATTTTTTTTTGAACAAGATTGGACGTATATTCAAGTTCCATTTGTTGTGAATACCCAAAATCTTCTTCATATTCTTTTACATAAATAACCAAATCAGAATGAGTTGCTATTACTGAGAACCAAATAACCCACGCAGGAATTCCATTGATCTTATAATTCAATCCAGGTAAATAATCTAAAAACATAAATGTTCCATAATATCCTCTTAGTATTAGACTTGAAACTACATCAACTGTATTATTATAGATATCATAAGCTTCTAAATTTCCATCTATTCCTTGAAAAGGATGTGAAACCAGTATTCTTGGACCGCCTATGCCGTATACTAAATATCCATGGTGTCTACCAGGGTTATAAATCTTTCTTGAGAATGAAGGTTGGACTACATTCGTATTAAAATCATTTACTGCATTATTTTGAGGAATAAGTTTATTGTCTAATATTATTTCTTCACCATAATTAAGCATTTTAGAAAACACTAATTCATCAGTAATTACATCATAAAAATGATTGAATTCTTCTTTCGCAGTAGTTGAAAGTAAAAACTGTAATTTAAATAATCCTTCATTACCATACGTTTTATGTATGGTAATAATATCTTCCTTTGAGATTTTAGTTAAATTGACAATCATACTGCTATCAGACGGATTAATCTCATTAATTTGCCCATGTTTTAAACATATATCTGCGAACTCCTTAAGCTTTACTATATCTTCAAGAGATATATTAGGAGAGTGTCCTCTTAATAAAATATTTCTATTTATTATTTTTTTAGGTTCAAATAATGGTATCATAAAATAATATCTAATATTGCATTAATGAATTACAGCTAAATATTAATAACGCCAATTACAATTAGTGCTAAAAAAGGAAGTAACATTAGTAGAGGTATAATTTTTTCAGTACTTGTAAGCGTTTTATAGCCTTTTTTTTCTTTTAGTATATCCCATTCTTTTTTATAAAATTGGAAAGCTAAATTATCCTCAATTTCTGACAATAATTTAAATTTTGAATAACTTAATCGATTGTATGATTGTATGCTAATTTTCCATATTATACATATCATTAATCCGATTGAGCCGATTAATATGTTTGTTATACTATCCATATGTATAAGGTCAATTCCATTCAATATTGCTATTAATCCCAGCAAGGCACTTAATATACCGCTGTAATATTGATTCATTGTACCACGTCTACTTGATAACCTATCGGTCATTTCGACTTGGAGTTTGTATATTTCTAATAAATCATTCATGTTGTCTATAAATTAAATATTTTGGGTTGTGATTAAATTTTGCTTGCAACAGAAAATATATGCAAAGTAGGCGATTCTGGGGTTCATACTTATCAAATTACCCTCCAAAATGAAGCAAGTGATGCCGTTCGACAACCTCTGTACTCTACACATTGTTACCAACTATTATTTTTTCATCTCATTATTTTCTTTATCTAGTTTTCTTCTTTCTAAATATACTTTTTCACGTTCTAACTCAAATTGTTGATCCTTAATTCTCATCTCTTTCTCTGCAATTTGTTGTTCTTTGAAACTCTTTTGTTCAGCTTCGTAGCTAACCCCTTTAACATCAACAAACCAAGCATTGAAGTCTTTTCTTAAAATTGAGCGAGCAACAGTAATTCCTTTTTTATAATCACTTTCATTCGGACTTTCTTTTAATATTATATCTTCAATTACAGGCAGAATTCGTTTCCCATTATCTTTATCTATTATTAATTCCTTTGTATCGTTAATAAACCAACTCATTTGAGGGAAGCTATATCCAACAAAATACTTGTAGACAAGATATGGTAACCATGCATCAACTGGATAATTTATAATTCTTTCAATACATTCTTGTTTTGGTGGGAATTGTTCAATTATGCTATTAATCATAACACGAACCTTGTCATATCGAATAGACCAATCCATTTTACCAGTTTCTGATTTGTAGTTTGAGAGTGAATCTTCCAATTTTTTTAGAATCTCTTTAAGTCCTGTTTTACTTACTAGTTTATTTGTAGAAAAGGCTTTTTCAATTACCTTAGGAAAAAATTCAACATCACTGTAGTTACCTGACATAGAATGTAAGTTCACAACAAAAAGTAATTCATTCAAGGTATCAGTTATATCCTTTTTAATCTCATTGGCTATTCTTATTGAATTTCTTTTTGTAAGAACATTTGAATCATGTTCTATTTTGTCAGGAAGTCCTTTTTTAGTACTCTCTATTTCTTCGACTAATGTATCTCTTGAAATTAATTCAAGTTTGTATGGTGGATTGGGAATATATAACTCAACTTCTTTAGCTAGTACTTCCAAAAGTTTCTTTTCATCTCTTTCATTTGGCAACTCAATACCATGAAAAAAAGATAATGGTGGTGATAATTTAGATACCTTGTAACCATTGACACAAATCGGAATTACTGAAATACCTTTAATATATGCAGAACCGGACTCAAAATATAACCATTTCCTTTCAACACTTAAATCTGAAATAATTACAAACATTAGTGATGCTTTTTCTAGGTGTGATTTAATTTCATTCGCCCACTCTTTTCCTATTGGCATAATTGAGTTATCTGAGCTGACAAAGAAATCAATTGCATTAAGAAAAGCTTTATCTAACCAATCTTTTATTGCGGTTGCAAAAGCTTTGTCTTCGGATGTATGGCTAATAAATACTAATTTTTTTTCAATCATAATATTTTTAATATATAATTATAATATTTGTCAATACTTTTATAAACGTAATATACAAAATATTGCCATATTATATTGCATACATTAGTTAATCCGTCTATATCTATATAAAAATAAATATAATTATTATTGGGTTTTTCGGTCAAGTCATTTTTTGTGTGTAAAATAAAAAAGTGTATCAAGCCGATAATTTGTAAGAAATCAACTCACTTTCTGCTGATTCCGGGCTAATAAATTTTCTAATATGTTTGAGTATTTGTATGTCCAATTCATTCATATTTACCTTTCTCCAACTTAAAGATGCTCTGATTAATACGGAGAAAACCAAGCCTATTGCTCCTTTTTCATGAGCATGTTGAGGTATAATCTTAGTTCTTCGTTTTTCTTCTACAAATGCACGTTCAATTAAGTTTGTTGTTCTTATGCTTCTTCTGTGCCCTTCAGGATATTCTAAATGCGTTAGACAAGCAGATAAGTCATCTGTAAAACACTTAATCATTGCAGGGAATTGTTCTGCATAGTCACTTATAAATTTGGCTGATAAAGCATCTGCTGTTTCTCTGTCGGGTGCATAATAAATGGATTTTATTCTACCTTTGATTTCTTTTTCTACTTTCATTGGCACTTTTGTCAGAATGTTTCTGATTTTATGAGCTATACACCTTTGACGCTGTGCCTTAGGAAAACACTGCGATATTGCCCTTATAACTCCTTTAGCTCCATCACTTACTATGAGTAAAGGTTGTCTTAAACCTCGTCCTATCATATCCTCAAAAAAGCCTTCCCAATTTGCACTGGCTTCACTATTAGATGCCATCAAGTGAAGTAATTCTTTGCTTCCATCGGAGCATATTGCCCAGGCACACAAAATGCCCTGTTTGTTTGTATAGTTCTTAACCGATTCATATACGCCATCTATAAATAAATAGACTACGTCAAGCTCGCTCAAATCTCTTGAAGCAAATTCTTCGTATTGCTGATAAAGCTGACTGCTCATATTGCTGACTCCTGTGCGGGAAATCAGCGGCTTGCCATCTTGATCGGTAAATGTTTTTTCTATATCACGAGTCGATAACCCGCGAACGTAACTTTCCAGAGCTATCTGCTCAATTTTATCTTCTATTCTGTCCAAACGCTGCATCACATTACTTTCAAATGTCTCTTGATTGTCTCGTACTCGAGGTTTTTGAATATTGATTGTGCCTTCACTTGTTTTAAAACGTCTTTTTTGATAGCCGTTACGATATCCTCGGAATTCTTCATCCGGCTTATGCTCATACCAGCGTCTGCCAAGAAAATCATTCATTTCTTCTTCTAAAGCCTGCTGTATTATCTTCTCTGTTGCTCGTAATATCAAATTTGAGATTAAAGAATTATCCTCTGAGAAGAGAATAGCATTTAATTGCTTGTTTAATTCGTCTAATGGTCTTACTTTGTGACCCATGGTGTCGCTCCTTTGGTTTGATTTTGTTTTGTAGTGATTACAAATTTAAACTTCGGAGTGATACCTTTTTTTATTTAGTTTTTACACAAAGATAGGGACATTACCGGGTTTTTCGGTAAGTATATACAATGTAGGCGATCGCATGGCTACAGCCCTTGAACATACAACTATCCGCCAAATGCACAATATTTATTTTGCTAACAGGAATTATTTAATATTCAACACAAATGGCAAGTACTCTTTTTTGTTTTCATATTCAAGGAGTAATAATTCTTTTAATGGTTCATTGTGTCTCATGATCATATACATTGCTCCCTGTGCTCTTAAAAGTCTCTCGCTGTCTTCAATTCCTAAATGAATTGTATACAACTCCTGAATTCCTTCAACAAATTCATTATACATATTGAATTGTTCTCCCTGATAATTATTCACTATTGTACTAAAACAAAAAGCTTCAACCTGCGGTTTCCTTTCGTTTTCTGTATCTGCTAATCCATTGATTCCGGTGCATACTTTACCAACATAGTATCCGTCCTCGTTGATTTCTATAATCGAAAAGTATTTTACTGCGATATTCAGTAATTCGTCCATTGAAACTGTGTCCGGAATATAGTTTGATTTATCAGTAATCTTTTTTGCCAGTTTTTCCATTTCTCTATTAAATAAACTATCGTTTTCAAGTGATTCAACAAATTCATTTTGAAGTTCAATCGTATCACTGATAGCCAGAAGTTTTTCATAGTTTGAGTCGTCTGAAAAATGAGTTCGTAAGTAATCAATATATTCTCTATTATTGTTTACTAAACCTGAAAAACAAGAATTGGAATCAATTTCATTGACTGATTGTATTAAATATTCCCTTTCTCCGTATTTCTTTTTTTCAATTTTGAATATTTTATGGTATTCCTCTTCAATATTACAGTTAGTCTGCGAAAATAAATCTACTGTAACCAGTCCAATTGTTAAAATCAATAATAATCTTTTCATATTCTCTTTTTTTTTATGGTTGCTAATTTGTATTTAAACCAAATATACAAAAATTACTTAATAGCTACACATATATAACTTCATATTACTTAATTTATAATCAAACAACTATACTGGTGTTCTACTGAATTTATCGTTCAGTCGTGATATTAATAGATGAATTTGTAATCTCTTTACAAAATATTGGTACCTTATTTAAAACTATATATTTCAATAATTTTTATAAAAAAAATGTTGTACACTTATGTATTTATAAGCATTTAATCTATCGTCGGATTACCTTCGAAACTCGCGACTTCAATTTGATAAGCTACAGAACTATCAAAAGGCTAAGACTAGAAAAACAATCTCAAATTATTAGGTGAGCTAGCTGGGCTAGATGACATCATTACAATTACAAAATATTCCGGTGCTAAGGCGATTGGGCAAACATTTCCAAAATATACTTTTTTGACCTCACACCTTACGCATCGTACTATTCTCTCTCTAGCTTCCTATCATGGCGTAAATCAGCAAGTAGTAAAAGCAATAACAGGTCACCGAGCAGACAGAATGATAGACCAATATTTCAGAAAAGACGACAAACAAACTTTAGATGCTATCAATGATATTTTTAGTAATTAACAGGCTCTATTTTATAGGAAAATCTGCCCATAACCTTTTTATAAGCTTGTTTTAGGCGTTTTGGTGAGGGTTTTGTTCTGTTTTGAGATTTACTTCTTGTGTAAATCCACCGCGCTTTTCTGAATGTTTCCGTTCGAATGACTGTATCAACTTGGCATCAGAAACAATACCGGACTGTTGCAAAAGCACTCAATTTTTTCAGTCCTACCGAGTTTTTTCTGTAAAGAACAGGCTCATTGTTACCAATAATATTTTTTACTAATTGTAGAGATTGCAATACTGTACTTTTACCTGCACTATTAGCACCAAATAGCAACGTTATTGGTTTTAAATCAATTTCAATTCCTGGGTTTCCTATGCCTTTGAAATTTTCGATGTAGAGTTTTGTTATCATAATGTTTCCTGATATAAATTTTTTATTTGGCTTTAAAGTGCGCAATCATCGCCTTAACTTCATCCACTGAATAAGCAGGTCTTTTAGAATGTATTACTCTATGACAGTTTGAACAAACAGGGATCAGATCTTCTATTGGATTCACCAGGTGGACCTCATTTATTTCGTTAAGAGGTTTTTTGTGATGTATATCTATTATTTCTTCACCAGCTTCACCATATTTATTTTGAAAGTCAAAACCGCAGATTTCACATTTTATGATATCTTCTGTCGTATAATGTTCAATGCAGGCTTTGCGTAATTTGGGAACTCTTTCATATACCTTGCTTGTTAATGTTTTTATAGCACCTTCTTTTCCATAATGTATTTGCTCATAATCTTCTTCAGAACTATACTTTTTTATTTCTTCTTCGGTAATCTCAATAGAACTGGTATTTACTTTTGCTTTAAACTCTGTTAGTTTTTTCGCAATAGTGTCGTCATAGTATAATAATATGTCCCTGCCAAGATATTCCTTAACTTCTTCTTGATTATGAAGGATTGTTTGTCTTGTTATCCAAATTCCTGTTAAAATTGTATTGATAAACTCAGTATATTTAACTTCTGTGTTCAAATCTTCTATGAAGAAGGATTTGTAAATGATTCTCCATGAATGCTCTTCAAAAGTCGGTTTATCCCAATTGTATTCTTTTTCCAGTTTATCAAATGCTACTTTTAGTATATCTTCCCATACAGGTTTATGCTCTTCAGATTTTTCTGATGAGAGATTGAAAATAACAGTAATTTTATTTTGCTCAGGATGAAATTTGATTCCGGAGTATATTCCTCTAATTATCTTGTGATTGGGTTCTAAAAAAGCAATTGCAAATTTGTTTATCCCTGGTGGATTTCCTATTATACTTGTTAACTTTATTTTTACTCCGCCAACTTTTGTATCTGATATTAAATTTGTAAACTCACTAACAAGCTTACTATTTAAGTCCGTCAGTTTCTCTTTTCTTTTAGCTTGAAACTCTTTACGATAATATTCATAGTTCTCAAGAGTATCTTTCAATAAGTCAACTATCTTATTCATTTTTCACTCCAAATTATATTACTTTTAGGATTAGCTACTCTCTACATCAGATACCTTGCCTCTACTATGCTTATATGCTTGCCTATTTCTTCACTATTTCTGTACTTATCCCAAAACTCTAAATAGGACATTGCTTCAAATTCAAATCCCGGAATTGTGTTCATCTCTCTCTTGAAAATTTCAAGTTCATTTATATGATCTACGCATTCTTTGTGGTTTTTGTAATCCACCGGTAGCCAGTAAATGTATAGTAGCTTTGCTTTTTTGCCTTGTCTGTTGTTTAGTAAGCCGATGGTGTGTTTCAATAGCTGAGCTGTGTCCAAATAATGTGATGTGTTTTCATATTTTGTCTTTAAGCTCCAGAATTCATCCGGCAAAGTTAGATTTGATTTGTTGTATGAATCTGCAAATTTGCTTTTCTTCTTTGTGAAATGCTCTGTGTATTTTGATTCTATGCCTATGATGCAGTTTTCGTTTTCAAAAAAAGCATCTAAGTTTGGTGGTGTACCTCCAAGCCCTGTCGGCATTTTCTTTTCAAATGCCACGGATGAAAAGCCTGTTTCACCTAACAAAGTAAACTTGCTGCTGAGGTGCGCATCTTTCAATATACCAAAGTGATTTACGCACAGGGCAGATGAGGAATGCACTGCTCTGAATTTACTGTCAAGTTCGTTTCCGTTTCCTTTTGCGAGATCTGCCTCTATTGCTTCTGTATCTAAACCTGAAACAAGATTGTCAGTCCATAGATTGACATATCCTCCAATGTTTTTACTGCTACAATCAACAACTATTTTTTGTATTATTTCTTCTTTCCAACTCATCCCCTCTCATTCCAAATTAAATTACTTAATAATGTGGCTGAAATATGCTGTGCTAATGTTGTCTGTTAGCGCTTCGCTCACTTCTCTACAACTCCCCTTTAAATGCTCTTTGCATTAGTGAGTTAAACATGTCTTCCGCCTGCTGTAGCTGCTCTTCCATCTTCGCTTTTATTGCTTCCGTTTTCTTTACTATTTCTGCGAATTTAATTTGAATACTAATTGATGGTACTGGTATAATCAACCTTCCAATAGTTTTCGAATTTAAGTTTTTCATAGTAATTCCTTTAGCTTCATTCTCAAGAACTTGCTTGATTTGTGTAGTGGATATCAATTTTAGTAAATAAACTGAATTTAGTTCTTTTTGAGGTCGGATAAATAAACTTCCTGTACCACATAAATATCCATCTTCATTTTTAGTAATTAATCCACATCTTCCAATTTCACCTCTTCGAGCTAATACAATATCTCCTGTTTTCATCTGATATTGTTTGAGCTCAAAATATTTTTCTTCATTAACTGTTAAATTTAAGTCAGTTACGATAGTCGAATTTATTATATGACTTGGATTAATAAGTGGATATCCATTATTTATATATTCTTCTCTATGAAGCAAACTGCCGAAAGGTCCAATTTTTACTGTCCCAACTTTTTCTAACTTCTTCACTTCCCAGCCCTTAGGGTTAGTCACAGGGTCGCCGAACATATCAAGGAAGACTGAGCGCAGGTACTCGTCGCACTGCTCTATGGCTTTGCGGCGCTTCCGGCGCAATTCGTCCGCTTTGTCCAGTATTTCTGCTATTCGCTTCTGCTCTTCCAGTTCAATCCATGGAATCTTCTGACTTGTGTAAAGAGTAAGATTTAAGTTTCTTAATCCACTAGTTGTGTCATTTAACTGTAGTAAGATAAATTTTCCAATCGGTGATATCAACCAATAATACAACCATTTGTAATATAAAGAACTTTTCTTAGTTCTTAATCGAAGCATAAAATTCGAAAAATAATATTTTTGATCATCCGGAGGATTGAATATTGCACATTTCCCAATTAAATGAGCACTTCCACTAGATTTTGTTACTATTATATCGCCATTAGATAGCCTTTTCCGCTCTATATCTTTATTAGGTATAACTACTTTTTCGTATTTATCATATACAAGTTTATCTTCATATATATCTGAACTTCTCAAAATCGGAAAAGAGGTATCATTGTCTACTTTTTCTCCCCAAGTACCACTATCAGAAATTTCTACAAGGTCTATTAAAGGTATTTGTTTTAGGCTTTTGTATTTTCTTTTCATCACACCACCCCCTCAATCTCTTTATCACTTACGTCCAAATCGAATATATCTGTCATCAGTTTTGACACTTTTGCAAAAGCATCATAAGTTTTGATTTTGTTATCCATTTATCATCCCTTCAAGCTCTTTCATTCCTTTGCTTATTTCTTCTTCCAGGCTCTTCATTCTTCCTAGTATTATCTCGGGCGCATCATACTGCTCTTCTTCGTAAACTATTTCTTTGTATCTGTTTATAGAAAGGTCGTATTTGTTATTTGCAATCTCTTCTTTTGGAACAAAGAAAGCTTTTTTAGTTCTGTCATCAAACTTTTCGCTATCGCGTTTTTTCCATAGCTCGAGGCATTCGGGAAGATCGTTTTTGTCTATCTCAGATCTTTTATCATCTAAAGAGTAGCCGTCATTTTCCACATCGTAAAACCAGACATTATCAGTTTCCCCGCCTTTGGCAAATATCACAATAGCAGTAGAAACTCCGGCATAAGGCTTAAACACACCGGAAGGCAACTTAATAATAGCTTCCAGCTGATTGGCTTCCACAAGTATTCTTCTAAGCTCAGTGTGAGCTTTGGAAGCACCGAACAGTACACCATCCGGCACGATAGTCGCGCATCTGCCACCTATTTTAAGCATACGCAGCATGAGGACAATAAAGAGAAGTTCAGTTTTTTTAGTTTTAATTTTTCCAAGAAGATCATCAGCAACATCTTCAAAATCCAGGCTACCTTTAAAAGGCGGATTGGCAAGAATAATATCAAAAGCGCCTTTATGCAGTTCCGGAAAATTATCTTCAAACCTGCTGCTGAGAGTATCCTGAGCAAGTATATTCGGCGAATCAATGCCGTGAAGCATCAAGTTCATGGAAGCAATACGGAGCATAGATGAATCGAAGTCAAATCCGTAAAGAAAATCTTTCTGAACATGAGATCTATAGTCATCCAGCAAATCTTCGTCATAAGAAATTGAGCCATCTTCGTTTTTATACTTACCGTTTTCAGAAGTGTATTTTTCCTTGATAAACTCTCTGGTCTGCATAAGAAAACCGGCAGTGCCGCATGCAGGATCAGCAATTTTCATATCAGCAGTCGGATCAAGGACTTTGACCATAAGCTCAATTATATGGCGTGGCGTACGGAACTGACCGTTAATCCCTGCAGTAGTAAGCTTGCTGAGTAGATATTCATATAAATCGCCTTTTGTGTCTTTATCAGTTAGTGGCAATTTGTCTATCTTTTCCACAGCTGACACAAGCAAACTTTCTTTCTGTATAAGCATCTGAGCATCTTTTAGCCAGTCGTTTTGCTGAGCAAAATGCTCTTTGAAATGTTTAAAAACTTTATCCCGCACAAGTGGAAGCATTTCCGAACCGGTAAGATTTTTGAAATTTTGCCAGCGCAAGTTTTTAGCATCACCGTCAAAAAGTCCAACACGCTCTATGCCTAATCTATTAGCTTTCTTTTCCTCAAGCGTTTCATTCATATCAATAAGCCTGATAAACATCAGAAAAGTAATCTGCTCAATCACAGTAAGAGGATTAGTAATGCCACCAGTCCAAAATTCTTCCCAAAGCTTATCAATTTTAATTCTTAGCTCACCATTTATCATGGGTTACTTCCTTTCCTTTTATAAGTCAATTTATTTTGTTCCAAAATAGCAAATATTTCGTCGATAGTGTCATCATTCGAGAAAATACCGTCAATACCTTCATTACTAATGTTAGTAAAAGGCGGTTCGTAAAATTTTTCCAGTTCAATAGCGCCGTTCTGTACTATGTGATTTTTCAAAGTATCTAAAAATCGTATTTGAGTCGAGTTCAGATGAGGGTGATTGCCCACAAATGCCTGAAAATACTTTTCTACTGCTTCCGGTTCGAGCCCTACAATTCGTCTGAGAGCAAGATCGAAATAACCGGTAGTTTCGGGATAAAGCGCATACAGAGTTTCTTTGTTAAACGAGGCATCCTGAGTCATTATCAGAGGAATAACAGAATCAAGCTCTTCTTCAGTCACAGGCAAGCCCGATTTAATTTTTTTCAACGCAGGACTTTTCTCAAAAAGATTTTCAATAATATCATTTACCCTTTTTCTATAAGCTACCATTTCAAGGTTAGAAAATTTGGGGATATATTCTTCCATCTGGATGTTTTCATCATCTTCTTTCACATCAAATACAATAGCTTTCTGAGGCACATAAGTAGCATTATTCTGTTGTAATTTCATTAGTCCGCGAAGCTGAAGCCTCATTTCTTCCAAACTGTCAACAGTAATTTTATCCCAAAAAGCAGAAGTATTTACAATTTGCAAAAACTCACTTTTACTTCGCACTTGCGAAAGCGTTTTAGGCAGGGAGTTGATTTGGTTTAAAATATCATCTTTTTTTGATTCGAAAGTGCCTGAGTTATTGAGTAATTCTTTTTGCGCTTCTGCAATCAAAAGATCAAATTTTAGAGAATCTACATCACTTTTGATATTAACCCACTTCATAAGCGGTGCAATATCATTTTGCAAACATTTCTGCGTTTCTTCAGAAAAGCTATCAATAACCCCCTCTGAAAGCATAAGATCAATATCTCTTTTCTTATCTCTTATTTCAAGATTTTGTAAAGAGTCGATAGTATTAATATCTTTTTCAATAAGCTCAGAGATATATTCAAATGCATCTTCATTGAACTTATCTAAAGCGACAGAAGCAATTTCAAGCCTTTTTCTAAATAGTTTTTCTTTCAAAGACATTGATTTCGAAGGTTCTACCGGTTTATATTCCAAATCAAAGTATTCGAAATTACTCCAGTGATCAAAGATATAGAACTCTTTTTTATCCTTACCTTTGCCAAATAAATCCACACAAAGTCGAGTGCCACGGCCAATCATCTGCCAAAACTTAGCGAAAGATTTTACAGGTTTGGCAAAAACAAGATTCACAACTTCTGGCACATCAATCCCGGTATCGAGCATATCTACGGAAATTGCAATCTGCAAATCAGTATTAGTGCCTTTGCCTTTGAAGTCATCAATAAGCTGTTCTGCTCTTGGATCATAATTATCAATAACGCGGCATAATTTCCCTCTGTACTGAGGATATGATTCTTCAAAGACTTCTAACATGTGCATAGCATGCTTGTGATTGCGAGCAAAGATAATAGTTTTTCCAGGCAGAGTACCTGTTGCATCTTTAATACCATTTTCCATCAGATTAGCAAAAATCTTTCTTGTAGTGTCTTTATTGAAAACATCTACATCCATCTGATTTGCTTCATAATCGACGGATTCAGCGTCATCAGTCTGATCTTCCAGTTCAGCTTTTTGCTCATCAGTAAGTTCGTTATATTTAAGCCCATCTCTTGTAAACTGAGTGCTGTGCTCAAACACTTTAAACGGCACTAAATACCCGGCTTCAACTGCCTCATCATAAGAGTAGTTTGATGTAGGATTTTGAAGATCACATCCAAACATCGAGAATGTATTTCTATTTACAAATTCCACAGGGGTAGCAGTAAGTCCAATCTGCAACGAATCGAAATAGTCGAAAATATCTTTAAATATATTATAGATACTTCTATGTGACTCATCAGCAATAATCAAATCAAAGAAGCCGACGTCAAAAGAACTAAAATACTCCAGCATAGAGTGATATGTAGCGAGGTAAATACGTCTATCTCTCTGCTTATAAGTTTTTCTGGACACAACAGCCAAAGGTGCATCAGGCAGAAAATCAGTGAAGGCGTCTTTAGCTTGTTTTCTAAGTTCTTTTCTGTCACAAAGGAAAAGGATTCTCTTAGCCCAGTTCGACCTGGTAAGAGCATCACAGAGAGACACAGCAACACGAGTTTTACCTGTGCCTGTTGCCTGCACAATAAGAGTTTTTCTGATACCTGAAGAAAAGGCTTCAAGAACACGCTTTTGAGCTTCAATTTGATAGATTCTACCTGCAATATCATTATTGAAGGCAATTTTCTTAATTGCTACTCTGTTCTGCTTTTTAAAGTGCAGATATTGAAGACTGTCTTTAGAGTAAAAACCATATACTTTACGGGGAGCTTCACCGGATTCATCATCGTAAAATTTTAAATCATAACCATTGGCTAAGAAAATAGCCGGTCTGATATTATACTTTTTCTCTAATGCATCTGCATATAGTTCAGCTTGTTTTCTACCTATTTCAACGCTTTTGGAAGTCTTTTTGGCTTCAACTACAGCAAGCGGTTTACCATTATCATCCCAGAGTACGTAGTCAACATAACCTTTTTGCGAAACATTAAACTGTCCGTCAACTTCCACTTCCTGTCCAACCTCAGCAGTAGATTTTCCGTCAAAACTAACATCCCATCCGGCAGCGCGTAAGAGTTTATCTATTAATTGCTTTCTAGTTTCTTCTTCGTTTAGATTCAAGCGAGAAGCATATTTTCTACCAGACTTAGCAAGTTCTTCTATTTCTGATTTTGTTTTGACAGCATTCTCTAATTTCAGCCTTTGCTCTTCATATTTTGCAACTAACTCTAATACCTCTTTTTCTTTACCATTAAGCTGTTCAGTCAGTGCTTTTATTTTTGACTCATTAGAAGTCTCTTTGGACGGTTCAGAAAAAGAATAGCGAATTGCTTCATTTTCTTTATAAAAAACAATCAGAAGCCAAGTTCCAATTGTGTGAGCTTGCTTCAGGAGCATCATCGCTTCATTAGAAGAAACAATACCCCCGTGAGCAGCACGATTACCACTTATTCGAATAGAATGAAGATTATCGATAATTACACTTTGGACAGCCTGACTGGATTTAAGTTGATTGATACGGTCAACAAAAGTTGATTCTTCCGAAGACCTTATAGATAATTTGTTAAACAGAATATCAACATATTTTTCAGCAAAACTTCTAATTTTCACAGCGCAACTCTGCGGATCTAAATAAACATATTTCTCAGCATATTTACCAAGAGTAGCTAATTCAGGAAGCTTATTTTCAAAATATTTAAAATTACTTTTATCCATATCAATCCTATGTGTAAAAAACTACAACACTTAATACAAAACAAATGCCAAAAAACATATCACTACACACATTACAATCTCTATATACATGACATACAGAGACTTATGCTATAGAATTTATATCTTTTAGTCAATTATATTCTACTATTATTCACGAACAATAGTAACAATCGTTACTATAGGAAGTTATAATTGTTACTCAGCTATAATTTAATGATAAATTCTTACATACCCTTAATATTTATAAAATATATTTTTCCACTATTATATATAATTTTGCTTGGGAAGATAAATTACTACAACTTTGTTTATGTGGTATCTGGGTAAGAATATTTTCGAAAAACTTTGAAGTGATCAGCAGACAAATTGATTTTTTTATACAATCCAATAGAATAATCAAACTAGCAATAAAACAGTCTAAGTCTTTGATTGAGTCAGTTTTAGACTGTTTATGAAGCTTATTCTACAAATCCCTCTTATCTTCGGGAACAGACTTATAATAATCAACTTCCTCAATATTATATGTTTCTATAGGCTCATTTGCCTGTGAAGTCAAGCTTTGGGTATGTGTTTGGATCGAATTGTCGGATGGCAATAATGCTCTTATTTTTTGTACGTATTTGTTCTACTATTTCATTATGAGTTCTGACCCATGTAAAATTATTTTTAACAATTAATTAGTCTCTTCTTTATTTTTTTGCTATTTGGATCTTCATTGATAAATAAAGAAACAAGCGTCATAATTGGATCTATAATTGTCTCTTTTGGCAATACAATATCCGGTTTACCAGGAAGATCCTTTCTGTGCAGTCTAAACCTGTAACCCATTCTATGCAATAAAGATCTAACAATCAACTCAGGTTTTGTATTCCCTGTTCTGATTCTACTCATATTTCCTGAACGTTTCTCTTTAGATATCTTATCCATAAACTTAAAGTTTAATTGTAACTATCTTTATACAATTTAAGTTCCAGCAAAGTATTGCAACATAGCCATGAGCTAATTTGCTAAAATAACTAGAGAATGGTCATAATATGTCGCTCATAATTCTAATAGCTAACTTTTTACTTGAATTTAGACTTGTATTATTTCAATTTAACATTATTCAAGATTACATCCAAAGCTGAAGTATATCATAAGCTATATCACTACCTAATTCTTCAAACATCTATGACTAGTGAAAAAGTGAAAGAAGTGAAGACTTTTTGATAAGTTCCATAAAAATCGATGCTATAGTAAGCATTATGAGCTGGATTCAAAAAGGTCTGAACAATTTTTTGGTTATTCAGACCTTCGTCGTTTCAACTTCTATTTAACAAATTATATTCCTGCCCTCTACACCCTAAAACATACCGGCATGCCTGCTGAGCATGTGAAATTACTTTGAAGAGGAAGCTTGGATCTTGTTCTAGCTTGTCTGTCCAATAATTGATATAGGCTTTATTATTGTGGATTGTGGCGGAGGCTATTCGGGCGTGTGCAAATAGAAAAGCGGTGAATAGTTCTGCAAGCCAACAAAATCATTCTTATATTCTTTGGCAATACTTTCATAGTAAAGATCTTTAAGCTTAAAATACCCAACACCTTTATTGGAGGCGATTTGCCTAATATCAGAAGGAGTAAGGTGTTTCAGAGTTCTCTCGAAGTATTTAGTATTTGAATAAGTCATATCTGCCACCGCATTAATGAAACAAGCCCTTAAAAAAAGCTTAGACAATAATTAATTACCCTTTATATATTTTACGATGTATTGAAAATAAAGATGCCGTATATTGAGCAAATTTGAGACTTTTCAGAAGACTGGTGACATATTATGGCATAGAAGGCATTAGGTTTGAGTTAGGATACTCAATAGGGATTTTTATGTTTACACTTACCAGACCGGCAGAAAAACGGCACTTAACTGCTCTGAATCAAGACTATGTTGAGATGGACAGTATCGATCTAAACGACTATTTTATACCGCAGAAAGCGTCGCAGTAAATTTTTAAAGTAAATGGCACTATGATGGGAACCCGATGTAGAAGACGGCTCATTGCTAGTCGTAGATCCTTTCAAAAAGCTCAGTATAGGCAATATTGTGGTAGTTGCATAACAAGGGGATCTTCTTTTGAAACGCTATGTATTCGAAAACGGCAGGCATATGTTAGTCTCTGCTAAACCCGAAGGTAAAACTCTTTACATAAGAGATATAAATCTACTCGAAATTTGGGGAGTAGCAATTTCTAAGCATGTTAGGGTTGCGTAACTAATTTAAAACTTTATCCATGTAATAAACCTCATTGCGGGCTTGACCTGCAATCCTTTACAGACATCACTAACTAGAACCTGCTGAAAAAACACTGGTGGCAGTTTGGCAGTATTGGCATTTTAGTTTAGATTTGAGAGCTGATAATCCATTATTAACGGATAGTGCCAAATTTTAACGGATATAAGCAAATTATGAACAAATATGATCAATCTTTTTACAGATAAAACCATATCATAAACGATTATAGAGACCTTATCAACGAAATTATACTAGTGACATTTAATACAGACTGTTTCATCTGTGCTACCCATTTTTTATCAACGGAATAAGTTATACGTGAGAGACAATGTAAATAATGAATTATTTTTAAATGTACGATTTTACAGACATAAACGGGGTGTTTTAAGAGAGAAAGAACAACAAGGAAAGAACTGAACATTGAGCAGAATTTAGTCTCATTTGATGAATAATATATATATAATTTCAAATCCACATAACGTCAAAAACTGCTGACTTTATGTCATTATAGTTATAAATCAAGATATATGTTTTTGCTTGAACGAAAGAGAAAGGTACAGAGATTTGATATAAGAAATTACTTCATTGGAGTGATGTATTTTACATTCCATACACAAAGTATTTTAAGAGGTGTCCGTAAAATCAATCTGTAGAGAGAGAAAAAATCGAAAACTGTCAGTAATTTGTCCGTAACTTGTTTTTCAATTCTACATACTATTGGTTTTTAAGGATTTAGAAATTATTTGTGGAGGTGGCGGGACTCGAACCCGCGTCCGAAGAGCTTCAATCATAGCTTCTACATGTTTAGTTTTCCTATATTATTTCGCACAAAGATTTACCGGAAAACAGGTATAATTATGCTATCCCTAATTAAATCTCACGCAGAACCTTAAGGAGTAATCCATACGCCAGCCTGTCAGAAGTCGACACCCGGCACACAATGAACAGGCACATTATGTGACAGATGGGCTACATGTTATTTACGCAGCCAATGCATAATTATCGTTTGCATTTATTAGATTTACCGGTTGTATTAACGAGCGTCACCGGTGGAGCTCGACATGCGACCAATGACCTCCATCACCTCGTCGAAGCCAGGTCACCCCCATTTAAGAACGATTTGTAATATACGATTTTAATCTGTCTTCTCCAAACAAAAAAAACCCGGCCAAATGGCCGGGCTTAGTGTTATAATCTATATTTATTCAGATTATTTAACTACGCGTACGTTGCGAGTGATTACAACGCCATCCAGTTCGATTACCAATGTGTAGCTGCCACTTGTCAATTCTGATGCATCGATTACTACTTCGTTGCCTTCAAAATTACCGTTTGCATATTCTGCTACACGGCGACCATTCATATCGCTCAAGTAAATGTTTGCTGCTGTTGCGCCGCTTACTTTCACTTTGGATTGTGTGCTTACAGGATTTGGTAATACTTCGCCTACTGCCAAACCGCTTGGTGAAGATAGCTCTACTTCTTCTATATTGCTATATTCAAATTCACCATTACGTTCGATCATTTTCAGGCGGTATGCATATTTTTTACCAAATTCTACGCCGTAATCTGCTGTGTTATAGTTGCGTGTTGAGTAGCTTGTTCCACTTGCTGCTACTTCACCTACTTTGCTAAATAAGTCTGAGTAACCATCTGTGATTTCTGTACGTTCGATTTCAAATCGATCACTTTCTAATTCTGAATATGTTGACCAATTCAAGTCTACGCGGTTGCCTACTGCTTTTGCATCAAAGACTGCTAATTCGATCGGATAGATTGTTCCGTTATTGGCTTCTACGAAGTCAAATACACTGCGCAACATCTTTTCGATATCTGCTATGTGACGCCAGTCGGCACCTAAGTAACATACGTTTGTTCCGATTGTAACTGTTCCGACACCCATGATTTTCTCTTCTGGTGTCATTGTGTTTGTTCCGCTTAATTCATTTGTATAGTAGTAACCTAATTTTATGTTACCTGAGCCTTCTTTCCACATATCTACTAAAGCCGGATTTGGTGCTGCATCTCCTGTAAAATTAGTTGCTACGATTTTGTTTGTTAAGTTACGACCTACTTGGCTACCTGTGATTTCTGTGTAATCTAATACTTCAGGATTTGCTTTCATGCGATCTGTAGCTCTGAATAAATCTCTTGCTAATATACCGTTGTTACGAATCATTTCCTGTGAACCGATTACAAAGTTTTTCTTATCTGTTGAGATGCCGCTTGCGAAGTAGTTTTTGATATCCAATTCTTCGAATCGTGTCAACTTAACATCTGCATCATCCATTTCATCGTGTGTATCTGACCATACTACTGTGCGGTAGTGACGGTAGTCGATTGCTCTTGGTTCCCAGCTGTTTCTGTCTAATACGTCATAATCAATTGTATCATTTGCTACTGTTGTTGCATTTGGATTGATTGCTACGTGCCAGCCGATGAAGCTCAAACCGTCTACTATGCGGTCGTGGTTCAATTTACCTGCGATTTCTACTTGTGTCGGATCTGTGCTTAAGTCAGCATTTACATACTGGCTGCTTACTAACATGTCCATCCAAGAGCGTGTGATAAAGAATCTTACGATCTTTTCTGAGCTGTTGTTATTGTTATCTTCGTCACTTTCCACTTCTACTTCGATTTTGTAGCGTGGTGTTACGTTCGCTGTCATTTCTGCATATACTGCAGGTACTGCTGCTGCATACATTGGGTTCAAACGCAAGTCTGCATATGTTTCAGGTTCAAATTCTATACCTTTACCATCTGCTAACATGAAGTCTACATCTACGTATTCATCAGTTGTTGCATCTACTTTTACTTTTGTTTCGTAGTCTGCTACTGTGCCGAATGTACCTGTCGGTAATTCGCGGTAGATTTTTACTGTTACATCTGTTCCTGTTTGGAATAAGCTACCGTTGTTTCTCAAACGTGTACTTACTTCTACTGGAGCTTCTGTCATGATATGTTCTGCATCTGCAAAGATACCGGCTGTTGAGCGGTATGATGCTGGTGCTGTAATTGTTGTTGTTTCCATATCACTTACATATACGCGACCGCCAAATTCCAAAGCACCTACGTCAAATCTTTGACCTGCTTCACCACGTGATTTACCTGTTATATCTGTGCTGATTGATGTTAATCTGTCACCACGGTTATTCAAGATTGAATTTAATGGTACTGGGTTAGATTTTACGCGTAAGTTTTGTGGGTTTGTGCCTGTAAATTCATAGTCTGACATGAATTTTGAGTATACTGAATACTGCTCTTCTCCACTCCATACTTGCCATTGTGCCAATGTTTTGTATTCGTTGATTGGAGCTGTTGATAATTTTGCACCTGATGCATCTGTTTCTATCCAGCGATATACTGAAGATGCTGAGTTTTCTGTCCAATATACGTTACGATCTGCTTCGATGTTTGCAGATTCCATTGACGCGCCTTGGTAGAATACACAAGCTGATACCGGGCATGATTCTGCATACTCGTTATCCATTGTTGCGATTGCATTGTTTTTAAGTGTTGTACCTGTTACATTTTGCAAACCTACACCCATTACGGCGCGAGTATTTAATACACCGTCATCGCCATTTACGATTACTGTATTATTTACGATTACGTCATTTCTTGATACGTATTCTGCAATGTAAGGTGTTTCAAAGTTGCTGCGTTGTGTAAACAAGTAGATACCTGCTCTTGATGTATTTGCATCACTTGGTAATAATTCCCATACGATGTTACCGGCGATTATCATTGATTCGTCTTCGCGTGGGAATAATTTTAATGTACCTTCTACTAATTGTTGTGGTGATTGTTCTACACGAATACCACTTACCATACCGCTGCCGCTTATGCCGCTGATTTCGTTATTCATGATTTTTACCATGCGGTTGTTATAACCGAAATAACCACGTGCTGACTGACCACCGGCCATGATACCTGCTGCATCAAAACCTGCGCATCCGCCTTCTACGTCAAATATGCGGTTGTTTGCGATTTCTGAGCCTTTTTCGTGACCTACAAAGATACCTGCGCGGCTTCCACATTGTAAATCTTGTTGTGGCTGATTACGTTTTCGCTGTTGAAGTATTCTACGTTGAAACCTAAACCTTGATCTAATAATTGACCGATACCCATTGATGCTACACCATAAGCGAAGCCTGTGATCTCATTGTTCATGATCACGTTATATGAGTTTGTCAATGTATCTAAGTTTTTCTGATTTGAGTTGAATTTTTTGTCGATTGGGGCTTTACTACGCATTACGATACCTGCTGTGTAAGCTAGAGTATTGGAGCGTTTGTCTTCTTCATATTTAAAGCCGCCCTGAGCTGCTGAAAATACTGTCAATGGTAATGCACATTTATAATCTGCTGCGCCGTTGCCTTCTATTATACAGTTTTTGATTGCATTGTGTGATGCACCGTTACCTAAATAGAATACTGCTTTGAATGGCTCATCTGTATCTAATGTGAATTTCAATGATTTTTGTGCGCCACCATCAAATGTTATATAACCATTTGGATTTGCGTAGTTACGTTTTGATGCATCGCGAGCTACGTTTACTGCTGCTGCTGCATTTGTGTGTTCTACGTTTTGTGCTATATATACACCAATACCGTTACCACTGCGTAAGTTGATTGTTACTGAACCTTTGCTTACTGCGCGGTTTTGAGCCGGTTTGAACACGATTGGGTGTTCTTCACCGCCACCGATGATGTGTGATGACAAGTCAATTGCCGGATTTGTGCCTGTTTTGCTGCCTACTGTGTAGGATGCATCTGTCAATTCAAATGTTACTGCGCCATATACACCTGATTCGTAAATCATGTTGATCGCATCTTCGATTGTTAGGAAGTTGCGTGGGCTTGTTGCATTTGTTGTTCCGATTGTATATGTACCGGACAATGAATTAATTACTGTAAATGTTGTTTCCAATAGATCATTTGATTTATTTTGATCTGTTGTTAAGCCTGTTAGCAATTTAGCTGTATAAACACCTGCTACAGGAGGAATAAACAATTCATCGTCTTTTTTGTAATATTCTTTCATTGTATTGTAAATACCTGAAGGAACTACTTCTACATTAAAGTCAAATGTTTTGTTGAAGTTGTTCGGACCTGTGATTGACAATGTTGCAGGTACATTTGATAAATCAAGGATACCATTGTTTTTCAATTCGATTCTTGGGATTATCGGACGACCTACATAGTTATTACCACCTGTTGGTGCTAATACTGTGATTGGCTCTACATCATGGTTGTAAGCTACTTCGAATAAGTGAGCTGACTGACCTACTTTAGGGTAAAGGTTGTTTGCTTCTGCTTCATCGAATGCACTGATTAGATCTAGTTCAAATTCAATGCGGTAGTTACCGATGCCATCTTTTGCGCGGTATGGTGTTAATTCCAATACTGTCAAATCACCTGTTTGAAGTGGTGTATTTGTGTTTTTCCAACGCTTAGATGTTTCAAATACCGGATTTGTTCCGTTTTCTGTATATACTTTTGCGAATAATTCAAATTCACTTACATCATTTAGACCTACGTTTGTAACTGTTGCTGTGATTGGAACATTTACATCGATACCATATTTCATTTTTGGCATTTTGATAGGTTTTCTTACTGATGTGATTGCAATATCATTATCTATTGCGATTACGAAGTCTTTATGACGTGTTAATGTCATTGCTTCGCCTTCGTGAGTAAACTTAAGTTCAGCAATCGCGCGGTATGAACCACCTTCGATTTGTGTTTGATTTGTTTGCAAATCAAATACACCTGTGTTATCAGGATCTGCTGTTCCGCCTATGTTATCAGGATTTGTCGGATCGTACTCAGCTGCGATTCCTGTTGCATGAGTAATTGACACTCTATCAGGTTCGCCATTAGGCTGAGGATTTGGAGTGATTAAGCTAGTGTTTACATCGCCTTCCAATTTTGCTTCGTAGATTACATTTTCTAATGGAAGTGGCCCTACTACTTTGTAAGTATAAGATACATCAACCATGCCATCCACTCTAATAATATCTACCCAAGGGTTACCCATTTTGAAACCGCGAGAAAATACTGCTACTTCGTCAACTTGGGTAGTAGGAAATAGATCTACTATTTCAGGAGTTTTTGGTTTTACTACAAGAGTAAAATCTACACCTTGTAAATAAGAACTGTTTCCACAGCCTTTAGTCCAAGGATCGCCAGTTGCTGAATACTTGTGCAAAACTCTCATTCTGAATTCACCAGTAGGTGCATTTTCAGGTATTAAGATATCTCCCTCGTGTACATCTGTATCAAGGTTGTCAATATCTGCCGCTGTAGTGATAATTTCACCTTCATCTTCAAAGTCGCCATCTAAGTTGAAATCGACAAAGATTCTAACTCTACCATCATACTGAAAACCGGAATCCATATACCCACTACTTTTGAAATGAAAAGTTTCACCCGCATTCATTTCCAAAACAAAAGAAGTTTTGTCAATATAATCAACATTATGATTTGGATTTCCCAGTGCGTTCTGGTTATTAATCTCTATCGTGCTGAAAGATTCTATTGACCCAGATACTTCACAAGCCGGAGGCGGAGTAGCCCAGGCTTTAACTGACGCAACCAGCATTAATGTTGCTAGTGCAAAAAACTGTAATAAACGATTCTTCACTTAAACACCTCACTGTACAATACATAATTTGTTAACATAGCAATAATATATTTATGCTATAATAATTTTACTAGAGATATATGATAATAATATCAAACAATACTTTATGACTTTAAGTTATTTATATTACATAAACAAGTGTTTTACTAATATGTTACAGCAACTAATAGCTTTTATGCTAAATATTTCATCCTGATTCTATAAATGTATATTTATCAATGATATAGAATTGCCATTATTATGCAGTTTTTTTCAAAATCTTCACTTTGTATTAACCTGTATTTGTAACTAACTCAAAATATGTGTGTGCTTTTCTAAGTTGTTATATTTACTGGGAATTGTCTTATGATTGCTAGTTAGAAAATAGAGGTGATTTGTTTTTAAATAACATAAATCCTCTATAAAACTTTATATATTCAGGTTTATAATATAATGCAGTAAATAGGAAGGCAATACTCTCATGACTTCACTTTCAAAAGCTTTTATAAGAACAACATATGTATATATTTCGACTCCAATATTTTTCAAATGGAAAGTGGAATGAGAATATTTTTGAATATGGATGCTAATAATAACAAATTAGAATTTGACGCGTATTACAATAGAGGATTCTTTACTCCGTTTTAGTTTAATATGGTAAAAAAAATCAAACATATAGTTGCAATCAGTTTATTGCTGAATATATTTATATCTACACTTGGTATAAATATATTTACTGATACATGCACTAGTATGCAGCTTACTGATGTAACTATTAATATTGACAATGATTCTCAAATTTCATGCTCTAATTGTTTAACAAGCATCGAAGAAACCTGCTGCAGCTCTGTTATGGATGATCATAAATCGTGCGTTGCAGAATCCGGTGATTTATATGCTACAGAATTTGAGAGTAATTGCTGTTCTAATGAAACAGAATTTGTAAAGCTTACTTTTGATTCAGAATATTCTGTTTCTAAAATACTAGTTCAAACCAATTTGCAAGTTCTTGAATTCTTGGGTTGTGATTTTTTTGAATTACCTTATTCATTGAAACAAAGCTTCTATAAATTTAAAAGTGGAATATCTCCACCTTACACTTCAACTTATATTCACTTTATCTGTTCTATGCTTGAATAGATTTCCAATATTATTATTTGCAGTATCTCGCAAGATTGACTGAAAACAAATTTTTTATATAATAATATTACGGAGAAATCTAATGAAAGCGAAAATCCGCACATCGATTCAATTCCTTATAGTATTCTTATTTTTTGCTTCTGCAATGGCAGTGGCAAATGATGCTTCAGTAGAAATTAAAATTAAAACTCCTACTGTCCAATGTGGCATGTGTAAAAAGGCAATAGAAACTTCTTTGTCTAAACTCGAGGGTGTTGTCTCTTCTGAAGTTGACTATAAGAAAAAGGAAACCACAGTTAAATACAATAAATCTAAAACTAATCTCGATAAGATAAGAAAGGCCATTTCTAAAACCGGATATCAAGCAGATGATGTTAAAGCTGATAAAAAAGCTTATTCCAAACTTGCTAAATGCTGTAAGGTTCCCGGTAAGAAATAATTTATTTCCTGCAGATGCTATAAATAAAAGAGTATCTGCAGGATAAACTACATCTGTTATATGCTTTTCTCAGATATTCTATGAGAATTGCATGTATTACTTACCTTATTTAATTTTTAGTAAAAATAAAGAGAAATCCTATGCTTAATAAGCTCATAAGATTTTTTCTTGAAAACAGATTATTAACAGCTATACTTCTTGTCTTTTTTATCGGGTTAGGAATGTCAACAGCTCCGTTTAATTGGGAAATTGACGGACTACCCAGCGATCCTGTTCCTGTGGACGCAATCCCTGATATAGGTGAAAATCAGCAGATTGTATTTACTGAGTGGAAAGGCAGATCACCTCAGGATATAGAAGATCAGATTTCTTATCCTTTGACTGCAGCTTTACTTGGCATACCCGGTGTGAAATCGATAAGAAGTAATTCTATCTTTGGTGTGTCTAGTATATATCTGATTTTCGAGGAAAATATAGAATTTTATTGGAGTAGATCCAGAATACTGGAAAAACTAAACTCATTGCCGTCAGGAACTTTACCTGATGGTATTCAACCGACTTTAGGGCCTGATGCTACTGCACTAGGTCAAATATTTTGGTACACCCTGGAAGGTAGAGATAAGAAAGGTAATCCTTCCGGTGGCTGGGATCCCCATGAACTTAGAACTATACAGGATTATTATGTAAAGTATTCTTTATCTTCAGCCGGTGGCGTCTCTGAGGTTGCTTCTATTGGTGGTTTTATTAAGGAGTATCAAATTGATATAAACCCAGAATCATTACAACACTACAATGTAAGCATCGCAGATGTTATGAAAGCTGTAAAAAACAGCAATCTTGACGTAGGTGCCCGAACAATTGAGTTTAACCGAGCAGAGCTGATGATAAGAAGTATTGGCTATGTAAAATCATTATCTGATATTGAAGAAGCAGTGGTGCAAAGTACTAACAATGTGCCTCTAAGGATAAAAGATGTTGCTCAGGTAAACTTTGGGCCTGCAACAAGACGTGGTGGACTTGACAAGTCCGGCGTAGAAGCTGTCGGTGGCGTAGTAGTTGCAAGATACGGCTCAAATCCGCTTGAAGTTATAAATAATGTGAAATCTAAAATAGAAGAGATTTCTCCGGGTTTGCCTAGTAAATCATTAGATGACGGTAGCTTGTCAAAAGTAACAATAGTTCCTTTTTATGACAGAACAAGTCTAATCAAAGAAACTCTTGGCACTTTAGAGGAAGCTCTTACTTTAGAAGTCCTCATTAGTATGCTTGTGGTAATCATTCTAGTGTTTAATCTAAGAGCTTCTATAATGATTTCCAGCTTACTTCCTATTGGTGTTTTAATGACATTTATAGCAATGAGATATACCGGTATTGATGCTAATATTGTGGCTTTATCAGGTATAGCAATAGCGATAGGTGTTATGGTAGACATTGGAGTAGTAATTACTGAAAACATAATTAGGCATCTTGAAAAATCAAAGAATAAAAATGCAGATAAGAAAAATTTGCTCAACATAATATATGAAGCCACAAAAGAAGTTGCTTCTGCTGTGATTACTGCCTTGGCAACCACAATAATCAGTTTTTTACCTGTATTTGCGATGGAGGCAGCCGAAGGCAAGTTATTCCGTCCACTTGCATTTACAAAGACTTATGCCATAATATCGGCTATGATTATAGGAGTTGTTTTTATACCTACATTCGCATATTGGTTTTTTAACAGCAAACTAAAGAAGCAATTTATTTCTTATTTATTGAATATTGCACTTGCCACGGCCGGGCTTGTTTTAATGCTAATAGGCTCTCCTGTTTTGGGAACTATGGTAATCTTTCTGGGCTTGACCAATCTTATTGCTCTTCAGAGGAAGTTTGAAGGGAAAAGCTGGACTAAATATGTAAACATTACTTTTATTTTGGTGGGTGTTGTTTATATTCTTGCAAAAGAGTGGTTGCCGCTTGGTGCAGGAAATAGTTTGTTTCTCAATATACTCTTTGTAGCAGTTGTTATATCAATAATAATTGGAGTGCTTCTGCTGACAGTTAAATATTATAATAATATCCTTTCTTGGTGTTTAGAAAACAAAGTCAAATTTTTGTCAATCCCTCTGCTTACAGTTTTAATTGGCTTAATAGGTTGGAAAGGGTTTGAAAATACGCTTGGTTTTGTGGCAGACACATCCCATTCTATTGGAATTGATTTGAGACATACTGACTTTTGGCAAAGTACTGCAGAAGCTTTCCCTGGAATTGGGAATGAGTTTATGCCTGCACTGGACGAAGGTTCTTTTTTACTTATGCCTACCACTATGCCACATTCCGGTGTAGAAGAAAACACAGAAATTATAAAGTATATTGATTTAGCGGTTTCTTCTATACCTGAAGTAGATCTCACAGTTGGTAAATGGGGACGAGTAAATTCGGCACTTGATCCGGCACCAATTTCTATGTTTGAGAACACAATTAACTATAAACCTGAATATATATTAGATGAATCAGGCCACAGAATGCGTTTTAAGGTTGATTCTGATGACAATTTTATTAGAGATTCTCTTGGTAATCTTATTCCGGATGCAGATGGAGAGTACTTTAGAAACTGGCGCGATCATATAAAATCGCCTGATGATATCTGGAATGAAATACTAAAAGTAGCTAAATATCCGGGGCTTACCTCTGCACCAAAGTTGCAGCCCATAGAAACAAGACTGGTCATGCTTTCTACAGGAATGCGAGCACCAATGGGACTTAAAGTATTCGGACCTGATCTTAAAACAATAGAAGCTTTTGGATTAGAACTGGAAGATGTTCTTAAAGAAGTTCCGGCTGTGAAATCAGAATCAGTTTTTGCTGATAGAGTTGTGGGGAAACCTTACTTAGAACTCAAAATAAATAGAAATTCTATCGCAAAATATGGTATCTCTGTAAAAGAATTGCAAAACCTAATTGAAGTTGGAATAGGAGGAATAACTCTTAGCAGCAGTGTTGAAGGTCGTGAACGCTTCCCTATTAGAGTGAGATATGCCAGAGAATATAGAGATAATCCTGATGAATTGGCAAATATTCTTATACCTACTAAAGCCGGTGTGCAAGTTCCTCTCTCTGAATTGGTAGAGATTACCTACACTCAGGGTCCTCAAATGATTAGAAGTGAAGATACATTTTTAAACTCTTATGTTATATTCGACAAAAACGACGGATTTGCTGAAGTTGATGTAGTTGAACAAGCTGACTCATTTATCAAATCAAAAATAGATTCCGGCGAATTAGTAGTTCCTGCCGGAGTAACCTATAAATTTGCAGGTAATTACGAGAATCAGATAAGAGCAGCAAAAAGGTTATCAATTGTAATACCAATATCTCTACTATTGATCTTTCTGATTTTGTACTTCCAATTTAAAGAACTGCCTCTTACATTTATGGCTTTTACCGGCATAGCAGTGGCATTTTCAGGTGGATTTATAATGCTCTGGTTGTACGGAAGCAGTTGGTTCCTTAATTTCTCTGTAATGGGTATAGAATTAAGAGAACTTTTCCAGGTGCAGACAATCAACGCCAGCGTTGCAGTATGGGTAGGTTTTATAGCACTATTCGGTATAGCAACAGACGATGGTGTTTTAATGGGAACATATTTACAACAGACATTTGCAAAAGAAAAAACTAAGAGTATCGCCGAAATTAGAAAAGCAGTAGTAAAAGCCGGTTCTAAAAGGGTGCGACCTGCGGCAATGACTACTGCAACAACAATAATTGCATTATTGCCTATCCTTACTTCAACCGGTAAAGGTTCAGATATAATGGTTCCTATGGCAATTCCTACATTTGGCGGAATGCTGTTACAAACTATGACAATGTTTATTGTACCGGTTTTATATTCTATTTGGAAAGAAAGATCGGCCAGGAAAAATCTTTCAACTGAAAAGGAGGTTTCAAAATGAGAATCCTCACAATAATAATATTGAGCTTACTGATAATATCACCATTAAGTGCGCAAAGCTCACTAGATGAATATTTGAAATATGCTGCAGAGAATAGCCCAAAATTAAAAGCAAAGTTCTATTCTTATATGTCATCTGTCCAAAAAACAGCTCAGGTCAGTGAATTACCTGATCCACAGATTGCTTTCGGATATTTTATCAGTCCGGTAGAAACAAGAGTAGGTGCTCAAAATTTCAAAATATCTCTGAAACAGCGTTTCCCATGGTTTGGTAAACTTCAAAGTAAATCCGATATAAGTCTGGCTAATGCAAAAACGAAATATCAGGAATTCGAATCGGAAAAATATAAACTATATTTCGAAATCAAGAAAGAATGGTATTCAATTTATCTTTTTTCAAAAGAAGTAGATTTCATAAAAAAACAAGTTGAATTCTTTGCATCCTTAAAAAACATTACTGAAGCAAAATATCAAAATAGCTTAGTCAGTTTGGATGAATTTGTTAGAGTTCAACAAAAGCTTCTGGATCTCGAAGACAGTCAGCAAGAGCTTCAAAAGAGACTGGAAGCCAAAAAGGCAGCTTTTAACTCTTTACTAGGAAAAGATGCTGAGAGTGATGTAAGTATTTCTGATAATATAGAACTTCCATCGTTTGACCCTGTAATGCTTGCCAAAGATTCTGTTTTAATAAATAATTCTGATTTATTAGCACTCGAGTTGGAAAGGCAAACGACTCAGCGGATGATTGAATCTTCTAAATTAGATGCTTATCCGGACATTTCGCTTAGCTTGGATTACACAAACGTAACGGACAGACCTGACATTGATATTCCAGATAATGGAAAAGATGTATTTATGCCAATGTTAAGCATCAGCATACCTCTTTTTAAAGATAAATATGATGCAAAAACAGAAGAATATGAGTTTCAAAGCAGGATGATAGATGAGAAAATATTGGATTATAAAAATCGGATCAAATCTGATTTAGCAAGAATAAGAGAGGAGTATAATTCAGCTATCAGATCTACCAGATTGGCAGAAGAAAAAATCAGGTTTGCTAAACAATCTTCAGATTTGATTATTGCTGAATACACTGCTTCAGGCAATAAATTTTCAGAACTTATTCTGCAAAAAGAAAAGATTTTGAAGTTCGAATTCCAATTAGAATCAGCGAAAGTTAAAGCTAATATTGCTTACGCTATGCTACTGTTACTAAATTCAAAAATGTAAATAATTCAGAGAGATTATAATGTCAGTAATAAAAAATAAATATTTGCAATCCTTCTCATTAGTTGCTCTGGGACTGCTGTTAGGGTGGTTAATCTTTAGTCCGTCAGAACAAACAGGCACTACTCATAATAACAATGAAAATGAAGCAGTGCATGTTCACGATAAAGAAAATGAAGATCAGATTTGGACATGCTCCATGCACCCTCAGATCAGACAAAAAGAAGAAGGCGACTGCCCAATATGCGGTATGGATCTGATTCCATTAGATGATAATTCTACAGATGACAATCCAGCTGTAATACAAATGAGTGAAAATGCAATTAAACTTGCTAATATTCAAACTGAAGAGGTAGTTTACACACTCCCGGAAAAAGAGATATTCTTAAATGGGAAAATTGAAATTGACGAAAGAGAATTACACAATCAGATTACGAATATCAGCGGTAGAGTCGAGAAACTTTTGATAAACTTTACAGGCCAATACATCAATAAAGGAGATAAAATTGCTTCTTTATATTCACCTGAGCTTGTTTCGGCACAGCAAGAGCTTCTTGAAGCAATCAAACTACAAGAAACAATGCCTGAAGTCTTGAAATCTGCAAAACAGAAACTTAGATATTTAAAAGTGTCAGATGAGCAAATAAATCAGATTATCAATAATTCAAAAATTCAAGACGAAATTTCTATTTTTTCGGACGTAACCGGTTATGTTTTAAAAAGAAATATCAACGTTGGTGATGAAGTAAAAAAAGGCAAAGTTCTGCTTGAAGTTGCAAAACTAAATAAACTATGGGTGATTTTTGATGTATATGAATCAGACCTCAAATGGATTGACGTTGGTGATCAAATTGACTTTACTGTTGCGTCTTTGCCGGGAGAAGAATTTTCAGCAAAAATCAGTTTTATAGATCCATTTCTATCTAAAAACGACAGAACTATAAAAGTAAGGGCAGAAATCAGAAATAAAAATAATCTTTTGAAGCCTGAGATGTTTGTAAAAGGAACAGTTAAAACAGATCAGGACAAACTTGATGAAGCTCTTATGGTGCCTAAAACAGCAGTTCTTTGGACAGGTAAAAGATCTATTGTTTATGTTAAACAGGAAGATACAGAAATACCTAGTTTTGAAATGCGAAAAGTTACTTTGGGCAGTAATGTTGGAGATAAATACATTATTCTGGATGGTCTGGAAGAAGGAGAAAACGTTGTTTCATATGGTGTTTTCAAAATAGACGCTTCAGCCCAGCTTGCCGGGAAATACAGCTCAATGAATCAACCTGAAGAGAAAAAAGCTGAAATTATTCCTGACTTCACGGACAATACTCCATCTGAATTTGTCGGTAGTCTAAGCAATTTCATTTCAGAGTACATGAATCTAAGCGCAGCTTTGGTAGCTTCTGATTCTAAAAAGGCTATGAATAAAATCGATAAGTTAAAAGACAAATTTGATAAGATCGATATGTCTCTTTTATCTCATAAAGCACACATGTACTGGATGGAAAAGTATGACTTAATCAAAAAATCTTTGATGGCTATTTCAGTAAATAAAGAAATAGAAAAACAAAGAGCGGAATATGAAATATTATCAAATGCACTTATAAGCTCAGCTAAAGCTTTTGGTGTAAAGAACAAATTGTTCATTGTATATTGCCCTATGGCTAACAATGACAAAGGTGCATTTTGGCTAAGTGAACAAAATGAAGTTATGAATCCGTATTATGGTGATATGATGCTTCACTGCGGAGAAGTTAAAGATTCGATTACTAATAAATAGGAATACTTATGAAACTCTACATGTGGATTATACTAGCTGTGTTTATCATTAGCTGCTCAAATTCAAATGATCCGACTTTTGATGATGACTATAATAAAATCAGCAAATTAGCAATAAAAGATGCTGTTGTCCTCGCAAATCAGTGGCGACAAGAAGGCAAGAATATCAAATCATTCATAGATGCTGAGGTTTTGACAGTTGAGTTTACAGACGGTAGAAAAATAGAAAAATCTCTTCCAAGTGATGAAATGTATGTGGCAATAGCACCATATATATCTGAAACTCATACTTGCGCGACTCATTATATTTCGACTTGTAAGGCGGAACTTACTGATAAAAGTTTTGATATTATGATCAAGGACAGCAACAATGAAATAATTCAACAAGGAGAGATAAAGTCTTTAGATAACGGTTTTTTTGAGCTTTGGCTGCCTAGAAATAAAACTCTGGATATCTCAGTAAGTTTTGAAAACAAAACAGCCACTGCTGTAATTAAAACCGGTAATGATGATAAGACTTGCATAACAACTATGCTGCTATATTGACAGGTAATCGTTTAAATAGGTTCGAGATAAATTAGTTGCTTCAACTTGAAATATCGTACGAATATTCGCATGGGGTTTATTTTAGCAAATAGACCTCATGCTCCTATATAAATTAGAAACAAGACAAAAACACCTACTTATCTAAATCGAAGAACATAAATAAGAACAAAAGAGTTAGTTTAGAGTCTCTTAAGCCCTCTATCGCATACTTTGTATATACTTACCGACAGCCCCAACAATAATAATATTTATTTTTATATAAATATAGACGGATTAACTAATGTATGCATGTTAATATGAAAATATTTTGTATATTGGGGTTGATGTAAGTGTGGCAGCAAGCAGATGCTACATTTTACAAACTAATTTAATTGACTTAACGAAAATCGTATTTAATATGGTATCCAAAGAAAGATTTTTACAAACAGCATATCATGAAGCAGGTCATATAATATTTACATATTTAACAGGTTACTCGTGTGATGGATGTGAGCTATTAGGTAATGGGGATGGTAAAACTTCATCAGAGTATGGTAAAGATTTATTATTAATAACAGGAATAATAAATAGTCAAGAACAACCTGAAATTTTTAATAATTTAGATAAAAATATAAAAGCTCAATTTCCAGTTGTTGCTCATCGTATTATGACCATTTACCTTGCTGGTTCAGTTGTTGAATCTGCCTTTTTGAATAATGGAATTGTAAATGGAAATATGGAAGTTGAAATTTCCGGACCAGATTTAATTAGAGCAAATAATATACAATATCTGTTATTACAGCTTAAAAAAGAAAATCATGATTCGAATTACATTCAAAAAACTATGACTGATTTATTTACAATGATAAGTTTGGATGAGATTTGGAAACCAATTTCTGAGCTTGCCAAAAAGCTAATAGAAAAGGGGAAACTTAATAAGCAAGAAATTGAAGATGTTTTGAATCAATCAGGATTCCTTGAATATATAAAGACTTTATAATATGAAATTAAAAAAGGTTATTATCCATAAGTACAAATCATTTGAGTCTGACCAAGAGTTTGAATTAAATGATAATATTTCAATTCTAGTTGGAATGAATGAATCTGGAAAAACTTCAGCTTTAGAAGCAATCGCCAAGACTAATTACTTTCAAAATGATGAACAATTTAAGTTTAATTTCACTCATGATTATCCAAGAAAAGAGAAAAAGAAAGTAGAAAAGAGTGGAGAGAAACCAAATGCTGTTACCTGTACATATCAAATACCTGATTGGCTTATGGAGGCAATATCAGAAGATATAGGTAAAGACGTTTTTACAAATAAAGAATTTTCAATTACTACAAAATATAAATCTTCAGATAGAACTTTTAATGGTATATCTGTAGATAAAAAGAAATTCATTGAATACAAGACAAAAAAATTAAATATTACGAGTGCTTCGCTTTCTAAATTCAAGTAATAAATGCAACACTTAGATGAGACGTTATAGAAGAAAAGCATAAATTTTTCAAAACAGGAAAGCAGAAAAAATCTGCCTTCCGTGTTTTGATGGAAAATATGCGCATTTTTTCCTTCCAGCGTCCAAACAAGAGGGTTGCAATGGCACATATCACCAGAGAACAAAGATATACAATAGAATGCTTGTTAGCAAAAGGAAAATCAATTACTTACATAGCTGAGACGATTGGCAAAGACAAATCAGTTGTCATCAGGGAAATAAAACGTAATACTAACGAGCGTACAGGTATTTATAGCAGCAAAAATGCACAAAAGTACTACGAAACTCGGCAGAAATGGAAACACAAGCGTACGTATATGACAGATTCTGTAAAAGCGACAATTAGGTATTATCTGGAGCTGGATTACAGTCCTGAGCAAATAGTTGGATTCTGCCGAAAGAACGATATCCCTTGCGTTTCTCACGAAAGTATATATCAGCATATTTGGAAATGCAAAGCAAACGGTCAGGATTTGCACTTGCATCTTCGCCGTAAAGGCAGGAGGTATCAAAAACGTGGCAGCCAATACAAAAGTCGGGGAACAATAGTAAATCGACGTGATATTGACGAAAGACCGACTATAGTGGAGGAAAGAAAACGATTTGGAGATTTAGAAATAGACACAATTATAGGCAAGAATCATAAGGGGGCAATAGTAACTATAAACGACCGGGCTTCCGGGATGCTGTGGATGAAAAAAACAAAAAGCAGAAGTGCCGAAGATATCGTAAATGCTACTATAGAGCTACTTTACGACGAAAGAGACAATATTCATACTATTACAGCAGATAATGGAAAAGAGTTCGCTTATCACTCTTTAATTGCAGAAATATTAGGAGTTGATTTCTACTTTGCTCATCCGTATAAGCCGTGGCAGAGAGGTGCAAATGAGAATCTAAACGGGCTTATAAGACAATATATACCTAAGAAAACGGACTTTACTTTACTGGAAGATAAATTTGTGAGCTTCGTGCAGAACATACTTAATAACAGACCAAGAAAGAGACTTGATTTCGATAATCCTATTACAAGAAAGAAAAATTTATTATTTTAAACTTTGTTGCATTTATTGGTTGAATGTGGCGAACTTCAAAGTGAAGGAAATAGTCAATTAAGAGCATTGCTTAATGATTATTATTCTAATACCAATATTGTAATTGATGATACAATAATAAAAAAATGGTATACTCCTGTTAAATGTGCTTTAAACGCTAACTTGGGAATTCTTACTTTTTCTGATAATCCACATTCTACCGGAAATCCGAAACACGGTATAGAAGGTATCGGAGAAAAATATACATGGATTAAAATGGATGAAACTCCTTCATTAGAAGGTTTACGACAAGCCTTTTTGTTGTCAGATTTCAGAGTTAGAAATATGTTCGAATCTGAAAAGAGCCCATACAATTTACCTAATTTATGGATTAGATCTCTAAAAATATCAAATACAACCATGACCGATGATTCAACTCCATTGCAAGTTGAATTCAGTCCACAATTAAATACAATTATTGGAGGTAGAGGAAGTGGAAAGTCTAGTATTCTGAGATTTATTAGAGGAGTTTTTAATAGAAACGAAGATATACAATCATTAAATGATATTTGGGATGACCAAGTAGAATTCTATAAGAAAAATGATAATAAGACTAAGAAAGGTGTATTGACTGATTCATCCATAGTTGAAGTTGAATTCGTAAGAAATGAATCAATATACAAGGTCAAAGCGGAAAATATAATTTCATCAGCAACACAAGATAATAGAATTTACAGGTTTAACTATTCTTCAGGAGACTGGGAGCTTGAAGATTCTGAAGGTTTTATTGATTTTCTTCAATTTGAGCAATATTCACAAAAACAAATCTATGAAATAGCTCAAGAACCAAATTCATTGCGTGAAAGAATTGATAATTCTGTTGAAGGGATGGATGTTTTGAAAAATGAAAGAGAAATTGTTAAAAAGTCTTTTTTAGAAAAATCAGCTTCCATTCGCAAAATGCAACAACAAGTTTCAGGTAAAGGAAAATTACAAACTGAAATATCTGATTTGGCGGAGCAGATTAAGTTGTATCAACAAAGTGGAATTGCTGGTATTCTTTTAAGCAAAGAAAAATTTACTACACAGAAAAGAACCCTGTTAAATCTTATTGCTGAATTAAAAGAAAGAGAAACTAAACTCGAAACTATAATCTCTTCTTTTGATATAGAAGATATTGATTATTCAGATTTTGAGGACGAATATAAAACTGAATTATCAGTTTTTTCAAAGAAAGCAGTTGATGGAATAAATTCATTAAAATCACAATTAGAAGAAGTACAGAGAAAGATTGCTGAATTACAAAAAGCTTTTACAGATCAAACTTCAAAATCCAAATGGGAAATTGATTTTAATAAAAATCAGACTGATTTTGATACAAAAAAACAAGAACTTGAAATGAAAGGAATAAATGATATTGCGAATTTTGAAAAACTAACAAGTGCAAAGGATGCAAAAGAGAAAGACCTTGCTGCAATTATCTCAATAGAAACAAATATGACTAATGAGATTTCATTGAGGAATCAACTTAAAGCTGATTATTTACAAAAAACGAAAGATATAACATCCAAAAGAATCTCTTTTGTAAGAGTAAATATGCAAGATGATAGAGTAAAGGTATCTGTTAAACCATTCCGTAACAAAATTCATTTCGAAAATAATTTAAGGGCAATATTGCAGAGACCCAATTCCTACGATTCTGATATTGATAGTTTAATTGACTTATGCTTTAAGGGGAAGGTGGAGAAAAATATATTATCAGTTAGAAAAGTTTTTGAAGATATATTAACAGAAACAAAAGTAACTGACGCTGTGATATCAGGTCATTTTATCAATCTGGTAAAAGATTTGTCTAATGAACAGCTTGATAAAATAGAACTATTACTCCCAGAAGATGAAATTGAAATTCAATATAAACAGACTGGCTCATCCAGTTTCAAACCATTATCAACTGCATCTGCAGGTCAAAAAACGACAGCAATATTGACATTCATATTGTCTCAAGATAAAACACCTTTAATTCTAGACCAACCTGAAGATGACTTGGATAATAGACTAGTATATGAACTTGTAGTTGATAGATTAAATAAAGCAAAAGACCATAGACAAATAATTGTAGTAACACACAATGCGAATATTCCTGTAAATGGCGATTCTGAATATATTATTTCAATGAATTCGGAAAGTAAAAAATTGAATATAATTTGTTCTGGTTCAGTAGAGAAAGCAGAAATCAAAAAGGAAATTTGTGATGTGATGGAAGGAAGTGAAAAAGCATTTAAAATGAGATACAGAAGATATGAACACATAAGATAACCTCCCTTCACAACAATTGATACTGTAGAGTCGGACAATCCAAACGTACAAACCAAAACTTGTCAAAAAGTATGACTAACCTAGCTCTGACCGAAAAGAAGCTGGGCATACAACAAAGTGTGATGCGTAATACAGTGCGATTTAGTAAAGGTGAATTATCTATCAATTAATTAACAGCGTCGCGATTTAATAGGCTTTAAGCCCCCCAATCACCCACATTTCCTTATAGCCACCGATTAACTCAGTAAAAAACAATATCTATTATTGGATATTAAATATGGACAGATTAACTGATGTAAGCAAATGTATATAAACTCTTTTTTGTATATTAGATTAATATAGATATAGCTAATCATTAAATGAAATGACAATGTCAATATGAAGCAGATGTTAATAATAGGACTGATTTTAATAACACAGATTGGATTTTCACAGATAAAGGAAATGAATCCAACATCGACAAGACAATTGGATTTGAGTGTAGAGGGCGAAAAAGAATTCAATGATAACCTTGAAGACTGCAAAAAGATTTGGGATAAAATGTCAAATGGAGTAAAGTATGACGATTTATCGCAACAAGAAAAAGATCTGCTTTCAAAAGTTGACGAGACAATGGAAGATTATTGGGATATTATCGGTGGAGATTGCAGTTGGTATTGTGGTGGTGGACCAAAAGAGGTGCGCTCATCAAGTTATTTAAAATCACAAGCAGAGAATAATTATGAACCAAAAAATGCTCATGATTTAAATTATAAAACTGCATGGTTTGAGGGAGTTGATGGATATGGGATTGGAGAATATCTTTTATATACATTTGACGGAGCATCACCGAGGATAAATGAAATAATCGTAGTAAATGGATATGTTAAAAGCAAGACAGCATGGGAAAATAATTCCCGAGTTAAAAAGCTAAAATTGTACATTGACGATATACCATATGCCGTTTTGAATTTACAAGATATTCGAGGTTCACAGAACTTTAAAATTGAGCCAATTGGAAATGACAGAAAGGATATTGATACCCTTAATAATAAGCCAGACTGGACTTTAAAATTTGAAATACTTGAAGTTTATAAAGGACTCAAATATGATGACGTAGTAATTTCTGAAATCTATTTTGACGGACTTGATGTTCATTGTTTTGCAAAAGGAACGAAAATTCAGTTATCTGACAATTCAACGAAAAACATTGAGAATCTTAAAATAGGTGATAAAGTTGCTTACTTGGATTTAAAAACAAAACAATTTAAATCAGCTGAAATTGAAAAACTTGAAAAAGTACTTCATCATGGACTCGTAAAATACAAATTTGAAAGCGGATTAGAAATTACAGCTACTCAAGACCATCCTTTCAGAATTGAAAATAAAGGCTGGGCTTCTTTAAAACCTGATAAGTCAAATCAATACAAAGGATTTGAAAATATCAGTAAAATAAGTATTGGAGACTTCTTCTTGACGATCAATGGAATAGACAAATTGATTTCGATAGACATATTAGAAGAAGAACAAGAAACGTATACTATTTCAAAGCTAAGTTCAGGGTGCAATTTCATAGCAAACGGATTTATAGTTGGAGTAGAAGAATTAACTGACTAAAAGCAAAAACGGCTTACAACACAGTATAAAAACATAAGTGCAGTGGTTTTAAAGCGGTAACACACGCATCAATATCGGGTGGTAACTTAATAGATTTTAAAGCCCCCAATCACCCACATTTCCTTAAACCCACCGATTAACCCAACAGTAAATATATATAGACGGATCAACTCAGGTATGCATATTAATATGAAAATATTTTGTATATTGGGTTAATATAGATGTTATATGCAAGCTGGGAAAGAGGAAAATTAAATGAAAGAACCATTGTTAGAGACAAAAATAATTGACTCTGAAAAAATTGATAGTTTTAATCAGTTTAAAGCAAAAGTTGGGGCTATTCATGCTGCATTTTTTGGAATTTTATATATTGGAATGTATTCATGGGGTGGAGAATCTTTATTTGAGAAATTGAATGTGCCTATCTTGATTTGGGTAATATTTATAGCAATACTAGCGATTGGTTCAGCATATTTAATTGCTTTTGTATATGTTAAAGTTCCTTCAAAAGGGGAACTTCAGTTTTATGAAGACTATTTAGTTTATAAAGTAAAAAAAGAAAGTAGCACCATCAATTTATCTGAATTGTCTAAAATCCATTTTTATATAAAAGAAGGTAAGTATAGTATTGGCATTGTACAAAACAATAAAGAATCCATTTTAGAGACTGACATTGTATTTCAAAGTGAAAAGAAAATACTCTACAAGCTTATTGAAGACTGGTTAGAAAAGGGATTCTTAGTTGAAGTTATAAACATTGATGATATTTCACGAAAAGTACGATTAAAGAAAAAAACAATAACTTATCCATCAAATTCAGATTTAAGATATGACTTTTCAAAATACAAGGTCAAGCTAGAACCAGGACTACCTTTTAAAGCAAAAACAGTAATTCCATATGATAAAGTATCAAAAAAAGCATTATTTGTATTGTCAATAGAAATTATTTAACAGAATTGTTCTTTCCCTCTGAAAATTGACCCGTTTTTGTCAGCAAAATTGACCCACCCCAATATAATTATTTATTTATAATATCCTTCACTCTAAAACTTTTTCCATTGATAAAAAACGGATAGCAGTGATGCAAAAGTCTGTCTAAAATGGCAGATGCGACCACGTCATCCTGGAATATATCACCCCATTTATCAAAGGACTTGTTCGATGTGATAATCGTAGATTTTCGCTCATATCTTGCAGCAATCAGCCTGAAGAAAAATGATGCAGTTTTCTTTGTAAGCTCAAGATAGCCGAGTTCGTCGATTATAAGCAGATCAAGCCGGTCTAATGTGTTTAGCAGTCTTTGCAGTTGACCAATCATTTCTGCTTCGGCAAAAGCTTTCATTAGCTGCTCTGTTGTGTAAAATGCAACTCTTTTTCTCTGCTGACAGGCTTTAATCCCGATGGATATGGCAAGATGCGTTTTGCCAACACCCGGAGGTCCGAGAAAGATAATATTCTTTGCCTCATCCATAAATTGCAGTTGCGTGAGTTCTCTCAGAAGTTTTTCGTCAAGCTTTGGTTGAAAAGAAAAATCAAAGCTCTCAAAGTGCTTTATTTGAGGGAATCCGGCTGTTTGAACTCTTCTGTTGATTGAACGGTCAAGCTTCGAGATTACTTCTTCCTGCATGATTTTAAAGAGAAATTCTGCATAACTAAGCTTGGCTTTAGCTGCATTTTCCACCTCTAACTTATAATTCTGCCTAATCCAAGGCAGAGTCAGCGTTTTAAGATATTCATCTAATTTGTCGTGGGTCTGCATTTTAACCTCCAAAATGATTGTTGTAATAATCCAGATTTCGCACGATATTGACTTCTTCTATTGTTTTGTTTATCATGGTTTCTATGCGTACAGGCTCTACCGGAGCATCTTTAGCATTATTCTCTACATAAGCTCTTACAAACTTTGAGTTAAAGATGTTATAATCACGGCATTTAAGAAAAGCTGCTTCCATATCTTTATGCTCAAAATACATAGCTGTATCCATGATTCTTGTAAGGTGATATGCAGGATTTATTCTCTTTTGTGCATATAGTTTGTCCAAAAACCAGGCAAAATCAGGGAATTTCTTGCTAAAACTCATAGACAAACGTTTCCAACTTCCTTTTTCTATGCTGTGATTCTTATAGTGAGAGTCCAGCATGATAATTTTACCTTTCTCTAAACTGAGCTTGTGACGGGCTATGAGCTTGCTTTTTGTTGAATATACTTCGATATAGCTGCCTTTAGAGACTTTGACCCAAACCTGCTTGCCAACAAATAAATATGGCACGCTGTATCGGCTTCCCATAAATGAAATCAGGCAGTCTGCACTTACTTTGCGAACTTCTTCTTTGACGCTTACATAGCGTGATTCCGGCAGAATTGATAAGTATTCTTTCTCTTTTGCAAAAAGCTCGATAGGTTTTGCTTTTGTTGTCGAATGCACTCTGGAATTGACTTTATCCTGAAAATCCTTTAGTTTTTGGCAGAAATCTTCGAAGGATTCATATTCATTGCCTTTGATAAAATGATCTTCGAGGTATGCAAAAGGGCGTTCTACCTTGCCTTTTGACCAAGGATGTGCAGGTAGAGAGCGAGTTGGCTTAAAGCCGTAATGTCCGCAAAATGCCAAATATCGCTTATTCCATTGGAAGTTATCCTTTGAGGCATTTGTTACAAAGCTTGTTGCGTTGTCTGTTTGAATTTGCTCACAAACGCCACCGGATTCGATGATGGAATTTTCCAACGCTTCCAATATACTCGCCATAGTATCACTGAGAGCCGCTTCCAACACACGATGCCGACTGAAACCATGGATATACTGATATACATATAATTTGACTAACTTACCGCCAATCATTACTGTATAAGGACTCCAGTCATATTGTGCCTGAAAGCCGGGAGACGTTTCGTAAGGCTTGAATGATGGCTTTTCTTGCGCTGACATCTTCTCACAATACCTGTAAAAAGCACTTTGAGAGCCGGTATAGCCTTTTGCTCGAATATCAGCTAATACTCTGCTTTTACGAAGTCTTTTCTTATTTAAACTCTCAGAAATGTATTCCTCAAACGGCATCAGAAAAGGATTTGCACTGCACTCGCGCGTATATTGTGGAGCAGAATCCTTCTTTAGAGCTGATTTAACCGTATTGCGACTAACATTAAGCAGCTTAGCAATCTTGCGTGTACCCAAATCAGGGTTATGATTTTTCAAATTTCGGATAGTTACCCAATCTTCCACTGTTATCACCTATTTCCCTCCTGCATTTGAAGTCAATCTTATGCAGGATTAGTTAGCAAATGGTGGGTCAATTTTCAGCGGGAAAAGTGGGTCAATTTTCGGAGGGAATTGAGAATAATTAAGTATATCTATTGCAAAATTATTATTTGCATCTATAAACAACCCATTCCCCAAATATAGACCTATATACTGGTATACAACATCTCTCTTTCTGAAGAATTCTGTTTCTTTTTTGGTCGGCCTAAAAAGCTTTATCCTATGCTTTATCAGATCGGCACCAAATGTAAATGACAAATGTTCTGGTTGCACTGTTGAACTTGAATCAAGAGCATATTTCATATCTACTGTTTCAAGATCTTCTTTGGACTTTCCGGAACCACACCCTACTATTATTGCCATCAACATATAAAATGCAATAATTTGTTTCATATTTTTCTCTTTTATTTATTTTTCAAATTTATTTCCCCAACGCCGCAATCTCATCTTCCCGCTCTATGCCGTTACACTTCGATACTTCGGCAAGCTCAGCACTTCGCTCGCTTTGCATGCGGTTATCGAGCATCGTCGAGATGCAGTCCCGTGGTTTAGCCTCTATTTCATTGGCGAATCGTATCTATACTCTATATAAAGGGTCTCTTACTTTTATCTTAAAGGATTCCGAATCAAGTTCGGAATGACTGTGCTGGTCATTGCGGGCTTGCCCCGCAATCTCTTAATCTGCTATAATTATGTCGCAGGGCGTGCTACGCCCTGCAGCTTTTGCCTGGGCTGCTTGTAAAAATTAGTTTCAAAGAACTAATTGTTTTTTCTAACATTGCAATATATTTAAATTACTTCACCAATGTGATCCGGGTGCATAGCCTTTTATCATACCACACTCAAGAGTTATAATGTTTATTTCTTCTTCTGATACGTATACTACATAACCAATTTTTTCATGATTCACGTATAATATGTTCGTTCTAGGGTCAAAAGATTTATAGTTGATTTCGTTATTACCCAATTTTTTATACTCTTCCTGTAGTTCAGCAGATATTTTTTGTTCTAACTCAGGCGTATAGCTTATTGTATCGCTTATATTAATTAAATCAAAATCTAAATTAGGACATAGGTCTTCTAATAACCAATCACGAGATAACAATATATCATAATCAATATTATGATAAGTCGCCTTATTATAAAGCAGCATTAAAGCAATCGACAACAAAACACTCAACAATGCAATTATTTTATTCTTCATCTTTTTTATCTCCCTCTTGATATTGCGATTCTTCTTGTTCTCCATTTTTAGTAACAGACATTTCTAAAGCAGGAGTATAATTTCCAATATCAAGAAATAATTTACCAAGTCTGCTAAAAAAGCCTCCTTCTTTGTTCCGTGAAACCATATATATTGGCTCAAATACAATATCAAAAGGTAAATCCATGATAACAAAACTATTTAAACTATAGTAAAAATCTGAATAAAGTGATGGATATGCATAGGACGGTTGTCCAAATATATGAATATCTTCAAAATTGTTTAGTTTTGATATTTTCGTAGTAAATCTTTTCTCAAATGATTGTTTTGCATTACTACTTCAACAACCATAAAACAATGCTCTATTATGCTCCGAATTTGTTTCCCAATTAAAATTTATCTCCTCCCAACCTCTAAAATTCATATGTTTTCCATCTTTTTGATATAATCCAGCTGTATAAATACTTCCCATCGGACCATCGTTGCCCCCATTATGAGACCAAATTCCAAATTCAACTGTTTTACCATATTTACTACTAAATTCTGAAACCTTAGCGTCTATATCTGTTATTATTGTGGAGAGATCTTCAAACTCAATCATTTTTACTTTGTCTCTTTCAGGATCGAAATTCTCACTTTTTTCTATATCTCTTTTTCTAGTAAATGCCGCTGATTTAAACATATTGTCTCCCCTATGATCATTCACAACATAAGCCAAAATATATAAGCTATCGCCATTTTTGTCTATACCATTGATAGGAGTATTCGCTGCAAATGCATAAGGTGTTAGATTATGGAATTTGTTTTTAAATCTGTCTAATTTGGAGAATCTTATTATTCTACTATCATACTGCCTTGCACCAAAGTTTAAGCTATTCCCCAGCCCCGCTATTTCATCTTCCCTTTCCATGCCGTTAAAGCCGAAGCGTGGTCTGGCGTCTTCTTCATTGGTGAACCTGTCCGGCATTAGCATACCGAACGGGAAGTAGTTGTTACGTGAAAGAACTTTTAGCCTTGGCTTTGTGTAGTTTGGCGAATCGTATCTATAGTCCGAAAATGTTAGACGCACATTGCCTAGGTGGTCAGTTAGTTCATACTGTTTGTGACCTATTTGGTTATTTTAGTCGACCTAGTTAAAAACAATTTCTTTAATATTTTGTTACTGAAGAATTATGTAAATCAATATAAAGGTTTACATACAAGGTGTCTCCGCTGATAGTAGTCTTTTTTATATATTGCTTTTCTTTTATTTCATTAAAAACATTAAAGTATCTTTTATATACCATCGTAGTATCTATTTCTTCTTCAGTGTAGAGTGTAGAAGCAATCCACTCTTGATAATAATCCACGTCTTGTAGAAATATTTCTGATGAATATACTCTTATTCCTCCATTTGTCTTAACAAAAGATTCTATATAATCTCCATTAAATAGAGTATCATTTAGATTTAAACGAAAAGTTTGAGTATACTTGTAAGGGATATATATATTTCTGTATTCACTATTATTATATATATAATTTAATACATATTTCTTTCGTTCTTTTTGTAAATCTTCTTTACTCCTAACGGCTGTTTCGAAGATTATAGTAAATTCATATTGCCAAACACTTAAACTGTCTATCAGCTTTTGAGAATTTATAAAACTTGCATCTATACTTATATATTTAATGCTATTAATATTATTGTTTTTTTTAGCAAACCCAGATATATTGATAATAATCAATATAATTACAACATATAATAATTTCATAATTTAAACTCTGCACCGACCCTGAAAAAGTAGACACAGAGATAAGATAGTAAAAAATATTATATTACTATAAAAAACGGAGTCTACAAAATGAAAGAGTCAAAACGACAAAGCTATTCTAAAGAATTTAAAATCAATGCTGTAAAACAAGTTATCGAAGCAGGCAGAAAGGCTTCTGAAGTAGCAAGAGAACTTGGTATAAGTGATAATTTACTGCATGTATGGAAGCGTAAATATCAGGACAATCAAGCAGAATCCTTTACTGGCCAAGGTAATAGATCAAGTAAAGATGAGCAAATCCGCAAATTAGAACAGGAAGTCAAACGCCTTAAAGATGAACGAGATATATTAAAAAAGGCAGCGATATTCTTCGCTCAGGAAGAATAATAAAATTTGAATTTATAGAACGTCATCTCAAATGCTGGCCAATAAGGTTAATGTGTCAAGTACTTAAATGTTCTCATGCCGGATATTATAAATGGCGTAAACGCAAAAGTCCTTTGTATCTATCCAGACGTAGACGTCTCTTGACACTAATTCGCATAAAATATGAAGAGAGCAGGTGTACCTATGGCTATAGACGTATTTATCATGCTTTGAAAAAGGATGGAGTAAATTGTTATTTGAATCAAATTCAACAACTCATGAAAGAAAATGCCATATTTCCAAAAAGAAAGAAGAAATTTAGGCATACAACTGATTCAAATCACCGAAAAAAAATATCTCCTAATCTATTGAAGCGAAATTTTAAAGCAAATGCTCTAAACCGGGTATGGGTAGGTGATATCACATATATCTGGACACGTGAAGGCTGGTTATATTTGTCAACTGTAATTGATTTGTGTTCCAAAAAAGTAGTTGCTTATAGCGTTGGGAATCGTATTACAAAGGAATTGGTCATAGCATCATTAAAAAACGCAATATGGAGTAGAAAACCAAAATCAGGTTTGATTTTTCATTCTGATCAAGGCAGTCAATATGCAAGCGACGAATTTAGAGAAATTCTGAAACAAAATGGATTGCAGCAAAGTATGAGCAGAAGAGGAGATTGCTGGGATAATGCTGTTGCAGAATCTTTTTTTAAGACAATAAAATATGAACTGCTTTATCATGAACAATACAGGAAAAGAAGTACTGCAGAAATTAGAATTTTTGAATATATTGAAATGTTTTATAACACTAGGCGACTACATTCTTCCATTGGATATCAATCGCCATTAGAGTTTGAAAGAAACTTAGTATCTTAACTTAGTGTCTACTTTTGTGGGGGCAGTCCACTCACTATCTTTAGTTATCTGAACTATTGGCTGTACTTTTTACTACTTTACCAGTTTCAAATCCTTCAGGAGCAGGGTCACTCCCAACTGTTTGTAAAGAATTTACTGCATTTTTTCTAGGACCATCAATTTCATAATTCATTTCACCTGTAACTTCATCAAATGAAATCGGAACAGAAGACATTTCAAGACTTTTTTTACTAGCATTTAGAGCATTTCCTAATCTTAGACTCCAATTTTTGCTCATTGATTCCATATCGTCTTCTGTAAGACCAAATCCGTATGTTAAAGGACTATTATTATCTAGGAAGAGCACTGAACTAAACTTACCCAATCCTGCACTGCCAAGCATTGACTCAATGTTAATTAACACTAAGTTGTTATTGCTCGCAATTTTATCCATCAACGCTGGATAGGTTTTATTCACTTTTTTGCCATTTTCATATCCATAAACTCCTCTGGTATGCCACATACCTAATAAATGACCAAATTCATGAGCAACTTTATCGCCACCACTTCCAGTTCCATATACAGATGCTATTAAAAACGCCCTGTCATTGATTCCTATTCCTCCATCATTCGAAGTTAAATTAGGATCATAGCTACTTTGTCCTTTAGCAAGGTTTCCAAATTCAAAAGTATTCAAAGCTCCATGTTTTTTATAATCATATTTATCAATATCTCGCAAATTTTTTAAGTCAAATATTATTTGCCACATTCAACCAATAAATGCAACAAAGTTTAAAATAATAAATTTTTCTTTCTTGTAATAGGATTATCGAAATCAAGTCTCTTTCTTGGTCTGTTATTAAGTATGTTCTGCACGAAGCTCACAAATTTATCTTCCAGTAAAGTAAAGTCCGTTTTCTTAGGTATATATTGTCTTATAAGCCCGTTTAGATTCTCATTTGCACCTCTCTGCCACGGCTTATACGGATGAGCAAAGTAGAAATCAACTCCTAATATTTCTGCAATTAAAGAGTGATAAGCGAACTCTTTTCCATTATCTGCTGTAATAGTATGAATATTGTCTCTTTCGTCGTAAAGTAGCTCTATAGTAGCATTTACGATATCTTCGGCACTTCTGCTTTTTGTTTTTTTCATCCACAGCATCCCGGAAGCCCGGTCGTTTATAGTTACTATTGCCCCCTTATGATTCTTGCCTATAATTGTGTCTATTTCTAAATCTCCAAATCGTTTTCTTTCCTCCACTATAGTCGGTCTTTCGTCAATATCACGTCGATTTACTATTGTCCCCCGACTTTTGTATTGGCTGCCACGTTTTTGATACCTCCTGCCTTTACGGCGAAGATGCAAGTGCAAATCCTGACCGTTTGCTTTGCATTTCCAAATATGCTGATATATACTTTCGTGAGAAACGCAAGGGATATCGTTCTTTCGGCAGAATCCAACTATTTGCTCAGGACTGTAATCCAGCTCCAGATAATACCTAATTGTCGCTTTTACAGAATCTGTCATATACGTACGCTTGTGTTTCCATTTCTGCCGAGTTTCGTAGTACTTTTGTGCATTTTTGCTGCTATAAATACCTGTACGCTCGTTAGTATTACGTTTTATTTCCCTGATGACAACTGATTTGTCTTTGCCAATCGTCTCAGCTATGTAAGTAATTGATTTTCCTTTTGCTAACAAGCATTCTATTGTATATCTTTGTTCTCTGGTGATATGTGCCATTGCAACCCTCTTGTTTGGACGCTGGAAGGAAAAAATGCGCATATTTTCCATCAAAACACGGAAGGCAGATTTTTTCTGCTTTCCTGTTTTGAAAAATTTATGCTTTTCTTCTATAACGTCTCATCTAAGTGTTGCATTTATTACTTGAATTTAGATTTTATATTCAATACCGTTTTCTAAAACGTACTTAAATTTATTACTATGATTATTTAAAATGTTTATAGCTCTATCTATAGCATTCTTTTCAGGATCTGTCGTGTTCAATGAGGCAAAAACAGCTCTTATTGTTATGGTTTTGGCTCCATGGTCTACAACCGGAGTATAATGATCTCCATCAGGATCTATAAACATAATTGGATTACTTCTGTTTGATGAATATACCGATTGATGTGGGAAGATCTCCTTTTCAGGGTCTATACTAAACCATCTTGCTATTCTGGAATCATAATTCCTGTTGGCAGTACTGTATATATTCCTCAAACCCGCAATCTCATCTTCCCGCTCCATTCCGTTGAAGCCGAAACGAGGTTTTGCGTCTTCTTCATTGGTGAACCTATCAGGCATAAGCATACCGAATGGGAAGTAGTTGTTACGTGACAGAACTTTTAGCCTTGGCTTTGTGTAGTTTGGCGAATCGTATCTATAGTCTGAAAATGTTAGGCGCACATTGCCAAGGTGGTCAGTAAGCTCGTATTGTTTGTGACCTATTTGGCGCAGGGATTTGTATTTCATCGCAAATCCTATATCTTCACCCTGATCAGGAATTGTCGATGGACCTGAAGTAGGTAAAGAAAGTGAGTCATAAGGCTCTACCACTGCTACTCTGCCATCGCCACCCGAACCGTACAGATACCAGGCGTCATGAGTGTAAAGCTCACCCTCACTAAAGTGATTATAGTTAGTAAACGAAGCCAGCATCAGGTTGTTTGCATCATAATAGTAGTATTTGTGCCACAAACCTATTTTCTTTATCAGCTTCATTGTTTTTGGATTGTATGGATTTATATCACCGAAATTATATTGGATTGCGCGTTGTAGCTCCTCTGACGACATACATTTACACACCCTATTTCCTGCTGCATCGTAGTAATATTCCAGTTTACATCTGTAACTTCCGTAAAAATTACTTGCATTTGGATAAGTGTGCGGATCTAGATAGCAATTTTCTTCATCCAGATCAATATCAAATTCAATTGTTTTAATCTTGCCGTTCACATCCCAAACTATATTTGTAGGAGTTACAGTCGGATAGCCTGCAATAGAAACTGTTTCCAGATTCCCTTCAGCATCATAAGTATAAGTTTCGTCTCTATGGTATTCGAGATCGCCATGTTGATTCGTAGTTACTAATTCATCTACTTTATTAAGCTTATTATTCAGCTTATAAGGGCTGCCTGCGCTTAAAGGCGTATACTCATAAACAAGATCGTCAAACTTCGCACCACCGGAATATCTGCTTAGCGTGCTGATGTTACCACTCGGATCATAAGAATATGTGGAGTTTTCGCCGCCGGTTCGGCGCAGGGCGTGCTACAACCTGCAGCCTTTTGCCTGAGTTGTTTGGGAAAAATAAATTTTCAAAGAACATTATATCAATACTAGTGTTATTGATAACATTTCAAACATACATCTTGCTTTTTTTATAGCTTGCAAATTGCATATAACTATTTTTTCATTGCTGTATAAATCATTGACAATTTATACATATAGCATTTTTTACTTGTCTCTTATAACATGTATTAAAACGCTACACTCATTATAACCTTTCTTGAATATACTTACTGGGAACTTTGTCTACTAACCATATACCATTTTCAGATTCAAAAAATTCGAACCCATCTTGATGCATTTGTTCTGCATCTATTATCAAAACTACTGTTTTACCATATCGACTTCCGACATTTTTCGCAGTTTCAATATTCAAACTTAGATGTACATGATGTCTTTTTTGTTTTTGAATTCCATTTTCATAAATGCTATCTAAAAAACGAGTAGCAGTACCATGATATAGGTTCTTAGGGGGCTTTACTGGTTCATAATTTAATTCAACCCTAAGTGAATGACCTTGGTTTGCTCTTATTTTACTATAATCATCATTAAAAGCAAATCTTTGTTTGTCGTTATCAAACACAATTTGCTTTAATTTTGATAGATCTAACTTGAATCCACTTTTATTTAGATTTTTCAGTAATAACTCAGTACTTACCCATCCGTTTTTATCTAATTCTAGACCTATCTTTTCAGGTTTATGTCTTAAAATTAGACTTAAAAATTTGCTCTCTTTGTAAAATTGTTGTCTCATATTTTTAACTCATGTGATATTTGATTTAATCCCATACTATTAATAATCTGCTGCCATAAGCAATGTCAAACACAAATAGAACCATTCTTTTTGCTCATGCTCATATCGCCATTTTGCCCCTTTAAGATTAACTATGAAATCCTTAAAGAAACGATCAAACAAAACAAATTGATCTGTTTTATTATGGATCATAGCTTCATTATATCCATATATTGTAAATGAATAATCAATAAGGGATTCAAAATGTAAAAAGTTTTTGTCGCTATACTCTTTCAAAAAATCTAAATGAATTAGTAGCAATTCGAAAAACCTATCTTCTATAGAATATTTATGTATTAGTGGCTCTTTATTCTCTTTATTAATTTCTTTTATATAGTATTCATTATTATCGAGCAAGTTTATTTCTTTTCCAAAATGTGGTTTAATGATTACATCATTATATGACTGCAAATACGCACAAGCAAAAGTGTACCAATCTATTTTACTCAAATTAATATTAACTGTATGTGGATCAATTTTTCCAAAATGTTCAAAACTCCAATTAGTGGTAGATTTTGGAATATAAGTTCTATCATCATCTTCTTCGTTAGAAATTAATTCCCAATTGTCATTTGCCATAGAAACCAGCATAGATTCTATAAAACCTTCAAATCTAATATTGCCTTTATCATCAACTTCAGCAGTCAACCATAGTTCCATCATTAAGTCTAAAATTTCATTAAATATTTCTACATTTAAAATATTTTTAAACTTTACCTGTATTTTCTTTTGAGTTTCTGTCATTATACTTGCATCCTGTATTATTTAACAAAATAAGCTATTTAACCTCTATACCAGCTTCATCCATCTCTGTCTTAGTCATTCTTTGATGAATAGATTCACCTTGCGTTTTGGTATCAAAATGTTTTTGTTCTTGAGGTGTTAATTCGTTCCATTCCTTTTTCTCATATCTGATTTCTACTCCAGCTTCTTGAGCAGCTCGAAGTCTTCTATTATCAACACTATATATTTGACCATCTTTGGGATATTTTACCAAAATAATTGGCTCTACTTTATCTGCATAGTCGGCAGACTCTTTAAAGTTTTTAACTAAATCGTCAACTGTTCCTCCTTTGCTAAAATTTGGTGAATAAGCCTCTTGGGAAAACCTTATAGAAGTTGCATTTACTTTCCCGGTTTTTGGCAATTTTTCAAACACTTCTGCAGTCATCTTCGGAGCTTTGTTTACCCATAATAACTTTGAAAAGCCTCTTCGTAATTTTACAACTTTGTTAAGTACTTTCAAAACCGGTTTTACTTGTGTTAATACTGGTAGAAAAACACTTGCAACATTATAAAGTCTATCATATGGGTTGTATACTTCAGGAAATGGGGCTTGAAACTCTATCGGTTTACCTGTAGCAGGGTCAATAAGTCCACCTTGACCATTAGCATGATGTCCAAATTCAGCAATCACGTTTACAGTAGCCTTTCCCTGATCAATAACCATTTGCACTTCAGCTTCTGACATCTTTTTTATTATAGCATCAATTTTTGCAGCAGTTTTACCAGCGGCTTCTGGACCTTCAGTTAGCATCACTGACATTGTTGTTGCCCATTGAAAAGAAGCCATTGGATCTGCTGCATAGTTACCATTGTAGTCAATAAATTTAATCGGATTATTTACTGATATTACAAACGGAGATTGAGAAGCATATTTGCTTCTATAACTGTCAAGAGAGTTAAATCTAGCTATCCTACTATCATACTGCCTTGCACCAAAGTTTAAGCTATTCCCCAGCCCCGCTATCTCATCTTCGCGTTCCATGCCGTTACACTTCGACTCCTTTCTGTCGCTCAGTGACCTTGAAACGTGGTCTGGCGTATTCTTCATTGGCGAACCTATCAGGCATGAGCATACCAAAGAGGCGCGCCTCATGGGGAAGTAGTAAGCGCAGGGCGTGCTACGCCCTGCAGCCTTTTGCCTGGGATCATGGGAAAAATTAATTTTCAAAGAACATGAGTATCATTTAAAAAATATATTTCTTAACTCTATTAGATAAAAGACTCAAGATGTTTGATACCTTCAAAAGGATGAAAAATCAAAACATCAATTCTCTTATCTACTTTAGGAAGTTCTAGCTTTATAGTTCTTAACAATACATTTATATAGTTGTGATCTTTATAAAGCATGTCAAAATAATATATAGTATCTGATTTAAAATAGTTTAGAATATACTTCCTTTCTTGAATTGTCATATTTATTCTAAACTCTTCTTGAATATCTGTATGGTTTTTATCTAGAAATATTGCACTTGCATTTGTTTTATAGTCATAATAATAAAAAGTCTCATCATCTTCTGCACCCAAAACCAATTCTTCACAGTTATCTAAAATTGATTTTATATAAACTTTTGTTCTACTATCTAGAGATATAAATCCCAAAACTTCCATTTTATCCCCCTATAACTTCTTTTAATTTAGCTTCGTCAGTTATTATATCTATACCTTGTTTCTTAATCTCATAAATTTGAGTTTGAGTAGCCTGAGGCATATAGTGGACTAACATACCACATATCAAAACTATATATTACTGATAATAACACACTTATTGGAGTAGCAAAACCTTTAATCTCTATTCCTGAAAATGAGTACCATTTCCCCGGACAGAAAATTAGATATAGAGCGCAATTTCCTGATGGTAGTAGCTATGTTTCCATTCTACATTATGTTATTGACGAGTCTTTTATTCAACAAAATATGGGTAAAGATGCTTTTAGATACGCATGTTTACATCCTTCGGAAAAAGAGACCAGCAGATTACTCAATATGATTGATTACAACAGGATTCTCCAATCTGCCTATGAAGAAATTCTTTTTGATGACGGCATCTATAGAGAAGTAAACCTACATTTTTCTGATGATGTTTACAGATTGTTTTACTACATGGGAAAGCATAATATCAAAGGATTTTACGTTCCTTGTCTTACTAAATCACCAGAAGTTGATGGCATTTATAACTCCGGTAAACACTTTACTGATCTTTGTTCTAAAGAGATTGAATGGATGAAGCAAACAGCAGAAGCTTTAGTAGAAAGTTTTGAAAAGAATCAATAATATATTTCTATTACTGTGTATCATACAATACTAAAACAAGACAATACTATGGAAATCAAAGAAGAATATTTTTTATGCATGCATTGTAAGCATTATGACAGATTTGCTGGGAACTGCAAAGCTTTTCCTAATGGAGTAATTCCAACTGGAGAACTTGATCTCAATGGTGACATTACAGAAGAAGAACAGATTTTGCATAAGCTTTGGCATATTGATGATGATTTACCACTTGAAGAATTTAAAGAAGTATTTCATAAACAACCAATCGAAGGGCAAGTTGGTAATTACGTATTCAAATCACTGATGAAAAAATAAAAAAAGAGCTAACTGCGTATTTTAATTAGCAATTAGCTCTTTATTGAAGTGGCCCGGAGGGACTTGAACCCCCGACCGACGGATTATGAGTCCGCAGCTCTAACCAGCTGAGCTACAGGCCCCTTGAGAAATATTTATCTCAACTGTCTCTAAAAGAGAGTACAAATATAGGCGTTTTTTGTAAAATAGTCAAGTTTTTTTTTGACTTTTTTTCTAATAATTAAATAAACCTACCATCAATCCTAATTGAACTGAAAAGCCTTTGTCTTCTATGTCATCAAGCGGACTTGCAAGTTCTTGAGAATTATTAAACTTCCAGTCTTTTTGTCCAAATGGAACTATATAGTTTGCATTTAATCTAAAACAAAGTACATTTGTTACAGCGTATTCTATATTCAATTGTGGTTGGACAAACCAATAACCTGTCTCTGCTCTTTTTATAAAACTAGCATCATATATGTTATTAAAATCAGCCCATGCATAATCCTGATTTGTTTTGGTAGCTTCTAAACTCATATTGCCGTGACCAAAGCCTAAGCCTGGTAAGATTACAAGTGACTTCATTACAATAAAGCCGTAATCTATGCTACCACCTAGTATGCTATGGCTAAATTCCAAATCCATATCAAAATTCATCTCATTTTCTGACATTTTTGAAGACTGAGTCTGACTTCCGCCTAAAGAAAAGAATCCGATTCGAGTATTTGGTATGTAATAAGTGCTGACTATCGCAGTAGCTCCATGCATTACAATTGGCTGTTCAAAATCAGGGAAATTGTACCCTGTTATTGTGCTGCTTTTACCAAAGATATTATTAATAGGTGCCATATCATTGAAAATGAAATTAGCAGCATATCCGCCACCTATTGCAAAATATACCGGATCTTCAGTCTGAAGTTCCTCAGTTTCAAAAGAATATGCATCTATATCATCATCTTGCGCATAAACATTGCTTAATGCAAAAGTAAAAACTAACAATAATGCTAATACATTCAATAACCGCATATTTTCTCCATTGATTGCTTAATCGAATTACAAAGATAATCATTTTTACATGATTTTTAACGTTTGTTCAGTAAATATGTTTCAAAGATATTATAAGTAGTATAATTTAAAAGAGAATATACATTCAAAGAATCAGAATTTGCACTTTAATATAGTCTGAAAAATTAGCAGATCCGTGCCTTGCTTAAGTCTTCAATAGGCACGGATAAGCTAAATTTAATTCTTTACAGTAGCAGAAGTACAAGGATTTGCGCCATGAGAACTCTCAAAAACATTACAAGAGGGTAAACTGTAGCGTATGCTGTAGATTGTGCCTGGACAGGAGCCAGAGAATTGGCAAATTCTAATGCCGGAGGATCTGTCATGGAACCTGCCAAAAGACCACTTATTGAGAGGTAATTCATTTTTCTCATTCTTGCTATAAAGCCTACAATGACAAGAGGAATGAATGTGATAGCAGCGCCGTAGAGCATCCACATATACCCACCATTCACTAGTGTTTCTACGAAATACTTACCCGAAGATAAACCTACGCAAGAAAGGAATAGTATTATCCCCAGCTCTCTGATAAACAGATTAGAGCTTGGAGTCATATAAAAATCCATTTTTCCTATTTTACCTTTGTGACCTAATAATAAAGCTACCAGAAGCGGACCACCGGCTAGGCCTAATTTGGCTGGTGCAGGCAATCCCGGAAGTGCAATTGGAATTGATCCAATTATAATACCAATCAGAATACCTATCAATATTGGAATTATATTTGGGTGAGAAAGATCTTTTACCGAATTGCCGAGTTCTTTAGCAACGTCAGATAATGCTTCTCTCTGCCCTACTATTCTCACAGTATCACCAAACTCAATAGTATCTTCTTTAGATGCTAGATGCTCTATACCTGCTCTAAAAATTCGGGTGATATTGACAGGATATCTTTTGTAAATACCAATCTCTTCAATTGTTTTACCTGCCACTTTCTTATTAGTAACCATTACATGTTTCATGCCCATAGGCCCAGACATCTCAATTTTATCTCTTTTTGTCACGCTGCCCACCTGCAATTCCAAATTAGATATGTGATCCAAATCGCAAGCTCCGAAGAGTTCATCACCTTCTTTAATGACAACGTCATTAGTGGGAGCAATAAAATCTTCATCACGTTTTATTCGTGAGATTGCCAGCTCTTTATCAACTATATTATTGATAAACGCCAGTGGCTTGTTAAATAGATTTTGGTTAGTTACTTTTACCTTCACAGCATGTATCTTGCCGATAGACTGAGAAGTTTCCGTTCTGTATCTTTGTACTTCATCGTCTACTTTTATTTTAAAGAAAAGTCTAATGAGCACAATAGTCAAAATAATCCCAAAAATACCAAATGGATACGCGACTGCATATCCCATACCAATCATCCCCGCATCAGCTCCAGAAGCCATCTGTTCTGTGATTACCTGCTGAGCAGCACCTAAACTCGGAGTATTTGTAACAGCACCGCACATTACTCCGGCAATGACGGGAATCGGAACATCAAAAGCAAAGTGAAGTAACAGTGCAATTCCAACTCCGAGGAAAACAATAGAAGCAGCTAGTATATTAGCTGTTAGACCTTGATTTCTGATAGAGCTCATAAATCTGGGGCCCACTTCAAGTCCTATTGAGTAAACAAATAGAATCAAGCCAAATTCTTTTACAAAATGTAAAAGATGAGGGTCAATTTCAGCACCTAAGTGTCCTACTAATAATCCTGAAAAAAGTACGCCGGCTATTCCCATCTTGATATTAAATATTTTAATTTTACCAAGCAAAACACCGGTTATACCAACTAAACTAAGGAATACTAAGGCAGACGCAGTGCCAGTTTTCGTGAATAAATCTAAAATCTCAGACATTTGATTAGTATGATGTATTTGTGTATAATATAGTAATTACATGCATTATTTTGCTGCTTTAGGTCGTAACTATATATAATAAAGTAGGATAAGAAAAGCGCGTATAGGTATATAAACTCAATACAATAGCTATGTACAGAGTTCATAATTAGCACTTTGGAACGCGAAAGTCTAATCTTCTTTATTAATACTAGAGACAGGTCTCCCGGCTTTTCTGCTTTTGCCGCCTTCCCACATTTAGTCGCAGTGGCACATAAGGCAAAAGTTTTTTTTAGAATACACGGTTGCGCGTCAGCTCGCGATTTTCACACGATTCCCTATTAAATTCTCACGAATATCTCTTCTTTCAATATTACATCAAAAAGCGTGTTCAAATATAGTATTTCAGTTCAAATATTAAAAAATATAATAATTCATTATCAGTAATTTTACTATTACAGATTTTGCAGAAGAAATATGGCATTTATTAACTGATTTGTTCGTTTTGTTTTATGTAAGCAAATTTTTCAACTACTAAAGATTAGAGATATAATAACTTAGGCTTCTCTAATTCCAATCAATAGACTACACTAAATCATAAGAATAAATTATTTTTCCTAATATTCCCTTTTGGTTATATTATAAATATTCTTACCAAGCAATATAGCGAGAGAAAAATTATGAGAGCTATTTTAATTGCAGTTGTAATGGTGCTAACCATTTGGATTATTTATGTCTTCACAAAAGACACTCCAAACTCCAACTTGCTCTTACTAAAAGAAAAGATCGAAAAAGAAGAGCCTAAAGTTGTGGATCACTCTAAATTTGAAATTCTGCAGAAATCTTTTGCTTCCGGTCAGGAAGTAACAGCTGCCTGTATGACTTGCCACACTGAGAGACATACTGAAGTCATGAACTCTTCGCACTGGAATTGGACCAGAGAAGAGTACATAGAAGGACGTGGTATAGTTAATATTGGTAAAAAGAATGTAATTAATAACTTCTGTATCGGTATTGCAGGCAATGAAAAACTATGTAATACTTGTCATGCAGGTTATGGATGGGAAGATGAAACTTTTGATTTTAATGAAGCTACAAATGTAGACTGTTTAGCGTGCCATGATAACTCAGGAAAATACAAAAAAGGTAAATTCCTGGCGGGCAAACCTGATCCTAGTGTAGATCTAGCTTTTGTTGCTCAGAATGTGGGCAAACCTAAGATGGAAAATTGTGGTGCATGTCACTTTGTAAGTGGTGGCGGAAATAACGTTAAACATGGTGACTTGGAAGCAGCTCTTTATGCAACTACAAGAGATGTAGATGTGCATATGGGTGTAGATGGCGCAGATATGGAATGTATTGAATGTCACACTGCTGAAAACCACGAGCTAAAAGGTAAACTTTACAGCGTCTCTTCTATGAATAAAGATAGAATGGAATGCGAATCTTGCCATACTTCTACTCCTCATAAGCAAGAAATTATAAATGAGCATACAGTAAAAGTGGCTTGCCAAACATGCCACATACCAACTTATGCCAAAGTAAATTCCACTAAAATGACATGGGATTGGTCTAAAGCTTTCACTAAATCTAAAGATCCTAATTATCATGAATCAGATTCTCTAGGCAATCACACTCATCTTAGTAAAAAAGGTGAATTTACATGGGCTAACAATGTAACTCCTGATTACAGGTGGTTCAACGGAACTGCAGATCATTACTTGTTAGGTGACGAGATTGCTGAAACTCCCGTGCAGATAAATACTCTAAAAGGTAGTTATTCAGATGAAGATTCTAAGATAATACCGGTAAAAATCCACAGAACTAAGCAGATTTATGATGCTCAAAATAATATGCTTATCCAGCCTAAACTATTTGATACAGAAAAAGGTAAGGGAGCATTGTGGAAGGATGGAGCAGATCTTGCAATTGAGAAGGTTTGGGATAATTCCGCAAGAGTTGGTATGGAAGAAGTGGGACTCCCTTATTCCGGTAAATACGGCTTTATAGAAACTGAGATGTATTGGCCTATCAATCATATGGTTTCTCCAAAAGAAAACAGTTTGCAATGTATCGATTGTCATACAAGAAATGAAAGCAGACTGGAAGGCTTGGATGACTTTTATATGCCGGGCAGAGATTATAATAAAGCTGTAGAATACTTCGGATTTTTCTTAATCTTAAGTACACTACTGTTCTCTCTAACTCATGGAATTATAAGAGTCTATGTGTCATTGAAAAACAAAAGAAAAGGTGAATAAAATGGAAAAAGTATATATTTATGATACCTTTAACAGGTTCTGGCACTGGGCTCAGGCTGCTTTGATCATCTTTTTGATGGTCACAGGTTTTGAGATTCACGGCACTTATGAATTTTTTGGATATGAGACAGCTGTGCAATGGCATAATATAGCAGCAATTTCTTTTATCGTGCTTATAATACTAGCCATTTTCTGGCATTTTACAAGTGGGACTTGGAGACAGTATATACCAACAACAAAAAATATTATTGCTCAAATAAGATATTATACATTAGATATATTTCAAAACAAACCTCATCCTGTTAAACGAACAGTATTGAGTAAACTTAATCCGCTACAGAAATTGGTTTATCTTGGCTTTAAAATTATGATTATTCCTGTGATGGTTACCACAGGCATCTTATATATGTATTATAGATATCCGATGAACGGTGAAGTACAAAGCTTGGACTTCACTACTTTAGAACCTATTGCAGTGCTACACACTTTAGGTGCTTTTTTATTAGTTCAGTTTCTTGTAGCACATGTGTACTTAATTACAACCGGACATACTATCAGTTCGAACTTGAAAGCTATGATTACCGGCTATGAAGAGTTGGAATCAGAAGAAGATGAAACAGAAAATGATAAGGAGCTTAGCCATGAAAAATAGTAATTATTTTATGAATCCTTATTTCGCCGGTTTTTTACTGGGGCTTGTTTTGCTAGCCTCTTTCTACTTAACAGGTAGAGGGCTTGGAGCAAGCGGAGCGGTCAAAAGCGTTGTTGTCACAGCAGTAGAGCAGGTAGCTCCTGAACATGCTAAAGAAGGCGAATACTATCAAAAATATGAAAAGTCGCATCCAGAATCTTCGCTAAAAGATTGGTTATTATTCTTAGCGGTAGGTGTGGTAATCGGCGGTTTTGTATCAGGAAGCAGAGCAGACAGAATCGGCTTTAAATTTGAAAAAGGAGCTAGAGCGACTAATGCGATGCGAGCAGCCGGTGCGCTTTTAGGCGGGGCTTTATTTGGTTTTGGAGCTCAGCTTGGCAGAGGCTGTACAAGTGGTGCTGCCTTATCAGGCATGGCTATTATGTCTACTTCAGGATTTATTACTATGCTGGCAATATTCGGTTCAGGATTTGTTTTTGCATATTTCTTTAGAAAACTTTGGATTTAATCATCAATTAGAAGAGAATAAAATGGGACCATTAGTATCTTTCGGAATAATCGGTCAGGAGTTTAATTATATAATAGCTCTTCTGATTGGTTTAGCATTTGGTTATGTTCTGGAACAAGCCGGATTTTCAACTTCAAGAAAACTTGTCGGAGTGTTTTACGGATATGATTTTGTAGTGCTAAGAGTGTTTTTCACTGCAGCAGCCACAGCTCTCATAGGCTTGATAGTTTTTGAGTATTTAGGGCTTATAGATATTTCATATTTATATGTTAATCCTACATTTCTTCAGCCCGCAATTGTTGGCGGCATTATAATGGGGCTAGGCTTTATTTTAGGCGGTTTTTGTCCCGGTACTTCTCTAGTTGCCGCAGCAACAGGTAAAATAGATGCTATGCTGTTTATTTTGGGTAGTGTCATAGGGATATTTTTCTTTGGCGAACTATATCCTGTAATATCTGACTTCTATTATTCAGGAGATCTAGGTGCAATATTCGTATATGACTCTATTGGGGTGTCACGAGGAGTATTTGCATCCGGTCTGGCAATAGTTGCTATTATTGCCTTTATTGCAACTACTAAAATAGAATCAAAAGTCAAATATGGCTACAAACCTCAGCATCCTAAATATAAAATGGCAATCCCTGCAATCGGAATAGGCTTTGCAGTGGCAATCGCTATCATATTTTTACCTGAAGAGAGAGAAGGTATCGAGTCTTTATCTGCTACAGAACTTGAGCAAAAGTTAGAAGGCAATACACAATTTGTAGCTCCTGAAGAAATAGCTTTTGATATTTATAGTAAAACAAACAAATATATACCTATAGATATGCGTAGCGTGGAAGAATATAAAGAGTTTTGTTTGACAGGTGCAAACAGAATGACATTAGATGACATAACTTTAGTTCAGGGGCAGGCTCTGCTTAAACATCCAAGCAAATCACCTGTTTTTTATGCTAATGATGAAGAGCTTGCTAAAAAAGCTTATTTGCTTGCTATGGAAGAAGGAATCAAAAACGTTTTTGTCTTAAAAGGCGGAATTGAAAAATACAAAGAAATGTTTTACTCAGGAACAGCTACCCAAAACGCTGCTTTTATTGGTGCTAATTCTAATGATTTCAGCATAAGAATGGCCAACTATCTTAAATCAGACACCACACTCACTAAACCTCAAGAGAAACAGAAGGTAGAAGTAAAAGTAGTCAAAGTTAAAGGCGGCTGTTAAACATCACATAAGCTATGCAGGATTTTGATGTTCTGCATAGCTTATTTTTTTTACAAACCTCTCGCCCATTCCGGTCTCAAATTTGATAAATTCGGATTATTAATAGCAAGATCCAGCTTTTGCAAAAGAGCTTCTTTATCTCTGTTTAAAATACCTTTGAGTGCTAAATAATTTGAAGCATGATCACTTCTGAAAATCGTACTAGTCAGCTCCAAATTTTGAATAAACATCTGCAATTCTTCGAAGAGTTCCTTCTGATTAGGCATTTCAAAGTCACTATCTATTCGCTTAATAAAATGATCTATCCCATAAGGAAAACTCAGAACTAAAGTAGAGAGATAATAAGGCTGCAAATCATTGATTAACTTTGCTGATTCAATAGCGTGTTCTTTAGAAAGGGATTTACCCCCTACCCCATTCAAAATCATAACTGATGTTTTTATACCAGATTTATGCGCTAAGCTAATCCCTAAAAACGTACTTTGCTTAGTTTCAGATTTTTTTATAAGCGAAAGTACATTATCACTGCCGGATTCAATTCCAATATACAGCAAGTCCAGCCCCAACTCTTTTAGCTTTATCAATTTTTCAGCACCAATTCGACTAATATCAGAAGGTAAAGCATAAGCTGATATTCTTCTTATTTTGGGGAACTTTTCTTTTAAGTATATTATAGTTTTTTCCAGCAATTCATACCCTACTACAAGAGCATTAGCATCGGCAAGAAATATTTTTCTTACTTCTTCGCTTAAATACTTAGAGGCAATGTCTATTTGGTGTTTAATCTGCTCAAAGGTCTTAATTGCAAATACTTTGGAGGTATACATTTCACAAAAGGCACACTTGTTATGTGAACATCCTTTTGTAACTTGTATAATCAAAGAATTTGCTTCTGAAGGCGGCCTAAAGAGCGGTTCGTCATATTCAATTGGTAGCCACATTACATTTTTATAAATTATTTATACATTTTTTTGCAAATATACATTTTTTCTTGTGACAAAACTGCGCTTTATCTGTTATTATATAAAAGCGTATGAGGGTAAATGCCGAATAATTTGAAAAATATTAGCGACGAGAATTTATACGGGATGTTAACAAACACAGACGGTAGCGGAAAAGCTGCGTTTGATGAGCTCTACAACCGCTATGCATCCAATATTTATTCTTACTGTTTGAAAGTGATGCCTTGTGAAGAGGCAGCACAAGATATTTTTCAAGAAGCATTTGCCCGCATTTACGAAAGTGCTCAAAAAAATCAAAGCATGGTCAACTTTGCAGGATTTATTATAAAAGTCACAAGAAATTTGTGTTTAAATGAAAAATCAAAAAAATACAATCAAAATGTAGACTTGCAGGAATATCAATTCCCTATTTATGATAAATCTTATGACCAAAAAGAACTCATGGATCTCTTGCAAATGACTGTAGACGAATTACCCATAGAATACAAAGAGCCTTTCGTTCTCAAGGAATATATGAATCTAAGCTATAAGGAAATAGCTGACGAATTGAAAATAAATGTCTCTACAGTAAGAATCAGAATATATCGAGCCAGACAGAAAATAAAAGAGATTATGGCTCCATATATAAGTGATATACAAAAAGGTGAAAACAATGTTTGACAAAGAATATCTATCATCCTCGGAAAAGTTATCTGCTTTTTTGGATGGAGAGCTGCCTCAGGAAGATGTTCATTCTCTATTTTATGAGATTGCTTCCGATGCTGAGCTTCAAGAAGAGCTCCGCACCCTGGTCTCCGTCAAAGAGATGACTAAAAGCAGCATGATGATGCCACCTCCGGCTCTGAAAAGCAGCTTAGACTCACGTCTTGGATTTTCCAATGACAAGCCAATAGCTATGGAATCTTCAGCTAAAAAATCTGCTGCTGCAGGCTTTTTCGGCAATAGATTCTTCCTTTCTTCTATGGCAGCAATTATGTCTGCAGTGATTATGTATTTTGTTATGCTTCCAACACAACAAATAGATACAAACACTGTTAAAATAGCTGATAATAAAACAGAAATTACTACTTCGGATACAAAAGAGGCAGCTATCCCTGTGGTTAATTCGGTAGAAAATGATTATTCTCAAACGTCAAACAATCATATAAATAATCAAACAAGAGTTACGCGAACTGATGAGGTTCCTCAACAGACAAGTATGTTCACATCTAATATATTCAATGATGAAACTAGTTCTAACGTAGAATCTGAATCAACTCCTAATAGAAATAACTATTTACCTATCAAATCAGTACAGTTAGCTGATATTGATTACGCTGACTTTGAGACTCAAATGCCTGTTTTAACCTTTGACAGGCAAGCTAATTTCTCAAAAGATCCTGCTTCATTTGTGATGCAGGAACCGAATACTGAGATTCTAAATAAATTTTCTTTGGAAATGAGGTACAATCAAGGTAAATCTTATCCTAATTTGGATATTCCTGTAGAAGCTGAGCCAATTATAAATAATGTTGCTGTTGGACTTTTTTATAAATACAACGAATTTAACTCAATCGGTATAGAGTTTGGTCAGGAAAACTATTATCAACGATTCTTCTTTAAAGAGGGAGAATTGGTAAAAAGATATGAACAAAACTGGATGGCGTTCTGGGGTGGTATCACTTATAATCATGATTTTGATAAAATAGACTTATACACTCCGCTATATCCATATTACAGATTTTTGATTGGTGGCACTCAGATTGGTCCAATGTTCAGAACTTCCCTTGGTGTTAAACTACCTGTGTCCGACAAAATGCATTTTGTTCTTGCGACAGAGGGCTCTTATATGGTTTATCACTTCCAGGGTAGAAGTTATTCTTCTTCAAGATTAGGTTTATCATTAGGATTTTCATTCGGTTTATAATGAAGTACAAAACAACCATATTGAGTATTTTAGCATCCATAGTTATAGGGTGTAGTTCTCCTTTGGATGTTCCTGCGAACAGAAAGGAATATATAGATAATGATAAAAGTAATTCATTACTAAGCACTAGCCCGACGACTATAAACTTCGGGTATATAAACAGATATAAAGAAGTAATAATGCCGTTTCAAATAACCAATATGAATACAATGGCATTTTCTATGAGGACTTTAGATTTTGGATCAGCCTCAAAGTACAGTCTCCCTAATCTTGATCTGCCTATGGAAATAGATGAAAAAGGACAACCGGGGTCTATTCAGCTTTTTCATGTTAGGTTTTTTTCTAGTGATCTTGGAGAATTTACTGATACAATGGAAACAAATGGACTCACAAATCCAAAACTTTATGTGCAGGCAATTGTACCGGATATATTTTGCGAAGATGTCACTTTCGGATCTGTCAGTGTAAATAATACAGCAACTAAAAATTTGCTGATTTACAACTACACAGATAATACTTTGGAAATAGAAAGTGTCAATTTTGGTGATTATGATGAATTCTTTTCTGTGGATAGTACAAAAAGTTTAATAGTTGAACCCCACAGTAAAACAGGCAACCCTACTGAAATTCCAGTATACTTTTCTTCTAAATTTGATCAATTATATGAAACTACTGCAGAAATAATTTTTAAAAGCGGAACTCAGGGTAAACTAGTTAAAAATATTGTACTTGTGAAAGCCGCATCAATTTAGAAAGGGAATCCCCAACTAAAATATATAGAATTAACTTCACCACCTATACTGTAATAAAATGACAGAAGGTTCTCATCATCAACAAATGTAAAAAATGCGCCTATGCCATATGATTCATAAAAATCAGATGAACGGCTATCAAAATAATACCTTCCTCTATCGTAAAACGCAGTTAATCCAAAATTACCCGGCACTATTAATCTATATCTAAATAATTGGAATCGGGTCTCAGCATTGAAACCGATAGTGGAGTTTGAAGCAAAACGATATTTATAGTATCCTCTCAAAGATTCTAATCCACCAAGGAATGAGGCATCAAAAAAAGGATAAGATCCTATATTGTGTGAGCCATACATTTTAAAAGCAAATGTCTCTTTTTTGTGCAAATTCAGGGTATAATATGCTCGGGCATCAAAAGAAAAGTTCCCATAATCATACTTATTATCTAAAACTTTACTTGTATATCTATCCTCTGCGTTGATATAAAAACCATTTTCAGGATAATATGCATTATCTCTGAAGTCAGCTTCAAAGCCTACCACCCCATCAAGTAACCAAAGATTTTTATCTCCATAGATGTTGTTTTCAGAGACATAAGTATTAGATAGAGTATCTAAGTCAGAATAACGAAAATTAATTCCAAGGTATATGTTTATATTCTCAGCAAATTCTTCGATAAGTCTTAGTTTGGTGTGAAACATTGTTTGATTGATTTTGTAGTATGACTTAACAATTTCGTCAGCATTTCTTGCTTGATTTGCATATCCATAGAAATGGGATTGATCTAATTCTGAAATATATGTTTCCAGGCTAAAATCCAGGCCTAGAACTGACTTAGGTAAAATCAAACTATATTCTGCTTTTGCTCCATTCAATCCGAAAGAATATCCCGCAAATAAGTGCTGCCTAATTTGATAAGGAGATTTGTCAAAATCAAATCCATAAAGTATAGGTCCACCTCCAAGAAACAATCCATCATCCGAGTTTAAATCGAACCAAACACCTTTTTTCCAGTCATGCCCCCAATCTCTTACAGGAGGCTCAAAAAACTCCTCAGGACTATCAGGGCGCTTAATTTCTTTTTTTAGATGGATTGAAACACCTGTCAACTCTGTATCAGTTTTTTTGCCATCATCCCAAAATTCTACTAATTTGGGCGTGTACTCGAAGCCTAGAAATTTGTGTTTAATATTAGAAATATCTTTGAAATCATCTTTACCTTTGCCGCCCAAAATTCTAAACTTAATATTGGCTTTACCCTGACCATTTACCAGACATTCATCATCTCCGTCAAAAAGGAAGATTCTAACATCTTTAGTATATCTGGTTGAAAATGTTCTGTCAATAAATGGCAATGGTTTTTCTTTTTTTTCGAAGTCTTTTGTTTTAAATATTTTCACGTTTACCAGTGAATCATTCAAGAAATATATGATGCATTTTTCCGGTTTATCAGAGCCCCACAGCTCCGGATATTTAGCTATTTCCTGATAATACTCTTCAGAAGCAAAAAGTAAACTGTCTCGCCGAAGTTGCATAGTGCGTATAAGAGATTCAGCAGATTCTTCAAACATCTCTTTTGGCAGGATAGCAACAGCTTCATTTAAAACAGAATCCGTGAGTCTTTCTTTAACAAATACAGCAACAGAATCCCATTCATCTTTATTAATATTTGTCAAAAACTTACGATCTAAAAATCTTCCTGACCATGTTAAATCAGATATTTTAGGATAAGAAAAGTCGCATGATTCAATTTGTGGAACCACTTCTCTTATGCCAAATCCAACCAGGCCGTCATATTTGCAAAAAGCCTGATCTCTGTCTCGCGGAATAGGTTTAATGTAGCGTTTTTTCCCTTTTTTATATAAAGCCCATCGCCATTGATCTGTATGCCTGTCCCAATCTCCTAAAAAAACATCTATAAGTCTTGCTTTCAAGAATTCCAAATCATCTACCTGGTTATCGTTATCCGAGATTAATTTATCAAATAGGTTATATGTCCCAAAGATTTTGTCAGCATCACCGAAAGACTCTATTGATTCATCCTGCATTTCATCGGGGTGTACCTCTAATGTACCAAGTAGCCCCTTATATTCATCATAGTATTCTCCCAGTAATAAAGAATCGTCAGGCATAACAAAGATAGAGGGCTTTGCCTGCATGATACCGACAGAATTTATAATTGGAGTTGCCATTTTTGCTGATAGAGGGTGAGAAGCACTAAACATATCTTTTGTCAATACTTCAATAACTGTATTAAGCAGCTCTTCCTGCAATATTTTATCAGTAAACTTTTCGATGGATCTGAACTTATATATCTTGCCGTCCTGCCCCTGAAATCTAAGAGATTTAGTCTGCTGTCCGCCCCCTCTCTTTATTGGAACCAGTCCTCCTGCGAAATTATTCAAATCCAGCAGGGGTACTTTGATTTCTGTTGTCCAGGCAGATCTCCAAGTAGCTCCGAAAATGAATTCATGAGCTGCCGACCTGTCAAAAACTTTACCCGGTACAACTTTAACACTGTCCTGTTTGGAAAAGAGTAAAGTAGGCAGTAATAGGCATAATAATATATAAGCATTTCTCATTAAGATTTTCTCTGAATATAGCTGTTAATAGAAAAGATTGAGTTGATGATGCACTTCCCGAAGGTAATTGTGATCACCACATGCAATATGGCCATCGGAGCCAGTACTAAAGCTAGTGTTCGATGTAAATCATTAGGCAACATATAAATACCTAGCGGGATAATCATCGCAATTATTCCGGCTACAATATTTTTTCGCCCAAATACAAGCCCCCAGGCGAGCCCACCCGTTCCAACAAGTGCTATCTGCAATAATAATATTCTGTGGTAAGCATCACTAAGACCAACTTGAGGCAATGAAAATATAAAAAGTATTAACATCACAAGAGCAGATCCAACACGGGATTGCAGATCATTATGGTCAAAACCTACATTTTTCTCTTTAGGTATTAGCTTGTTCATCTTTCTCCACTCCCAAACTTAGTTTATTCTTAGTGCTTCTTATTCGCTGGAATTTCCATAAAATTATAGTATCATTCAAAGCTTCCAATTCGTTGTAAAGAGCCATATCGCCCTTTTCTTTTATCTCTTTAAACAGAATGATACCCTTATAAATTTTTTCAAAACTATTTAAACGTTCTACACTGTAGAACTCCCATTTTTCAAGATGCTCATCAAATTTTTTACTCATTTCCGGCAGATATTCCATGTCTTTTGAGATAATAATCAAAGCACTTTTGAACTTTTTGTCTAGATTATCTTTAGCAAAATTGAGACCTGACATTTTTAGAGTAGTATTTATCTCTGCTTTTTCGTCATCTGTATAATGCTTTTTCTCATTATTAACCACATCTCCAACTTTCCATTTCCATAGTATCAGGTAAATGATATTAACAAAGAAAGACATAACAATTGCGATATGCGGAATATTCAAACCGTTAGCTACCCCTATAGCAATTGCAAGAAATATATATGTGGCATCCTGGATATCTTTCACAGCTACTCTATACCTGACTGCAGAAAGGATTGCGACAAGACCAAAAGCTCGCGCCAAACTATCCTGAACAACCATCATTACACCTGTTACAATAACTGAAAGAAGTATAATTGCCTGCACATTAGATTCGTCAAACCCTTTTTCTATTTTTGTAATTACATATACCCATGCAACGGGCAACACATAAGTAAAGGTTGCTATTAGGGCAATAATAGTCACAATTACATCATCTGTGTGAGTTTTGATATTCATCCCCTGCATAAAAAGCTCATAGACTTTTTCAAACTCAATAACATGGAACGAATCATAGTACTCATTAGCAATTTGCCTGAATATTAGAATAGCTATAGCTATCAGTATATAATAGGCAACCAGCTTAGTAACAGATGATTCCCTAATTTTGCCCAGTTGTTCTGATATTTTAAACATATTTTCTTTCTGACCTTATTTTAATTATCGTTAAATTTACAAGTATTTATTACAATAGTATTGGTCGTATTTAAACTACTATAAAGCAATACCTCAGTTATTGCAGACTAGAATATAGTTTCCCACGACATGTATACGGAGAGAAATATTAAAACCAGTCTGTTTTATTCATCTAGTATAGAGTTTTTATTTAATTCGAACAGTTGTTAGATTTAGTTAAAACAAATATAAAAAAAAGACTTCTTTTCAAACTTGATTTTTTTTTATAATTTGTTTTAGGCTTAACTAAACAATCAACAGCGGGCTTGAGTATTAGCATTTCCAAAAAAATATTAGCAATTCTGTTATCTATCAATATTTTATTGGTATTCATTAACTTTTCTGTTAATGGTCACTACCATAAAACAATGGATGGGCAAATATTATACCACTCCCACTTTTCAGTAGATGATAACAGTTGTGAAACTCAAAGTCCCTTTGGACAACACGATCATAGTCAGGAAGAACTCTTGAGATTTGATAAATTATCGCACCCATTTTTTATTTTATCGATAATTTATATCATTCTTTCTATCCTGTTTCCGGTAATCAGAAAGTATTATGAAAGGGCTCTTTCAAAATACAGCACTCCGGACTTTTATCTATATTTTCATCTTAGGGCACCCCCTATCTTTCTTACCAAATAACTATTCCTTTATAAGTAATATCAAATTTACGCCTATATGTATGGGCAGTGTACGGATGCATAATGTAATCTATTAAATATTCTGCTGCATCTGCTGATAACTGCTTTCGCGTAAGTTTATCTGTCGAAAATCATATTATTAATATCAAAATAAAAGGTATAACTATGTCAATACGTAGCTTGGTAACTATCGTATTCTCTATGTTTGTGTTTTCTTTTGTTGGTTTAGCTCATTCTAATAATTCAAACAATGCTAAATCCGAATCTTCTTCTGTGCCTTCTGAACTTAGAAACAAACTCTATAGAATTCACGGCACTGTTACGGATGAAGATGGCAGACCTGCTATAGGCGCTACTGTTAGAATCAAAAACACTACTTTAGGTTGCAAAGTTGGCACTAAAGGAGAATTTTATTTGAAAAAAGTACCTTATGGGACACATGTCTTACAAATTACTTCTGTAGGTAAAGAACCTATAGAACAGGAAGTTATTGTAAATGATGTACTTGCCGATGAGGTTCATGTTTCTTTTTCGATGAAAGATAAAGCAACTCGCACCGGAAGTGTGGTAGTAACTGCCACAAGGACTGACAAAATCTACCAGGATGTTCCTGTAAAAGTTTCTGTGTTAGACGCGCAAGTTTTTGAAAACACTCAGTCGCCAAATGTTTTTGAAGGGGTTAAATTCCAACCGGGACTAAGAGTAGAAAATATGTGCCAAAACTGTGGATTTGCTGAAATTAAGCTAAACGGACTTGAGGGCAGATATTCTCAAATTTTGATAGATAGTCGCCCTGTATTCTCTGCATTGAACGGAGTTTATGGTTTAGAGCAAATACCTGCGAACATGATTGAGCGAGTGGAAGTTGTTCGCGGAGGCGGCTCAGCGCTTTATGGTGGCTCTGCAGTTGGTGGTGTAGTAAACATCATTACTAAAGATCCTGTGGATAACACAATGAATGCGACTATTACTCAATCATTTACAGAAGCAAAAGTACCTGACTTTGTAGCTCAGATGAATGCTTCAGTTATCAATGATCAACAGGATTTGGGGCTATTTGTATTTGGTTTATATAGAGACAGAAAGCACTGGGATGCAAACGGAGACGGTTTCTCTGAAATATGTGATCTTACTATGAATACTTTCGGCAGTAGATTATTTTATAAGCCTGATCATCTTAGTAAGTTATCTTTAGAGTTTCATGCTATAAAAGATGACAGACGTGGTGGAGATCAATTTGACTTACCACCGCACAGAGCTAATATTACTGAATCTGCCAGACATAATACTATTTCCGGCGGGATTACTTATGACAAATTCTTCGAAGGTACTTCTAACAAAATCTCTATATATACTTCTTTCCAGCAAACAACTAGAAACACTTTCTATGGTGCTAAATCTGAGATGTATTCGGATGAATTTGTGGATGCTTACGGTACAACTGATAATGAAACATATGTTGGTGGTGTCCAGTATACTCATACTTTGCAGTGGGCAGGTTCGCATGTCTGGACAATGGGTTATGAATTGACTTATGATGATATTTTAGATCAAGCTCCTGCATACGACAGAACTATAGATCAGTTTGCAAGAGACCACGGTATCTATATTCAGGATGACTGGGCAATAAATGAAGATTTTTCTTTCTTATTTGGATCTAGATTTGATAAACACAATTTTATAGACGGTGTAGTTGTAAGCCCAAGAGCAAATATCATGTATAAAGCAGTTAAAGATTTGAATATAAGAGCTACTTTTTCTACCGGTTTCCGCTCTCCGCAGGCATTTGACGAAGACTTACATATAACTCAGGTTTCAGGAGAAGCTTTGGTTCACTTAAACTCTCCTGATTTAAAACCGGAATATTCAATGAGTTTTGGTGCTTCTGTAGACTATACTTTTGAGTTTTCTTCAATTCCAACTTCCATCTCTTTAGAATATTTCAATACTCATCTGGACGATGTATTTGTTAATGTCACAATATCAGATGAAGATGATGCGATGATTATTGAAGAAAAAAGAAATGGCGGTGGTGCTACAGTACATGGCGGGACTGTCGAACTTCAAATGCTGTTTGATGATGAAATGAATTTAAAAACAGGTTTTACAGTTCAGTCTAGTCAATACGATGAATCTGAGCAGTGGAATGAAAACAATGTATTGCCGGGGCAATCTAATTTTACAAAAGACATGTTACGCTCTCCTGACTGGTATGGATATTTTTCATATAATTATGCTCCTATTCACGAACTTGAGCTTAATTTATCAGGGATCTTGACAGGACCAATGCTAATTCCTCATTATGCAGGTGGTATTGGAACAAATGGCCTAGAAAATGAATATGATCAGCTGGAAAAATCAGGGTCGTTTTTTGAATTGAATGCTCAAGTAACTGTTGAAATAAATCACGAAAATAATGTTAAGGCATTTGTTGGAGTTCAAAATATTCTAAATAGTTTTCAGGATGATTTTGACAGAGGCTTAGGAAGAGATGCTGCATATATTTATGGACCGACTAGACCTTTTACAGTTTTTTGCGGTATTAAAACAAGTATATAAAAGATATTTATCTATTACACTTAACTTCCATATGGTATAGATAAAAAAGAAGAGTTTGCCTTGTAACAAGAATCAAGGCAAACTCTTTACTTTTGGGTAAACGTCTATTCTATTGGATAATAATCTTTTCTACTGATACCTTGTTAGAATGATAAATCTTGACGAAATAAGCACCACTATGAACTTTATTACCAGATGTATCTTCCAAATTCCAAGAGAAATAGTCTGAATTTAAATCATTTATTGAGTAAAGTATATTACCGTAAATATCTATTACTTCAATTTTATTTATGTAAGAAGCAGAGCGAACTGACAATATAGAACTAACAGGATTTGGATATATTCTGATACTACTTTCTTTAATATCTTCAACAGAAGACTCACTATCCACATCCAAAATTGTAAAATCATCAATTAATGTTTCGAGTATTTTTGTACTGCTACCAGATCCATTGTATCCATTAGCAACGAACTTGAATCGCATTTTGTCAGTGTACTCTTCAAAGAATTCACTAATAATCACAAAACGCTTTTCCCACTCCATATCATTTCCATTAAGATCATCTATTTTAGTCCATCTTAAACCATCATCATCACTTAGATATAACTCAGAATTGATTTTTTGACCTGAAGGACTAAAATTAATAGCAGCAATCCATTTATAATATTCAAGTACCGGCATAACAGCTTCAGATAAATCTAATTGAGGCGAAACAATACTTGTTCTGCCATCTGCATAAGATAAACTATAGTTGACAGCCCCTCCTAGATTATCTGTAATTAGGCAGTACTCACCACCTTCAGTAATTTGTTCTTCAGGTTGCAGAAGAAGTCCTTGAAGTAAAATTTCATTTGGTTTTTCTCTTTCCCAGAGTCCTTGACTTGCATCATCACCATCAGCTCCTGTAACCCAACCTTTATCTGATTCGAAATCATCTTTAAATATTTGTTTATAACCAACAAAGAGTAAGTCAAAATCATTTACGGCTTCTTTTGAAACAGAACGTATCTTGTCATCATATTTTGTGAGTTTGATATTTATATAATATTTCAAAATCGAACCAACTTCATGCTCCGGAATTTGAGCTGTGAAAGAACCATCTTCATTTTGCGTCGCCACTACAGTTGAAAAATTATCTTTTTTCCAGTCCGAATATATAACTTCAGCTTTTTCTATGTTCATATATTCGCTTAGGAAATCAATATTGACTTTTGTATTGATATCAAAGTCAATCTGGTAGCTTTCATCGCTGGCAGCGTAAAATGTTTTTGGTGTATAGCTAAAAGATAATTCTGTTAGAAGTTTTGCACCAATATTATGCATATCAAATGCTTCTACTATCTCAGCTGTATGAGGAGTACCATTCGCCATATTACCATCGTCATCATCAGCCATAAGACATGCGATAAACCATTCAGAAAATGCATTTCCTATATTAGGATCATCCGGTGTGTGATACTTAGCAAAATGGCTCACTCTATTTAATGTTTCCATATCAGTAAGTTTATATAAATCCCATAGAGCTCCAGCCAGAATTTGGCCGTTATAGTGAGGATCATAGTTCATATCTTGAGGATATTGTCTGTTATTGTCAACATTTCTAATAAATCTTTCTCTATCGTCGGTAAAAACACCTTTACCAATTTTGGGATCATTTAAAATTGCACAAGAAGTTATATCAGCCAAAGCTTCATTACAAGAGGTATTAATCATGCCATTTCCAGAACCACTGTAATAGTAATGAAAATGATTCATACTGTGGCCATATTCGTGGTACATTACACTACCGGAACCGGCCATTTCGGCAGAAGGATTATCAACATTAATAAAATATATTCTATCTCCTGCTGACATTGCATTAGGTCCTGAAGTTCCTGCTACAACATAAACATCTATTGGAAAATCCATAAAAACCTGACCTGGTTCAATCTCTTTAAAGTAATTATAGACCACATTTGTATGATAATATAAATTTCTCTCATAAAATCCACAATTATCATCATCCCAAACAAGTTTATTATCCGTAGAGAAAACAACAGGAATCTTTGGTACTCTTTCATCTTTATTATAAATCTTAGCATATTTACCCATCAGGTAAGCATTCACTTGAGCCTCGTCAATATCTTCGTTTAGTTTTCCTTTATCATCAGCATACCATGTTTGAGTATTGCTGCTAAACGCCAAATAAGGGAACAGTTTTTCAACTTGCTCATCATCTGAATATTTTTCTGTAACATAGCCAGATACTTCAACTTCTCTTTGTGCATGCATCATGTTGCTTATTCGCCATACCACATCACCACTGTTAGCATCAACAAAAGAAGTAAATTTCTCATTGAAGTTCTCAGTTTCATATTTATGTTCGTACACTAATTTGTATTGTACTGAATTACCTACTACAAACGGCAAAATCTTAAGTACAGGTTTTGCTAAAACATAGTCTTTAATTTTTTCTTTTTTCGAATTATGAGAAGCATTAGAAATGGCTGTTTGATATGATATCTTTGGAATAACAGGAATTGCTATATCCTCATAGTATTCAGCTCCGACAGACATGATATTCCCATTTTTGAAAATAGTTATGGAAATATCTGATAGCATTACTTCCATTCCATGGTAAAACTGTTTGTACTTAAGAAACCATCTGTTATTCGCAAAGTTTTTTGCAACTAATCGAAGTTGTTCTTTTTCAACTCCTAAGTCTTTACCGTTTTGATCAAAAAACTTAGCAGCAATAGCTTCTACATTTGATTCATCTGCTGTAGTGTATTCTGAAAATCTAATTGGAGTTCCAAAACCTAATCTGAGATCTCCTGTAATTTTATCTTTAAGGAAAGTCCAATCTGAAAGAGCCTCATTTGAAAGATTTGCCTGCTCCAAGCTATAGCTCATTGTTTTACTTTCCTGAGCCGGTAAGTTTATCTCATCAGCATTAATTTGAGTGAGACATACTGAAGACAGCCCCAGCATAAGCATCAGTATAGGTTTGGAAATAATCATAATGGACCTCAATAATTTTCAGAAACATATAATATTAACAATAGAGAGCAAGATAATATTAAATATCATTCTGTTTAAATATATTTTACTATATCCATAGCAGAATGTGCTAATAAAGCATTTTTTTTTACTTTTGTTTATCATTTTGACAGTAAACTGTATCAAATAGAATGATTTTGACTTTTTACTAAGCGTAAAAAAAACGAAGATGATAAGCTGTCTATAAAGCTCATACATCTTCTCCTTAGTAAAAAATCCATATGATATTGCTGAATTAATACTCAAATCTATCAACGTATAATTGATCTTTTATAACATTGAATTACAGAGGAGAAATTCTACCCAAGTGTTTACAGTTTAAATCTAATGTCGATGTATATATTATATACAATTAAGATTAAAAATCGTTACATAAAAAAACACAAACATTAAATATTTTTCTCTATAAACTTTTCTTCCAGGAATGAGTAATTAGATATTAAGGCAAGAATTGCCGGGAAAGCATAGTTAATGCTAGTACCTAAGGAAGCTAATGCCATATTGAAAAAGTAAACCGGATAGTGCAGGAAAAACACCAAGTCAGCTAATGCATATTCAGGTATATTATAATTGTCATATACCAAAGCAAAAAGCTTAAAGCTTATAAAAGCCAGTATAATTAGCAGAGATGTGAAAAATGCCTTTTTAGGGAAACGGTTTAAAATAGGGAATGCTATGAATATAATAACAAAAACCGCTATAGGATTTAGTACTTCATTTCTTATATTTATCTCAAGATTCTTTTGAGGATTGCCACCCTCCGGCAAAACTTCATCATAATAAACAGTAGAGACTAAAAAGTCACTTCCATCATTGGCCAAATCAATTTTCACTTTATGAGGATTACCTGAATTCTGTATATTTTCGAAATACACATTACCTGCAAATACTAAGATATTGCCTGATATATTAACTAATAAAGGCAATAATAGTATATAAACCAGAATAAGGATAAATGATTTGCCTGCGAATTGCATCCAGATCTTATTACCAAATAATCTATCTATTTTTGAGATTTTTTCAGAGACCATTTTAGACTTACAAAAAATTGAATAAAAGCAAAGATGATAAAGAGTATTGGGAAATATATCTCATGTACTTCTACGAAAATCTCAGGCATATTTACATTTACGATAAATAGGCCAAGAACTCTGATGAGATTTAAAAAGTATAAAATCCCTATTCCTGATAAAAGAGGCAGCAATTTGTCTTTATATTTCATAGGGAATGCGACCATTGCCGCAATAAAAATCACTAGAGGCTCAGTACCTTCACATCCAAATGATAAGCTAATATATGATGTACCGCCCCCAATAAAATTGCCGCTAACAGTAATAGCTTCATAAAAAATGCTTATTAATAAAGAACTTAGGTACGCAGTAGCATTTACATAAGGAGAAAATATCTCTTCACTAAGAAATAGCACAATCAAGTAATATGCAGCCACTATAGCAAGAAATTTTGTCACAAAAAGTGCCAGCTTCTTGCGTTTATTCTTTATATCTATATCTGTAGTTTTATCTTGCATTGTATTCCTACTTCACACAAAAAGACAAATATACATAAATTGAATTAGACTTATTCAATTTCAAGCTACTCATATCAAATTTTTAGTTTTTTACCCATTGGCAATATAGTAATTATTAGTATATTGTTAATCTTGGAAGTATATCATATTTTGAAACGTAAAGATGAAAATATTACATAGTTCGGACTGGCATTTGGGTAAAAAACTTGATTTTTTATCCAGACTTGATGAGCAAATCAAAGTTTTAGATGAAATAAGAGAGATAGCAGACAGTGAAAATGTAGATGCTATTCTAATTGCGGGCGATATATTCGATAATTTCAATCCGCCAACTGAGGCAATGAGCCTTTTTTATAAAGCAGTTAAAAAAATGACTAATGGAGGCAGAAGACCTGTTATTGCTATAGCAGGGAATCACGACTCTGCTGACAAATTTGAAAGTCCTGATCCATTAGCCTGTGAATGTGGTATTTTCCTGGCTGGGAAACCGGATTTTGAGGCAAATCTGATTGATCTTGAAACAGGAATTAAAATCACAAAAGCAGATAAAGGATTTATCGAGTTGAAAATCCCGAATATCAATACGCCTCTTAGAATAATTAGTACCCCTTATGCTAATGAACAAAGATTGAAGACTGCTTTTGATGTAGAAAATACAGAACAGGAACTGCGAGATCATCTACAAAGCTACTGGAAAATACTGGCTGATAAGTACTGCGACAATGATGGTGTGAATATATTACTTTCGCATCTTTTTGTTATTAAAAAGGGCGGAGATATTCCTGAAGAACCTGAAGATGAGAAACCAATTTTACACGTTGGTGGTGTACAGTCTGTTTACTCTTCAAATGTTCCTCAGCAAATGGATTATGTTGCCCTCGGGCATTTGCACAGAAAACAGCTTGTAGATAGCACCCCATGCCCTATATACTATTCAGGCAGCCCTATAGCTTTTAGCTTTAGTGAAGCAAATCAAAAAAAATATGTTTTAATAGCTGATTTAGAACCCGGCAGCGTTGCAAATATAAAAGAAGTGGAATTATCTTCAGGTAAGCCACTCAGAAGAAGAAAATGTAAAGGAATTCAAGAAGCAATAGAATGGCTGGAAGATAATCAGGAAGCATTGGTTGAACTGACAATCGTAAATGATGAATACCTTACAGGAGCTGATAAACGTAAACTGTATGAAGCTCATCAAAATATAATTGCGATCATCCCGGAAATAAATATCAATTCGAAAGCCGAGACTGCTGCAAGCATTGATATAAATGCAAACATTACAGAGCATTTTAGAAATTATTTCATAGCTGAAAATGGACAAGAGGCAAACGAAGAGATTATGGATTTGTTTAAAGAGATAATAAGCGAGGAAAAATAGAATGATTCCGGTCAAATTAAGCTTAGAAGGCATATACTCATATAAAGAAAAGCAGACTATTGACTTTGCAACTCTGACAGATAATCACCTATTTGGGATTTTTGGAGGTGTCGGCAGCGGTAAGTCAACTATTTTGGAAGCTATAACTTTTGCCTTATTTGGTGAAACTGAAAGATTGAATAACCGAGAAAACAGAAACTATAACATGATGAATCTGAAATCAAATCAGCTTTTCATTGAGTTTATCTTTACTGCTGGAAAAGATAATAAAAAATATAGATTTAATGTAACAGGCAAAAGGAATAGTAAACGATTTGAGGACGTAAAAACTTTAACCAGAAGTGCCTATGTTTTTGAAAATGAAAACTGGATTCCCCTTGATTCGGCAGATGCTTCAGCAATTTTGGGTTTGTCTTACGAAAATTTCAAACGCACTATCATTATCCCTCAAGGCAAATTTCAGGAATTCTTACAGCTCGGAGATGCTCCAAGAACAAAAATGTTACAGGAAATATTCAGATTAGACAGATTTGATTTAACTGATAAAGTCAAGTCCTTAAGTATTGGAATTGAACGTGATTTAGAGCATACAAAAGGTAGATTAGCTGAACTGGAGGAGGTTTCAGAAGAGATAATAAAAATCAAAGATACTGAACTCAAAAAATCAATAGAAGAATTGAAGTTAAAAGAAGAGGAATTAAACACCGTATCTCTTCAAATCAAATCATTTGAAGCTCTGGAAAAGTTGAATTCCCGAAAAAAAGATCTCTTTATACAAATAGAATCAAACAAGTCAAAAGAAAATCAGATTAACAAATTAGAATCTGACTTAAATGAGTATTTAGCTTGCAAAGAGCAGTTTGAATATGATCTTTCTAACAGAGAAAAACTGCTTAATCAAAAGAACTCATTGGAAAGCGATTTATCAGACATTACTCCCAAACTGGATAAGACTAAAGATACTCTTGCCACTGCGAAAAGTAATTTTGCAGTTGCTGAAGCTGAGTATACTAAAAAATCGGAATATCTCAAACAAATTGAAGATCTCAAAAAAATAGCAACTATTAAAGAACTTGAAATAAGATTAGAAAATCATACTGCAGAAATTTCTGAAAATGAAATCAAGCAAGAACACATAGAAAAAGAGCTACAAGCTATCAAGAAAGAGAGTAATGAACAAGCAGAGAGGCAGATTCAGCTCTCTTCAAAAAGAGACGAACTTACAACCTTGAAAGAGATAGCGAACTGGCATAAAAGTAAGCTAATTTTGATAAGAGAACTGAATAACTATTCTGAGAAAATTGATAATCTGGGTAAAAAGAAGAATGTCCAACTTAAAAAACTGGATGATATTCTCTTGAATAATGAATATCTGGAGTCTTTGCCAAAGAATGATATAAAAGCTCTCACTGTAAGAATTGAAGCAGTACTTATAGACTTAGAAAAAGAAAAAGATCTTGAAAAATCTAAAATGTTAGAAGCGAATGCAAGGACACAGATAGCAGCTGAAGCAAAGAACCTAAAAGAAGGTGACCCCTGCCCTGTTTGTGGATCTACATCACATCCTGCAATTAAAGAGTTTGAAATCGGTACTAATTTGGTAGCCGAATCGACGAAAATATTAGATAGATTAGATGCCAAAATTCGAATTCTATTCCAAATGAAGAAAACTCTTTCTGAGATAGAATATATACTGAAAAATGTAAATTCCGAGAAATTAGAATATACTGCCGAAATGGGAAGAGTTAATGAAGAAATAAAAGCTTTGATTGAGAACTATAAGTGGGATATAACTTACAAAGATAAAAAGGCTTTACTTGATGATAAGATAGCCGAATATGAATTATTATCAGAGGAGTTTGATCAAGTCCGTGAGCATTTAGATAAACTGAAAATAACTCTTAACGAAAAAGAAGAGCAGTTATCCTCAATAAAAAAACATCTCAATAATCGATACTTGCTTAAAGAGAGAATAAGCTCTGAAAAAAATACATTACAAGAAACTCTCGAGCAAGATACTTTTAGGAAGTTCAGCAATTCTGAGCTTGATGTAATTAATACTCAAAAAGACTTATTAATACTCAACATAAAAAAAACTGATGAGTTGTTCGCAAAGCTCAATAACGAAATAAAGATGTTAGAACAAGAACAGACAAGTCTAACAACAACTTTTACTTTAAAAGAAGAGCAGATTGCAAAAATAGATTCTGAAATCAGTATTCTTGAGAATTCGATTGAAAAGAAGATTCAAGCAGGTCAGTATACTTCTATTGATGAAATACTAAAAATTTTGAATCAAAGATTGAACAAAACTGAAATCCTGTCTCAGATTGAAGAGTTTAGAAGTAAACAATCACAGCTCATGCATGAGCTGTCAGCGCTGGAAAAGGAAATAGATGGCAGATTTTATGACAGTGATTTACACCAGAAAGAAAAGCATCGAGAAACAGAGCTAAAACAAACTGTAAAACGCATCACAGAAAGCATCGGTTCATTACAGTCTGACATCTCAAAAATGAAGGATAAACTGGAACTAAAAACTCAGTTATTAAAAGAATTTGAAGCTAAAGAGATAAGAAAGCAAAATATACAAATTATGGCTAAGCTATTTAAAGCTAAAGGGTTTGTAAATTATATTTCAACTGTCTATCTGCAGCAGCTATGTACACTTGCAAATAAGAGGTTTACTCTACTCACTAACCGGCAGTTAGAATTAGTTCTTAATGATAACAATAATTTCGAAGTTAGAGATTATATGAATGGCGGAAAACTGAGAAGTGTAAAAACTCTATCCGGCGGTCAAACTTTTCAGGCTTCTTTATCACTGGCGCTTTCATTAGCTGAGAGTGTGCAGTCACAAATTGAAACTAAGCACAATTTCTTCTTTCTAGATGAAGGATTCGGATCATTGGATAAAAACTCTTTAGGCATCGTTTTTGACACCTTAAAATCTCTAAGAAAAGAGAATAGGATAGTAGGGCTCATCTCTCACGTTGAAGAGCTCCAAGAAGAAATAGATGTGTTTTTAAAACTTAGAAACGATCCTGAAAACGGAACTCAAATCAGTAAGAGCTGGAAAAATTAGAAAAAAGGATTTTGTACAATGAGGAGGGCACGCAAGTCCTCCTTTTTGTGATTTCTGAAGATATGACTTCTATTTGCATTAAACAGGAAATCACCTCCCCTCTTTATCAGTAACTCATCATCCTTGAAGTGAATAAGAAGTTCACCTTCTAAAACAACTCCGCGAACAATAGAGTCGTGACTTACATAATCTTTAGGGTACTCAAGCTCTCCGGGCAGAAAGAGTTCTAAGATTGCCAGGTCATTTTCGTCAGAGATAGGGCGCTTTAAAATCAGACTATATTTATCTTCCTGTCTGCTTCCGTCAATTAGAATGGAATGTTCTTCACTTTGAACAGGAGCATCAGGAGAAAACTTTTTACCTTCTACTGCATCAGCAGACTCACTGAAGAACCTCAAAACAGTATAATTATATACAGATAGTAGCTTTTTGAAATCCAGAATATTGATACTTCGTTTACCTGACTCTACTTGACAAATAAAAGCTTTGCTTAATCCTGATTCGCTTGCAACAAAATCAAGAGTAAACTCGTAAGAGTTCCTTAGAGTCTTTAGCTGGCTTCCAAAAATCGTCGGATGATCCAGTATATCTGTAAATAAATTGGTCATGTATTTTTTTTCGCTGTGATAAGAAGATATAAATGGCTAATTTTGATAATTATATAATATTAAAAATATAGAAAATGTTTGAAACTACAATAGAATTTTTATCAAATGTATCCTGGTATTGGGTACTGATAATAGCACTCATCACGACAATGGTCGAAAATCTTTTCCCTCCCGCACCCGGTGATTCCATAATAGTATTTGCAGGCACTCTTATTGCCTTGGGCACAGTTGGATTTATTCCACTTCTGATTGCCACAACAATAGGATCGGTACTTGGATTTATTATAATGTTTCTGCTTGGAAGAAATTTAGATGAAAAGATTATGCATAGCAGCCTTTTTAGCTTTATTTCTAGGGATGGTATAAAGAGAGTAGAATCCTGGTTTCAAAAATATGGTTATGCTCTGATTGTTGCAAACAGGTTTCTGTCAGGCACCAGAGCAGTAATATCATTTTTTGCAGGCATGAGTCATTTGAAATTTTGGAAAACAGTTGTGCTTTCAGCGCTAAGTGCATTACTTTGGAATGGCATATTATTATCTTTGGGTGCCCTTTTCGGAGAGCACCTGGACGAAATTATTGCTTATATGAAGCTATATGGCAAAATTTTATTACCAATTGGCGGCTTAATTATTCTGGGATTAGGAATTAATTGGTACCTAAAAAACAGAAAATCTAATCAGCCATCCCAACAGAATGAAGAGCTTTGATAACTTTTTCTTTTTCAATAGGTTTGACTATGTAGCCTTCACACTGATTGCCAAATGCTTTGCTTAGATTCGAATAATCATCTAAAGCGGTAGACATAATAATCTTTACACCGTCAAGCCCTTTGAGCTCAAACTGTTCTTCTATTTGCCTGATTAGAGCAAGGACATCCTGCCCATCCATTTCAGGCATCATAATATCAAGAAATATTAAATCATATTTCTCTCCATGCTCTAAAGCATTTTGAAACAACTCAATGGCAATCTTGCCATTTTCTGCTATATCACATTCTCCATAAGTCTGCATAATTTCCTGCATCACTTGAGAGGTGATATAATCGTCTTCTACAATCAAAGTTTTCATAATGTTTTTAGATATTTATTTAAGTCTTTGTCTAATATAACTAGATGCTTTTCAAATTCAATTATTTTATTTTTCGCTTTGGTAAATTTTTCACTTTTGATAAGTCTTTCAATTTCAGCGGCTAGATCAACAAGATTGAAAGCACCAAAATTTCCGACTTCTGATTTCATTTTATGAATGATTCTATAAACAACAGAAAAATCATTATTTCCAATTGCCATGTCAATTTCTTTTAGCTCTTTTGAGTGATTAGCCAGGAAATACTCAATTAATCTCTTCAAAGTTGCTTTGTTATAATTGATAGATTCCATAAGACCGGACAAGTTATAAGACTCTTTTGGCCTTTTTAGATAAGAATTTATTTTTTCCAGTAAATAATGCTTTTCAACAGGTTTAACTATAACATCATCCATTCCGACCACTAAACACTCATTCTGGTTTTCTTTTGCTGCGTGAGCAGTAAGACCAACAACAGGTATATGCTTGAGAGAGGGATTGCTTTTTATGATCTTTGTGGCAGTTAGACCGTCCATTTCAGGCATTTGAACGTCCATCAGTACTAAATCAACAGATTGACTTTCAAGAATCTCAAGAGCTTCTTTGCCATTAGATGCAAAATAGACATGTAATTTAGTAGTCTCGAAGATACCTTTAAAGACTTCCACATTGATCATACTGTCTTCTGCACATAGAATATTCCCCTCAAGATAGCTTAAGTCTACTTTTTCACTGGATTCTTCTTGTTGAGCTTCTATCTCCAGATATTTATCAAGTTGTATGTGGATAAAAAATGTAGAACCTTCACCTTCTTTACTTTCATACCATATTTTACCGCCCATCAAGTCTATCAAATCTTTGCTGATGGTCAGGCCAAGACCAGTTCCACCGTACTTTCTTGTCATGGTATGCTCAGCTTGAGTAAAGCTTTCAAACAAATTTACATTAGCGTCATCTTTTATCCCAATTCCCGTATCTTTCACTGTTATAAGTAACTCATCCTGTTTACCTCTGGATGTCAATATTTTACAAGAAAGGGTTACACTTCCATTCTCAGTGAATTTGATAGCATTGCCGACTAAATTTGTGAGTACCTGCTCCATTCGTTTTGGATCATACAAGTAGTTGATTTCTTTGATGGCATCATAATCTCTAAGCAATTGTAAGCCTTTTTTTTGCGCCTCTACTTCAAGTAAATTGAGTGTATTTTCAAAGCTTTCATGCAATTTACCTTTATGTATGATTAGCTTCAATCCGGTAGATTCGAGCTTAGAGAAATCCAAAATATCATTGATAATTTCAAGAAGTGATAAAGAAGAAGTTCTTATAACTTCAAGAAACTTATGTTGCTTTTCATCCAAATTCGTATCAACAAGTAAACTGGATATACCGATAACTCCATTGAGTGGTGTTCTAAGTTCATGACTCACTTTGGCAAGGAACAAACTTTTGGCTTTATTTGCTGCCTCAGCTTGATCTTTTGCGTGCAACAATTCCACGGTTCTTTCTTTAACTTTCTGTTCTAATATCTCCTTGGACTTGATCAGACTTTGCTCATATCTTTTTCTGTCTGTGATATTATCTATGAGCATAACATAGTTATGAAATTCACCTTCGAATTCGACTGCATGCATAATAAATTTAAGCCATACAGTTGGGTCAGAATTTTTTAGTCTGGCTTCTAAAAAGACTGAAGCTCCTTTTTTGGTAACATCTATTATATCATCATATGACACATTATCCTGAAAATCGAATAATACATCCGGTGTAACTCCAATAACATCTTCACATTCTTTCTTTGTAACTTCGAAGAATATCGGATTTACATATTCAATTTTACCGGATAAATCCAAAATAGCAACCATAGAGGAACTATGTTCTATAGCATTAAATAGAATATTGATGCGCTTTTTCTTTTGCTCCAATCTTCTATTCATCAACAATTGATTACATAATTCATCCAAAATCTCGGGTAATTCTTCCATCCCATTTGGTTTTTGGATATATTTTGATACCCCTAGCCTAATAGCAGTAACTAAAATGTCCTTATCGCTGAAAGCAGTGTGAAGAATAATGGGAATAGATTTGTTCTTATCACGAATATTGGAAATAAGCTTTATGCCATCCATAATAGGCATAGCTACATCAGTCAATATTATATCAGGCTTAAGTTCGTTGTACTTCTGTAGACCTTCCTGCCCATTTACAGCTGTATGTACGTTGTTAAGATATTTGTGACATACTCTTTGAAGAAGAAATAGCGATGTAGGATCATCTTCTACAATTAGTATAGATAAGTCATATTTTTCGTTAGATGTTGACATATTTTATTGTAATAACTGGATAAGTGCTTTAGGTATATCGTCCAAGTGATATTGTTTGTCCACAGCTCCTAAATCAAATGCTACTTTAGGCATACCGTAAACCACGGAGCTGGCTTGATTTTGTCCTAGTGTTTTCGCACCGGCATCTTTCATTTCTTTCATTCCTTTTGCTCCATCGCCGCCCATACCTGTAAGAATTATTCCGTAGGCATTTGACCCGACAAACTTAGCAACAGAAGAAAACATAACATCAACAGAAGGTCTATGGCCACTGACTTTATCTTGTTGATTTAGTTTAACATGATAGAATCCGCCGGAACGCACCACTTCCATATGGTAATCTCCCGGTGCAATTAATATTCTACCGGTTTGGATTTTGTCGCCATCTTCTGCCTCTTTAACAGTCATATAGGACAGTTCATTTAATCTTTTGGCAAATGTTTCGGTAAAGCCTTTTGGCATATGTTGCACGACTACTATACCTGGTGTGGTTGGAGGTAAAGATTCCACAACTTTTCTGATTGCTTCTGTCCCACCAGTCGAAGCTCCTATAGCTATTACTTTATCAGTTGATTCAGCAAGCGAATAGCTAGGTGCATCAGATTTGTTTTTAGCTTTAGCAGGTTGATATTTTTTATTTTTCCAATGCGCTACATTAGCAGTGGAAGCAATTTTTATCTTAGTTCGCAGCTCCATCATCATGTCATTAAGACCACGCGCTACATTTGATGCCGGTTTTGACACAAAATCAACAGCGCCTGCATCTAATGCCTGCATCGTAATCTCTTTACCTTTTTGAGTAAGCGAGCTAACCATGACAACCGGTAACGGATATTGAGGCATTAAACGCTTAAGAAATTCTATACCATCCATTCTAGGCATTTCGACATCAAGCGTAAGCACATCAGGGCGTAATTTAACAATCATATCTCTGCCCACAAAAACATCCGGGGCAGCACCCACAATTTCTATATTTGGATCTGAACTCAATCCTTTTTTTAAAATATCCCTTACCAAAGCCGAATCGTCAATAATCAAAACTTTAATTTTATTTGGCATTTTTATCCCTCTTTTCTGTAAATAGCAGGAGCTATAGGTTTTAGATTAACTATACCTCTCCTGATAGTTTCCGAATGTCCAATAAACAGATACCCACCTACTTCCAAAAAGTCATAGAATTTTCTTACTAGAGTAGCTCTGGTGTCATTATCAAAATAAATCATCACATTTCTACAGAAAATGGCGTCAAATTCTTTTTTGAAAGGAAAGATATCATTCATAAGGTTAAACCTACGGAAGGTTACCTCATTTTTTACAAAATCTTTAATTTGATAGGAATTGTCATCAATTTTATCAAAGTATTTTTGATCATATCCTGCAGGCAAACGTTTGAGTTTATCTGGATCATATATGCCTTTTTTGGCAGTATCAAGAGCTTTGAGAGAAATGTCTGTAGCTAAAATCCCCGCATCGAATTTTTTGTACATATCTCCCATTTTTTGCATCATCATCATCATTATAGTATAGGGTTCTTCTCCTGATGAACAGCCTGCACTCCATAATCTGAGATCATTACTTTTTTGATTGACTTTCTTCTTTAAAATTTCTTTCAGACCTGCTTCTACAAAAAAATCAAAATGTTCGTTTTCTCTGTAAAAATAGGTATAATTAGTTGAAATATTATTAGCCAGCTCGCTTAACGCAGTACCGGTTTTATCATTTACCAAATAATTATAGTATTCTTCAAAACTCTTAAATGTTTCTTTTCTCAAAATCTTTTGAAGTCGGCTTTGCAGCAGATTTCTCTTTTCATTAGTAATATTGATACCAATAGTATTATATACATATTTTCTAATAGCATCAAAGTCGTCATCACTGATGGCAACGATACCTGAAGATTGAAATTCCTTTAAGCTCTGATATTTTTCTTCCATAACTCTATTCTGTTTCTTCTTCAACTACTTCTTTTTCATCGTATAAAAGTTTTTGTATATCAAGTATAATTATGACATGATCATTCAGTTTAGTAACGCCTTCTATAAACTTGCTTTTGGAACCTTTGTAAGTATGAGGTGCCGAAAAGATTTTATCCGATTGGATAGTCAATACTTCCTGTACTTCATCGACTATAAGGCCAATTTGTGAGTTATTAACTGTAACCACAATAATGCAAGTTCTGTCGTTATAAGGTAACATCTTCATACCGAATCTGTATCTTATGTCAACAACCGGGATTATCATACCACGAAGATTGATAATTCCTTTTATATGGTCTTTGACATTAGGCACTTCAGTGATATTTTGAATACCAATAATCTCTGTCACATACACAATTTCTAATGCATAAAACTCTTTACCCAAAGAAAAAGACAAAAATTGATCCTTGAGTGTATCCTCTTCAAATTCTGAAGAGTTTATCTGTTCTATTTCTAAATTTTGAGCCATAATATTCTTATAGGTATTGTTCTACATTAGAGAATTCAATTCTGTTTTCAGCCATATCAAAAAGACCTTCCATATCGATAATAAGCCCTATTCCGCCATCACCTAAAATCATACATCCGGTAATTCCGGGCACTTTACCGATATAAGAAGAAAATCCTTTGATTACTGCCTGCTGTTGACCAACTATTTCATCAGCAAATAAAGCTAGTTTTCTTTCTCTGGATTCAGCAATAATCAAGACTCCACTATTGATATTTCGACTATCAGGATCTTTGTTGTATAACTCATGCAAACGCACTACAGGTATGATATCTTCACGAATTCTGACCATTTCCAGTCCATCCATTGTTTCTGAGATTGAAGACAAATCAGTTCTGAATGATTCTGAAACGGATAATATTGGAAGTGCAAAGATAGATTTACCGATTCTTATTAACATGGCATCTAAAATTGCCAGGGTAAGTGGAATTCGAAGAGTAAATTTGGAACCTTTACCATAAGTACTTTCTACATCAATACTGCCACGTAGTTTTTCGATATTTTTCTTAACTACGTCCATTCCAACTCCTCTGCCTGAAATGTCTGTCACTTGCTTTGCAGTAGAGAATCCGGGTTCGAAGACCAACATATAAACATCTCTGTCAGACATAGTTTCAGGAGGAACTGAGAGTAAACCCTTTTCTTCTGCTTTTATCAGTACTTTTTCTCTGTTAATCCCTGCACCGTCATCTTCGATAATAATAAGAATCTCGTTACCTTCGTATTTTGCTTTAAGAGATACTGAACCAACATCATTTTTTCCGGCTTCTGCTCTATCTGCAGGTGATTCTACACCGTGATCAATAGCATTTCTAAGTATATGAACAAGTGGATCAGCTATTTCATCTATTACATTTTTATCCATCTCAGTTTCTTGACCTGATATGGAAAAATCTACTTTTTTGTTCATTTTGATAGAAACATCTCGCACAAGTCTCTTCATTTTGTTGAATAAACCTTCCAGAGGCATCATTCGTACAGACATTGTTACTTCTTGTATTTCTCTTGTAATCTTGTTCAACATATTGGCAGATTTTGAGAAATTAGGCAAGTCAAGTCCTTTTAGATCAGGATTGTTTGTGACCATGGATTCAATAGTAATTAACTCACCAACTAAGTCAAACAGTTTATCTATTTTAGATGTTTCTACTCTTATATCTTTCTTCTGCATTGTCAGCTTAGGTGTGGTAGGTTGAGCAACCTTTTTTTGCACAGGTTTTGCTTCTGCTTTAGGCTTAGATTCTTTAGGAGTGCTTGGAGTATCTTCGTGTTTTGTTTCTTTTGCCGACGTCTGAGTTGCCTGCATAGGAGCTTGTTCTAGTTCATGGTCATCCAAATCATCTGTAGTTTCTTCTTCTTGAGTATCTTCAGCCATAGCAAAGAAGTCTTCTTCTGACATGTTATCATCAGCTGCATCAGAAGGATTGTCTTTTTCTTTAGTTTCAGGCGTAGAGGCAGCTAAAGCTTTAAGCTTAGTCTTGATTGATTCGACATTCGAGAGTAAAATAGTAATGATTGTCTCATCAATTTCCAGATCTCCGCTTCGAACAGAGTCCAAAATTGTTTCCATTTCAGAGCTTTGCTCTTCAATTTCAGCAAGTCCCATAAATCCGGAATTACCTTTTAAGCTATGTATAGCTCCAAAAGTTTCACCTGCGAGCTCCAGGTTACCTGGCTCATTTTCTAACTTCATCAGATTATTTTCGCAAGTTTCAAGCAGATCAAAAGCATCGCTTACATATTGGCTTAACATATCATCACCAACGATACTTTCCAAATCCAGCTCCTCAGAAGCATCTTCTTCAGCTTGTAAGAAAAATTCATCTTCAGGATCAGAACCAAATTCTTCTTTATTTTCTTTAGTAACTTCTTCAGTATTTGTTTCAGTTTGATCTGCATCATCAAAGTTGAAGAAATCTTCCTCAGACATTTCTTCTTCAGCAGAGCCTGAAGCTCCACCTTTTACCTTTTCTATTTCATTTTTGATTAGAAGTATTATATCCTCAGACTCATCGCTGGCACTTTCATCGGTATAATCTTCAGAAACTCTTTCCAACAGAGCGCGAAGAAAATCGAAGCATGAATAAATAAGTGAGATTGACTCCTCGTCCTGAACTTGATTATTTTTTCTAATCAAATCAAGCAAGGTTTCTGCTTCATGAGTTACTTTATGAATGACTTTCATATCAAAGAAACCTGACAGGCCTTTGAGGGTGTGAAAGACTCTAAATATTGCATTTACAAATTCAGCATTATCTTCATTTCTTAATTCCTCTACGAGAGGTTCGTTGGTATCCAACGAGTCAAGAGCTTCAGAAACAAAACTTCTTAACATCTCTTGAGTTTCTTGATCTACATTATGTCCTGCCATATCTTACCGCGGTAACTTTTCTAATACAAAAATGATGAGGCTTCAATACATATTAATTACGGCTAAAGTATATAAATATTTAGCATTTTAATATCTTTCCAATTTGAAATTTTCGCCAAGATATCTTTTCTTAACTTCTTCATTGGCAGCAATTTCTTCTGCCGTCCCGGAAATATACATATTACCATCAATTAAGATATTGGCTCTATCAGTGATAGTAAGGGTTTCGTGCACATTATGATCTGTGATTAACACACCAATTCCCATTCTTTTCAAATCTCTGACAATATGCATAATATCTTCGACTGCAATAGGGTCGATCCCTGCAAATGGCTCATCTAAGAGAATAAATTTGGGATTAGCAGCCAATGTCCGTGCTATTTCACACCTTCTTCTTTCACCTCCACTAAGCATATATCCTTTGCTTTTTCGGATATGAGTAATTCCGAAACTTTCCAGAAGCATTTCTAATTTTTCTTTTCTTTCAGCGCTTGTCATTTTCTGCAACTGAAGAATAGCCATAATATTTTTTTCCACACTCAGCTTTCTGAAAATGGAAGCTTCCTGAGGCAAGTAGCAAATTCCAAGTCTGGAGCGTTTGAACATAGCCTTATCAGTTATATCGTCATTATTTAAATATATTCTACCTGAATTTGGCTTGATCATGCCTGTAATCATATAAAAAGTAGTAGTTTTGCCGGCGCCGTTTGGCCCAAGCAAGCCTACTACTTCTCCTTGTTTAACTTCTAAGCTGACACCTTTAACTACAGTTCTTTTTTTATATCTTTTTACCAAACCGTCAGCTTTTAAAATACTTTGATTCTGATTTGTCATTATTTATCTTCTTGAATTTCTAAGCTTATTTGCATAGGTTTATCATCTCGCAAGATAGTAAATTTTAAGATGTCCCCCACTTGAGAATCAGCAATTTCTATAAAATAATCATCTTCTCTAAGCACTGGTCTGCCATTTATAGACTGAATTACATCGCCAGGTTCAAAACCGGCTTTTATTGCAGGGCTGCCTCTTTTTAAAGAATATACTACAACACCGTCATTAGTAGCTAATCCAAGATGTTTAGCCAGCAATTCATCTATTCTCTTAACATCCATACCTGTATAAAAATTGCGTCTGATTTCTTCACCTGATTTAAGCTGCTCAACTATTTTTTGCACCCTGTTTATAGGAATAGAAAAACCAATACCAATACTTCCTGCACCTTTTCTGTCTTGAGCAGTAGAATAGATCATTGTGTTCATTCCAATTACCTGACCCAATGCATTTACTAAAGGCCCGCCTGAATTCCCGGAACTGATTGCAGCATCTGTTTGAATCATATCCTTATAAACTCTTGTATCATTCCTTCCTTCATGTAAAAAACTTACTCCCTGATTGGATACAACACCAACAGTAACTGTAGGTTTCGAGTTTATATCAAACAGGCCGAAAGGATTACCAAATGCAATCACCCACTCACCTATCATTAAATCTTCCGAACTACCTATTTCGAGATAAGGGAAATTATCCCCTTCAATTTTTAATAAAGCTACATCGCTAATCATATCCGAACCAATAATCTTAGCATGATGCTCAGAACCATCAGTCATAGTGATAACTACTTTAGAAGCATTTCCTGCTACGTGATGATTTGTTAGGATATAGCCATCAGGAGATATTATAAAACCGGAGCCAAGCCCTTTCACTTCATATTTTTTTGTTCTTGGAGCCGGCCGCCTTCCAAAGAAATGATTAAACAAATCTTCCTGAAAAGATCTACGATATTGCACTTGCACTACTTCAGTAACATTGATGCCTACTATGGCAGGACTACACTTCTGAATAGCATCTGTAATTGCATTGCGTCTGGAATTTGCAATTTTGCTATTAGTTTCTGTTAGCTTTTCAGCAACTGTTTCATCTACTTTTGCTTCAGCAATAAGCGGCTGATCTTCTTTTACTGTTTGTCTTACTTCATCATGTGTAGGATCAGCATTACAGGAACTGAGCATTGTAAAGCTTATCATTAAAGCCAAAACTAATTTCTTCATTCCACCATTCCGTTTATTTATCAATAATCTATGTTCTTTTCACTATACGAAAGAAAATACGATTTTGTTTTAACTTCGAGCCTTTAATATGTATTTTTGTATATCTTTAATAAAATAAGAGCTTTTTTTTGAGACAGCTTTTTAACATAGCAATACCTATTCCGGGTGACAGACTCTACACTTACGAACTTGACATAAATCAAGAGCCTCAGGATTATTTAGGTAGAAGAGTATATGTTCCTTTTGGCAGGAAAACATATACCGGATTTATAGTAGAAATAATGGCTGAGAAACCTGATTTTGCAGTAAAATTAGTAGAAGAAGTACTTGATGAAAAACCTATATTTTCTGAAAACTTACTAAAACTATGTCGCTGGGTTGCTCAATATTACAGATCTTCTTTGGGAGAAGTGCTCAAAACTGCAATACCTGTCGGTATTTTGCCTGAGAGCATGATCAGAATCGAACTTCTAAAAGAGATTAGTTTGGAAACCATGATGCAGCTGCATCAGAAGAGCTCCAAAAAAGCGGATCTAATTTCTTTAATCCAAAACCTTGGAGGCAAAGAAACCACTCCTACACGTTTGGCAAAAAGGCTTGGCATGTCATCAGTAAGTAATTTGTTAGAATCTCTGATGAATGATGGAATAATTGACTGTAAACCGGTTATGTCAAAAGAAAAAGGTGAAAAAAAAGCACTATTTCTAATTCCTCACTCCAGAAGAGTTAAAACTGAAAGTGATTTCGCAAATGCTTATCTGGCACTCAATAATCGATCAAAAAAACAAGCTGAGTTATTCAAATATATCTGGGAAAAATTCCAAATAGGAAAAGAAATTTTACAAGCAGAAGCAATCCGTTTTACAGGTACTAATAACTCGCACTTACTTGCTTTAGTAAAAAAAGAGCTGGTTGAAAGATACGAATCAAACATTGACAGAGCCGTTTTAGATTCAGAAAATTCGCTTGCAAAAAGAGATGAAAGTAAATTAGAGCTTACAGACGAGCAGAACAGCGCGGTCAATGAAATTACAAGCGCTATAGAACAATCAGATTTTGCTACTTTTCTTCTTCATGGTATAACAGGGAGCGGCAAAACTCTGATATATATTCAATCCATAGAAAAAGCTCTAAAAATGGGTAAAAATATTCTTATCCTTGTGCCTGAAATATCTCTGACTCCTCAGCTTATAGACAGATTTAAAATAGTTTTTGGTGATCTTATTGCAGTCTCACATTCAGGTCTCTCTAATGGAGAGCGTTATGATGCCTGGAGAAAAATACTAAATGGCAAAGTCAGGATAGTATTGGGTGTAAGATCCGCAATATTCTCTCCTTTGGAAAACCTTGGTCTTATCATAGTAGATGAGGAACATGAACATACTTACAAGCAAGACAGTAAATCCCCGAGATATAATGCAAGGGATATGGCAGTAGTCAGAGCAAAAATTGAAGATGCAACTCTGATTCTGGGTAGCGCAACTCCTTCCATAGAAAGCTATTTCAATGCCAAAACAGGAAAATATAAACTTCTTGAGATTAAAAACAGAGCTGATGGTGCGGCACTACCAAAAATTGAAATTATAGATATGCTCGATGCCAGACGAAACAAAAAAGTCAGCGGAGTTTTTTCTGACTATCTTCTAGAGCAAATTATTAATCGTGTAAAGAAAAAAGAAGGTATAATTTTATTTCAAAACAGGCGAGGCTTCAGCAATATGTTGGAGTGTTTCGACTGCGGGCATGTTCCATATTGTAAAAATTGTGACTTACCTCTTACTTATCATAAATCTCAAAACCAGCTAAGATGTCATTACTGTGGACATACTATTTATGTTTCTACTTCTTGCGATATATGTGGTTCAGTCAAAATGGAAGAAGTTGGCAGTGGCACTCAAAAAATTGAAGAAGAGCTTGCAATAATTCTTAAAGAATACGGTTTAGAACCCGGTATTCAAAGAATGGATCTGGATACTACTCAAAAAAAAGGTGTTCACAGAAGTATGTTGACTGACTTTGCAAGCGGCAAGACAGATATCTTAATCGGTACTCAGATGGTTGCAAAAGGATTGGATTTTGACAGAGTTTCTTTGGTGGGAATAATTAACGCTGACAGTCAGTTGCTGATACCTGATTTTAGAAGTTCAGAACGCACTTTCCAACTTTTAACCCAGGTTGCTGGGCGCGCCGGCAGGGGCGGAAAACTTGAAGGGAAAGTTATTATTCAGAGCTCTCATCCTGATTACCCAGCTATAAATCACACTAATAACAGCAGTTACTTAGATTTTTACAGAGAAGAGTTGCAAAAAAGGCAAGATGCAAATTATCCTCCTTTCTCAAGATTCGTCACTTTGGAATTCAGCAGCAGTGACGCAGACAGAACAAAGAGGCTTGCAATGCAGTTTACAGCACTGATCCCAAGAAATCCAAAATATATTGAAGTACTCGGGCCTAATGAAGCTCAGATGTTTAAAATTAGGAATAAATATAGATTTATAACAGTAATAAAAAGCAACAAGAGTGAAGATAATGCAGGCAAATATTTAAACTACTACCTTTCGATAGCAGAAAAGGAATTTGAAAATATTAAAAACAAAGGAGATTTTTTAATTAAGATTGATATAGATTCTTATTCTACTATCTAGTGATCAACGCATTTGAAGTTGATTATAGTAAAGCAAGCCTAAATACTTTTTGTTCCTGTATAGCGGCACTGTGATGAAACTCGCATAATAGTCCTCTGAAATATAATCATCAAAATTATATAATGAACGATGATGCAAAGCATATAAAAGATTAGCATTAGTGCACTTTGCACGTAAATTATGGCCTAAATAATTTAAATTATGCAGAGGAAATCCAATTCTGTGCTGAGCGTTTGAATCAATCCACTGAATCGAGAAGATACCCGGGCAGTCATCATAGAAGTTTTTCATCATATCTTCTGCACATTGCGTATCACCATTTGCTAAAAATTCGAGAAACAAATCATTCTCGCTTAAATCAATCAATCCTTCTTGAGAACTTTTTATACCAAGAATTTCCGGAGTTCTGAAAACAATTGGTTTTTCATCATTGAATTCTAAAACAACTATCCATTCAGTATCAAGGAATTCGACCGTTCGCCATGCTACATTTTGACTAATATCATTTTGAGGTGAATATGACACTACACCATTAGGTGAAGAGAAAATTGTATCTACAAGACCTTTAAATCCTTCTAAAGAAGAATATGATTCATCTTCCAGCACATTTTTACCAATTTCTTCTATGTGCTTATCATATATGAGTGTACCATTTTTTTCTACTACCCATACATCACATGAATTTAGATAGGGATAATCATCTATGATATCAGAAATCAATAACTGAGGCGAAATTAGAATCGAAAAGAATGAGTGTAAAGTATCTTTTTGCAGCACCGGCTCACTTAAGGTCACAGAATTAAATCCCTGAACGGATCTAAACTGAGTCCCAAGCACAGGTTCTAAATTATCAATAATAAATTTTACGTGTTCCTGATGAGATATATCAATACCACTGACTTTGCTCATTGCAGGTGCACTAAATAGCAGAACTCCTTCATTGCTTACATAGCTTGCCACTCGTGCATATTTACTTGTTTTATAGATTTCATTTAAATAATCTACCAAAAACAAACTATCCTGATTTAAATCATAACTGTCTACATAATCTTCTAAAATATCATATAAATTTCCAAGCTCCCTCTCTATCCTAATAGAAATGAACTCTAATTCAGCAGGCTCTTCTTGATTATTAGAGCAAGAAGCAAGAAGAGCCAACATAGACAATATGATATAAAGTTTTTTCACTAAATCTTTCTGCAAGTTACTTTGGGAGATTCTTTATGTTCAAAAGGAACTAGTCTATCTTCTTTTCTAAGATATTCCAAATAATCGTCTAGAATACGTCTAACATCATCGTAAGTTTCTGCAACAACAAGTTTTTGTCTTGTAGCTGAAGCACCAAAAAGGCCTCTTAGGTATCCGGAGTAATGTTTTCTAAATTCCATAAAGCCTCTGTTATCACCTTTGTATTCTATACTTAAATCAAGGTGCTTTATGCATGCTTCAAACATTTCTTCTACTGTCGGCTCTCCCGGATCAACACCGGTTTCCATGAGCACCTTAGCTCTTTTAAAAAGAAAAGGATAGCCAACAGCTGCTCTGCCAATCATGACACCATCAGCAACTGTTTCAGTAAAAGCGCGAAATACATCTTGCGGAGTTTTTACGTCGCCATTCAAAATAAGAGGTATAGAAATGTTTGGTTTTACTTTGTTGATCCAAGACCAATCAGCTTTGCCTCCCATCCCCATGTCTCTTGTTCGACAATGTAAAGACAGCTGTTTAGCACCTGCCTCTTCCTGCATTTTGGCAACTTTTTCTATCACAATTGAATTATGATCCCAGCCTATTCTAGTCTTTACAGTAACAGGAATGTTAACTGCCTCTGCAACTGCGCGGGTCATATCCGCCATTCTTTCAGGGTCTTTTAAATAGGCAGCGCCACTGTTATTATTTACTACTTTTTTAACCCAACAGCCATAATTTATATCGACGATTTCAGCGCCGGAATCTTCTATCATCTTTGCAGAATAGACCATTGCTTCTTTATGCTGACCAAATATTTGGACTGCAACCGGGCGCTCTGCATCAACAATTTCCATTTTTTGTTTAGATTTCATAGAGTCTCTGATCAAAGCATCTGATGCTATAAACTCTGTGAAAACCAGATCAGCTCCCATTCCCTTGCACATTATTCTAAATGGTAAATCAGTCACTCCTTCCATCGGAGCAAGCATAAGAGGATTAGTGAATGAGTGCTTTCCTATATTGAATTCTCTTTTTTCTATATCTATCATTATATTAGTCTAAATAAAATTTATGAAATCCTACTAATTGCCTAATGTAAATATACTAAATTGCATTAACTTAGACAGACTAAAAGCAAAATTTTCATTGGAAATACCACTTTTTTTATATCTTTATGCAAATCATTAATTATGAGAATATATAATGGACTTTTCTAAGTATAGATTATTACCTAGCAGCTACTTTAAAAAGGATACTGTTTTTGTAGCTAAAGATTTAGTGGGTAAAATATTTGCAAAAATAGAGTCTGATAATACAATTCTTGCGGGAAAAATTGTAGAAACGGAAGCTTATGTTCCTCATAACGATCTGGCAAATCATTCTGCCCGGGGCAAAACTCCGAGAAATGCTCCCATGCATGAAGCCGGTGGAATACTATATGTCTATATCATTTATGGTATTCATCATTGTGTAAATATTGTCACAGGTAATGAAGGAGAAGGTTCTGCTGTTCTTATCAGAGCACTTGAGCCACTTGAAGGCATAGAAATCATGCAAAAAAGGCGCAAAACAGAGATAATAACAAATTTGTGCAGCGGCCCTGGGAAATTAGCTAAAGCATTTGATATTACACGAGAAGACAACTTGAAGCTATTAGGTGATTCTGAATTCTATATCTATGATCCCACAGAATCCAGTCAAGGAGAACTTGTAACTACAACTCGCATAGGAATTAGAGAATCGAAAGAACTACCATATCGTTTTTATTTAAAAGACAATCAGCATGTTTCAGTGAAATAGCATATAACTACATAATTAAACTTTTAGGTAGATTTATCCCTTAGTAGGAATTTCATCAAAGTGTTTAGTCAGAATTGATCTGAAATATCCGTTTTTTGCATCCATATTTGTTTCATCACTAATACCGATTAGACGAAGCTCATCGCATAACAGAAATTTCTTGAAGTAATCAATTTTCTTTTTGGCGTGCTTATCTAATTTTCCATATTCCTTGGTGAAGTAAGAAGTGATATTTCTACCTTTAGCTAGTGGTTTATAATCTTTGCCAAACCATCTTTTGTTCAAAACAAATTTTAGCCACTCCACGCCCATATATATAGCTTTCGCCATTTCAGTGTTTGTACCGAAATCATAAACTCTGCATTCGTGCCCCAGAGCCAGCATCATATATAAATTATGATCAGTCTCCATTATTATTCTGTTCCACAGGTGGCGCTCGCAGTGTGATGACTGAATGCGAATAAACATCACATTTTCAGGATCAAGCTTTAATCTGTCTAAAGATTCTATTCCGTTTGTGAGGTTTATGAAGTGTTTTATTTGTTTCATGGTTTTTGTGGGATATGAAAAATTTAAATTCACTACAGTTACTATTCTTAACACCCCGTCTCGTCTATCGACGATCCACCACTCTTTGAAAAGAGGGGAATTTTCGTATTCCCCTTCATTTGAAGAAGGGGTGTCATAAAAGTGCGGGATAGTTAGCATAAAAATATTCTTTCTTTCAAAAATAACTTAATCTTATGCCAAGGAGGCTGATTTTTTACTAGATCGATAGGCATATTGATTAGTAATACACCTCTAAATAGCCACACAAAACAAATCCGACAGCTAAAGCAGTCGGTTGCACTTGTAAGTATATGCAACCGATGGCTTTAGCCGTCGGAATAAGTCATTTCCTTGTGTTTCTACTGTCTTTATTTATCTTGTTAGATACTTTTATAAACGAGTAAAAAACACATCTATCAAATTTAATCTTCTGCAGCTAATTTGCCTGAATCTTTCTCAATTTCAATCGGATAGTTACCTGTAAAACAAGCAGTACAGTAGCCTATGCCCTCTTCATGAGGAACTGATTCAAGTAATGTATCAGCAGATAAATAGTGCATAGAGTCAGCACCGATTGCTTTGCCAATTGCTTCCTGATCAGGATAATCATTAGCAATAAGTTCTTCTCTGCTAGGGAAATCCATACCGTAGTGGCAAGGGTATTTAATAGGAGGAGAAGTTATTTTCATGTGCAATGATTTTGGTTTTGCTTCTCTAATCAAATTCAATAGAGCTTTAGAAGTTGTACCTCTCACGATAGAATCATCTATTACTACGAGATGTTTATCTTCAATAAGACCTTTTACAGTATTGAATTTAGTTTTTACTTTAAACTCTCTGTTATCTTGTCCCGGAGCGATAAAAGTTCTGCCTACATAGTGACTTCTGATAAGTCCAAGTTCGTATTTAGTTGGGCAGCTTATTTCATGATTTACTCTTGCATAACCCAATGTGGCAGTATTGCCGCTATCGGGAACCGGAATTACAGTTACTTTTTCTCCGTCAGGTGACTTGATAGGACTTTCAATAGCCAGGTTTTTGCCCAGTTTACGTCTTACTTTATCTACTGAGTGACCAAAGATTAGTGAGTCAGGTCTGGAGAAATAAATATATTCGAAAATACAGTGCGCAGCTTCAGGAGTTTCTTCTTCAATCTTGAAGCTTTGAATTTCACCTGTCTCCACAGTATTTCTATCTATAACAATCATTTCATTGTGTTTTACAGAGCGGATATATTCAGCACCAATTATGTCAAATGCGGCGGTTTCGGAAGCAACAACGTAAGAATACTCATCTCCTACTTTTAATCTGCCGATTGAAAGTGGGCGTACACCATGAGGATCACGAGCAGCAATAAGATAATCATTAGTAATAACTGCTAATGAATATGCGCCTCTTGCTTGTTTTAATGCACCTTTTACACTTTCAATTGGATTTGACTCTTTTGATTGTGCAACCATGTGCATAAACAATTCTGAATCAGTAGTAGTCTGGAAAATAGCTCCGTCATCCTGGAGTTTTTTTCTGAGAGTTTTAGTATTGGTAAGATTACCATTATGTGCCAGACACATCAAACCGGAATGATAAATCATATTAAAAGGCTGGATATTTGCACGATTAGAAGAACCTGTTGTTGAATATCTGTTATGACCTACAGCCATATCACCTTTTAAAACATCTGTCAATATCTTTGGATCAGAAAACACATCAAGAACTAAACCTTCGCCACGAGTGTATGCGAAACGTTTTTTCTGTTTTTTCTCATCAAAATATATTGTAGAAATCCCGGCTGCTTCCTGTCCCCTATGCTGAAGAGCATGAAGTGCATAATATGTCATTATAGAAGCTTTAGGATGATTAAAAATACCGAATATTGCGCAATTCGGACGTGCTTTATCTGAATCTCCGCGTCTTGGACACATACTGAACCCTTTTCAAAAACCTGTTAAAACACCAAATCGCAATTTAATCATTTTTGTTTGAACTGCCATTGGTTTTGTAAACAAAAGCAGTAAATCGTTCTCTCATGTAATTATAAAACTACATATAAGAATTTAGTATAGCAATTATCAGCTGTATAGCCTTCATTAATAAACATTACATGCTCCATATCTATCCAATCCAAAGTAGATTTATCTATAGAAATTTCAAGCAATTTTGTCTTAGAAAGTGTATTGAGTATATAATAGCTACCCATTTGATGATCAATGATATTGGACAGTTTTGAAAAGTCATTAATACCTGAATGATCGCACCCTGGTATTAGTAATATATTAAACACAATAGAATATTCTTTAGAACTGTTTAATGAGTTCAAGTAGTTCAATCCTAGATTTATATTATTGACTAATTCATCTGTATGAAACTTTCTTCTTGCGACATTTCTAAGATGAGATTGTTCACTATTAACTCTTTTAATTTTTGATTTTCTAATATTAGACTTTCTAAGATGAGGTCTATTAATAATTGGATTTCTGAAATTAGGCTCTATCTCATTAAATTTTATGATGTTAGGTTTTCTAACATTAGATTTCTTAATATTAAACTTTACACGAGTAGAATTTATATAGATATAATTTCTCTGTATAGCTTTTTCAAATAAGTTTTCCAGAATTATTTCATGATTCCAATTTATTTGATCTTTTTTTGATTCCAAATCAGAAACAGCTTCCTCATACCATTCTTTTAATTTCTCTAAATAATTCATATTATTCTGACATCTTCTTTATTTATCTTTTCACTTCTTTTTTCTATTTAAAATTCTCTATCTAATAAGTGCATAATAATCATTTTTGTTTGAACTGCCATTGGTTTTGTAGTATTAAATATTGCACATTTGAAAGATAAACTATAAATCCAATATATCATTAGAAAATACAATTACTGGTAAACAGCTATAAAATCAAAGTTACCAGCTATCTTGCTTAGTAAGAAAATCTGAATATATGCGGCGGGCTAAAGCCTCGCCGTTGTGCTGATTTAAGAATTTACTATTGAGTAATGACAAATTTCATCTAACTAATTCCATAAATAGTATTAGGGATGTCAAAAATAATCTATTTTCAGCCAGAAAGGCTGATAGAAAATAGCCCATGGCAGCGCCATGGGAAGCTTGCCAGTATTGATAAAAAGAGCCCTATAAGGGCGAGAAGAATCTCTTTTACCGGTGTTTTAGATAATAGATTGGCGTTACTTTTTCCATTTCTTTTTCTTTTTTTTGCGATAAAAAAGCAAAAGAAACGGAAACCAAAGAAAAAGAAAAAAGAACGCTTTACTTCTCCTTCTCATCCAATGTTCAAGCTGAGTAAACAAATCCAATCAAAGATATTCTAAAGAGAATAAATGTTCTGATGTATTATTGATGCAATATTTTTCTATAAACACGGAGTATTTACTATATAATTTTTATATTATATTCAGCTAAATTATATTAACAAGAGAATTATAAGCTAACAGTTAGCTTCTTTTTGCCACAAACGCAAGTTTTTATTAAGGATTTGGGATAAAAATATGTAATCTTCAATCAGAGTTTAGATATATTTGAAGATCCTGAATATGAAATAAAGACTTTAAATTGTACTTTTGAGATCAAACTGCCAGATTATTTAGTAACAAACAAGTATGATATTAAAATGTTGAAACTATACGATCCCCAAATTAGGAATATTGAGTCTATAATATCAGATTTAGAAAGCAATGATAAAACAAAAATAGCAAATGCTTTAGCGGATTTTGTTGAGTCGTCAAATAATGTTAGCCTTATGTTGGAATATCTAATAAAATTTACAATGCATCCTGATGAACAGATAGCTGCAGGTGCTATTTACAAAATGAGTTATTTAGCTCTTATTTTCCCTAGATATTTCACACCCAAGAGCAAAAAAATAATCTTTTTCTTAAATAAATTACGTCGTACACGAATCGAGCTAGATGGGCACATAGAAGAAGTAATAGAGGATATAAGACATCTTTGTAATGTTTTCAGGAAGGAAAGAAGAAAGAGAAGAAAAAGAAAGAAACTTCGGAATTGTTTATAAAATAAGTTGATGATATACAGATCCTGGATCTAAACTTACTCAAAGAATATGATTTAGAAAAAAATATAGAACACTGGATTGTAAATACTGATTGAGAATTTCCGCTCTTATCAATTAGTATTAGCTCAAGAATTGAGAATACAACAATTAAGGAGATAACAGTGATAAAGCTAATTATTATGTTTTTAATACTAACATATGTTTCTTATTCAGATTATCCGAACAAGAATACTAGCTCTTACTATTACCTAAAAACATCTGATATTTTTAAAGAATTTGATGGGCTCTATTTGTATTTATTCGGTTCTAAGTATAAGCTTTTTTTGCAGACTAAGTCAGGAGATAATACTTTTGAAGAGCCAATTGCTATAGGAAAATGGAGAAATATTGATTCTAACATAATCGAGTTGAAAGATAATCTGTACGGACTTATTTATAAATTAGAAATTTCTGAAGGCGGAGTTCGCTTTGTCGACTCTCCATCTTTTGTAAATTCTAAATTTTTAGAAGAAATATGGTTTGTCGATTTTGTAACAGAAGACGAAGATGCTTTTGAAGATATCATTCAATCTGATGGGGGTTCAGAATACTCAAATGAAGAATATAATAAAATAAAAACAAAGAAGAACCTAAATACTATAACCCCCGGCAAGTATTCAATAAAGAATGTTCGAGCTAATCTGCCACTTGATGAAGTCGAAATTAGACTTGAAAGCGATTTAACATTTTCGTATTGGTTTCGAGGGAACATTTTCCTAAAAGGAACTTACTTAGTAAAAAGAGGGATAATTCTTTTTAAATTCAACAATGTTCAATTTGAAGCTAAACTTATCTCAAATTCTAGCTTTTATTACATATATACATTGTTTCTGTCATCACCAAAATTAAGTGACCATACTTTTCAATTGATGGACACCACAAATGAGAAAAAATAATATTCATAAGTACAAAGTACTATTCATACAATAATCGCCCTAATACTATTTGGCTTGGCATTTAGTAATACACATTAATAAACCTCAAAAAGAAATATAGTAACATGATTTATTTAGTCGATCCTGAAAAAGTCAAACAAGAGCAAAAACGATTAAACAATAGGGCACTAAATTCAAAATTAGTGTCTTTTCAAATTTGGCAAAAAGAAAACGCAAGTTACTAAGTAGCTTTTTGAAGTTAAAAGCTGCACAAGCCAGCATCACATTTATAGAATCTCCCTCTAATCCCTTCAAAAAGTTTCTGCCTAATCTGTAATCTGATTTTAAATGTCCTATAATTGGCTCTATTGCTGATCTTCTTCTAAATCGTTTTCTGTAAGATTGTGATTTCACCTGCTCTCGGGTTCTTTTATGCACTCTTAATAACTCAGTATCACCAATTTTTTCCTCCCACGGTATCCCTCGTCAATTAAGACTTTTTTCGGATGTCTATTGCATAAGCGATGATATTGCTCTAGAGCTGATGGCAGAGTATGACCATCATACGGATTCCCGGTAAAATTTAAAGCACCGACAATTATATTGCTGTTTTTTGTTGTCAGTATTGATACTTTAGAGCCAAATTCATAACGTTTATTTGGTTTTCCTTTAGAAATACAGGCTACTTCCGGTTCGTGAAAACTGTAAACTTTATTTTTGTCTTTTCTTGTCTGGGATAATATTTTTTTTGATACTTCTATCTCATTAGAATATGCCAATTGAAGGTCTTTGGGAAGTTTACGTAGTAAATCTCTGAGAAGTCTTGCACTAATTGTTTTAATTTTTCTTGCTGCACTGCGCCCTTGTTTTGCTCGCTTTGGTGTTGATAAATATCTCAAATACCATTTAAGTGTTGGGATTGTGCGTTTATAAGATTGACGCAAACGAACTTTCGTCTTATCGGCTATTCGCCATACCCAATTAATAACTTTTAGATGTAATTTTGTATCTGTTGGAAAGGTAATATTTTTTTCCTGAACGGTAGTGTCTGCTGTTATTTCAGATTCCATAGCTTTTCTGCCATGAAGTTTTATCGATATTTGTAATATTTTTTCTGCTCCGGATTCACCTATCCTTTTTCGAAAAACTGTTAATTCCGATGGATCACAAGGGAAGTTCCATTGAAACTCAGTTTCACCTGAGAAAAATTGCCAATAAGGATTTTCAAGCCAAGTATAAACCACATTTTCATCTGACATATTGTACATATGTTTCAACATCAGAAGAGATACCATTAAACGTATTGATTTTGCGGGGCGTCCGAAGTTTTTCTTATACTTTTTGCCAAATTCTTCTTCAAATTCTGACCATGGAACTATTTGGCTTAGCTTGTATAAGGGGTGTTTAGGATTTAATGTTTCTGATAAGCCTTCGTAAAGAAAGGAGCTTTGCTGATTATTATTGCGATTTTTCATAACAAAATTGTGATTTAGATTGCAAGATTTTTGTTCAAAAATAACACTTTTCTGCAATCTAAACCACTACTATTCTTACTTAACTCGCTTTATTGATTGGTGATTAGATATTTTTTCAGGATCGACTATTTAGAACTAGGATCAAAAGAAGAAACTGAAATCAGAATACTCATTTTGATGTATGGCTTGCTTGATAGTTTAGAAAAAGATATAATTCCGTTGTATCTAACAACTAGAGCAATGTTTTCTCCTTATGGAGTTGATACACTAAAGGAAGTAGGAATTAGATCTGAAGTAATAGATTTAGTTGATAGAGGAAGAGAACTGGATGATATTTTTGATTTAATTCCACATCTATACAAAAAAAAGATCAAAGATATTAAAGAGTCAGTAGTTGCCCTTTTGAAAGAATATGATTTAGAAAAAAATATAGAACACTGGATTGTAGATACAGATGATATAGAACATCCAACAAGCATGAATCGATAGATTCCTCATACATTATAGAATTTGAAGAAGTGAGTAAATAAAAATGAAATATATAACAATCGATGGTATGATTTCAGGCACAGGAATTAAAGATACCTATAATCGTGAGTGGATTGAGATTGATGACTTACAATTACCTGATGATTTGATAGCCAGATTTCAGATTTGGTTGAAAAAATATCAAAAAGAGCATTTTAGTGGTTTTGCTGATGTATATGTTGTTGAATCTTTAGATAAAGAAGGTTTAGAAATATGTGAACAAATGCACCATGAACTACCAGAAATAAAAATCGAATATTTTTCAGCAGGTAAATGTAAAAAAATACCAATTATTTTTTAGATTGATTAAGAAATGTATTCAAAAGAAAAAGCACAATGATAATAATAGAATCTATTCAAGAGCATTTTGATTTTTTGGTTGTTGAATATAATTATCAGCCATTGATTCAAATTGAATCATTACCTTTCGAAAGAAAATATGCTTACCAAAACAAAGCTAATAAGAGAAATGTCTTTTTCATATGTTATGCTGATGGATTTGTAAGAGTAGAGCTAGAAAAAATAATTGATTTTGAATCGATGACAAACGAAAGATTTCAGTATAATTCCTTTGATATTATGAAATATTGTAAAAATATCACCAATGGAAGACTTGGAAAAAAGAGATTTGAATCACCTAAAAATTCTAATAAGTCTATTACTGATATCAATACCCACAATTTCATCTTAATTGTCGACATTCTAAAAAACGAACTTCAGGAAATGATACAAGGCGTAGAATGGCGCTATCTTGGTGAGTACTCCCCACTAGATCGATTAATCATAGAAAATTTTACTTTTTTAGAAAAGCAGTATAACTTCACTTATATTGGTTGTCATATTCCGCATCCGGCCGATATTTCTCACAGATATATCAGTGAAAACAGACTAATAAGTATTTTCCCTAATCGTGGGAATATCGATATCATGATTGGAAGGACAGAAAAATCATTATTCTCAAATAAAATGCAGTATAGATGGAATATATTCAATATCACCGCATTATATGACAAAATAACCCACAACAGAATAAATGACAATGATTTCTTAAAAGTTAATCCTGCGCAAGATAACTATTTAGAGGCAGTGAAACATAATATTGATATATTTAGAAATATTATGAATACAGAACTCCATAGTATTTTAAATGGAAGCGATTGGCGCAAATTTGGCGAACCTAATAAAAAATAGATACGAATTATAAAGAAAAGGAATAATTTCATGTATAAAATATTTATTGCTATTTTCCTGTCTGCTATGTTATTCGGATCATGTGAAAATCAAGAAGTAGAGACTAAAACTAATATAAAAGAGGTAAAAACTATGAAAGACAATACTCCAAAAGTAACCGGTATAGGCGGTATATTCTTTAAAAGTAAAGATCCTGAAAAAGCTAAAGAATGGTATAAAAATAATCTAGGCTTGGCGACTAATCAGTGGGGCGCACCTTTTGAATTTAGAAATGCAAATAATCCGGAAGAGATAAACTATTTGCAGTGGAGTCCTTTTGATGACAGTACTGATTATTTCGATCCTTCTGAGAAAGAATTTATGATTAACTACAGAGTTCAGAATATTGAAGGTTTGGTTGAAAAGTTGAAGTCAAACGGTGTTACAATCGTTGATTCTATAGAAACTTTCGATTACGGAAAATTTGTACATATCCTAGACAGCGAAGGTAATAAAATTGAGCTTTGGGAACCTGTTGACAGTGTATTCACAGAAATGGGCTTGGAAACAACAAAGTAGATTTTGATTAGAGAGTCTTTTTCTCAGGCAAAACGCAAGAGTAGCTTTTTCTTAGGATTTTTTGATTTGAGTAATACAAATGAAGTATCAAGAAAAGAAAATAGAAGGCTTTTTATCGAATTTCATTAAATGCTTTTGGCAATATGAGAATGCTCAGAATGATGCTGAGTATTCCATTTTGCCGGATGGATATTTTGATTTTATTTTTGAATTCGAGAATGGTAGGCTTTCCAGGTCTTACATTACAGGTGTTTGGACAGAGTCCGTTGATGTAAATATTAAAAAAAACACTAAGCTGATAGGCATTCGTTGCAAACTTCCCGCTGCTGAGTATATTTTTGATATGTCCATTAATAACTTATTGAATACTAATACAGATCTACAAGAAGATATAATTGATTATAAAGATATTGAGTTCGACACTTTCGAAACTGCTACAAAGATTCTCACAGAAAAATTTGAAGACAAATTGCCATCTTCTGACAAAATTGATAGCAGAAAGTTAAGATTATTTGAATTGATATACCAAAGCAATAAAGATCTCAAAATTTCTGAGATTGCTGATATTATTGGCTGGAGTAGTCGGCAAATAAACAGGTATTTCAATCAGCAATTTGGATTTTCTCTCAAAACATTTCTTAATATCTTAAATTGCAGATCATCTTATTCTGAAATAGCCAATGGTCAGCTCTCCCCTACTAATTATTATTTCGACCAGTCTCATTTTATCAAAAACGTAAAGAGATATACAGGCGCAACACCTAAAGAATTGTACAAAAACAAAAACGACCGTTTTTTACAATTATTTACACTTAAATCACCTTAGTTTTGAGCTTTTAACTTATGGCGGAGAGAGCATGAAAGTCAATAAGCTAACACCAAACTTCGAAGTACGGGATGTAAAAGAAACCGTTAATTTCTACACTTCAGTTCTTGGATTTTCACTTGTGATGGCAGTTCCTTTAACTCAAGACGGGATTGATCAGGCATTTGCTTTGGGCAAAGAATATGTATATGCATTGGTCTCAAAAGACAATGTAGAGTTTATGTTTCAGCGCAGTGACAGTTTTAAAGAGGATGTAAAGCTGGCTTCGGATAAACCAATGGGCGCTTCTGTAACATTCTACATGGAAATTGAAGGTCTGAGCAGCTTTTATAATCAAATTAAAGACAAAGTATCTGACATTACAGAACCCAAGCTGGCTTGGTACGGCATGAACGAGTTTTATATTAAAGATCCAAACGGCTACATACTTGGTTTTGCGGAAAAGGCTTAAAGCAAAGCCGGATCGAATTTGAAAAAGCTGAGTATGTATGTGCTCAGCTTTTTTATTTGCATGGTATTGATTCATGTTTAATATTCTACATTTTGTTATTTTATTTATTATACTTTCTTATTGACTATATGAGTTTATTTTTGTATTATAATAACACAAAATGTATTTAGTAAACAGACAATATATTTGGTATTTAATATGAGTATTACAAACGAATTGATAAATTGGATTAAAAATCAACCCATTTTTTGGCAAGTGGCGCTAGATCGACTTCTAAATAAAAGGCAACTTAAAAATGAAGATATTATAGAACTGAAGGAAATTTGTAAATCTGCTTTCCAGATTTCAACTTCCAAATTTGAAGTTTTTGAATATTCACAATTACCTATTTTAACAGATAACAGTACAAAAAATAAAAGCTTAACGATATCCAAAATTCATAACATTCACAATATTAATGCTCTTCCCAATACTACCCAACTAGAATTTAGCAAGAGAGGAATAAACATAATATATGGTGATAATGGTTCTGGAAAATCAAGTTACGTCAGTATTCTAAAAAATGTTTGCAATACTAGAGGTAATAAACCAAAACTTAATAATAATATTTATACCCCGGACTCAAAAGATATAGTTAACAAAGCTAGCGTAGATTACTTTATTGATGACTCAGAAATAAAAACTATAAAGATCGAAAATAATAGAGTTGATAGTTCAATACTAAAAAAGATAGATGTTTTCGACAGTTTAAGTGCAAGTCATTATATTGAAGGAGAAGATGAGATTGCCTTTATTCCACTCGAACTTAGATTATTAGATAAATTAGCCAAAATTCTGCAACTAGTTGAAGAAGAAATAAAGAAAGAATTATCTGATCAGTCCATGAAACCATTTGAGAAGAGTTTACTTCAGTTACCTGATACATCAAGTGCGCATAATTTTGTTAGTAATTTAAGTTCTAAAACTACTTTGGCAGAATTAAGACAAGAATCGATTTGGAATTCAAAAAAACAGGAAATATTTGAAAAAACTAATTTGGAACTAGCAAAACTTAAAACTACCGATCCCAAAAAACAAATAATGGAAAATAATAGAAAGATAGAAAGTTTTAAGTCATTACTTAATAAGCTTGCAGCTTTGGAAGATCGTTTAACTGGAACAATTCTTGCAAAATATCTTCAAATCATAAATAACTATATTATTTCAAAAGAAGCTTTAAAACATTCATCTTCTTCAGCTTTTTCAGATTTACCTCTAGAAGGAATAGGAAATAGTTCCTGGAAAATTCTATGGGATAGCGCAAGAAAGTTTTATAATCAAAGTACAAACACTAATGATTTTCCCAATATTAAAAATAACGCACTATGTCCTTTATGTCTGCAAGAATTAAATGAAGAAGCTTTAAATAGGTTTAATAATTTTGAACAGTTTGTAAAAAATGATATTCAAAAATCATACGATATTGCTTCTGAGAAGTTAAAAACAATGATAGATAATTTGAGGAAACTTGATTTTATTTTTGAAGAATACAAACATATTTCTAATGATTTGAAAGAATTTAAAGCAGATTACTCTATTATACAACAAGAATTCTTAACAGTACTTGAAAACAAGAGAAATGAAATTTTAGACTACTCAAAGGAAGAGCAAACTTTAAAATCAATAGTTAATGTAAATATAAAAAATAATCCAAGATTATTAATTCAACAAGCAATTGATTCTTTGATTAATTCTAATGAGATGCTTGAAACTAAATCCATTGATGCTCAATTATTGCGAATTAGTAGCGAATTAAATCAATTGATGGGCGAGAAAAAGCTATTTGAATTTAGACCAAAATTAGGAAGAGAAATTTGTAGATTAAAAAAAGTAGAATTAATTAAAAAATGCATATCAAAATGCAATACTACACAATTAACTAAATTTAGTAATACCTTAGCAGAAAAATACGTCACTCAGAAATTGCAAGATAACTTCAAAAATGAATTAAATAAATTAGGTTTCAAAAACATAAAAATTGAAGCTGAAACTAAAGGTAAAAAAGGAAAACAATATCATTATTTGCGACTTGATGAAGGAATAAAAATTGAAATTTCTTTGAAAGATATTTTAAGTGAAGGAGAACATAGATGTATTTCTTTAGCAACTTTCCTAGCAGAATTATCAATTTCAGATCATAAAAGTTCTATAATATTTGATGATCCTGTTTGTTCACTCGATCACAAATGGAGAAATAAAATAGCTAAACGTATTGTTGAAGAAGGATTAGATAGACAAGTTATTGTGTTTACGCACGACATCACTTTCCTTCTAATGATCCAAGAATTTTCTAAGAACCTCAAATGTGAGATTAATATTCAAAGCCTTACTCGAAAAACTAAAGAAACAGGTATAGTTAATAGCAATCCTCCTTGGGATGCTTCTCCTGTAAGAATAAGAATCGGTAAATTAAAAAATGCACATCAATTATTAGGCAAGATTGAGAGAACTGAAACAACGGATAATTATAGAGACCAAGCAAAGTTATTATATGGAAAACTGAGGGAAACATGGGAAAGATTTATCGAAGAAGTTTTTCTAAATGGTGCAATTCAAAGATTTAGTAGAGAGATTCAAACAAAAAGACTTTCTAAAATAATTGACTTAGAAAATGAGGATTACAAAATTGTAGAAGACAATATGACAAAATGTTCGAAATATCTTACAGGTCATGATTCAGCAGGAGAATTAATCGAAGACATACCTACTTCAGATGAAGTTCTCCAAGACATAATAACATTAGAAAATTATATACAAACTATCAACAGAAGAAGAAAATAATTATTATTTAAAATGTGTAATAATATCCAAATGTTTTCTGAACAACGATAAACAGCATGTGAGTAATTTTGGTTCAAGATAAAATTGATTTTTCTGTCCCCCACAAAAATCTCCCCTCCTCACAAAACTACTTGCTTATATAGATTATTTTGATATAATTGGGAGTATGCAGAAGTGCATACTTCCAATCACACATTATTGAGAATATTGATGACTACTAAAAGTTTATACGATAAAGTTACAAATGAAGTATTAGATATACTTCGCCAGTCTCCTCTGCCCATCAGAAGGCATGAAATTGCTAAGCTGATGGAAATTGATGCCGAAAGTGAAGAATATGATTTGTTGCAAGATGTACTCGAGGATCTTGAAAAACATGGTGTAATTGAAAAATTTGCCCGCAGGAAGTACGCTCTCAAATCTTATCAGGACAATTCTTCAATCAAAGGGATTTTAGTAATTGAACATAAAAAGTCTTATGTGCAAACTGATGTCCCGGAATTTCCTAAAATCTCTGTAAAGCAGACACATTTAAATACTGCGCTCTCCGGTGATGAAGTGATTGTAAAGCTTCTTGCCCTTAAAAAAAGGAAAAAGCCGCAGGGTGAAATTGTTGAAATAGTCAGCAGAAATCAGATGAAGTTTGCCGGAACGATTGAGTTTGACGGCTACTTCCATTTTGTAGTACCTGATGATGAATCAATTTATGTTGACTTTTTAGTGCCAAAAGAGCTGCTGAAAAGTGCAGAGCCGGGCGATAAAGTTAATTGCAAATTTGTTAGCTGGGAACATCAGACAAAATCGCCTCATGCTGAAGTAGTTGAAATAATCGGAAAAGCTGGTGAAGCTAAAGCAGAATTTGATTCAATTCTTACAGACTTTAATCTACCTGAGAAGTTCCCGGATAAAGTTGTTCAAGAAGCCAGATCTAAGTCTCTTCCGGATGTAACTAAAAAATATCCGGGCAGACTTGATGTACAGAAAGACCTCATTATCACAATAGATCCACATGATGCAAAAGATTTTGATGATGCACTTTCTTTAAAAATATTGAATAACGGAAACTACTATCTAGGCGTTCATATTGCAGATGTGAGCTTCTATGTTGAAGAAAACACTGAATTGGATATTGAAGCAAGAATACGTGGAAATTCAACGTATCTGGTAGATAGAGTTATCCCAATGCTTCCTGAAGAACTTTCTAACGAACTTTGCTCTCTAAAACCAAACGAGCCTAGATTTGCATATTCATGTTACATGGAAATATCTCCTAATGCACAGGTTGTCGATTATAAAATCACAGAAACTATAATCAACAGCAAGCGCAGATATACTTATGACGAAGTATTAGAGATTATCCAAACAGGTGAAGGTGATAATAAAGATCTTATACTTTCTTTACATAAACTTTCCAGACTTCTGAGAGATAAACGCTATCAGGCAGGCGGAATTGAGTTTGATACTATGGAACTCCGTTACGTACTTGATGAACAGAAAAATCCTGTAGAAGTGAAGATGAAACGTGCTAATCATGCCACTCAGCTGGTTGAAGAGTGTATGCTTATTGCAAATAAAGTTGTTGCTACTCATATCGAGAAAGCTGCTTCCATGCAAAAGCTTAAAAATGTGCCTTTCCTATATCGTGTGCATGATAATCCAGATCCCACGAAATTAGAAGATGCTCTTAACTTTATCAAGCAGTTTGGTGTGAAAACTCGAAAGAAAAATCTTACATCTCATGAAATAAACAGATTGCTGGAAGAAGTAAATGAAATGCCTGAAAAGGACATCATACATTCTGTTTTAATCAGATCTCAGGCAAAAGCTGAATATTCAACTAAAAACATTGGTCACTACGGTCTTGGATTTAAGTATTATTCGCACTTTACATCACCTATCAGAAGATATGCTGATTTGATTGTTCATAGAATGCTTAAAGAATACCATGCAGGTAAAGTAAGTCCAGATAGAATGAAGTGGCTTAATATTCTTATGAAAGATGTTGCGCACATCACCACAGATCGCGAAAGAGCTGCTATGGAAGCAGAAAGAGCTTCTAATAAGGTAGCAGGCGCGATGATGATGGAAAAACACATTGGCGAAGAGTTTAACGGTATTATCACAGGTGTTACCAGCTTTGGTATATTTGTGCAGGTAGACGGAATTTATGCTGAAGGTCTGATCCACATGAAAGACATGCATGATGATTACTACCTATTCGAAGAAAAGAAAATGCGACTTGTAGGCAAGCGACATAAGAAAATCTTACACATGGGTAAGAGAATCAGAGTTAGAGTACTAAAAGTACTTTTAGAAAAACGTGCGATTGATTTCGAACTTGTTGATGACAAGCCATACGAAACAGATATCATAGAAAATGCGGAGTAGATAGGAATGTTTACAGGATTAATTGAAGAAATTGGTGAAATTAGCGCAATTCGTCCAATCGGTGCAGGTAAACGCATTAGTGTAAAAGCTTCTAAAATTATGGATGATTTAAAAATAGATGATTCTGTAGCTTTAAACGGCGCATGCCAGACAGTAGTTGCTCTCTCTGATAATCATTTTGAGGTTGAAGCTGTTGAAGAGACTCTTCGCAAGAGTACACTTGGGCAGTTCCGACCCGGAATGAAAATAAATCTGGAAAGAGCAGCAAGGCTCGGCGACAGAATGGGCGGTCACCTTGTGCAGGGACACGTAGATACCGTCGGTACTGTAGCTAATATTCAGAAAGAAAGTGCGGGAATCTTAGTGTGGGTCTCCTACCCCACTGAATTTGATAAATACCTTATCCCGACAGGTTCTGTAACTATAGACGGTATCAGTTTAACTTCTGCCAGAGTGGAAGGATATAAATTTATGGTATCAGTGATTCCACATACTTGGAAAGTAACAAATCTGAATAACATCAGAATCGGCTCGTATGTGAATCTGGAGTTTGATGTTATAGGAAAATATGTGGACAAGATGCTCAAAGGCGTAAAAACTTCAGGATTGGATCAGTATATTAATCAGCCTGGGTGGTAAAGGAAAATTATATAAACTCTGTCCGTTAGATTTTATTTGGCGGATGGAGTTTTTTTGTAACCTTTCCTCAAAGAGTTAAATAATTGCCTGATCCTCTTATCAGTAGTGTAAAATAAACTCTGTCTGTTATATTTTTAAGAAGAAAATTTACCGTCTGAGGCAGTTGTCCGGAAATTCCGGATAACTGAATCTTCAATCAATTCACCCTCTCTGAAAATATTTGTGATATGCTCAGAAATAGTTCTTTTATCCTTTCCAAACAGCTGAGCCATCAACTTTTGAGAGAGCCACACTGTTTCATCTTCAAGGCGAACATCAATTTTTATCTCGTCATTATCTGTGCTATAGATAAGTATTTCACTGTTATTTTGTGTTGTTTCTTCCATTTTTGTATTACTCTATTATTGCCTGCTCTAATCTGGATTCTGTGGATTTAAATTATTCTGTGGCATTATATGTTTTTTGTTTGATTGTTTTTTGATGGGAATTTTTGTCTACATGAAATTAATCATTTCTTATAAAACTCATTCTCAATCTTATAAACAAACTCGTTGAATTCATCATAAGTAAACATTTTTTTTCCCGCATCAGCATTGAAAGTAATACCTTCTTTTTTTAATTCGAAATTTCCATGAGCAAGTGCATGACGTATAATTTTTATCGATTTATTTGGTTCACCTTCCGTTCCTTTATAATGTTCTCTTATTTGGAGGAGTGGAATTAATCTAAAAATTGCGAAATTTTGATTTAATGGTGTGAAATCTCTAAATCTAAATGTTTCTTGGAAGCTATCTTTAATTTGTTTTAGTGTTGTTTCTTCAGGTTCATTTTGGTAAGATGCCAAAATAAACTCAACAAATTTAATATACCCATTAAGTTGCAAAATCTCTAGTTTATCTAACCCATCTTGCTTTTTTTGCATTTCTTAACTCCTAACATATTTTTAGTCACTATTATTACTCTAATTCAAATAGAATTAGTTCTTTATTTTAAGTTCTTTTCTAATACTACCTTGGACAATTTCTGCAAGCCTATTTAGACTATCAGTAGCTGCAACAAGATCTTGCTTTTCGATAGAGTTAATAAATTGCTCAATCTCTTTTATTTCGTTCTCGTATCCGTACAAGTGAAAATGGTAAGAAGTATTTCTTATTACCTCAGATAACTCAGGAAAATCAATAAAGGGAGCTTTATTTGGAGCGTGAAGCATTTTTTCCCATACTTCTAAAAACATGTTGAGAGTTTCTAACCTTCTCTGAAGTCTAATTTTTGCAATCTCATGCCTCCTATTTAGAAAACTGTTTATAAACCATCCGCAAACAACTAACAATGTTGTTATAAGCAAAGGCCATATACTTTGTTCCATAGTATATCTACCTTATATTTTATTGTATTACAAAACTACATATGGGGTGTAATATAGTAAAAAATTATATTATTACAATATATTTAATCCTATAAAACATAGTTTTTATCCAACAGTGATATATGTAGAAAAAGTTCAGTATTTTAGATAATAATTCAATAATATAGTATTTTACCACCCTACTTCGACAAGCTCAGCATAAACTCTCGCTACGCATGCCACCCCACTTTAAAAAGACGGGAAGGTCAAAATTCCCCTTCTTCGCAAGCGATGTGCTGAGCTTGCCGAAGTAAAGGGGTGCCCGAAGGGCGGGGTAGTTGTTGCTAAGTCTGCATATAATCGTAACTATAATAGATTATAATAGCAAGATTATAAACAAACTGTCAGCTTCTTTTTGCCACAAACTTGGGGTTTGTATTAGGGTTTTGGGATTATTGTGCTTTTAGGCTAAAATACGTGCAGAGCATCTTCCAATATATCAGAAATATTTCTTATTATATTTCCTGAATAGAAGACTCCGGCTCATAAGTTAGCAAATAGGTATCTTGCTGCCTGCTGTACTTTTGCTATGTTTTAACATATCTGACAGCCTATACAATAGATATAAAGCATTTTATTTAATCAGAACAAGACATCTGAACCCTATCCATCTATTAATTATTTAGCAATACCTAATATTTTAAATCTACTCTATTTGATTACAACTTTACATATTGCTAAGTGCTTATAATCATATTAGTTTATTCGATTTGCCAGCTATTTCTAAAATTTTTTAAGACCTTATCCCCCTTTATATTTATAGGAAGTTTTACTAAAAAGAAAATCTGTTTTTTTAGTTTTACTTATCAGGGTGGGTAATATGCAAAAGTACTATACAAAATTACTGATGCTGCTTTCGGCTTTTGTGCTGGCAGTGTCCTGTAATGAACTAAATTTGCCGATGAATCCTGACTTATCGGGTTCAGGAGATGGTAATTTAGCTTCTGTCGAATCTTTGTCATATCAAAATGATAATGCAGTTAAGGGTTGGTATGTGGTATTCCTCAAAAAGGGTGCTGACAATGCCGAGATCAAAGAGTTATTCAAACAAAATAATATACATATACACAGAGAGCTGGATTTCTTAAATGCTATAGCTATAGATTTACCTTTACAAGCTTCTGAAAAAGCACTTGATGCTCTACAAAGAAATTTGAATGTAGATTTTATAGAACCGGATTTTGTTGCCGCAATCAACAAACCGGGAAATAAGCCTCCGGGAAAAAATCCACCTGCTCCTGTTCCTCAAACTTTGCCTTGGGGTATTGCTAAGGTTTGGGACAGCTTTAATTTTTCTACAGCTACTTTTACTTCAAATGTTGTTAAAGTTGGTGTTGTGGATACAGGTATCGATTTAGATCATCCTGATTTGCAGGATAATATATATGGAAGTGTCACTTTTGTAGCAAAAAGTAAAAGCGGTAATGATGATAATGGTCACGGAACTCACGTTGCGGGTACTATTGCTGCTTTAGACAATACAATCGGTGTTGTAGGGGTTGCACCAACTGCACATTTGTATGCAGTAAAAGTGCTTGACAGAAGAGGTTCCGGCAGATATTCTGATGTTGCGGCAGGGATCAACTGGTGCGTTAATAACGGAATTGACATTATAAACATGAGCTTGGGTGGTTCTGCCACTAACAACACTCTTCAGTCTGCTTGCGATTTGGCCGCTGCTGCAGGTATATTGGTAGTATGTGCTGCAGGTAATGACGGACAATCTCTAGTAAGTTACCCTGCAAGGTATGCCTCTACGCTAGCTGTTTCCGCTATGACTGAACAGGAGACTCTTGCTTATTTCAGCAACTACGGACCTGAAATTGACTTGACTGCTCCGGGCACTAATGTTAACTCAACCTACAAAGACGGCGGTTACACAGTCTTTCAGGGAACAAGTATGGCTGCGCCACATGTGGCAGGAGTTGCTGCACTTGTGAAAATGAAGTATCCAAGTATTACTTATGCTAACTTCAAAACTGCACTGTTTGATGCCCTTGACTTGGGCTGGACTTCTGACCAACAAGGGAACGGGCTTGTAAATGCGCCTCTGGCGTTGAATTAGTAATTTAGATTTTATATATAAAACTCTGTCCGTCATATTCTATTTGGCGGATGGAGTTTTTTATATGTCACATTTTATCCCAAAGAGTGCAGTAATAGTGTGCTCTAATCTGGATTCTGTGGATTTTAAGGTTTATTTTTTTTAGTAAGCAGTTTTATATCATTTTCAAGCTCATCTAAACTTTTCTGATGCTCAAGTATTTTTTGCTTTTCTTTATATTTTTGATATTCTTCATCTGATTTATCCAATGCCATATTGTGACTGATTTGTCCGGCATGAGTTAACAGCTCTCTGCCATTCAGCTGTAAAATAACATCAAGTCTTTTTATCCAATCATTCATATACATCGGTATGTGTTGCTGAGCCATTGTTTCTGCAAAAGCAAGATATTGTTCCACCAGCAAGCCAAGTAGCTTTATTTCATCTTCCTTCAGGTAGTTCTTTGCTATGCTGATATCTTTTTTTCTGATTTTGTCAGTATTTTTTTTATCAAATGACTGCATGCCCATCAGCGGTAATTCTGAATCAGATCTTTTATATACCAATTCTGCTGCAGTGTTTTCACTTATAGCCCAGAGAAGTTTATTCTGAACGATCTTAAAAAATTCTACAGTCTTTTCGTCTTTTGGGTCGTAATCAATGCTTGTTGAATAAATATCCTTAATTTTTTGATAGAAGAATCGCTCCGACAAACGTATTTCACGTATTCTGTTTTGCAGTTCGTTGAAATAATTCATAGAATTGCCGGATTTGAAGCGGTCATCATTCAGAGCAAACCCTTTTACAATATACTCCTTTAATCGCTGTGTTGCCCAGATTCGGAACTTAGTAGCAACTGAACTTCTTACTCTGTAACCTACTGAAAGAATAGCATCAAGATTGTAAAATTTTTGATTTCTTTGAACCTCTCTATTACCTTCTTGTTGAACTTGTAAGAAATTCTTACAAGTTGAATGCACATCTAATTCACCCTCTTCGTATATATTTTTCAGGTGCATCGTAATATTTTGAGGTTTCACTTGAAACAGTTGAGCCATCAACTTTTGAGATAGCCACACTGTTTCATCTTCAAGTCGGACATCAATCTTTATCTCGTCATTATCTGTGCTATAGATAAGTATCTCGCTGTTATTTTGTTTTATTTCTTCCATTTATTTTACTCTATTCTTGCCTGCTCTAAATTGGATTCTGTGAATTTAATTATTCTTGTCATCATATGTTTTTTGTGTAATTGTTTTTTGATGGGAATTTTTGTCTACATGAAATTAATCATTTCTTATAAAACTCATTCTCTATCTTATAAACAAACTCGTTGAATTCATCATAAGTAAATGTTATATTCCCAGCTTTAGATTCAAATGAAATTCTACCTTGTTCTTTTAAATCAAAATTTCCATGAGCGAGTGCATGGCGTATAATTTTTATCGATTTGTTTGGCTCCCCCTCCATTCCTTTATAATGTTCTCTTATTTGGAGGAGTGGAATTAATCTAAAAATTGCGAAATATTGACTTAATGGAATAAAATCTCTAAAACTAAATTTTTCTTCGAAGCGATCTTTTATTTGTTTTAGAGTTGTTTCTTCAGGTTCATTTTGATATGATGCCAAAATAAACTCAATCCATTTAATATACCCATTAAGTTGTAAAATCTCTAGTCTATCTAACCCATCTTTCTTTTTTTGCATTTCTTAACTCCTTACTTATTTTTAGACAAACGAGTTATTTTTTTTACTTTATTTTTGTTATACCAATCATATAACTCTCCCAACTTATCTTCATCTAATAAATATGCTTTACAAAAATCTATATACCTGTTTGAGTATTTCTTGTCATTCCCACGTTTATTTGACCAAAACAATTCTGGTTTGCTCTTGATATCTTCTTTCGTACTCATCTGTTGAAGTATAAACTTTATTGACATATGCCTGTTAGCATACGAGATGTAAATTCTATCATTCTCAATCAAAATATTTTTAATTTCTTCGTCTTTTTTTAGCTCATTAATGGCACTTGTTATACCCTCAAATGGGTGAGTTTTGTTGGGATCAACATCCCTTGTGATAATTCGTGCTGCTTCAAGTCCTTCTATTTCCCCTTTTAGCATTAACGCTGGGGCTCCATTGTTTGTTACAAAATGCCCTTCTTTAATAAATTTTATTTTTTGCAGCAATTCACCATCAATTATGAAGTTACTATTTCCAAAATCAAGTTCCCCTTCTTTTACAGATAATAAACCTACATTATCAATCCCTATTGTGGCTGCTTTTGATAGTAAATTCCGCCATCTATTAAGCTCTCTATCTTTTTCTTCTTGAAGTAAATTAACTAAATCAACGTATTTTATTTCTTTATTATGGGCAGAATATCTGTAATAGATTGCACCTTCTCTAGTTGCAGCTTTTGAATCTGCCTTTTTGCATATAACAGGTTTATGATGAGTCTTAACAGTTAAAATTCCAAAAACAAGATCATTTATTACAAATGTGTCTAAAGTAAAATCAATCTCCGAATCTGTAAAAGTACTTATCAACTCTCCAATCTTTGCATTATCCCAATCGTTCAATGCATTAATTTTATTCTTTACTAACCCTACTGGCTTTCTTGGTTTGTCTGTTACACCAAAGATGATACATCCACCTTTATTATTAGCAAAGGCAAATATTGTTTTTATATACGTCCCTATATCTTTGGAAAAACTCTTTTTAAACTCTAGGGTTGTTGACTCTCGATTCTTAACCAGTTCATTTTCAATAACTAATCTTTCATTCCATTTCATAATTACAAATGACTCCGCATGATATTTATCTAACGACTGTTTATCTTTTAAGACTTAATATTCTGCTTTCTAGAAGTAAAATATCTTACAGTTATTCTATCATTCAAAAAGTAGAAATCTATGTATGTAGAATTTACCATACAGAATGGATTGTATAGTTCAAATATAGTTTCTTAAGAAAACATCTAAAAATAATACTAGATTCCATCTTTATAGTATTGATATTATGTTGTTTTTGAATAACTAGATTCACTCATTTAACTAGTTTAGAGTAATCTTTATACAATTAATATTCAGAATTATGTTAAATTCCAGCACATGCACACACATATCTACTTCCACCAAGTTACTAAATTATTACAATATAATACTAATGAAAGTTTATATATAATGACTTTAATCTAAAAGTGATATTTGAAGGACATTTTTGCAAGTAGGTATGTATTGCTAAAGACATTAGAATAAAGCAGCAATAATTACAAGTATTCGCGCGCCAACAGAACAAGGAAGAATGCTCCCTTGTTCTATGGGCGTTAGCAGCACCTTTTCTAGAGCTAATCTAATATTTAATGTTGTGGTATTTTACCACCCCGTCTCGCTAACGCGAGCCACCCCTCGAGAGCAGGGTTGATTTGTTCTTTGTAAATAACTGATAATAATGTATATTATGGCAATCAGAATACAAAGTTTTCAAATCTGGGGGGATTTATGGAAAAGAAAACGTTAGTGAATTATCTGGATACATTGACAGATAAGCGTCGCCGTGAAGGCACACGTCACAATCAAACATTCGTATTATTGCTGGTTTTGATGTCAACGATGAGCGGTCAATATGGCTATCGCGGAATAGAGAGATTTATTAAAAAGAATGCTGATGATATTCTTAAATATCTGAAGCCTCATAAAGATCGATTACCGACTTACGCAACAATATTTAGAGTAGTAAATAATATAGATTTTGATGAATTGTCTCAGGTTTTCCAGAATTGGGCTATGGATAACGCAAAGCCTAAAGAAGGCGAAGTGATTAGTATTGATGGTAAGGCATTAAAAGGAACTTTAGTTGAATATAATTCTAAGTATCAAAACTTTATAAGTATAGTTTCTGCATATTCACAATCGAGTCAAATGGTAGTTGGCGTGAGTAAATATGAAAATAAAAAATCTAGCGAAATCGGTGTTGTAGAGCAGCTTATTGGAGATTTAGGATTGACCGGAGTTGTCTTTACAATGGACGCTTTACACTGTCAAAAAAACTCTAAGAACGATTGTTAACAGTAACAACAACTATATAATTTGCGTAAAAAAGAATCAAAAGCATTTGTTCGAAAAGCTTGAAAGCTTGAGTTCAAGCTGGTCAAAGAGAGTAGATTATTGTAAAAAAGAAGAGAAAAATCGAGATAGAATAGAAACTCGTAAAGTATATGTTTATACTTTGAGTTCTGAAATAAAGCAAGAATGGTGCGGTTCACAGCAATTAGTAAAGATAAAAAGAATAAGAAAAACTAAACAAAAAGAAGAAATACATGTGCATTATTACTTGAGTAGTCAAACAAAATCTGCTAAGTATTATTTGCAAACAATACGCAAACATTGGGGCATAGAAAATCAATTACATTGGGTAAAAGATGTGGTAATGAAAGAAGATGCTTGGCGAGTAAAATATCCTAATGCAGCTTCAGTAATGAGCATATTAAAAACGATTTGCCTCAATATTTTTAGGTCACAAAAGCGTAGTGACTGTACTAACTTTATATACGAGAGTGCCGACAACATTGAATTATTGGCGACACTCTTAGAATGAATCAACCCTGCCCTCGAGAGGGGAATTGTGAAGTTTGTTTTGTAATAAACAGTGTAATGTATTTTAAAAGATGAGAAAACTTTACGAAATATTTGGAGAGAAGTAGAGGCAAGCGTTCTTTTTTCTTTTTCTTTGGTTTCCGTTTCTTTTGCTTTTTTACCGCAAAAAAAAGAAAAAGAAATGGAAAAGGTAGTACAGATCTCTTAAAAATATCGCAGATAAAAGCTGGATTTACCTTCACTCTACAGAGTTAGAGTGATCGTATAAATAACAAACTACCCCGTCACTTCGTGACACCCCTTCTTACGAAGAAGGGGAATTTACTTACCCTCAATGACAAGGGAGGGTCGATTTTCGAAGAAAACCGGAGTGGGTTAAAAAGTTCATAATCCTCTAAATCCCTACTTCCCTTCGGCTAGGCTCAGGATAAACTCTATGTTCAGTACATCGCTTTGACAAGAGGGGTCTTAAAGAATAAGATTGCAAATTCATAGAATGAGAATTGGAGGAAAGCATTCTTTTTTCTTTTCGCAGGTTACTGAGCCTGTCGAAGTATTACCGCAAAAAAAAGAAAAAGAAATGGAAAAGGTGTTGCAGATCTCTTAAAAATATCGCAGATAAAAGCTGGATTTACCTTCACTCTACAGAGTTAGAGTGATCGTATAAATAACAAACTACCCCGTCACTTCGTGACACCCCTTCTTACGAAGAAGGGGAATTTACTTACCCTCAATGACAAGGGAGGGTCGATTTTCGAAGAAAACCGGAGTGGGTTAAAAAGTTCATAATCCTCTAAATCCCTACTTCCCTTCGGCTAGGCTCAGGATAAACTCTATGTTCAGTACATCGCTTTGACAAGAGGGGACTTAAAGAATAAGATTGCAAATTCATAGAATGAGAATTGGAGGAAAGCATTCTTTTTTCTTTTCGCAGGTTACTGAGCCTGTCGAAGTATTACCGCAAAAAAAAGAAAAAGAAATGGAAAAGGTGTTGCAGATCTCTTAAAAATATCGCAGATAAAAGCTGACTTTTGGCGTTGCCATGGGCCATGTCTTTGAGCCTTTCAGGCTCTGGAATTGAAAAAGTAAAGCTGGATTTACCTTCACTCTACAGAGTTAGAGTGATCATATAAATAACAAACTACCCCGTCACTTCGTGACACCCCTTCTTACGAAGAAGGGGAATTTACTTACCCTGCATGACAAGGGAGGGTCGATTTTCGAAGAAAATCGGAGTGGATTAAAAAGTTCATAATCCCCTAAATTTCTACTTCCCTTCGGCTATGCTCTGGGTAAACTCTATGCTCAGTACATTGCTTTGACAAGAGGGGACTTAAAGAATAAGATTGCAAATTCATAGAATGAGAATTGGAGGAAAGCATTCTTTTTTCTTTTCGCAGGTTACTGAGCCTGTCGAAGTATTACCGCAAAAAAAAGAAAAAGAAATTGAAAAGGTAGTACAGATCTCTTAAAAATATCGCAGATAAAAGCTGGATTTACCTTCACTCTACAGAGTTAGAGTGATCGTATAAATAACAAACTACCCCGTCACTTCGTGACACCCCTTCTTACGAAGAAGGGGAATTTACTTACCCTCAATGACAAGGGAGGGTCGATTTTCGAAGAAAACCGGAGTGGGTTAAAAAGTTCATAATCCTCTAAATCCCTACTTCCCTTCGGCTAGGCTCAGGATAAACTCTATGTTCAGTACATCGCTTTGACAAGAGGGGACTTAAAGAATAAGATTGCAAATTCATAGAATGAGAATTGGAGGAAAGCATTCTTTTTTCTTTTCGCAGGTTACTGAGCCTGTCGAAGTATTACCGCAAAAAAAAGAAAAAGAAATGGAAAAGGTGTTGCAGATCTCTTAAAAATATCGCAGATAAAAGCTGACTTTTGGCGTTGCCATGGGCCATTTCTTTGAGCCTTTCAGGCTCCGGATTTGAAAAAGTAAAGCTGGATTTACCTTCACTCTACAGAGTTAGAGTGATCGTATATATAACAAACTACCCCGTCACTTCGTGACACCCCTTCTTACGAAGAAGGGGAATTTACTTACCCTCAATGACTTCTTTTGCTTTTTTGCCGCAAAAAAAAGAAAAAGAAATGGAAAAGGTAACATAAGTCTCTTATTTATTTTACCGGTAAAAAGCAAATTTCAGATAACTACACACAAAAAGAGGAGCTCTCTGTCGCAGAAAGCTCCTCTTCGTATATCTAAGAGATTGTTATCTTAGTATCTTGTAGTAACTGATTTACCTTGCATGAATAATGCTAAGTAGTCACGGCTACCTGCTTTAGAGTCAGTACCAGACATGTTGAAACCACCGAAAGGTTGAACGTCAACCAATGCGCCAGTGATTTTTCTGTTTAAGTACATGTTACCAACGTGAAGTTCACGTTTAGCTCTTTGCAATTTAGCAACGTTGTTAGAGATCACACCACCAGTCAAACCGTAGATAGTGTTGTTAGCAATTCTCAATGCATCATCATAATCTTCAGCTTTAATTACAGCTAATACAGGTCCGAAGATTTCTTCCAAAGAGATTTTTGCTTCAGGATCAACGTCAGTAAATACAGTAGGTTTGATAAAGTAACCATTACCTTCAGCTTTTTCGCCACCAGTAAGTAATGTACAGTTAGCTTTACCCCACTCGATGTATTCCATGATAGATTTTTCAGCAGAAGCACTGATAACCGGACCCATGCGGAAATCTTCAGCAGGGTTACCAATTTCAATTTTTTCAACTTCTTCTTTAACTCTAGCGATGAATTCATCATAGATAGCTTTATCTACAACTACGCGAGAGCAAGCAGAACATTTTTGACCTTGGAAACCAAATGCAGAAGTAACAGTTGCATCAACTGCTAAGTCCATATCTGCTTCAGAGTCAACGATAAGAGTATCTTTACCGCCCATTTCAGCGATAACGCGTTTGATCCAAACTTGGCCTGGAGAATTTTTAGCAGCCAATTCATTGATTCTAAGACCAACTTCCATTGAACCAGTGAAAGAGATAAAACGAGTTTTTGGATGTTGTACCATGTAGTCACCAGCTTCAGCACCAGAAGCAACGAAGAAGTTTAATACGCCTTTTGGAAGGCCAGCTTCGTGCATGATGTCAGCAAATAACCAAGCCATCATTGGAGTTTCAGAAGAAGGTTTCATTACTACAGTGTTACCAGCTGCGATAGCTGCAGAAGAGATACCAAGCATGATAGCAAATGGGAAGTTCCAAGGTGGAATACAAAGACCTACACCTAATGGAATGTAGAAGTAGTTGTTATCTTCGCCAGGGTAAGTAGTAACTTCTTGGCGTTGAGCGTAGCGGATAGCTTCGCGACCGTAGAATTCCAAGAAATCGATAGCTTCGCAAGTATCTGCATCAGCTTCGATAAAGTTTTTACCAGCTTCAAGGATCATCCAAGCGTTGATTTCTAATCTTCTTCTTTTAATAACAGCAGCAGCTTTGAAAAGATATTGAGCTCTTTCGTAAGCGTCTACATATTTCCAAGTTTCAAATGCAGCAGCAGCAGCTTGAATTGCTTCTTCAGCTTCTTTTTGACCACCCTTTTGGAAAGTACCGATTAATTCATCAGTATTTGCAGGGTTATAAGATTTTGTTTTTTTCTCAGTGAAAACTTTTTCGCCATTGATGATATTAGCATATTCTTTACCGAATTCTGCTTTAACTTTAGCAATAGCTTCTTTTTGTGCTTTAGAGATTTCAGGATTGCTAAAATCCAAATAAGTCATGTTAGCAAATTTTTCCATCAGAAATGCTCCTGATTTTGTGTGATAAAATATATGTGATTATTGTTTTCTTTTGTAAAAGATGCTACAAAAATACAAAAGGTTGCGAATTATAAAAATTGATTTAATCCACAACTCTTTACTTTTTCATCATGTTTAATTACAAAATCCAGTTTAAGCAAAATACTAAAATAAAACAAGTTACATTTTATTTAACCATTGTTTAAACAGCCGAATTCATAATGTAAATTCATTTTGTAGTATCAATATATACACTTATGCAGTGCTTTTAGTTTTGTTTTGCCTGTAATTCTTCTACCAGTTTATCGAAATCTTCATCTTCGATAGTATATTTTTCATTGCAGAAATGGCAAACTAATTCATTGTCACCTGATTTTTTCATATCCTGGATTTCGTCAAGACCAAGAGTCTTTAATTTACCCATAAAATTATCTTTACTGCAACGGCAGAAGAAATCAACTTGGGAGCTTTTTACAAGTTCGAATTCGAAAGGCAATACTTCTTTCAAAACATCCAAAGGATGCATTCCTTTTTCGTAGTATTCTGCCAGAGAAGTTACTTTAACAAGAGCATCATATATTGCTTTATTATCTTCATCAGTAGCTCCCGGCATCGCTTGCACTATTAGTCCTCCGGACTGCTTTATCCATCCATCATCATCAAATGTTACATCTAAAATCACAGCAGACGGAATCTGCTCAGACTGATGGTAATAATATGATAAATCAGAAGCTATATCACCATTTTGCAATGGGATTACACCCTGAGCAGGCTCATTACTGTGATATAAATATCTGGTAACTTTAAAAAGTCCAAGCCCTAATGCATCAGATACAGTTTCAATTTTTCTTTCACCTGCATCAGGAGCTAAGTTCACAAACCCTCTTACTTCACCAACCTGAATAGCCTCTGCAAACACTCTGCTTACAGGACCGTTTCCTTCAGCTTCCACCACAATCCTTTCATCCCCTTTTAAAAACATTGCCAGAGAAGAAGCAGCACTCATAGTTCTGGCCATCAAAAATGCCGCTATATAAGGCATATTATGCCTCTTTTGTGCTGTTAGTGTTGAAATAGAATTTTTTATAGCCACAGCTCTAAACTTCCCGTCTTTTGAAAGAACTCTTACAGCTCTGTCTCTTTCCCTATACAGTTTTTCTAATTGCGCTTTGTCCATTTTTCTTTCCACTCTTTTGGGTTTTACTTAGTTTCAAATATACAAATTTTTTGTTTCTTAAAAATTAGCTTTGTAAGTTAAACCTTTAAGGAATTCGTGTGTCTTAGTAATAGATATTATCTTTTTCGGAGTAAACTTATGTCTAGATTAGAAAACACTCTAATGATATTTGCAATATCACTTATTGCATTTATCACAGTGATGACAGCAAAAGAGGCCATCAACGATAATAAGTTGCAAACAAAGATACTATTTAGCGAACTCAAAGCAAACCTAAAGGCACTTCACCATTCAAACACACTTCCATTAATGCAAACAATGAAAGAGCAGTTCGACAGGGAACTCTCCATTGAAGAATTGGCAGAGCTTAATGACCTGCGATTTAGGTATACAGAATTGAAAAAGTTGCAAAATGCTGAAAGAGAAACTTATCTGGAACAAATAAAAAGATATAGAGAATCAAATATCGAATTCGATAAAGAGGAACTTAAAAGAAGATATTCAAAATATGCTAATGAACATGCTTTAGTAGTAAAAAAGATCTCTGAGATTTCTTTAAAATACAGCAATAAGTTATCAGATTTATATGCTGAATACTCTGATGATTTTGAGAAAATCAGAGTAAAAAGAGAGAAAATAATAGAGCATTGGAAGACAATGTATGCCAAAGAGCTTTCCATGGCTTCTGAAGAGTATCTTGAAAAGAAATATAAGAAACTTCGCAGTAAAACCAATCCTTTCATGAGTGATTTAAACAAAACCGAGCTTACAAAACTATTCTTACTTTGGGATGGTTTTTCCAAAGCCGGTTATTAGAGAGAATAATTTAAATTGATATAATATTGGGAGTTGACCTAGACCGTTTACTCCCTTTTTTTTTGCAGTAACAAGGATAAAATCACTGTATTAGGAAAGTATGGTGTTATTTGCTTTTCTTATTTGCAAAAAATAGCTATTATTGAGTGTATTTATATCTACTAATGAATATAAGAATGTATATGCAAAAGAATAACAAATCGAAACAAACAAAATATCTGTTGCTATTGATTTTACCACTACTTTGTTTTTTCGGACTACACTCTTGCTCGTTTATACATAAGCTGGAAGATGTATCAAAACACAATGATTATTCATGTCGTATAATGGATTTATCTAATCCTGTAGATAAAAGTAGATTTACGCTTTATTTCAGCGAGCTTTCTTGTGAATCTAAAGACTCGCTAAATCAACGACAATTAGATAATCTGGAAGCTGAAATTGATATTATTGTTATAATTCCTGGGCTTGATTCCATCGCATATTCTGTTGAAAATAAAGAAGGATACATGCTGCGATATGCAAGATGGGGTAAATATGCTTTAGATAAGGATACAGGAATAGAAAAAACAGGTATATTCAAAGGTAAGTACGATTCTGTCTATTTCGAAGTATTATTAAGATTTACAAAGGCAGATAGTCTAATAAACGAATATCGCTTTGTAACTGACAAAGATATTTACTGTGATTACCACAATTGCGAAGCGCAAGAAAAGTATTGATATATTATAGATACACTCTAACTCCCCAGTCACTGCGTGACACCCCTTCTTGGAAAGAAGGGAATTTTTAGATTTCTGGCATCTCTTCCCCCGATTTTGCAATGAAATGTTGCTTTGGTGCCTACTGACTCATTTATTTAAAACATATATCGCATTTATTACCCTCTTGAGGGTCGATTTTCTTTAAAGAAAATCGGGGTGGAATTGGAATAATTGGATTTTCTACATAGTCGATCCTGAAAAAATATCTAATCACCAATCAATAAAGCGAGTTAAGTAAGAATAGTAGTGGTTTAGATTGCAGAAAAGTGTTATTTTTGAACAAAAATCTTGCAATCTAAATCACAATTTTGTTATGAAAAATCGCAATAATAATCAGCAAAGCTCCTTTCTTTACGAAGGCTTATCAGAAACATTAAATCCTAAACACCCCTTATACAAGCTAAGCCAAATAGTTCCATGGTCAGAATTTGAAGAAGAATTTGGCAAAAAGTATAAGAAAAACTTCGGACGCCCCGCAAAATCAATACGTTTAATGGTATCTCTTCTGATGTTGAAACATATGTACAATATGTCAGATGAAAATGTGGTTTATACTTGGCTTGAAAATCCTTATTGGCAATTTTTCTCAGGTGAAACTGAGTTTCAATGGAACTTCCCTTGTGATCCATCGGAATTAACAGTTTTTCGAAAAAGGATAGGTGAATCCGGAGCAGAAAAAATATTACAAATATCGATAAAACTTCATGGCAGAAAAGCTATGGAATCTGAAATAACAGCAGACACTACCGTTCAGGAAAAAAATATTACCTTTCCAACAGATACAAAATTACATCTAAAAGTTATTAATTGGGTATGGCGAATAGCCGATAAGACGAAAGTTCGTTTGCGTCAATCTTATAAACGCACAATCCCAACACTTAAATGGTATTTGAGATATTTATCAACACCAAAGCGAGCAAAACAAGGGCGCAGTGCAGCAAGAAAAATTAAAACAATTAGTGCAAGACTTCTCAGAGATTTACTACGTAAACTTCCCAAAGACCTTCAATTGGCATATTCTAATGAGATAGAAGTATCAAAAAAAATATTATCCCAGACAAGAAAAGACAAAAATAAAGTTTACAGTTTTCACGAACCGGAAGTAGCCTGTATTTCTAAAGGAAAACCAAATAAACGTTATGAATTTGGCTCTAAAGTATCAATACTGACAACAAAAAACAGCAATATAATTGTCGGTGCTTTAAATTTTACCGGGAATCCGTATGATGGTCATACTCTGCCATCAGCTCTAGAGCAATATCATCGCTTATGCAATAGACATCCGAAAAAAGTCTTAATTGACGAGGGATACCGTGGGAGGAAAAAAATTGGTGATACTGAGTTATTAAGAGTGCATAAAAGAACCCGAGAGCAGGTGAAATCACAATCTTACAGAAAACGATTTAGAAGAAGATCAGCAATAGAGCCAATTATAGGACATTTAAAATCAGATTACAGATTAGGCAGAAACTTTTTGAAGGGATTAGAGGGAGATTCTATAAATGTGATGCTGGCTTGTGCAGCTTTTAACTTCAAAAAGCTACTTAGTAACTTGCGTTTTCTTTTTGCCAAATTTGAAAAGGCACTAATTTTGAATTTAGTGCCCTATTGTTTAATCGTTTTTGCTCTTGTTTGACTTTTTCAGGATCGACTACATAGCTGGTTAGTGTTTTTTAAAATTCACCATACCTCTACATTGCACTGACGCTCAGCACATCGTTTGAAAAGAAGGGAATTTTTAGATTCCTTGCATCTCTAACCTCTATTTTGCCATTTAATATTGCTTTGGGGTCTACTGACTCATTTATTTAAAACGTATTTTTACCCTCTTGAGGGTCGATTTTCTGTGAAGAAAATCGGGGTGGAATGGAAATTCAATATTTCAATTATTTAGACACTCCCAACTACCCCGTCACTACGTTTCACCGCAAATTGAAAAGAAGGGGAATTTTTGACTCTTCACCCTTATTAATGGTCTGTTTCTAATATGCTTCCATGGCAATAGGTATCCAGTGGTTTAAATATTTTGGGCATATCAAATTTACTTTTGATTCTTTATCTTGTTGTATTATCTTCTCATTCTTCTGTAACTGAAGTTTGAAAACATAGATTGAGATTATAGTGGATAAAAAATATTTAGAACAAGAGTATCTTACTCGTATAAATCGTGTTATAGATTATATACAAAATAATCTGGATAAAAACCTGAAACTTGAAGATCTTGCAAAGGTCTCTAACTTTTCTCAGTTTCACTTCCATAGACTGTTTTCCTCTTTATTAGGTGAAACGATTTATAGCTTTATTCAAAGATTAAGAATTGAAAAAGCTGCTTCTCAGCTGATACATAACCCTAAAAAATCAATTACAGAAATTGCATTAGATTCAGGATATTCCAATTCTGCATCTTTTGCTAAACTTTTCAAGGCTTCGTATAACATGAGTGCAAGTCAATGGAGGAACGGCGGTTATACAAATTTTGACAAAATTGCTACACAAAATAGCAAGAATGGACAAACAGATAGCAATAATGGAAAAGCATCTGAAGATAATAACTCCTATCTTAGTAGTGTAATTACAAGCGAGTCGGCTAAGCTTAATTTTGATTATTTTGATAGGAGAAGTAAAATGCAAGTACCAAAACAAACACATTTCGAAATTAGAAATATGGACTCTATGAACGTAGCTTACGTTAGACATTTTGGTCCATATCAAGGAAATGAAGAGCTATTTGGCAGTTTATGGGGACAGTTAATGAGCTGGGCAGGTCCTAGACAGCTTCTTAGCCAACCTGATTTAAAAAGCATGTGTGTATATTATGACGATCCTGAAATTACTGAAGCAAAAAATTTAAGGGTTGATGTTTGTATTACTGTGCCTGAAGACACAAAAGTAGATGGTGTTGTTGGTAAAACAGTAATAGACGGTGGTCAATATGCAGTTCATGGATTTGAAGTTTCGGCTGAAGAATTTCAGTCTGCTTGGGCCTATGTTTATAGCAGTTGGTTACCTCAAAGTGGCTATCAACCTGATGACAGACCGTGCTTCGAATTATATCTAAATGATCACAGAACTCATCCTGAAGGTAAGTTTCAAGTAGAGATTTGCATCCCAATAAAATCTTTATAGACATTTTTTAGTTTTTAGCTAAAAAAAACGCTACGATATACACGTAGCGTTTTTTTATATTATATCAAATATTATATCGAAGAAGTATTTAAGCTTCTTTAGTCCAGCGGATGTTTAACTGTCTTGCAGCTAATGCATCATCTAACCTTTTTACAGGAGAATTTGCCGGAGCATTTAAAACTAATTCTGGATTAGTTTCAGCTTCTTTTGCAATAGAATTCATAGCATTTGCAAAAGCTTCAATACTTTCCATAGTTTCAGTTTCAGTAGGTTCGATAAGCATAGCTTCATGAACTATAAGCGGGAAGTAGATTGTTGGAGCATGGAATCCATAGTCCAATAGTCTTTTAGCTATATCTTTTGTAGATACGCCTTTTTCTTTTTGCTTATCACCACTAATCACGAATTCATGCATACAGAACTCATCATAAGGCACTTCAAAGTTTTCTTTGATTAGTTTAAACAAGTAGTTAGCATTTATAATAGCATTTTTACTTGCATTAAACAGACCTTCAGCGCCTAACATACGAATATAAGTATAAGCACGAACCATAACACCAAAGTTGCCGAAGAATGAGTGTACTTTACCGATAGAAAGTTCTTTATCCATCACTATTCTGTAAACTTCACCATCTTTTTCAATTTGTGGTATAGGCAAGAATGGTTTCAATCTTTCTGAAACGCAAATAGGACCTGAACCTGGGCCACCACCACCGTGTGGAGTAGACATAGTTTTGTGCAAGTTGAAGTGAACTGCATCAAACTCCATATCACCCGGGCGTGCAATACCCATAAGTGCATTTAGATTAGCACCATCCATATATAAAAGACCACCGGCATCTTTGATAATCTTATTGATTTCAAGAATTTGTGGTTCGAAAAGTCCAATTGTATTAGGATTTGTAATCATAAAGCCGGCAGTATCATTACCTACTTTAGATTTCAAGTCTTCGATGTCAATTCTACCGTCTTCTGTAGAATTAATGCTGATAATTTTAAATCCACCAATAGCTGCAGAAGCAGGGTTAGTGCCATGAGCTGCATCAGGAATAAGGATTTTGTCTCTATGTGGCTCACCATTATGTAAGTGGAATGCACGGAACATAAAGATACTAGTAAGTTCGCCATGTGAACCTGCAGCCGGTTGTAAAGAAACACCAGGCAAGCCGGTAATTGCTTTTAACGATTCGCCAAGTTCATACATAAGTTGCAGAGCACCTTGTGCGTGTTCTTCCTGGCTGCAAGGGTGTACATTAGTAAAACCAGGTAAAGAAGCAGTTACTTCATTTACTTTCGGGTTATACTTCATAGTACAAGAACCAAGAGGATATAAACCTTCTTCTATATTGAAATTAAGTTTAGACAGTTTAGTAAAGTGTCTTGCAACTTCATTTTCACTGATTTCAGGAAGATCAGCGTCATTTTTTCGGATTAGGTCTTGCGGGATATTCGCTTCGATAGAAATCGGTTCAACATCCAATTTAGGAAGCGTATAACCTTTACGGCCCGGACGAGATTTCTCAAATATTAACTTTTCCATACCGCATCACTATATATATTAGTTACGAAAATAGATTACTTATTAGATTCTAAAGCTTTGAGAGCAGCATTTTGCTCAGCAGTTCTTTTATTTTTGCCGCTACCGACAGCAAGAAGCTCACCAGCAACATAAACCCCTACTTTGAATTCTTTATCGTGGTCAGGGCCCACAGCTTCAATGACAGAATACGAAGGCGCTTCTTTACCATTTGCCTGTACGGTTTCAAGCAATTTACTTTTATAATTTGTATCTTCCAAAACACTTTTACTTAAAAGTGTAGGAATTAATTTGTTTAAAATGAAATCATTAGCTGCTTCTATTCCGGAATCAAGGTAGACAGCGGCTATAACCGCTTCCATTGCATCACCGAGTACTGCATCATTACCTTGTTTTAAGGAATTTTGGCAACTATAGCTCATCATTAAAAAATCATCGAGTTTAAGCTCTTTTGCACATACTGTCAATGATTTTTTATTGACTAACCTAGCTCGCATTTTGGTCAATTCGCCTTCAGGAATTTTTATATGTAGCGAAAAGAGATATTCAGCTACCAGCATGCCTAAAATGGCATCTCCCAGGAACTCAAGTCTTTCATTGGAAAAAACATCTTTTCTTCCCAAGACCTGCACATAAGAGCGATGAATTAGAGCTTGTTCGTAATACTCAGTTGTATTTATTTTGATTTTTAAAGCTTTTTCTAATTCTTTTTTCCTTTGGGTATCTAAAAAACCAACCACAGGGAAGAGTTCCCTATGGTTGGATTCGCTATTAATAAAATTCTTAAGCGGTTTGAACCTAAAAATGCCGTCATAAATCTGCTGAAGTATTTCTTTCATTTATAGGTTTAATCTTCAAATTTTTTGAAACATATTGTAGCATTATGCCCACCAAAACCGAAAGTATTGCTGATAGCAGCTTTAATTTCTTTTTCAATCGGTTTGTGAGGAGTATAATTAAGATCACAATCAGGATCTTGCTCCACTATATTAATAGTCGGAGGCACTTTGCTGTTTTTAATAGCAAGCACAGTAGCAACTGCTTCAATAGCTCCTGCTGCACCTAATAAGTGACCAGTCATAGATTTTGTGGAGCTAATAGACATTTTGTATGCGTGCTCACCAAAAACTGCTTTAACAGCAGCAGTTTCATTTCTATCATTTGGAGGTGTAGATGTACCATGAGCATTCAGATAATCAATATCTTCAGGCTTAAGGCCTGCATCTTCAATAGCAAGCTTCATAGATCTTGAAGGTCCGTCTACAGAAGGTGCTGTAATATGATGTGCGTCATCAGTGATACCAAAACCAGCTAATTCAGCATAAATTTTAGCGCCACGTTTTTGAGCATGCTCTAAAGTTTCTAATATAAGAACACCACCGCCTTCGCCCATAACGAATCCATCTCTGTCTTTATCAAAAGGACGACTAGCTGTCGTAGGAGAATCGTTTCGAGTCGAAAGAGCCTGCATAGAGTTAAATCCGCCTACACCCATTGGGCATATAGCTGCTTCACTACCACCACAAATCATAATATCAGCATTTCCTCTTTGAAGAAGCATCAATGCGTCTGCGATAGCATGCGAAGAAGTAGCACAAGCAGAAACAGTAGCATAGTTAGGACCTTTAAATCCCCAACGAATTGCAATTTGACCTGCAGCAATATCAGAAATCATCATAGGTACAAAGAATGGAGAGATTCGGTCAGGTTTACCTCTTTTATAAAGCTGTTCCTGTTGGTGGTGATAAGTCCACATTCCACCGATACCTGAGCCAAAAACGACACCAGCTCTTTCCATATCCAAAGTTTCTAAATCAATTGCAGCATCTTCTAATGCCATGGCTGCGGCTGCTATAGCGTAATGAGTAAATGGATCCATGCGCTGTATCTCTTTACGATTAAGATATTTTTCAGCATCAAATCCTTTTACTTCGCAAGCAAATCTAGTTTTATATTCTGAGGCATCGAACCCGGTAATCGGACCGGCTCCGCTCTTGCCTTCCATCATTGAATTCCAAAATTCATCAATATTATTACCGATAGGAGTAACAGCACCAAGACCGGTAATTACTACACGTGGGAAATCGTATTTCGGCATAATATCTCGCCGTTGTTAAACTTTACACAATACTATTAATTTCGAGGCTTTTTAAAATCGAGTCAGGGCATATCGCATCAGATGCGAAAGCCCCAACAAAATTTATAGGCCGACTTTTTAAAAAGTCTCTTCCTTTTCAGCAGCTAACAGATTACTTGTTAGCTTCCAAAAATCTTACAACATCACCAACACTTTGGATTTTTTCTGCTTCGCTATCTTCGATAGTGATATCAAATTCTTTTTCGAATTCCATGATAAGCTCAACTGTATCCAAAGAATCTGCACCTAAGTCTTTTGTGAAAGAAGCTTCAGGTGTTACTTGAGTTTCTTCAACACCAAGTTTTGCTACGATAATTTCTCTTACTTTTGCTAGAATATCCATGATATACTCCTAGAACAATAATTGTTAAAATAATAAATATTTATATAAATGCCTTAAAGTGCTAATCCACCATCAACATGAATTACTTGACCTGTCACGTACGAAGCATCATCGGAAGCTAAAAATGCAACAACATTTGCGATATCTTCCGGTTTAGCAGCTCTTTTTAGAGGAATAGTAGCTGCATAAGCTTTCTTCTGATCTTCAGTCAATTTGTCTGTCATCGGAGTTTCTACATACCCCGGAGCTACAACATTAGACAAAATATTACGAGAAGCTAACTCTTGAGCAATTGATTTTGTAAAACCAATAACACCGGCTTTAGAAGAAGCATAGTTTGATTGGCCTGCATTACCTCGTGTGCCGATAATAGAACCAACATTAATTATGCGTCCGCTTCTCTGAGACATCATTTGTCTTGTAATAGCTTTTGTACAAACAAATGTGCCTTTTAAGTTGGTATCAATAACTTGATCCCATTCTGTCTCAGACATTCTCATTAATAAATTATCGCGAGTAACACCTGCGTTATTTACTAAAATATCTACTCTGCCAGCTTCTTTTACAACAGTGTCAAAAGAGCTTGCAACTGAGTCTGATTTAGTAACATCAGTTTGAATGCAACGCGCGTTTACTGCTAAAGCTGCATCTTCGATAAATGTTTCACCTTCGCCTGGCACAACATAATCGAAAGAGTATACTTTAGCTCCTTCCTGTAAAAATCTTTCTACAATTGCTTTTCCGATACCACGGCATCCGCCCGTAACGACAGCAACTTTTCCTTCAAATTTGTTTCCCATTATCATACTTTTATAAAGTTGACAAAACTAAAGTTAAAAAATATATTTTTTTAACCTGCAATATACTTTTCCACATCTTCAACTTTATCGATACCGTCTATGTTCTTTTCTTTAAGTGTCCTTTTTACAAGGCCTTGCAACACAGCACCGGGTCCTAATTCGATAAAGTCAGAGATACCTTCCTTATCCATTTCTATTAGTGATTGCGTCCATTTTACAGGAGCAGTCAATTGAGCAATTAAAGCTTCTTTGATTTCTTCAGCACCGGTAATTGGTTTTGCATACACATTAGAATAGACAGGAACTTTCGCTTCTTTAAATTCTATATTGTTAATTGCTTCAGCAAGTTTTTCTTTTGCCGGTTGCATTAGAGGAGAGTGAAAAGCTCCACTAACAGGTAGCTCTTTTACTATTTTAGCACCTGCCGCTTTTAAAGCATCTTTATTTTCTCTCAAATATTCTGCAGATCCTGAAACAACTAATTGTCCCGGGCAATTATAATTAGCAGCAACTACTACATTACCATTGCCTTTTTCAGTTAGCTCTTTACAAGCTGCTTCAATTTTTTCATCTGCTCCGCCAATTACAGCCATCATTGTTCCTGGCTCATCTTCACCTGCGGTAAACATAAGCTGGCCTCTGAGTGCTACTAATTTGATAGCATCTTCAAAAGAAAGAACACCTGCAGCATAAAGAGCAGCATACTCACCAACTGAGTGACCTGCTACTACAGAGAAATCTACTTTATCTTTGATTAGATTAAAAGCAACTGCAGAGTGTAAAAACAGTGCAGGTTGAGTGTACCTGGTTTCTTTCAATGTTTCAGCAGGACCGTCGAAGCAGATCTTGCTTATTTCAAAACCAAGAGCTTCATCAGCCTTCTTTACTAATTCTTGTGCAACAGGGTATTTTTCGTATAGGTCTTTTACCATACCTACATATTGAGACCCCTGACCTGTACATAATAATGCTTTACTCATAGCTCTATATTATTTGTTCATATTCCAACGCATATAAATCGTACCCCATGTGAAACCGGCACCAAAACTTGATAAAACAAGTCTGTCACCTTTATGGAGTTTACCATTTTCCAGCCACTCAGATAGACAAATTGGAATAGTGCCTGCAGTAGTGTTGCCATATTTTTCAATATTGATCATCACTTTTTCAGGATCTAATCCCATTCTTTGAGCAGTTGCAGATATAATTCTTAAGTTCGCCTGGTGAGGAACAAGCCAGTTAATATCATCAGAAGTAAGGTTATTTTTTTCCATTATTTCAGATGAAACATCAGCCATTCCTTTTACAGCCGCCTTAAATACATTTTGCCCGTCTTGATAAATGAAGTGTTCTTCTGCATCCACAGTTTCGTGTGAAGCTTGCTTGAAAGATCCACCCGCAACCTGTTTCAAGTACTGACCACCATTGCCATCTATACGAAGGATTTGATCAAGTACTCCAAGCTCATCATCATCAGACATTTCGATTAAACAAGCTGCGGCACCATCTCCAAAAAGAACAGCTTGTGTTCTATCTTTGAAGTTAACCACAGAGCTCATTTTGTCGCCTGCGAGTAATAATACATTTTTAGCAACACCGGATTCAACCATTTTCACCGCATTAATAAGTGAAAATATAAATCCTGAGCAAGCAGCACTAATATCATAGCCCCAAGCATTTGGAAGCCCTAATTTGTGCTGGCAAACTGCTGCAGTATTTGGAAAAAGATGATCAGGCGTTACAGTAGCACAAATCACCATATCAATATCTTCTTTGGCGATTCCTCTGCGCTTGATACATTCTTCGGCTGCTGGCACCATAAGGTCGCTAGTAGCGCCATCTTTAGCAAAACGTCTTTCTGCGATACCTGTTCTAGCCATTATCCATTCATGGCTTGTATCCAAAAAATCCTCAAAATATTCATTATTATAAATATCAGGAGGTAAGTAATGTGCTATAGAAGTAATTGTAGCTGGCATAATTCAATTTCTATTGTTTATCCAAATTTTTATTTATTAAGTGCCTCGAAAAGCTTAGTAGTCAGCTCTTTTTGAGTCATTTCTACTGCTCTGTAGATCATGTTTTCTACGGCTATCGGAGACGATTTTCCATGTCCAATTATTATATTACCGTCTACACCAAGCAAAGGCACACCGCCGTAATTCTGATAATCAAAATCTTTTAATACCGCTTTTAAAGTAGGTATCATAAGAGCGACTTTCAATTTATTAAAAATCCCTCTTTCAGAAAAATCTTTTATTTTAGTTTTCAAAACAGAAAGAAAACTTTCTGCAAACTTCAAAATAACGTTGCCGGTAAAACCATCACATACAATAATATCAGAAGTACCTGCAAGGATATCTCTTCCTTCTACGTTCCCAATAAAATTAAGTTCGCTTTCCTGCAATATTTTATTTGCAAGCTTAACTTCTTCCGTACCTTTAGATGCTTCTTCGCCTACGCTTAGCAGGCCTACTCTAGGGTTAGTTTTACCTAATATATGTTCAACATATATAGAGCCCATAATAGCATATTCATATAAGAATCTGCTTTTTTGATCGACAGATGCTCCCACATCTAAAAGCAACGAAGGCTGCTCTTTAATAGTAGGCATAAAAGTGCCAATTGTAGGGCGTCCTACTCCTTTCACTCTACCCAAAAGGATAGTGGAAGTAGACATAACCGCGCCTGTGTTACCGGCAGAAACAAAGCCATCAGCTTCGCCTTTTTTGACCAGTTCAACACCTTTGAATAAGGAAGAATCTTTTTTCGATTTGAGGGCAACAGAAGGGTCATCTTTCATGGTAACAATTTGAGTGCTATGCACAATAGAATAATTGCTACCCTGATATCCCTGATCGGAGATAGCCTTTTTTATTTTAGCTTCATCGCCGACAAAGATAACTTCTAAATTTGGTTTATTTTTTAAAGCATTTATACCACCGATTACTTCGTTTACCGGGGCGAAATCTCCGCCCATAGCATCGATGGCTATTTTGATTACTTTGTTTTCGGTTTGATTCATTTGAAAAATAAACCTCGGTTTATTATTAATAAAAAAAGTACCGGCTACTTTAAGATAGCAGGTACTTTTTTAAACTATGAATATTAAACAGCAGCAATTATTTTACGTCCGTTATAATATCCGCATTCAGGACATGCTGCATGAGACAATTTTGGAGACGCGCACTGAGGACAAGTGTTTACAGTCTTTGGTGTCGCTTTGTAGTGAGTACGTCTTTTGTCTCTACGAGTTTTAGAAGTTTTTCTCTTAGGATGTGGCATTGTTCCTTCCCTTTAGTAATTATCTAATTAAGTTTTAATTTCTTTAATGCAGACCATCTTTCATCTATATCATCATTTTGGTCTTTTTTATCTTCTTCATCATTAGATTCAGTGTATTCAGGATAGATATCTTCGATATCTTTATCTCTGTATTTTGGAGATACTCTTTTCATTGGCAAAGAAACATTTAACTGCTGAGTGACCTCATCAGTCAAATCAATAAACTTATCATCTTCATGAATGACAATTTCTCTTTCGTAATCGTCATCATCTTGCTCTTTTTGAGTATAATATAAGTCTGTGTTTGCCAGATAAGCTATCTCAATCTCTGCGCTTATCTCTTCTTTATAGTCTTCTAAGGAGACATCGCAAAGCAATTTTGCCATGCAGCTGACTTTAGCAACCACAGTATATCTATTGCCAAGCACTTTTAGCTGACCTTCCAGAGTTACATCACCGTAAAACTCCGGATATATACCTTTCAATCTACCTACGGCACAGGCGGTATCGATGTCATATGTTCCATCACCTATGCCTTTGACCATTATTTGTAACATTTTTACACTTCCGCTTAAAATGTATCTTGCAAAGATACTAATGATTTAGGAAATATACAATATGAAAAAAGGAGACTTTTCAACAAAGTCTCCATTTTCCCTTAACATTTAACGTTTATTTACATTGTAAGCTATTTAAAGCTTTGGATGCATTTGTATTTTTAGGGTTTATCCTCAATACTTTTCTATATGCTGAGCAAGCAGCTTCAACATTTTGAAGATTATGATATGCTAAACCTAAAAAGAAGTTACCAAATTCTGATTCAGGATCAGAAGCAATCCAATCTTTAGAATACTTCACTACTTCAGACCATTGCTTAGCTTCATAAGCCATCATAGTAATTTTGTAATGAGCTTGACCTAGTATCCTTTGACTTCTTTCATTAGCAGTATCTTTTCTTGCTTCTGTTATGATGAACTCAAATGCTTCTTCTGCTTTATCTGTAGAATCAATAGCTGCATAAACGTCGCCCAAATATAATGAAGCATATAAATTAGTTGAATCTAATTCAATGGCTTTCATTAGATAAGGTAAAGCTTCTGCTGCTCTGTTAGCAACTACAGAGTCTTTACTTTCATCGAAAAACAAAGCTGTTCCAATTGTATAGTTTGTTTCTGAAAGCTGATCATCACAAGCAGCAACAGAAAGTCTTCTTTTTAATACTTCAACTGCTTCAGAGTAATTTTTCATTCTATTTAATTGAGAACCCATAAAAAACATAAGTCTACAGTTACCTTCAGGATCCATGTCTATAGCTTTTCTCCACAATTCCAGACATTTAGTAGTATCACCTGCAAAAAGAGAAGCAGTACCGAAACTTCTTATATCTTTCATTTCCATTTCTGTATCAGCAGCTACTACACCATAAGCTTCATAAGATTCTGTGTATTCTTTTTTATCATAAAAACAACGAGCTAAAAGTAATTTTGCTTTTGTTTTTACTGAGTCAATTTGCTCTGCTGAAATTTCAAGGTGAGTTCTTGCACTGTCACAAGCACCTATTTCATATAAAGACTGAGCCAACATCCAACGGCCGAACGAACCTGACGGTCTTAATTCTACATATTTAAGTAGAGAAGCTGCAGATTCTTTATACTTCTTAGCATAATAGAAAATACGGCCTTGTTCGTAAAATGCTTTTGCATTTTTTGGATCTTGTTGAGTTACTGTATTCCATTCTTTCAAAGATTTTAGGAATAATTCGTTTCTCAAATCTTTATCCATTTCAGTATTGGCCATTTTACCATAACCGATTGCAAGGTTGATTCTTGCTTGCACATTGTCATTGTCTAATTCCAAAGCTTCTTCATAGTTGTTACAGGCTAACTGGTATACTTTTTTTGCAAAGTATAAATCACCTAAAACTATATAAGTTTCCGGATTAGAATCATCAATCACTTTTGCTCTTGTAATTTTGATTTCTGCAGCTTTAAGAGAGTCTGCCATAATCAATGATTTACCTAACTGCAACCAGTTATTGATATCTTTGTCATTATCATCGATAGCTTCATAAAGCAATTTCATTGCTTTATCGTGCTTATTTAAATGAGACAATGTATTTGCCATTTTTCTTATAACAGGGGCTTCGTCACTGTCGATATCATCAGCCTCTTCATAAAGCTCTAATGCTTTTTGATACTGTTCAAGTTCGAAATAAATATCTCCACAAAGTACGTGCAGATCAAAATCTTTACGATTTTCATCTGTCGCTTTGTCAACCAACTCAGCAGCTTTTTCAAAATCTTTTTCTGCAACATAACTTCTAAGTTGGTCGGCTGCCGACTGAGCAAATAAGCTGCTAAAGCTTAAAGTGAATGCGAGTAATAATGAAGCTAATAATTTCATTAGTACTTAGTCCTTCTAATTTTGTTTTAACACTAATTTTGCATATTCAGGTAATATTCCGGCTTCCAAGAAGTACTTCTGAGCTTCTTTGTCTTGCTCTAAATATCTTGCAAACCAAAATGGTAAATTTCTTCTGTTTTCTTTTAAGAAAGCATAATAAGTAACTTTATAGGGATATTTATTCTGCACAATATATCCGGGATGAACATTCTGAGGAAATATTCTCTTATTGTCAGAATTCGTAAAGCCTAGTCTAAACATTTTGAGTGTTGTGTCCTGATTCAATTGTGACATCAGTGCAACACCTATTGCATTATTTTCTTTTACATAATTTACTAAAGAATCCAAATCTTTGAAATACTTAGCAGCACGAGTAATTTTTTTCTCTTTAGCAGCTTGAGTATACATATGGTAATATGTAGAACTGTTTACATCAGGAAAAGCCATTTCTGGTTCTTCAGATAATCTGTAAATACTTTTTAGTTTTAAATCGCTTGTAAGTAATTGCTCTATTTCTTCTGCTGAAAGAGTATCAGTTGGAAAATCTTTTTTTGCAAAGAAAACTAATCCATCAGAAGCAATTTTCATTACTTTATGAGGCTCTACCTCGTATACCTTCATAAGGGAATCCTCATCTCTGAGATATTTCCTGGAATTTAGAACCACTCTGGCTTCTCCCGAGAGCAATTTTTGCATAACCTGGCGCGAATTTAAATACTCTTTTTTAACTTCTACACCTTTATATTTGCTGTCATACATTGTTATAGCATGATCCATTATGTGCTCGATGTTTTCGTCACAATAAACAGTTATGCTACCGGAGTTCATAGATTCCTGTGGCTCATCTCCACCTGACTGCTTTTGCTCTCCACATCCAATCATGAATCCGAGAAATAACAGCATCATCATTTTTTTCATAACGTGAACTCCTATAATTTGTCAACTAATTCGTCTAAACTATAAAATCTATGCAATCAATATATTTCAATATTTATATCTTTACTGTTTTAGATTATTTCTTTTTTTTATTCAGTCTAAATTCAACGGGCACTGAAATCCACATTGCAACTTTTTCTCCATTCTTGACTGCAGGTATCCAAGATTGACTCTTACAAACTGCATCTATAGCAGCATCATTTAACAACTTATCATCAGACATTTCGATTATAACTTGAAGAATTTTTCCATTTCTGCCTATTAAACACTTAGAGTAAACTACTCCTTGAATTCCTGCTCGCCTAGCTGAATCAGGATATTTTACTAAAGAAAATAGTTCTTTTAAGTCTATTTGAACCGCATTATCACAAGGAACGAAAGTTTCAGGAGCTAACTTTATATCCTCTAAATCAGTTTCATCATATAAATGTGCGTTAACTAATATACGTTCATCGGAGTAAGTTTTGATTATCTCCTTATTATTAAAACGCAAAGTATCAGCGTTAGTTTCCTCAGCAAGTAAAGCTGAAGGTACAACGAATAATGTAAGTAATAAAAAAGAGTAAAGTGTTTTCATAAATTCTATACTTGTATAATTTAACTTTCCGGATCTATAGTAATTGTAAATAATAGATCTGCGTAATAGGAATATCCATTTTTTTTAAAAGGCTTGAATTTAAATTCCTTTATAATATCAAGAATTGGAGTTTCTATATTCTTATTATTAGATTTTAAAACATCTACCTTAAGCGGATACCCTTTCAAGTTTATCAATACCTTAACTTTAATTTTGCTAATTTCTTCATAGCTATCAATTTTGGCATAAGAAAACCCTTCTAATAATTCTTCAACTAATTTATCTCTTACTCTAGGTTTCCGATCCAAATCCAAATATTCTACATGTATCTCTTCTTTATCAATTTTATTTATTTCGGACTCTTTTATAAAGACATTTTTCTTACTTGAAAGAGCTAACTGTTCGTCCTCTATAAAATCCCCTTCTTTATAAATTGCTTTTGCATTTAACTGCTTAATTTTTTCCTTATCAGTAGATCCAAATAAGAAGCTTAGCATTCTTGAAAAAAAAGAAGGGCTTTCTAATCTAAATTCAATTGGAATCGAAAGCCAACATTTGATTCCTTTATTATCTTTTTCTGCTGATTCCCAAGATTTAACTTTTTTTACACTTTCAACTGCACTTTCTATGAGATAATCATGGTCAGCCTTCTCAACATATATTTTCTCTAAATTATCGTGCTCACCTATAAGGCATTTAAGATAAATCACACCTTCCATTTCATATTTTCTTGCGAGATAGGGATATTCAATATTTTGTGATATCTCCTGTAAATCAACAGTAACAACTTTTTCTACTGCAATAAACTCAGTAGTATCTGCAGGAAAATCTTCAGCAGATAAAGTTGATAGCACAGTAAAAAAAAGACTTAAATATATAAAGGGTAAAAGCTTCATCATATCGTAAAGATTATTACTTAAGATTATCTTTTTCTTCGTCAAGCTCGGCATATTTTTCTTCTATTGCCTGTCTTTTAACAATTAAATGGTACATCGAAAGCCTGTAGGCTCCGAAGAGAATCATGATTGCTCCAAAAACACGAATAGTAGCAGGATCCATATGTTTCATTTCAATAAGGCCTAGTGCAAAGACAATACCGAGAATTAAAATGAAAGATCTAAGGGAGTAGTTTAGGACTTTCAAAACTAAGTCAAAGTTAAATCTACTTGCTTGTCTATTGTTATCAGTCATATAAAAGATTTACTTCCAAAGTTTAAAAAGTTTGCTTTTTTTGGCAAAACAAAAAGTATAATACCTGAGATGTAAGTATATTATACTTTGTGTTTTGTCATATTGTTTTTGTTTGGAAATGTGCATCACTTAATAAACAAGCGATGCACATTTTCCTAACAATTTAGTTTAAGCGGAATTCAATTGGAATTGAAAGCCACATCGTTACAGGTTGACCATTTTGGATCGCAGGAACATAACCTTTGTAGTTCATAACTGCTTCAACAGCAGCTTTATTAAGTAATTCATTATCACTCATTTCTACAATTGTTTTTTTAGCTTTTCCTGATTTGTCAACAAGTACTTTAATATAAACAGTACCTTCAACACCTGCACGGCGTGCTAAATCCGGGTATTTTACCATTTTCTGAATAGTAGGCAAATCAACTTTCACCTCTTCTTCTACGGCAATAAATTCATCCGGATCTGGTTCTTCCACCGGAGCTTCAACTTCGATAGGAGCATCGAAATCGATATTATCAGCGAAACCGCCTAAATCTTCACCATCGCCACCTTCAGCAGATGCTCTAGACATAACATCCATAGCAGCAAAGTCTTGCATATCCGGAGTAATCTCTGCATCCGGAACCGGAACAGGAGTACCCGCACGAGCAGCAGGACCAGACTGAATAATCTGTTGAACCTGTTGTGGAGGCGGAGCTTCCACAGGAGCATCAGATTGTGGAGGAGGTAACTGATCAAGTTTAATTTTTTGAATAGGAGCAAGTTTAAGCTTTTTTCCGCTTCCTGATTCCATATTCACGGTAGCCATATAGCCACCCATAGTAATACCAAAAATTAAGACAGTATAGATATACCCTCTTATGGTATACTTTTTAATCAGTTCCTTAATCTCTATAGCACCATACGTAGGGCGTTCTGGCATAGTTACTGTAACAGCCATTATTCAAGCCCTCCAGTTACTAGTTGCAATTCTTCTAATTCATCTTCATTGATTTTTGCGATAGTAAATCTTCTTTCTCTCTTAATAGGATTACCATCTTCACCAGTACGTTTTGAGTATTCTTCCATAATCATAGATTCTGCAAGATTTAACTCATCAAGAATATTAACTATTAGACCATAGTTAACTTCACTATCTGCTTTCAAAGCAAAAATCAATTTATTAGGTTCTAATCTTTTTGAAGTATTTTCTTTATAAGAAAGTTCTCTTACTTCATTTAATTTAATTGGTTCAGGAGGTTCAAGACCGATTCTCCAGAAGAGTTTATCTTCACCTTTTCCTGTAATCGGGTCTGTAACATGGTGAACAAAAAGAGTGAGCAATTCACTCATTTTTACTTCAACATTTTCTTCTCTTTCAGGTGGAATAGACATTTCCATAACCTGCGGAGCCGCCATGGTAGTTGTAAACATAAAGAATGTCAGCAACAGGAATGTAATATCCACCAAAGGAGTCATGTCAAGATGAAAACCAACGCGTTTCATTTTTTTACGCTTTGAAGCTTTCCCTCTTTTCGACCTTTCTACACCGAGGGCACCACCGCCACCAGCCATAATTATATCTCCTTTAATATTCTCTTTATTAGTTAGACACTATGCAAACCCAAAAGGTTACAATAGTCAAAAACGAAAAAATCCATTTTTTAGGATTTATCAATCTTAACCGCCTTTTTTCTCGGTCACATAGTTAAATACTGTTGCACGTCCACGTCTTAAACGTTCCATAGCATCATCGACCCATTTGAATTCAATTCTATGATCGGCATCAACAGCAAATTCGGTTTTAGTGTTAGCTGCACGAGTTTGCTTGATCAATAGTTCCAAAATATCCAGATTTTCTACTCTGAGCATAGCTTGTTCCTGCTGCTCAGGAGTTAATGCTTCCGACATATTAGCATAAACTTGTCTTCTATCGGCTTCATTAATCACTGCATAGTGATACACAGTATCAGTAGAAGCAGAGTCGATAGAAACATAGATTACTGCCAAGTTTTGTTCGGGCACTTTAGAAGTATCTGCTGATGCCTTTGGTCGTTCCACCACGAACTTTTGCTCACTTTCTGCTTCAGTTTTAAACTTAGCAGTAAACATAAAGAAAGTAAGCAGAAGGAAAGTGATGTCTACCAATGGAGTCATATCGATTACGAAACCGACTCTTTTCTTTTTAATCTTAGGCACAGAAGACTCCTTCTAAATTATTTTTTAATTCTAACTGTAAAGATCTGTGTAACGTTCAAAATAGCTTCATCAATCATATAAACGAAGTTATCTACTTTTGTTGTAAAGAAGTTATAAGCAACGATAGAGATTACCGCACCTAATAGACCACCAGCAGTATTGTAAAGTGCTTCAGAGATACCGATAGACAACTGAGTTGCAGATACAGTACCAGATTCAGCTAATGCCTGGAATGCACGAATCATACCAAGAGTAGTACCCAACAAACCGATCATCGTAGAGATAGATGCGATTGTAGAAAGGAACACAAGATTTTTTTCCAATAGAGGAGTTTCCAAGTTCATAGATTCGTCAATAGCTCTTTGAACTTCTGAGATTTTCTTTTCAGAAGAGAATTCATCATCATGCTCGATTTCTTTAAATCTGTAAATAGCAGAACGAAGAACGCTAGCCATTGAACCACGTTGTTTTTCACAAGCTTCTAAAGCTTCATCAAGTTTACCTTGTTCAAGTAAACCAGTAACATCTTTTACGAATTTTTCTGGAGCGCCTTTACCTTTCGCTTTAGCCATTACTAACTGACGTTCGAAAGTAAAAGTGATAGAAATAAGTACGAAAGAAAGCAAAAGACCTACAAGAGGACCACCAGTATAAATAGTACCAAGCACGTTACCTGCTTTTGGTTCGTGTTTAGTCTCAGGGTCATTAAAGTTGTCAGGATTACCCATGATAAGGTAAAAGAACAAATAAGCTACGAGCAGTGACAACGCTATCACTAGAACATTAAATAGGTTTTTCATAACACCTCTCACTATTATATTAATTAGACAAAGATTTAATTGCTTCTTCGACAGAGTCTGCGATATTAAATACCACAGTTAATTTTGTAATAACAAAGATATTTTCAATGGATTTGCTGATGTTAGCCAGCACGATTTTTCCATCTCTTTTTACAAAATTAGTATGAGCGGCAATCAAAATACCTAAAGCAGTAGAATTTAGGTATTTAGTACTTTTCAAATCAATAACGAGTTTTTTCGTATCTTGATCTGAAAGTTCTTTCAAAGCAGCTTTTAGCTGATCGGTTTCTTCGCCGCCTATGAACTGTCCGCTCAGAGATAGGACGGCACCGCCGATTTGTTTTTCAATTTTTACTTGAGACATACGTTTACCTTAGTGTAAAAAACACAATTTGCCATATATAAGTAATACAGTTTCCAAAACTATAAAATAATTTCTAAAAAAGCATAATTATTTCTGTTTTTATAGATAATTTGATATGTTTTTTTTCCACATTTCCTGCTACTTAACCGCTAATTTACAGTATCTTAACAGCATTTTTTCCCTTTCATCATTCTTGTTATTCCTGCTAAATCCTTCTTAAATTCAATCATATATCCTTTAGATTGAAATAATTTTTCTAATTCATCAGCTTGGTTATGCCCCATCTCCAGATAAAAGCAGCCTTCATCAGCAAGCATTTCAGAGAAAATGTCTGCATATCTCCTATAAAAAGTCATGCCATCATTTTCATCAGTAAGAGATATTCTAGGCTCATGATTTTTAACTACTTCCTCAAGTGAGTTATACTCATCTAATGGGATATAAGGTGGATTCGAAATAATAATATCGAATTTGTTGTATTTAGCAGTATGTTGTAAGATATCAATGTTTTTAAAGTATATATTTTGAATGTTGTTCAGATCAGCATTTTGTTTAGCCAGTTGTAATGCCTCGTTAGAAATATCTATGGCAAATACTTTCGCTCCCGGGAATTTATCAGCAAGAGAGATTGCCAAGCATCCGCTCCCTGTTCCTATATCAAGAATATTCTCAGGATTTGCTTTTTCAAAATCCTTTATAGCCCAATCAGCTAAAAACTCTGTTTCAGGTCTCGGAATTAGAGCATTTGAAGAGCATTTAATATCATAATCAATAAAAGAAGTCTTACCTATGATATGCTGTAAAGGTTTACCCTTAGCTCTGCTGATAACAGATTCTTTAATCTGTGCCAGCTCATCTTTATTGAGCGGCTTATCAAAATTAGTATATATATCTATCCTCACTGCATCCAGCACATGGCAAAGGATCAGTTCCATAGATAATCTTGGAGAGTCAACATTTTTATCTTCGAAAAATGTTTTACCCCAATTTAATACATCAATTATTGTCCAAATTTTTTCCAATAAACACAATCTTGCTTATTTACAAAAAAAGCACCCTTAAAGATATCTCTAAGAGTGCACAAATACTAAAAAAGTTACATTAAATTTTACACATTCTGAGCCAATAAGGACAATATGGCCATACGTGTATAAACGCCGTGGGTCACCTGTGTTTGGATTAAGCAATTAGGATAAGAACTAACTTTATAATCAAGTTCTACACCATAATTTACAGGTCCCGGATGCATTAATACAAGCTCAGGTTTTTTGCTAAAGTGTTCGAAGTTAACACCATAATATGTAGAAAACTCTCTTAGAGAAGGCAAAATACCTGACTCCATTCTTTCTCTTTGAAGTCTAAGTACTAATAAGACATCTGCCCACTCAACTGCATCATCGATATTTTCGATGTACTGAGCATCCCAAATATTCATGTGGCGAGGTAATAAAGTACCAGGACCACAAACAGCAACTTCTGCACCTAAAGTGTTTAAAGCAGTAACATTTGATCTAGCCACGCGGCTATGAAGGATATCACCTACGATACAAACTTTCAGACCTTCTATCTTGCCGAAATGTTTGTAAAGAGTGAACGTATCCAAAATCGCTTGAGTTGGATGCTCATGCTTTCCATCACCCGCATTCAATATCACACCATCAGTGTTTTCCTGTAGAAACTTAGGTACTCCTGATCTGCCATGGCGCACTACATACATTTGCACACCCATTGCTTCGATAGTTCTAAGAGTATCGATCAGAGATTCACCTTTTTTAAGACTACTGGATGATGATTGAAAAGAAAATGTGTCTGCGGAAAGTCTTTTTGCAGCTAGTTCAAATGAGATTTTGGTACGAGTGGAATTTTCGAAAAATGCTAATGCAACAGTGATGCCCTTCAGGTCATCAAATTTTTCCCCTCTTCTATAATTGTCCATGAAGAATTGAGCTTTTTCGAAAATAGTATACATATCTTCACGGGTCAGGTCATCTGCCTGAATGAGGTACGGTTTTGAGAGCCTCAGTTCCTTACTCATGGCGTTTTTCCATTGATTGACATTAAATAAATCTTTCAAATATAAAAAAAAGCCGCTTAATTCTAAGCGGCTTTTTTTCAACATTCAAAAATTTATTTCTCAACTGAGTCTTTCAATGCTTTACCCGGTTTAAATTTAGGAACTTTTTTAGCAGGGATAGTCATAGTAGCACCTGTTTGAGGGTTTTTACCAGTTCTTTCTTTTCTTTCCTGCACTTCAAAAGTACCAAATCCGATAAGAGTAATTTTGCCACCTTCTGACAATTCATTTGTGATTGAATCAAAAGTAGCTTTGATTGCTTTTTCAGCATCAACTTTAGTCATTTGAGCTTTTTCTGCTACAGCATTAATTAAGTCGGTCTTGTTCATACTCATGAGAACCTCTTATATAAAAGATGAGAAAACTAATTATTGATTTATTATGAGTGCAAGATATGAGAAATATACTATGTGTGCAAGTACTTTTTTCTTTTTTTTTCTATTATTTTGTAAGGGGTTAGACGACTATTAAATTTTGTTAGGAATTTGTTATTATTTTTTATCCTTAGGTTGCTTTCCTGATATGAATAAAGGAGCTCTTACATATTCAAAATCACAGTTAAAAAGCATGTTACTATGCTACATTTTAATCTATAATTAAGTTTAGAAGATTGAATAAACCAAATATGCTTTCAAGCATAATCAGTATATGCAGGACTGCAGAAGCGTAAATCGCTGCAATCAAATCATCTAGCATTACATAAAACCCACCATCCCTCTCATTTATTTTGTTGCATGGGTAGATTTTTGCTATATCAAATATTCTAAAAAGTACTAACCCAAGAAAAATATAAATAAAATCGTGCGGAATATAGGGCGAAAAAAACAAAAACCAAATTCCCATAGCTTCATCTATTACTATAAAACCCGGATCGTTATGAGTTTCTTTTTCAACAGAATTGATTAAAGGAATCGAAAGCCAACTTAATAAAAAAAACAGTAGGAAAACATACCTAATATATGGTATATCAAAAAAAAGTGGAATAATTGCAGCTATGCTCCCCCATGTGCCGGGAGCTTTCGGAAGGTAACCACTGCCCAAAAAGGTAACCACTAAGTATTTGAGTGAAAACTTATACTCCACTCCGTTTCCTGCCTCCAACAAGAAAAATACTTCTATTATTTGTCACATACTCTACTAATGTCCAGACAGTATAAGCTGTGAGAATAAACATAAACCAATAGGTAAATTCGGAATAAATCAAATTTGTCAAATCAAAAGCCAACAATGCTAAAATATATGCTATAAATCCCATCTGAATAAATGTTTTTGTCTTTGCAGATTTTGAAGTATCTAAAGGTTTGCCGCGCTTCTCCCCTATTTTTCTGAGCCAAGTTGTGGCCAAATCTCTTAATACAATCACGGAGACCATCCACGCCGGGATAATCCCCATGATTACAAAAGCTACAAATGCTGAAGTGGTTAGTACTTTATCTGCCAATGGATCAAAAAATTTACCCCAGGAACTCACCTGATGATATCTTCTTGCAAGCCAACCATCCAGATAATCAGTAATTGCTCCGATTATAAACAAAATAACAGATATTTTGATTTTAAACTTATCACCGCTTATAAGCAGCATCAAGAAAAAAGGAGAAATCACAATTCTCGAAAGGCTTACCATATTTGGCAGATTATACTTCATTATTCAGATATATTCCTTGCTGATTCTATAATTTCTAAAAACTGTTCTGGGTCTAACGCGGCTCCGCCTATTAGTCCACCATTTACATTTTCAAGTTTCATCAGTTCAGATGCATTAGATGGTTTCATGCTTCCACCATATAAGATAAGCATATCTTTTGCCGGAGCACCCAAAGATTCTATCAAATGCTCTCTAATTCTATTGTGTGCTTCATCAACCTGGTCAACAGTTGCAGCAACTCCTGTACCAATAGCCCAAACAGGTTCATAAGCTATAACAATATTTCTTAACTTATAGTTTGGAACACCAGCCAGACCTTTGTCAAGCTGTCTGAAAAGAACATCAAAAGTATTACCGGCTTCTCTTTCTTCAAGAGTTTCCCCAATGCAAAGAATCGCATTATAGCCGTAATCCATAATAGCATTGACTTTTTTATTTACCATCTCATCAGTTTCGCCAAAAATGGTTCTTCTTTCCGAGTGGCCAATAATAATATATTTACACCCTACTTCTGTAAGCATAGGCACAGATACTTCACCTGTGAAAGCGCCTTTTACTTCATGGTAGCAGTTTTGAGCACCTAAATGCACTTTTTTAGTATCTTTTAGTACGCCTGCCACAGTTGCCAAATTAACAAAAGGTGGACATAGCACAACCTCAACATTTAAATCCGGTTTCTGTAAAACACCGCCAAATATATATTCTGCAAGTACTTGAGCCTCAAAGAGGTTAGTATTCATTTTCCAGTTACCGGCAATCATCATCTTTTTCATTTTTGCTCTCCGGATACTTTGTAAATAGTCGAATTTTCTAAATTTTCATCAGCTTCAAAGCCATAGCCTTCGAAGTGTTCTTTTGGATTATCAAACACCACATACTTGTCAGTATGTATTTTTCTTGTTTTGTTATTCCAATATAATTTCTCAGTCTTTAAAGTAGCATTTTGGCTGTCAGATTTAACAAATACATTGCCTACAGCAATCATATTTTGAGTTCTATCATCAATGTGAGCTGAATCTGCATCCAAATAGCTCTTCTTTTCGCCTGTTTCTCTATCAATAAAATCTACGTGAACTCCACTGTCCAAGACAGTTTCCTTTTTTTCCGTATATATTCTTGCTCTTCCTGCATATAATATAGCTTTAGTGACATTAGAATCGGTAAAAAGCACTTTTACATTTCTGCTTACTTGGTTTGGTATATCACCTTGCAAAACATCACTTTCCTGCTCAACCAATTTTTTATCATAATCATCAGTCGAACAAGCAGAAATAGCTAATAGAAAAACTATATTAAGGATTAACAATCTCATTTATTTTAAATATTTCTGTCAAAAAGTTTTCTACTCTGTTTAAAGGCAATTGTGTTGCCGAATCACTTTTGGCATTTTTCGGATCAGGATGAGTTTCCAGGAACATCCCGTCAATCCCAACTGCCGCTGCTGCCCTTGCTAATGCAGGTATAAACTCAGGAGAACCTCCCGACTGTTCACCTATAGAAGGCTGTTGAACAGAATGAGTCGCATCAAACACTGTTGGAAAACCACTTTTTCGCATTTGAATCAGACTACGATAATCTACAACCAGATTGTTGTAGCCAAAGAAAGTTCCTCTTTCAGTCAGCCAAACTTTATCATTTCCGGTTGATTTAACTTTTTCCGCAGCTTTAATAACATCCGGAGCAGCCATAAATTGTGCTTTCTTTATATTGACAATTTTTCCTGTCTCTCCTGCAGCAATAAGAAGCGAAGTCTGTCTTGCCAGAAATGCCGGGATTTGAAGAACATCCACAAATTCTGCAGCAAATTTGGCATCATTTGTTTCATGTATATCAGTTATAGTTTCGAGATTGTACTTCTCACCTATCTCTTTAATCCAAGAAAGAGCAATTTCATCGCCTACTCCCTCGAAGGAGTTTACACTGGTTCTGTTTGCTTTTCTATATGAAGCTTTAAAATACAATTTAAAATTATGCTTTTGGCTAAGCTCTGACAGAAGTGCGGCACTTTCGTCAAGCATATTATATGATTCAGCTAAACAAGGACCTGCTATTATAAATGGTTTTGCCATGTATTCATACTGTAATTGTTGTTTGAAATATAAGCATAATGCAATTTACAACTAAAATCGGAAATAGTAAGTCTAAATATAGACATTTTCAGCTTCTGAAAGATATTTTGAAAATCAAAATATAAATTCTTGTTTTTTTTAGTTATTTTGCCTTTAGTATGCGTAAGTCTCGCATATAATTTTGTAGAACTGAAAATGAAGGTAAAGAATGACAGTAGATGCTTTTTTGACTCCATATTTTCCTGAATCTGTCAACCAATTTGACAATAAAATTTTGATCATGATTGACGTACTCAGAGCAGGATCTTCTGTATGCGCATCACTTTATAACGGTGCTAAAGAAGTATTAGCTTACGAAAGTCTGGACAAAGCAGTAACTGTTTACAGCTCACTCAGCAAGGAAAGTAGATTTATGGGTGGTGAAAGAAACTGCCAAAAACCAAGCGGTTTTGATGCCGGAAATTCTCCTACTGAATATACAGAAGAGGCTGTAAAGGGAAAATCTGTTATTATTTCCACCACTAATGGTTCTAAACTGTTCCAGAAAGGTAAAAATACTAAGCTTAAAGTAGTAGGTGGGTTTGTAAATATCGATGCAGTTTTTGACTTTATAGATAACAATTTTCTTTCTTCTGATGAAGAAAAAGAATCTGCCGAAATATGCATGATGTGCGCTGGCACAAACGGCAGACTATCCTATGAAGACACCCTTTGCGCAGGTGCGTTTATCAATCATTTTTACAAAAAATATTCTAATGTAACAATGACTGACTCTGCTGATGCTGCAAAGAACTTATATAATTTACATTCTGTTGATCTCATAGATTTTATCAAGACTAGAGAACATGCAAACACTTTGACGGCAAATGGCATGGAATCAGATATTGAGCTTTGTTTAAGAAGAAATATCTATCCTGTTGTTCCTGTAATCGAAGGTAATAGCATTAAAAAAGCTTAGCATATTTTCATATATTTTATTGAATATATATATCTTTATTTATATATTGACAAAAAGTATTATAACTTTGTTGCACATGCATTTTATTCTGGGGGGAAAAAATGCCTAATAACGACGACATTGTCATCAATCGCATAAAGAAGAATAATCCAAAAAAAAATAGCACTTCTTCATCCGGTAAAGCTAAAAAGAAAGAAGTAACTACGCAGACCAAAGTGATTTCTATTTTACTTATGGTCATGGCGGCATTTCTTCTGCTTTCTATGATTTCTCACTCGCATATCGATAAAAGATATCTCGCTATGGGATTTTCTTCTTTTATGGATATGGCCTTTGGTGGTGCAGGTGAACCTGTCCTTATACATAATTGGCTAGGAATAGTTGGAGCCTGGCTTTCCAATTTTTTCTTTAATTCCACTTTCGGATATACTACTTTAGGTATACCCTTTTTCATGGTGGTATTTGCTAAGTTTATGTTCCAGGGAGAATCTATAGAAGATAAATGGATAAAACACACAATTGTTTACCTAATCCTAAGTCTGCTGCTATCAGCCTTTTTTGGAACTCTTCAAAATACTTCTCTTTTTGTAGATATGAGCCATGAGTGGTATGGTTTCATAGGTGAGTTCCTATCATCGATTAGTATCAGCATAGTAGGTATCGTAGGTTCTATTCTTCTGTACTTAGCAGCTTTAGTCGTAACTGTGATTTTGGGCACAGATATCAAAATAGATAAACTAATAAGCTTCTCTTTATCAAAAACAGAATCTATAATTGGATCTGGCAAAGAAGTTATCAAAAACAGTTTAAATAATAAAAAATCTGCTCCGGCAAAAACTAAAGATGATGTTGCAATCAACAGCTCAGAAGAAGACTTCTCTGATGAAGATTTTGAAGATACTCAGCTTGAAAAAGAGGAATCACCAAAAACTAAAGAAAGAACTTATATTATCAACAAGCAGCAAGAAGAAGAATCGATAAACGAACCCAAGATTCAGACACAAGCTGCTCCACCTAAACAAAAAACTTCTTCCGGTGGCGTGATTAATAATGATTCGGTAGAACCTGCTCGACTTATCAGAACTACTATAAAAAGCTCAGTTAATGAGCCAAAACCTTATGATAATTCTGCAGAAGAAGCTCCAAAAACAATTCAATACAGTTTTCCGACTCAAGAAGAACAAAATGCTCAATCTGATCCGGTAAATGATGAATTGCCTCCTTTAATCAGAGATGATGAATATCAAAAATCCGACAATTCTAATATAGCTGAAGAAACTAAACCAAAACTAAAACTATCTGCTTCGGATATACTCAGAAATTTACAAGCTGAGAAAAAAAATACACAAAACAACGACTCGGAATTTGAATTTAAATACGATAATGACTTCAATACGGAAAGTGTAGATGAAGAGAATGTACAAAACAATTCTGTTGACTTAGAAGTTGAAGAAACAGCTTCAGATGAGGATGCCTTTGTTGAAGAAGAACAAACTGCGCCTATACAATCTTTAAATATTCAAACCATAAATACGCAATCAGTTCAGCAATCTGAGAAACCTGCGCTGACTGTTACTGTGCATGAATATGATGATGAAGATGACAACAGACCGGTCAAAAAAAATGAAACAGTAGCACAAAAAAATGTATTAAGTACTTATATACACGACGAAAAAATCAATTATGCTCCGCCGACAATTGATATTGTTAAATATGGTGACTCCTCAAACAAGGTTAATGAGCAAGAGCTAAAAGATAATGCTAGAATCCTGCAGGAAAAACTGGAGACCTTCAAAATCTTTATTGAAAATTTGAGCGTAACTCCGGGACCTGTAGTAACTCAGTACGAATTTGTTCCTGCAGCGGGAATCAAAATCAGTAGAATCGAAGGATTGGCTGATGACCTGGCGATGGCATTGAAGGCTCGCGGTATCCGCGTTATAGCTCCTATTCCGGGCAAGGGAACTGTTGGTATTGAAATCCCGAATCAGGAACCTCAGTTAGTTCGATTTGGAGATGTAATCAAATCAGAAAAATTTAAGAATAACAATATGCAACTCCCGCTAGCTCTTGGTAAGCAGATTTCAGGAGAGGTCTATATTGTAGATTTAGCAAAAATGCCTCACTTGCTTATAGCAGGTAGTACGGGCGCAGGTAAATCAGTAGGTATTAACACCTTGATATGTTCTTTGCTTTATAAAAAGATGCCGAACGAGCTAAAATTTGTTATTGTGGATCCTAAAAAAGTGGAACTCCAGCAGTATTCTCACCTAAAAGATCACTTCATGGCTGTTTCTCCTGATTTAAATTCCACTATAGTAACAGATCCTAAAGAGGCTATTGTAGTGCTGAAAGCTGCAGTAGTAGAAATGGAAAAACGATATGATATACTTGCTGCTGCAGGTGATAGAAACATTAAAGACTACAACAGAAAAGTTAAAGAAGGTAGACACAAAAACAAAGCGAATATTGAACACAGACAGCTTCCTTATATTGTTGTAGTTATAGATGAGTTAGCAGATTTAATGTTGACTGCAGGTAAAGAAGTTGAGGAGCCAATCACTCGTCTTGCTCAGATGGCAAGAGCAGTGGGTATCCATTTGGTAATTGCAACCCAAAGACCTTCTGTTGACGTAATCACAGGTCTTATAAAAGCAAACTTCCCGGCACGTATGGCATATTTGGTAGCAACCAAGATTGATTCCAGAACTATTCTGGATTTTGCCGGTGCAGAAAAACTGTTAGGTAATGGTGATATGTTATGCTTGCCTCCAGGTACTATAAAACCTATAAGGGTGCAAAACTCATTCATAGATACTGATGAAGTAGATGATATTTGTGAATATATCGGCAACCAGAGAGGTTATTCTGAACCATATTATTTACCTACTTTGAATGAAGACTTAGGTGAATCTCAAAGTATAGATGCTGCCGACAGAGATCCTCTATTCGAAGATGCTGCACGCTTAATAATCAGGCATCAGCAAGGTTCAGTTTCCTTAGTTCAAAGACGTTTGAAAGTAGGATATGCAAGAGCAGGCAGAATAGTTGATGAATTAGAAGCAGCCGGAGTAGTAGGACCATTTACAGGCAGTAAAGCAAGAGATGTTCTAATGGAAAGTGAATCAGAATTGGAAGGCATCTTATAACATTGTACTTTTTCTATCGTAGAATAATTAGGGAATACTTCTTATTATTTGAAATAATAGCTGGTATTACCTACTTAAACAAAACATATTTTGAGACAAATACATACGAAATACAATGAAAAAACTAATATTATTGTTAATAGCTTTCGTTCTGCCAACAGCAGCCCAGTCTCAATGGGCTTTACTAAAACATGATGCAGATAAGCTCGTACTTCAAGGCTTGGATCACATTTACAATGTACAGTTTGATAGTGCATCAGTAGCTTTTAACAAAGTTATTGAAATGTACCCGGAACATCCGGCAGGGTATTTTTTGGAATCCCTGGTTTACTGGTGGAAACTACAGCTTAATCGTGGTACTAAGCAATATGATCCTATATTTTTAGAAAAAATTGACAAAGTGATAGAAGTTTGTGACAACTTATTAGAAGAACATCCTACAGATTTAAGAGGCCTTTTCTTTAAAGGCGGAGCAATTGGATACAGGGCACAATACTATACGCATGAAAAAGAGTGGCTCAAAGCTGCTTCTGACGGAAGAGACGCGTATAACCTTCTAATAGAGTGTATAAAGAAAGCGCCTAATAATCATGATATTATGCTTGGCACCGGAATATACAATTATTTCGCAGAAGCAATTCCTGAGAAGTATCCGTATCTAAAACCTGCCTTATTGTTTTTCCCGAGTGGTGACAAAAAAATTGGACTTTTACAGCTACGAGCTTCTTCACTTCATGCAAGATATACTCAAATTGAAGCTGAGGTTGTGCTCCTGCAGATATATCATCAATTCGAAGATGACTGGGAAGCATCAAAGGTCACTTCTCGCTCGCTGCATGAGAGATACCCAAGGAATGCATATTTCCATAGATATTATGCACGTGCTCTTGTTCGTTTAGGCGAATGGGATGAGTTTGAAACTGAATGGCGCGAGATTGCTAAAAAATGTATTGCCAGAGAAGAAGGCTTTGATAATCGCACAGCTAGAGAATCTTTTTATTATGTAGGTTATGCCCTAAAAAGAAAAAGAAAGTATGAAACAGCAGAAAAATACCTGAAAAAAACGATTGAAGGCTGCAATTTCTTAGATGAAGAAGATTCGGGTTTTGCAATAAAAGCTTATTTGCACATAGGCGAAATGCAACTTGCACAAAAAAAATATAAAGAGTCTCTAGACACTTATGAATTAGTTCTGGATCTTGATGAATATAGAGATTCTCACGAAGTTGCAGAAAGACAAATAGAATTTATAGAAAAACTACAAGAAAGAAATAGATGAGAAAGCTTTTACTTGTTTTGATTGTTATGATAGCAGCACAGTTTTCTCTGGCTGCTCAAAATACTCTACCCGGAATTGATGTATTGCTCAAATACCACACTGAAATTCTAAAAGGAAAACGCCTTGGTCTGCTTTCAAACAATGCAGGAAGGAACTCTGAAGGCAAACTAAGTGCTGAAATCTTAGCCACTCACCCGGAACTGAATCTATCTGTCATCTTTGCACCCGAACATGGTTTCTATACAACAGTAGCAGCGGGAAAAGAAGTAGCAAATGAAAAGCTCTTCAACACACCGGTAGTGTCTTTATACGGTAAACTTAAAAAACCAACAAAAGAGATTTTAGATAAATGCGATATAGTACTAATTGATCTGCAAGATATTGGCGTTCGATCTTATACTTACATTTCTACAATGTACTATGTAATGCAGGCCTGCGCAGAGAATTCAAAACAAATTATTATTCTTGACAGACCTAATCCTCTGAATGGCAATAATATTGACGGAAATACAGTTGAGGAAGCTTTTACTTCTTTTGTGAGCATTGTTCCCGTTCCTTATATTCATGGCCTCACAATCGGCGAAATGGCTTATATGATCAATAATGAAGGATGGCTGGGCAAAAAGGCAGATGGTTCTCCCCTGTTTTGCGATATTTCTGTCATTAAAATGGAAAATTGGAGCCGTTCCTACTACTGGGAAGATACCGGGCTGCACTGGTTTCCAACTTCTCCTCATGTGCCTACTGCAGAATCAGTAAAGGGTTTGGCTTATTTAGGAATAATCGGAGAATTGGGAATCGTCAGTATAGGAATTGGAACAACCAGACCTTTTGGCTATCTGGGCGATCCTTATTTGAACTGTGTAGGAGTATTAGATGATGAACCTGAAAATAGCATAATCAGAGCAGAAGCTTTGGAGTTTTCTCCTTTATACGGAATGTATTCAGGTTTGAGCAAACCTTGTCTTGGTTATATAGTATTTTTTGAAAAAAAAGGTGAATTTAAACCTTATACAGCATGCATGGATTTGCTTTTTAAATTGAGAAAAAAAAGCCCGAAACTATTTAAATATTCGGAAATAAAAAGCAAAATATCTATGTTCAAAAAAGTCACAGGCACTGCAAAAATGATGGCAGGCTTACTTGATAATCCTGAATATGACTATAAAACAGTTATTACAAAAGATGTAAAAGAATTTGAAGAAAAACGCAAAAAATATTTACTCTACAACTAAATTCTAAGCTAACTTTTAACTATCAAGATCGTATAAAGTATTGACGAATGGGGATAATATCTGAATTACAATAATTTAGATTATCCCTTTTTTTGTTAATTCTGCAACTACGAATTAAGGTAGCAATATGAATATCAGAAATGGACTATCTCAGCGTTATTTCTCTGATGCTGCTTCATTATTTTTAGATTCTTTGGGAGATAAGTTTTATCCGATTTTAGGAGATAAGCAAAAAGCCCAAACACTTCTTGAGCTTTCAATAAATCAGAAAAACTGCTTTTCTGCAATGAGTGAAAATACTCTTTTGGGAGTTTTAGCGTATCAAATTAGTAATACAAACTTTCTTTCGATGTCTTTACAAAACATAGTTAATGTATACGGTATTTTTTCAGGGATTCCTAAGGCTTTGGCTCTATCTCAATTAGAGCACAAAACAGATAAAAATGATATTTACATAGAAGCAGTTGCTGTTTCTGAATCTGCAAGAGGACAGGGTGTTGGCACAAAACTATTCGAAGCATTATTTGCTTACGCAGCAGAGCATAAATTTAGTTCAATCACATTGCAGGTAATTGACACAAATCCAAAAGCAGAAGCACTTTATAAGCGACTGGGGTTTGAAATAATTAAAAGATCACAGATCTGGCCATTCAATATACTATTCGGATGGAAATTTCGAGAAGTTGTGCTAATGAAAAAGAAACTAGAAGTCTTTTAGTAAAGTATATCTCCTGAACTTTTGCTATTTTGTATATTATAATATCAGTTTTAGATACAATATTATTATCTGTTTTTGGTTTATACTTCAATAGTTCATATTCATAAATATCGAAATCAAATCATGTCACAATCAATAATACTAGGCGTAACAATAGTCAATCTGGCTCTTATCTTTTATTCAATTGCAATCATTACAGAACAAAAGAAAAAAATCGTAAATAAATCGGTACTTTTCTTTCTTACTTTTGGAGTAATATTCGATATAGTAGCAACAACATTCATGATTATAGGCTCTGATAACAGTCCATTTTCGCTACACGGCATACTGGGATATTCCTCTCTTACAGGTATGCTGATAGATGCTATTTTGATTTGGAGACACAAAGCCAAGAACGGAATAAATACTGAACCTTCTAAAGGCCTACACCTTTATTCCAGAGCAGCCTATTTGTGGTGGCTTGCTGCATATATAACAGGTGCTATTTTGGTTATGGGGTAGTATGCTCCAGACATCACTGTATTGTTATAGAGATGAGGGAATAAACGAAATGCTATTTATTGCATCTCATTTTGAAAAGAAATAAAGAAGAAATGCAATTAAGGACAAAATTTCATACTATTTCTCTTTGAATTTCAGAATACCAATTGTATCAATTTTTGTGTTGAAATTTGTTGCACTTAGTGGTAATGAAAATTTTGAAGGCATTTTATCAATATGTAATTCTTCAACTTCAATTTGAAATAAAATAGAATCTCTATAGTTTACACCTGTATGATTACCGAAAATCCAGCTATTTTCGATAATATCATAATTCTATTTTAGCTTAATACTCAGCAAAGGCTTTCCGTATATCGACATAGAGTCTATTTTTTTTAGTATAAAAAGTCTTTTTTTCTGACCATACTTGTCCTATTTGTAATTCAGTACATTCTCCAAGATCTATTAGAGAGTCAACAACATACTCCTAAAAAGACAGATTTTACAAGACTTGAAGACAAATTTGTTAGTTACGTCCAAAACATACTTAATAACAGACCTAGAAAGAGATTTGATTACGATAGTCCTACGATGATAAAAAAAATTTTATTATTTTAAACTTTGTTGCATTTATTGGTTGAATGTGGCTATTTTAAAAACTTTATTATTAACCTTAACGAATATTATCTTTGAAGATATTTCATTCAATGGTATGAAGATATCAGATTCAAAATCAATCTGTTTTTCAAACAGTCTAGAACCAAGTAAATTATAAATAGAAATATTATTCTTACCTTCTAATTCTGAAATATGAATTCCATTCCCCTGACATCTAACTTGCGCACTCTCAAATGTTTCTTCCACAGCTAATGGTACATTGATTATTTTATCAACTGTTTGTATTGATTGTTGTGAAGAAAATTCGATCAATTTCTCCATAGAAACATATTTCTCAAAAACGAGATGAAATATGAATACTCTGAAAATACTATCGTTTACTTCACTATAATCACCAAATATTTTGAAATCACCATATTTTTCTTTAACAACATCAAAATATTTAGTTTTGAGATATTTGAATTCTTCTCTTAAATCATCTAATTCAATCTCTTCTGTTCCTATTCCGTTTGCACGATCTTTAAAAACTGAGGTAACATTCGAATTTTGGTAGTACTTTAATTTTAGTAACTGATTAGAATAAAATCCGTTTCGGATTAATAAATCACTTCTATTTTTATTTACATAGGATAATGCAGCTTTTCCGGTATTATCACTATACCAGTTAGATAATCCTTCAATTTCGATTGCCTTACATGTATCTATCGATACTAATCTCATGTTCTCAATTCCCTCCGAAAATTGACCCACTTTTCCCGCTGAAAATTGACCCACCATTTGCTAACTAATCCTGCATAAGATTGACTTCAAATGCAGGAGGGAAATAGGTGATAACAGTGGAAGATTGGGTAACTATCCGAAATTTGAAAAATCATAACCCTGATTTGTGTACACGCAAGATTGCTAAGCAGCTTAATGTTAGTCGCAATACGGTTAAATCAGCTCTAAAGAAGGATTCTGCTCCACAATATACGCGCGAGTGCAGTGCAAATCCTTTTCTGATGCCGTTTGAGGAATACATTTCTGAGAGTTTAAATAAGAAAAGACTTCGTAAAAGCAGAGTATTAGCTGATATTCGAGCAAAAGGCTATACCGGCTCTCAAAGTGCTTTTTACAGGTATTGTGAGAAGATGTCAGCGCAAGAAAAGCCATCATTCAAGCCTTACGAAACGTCTCCCGGCTTTCAGGCACAATATGACTGGAGTCCTTATACAGTAATGATTGGCGGTAAGTTAGTCAAATTATATGTATATCAGTATATCCATGGTTTCAGTCGGCATCGTGTGTTGGAAGCGGCTCTCAGTGATACTATGGCGAGTATATTGGAAGCGTTGGAAAATTCCATCATCGAATCCGGTGGCGTTTGTGAGCAAATTCAAACAGACAACGCAACAAGCTTTGTAACAAATGCCTCAAAGGATAACTTCCAATGGAATAAGCGATATTTGGCATTTTGCGGACATTACGGCTTTAAGCCAACTCGCTCTCTACCTGCACATCCTTGGTCAAAAGGCAAGGTAGAACGCCCTTTTGCATACCTCGAAGATCATTTTATCAAAGGCAATGAATATGAATCCTTCAGAAGATTTCTGCCAAAAACTAAAGGATTTTCAGGATAAAGTCAATTCCAGAGTGCATTCGACAACAAAAGCAAAACCTATCGAGCTTTTTGCAAAAGAGAAAGAATACTTATCAATTCTGCCGGAATCACGCTATGTAAGCGTCAAAGAAGAAGTTCGCAAAGTAAGTGCAGACTGCCTGATTTCATTTATGGGAAGCCGATACAGCGTGCCATATTTATTTGTTGGCAAGCAGGTTTGGGTCAAAGTCTCTAAAGGCAGCTATATCGAAGTATATTCAACAAAAAGCAAGCTCATAGCCCGTCACAAGCTCAGTTTAGAGAAAGGTAAAATTATCATGCTGGACTCTCACTATAAGAATCACAGCATAGAAAAAGGAAGTTGGAAACGTTTGTCTATGAGTTTTAGCAAGAAATTCCCTGATTTTGCCTGGTTTTTGGACAAACTATATGCACAAAAGAGAATAAATCCTGCATATCACCTTACAAGAATCATGGATACAGCTATGTATTTTGAGCATAAAGATATGGAAGCAGCTTTTCTTAAATGCCGTGATTATAACATCTTTAACTCAAAGTTTGTAAGAGCTTATGTAGAGAATAATGCTAAAGATGCTCCGGTAGAGCCTGTACGCATAGAAACCATGATAAACAAAACAATAGAAGAAGTCAATATCGTGCGAAATCTGGATTATTACAACAATCATTTTGGAGGTTAAAATGCAGACCCACGACAAATTAGATGAATATCTTAAAACGCTGACTCTGCCTTGGATTAGGCAGAATTATAAGTTAGAGGTGGAAAATGCAGCTAAAGCCAAGCTTAGTTATGCAGAATTTCTCTTTAAAATCATGCAGGAAGAAGTAATCTCGAAGCTTGACCGCTCTATCAACAGAAGAGTACAAACAGCCGGATTCCCTCAAATAAAGCATTTTGAGAGCTTTGATTTTTCTTTTCAACCAAAGATTGACGAAAAGCTTTTGAGAGAACTCACGCAACTGCAATTTATGGATGAGGCAAAAAATATTATCTTTCTCGACCTCCGGGTGTTGGCAAAACGCATCTTGCCATATCCATTGGGATTAAAGCCTGTCAGCAGAGAAAAAGAGTTGCATTTTACACAACAGAGCAGCTAATGAAAGCTTTTGCAGAAGCAGAAATGATTGGTCAACTGCAAAGACTGCTAAACACATTAGACCGGCTTGATCTGCTTATAATCGACGAACTCGGATATCTTGAGCTTACAAAGAAGACAGCCTCATTTTTCTTCAGGCTGATAGCTGCAAGATATGAGCGAAAATCTACGATTATCACATCGAACAAGTCCTTTGATAAATGGGGTGATATATTCCAGGATGACGTGGTCGCATCTGCCATTTTAGACAGACTTTTGCATCACTGCTATCCGTTTTTTATCAATGGAAAAAGTTTTAGAGTGAAGGATATTATAAATAAATAATTATATTGGGGTGGGTCAATTTTGCTGACAAAAACGGGTCAATTTTCAGAGGGAAAGAACACATGTAAGATGCTTCTTCTAGTGCCATATTCTTTTGCGCCCAAACATCAAAGTCTAAAAAACATTCAGGTAGCTCTTCGTAGGACAAAGAATCATCAGCAATTACTGTTATAAACCCAAAGACAAGCAACAAAACTAATAATTTCTTCATATCAACCTCAAAAAGTTTAAAATTTGTGCATTCATACATAACCTTTATTTGTTTTTATGAATCACACATTCTATTAATATTATATTTGCTACTAAAATAGATAATATCTAATTATAATCAAAATATTTTTACTTATATAATAATACTTTTCTTATAAATAAATATTTGTAAAATATATTTACTATCTTACTATATTCTTAACATAGCTCTATATTAGACTATATCTTGTTGTCATTATATTGTGATAATTATTGATATATTTATACAATAGCTAAATAAAATAGATGATTGATTTTATCATAATATAACATCATGTTATTAGATTTACTTAAGCATTTAAAGTAGAATATAAAATTTGGGTATAATACAAAAAAAAACCGTGAGAATATCTCACGGCTAGTTTAAACCTTCCCTTCATTCACAAGTTTTGCGAAGTGTTCAAATGATCTGTCGAATGTTCTTTCAGCATCTTTAGAAAAGAAGCAGGCAGGTATTTGGCGTGATTTTAAATGCTTTGCTACACATTCGCAGCAGATTCCTTTCCGGGGGCACGGATCATAGCTGCAATTGCAGTTTAGCAGGTTTTTCTCTTGTTTACATTCCATTGTATCTTTACCTTTTGAATTTTGTCATTACAGAAGATTGGAATCTAATATAATGAATAGGAAAATACAACTATCTAAAGACTGCTATTTTTATTGAAATTTTGATATGTATTAGTTGTCAGATTTATTATCATCCCAAATACGAGATCTCCACCGCCTTTTATACCATTATAAAATTCATTACTTTCAATATCACCAGGCGAATAAACTGAATAATGAAAGCACTTGGTAAATACAATTTTATCATTTTTCAAATCCCTCATAGGTAAGTATTGCCTATAATATTCATCGAATTTGATTCCATACTTTAATGTAGGTTTATTTGAAATAGTATCTATTAAACCTTCCTTATGGCAAACTATTTCAAGTGCTTTGTTGTATTTTTCTACACACTCAGAAATAAGTTTATCAACTTGTTCTATTTCCTGAGTAGTTAGGCTATCAGGTGTAAGATACCTTGCAAACCAATCATGATATAACCAAGAGTATGAAATAGTAGAATCTAAGAATAAAATTTCATACCTAACAGAATCTTTATATTTCTCTCTTTCTTTTTCCAGATTAAGATAATAAGATTTCGGTTTCGGTGGAATTCTAGGAACTCTTAAGCAGGAAAATAATACAATTGTACTTAATACAAAAAAAAGGTATTTCATTTTCTATCCAAATAAGATTTAATTACGTCCTACTAATATCTTTTCTACTCTTTCCACATCTTTTGGGGTGTCCACTCCTACAAGCTCAACATCTGTTTCAATGCAGTAGTATTTTGCACCGTTTTCCATCAGGCGTAGCTGTTCTAATTGTTCCATTGATTCGAGAGTGGAGACAGGCAGCTCTACAAATCTTTTCAAGGCTGCTGCTTTGTAGGCATAAACTCCAACATGTTTGTAAAAAGTATGGAGTTTTATCCAGTCTACCGGCTTTTTATCTCTGATAAATGGAAGTGTGTTTCTGGAGAAATAAAGAGCATATCCGTTTTCGCCGACAACTGCTTTCACATGAGAAGGATTAAAAAGATCTTCAATCGAAGTGATTTTTTTTATCATAGTGGCTACATCAGCCTGGCTGTTGCTAAGTTTCTCAATCAGCTCATCAGCCAGATGCCCTGAGAATAGAGGCTCATCACCTTGAATATTTACAATAATTTCATCTTCAGTATCCATCTTTTGATAAGCCTGATATATTCTATCAGTACCTGTAGGCAAGTCGGAATCGGTCATAATAACTTCGGCACCAAATTCTTCAGCAGCTATTGCAATCCTTTCATCATCAGTAGCAATCGCAATTCGTGATAATAGCTGAGAATTAGAAACGGCTTCATAGACGTGTTGTACCAGGTATTTACCACAAATTTTGATTAATGGTTTGCCCGGGAGTCTTGTAGATGCATATCTGGCAGGAATGATTCCAATAGCCATATCAATATCCTTGTTTTTTTAATTAAATGTAAGAATAAAATATTGTAATTCAAAGAACAATATCCATTTTTATATATTTGTAATGTTTTCTGAGACAATATATTAAATAACATGTCGTTTATATTGCTCGGCAGAAATATTCTTGCTTATAATATTTATTTATTCTAATTTGAATAAGATTATTTACTTATCTTAATATAGGAATGCTAAAATGGCTGAACATCATGACTTAATTATCATTGGATCTGGTCCTGCTGGACTTACGGCTGCGATTTATGGAAGTAGAGCGAATTTGGATACGGTAATTTTTGAAGGACAACAACCCGGTGGGCAATTAATGATAACCACAGAAGTAGAAAACTACCCGGGTTTTGAGAATGGCGTTCAAGGGCCTGAAATGATGGATATTTTCAGAAAACAGGCTCAAAGATTTGGTGCAAAGTCTCTGTATAAAACAATCACTAAAGTAGATTTTTCTAAAAGACCTTTTACAGTTTGGGATGAAAATGACACTGAATATACAGCAGATGCGGTTATTATCTCTACAGGAGCAACTGCTCGTACATTAAAAATTCCTTCTGAGCAGACGTATTGGGGGCACGGCATTTCTGCATGTGCAACTTGTGACGGTTTTTTCTACCGCGGCTTAAAAGTATACGTAGTTGGTGGTGGAGATACAGCTATGGAAGAAGCTACTTACCTAACTAATTTCGCTTCATCTGTTACATTAGTACACAGAAGAGAAGAATTTAGAGCTTCACAAGTTATGATTGACAGAGCAAAAGCAAATCCAAAAATAGACTTCATGCTGAACTCAACTATTGATGAGTTTACAGGAGAAAACAAAAATGGTGTAAATATGCTGACCGGAGTAAGAGTGAAAAACACTAAAACAGGTGAAATCACTGAACATCCTGCAGACGGTGTGTTTATTGCAATAGGTCATGAGCCAAATACAAAACTCTTTGGCGATTTGCTTGACATGGATGAAAATAAATACCTTATCACAAAACCTGATTCAACATATACTAATATTGAAGGTGTATTCGCTTGTGGTGATGTGCAGGATCATGTATACCGTCAGGCTATTACGGCAGCAGGTAGCGGCTGTGCAGCAGCAATTGATGCAGAAAGATGGTTGCAGGCAAATAGATAGGATAATTATCAGAAAAATTATTTAGTCCCCCATAGCTACGATAGTTATAGGGGATTTTTTTTGCATCGAAGGACATATATTTACATATATCAGCTCTTTACTATCTTCATTTCCTGAATTTGTAATATTACCTAAACTTCTTTGTAGACTCATAATCTGTAAAATTTATATTATTACACAACAATTATTGAGACTTACCTGATATTTGAGTGTCTATTTTATTATTGAATAATAATATATTTTATTTCCGAGGTCTAATATGCAGATTTGTATCTCATTGCTGTTTTTGTTATCAAGTATTTTAGTCCATTCACAACATTTAATTATCAATGAAGTATCCTCAGAAAATTACAAGGCATATTACGATGAAGAGTATGAAGATTCTGATTGGATTGAAATACATAATGCTGACTCAATTCCTATAAATCTAGATTCTTACAGGATATCTGATACTGATGATTTCGAAAAAGCTTGGGTTTTGCCTAATCTTACTTTATCTCCCGGCGAATATCATGTTATTTATGCATCAGGCAAAGCAAGAAATGGAAGTAATAATTATATAGTCGAATCATCAGGCAACGGCATTTTCCCACATGCTTACCCAGACTCTTACAGGTATGGGTATGTCATGCTGGATGGTGATTTTGAAATTTCAGTTAGAGTTCTGTCCATGAGAAATGAAGATATATGGTCAAATATAGGTTTAGTTGCAAGAGAAACTCTAAGCGATACATCAAAATTCTACAGCATCATGGCTCTTTCAGATCAAAGAAGTAGCGGTCATTATGCTTTGATTTATAGAACAGAGGGCAAAAAGTATCCGGAAAGAGAATATATTAGTATTAAAAACGAGTACCCGCATTGCTATCTCAAGTTAAAAAGAGAAGGCAATAAATTTACAGGTATTGTAATTGATTCAAAAGGTGAAGAACTCTCATCAGTAGCTCGAGAGGAGTTTTTTCCAACTACGATTTACGTTGGTATATCTTCTAATTCGAGAGATCAGAATAGATTAGCAAAACATACTTTTTCAGATCTTATAGTGAATAATCAACCTTTTGCTTTTGACAGTTTGTCTTTTTTAGATATTAATTGCCAGATAGCCGGGAAGTCTCACTATTCAAATGAATTACATACAGATTTTAAAATCGATAATGACGGTGAAGAACTTTTCCTCTGGGACAAAAGCGGAAACATTATTGACAGGATTCAAGTTCCGGCTCTTCCTGCAAATATATCTTATGGAAGATCAGAAGTGGATCCTCAAAAAGGATGTTATTTTGATTCAATTAGTCCCGGCAGGCCGAATAAAGGAGAAAAAGAAGCAATTCTTGACGTACCTACGGCATCAAAAGCTGGAGGATGGTACCATAACTCAATTGAGATTAAACTCTCTTCCTTACAAAATGCAACTATCTATTACACTCTTGATGGTAGAGAACCCGATACTACTTCTGCCATTTACACCAACCCATTGCAAATAAATGAAACAACTATTCTGAAAGCATTCGCAGTTAAAGAGCAGCAAATAGCAAGCAAAGTAATTCAAAATACATATCTTTTAAACGAACGCATGTCAAAAGTCCCGACAGTTTGTCTTTCTATCGATCCGGATAATCTCTATGATCCGGATAATGGACTGTTCACACATGAATTCCAGAATAGAGAATTTAAGGCCTATTTTGAATTATGGGATAGTACCGGTTGTCTTTTATATAAAACTGAAGCAGGAGTAAAAAATCATGGTCACGGTCCGGCAAGAGGTCTTCCACAGAAATCTTTACGACTTTATGCACGATCGCTATATGGAAACGACAGCTTTGACTATCCATTCTTTGGTGATAACTCACTAAAGAAATATGACAAACTTGTATTGAGAAATGGTGGTGGTGATTGGTCAGGTTCTCTAATACGTGATGGTCTTCATTCTAGATTGACAGAGAACATACCAAATCTGGATGCACCTCTGTATCAACCTTGTATTGTATACTTAAATGGTAAATATTGGGGGATTTACGGTCTCATAGAAAGAGTGGATGAGGAACTCATTCGAGACAAGTACGAAGTAAAGAAGAAAAATATCGATTTCCTAGAGGATAAAGAAAAATTGATGCATGGCAATAAAAAGGATTATGTTGACTTAAATGATTATTTAATCTATCAGGATTTGAGTACAGAGGAAGCGAGAAATTATATCAGTTCTAAAATAGACTTAGATAACTATTTCAAATATATGTTCTTAAACTTCTACTCTGCAAATTATGATTGGCCCGAGCACAATAGAAAATATTGGCAAGCGGAAAATGACAATCGCAAATGGACATGGTATGTTTATGATATGGATTGGACAAGTAATTATGATTACCTGGTTGTTCCAAAAAATGATAGATTTCAGCAGATAATAAATACCGCAGATACTTCTAAAGACAACAGCAAATATAAATTTTCCAAGATGTTCAATGGAATTATTAAAAACATACAGCTTAGAAACAATTTTATAAATACCTCTGCTGATTTGATGAATTCATCAATGATGCCCAATAATGCGATTAAAGAAATTGATATTATATATAACCGGTTAAAAGATGAAGTCCCTTACCATAGAGTAAAATGGGAGGAATCTGCATCCAATTGGGATGAAAAAATTGAATCACTAAGAGAATTTTTCAGACAAAGGTCTCAATATTTTAGAGAGGATATAGTACAACAGTTTTCATTGTCAGATACATCTCTAATAATTACTAATGTAAACAATCCCAGTTATGGATACCTGAGAATAAACTCTCTTACATTAAAAGAATTTCCTTGGCGAGGTGTCTATTTCGATGATGTTAGTATTGTGATAGAAGCCATAAGTTATCCGGGTAAAAGATTTGTGAAATGGTCAGATGATCGCTTTGGATCAACAAGTAAAATAGTTGTAAATCCAAAAGATGTAGACCAATTAACTGCTATATTTGAAAGGGACATTACCCCTTATGCGACTGTAGTAGTCAATGAAATAATGTATAAAGCCTCAGAAAAAAATGACTCCGGTGATTGGATAGAACTATACAATCCAGGAGATCTGCCACTAGATTTAACTGGTTGTAAACTTACTGACTCTAATGCGGAAAATATCTATTTTTTCAAGTCTGGTGAAAAAATAGAAGGTAACTCTTATTTTGTCCTCGTAAGGGATAAAAGCAAATTTGAAAAAATCTATCCAAATGTAAAATTCGATGGAATTTTTGATTTTGGTTTAAGTGATGATGATGCTGTCAAAATATTCTCATCCAGCAATTTGCTACTGGATTCAGTAGATTATAATTCTGATCTTCCTTGGCCTGTTGAATCTTACAATACAGGATATTCTATAGAGTTATCAAATCCAGAATTAGATAATTCTCAGAGAAAAAACTGGAAAAGATCTGTTATTATAGGTGGAACCCCCGGAGCAAAAAATGATACGCAAGATTCTATGTTAGATAAATCAGAGCAATACTACATAAATGCCTATCCGAATCCGGTAAATGATTATTTAAATTTGGAGTCTAACATATACAATGCTTCATACAAACTTTTTAACTCATTGGGTGCTGTTGTTGATCAAGGTAACTTCTCTCTATATACAGTTGTGAACTGTCAATCTTTACCAAATGGCTTATACACCGTAAAGTTTTTTTTCGGCTCACAGACTGAATCTGTAGTATTCATAATTTCCAGATAAATTGTATATAAAAACAATCCCTCATAGTCCAATGATTATGAGGGATTGTGTTATGAACGAGTTTGATAATTTATGCTTTAATCATTATCAATAACATTTTGAAGCGCTCTTCAGCTTCCACTGCGTGCGGAATATTTGCGGGCATAATGATGAGCTGCCCCTCATTTACTGTCTGTGCTTCTTTATTAATTATTATTTTGCCTGAACCTTCAAGTACCTGCACTATTGCATCAAATGGAGCAGAGTGTTCGCTTAGATTCTGTCCTTTGTCAAAAGCAAATAATGTAAGATTCCCTTTGTCATTACGAGTAATAATTTTACTTACCGTTGCGCCTTGAGAATAATCTATCATATCTTTTAGATTATAAACTTCAGACGTTTCAAATATATTTTGATTCATAATTTTTCCTTTAAAATGTTCCATGAAGTGACTCCGTAAGTAAGATTTATAATTAGAGAGATAAAGTTATAATATATTTTACAATTATAGAAATATAGCTCCTTATTTACCAATTTGCTTTTCTAATTCCTGATATTCATATCATCAAAAAATTCTTTAGCAAAGCAAACTCATCTTCTATAACGGACTTATTTGTCTGTTATTGTTTTTCTTTTATTTTTTACGCTTCCTTTGTCTTATTTTGATGAGTTCTGACAGTAACTATCATCTCTTTCACATAAACAACAAAAGAATATAAAAGAATTACGGAAACAAATGGCTCGCCGTAACTAACTGCATAGGGAACTTCGTAGAATGCTAAAAGCAATTGCAATGCAAGAAAATTCACAGCAATTTTACCTGTTTTATTAGAAGGTATAATATATCCTATCTTACTTTTCGCCCATAGCCCACCGATTAAAATCAGAAAATCTCTGGAGAATATTAAAATCACGAACCAAGGTGATAAAACACCATTAATAAACATTGCTAATCCGGCAGCTGCAACAGCTAGTTTATCTCCAATCGGATCAAGAATTTTTCCTAGTTCACTTATCTGATTCAGCTTTCTTGCCAGATATCCATCAGCGTAATCGCTAAATATCATTAATGCAATCAGCACACCTCCAAAAATCTTCTCATCATAATAAATTGCAAGCCCAAAAGGAATTGCCAAAATAATCCTTATCAAGCTAATAATATTTGAAATTGTCCAAACTTTGTTACTCATCTCTTACACTCTTTATGAAAATTGATGACACTACTAAAGATACTAAAATTCCCGGAAGCATAGCTTCAATTCCTACTACAAAAGATATAGACAATTCCGCCAGAATCATCCATATCAATGAAGTTCCTGAACCAACAGCCATTATAATCACAGCTTTTTTACTTCCTAAGGAATACTTGCCACTGAAGCTAATCAATAATGGGAAAAGTAAACCGGGAACAGCAATGCTGCTTGTTTTATAAATCAAATCTATGACAGACGGCAAACCTGTAGCTAAAACTATACTTAATATTGCTGTGATGACGAGTCCAACACGTGTGAGTTTTTGCGTACTTATATGAGCTAAAGATTTTACTTTTCTAAGTAAATCATTTCCTATTGTGGTTGCACTCAGAAATGCGTAACTGTCTAGTGTAGACATCACAGTAGCAATTAAGGCAGTAATAAAAACTCCTTTCCAGATTGGCGGAAGAACATGTTCTGCTAAAGTAGGATATGCCATAAGAGGATTGCCTATATCAAAAAATGCTCTGGCGTAAAGACCTGTGCTTAAAGTCATAGCGTCGAACAGCATCCAAAAACAAACAGAAATAAGAATTCCGTTTTTTGCTACATTCGGAGTCTTAGCTGCAGCGCATCTCTGATGAAACCCGGGATCGATAAAGGTTTGAAGTGATATAATAAACCAAACCAGAACATACTGCCAAGAGTTACCACCTGAAGGATCTAAGTGAGTTTCAGGCAATTTGTCTGCTAATTCGAAAACACTACCGAAGTTAATGTAAGAGAAGTAGAGCAATGCTGCAAACCCCAGATACATTATTATAAATTGGGCAAAATTTGTTCTAATATCTGCTTTCAGTCCTCCTGTATAGATATAGACCAAAGAGATGACTGCACCTAACACTATAGATGTTGCAAGCCCCCATGAAGTAAACATATCTATGATGACACCAAGCATAAGAACATAAGACGCAGGCAAAGTTATAACTAAAACAATGACAGAAGCCAGAGTGCCTGCAATACTGCCAAATTTAGATTCAATTTGATCGGGTATAGTTAATATTTGTGAGTTGCGTATCTTTTTAGCTATTAGGAAAGCAAAAAGTGTTGCTGATATGTAGTACGGAAGTGCAAAGCACACCCACGCCAGGATACCTGAAGTATAAACAAACTCCCCTACCCCTAGGATACTACCATACCATGTAGCTACCAAAGTGCCCACAAAAAAAGGCAGGGTTACTTTTCGCCCTGCCAGTATGAAGTTTTCTGTATTGTCTTTATCGTCGCTATCTGACTTTGATGAACGAAAACCGATGTATAAGACAACAACTATATATAAGGCAATAACTGCCAAATCACCGGCTGATGGTGTCATAGTACCAATCTATTCCTTATAATTATTTTTTTAAAGCTTCTTTAAAAGCTTCTACAGTATATTTCATACCTTCATCAAATTCCATTTTTGGAATCCAACCGTGCATTTTTTCATATTTTGCAAAAGAGCAAACACTTCTTCTCTGTTCACCGGCTTTTGCTGGGCCATGATATTCTTCGCAATTGCTTTCGGTAAGTTCTTTAAGTCTACGGAAAATGTGATTTACATTAGTTTCAACACCTGTAGTCACATTATAAATTCCACTTACGGCTTCATCTAATGCCTTAACATTTGCAGCAACTACATCTGCTATATATATATAATCTCTGGTAATCAGGCCATCACCATTGATCACAGGCTGTTCGCCGGCAAGCATTTTATTTATGAAGATCGCTACAACGCCTGCTTCGCCATGAGGGTTTTGTCTGGCTCCGTACACATTTCCGTAACGCAGTACAACTCTGTCTATATTATGTACTGCCTGGTAATAAAACATGTAGTTTTCTGTGCTCAATTTCGAGATTCCATAAGGAGAGCAGGGCTCTTTTCTGTCATCTTCTTCAGCAGGAAATTTTTCTTGTTCGCCGTAAATTGTGCCACCTGAAGAAGCAAAAATAATTTTTTTGACACCGCTTCTTCTTGCAGCTTCAAAAAGATTAATGCTACCTAAAATGTTAGTATTTGCATCAAATTTCGGATCATCAACAGAAACTCTCACATTCATTTGAGCAGCGTGATGATTTAAAATATCAAATTTTTCTTTTTCGAAGATTTCCGGGATATTATCGTCATTAATGTCAGCTTTTATTACTCTCGCTTTGGGATTTACATTTTCTTCTTTTCCGGAAGAAAAATTATCTAATATAACTACTTCATGGCCTAAGCTAATATAGGCATCTGTTATGTGGGAACCAATGAACCCGGCACCACCTGTAACTAATATTTTCATGATTTATATTCCGTTTTTATCTGTTATATATGTCAAAAATACAAAAAAAAAATTACACAAAGCACGGAGAAAACCTTACTTAAAGGGTACTTAACAGAAAGAATAATCAAGTGTGAGCGAAATAATATCAAAAAAATTGTTAACTTTCATTTATTTTGACAAAAAAATTGCTTATTTTTATATAGAGATATGCAAATTATAAACAAAATACAAAGACACACATGCATTACACTATGCCTATAACTCAAAGGCTCAAAAAGTTAATCAAGTCACTACACCAAAAACAATTCAGAGATCAAAATGATTTGTTTGTAGCAGAAGGCCAGAGACTTTGTGAAGAAATTATCAAAAGTAACTTCTTAGCAGAACTCGTTGTTATAAAAGATTCTCCGACTCAGGAAGTAACTGAGTTAGTGGACCACTTTGCAGACAAAGGCGTGCCTGTTTACACCGCTCCAAAGCACCAGTTTGATCAGATATGCCATACAAAAACGCCTCAGGGCATCATTACTGTTGTAAACATCAAAGAACCAGAGGTATTACCTGACGAACCATTTATAGCGCTGGATGCTATTTCTGACCCAGGTAATGTAGGTACTATCATCAGAACTGCAAATTGGTTTGGATATAAGCAGATAATACTTGGAAGGGACTGTTCTGATAAATTCAATCCTAAAACTGTGAGATCCACAATGGGTGCAATTTTCAAAACTCAGGTGCATCATACTCATGATCTTCCGGGTTTTATTAAAGAACATTTTCCAAAACACCAATTACTGGGAGCAACCGTCAATACTGAGACAGAGTTAGACACTCTTCAATATAAAGACGAAAAGCATTACGGTGTCGTATTTGGAAGTGAAGCCAATGGTTTCTCTCAAGAAGTAGAATCTATAATCGATAAAGAATATATTATACCGGGCAATGGACAGCAGGAATCATTAAATGTAGCTGTAGCAGTCGGCATTTCATTATATCACTTGGCTAAATAATTATTTAGTAGTTACAATTTTAAACACGAAGTTAAATGATATTAATGCCTATTGTGTTTGGCTTGCTTTTCGTAAATTAAACATACTAAACGCGTTCTTTACGAAATTTATCAAACATTGTTTCAGGATTTTTTATGGTTTTAGAGACTATTCTTAAATTATTGCTGATAGCAGTCCTTAGTTACCTTGCAGGTGCTATACCTTCAGCAGTATGGATAAGCAAGAGATTTCACGGATTTGATATACGAGAAAAAGGCAGCGGAAATATGGGAAGCACTAATGCTTTTCGTGTTTTAGGCTGGAAATGGGGACTTACTGTCCAAATATTGGACTTATTAAAAGGTATTTTTGCAGTTGTAGTTGTAGCCGGTATTTTAGGTAAAGGTTTAGCAATTCCAAATGCAACTTCTTTTGAAGATATAACATTGATCAAAATTGGTGCAGGCATGCTTGCAGTAGTTGGTCATATTTGGACTTGCTTTGCAGGTTTCAAAGGGGGTAAAGGCATCAATACAGCAGCAGGTATGCTTATTGGCCTAGCTCCAATCGATGTAAGTATAGCATTAGGAATATTTTTAATTGCTGTAGTACTTTCCGGTTATATTTCTCTGGGTTCTATAATGGCAGCTTTTACAGTGCCTTCATCCATGTTTGTAAGATATAACTTTTTACATATCGACATCCCCGGCTATCAACAACTTATTTACTTCTGTATAGCACTCTTTGCCTTAGTGGTATTTACTCACAGAGCAAATATCAAAAGATTGCTTCAAGGTAACGAGAACAGGTTTAAAAAACTGCAAATCTTTCACAAAAGTTAACTTAGCTGGAGTATAAATCAAATTGAAAAATATCACAGTTATCGGGGCCGGAGGCTGGGGGACTGCCCTTGCCTCCGTTCTTGCGAAAAACGGACTCAAAGTCAATTTATGGACTCATGAAACACATGTAATTGACGAAATCAACAATAAAAGATCTAACACTACATATTTACCAAATTATGTTATTAGTGAGCTTATAACTGCTACTAATTCTAAAGAAAGCATCGAATCAGCTGATATTCTTATCAATGCAGTTCCTACTAAATTTATCCGCAGTTTGTATCATGACTTGAATGTGGATATCTCTAAAAAGCTTTTGATTAATGCATCAAAAGGCATTGAGCAGAGTACTTCTTTTAGAATTTCTCAGATTTTTAATGATGCTTGCAGTTTGGATTTTAAAAACTATGTAGCTCTTACAGGTCCTTCTCACGCAGAAGAAGTAGTAAGAGATGTACCCACGACAGTAATTGCTGCATCAGTCGATCATGATAATGCTGTTTTGGTGCAGGATCTGCTTTGCACTCCTACTTTTAGAATCTATACATCAGAAGATCTTATAGGCGCTGAGATAGGTGGTGCGATCAAAAATGTAATTGCTATCGCTGCCGGTATTATTGACGGGCTTGGTATGGGAGATAATACTAAAGCTGCGCTTATTACCAGAGGTTTAGCTGAAATGAGCAGAATCGGCGATGAGATGGGAGCTGATATCAGGACTTTTTCCGGACTTTCCGGCCTAGGTGATCTATTTGTTACCTGTAACTCAACTCACAGTAGGAATAGATCAGTGGGTGTTCGTATTGGCAAAGGAGAAACTTACGAGCAGATTGCACAAAGTATGAAAATGATTGCAGAGGGTGTATTCACTACTAAAGCAGTTGTAGAGCTATGTGAAAAGCTAGAAGTTGAAATGCCGATTGCAGAGCAGGTATATAATATTTTGTTCGAAAATAAATGCCCTAAAGATGCAATTAGAGATTTAATGCAAAGAGAATACAAAAAGGAATGGTGGTAAATCAACCATTCCTTTTTTTCTTGATATTTTCAACTATAGTGTATATCCCCCATCCTACTAAAGGCAACAGCCAAAACTTCATCATCGTCTGATATCTGGGAATTGCAAAGAATATGAATGCAATTACTGTATGATATCCCAACATCAAATAAACTAAATCAAATTCTTTGAACCGAGATTTGACAGCGCCGTAAATTGAGAGTGACAACATTAAAAACCAAGGCAGCAGGTAAAAAGGGTGAAAAGATTCTCTACTATAAGAGTAGCAAACCCATAAATTGAATATCTTTGTGACACCTGAAGTAACAACTGACAATGGATTCTCTTTTATATATCTTATTGCTTCCTGTTTGTGCATATCAATATAGTCCAGTTCATAAGTGTCAGAGAACTTCAAATTAGCTTTCAAAGAATCCATACGATTATCAGCCCAAGCTCCCGGATATAAAGAATTATGACCTCTGTAAAGATTAATTCCAAAATTTGTAGTTAGTGGTACAAACTTATCTAAGACTATATAATTTCTGATTGTCCATGGAGTATGCAAACTAAAAGCAATAAATAAAAATATGGCTGTATTTTTAGTTCCTGCTTTGCGAATTATATATCCTGCAATCAATATTATCATTAATGCTATCTCTCCACGAAAAAGCAGAGATACGCCACATGCTAAAGCTAGTTGAATCACTCGCTTTGTTGTAAATTCTTTATATTTTGAAAAGAAAAATATAAGGAAAGCTACGAATAAATGATAAAAGTTAGTCGGCATGACAGTCAATGAAGTAAAAACGAATTCTGGAAGAAATGCAGCAACTAATGCAGTATATAAACCAACTTTTTCATTAAATTTGTTACTCAGGGCTTTGTAAATAAGAATAACACTAAAGCCGGCCATGATATGGTTACATAATAAGTATAATCCGTTTCTAAGCAGTTCACTTTTAATAAGAAAAAAAGGCACAGTATAATATACTGATCCGACCGGCATGTAAGCTCCATCAGCAAACTGAGTAGGAGCTAATGGATTGCTGAAGAAAGCAAATCCATTGCCGTTTATAATATTTAGGGCTATTACTTCGTATTCATAGAAATATATATTATCTAGTTTTCCTAAAACAAGTGTCGTAGTGATTCGTACTAAAACAGCTGCTAGAAATAATATTAAACTTTTTCTTTTTATATCTTTAATTTTCATATTTAATAGATTATGTTGTAAATATTAAACACACAAATTACAAAAAATAGCACACATCATGAAAGCAAAAAAAATATATGTTTGTAGCGAATGCGGAGCTAAATCACCTCGCTGGATAGGCAAATGTCCTGAATGTAGCTCATGGAATACTTATACAGAACAAATTGAGAATAAAAATAAGTCCACCGGATCAATTGCTCAAACTACAAGCTCAAAAATATATAAACTGGGCGATGTTTCTACTGAAGAAAACTATAGAATCAACACCGGAATAAAAGAACTGGACAGAGTACTGGGTGGTGGCATCATTCCCGGTTCACTTGTGCTTGCAGGTGGGGATCCGGGTATTGGTAAATCAACACTGATGCTTCAGATGTGTGGTGGAATCCAAAAATTCTCCCCATTGTATGTGACAGGTGAAGAATCCCTGCAGCAGATAAAATTTAGAGCTGGTAGAATTCAGGGAGTAGACGATAATATGCTGATATTATCAGAAACAAACTTGGAACAGATTATATACCATATCCAGGCAAGTGAAAGTAGAGTTGTTATTGTAGACTCAATTCAATCTATTCATTCTGAAAAGATTGAGGCAACGCCCGGCAGTGTTGTCCAAATTAGAGAGTGTACATCTGCACTGATGCAAGTTGCTAAGCAATCAAATAAAGCAATTTTTATAATCGGCCATGTCACAAAAGAAGGTGTAATAGCAGGACCAAAAATACTTGAACATATGGTAGATACAGTATTGCAATTTGAAGGTGAAAAGACTTATTCCTACAGAATACTTAGAGCAATAAAGAATCGATTTGGTTCGACAAATGAGATAGGTATATTTGATATGAGTGACGCAGGTCTGAGAGAAGTCAGTAACCCGTCAGAAGTTTTTCTCTCCTCCAGAGAAGTGCAAGAACCAGGCACATCAATAGTTGCTGCTATGGAGGGATCACGTCCTCTCCTTTTAGAAGTTCAGGCTTTAGTAACTCCAACTAGCTATGGTGTGCCTCAAAGAACATCAAATGGCTACGATTCAAGACGATTACAGATGGTCTTAGCAGTTCTGGAAAAGCGATTAGGAGCACAGTTCCAGAAGAATGATGTATTTGTAAACATTACTGGTGGTGTTTCTTTAAGTGATACGTCTGTAGATTTGGGAGTAGCGGCAGCATTAATTAGCTCTTTACGAGACGAAGCTATAGATTCGATGAATGTAATTATTGGCGAAATTGGTTTGACCGGAGAAGTCCGAAACGTATCTAACATAGAAAGACGAATTGGCGAATGCGAAAAACTTGGATTTAAATCAGTCATGCTACCTCAGAACAGCGTAAGCAAACTGAGTAAAAAATTTGATATTAAACTGTTACCAACCGCAAGAATATCTCTTGCGCTTTCAACTTTATTTGGCTAAGATAGCTTTTTTTTGATATATTAGTTATCTTGGCAGAAATAAATACAAAATATTCCTGTCATTATTTATAGCACAACCACAAATTTGATAAACGGACTTATTCAATGTTTGAACAAGTAATAGACAAAGAGAAAAAATATCTCGGATCATTACTCAAAAAAGACTCCGGAAAAATTCAGTTAGAGTCTATTTTGAACAGTGATTTGAGCGAATCTTACAAAAAATATTTCAAAGCAGAAGTAAAGTGGTGGATATACCAGGATAGAGTTATCAGAAACTCCGGCAGCTATTTTAATATTACACCGGAAGTAAGTCAAGTATTTGATACATTAGATAAGCTCTACCTAGAAAACGCAGTATTTACCAAGCCTGTACTTAATAAAGTAATAGACTCGGCAGTAAAAGTGCGTTTAAACATGCTATGCAGACCACGTACGGCTATGAAATGGTTTGTTTTCAGAGGAGAGCCAACCAGGACTGCGGAAGAAATAAAATGCCGTTTAAACTATTTAAATGATCATAATTACCTGATAGAAGCCACAAAGACTTGGCTTAAAGAAATGGAATATGACAAGAATCAGGGAATTTCTTCTGCTGAATTTGAACAATCTATAGCAGAGCTCGATGCTAACTATTTTTTAGAAATGGGGCCTCAGGAATTTTATGATTTACTGGTTCCTATTTTTGATTTTTTCATAGTTTCAGGTGCTGATAAAATTCCTATAGAAGCTTTAATAATATTTTCTGATGATAAATCATTAGGTAAGCTAACTAAAACACTAGAAAAGATGCTCTTTAGAGATAAAATCACCGGAATTACAAAACAAGAATTAGTTCATATCATCACTGATTTATTTGACATAAAGGATGCACAAACTAAACCGGCCATAAATACGCAAAAAGCTCCTGATTTCATGAGTTTTGAAGCTCCTAAAAACTTAGGAGGCCCTGTAGAATCAGAAAAAGAAGAAAAGATTGATATTAAGAAAGAAGAAAAGAGCCCGAAAAAAGCATCTTTGTCTGTAACGATACAGGATGCACTAAAACACAAAGAAGCCGGAACCGAAAAAGCCGCAGAAGAAGTAATACATGAATTAGAAGATGAAGAGCAAGATTTAGAAGCACTAGCAGATTTAGTTTTGCAGGATGAGTCTATTTTTACTCAAAGAACAGAAAGAAAAGAATATAAAGCAATTACAGATGAAGATTTGGAAGAAGAAGATGACTTAGAGGATGTTCTCTCTGATTTGGAATCTACTTTTGGTGATGGTGATGCGAAAATTGTAATTGAAGAAAAACTTGAAAGCAGCAGTGAATTGCAAAGTGAACTAACTGATTTGATCTCTGAGCTCGATGAGGTTTTTGAGTTTGAAGATAATATAGAAAATAAAAATATAGAAGAAAATATTGAAGAATCCACAGATGATTCAGAAATTGCCGAATATGATTTTGGTAGTGACTTGGCTGGATTAGAAGACGACCCTGATTGGGATGAAGTTGCAGATACATTCCAGTCAGAAAATCCAAAAGAAGAATCCATTTTCATACCGCCTGCAGAAGAAGGTCTGCCGGACGAAACAGTAGAAAAGATGCACGAAATAGATAGTTTTATAGTATCACACAAAGAAGACTATGCTTCTACTTCTCCTTACATAGAAGCAGATAATCTGGAAGCTGATATCCTACTAGACGAAATGGAAGGCAAGCATTTAATAACTAAAAATAATGATGAGGAAGAAGAAGAAATACTATGAAGTTTGTAGATTTAGCTAGAATTTGGATACGTTCAGGCAACGGCGGAAATGGTTGTGTCAGTTTCAGAAAAGAGAAGTTTGTTGCAAAAGGAGGACCGGACGGCGGGAACGGTGGTCGCGGCGGTGATGTAGTATTCCAAGTAAATCCGCATATAAATACTCTTTTGGATTTCCAATACCAAAGAAAATATGAAGCGGAAGACGGCATCAATGGAATGAAGCAGAAAATGACCGGCAGAGACGGTAAAGATATTATAATAGAAGTCCCACTTGGAACTATAGTACGAAATGCTGAAACCGGGGACATCTTGGCAGATCTCTCAGAACCATTTCAAAGTGTTGTAGTAGCAAAAGGCGGGAATGGTGGTTTTGGTAATTCAGAATTTGCAACTGCAACTAACCAGGCTCCTCGATATGCAAAACCAGGTCTGCCTGGTGATAGCTTTTATGTAGAGCTGGAGTTAAAACTATTAGCGGATATTGGCATAGTAGGTTTTCCTAATGCAGGCAAATCTACACTAATTAGTGTTATGTCTGCGGCAAAACCAAAGATTGCTGATTATCCATTTACAACTTTGATCCCAAATCTTGGAATTGTAAAGGTAGCAGAAGGAAAAACATACTGTGTTGCCGATATTCCGGGCCTAATAGAAGGAGCCTCTGAAGGCAAAGGCTTAGGAATTCAATTTCTAAGACACGTAGAAAGAACATCTGTCCTTTTATTTTTGATTGATGCATGGAGTGATGATCATAAAGAAGAATATGAGATTCTTCAGAGAGAACTCAAAAATTTTAATCCAGACATTGTAACTAAAAAGAGTTTGATTTGTATTACTAAGGTAGATTCTTTTGACAAAGAATTGCATGAAGAGTTATTAAACATTGATTTTGGAAACGGCAGAAAGCCGGACTTGCTAATTTCTTCGGTATCAGGAGATAACATCGAAGAATTAAAATGGCAATTATGGAATGCAATACAATCACTTTAATATTTACACTGAAAGGATACCATGAAAAACTTTCTAATGATGCTAATTATATTAGCACTGATAGCACCGGATTTATCGGCAAAAAGGCCTTCATTTCCTCCTAAAGATGACCCGCATAAAAGGAATGAATGGCTTAAATCAACTTATGCTAATCCAAAAGATCAAGAATCTCTACCTAATAACATAGATGAGCTTCAAAGAGATTTTGCTAGAAAATTGCCGGTAGCAAACGAAGGATTCAGAACCAAAGGTTCACAAATACAATCTCAGACATGGCTAAATGCCGGTCCTAATAATATTGGCGGCAGAACCAGAGCGGTTGCTTACGATGTAAACAATCCAAATATTTTGATTGCCGGAGGTGTATCTGGAGGAATTTGGCGTTCTGTAGATGGAGGACAATCTTGGGTGCAAACTTCTAGTAAAAATGAAGTTGCTTCTGTAACAGCAATCGCGCAGGACACTCGCCCGGGTAAAACAAATATTTGGTATTATGGTGGTGGTGAAATAATAGGTAACACTGCAGGTGATAGTAAAAGAGTATCTCACTACAGCAATGGGATCTATAAATCTACAGATAACGGACTTACTTGGAATCCTTTAGAATCCACTTACGAAAAGTCTCCGCAAAAAAGAAATAGATTTGATAACATTTCCAGATTGGTATTAGACCATACTAATATGGATAAAGATATAGTTTACGCTGCATGTCTAGGTGCAGTCTATAGAAGTGAAGATGGTGGAGAAACTTGGGAAGGTGTTTTAGGAAGTCCTGATAATCCATCACGAGGTTCAAAACATATTGACCTCATAATTAACAACGACGGTACATTATATGCAGCTTTGAACTTATATTCTTCAAGCTACAGTAGCTACATTTCTAACCAATCCGGTTTCTTTAGATCAACTGATGGTAAAAATTGGGAAGATATAACTCCTGAAGGTTTCTATGGAGAACATATTCGAACAGTTATAGCAAGTGGCAGTAATGATGACGCTTTAGTATATTTTTTGACAGCTCATAACAGTGATAATAGTATTTATTGCCCACAACCCGGTAATAGCGGATGTCATTCTTTATTCATTCTACAATATAGTGACTCTCCAAGTTGGACAGATGCATCTAATTATTTGCCTGAGGTAGAGGGCAAATTTAGAGATGGATTCTATGAGTCTCAATATGGTTATGATATGTGTATAGCTGTAAAACCGGACAATGAAGATATTGTTATTATTGGTGGAACTAATTTATTCATTTCTGATTTTGCATTTTTCAATAAAAGTGCAACTCAGTGGGTTGCAGGATATAGTCCTAATTATGATCCCACTGTTTTTGGAAATGTAAATGCATCATGGAATGAGAGGATGCAATCGTGGCGAGATATGATGTTCCCCACCGGAGGTTGGGATTTTCATACTTTAGTATTCCATCCGACAAACCCCGATATCATGTTGACAGGAAGCGATCATGGCATACATAGAATATCAGAGCTAGAAGATGCATTATATAATGAAAATTTCGTTTGGGATGATTTGAATAACGGATATAATACTACTCAGTTTTATGATTGTAGCATTCATCCGACTGAAGCAGGTAATGATTTAATAATTGGCGGTATGCAGGATAATGGAACATGGGCTACTTTTTCATCTGACGTCATGTTCACAAACCTAACGGGCGGAGACGGTATGCACTCTGCTATTAGCTCTCAAGGTGATGTCTTAGTTTCATCACAATATGGAAATATGATGAGACTGATTTACGAGGGTGATGAAATAGTAGATGGGTATTTCCTTCAACCTTATTCTTCATTAAAAGCAGAATTTAATTTTTATGCTCCTTTCGAGATCAATCCTAATGATCGGAATGGTGTTGCTATGGGTGGACGAGACGAAGAAACTAACTTTGGTATGGTAGCTTATTGTCCAAACTATTTAGACAAAGAATATGGAAGAAGCAATTGGCATAAAATTAATTTTGGGACTTATCATTCCGCTACTGTCTTAGCTTTCGCTGAAAGTCAAGAATATTTGCTTTATGTTGGGACTTCTTCAGGATCAATCATTAAGATCGATGATGTCAGATACCCTTCATCAGAAAAAACAATTATACCTTTTCCAGCTGAGTTAAGTTATGCTTATACTTCTGATTTATGGGTAAATCCGGTAGATGCTAATAATATTATTGCAATTCTCTCAAACTATAATAGTAAAAGTATTATTGAAACTACTGATGGCGGTGAAAACTGGACTGATCATGGTGGTAATCTTGAAGAAAATGAAGATGGTTCCGGTAATGGCCCTTCATTCCGAGCTTATGCAAGATTGAATTCCCAGGGGAATAAAATTCACTTCGTTGGTACTTCAGCAGGATTATACTCGACTACTAAATTAGATGGAGCAAATACTGTTTGGGTTAGAGAAGGTGAAAGTACTATTGGAATGGCAGTTGTTTCTCAGATTCATGCAAGACAATCTGACAGAAGAATTGTGGTTTCTACTCATGGTAGTGGTATATTTAAAACAAATTACTCAGTTTCTGTTGATGAATTCGACGGACACAATCTTGGCTTTGTAGTTTCAGAAGTTTATCCTAATCCGACTTCAGAACAAATCAATTTTGTACTAAATTCTGATGATGCTTCTTTTGTAGAGGCAAAAATTGTTGACATTCAAGGTAATCTTGTAGCCAAAATTATTTCTGAGCAATTTAGCGGTACTAGAAAAATTACTTTTAATGCAAGCAACCTTACTCAAGGTACTTACTTCATAAATATTAGTAACGGCACTCAGTATATTACTAAAAAAGTAAATATAGTGAAGTAGTTTCACTGCAAATATTTATATCGATAAAAAAGCGTAGTCGTAACTATATGACTACGCTTTTTTTACGCATTAATACTATATTATATTTGCATTATATATTGTAATTTTATATCTTGTATTTAATTATATACTTAAATATGAGATGTGTTATGATTTATGTATTTATTTTATTATTACTATCTTATTCTGATATTATTGCCAATAACGATATTGAAGAAGCTCCCAACAAAAGAAAAGAATGGAGAGAATCTACGTTTAAGAATCAAAAAGTTTCCACTCCTGCCAATTTTGAACAAATGCAAAGAATGTTCTCTAAATCTCTGCCAAATGCTCCTGAAGGATTTTCAACAAAAGGCAATGAAATAAGTTCGCAAACTTGGATGCATGCCGGTCCTGATAATATTGGCGGTAGGACTAGAGTAGTTGCATATGATAAAAACAACTCAAATATTCTAATTGCAGGTGGTGTTTCAGGAGGTGTATGGAGATCCGTGGATGGTGGGCAGTCTTGGGTGCAAACTACAGGTATTCAGGAAATTTCTTCAGTGACAACCATCATTCAAGATCCGCGCCCGGGAAAAGGTAATAATTGGTATTGCGCAGGTGGAGAGCTTTCAGGTAATTCAGCTTCTCACAATTTCAATGCTTACTATACCGGTAACGGAGTCTATAAATCCACAGATAATGGTATATCTTGGCAAAGTTATGGAATAACAGGTGATTTCAAGCCGGAATCTACCAGATTTCTTGACTTCATTCATCGATTGGCTATCGATCCTAGCAATCAAGAAGATGACATACTTTATTTAGCATGTCATTCAAGTATAATTAGAGTTTCCGAGAACGGAAGCAAGTTAGAAAGTGCTTTAGATCTAGAAAATTTTAATGCTGCTAACAGGATAACAGATATCCTTATTACTCCGAGCGCTAAGTTTTATGTGACACTTAGTTATTATTCTCCAGGTAAACAGGTTTCTCATCATGGAATATTTTATTCTGAAGACGGATATAGCTGGATGGACATATCCCCTGATTTTCTGCAACCTTCTTATAGAATTGTTATGGACTATGCAGAATCTGATGAAAACATTCTATACTTTTTCAGTTCAAATGTAAAAGATGTCTCTACTGACTGCGATTACAGATACGATGAATGTTATTCTCTTTTTAGATTAGACAACAACGATGGCTACTTCAACTGGACTAACTTAAGCAAGAATCTTCCATACTTAAAATCAAAAAATGACTATAATTATCTGATGGTTCACCGAGACTACTGCATGGCTCTCAAAATCTGTCCCACAGATCCGGAAATTGTCTTCTTGGCTGGTGCAAATTGCTATGTAAGTTATGATGGTTTTTATTCCGACGATAGGACTCAATGGATAGCCGGATATAATCCTGATTACGATCCTTATAAATATGATCCTGAATTTGAAAAATATGAATATTACAAAAATATACTTTCTACACATTTTGAAAATGGAGGTGGTTGGGATTTCCACTACTTCGCTTTTAATCCAGATAATCCAATGGAGCTGATTGCAGCTTCTGACCCCGGGCTCCAAAAGCTCGCCGATATTTCTGAAAATAAAGATAAATATTGGGTCCACTTAAATAATGGATATTATACTTCCCAATTTTATGACTGTGCTATAAACAAACATGTCGCAGGTTCTGATGATATTATTGGAGGCCTACAGGATAATAACACATTAGGTAATTTAGAGGATAATTCAAAATTCACACGCTACCTACCAGGAGATGGAATGAGTTGCTACATAACAGCTTATGGTAGTATACTAGTATCTTCTCAGTACTCCAATATTGCCAGGCTAGATCTAAAAAATGGGAAAGTAGTTGATTATGATTACATTTTTAGAGGTGTTGCTCAGCAGCTTGCACCGCAATTTAGAACTATTTTTGCAGTAAACCCCAATGATGAAAAAGAAATAGCTCTAGCAACTAACCAAGCTATCTTAATTTGCAATGACATTATGCAGGATTTCTCTCAGCCGGACTATACAGGCTCAATTATTGACAACTTGAATGCCACTTGCATGGAATATGGAGCATCAAAAGAAAAAGCCTTATTCATTGGCACATCTAATAAATCAATTTATAAAGTAACTGATTTTTCGGATGATGATTTAGGCTATGAAGTAATCTATCTACCGCAGTATGTAACAGGTGAGCATATAATTGATTTATGGATTGATCCTTCAGACAACGACCATTTTGTTGCTATTGTTTCCAGCTACTTATCACTTGGTATGTTAGAAACTACTGATGGCGGCAAAACCTGGACTGATCATGGTGGCAATCTTGAAGAAGAAGAGGATGGTTTTGGTGCGGGACATTCCTTCCGATGTTACGAAAAAATTGTTATTAACAATGAAACACTTCACCTACTTGGCACTTCTGACGGTCTGTTTTCCACTAAAAATCTAGAGGGCAAAAATACCGTTTGGCAACGAGAAGGCGCAAATACTATAGGTAAAGCATTAATCGAGGACATTGAAGTACGTGAGCTAGACGGCAGAATAGTAATTGCCACTCATGGCAATGGTTTGTTTAAAACAAATTTTTCTACATCTGTTGAAGAATTTGATGGTAATAATCTTGGATTTGTGGTATCTGAAGTTTTTCCAAATCCAGCTACAGATAAAATAAACTTTATACTTCATTCTGATCAGAATTCGAATGTAGAAGTAAAACTGATAGATATGCAAGGTAACACAATTGCAAATATCATTTCTGCACAGTTATCAGGTACTAAAAATATAAGCTATGATGCCAGCGAACTCTCAACAGGCACTTATTTTATCAATATAAGTGATGGCAAGCATTATATTACTAAAAAAATAAATATCGTAAGATAATCTAAATATCTTTAGATCAATATTTGTTAGCACAGTCTACTTAGTTCGACTGTGCTTTTTTTATAAAACCAATACCCTTTTCTTGGTAATTATCAATTTATGTCATATTTTATCACATTATCATTTTCAATTTAAACCGGATCAGAATATGCCATATAACATTATACTAGTTTTAATCATGACTGTCACTTTTTCTTTTAGTAATGAACTAATCAAACCTGAAAAAGAAAGTTCTAAAAAAAGATCTGAATGGCTAAGAGCGACATACGAAAACAAAAACATAGAAATGCCTGATAATTTTAGAATTCTGCAAAGTGATTTTTCTAATTCTCTACCCAATGCACCAGAAGGATTTTACTCAAAAGGTGATGGAATAAATTCGCAGACTTGGGTGAATGCAGGCCCTAACAATGTTGGAGGCAGAACAAGGACTTTGACGTTTGACAGAAACAATCCAAATGTTTTAATCACTGGCGGAGTTTCCGGTGGAATATGGCGATCTGTAGACGGAGGAAATTCTTGGGTGCAAACAACAGGGACAAAAGATATTGTTTCTGTAACAGATATAATTCAAGACCCAAGACATGGCAGATCAAACGAGTGGTATTGTGCAGGAGGTGAATATATTGGAAATTCTCCTTCCAGGGTTTTTTCAGCTTTTTTAACCGGAAATGGGATTTATAAATCAACAGATAATGGATTAACGTGGGAGAAATATGGTGATACTGGAGATGACAAACCACAAGTATATAATAGATGCACCGACCCTGAAAAAGTAGACACAGAGATAAGATAGTAAAAAATATTATATTACTATAAAAAACGGAGTCTACAAAATGAAAGAGTCAAAACGACAAAGCTATTCTAAAGAATTTAAAATCAATGCTGTAAAACAAGTTATCGAAGCAGGCAGAAAGGCTTCTGAAGTAGCAAGAGAACTTGGTATAAGTGATAATTTACTGCATGTATGGAAGCGTAAATATCAGGACAATCAAGCAGAATCCTTTACTGGCCAAGGTAATAGATCAAGTAAAGATGAGCAAATCCGCAAATTAGAACAGGAAGTCAAACGCCTTAAAGATGAACGAGATATATTAAAAAAGGCAGCGATATTCTTCGCTCAGGAAGAATAATAAAATTTGAATTTATAGAACGTCATCTCAAATGCTGGCCAATAAGGTTAATGTGTCAAGTACTTAAATGTTCTCATGCCGGATATTATAAATGGCGTAAACGCAAAAGTCCTGTGTATCTATCCAGACGTAGACGTCTCTTGACACTAATTCGCATAAAATATGAAGAGAGCAGGTGTACCTATGGCTATAGACGTATTTATCATGCTTTGAAAAAGGATGGAGTAAATTGTTATTTGAATCAAATTCAACAACTCATGAAAGAAAATGCCATATTTCCAAAAAGAAAGAAGAAATTTAGGCATACAACTGATTCAAATCACCGAAAAAAAATATCTCCTAATCTATTGAAGCGAAATTTTAAAGCAAATGCTCTAAACCGGGTATGGGTAGGTGATATCACATATATCTGGACACGTGAAGGCTGGTTATATTTGTCAACTGTAATTGATTTGTGTTCCAAAAAAGTAGTTGCTTATAGCGTTGGGAATCGTATTACAAAGGAATTGGTCATAGCATCATTAAAAAACGCAATATGGAGTAGAAAACCAAAATCAGGTTTGATTTTTCATTCTGATCAAGGCAGTCAATATGCAAGCGACGAATTTAGAGAAATTCTGAAACAAAATGGATTGCAGCAAAGTATGAGCAGAAGAGGAGATTGCTGGGATAATGCTGTTGCAGAATCTTTTTTTAAGACAATAAAATATGAACTGCTTTATCATGAACAATACAGGAAAAGAAGTACTGCAGAAATTAGAATTTTTGAATATATTGAAATGTTTTATAACACTAGGCGACTACATTCTTCCATTGGATATCAATCGCCATTAGAGTTTGAAAGAAACTTAGTATCTTAACTTAGTGTCTACTTTTGTGGGGGCAGTCCAAGACTTGATTATGTCTATAGATTAGCAATAGATCCTACTATTTTAGATGAGGATATCTTATATGCAGCTTGCGTCGGAAATGTTTTAAAAATATCAGATGATGGGACAAAAGTAAAATCTGCAATAGATTTAACATCTAATAATTTTCATAATTATAGTACAGATATTTTGATTACTCCAAGTGGCGATTATTATATAACTCTTAGTTACTTCTCTAGATATTCCAATACTAAAACTGTATATTCTGGAATCTACTATTCTCAGGATGGCACATCTTGGCAAAATATAAGCCCTGAAAATCTACAGCCTAATTATAGAATAGTTATGGACTATGCCGCATCAGATGAAAACATCCTTTATTTCTTTAGTTCTAATGTTAAACAACTATCTACAGGATGTCAACCAAATTCCGAAGGATGTGTATCCATATTTAAATTGAATAAAATTGACAGTGATTTTATTTGGCAAGATCTATCAGCAAGTATTCCAGATTTTGAGACTAAACATCCTTATGTAGGCATGGACTCTCAATGGGGATATGCTATGGATATTAAAATCTCTCCTATAGACACAAACATTGTAATTATAGGCACTACTAACTGTTATATTTCCTATAACGGTTTTGCAAACCAAGATAGTTGTTTATGGATTGGTGGTTTTAATCCTGACTTTGATCCTGCTATCTGGAACGATCCTACTACTACTTATCAAGAGAAATATGCAAATGCACTTAAAATGATGCACCCAAATAGCGGTCGGGACTATCACTCTTTCACATTCCACCCGGAGAATCATATAGAACTAATTTCAACATCAGACCATGGCATCCATAGATTGAAAGATGTTTCCATAGATGCTCCAAAAGACTGGGATGATCTTAACAATGGCTATACTACTACTCAATTTTATGATTGTGCTATAAACAAGAAAGAAGCCGGTAATGATTATATAATAGGCGGCATGCAAGACAATGGCACCTATGCTAATTTTTTAAATCCTCTATCATTTAATAAATATTGGACAGGCGATGGTTTTTCTTCGTATATAACTTCTGATAATAACATTGTGCTCAGTGATCAAAATTTTGTTCTAAAATTGGATTTAAAAAATGGTATGCCTGTTAACGGTGCACTTATTAATTTACCTAATATCAATAATAATGAATATGGTCTCCAATTCAACACTGAGTTTGCTGTAAACCCTTATAATGAAAAAGAATTAGTGGTAGCCACAGCCAAAGTTATTGCTTTCTGTACTGACATAAATTCTGATACTGCTTGGAAAAATTACGAATATCATTTTATAGATGATTTGGACGCAACTCATGTTTGCTATTTAGCACCAACACATAATGGTGTAATAGTTGGAACACCACACAAAAAAATGATAAAAGTCAATGAGCTTGAAAAAGAAAATTTTTCATATGAAGTAATTAATTTACCTGAATTTGTGACAGGTAGTTTTGTTTCTGATGTTTGGACAGACCCCCAGAATGTCGATCATTTCATAGCTATAATATCAAATTATCTAAGCCTAGGTATGCTTGAAACATACGATAATGGTGAAACATGGACTGATCATGGTGGCAATTTAGAAGAATTTCCGTCAGGATTAGGAGTGGGTCCATCATTTAGATGTTATGAAAAAATTGTATATGAAGGGGACACACTTCATCTTCTAGGTACATCTGAAGGACTATTTTCATCAAAATCATTAGATGGCAAAAATACAAAATGGTTAAGAGAAGGCAGTCAGTCAATTGGAAAAAATGTTATTGAAGACATCGAGTTCCGTGCTTTGGACGGACGAATAGTGATTGCAACTCATGGCAATGGATTATTTATGACAAACTATGCTACTTCTATAAATAACTTTAATGCTTCAAACCTAGGATTTGCAGTTAGCGAGATCTATCCTACCCCAGCAACTGATAAAATTAACTTTACAATCAACTCAGATTACAGTTCTAAAATTGAAGTCAAAATTCTTGACATTAATGGCTCGGAAGTTACTACTATAATTTCCGAATCTTTTAAAGGTACAAAAAACATAGATTTTGATATTTCTAACTTACCAAGTGCTATGTATTTGATACATATCAGTAACGGAATTAATTATATTACCAAAAAGTTTAATGTAGCTAAGTAGAATTCAAAAGATACAAATATAAAAAACGTAATCTACTTAGTATGATTGCGTTTTTTGTATTTGTATATACCATGGTCTTGGTAAATAATAATAATTATCATATTTTGCTAATCAAATACATATTACTTTTATTAAGGGGTCAGACATGAAACAATTTCTTCTGTTTTTTTTATTTTCCATTTTAATCGTTCTTGAATCTTATGCCCAAGAATCTCCAAAAGAAAACCCTATTGAGAGAATAAAATGGATGCAATCAACATATGAAAACTCTGAAGTTGAAGCACCTCTAAATTTCAAAATTTTGCAAAAAGAATTTTCTGCAAATTTGCCCAATGCAAATGAAAATATATTTTACAAAGGTAGTCAAATTTCTTCTCAAACATGGCTTCATGCAGGTCCAAATAATGTCGGAGGCAGAACAAGAACTATTGCTTATGATAGGACTAATCCTAATATTATTATTACAGGTGGAGTTTCAGGCGGGATTTGGCGTTCAATTGATGGTGGTCAATCTTGGGTGCAAACAACAGGCATTAATGATATAGTCTCTGTTACTACTATCATCCAAGACCCTCGCCCAGAAAAAAATAATAATTGGTACTGTGCAGGTGGCGAATATGACGGGAACTCAGCGTCGAAAAATTTTTCCGCATGGCACACCGGCAACGGCATATATAAATCTACAGATAATGGTATTACATGGAATAACTATGGAACTACCGGTGACAATCAGCCTCACAAACGTAAATTTATAGATCAAGTATTAAAATTAGCAATAAATCCAAATGACACAGACGAAGTCAAAATTTATGCTGCTTGCATTGGTGGTGTTTTTACTATTAGTGACAATGGTAATAAAATAGAAAATACAATAGATTTAGAAGGATACAAAAGTTATAATTATTCTTCTGATATAATTATTACACCGAGTGGTAAGTTTTATATAACTTTAAGTTACAAATCTCTGTATATAGATGCTAAAACGACTCACTCGGGAATATTTTATTCTGAAAATGGTTCGAATTGGGAAAATATATCCCCTGATTTCTTACAACCGTCACGAAAGATTGTTATGGACTACTCAAGTACAAACGAAGATTTATTATACTTTTTCGGTGATAATGTAAGATCACTCGCAACAGGTTGCAGTCCAACTAATCCAAATTGTTGCTCTATTTTCAAATTAGAAAGATCGCAAACAAAAAATACCTGGACTGATTTAAGTGATAATATTCCATATTTTAATGTAAAAAACAACAACAATGTTTTGAATCCTCAAACTAGTTATAACATGGCAATTAAAATTTCTCCGCAAAATCCAAACACAATTTTATTAGGTGCAACCAACTGTTATGTCTCATACGATGGATTTGCAAGTACAGACAGCACATACTGGATTGGTGGCTATAACCCCGAGTATGACTCTACAGTATGGATTGATCCTAATAAGTCAATCCAAGAAAAATATGCAGAAGAACTGAATATGATGCACCCTAAAAGTGGTTGGGATTTCCATTGTTTTAAATTTAATCCAAATAATCCAAACGAAGTAATCTCTACTTCTGATCACGGAGTTCATAAAACAGATGATATTTCGAAAGGAAATGAAATAAAATGGATTGATTTGAATCAGGGGTATTGCACTACTCAGTATTATGATTGTTCTATCAATCATCACGATGTAGGAGATTTTAGAATTTTAGGTGGTTTGCAGGATAACGGTACACTAATCTCAATCGATGCAGCAGGTAATTATGCCAGATATTATTATGGCGACGGTTATAAATCATATTTTACTAAAAATGAAGGTATAATATGCTCTAGTTATAATAACTTCATTCTCAGACTGAAATTACAAAACGGCATTCCTGTGGATGGGAATCTAATTAAGCCAGCAGATTCCATCCCAATAGATCACACTTATAGCACAGTATATGCAGTTAATACTGCTACTGAAAAAGAATTAGCTCTTGGAGCAAACAATGCTATTTGTATCAATAATAATCCTTTTTCTTATACAGCTGGTTTTGAATGGGATATACATTATATAGATAATGTTAATGCAACATGTGCCACTTACGGTAATAGTCCTGATAAAAAATTATATGTGGGAACTAGGAACAAGAGAATTTTCAAAGTGACAGACTTTAGTAAGGATAAGTTTAAATATGACATAATAGATTTGCCAAGTTTTGTTACAGGTAAATATGTTTCTCAAATATGGGTTGATCCAAACAACAGTAATCACATTATCGTTATAGTTTCTAATCATCTTTCTTTAGGAATGCTGGAATCATTGGACGGCGGACAAAACTGGATTGACCATGGTGGCAATCTTGAAGAAAAGCAAGACGGCAGTGGTGCAGGGCCTTCAATGAGATGTTATAACAGAATTGTATACCAAGGAGATACTTTGCATTTCTTAGGTACTTCAGATGGTCTTTTTTCTACAAAAAAACTACACGGTCAAAACACAATCTGGTTGCGAGAAGGTAACACGACTATCGGTAAAGCTGTTATTGAAGATATTGAAGTGCGTCAAGCTGACGGATATATTGTTGTAGCTACACATGGCAACGGGATATTCAAAACAAACTATACTACTTCTATTTCTGATTTTAATGGAAATAATCTCGGCTTTGTTGCCACAGAAGTGTATCCTAATCCGGCATCCCAAATGATCAGCTTTGTGATAAACTCTGATGATTTATCTCAAATGGAAGCCAAAATTGTGGATTTAAATGGTAATCCCGTAGCAAAGGTCTTTTCGGAAAAAATAATCGGATCTAAAACAATTAGCTATGATATCAGCAATTTAAGTTCAGGAACTTACTTCCTTCATATCAGTAAGGACAGGAATTATGTAACTAAGAAGATAACTATAGCAAAATAGATTAATCAAAATGGGCACATCTATAGGCACAATCTAAATTCTTAGATTGTGCTTTTTTTATGTATATTGTCCATAATAGACATTTTAAAAGTATCATGTTATTTTTCTAATTTTTATTGAATTCTACACACTGTAAAGGTAATCTAAATGAACCTAATTAAACTTATTATCATTATTTTGCTATTCTTACCCCCTATAAATAGTGTTTATGCAAAAAATGAAGATCCTCAAGCACGTCGCAAATGGATACAATCAACTCTAAAAAATTCTGAAGTAAATACTCCAAATAATTTTGTAGAAATGCAAGAAAATTTCTCTAATTCTTTGCCTAATGCACCTGAAGGCTATTTCCTAAAATCTGATCAACCTTCATCACAAACTTGGTTGCATGCCGGACCTGATAATATTGGCGGCCGAACAAGAGCAGTGGAATATGACAGAACAAATCCTGACATAATAATTGCAGGTGGAGTTTCAGGCGGTATCTGGCGCTCTGTTGATGGAGGAAAATCATGGGTTCAGACTTCCGGAATCAAAGAAATTGCCAGTGTTACAGCAATAATTCAAGACCCAAGACCCGGAAAAAATAATGTATGGTACTGTGGAGGTGGTGAACATAACGGGAATTCATCTTCATCGGCATATACTGCATGGTACACAGGGAACGGTATATACAAATCTACTGATAATGGTATAAGTTGGACTCCTTACGGTACAACTGGTGATAATTTAGTAGATAAAGTAAATTATTTGGACAAAATATACAGATTGGCAATCGATCCTACTAATTTGGATGAAGATATTCTATATGTAGCCTGCTTAGGTACAATTTTAAAAATATCTGAAAACGGAAATAAATTTGACCATGTCATTGAATTAAAAAGATACAACAGAACAGCTACGGATATTAAAATTACACCTTCAGGTACTTTTTACGCTACTATAAGCTCAATAACTACTGCTTATGGAATAGACAGTTATGCAGGTATTTTCAAATCGGATGATGGAATTAAATGGGAACAAATCAATCCTGAATTCTTACAACCTTCCTATAGAATCATCATGGATTTTGCTCCAAATAATGAGAATATTTTGTACTTCTTAAGTACAAATATAAGAGACTATTCTACTGGATGTGATGAAAGGTACTATGAATGTTATACTCTTTGTAAATTAGAAATAAAAGACACTAATCTGGTTTGGACAGACTTGAGTTCGCACCTCCCCTATTTTGAAGCAAAAAATGAATATAATTATTTGCTTACGCAAGGTGATTATTGCATGGCAATTAAAGTTTCTCCTGCTGACGAAAATATAGTGTTGCTAGCCGGAGCCAACGGATTCATTTCATATGATGGTTTCACATCAACAGATAACACTCGCTGGATAGCCGGTTACAATGAAAACTTTAGTGAATCATATGCCTATGATACTACTAAAACCGCTATGGAAAGATATGAACTGGTGCAAGAAGTTACTAAACCAACGGGTGGCTGGGATTTCCACTGGTTTACATTTAATCCTAATAATCCAAAGGAAGTAATAGCGGCATCTGATCATGGCTTACACAAAATCGAAGATGTTTCTGACGCAACTTCCAAATCATGGATTGACATCAATAATGGCTATTGCACTACTCAGTTTTACAACTGTTCCATCAATAGACATGAAGCAGGCAATGACTTCATTATGGGTGGTTTGCAAGACAATGGTACTGTTGCCAATATCATCGATAATACAAATTATTTTATGATACTTGGAGGTGATGGTATGAAAACCCATGTGACTAAATATGGAAGCGTTTTAGCATCAACTCAATTTGGAACAATTGTCAGGCTGGATATGAACAAAGATTCGGTGACGGATTGCGGTTTTATATCAACTGAAATTGAATTCACTTTAAATCCTCCTTTTTACACTACATATGCAGTTGAACCCAATGAAGAAAAAGAATTAGCTTATGCTACTAATACTCATATTGCAATCTGCAAAGACATTACTTCAAAAAATGCACATAAGGAATTTGAGGCTCATCGCATAGATAATCTTTATGCCACCTGCGCTGAATATTCAGCTTTTCCAAATAAGATTCTTTATGTGGGCACGCAAAACAGAAGAATAATTAAGGTAACTAACTTTAGTGAAGAGGATTTCTCTTATGAAATTATGCCCCTTCCAAATTATGTGAAAGGTAGATATATAGCCGATATTTGGGTAAATCCGAAAGACAATAATAACGTAATTGCTATAGTCTCTAATTATCTTAGCTTAGGCATGTTAGAATCCACAGATGGCTGTGAGACTTGGACAGATCACGGAGGTAATCTTGAGGAATTTCCTGATGGAAGTGGTGGCGGCCACTCTTTCAGATGCTATGAAAGAATGGTTTACGAAGGTGACACTTTACATTTACTAGGGACATCAGATGGTGTATTCTCAACAAAGACACTTCAGGCTGGAAATACTGTATGGATGAGAGAAGGAGCTAATACAATCGGCAAAGCTGTTATTGAGGACATCGCAGTCAGAGACCTGGATGGAAGAGTAGTAGTCGCTACACATGGTAACGGACTATTCAAAACAAATTATACTACATCTGTAGATAGTTTTAATGGTAAAAACTTAGGCTTTGCGGTATCTAATGTGTATCCAAATCCTGCATCGAATCAGATAAATTTTGTTATCAATTCTGATGATGCTTCATACGTAGAAGCTAAAATTCTGGATTTAAACGGTAAAGAAATTGCTACTTTGATCTCAGAAGAATTTACCGGAACAAAAAACATCAGTTATGATATTGATAATCTATCAACCGGAACTTATTTTATACATATAAGTGATGGAAATCATTATATTACTAAAAAAGTTAACATAATAAGATAATCCAGTATAATAGACATCGCAAAAAAAAGTAAAGGGAGCATTTGATAGTGCTCCCTTTTTATTTGCATGTTCCCTGAACCAAGCATGTTATGCTAAAGTTTCTGCTAAATCTGCTTCAACAGTAGTAATTGGTTTCAATTGGAATGTTTCTACAAGAATATTTAGTACTTCCGGTTCAATAAATGCAGGAAGTGAAGGTCCGATCTTGATATTCTTAATTCCCAAATGTAAAAGAGTAAGAAGGATAGCGACAGCTTTTTGTTCGTACCACGATAGAATTAAAGAAAGTGGTAAAGAATTAACATCTGTCTCAAATACTTCTGCTAAGGCAACTGCAATTTTAATAGCTGAGTATGCATCATTACATTGACCAATATCTAATAATCTCGGAATACCGTTAATATCACCAAATTCCAATTTATTAAAGCGGAATTTACCGCAAGCAAGAGTCATAATTACGCTATCTTTTGGAGCCTGCATTGCAAAATCAGTGTAATAATTTCTGCCTGATTTAGCACCGTCACATCCGCCGATTAGATAAAAATGTTTAATGTCGCCATTTTTAACAGCTTCAACTACTTTATCTGCAACAGAAAGGACTGCATTATGCCCAAATCCTGTTAAAATATTTTTTTCTTCTTCATCAGCTTCAAATCCTGGTGCAGCTAAAGCAGCATCAATAACAGGTTTGAAGTTTCTGTCACTTATATGAGTAATATTAGGCCAGCTTACTAAGCCACAAGTAAAGATTCTATCTTGATAAGTTTCTTTAGGTTCCTGAATACAATTTGTAGTCATTAAAACAGCACCCGGAAACTCTGCAAATTCTTTCCACTGATCTTGCCAAGCACCACCGTAATTACCAGCTAAATGAGAATATTTCTTCAAATGAGGATAACCCAGAGCCGGTAACATTTCGCCATGAGTATAAATATTTATCCCCATACCTTCAGTTTGTTTTAGCAACTCTTCCAAATCTTTTAAGTCGTGACCTGAAACAAGAATCGCTTTACCTTGCTTAGCAGTAATTCTTACAGGCGATGGCTCAGGATGTCCATAAGTTCCGGTGTTTGCAGAATCAAGAAGTTCCATTACCTGCAAGTTCAATTCACCTGTTTCTAAAGCTTTTGCTAAAAGTTCTTCAGCACTATGTTTTTCCAAAGAATAGTGCAATGTTTCATTTATGCGATCATAAATTTCCTGTTTTTCGAATCCTAAAACATAAGCATGATGAGCATAAGCTGCAAGCCCTTTTAGACCATATATGATAAGTTCAACTATGCCTGTATAAGCTTTACCTTCTTCAGTAAATCTAGTTTCGATTGCTGCTAATCCTGCCATAAGCATTAAGTCATCAGGATTAGGTACAAATTTAAAATTAACCGGATGATTTTCTTCTGTCGGAATTGATATACCCGCTTTTTCACATTCCGCTTTTGCTTCTTCAAGAAGCTCACTACCATCTTTAATCTGCCCAACTATGCGCATATAATCAAAGCTAACGTTAGTTACAGTAGTAAAAAGTGCTTCCATAATAAAAATATCATATTTTTTATTATGCATGCCTTTCTGCTTTAATTCAGTAGCGGCCCAAGCCAAACCTTTAGCTTCAAACAATAAGATATCCTGCATAATAGCAGTTTTTTCGTCTTTACCGCATACGCCAACATTTGTGTTACAAGCGCCTTTTGAGTTTTGTTCACATTGGTAGCAAAACATAATGTGTCTCCCGAATTTGTTTTGTTAATCAGATAAATAATTCTGCTTCTAATATAAGACTAAAAAGTCTTTAATACAAACACTTTTTTCAAAAATTTATTGTATATTTGTATAAAATTATTTGAGGCAATGACTTATGACTGTAATTTTTTCGAAAAAATGTGAATTAGGTTTGCAGGCAGTTTTATTTTTGTCTGCCCAGGACGAGGGTTCTCTGTGGAATTCCCAAGATGTATCAGAAAACCTTAATGTGCCAAAAGAATTTGTTTCTAAAGTGTTGCAAACTTTAACTGCCAGCGGTATTGTCGGATCAAAAAAAGGCAAAGCGGGTGGATTTTATCTGAATAAACACCCCAAAGATATAAGACTTATTGAGATTGTTGCTGCTATTGACGGTCTGGGAATGTTTGAAAGTTGCGTTTTAGGATTTAGAGGTTGCTCTGTAGAAAAACCTTGTCCTGTGCATGAACAGTGGGGACAATTAAGGACAGATGCATACGAAATGCTTAGTAAGCAGACTTTAGAGGATTTGAAAGATAAAACTATTGAAAAGATCAACGATCTTATTAGAAGAAGGTAGTTATAAAAAAAATCTCCTTTTGTCCGGTATTTCACTCGGTAAAAAGGAGATTTTTTTTAAGTCTAATTTTCTACCATAAACTCATCATCATATATCTGCTCCAAATGTAACTTATGTTTTGCTTCTTCATCAGCCAGTCTTAAAAACATATTTTTTGTATTTGGATCTTCTGTTTCATCAGCCAGTTTCAGATATAACTCATTTGCATGCTGCTCTGCTTTGATAGAAAGTACTAATATTTCCTGGTAATTCATCTCACTTTGAGGATTTATATCCTCCATAGTGTCTGCAATTTTGAGATTCAGAATTTTGGGAGGAACATATTCAGATTCCATATCTTCTTTTCTAAATTTTCTCAAAGCGTCTGTATGAGCTATCTCCATCCCTTCCAGTTCTTTTAAAAGCTTAATACTGGATTCGTGTTTAACTAAGCTTTGTAACTTATTATAAAAATCAGCTGCTTCAATTTCTCTGTTGATAGCAAATTCAATAACTTCTTCAAAAGATTTAAATTCCATATTTTATCTCCTTATAACATATCCATTTTGAACAACGTATCAGGAGTATATTGTATTGTTTACTTCATAATCTATATTCGGTATATGTTAAATGCGGATTTATTATGATCTACTGCGAATAGCTAAAGAACAATTGAGAATGCATAATTGTTATAGTTTGGACTGAATTTTTGCTATCTATCCAACCATGCTTTAAAGTCTTTAACCTTATCTCTGCTCACTATCAAATCTTCTGCACTACCCTTTATCTTGAGTTTTAGCCTACTATTGAAGTAAGTATGGATAGACACCAAAGATTCAATATTAATTATGTACTGTCTATTTATTCTGAAAAATTTGTCCGGATCTAACAATTTGCCGATTTTATCCAAAGTATGATCGACCAGATAGATATTTTTGTCAAAAGTGCATATGTCTACCAATCCGTCAGCAAATCTAAAAAAAGATATCTCATTGGCGAGTACATAAGTCAAATTGTTTCCTTTTTTTACAAGGAATCTTTGCTTGTAGGTTTTGTTTTGAGATTTCAGCATATCAGAGATAAACTGATAATTCACTTCTTCAGATGCATTCAAATTTTTATACTTCTTCAGAGCTGCAATCAATTCGTCTTTATCTATCGGTTTAAGAAGATAATCAATACTATTCAGCTTGAAAGCTTTTATGGCATATTCATCAAAAGCAGTAGTAAAAATAATCGGAATATTGGTTTGAATATTCTCAAAAATTTCGAATGAATTTCCATCCGATAGTTGTATATCTAATAAGATTAAGTCGATTTCGGGTGAAGATTCGAAATAAATCTTGCCTTGCTTTACTGTTTGAATAATAGCGTCTATCTCAATAGAAGAATCAATTTCTTCAACTAGTTTTGCAAGTCTTTCCGCTGAATGTATCTCATCTTCAAAAATTACTATTTTCAATTTCTGCACTCCTGATTATTGGTAGAGATACAATAAATTCTTTATCCGTTTCAATTATGTTTACTTCTTTGCCTGCGATCAAAGCATATCTGGATTTTATATTTGACAAGCCTAATCCAGAACCAGGATTTAGCAATTTCCGTTTTTGTATTGAGTTTTTTACAATCAGAACATCGCTTTGCTTATAAATTTTAATTAGAAGAGGCTCTTCTTCTGAGTAAATATTATGCTTCACAGCATTTTCTACAAGTAATTGAAGAGTGATGGGAGGAATATAAGACTCCTCCTCATCCAAATCAGAAACATTTAAAATTATCTGGTCGCCATGTCTAATTTTCATAAGGTAATAGTAGTTTTGTACAAAAGACAATTCCTCTTTTAAGCTCACCAGCTTTCTTTCTCTGATATCCAATATATACCTGTATAATTTAGATAATTTCCCTATAAAATCCGAAGCCATGTCTTGATCTTTATATACAAGATTAGATAAAACACTTAGAGAATTAAAGAAAAAATGCGGATCAATTTGGTTTTTGAGAGCTTCATATTTTGATTGTGCATATTCTTTTTCAAGTCTTTCGTTCCGAACTACTTCATTTTTCCAATGACTGTAAAATAGTTTTATTCCGGCAATTGAATTTACTACTGCATAAAATATCAAGAGTGCAAAAGCCAGCTCTAAATCTGTAATAAAGAAATTGTCAAAAACTTTAAAATCAAAAAACAATAGTGTCAGATAATAATAGATAGTGGCAAACAAAGCACCCCAGAGTATTCCAAAACCAAGATGAACCAGAGTATAGGTCACCAACTGTTTTGCAAAGTCTCTGCCTTCGTATGACTTTAACATTTTGATATTTACTCTTTCCGTTATACCCCAGGCAATAAAGCCAAAAGCAATAGTAAACAGATAATAGAAAATATCTCTGTATCCAAAATCACCTACTAGACCAAAAAAGGTCGTATCATACATTTTTAGATAGATGTGAATTATAGTCAGGACGATAATTCTTATAGAATATCTTTTTACTCTACTCATATTAAAACTCTATTTTATAAATCAAATTTGGTAAGAAAGAATATTGATATATAGATGCAATCTTTTTATCTACAGGATCGTAAAGGTGCATATACTCATTTTTGGTATTTAGCACATTCATGAAATCCAGCAGCAGATAATGAGATGTACTCAAAAGATTCATTCTATATCCTATTTTTATATCCCATCTAAAGTAGTCTTTATATCTTTTTTCATAAGCTTTGCTTTCATCATAAGCTGTTTGCCCATTAGTAACTGAGCCTGCCAGATCAATCGGTATATATCTTCTTCCGCCGCCATAAGTAATTTTAGAATCTAATATAAAATCAAATCCTTCGAACATTTTAAACTCAATCCCGCCTAAAGCAGTAAACACGTAATTACCATTAAAAGCGGTATTTCTTTCTTTGCCGTCACTTGCTGTATATTTACTGTCAAAAAGTGAGCCTGTTACAAGCAAATAATAGCCATCATTGAAGAATTTTTCTAAAGTAAGCTCAAAGCCATAATTTTTACCTGTTCCGTCATTTATCAACCCTGCTTTTGACTCAAGTTCAAAATCAGCACCGGCATTAACCATTGCAAATGTTGAAGGGTATTTATCTACAGGAATATCATAAAGATATTGATAATATGCTTCAGTTTTCAAATATAAGTTATTCCCCAAACTCCATTTATGAGATAATACAGAATGGAAACTTTTAGTAAGTTCTAAGTCTTTATTAGGATTAAGACCTTCCTCGTTTTGGTAAAAGTAGTAAGGGAGCGGCTGAATTTGGCTATGCAGACCAAGTCCTAATGAAATATTATGAGACTGATTCAATTGAGATGAGAATCCAAGACGCGGCTCTGCAGCCCAGCTTTTATTTAAATCAAAGTAGGTACCATGTATACCAAAGTTTACTTTAGTGAAATCAGAAAATTTATGCTCTAGCTGCATGTAAGCTTCTGCGAGCAATGTATTGTCTGAAATGTCTGTATTTACATCATATTGCTGTCCGTTGAAACTACTATCTATAAGAGTAAAATCCATATATTTAGCATTAAAACCGGTAGTGAACACATTTTTTTTATCAAATTTATAGCTTAAGTGTTCTGCCCATTGAAAAGCAATTTCTTCAGCATTGTTCAGTTTTAAAATCGACTGCCCATTTTGCAATGTATCAGTTTTTATATTGTTTTGAGTTCCTGAAACAGCAAAAGTAGATTTTAGGAAGGCATTTTCACTCAACAATAAAGTATTTGATATTCCCAGGACTCCGAGTTTGTTTCTGCTGTATATATTCTTATTCAAGTTTTCATCATATATATTGAATTCTTCATCATCTTCTTCCGCTTTATAAATAAAATCTGATTCTGACATCCCCCCTACTCCAAATATTTCCCAAGAACCTAAAGCCGTATTAGGAAATGCCATTTTAAAAGTCATATCCTGATATTTTGGAATGCTAGGCAAATCGGAAACAACATCTGTAACTTCATCCAATAGCCCAAGAGTAGAGTATCTGTAATTCAATATAAGTGAAGACTGATCTACAAATAAAGGGCCTTCCACACCTAGTTCTAAGCCTGTTAGACCAATTTGAGTCATCACTTCATACTCTTCACTATTCCCTTTTTTCAAATTCAAATCAAAAGCACCTGCCGTCGCATTCCCATATTCTGCCGGGAACGCACCAGTCATAAAATCTGAATTAGCAAGATTATTATTATTTAGTATGCTAATCGGACCGCCGGTATTGCCATAAGAAGAAAAGTGATTAGGATTAGGTATAGAAATACCTTCCAAGCGCCAAAGCACTCCCAGGGGCGAGTTACCGCGAATAATGATATCATTTCTATCATCATTTACAGCACTGACACCTGCAAAATTGGTCACCATTCTGGCCGGATCCATCATTGCACCTGCATACCTTCCTGTTTCTTCAACTGTAAAAGTTTTAGTACTTACTATTGAAGATTGGTTGATAGACTTTGCCTTATCTTTTTCAGCTGTTACATAAACCTTTTCAGTTCTGCTTACTGATTCTTCTAATCCTACCTCAACATAAAGATCTTTTGCAGATGAGAGAATTAAATTAGTACGTATTTCAGGTTTATACCCTATGTACCTGACTACTATATTATATCTTCCGGGTTTTAAGTTTTTAATCTCAAATTTCCCTGTGGGTTTAGTCTTTGCACCAAGTTTAGTTTCCTGTATGATGACAGTTGCTCCGGGTAAAGGCTTCAATGTTTCTTTGTCAAATACAAAACCTTTTATGCTTTTAGTTTCTTGTGCTTGCATAGAAATAAATGCAGCAAAGACAAGACTCATAATTAATACTGTGTATTTCATCTGAATACTCCGATATGTTCAAAGAATTTAATCCAATTTACGGAGCAGTTCATAGCTGGTTGTGCGGATTCCTGTGAACAGTAATATTGAGCTACGAATCGTAGAATCAGGCACTTGATATGGAAACGAATACTACAACATATTGGTTACATAAATTAAATAGTTGAAATTGTATTTTGATATTACTTATTTTATTATTAATATTTTTATATAGAGAAATTACTCTCTATTAAAATCTTTCTTTCTAGTTTTAATTTTATCTCGCTACTTAATATATTTCAAATACGTATCAATTCATTTTAATCAGTATGCCGGAGGCTACTATGACCACAATTGAAACTCAAGTCCAATCTTTAGTGAAAAAACACGGGCAAGAAAGATCTTCCCTGTTGCCAATTTTGCAGGGGATATATGAGCATGAACACTATGTTTCGGATGAAGCAATGGTTGAAATAGCTAAGCAATTAGATATCTCTTCAGCTGAAGTATATGGCAAAGCCACTTTTTATCATTTCTTAGATACTGTACCACGCGGCGAATTTGTAATAAGACTATGTAAAACTATAGTTTGCGAAATGAAAGAAAAAGAATCTATAGTCAAAACCCTGGAAAATTTACTTAAAATAAAGGTCGGTGAAACTACCTTAAATCGCAAATTTTCTCTGCTATATACTAATTGCCTGGGTTGGTGCCATAAAGGTCCTGCCATGCTGATTAACGATGAAATATACACTGAACTTACACCAGAAAAAGTAGAAAAAATCATTGCTGAATATAGGAATAGATAATCCGGGGAGCTTATATAATGAAAGATAGACTTAAAAGAGTAGATGTAATTTTGGGGAATTATAATGATTCCAATAAATACAAAACTTTAGGGCTATGCATGAAGCGCCCTAACCAACAAATTATTCAGGATTTATTAGACTCAGGCCTTAAGGGCAGAGGCGGAGCAGGTTTCCTTACAGGTTTAAAATGGAAATTTGCAGCTCAGGCTGAAGGCGAAGAAAAATATGTTATCTGTAACGCAGATGAAGGCGAACCGGGCACGTTTAAAGACAGAGAAATTCTTACAAAAGTAGCGCGTAGAGTACTAGGCGGCATGGGTATATGTGCTAAAGTAATTGGTGCTAAAAAAGGTATCATATATCTTCGCGGAGAATATAAGTATTTGGTTCCTCAGTTGCAGAAAGAAATAGATGAGTTTCATGTACATGCAGAGATTCTTGGTTTGGAGTTTAAAGTAGAAATATTTTTAGGCAGCGGAGCTTATGTGTGTGGTGAAGAAACAGCACTAATTAACTCACTGGAAGGCAAAAGAGGCGAACCTAGAAACAAACCTCCTTTCCCTACTAATAATGGCTACATGAATTGCCCAACTGTAGTAAACAATGTAGAAACATTAGTTTCTGCTCTTATGGTTGCTAAAATCGGACCTGAAGAATTTAAAAAACTTGGTATCCAAGATTCTCATGGTTCGAAATTATTCTCTGTATCCGGAGATACTCCACGTCCGGGGATATATGACATTGAATTTGGTATGCCATTATCTGATTTTGTCAGAGAATTTGGCGACGGAGACACTAAAGCAGTACAGGTCGGAGGTGCTTCAGGTTTTTGCGTGCCTCGTAAGAAATTTGCATCCACTACAATTGGATTCCCGGGTGGTTTATCCGGCGATTCACTTCCTACCGGTGGTTCGATGATGCTTTTCAATAGCACAAGATCTATGTATAGAGTATTAGAAAACTATCTTGATTTCTTTGAAGAAGAGTCATGCGGCCAGTGCACTCCTTGCAGAATAGGTTGTCAACAGCTCAAAGAAGGCATATCTGCAGTTAAGAAAGGCGAAAGACCTCCTGTTTATCTTGAGCAGCTTTTGAAACTTTCTGATACTATGAAAATCACTGCTAAATGCGGATTGGGTCAGTCTGTTGCCAATTCATTCTCTTCTATAGTAATTAACTTCCGTGAAGAGATGATATACTAATTTGTAAAATTAATCTGCGAAATAATAGATATGGAACATATAATCAGTGTTAAAATAAACGGCATAGACGTAAGTGTCAAGAAAGGCACATCTATCTTAGAAGCCGCAAAAAAAGTCAATGTAAGAATTCCAACGCTCTGCTATCATGAGGATCTCTGTATCTCGGGTAACTGCCGAGTTTGTGTTGTAGAAGAGGAAAGAAGCAGAAATCTTATTGCTTCTTGTGCTACTCCTTGCGAACAGGGTATGAATATAAAAACTAATACTCCAAAAGTAAGAGCTGCAAGAAAAGATTTGATAGCATTACTTGTTTCCGAGCACAATACTCAGTGTACAACTTGCTACCGCTCTACTAACTGTGAGCTTCAGGAATTAGCTTCAGAGTATAATGTGGATAATGATACATATTTGAATATATGCAAGAAAAGTGAAATTGATAAATCCAGCTGGTCTATAGAAAAAGATGACAGTAAATGTGTACGTTGCCAGCGTTGCGTAAGAACATGCGCAGAGCTCCAACACGTAAACGCAGTTTGTGTAGCTCATAAAGGCAAAGACATGAAAATTACAACTTTCATGGAATTACCTTTAAATGAAGTAGTTTGTGTTAACTGCGGCCAATGCATTACTCACTGCCCAACCGGTGCTTTAACAGAAAGACGCTACTTTGATGACATCTGGGAAGCTATTGGAGATGACAAGAAACATGTAGTTGTTAATACTGCTCCTTCTGTTCGAGTAGCCTTGGGTGAAATGTTGGGATTCCCTCCCGGAGAGATTGTTACAGGTAAAATGGCATCAGCACTAAAGAAAATCGGCTTTGATTCAGTTCTTGATACTGACTTTACTGCTGACTTGACTATTATAGAAGAAGGCCATGAACTTCTTAGCAGGCTTAAAAAAGCATTAGACACTAAAGAAGAAACTACTCTGCCGATGATTACTTCATGTTCGCCTGGCTGGGTAAAATATATCGAGCATATGTATCCAGATCATCTGGAGCACCTTTCTACATGTAAATCACCTCAGCAGATGTTCGGTTCACTTTCGAAAACTTATTATGCTGAAAAAATTGATGTTAAACCTGAAGACATAGTAAGTGTTTCAATCATGCCTTGTGCTGCTAAAAAGTATGAAGCAAACAGACCTGAAATGAATGCAAGTGGTTTCAGAGACATTGATGCCGGTCTTACTACACGTGAATTAGCTCACATGATCAAGCAAGCAGGTGTTGAATTTACTGAACTTCCAAACGCTAGTTTTGATAGTATAATGGGTAAATCCACCGGTGCAGGAGCAATTTTCGGTGCTTCAGGCGGTGTAATGGAAGCTGCTCTCAGGACAGCATACGAAATTATCACAGGACGCGAAGTACCTTTTGAAAAACTTAATATTACCCCTGTCAGAGGCTTAGAAGGTATTAAAGAGGCAGAAATTAAGATGGAAAATGTGCAATCCGATTGGGCATTTTTAGAAGGTGTTACTCTTAAAGTCGCTGTTGCACACGGCTTGAAAAACGCCAGAGTAATTATGGATCAGATTGCCGAAGGTAAGTCTCCATATCATTTCATTGAAGTGATGGCATGCCCGGGCGGTTGTATCGGTGGTGGCGGTCAGCCAATTCCAACAAATGACGATATAAGGAAAAAACGTATAGAAGCAATTTACAAGGAAGACGAAGGTCTTGAGCTTCGTAAATCACACGAAAATCCTGAAGTTACGCAACTCTATAACGAATACTTGACTACAGGGCCTCTTGGTCATAAGTCTCATAAACTATTGCACACGCATTATCGCAAACGCAATAGGTACTAATTTGTAGAAGGTCAGGTATGCATCTAATTGGGTAGGTTTTTCAATTGCTGTTGGCAGAAAGACCTACCCTTTAGTTATTTATGAAGCTATTCAATAAACTGGATATAAATGCAAAAATTATCCTCTTTGGATTGATGATTAGTGCAAAAACACAGAATGAGGAGTGGAAAGAAGGCGTTTTTTTTCTTTTTCTTTGGTTTCCGTTTCTTTTGCTTTTTTGCCGCAAAAAAAAGAAAAAGAAATGGAAAAAACAACCTCGATCTCTTGATATATTCACAAATAAAGATATTATTTTAAATTGAAAGCATCTGTTCCCTGAATATAATCATGATATAAACTCCATTTACTTGAGTTATAATAGAAACAGATTAAAAGTAAAATAAAGGAATATCTCCTACTAAATTGATTCTCTACACTCCTGTGGAACCAAATCCGCCTTCGCCACGTTCAGTTTCGTCAAGAGAGTCAACTTCGTTCCAAGCAGCTTGTTCGTATCTTGCAATTACTAATTGGGCAATTCTGTCTCCACGTTTAATAGTAAAAGCTTCTTTACTAAAGTTTGATAGAATTACACCAATCTCACCTCTGTAATCACTGTCAATTGTTCCGGGCGCATTCAGTGCAAAAACACCACTTTTTAGAGCCAAACCACTGCGAGATCTTACTTGACATTCAAAGCCTTCAGGAAGAGCAATAGCTAAGTTTGTAGGCACTAAAGTAGTATTGCCCGGATGTAGGATTATATTTTCTTCTAATGCAGCATAAACGTCCATTCCTGCCGATCCGGTTGTTTTATAGGAAGGTAAAGGCAAATCATTAAATGTATCTTTTAAGCGAGTAATTTCAACTTTCAAGCTCATATTTCTTTCTCTTCTTTGATTAGAAAAAATAATTTGATGTTGCAAATTACGGAGAATTATTTAAAATCAGTCAAAAACTTACGGATATGTATGTGTTCTATACCTTTATAATTACCTGTAGCAAAGGGATCCATTGATATAATAATCTTTCTAAAATTGTCTTCAATTTCTAATAAATTTCCGAATTCCCTTTTCCGGGTGCTTTCGTCAGCCATGATGTACGCAACTTGGATATATATTTTGTTATCTCCTTTTTGTGCAATAAAATCAATTTCTTTATTTCCCAACTTTCCGATAAGAATCTCATATTGCATCACCTTTAGATGATGATACACTAAGTTTTCCAAAACTTTAGAAATATCATTTATCTGATAAGGTACTATGCTATGCCGCAATCCTAAATCCTCTAAATAGAATTTCTCTCCTATTTCAAATATCTTCTTTCCTTCTATTTCACTACGCTTAACTCTGTCAGCGAAAAAAACACTTTCCAAGTGAGATAGATATTCAATAATTGTTTTGCTCTGAATATTCAGATTTTGAGATTTGAGATATTTGCTGATGTTTTGAGCAGAAAAAATACTTCCGAGATTATCGCATATAAAGTGTATCAAATTATCTAAAAAACTAACATTCCGTATTCTGTATCTTTCCACAATATCTCTAAGTACTATCGAGTTATATATATTCTTCAGATATTCATAGTAGACGGCATCATCCTTCTTAAGGTTTATTAAGTGAGGCATCCCACCATATTTAATATATTTTAAAAGACTTTCGTCGCTATCTTTCAAGGTATGAAATTCTAAAAACTCAATATAAGACAGCGAAAATATTCTTATCTGTATATAGCGCCCTGCCAAAAGAGTGGCGATTTCACCCGAAAGAAGCTTGGCATTGCTACCTGTACAATAAATATCATATTGACCTACAGTAGAGAAATGTCTAAGTGCCTTTTCAAAAAAATCAATATCTTGGATTTCATCAATAAAAAGATAATTATCCGAAACTGCTGATTGATTTTCAACAAATTCAATAAGAGTCTTATAATCTGTTATACTATCAAAATCATAGCTTTCTTTATTTATATAAATAATATTCGCCTGTGGATTAGTTTTTTCGATTTCATCCATGAGCTGATAGAATATAAAGCTTTTTCCCACTCTTCGCTGACCTATAAATACCTTGATCAAGTCAGAATCAATAAATGGTCTTATTCTGTCAATATATATATTTCTGGGTTTATATTTCTTTTGCATATAATTTTACCTATAAGTAAAACAACCACTAAATATACAAAAAGTTTTACTTATAGGTAAAACTTATTTCTATTTCAATCATTTTCTTTACCTATAAGTAAAACTGTTATTTACTTTATGGCTTCAGGTAATGATAATACTAATCTATATTTCTTGTCGTACAAGAAGAGTCGCATAGGTTCGAAGGATATACTCACTAAGTAATGCTCTCCAAAGTAAGTTTCCAATTGTAACATAATCTCAGATTCTAAGTTTTCCACAGAAGTAATGCTACAACTGTTTAGTCGCTTTTTTAAAACGAAATTTGAGAGTATATGTATAGCTTTGATAACTGATTTATCAGACCAATTCAATGATGCAGTAGAAAAAAGTGGTAGCTGATTTGGAGGAAATTTTTCTAAATCTTCTTTAGTAAAACCAAGTCCAGTATTAACCGGTTTCGTTTCGTTAAGCTCAAAACCTGAGTGGATATAGGGAATTCCGTTACTTAAGATTATAGATAAAAACCAGAAAACTATATTTACGTTTTCCTCATTTGGGAATAAATACTTTGTCCGCGGAGTGTTATGGCTTTCAGTACTAGCAAAATATTTCATTTTTGAAACATACTTATTTAAAAATCTAAAAAGCTTTTCTTTACTGTGAAAGTCAAAAGGCAAAGAACCAATGGCAGCTTCGTAGCCAATTTCGTATGAAGTATTTGACAAAGCAAAATTCTCCTCACGTAATATAAGATCAGGCTTAGCTTCTCTGGCTTTTCCAATTATACTTTTAAGCAAGTCTTTAGGAAGTGCATGCCCCATATCTATCATAACACCATCAATTTCATAAGCTTTTATATAATAAGGGATGATATTTTCAAGATATTGATAAAGCTCTTTATTCTCACTACCCTGTTTTAACAGTTTATCATCATACATTCGTAAGGTATTATATGCCATATAGTTATATTCTTTAGCATTAAAAAGCTTTAAATAGCTGACATCAGTCCAAAGAGGTTGTTTATCATCAGGCGGCCAATCGGCAAATGCTCCCGGGATAGTTATTTTCTCACCGTTAATATTATAAGAATATAGCTGAGAAGTATTAAAGTCTCTTACTACATCTCCTATTGGTTGAGCAAATTTAGTGATATAATCTGCAGAAGGAGTTGGTAAATCTATAAAATCTTCATTATCTACTTTTTCTTTAATCAATTCCAAAGTATCAGAATTAAAAGAAGGTGGCACAAAATCATCTGCAATATTTTTAGATTTTACCCAATAGAACCAGTCGGGGTGCTCGATAGCAAGTTCTGAGTCAATTGCAGCAGTTCGAAATACAAATTCGCAGATAACTTTCATATCCAATAGGTGAGCAGCTTCCACAAAAGCTTCAAACTGAAGCTCAACAGGAAGCTGAAGTAAATCCTCACTAAGATTTTCATCGAGGCTGTAATGATTATTGACTGCATATGGTGATCCTAAATCTCCCTTTTTCCCGTAAGAACCAATTGAATTAACAGGCAAAAGATGAATCGTGTCACATCGCAATGATTTTATATACCTCAGCATTGCAATAGCTTTTAGAAAAGTACCGGAAGATTTGAACCTACCGCGTTTATTTTCAATTTTTCCATCCTGATAATGATCAAAAGCAGCACTGTAACGTATCATCATATTATAAGTGCAGCCCTTAATAGTTTGAGTTTTATCCGGAGCTTTAATCAGGAATATGGAATCTTCAAAAAAGTGAAATGGGTCAGTTTTAACACTGGATTTATCATAACTGTAGGGATCGTACCACTGAGTCGGAACATAAATAGGCTGATGCTTTATTTCTCTGTAAAGCACTCTGATCCTCTGTAATACGATATCTAATGCAGATGCCATAAGCCTCTTCATATAATGTGATACGGTAAAATAACTTATTTTTTGTAAATTGCATAATTATTTCATACCATAATCAGAGAGAATCGCAAATGATTACTTTGAATGTGAATGTAGACCATGTTGCTACATTAAGACAAGCTCGTGGCGGAGTAGAGCCGGATCCTGTTACCGCTGCTGTTAATGCTGAACTAGCAGGAGCAAGCGGAATAGTTTGCCATCTTCGTGAAGACAGAAGGCACCTTCAGGACAGAGACTTATATGCCCTAAAAGAAGTGAATCAAACTAAACTTGACTTTGAAATGGCTGCAGAAGAGGAAATTATCAAAATTGCTTTGGATGTAGTTCCTGATTTGGTAACAATCGTTCCTGAAAAGCGCCAGGAACTAACAACAGAAGGCGGGCTTGACGTTATAAATAACTTTGAGCATCTTAAAAAAACTACTGAAAGAATGCACGAGAAAGGCATTGAAGTAAGTATTTTCGTAGAACCTGATGAAAAACAAATTGAAGCTTGCCTTAAGATTGGTGCTGATATGGTTGAACTCCATACCGGAACTTATGCAAATGCAATCAAAGGCGATTTGCTGCAAAAAGAATATGAAAGACTGGTACATGCAGCACGATTTGCTGCAAACGAAGGGCTTATGGTAGCTGCCGGACATGGTTTGAACTATACTAATACTAAACCTATCTGCTACATACATGAGTTGAATGAATTAAGCATTGGGCATTCTATTATGGCTCGTTCTATCTTAGTAGGAATTGACCGTGCTGTAAGAGATATGCTTGATATTATCAACAATGCTGTTCTTTTAAGAAATTTAGATATTTAATATAATTTGGGATAACTATGTGCGGCATCGCAGGAATAATCAATCCGGCTGGAAATATTGAAAAGCTTAACCTTGGCATTTTAAAAAATATGACAGATGTCATAGTCCATCGTGGCCCTGACTCTGAAGGTCAGTGGATTTCGCGTGACAATAAATGTGGATTGGGCTTCAGGAGACTGTCAATTATTGATTTGTCTGAAGCCGGGAACCAACCGATGCACACGCCTGACGGCAGATATTCCATAGTTTTTAACGGTGAGATTTATAATCACCGGGAAATTAGAAAAGAACTCGAAAAAATCGGCTATAAGTATAGTTCCGGTACTGATACCGAAACTATACTTTACGGCTATGCAGAATGGGGAAAAGAGATTTTGAACAAAATGCGCGGTATGTGGGATTTTGCCATATATGACAGCCAAGAACAAAAACTTTTTGCCTCAAGAGACAGAATTGGGATTAAACCTTTTTACTTTGCTCATTACAATGGTGTTTTTGTTTTTGGTTCTGAAATCAAATCTATTTTACAACACCCTTCTATTCCCACAGAACTAAACCCAAATGAGTTACCAAACTATCTTAATTTGGGGATGAGCAGCCAAAAATCTTCTCTTTTCAAGCATGTAAGAAAACTTTCTGCAGGTCACTATCTTGAAATAACTAAGAATGGTGAAATAAATATCCAACGTTACTGGTCACCATTAGACTCAAAAGAGTCATATTTAGATTGGGATCAAAAGAAAATTCAGAAGCATCTTATCGACTTACTTAGAAGTGCTATTGATGATCGTATGATGAGTGACGTACCTTTCGGAGTATTTCTCAGTGGCGGTATAGATTCCAGTTTAAATGTTGCGCTTATGGCGGAACTAATGGACAGACCAATAGATACTTATACTGTTGGGTTCAAAGAGCTTGAAGAATATAACGAGCTGGAATATGCAAGAGTAATTGCTAATAGATACAAAACGAATCATCACGAAATATTGATAGATGAACAAGATTCTATTGATGTACTGGATAAACTCGTATGGCACGAAGACGAGCCAAATGCGGATCCGGTTTGCATTCCGCTATACTTTCTTTGCAAATTAACCAAAGAAAGCGGAACAACAGTAGTTCAGGTTGGTGAAGGAAGTGATGAGCAGTTTGTCGGTTATAAATGGATGATGCGCGATCTGAATTTTTATAACACTTACTATAAAGCTTTTGCTGCATTCCCGAGTTTTATCAAGAAAAGTGCTTATGGAATTGCTAAACCATTTATTGAATCTCAACATCAATATCTTGCTCTAGATTATATGCGCAGAGCAACATATGACAAACAGTTCTACATGAGTGGAGTCTCAGTAATATCCCCTGCTCACCAGCAAAGACTGTTTAAAGAAAAGCATAATGCACTGAGCGAAATTCCTGATGCTTATGCAGAAATGTTACACAGTGAAGCTTTAAATATAAAGCCAAATGCTGACATATTACAGCGTATGCTATTTGTCGAACAGCAGCATAGACTTGCAGAAACTTTATTGATGCGAGTGGATAAAATTGGTATGGCGCACAGTCTGGAAGCCAGAGTTCCTTTCTTAGACCATCGAATAGTAGAATTTACAACAGCACTTAGTCCTCAGCAAAAAATTCCTGAAAAGAATTTTACTAAGTACATCCTGAAAAAAGCTGTGGAAGACATATTACCACACGAAATAATATACCGCAAAAAGCAAGGCTTTTGGGCACCTGTCTCAGAATGGCTTAAAAATCAATGGTATGACTTTGCAAAAGAAGAAATACTCAACTCAGATATAACTAAAGAATATTTCGACAGTAAGTTTATTGAAAAGATGTTTGAACTACACCGCTCAGGTAAAAAGAAGTATTCAACAGAATTATTCTCTTTACTGAATCTAGCGATGTGGCAGAAAAGATTTTTCTAGCAATAGCCAAATCCGACTTCTTAGATAAATGAGTAATGTTTTTGCTTTGATTATTTATATCCGAGTTGATGGATAAGATAATATATTATTGCATACGCATATTTACACTGATTAGCAATTCGCATCAGACAAACTCTCCTAAAAAAAACTCTAGATATAACTTACTATTTGAATATTTTAATTCTAAAATATTTCAGTAGTTTATACTACTAAAGGCTGTAAATTTGTAGCAATTAGAATTAGTATGTGAAACAAAAACAATAGTGTTATCATGGTTTATAAGATTACTGAGAAAGTCTCGTGGATTGGTAAAATTGATTGGCAGCTTAGAAAATTTCATGGCGATCAGCTTACTACAAGATTGGGTTCTTCATATAATGCATATTTGATTAAAGACGAAAAAAATGTAGTAATAGATTCAGTTTACAGACCTTTCGCAGCTGAGTGGATCGACGAATTGAAAAAGGAAATAGATTTAGACAAAATCGACTATATCATTGCTAATCACGGCGAGCCGGATCACAGTGGAGGTTTGCCTGCACTTTTAGAGTTAATCCCTAATGTACCTGTTATCTGTACTGCAAATGGTGCAAAAACTTTGAAAGGTCATTACCACAAAGACTGGAATTTCCAGATTGTTAAGTCAGGTGACACTCTTAATATAGGCTCTACAGAACTTACTTTTATTGAAGCTCCTATGCTTCACTGGCCTGATACAATGATGACATACATGGCAGGCGAAGAAATCTTATTCTCTAATGATATTTTTGGTCAGCACATCGCTTCAGAAAAAATGTGGGCTGATACTATGGATCAGCATGAGCTTTACGAAGAAGCAATGATCTATTATGCAAATATTGTAGCTCCATTCTCTTCTAAATGCCTTAAAAAAGTACAAGAATTCAAAGAAATGAATTTGCCTGTTAAATATATTTGCCCTGCACATGGTATGATGTGGAGAGATAATCCTGCTCAGATAGTAGATACCTATGAAAAATGGGCTGATTCTTATCAGGAAAATCAAATCACTCTTATCTATGACTCTATGTATGGCAACACTCGCCGTATGGCAGAGTATATTGCAGAAGGTTTGAGAGAATCTGATAAAGAAGTAAATATCAAATTATTGAATGCTTCTTCCACTCCATCTAGTGATATTATTACTGAAGCTTTCCGCTCAAAAGGCATTTTGGTTGGATCTTCAACTGTCAACAATGGCATTTTAAATAGCGTTGCGGGCGTGATAGAAGAAATCAAAGGGATGAAATTCAGTGGTAAAAAAGGTGCTGCATTTGGTTCTTACGGCTGGGCTCCTGGCTCTGTGAAGATCATCAATCAAATTCTTGAAGACGGCGGCATAGAGGTTGTAGGAAAAGGATTAAAAGTACAGTGGAATCCAGATGAAAGCGCAAGAGAAAAATGCGTTGCTTTGGGTAAAGAATTTGCAGATGCTTTTAAAGCATAATTGCAATAACTAACTATTTTATATTAAAACGGATTGGAAACTAATTCCAATCCGTTTTTTTGTTCTGTCTATTAAAAATCATCTTCCCATGATTTCGATTCTGTATTACTAAGAACAGAATAGTTCGGATTACAAATTACATCTTCAGGTTCATCTCTAAAAGGTCCAAGATCAAATTTGATTTTTTCGCCCTGCATTAATACTTGAGTTGCGTAAAAAGTACCACCATTGAATTCTACTTTAATAGGTACGTGCATCCCGAAACCAGAAGGAACATCTTCTTGAGCCATTTGGCACTTAACAATATAATTTCCGTTTTCATCTTCAACTACTTTAGATGCAAACTTGTATGTAGGAATAGCAGTTCCATACACCCATTGATCAAAGAACCATTGAAGTGAAGCACCACAATGTTTTTCCATAACTGACTGGAAATCTTTTACAGAATATTTTTTGTCTTTATAGGTTTGATAGAAATCTCTGATCATTGTCATGAATAGCTGCTCAGACATTCCATTCTGATAGTCTATAAACATATTTCTTAGCATGTGGAATATAAAGAAAGATTTTAAATACATGGCTGTACCATCAGCTCTAAATCTGCCATCACCAATCGATCCCATACCTAATGATCCATAATCTTCATAACCTTTATTAACGTTATCCAGACTAATAAAGGATTTATGAAATGCGTCAAGAATTTTTTGATATACGGATTTATCTTCATAGAAGTTTTGAAAATATACTATTTCCAGAAATTTATTCAATCCATTCATTATCCAAATATCTCTATCACTTTTTGATTCAAAATTATTCAACCAAAGTTTTTTTAGATCTGCTATAAAAGCTTGAATTGAAGCTAAACCTTGATAATTAAAAACAACAGGAGATAATGCTAAAATATCATTACAAACATAAGTATTTAAATAATAAGAATATTCACTCTCAACAACTCCATAATCCCAAGAACCAGTGGCATAATAAGGCTTGTAAAGTTCAGAACCTTTCAGCACTTCCATTGGTAGTTGATAAATAGAAAGCTTTTTCTGATCTAAGTGTCCAAATATAGAATTAAAGTATTGATACCCAAGAAAAAAATTAGTTTCGATCATATCTAGGTTATTAGTACTGTTATAATTCAAAGAAACTTCAAAAGGTACTTCATCATATTCCAGCACTTTTTCTTTGTAATTATTAAAAACAACTCCAATTTGTAAGAGAGAATCTGGATACGCCCATTTGGTCTGAATTCTACCATCTTCAATTTGATTACTTTCAATTTTATTCCCAAAAGCAAAAACATCTTTTTCAGTAGAAGAGATTACATTCAAACTAAACTTTTTATAATCATAAGTACGTTCATCAATCGGATATAGATCCACATAAAATATAGCATCTTGTCCCTGCATATCATTTTTTTGAGTAATTGTAACTTCAACGGTATCACCTTGTAAGATTACCGAAGGAAAATTAACCCATAGGATTCTAGAGTTGAATCGATCCTTTTTGTAGAATCCTAGCGTTTTATTCTCTGAATTTTTTACTGACACTACCTCAGAATTTGGGTTAACATATAATTTCATCCACTGAAAATTCTCAAGAGCATACACTTTCATTTTTGTCGTTGTTTCGAAATTATCTCGCAGATAAAATTCCATTTTTATGTCAATATCCATTACTTTAAAGTCTTGAGTATATTTTTCTCTTTGATTTTCATCTAAAATTAAATCTTCTTGTTTGTCAAAAACCAGTATTGGTTCAAGATATCCAGCTATTCCGGTATTTGTAATATCTGCCTTAGAAAAAACGCATTCTTCGCTTTGTATTGGGTCGAACCTCCATATATATTGTTCAGAACCACTAATAAAAAACTCAGCTAAAAAAAACTCTGATTGGCCTGTCTCAAGAATAGATTTAACAACTCCCTCTTGGAGATAATCTATTCCTTTTATAGCAATACTATTAACTGTTTCGTGGAATATATCTTCTATATCATCCAAATCTACACCGCTAGTTTTAAAAGAGTTTGCAGATATAGATTCAAAAAGATCATCGTCGAATATAAATGAAGCATCTTCAAATTCTGTTGCATAATATTCAGTTCCAAAGTGCCTCATAGCATTTGCTCTTTCAACTGCCAGAGTCGGAGTTACTTCAAAAGATCCATGACCTCTAAAAATGGCTACGTGTTTACCATCATGAATGTCTTCCATGAAGCAAATAAATCCACTATCTAAAACAGTAGTTGCAGCATCTTGCATCAAGACCAAATCCTGAACTTTGTAGATGTGTTCTTTATCTACTTTCAAATTCTCGAATGCGTCATAGAACTCTTTATAATTTGAGAATTCTTTTGCATTAAGATTTGTAACAAAAAGAACTGCTATTAGCGCAATCAAAGCTCTAAAATTAATCATGTTCATATTTTATTTATCTTTATTAAACCATAAAACTAAGTACAAATATAATAATAACAATAGAATTAATAAAAGGATGAATCAACAATTTTCAGCATCAGTGTATTTATATTGCAAATTTTTTTATAATTATTTATACCCATAAATAACTAAATCAAAATATAAACGTAGTAACTATACTTACTATATCACATTTATCTATAAATCAGTTATTCTATCACAATCCTCTTAAGGAAATCTATTTTATACTAATCAAAATTTCTACACACTTTATGGTCAGTAAAATGGATTTAAAAGAAATAGGTCTTAATGATGCAGTTTTAAAACATCTGAATAATAGTTCTGTTGATTTATCCAATTTGGGTAGAGTTATAGCAGAGCATAAAGAAAGATATCTAGTTGTTATGCAAGAAGGTAATGTGGAGGCTGAAATCACCGGTAATATGAGGTTTTCAGCTGAATCCAGAGAAGACTTTCCTGCTGTAGGAGATTGGGTTATACTTACTTCCTATGATCCGGATTTTGCGATAATCAGAGAAATATTGCCCAGGAAAACTACACTTTCGAGGCAAGCAATCGGCAATTATGGTAATATCCAAATTATAGCTACTAATATCGATTTTGCTCTTTTAGTACAGGCTGTTGATAGAGATTATAATCTTAATAGGTTTGAGCGTTACCTAGCAATTTGCCATAACGCCGGAGTAAGACCAATCATTGTGCTTAGTAAAGCAGATTTGATTGATCAAATGGAGCTTGATAATATCATATCTCAAATAAAAAACAGGATCAAAGATATTGATGTTTTTGCTCTTAGTAATGAAACGGGTGATGGCCTTGATATCCTGAGTAATAAAATGGAACCTAATAAAACATATTGTATGATGGGTTCTTCAGGGGTTGGCAAATCTACATTACTTAATAACCTCATTGGTAAATCGGTAATGAGAACCAGTGAGCTCAGCTCCAGTACTAATAAAGGAAGGCATACTACCAGCCACAGAGAACTGTATCTACTAAGTAGTGGTGCAATTTTAATTGATACTCCGGGTATGCGAGAAGTGGGTGTTACTACTAATGACGAAGGCTTGGAAATTACTTTTGACTGGCTCAATAAATATTCTCAGGATTGCAGATACAGAGATTGCACACACACCAAAGAAAAAGGGTGCGCTGTGATCGAAGCAGTCGAAAAGGGAGAGATTGACTCAAATGCCTATCAGAATTTTCTAAGGCTTGAAAAAGAAAGTAGCTATTTCGAAACTTCAGCTATTGAAAAGAAACGCAAAGAAAAGATATTTGGCAAAATAGTGAAAGATTCCAATAAACGAGATTTGAAGAATAAAAAATGGTAGTAACAAATTCTTTTTAAAGAGTCTTTTGCAAAACCCAAATTTCGCTATTGCCTGCCAGATCTAGTATTTTAAGTAATTTTGGTACTTTCACTAAATCTTCTGTATTAGTTCTGGTGATCAATTTAAGACCAAATTCGGAGAGGTAGTTGAGCAAATCATCTATTTCTCCGAAATATCTTTTCCTAAAGAAATCCTGCACAATTAAGTAACCCTCTAATTCCAAAGCTCTGATTATCTCTTGAAATACTATTTTTTTATCAAACTCTTTCATTGTATGAATGGCATAATTACTAATTATTACAGACATAGTGGAGTTTTGCACAGGCAATTCAAAACCACTGCCTTTTGCAAATGCAGTTCTTTCTGCTACTTCTTCAATATTTGCGTTTATGATACATTGCTTTTGAGAATAATCCCATTTATTAGACCAAAGATCTATCCCAAAAACTTTTAGATTTGGATTGGATTTAGCTAGTTTTATCGCTGCAATTCCATTGCCTGTTCCAATATCCAGAGCATGCCCTTTTAAATCACCGGGTACATTTTTAATTAGAGCGTCAGAGAGTTGATGTTGAATCAGAAAGTCATTTTTTTTAAGAATGATATGAGCTAAAATAAAAAGTCCATAAAAAGCAGCCAAAGCTATCAGAATAGAAAGTGAAATCTTAGAAACAGTAGCTTCACTACCAATCAGAAATGGCATAAAGCAGATTAATAAGGAAAAAATACCGAAAAATTTCTTTACGGGTATCCATGTTTTGTAATCAACTTTAGACTTTTTCATGCTTCAATATATATTTCTCAAAAAACTAAGTTAGCTAATTATTCTTTTCATTCCAAGCTGATGTTCTGATGTTCATTCAACTTTTAAAAGAATGGTGAGCTACAAATACAGAAAGAATATATCTACTTTCCATATCTGCAACTCACCATGTTTTTTGCTAACATTGAATTTTCTATTTAACTGCGACTGTAAAAATCACATTTTTCCCATTCCAGATATTTCCTTCCGGTAAAATATCATCTCTAAACTCTAGAGATGAGTATTTATAAACAGAGAGCATTTTATTTATGTCCTCAACTTCAAAGAAATGTGTCCAAAATCTATAGATTTCTGCTACATCATTTGCATCAATAATAGTATGCTGATACAAAATCACATCATTTTCTTCGTAAAAGAAGGATTCAGATAGTGCAAGATATGGTGTTGATTTCCAAAATCCCTGCTCAGCCGCTTCCCAGGATTTTGGTGAAAGCCTTTTTTCCATTTCTTTCCTTTTCAGTAAGTCAAAAACAAAAACTCCTCCCGGTTTCAAAGCTTTATAAACTTTGTTTAGAAGTGTAATTCTGTCTTTAGGCACTAAAACTCCCAGGTCAGTATAAATCAGTGTGATAAGATCATACTGTTCCTCACCTAAATCTAAGTCCAGATAGCTTGCATTAATATACCGGATATTTAGAGACTTCTCTTTTGCTGACTTATCAGCATAATCGATTGATTTTTTTGAGATATCCACTCCAGTTACAGTTTTTCCGGTCTTTGCAAAAATCTCTGTGTACAGACCGGGGCCACAACCTAAATCAAGAATGTCAGGCTGATTTTTGACACTAGGAAGATTCAGAAGCCATTTAGCAGTCTTATGAATAGAATCTTTTGTCCTGCTAGCTAGATCCAGTTCCGGATTTAGATGTGTTTCCAAAAGGTAGTTTGAAATATGTTCATCAGTCCACATAAAAGCAGTCCCTTCAGTATACACAGGGGGCTTAGCAGACATTTTAAGAATATCTGTTACATTCATTATGTATTTCTCTTTTTAGATATAAAATATAAAAGGATTTTACATTGTACTTTAAAAAGTACAATTCACGATAAAATGCAAATGTTTGCATTTTTTCTGAGGAGTATCCCGGAGTTGGGATCTGCGATATGTAATTATGCGAGTTTCATATATGCGAATGTACGAAAAGTTTTACAAATATCTTTATTTAATTGATAAGTTACCGAATAATTGAGACGTATTTCTTAATTTAGTGTCTCTATCTTTAAACAATCTTAATATTTAGAATCTGGTGAGATATATGAGATTTATTGTAATACTCTTTATTTTTAGCTTTTATTTTAATGCTTTTTCGCAGCAGGTAGTTATTAATGAAGTATCTTCTATCAACAGCACTGCATGGACGGATGAAGACTATGAGAATCCGGATTGGATTGAATTAAAAAACATTAGTACTTCTGATGTAAATCTGAAAAATTATAGGATCTCAGACAAAGACAATTACGAAAAGGCTTGGATCTTACCGGATACTGTTCTCAAACCTAATGATATAATCCTTATATCTGCTTCTGATAAAGCATTCAATTCTTCGGATAAATATGTTATAGAAGCTGATGGATCAGGAATTGTACCGGGCCACGATGAAGACGGTTTAGTATTTCTTTATTTAGAATATCAAGGCGATTTTGTCGCAGAATTTGATTTTACTTCAATGAGAAATACAGGTACTTTCGGTGCTGCTGGTATAATGTTTAAAGAAGAACTAACAGATAAAGCTAAGTATTTTGGTGTTTATAACTTAAAACGTGACAGATATACTTATGGCTTGATGAGAAGGACTGAGACCGGAAAAGTTACTGAAATAGATTACTCTTATCATCATAATGTTAATCCATGGGGTCTAATAAGACTTGAAAGAAAAGGCGATACTATAATCGGATATGATATTGAAAATGGATATGATTGGCGCGAATTTGCCAGATTTGAAGGCAGTTTTAAAAACAAAGGTTATTTAGGTTTAGGTTTTTCTTCTGCAAAAATGACCCAAGCGGGCAAATTTACTTTTTCCAAATTTAAGATCAACGAAGAAAATATTGTTATTAACTCTCTATCTTCTAAAAATATTGATTTAGTTAGTTCCCCTAAGTTTTACCGGACAAATGAGATTCACACTGATTTTAAACTATCCAGAAATGGCGAAACAATAACTCTTTGGAATGAGAAAGGTGAAATTGAACATAGCCTTGAAGTGCCGGCTCAAAATGTAGACATATCACTTGCCAGAAAAGAAAGCGGCGAAATGCTAATTTCGTCACCTCCTACACCGGGAAGAGAAAATGATAACTTTTATAACGGACGCTGTGAAACTCCTGAATTAGATTCCGAAGCAGGATTTTTCAGAAATATGACTACAATCTCTTTTAAGACCCGACCGGATGAGACTATTTACTATACTCTCAACGGAGATGAACCTGATCAAAATTCTATAAAATATCTCAAACCTGTGGGTATATCTCAAACCATGGTACTAAGAGCAAAAGCTTTTGCAACAGGTAAACTTGAAAGTAAAACTTTAACTCGAACATATTTTGCCAGTGAAAAATTATCTCTACCTGTAGTCTCAATGGTAACAGACTATTCAAACCTCTGGGATAAAGACAAAGGACTTTTTATTGATAAAAATCTTTACTGGCCAAATGATAAACCGGGACATTTTGAGATTTGGAATAAAGACGGTAATCTGGAAATGTATTCTGATGGAACTATGAGGCTCCATGGTCAAAGGTCCAGAACTTTTGAACAAAAATCGATTCGTTTTCACGCTAATGCGATTTCTGACAGCACTGAATATACGCATCCGTTTTTTGGGAAAGACTCATATAAATCATATGATAAAATTCTCTTTAGAAACGGAGGAACCGGATGGCAATCTGCACTTCTAACAGATGCCTTTACTGCCCAAATTATTAAAAACATTCCAAATGTGACTGTAGGCAATTACAGAGCTGCATTATCTTATCTGAATGGAAAGTTCTACGGAATTACAAACATGCGAGAAAAAGTAGATGCTGATTTACTCGCTGAGAAGTTTAACTTATCCGGCGAATCAATAAACTTTGTAGAAGATCTCTTAACGGCTAGTGCAGGTTCTGCTGCAGACTTTAATAATGACCTAAATTATATTATGTCTTCCGACATGTCAGGCTCTGAAGCTTATAAATATGTGTCCGATAATTTTGACTTAGATAATCTATATAGCTATCTGGCTTCACAAATATTTATCTGTAATATTGATTGGCCTTGGAAAAATGTTAAATACTGGTCAAGTGACGAACTTGACAGTAAATGGAGATTTATTCCTCATGACATGGACTATACTTTTGGTTGTTCCGCAGCATTTTGGGAGTATGATATATTCAAACTTCTTGAAGATGATCAACTCTACCCTAACTTAATCAGGAAATTTTGGGAAAACAAAGAGATTAAGGAAGGAACTATCAATAGAATTTGTGACCTTGTAAACAGTGTATTTCTACCTGAAAACACTAAACCTGTATTGGAAAAAATGATAAAAGAGATAGAACCATATATCCCGCTGCAGCAAGAAACATATGAAGAATCTGCTGAACTATGGGCTCATTCCATGGACAGAATGAGAGCTTTCGCAGACAGACGTGCATTTAGACTTAGAGAACACATGATAGACTTCTTTCATTGTGGTGATTCTGCATTAGTCTCTGTAGATATCAATAACAAAGAAGCAGGCTATATCAGATTAAACTCTTTGACTCTAAACGAATTCCCTTGGAACGGTTTTTACTTCACTGATGTGCCTATCACTGTAGAAGCGATAGCTAATCCGGGACATAAATTTATCAAATGGACTGATTCAAAATATGGAACAAATCCTAAAATAAAAGTCAATCCGATTGATGCAATGAATTTGGTAGCAATTTTCGATATGTCAGAAGAAAAACTGCCAATTGTTATTAATGAGATAATGTATAAATCCTCCGAAGAACATGACACAGGTGACTGGTTAGAATTATATAATCCAAATTCAGAACCAATAGATATATCTTTTTGGAAAATATCAGACTCCAATCATGATAATACTTTTACTATTCCCGATAAAACTATTATGACTCCAGAATCTTATCTTGTATTTACTAGAAATGGTGATGATTTTGAGAAATATCATAGTGATATAGATTACATTGATAATCTGGGATTTGGTCTTAGTGATGATGATGCAATTAAAGTATTTGATCTGGAAGATAAGCTTGTAGATTCTGTTGATTACGAATCTAAATTACCATGGCCAACTACTGCTTCGGGCTCAGGTTCATCAATAGAGTTATTGAAATCTAATCTAGACAACAGCCTGGGGATTAATTGGAGAGCTTCTATTGCAAATTACGGAACTCCAGGAAAGAAAAACTCAGTTGATACCGGAATGACTTCAAATTTCTTAAAAGATTTAGTTGCTTATCCAAATCCTGCAAGCCAGTTTTTATTTATTAGAGCTAATCAGGATGAAATCAGTTACAAATTGATTGATTGCATAGGCAAAACAGTGTTGTCCGGGAATTTTTCATACAGCGCGACTTTGAGTTGTTCAAATCTTGCTCCTGGTAGCTATACTCTTGAGCTTACAAGCTCAGGAAGCAGAAAAATTATTCCTATCGTTATTGTGAAGTAACTCACGAAAACCGATTAGAGAAGTATAAGGTGACTAAAATAGTCGCAATGGCCTGCTTATATGCCTTGAAAATAGAAACTTTACTCATGATTTTGTGCAGCCGCAATCAGAAACTTGTGGTTGCACAATTTTAATCTTCCCAAATTATTCCTTTAAACAAAGAAAACCGCTACTATTGATTCCAATTTTTATCTTACTTTGCTTTTGTTAGGATTCCTTACCACTTTTTTACTTACTTCAATAAAGATTCCTTTTTTTGAAAAAAATCAGAAAGTTTCTAAACCTACTGAAACCTTTTAAATATATAAGCGTAATCTTAATCAAAGTTTATTTTATATGGCAATCGCTTTTTCCGGGGTGCTTGACTTTAAAATAAACCAAGGGATTCGAACATGAAGCTGAAAAAGCTACTTGTAGTTGCATTACTATCTTTATCTTTGATAGCAATGGAGCTAATCTGGACTCGCATTTTTTCTGCCGAGTTCTTTTACACATTTGCATTTCTTATTATTTCAATTTCAATTTTAGGCCTGGGTTTGGGTGGTTTGTTACTTAGATTGGTAAAACCACTTAGAAATTCTAAGCTCCTGGGTATCTATCTTACTCTAACTGCAGTGCTCGGTGTAGTTAGTCCAATTGCAATTTTCAACACTGGTCTTGATTTTAATCAGGTATTCAACAGCTGGTCTATGCTGTGGAATCTGGTTGCTAATGTTTTTATACTTGCTTCCGGTTTTATAGCCGGTGGTATGTCTCTTAGTCTAATTTTTCGCGATGATAGCGATCAAATGGATAAGTTATATATGGCAGATTTAATAGGAGCCGGTTCGGGAGTCTTAGTCGCTGTCTTGCTAATGAATATAATAGGCACACCAGCTGCAGTTGCCTACATATCATTGCCGGTTCTTATTGCTGCCTTTCTTATGCTTCCAAAGTACTACAAAAGCATCCCTCTTGCCTTGCTAGTCACAGCTCTTATTCTCTCTCCAAATATGGAAGACTATCTAAAATTGGAAAGAGAAGAACGTGCTGAAGTTGAGTTTACTCACTGGGATTCGATGGCGAAGCTAAAAGTTTACAAATATAGTGATAGCTACAAAGGTCTGAATATCGATAATGTTGCAAACTCGCCTATGGTAGGGTTTGACGGCAATTGGGACAGACCTGATTCTCTGAAATTTAACTTCGGAATTGATGTTAAATACTTAATGGATAAATACGATGATTGCACTTTTCTCTCTTTAGGTGCCGGCGGTGGTAATGATGTACTTCAAGCATTGCAATACGGAGCTAAAGAAATTCATGCAGTCGAAGTAAATCCATATATCAATGAGCTACTAACCGATGGCAGATATGCAGATTTTACCGGAAATATTTACAACGATTCCAGAGTAAAAGTAGTAAGTGAAGATGCAAGATCTTATATCCGAAGATTTGAAAACAAATTTGATATTATTTACTCTTTGAGTTCGAACACATGGGCAGCACTCAGCTCAGGTGCATTTGCTCTGGCAGAAAATTATATTTTCACTACAGAAGCATTCCAAGACTACTGGAATGCACTATCAGAAGACGGAATTATGATGATGGAGCATCAACTCTATATGCCTAGATTGCTATCTGCTTGCAAAGAGGCATTAGAAACGGAAGGAATCCAAAATCCTGAAAAACATATTGCTGTAATTGGTCTGCCTGCTATGAGGCGTAAAGCATTACTACTTTCAAAAGCAGAAATAAGTGAGGATATTCTGCAAAATGCTTTTTATCCCGGGATGTTGCAACATACACAACATTTTCAATTGCTTTACCCTTCTCCTGACTCTCTGCCGATGAATATCTATAAGCATATAATGGATTATGGATGGGAATCCGCAGCAGATACCGTCAAAATTGACATTAGTCCCAGCTATGATGATAGACCTTTTGTGGCGCAGCTTGGACTAATGAAAAACTTCACTTGGGAACAATTAGGCAAAAAATTAAACACATATGACCTACTACTTCAGCCTCTTAGTAAGCTGATCATGCTGATACTTATAGGTGTTGTGATAGTAATCATGATTCCGATAAATTTATTACCATATTTGAAATACAAAAAGGTATTTCCATTTAGCGCATGGATGTTTTATTTCATGATAGGCATGGGCTTTATGGGAGTTGAGGCTATTTTGATTCAGAAATATTCCTTATTCTTGGGTGCGTCAGTCTATAGCGTTGCTACTATTCTACTATCCTTACTTCTTTCTTCAGGCATAGGAGCAGCATTTTCTGACAGATTTGAATTTAAGCATGTATTTATAGCTATAGTAGGGTTAATAGTATTAGATGCCTTAGTGTATTCTAAATTAATATATCTTTTGGGAGATATTTCTTTGACTCTACGCATGATATTAACAGTGATTTTCATGGCTCCACTCGGATTTTTCATGGGTATGCCTTTCCCAAAAATGAGCAAAAAAGTGGGAAATTTTGTAGATTGGGGCTTTTCTGTAAATGGTGCTGCATCTATGTTGGGGTCAACACTTATTGTATTGATTTCATTTGAGTTAGGATTCAATATTTCTTTGATAATAGCGTCTTTGTTTTACGTAATCGCTTATTTGTTAACAAACCGCTACAAGTGATACAAACATAACATCTCACTCTCTATATGGTAATTAAACAGCCCTTGCTATAAGCGAGGGCTGTTTTGCTTTTAAATTGTTTATGCCTTAAAGCAATAGATCTAATTATTCTTCATCCCATACAGGCAAAGAAAAGTAAAAAGTGCTGCCTGCATTAGTCTCGCTTTCCACCCAAATAGAACCACCACACTTTTCTATAAATTCCTTGCATAAAATAAGACCTAAACCAGAGCTTGCTTCACCATTTGTACCTTGCCTTGAAACATTTTCAGACATTTTGAACAACTTTGATTTGAGCTTTTCACTCATCCCAATTCCGGTATCTTTGATAGATGTGACAACAAGATTGTTTTCTATTTTAGAATCTATTTCAACTTTGCCTTTATTTGGAGTAAACTTAATCGCATTAGAAATCAAATTTCTAAGAATAGCATCCAACATTCTCGGATCTGCATTTACACTAATATCTTTATTGATATTGTTTTCCACAGTTATTAGTTTTTCTGATATTTTAGCTTGCAATAAATCAATATTCTGCGATGTAAGGCTTTGAATCATAAGTCTTTCAGGAGTAAATGGGATTAGTCCTCTTTGCATTCGCGACCAAGTCAGAAGATTTTCCAGTAAATCAGATACTTTATTAGCATTTTGAAGAAGCATGTCTGCAATTTCTTTTATACTTTCATTTTCTTGATGCTTAGCTTCTGAAACAATGATCTCAGAAAGCCCCACAAATCCGGCAAACGGGCTTCGCAAATCATGTGCTATTATGGAGAAAAACTTATCTTTCTCATTTACGGCCTGCTCTAATTTTTTATTAGATTCTTTGAGCGATTCACTTGTTTCCAGTAATTGCTTATTAAGTTTATCCGTTTTGATTTTAGCAGATATAAATAGTCCAATAAATGTCAACAGAATTGGTGTTAGTATCAGACTAATAGTCAAAAATGCTTCATTCCTGAGAATAATATTTCTCAAGGTTGAATCTTTTTTATAAGATATTATATAAGCAACAGGTTTGCCTTCAACATTAGGGATGGATACAAAGGAAACTACATAAATATCATCATCAACAGAGGCATAGGTAGAAAAATCTAAATTGTCTGCAAGATATGAGTCCACATCAGTCTCAATTATTTTGTCAATTGCATGTATGATATCTCTAGATTCATTACCAATATAGTTATATTTATTTTCAACTAAATAATCAGAAGAAATATAGCATTCTGAATAGTTAGACTTCTCTTCGGCAAAAACCTTTTCCTTTACCACAGATTTTTTTATCATCAGACATGAATGTTTCACTCCAAGTAACTTCAGCTGTTTGCCAATGCCTTCGAACGAATAACTTGTTTCCACACTACCAATATGTTTCCCGGCAAAAAGCAATGGGAAAACATACCTAAATCCATTAAATATTCTCCCCTCTTCAAAGCCTCGCGACTCAACGTTATTTTTATTAGTCATCTTAATCGAGTATCTGACTGAAGTTAAGTTGTCACCATATTTTTCGGGTCTGTGAAATCTGAGAAAACTTGTATTATCAGGTAAATGGAAATGAAGTTGTTTTATATCAATTTTTTTGAGATTTGAATAAGTATTAGAAAGCATTTTAAATAGGCTATCTCTGACCCTTGCCTGCAGCAAAGTATCTTTTGAGTTTGCATCTTGATAGAGAGATAATATTCTATCTTTATTTATGATCTCATTGAATATAGACTGACTAACTAAGTTGTAGGAATTTATAGTGGAATATATTTTTACTTTAAGATCATTATTTTGAGTTTCAAGATACCCATCATAGGTATTATTATTTATTTCGCGTACTGTCAAATATAAAACTGAATCTCCGAGCACTATTGCAATCAAAAATATAAGAATTAACCTTTTAGTATTAGATCCCATAACACTTCCCTTTCCTATAATCTTGTTGTTAAATAAACAGACTGGTAGTCATTGTAATTATTATATTTATGAATAGATTATGAGGCTAATACTTTTCTCCAAAAAGACTAAATTAAAGGAATCTTTTACGAATTATATCTTCTATACCAAAAAAGACCACTCCGGAGTAAGAGTGGTCTTCTTTTGTGCTGTAGTTGTATCCTTAATGTTTGACATAAAATATTATATCAGAGATCTCAATCTAATCTAAATTCAATTGGTATGCTTATCCAACATGCACATGGACTTCCATTTTGGATAGCCGGCGTGTATGTTGATTTTTTAACTGCGCTAATAGCTGCTTGATTTAAAAGAACATTATCAGAATGATCTACTTTAAGTTTTTGAATATTTCCATCAGGTCCTATCAAAACGCTTAGAAGTACTAATCCTTCAATTCCTGCTTTTTTAGCAATGTTAGGATAAACAATATTTTGACTAATTTCAGAAATATCGACATTTGGAGTTTCAGATACCTCCCATTCTTCATATGTTACATCAGTTTTTTCAGGGATTACTGTGCCGTCAATGACAAAATCTTCCGGATCGCCAAAAACTATTTCTTCCGTTAAATTGATATCTTCAATTTTTGTATCGCCCAATTTTGCTGCAGCACGTCCCATTTCTTTAAAAATTGCTACTTTATCAGAATCAAAATCTAAATTCATATCAGGTACACCAACGAAATTACCTGCAATTTTTTGAGTACCTTGTACAATTGTTGTAAAAATATCTAAAGGTACTTTATTAAGTTGAATTTGAGCTTCTTTTATCACTTTCACTTTAATTACTTCTGTAATCATTTTCGGTGGAAATTTTATTGGTGCTTTTAAAGTAGGCTTATCAATAGATAAACTTGAGAATAAAACCCCAAAAGTAAAAACATATGCAAAAATTCCTATAGTTAAACCAAAAGAAATAGCAGTTGCACTTTTCATATAAGATTTAAGTTCCTGAGCTCCGAAGAGAGGCATAGTTGCGATTTTTTTCATTTGCTTCATCATAGTAATGGCTCCTTTTTCGAAATCGAGTTTAAGTATCTCTTTATTGGTAGACACGGGGGAATAGAAAAAGGTTACATACTTATTACAATATTTTTTACTTTTTTCTTGATTATTTAAATATTTATTAACTTGAAAATATCTAAATTATTGCACTATAAACTGTTACACCGTCAGGTATTCTAAATAAATATTTCTATCTTACCAGAATTGAAGCAAAAATTTCAGGAGGGGAAATACTTACGGATTGGATTGGTGTAATATAAAAAAAGCCGTAGAAATATTATTCCTACGGCAAAGTTATTTAGCTTGATTCTATTTAAATACCAGATTCTTCAACCAAAGATTTAACAGCATCGCCTGAAATGCCTTCGTTAATTACTTTATCGATGATACCACCAAGTTTCTGAACTTTGGTATTTTGAATATTTAAAGAGCTAAGTAGTTTCACTTTAGCTATCAACAATTTTTCTTCAATTGGTTTGCTTAAGAAATCATCAGCACCAGCTTCAATAGATTTAAGCTGGTTTGCCACATCATTCAATGCAGTAACAATTACTACAGGAATATGGCGAGTAGCTTCGTCTTCTTTTAGATGTTTAACAGTCTCATATCCATCCATACGAGGCATCATCACGTCCAAAACTACGGCATCGGGATGTCTTTCTTTTACTTTCTCTAAACAGTCTACACCGTCGTAAGCCTCTTGTGCTTCGTATCCGTTTGCTTCCAAATATCTTCTTAAAAGCTTAGTTGTAATTTTATTATCATCCACAACTAAGATAAAAGGCTTCGCCATAACTACCCCGAAAATTTATTTCTAAACTTATTTCTTTCTTTGATTTTTTTATTTTATAAATACTTATACGAATTATGTACTTGTATTGTTTTAAATAATACCTAATATATTGAAAAAAATTAAAAAATCCATACAATTGCTAATTTTTTTTCAAAATATTTATATTCCTCTTTCGAAAAACTCTTTTAAGTATTTTCCGGTATAAGAGTTATCCTCGTTGATAAGAGTTTCTGGTTTACCTTCAAATACTATCAAGCCTCCATTTTCGCCAGCTTCAGGACCCAAATCAATGATGTGATCAGACGAAGCAATAACATGTAAATTATGCTCAATTATTACTACCGAATGTCCGGTATCAGTCAATTTTTTAAATGAAGTTATTAACTTAGAGATGTCATCTAAGTGTAAACCTGTTGTTGGCTCATCAAAAATGAATAGTGTTTTACCACTAGATTTTGCTTCCAAATGACCTGCCAACTTGATACGCTGAGCTTCTCCACCTGAAAGATGCGTACTAGGTTGCCCCAGTCTTAAATATCCAAGCCCTACATCAGCAAGTATCTGCAATTTTTTTGTGATTTTTGCTTTGTCTACAAAGAATTCTAGAGCATCATCCACTGTCATGTTTAAGACGTCTATAATGCTTTTATCTTTATACAAAATGTTATGAATTTCTTTTTTATATCTAGTTCCTTTGCAGCTTTCGCATGTAAGAGTAACATCCGGCAGGAACTGCATGTCAACTGTTATGGTTCCTTCACCTTCGCATTCATCACATCTTCCTCCTGCTACGTTAAAAGAGAAATTCCCCGGTTTATACCCTAACTGTCTGGCTAACTGAGTCTGAGAATATACATCTCTTATAGCATCAAATACTTTAGTATAAGTAGCAGGTGTAGATCTGGATGATTTACCTATCGGTGACTGATCTACCATTTCAATCACATCTATATGCTCCATACCTTCGATTTTTTCATATCGACCGGTATGCCCCATATAACCGCCTTTATATTTTTTTATTCCGGCATAAAGAATATCATGAATCAAAGTACTTTTTCCTGAGCCGGAAACTCCTGTGACACATGTCATCGTCCCTAATGGAAATTCAATTTTTTCGATATTGAGATTGTTTTCCTGTGCGTTATGAATGGTAATTTTCTGACCATTACCTTCTTTTCTTTCTTTTGGGATCTCTATATTTCTTTTGCCGATAAAATAATCAGCTGTTAAAGATTTCTCGGCTGAATCCAGCTCTTCAAAAGTTCCAGAAAAGACTACTTCTCCTCCAAATTCACCCGCATTTGGTCCCATATCTATAATTTTATCTGCATGTCTGATGATATCAGGATCGTGTTCCACTACTACAACGGTATTTCCTAGACCACGAAGTTTGAATAAAATATTCAATAGTCTGTCGGTGTCACGCGGATGCATACCTATACTAGGTTCATCCAGGACATACAAAGTACCAACCAATGATGAGCCTAAGGCAGTGGTCAGGTTAATTCTCTGAGCCTCCCCGCCTGAAAGAGTATGAGTAAGTCTCGAAAGAGTCAAATACTCCAAACCTATTTCAACCAGTAATTGTAATCGCCATTGAATCTCGATAAGCACCTGACCAGCAACTTTCTGCTCGAAATCACCTAATTCAATAGTATTAAAGAATTCCTGCAATTTACCTAGAGGCATTTTGATAACTTCAGTTACATTCTTGCCCCCTACAAACACCTGTCTTGCAGAAGTTCGCAATCTTGATCCGTCACATGCAGTGCATTCAGTATAACCTCTGTATTTGCTTAGCATGACCCTGTAATGCATTTTATAACTTTTTGATTCCAGGTGTTTAAAGAATGCTTTCAATCCGATATAATCTTCAGCTCCATCCCAAATTATATCCATTTTATCTTTTGGCACTTTTACAATTGGAACATTTACCGGAATGTCATATTGTTTAGCAATTTTCAGAAGAGCCTTTTCATGCTTAGAAAACTTCTCTCCTTTAAATGGATGAAGTGCATGTTTTTTAAGAGACAGTGATTTATCAGGAATTACTAAGTCCGAATCTATTCCTATAGTTCTTCCAAATCCCTGGCATTTAGGGCAAGCACCGTAAGGATTATTGAAAGAAAAAAGTTTTGGTTCCGGTTCAAGATATAGAATATCACAAGCAGAGCATTCATAAACGGAGCTAAAAGCAAGTTCCTTCTGCTCTGAAATATTTATGATACATATTCTGCCTTCACCGTAATGGAAAGCAGATTCTATAGAATCAGTAAGTCTTGAAATACTTTCTTCGTCATCTCTAAGGACTAATCTATCAGCCAAATAATAGTATTTTTCTTTTAAGAAGTCTTCAGGTATTCCTTCACCTTCAATATCTATTAATTCAGTAGAACCGGATTTGACAATTCTGAAAAATCCGAGAGTTTTATATTTATCTACCACTTCTTCAGCTTTACTACCATTTTCTTTTGGCTCAAAGCAAACAAAAAGCTTAGTTCCCTCTTGCCATTCCATGATATCTTTTACTACAGAAGCCGGTGTGTCTTTTGTTACCTCTTTTCCGCAAGATCGGCAAACTGTTTTGCCAACTCTGCCAAAAAGCAATCTTATATAGTCATATAATTCAGTTGTTGTACCTACTGTAGATCTTGGATTTCTGGAATGTGGTCTCTGCTCGATAGCAATAGCAGGAGGAAGCCCTGTTATTGAATCTACATCAGGTTTGCCCATTCTTTCCAAAAACTGTCTTGCATATGAAGACAAAGACTCTACAAAACGTCTCTGCCCTTCTGCATAGAGAGTATCGAATGCCAGAGTAGACTTACCCGAACCACTAACTCCTGTGATAACCGTCAATCTGTTATGGGGTATTTCCACACTCACATCTTTCAGATTATGCAGGCAAGCTCTATTAATCTTTATGCTTCTATTATTTTCGTTGCTCATAGTATATCAAATATTTGAAAATACAATCAAGCAATTTAAAACAATCTTGAGAATTGAGAAAATATATTATTAGTAGTATTTATAAAGTGTATGTAAAGAATATTGAAGAAAAGCAGATTAATTTTATTACACTTTAACAAACTAAACACAGTCTTTATAAATTCTTAACAATTCAGGATTACTTTTGTACGTTGTTATTGGTAAATCTTATTTAATACTATTTGGAGAACAGAATGAAGAAGTACATTCTTCTATTCAGTTTTTTGCTTTTTGCTTGGTCAAATGCAGCTCAAACTGAAGCTTCCAAGGAAGCGAAAGACGACAAACTGAAAATAAGCTTATTGGGCTTTATTTCTGCTGAAACTGAATTTGACGATGGAGAAATGACCAACACGGGTATCAACATGGATCGTGCTTATTTAACTCTAAAAAAACAAGCATATGGTATCCTTTCAATGAGAATGACTGTTGATACATACGAAGATGATGACGGATTGGAATTAAGATTTAAATATTTTTACGGCTCTTTGGATATTGGTGATTGGTCTGCTTTCACTGACAATGAATTCGAATTCGGTATGGTTCACACACCTTTTATCGATTTCGAGCAAGCAATAAACCGCTACAGAGTGCAAGGTAAAATGTATGCAGAACGTGCTAAGCTTTCAAAATCTGCTGATCTTGGTATGACTTGGTTTGGTAATTTTGGCGGAGAAATGTCAGATACTTATAAGAAAAAAGTAGGTAATAAAAAATACGCAGGGCTTTATGGCTCTTATGCATTGGGTGTATATAACGGTGCAGGTTATAACGGAATAAACGAGAACCAGACTATTGCTGCTCAGGGTCGTATTACTGCCCGTCCATTACCGTACGTGATTCCTGGTCTTCAATTCACATATGCAGGTATCTTCGGTGAGGGTAACTCATACATTCCTTTCAATAGCTTAAAAGACGAAAAAGGAAATATCCCTGAGGAAGATCAAGAATTTGCAGACTGGCAAAATCACTACCTAATGGCTTCTTACGAGTCTTCGCTTGTTACTCTAACTGCCCAGTATACATTTGGCAAAGGGAATATGGAAGGTGATAACTACAAAATATTAACAGATACAGAAGAGTTTGTAGATTTTGAAACTGCAGAATATGAAGGTGCTTCTCTATTTGGAGAACTTAAACTTACAGAGAAGATTTCCTTTATGGGTCGCTACGACTATTTTGATCATAGCACTGACGTATCTAATGACATCAGCCGTAGAATCATTGGTGGTGTCGCTTATTCTTTTGATAGCTCTAATATGTTATTATTGGATGTGGAAACTACAAACAACGATAATCCGAACAAAGATAAAACTCTTTTGAAATTATCAATGCAAATTAAGATTTAATACCTTAAAATGCCTATTCCTATAAAAGTAAACGCCAATATTATTTGAAAGAATATTGGCGTTTTTTAATGGCAAAATCTATAAAAACCCTAGATACCTTTATCTATTATATCAATTTGATAATTTATTTACCTTTATTAATTTTAAATTTTATATATTAATTCATGTTTCACATAATGGATTAAGCAAATGTCACAAAATAAAGAAATTCTAAAAGCTCAAAAAGAGCATTATCTTACTAAAGTAAGACCGTTCCTAAAAAATGGAGATATACTTCTGTGCTCAGGAAGTGGTGTTTTTTCAAGATTGATTCAAATAGCAACTGAAACAAAATGGAGCCACGTCGGTTTTATTTACCGAGTACCAGAAGTTGACAGAATTATTGTCTTTGAATCTGTGGAGTCTATAGGAGTGCGAGCTGTACCTCTTTCGTTTTACTTAGAAAACTACAATTCAGGCGGAAAGCCATACCCTGGTGAAGTGCATATTGCAAGGCATGATGACATGTCTTCAACATCATCGGAAATGATGAAAACACTTGCTACAGATGCGATTGACTGGCTTGGTTATCCTTATGATAATGATGAAATTGCAAAAATTGCAGCTAGAATAGCTGCTTCAAAAATTGGTATTAAAAAATTCAAAAGATTGAAGAAAGATAAAGAATTTATATGTTCAGAATATTTAGCAAGACTTTTTGAACATATTGATGTGCAGATAAAATGGAATTCAAAAGGCTTCATAGCCCCATCTGATGTACCTGAAGATCCTAGGGTAAAAATTTTATATCAACTTGTATAAACCAAAACAACCGCAATTCTTTAAAAGATTTGCGGTTGTTTTTATATAATAGCTTATTTCGATAAGAATTTGTAGACATTCTTATCTGTTCCGTCACTTATATAAAGCAAATACCCCCCTTTTGGAAGCTCACCGATATTCACGGCAATATTACCTTTAACATAAGTACTTCTTTTTAAAATTTCTTTGCCGGCGTAGTTATATACTTTAAGCATTATTTTGCCTGAGTATTTTGCATTTGCAAGCGTAAGCAAACCATTGTTAAATGTAAGAGCCGGTTTAATATTTTCTGAGTCATTTACACCGGTTGTATGCGAAAGTGGAATTAAGCTTCCACTTTTAGTCATTCCCAGTAAGTCGTTTGCTGTCATGCCATACATTTGATGATTTTGACCTTTAATAACAACTTTTACAAGTCCGGCTTCTCCTCGGCATACATTATGATTAAAGCTGCCTGCAATAAAGTCGGTATACATTTCTTCCTCATTGTATTTGTAATACAAAAATGAGCTTTCATCTTGAAAAGCATCGGCTAATTCCAGCCCCAGAAAATCATCCGGTTTGATGCCGCTTAAATATATTCTTCCGGATGCAGAAATTATATCTCTATAAGATGAAATATTTAAAGTTTTCTTTTGAGCGTCTTCAGGAAAATTAACAGCTTCATTACTTAAAGAAACATCACGAGTGACTATTTTCCCTGAGCTAGGTGCATGAGTTTTACCTATATTTAACACAACAACATGCGCATCGGAAACAGTTACATCTCCGTTCCCGTCACAGTCAGCATATGTAATTGGCAGAGAATCCCATGCAAGCACTTGCTGAGCATGCCAAAGCGTACTGGCATTTGGTCTTTTAAAGCTTCTCATTTGCTTAGTTGCAGACCCCATTTCCATGTATTGTCCGATAACATTCATATCAGACATATCTACAAGACCATTATTATCTGCATCGCCCGGCCATACATCCATAAAGCTGTGTATTGTGTAAACTGTCGGTTCAGTAAGTAAATCTATCGGAAGTTCTTCAGCTTTAACAACAGCCTCAGCATCAGTAATGGTAAAAGTCAAATCATTGTTATTAATTGCTGATTGATTTACAACAAATTCGAGATGGATAACCTTAGGGTTATCAATATTTGCATTTTCTTTGGAATCTCCCGAAAGAGCACCTACATAAATAGAAGCTGTATTAGCAGCTACATTTTCGAAGTATTGAGGCTTACAGAAGCCACCATTAGAAGTAAATTCTGTATTCCTGTAACCAGAGAACTTCACAACATCTATATTATCAAAAAATAGATTGAAGTTAACTTCATTACAGTCCTCAATATCCATTGCGTAAATATCAATACCAAAAACATAAGTAGCAGTAACAAAACTTGATCTACTTGTATCCACATCTGTTCTGACTATTTTAATGCTTTGAGACTGAGCATAAGATAGTCCACAAATCAACAGAATCATATATAATACTAATTTTTGCATATTATTGTCACATTATAGTGCATATATACCTTGCAATACTTAGCTATCAAGTAATGTGCCACTAATTTATTTAGTATATGAATTAGTAGTATTAGAGCATTTGAAGATAAAGCTTAGCACTTCTTTCCTATACTTATGTTATCATAAAAACAAGTAAATACAAATAGCTCTATATCATATATGTCGGTTGGAGAGGCAAAAACTTTTGAATAATAATCACCAAAGATATTTTATTAGTTGTCAATGATAATATTCTCTTTTCTTTCAGTTTTTTCTCTCCAGTCATTGAAGAACATCATCAAAATTGCAGCTCCCGGTACTGCTACAAGTAACCCTACAACACCAAAAAGAGTACCAAAGATAAATAGAGAAGCTATCAACATTATTGGATGTAAGCCTACTTGCTTTCCTGCAATATTAGGCTCTAAAAAATAAGCATTGATAAAATGGAGGATTGATATTACAGTTACTATAAATATCCCCTGTTCCAAGAACATATCGGGATTTACTAAAGTAACCGTAAAGATACATATAATCATACTCACAAAAATGCCCAGATATGGAATCGGATTAAATACTCCACATAAAATTCCCAAAACAATCGGGTATGGAATACCATACAAAGTAAATGCTATGGAAGTGGAAGTTGCAACAATAAAAGCAGCCAGCACTTGCCATCCGATATATTTTCGGACAATCTGATTGATTCTTTTCAAATCATTGAGCATTTTAGCATCTTTTTTGCCAATTAGTGATTTGATGAGATTTTTAAGTTTATCAAAGTCTTTTAAGAAGTAAAAAGCTAGAACAGGAATAATGATAGCATTAAACATCTGAGTAGCTACTCCCTGCAAACTTTTAAAGAAAGAAAGCAAAGACTTTAAAATTATAGAAAATAAGTTTTGAAGTTCGGGTATAAATTCCTGCTGAATAATAGGTTTCATCTGACTTTCTTTAAGTCCGAATTTCGCAAGAGTCTCGTAAAACTCTTTACTATCCAAATAGTCTGACATAGATTGGACTAGACTTGAAAGAGTCCTTAATACTTCATCTAATTGAGAAAATATTGTTGGGAAAACACCTATTGCTATGCCTGAAACTGTTCCTATGAAGAAGCCTACAATACCAACAGAAGCAGCCCAGCGTGGTATTTTTTTAGTAGTTAGATATACAACAAACGGATCAAGAATATAAGCAATTAGAAATGACAAAAAGAAAGGTAAAATTGCTGACCCCAAATCAGAAAGAACCCAGCCAACAAACAAAATTGACACAAGAATAATCATTCTTTTGACAAACTGTGATTCTTTTCTGTAAGGAAAAAGTAAAAACAAAGGAATTAGTATAAGAGCCATGGGACTGTTTATAATACTGGTTTTATATAAAAATCCGGTCAAAGCTATTATACTTAGAATTATCGAACCGACAATTGCAGACTGTTTTTTAAAAAATTCGTGATCCATAGTATCTCTATTCGTTTGGAGTTTCAGAGTTATCAAAATAAGCAATATTTAAAATAGAATAAGTATTATCTCTAATTTCAGTTGCTATATAAGAATTTATTATTGGTCTTGGAGAATTTATCTTACTGTAGATACCTATATCATATCCTCCGGGTCGAAGTTGAGTTTGGCCATCCATTACAATCATCAAGTCAGATAAATAATCAGAGATCCCCATTTTAAGAGCAGCTAATCGGTCATCTAACATGTTTTTTTGAAACCATCCCCGTTCTACGAGAATATAATGTGCTCTACTTTGAAGTTCAAGTGAATCAGTAAACTTAAATACTCTAGCAGGCTCTTCTTCAAATACCATGACAGGAGTACCAATTTTTACAGATTCGTAAAGTAAATTACCATCATCTCTTGAAATCCTGACACAGCCATGTGAAGAAGGCTTTTCACCTAAGTATCTGTAATAACCTGATGAAGCGAGGCCATGAAAGCCAATGTTATAATTATAACCTACCCAGTTAATCAGAGCAGCATTATTAAACTGCCTGGAAATAGCTTTTCGTAGCTTGCTTTGCACAGCAAAAAGCCCCTGCCTTGTCTTTATTCCTTTATGCACTTTGTCAGTACCGGTAGAGACAGGAAGCTTTAAAGAAGGCTTATTTCTTCTAAAGACATAAGCATATTGCTCATTTAATGGCAATTCGATGTACGAATCACCAAGAACATATACTGTATCCTTGAAATGAGGTAAAAATATATTAATGTCTTTGGATTGAATATATTGATGCTTAGATTTGCTGATACATGAAGTGGTAGTTTCAACTATATTGCTCCAAATAATAGTCGTAAAAGCTAAAATGATTAGTATGGATGTTATCAATCTCATATTTGAAGTAACTTCATGCCTTAAACATATTAATATACTCTTTGCAATAATAACAAAAAACAAGCCAAATTGATATGATAAAAGCAAAAAAAATATTTAATACAGCCAAGAAAATAGCAATAGTTAGAACTGACAAAATTGGAGACATGGTGTTAACTCTACCTATGGGCTTAGCACTAAAAAATAAGTTTCCTGATAAAGAAATTATATTTATTGCTTCTAATTACACAGCTCCACTATTGCAAAATAATCCTGCTGTAGATAAAGCTTTGTTTATAGAAGATTATGAGAAGGGTATAAAAGATATATTTAAACTGGAAAAACCGGATATAGTCTTTTTTCCAAGACCAAGGTACGAAGAAATGAAAGCTGCATACTTGGCTCGCATTCCTAACAGGATTGCAAGTGCATATAGACTATACTCTTTCTTTGCAAATCATAAAATCCATGTGCATAGAAAAATTTCAGACAGACATGAAGCTGAGTATAACGTAGAAATGATTAACAGGTTTTTTGAAGAAAACTTCCCTGTTAATCTCTCAGCTCCGCTTATAGACAAGTCTGTTTATGACTCTGTCAATTCAAAAATTCAGCAAGACCTGAGTCAGGATAAGTTTATCATCATTCATCCGGGCAGTGGAGGTTCGGCAAAGGATATTCCTTTACCAACTTTAGGTAAAGCCGCCCAAAAGATTGCTGAAAATCATAATGTGGACATCATTATTACAGGTTCTAAACAAGAACGTGAAGCTTGCAGTGTAATAAATAAAATATGCAAAAAAGCAGTAGATTTTTCAGGTAAATTTGATTTATCTGAGATGATTGCTTTAACAGATATGGCTCATACTTTAGTTGCAAATTCTACCGGAGTGCTTCATATAGCAGCCAGTTTCGGAACAAATGTAGTTGGACTTTACCCGAATACGCCTCATATATCAGCTAAAAGATGGGGGCCTTATACAGATTCAAAAGTAATAGTCAGCCCTCCTGACGAAGATGAAGAATCAAGAGACGATATGAAGCTAATTTCACCTGATGACATTGCAAAAGCAATAGCAAGTTTTTTGTAGAAAGAAAAAGACTGTCCCAAAAGTCATAAACATTCTGACAAACCAGCAAAAGAGACAAATTTAGAATGAGAAATGCAATTTGAGCCGATGGCTAAAGCCATCGGTTGCAATAACTTACAAATTCAACCGCATGCTTTAGCTTGCGGTAAAAAACACAATGAGATATAAAATCTCTGTATTTTGTTCAAGTAAATTGTGTCAACCTTTTTTAGGATTAGCCCCTCTATTCCGTAATATTCCCCTTTTGAGGGGTGGCTCGCAGTAGCGAGTCGGGGTGGAAAAATATCATTGCTAAATCAACTCAATGATCTGTTCAGAAAAACGAAAATACATATTTTTAGTATTATTTATCAAAGGGACAATATGTCCTCCCCCCTAATCCTCGAACCTATCAGGCCACATAAGTTTTAGCCTTTCCAGGAAAACTTTTTCTTTGCCAAATTCGCCCGGCACATAATACTGCTTATACTTAATGCTATCAGGGAAATAGTGTTCCTGAACGAAATGGAAAGGAAAATCATGAGGGTATTTATAGCCTTTGCCATATCCTTCGTTTTTCATGAATTTTGTAGGCGCATTTCGCAGATGCATAGGCACGGTGACATCAGCGCCTTTTTTTACATCGGCTATTGCCTGATTTATTCCCATATATGCCGCATTGGATTTAGGGCAGGCTGCTAAATAAGTAACAGCTTGAGCCAGATTGATTCTGCATTCAGGCATACCTATTACTTCCACTGCTTTGAATGTAGAAACAGCTAAAGTCACAGCATAGGTGTCTGCATTTCCTATATCTTCGGATGCAAATATTATCAATCTACGGGCAATAAACTTAGGATCCTCTCCCCCTTCCAGCATCTTTGCAAGCCAGAAAAGCGACGCATCCGGATCAGAACCACGCATTGATTTAATAAATGCAGAGATTGTGTCGTAATGTTCTTCGCCTTTTTTATCATATATAGTAGTTTTTTGCTGTAAAGCTTTTTGGAATAAGTCTTTTGTAAGAAGAGTCTTTTCATCATTCTTTTCAGCTAATTTAAATGCCAAATCTATCGCATTAAGCACTGTTCTGGCATCACCACCGGAAATATCCACGAGAAAATCTTTATCTTCAATCTCAGTGTTAGCAGCTTTTAAAATATCATCTTTACTAAGTGCATGATCTATCAGAGCCATAATTTGCTCTTCAGTAAGGCTCTGTAATTTATATACCTGACATCTGCTTAGCAATGCAGAATTTACTTCAAATGAAGGATTTTCTGTTGTAGCACCGATAAGGATGATAATACCATTTTCTACGGCATGCAATAAAGCATCCTGCTGTGATTTATTAAATCTGTGAATCTCATCTATAAAAAGAAGTGTTCTTTTGCCGGATTTTAGTCTTTGGCCCGCTTTAGAAATAACTTCACGCACTTCTTTTACTCCTGCCTCAACAGCAGACAGCCTGATAAAATCAGTATCTGCATATTCGGCAATCATAAGAGCCATAGTTGTTTTACCGGTTCCCGGAGGGCCCCAGAAAATAATGGAATGGAACTGCTTACGCTGAACAAACACACGCAGTGGAGCTCCATCTCCTACAAGATGCTCCTGACCAAATATTTCGTCAATAGTTCGCGGTCTGATTCTCTCAGCAAGTGGCTGAAATGACTTGTCCTGCTTAGGATCTGATGAAGGGAACAGCTCATTCATGATACACCTCTTAAATATTCTTTTTCATAAAAGAATAAAAAACTGTGCCATAAAAGAGGAATGTTGTTTTACTTTCTGCAACCGTTGAGAGATGTTACGCAACCGTGGGAAGCTGTCCGTCAACCCTGGGGTTTACCCCAGGGTCTTTGCAACCCTGGGGTTGATTTTCCTTCCGGAGTCCTGCTTTGCAACCCTGGGGTTTACCCCACGGTCGATTATCTTAGTTCCGGCACTCTGCTCTACAGCCCCGGGGTTTACCCCACGGTCGATTATCTTACTTCCGGCTGTCTGTCCTGCATACCTAGGGTTCTGCACGACACCCCCGGGGTTAACCTGTTCTTCAGCCCCGGGGTTGATTTTCCTTCCGGGGTCCTGCTTTGCAACCCTGGGGTTTACCCCACGGTCGATTATCTTACTTCCGGCTGTCTGTACTACACCCCGGGGGGCTGTCCTGCAACCCCGGGGTTGATTTTCCTTCCGGAGTCCTGCTTTGCAACCCTGGGGTTTACCCCACGGTCGATTATCTTACTTCCGGCTGTCTGTACTACACCCCGGGGGGCTGTCCTGCAACCCCGGGGTTAACCTGTTCTTCAGCCCCGGGGTTGATTTTCCTTCCGGGGTCCTGCTTTGCAACCCTGGGGTTTACCCCACGGTCGATTATCTTACTTCCGGCTGTCTGTCCTGCATACCTAGGGTTCTGCCCGACAACCCTGGGGGGCTGTCCGTCAACCCTGGGGTTAACCCCAGGGTCTTTGCTACCTTGGATCATGCTTTGCAACCCCGGGGTTAACCCCGGGGTCTTTAGTACTACTATTATGGTCTTCTGGTTTTACACACCTTTTTCTACTATCTCAATCTCTTCATCCGTAAGCTCATAAAGATCATAAACCATTCGGTCTATCTCTCTATCAGTCTTCTCTATCAAATCAGCAATCTCTTTTGCCTTTTTCTGCTTCATTTCAAACAGCTCAGTCCATTCCATCTCTTCAGCAAGAGTGAGTTTTACTTTTGTTTTTTTGCTTGCAACAATGGGAAGCTGTCCGTCAACCCTGGGGTTAACCCCAGGGTCTTTAGTTGTGCTTCTATCAGGTGCGATAGCTTCGCATTTTCCCAGCTCCTTCAAAAAATCGCCACTGCTAAGCTTATGCCAATCCTGCATTTTTTTGCTGAACTTCTCAATGCCGAACTTCGTAGCCAAAAACTTCAAAAAGGAATCCTTAACTTCCTGCAATTCCTTATTTTTTTCGAGCATTATATCTGCCATTTCTATAAATGGCTGCTGCTCTTCGAGTGAGATTTCCGGGATTGGGAGTTGTTTGATTTGTGTTCCATTTACAGCTAAATATCCTCCACTAATATGGTTTTGCCCATATTTTAGGTGATAATAAAAATTCGTGATTTTGCTGTTAAAAAGAAGAAGTAAGTATTTTATATTAAAATAATCACATTTAACTTTTATTATGTATATATTGTCAAGAATATAGCTATCCTTGTCATAAGTTAGTTGTAGATTTAAAACAAACCTTGGAATAAGTAACTTCTCACCTTCAAACTTATTCTTTTTATCGTCTGTTCCATTTGAGGATATGTGCTTAATATGGGTATTACTTCTTAACAAATTCCATCTTTTTACATCTTTTTGATGTACTGCTAATTGACAGTTATCTAATTCTTTATGAGATTTTGTATCCTCTTTGAGAACTTCTACTTTATTCAATTGCATTCCACGAAAAATATCGACATTTTCTATTCTTTCAAGTTTAATAGAATGATCCAATACTTTGTTGAAAACACTATTTACCTTTTCATCAATCTTTAAGTTAATTGAATATTCATTGCTTAAATCTGAGTCAGTTATAGACTTTCTTCGATAAGTATTTTTTTCAATAGATTCTAAACTCCCGATTTCATAGCAGTATTTTTCTTTTTTTAAAAGTGAAGATATCCATATGATTGGATAGGTAGAAGCCTCAGAAAAAACTTTTTCATTCGAAACATCTATGATTTTTTGAAGTCTTGTCATCGATATTAAAATCTTTCTAATTTTTGTACCAGATACATTATTTAAAAAACCAATAGGTGTTATTAAACCAATGCTACCATTTGACTTTAATAATTTTAAGACTAGTTCATAAAAGAGATAATATAGATCATATTGCTGGTATGCACTTACATAGTTATTATTATAATAATTTTTATACATAGAATGTATGTTAGTAACGTTTACATACGGCGGATTCCCAATAACCACATCAAAGCCGCCTGAGTGCTGTGGTTCAAAGGCTTTTTCCAGCGGAGTGAGCTTTGCGAAAGAGTATTTTAGTTTTGCTATTTCATGTTTCAGGTGATTGTTTTGAATGTAATGAATAGTATTTGCATAGTGCTCATCATCATTGATATAAGTCTTACTAAAACCGCTACCCCAAAGCTTTTTGCGAGTGCCGTCCGAGTACATCGCAGGATCAACCGTAGGGTTAACCCTACGGTTGAGAGCATCGCTTTCTGCATGCAGCTTATGACTGGAATAACCTTTTAGCTGACCTACAATTTTGGAAAGTTCGTCTTCTGCACAAATAATCAGGCAATGTACATGGTCTCTCATTACATTGCAGGCAAGCACACGATAATCTTCTTTACCAATCTTTTCATCAAGGAATCCGGCAATTGTTTCTCTTTCTTCGTCACTTAGCTGCACATCAGAGCCAATATTGTGCTCAGATCCGCCCCTGGTGTTATAGGTAGCCCAAGTTACATGCCACGCTTTTAGCTCTTTTTCCTTAAATATTTCGGGGAATTCCTTTTGCCAGTTAAAGGCTTTATCGCCGGCCACTGCAGGGTCATCTATCAGCGAATTGCCACACTTAATATTATTATTGAGTGAACTTAACTTGCGGCCTTTGCGTGCAGTCCTAAGCCACAAAGAAAGCTTTGCTATTTCTACCGATTCTTCATTAATATCCACACCAAATATATTTCTCTCCAAAATATCATTAGTAATATCCTGAATCACAAAACCTTCTTCCAAAAGCTGATTCCTTAGCTCATCAATCTTGCCATGCTCCGCAATCAAAAACTCCAAAGCCTGATTTAAAAAAGCACCCGAACCGCATGCCGGGTCGAGTATCGTCAGATTCAATAGCCACTCACGATAGTCATCGAGTTTTTTCAAAAGCTCAGCTATAGTCTCTTTTTTTCTGTTTTTTCTTCCTTTTGAATACTCTTCGTCTATTATCTCGAGCTCAGTCCTTTTCTCATCGCACAGCTTTCCGACTGTATTCTCTACTATATACTTAGTGATATACTTGGGCGTGTAAAAAATACCGTCTTTTTTGCGTTTTGTGGTTTTTTTGTTCTCAGACCCCGGGGTTAACCCCGGGGCTGTATTGCTATTATCCGGGGTTGTATTGTTATTATCCAGGGCTGTATTGCTATTATCCAGGGTGGTATTGTTATTACTATACACCGTGGGGTTAACCCCACGGTTGTCTGCATCTCCACGGTTGTCTCCATCTCCACGGTTGTCTCCATCTCCACGGTTGTCGTTTTGCAGGGTATTATAAGACCCCGGGGTTAACCCCGGGGCTGTATTGCTGTTTTCTGCGCTGATTTCCTCCTGTATCTGCTCGATTTCACTTAGCGAGTGCTCAAATATATGACCAAGTATATTCACATCCACTTCAGTATCAAAATCATAAGCACTCAGCTTTTGCGTATGAGTAAAGAGCAAATCATCATCTATCTTGATATTGTCGAGCACCTCGTCAGGTGCGAACAGTCCACCGTTGTAGGCAAAAATATCATGGGGTTTGCCCTTGTGCCCGGAATTAAGGTAGCCAAAGAATTGCTTAAATCTATCATAGAGCGGAATATATGCATCTAAGTCTCTAAGAGTATTCCATTGCTTGATTATATCACTGATGCTGTTAGGTGGTATTAATAGCCTGTCTTCAGCAAAAAATACAAACAAAAACCTGTCTAATAACTTCTGAGTTTTCTTGAATAATACTAATTTATCTCTATCTGGATTGCTCTGGACGAGATTATCAAATATTACACTGCGGAAAGTAGAATAATCTTTATAAAGTTTCTTAGATATATCTTCTTCTTCGAGCACAGACTGGTTCTTCATAGTTAGAGGTACATCATCAGTCAGCTTCTCGTGCGAAAGACAGAGCCATAGAAGTTTGAATTTCTCCAGTTTGGCATTCATTTCTGTGATATATCCTGCACTGCCCTTCTCTTTATCGCTACTTGTTGCAATTTCAAACAGATCAAACTCTAAATGCTCTACAGTATTTTGAATATAAAACCGTAGTTTTTCAAAATTAGAAGTAATAACATAGTCGCAGTTAGGATGATTATTTTTATATCCAAATGCCTGACTCTCCACCGTACCCAAATCAGTTGTATCAGTTCCCTTTAGTTCAATCACTGCTATAGCATCATCACCTTTCAGTATCGCACCATCTGCTTTTTTTGCATTTGATACATTTCTAAACTCAGCTCTCAGATTGAAATTGGGTTGAGGATTAAGAGTATAACCGAAAATCTTTTCAAAAAGCTCAGTTAGAAAAATACCTTGATATTCCTCTTCTTTCGTATTTCGGATATTCTGCTGAATAGTTTGATTTCCAAAATATGATCTGAATTCAGCAAATTTCTGATCTATTTTATTTTTTAAAGTTTTATCTAAGTCAGTAATGTATTTTTTTTCTATTGATTTTTGAAACAGAGCCATCACTATTTCTCAATTATTGTTTATTTTTTATCATTGTGCAAAGATAAGAAAATAGATGGAATGAAGGCAAGAAAATGGGGAAGTCATTCAGTAATATTTTATACAAAAGATGTGTTTTATGAAGCTGAGTGAAGCAAATAGCTCAACAAAGAATGAGATAGATTTTGGGAAAGATTCCTATTATTCGTTGAGAGTTATTCATGCAGAATAGAACTACTTACCCGCAACACCCGCTTTGCTTACACTCTATATTATCCGCTTCCGGCTCCAAGGTTGCGTGAGAGACTTTGTGGTGCTCAAGTTCGTGCTTAATTTCGTCTCTAATTTTGTCCCAGTTTTCCATGTCACAATTTTCTAAAATAATGTGAGCTGTTAGTGCATTTTCAGTTGAAGAAAGAGCCCAGATATGTAGATGATGCACGTCTTTTACTCCGTCCACAGACAGAATCGACTCAGTGATTTTCTCAGTGTTAATCTCTTTTGGAACTGCATCCATAACAAGGCGAATGCTTTCTTTTAGCAGCCCCCAGGTTGAAATTAAAATCACCGCAGCAATAGCAAGACTTATAACTGGATCTATGATGAACCAGTCTGTATAATAAATCACTAAACCTGATATTACAACACCTACTGAAACTAAGGCATCAACCAGTAGATGCAAAAAAGCACCTTTTATATTTATATCGTCCTTTTGTCCTTTAAAAAAGAGGAATGCAGATATAGTATTGATAAACACACCTATCCCGGCAACAATTACTATTGCCATCCCTCCCAATTCAGTCGGGGCCAGCAACCGTTCAAGTGATTCTTTAACGATTCCGATAACAACAACAATCAGCAAAATCGCATTTACCAAAGAAGCTAAGAGAGATGCCTTTTTATATCCGTAGGTAAAAGACTTTTTGGCTAATGCACTCGCCAGTCTCATCCCAATTAGAGATATGACAAGACTTGCTACATCACTCAAATTATGACTCGCATCAGATAGTAAAGCTAATGAACCATAGATATACCCCATTACATATTCAATTATAGTAAAAGCCAGATTTAAACCAATACCAATATAAAATGCTTTATTCAGGTTCTCTGCAGAAACTGAATGATGGTGATGATGGTCGTGTCCATGATGTGAGTGATCGTGAGTCATGTTAGATCCGAATATCTTTATCAATAGTGTAAAATACAAACAGCTTGTGAACAAAACAAATATGTTTGTCTCACAAGCTGCATTTTTTTAGGCTCAACAAACAATAGTATTAAGCTTTATAATTTTTAACAAAATCATACATCAATCTAACGCCTACACCTGTTCCGCCTTTAGTTCTGTATGCATCATCAGATGGAATAAAAGCCGGCCCGGCGATATCAATATGAATAAACGGATAGTCAGTAAATTTTTCTAAGAATTTACCGGCTGTAATAGCTCCTGCCAGTTTGCCACCCAAATTCTTCATATCAGCAATGTCTGACTTCATAAGTTCAAAGTATTCATCCCAGAATGGAAACTCAGCTATTCTTTCATAAGTATTGTTACCTGACTGATGTAGAGCATCCATGTATTTTCTGCCTGCATTCCCCATAGCAACCACGCCCTGAGTACCGATTGCAGCATGAGCAGCTCCGGTAAGAGTAGCAAGATCGATAATTAATTCAGGATCGTACTCTTTAGCATAGCTAATTGCATCAGCTAAAATCATTCTGCCTTCTGCATCAGTATTAAGCACTTCTACAGTCATCCCGTTATGCATCGTCACTACGTCACCAGGTACATAAGCATTGCCATCAGGTCTATTGTCGGTTGCCGGAATAAGACCTATTACTTTGATAGGCAATTTTGCTTTGGCAATTGCGTACATTGCTCCAAAAACAGCAGCACCGCCTCCCATATCAGATTTCATTTCATCCATAGAACCGGCAGTAGGCTTCAAACTCAAACCGCCTGTATCGTAAACAATACCTTTACCAACTAGAACAATTGGTTTTTCATTTTTAGCATTTTTTGGTTCGTATTTCAAAATTGAAAATGTAGGAGGATCTATACTGCCTTTATTAACAGCGAGCAAACCACCCATTCCGAGCTCTTCAATTTTTGCTTTATTGTAGATAGTAGTTTTGTATCCGGCTTCATTATCACCGAACTTTTTGATATCCATCGCAAATTGTACAGCATTAAGATAAGAAAGTGGTTCATTTACAAGATTTCTTGCTAAAATCGTAGCATCCACCACTGCATTTATTTCATTGAGATCATCATCATCTATATCTTTGTCAAAAAGTTCGATATTTTTAAGTGAGAATTTGATTTTGTCCAAATCTTTGGTAAAATACTTATCAAACTTATATGATGCTAATGCTAAACCTTCTGCCACAGCTAGCATTGAGTCTTTTCTGCCATTTAAGCCCTGCACAGCTACTGTTTCCATTTTCTCGGATTTAGCAGTGGCAGCAAAAGCAGCACCTGCCTTGCGAAGAGTTTCGTTGCGTTTGTAATCTTCAGCTTCTTCATCAATAACGATAAACAAGTATCTATCATAAAGATTTACAAGAATTTGCTTCTCATCGGCTTCTATTTTCTTTTGCACAAAAGCAAGACTGTTTCCATCCAAACCAAGCTTTTTCAAATCAATATTTTTGCTGTCTATGACTATCAGATTTTTGTCTGATACTGAGTCAGTTTTCCTAAAAAAATTCATACTATACCTCACGTATAAATAAATATCTTAAAATTAACGTATAATGCAGAGACGAAACAAATACGAAATACATTGTTTAAGAGATAATTTCAATGTTTTTTTGTATTATCTGACATTTATCATTTAAAAAAAAAGCAAACTCAAGCTCTGCACATCGCTTTCGAAGAAGTAGAATGAAAATTCCCCTCTTTTCAAATAGGGGTGGCACGTCGAAGACGTGTCGGGGTGTTCAAATTCCAAAACTTAAGTATAAAATCAATATTTTTTTGAATTATCTTGTGTGATTTTTTGTATTCTTAGGATAAAAAAAAGTCTCTGACCTTTACATCAGAGACTCTTGTATATATAGATTTTAGAATTTTCTATATTTGAGTAAAAAGGTAAAACACATACGCTACATAGATAGACAGAAGTAGTGCTCCCTTTGCTCTCCCTATCGTCATACCAATTCTTGCCAGAGGGAATATAAGAACTGCAATACCAATCATAATTGATACATCTATGTAACTAATATCAGAAGTAGGTATTTCATGTGCAAGAGAAGCTAGCCCAAGCACAAATAAAATATTGAAGATATTAGAGCCAATGGCGTTTCCTATGGAAATATCACCTTCATCTTTGATAGATGCTACAAGAGAAGTTGCTAATTCAGGTAAAGAAGTACCAAAAGCAACAATACTCAAACCAATAATTGCAGTTGAAACTCCCAACATGCTTGCGATTCCTATCGCACCATCCACAAAGATATTTGCTCCATAAACTAAACCACCGATACCTATTATAATTAAGATATAATCTACATAAGGTTTTCTTTTTGAGGGCTTTAGTTCACTTTCAAATTCTTCTATAAGTTCTTCATTATTTTCAGCAAAAGCTTTTTTGACAGTCATCACCGAATAAATTATAATTCCTGCAGTCAATAGGATGCCATCTGTAAAAGATATAGTACCATCATAAATAATACCGACCAAAAGAAGAGAAACAGCAATCATAACCAATAAATCAAACTTTATCAGTTGAAGCTTTACTTTTATAGGGCGTATCATTGCTGCCACGCCTACAATTAGCGCTATATTGCAGATATTAGATCCAATAACATTACCTATGGCAATATCAGCATTACCTTCAAGGCCTGCCATAAAACTAACAACAAGTTCCGGACTACTTGTACCAAAAGCAACGATAGTCAGACCCACTACTAAAGCAGAAAGCCCCGTTCTAAGGGCTACAGAGGCTGACCCGCGTACAAGTCCCTCCGCACCAAAATACAACATAGTTCCGCCCAAAAGCAGATACAAGAGTGACTCCATTAAAGTAAGTTCGCTCATTTTCCCCTCTTTATATAGATTTAATCGCTCGGATTCTGTCAAGAACCGGAGGATGTGAATAATTCATAAATACAAAAAACTTATGTGGTGTAAGGTTTGATAAATTATGCTCAGAGAGCTTTTTCAGTGCATCTATCATATCTTCTTTTTTACCTGTAGTTTCCACAGCGTACCTATCTGCCTCATACTCATTTTTACGAGAGAATACGTTCATCAGCACGGATAATACATTTTCAATCGGAGAAAAAAGCATACTAAAGAATATCAGGCCTGTATGCAGTCCAATATTTTCTACAAAAAATGCTTCATAAAGCGGTTTATGACTCAAGAAAAGAGACATAATATAAAACAAAGCACCTGTATGCAAAACACTAATAATCATACTCTTTATTATGTGCTTTTTCTTAAAATGTCCAATTTCATGAGCTAATATTGCGACCAATTCTCCGATACTATGTTTCTCAATCAGAGTATCAAAAAGTGCAATACGTTTATTCTTACCAAATCCTGTAAAAAAAGCATTAGATTTTGCAGAACGTTTAGAACCATCCATAACAAATAAGTGTTTCAGTGAATAATCTACTTTGTCTGCGTAATTAAAGATTGCATCTTTTAGTTCTCCATCTTCCAATGGTGTAAACTTATTAAATAGGGGCATGATCCATCTGGGAGCAACAAATTGAAGAGCAAAACTAATCACAGTCAGGCCAATCCATCCGTATAACCAGGAGTATTCACCAAAGGAGTTAAGAAGATAAAGAAGGCCTGCCAGAATTGGCAAACCAATAATTGCACCTAGTAGTATTGATTTGACTCTATCCATAATGAAAGTAGAAATTGTAGTCTTATTGAAACCATATTTTTCTTCTATTACAAAAGTGCTGTATATACTGAATGGAATTCCAAGAACACTTTGAGCTGTAAGAAGGGCAGACATATAAATTATTCCTTGGTAGATATAGCTATCTGTCAATGACCTTACCCAGATGTCTGCATAATTAAATCCTCCTGCGAACCAAAAAACAAGTAATAACACTAAAGAAAATAGAGAAGAAATCAGACCAAAACGAGTTCTCTCTTTCAGATACTCCTGCGATTTCTTGTATTTTTCTTCTGAGTAAACATCTTTAAACTCATCAGGTAATTCTTTTTTTAAATTTTTGATATTTAAGTAATCTGCTATAAAATCTAATCCCGTACTAATTAGGATAGTCAGCAAGATAACCCATGCATATATATTTAATTCCATAAGACAATAGTCTCTGTTAATATTTGACAATTTGGAATATTAAATATACGACTTAGTCAGGATATTACAAATCAATAGTGGTCAACGTTTTTTGAATAGGCTACGAATATGCATAAAGTAAAAATCTAACCTCTTCCTTCGCAAAAACGAATAAACTTCTCAGTTTGAGTAGTATAATCATATTTTTCTTTTGCATAAGCCAAGCCTGCATCGGAGAAGATTTTGAGCATATCTCTGTTATTATATAGTTTTGTCATATGCTCTGCTAATGTAGAATAGTCTTTTTGTGTAAAAAGCAACCCATGCTTTTCATGATGAATAATTTCAGGTACTCCCCCACTGTCTGTAGCAATCACAGGTAAACCGGAAGCTATAGCTTCTGCGTTTACTAATCCAAAAGTCTCGGATTGCGAGGACATAACAAAAACATCAAAAGCATTCATCAGTTTATCTACATGAGGAGTAAAATCCAAAATATAAACAGATTCAGAAATTTTATATTCAGCAGTCAGTGCATGAAGTTCTTCCATATATTCTTTTGTGGCAGGAGTTCCGGCAAGGCACAAAACTGCGTTGTCGAGATTAGCTTTTGCGAAAGCTTTAATAGCGGTTTTTTGATCTTTCTGATCTTCAATTCTGGCAATATAACCGAAGATAAATTTATCTCGGGGTAAATTGAAGTATTTTCGACATTCTTCTTTATTATGATTTTTAGGATGGAATTTATCAGTCTCTATTCCATAAGGAATAGCTTTCACCTTATCAGGAGTGATAACTGTATTATTCAAAAGCTCTTTGCGCATGGTTTCGGTGAGAGTAATTGCACCTTTAATATTTCTATAGATGAAACTATGAACAATATCTTTTTTGCGGATATTGGACTGCATCTGTTGATATAGAAATATATCCATCTTTGCACTGTATAGTTTATTTGCCAGCACAGCAGTAGAAAGCAAATTTGTAGTACCTACAACACACTTCCAAATGTTATTTTCCTTAGCAGTTTTGGCAATTAACTTAGCGAATCCAAAATCAAAATATTTTCTCTTGAGATGGCCATTAACAGACTTTACGCCCAACACATTTGCATATTTATCCAGTCTTGAATTCGGGATAGTAATTATTACAGATTTGCCGTTACAGTTTATGATATCTTTTGCTCTTTTTGCCATTTGCATTTCCAGGCCACCAAATCCTCCTAGTGGCACAGGAAATAGATAGTTACTAACTTCCAATTTTATTCTACCGTTATATCTGTAAATTCAAATTTTGTTCCGTCAAAAAGTCCTTTGTCACTTAGTTTTAGACTTGGAATCACCAATAAAGCCATGAAAGACAAAGTCATAAAAGGAGCATTTAAAGTGCTTCCCAGAGCTTTTGCTTCTTTATTTAACACTTCATATCTATTACCAACAATTTGTGCAGATTCATCGCTCATTAGTCCGGCAACAGGCAACGATAATGCAAGGAGTTTTTCTCCGTTGCAAATAGACATTCCCCCTTTAGTATCAATTACAGCATTAATCGCTTTTAGTAAATCATCATCGTTTGTACCGACAGCAGTTATATTATGAGAATCATGCCCCACACTTGAAGCAATAGCCCCCTGTTTAAGTCCAAATCCTTTGATAAATGCACAAGCCGGAGCCGTTTTTTGATATCTGTTTACAACACAAATTTTTAATATATCTGATTGAGTATCTGTTACATATTCACCATTCTCAACTTTTGCATCACAAATAATCTCATTTGTGATAAGCTCTCCGTCCATGGCTTCGATGACTCGGATTTTTGAGCCTTTTGCTGATACTTTCAAGTCTGTTTTACTTATGTGATCAATGTTGAAATTATTGATAGGTTTCAATTTACCTGGAGTTTGGAAAAGCACTCCATTAGTTTTATTGTATACTTCAAGCCCATCAATAAAAGTATTTAGTACTTCAAAGTTTTCAAGAGTATCTACAACCAGAATATCAGCAGTATCACCTTTTTGAAGTAAACCACATTCCAAACCAAAGTGTTCGATTGGATTTTTTATGGCAGTAGTCAGAATATCAAAGATGTTATGCCCATGTGCTAGCGCTCTTTTAACCAGAAGGTTTATATGCCCGTTAGAAAGATCATCAGCATGTTTATCGTCACTGCAAAGCATTGTCATTTCAGGGAAAGATGAAATCAGTTTATGTAACGATTCGAAATTTTTAGCAGCTGAGCCTTCTCTAATTAGTACTTTCATTCCTAATGAAATCTTTTCTTCAGCTTCATTAAGAGTAAAACATTCATGGTCGGTTGTAATTCCTGCGTTTACGTATTTAGCAAGATCTTCACCTTTTACCCCGGGGGCATGTCCATCTATTGGCTTACCAAGTTTTTTTGCAACATCCAATTTGTTCATAACATCAGGGAAGCTATTAATAACTCCCGGAAAATTCATCATTTCACTCAAATATTTCAAGTCATATTTATCAAATAAATACTTTATATCCTCAGCATCAATAACATTGCCTGCTGTTTCAAAATCAGTTGCAGGCACGCAAGAAGGCGCTCCGAAATAAAATTTGAATGGAACGGTATTTCCGCTTTCTATCATATATTCCACACCTGCTGTGCCACATACGTTTGCAATTTCGTGCGGATCTGATATAGTAGCTACAGTACCGAATTTGACAGCTGCTTTGGCAAACTCAGCAGGAGTAAGCATGGAACTTTCGATATGAACATGAGAATCTATTAGACCGGGCAATATGTAACAATCAGGAGCATCATCTGTTTCTATGACAGCAACAATAATACCTTCCTGTATGTGGACTTCTCCCGGAAAAATTTTCTTACTAACAATATCTACAATATTTCCTTTTAACACAGTGTTTTCCATAATGCCCCCCGGCAACAAATTCTCTTACTTAATACGCATAACTACATATATCATAACAAGATGTTATATTTAAGACTTACGAGAAAATTCCGATAAAACTTCTTTTGTTATATCTTTTTCAAACCTTTCTGATTTACCTGAAAACTTCTTAGCGGGTTTGCCTTTATAGTCCTGATTCCCTTTTTTGTTGAAAGGCTTTTTACCACCTTTACCTTTATGAGCAGAATCTCTTGAAAATTTATTGCCTCTCGAATAAGATTCTTTTTCTTGTTTGGCAGGCACAAATCTATCTCTTTTATCAGGAACTCTGGACACATCAATCCCATCGAAGCAAATCACAAATTCAGCTTTTACTCTTTTTTCAGTAAAATGCTCAAATAACTCTTTAAAAGTTCCATAATGATGAGTTTCAAAAGGCATTGTAAGGTTGAAACCAATATAAGCTTTTCTGTTAGGCATCACTTTAGCAGCTGCTTCTAATAGAGGTAGCAAACGGTATGGTGTTTCAAGAAGACATACAGTTCTTGGCTCCAGTGCAAGCTGTTTAAGTTCTTCTAATCTTTCATTAGGAGTTCGCGAAAGGAATCCTGCAAACAAGAATGACTTCATAGAAAAAGAGCTTCTGACCAATGCAGTCATAATACTAGAAGCACCTGGTACCACAGTAACCGGAATGTTATTCTCTATTGCTCTCTTAACAAGCATATAGCCGGGATCTGCAAAAACAGGTGTTCCACAATCAGAAACTAAGCCCAGTGATTTGCCTTCTTTTAGCAGATTTAGCAATTCAAATGTTTTTATATCTTCATTTTGTTCATTCAAGTTATCTAATTCATTGCGCAAGTTAAGTTGATGTAAAAGTCTTGCTCCCAATTTAATTTCTTCGCACACAACTAAGTCCACATACTTTAAAGTAGAGATGGCACGTTGTGTTATATCATGTTTATTCCCAATCGGAGTTGAAACTACGTAAAGATGACCTTTTTCAGGTTTATCTTCAGTAGCCATTTTTTCCTCTTTTGGAAGAGTTTCTTCAATTATTTCTTCTTGCTTTATATCTGTGTTTTCCAACATAAAAAAATGCCTCTGCAAATGAACTTAGTGCAAAATTGTTTGTATAGTAATCTACAAAGATAACTAATATATAAAACAATTGTCTTAAAAAACTATTGCCTTATTTATAAGGTTAGATTTTTTGGGATATAATACGTATTTTTGTGGTGCATAAAATTAAAGTGAAAGGAATATAAAATGGCAAACAACACTGCTTCTATTTTAGGCAATAAGAATAAAAAGCAATCTTCAGTTGAGTGGAAATTCCCTCTTGACAAAGAAAATTTCAAATGGCTGGCTATCGGTTTAGGTGTAATTGTACTTGGATACATTCTTATGTTTACAGGTGTTACAGAAGAACCTGCAGTTGAGTCAGGAACTTGGAATAACTTTATGGCTGTGACCTTAGCTCCAGTTTTACTTGTAATTGGATACATGGGTATTGTGCCTTATGCTATTCTAAAAAAATCAAAGACTTCAGAAAATGTAAATGAGGAAAACAACTAAGTTGAATACTAAATCCGGATATATAGCATTAGTAGGCAAACCAAATGCTGGTAAGTCGACATTGATGAATGCCCTTATGGGAACTAAACTTTCTATCGTGACTCCAAAACCGCAGACTACAAGAAAAAGAGTGCTGGGCATCTACACTGATGATGATACTCAAATTGTATTTCATGACACACCAGGTATATTAAAACCAAAATATGAAATGCAAAAAACCATGATGGAATATGTCGACGACTCTATGCGTGATGCTGACGTTATAGCTGTATTATTAGATTTGACTAAATGCAAAGATCCTCAAACTTATTTCCATCCTGATTTCCTGAAAAACCTTAGAAATATAAGCAAACCTAAACTGCTTATTCTAAATAAGTTGGACACTAAGTCAGACAGAAAAGAAGTACTTCCGATTATCATTGCTATCAATGAAATGAACATATTCGATGAAATCATTCCAATGTCTGCTTTAAAAAGCAGTAATTTGGATACATTTCTGGATGTTGCTAAAAAATATTTACCGGAAGGTACATTTTACTATGATCCGGAAATGCTGAGCACTCAACCTCAGAGATTCTTTGTCTCTGAAATGATCCGCGAACATATCTTTAAAAGCTTCGGAGACGAAGTTCCTTATTCCACTGAAGTAAATATTCTCGAATTTAAAGAAAGAGAATCAGGCAAATGGTTTATTTCTGCCAACATCATTGTTGAACGGGATAGTCAGAAAAAAATCATAATTGGAAAAGGCGGTTTAAAAATCAAAACTATCGGCGAAAGAGCTCGTGCTGATATCGAAGAACATCTCGGTCTACCTATCTATTTAGAGCTGTTTGTAAAGGTTAGGAAAGACTGGCGAGACAAAAAAGGTATGCTAAAATCTTTCGGTTACTAAACATTATCTTTATATTTTTCCACATTTTTGCAATTATTTAACAGATTCTAAATATTTATTTGGAATTTGTTTGAATATTTTTTAACTTACAACTGTGAATATGATGTAATAGTTAAATCATAGGTGATTATTGTAAGTTGATACTATTTTGATTGTCATAAATGTATAGGTGGTTGCCATGGATGCAATTACTGCTATCGCCAAAAAAGGTGAAATAGCAAGATATAAAGGTCGTCTTGGACTGTCTTTGTTCTCTTATTACTTATTACTTTTTTCGGGTTTTGTACTTATTAATTTACTTAAACCTTCTCTTTTTCAAGAAACTATAATAGCTAATATTTCTTTAGCTGAGTTTTATGGTTCAGGTTTACTGATAACTGGTGGATTGTTTGCAGTTATTTACAATGTGAAAACTAATAGTTTTGCAAAAAAAGTAGAAAATTCGAAATCCTGATGCCTTGGGGGATTATTATTTTTTTGGGTACTAAGATACTAATTTAACATTTCTTAGGAATATCACTGTCTTTATATATAAAGCAACCACTAAGCTAAGGTGGCTGTTGTTTCTATGTCTAAACTGATTTTTGGTATGCTCACTTCCTGAAATCAGATGTTGGTTTTATGCTTTCTCATGCAAAATGCTATGATTTTCAAGTCGTTTTTTGCTTTTATTGACAGTAGATTATTCCAGTTTTACATTAGCAATTGAGAAATACTTCTCGATATTCAATATATTATTCATTTTTAAGTTTTAGCGTTTACAAAAAGCAAAAATGCTATTCGCTATTGTAACAAATTTGATATATTTTGTTCTTTAATATTAAACAACTCCTATATTATTGAGCTTATGCAAATGAAATATGTAATTCTGTTATTATTAAGCTTTTCAACATTACTCGCAGAATCTTTTGAAGATCACCTATTCCCTGTGAAACTAAGTATAGATTCTTCATCAGGTCTTAAATTTAAGTTTGAGTGGAAACAGGATACCAATTCATTACGCTATAATATATCAAGAAAATTGCTTGGTGCATCATCTTTTGGCAATCCAATTGCCACTCTAGGGCATGACGCAACTTCATTTGAAGACTCTAATGTTAAGCAAGGTCTTCATTATGAATATAAAATAGAAAATTATCAGAGTGATGTCTCAACTTTTACTTACTTAGCTGCCGGCGTAGATATAAGTCTTCCGGAGAAGCACTCTCTACTACTGCTGATTGCAGACAATACAACTCTTCCTCAAAACTTTATCAAGTTTAAATCACTAATTTCGACTGAAGTCCAAAATATACATCAAAGAATGGTTCCTGCCTCAATTGATTTTAACAAAAACAAAGTTCAACAAGTTAAATCTGTTATTCGCGAAGAATTTCTGAAAGACAAATCAATCAAATATATAATTCTAATTGGAAATATACCTATCCCCTACTCAGGAAATTATACCCCTGATGGACATAATGAGCATATTGGGGCTTTCCCTGCAGATATTTGGTATGCTGAGCTAGATGGAGACTGGACGGACAGCATAATAGATGCTGATAGTGCAACCGCATTCAGGCAGCACAATTTTCCCGGTGATGGAAAATTTGATAATGATTATTTGCCTTCTTCTTCAGATTTCATTATTTCTCGCATAGATTTCAGAAACCTTACTGATTTCCCTGAGTCAGAGAGCCAATTACTTGAACGATATTTCGAAAAAAATATACGATACAGAACAGGTGAATATAAAGCTAAAGAAAAAGCTTTTATAAGCGATGGATTTGGCTCATATGGAGGATTTCCTGCCACTACTATTTATAATCAATTCTCAACTCTATATGGTAAGGAGCAAATTACTATAAAGAATATGCGAGATAGCATGAGCTCAGGAAATTATGCAATGGCTTATGCTTGTGCACCAGGTGGTTATAATTCTGTCTACCTGACTCTTTATGCTCATGATTTGGCAGAAAAGGATTATGATGCTGTTTTTCTGTCTTGTTTCGGATCATGGTTGTGTGATTGGGATTCTGAAAACAACCTTTTACGTGCAGCTATTGCTTCTAGGCCATCTGTTTTATGCAGCTGGTTTGGAAATAGGCCTCAAGTCCCCTTGCATAATTTGGGATTAGGAAGGACTATTGGAGAACAAATCTATACAGCACAAAACAACAAAACATTATATGAGTACTGGTACAATGGTGCTATGCGAACTATGCATCTGAATTTGTTTGGTGATCCAACCCTAAAATTAAGACATATAAAAATGCCAAATAATTTGGATATAGCTCGAAACGATGAATATTGCGAACTCAAGTGGAGAGCTTCGGAAGATGCAGATTATTATAATATTTACAGAAGTGTAAATCAAAATTCAATTGGTGAGCAGATAAATATAAATCCTGTATATGATCTCTCTTACAATGACTATATTATACATAGTGGAAAATCTTATTATACAGTAAAGGCTGTAAAAAAGATATCCACTAAAAGTGGTTCTTATTATTTAGAGAGTTCAGGGATTAGAGATTCACTTGATTTTTACCCTTCAAAAAACTTAAGTGTTTTTATCCAAAACCCTATTTACTCAAGTGATAATATATATGCAAAAGTAATTTTACAGGAAAAAAGTACTATCGAATTTACAATCTATGATATAGAAGGTAAAGCCGTTTACACAGCTAATTCGAATGATGATGAATTGAATCATACTTTAAACATAGGTAACGAGTTCGGCTCAGGCGTTTATATATTAAATATAAAGACTCAAACCGGACTTGAAAAAAATCGAAAATTTACTATCATCAGATAGAAGAAAGATAATTACATTTATCCAATTTCATTTCACATTTTGAAAATACAACAGGTAATTGTAAAGCTCTGGCTGAAATTTCAACAATTAAGCTTTTTAGTAAAGGACTGTTTTTATCTAAATTAAGAGCAAGAGGCTTATTCATTGTAGCAAAATCTTCGAATGAAGTTGCATAAGGCTTTTGAGCATAAAGAGCTAATCTGCTAAAACCATTTGTCAATCGTTTTAACATAGCAAGTGCAATCCAACCATTTACCAATGGTCTGGGATCTTCTTTTATCATGTGGAATTTTTCGAATCGTTTTCGAAAAGCGACACTAAAGCTATCCTGTTTAGGATTTACTTTGTCGTCAAACTTATCTTTCAATCGATTTATGAAGTCATCTTGAAGCTCTTCAACTATTTCCAATATGCTCATATCAAAAGCATCCCGTACTAATTCACTCAAGTTTGCATTCTCTACAGTGTCCAGTACTGATTTAGCATCTTCAAGTAACTTTGTGCTTTGTGGAATTTTGCTCAGACAACACTCAATTTCGTTTTCTCTATAAGCTTTTTCGTAGTTAATCTTGATTGAAGATTTGGGGAATATTTCAGAAATTGCATTTGTAATCTTTGTAGTTCCATTTGACAAAAAGGATTCAATTTCAAAACCTCTTTTATTAAGATCTTTTAGCAGATCCTCCCATACTACAGAAGTGTCATTACTATGGACTGAATGAGCAATTACAACTCCGGAAAGGACATCTATTGCAAAAGCCACAAACATCGAATTTTTCTCTGCATCCTTGCAGGCGCAGGCAAAAAACTTTCCAAAAACAGCAGCCACTTTAATTTTACCCGGCTTCACAACTGAGTCCAAATAAGAACTCCAACTTGGACATTCTTCCAGGAAAGTTCTTATTTTTTGGTTTATTCTCAAAGGTGAGCTATGATAGACATCTACCAGTTCTCTGAAAGTCATTCCATTGAGATATGCTTCTGCAATATCAGTAACTTCCGGTCTATAATTTTCTTCCTTATCTGCTACCCAGGTTTTTTTGCAGCTTCTGCATCGAAATCTAGGGTTCCCGGTAAGAGTTTTACCATGCTTTATGACTCTATCAGATTCGCAAAACGGGCAATTTGGTTTTACTGTTTCACTCATTTTTATATTTTTCTGATTTTTGTATCAAATATGTTGTCAAGTTAAAAAAAAAGGCTAATAAATCCAGACAAAAAGACTCTTGAACCAGAGTTTTTTTTATATTGTGCCCGGATATGAAACAATCCTAATATTGCTACGGCGTCATTTTGAATAAACTGTTATAATAAATCACCATTTTCACTTAAAATAGTTCCGGCATGAATGATAATAAGCTAATATCAATTTTCGAAAAAAAAGTATTTCTAATAGTCAACATTCTGGCAAGTATCTTTGCAGCCATTGCATTTGTTGGTGATTTACTTATTAGGAGTGATTCGTGGACTGCTATTAATTCCTTTATTCCTTTAGTGGTTTTCTCTACCATCAGTATATTGACATATAAAGGAGTTGACTATAGAAAACTTTCAATACCATTTATTCTGAGTAGTTTATTTTCTATAACAACCACTTTCTTTCTTTTTGGAGGCTATCAAGGGTCTGTTTCTTTAATTGCAATTGCATTAATAGTCGCCATAGCAATTTTCAGTAAAACTAATACTGTGAGAATGACAGTAGTCATGACAATATTACTAATTTCTGCTTTATTTTTTGCTCAAAAAATTGATCCTGATTTGGTGGTAAAATTTAAGAATGAAGATGAAAGGTTTTACGATTATTGGATATCGTCTATAGCAGCACTGGGAATGATATATATTCTAGTAGAGAGGATAGTCTCACAATACCGCAAGTATCAGCTTGAACTTATAGAAGATAAAGAAAAATTAGCTTATCAATCTGATCTGATAAAACAAAAAAATGCTGCATTATCTGAGTTAAATTATACAAAAGACAAGTTTTTTTCAATAATATCTCACGATCTAAAAAATCCACTTTCTACTTTCAAAGATGGCCTGAAGATTCTAAAATCTGATTTTGAGCATCTACCGATTGAAGACGTCTCCGAGATTATTAATACTTTGAAAAAAAATGCAGATACTACTTATGAACTGCTGGAAAACTTGCTGTCCTGGTCCAGAATTCAAACAGGCCACTTTCCGTTTTCTCCGGAGAAATTTTTACTTAATGGTTTAATATCATTCAATATTGGACTGTTCGAATCTCAGGCTAAGAAGAAAGATATTGATATTAAATATGAAGATTTGGATGTGTATCAAGCTTATGCGGATCAAAATATGATATCCACTGTGTTTAGAAATTTAATCTCTAATGCCATAAAATTCACACCTACTAATGGTGAAATCAAAATTTTAATCAATAAAGGACTTCACGAACTTAAAATAAGCATAAGCGATTCGGGTACAGGTATGTCTGAAGAAAAGATTTCTACTCTTTTCAAAATAGAAACGGCTGAGTCAGAAATTGGCACTTCCGGGGAATCAGGTACAGGCCTTGGCCTAATATTATGTAAAGAGTTTATAGATAAAAATAATGGCACTCTCGAAGTCAGGAGCGAGCTTGGTAAGGGTTCTATTTTCACTTTTACGGTACCAACCATCCCTCCAAAAATGGAACATATTGGGATATAATCATCCCCCAAAAGCTTGACCTCACTTAGTATTAACTAGATACTAATGTAAAGTTGAAGATTTTTCTACTATTCAGATTCATTTTGTAACCTTTTAGCATTTCAAAGCGTCTATATATTGTGTTAAATAACGGAGTCGAAATGTTAAAATCTATCTTAATCGCTGCCATGGTATTGCTTATGTCTTGTGCTGAAGACTCACCGCAATCACCGACTATCAATCACGCCAAAAAAAGCTTTTCGCTTGAGCTTTCGGCGGAAAACATTAGCCTAAAATCTGGTGAAGTACCTGAATTTGTGCTAAAGATGCAAAACAACACTGACAGTAATTTAGTGTTGCCACTATTTTTAGACGGATCTATGAGTCAGGAAAGATTTCCTCACGCATATTTTATGGTTAACGGAAAACCCCCGGAAGGCTACAAGCTCATTAAGTCTGATTCAAAAGATCTAGTACCGCTAAGTCCGACTAACTTCATTACACTCAGACCGGGAGAAATTTACTATCCTGATATGTATTTGCTTAGAAACTCTCTGCAAGAGCCACTTGCTACTGAAGGTAACTATGCTATTAACTTTGTCTATTGTTTAGAATCGCATGACATAAAAGATTGGGGTTATTTGGAAGCCAACGAGTATGAACGAGCTACTATGCTACGAATGTTTGATAAAGTACCAAAAGAGACATTTATTAGTAATGCAGTCGAAATAACTGTCACGAAAAACGAAAGTATATAAACAAAGAAATAGTATTTGAGCTATATCGTTTCTGTACTTGAATTTTTTAAGGAGTTAATAGATGCCGTTTTTTGATTTTAAAGAACATGAAATATACTATGATATAAAAGGTACTGGTTATCCACTTCTGCTTCTTCACGGAAACAGCGTATCTTCTAACATGTTTAGATTCGATATACCTTTTTTTGCTGAACATTTCAAAGTCATTTACTTTGACTGGCACGGTCATGGACAATCCGGAAGACTAGCAAGATTTAGAGATGATTTTTGGAGTTATAATGCAGAAACAGCTTATGCGCTGCTCGATTATTTAGAAATCGACGAACTATATGCTATCGGCACAAGTGGTGGTGCTTTGACAGGCTTTAATATGCTGACACAACAAAAAGGAAGAATTAAAAAATTTGTAGCTGACAGTTTTCTTGGCTTGACTCTTACTGAAAATGAAGCTTATTCGATAGCTAAAAAAAGAACTCAGGCTGTTGCACACAATTTCATGACTCAGCAGTTTTGGAAATTCCAGCATGGAGAGGACTGGCAGAAAGTTGTTCTAAGGGATATTGATCTAATGGAAAGACTTGGTAAATTTAATTTAAAAACAGTGATGGGTGACTTGTCAAAAATTGATGCAGAAGTGCTCGCTACAGGCAGTCATGATGACGAGCTATTACCAAATCTTGAAGAAAAAATGCGGACTATAACAGAATTGATACCCAATTCGAAACTGGTTATGTTCGACAGAGGAAAACATCCTTTTATGATTACCCAAAAAGCAGAATTTAGAGATATTGCTATGGATTTTCTAAATGCCTGATAAAGGTGCATATCAATTAGTCTTAAGACTAATCGACTCAAAAAGTATAAAAATTGGAGCCTTGGGGACTTATCACTTTCCTCAAGGCTTTTATGTATACACAGGCAGTGCTATGAACAATTTGAGCAAAAGAGTAGTTCGCCACTGCAAGAAGGACAAAAAACTCAGATGGCATATAGACTATTTGACCTCGCGAGTAGATGTTAAAATCTGTAGAATACTTCTTTTTAGATCTGTAGATAGGATAGAATGCAAACTCAACCTCAAAGCACTTGAAACTCTTGGAGCAAAACCAATAATCCCCAAATTTGGAGCTTCAGACTGCAATTGCTGTCCCGCCCATTTACTTTATTTGGGAAAGAATTTGACATATAATTACTCCTTCGAGCATTTAAAAATCTAATTAATTGGCAGCTGACAAAAATTCAATTTTCTTTACTTAATCTTTTTACTTAGATTTGGGCAGACTAAGAATTTGAAAGTATGGAGAACAAATATGAAGAAGTTTGCTGTTATCATGGCAGGTGGAAAAGGCACGAAACTTTGGCCAAGAAGTACAGAAAATTTGCCAAAACAGTTTATCCATCTGATGGGTGACGGCACTATGATTCAGAATACTTTCAACCGTATAAAGAAGTATATCGATGTAAAAGATATTTATGTAGTTACTTACGAAGACCTAAAAAAAGAAGTACACCTCCAACTCCCTGAATTACCTATAGAAAATATGATTATCGAGCCATTTGGAATAAATACAGCTCCCTGCTTAGGACTTGCAGCAGCAGTTCTTAGTGAAAAATATGAAGCTGATGATATTATGATGGCCTTCCCTTCTGATCATGTTATTATGAATAAAGGCGATTTATATCAGGCCTTAGATACGGCTTCCATGGCAGCTTATGATCTTAATGGTCTAGTTACTATTGGCGTGAAGCCAACAATTCCTGAAACACAGTATGGATATGTACAAGTAACAGAAGAGGAGCTTTCCTTAGGAGAGCTTTATAATAGAGGTCTGCGCAAATCTACAGCTTTTGCTGAAAAGCCTGATATCGACACTGCAAACAGGTTCATCGAATCAGGTGATTTCCTGTGGAATACAGGTATTTTTGTTTGGAAATTATCTGTTTTCACACGCTCGTTCAACAAGCATCTTCCTGAACATGGTGACTATTTTACTGACCTAAAAATGCAATTTGGTAAAGATCTATTCCACAAAAAGCTTGAAACTACCTACGGGAAAATGGATAGTATATCTATTGACTATGGTGTTCTTGAAAAAGCGGACAATGTCTATCTTGTAAAAGCAGATCTAAACTGGAGTGATTTAGGAACCTGGGATGAAGTATATAATCAATCCAGAAAAGATGCAAAAAATAATGTATTTCTTGGTGACGTAGTAGCCATAAATACCAAAAACTCTTTTATCTCTTCCCGTAATAAGCTTATTGGTGTAGTAGGAATGGAAGATGTAATAATTGTAAATTCTGATGATGCTCTGTTTGTTTGTAAGAGAGGTCATAGTGAAGAAGTACAACAGATTATTGACCAGCTAAGAAGTAAGCATTTAAATAACTTCCTATAGATAGAAGAAAAAAAAGCTACACATTTGCAAACAAATCTGTAGCTTTTTTTTAATATCAGTAAGTTATGTATTTAGTTACCCCAAACATATGCTTTGGCTGAGGATATCATAGATTCTTCTGATTTGATATCGTTTGTGTTATTATTGTTAGAGATTAAATTCCAACCTTTTTTACAATTAATATCATATACAGCTATTACATCGTTTCCTGAAAAACTATATGAAGTACCTTTAAAATGACCGTCTGCACTAAAGAAACTATAGTAGTAGTCTATGTCTCTTGTTCCTTCACTCTCATCAATAGCATCAATACTAATTGGAATCAAATCACCATTGATATCAGCATAGAAATTTATAGGAGCTAGTGATTTACTTAAAGTAGCAGGAGAATAATCTAAATCTTTGAAAAGTACAGATAATCTGTGCATTAAAGATCCTTTCATAGTTTTTTGCAACGTAATAGAATAACTGCCATCAGCATTTATCGTTCCTTCTCCTACTTTATATTCAGAGATAGATGTCCCTACGTATGCACTCATACTACATGCGCCTGCGTTCCAATCCTTAAACGTCTCAGGATCTAACATATTTACTGTAAACAACTGCCCTGTTACAACCAATTCTGTAGCTTCCACATCTGCTTCTGGAGTTGTATTGCCACCAGGTATGATGATATTTTCATCATCATCGTCAGAACAAGAAACCAAAAAACTAAAAGCCAATGTTAAGGCTAACATTTTAAGTATTGAATTAATTTTGTACATCTGAAATACCTTTGTATAATATTATTATTCATCAAGTACAAAAGTAATCATTATTTGTTACACTTTAATTTTTATTTTTCGTCAAAAGCATTTATTTTTTCTGTCAATAAATATAAATATTATTGCTGAATTATTACCTGTAGTTAGATATTATGTTTTTGTAGAATTATTTGTAACTTTTATAACATCATAGGTGTCATATATACATCGTTATCACACAACATTTGAAGGATATTTGATGAAAAGTCTAATTTTATTCGTCGCACTATTACTTGTACCAGGGGTACTATTATCAAAAATTAAAATCGATTCTGTGCAAGCAGTAACTCCAGGATATATGGAGACTCCTGCTCATGATTTAAGATTGATAGACAAAAACAGAATCTTGACTGTAGGAGATGGTTATTTTATTCGGGATATTATCAGAAAAGAAGAATTGAAAATAATACCGGAAATAACTGATATAAAAGTTTTGGACTCAGAGGGTTCTTTAAATTATATTTCTAAAATGGGAGAAGAAGTTTTTATAGCCGGAGATCATGGAGTAATTATTCTCTACACTTCAATAGATAAATATTTCTATATAGTTTCTCAGACTGATAATCATTTGACAATTATTGAAAACTGTGGTGAAACCATCTGTTATGCAGATGATCAAAAAAATATATACTCTACTTATGACTTTCAGGAAGTAACAAAAGTAGCTTTAGATGCACAAGTTAATGATATACTCTGGCATAACAACAGAATTTACCTGGCTTGTGATAATGGTTTAGCATATTATTCTGATAACAAAGGTAAAGAATGGAGCAAAGTAGTTATAGATGATAATGGAAATGACTTGTATTCTATAGCCATGGGTCCGTCAAATAGATTGTATTTTGCAGGAAAAACATTTCTCCACACTAATTTGAATCTTGAAGATAAAAGGGTATTCGATATTGATTTCCAAAAGAGTAATATCGAATGGATAGATGATTTTTACTTTATGCAAGATAATTTGGCAGGTGCTGTATTAAAAGGTTTTGACGATAATTACTCAATCGGAATTTTCTACCCATCTCAAGACACAATAACATCAATTGGAGTAATGTCAAAAAAAATCAGACCAAGACTTAATTACTCAGAAGATCTGAATCTGTCTTGTGTCGAAATCGAAAGTAAAAAGCTTACTATATGTAACAATGACGGATTTAATGAACTATTTGGAATGACCTTTGTTGATTACAAATACCCTGAATTATCAACAGTATCTCATATACTTTCAATTCAAGGTAATAGCTTTCTATCAATAAGAAAAGACTCTCTTTGCGTTACTGATGAATACAACGGTGAAATTAATAATATTTCTGCATTAGCATCTCTAAGCACTTATGGTCATTTAACTAAGTATTCCAATCTAGGCAAAATTGGTAAAAGGATATTTCTTAAACTTGATTCAGTGAAAGCTACTGACGGCTCAACAGTTCGAGAAACCACACAAATTCTTTATTCTGATGATAATGGATATAACTGGGAACGTATCACAGGCAATGAACATTCTATCAGAAATTTAAATCTGGAAAGAAATGTACTTACATATATTGCAAATGACAGCTTATGTAGAGTTAGTTATGATGCAGGAAATTCCTGGATAGATGTGCCTTGGAGCATTATAGATGATGGAATCGCTTATTCGTTTATCTACATAGGAAATAATACTTTCATAAGTAACCCATTATTTAAAAAAGATATCTTTAAAGTAGATTATTTTAAAACCACCGACAATGGCGAAAGCTGGACTAGACTTGATTGGTATGACGGGAATGAAGGGCAAGTCTTTAAAGGAGGAAAATCTCATCTTAATTTCCATATTTTCTCAGACGATTTGGCTCTTTATCTGGATCCAAAAAATAACAATTACTACATAAGCAATGACGGCTTTGAATCTTGGACTGCAATGGAAAACATCAACAACTTAGATACTAAAATTGTTATACATGGACAAACTCCGAAAGGTAGTTTCTATTTTGCAGATAAATCTAATATTTATTTTACAAAAGACAATTTTGAAAATATTGATATCATAGACCATAAGTTGAATCAATTCAAGTATTTTGGAGAAGAAATTGAAGCGACTATTGATAATAAAGCACTTTACAGAAACGATGGAAGACGGTTTGTTTTCGCAAAACTCTATGAACTATTAAGTGTCACTGAAACGCCGGAAAGTGATTATACCCTACTTACAGTTTACCCTAACCCTAGTAGCGAATATATTAATTTATCAGACACTGGTGTTGATTTTAACCTGGGGATTATAGTCGATGCTGTTGGTAGAAAAAGAGAATTAGTTACAAAATTTGATGATGCAATAAAGATCAGTCATTTGGAATCAGGGTCTTATTTTATAATTTTAGTAGATCAAACCGGCAATGCATACAAAGCAAAGTTCGTAGTCAGCAAATAAGCTTAATAACAAAATCTACTTAGATATAAGAGAGGCTTTCCTATTTTACTAAACTCAATAATTGATTGAGAGTAGTGCTTGGAAAGCCTCTTTTTTTTGCTTTATCGTATTTTAGGGATCTACAGAGAAGTTTTAATTCCAAAGAATATTTTTCTTAGTGCCTGAGGTGCTCTATGCATAACCCAACCTGACTCTGCATAAGGTGCAGCAGCATAATGCTCTGTACCCAGTACATTATCTATAGCAAGATTTACAGCTATATGTTTTGAGATATCATAAGTCAAATTCAAATAAGTGACAAATGCTCCGTCAAATTCATAAGTCATGTCCCCTGCATCTCCATAAACAGCATTTTCTTTCAGAGTTTGTACTTTAGAATACCATCTCAAAGAAGCTGCTGCAGTAAAGCTTCCGTAAGTGTAGTCTGTTTTCAGATTTACTTTATGAGGAGATACTTTTGCAATAGGATGATCTTTATCTTCATCTTTACCGTCGATAAACGAGTAAGTAAGATTAAGCAATAAATTATTTAGCTTATAATTAATATCCAATTCGAAACCCTGGGTATAAATTTTACCTAAGTTGGTATTTATCTCAGCCCAGTCTACACTCGGGTTTTCGCCAAGAATAGTTCTATAAGGATTGTAAAAATTTTGTCCGCCATTAAACTCAGGACCTACAATTGCAGCACCAATAACATCAGTCAGGTTGTTTCTAAATAAATCTAATCTTACAGACATATTTTTAGATGCATAGTATGTAGTACTTAAAGAAATATTAGTTATTTTCTCTGGTTTGATGTCCTCATTTGGAACGTGTAAAATAAACGGATTAGCAAAGTTTTCCCATCTGTAGTAATTAGAAGGTTGAATATAAGCAGTACCGACCAAAGCTTTTACTGATAGATCTGAAGTTGGTTTATATACAAGCCCGGCTCTAGGATTAATTGTTTCTTCGTAAATAGAATTATAATCAAACCTTCCGCCTAATGTTAAAGTAAGATTTTCTAACAAATCTATATCTCCCTGAAGGAAGAAACCGGTATTAGAATAATTTCTTTCTCCAAATTTGCTATCTGTTAGACCAACCAAACCAAATACATAACCGGTATTTGGATCTACCAAAGCGCTCATATCATCAACTAACTCACCATCAGTTCTGAATGGGCCGCTATCAAGATTTTTAGTTTTTGGAAACGAAAGCACATCTTCAAAAGAAAAACCACTTATAATGTGGAATTTATCAGTAATGTCCCAGTCAAACTGTAATTCACCTTTGTAATATCTTGAGTATCCATACTTATAAGAAGCTGAAGTTTTAGTAAGCTCCGCATCCTGGAATAGCAGGAAGTTAGAAGCCGGATTTATTTCATAATCACCTGCAGAGACTGTTGCAGTAATAAGCATATCCTCTCCTATTCCCTTATCATAGCTTATGTAGGCATGTCTCATATCCTGCCCCCATAAATAAGAATCACTATAAGCATAATTATTCGGGATAGTGGCAGGCGCATTTGTTTCTAAAGTGTGTTGCCAGTCGAAACCAATAGTCAGATCATGGTGTTTAACTTTACTAAACAAATTGAAGTTATTTATCGGATACTCAGTATTCAGAGTCTCATCTTTATATTCTTTCACAACTGAATAGTCATCATAATCTTCGTGTAATTTATAATCCTGACCCTGATAAGCACGAAGACCGACAATAACATCCGTATTTTCATTTATTTTTCCACCGTATAGTAGATCAGCTATAACAGCCTGCGTACTTGCATAAGTAACGCTGGCCTCTACCCCGTTAATATCTGCACCATCTTTAGTTATTAGATTTATCACACCGGAATATGCATCAGCGCCATAAAGAGCGGAGGCCGGACCATAAACTATTTCAACTCTTTTATAGAAGCTAAGCGGTATATTGTGTCCGTAAATAAATCTTTCTCCGGTAGTCGGATTGTATTTTTTACCATCTTGTAGAATGGCAATTTTCTGGTTGCCCATGATTCCGCGCATTAAAACAAGAGATCTAACTTCACCTTGGTTATCATAAGAAACATCTACACCCGGCAAAGTTCTGAATACATCTTTCAAATCTCTGTATCCATATTTCTTGATTTGTTCTTCAGAAATGGAAATCACAGTGGCAGGTGCATCAGAAATTTTCTGAGCTTGTTTACTAGCGGTAACAACTTCTGTATTAAGCAGTTCTTCAAGAGACATATCCAAGAACTCACTTGATTCTTGAGCTTTCAAAGGTTGTAGCGCTAATGCAAAAATAAAAATGAGTAGCAAATACTTTTTCATACATACCTCTTAATAATAATAACAGTCTACCTAATGATAGTTATAGCGTTTATGAATATATAATATTTTACATATTAAGAGTTTTGTATTGCATAGTTATATATCAAGATATAAAACAAGCTTATTAGTGTATTTGAGCTAGAAAAGGGAACTTGATTTCTCAGAAATCATATTTAGAATCTTAATTTGGGATAGGTATAAGAAATGATAAGAGATTTGCAGAAAGCTAATAATCTCTGAAATAGAAAAGCTGTCTTAATCAGGAGATAGACAGCTTTTTAATATATATTTATTCTACGTCCTTAAGGACAGTTTGAATTCTATGATAAACATGTTCAAGAGAACCAACTCCATTAATTCTGCTTGCCATATTTAATTTCTCATAAAAATCCAGAAGCGGTTCAGTTTGTTGAGAGTATACTTCTAATCTTTGTAAGACAGTGCTTATAGAATCATCATCTCTTTGAAAAAGCTCTCCGCCACAAGGCAGGTCACAAAATCCTTCTTCATTAGGAGGATTAAATTTTAGATGATAAGTTCTGCCACAAGTCTTGCAGGTTCTTCGAGCAGTCAAACGCTCAACAAGCTCATTCCTTGGTACTTCCAGCACAATAACAACATCTAATTTAGTACCTAATTCTTCTAGTAGTTCAGTAAGAGCTTCTGCTTGAGGAACTGTTCTTGGAAATCCATCGAAGATACAGCCTTTTTCGATATAATCGCCTCTCTTCAGCTCATCTTTTAGGATGTCAATCATCAAATTGTCCGGAAGTAGGTTGCCTTTTGAGATATATTTGTCAGCTTCTATTCCTATAGGTGTTTCCTCCCTAATATTTTTTCTGAGCAGTTCACCAGTAGAAAGCTGTCTCACACCGTAATCTTCTACGATGTGAGCACACTGGGTGCCTTTCCCTGCTCCGGGAGGTCCTAGAAAAATCAAATTCATTTGTATGTCCGTTCTTATTTGAATAGAACAATATTAAGATAATTATCCCAATAATCCGGGAAAAAATTTTAATATTTAGAATATGTAATAAATGATTTACTCAAATTATAAGAAGCGCAATCCCGGCTGAGTCGATTAATAAAAGTCTTAATCAAAATACAATTTTGGTCGACTTGCACTAATATAAGTCAAAACGTTTGCGCTTGAAAAAAAAGTATAAATATAGGATAAAAATACCAATTATCCATAAATAAATATTTCAAGTATTCAAAATCTGACTTAGATGTAAGTATAGTAGTCGTATACAGGATTAAAATATTTGATATTTAAGTTAATATTGAGAGGAAGGATTGGGGATTTTACTTATAAATCAAAAACTACTTATAAAGGAATATGCCTTGAATTGTGATTAGTCGAGTCCTTCATAAGTAGTTCTATTTATCCGTACTTAGTATCAAACAAGGACTATTTTAAAATTCTATTTATACTATCTCTAACGGATATATATCCATTAGATCTATGTTAATCTGAATTCCACAAGTAGAACCTCCACTCCCTCAGGGCTAGAAATAAAAGTTGTACTTTTGACGGCTTTAACTACAGATTTAATAAAATTAGGCAAAACGAAATCACTATACATTAGTTTTGTAGCTTTTCCAGTATTATCCAACACCAAAGCAACATGGAATTTTGCCTCAATACCTGCTCGTTTCATAAGATCTGGATAGACTAACTTTTTTCCAATATTATCTAAATTGACTCCGCCTGGTTTATGTTCAACTCCAGACGAACATTCAACTGGTTTTCCTTTCTTGTCAAAACAATTCTTATTCCACATGAGATAACCCAAATAAGTGATTTTCTCCTTTATTTTACCATTTCTATGATACACTATCATTTTTTCTACTCGGGTTTTATAATCTTCTATTGTACTTTTGATAAGTATTCCAGATGTATCATAAAACTTTTTCCTAGCACTATCAATTTTTAATTTTTTGTCTCTTACAAAAACACTATTCAACATAGCATGAAATCTAATATGATTAGGAAAAATTGATTCGGAATTTGAATCCAAATAATATAAAGTCTCACTTTTCAATTTTCCATTTCTTGAGTATCTTCTAATTATCTCCTCACCTTTTCTTTGTCCATTAACGAAAGCTATACTGTCATCATTGAAAGTATAATTTGTATGATTATATTCATACCTAACCAGACTGTCTTCAGTCGAAGCTTTTATATCAATGACATATACAAAATTCTCTTTAGGATCCAATTTTTTGATCCATTGTTTTGCAAATATGTTATAGATATTAAGAAAACAGATTGAAATAGCAGTAATTAGTAATAACTTCATAGAAACAGTATTTTATAGTATTTACAACAACACCATATAAACATACTAATTTAATTATCATATCTAAACAATAGTTTGAAATCAAGTTGTTTTTTTTATAGCCATTTAGGCACTCCTACGAAAGGAATGCCTAAAGGATTTATGGCAAATTTAGTTCAAACTTTTGCATCAGTCTCTCCGCTCTCAAATCGGCAAGATTTTCATTGGCTTCACCAACAGGTAATTTTCTGCGAGCTCTGTTTGTATGCGAAAGGTGATGTCCTAATTCGTGAAATAAGAGCTTTTTGAAGTACCAAGAAAGTGACTCTTTACTCCATCTCACTTTTATGGTATCTGAGTTTTCAAATTCGAATTCAGGAGCAGGGATATTATAGCGCTCTGCGAATGCAATAAGAATGATGTCAGCGCTGTCCCTTATTTCTTCAATGGGATAAGAGTATATTATCACTTTTTGTTCTGAAGGCAGATACATACCTGCATATTTTGAACTCTCGTTTCTTGGAGCTAACTCTATCGTTTTCAATTTGTATATATATTCTTTAGGCAAATCTTCCAAGATTTTCTTTATTTCTGCTTTAGAAAGCGGGTGGATGTCCCCTTCTTTCGGTTTCCGTTCAATTATTCTGGGATATTTAACTTCGTTTACTATATATTGTTTTGGCTGAGTATTTCTACTTCTGGACATATTTCTTTCCTTTAGGATTTAGTTTAGATGATTCTCATGTAAAAGTCTGTGAACAACTACAATCTTAAAAATATGATGCTTAATATTACAAACGATATAGCACTCCCCTGCACTCCCCGAATTCAGTATTCAAAATCATCCGGGGAGCGTTTAAGGGAATATTATGGAATTATACTTGTTTGAGCTTCCAGTTCCCTTTCTTGAAAGCAATTAGAGCTACTGTCGTTAGTATAGTTTCACATATAACTATCGCCCAGAAAACTCCGTATTCCCTCCAGTCAAGTATTACTGCAAGCAAGTAAGCAAGCGGAATTTCTATCAACCAAAAACATACTAAATTTATGAATGTCGGTGTTTTAGTATCACCGGCTCCGTTAAAGGAACTGAGTACAACCATTCCAAGACCATACGCAAAGAAACCTACACTTACTATTCTCAGGCAAGTAGCACCTGCTCTGAGCACATTCGGATCATCTATAAACAGACCTATCCAAAACTCCGGTATAGCCAGGAAGATTAAACCAACTGTTCCTAAAACTAAGGTGTTTATTTTACTTGTTATCCAAACTGATTGTTCTGCTCTATCAGGCTTTCCGGCACCCAGATTCTGCCCAACCAATGTTGCAGCTGAATTAGTGATGCCCATAGACGGCAGCATTGCAAACATCATTATTCGAATTGCAATGGTGTATCCTGCTACAATATCACTTCCAAATTCAGAAAGGATGCGAACCAGAACGATCCAGCTTGCAGTAGCTATCAGATACTGTCCGATACCACCTACAGATATATTAATCAGGTTTTTGATAATCTTAAAATCAACAACTAGTATGTCTTTTGTAAATTTAATTCTGCTTTTATCGCCGAGAAGCATGTAAAGCTGAAGTAATATACCCAGGCCTCTACCAATGGCTGTTGCTACTGCCGCACCTTTAATACCCATTGCAGGAATTGGTCCTAAACCAAAAATCAATATCGGATCTAAAATAATATTGATAATGTTTGCAAACCATAACACCTGCATAGATCGAGTTGCATCCCCGGCGCTCCTAAAGATCGCATTAATAATAAAAATCAGCATGATAGTGATATTAGACCCAAATATAATTGCTGTATATGTGTAATATTCAGCAGCTATTTCGGCGCTCATGCCCATCATTAGTAATACATCTTTTGCAAAGAGAGCTCCCGGTATCGATATCATCAAAGATATAACTATCCCTGTAAGTATCGCCTGAATGCCTGCTTTCGCAGCTTCCACCGGTTTCTTTTCACCAACTCTTCGTGCGACTACTGCACCAGTAGCCATGCTAAAACCTATACCTATGGCATATATAATAGTGATGAGTGACTCTGTAATACCTACTACAGCTACTGCATCGGCACCTAATTTTGACACAAAAAAGATATCAAAAATGGCGAACATTGACTCTCCCAACATCTCAAGCACCATCGGCACTGCGAGAAGAAAGATTGCGTGCCTCACGCTCACTTCCGTAAAGTCAATATCTGACCCGATAATAGCCTTATAGGCAGACGAGTAAACTTTTTTGAAGAATGAAAATCTATCTATAGCTTTGTGAGAATCTAATTTCCCCATTTTCGTTTTCGCTTTTTATGTGACACAATTTTTTCTTTTAACCTATTTGATGTTTTTTCTGATAACTCTACCGAGACGACAATATCCATTGCTGCAATTATAGTTTTAGTATTCGTGAACATCTTAATTCTCCTTTGAAAAGTATATTTTTTAATAAAATAGTTTTGTCTTAAATGAGATTTTGTATTATCTGTATTAACTCACTAAGACTAATTTGTTTTTTTGATGCAGTACCTACTTTAATAACCTATTTTTTTACTGCACTAAAGAACATATAACCATATTGATTACCGTATTTACGGTGAATTTCAATTTCAGTTTCCATTCCGTTTATGATTTGATCTGCTGTTTTATCATCTGAATATTTCCTCTTCATTCTTTCAATGTTGCTAAGAATTGGAGTATAATATTCGTCCCACCAGTCTGAATATGGAGATACAAATGAAGATTTTACTTTAAACCCGTTTCTCTCAAGTGTACTTTGGATAAATTCTTTACTCGGCATATCCGGATAAATATCAGCGAAATAATTTTTGCATTCTTCGCTTGGATTATCGTTTGTAAACACCATTTCTGAGAAACATATTTGACCTTTGTTACCCAATAACGGTGTCCAAAGTTCTAAAGCTTTTTCCACTCCTAGGATAAAAATTGAACCTTCAGCCCAAATCATATCAAATGAATTTGGGTAAAAAGGCAATTTTCCCATATCTCCAAGAAGAGGAGTAATATTACGTGATAAGCCTTTCTCTTCTGACTTGTTTGCAAGTTTTTGCAAAAATGGCTCGTAATTATCTACAGCAGTGATCAGAGAATCTTCAATTTGCTGTGCGATGTTTAATGTCTGCTTACCGGTTCCACAACCTAAATCTAAGATACGAGGACACTCCGGCAGTGCGTCTTTGACCGTATTTAATGCTTTTATAGTAGAAGCATCACTTCCGGGCCCTTGACGTGGCACATCATCGAACAGTTCATAAAAAACCTGTTCCATTTCAATAAAGTCCTTGATTTTATAAGATATATGTATAGGTCTATCGCTTGGTGTTTGCGATACCGTCAGGAAAGCATCAACTTTTTGGTAAAGTTGAATTTGCTTAGCAGGTTATATGTGTGTAGGTTATCATCATTTTGCATCAAATAGGTATGTAAATGTAACAATATCCTAATATTCTTACAAACACTTTTTTCAATATTATAGGATATTTTTTTAATATGTACTCATTCGATAGGAAAGAATTTTCACACTTAACAAAAAGTGTGAAAAATAGTTTACATTTTTTGCTTGTATATTTCTCAATGGAGATATTCAAATTAAAGATAATGTAATTCTCTAATTTGAATCGATATCAATCATAAGCTGAAGATAAAATGCTCTGCCAGGCTGAGGAAGTTGTGAATTTATCCAACCTCTACTGCCGTACCAATTGTTTGCTTCATCAAAATAGCCCGGAATTACACCTGCATTGGCATCTCTAATTCCAGGGTGATAATATGTTTTATCGAAAATATTAGTAACTTTTAGCCCTAAAGAAACATTTTCTATCACATCTTTGACTATCAAATTAGCATCCATTGTGAAATAAGCAGGTGTTTTAGGTATTGGATTACTTTGATAGTTATTTCTCTCGCTGATATATCTTGCTCTCAAGTTAAGATTCAGGAATTTATAGCCTAAATTAGTACCTAAGTAAATTTTGTATGGAGCAATATCACCTATTTCTTTTTTACCTATCATATGAGCCTCATCGTCATATTTTTCTTCTTTTGTCTCTATCAAAGAAAAATAAGACCATACTTTCAAATTTATATCATGTTCAAATTCTTCCTGGAAAGAAAAATGGAAGTCGGCTCCGTAAACTTCTCTTTGAGAGATGTTCATAGGTATACTGTTAATGTTATTAATCGCATTATTGACAACACTGTAATATGGATTTACAAGGATGTATAGTTTCTTGTTAGAATAAAACACTACAGATTCTAAGTTTTTGGATTCTTCAGGAACAAGACCGGCATTATCAGCACTTCCTGCCCATGCACCGTAGAGCTGTCTTGCAGCTGGCTCTTGTATAGCAGTTCCATACATAATTTTAAAGCCATAATTCTTATAATTAAGAACATATGCCAATCTGTATGTCCAATATGTATCAAATTCAGAATTTTTATCGTACCTCAAACCGGCAGACAAATAATGCAGAAGGCTAGTATTAAATATATTTTGCAAGTCAAATTTCGATTGGAAGTATATACCAGAGTATTCCCAAAGCATAGTATTTTCAGATTTTCTGGAATTTCCAGGAGGATTAGGATATTCATAATTTTCTGATTCATCAGGAGAAATTGTAGGCCCCCAAGCAAATTCATACGCTTTCTGTAGTTGTTGTGCTTCATAGTTAAAACCTAGTTTGAAATTAACTGCGCTGAAGTAGCTAAGATCAAAATCCTGATAAACTGACCAACTGTCGTTATTAAGCTGCCAGTAACCAAATTTGATCAACCTCTCTTCGCCAAAACCTGATACTTCTTCCAAAGTAGAACTAGCATTTGGTAAGTCAGACTTCCTAAATCTGAGGAATGTATGCGATGTTATCTTTGAGTTTATCTCATTTTTACTATCCATAAAAAAGAAATAGTCATCTTCTATCCAGTTACATCCCGGAGGAGCTTTATCAAAGGCATAGTTTACACCATATTTATTATCAACACGATAATATTGGACTCCAAGTTCAGTATTGCCAAGAAAAGTGGATAATGCAAATCCTTTATTCTCTCTTAAAGAAGAGTACTCACCAGGGAAAAAGCCGGCATCCAGAAAATCACCCCAAAGTCTTCTATCTGCGACATATTTAGATTTTGTATATTCATACTGCTCTAGCTTATCTTTGTCCAAATCTCCATAATTCAAAAAGGCACTTACCCTGAATGAGAGGTCATGAACTTTATGAAACACAGTAACATCTGTAACTCTAGAATTAAATTCTCCATATGAAAACTTGGCATCTAATGTCGTACCGTCTTCCAACATTTCCTTAGTTGTTATTATGTTAAAAACACCCATCAGCGCGTTTGCTCCATACACAGATGAGACCGGACCATATACAATCTCAATATGGTCAATCATGGAAATAGGGATAGAAACTAAAATATCAGTCCAGTGATAATAAAGGTGATTGATAGTTTTTCCGTCCATCAACAAAAGAAATGGAGATGAAAGTCCTTGTCTATACCCACGCCAGTATGTTTTATAATATAAATCGCCCCAAGTTTGAGAAAAATCAATTCCCGGCAGATCATTAAATAATTCTACCAGGTCATTATATCCTCTCTGAATCAGTTCAGATTTTTCAATATATATCAAATTTCCGGGTGCATTTTTCTTTGTTTCCTGAAAATTAGAGACAGTAACTACTTTTACATTCATAAGCTCTTCCATGCTCATCGAAGTAATATCTTTAGTTGATTTGCTTAATGTTAATTGGCTAGCTTGAGTCTGTATTTGAAATAGACTCAATAATAACATTACGACTACATATGTTCTCAATATTAACATAAGATTTCACTTTTATGAATTAGACGCTCTACAAATATAGACATTAGAATTGAAAATAAAGTGTAAATATATCAAAAAGGTGCTGTAACATAAACTGCTATAGCACCTCAGAACAATGATTATCAGCCATTTTAGCTATTTACGGAGTCTTTCTGAAAATCATAAAATTAAGTAAAAATTCAAATACAAGTAAGATACCGGCTGCAATAGCAAACGGCATGTATTCTTCTGCAAACTGCTCGTAAGAAGTCTCGTCAATCTTAGTTTTTTCAAGTTTATCGATTTCTTTGTATATACTTGCCAGACTCTTATTGTCAGTTGCTCTAAAATATCTGCCACCGGTTCTTTCAGCTATATTGCTTAGTAACTCTTCATCGATTTTTACATCCACTTGCTGATAAGTCTTTCCATAAAGCGGATGTTGAACTGGAACAGGGGCTTTCCCATTTGTACCCACACCAATTGTATAGCACCTGATTTTAAACTTTTCTGCAATTTCTGCAGCAGTTTCAGGAGTAACAATCCCTGAGTTATTAACCCCATCCGTCAGTAATATAGCAACTTTACTTTTAGCTTTACTGTCTTTTAATCTGCTAACTGCCGTAGCCAGTCCCATACCTATAGCAGTACCGTTTTTGAGTTTACCGGTTTCCAGCTTAGAAATAATATTTTTTAGGACGTCATGATCTATAGTTAGCGGGCATTGAGTAAAACTCTCACCGGCAAACACTACAACACCCATTCTGTCATTAGGCCTTTCTGATATAAAATTGATTGCAGTTTCTTTTGCAGCTTCAATACGGTTAGGCTTAAAATCTTCTGCCAACATAGAACCGGAAACATCGAGAGATAATACTATATCAATCCCCTCAGTTACCACGTCTTTTTTTACAGAACTAGACCTAGGCTCAGCAAGTATAGTGATTAGTAATATAATGGTTAGTATCCTGAGAAAGGACGGTACCCACATTAATCTGACTTTCCAAGTTTTGCTTGCCGCCAAAAATTTTGCACTCTCCGAAACTTTAATTTCGGAAGTCATTCTTTTTCTTCTAAAATATCTCCATAATAGAAGCAATGGAATTACTAATAAAAACCAAAACATTTCAGGATTAGTAAACTTTATTTCCGCAAACATCTTACTTACCCTCCTCTGGTTCATTAGAAGAAGAAATAAATGAATATGTTTTCTCAACAAAGTTTATCGCTGACGACATACAAAAACCATGTTCATCAGGTAAAGGTCTATATTTAGCAAATTTAGTCATATCTGAAATATCGAACTGTTTCTTGAGATCATCAAAAAGCTCTGTAGAAATATCTTTGCTTTTTTCGAAATGACTTAGGATTTCGCTGGAAGTCATCTCAATAGCGTCAATATTGAACCTATTCGCTAGATATGTTCTGATGATTTCAGATAATTTTATATGATAGAGTTTTTCCTGACCATTTTGCCAGAGCTTTTCTTCATCTAAGCGTTTTAGTGACTCTAATGCTAAAACATGAGGAGGAATTTTTGGTTTGATAGCTTCTTTAACCAAAGCTTTCTGCTTCCCGGCGAAATATTTTCTCCAGATATAATAAGCAGCTAAAATAAGAAGTAAGCCTGCAGCAATATAAACTAATATCATCCAGTCAAATTCAACCGGAGGAACTAAAGGAGGTTTTATGTCCTTTATATCCTGAGTAGTATCTATATCGACTGTAGCAAACTCCAGCTCCAATTCTTTGGTTTTCGCAGCAAGAAGGTCTTCACTACTATCATTTTGATATGAAAAAGTAAACTGTGGAATAGTGTATACTCCACTATCGAAAGAAGTTAAGCTGATCTTTTTAGTAACAGCCACTCTTCCTTCTTTTTTTACAGTATCCTGAGAGATATGCTTTAATATCTCTAAGCTGCCGACAGAGTCCTTGATTTCAGGCCAGAATACTGTTTGTAAATCATCAAATTCCGCACTTAGTTTCAGTTCGATTTGTTTACCGATAAGTGTTTTGTTCGTGTCAATTTCTGCTCTGAAAACAGGCTCAGTCGCAAATGCGACTGAACCCATAAACAAAGCAAGACTTATTAAGCCGAGTAATCTTTTCATAGATCCATTAGATTCTATTTTACAACAACCATTTTCTTCGTATAAGTTTTGCCGGATGTAGTCAAGCGATAATAATAAACACCTGCATCCAGCTTAGATGCATTAACATCTACTCTATTTCTACCATACACTACTTCATCTAATAAAGTTTCAATTTTTTTGCCATCAGCACTGTACAATTCCAATAAGACATTTGCAGCAAATTTTGCGTCAAATTCAATATGTGTGGACTTGCTGAACGGATTCGGGAAGTTCTGATATAAGACAAAAGCATTGCCAGCTGACTCTTCTACAGAACTAGGGTCTTTAGTATAGAAAGTAGAGGCTTTACTCAATTCTCCAAATCCTACATCATCGCCGGAAGAAACTTTCCAGAAATATTTCGAATCAGATTCTAAATTTTCGATGGTACATGTAGCATCTGTAACTATCGTATCGACAATAATGCCCTGGAAACCGCCTTTTGTAGCAATCTGCAAATTATAGCGAGTTGCACCGGACACTGCTTCCCAAACAAATGTAACATTAGTATCTAAATCTTTCTGAGAACTTTCAGGATATATTAGTTCCGGAATATCAGGAGTTGTAATAAACGACCACGCTTCAGTAAAACCTGTTACTCCACCGGCAGTATGAGCTTTAACTCTCCAATAATACTTATTTTGACCTGCCTTCATCTTGTTTGCAAAAGTATAGTTTGATTTTATTTCAGATTCTGTATAGACAATATCATTGAAATCAGCATCAGTTGCAATTTCTATAGTATACATAGCAGCAGACGCAACATTTTTCCATTCAAGTCTTACAGTTTCAGAAATACCTCTGCTTCCATTTGTTGGTATTAACAATTCAGGAACTGAAGGAGCAGGGTGAAGGCTCGTGATATTTGCCTGATATACACCGGTAGCATGTGTTCCAACAGCTACTAGACCATCTGACTCACGAGTGTCAATCATGTTAATTACAACATTACCCATTACATTAGGAGCATCCAATTGCCAAACTGTAGAATAACCGTCAAGATTTGAAGTGGAATAAACACCAGTGGATGTTCCAACAAAAATTCTATTGCCGTCACCAATTGGTAAGTACTTAGCATAAAAAGTAGCAGGGCCATCACCGCCGCCGGATTTACCTTCCTCAAGATTTCCACCTACAGGGATCCAGTTTTTGCCACCATCTTCCGTATAAAGAAGAGATTGTACTCTATAGTTTGTATATACAATAATTGCCTTATCAGCATCATTAGGGTCAATTGCAATGCAGCCTACATTAGAGGTGTTCGCACCATCAGTATATACTAATTCCGGCATTGGATTACCTTCATGAGCGTTCGTAATTTTATATACTTCGCCTTCTGTAGTACCATAGTATAAAACATTTGCAGGATTTTTAGAAATTGCAACTGTTGATACTTTTGCAGTTCCCTCTAGCCTTGTATTAGATAAGCTATCCCAGTTAATCATAGTCGGATCAACAGAATTATCCATTGGAATTTCGTCAAGATTATTATTTCGCCATACTATTTTACCACCTGCAACATACATCCTTGCATTATCATTAGGATCTAAAACAAACGGAGTATTCCAAATAAAATCTTTACCTTCTGTTGGGTCAATCCTTCTTCTTACAATAGTGTCTCCGTCGTCAGATATATGACGACGCCACATCTTGATTTTTACAGGATCATTAGTATTTTGAGAAGAATAGATAACATTTCCTCCGTCAGCAACAAGGCAATAGAAGCCGTCACCTGTGGAAGCTGTCGTCCATTTTTCTTTAAGTTCAAGAGTATTGTCAAATAAAGTTCCATTATCCTGCATGCCACCAATTAATATATCTTTTGGATTTTCCGCAGCATGATCAATAGAAATTGCATAAAACTGAGTTGTGTAGTAACCGGAGTTCAAAGAAATCCAGTTAAATACATCACCGGTATTATCCAGTACTTTATGGATACCACCGTCTTCTCCAGTAAACATTACGTCCGGATTTGAAGGCAGGAATATTACTTCATGAAGATCTGAGTGGTGATTAGGATATCTATACCAATACTCACAATCTTCAAATGGGCAAACTCCACCTACTAATACTGAGTTATCAGTAGCAAAACCGTCATTAGATCTATATAGAGATGTTCCACCAATGAAAACTACATCAGGATCATTTGGTTTAACTTTACATACTAAATTGTAAGAACCTTGAGGATTAAAGTGCATATGTCTTGATTCAGGTTTTGGAATATTTGCAGAGCGATCTTCCCAGATACCACCTGTACCGGAACCATCTCCTGATTTGTAAGTATATTTCCAAATAGAATTCCATAGAGAATCACCGCTGTAGTTGAAAGTAAGTCTTCCACTACCCGGAGTTTCTGCCAGGAAGTACACCTGATCTTCGTCAGAAGGTGCAATACCGATTACTATTCTATTATAATTTTCCGGCCAGTTTTCAGGAGTAATATTAGTCCAATCTTCCCCATCTAAAGAGCGGTAAATACCAGCAGCAGGAGATCCGCCTGCTGCAGGGCCTCTTTTTCCGAGAGCCGCGTATTTAACACCACTAGGAGAAATTGCTACTTCTGTAAAATAGCCAAAGCTATTGCCCCAGCCACCAAGAACAGATTTCCAACTGTCACCGCCGTCTGTAGATTTTTGGACACTTCCAAGAGCTGTGGCACAATACACCACGTCTTGGTCGGCAACTGAATGATCTGTTTCAACTCTCCAAATGTAGTCAAAAACGCCATCCCAGCTACCGTGAGTACCGGACATAGTAGATTCTAACTGATTCCAGCTTAAACCGCCATCAGTTGATTTAAATATACCATCTCCGATTAGGTCAGCTGAGTTGCCCCATAATTCGCCGGTACCATAATACCAAATGTGTTCCTTACCTTCTCTTTTATCTTGAGAAATTGTGGACACAGATTGCAATTGGTGTAACTTAGTAGTACGATCCCAGGTAGTTCCGCCGTCAGTTGAACGCCAAACTCCACCAGAAACGCCACCTGCAAGAATTATATTTTCATTAGTAACATCAAGTGCAAGAGCTCTTGTACGTCCGCCAATGAAATGAGGCCCTCTTATAGACCAGTCCTCAGAAAGTGTCTGGTCAGGAGTTCCGTCTTTAGGGTTCATTTCAGCCTGGAGAGACTGTACATACTCTAGAGAACGTCTTCTAATTCCACTTGGAATCTCATTTGTTTTAGGATCTCTTAATCTCCAAAACTCATAAAGAGCTCTTTCTTTAGGAGAAAAGTCCCCGTCAAATTGAGATATTTTTATATCTCTTTTTTCACTCTCAGTGACTTCATTATTCTCATCTTCGGAAAAATACAAAATTCCGGAGAAGAAAACAGCGATCACCAAGATCAAAGCCGGTAAATGTTTATACATGTTTTGCCCCTTTTTTGTAAAAATTTATAGATTTATCTTCTCATACCTCGCATTTTAAAAAATGTTTTAAGAGGAATAATATAAGGTTCCCCTGTATGTATTTTTATTTCATCTACATTACTAACTGCAAATAGTTTTTCCAGCTTTTTTTCTTTATCCAACCAAGCTGCTTTAAACTCTTCCCGAAACTTTTTGGAAGATGTATCAGCCCAGCTTATATCGCCGGTCTCTGCATCCTTTATATGCACCAGACCTAAGTCAGGAATCTCTTGCTCTCTAGGATCATACAACCTGACAGCAATAGTATCATGCTTTCTTGATGCAATTTTAAGTGCTTTAGAAAAGTCTTTAGATATGAAATCAGAGAGTAAAAATACAATGCTTTTCTTTTTTATAACATTAGTCATGTATTCCAGTGCCATACCTAAATCAGTACCTCTGCTTTCAGGTTCGAACTCTATTAGCTCTCTAATAATTCTAAGTGTGTGTGTCTTCCCTTTTTTTGGTGGTATAAATTTTTCGATTTTATCACTGAAAAAAATCACACCTATTTTATCATTATTAGAAATTGCAGAGAAAGACAAAACTGCACTTAATTCAGTTAGTAATTCGCGTTTGCTCTGAGTATTAGTACCAAAATCCTGAGAACCACTCACATCAACCATAAGCATTACGGTAAGCTCTCTTTCCTCTTCGAAAACTTTCACATAAGGGTGATTATATCGAGCAGTTACATTCCAGTCTATGGTACGTACATCATCACCGGGCATATACTCTCTTACTTCAGCGAAAGCCATACCTCGCCCTTTGAAAGCACTGTGATAGCCTCCGGAAAAGACATTCTTCGAGAGTCCTCGTGTATATATCTCAATTTTTCTAACTTTTTTTAATAGCTCAACTGTTTCCATTTTTATCCATCCTAATGTGTCATCAGCCGATTTTATTGTTATTTTTGTGTTTTAGCAGCTGTAATAGCTGAAATCATTTTATGAATGTATCAGCCTGAAAGGCTGAGATACGTAGCCCATGGCAACGCCATGGGTATGTAATCCAAAAAATACAGAGCCCTGTAAGGGCGATTAGATATTACGTCCACAAATATGATTCATCATATTCTATATTCAATTTTTTAAGAATCACCAAGTATTCTTGTTTGAAATCAAATTTTTTATGATGCTCTTCTTGATTCAAAATATACTTTATTATTTCAGGAACTTGAGATTTATTAACAGAGAAAATACCGTATCCACTTTGCCAATAAAAATCTTTAAATTCTGTACTTTGTTCTTTTATCCACTTAGAAGATTGTTTTTTAAAGTTTGAAACAAAATCTACTATTGTGATATGTTTTGATAATAAACACAAAACGTGTATGTGGTCATAATATCCGCCAATAGATTTGGGTGTACAATCTAACCCATTACATATTCCAGCGATGTAGGAACACAGTCTACCATTAATATCGTTAGTAATTAGCTTTTGCCTATCTTTAGTGCTAAAAACTAAATGGATAAAAACTTCAGACAAAGAATGTCCCATTATGACTTCCCGCCCTTACAGGGCTCAAATTAAATTCAATACGATACCCATGGCTGCGCCATGGGCTACGTCTAGCAGCCTTACAGGCTGAATATTATCCTGTATACAAAAACAATTAAAGTGATTAAACAAACGATAACTTGTTTGCACGTTTTATTATCACCAGCATCTCTCTAAGGTACTTCTACAGAGTTTAGAACTTCGTTGATAATATCCTCAGAAGTAATATTTTCAGCTTCTGCTTCATAAGTGATGCCTACTCTATGTCTAAGTACGTCATGACATACTGCTCTGATATCTTCCGGAATTACATAGCCTCTGCGTTTGATAAATGCATAAGCTTTTGCTGCCATTGCAAGTGCAATGGAACCACGAGGTGAAGCTCCGAAACTGATCAAGTTTTTGAGTTTTTCCAGACCATACTGATCAGGGAAGCGAGTAGCAAATATTATATCCAGAATATATTTTTCAATTTTCTCATCTATATATACATCTTTCACAACATTTCTAGCATTAATGATGTCTTCCGGTTTAAGCATTTTTTCTACTTTAGGGAAGTTTTTAGCTATATTTTGACGCAAGATGTGTCTTTCATCTTCCAGATTTGGATAAGTAATCACAAGTTTCAGCATAAAACGGTCAACCTGTGCTTCAGGAAGCGGATAAGTACCTTCCTGTTCAATTGGGTTTTGAGTAGCAAGTACTAGAAACGGTTCTGCCATTTTGAAGGTTTCATCACCTATAGTAACCTGTCTTTCCTGCATAGCTTCAAGTAAAGCTGCCTGAACTTTTGCCGGGGCACGGTTAATCTCATCTGCTAAAATGAAATTTGCAAAAATTGGTCCCTGTCTGACTGTAAATTCGTCTCTTTTTTGATTATATATTTGAGTACCCGTTAAGTCAGCAGGTAAAAGATCAGGAGTGAACTGAATACGGCTAAATTTTGCATCAATCGCATTAGCAAGTGTATTAATCGCTAAGGTTTTGGCTAGCCCCGGCACACCTTCCAAGAGCACGTGGCCATTGGATAGAAGTCCAATCAGTAGCCTTTCTACCATATACTTTTGACCGACAATCACTTTGCCGATTTCCATCATGAGCATATCTACAAATGCGCTTTCTTTCTGTATACGCTCGTTAATTTCTCTTAGATCGTTCATTGTCCTATTCCGATAATATTAAACCATAAAAGCATTGATTTATACGAAGGAAAGAAACAAAAGTTTACTTTCTTTCCTCGGAAAAACAAATTTTTATTAACCCTAAATATATAGATTATCTAAGAGATATGCGAGTAAAAAATTGGATTGTGAAAAGAAAAGTAGTAATCAAGTATGCAAATTCCTTTCTTTATTATTTCTAATAATATTATATTTCTTATCTTGCATTCAGTATTATTTAAATAATAAGTTATGACAATGAGACTTTTGATTTTTATTTGGATATTAATTGCATTCACTTTTAGAATGTTTGCTGGAGAAATCTCTTCGCCTAGTAATGATATTGCATGTTTGGAAGTAATTCCTGATTCCTTTTTAGAAGAAGCTAATTTTATTTCTGCTGATACTTTAGAATTTGAACACACTTTACAAAATTATTACAAAATTGTAAACCACATTCAAACTTCAGAAGACAAAAGGTCATTAATCTTTTATATTGAGTTGCTACACAACAACATTTCGATCGAAATGGTTCCTGCTATTATAAAATTAGTCAATGATTATAGATTCCTATACAGAAGATACTGTATAAAGGGAAACGATATCCACTATATATATTCTGAAGATCAGTATTATGTTTCAAATATTGTCATTTCTATTTTACAAAAAATCTATGATTTTCAATTTCAGTATAACATAGATAACGATACTACAATTCAAGAAAAAATAGGTTATAAAAGCACAGTTTGGTTTTCTGAAAAGAATGCGCAACAATGGAAAAATCTATGGGAATCAGATAGCTTGAATTTTAGAAATTGGGGTAAAGATTTTTACGAAGCACAATTAGAAGAATACCAAAATGCTGATTCTGTAGAAGCAGATCAAATAAACTTTATTACTAACTCTAAGTTCAAACAAGTTAGAGATACTGTTTTATGGAAAATTTTACTTGGCAAAATTAAAGACTCTGAATATCTGTTTATCGATACTGACGACAATTTTAGGATTGATTCCATATCACAAGTATCATACTTACTAACAAATTTAGATAGATTTTTTGATTTAATGAGATCAACAGAACGCGTAACACAATATTCATTAGTTGTTGTTTATGACGCTTTACAGAAATTCAATGAAATTGATCAAGGGCTTATTCTAAGTAGATTGCTTGATCAGAGAAAATTTCAAAAAGCAATTACACATAATCCCCAAAGAATATTGACTGATGAATATATATTGGAAAAGATTGAAAAATTCCGTTCACATTATTCATATTATGTCACATCTTCTTACGATGACAAAAAGATAACTGCACTTGAAGACTTATATAGTGGAGAAGGATTTAATCTAAAATATGATCCTTTATATTTTCTACCAATGAAAAATAAGAATTTTTCGGAACAGCTGACTTATATCTTAGATAGTTTGAAAGAAAGAATACAAGAAGATGAGCTGGACTATCTACTTGAATACTTAACATATGAAAACCTTTTTGACTGTTTTTCTAACTTTGATAAGATAATGGACATAACTAACAGAAACTTTAAACTACTTGAAACCATTGTTAGAATTTCTCAAACGATAGGAGCTCCTTTTTACGAATATTATCCTGATAAATTAGATTCTTTGATTTTTCTCTCTTCAAAGTATTCAGAATTAGAATGTTTCAGGTTCTTTGCAGATAAATATTACCCTAATTTATTTTCTAAAGAAGAATTAGATTATTCATTTATTGAAGAAGTTCTGCTGGATACTTCTCAAATTAAATTTGACTATAGATATGATTCACCAATATTAACATATTCCCCCATACTAACATTAATCAGAATCCTCGAACTTGAGCACAACACAACTCTCGGCTTCAAATACCAATTTGATAAGTACAAGCCTCAGAAAGTACAAAGACGTATTGATGCTTGGATAGAGTATTTAGAGAAAAAGGGATTGATTGATAAAAACTAAAATCTATACATCATACCTACTCCACCGGGAGCAATATAGAAAGACAGAGAATTTGACTTTGTCTGATCTTTATCATGTGCATTCATGATTGCCAAACCACTAAGAGTACCTACGGCTGCTCCCATAACCACATCGCTGAACCAATGACGATTTTTATACATTCTTGCATAAGCTGTAGATGCGGAAAGTCCATAAGCCCCAACATAAGCCCACCAGCGGTCAATCCTTCCGGCTATCACAGAAGATATAGCAAAAGCTATTGTTGTATGCCCAGATGGAAATGAGTTATAATCATCATCAAATTCAAAAAACTGAAAATTATAGTTATCATCTTGGTTTGTGGGTCTGGCTCTACCTAAGATTATCTTTAGCGATCCAGTAATTACACCTGCTAATAGGATAGACTCTCCAACCATGCGACCTGTAACACGTATATATTCATCACCTGACAAAAGCCCGTAAACATAAGTACCACCGGAAAACAATGCGGCACTTGTTTTTAGGCCGTAATTATCCACAAAATCAATATAATCTGTAGTGAAGTCTGATGTGTTGCGAAGAGCAAAATCCTGAACACTTTGATCAGCGGTCATAGCTGCTAAACTTAGAACAGTAAGTCCACCCAGATGATACAACTGATTATTATCATTATTGATAAAGGAAGTACCAACTCCGGCAAAATCTCTGCCCATCGCCTTGAAATCATGCCATAAAATAGAATCTAGCTCTGCAGATTGCGTGATATTTATTATTCCTGTAAAAAAGACTGCTAAGACTATTATATATCTTTTCAATTTTTATTCCTATTTTTGGAAAGTTAAGAAATCAGTAGTAATAAGACTGTCTTATGAGATAAAATATTTAACTAACATTGCTGCAACTACCCCGCCCTTTGGGCCCCCCTTTACTTCGTCAAGCTCAGCACATCGCTTGAGAAGAAGGTGAATATTAGAGTAGTTGTCGCATCTCTAACTAGTTAGTAGCTAATTAACTTGGATAATTCCCCTCTTTTCAAAGAGGGGTGGCACATCGAAGATGTGACGGGGTGTTAAATACCACAAACATTAATAATACTGCTCCAATTTCGACTTATGAGACAGTATCAATTTACTAGTCTTTTGCATAATTGCAAGTTAGTAATATTACCAAAAATCTAAATATACCCCTTCTTCTTTAGACAGGTTACCCAAAGTGCAGAGTAGTTTGGCAATCTAAATATTAGTTTTTACTTTTGAGACACTATATTACTTTAAAGAACTAATAGCTATATGCACTTAAACTATTTTTTTATATTTAAGAATGCAAAAATACAAGGAAACTTATTCCTATGAAACATTTTGATACTATTATAGAAGATATAAACATAATTGACCGGAAAGGTTCAGTTCCTGCCGAGATTTCTAAAATTTGCTATGACTCTCGTAAAGTGGAGGCGGATGATATATTTGTCGCTATGAGAGGCGAAATAACTGATGGCCATAAATACATCAGTAAAGCGATTGAACTTGGCGCAAGTGTGATTGTTTGCGAAGAGTTCCCGGAAGACATAAACGAAAATATATATTATATCAAAGTAAACAATTCACGAACAGTCTTGTCTCAGCTTGCTCATAATTACTTCGACAGACCTGCGGAAAAATTGGATATATATGGAGTAACCGGAACAAACGGTAAGACCACTATCACTTTTATTTTGAACCAAATTTATGAAGCTTTGGGATATAGAACTGGTATAATAGGCACAACAGGAATTTTCATCGGGAATAAGAAGATAGAAGCTTCACATACAACACCTGAGTCTTTAGAGTTGGCAGAAATTCTTGCTGAAATGCTTAGCTCAGGTATTCAGAAAGTTTTTATGGAAGTATCATCTCACGCACTGGTGCAAAGCCGAGCCGATAATATCACGTTCAAAACCGGAATTTTTACGAATCTCAGTCACGAACATTTAGATTATCACAATACAATGGAAGAATATGCTGAAGCGAAAGGGATTCTATTTAGCAGAATTCGACCTGATGCATTTGCAATTATTAACGGTGATGACGAGTTTGCAAATCAAGTAACGCAAAAGTCCAGCACCAATAACATAATAAAAATTGGCAGAAAGACTTCTAATAACGCCACAATAACCAAAGAAACATCTAAAATCAGCGGAATGGATTTCAATCTCAGTTATAAAGAAGAAATAAGTTTCACTACTTCTCTGATTGGTAAATTTAATATAGATAATCTTTCCATGGCTTTGCTCGTTCCTCTTTTGGAAGAAGAGGATAAAACCAAAATTGCATCTGCGGTTTCAGCAGTTAAGGGAGCTCCGGGCAGAATGGAAAGGATAAACCTGAAAAATGGTGCTGTTGCTCTTATAGATTATGCACACACACCTGACGCTTTGGAAAAAGCGCTTAAAGCTGCAAAAGATGTGCTTTTAGAATCAGGCTCAGAAGGGAAGCTAATTTCTGTTTTTGGCTGTGGTGGTGACAGAGATAAAACCAAGCGTCCTCTGATGGGCAGAATAAGTACTGAGACGGCTCATTTCAGCATAGTCACTGATGATAATCCCAGAACAGAATCACCTGAGCAAATCAGAAAAGAGATTTTTGGAGGCATCAAAGTGCGCAGAAACTGCTGCGAAATCCCGGGCAGAGCTGAAGCGATAAAAATTGCATATCAGATTTCTATGGAGGGTGACATCATCCTTATTGCGGGAAAAGGACATGAGACTTATCAAATATTGGGAACTACAAAACACCACTTTGACGACAAAGAAGAGATACTAAAGTGGAGTAAATAAAAATACTATTTAATTATCAAACCCCGATTATGAACGGTCGGGGTTTGATAGTAATTTTTTACTCAAACACCTTGAATAGGTTTAGCAAGATTATAAATATTACGAGTGGAATAATGTATTTTATTGCAATCTGCCATATTTTGCTAATCTTGGCAAAATGAGCAGAGCCCTGTTCCAATTCTTTAGCTGCTTTATCAGCACCCCATACCCAACCTATAAATATGCAAAGTAATAATGCACCAAGAGCAAGTGATAAATCACCGAATATGAAACTCATTTGACTCAAAAAATCGGGTGATGTAAAATGTTCACTTATAAGTCCAAAGTTAGTCAGAGAATCTACTGCTCCCTGCGATAAAGCTGCAGGTAAACCAAGGATAAATGTGGCAAATGCAACAATCCAAACTAGTTTTTTTCTTCCCAATTTGGTAGTATCTACAAAATATGAAACCGGCACTTCAAGTAGAGATATTGTGGAAGTGAGAGCGGCTATTGAAAGTAGTACAAAGAATGCAGCTCCTACCAGCTCTCCTGCCGGCATACTTGTAAAGAGTTTAGGGAATACAACAAATACTAATGTAGGTCCTGCTTCCGGATTTTCACCCATAGCAAAAAGAGCCGGAAAGATTATTAAACCGGATAAAATGGCTATCAGAGTATCAAAACTTCCGATAAGAAAACCGGATTGCATTATATCTTCTTTTTTTGACAAATAGCTACCGTAAGTAACCATAAGCCCCATTCCCAGACTTAAAGAGAAAAATGCCTGACCTAGGGCACTCATTATTGCTTTACCTGTCAATTTGGAAAAATCAGGATTTAAATAAAAATCTAAACCTTTCCCGGCGCCATCTAATGTATTTGCATAAATAGTAAGACATACCAGAATTACCAGTAAAACAGGCATAAGCACTTTACTTGCTTTTTCTATCCCGCCCGAAATACCTTTTGACACTATAAAAGCTGTGAGTACCATGAATCCTGCAAATAATGAGATTACGGCAAAAGGATCTGCTATAAACTCAGAAAATCCACTAAAGTCAGATACTGAAGATTTATATACATAGCCAACAGTCCACCCGGCTATTACTCCGTAAAAGGATAGGATTCCTGTGCCAGTCAAAATCCCCAAAGCTCCCACCCATTTCCAGGTAGATTTTGGTTTTATTGTATTTACAGCATCAATTGCATTTTGATTGGAATGCCTACCTAAGGCAAATTCTGCATATAAGTAAGGTAAACCAATGATAAAAACGAATAATATATATAACAGTACGAATGCTGCTCCTCCATTTTCTCCTACGGTATAGGGGAATCTCCAAATATTACCCAAACCAATAGCAGATCCGGCTGCAGCAAATATAAATCCAAGCTTAGAGCTCCACTGACCGCGCTGAACTCCCATAACTTCTCCTAAGTATAATGTGATGTGTGTGGTAAAATGCAAAGGTAAGAAAATGCAAATAGAAAAGAAAGTATGGCAGAAAATAAAAAAAGGCAGATTCAATCACTCATTTACGAATCTGCCTAATCTGTTTTCTATTCAAGGAGCATGTGAATACGAAAATCATCTTGTTTAATATTTAGTACGCTTGATAAAATATTTGGTTCAAAATAAATTCGCATCACATAATATAGACACTCCAACAACTAAAATAGTTACACAATTATTTATACTTTCATGTATTTTTTTATTACCTATAGATTACATAACTATTATGCTGCTTTATTTTTTATTTTCATACATAAAGTCACGCAGCTTTAAATACAAGCCACCGGCAGATTTTTTTGCTACTTTTTTTAAATTCCAGTAAAACCATTGACCAAAGCAGGTTGAAAAATCTCCTGCAGCCAGTTTTGCAGCTTGCTGTGAAGACATCCTTCTAAAAATGGTATACCTGCCTATAATTTCACAACCATCTACATTAAAAGATTTCTGAACAGGCTCAGATGTAAAGAGAGCTTTATAGCCGGCTTCAGCCGCTGTTTTAGCAACATCTAGTGAATAATAGCCTCCGGGAACAGAAGCAGTATTAATCTCCATACCGAGCAAATCTTCCAGTGCTTTTTTACTGTCTTGCCACTGTTGTTGCATCTGTTTATAACTTAATTCACTCATTCGAGTCGGATGTGAAACAGAATGTGATCCAATTACATGGCCATCTTTTATCATTTCAAGCATTTGCTCTTTATTGAGAAATCTTGGATCATTGAAATAATCAGTAGTCATGAAGAAATGAGCTTTCCATTCAAGCTCTTTTAAAATCTCTGCGATTATTATATACGAACTAATTCCTCCATCATCAAAAGATAGCATAAAAGGTTTTTTATGTTTACCTTCTAGAAAGTCATGTACAGTAATCGGTTTTTCTTTAATTAGCTGATTAGTAAGTTCTATATGTTCTTTGAAAGTCTCTGTATCAAATTTGTATAAAGCTGCTGCTCCCCCTGGGAAGCCACTATACTCATCATCACCAAGAGGCACCACATCATGATACATGCTAGTTATTGCTTTCATTTACAGCAGTTTCCTTCATCACTAATGTCATAATTAAATGGAATTATTTAACAAAAGATGCAACCATATACTTTGTTTTTAGTTGCTCTTTTTAAACTGAAAAACTATTTGGCTGATGTATTAAGCATTTTGTTTTTTGTGCAAATCAATTGCTCTTTCAATTATAATTTTTGCGCATTCTGTTTTAGTCATAGGAGGAAAATGTGTTTCATCTTCATTTTTAACTAACAGAGTGATTGTATTAGTATCTATTCCAAATCCACTTTGAGGTCTTGAAGCAGAGTTAACAACAATCATATCAGCATTTTTAGTTTTAAGTTTTTCACGACCGTATTCAATTTCATTGACTGCTTCTAGAGCAAAACCAACCAGCGTCTGAGTTTTTCTTTTCTTTTTGCCAAGTGAAGCAAGAATATCTTTAGTCTCAACAAGTTGAAGCTTCAGTTCAGGTCCGGTCTCACTTTTTTTCAACTTTCCGTCAAAAGGCTTTTTAAGTGTATAGTCCGCAACTGCAGCACACATTATTCCAATATCAGCATCAGGAAACTCTACCACTGTAGCATCATACATTTCCTGAGCGGAACATACATTGATCGTGGTGACACCTTCAGGTGGATTTAAGGTAACAGGCCCGGAAACTAACACCACATTTGCGCCTGCATTTCTTGCAGCAGCAGCGATGGCATATCCCATTTTTCCTGAAGAATGATTACCCAGGAACCTAACATCATCAATTTTTTCGTGAGTAGGTCCGGCAGTTATAACAACTTTTTTTCCTTTTAGAACCTGTGGTTGATTTTTGTCATTAAGTGCTTTTTTCATTTGTTCCAGTTGAATGGAAGCTTTGAGGTCTATATCGTTTTGTATTAAATCTTCTTTGTAAGAGGTCTTCTCCGGATAAGATATTTTTTCATCTTTCATAAAAACTCTTTCAGATTTCTCTTCGTAGACCCAGCCTTTAAGAGCCCTATATACATAATCGATAACAACACTTAAATCAGGCAACCTTCCGGGACCAATAATGCCGCTGGAAAGTTCCCCTTCTCCAGGTGGAATAATCAAAGCACCATCAGCTTGGAGCTGTCTGACATTTCTCTGAGTAGAAGGATTTAGCCACATAGTGGAATCCATTGACGGAGCTATTAGCAAAGGCATTTCACGAGGCAAGGCAGTGATTACAGTAGTTAGGGCATTATCACAAATTCCATTGGAAAGCTTACCAAGGGTAGTAGCAGAACAAGGGGCTATAAGAGCCAAATCTGCCCAATGCGCCAATTGTATATGCCAAGCACCACTATCCTGCAAATCTTTATCAAACATTTCAACCGCTACAGGGTTTCGAGAAACATTTGTCAAAGTCATCGGTGTAACAAAATGCTTTGCCGATGGTGTCATGATCACATTTACATGAGCACCTAATTTAATTAGCTCTCTGACAAGCAAAGGGCTCTTATATGCCGCTATGGAGGCAGTAACTCCAAGCAAAATTTTCTTATTCTTAAATATAGATTCCATACTTTTTCTTATAGTATAAATGTTGTCTTATAATTTTCAAAAAATACAGATAAAAGTGCAAATATCAAAGAAAACAGAGAGGATATTAAAAATCTTGGAATGTGTTTTTTTCTGAAAAAAATATTTCCAATTTGTTACAAGTACGAATTTAGCAATAAAGAGTTTTAGTATTCTTATAATATTTTCAACAAAATCATAGCAATTATCAGATAATCTATACATTTTGTACTGCTTCTTGGACAATGAAAAAAAATTATATGCAGCTATATCGGATATGTAGTTGTTTTTTAGTAATTTGCAAGTTAGGCAAGTGGCATTCCAAATGATTCATTCCACGGCATTTACTGCTATTTGCATTATTGAACAAACAAAGAAGAAAATTGAAATGAATGTAGTTGCAATAGTTGGAAGACCAAACGTAGGCAAATCCACTCTATTTAATAGATTAACACATAATAAAGCCGCAATTGTTGAGCATGAACCTGGTGTCACCCGTGACAGAATTTATGGCAAGTCCGAATGGAATGGTAAGCTATTTACCTTGATTGATACTGGTGGTTTTATTCCCGGCAATGAAGATACTATGGAAAGAGCAATTCGTGAGCAGGCTATGATTGCAATCGAAGAATCTGACTCTATTATTTTCGTTGTAGATTCAAGAGACGGTGTCACTCCTTTTGATCAGGACATTGCTATAATTTTAAGACAATCACAGAAACCGGTTACGCTTGTTGTTAATAAATGTGACAACAATGATATGGAAGACTTCGCGTATGAATTTTGGAATTTAGGGCTTGATCAGCCTTACCCTATTTCTGCGATTAACGGCCATAACACAGGTGATTTCTTGGATAAAGTAGTAGAACCTCTAAAAAGTGAAAATGATGAAGATGATGACAGCCGCTTGAAAGTTACTTTCATTGGAAGACCAAACGTAGGTAAATCTTCACTTACTAATGCTCTTTTGGGCAAAGATAGAATGATTGTGACTGATGTTCCCGGAACAACCAGAGATGCTATTGACTCTGTCATAAAATACCATGGTGAGGAAATTGTACTTATTGACACTGCAGGGCTTCGCAGAAGAACTCACATTAAAGAAAATGTTGAAATGTACAGCATGTTTCGTACTACAAGAGCGATTGAGAGATGTGATATTGCAGTTTTGATGGTGGATGCTACAAGAGGCTTGGAAGACCAGGATAAAAGAATTATTAACCAGGCTGAGCAAGCGAGAAAAGGTCTTATTATAGCTGTAAATAAATGGGATCTAGTTGAAAAAGATCATAAAACTTCTCTTGAGTTTACTAAAAAAATCAAAGAAGATTTAAAGACTCTAAGCTATGTACCTATAGTTTTTATTTCTGCTGTGACTAAACAAAGAATTGCAAAAGTACTCGACATAGCAAAAGAAATTAAAGAAAGAAGGCAAACCAGAATTAAAACATCTGAACTTAATCAGGAATTATTGCCATTTTTGGAAAGAACTCCTCCTCCTGCTGTTAAAGGCAGAGACTTGCGAATTAACTATATCACGCAAGTTGGCAATGAACCACCTGTTTTTGCTTTCTTTTTAAATCATCCTGAGCATTTGCCTGATTCATACAAACGTTTTATGGAAAACAGAATGAGAGAAATCTGGAATTTCGAAGGAACTCCTGTTTCATTTGTGTTCAGAAAGAAAAATCGAGATAGATTCGAATAAAATTTATCAAAAGCCTCGATTATTTCGAGGCTTTTTTTATAGCTAACTACAAATTTTGCCAAGACTTAGATAAAGAAAATATTTGTTTTCTGCCATAATGTTTTTATTTTGTAAAGTTGAAGTTAATCCTATCCAAATTAAGACTTTTATGAAATGGGGACTACAGGCAGAAAACTAACCTGGAAGAGATTTTTTATTTTTTCCGCTCTTATGACCTTTCTTGTATGCGCAGGACTTTTCGTTTTTCTTTACAGTTACGGGCATACAATTATTTCAGTACCTAAGCAGAAAAAAGCAATTACCAAATCCGCCCTAAATCAGGACACCTTATCTAATATCGCCATAGATTTTTATAAAGCAATAATTGATACTTCAGATTCTGAAATTGAAATTATTAAAGTTAGTAATGCAGATGATACTGTGATACATTTTGGTATCGATAAATATGCCGGCAAAGAATATAAAAAAGTGTTTGACGGCAGAAGAATTAATATTGCTCTTACCGGTGTTGATTCAAGAATCGGAAGCCGCTATAAAAAAGCAGATGCTAATCATGTTTTTTCTATTCTTCCGGATCAGGGAAGAATTGAAATTCTTTCAATCCCCCGAGATACTGAAGCAGATGCTGGCTATCCTGACACTACGACTTTCAATAAACTTACCGTCTGCAGAGCTTCCATGGGAAGAGAGCATTATTTAAATGAAGTTGCCAGAATCGCAGGTCTTGATCATATTCATTACTATGCTGAGTTTGGGTTTTCGCAAGCGATGGGAATCTTAGAGTGGCTTGGATTTCAGGATGCAGGTTCTCAGCTTCAGGTACTTAGAGCTAGAAAAGGCTTTGTGCAAGATGATTTTCAGAGGACTTATAACCAAGCTCAGTTTATGAGACAGATGATATTTCTTAATTTTGATAAATTTTCAGGGCTTTTTGGTGATGTTCTTTTAGGAAGCGGGCTCACCATGGTAGAAACAAATCTAAGCAAAGAGAAAATAGTTGATATTCTAAGAGAGCTTAGGCTAAACGGTCTTGGAGAAAATATATCTAATATTTCCGTGAAAATAAAGCCGTCTCTCCAAATGAGATTTAAAGTATATGATTTTTCTGATCCTGTTATCGTTCGTGATATGAGAGAAAAAGTAAATGAGTATTTTCTGCAAACATGTCAAGTCTCTGATACTACTCATCAAAACATCAGCCAAACTGTAGAAACTATACTTACTGAGGCAATTTCAAAAGCTCTAAAAGATTCTACAGATCATCCGACTCTAGTGATAAATGGTCTTGATACATATTTTAGACAAAAGGCATGGCTACAAGTCAAAGACAAAACACAAAGAGATTCTCTGAGAGAAAAGATTAATATTTTACTAAGCAGAGCCTATGAAAAAAGAGGTGAGCTGAAAAATGCAAAAAATGTAAGAGATATAATTGCAAAAGAGAAAAAATTCTTCAAATTTTGCAATACACAAATTGACAAAGAAGTGAAAACTTCTTCGAGCGAAAGAATTGACTCGCTTCAAAATGTATCTAATTAGGGGTAAATAAATGAAAGAATTGATTTTAGTTAGACACGCAAAATCAAGTTGGGACGATCCGGACTGGACAGACTTTGAAAGACCACTTAATAAAAGAGGACTTACTGACGCCCCTTTTATGGCTAAACTTTCCACTACTTGGGATTTTGAGCCCGAATTAATTGTCTCAAGCACTGCAAACAGAGCTCTGACGACTTCAAAAATATTTGCTGAAGCTTTTGGTATTAGTAGTGAAAATTTCGTAGAAGATTATAATATCTACGAAAAAGGACCAAAATATATTATCTCTAAATTGAAAAACTTAGATGATAAATATGATAAAGTGATGCTATTCGGACACAATCCGGACATTACATCATTAGCTTCATACTTATCAGGCCAGTATTTCGATAATGTACCAACATGCGGCATGGTTCACATTCAGTTCGATTTTGACAAATGGGAAAATATTGAAACTGATAACGGCAAATTAGTTCGATATGAGTTCCCTAAAAAATATCCTGACAGACGATAGATTTTTTTGTGCAAGCTCCTAATTAGGAGCTTTTTTTTTGCATTTTTTTGAGCATATAAAATAAATTTCTTTTAAGACTTCTGTGTTTAGTAGGTTTGATTTGCAAATAAGATTCTGCAATGCCGGATGTAATGTCAAAATACAAAGTCTCAATTATGTTTGCCGTTTTTGGGCTTGCTTTAGCTTTATGCATTTTCATAGAGCCGGAAGTTTATACAACTATAATCATTCTAATCCTTTTATCAATCTTCAGCATTGCTGCATTTCTGACAAAACACTTCAAACTGTCCGTCTTCACAATAGCATTGGCTCTCGGATTTTCAGTTTATTTATTGAACTTAGGGCAAACTTTTACTTATCCGCAAAAAATTATAGAACCTGTTCCAGGAATGTTTAAAGGTGAAATAGAATCTGTAATTAGGCAAAATGACAAAGTAGCCGTTCTTATTTGCAAAGGAACTGCAAAATGTAAATACCTGCCTTCGCTGAAAAACTCCTCAGTACTGCTTACAGTCTTTAAATATAAAAATATCGACTTCAAATCAGGTGCTGAAATCATTTCAGAAATAAAATTAAGACCTCCCCGAAAAGCATTATTAAATACTGATTTTGATGAACTTAGTTATGCAAAATCTCTCGGAACAGATTTTTTGGCTTTTACCTCCAGTTACAGTTTAGCATTGACTGATGATGCAACTTCATTCGAATCTCTAAGAGAAGATATTTACAAGGGAATTTATGCTGTACTTTTTAAGCATATGCATGCAGAAAATTCTGCTATAGCTTATGCTCTGATAACCGGAGACAAGAGCAAAATACCAAGGCAAATCAAAAGAGATTTTGCAGTGGCAGGCACAGCTCACATTTTAGCAGTCAGCGGACTGCATATCGGTTTGATCGCAGCAGCGATATACATTTTTCTTGGTTTTATAAAAAGCCATAAGATCAAATTTATAAGTTTCAGTACTTTACTATTTACTTATATATGCCTGACAGGTTTTAGAGTGACAGCCCTAAGAGCAGGAATTATGGCAGTTTTGTATCTCTATTTTAAACTCAGACAGAGGCAGGTAAAGGCAATCAATATAATCTCCGCAGTTGCTTTGATAAATATACTAATTCAACCAACTGTGATTTATTCGATAGGCTTTCAGATGTCTTTCCTTGCTATTTCTGGAATAGTATTATTCTACAGTAAAATTAGAGACGGTCTCTTGTCTATATTCAAGCTAAAGCATGACGAATCCGGTATTATAATAAGTTCTCTGTCATTATCACTAGCAACATCATTAACATTGTCTCCATTGATAGCATACTATTTTGGTATGTTTTCAGGTATTGGATTTTTTGCTAATATTATAATCGTTCCTGCAGCAATGCTTGCACTTTCTCTAAGTGCATTAGGATTGATATTCAATATTCCGATTATTGGTTCTCTCCTCTTAAATGGCGCAGACTTAACGCTTTATTTGATGGTTTTTATCAATAAAATTAGCATTGATACTTTCAGCTTCTTCTCTACAGAATCTAATTCAATTTACCCGGCGATTGCTTTTTCATTGATTCTTGCAACACTCATAGCTTTTAAAAGGATTCGCATAAAAGTATTTATATCTTCAATAATTATCATAAGTACTTATTTAATATTTGTGTACTTGAATAACAATGATTCCGGTATAAATATATACCCAAGAGAGCAAATGACAGTAGTGGAGATAAAAAATGATACTAAAACATTTTTTCTACTAAGTGAGAGGAAGCCGAACCAATATGCACGCAGAGATATTGCTCTAGAAAAATACATATTAGAGCAGAAAAGTGATGTTTACATAGGGGTTACAGGAAATAACGGAATAAACACCTGCGATCAAATTAAAATTGAAAAAGATTTTACATATATAGAACTTGATCACAAATCTCAGAAGTTAATAGAAAAATATTTAGATTTGCCAATTAGACTTTCTCAAATAATTGATTTAAATAATGAAAATAATAAAAACTATCAGCCCTAAAATATTCCCGTCAGAAATTTGCGCAGGAATAACACTTGCCAATAGAGATACCTACTCCCCTTACGGATTTTGCATTTTCCCCGGGAAAATACTTTCAGAATCTGATGTAGAAAACCATAGATCGGATCTTGCAGAATTTTTGAATACTTCCAGAGAATATATGGTATTCCAGAAACAAGTACATACAGATGGAATTAAGGAAGTGAATAAGCTTGAGACTATTACAGATTCTGACGGAATGATCTGCACCCAAACCGGGCTGGTTCTTAATGTAACAGTTGCAGATTGCTGTGGAATTTTAATCTACGATAAAAAAAACAAAGCTATAGCAGCACTTCATTCGGGATGGAAAGGAACATCTTTAAATATTGCCGGGAAAGGTATAGAAATGTTAAATCAAAAATTCGGTTCCTCTCCTGCAAATTTGTTAGTTTGGCTGAGTCCTTGTGCCGGAAAAGAAGAATATGAAGTTGAATGGGATGTAGCTAAACATTTTGAACAATATGTGATAAAAAAAAATGATAAAAAATATCTACTTGATATTAGAGAACCGATATTAGATCAGTTAATTGAAGCCGGGGTGCCGGAAAGTCAAATAGAAATATCAAAGGAATGTACTATTTCAGATGATAGATTTCATTCTTACAGAAGAGATAAAGAAAGATCGGGTAGAATGTCAGTTTTTATAAAAATGGAAGAATAAAACCATTCAAATTGCGCACATAGTTGTTACTTTTTTTCGAATCAAAATTTGTTTTGACAGCTAAAACCCATCAGTTAGCTATTATAAACAAGACAAAAAATGTCATTATAAACTATAGCAAAATTGTTAAATATCGAAATTACAATGGATTGAGCTCCAGTATTCTTTATTCAATATATAATCTTTGTTTACCAGAGTAAGGGAGCATGTTACCTAACTCTACAGGAAGACAAGAAGATGTTTAGTAGTTCTAAAGAAATGTAGGATAAATCCCCATAATAGAAAAAAAGAAGAGCTGCTTAGAAATAATAAACAGCTCTTCTTTGATATCAAAAATTCGTTTCCAAGATTAATCAAAAACAATAGATTCGCCAAAATCCATTATTCTACATTCTTTATCAAGTTTTTCTACTTTAGTTTTGAAAACATTCGGATCAGCTTCAATTACCGGGAAAGTATTGTAATGCATAGGAATAGCAATGTCAGGATTAACAAATTCAACTGACTTCGCAGCATCATCAATTCCCATAGTGAAGTTATCACCTATTGGAGCCATATAAACATCAATTTTATTCAGTTCACCGATAAGTTTCATATCTAAAAAGATACCTGTATCACCGGCGTGATATACAGTTTTTCCACCCATAGTGATTACTACACCTGCAGGTTCACCCATGTATAAACCATCCGGAGTAGAGCTGCCGTGATGCGCAATAGTAAATTTTAACCTTCCAAAAGGAAAATTCCAAGCGCCGCCAATATGCATATTATGTGCCTTTACGCCTTGAGAAGCTACATAATTAGCCAACTCATTTACTGCAATAATCATGCTGTCATTATCTTTTGCGAGTTGGATAGCATCACCAATGTGATCACCATGAGCATGAGTCAGAACTATAAAATCCGGTTTCACAGACTCTTGGGCAACAGGAGCATTTGGATTACCCGTAATAAAGGGGTCAATAACTATGGTATATTCACCGTCAGAAAGCTGAAAAGAAGAATGGCTCAAATAAGTTAGTTTAAGCATAAAATTTTCTCCATATTTATCTCAATTAAAATAATATCGCAGACTAAACTTACTATCTAGTATAAAAATGCTTTAAAATTTGTATTAATATATTATATTCTTATTTCAAACACAAACAAATAATAATTTATAAGACTATTGGTTCAAGAAAGAAGGTGCGGCGTATGTTTGATCCCTACTTAGTGTTAATAGGCGGTAGTGTAATGATTTTATTATCTTACGTATTCGATCTCGCCTCCAGAAAATTTAATATTCCTTCCGTATTGTTTTTGATAGCTACCGGAATGGGGCTGAAATTTGTGGCAACATCATTTGGAATAAATCTGGATAAACAGTTTTACAGTGTATTAGAATTGCTTGGAATTGTCGGTCTGATTATGATCGTATTAGAAGCAGCAGTCGATTTGAAGCTATCTAAAGAAAAGCTTGGAGTAATAAAACGATCTGCGTTGATGGCTTCACTGATCTTAGTCATTTCCTCCCTAGCCATAGCTATGGTAATTATGTTTTTCCGAGATGAACCCTTTTTCAATGCATTAGTATATGCCATTCCCCTCTCTGTAGTAAGTAGTGCCGTGCTAATCCCCAGCGTTCATAGCCTCTCGCAGGAAAAAAAGGAATTTATGATCTATGAAGCTACTTTTTCCGACATTATAGGCATTATGTTTTTCAACTTCGTGGTTATTCAAGAAGGGAGCATATTTTCGACGCAGGGTCTGATGATGATTCTAATGACTATAGTGGTGTCTATAGTTAGTTCCTATTTCCTTGTATATTTATTTAGTAAAATCACCACTCAGATTAAGATATTTATGATGATTGCTGTGCTAGCAGCACTTTATGGTCTTGGCAAGCAATTAAATCTCTCGTCTTTACTTATTATATTTATCTTTGGACTGGTTCTTAACAACTCAAAAATATTCTTCAAATGGAAACTAAAGAAATATGTTAGTTTTCCTAAGGTAGAAAGCATCAGAAATGAGTTCCATACAATAACAGCTGAGACAGCTTTTCTGGTAAGAACTTTTTTCTTTATAGCTTTTGGTATGTCAATCGATTTAATACAAATGACTAATCCAAATGTATTAATTGTTGGTAGCATCATTGTATTGATATTATATTTGATAAGATATTTGAATTTCAAAACATTTTTGAAAGCAAATGTAATTCCTGAGATATTTCTTGCCCCACGAGGCTTGATAACAATCCTACTTTTCTATAAAATTCCGGAAATATATCAGATTCAGGATTTTTCAGTAGGTATATTATCTTTTGTTATCATCACAACAGGATTAGTAATGATGGGTGCTCTGGTAGCAACTCCTTCAAGCACAGTAGACGCATTCACAGTTGTGGATATAGGTGTTACTCCTGAAAACGATCTCATGGTCAAGGAGCCGGAAGGTCCTTATTGCGAAATCGAAGAGCCTGAAAATATGGAAGATAGTGATATAGAAAAATAAAAATCAAAAAAGAGCAGCCCGGGCTAAAGGCTGCTCTTAATCTACATTCAATTAGGGATTAGTTCAGAAGTTCCTTGACGTTACTCCCGTCAAGAGGAGTTCGTACTAATGAAGCAATACATTATGTACTTCGAGTATTCATAAAATATGTTTCAAAATATCTTACAATACTCAGTTACAATGACGCTAATTAAGTCTTTCTATTTTTACTTTTCCTCAGATTATTTGCTTCCATTTCTCTATCCTTATAAAATACTATGTATTACATACGCAATTTTTTTTTTCTACAAAACTTTTATATAAATCTTTATTTTTTATATTTGCAATTGAATTTCCATAAGAACGTAAAATCTAAAAATAAAATACTCGACAGGCAGGAAAATAAATGGCTGAAAAAACATTAGTTGTAGTGGAATCACCTGCGAAGGCTAAAACTATAAATAAATACCTTGGAAGAAAGTATATAGTAGAGGCTTCGGTTGGCCATATCAAAGATTTGGCGAAAACCAAACTCGGTGTGGATGTAGAAAATGATTTCGAACCAAAATATATAACCATCAAGGGTAAAGGCGACGTAATCAAAAAACTTAAAGAGCGTGCTAAGTCAGCTACAGAAGTTTTGATCGCTACCGATCCCGACCGCGAAGGTGAGGCAATTGCGTGGCACTTAGCGGAAGTTATAAAGACGAAAAATAAAAATGTAAAACGTATTCTTTTCAATGAGATTACTAAGAGTGGTGTAAAGCAAGCACTAAAAGAGCCGCTTGAAATCAACGAAGATCTTTTTATGTCTCAGCAGGCGCGCCGCGTCCTAGATAGACTTATCGGTTTTAAAGTTTCTCCTTTTCTCAATAGAGCAATGATTGAAAAGACTTCAAAAGCTCTTTCTGCGGGTAGAGTGCAGTCAGTTGCTTTAAGACTTATTTGCGAGAGAGAAGACAAAATTCAAGCATTTAAGCCAATCGATTATTGGTCAATCTCCGGTGTTTTTGAAAATGATACAAAAGACAGTATAGAAGCAAAACTTTATGCTTTTGATAGTACAGTAATTAAAAATCCTGAAGGTTCTGCTTCTTCTGATGATGATGCAGAAAATAAGCAAATTCAAGAAAAGCTGGCAAGTCAGCATTTTATTCGCAATGAAGAGCAAGCAAAAGATCTTTTAAAAAGAATAAAATCTACTGATTTCACTATCAGCTCAATAGCTAAGAAACAAGTAAAAAGAAGGCCTTCCTCTCCTTTTACTACGTCTCTATTGCAGCAGGAAGCTTCTCGCAGACTAGGCTTTTCTAATAAAAAGACTATGGCAACTGCCCAAAGATTATACGAAGGTATTACTATGGGCGCCGATGGTTCTGTCGGTCTTATTACATACATGAGAACTGACTCTGTTCGTATTAGCCCTGAGGCACAAAAAAATGCTGCAGAATTTATTAGTTCTAAATACGGAGAGAAATATCTTCCTGAAAAACCGAATTTTTATAAAAGTAAATCTTCTAATATTCAGGATGCTCACGAGGCTATAAGACCAACAAGCATGGTATACTCGCCTGAAGAGGTAAAAAAATATGCAGGAAAAGACGAAGCCAGATTATATGAGCTTATTTTTAACCGATTTTTAGCTTCTCAGATGGCACCTGCTATCATGGATCAGACAACAATCTCAATTGATGGTGATGATTTAACTTTCAGAGCTTCAGGATCTATTGTAGTCTTCAAAGGTTTTCTTGCTGCTTACGGCGATATTGATAGTGGTAAAAAAGACAACTCTAAACAGCTACTTCCTCCTACTTTAGAAGAAGGTCAGGCGGTAGACTGCACAAAAACAGAGTCTACTCATTCTCAAACTAAACCGCCTGCAAGATACAATGAAGCATCTTTAGTAAAAGAACTTGATGAATTAGGTATAGGCAGACCTTCTACTTATGCGCAAATCGTAAGTACATTGCTCGATAGAGAATATGTGGAACTTATTGCCAAGTCATTTATTCCAACTGATTTAGGGATGGAGGTTTGCACTGTTCTGGTCAAAAACTTCCCTACTCTCTTCAATGTTGATTTCACAGCTGAAATGGAACAGGAACTGGATATCGTGGCGAATGGAGATTTGACTTATGTTGAATTGATGCGACAGTTCTACGATCCGTTTACAAAATCTCTGAAATATGCTGAAGAGCATGGTGACATACCTGAAATTCCATGCCCTGAATGTGGCGAACCTATGTTAATCAGAATCAGTAGAGGCGGAAGATTCCTCGGTTGCTCTAAATATCCTGACTGTCGTGGAACAAAACCGCTTCCGAAGATAGAGCAGGAAATGATGGAGAAAAAAGAACCAATTCTTGCTGAAGGTATTTTCTGCGATTTATGCGGTAAACAAATGTATATCAGAGAATCGCGTTTTGGCAGCTTCTACGGCTGTGCAGATTATCCTGAATGTAAAGGTATAAAACCAATCACAACAGGCGTTAAATGCCCTAAATGTGGCGATGGTGATGTAATAGAAAGATACAGCAGAAAAGCACGTCGTAAATTCTACGGTTGCTCCGGATATCCTGAATGTGATTACATTACAAATTACAAACCGGTTGAGCACGATTGCCCTAATTGCGGTAATCCTCAATTAGAAGAACGCTACAAAAAGGTAGAAGGAGAATACGAAAAGTATTATAAATGTCCTGAATGTAAAGAGAACTTCAAAGAACTTTAGTAGTCACTGAAGTGTTATAATACAAAAGTTCCTTATGGCTTCTGCTGAACCATAAGGAACTTTTTTTATACTTAAATCAGAATCTCTTATGTATTAAGATTCGGACTTCAATTCTTCAATTTTTTCTATGACCTGATCAACATGGCCTTTTACTTTTACCTTATCGAATACATAAGCAATTTTACCATCGGGATCAATAATGTAAGTAGTACGAATTACTCCCATGTATGTCTTCCCATACATCTTCTTTTCTCCGATGATATCGTATAAATTACATATCTCCTTATCCGGATCAGCAACCAAAGTAAAATTCAGCTCTTTTTTTGCAACGAAATTATCATGTGATTTAACAGAATCAGGACTCACACCTACTACTGTAGCTCCAATAGAAGTGATTCGTTCCATATTGTCTCTAAAGTCACAAGCTTCAGTAGTACATCCAGGAGTATTATCTTTGGGATAGAAGTATAAAACTAACCATTTCCCTGACATATCTTTAAACTCTATTGAGTCGCCACCGTTAATTTCGGCAGAAAATTCAGGTGCTTTTGTTCCAATTTCCAAAGCCATAATCTATTCCTCATTTCTTGTAAAATCCGATGTCAATTTGCCAAACGAATCTGATAGTTTCTTATTTGAAATACTATTTAGCAACCACAAATTTCATATTTGCCATAGCCCCTCCGACATCAACAGATATAAAATAAAAACCTGCTTGCAAATCATCTTCTATCATTTCTGCAGAGATTCTATAGATACTGAGATCACCGTTTGACCCAACTATACTCTGAGAAGCCTTCATAGTTGCAACCTTGTTTCCAATTGCATTGTATATATTGATTTCAGGGTTCTCTTCTTTATCAGAAATATAATTAATGTCAGCAACAACTTTCCCGGATTCTTTCGTGACTAACGCTTGAGTAAGCCTAGGATTCTTCATTTTAAGAGTTGTGATACTGACAGGAATATCGCATTGAGTCATTACATCAAAAACATCGTGAAGTCTAAATATTTGCACTTCTATGGAATCATAAGTACATCTGTCTCTTATTAAGAGTTTATCCTTTAACTCTCCATAATCAGCACAGAAAAAACGAACTTCTAAGTCTAAAAGAGAATCTGCCGGAATTAATACAGGAAACTGTGATTTAGGAATTGAAAAACAGCTATTCAGTTCCATATTAGCATGTTCCAAAAGGAAATCATTATCTGAATTGTTTTTTACAGTGATATAAAAGGAAAGCGGAGAAGCGATATTCATTTCACCAAGATTTACATTTTCTTTACCTTCCAAAGCCGAAAATATTATCTGATCATCTACTGTTTCAAAAGATACATCAACAGTATCCGAGGAACTTGAACATCCCAGCCTGTTTTCACAAATAATATAATAGTTACTTCCATTTTCAACTTCTATATGCAAATCATCTGTATCTAAAGGCAGTCCATCTTTGTACCAAGTATAACTATTCTTATTTTCTATATTTGCTTTTAACATTGCAGGCTCATTGGCACATATAACCTTAGCATATTCTTCAAACGATACTTTACTTAGTGGTTCAAATAAAAATTCAAATGTTTGAGAATGATCACAGTTATTTTTATCTCTTATATCTAAATAAAAACTAGTATCAGAAGTAATGATTCTTTCTGTGCCCACGAAACCATCAGACCAGTTGTAGTATTTTACATTGGCATCATCAAACCAGACTATTGCAGTATCTCCTTCACAAATATAGTCATCAGTGTATGACACATCAATATTCAGTGAATTGGTGACCTTTATATCAACAGTATCAGCAATAATTGTGTCGCAAGCCATGTTATAGGCTTTCAGAATATAAGTTCCAGATTCTTCCACTTCAAGGTATTTACCTGAAACTTCACCATTCCATTCATAGTAATTGTAATCGCCTTCTGCTTCCAAAAGTATAGGATCGCCATCGCAATTTGATGAATCGAGTACATTAATTTTGGAAGTATATGATCTTGCACCCTGATATTTATAAATCCCCATACCAACTACGAAACCTGTTGTATCATCAATAAAATAGATATCGTCCATATCATCTTCCACCCTAAGGCCGCAGTCGTACTGAGTCCAGGTCGAACCGGCATCAGTTGTTTTTTTCATTGTACTATTCAGGCCACATACCCATCCAACACTATCAGACATAACAAAAGTTCCAAACATTGGGGCGTTTAAGTTTGTTTGCCTAAAAGTAAATCCTCCATCTAAGCTGTATCTGACTCCCCCACCGGACGGCGTATCATTCCCATCACATCCATCAGAATAAGGTATAATAAAAGTATTCCCTCTAAAAGACAACTCTTCCTGCCAGTCTTCATCTCCGGTAGAATTTCTAATATCCCAATTTTTACCGCCATCAGTAGTCACCCATAAGTTACCACTACTGACAGCAAGCCCGAAACCCTCTCTACTTTCAAGATACACATCAGTTAAGGCAGTTCCATAGACATAATATTTTTTTACTTCCCATGTATCTCCGCCATCTGTTGTCCTGTAAAAATGTTGTTGCTCATTTTCACAGCCCTTACCAACAACAATTCCATAATCTTCGTCAACAAAATAGCAGCCCCATAAATTTTCATCCAAAACTATTCGCCAAGTTTTTCCTCCATCTGTGGATTTATACACACCACTGATGCCAGACACATAGCCAACATCCGGATTGAGAAAAAAGACAGATTCGAAAAAACCGTTATATCCGTTTTTATATCTGTCAATTTTATACTCTTCCCAGGTTTCTCCTCTATCAGTGGTTCTGAGCAATCTTGAGTCTCTGCCACAAATCCATCCGTAATCAGGATTATCTTTTAGAAAAAATATATCAAGTAAAATTCTTGACTCTTGATCTTCGTCTAAAATTTTAACCCATTGAGCATTGAGGGTATCAAAAGATATTATATTAATCAAAATAACTATCGATATATATAAGGTTTTTTTCATGGTATATCTCCCGCTTTTTTTGATAGCATAATGTAACTAAAATAATACTTTTTTTATAAGATTTTTTTAACTATAATATGGTTTATTCAAAAAACTTTCGACTTCATAATGTTTTTTTCTAGATTTTTAGAAAACAAGTCTATAAAAAGTAGATACTTATTGCTAGTTAACAGTATACTTGCTATAATTTTTATACTGTTTTCTATTGTTGATATATACTTGAACTACACAGAATGGTCAAATCATTTGCAAGAAGATAACAGGGCTGTATTAAAATTACTATCTGAATATAACGAGAATTATATCTTTTTGCATGACTCCAACCAGGCCAATAAATCTTTAAAAACTGTGATTGAACACTCAAAGTTTGAATGTATCTATATATTTGATAAGAGCTCTTACCTATTTGCCAAATACTGCAAAGATGATAGACTTTCTGGGAAGATTGCCTCCGAAGAGGAGTTTTACAAACAAGATTTGACGGAATATAATATCTATAAGGAAGATATTTTATACAGAAGTGAAAAAGTCGGGGAAATAATAGCGATAATTAGGCAAGACTCAGTAGGAGATTTTTTACTTATATCATCATTCCAAAAGATAAGTCTTTTTGCTTTTTTTGCAACAACATTTTTTACGCTTATAGTGTTTTCTTCTAAATACCTGGTTAAACCATTGGAAACACTAATAGATGCCAGTTATAAAGTACTTAGAGAGAAAGATTTCAGTATTAGAATCGACAGAGCAATAGATGAAGATATTGGAATGTTATATAATTACTTCAACGAACTTCTTACAGAATTTGAAATCCAGAGAAGAGACTACTACCATAACAAACAAATTCTTCGAGAATCAATAGAAAACTATAAAGCAATCTTTGATAATGCTGCAAATCCAATAGTGATTTATGATTACGATGGTATTATTTTGCTATTGAACAGGCAATTCGAACAGTTAACAGGCTTTACTAAAAGCGAATTGGAGAATAACTGGTCTTGGTTTAACTTCCTGGTTGGGTCAAGTAAAGAATCATATATAAAAGATCATTACGAAATGCTTTCAGGTAAAAAGTTTACTTCTATACATCACTTGACTTTAAACAACATAAACGATCAGGAAAAAAAACTGTTTGTAACTATAAATCATTTGCCAACCAGTAATAGAATTATTGCATCAATTATTGATATAACTGATTACAACGTTGCCAAAAAAGAATTGAAGGAAAATAAAGAAAAATTTGAAGTCATAATGAATACAATCAGTGAGTTGATTTTTACAATAACTACTGATGGAATGCTTTCATATTGCTCTCCTTCTTGGCAGTCAGTGCTCGGCTATGATCCTGATATTATGGTTGGTACTCACATGATTGATATAATTCATGACAATGACAAAATCACATTTAGAAAGCAGCTGGAACTACTAATATCCACAGGCGAGCATACAGGACTTTATGAATATAGAGTTTTGTCAGCAAACGGGAAGTGGTACTGGATGAGTACCGGTTTAGGTATTACTTCAGATAATGAAGGAAGCAGCCAAACAATCACAGGTACTTCACAAAATATCACACAAAGAAAAGAAGCTGAATTTGCTCTTCAAAAAGCTAAATATGAAGCTGAAACTGCTAATAGATATAAGTCAGAATTTATAGCAAATATGAGTCATGAAATTCGCACCCCACTAAATGCTATTTTGGGATTTGCAGAGTTGCTGCTTGATAAAAACACAGATGCAAATTCTCGACATAAACTCGAATCCATAATTGATGGTGGCAACACCTTGCTATCGATGATTAACGACATCTTGGATTTATCAAAAATCGAATCCGGAAAAGTAGAAGTTAACCATGAAGTAGTAAGCCTGGAATTTATGCTAAATGATTTGAAAAAAACGTTCGCTCCTAAGTTCCTATCCAAGGATGTTGTCTTCGATATAAATATATCAGATGGTGTCCCTCTACACTTCAAAACAGACGAGGTTAAACTATATCAGATATTACTAAACTTAGTTAGTAATGCGGAAAAATATACTAAAAAAGGGCATGTAATAATAGAAGTGGATGTAGTATCCCAAGCCGAATCAAAAACTCTGATTTTCAAAGTTAGTGATACCGGACAGGGTATTGATAAAAAAGATCAACCTAAATTATTTGTGGCATTTCAACAGATAAAATATAGCAAACAAGTACCCGGCACAGGATTGGGGCTGGCAATAACTAAAAGGCTGGTGGACCTGCTGGGCGGCAAAATATCTTTCGACAGTGAACAAGGCAAGGGTTCTGTTTTCGAAGTGATTTTACCTAATATTGAAACAGTAGAATTTATCAAACCTGCTCAAGAAAAAGAAAAGCACACTTATACATTTGAAAAAACAAATATATTGGTTGTCGATGACAGAACCGATAACCGTGAGATAATGACTGAATATCTCGAGACAATAGGGCTTAGAGTATTTGAAGCTGCTAATCCGCAGTTAGCTCTTGAGATTTTGGAGAAAAACCAAATCGAAATGATATTAATGGATATCAGAATGCCGGAAATAAGTGGATATGAGCTTGCAAATATTATTAAATCTATGAAGCAGCATAAAAAAATTAAAATAATTGCGTTCACTGCATCAGCTAATCTTGAAGAATTTTATTTACCGGCAACTCCATTTGACGGAGTACTTGAAAAACCGGTAAATAGAAAAGCTATTTATAAAATGCTTTCAAGGCATCTGGATTACACTGGCAAACCTGAAATTTTTGAACTCGAAACAGCTCCTCCTCCGGCTGAAGATTTTGTTTTAAAACAAGAGGATATAGATAGTTTTAAAGATGTATTATTGCCTCTTATAGAAAAAGCAGCAGCCTCTAACTTCATTGAAGATATAGACATTCTCGGAAAAATGTTTTTAGAGCTAAGCGTTAAACATGACATTGACGAATTTGAATACATAGCCGGAAAAATTCATATCATAGTTGAAAATTTTGATATTGAAAGTATTCCGTCTTTGATCTCTTCCTTGAAGAAACAATTTGCCAGCTATAAATCATGATATAGAATTGCAAATTTCATGTAAAATGGATCTCTTTTGGCATAAATATTGATTTGATTCAATAAAAAGAATATTCCGAAGGAGATAATAAGATGGTAAGAATACTTGCGTATTTATCATTATTTTCGTTTTTAGCAATAAATACCTACTTCCTTTTAATTGCTTCTGATGATATCGACAAGATAGACATCTCTCATAGGCTATCCTATCTGGAAAAAGATAGCAAGAATCATATCTATGAATGCTTTTTTGCGCTTGAAGAAACAAGACCATTTGCAATCATCCAGGTAGATAAACTTGTGCTTTCTTATAATAATACCTGGACAGAACCGGACAAAATTGCAGATATTCTAACTTCTAAAGAAAAACAAGTCTTGATATCCAAAATTACAGATCTGATAGAAGAAAAAGAAGAAGTAGAGAGATCTATGCTGATAAATAAGATCACTAACTGGTGCAGAGTAAAAAAACTGTTTTCAGTGATTGATGAAGATTACGGCTTCACTAAAACTGATCTAGTTAATGCGACCTCAAAATTAGGTGCAACAAGCTACATTATCCATGACTTGACAACTCAGACTGCACAAGCTGACATGAGCATTGGAAGTCTATCAGCATTAGAAGAAAACGAAGCTTACTATAAAACGATCAATCATATTTCGGGATTGAATGTTAAAACTCAGTTTGATCTTTTTTCTCAGATTTTCAAAGACATTTCTAAAAACGAAGAATAAATTATGCTAAAGCAGCTCCTCTTGCAAAGAGCTGCTTTTTTACTTTGATAATTCCTCCTGCTGCCACACATCGATAGCTAGCAACTATATCATTATTACAATTTCTAACAAATGAATAATTAAAGATGATGCTTAAAGTTTGCATTATTTTTAGTATCTTTTGGGAAATAGAACAAAGTCCGAGATATTGATATGAATAGATATAGAGTCTTCAAAATTAGTGCAGTAGTAGTATCTGTAATACTTTTTTCTTTAGTTACGCCTTTCTACCTAGGTTATGGTAATCCACTGCCTCAGGCTGATTATTCCGTCTTCGAAAATTTGTGGTTGACAGCAATACCTCTAATGCTAATAGGATTGATACTGGGCATTAAATGGGAGAAGCTGGGCGCATTCATGATTATTTTGCCGGTTTCAGTCGGATTTCTATATTCTTTGATCGCATGGGAAGATCCCTGCCTTCCAATGGTACTTCCTTTGATACCGGGGCTACTTTACTGGAAAAGCAGCAAAATCAAAGCTTGATTTATTGATCTAACCACTTTTTAAAATCAGCAGCTCTTTCAATACTTACAATAATATCTGATTCGTCAGGGTCAGGCTTTAAAGTGAGTTTTACTCTGCTTCTGGACCAAGCTGTCATGCCGGCTATGGAGTCAATATTTATAATATATTGCCGGTTTATTCTGAAAAACTCATTTTGATCGAGCACTTTTTCCAAAGCTTCCAAACTTGAATCTACGGGATAAAGCATACCATCGAAAGTTTTAAAAAATATGCTTTTATTAGATGAGAAAAAGTAAGCAATTTCCGAGCATTTAATATTCTTTAGTTTATTACCTACTTGCACCAAAAATCTCTTTTTAAACACCTTCTCTTCTAATATGCCTTTTGATATTTCTGAATAATCTCTATTTAGTTCTGCTTTCAGATTAGTGATTTTTTCTAAAGCAGCAGATAAGTCACTTTTTCTGATAGGTTTCAATAAATAGTCAATGCTGTTTAGCTGGAAAGCCCTTATTGCATACTTTTCATATGCACTTGTAAAAACAATCGGTGTAGGTATTTTCACAAAATCGAAGATACTGAAGCTAATTCCGTCTGCAAGGTGAATATCTAAAAAAATCAAATCCGCACGATTCTCTTGCAGCCACTGCACAGAATCCTGAATTGAACTCAAAACTGCCATGATTTCAATCTCGACATTTAGCTCTTTCAACATATCTGCAAGCCTTTCAGCAGCAATTTTTTCGTCTTCAATGATAACTACTTTCATCGATAATGGCTCTTATTATTGGAAATTTGCTTATATATTCGTTATCTTCTGCGTAAAACTCGGGCGAGGAATGAGATACTAACCTATATCTCTTTTGTGCATTAAGCTGGCCTAGTCCCGAAGAGAAAGATTTTGAGTATTTTGATTGTATATTGTTTTTTACAATTACACAATTATTCTCACAGAAAATGTATATACGTAAAGGATTATCTTTAGTTGCTAAATTATGTTTAATAGCATTTTCTACAGCTAATTGCAAAGTCATAGGAGGAATCTCTCCCTCTTCATCAATATCGAATATTTCAAATTCAATTCTTTCATCATAGCGTATTTTTATTAATTCCATATAAGATTTAGCAAAATCAATCTCATCTTGCAACTTTACTAACTTAACATCTATAGTCTCTAACACAAATCTATATACGAATGCTAACTCGTCTACAAAATACTTAGCTTTTTGAGTATCTTTATCCAATAGTCCTGATAAAACATTTAAGCTATTAAACAAGAAATGTGGATCTATCTGACTTTGTAAAATCAGATATTTTAAATCACTCAGCTCTACAGCCAATTTGTCCCTTTTTTGTACAGCTTTGCTTTTCTCAAAAAGAGCAATCCATAATTCCAACACAATAGTAATAAGAATATTGGCAGTGCACAAAATCAGAATATTGTTCAATAAGACCTGCTGAAGAGGCTCTTGATAAGAGTTTATCATTTCAGAAGCGAAAGTAACTATCATAGCAAAGATAACAGCTATGAGCACAATGGTCAAAAGCTGAAAAATCACTCTTAGTAAATTTCTTCTACCCCATTCCAGATGCTTGTTGAAAAAATCAACAATATATAGATCAGTATATGCAACAAAAATACATGCCACATAACTTAAAATATAGCTATGTATAAGCCTTATCACAAATTCTGACACTGAAGCTACTGTTATATAACCTGTGACAGTTACAAACGAAACAACAATCGTTTCTACTACAATAACAAAAACAGCACAAAGGACTAACATCCGTCTAAAAGGAATTATTGCATTGAGATATTTTAAACTCATAAAATAATGCACTTTCTGGAAATATTTGTTGATTGGCATTAAACATACATCATTTATTGCAAAAAACAAAAACAGAAATGACTACTACTTAGAAGTAACATCACACATCTTGGAGTAGTAGTAGTCATATCCGTTTGGGTGGTTCAATGTTTTAACAGTTATTTTTTAGTATGGGTTTTGTTGGAATCAGAGGAAACTTGCTAAAATATTTTCCACCTTCTGTATAGTAATTGGGTTCAATTTGGGTTATAAGAGCATATCTTTTATTAATATTGCTTTGTCCCAAACCTGAGGAGTATTCTTTGGAGAATTTATACTGTATATTATTTGCGACATAAATTGCACCGTTACTGCAATATATATAAATAACTAAGGGTGAAGATTCTGAAGCTGAGTTATGTTTTAAAGCATTTTCCACTGCAAATTGTAAACTTAGTGGAGGAAGCCACCAGTCTAGATAATCTTTCTCAACATCAATATGGAAGATCACGGAATCAGAAAATCTGATAGCCATAAGGAATTTATAAGACTCAATAAATTCCAGCTCTCTGGATAGTCTTACACTTTTACAATCAATGGTTTCTAAAACGTATCTGTAAACCTGTGACAGTTCATCAAAAAAAGCCTGAGCTTTTTCCGGCTCGGATCCGATCAAACCACTCATCGTGTTTAGACTATTGAATATGAAATGAGGTTCTATCTGACTTTTTAGTACATCATATTTCAATCTGTTTATTTCATTTTCAAGTTTTTGCTCTTTGAGCTCAGATTTTTTCTTTTCTATCAGAGATATCCATAGCTCCAAAATAATCATCAACATAAAATTACTCAAAAAGCTAATCATTATGTTATTGATAAAAGCATTATAAAACTTTTCAGGATAACCTTGTAGTATTTCAGTCACTACAGTCAATATTAAAGCAATCAAAACTGCAATAATTGCAATAAACAGCATCTGATGTGCAACTCGTTTAGTAGCTTTTTTCTGCCATGGAAATCTGTTATTCAAAAATGCTATTACCAATAAATCAAGCACACCTGCTATATATCCACCCAAAAAAGCAATTCCTACACTGATAAAATATCTATATAAAAACAAGCATAGATTTCTAAAAGGTGCATAACCCACGTAATCAAGATAAAGCACAACAAATAGTTCGATGAACGCTACATACACCAAGACTACACCGGCTAAACGCCCTCTGGAAAAAACTTTATTTATCTCTGATATTTTCAATTTTAAATCCATATATATAGAACTATCAAATATCTTTTTATATATAAGGAGAGAGGGAGAAGCTGCCGAATAATTTTGAACTTATAATTTACACCGAGTAGAATTTAAATTCGACAGCTTCTCTTAGAATACATCTTGGGTCTTAGTTAAGTTGATATCGGAGTGTCAATCCACCGGTTATCGTATTGAGCAAAAACTCATCAGTCAGATGTAATTCTATTGGAGATGTCAACTTGTAGGAAATAGTAAATCCAATCCACCATTGAGAAGTGATATTATAAGATAATTCTGCCGCCAAAATATTGACGACAAAATCATCTTGGTCAACAATACGCTCGTACCAGAATTTATCTTTTCGATATTCTTTTTCTAATTCATATTTTACTAAACCTCTGCCTGTAGTATATTTCAATCCAAGCATTAGGTCTTCTGTAATATCAGTATGGTATTCGACAAATATGCCAACATATCCGCCTTCCATTTTGTAAGCACCGGTTTCTACCACTTCATCCATAGTATGTTCATAATACAATCCGGTTGCCTGCATCCCTAAGTTAAAGCTTTCACTAACATTGAAACCATATTGTAAAGTAAACCATCCTGCAGGTTTTGCAAGTATCTCCGTATACTCTGAATTTAATCCAATATAGGAATGAAATTCAGTCCTGTTGCTGTCAGTTGAGCTCTCTGCTCCCACTCCGTCAGATAGAGCAATAAATAAGAAAAGAATTACTAAGAGCAACTGTTTAAGTGTCATGAGACTACCGCTTTTTTTGTTCAAAAACTATAGTTCAAAATTACATTGGGTAGAAACAGAAAAAAACTTTTTGTGGACGAAGGCGCAATTTTGAAAGCCGAATCTGCAAATGGTATAGCTAAACAAAAAAATCCACTAAACATTGCTTAGTGGATTAATTCTATATAATTGATTTTACTGCTATTTAGAGATTTTTTATTAATCATGTAAATAGATTGTATTTCATTTTATTCTACTATAATCTTCTTTGATATAGAAGTATCACCATCCAAAATTTTGATGATATAAACACCGGATTGTTCCAAAAGAAGAGTTTGGTTTTTGGTATTAGCAGTAACTTTTTTAATGAGCTTTCCGGACATATCATAAGCTTCTATTCTGCAATTATCTGATTTCAAGTTGCTGATAGTGATTTCTCCTTTAGCCGGATTAGGAAACACTTTAATTCCATAATTGTTTTCTTCAGACACAGATACCTGAGGTTCTAGCATGATCATTAATTCTTGACTTAAATCACTGACTCCACAGTCATTCTTGCATTTAACAGCAAGAAGCACTTCGCCTTCGTATTTCTGATTCCATTTAATAATTGCTTGTTTACCCTGCTGAGAGATTTCTCCAGCATTTTCCGGATTGATAACCCACTCGTATTCAGTGGCAGTAGGTACTTCATCTACGGTATAGGTAGATTCAATAATTTCTTCAGGTATAAGGTTAGTATCACCCTGAGGTTTGGCTGGTATTGCAGGAAGATCCTTCAATACTACTTGATACTCATCTGATATTTCGCTATACCCAAGTGGATTAATAGCTCTTACCTGCACACTTACGCTACCAGCAAAACCTGATTTCCAAGTAATAGAAGCAAAGTTTTTCTGAGCTACTATATCTGCCGCACTTTCAGGATTTACAATCCATTCATAAGCTGCTGCACCCTCAGGTTCATTGCACAGATATTCGTAAGCAATATTAGGGCAAATATCAGAAATACCGTCAATAATATTTGGTTTGGCCGGTACATCAGCATAGTCATATTCAATCACAAAATATAGCTCATTTTTATCATTGATATCATTCCATTCGCCTTTAGAACCTAAAAATCCTGCTCCTTTTGGCCATGCATCTAATGCTATTGCAGCAGCATCCTGTTGGCCCATAAAATCATCAGGTTCGTTTGCAGAGCCTTGTTTCGCTTTGCCTCCCCAATTCTGATAGTTATTATCCCAGCTGGCTCCATTCCCTGTGCCATTAGCTCCCTGACCGGTCCAAAATTTGATTGACTGACCATCATTGTTTCCATCCCATAGCCATATGCCTTCATCAGAGATATCATTTCCGCCGATCCAGACGTATGCAATTCCTCCACCATCATTTACAGCAGTATAATTCGCCGGGACTTTTCCATCTGTGATCAATTCTTTATATAAAGCATCCTGCTCACTCTGCGAATTAATCTCAACGAGATATCCACCCTTTTCGCGAGCATATTTCGCAGCATTTTCCCAATTCATTTTCTGTTCTACAATTTCATAAGTTTTATCATCATGATTAAATCGCTTATTTTCTGCCTTAAGTGAATGCGTAGTTAGCATACCGGAGAGCACTACACCAATTACCAATAAAGTAGAGATTTTGTTCACTATTGTTATCCTATTCATCAAATTAAACATACGCCTACAATAACACATCTAAAGAAAAAATGTTTCATTATTCTGCATTTAAAACGGCTATCTTCATAATCTTTTTTGGTATATCTGTATTATCAAAGGATCCTGAAAATTCTCCTTGCCCCTGACCAATCGCAAAAACAGGAGTCGGGAGAGCAGTATGTGAATATGATGTCCAGCTAATGCCGGCTTTTTTATTGAGGATATGAGTCGCTGTTATAACTAACGGATTATAGTACCCATAATTCAAAAATTCTTCTTCTGAAGTTGGTTTCTCATCATTGATAAACATCATATATGCTTTTTTCAACAAGCCAACTTCATAATCAGAAAGTGCCAGTTTCTCATTTAATGAGTTATTCCCTAAGCCTGTATATTCATTCAGTTGCTTCAGTGCGAAATCAAATGTAAAATCAGACTTATTCTCATTTAGCTGAGATTCGAATAGTTCGGTCAATTTTTCGGAGGATATCTTCTGGTATTTAAGAATCTCAAAAGCTGTCTCATACTTAGTATTTGCAGCACCAAGAGTCAACCCGCCTGTTTCATGATCAGCTGTCACTATTATTAAAGTTTCTTCCGGGTGTTTATGATAAAATTCAAGGGCTTTAGCAACTGATCTATCAAATTCTATAACATCATTGGCAGCAGCGACGGCGTCATTTGCATGGCATGCCCAATCTATTTTACCGCCTTCAATCATCATAAAAAAGCCATTTTGATTATACAGTACTTCTATACCTTTTTGCGTAAAATCAGAAAGTGATATATGATCTTGAGGTCTGTCCATTTCATAAAAAAGAGCGGCTTCTTTATCATAAGTATGATTATATGCCCAAGCCTTATCTCCTTGCTTCAATTCATTCAATCCTTCAGAAGTAGAAACAATCTTATATCCGGCATTTTGCATCTTAGGCTTTAAATCTCTTTCTCCTTCACCATCTATATTCCCAAGAGCATACCCTCCAGCAAAATAATCAAATTCTGAATCAGGCATTTGTGAAGCTATTTTATAATACTCTCTGCGATTTGAAACATGTGCGTAAAATGCGGCAGGAGTTGCATGGTCTATAGACACTGATGAAACAATACCGACTTTCATCCCTTTCTTTTTTGCCATTTCAGCAATAGTTGGCAGATTTGCTGAGTGATCTCCTTTCATCGAAAGAGTATTAATTGTTGTTTTATGACCTGTAGCCAGAGCGGTTCCGGCTGCAGCAGAACCGGTGATAAGTCGATTTTCAGCAAAAGTAGTAGTTCTGCCCAAAACAGGGAATTTTGTAAAATTAAGTTGTTTCATACCAACACTTGCAGAATCGCTATCTAAATACTGCATATATGCTTGAGTCAAAGCAACTTGGGGAGCCCCCATCCCATCTCCGATAAAGAGAAATATATATTTTGGCGTTTTACCTTCTATATTTTGATCTTCACTCCCATTAGAAATTTTAGAATCAGTCTGAGAGCATGCAGCAGAAAGAGAGATTATAAACAAGAATATCAGCAATCTTGAAGTAATCACCATTGATTTATACATAAATTCCTCAACTAGTTTTAGATTTGATTTATAATATGCTTTAGATATTAGGCACTGTGCCCAAAATTACAACAAAAAACGAACTGCCTTTAGCTTTAATGTTTATTTTTTTTACTATAAATGTACCCACCTATAATTGCTGTTACAGGTGCAACCAATACAAGTCCAAAACTACCAACCATAGTTTGAAGAATTTCAGCTGCAATAAAGTTTATATTGAAGATACCAATAGCAGGTGTACCTTTAGACATAAATACCATCAAAGTAAATGCGAAACTTCCTGAATAAGCAAATAATAGAGTAGTAGTCATAGTCCCCAAAACAGGATATGCTATTTTAAAGCCTGAAAGGATCAATTGTTTAGAACTTATTTCTGGTTTTTGTTCTTTAATCTCATTTTGTGATGCAGCAATATCCATAGCAACATCCATAACTGCACCTGCTGATGAAATAAATATTCCGGAAATAAAAATATCAGATAACTTTGTCAGATCAAAACCGGAAAAAAGAAGTAATTCAGAAAATTCTTTTACTGTACCCGGTATTTGAAAAAAATGTCCAAATACTATTGCTAAAAATGTAGTTAGCCCTACTCCTGTCAATGCACCAATAAGCGCAACAATTCCTTTTCTAGTAAATCCACTGATTAGCATTATAATAACGGTTGTTGTTAATCCCACAACAGCAAATGCAGATGTCAAAGGAGAAAAACCACTTAAAAACATAGGCACTAAAATTTTCCAGATTGCAAGTGCTGTAAAAACAAAAGATAGCAAAGCTTTTAAACCAGTCCATTTTGCGAAACCAACAAGAAATAGAGCAAATAAAACAAATAGAAATATTTCGATATCGATTCTATACAAATCATGTGCTCTTGCACTAACTATTTTTGTGTTTGTTTTATCTTTTTTAATAATCAAAAGAATCTTATCTCCAATTTTGTAATATTTATCCATGCTCATTTGGCCAAGCATGATGTTCTGCGCCTCGATTGTTTCACCCTCGAATGTGCCTTCTTTGACAAGTACATCCAACATTTGTGTACCATTTAATGAGACACCGTAGTTTTTAATATCACTGTTATCAATATTCTTTACAATTGCCTCTACTCGTTCAGTATTTTTATAGTAAGAATCATTTTCAAATCCGGTTGGAATGAAAAAAAGAATAATACAAAAGATTGTAACAGTTATCACAAAAGCAATATCCAGCTTTTTTTTCAATTCAGAATTCATATTAAGTCTTAGTATTTTGATTAAAAAAAAGAGACGCAAGAAAATGCGCCTCTTAGGAATTAGTCCTTTGCATGAGAATGAGGTCATAGCTAGTGTTTCACTGTGTCTTATTTCAGAGAACCAATTTCCATAATCTTTTTAGCTATATCTGTGTTATCATAAAATCCGCCAAATTCATATTGACCTTGCCCAATAGCAAATACTGGTACAGGAACACCTGTGTGAGAATATGAAGTCCAATCTATTCCAGCTTTTCTATTAAGAATATGAGTAATAGTAACAGTCAAAGGATCATAGTAGCTATAATATAAATTTTGATCTTCTTTCGGATAAGGAGATTCTCCCTTTATAGTTTTATTAAAGGCATTCTCCAATTGAGTTAAATCATAATCTGAAAGTTCTAGATTTTCGTTTAAAGCTGTGTTACCTAGTCCAAAATTATCTTTTATTCTATTCAATGCCACATCAAAAGTAAATGCATCGCCTTCAGTTTCAATCCATTCGTAAACTTTTTCTTCAAATTTTTCATATGACATTTTTTGGTATTTCAAGATTTCAAATGCTGTTTCATATCCAGTATTTGCAAAGCCTAAAGCAAGTCCGCCACACTCATGATCACCTGTAACTACAATTAGTGTTTCATCTGGGTGCTGTTTATAAAACTCTAAAGCTTTGCCTAATGCATCGTCAAAAGCTATCATGTCATAGGCTGCTGCAACTGCATCGTTTGCATGGCATGCCCAATCGATTTTTCCGCCTTCAACCATCATAAAAAAGCCTTTATCGTTATCTAGAATTTCAATACCTCTTTGTGTAAACTCAGCCAAAGAGAGATGATCTGACGGTCGGTCCATTTCATACCATAGAGCAGCTGAAGCATCAACAGTATGATTATAAGCCCAAACTTTCTCTCCGTTTTGTACTTGATTAAAATCTGATCTATTAGAAACAATCTTATAACCAGCATTTTGCATTTTTTGCTGTATGTCTTTCAAATTTTCTCCATCATAATCACCCTTTGCATAACCACCACCAAAATAATCGAATTTAGAAGTAGACATTTGTGCAGCTATGTTATACATACTTTTTCTAGTATCTTCATGAGCGTAAAAGCAAGCAGGAGTAGCATGATCAATTGAAACAGAAGATACAATACCAACTCTCATACCTTTATCTCTAGCCATTTCAGCCATAGTAGTTAGATTAGCAGAGTAATCACCTGTCTTGGAGATAGTATTAATTGTAGTTTTTTCGCCGGTTGCTAAAGCAGTTGCAGATGCAGCAGAACCTGTTATGTATCTGTTTTCTGCATGAGTAGTAGACATTCCTGTTATTGGTAATTCAGCTATATTCATATGACCTATGCCTACAGATGATTTAGATTTAAAACCCGGATCATTTAATGCAGCTTGCGCTAAATTGATTTGAGGTGCTGCTACACCATCTCCAATAAAAAAGAAAATATACTTAGGAGTTTTATAATCCATCGGATTAGTAACAGGATTTGAATTCCCATCATCATCATCCGAACATGATACAACAAAAGCGAAAGTCATCGCCATCAAAAATACTCTCAATGAGTACTGTAAAATCTTTTCCATAGTCGCTCCATTTAAAAAGTTGAGTAGAAATCACATTTTGAATTAACGTAATTTAAACTCCTAATATGAAGGCTTATTAAAACGCGTATTAATTTTATTCAGCATACTTCATATGTCTGTAAATAACTATCATATATACATTTAAAGTATAGATCAAAAAACTGAAAGCTAGAGTTTTTAATTAGCTGCAAAGTTTTCTAAATTGCAGTTAAAAACTAAAATTCGTGATGCAAAAACCTCTATATTTGATACAAAAAAATCTTCATGTATTATTTGTCAATATTTTGGTTTGGCTATTGTTTTTTCAACCATATATATCTATATAACATAATGTAAGTTATTGATAAATACTTACAATGTGTTTTAGAGTATTATAAAGGAATGATAATGAATATTCAGGAAATTAGAAGACAATTCCACAAGATTGCAGAAATATCAGGTAAAGAAATAAACACAAGCCAAACAATTGCAAATATTCTCAAAGAGTTAAATCCTGATTTACTAATAGAACAATTTAACGATACTTTTAGTCTAGCAGCAGTTTTTGAAGGCAACAAAGAAGGTAAATCCTTATGTTTTAGAGCTGATATTGATGCTCTGCCTATTAGTGAATCAAGATATTTAGAGCATAAATCTAATAGCTCTGATATTTCACATAAATGCGGACATGATGGCCATATCGCTATTTTATTGGGATTAGCTGAAAAATTGGCCGGGAAAGAATTCCCGGGACGAATTGTCTTACTTTTTCAAGCGGAGGAAGAAACCGGAACAGGAGCAGAAAAAGTACTAAAAGACACAAGATTCTTGAATCTAAATATCTATAAATTCTATGGATTGCATAATCTGCCGGGATTCAAAGAGAAGAGTATTATCACAAAAAAAGATACATTTGCCTCTGCGTCTAAGGGGATAATAATTAACCTAGAAGGCGAGACATCCCATGCTGCCGAACCTGAAAACGGAAATTCTCCGTTATTAGCAATGACGTCAATAATCAATACTTTGCTTGCTCTTCCTCAGAGGAATACCAACTTCAATGATTCTAATCTGGTAACAATAATTCATGCTAAACTGGGTGAAGAAGCATTTGGAACATCCCCGGGGAAAGCCGTAATCATGGCTACATTAAGATCTGATTCAGAGCACAATATGAGGAAAATGGCGATGGACATTGAAACTGCCGCCGAAGGTATAGCCACCAGCTTTAAACTAAGTCATTCTATCTCATATAAAGAAGTTTTTCCGGCAACTGTAAATCACGATTTAGAAAGTGATATAGTAAAACAAGCTGCACAAAATTTGAAACTAGAAATTATAGAAAAAGACAAACCATTTGCCTGGTCAGAAGATTTTGGACATTATCTTAATTACAAACCAGGCTCATTCTTCGGTTTAGGCGCAGGTGAAAACACTCCAAATCTGCACAATCCGGATTATGATTTTAATGATGACATTATCCAATCCGGCATTGATATGTTTTGGAATATTTTGCTTTTAGAAAACGATGAATCTTAAAACTTAAGATACTCGTACCATTTCAGAAATAGCTCCCATGTTGCATTAACATCTCTTAGGCAATATTCAGCAATGGTTTCTACTTCGCCTGCTCTATATAATTGACCTACCATGGATCCATCTACACCTTTCTCTTTTGGAGATGTGATTCCAAAAACTCTGGTATAATAATCAAAGTTGAATCGTTTAGTAGCAGCATATGGAGATGGACTAAAAAACGTTAATTCATCAATCAAATCAATGTGATTCGGATAATTGAATTTTGTTCCTGCCATTAAGTTTCTGGAAGGACGAACTCTCAAAATTGCACTTCTAAGCATTAAAAAAGGAGCATCGAAGTTTCTTCCGTTAAAAGACACAAGTTGCGCATATTTATACTTTTTAAGTATACGCCAAAAATCTTCCATTAGTCTTTTTTCTGAGTAGATAAGGCATTTATTGCCATCTGACATAATTCTTTCTTCAGGCTCATCTTTATCGTAGCCCGGAGCAGTTGAAAAAGCAGCACAGCTTTTCATTTCCCACCCGCCTGTTTCATTGCGTTCCATCAGCTGTAAGCCGATGCACACAACTTCAGCAGTCAAGGGAGTAAGTCCCATTTCAAATTTTTTCTGTTCTTTTTCTTCATCAGTTTCTGCATATCGCAAAATATACTCTTGCTGAGATTCTGAGAGTGTATCAAAATCAAGAGGAGAAGTTTCTATGTCAAATACAAGGTATTGTTCAGGTTTCATAGCGTATTATTTAATATATTTCAAAATTATTTTAAAGCATATATCATACCAACTTAGGGTTTTCAAAGCACATCATTATTTCCTTTAAAACTATAATAAGAATCTCCGGCTATGATTATGTGATCTATCAAACTAATTCCAATAATAGTACCTGTGTCGCGCAGTCTTTCTGTCAGTTCACGATCTGCACCCGAAGGGGTATTATTGCCGGAAGGATGATTATGCACTGCAATAATTGAAGCAGCACTTTCTATTATTGCCTGTTTGAATATCTCTCTTGGGTGCACACTCACCTGATTTAAAATGCCTTTTGCTACATCGATTTCTTTTAAAATTTTATTTCCGGTATCTAAAAGAAGGACTTTGAATACTTCTACATCAAGGTGTCTCATTTTTGGGGCAAAGAGCTCATATACTAATTCAGGTCCGGTTACCTTAGGCTTGGAGTTTAGAGGCTCAGCTTCAATCCTTCGTCCCAATTCGAAAGCAGCCATTAGTGTGATTGCTCTGGCATCACCAATACCTTTTGTTTTTTTTATCTCATTCAGGCTTTTTTTCACCAGAGAATTTAGATTGCCATGTTGCTTGAGCATATCACGAGCAGCATCCACAGCAGAAAAACCTTTTGTACCCGAACCAATTAAAATAGCAAGAAGTTCGCTGTTTGAAAGTGAGGAAGGACCATAATGCATAAGTTTTTCTCTGGGCCTGTCATCTTCGTCCCATTCTTTGATAGTAAAAGATTTCTTATTTAGTTGATACTCCTCAGACATCCACAACCTCATGAATCCATTTTGCATAATCAAAGTGTACATTATCAGCTCTCACAGCAACAATTTCCGGAACATCATAGCTATGGAGTTGGAGCACATGCTGCTTTATACTTTCAAAGTTACTTTCAATACTCTTAACCATGAGCAAAGCCTCCGTTTCATCACATATTTTCCCTTCCCATTCATAAATAGAATTAATCTGAGGGAAAATGGAACAACATGCTGCAAGCTTATTTTTAACTAGCGAGTTAGCAATATTTTTCGCTTCATCTCTATCTTTACAAGCAATATAAATTAGCTGAATGTCAGTAATTTCTTTCATTTCTCCTCCTATATTTGTAAATTATAAGTCTATGTCGTATAAAGACAAAAAGTATTATGATAGAATTACTAATATTTCACCTGCATATAGCAGCTGCAGTTTATGCTTTTGTGAAGAATTTCCAAAATCGTGGTATGAAAGATGCTTTATTGGCTCTTGGAGTCATAGGTTTAGTCTTTGCAATCGGTTGGGCTCTTACGGGAACATTAGCGTACCACATTTATCCATCGGATTGGAATTCAATATATTTTACCAGTGACTCACTGGCACTATTGCTTTTACTTATTCCAGAAGCAGTATTTTTCAAGCTGTTTTTTTTGCAGGACAAACCCGAGTTAGATACAAAAGAATCATAAAAGATACGGTTAGATTATGAATATCAAAATAGAAAAATTACAAGGTAAGTCTGATACTAAGAAGTTTATCAAATGTCAGCATCAATTTTATATTAACGAGCCAAATTATGTTGCTCCTTTGATGCTTGATCAAATGGATGCACTTGATATTGAGAAAAATCCTTTTTACCAGCATTCTAAAATCCAGCTTTTTATTGCCAAAAGCGATAATAAAATTGTTGGTAGAATAGCCGCAATTACAAACGATATGCATAATAAAATCCACGGTGATATGGTTGGTTTTTTTGGATTCTTTGAGTGCATCGATAATGTTGATGTTGCGAAAGCCTTATTTGATGCTGCCGGCGAGTGGCTTAAATCGAGAGGAATGACTCAAATGAGAGGTCCTGCCAATCCTTCATTAAATGATACTTGCGGAACTTTAGTAGAAGGTTTTGACTCTCCTCCTGTGGTGCTGATGCCTTATAATCCAAAATACTATGATAAGCTGATTAAAGATGCAGGCCTGCCAAAGGTAATGGATCTTTACGCTTACGATCTTTGGGTAGATAACTATTTAACTCCAAAGATGGAAAGAATGCAGGGGATAATTCGTAAAAGATATGAAATTACAACCAGAGATGTCAATTTTAAAAATAAAGAGCAATTCAGAAAAGATGTAGATACTCTGAAATCTCTTTATAATGATGCATGGCAGCCTAACTGGGGTTTTGTAAAGATGACAGACGATGAGTTTGAGCATCTGGCGAAAGGTCTAAAAATGATTGCAGAACCTACTTTAGCATTTATGATTGAATCCAAAGGAAAGACCGTTGGTTTTGCTCTAGGCATTTTGGATATCAACCAAGCTTTAAAGCATAACCCGAGTGGCGCAACAATACCGGGTGTTTGGCATCTTCTGACTAAAAGAAAAAAAATCGATTCTTTCCGTATTATAGTTTTAGGTGTACTTCCTGAATACCAGAAAACCGGAATTGACGCAATATTATACTATGAATATGGTCTTCGTTGCAAAGCTCTCGGCATGGAACATGCAGAAGCTTCATGGATATTGGAAAACAATACAATGATGAACAGAGCTCTAACTCAGACTCTTAATGGCAAGCAATACAAGACATATAGAATGTACGAAAAGAACTTATAAAAAACACTTTCTCAGATTATTAAAGCTCTTCAAAATAATTGAAGAGCTTTTTTTTTATATTTATAATAGCATTATATTTGCACTATTAATAAACACATATTTAATGCATAAAATATTTTTTTATTTATACATATAAAACAGGTACATAATGTTAAGGATATACTCAATTTTAAAATTATTTGTTTTAACTGTCAGTTTGGCTGTTATCATTTCATGTGGAGAGGATAATGAGAATAACCAAGTTTCTCCAGAAACACCAAAATATGAGACTATAACTGCCAGTTCCTATAAAGTAACTGGTAAAATTCAACGTCTAACTAATACTTCTGATGGTATAGAACTCTCTGATTGGAACAAAGGGATTCAATTAATTTTGTTAGAAATTGATACAAAGGATTCCGAAATTATTGTTGGTTCAGGAGCTGTGATAGATTCGACCGGAAGATTTACTTTTACTATGCGAGGAGAATTGTATTCACAGTATATGTATGATTTAGCAGATTCAGTTTCCCCTCTTACAAGAATTCCTAATGATTTATTAGTTTCTAGCTCACCTGTTAGAGCATATGCAATAATAAATGAACAGAAGAAAGAAATATTTTGTAGACAAGTCAAACAAACTTTAGATAGCACGGACGTTGAGTATTATTGGAATTTCTATTCTACTGAAGGCGAGATGTATAGATATAATGAAGATAAGTTTGATGATTTACTAGGGACTTACGATATTAGATGCAGAAAAGGCTGGAATTTGATCGAACATAAAATTAGTCCAAGTGAATTCAAAAGTATTGATGTTTTACCTGATGATGTGATATTTTATATATACCAATAGAATCTGAGAAAATTTATAAAAAGCAGAGCAGATATTTTTTTTGCTCTGCTTTTTCAATTTTTGGATAATATAATTGCTATAATCTATAGTCAAAAATTTAATTTTGGATTCTCTATTTTACAAACAATACTTTTCATTCTATATTTATACAATAATTAACTAAATTTGTAAATACTAAATTTTATTCAATTTCAAAACATTTATGGTATCGAAATGATAAAAATAACTTCAATTCTTAAAGTATTGCTACTCACTATCCTAGTTTCTTTTGCTTACTCTTGTGATGATGATGAAGATATAGTCTCCTCGCCAGCTGACAAAACTGATAATAACGATTCCTTGACTCAAAAAATAGTTGCTAATTCGCAAAAAGTTCACGGTAGTCTTAAAAAAGTAGGCCAGCACATGCCTCTTACGTTCTCAAACTGGGATTTGGGTTCACATCCTATAGTTGTTGAAATTGAAAATGATAAAGAAATTATTCAAGTTGGCAGAGGGCAAATTGAAGCTTCAGGTGATTTTTCCTATACTCTTGACGGTACATTATCTAAAAAGTTTATGATGTCTCCTTTGACTTTTATTAAAGATATAGATAGAGGCAATTTTGGAGAAGAAAAAGTTTTTCCGGAAGATTTATTGATGTCTTATTATCCAACAAGGGTTTATGCTCTAATAAATAATGAAAAAAAGGAGATTTTTTGCAGAACTCATCATTTTTGGGTAGATAGTGTATATAACGAATTTTGGGTAAACACCGATTATACATGGAGCTTTTTCTCAAAACAAGGAAATATTAATGTCGATGCTTATCAATATATTACTGATTATTATGGAAAATATACTGCAATTGAAATCGATTGCAATAAAGGCTGGAATTTACTAAAACATCAAGACCGTCCAGTTCAAGTTTTTGATGTTTCTAAAATAACTGATAAAGCAGTTTATTACATAGAAACAGAAGAAAAAGGAGAAGAACCGGAAGACCCTGTTTATAAAGATATAGTTGCTGATCCAATAACTTTGTCCGGCAAAATGGAAATTTTCCAAGCTGATAAACAAGGTATGTACGATTGGAATTTGGGAGAACAAATTATAATTGCAGAATTGTCCACCAGAAATTCTACAATTCAGCTTGGTAAAGGCTCAATAGAGGCTTCTGGTAAATTTTCAATTACTCTCACTGGCACTTTATCAACAAAAGATCTAAAGACAGCTGACAAATTTTCTAAGGAAACATATTATGATATTAAAGAACGAATAATTGAACCTGAAGATCTTTATCTATCTCAATATGAAGCAAAAATATATGTAAGTGTAAACAACGAGAAAAAGCAAATATTTAACTTCAGTAGACTGGGTTCAACAACTGATAGCTCAGGAAATGAATTATTGGCTCCCGATAGCAATATATATTGGCGTTTCTTCTCCGCTAATGGCAGATTTAAAATTATTGGAGGTTATCCTCATTCTTTAAAAACTCCTTATGATATAACATTTACTAAAGGCTGGAATCTTATATATTATAATGAAGATGAGCGAGAATACAGAAATACCAAATTGCCTCAAACTCAATACGATAGATTTTATATAAAAGAATAAATATTTTATCTATAAGAGAATACAAAAATAGATTTTATTTGAAGCTGCTTCCTACACTAATAGGAAGCAGCTTTTTTGTGGGTTAAAAATATAATTTGCATATTTTAACACCGTTAATTATATTAGCATTGTTATTTTTACTAACATATAAAAAAGTATTTGAAAATGGTTAATCAACTCAAACAGGAAAATATCCGTGGGATATTTATCCAAGCAGCTAAAAATATCCTCAAAAGTGAGGGTATTAAGGCACTTAGTGCAAGAGAAATTGGAAAAGCTACAGGCTTTTCTTATGCAACAATCTATAACTATTTTAAGGACATGAATGAGCTTTCTGAAACATGCATGATTGAGTTCCTTGAAGAATGTAGGGAATCGGTTCTGAGCTCAGCAAAATCGAGCAATATCAAGGATATGCTTAAAGCGTATGCGATGTTTTTTGTTCAATATCCGGGCTTATATGTCCTCATATTTACAGATCCGAACTATGCAGGAAGATTTTACGGAAAATTTTCAGAAAAAACAGAAGAAATTTACCAGTCAATTTTTGCAGCCTCTGACGCAAAAACTGAGGAGAAGAATACTCCTATACTTGTTTTTAATGCAATGAACGGATTGCTGCTTTCTTACTTAAATCGCAACACTCCTAGTGATTTTGCAGAATTTATGCAGCTTTTAGACGCTCAAATAGAATTATTATCTATTTAAAATTGTTTATGGTAAACTGTTTTATTATTTTATTTCTTTTGAAATCAACAAAATGAGAATGAAAAAAGTACTTATAGTTGCTTACTACTTCCCTCCTTCCGGCGGTCCCGGAGTGCAGAGAGTACTTAAGCATATAAAATATCTTCCAGAATTTGGATGGCAACCTGTGGTACTGACTGTTTCTAACGGACAGTACCCTGCCATTGATGAGTCTTTACTAGAGCAAGTACCTGAGTCTACTATTATTTATAAAAGTAGAATATTAGAGCCTTACGATTTATACAGGAAATTTACCGGTAAAAAGAAAGGTACTGCTATAGATGTAAACACAATAAAGAAAGAAGGACAGAAAGTTTCTTTGACCGAAAAAATTGCCGAATTTATTCGAGCTACTTTTTTCATACCTGATGCTAGAATAGGCTGGCTTTTTACTGCAAAGGACGCAGTAGCTCAAATCCTCAAAGAGCATAAGATAGATGCAGTTTATTCAAGCTCTCCACCCTACACTTGCTCGCTAATTGCAAATCATGTCAAAAAGACTACAAATACACCTTGGGTTGCAGGTTTTCGTGATCCTTGGACTGGCTTCATTTCTTCGCCCAACAGGTGGTTTATTCCAAAAATGATAGACCGCAAGATGGAGTTTAATACATTCAATAATGCAGATGCTGTTGAATGTGCATGGCAAGGCATTATTAAAGATGCGATGGGTAAATATCCCAGACTTGATGAGTCTAAGTTCTTCCACGTACCAAACGGATTCGATTCCTCTGATTTTCCTGAAGTAGAAGAAATTGAGAATGACAAATTTACAGTGACCTACACAGGATCTATGTATGGCAGGCGTAACCCGGCCAGCTTTTTTGAAGCGATAGAAAAACTGATTGCACAGAATTTAGTAGATCCACAAAAGCTTCACCTGCGCTTTGTCGGAAGATTTGGTAACGAAGTTGAAGAAATGTTTGCAAAAGCTTCTTTTTCATCTCAAATAGAAAAAGTTAGCTATGTACCTCATCATGAAAGCATCAAATACCTTATGCAGTCAGATGCCCTACTTCTTGTAGTCGACGAATCAAAAGAAAGCGAGGAAATTGTGCCCGGCAAAGTATATGAATATGTCGGATGCAAAAGACCTATAATTGCAATCGCTCCACCGCAAAGCGCTATTGCAGACTTGATGAGGGAAACAAACTCAGGTAGAATAGCTCATCAAAGCGAAATCGACAAAACTTGTGATATTATTTTGGAATATTACAGAAATTGGCAGTCAGGCGGAAAGAATTATGCACCCAATACAGAAATTATACGTAAATACGAACGACGAGAAGCAGCTAAAACATTAGCAGAGCTTTTAAATAAATTTACTAAATAAATCGGTGTAACATGAGAGATTTCATCAAAACTCTGAAAGCTACTGCCATTGCAACGGCGATACTTTCATCTTCTCTTTTTGCCGAGGAAGGAATGTGGACATTTGACAACCCTCCTCTTGAGCAATTAAAAGAAAAATATAACTTTATGCCTGACAAAAACTGGTTGGAGCATATCAGACTTTCATCTGTAAGAATTAATGATGGCGGTTCGGGCTCTTTTGTCAGCCCTCATGGTTTGATAATGACAAATCATCACGTAGCGCTTTCTCAGATTCAGAAACTTTCTACTCAGGATTTTGACATTGTAAAAAATGGATTTTATGCCCCTAATCAAGGCGAAGAACTTAAATGTAAAGATCTCGAAATCAATGTTCTAATGGAAATGCATAATGTCACTGACAAAGTTAATGCTGTTGTCAATGAAGATATGGAATTAGAAGAAATAGAAGCACAAAAAAGAAAAGTATTTGAAGATATTAGATCTGAATTTGCGGAAAAAACCGGACTTCGTGCTGATAAAGTAAACTTATACTATGGTGGTGAATACTGGATTTACTGCTACAAAAAGTATACTGACATCAGACTGGTTTTTGCTCCCGAATATAAGGCAGGCTTTTTTGGCGGGGCGTATGATAACTTTACTTACCCTCGTTACAATTTAGATTGTACTTTCTTACGCGCTTATGAGGATGGAAAACCTGTAAACTCTACTAACTATCTCAAATGGAACTCTAAAGGTGTAAAAGCTGATGAGTTAGTCTTTATGGCTGGAAATCCCGGCACTACAAAAAGATTATACACAAATGACCAGCTTCTCGACGAAAGAGACAATGTTATTCCAATGCTTTTAGAAACATTAGAATATACTTTAGAGCAGTTGCATGCATATGCAAATAAGTCTCCTGAAAATGCAAGAAGAGCACAAGTAAATATCATGTATCTGGAAAACAGTTTTAAAGCATACACGGGTATTTATGAAGGTCTTAAAGATGATAGACTGATAAAGCAACATAAAGATGCTGAAAATGACCTGAAGAACAAAGTTAAAGCTGATGACAAGCTAGATGACTTGTATGGAGAAGCATGGGAAGAAATAAGTGACATTATGGAAGAAAAAAAAGAATTCTACTCCAAACACTTCTTCCATAATCTGGGCAGAACTTCTCTTATGAGATATGCCGGAGAACTTCAAGCTTGGGCAAGAGAAACAGATAAGACAATAGATAAAAATGAAGAAAGAATCGAGCATTTAGAAAGATCAATTTTAACACCTATTCCTTTCTATAAAGATCTGGAAGAAGTTTTGCTAAGATCGCAATTAGTAATTGCAGCAAAAAACCTTGATGAAGATGATCCTTTCTTGAAAATAGTTTTAAAAGGCAGATCGCCTGAGCAAGCAGCAAAAGAAATAATTGCAGGTACAAAAATTGGTGACTTAAAATACCGTCGCCAACTTTTGGATGGCAATTCTGCATCTGTTGAGAATTCTGATGATGAGTTTCTGGCTGTCTATAATTCTATCAAAGAAATCACACACGAAGAAAGTAGATGGTATGGTGAAAATGTTCATCGCCCATTAGCTAAGTACAGTGAACAAATAGCTAAGGCTCGTTTTGCAGTATATGGCAGAAATGTCTATCCTGACGCAAATTTCACTCCACGCCTTACATATGGAACTGTTAAAGGGTTTCCTTTAAGCGGTACACTTGCACCACCTTTCACAACAATGTATGGTCTTTATGACAGAGCATTAGGATTTGGAAACCAAGGTGATTTCGAAGTTCCTCAGCGCTACATGGATCGAAAAGACAAAGTTGACTTATCTACTCCATGTAATTTCGTGAGTACATGTGATATTATCGGTGGTAATTCAGGCTCACCTACATTCAACAAAAGAGGCGAAATTGTAGGTCTGGTATTTGACGGTAACATGGGCTCATTACCGGGTAATTTCGTATATGACTACGAAGAGAACCGTGCTTTATCTGTAGATGCAAGATATATGATAGAAGCTTTCCGTAAGCTTTATGATGCAAATAATTTAGCAGATGAGCTTACAAAGTAAGATTGAAAAATATAGAGGTTCTGAATAAATATAAATACCCCCAAAAGTTTAAACGACATTTGGGGGTAATTACATTTTTTGAAACTTTTATCTTGAACTTGAATTAATTATTTTATCTTGAAATTACGAGCTGGCCAATTGTAATTTTATCTTTATAACTCATTATCAGAAAATACTTTCCGTTTTCAAGATAAGATAAATCATGTACTAGGCTATTGGCATCTAATATCCCAACCTCTTGACCTCTAGTATCAAATACTTGTATTTTTTTCAAGTTTATTTCTTTACTGCTCAAAGTAAATATGCCGGAACTCGGATTTGGATAAATAGAAACTGTATTATCTTCAATTGATTTTTCTTCTACAGAGGTTGTTATAGGATCGAAAAGATAAACAGCATTTTGGTCTTGAAAAAGTCCAAAACCGCTATCTAACAAATCAGATTTAAAAAATGACAGTATATCTTCAATGATAGTTTTAGCCTTATTAAAAGATGTCCATTGATTACTTTCTTCATTAAAGATCCAAATCTTATTAAAGCCCGCGAAAAGCAGATTTCCATCATACTGCTCAATCAGAGGAATGAATTCATTGATGTCATCAGGATTGTCTGGTCTTACTGTTAAAAGTCTTTTTGTCTCTTTTTTATTCATATCATACAAATAGTAACTAAATAAATAATGCAAAGACCCTACAGAATCTTTTAAAACCCTAAGCTTTAAGTCTGCTATAATTAATTGATCTTCCTTATACACTGCAACGGCCTTTGGATTATACAAATCTATGACATCTTTTATTCTCAATTTATTTTGACTATATTCATATATATATGTGCTATCACTAAACTTAACTGCATAAAACTCACCATCACCTTTAAAAAAGATATTTTCTACATCCTTATTGCCGAGTTCATCACCAAGATCAACCTGTTCCCAATTAAATCCGTAATCATCTGAATAGAAATATAAAGAGTGTAGTGAATTAGAGGCAATAATCTCATTATTCTGTCTAAATACTTTTTGAATTCCAGTCAGTTCAACATTTTTATACAAATTTTCAGATATATCCCAGCTATTCCCACCGTCAAAAGAAAAATATGCAAATCCCCAAGCACTTAATAGTAACAAAGTATCTTTATTTTTAGGAGATATGCATATAATATTTTCATAATTTTTATATTTTATCTCTCGAAAGAATATATCATCCCAATTCTTGCCTTTATCTGTGGAACGATAAACTGTAGCCTCGCCTTGATAATTTCCTAATTTTTTGTACTCATAAACAAACAAAGAACTATCTTGGGCAACAACAATATCAGAAATAGTACAGTCCGATTTTTTTGGGAATACAATTTCTAGACTTTGTGCATTTAAATTATTACACAACATTGAACTGATCAACATAATTAGCAAAATACTTATTCTCATTTGAATCTCATTATTTTAGTTATATATTACTTTATTATTTATTATCATATACTCTAGATTTGCAATATACTATTTTAATTCTATATATTTCATTACTTTCAATATATTTTATATGATTTTATGAAAATAATTTCTATTATTTTCGATTGAAAACAGGCTTGAGTTTATTCCATTCTTCTTTGTTTTAAAGTTGCAGTTGCTGCATTGTCTAATGGTTAACATGAGATTACAATATCATTTATATAAGAATGGCTGCCTAATTATTTTAGACAGCCATTGTTTATTTGATATCAAAAAGTAAAAGAGAATCACTTTCATCTATATATCTTACATCTCAACTTCTGCAAACTTTAATCTCTTAGGACCTGCTTGCACAACTTCCAAAGGAATACCATCTGAATATAATTTGAAGTTTTCAATATATCTGGCTGCTAAAGCATCGTATTTGTTCCAATACTCTTCTTTATTACCCCAGGCATTTGAAGGTTCAAATACTTCTTCCGGTACATTTGGACACTCTGCCGGTACTTTAAAGCCAAAAAGTTTATCTGTACGATATTCTACATTATCAAGCTTGCCTTCCAATGCAGCATTAAGCATATTTCTTGTGTGACGAATGGAGATACGTTTACCTATTCCAAATTTGCCACCAACCCAGCCTGTATTCACAAGCCAGCATTTAGAACCGTGCTTACGCATTTTTTTCATAAGAAGATTTGCATAAAAATACGGATGGTGTACCATAAATGGTGCGCCAAAGCAAGGACTAAATGCTATTTCAGGTTCTATGCCAAGTCCTATCTCAGTTCCTGCTATCTTTGAAGTGTAACCACTGATAAAGTGATACATAGCCTGATTTTCATCTAATAATGCAATTGGAGGTAACACACCTGTTGCATCACATGTAAGGAAAATAACATTTTCCGGATGCGAATCTGCTTTCTTCTCAGGCATTGCATTCGGAATAAAATCAAGTGGATATGAAGCACGTGTATTTTCTGTCAAAGAGTCATCTTCCAAATCTATCATTCTGGAAGCGGGGTCATAAACAACATTTTCTAATATTGTACCAAAACGCTTTGTACATTCATAGATTTCAGGCTCAGCTTCAGCAGAAAGCCTAATTACTTTCGCATAGCATCCGCCTTCGTAATTGAAAATACCATCATCGCTCCAGCCATGCTCATCGTCACCAATTAGATTACGTGAAGGATCAGCTGATAAAGTTGTTTTACCGGTACCACTTAAACCAAAGAATAATGCAGAATCTCCTTTAGCACCCACATTTGCAGAGCAGTGCATGGACATCACACCTTCCAGAGGCTTAAGATAGTTCATTACAGTAAACATTGTTTTTTTAATTTCACCACCATAATGTGACCCTGCAACAACAGCGATTCTTTCTGAGAAGTTGATTGCCATGCAAGTTTCACTTCTTGTGCCGTCAATCATAGGCTCAGCTTTAAAAGAAGGAGATGCAATAATAGTAAATTCAGGTATATGTCTTTTGAGTTCATCCTTATTATCAATAGGGATAAACATATTTCTCGCGAAAAGTGACTGCCAGGCAGTATCAGTTATTATTCGAATTGGTAGTCGGTAGTTTTTATCAGCGCCAACGTAACAATCCTGTACAAATAACTCTTCACCTTGCAAATAAGCTTGCATTCTGGCTAAAATTCCGTGAAATTTATCTAAAGGCATTGGTCTGTTATAAACACCCCACCAGATTTTATCTTGGCTAGTAGCTTCTTGCACTACATATTTATCATTCGCAGCACGTGCAGTCCATTTGCCAGTGTTTACAAGTAAAGGGCCACCATTTACTACTTTGGCTTCACCGCGAAACACAGCTTCTTCATATAGTGCCGGAGTCGGTAAATTCCAGTATACTCTATCAAGTTGAGTAAGTCCGTGATTCTTTAATTTGAACATGCTGGCAAGTTCGCCTGCATGCTTCTGAGCCGGAGTTTCGAATTTCAAATATTTTGTCATAACCAATCCCTTACTAATTTTCTTTCACCAATATAAAGTTCATTTGGAGATTCCGGATCCAGAACCCATTTTATCCTTTCTATTCCCTCTGTTATCTCTTTAATAGAACCGCAAGTAGAAAGTCTGAGGAATCCATCCCGACCAAACTCAACGCCGGGCACTGTTACCACTCTTACTTTATCCAAAAGCATATTTGAAAGCTTAACCGAATCTTTTTCATAATAACTGAAATCAGCAAAGCAATAAAAAGTACCACTTGGCTTATAGGCTTTTACTCCATCGAAACTGTTTAACTGCTCCATCATAACGTTTCTGTTGTTTTCTAAAGTAGCGCGAAGGCTTTCTACTGAAGATTGAACACCATTTATGGCAGCTGTGGCAGCTTTTTGAACTACAACAGAAGGTCCGGACGTCTGGTGCCCCTGAATGTTAGTCATAACTTCAATCAGCTTTTTATTAGCCACTGCCCAACCGATTCTGTAACCTGTCATAGCGTACTGCTTAGAAACACCGTTGATTATGATCATTTTAGATGTTTCAGTTTTGTTTTTGGCATATTTCCAAGCACTAATAGGCTTTTTATTATCAAAAACAAGGCGATGATAGATGTCATCCATAATGAGATAAATATCTTTCTTTTCGCAGTAAGCAACTATTTCTTCAATAAAATCTTCAGAATACATCGCTCCGGTAGGATTATTAGGGCTATTGATAACAATAGCTTTAGTATAAGAAGTTACAACCCTGTCTATATCCTGCAAACGAGGTAAAAATGTACCATCTTCTGCATGAACAGGTACAGGAATTCCGCCACAAAGTTTTACCATTTCAGGATAACTTACCCAATATGGCGCAGGAAATACTACCTCTTCCTGTGGATTTAAGATTGCCTGCAACGCAACCATCAGCGCTTGCTTGGCTCCACTGGAAGCAATTACATTTTCAGGGTCTACCTTTCTGTTGTAAAAATCTTCTGTATATCTGATTATTGCCTGTTTGAGTTCCGGAATACCATCTGCAGGCGTATATTTCACTTCGCCTGTATTCACCACACCGGATGCTGCAAGTAATGCATCATAAGGTGCTTTTGATTTAGGCTGTCCTCCCCCCAGGTGAATCACCGGTTCACCTTTTGCCTTCAATATTGCAGCTATCTCGTTTAACTTGAGTGTAGCTGACTGATTAATTGATTTTCCGATTAGACTGATACTCATAAGCATCCTAATAGTATATTGAGTAAAATGCGTCTTTTCTTAACTTTGTTAAGAAAAACAGAAAATCTACATAAATTTTTCTTTAATACAATAAGTTTTTTTTGATTTTACTACATTTCTTCAATATTTTAGTAATATATCTGATATTTTAATATAATATATAGATAAGATTAAACAAATAGGCTCTACTATACAATGACTCTTGCGTTATATTTACTATTACTGATTTTAATTTATTTCTATCCATCACATCCGTTATCCACCTCACTTGCAGAATAAAGAAATCTCCTTAGTATTTATTTCAGTTTATATATTATATTGTATTCAGATTTTATGCTTTTTAGTAAAATCTATACATTATTACTAAATCTTCTAATTACTTAACTATCAATCATTATTTCTATGGGTATAATATGAAGCCTGTTAAGATTTTCTTGAAGCTACTTTCTTTTGTAGCTATTTCTGCAATATTTAGCAAACCAGCTTATGCAGAGTATACTGAAATTAAAGAGTACCTCGAATCTACGCGAGATCATTCGGAAAATATTCTGATTAATGATGCTCTTGCAATAATTTCAGATGCACTTTGGATAGAATCTACTATCAGTTTTAACCTTGAAAATAACAGCTGGGGTGGCAACCCAATCTCAGTTTTATTCTGTAAAAAAGACGGAAAACTTACTCAAACCCAAATCAACAAGCTTATGTTGCCTTCTTCCGACTTATTTATTTCTTCCATTAGCTCAGATTTCGCTTTGAAAAAAGAAACTGATGCTATTTTATTTCAAGAAATGCTATATGAATTTGATCAACAAAATTTTTCTAAGGGATTTTATAACAAGGACAAAGAGTGGTATTTCGTAAGACATGAAATGTTTGACAATAAAGAAGGATATAAAGTAACTACTGACGAAAATGGTAAAATTTTGAGTATTGAGTATTCCGGCAAGTTTGAAATTGAAATCAAGGAGACACAAGGCGAAAATGAAAAACCCAATATTGACAGAGATGAAACTATTAGTTTAATGATGCAAAAATTTGAAGGGCTTATTTCAGAAAATACAGAGAAGGAAAATCCTAACCAATTCGCAGCCCATGCTCCAATACTTAAACTATCGGACAAAGATGCAAAGGATATCTATGAAAAAGCCTCTCAAATGTTAAAATATAGATTTGACGTTATGCCAGTGGATAGCAAAGAAATTAATAGCATTTCTAATGCAAAATTGTATAACGCTAAACTTATAATTGACCACTCAACACCGGAATATCAGTATGAAACAACGGAAGAAGTAATGATTATAGAGTCTGAAGAGTCATTTAGCAGAGTAGTTGATCCCAAAATACTATTTACTGACCACTTGTTCCTGTCAAGTCTAAAACAAGACTTAAGTTTGAAACAAGAAAAATGGAGTAAAAATTTTGAACTAATGCTAAATGAAATTGCCCCGGGTGAAACTGAAGATATCGAAATAATTCAAAAAGATGATATTATCGCTTTCGTCCGCGAAAAAAGATTTGACGATAAGTATGCATATATTGCACTTTTGGATGCCAAGGGTAAAATCATAGCAGTAGATTATGATAAATATGACGAGAACTCAATAATGAGACTTAGAACAAAAGATCCAAACTTTGTTTCAGATTATAAGTTCAAACTTGTAGAACCAACAAGCACTAAAATTACAATTTCTGAGAGTGAATCGATACCTGTAAAAATCACTTTTGATAAAAAAATTGCAAATGCTAACAGTGCATGGCTGTTAACTCAGGTTAACGGCAAAATGTCAGGAATGGAAGTTAGTTCTGAGGGTATAGACTCACCATTTACAGATGATATTCCCGGAAAATATCTAAAGAAAGGCAAGCATTTAGTAGAATACATACTAATGCCTCCGGGAAATGACACAGAAAAAGCATTTGCTAAAATTGCTATAGAAGTTGAGGTGAAGTAAACTGTAGAATGATATTCGAGATATTAAATGTAAGTATATAAAAAGAGGTTAAAAACCATTGTTCATTTTTCTGAAAGTAATCTATGTTTAGAAGAGAGTTTGTCTAATAAGTAAAAAATACATCTATGTTATAAATAAAATCTGTCAAACTAGCCGCAAGCTAAAGCATGCGGTTGCAATAGATTATAATTGCAACAGATAGCTTTAGGCATCTGCACGAATCATTAGATTTAATCTAAAGTTATTACTTTTGTTTGTTAAATAGATTATTTTTCAGATATGAGACAGTTTCTACTCATCACACGAAGCTTTAATATAGTTCTAGTGACTGCCTTATAAATAAAAAGGAGGCTGCACTTTTTTTCTGTTGAAATGCAGCCTCTTTATATATTCTAACTTTAGATATAGCTTATCTTCTGTACACAATCTGACCTGTCAGCTTTTTAATAGCCTGCTCTGAGTCGATCAGATTATAAGTAGCCTGGATTTTGTCAAATGCTGCATTCAGATATATCATTTGAATATCTCTGAAATTGAATGAGCTAATAGCACCTGTATCAAACTTGTGCTCAGCTATTTGCAAATTAAGTTCAGCACTTTTAAGATTCTCTGAAGCAACATTAAATAAATCACTTCTTAGCCTATAAAGTTCGACCAAACTTTTAAGAGTATTTTCAAGTCTAATTTGAGTTTCATTTATCTGATACTCACCTTTTTCTACGTCTATTTTTGCTGCTTCCAACGCGCGCTCTGTATTGCCTCCGTTGAAAATATTCACGGAAAGTCTTAGATTAGCGTAATAGTCATAGTTATCAGATGTAGTAGCATCCATCCCCTGGTACTTTTGTCTGGCATTGCTATAGTCAAAACCTGAATTCAGTGAAATAGAAGGCAACCAGGCGTTTTCATTAATGCTTAGTTCTGATTTGAGTATATTTTGGTTGTAACGAAGAGTCTTTAAAGACTTGTTTCTCTCAAAAAGTAATTGTCTGAGCTCTCCATAATTTGCTTCAAATCTTTCAGGTTGCATCTCTCCTATCGGCTGATATTTTGTATCATCTGATTCTCCTAAGAGCAAGTTCAGATTTCGCAAAGAATTGCGATAGCTAATTTCTTGCAAAAGCACATTTGTCGAATCACGCAGATAGTTGTTTTTAAGTTGAAGGACATCAAAAGTTACAGCATTACCTAAATCTTTAGATACTTCAATCCTTCTGTATCTATCTGAGGACAGAGCCATAAGTTTTGCAAGCACTTCCATCTTTTCTTTGTCTACCTGAGCTTGATGATATGCCAAAGTAATATCTTTGACAAGAGATTCTCTTGTATCATATTCCTGATTCTGAGTAAGTTTGTCTGCAAACTCGAGTTTATCCTTTCTGTCTGCAATGGAAAACCCGTCAAAAAGCATCCAATTCATTCCCAAAGATGCAGTAATAGAGTGAGTAGTGCTCTCATCAGGCAATCCGGACATTGGCCTGTTGTCAAATCGGTTTCCCTGAGTAACAGATGCATCAATAGTCGGGTACCTGCCGGCAGCTCCCCATGCATTATTAATACCTGCCAGTTTGCTGGATGCACTTGCAATTTTTACTTGATGATTATTTTCAAGTCCAATTAAAATAGCATCTTCCAAGCTGATTTCTCTGGCAGTTACCACAGAAAGAGAGCAGGCCAATGTTAGCATAAATATTATATTTTTTATTATTTTCATTTGATTACTTCTGATTATTAACCCAAAGATCTTTGATAATTTTTCATAGCCGGTTCTAAGTCTTCTTTAACACATTCTTTGCCTGTCCAGATTCTATAAATAAGACAATTTATATCGTTGAGACACACAATTAATGCAGGGAAGAAAATTAAAATAAACATAGTACCGAACAATACACCATATGCAAGTGCAATAGCCATAGGGATTAGGAACTGAGCCTGGAAGCTAGTCTCCAAAATCAATGGATACAGCCCGATTGATGTTGTAATTGTTGTAAGCATAATCGCTCTAAAGCGAGCTATACCCGCTTCGTAAGCTGCATCAGAAACTTTATTTCCTTCAACTATCAGACTGTTATATTTAGATAAAAATACAACTGCATCATTGACAATCACACCAGCCAAAGCAACCATTCCCCATACTGAAAGCATAGAAATCGGAACTCCTTCAATTCCATGTCCCCAAGCAGAGCCCATCCATCCGATTGGCACCATACTTAAAATAACCAAGGATTGGATGTAGGATTTAAAGTGAATCATAATCAAAAGTAGAATCACAAAGAAAGCAATCAAGAAATAGAATCCCATCTCTCCGGCACTTTCTTTAGAGCTCTTCATTTGACCCATAAATTCATATTTCACACCAGGAAATTTTGCCTGGATACGAGGCATTATGTCATTAGATACTTTCTCCAAAATTGGAGGTACATCGTCATTAGGATCTTTCAGATCTGCTTCTACTGTTATTTCTTTTTGCAAATTATATCGCTTAATACTAACAGGTCCACGTTCTATCGTGTAATCAATTAATTCATTGACAGGATATTCTCCTTGTGGCGTTTTTATCCTCATTTTTTCAAACTGAGTCATTGTTTCACGCCCTTCTTTAGGGAATCTTACCCAAACCCTAATTTCATCTTTTCCTTCTTGTAATCTTTGAGCCTGACCACCATAAAAGCCTTGGCGAACCTGATTTGCAATGTAAACCTGATTTAATCCAAGAGCATACGCTTTAGGTTTCAATTTTATTCTAATCTCTTGCTTACCTATAGGCGAGTTATCAGATATATTTGTCAAAGCAGAAATAGTTTCCAATTCTTTCTCAAGCAATTCCTTAGCATGATTCATTTCTAGGGAATTTTTACTGAGAAGGGTGATAGAAACAGGTTTGCCAAAACGATCCGAACCACCAACTACAAATTTCTCTGCTTCAGGCACACTTCCTATACGTTTTCTTACCATTTCTGCAATTTGATTAGATGTAATTGCTCTATCGTCAATTTCATGGAACCAAACGTCTACTTTACCTGTGTGAGATCCTGTTTCTGAACCTGAAAATGCATTACCCATTTGCAAACTTGTATATTTCACATAAGGTAATGTATCTCCTGTTGCTTTTATAGAATCAGCTATTTCCCACACTATTTCTTCATATCTTTCCAAATACTCTCTGGTTATTTCTTCACCGGTACCAGGTTTAAATGCAATATTCACATTAAAGGTATCAAAAGGTATAGCAGGGAAGAAAGTAGCTCGAATTACTCCGCCTATAACCATTCCAATAGTAATGATAAATAAAGCTACAGGAATTGTAACTACAAACCATCGCCAGGAGATGATTTTCTTTAGAAGTCTACCGTAATAATTTTTACGGAAATTGTCTATTCCTCTCTCTAATTTTCTCCTAAACCGTTGCATAGGAGTATCTTTTACGTTTTTATTTAAAACCCATTTATGAGCTAAGTGAGCCGGCAACACAAAGAATGCTTCAAAGAGTGAAAATGCAAGCGAGAATATTACTACTATCGCCATTTCTTTCATAAATTCTAAGCCACCCTGCGTGATTAGAATAACGGGTATAAATGCTACAACTGTTGTAGAAATTGATGTTACAACTGCAGGCAATACCTCCATAGTTCCGTCTACTGCAGCTTGACGCCTTGACTTTCCTTTTTCGAAGTGAGTAAAGATATTCTCACCGATCACAATCCCGTCATCCACCAGAATACCAATCACCAGTATCATACCAAAGAGTGATATCATATTGATTGTGACATCATAGAAACTCGCAGCCATAAACATGGCAAAAAATGAAGCCGGAATACCCATTGCCACCCAGAATGAGAGTCCAAATCTCAAGAAAAATGTCAGAGAGACAACAACTAGCAGCAAACCAATACCACCATTGTTCATTAGCATCTCTAGTCTTTGCTCGAGCAAAGTCATAAAGTTCCAAGTGATCTCCAGAGTTGCCTGTGGGTATTTCTTGTTAAACTCGTCGACATAAGCTTCTACATAGTCGGTAATTTCACCCAAATCTTCTTCAGGCAGCTTTTTAATATCAAAAGAGATACTAGTTTTTCCATTAAGTGTGGCACCACTAGTCACATCAGCGAACTTAATCTTAACATCTGCGATATCTCTTATTCTTACCAGGCTTCCGTCAGGTTGAGCTTTGATGACAATTTCACCTACTTTGTTTGGATCAACACTTCTGGAACGCGAACGAATCAATATTTCTTCAGTAGGTGATTTTATCATACCAGCCGAAATATCAATATTGTTTCGCATTATTGCAGTGGATATTTCATCAAAAGTAGTTCCATATCTAAGTAAGTCATCCTCTCTCACTTCCACAGAGAGCTCCGTTGCCGGATACCCCATAACTGTCATCTGGCTTAAAATTCCGGAAGATCGGAAATCTTCTTCCACAATATAGGCCAACTTCTTCAGATACATTAAGTCTATATCTCCATAAAGAGCCATAAACATGGCATTTGTGGTAGACTTTTGCTTATATACTATAGGTCTTTCGGCATCTACAGGGAATGAAGAAATACCATCAACAGCATTTTTAACTTCCATCAGAGTCTCATCCAGGTCATATTCTCCTGTTGTTACAATCTGAACAGAACTGTAGTTTTCTGACGAGGTTGATCTTATTTCTTTAATACCTACGATACCTCTTACTGCCTCTTCCACACGGACAGTAATCCCTTCCTCCATCTCTTTAGGAGAGGCACCCGGATATGCTACTGTCACAAAAATATTTTTTGGTGTAGTTTCCGGAAACATCGACATTTTCATTGACAGCATGGCTATTATACCACCTATAATCAATGATGCAAGGAAGATGTTCGCATAGAAAGGGTATTTAACAAATTGTTCTACTATTCTTCTCATGTTTTAATATCTTTTTTGATTTTTACTTATTTAAAATTTCTACAGGTAGATTTTCTGTAACGTTAATAAGCGGTTCGTCTACTACTTTATATCCTACCGGTAATCCACGGAAGAAAATTGTAGTTTCATTAAATTTTACAATATCAATCTTAGATTTTTCTAATTTCGATTTGTCATTTACAAAGTAAACTTCATCTTGATTAAAAACTGCATTTCTAGGCAATTCCATAACATCTTGGAAAGTTATTGCACCAAACTCAGCTTCAAGGTACATACCTTTGTAAAGCGGGTTGTTATTTTGATTAAGAGTTACAAAAACACTTATAGACTGAGAATTTGGATCTATAAACTCTGCTTTTCTGTTAACAGTGCCCTGCCAAGTATACTTGTCATCATCTGAATGTACTTTTACACTTTGACCTACTCTAATTTTACGAGAGATATCATAATTAACCGGAACTTCCAGCTCTAAAATATCAGTTCTAATCATTTTAGCTATTTTGGTACCCATATTTGCAACAGCGCCGGTTTCCATATACACATCATTAAAAGCACCGTTAAAAGGCGCTACTAGAGTGTATTTAGTCAATCTAATCTCATCACTTTGGATTGCGAAGTATTCACTAATAATGTTTCTTCCGGAAAGAAAGATCTTTTCTTTACTATTAGCTATTTTAGGCAATTCAGGAAGATCTTTTTCGATGTCGATAGAATTGAAAAACTTCTCCCATGCAGCATATGCACTAGGATAATCAATCATTAAGTCAGGTAGCATATTTGCAAGAGCTGTCAGATAACGACTCTTTTTGCCCTTCAAAGCAAGTTCTGCCTCTTCGGAAAAAACACGAGCTAAAACTTGACCTTTTTTAAAACTCTGACCTTTTTTTAAAGGAACTTCTCCGAGCAAAATTTTGCCGGGTACTTCCGAAATTAAATCAACAAAACTTCTCGAGTCTAAACGACCGGTGGATATAATTGCTGTGGTTAAAGTATCATAATCAACAGACTTAACCGATACTTTTAACACTCTTTCAGGTGGGATCTGCTGCTTAGGTTCTTCTTTCATTCCTGAAAAAGCACCAAAACCAAGCACTGCTATAGCCAAAGTAGCGACTATTGCCAGCAAAACTGATATTTGTCTTTTTGCCATGAGACTAACTTTATATTTGTTGTTGAAAAACTTTCTTTGCTACGTACAAAACTGAACTTTGTTTCAATTTTTAAAATTTTGTTTATTGGTTTATACAATATGATTACAGACACAAAATAAGCAAGATTGGTTTAAGATTTTTTGCAAATGTTGCTAATTAGTTATTCAAACAAAATAAGACGAGAGTATTTAAGATTTTTGTAAAAAAAAGAGATTCTAATGCTTTATGTCAATAGATAGATTTCAAATGCATTTTTGATTACGAGCATGGCGATACAGTTTGGATAGAAAATGCAGTTGCAAATAATATTTATCTACTACATAATGGTAGAGGTAATTTAAACCCAGAACCCTAATACAAACCCCAAATTTCTGGCAAAAAGAAGCTGACTGTTTGTTTATACTCTTGCTATTATAATCTATTATAGTTACGATTATAAGCAGACTTAGCAACAACTACCCCGCCCTTCGGGCACCCATTCTTGCGAAGAAGGGGAATTTTGACATTCCTTTATTTTCAAAGTGGGGTGGCATACGTAGCAAGAGTTTATGCTGAGCATGTCGAAATAGGGTCTTAGCTACCACAAAACTTGTTTTTTATTATCGTTGTCTCTTACTCTAACAGTTGCGTAATTGTAATTAGTTAGATGGAATCTGTCATTAGAACCATAAAACAGCTTCGTTTCATCATGTAGAACAAGGGAACATGCTCCATTGTTCTGGTAAGAAAATATCACATGCCTTTTGATTTCCAAGGGTGGCAATAGCTAATCCATATAGAATAGAGCATTCAGGGTAATAAGATTTGCATTTATCTGCCGGTGCAGTAAATCCAAACTATTCAGATAATTTTGGTAATGTCCCTATCTTTGTGTAAAAACTAAATAAAAAAAGGTATCACTCCGAAGTTTAAATTTGTAATCACTACAAAACAAAATCAAACCAAAGGAGCGACACCATGGGTCACAAAGTAAGACCATTAGACGAATTAAACAAGCAATTAAATGCTATTCTCTTCTCAGAGGATAATTCTTTAATCTCAAATTTGATATTACGAGCAACAGAGAAGATAATACAGCAGGCTTTAGAAGAAGAAATGAATGATTTTCTTGGCAGACGCTGGTATGAGCATAAGCCGGATGAAGAATTCCGAGGATATCGTAACGGCTATCAAAAAAGACGTTTTAAAACAAGTGAAGGCACAATCAATATTCAAAAACCTCGAGTACGAGACAATCAAGAGACATTTGAAAGTAATGTGATGCAGCGTTTGGACAGAATAGAAGATAAAATTGAGCAGATAGCTCTGGAAAGTTACGTTCGCGGGTTATCGACTCGTGATATAGAAAAAACATTTACCGATCAAGATGGCAAGCCGCTGATTTCCCGCACAGGAGTCAGCAATATGAGCAGTCAGCTTTATCAGCAATACGAAGAATTTGCTTCAAGAGATTTGAGCGAGCTTGACGTAGTCTATTTATTTATAGATGGCGTATATGAATCGGTTAAGAACTATACAAACAAACAGGGCATTTTGTGTGCCTGGGCAATATGCTCCGATGGAAGCAAAGAATTACTTCACTTGATGGCATCTAATAGTGAAGCCAGTGCAAATTGGGAAGGCTTTTTTGAGGATATGATAGGACGAGGTTTAAGACAACCTTTACTCATAGTAAGTGATGGAGCTAAAGGAGTTATAAGGGCAATATCGCAGTGTTTTCCTAAGGCACAGCGTCAAAGGTGTATAGCTCATAAAATCAGAAACATTCTGACAAAAGTGCCAATGAAAGTAGAAAAAGAAATCAAAGGTAGAATAAAATCCATTTATTATGCACCCGACAGAGAAACAGCAGATGCTTTATCAGCCAAATTTATAAGTGACTATGCAGAACAATTCCCTGCAATGATTAAGTGTTTTACAGATGACTTATCTGCTTGTCTAACGCATTTAGAATATCCTGAAGGGCACAGAAGAAGCATAAGAACAACAAACTTAATTGAACGTGCATTTGTAGAAGAAAAACGAAGAACTAAGATTATACCTCAACATGCTCATGAAAAAGGAGCAATAGGCTTGGTTTTCTCCGTATTAATCAGAGCATCTTTAAGTTGGAGAAAGGTAAATATGAATGAATTGGACATACAAATACTCAAACATATTAGAAAATTTATTAGCCCGGAATCAGCAGAAAGTGAGTTGATTTCTTACAAATTATCGGCTTGATACACTTTTTTATTTTACACACAAAAAATGACTTGACCGATAATTTTAAAAAGGGATATAAGTTTAAGCTTTGCTGAGTTTAGCAAATTTCAACATAAGAGTCTTTTTTCCTACGTTTTTGAAATTGACTATTACTTTGCGCTGAGTTCCAAGTCCGGTCATCCCTGATATCTGCCCTTCACCGAATACCGGATGCATAACTCTATCTCCGATATTTAATTTGACATCTTTTGTTGAAGAAGGTCTAGGCACTTGTGAATAGTCTTCATTTGCAGGAATATCATTAAAGAATTTCTCTTTTTTTGGTCTGGAAGGTGCAACAAATCTGTTTTTAGGAGCTTCTTTCTTTTTCCAATCCATAAGTTCAATATTGACTTCTTCAAGAAACATTGAAGGAATTTGGTATGAAGTCTCCCCGAATCGCATGCGTTTCTGTGCATAAGAAAGGAATAATTTTTGTTCAGCACGGGTTACTGCCACATAAAACAATCTACGTTCTTCTTCAAGATCTTCTGTCACTTCATCAGCTTTGCCGAGAGGAAACAGACCTTTTTCCAAACCTGCCACAAATACGATAGGGAATTCCAATCCTTTAGCAGCATGAACAGTCATCAAAGTAATCTTTTCTTTCCCTACATCAGTAGTATCAAGGTCAGTGATAAGAGCAACTTGCTGCATATATTCTTCAATGGTGCTCTCCGGATTCGATCTGAAATAAGAAGATATGTCGGACAATAATTGTTGTACGTTGTTCCAACGATCTTTCGAATCCTCAGTTCCAATTTCTTCGTACATTTTTAGCAACCCGGTTGCTTCAATATACTTGATTATAAGCTCTGCAGGCTTAGTATTTTCTTTTTTGGCAGCATAGCTCTGAATTAGCGCAGAAAACTCTTTGACAGCTTTAATTGCTCTGCTTTTGAGCAAAGGATTAAGTTCTGCAGCCATGAAAGCATCATAAAAATCCATACCTCTGTCAAGACCGAATTGTCTTATATTTTCAAGAGTGGTAGTACCTATGCCACGAGGCGGTTCATTTACAACACGCATGAATGACTCAGCATCTTTAGGATTAATCAGAATCTTGATATAAGAAAGAGCATCTTTAATCTCTTTACGTTTATAAAAAGACAAGCCTCCAATAATATCATATTTCAAACCATTGCGCCTGAAGTAGTTTTCCAGCTGCATAGATTGAGCATTTGTTCTATAAAGCACAGCAAAATCTTTCATGGTAAATCCATGCTTTAGATTGGTACTGATAATAGAAGCAATTAACTCAGCTTCTCTTTTATCATCAGCACTGGCGAGCACTTGGATTTTTTCACCGTCAACGTTTTCAGTCCAAAGTTTCTTTGGAATTTGGTTTTTATTATGAGCAATAACCGAATCTGCTGCTTCAATTATTGTTTTAGTAGATCTGTAATTTTGTTCCAGTCTGACAATTTTGCCATCGTGATAATCTTTTTGGAAATCCAGGATATTTCTAATATCTGCACCACGCCATTTATAGATAGACTGGGCGTCATCACCCACTACGCAGATATTTCTATATTTATTGGCAAGTTTATTTATTACTACGTACTGAGCTCTGTTAGTATCCTGATACTCATCAACAAGGATATACTTAAATTTATCCTGATATTTAGTCAGGTTGGCAGTTGATTTTTCCAGGAGTCGAATCATATTTAAGAGCAAATCATCAAAATCCATTGCATTGTTTGCTCTCAAATCTATTTCGTAGTGATCATAAATCATTGCAATAAGTTTATCTTTTCCGGAAGCAGCTTCATTCGAAAATTCACGAGCAGATTTCATATTATTCTTGAAAGAAGATATCACAGATCTTACCATATTCGGATTAGTCTGTTTTGAATCTACTCCAAGACGTTTCATTATTTTCTTCAATAAGGATAAGCTGTCGTCGGTATCATAAATAGAGAAAGAAGAAGTATAGCCTAATTCTTTGGCTTCAAATCTTAATATTTTAGCAAAAATACTATGAAATGTACCTGCCCAAATCTTAGATGCATCTTCCTCTGATGCTATTCCGGATATACGTTCCACCATCTCTTTAGCGGCTTTATTTGTAAATGTAAGAGCTAAAATATTCCAAGGTTTAATACCATTTTCCAGAAGCCATGCAATTCTATGGGTAAGCACTCTTGTTTTTCCTGACCCGGCACCTGCAACAACCAGCAAAGGTCCGTTAACATGAGCCACAGCATCTGCCTGTGCGTCATTCAATCCCTTAAAAATTTTTGAGTTCCTATCGATTGTTGGCTTAGCCATGGACATAGCTCCCTAGTATAGAAAATAATAAAACAAAAGAGGCCGATAAGAAATATCTATATCGGTCTCTGTAGTTATAATATGTTGTTTCGGCATAAAATAATACCGAATCAATAAAATCAGTTTAGTTTCCTGCAGGGCAAGATGCACAAGCAGAAGTATTGCAGGCAGGTTCACTGGCAGGAGCAGAAGCGCTCTTGCTTGTATAATCTGTCTGATAAAATCCTTTACCGCTAAAAACCAATCCTACATTAGAGGAAATTTTACGGAAAACTTCACCGTCACACTTCGCACCGTTATCGTCAGTCAAAACGCATTCTGTCAAAGCATCATCATTGATACTTTGTCTGTATTCGAATTCGTTTTGGCATTTCCTACATTTATAAACATAAGTAGGCATTTCTCTTCGCCTCACCTTAAAGTTTAACATAAACTATTAAAAACTAACAAAACCAATTTTTTTATATACTTTTCTTAGGGTCTTGTGAGCTTGTCTTCTTGCTTTATCTGCGCCTTCAGTCAGTACGCCTTCTAAATATTTTTTATCGCTTCTGATAGCTTCGTATTTTTCTCTCAAAGGTCTGAGATATTCTGCTACCGCTTCACCAACTGTGGATTTAAAGTCACCATATCCCTTGCCCTCAAATTCTTTTTCGATATCATCAAAAGATCTTCCGGTAGCGACGTGATAAAGTGTCATTAAATTGCTTACACCAGGCTTGTTATCATCAAATTTAACCTGACTGTCAGAATCAGTTACTGCTCTTTTTATTTTTCTGAGTACCACTTCGTGTGGATCAGAAAGATACAATATAGAATTCTCGTTTTCATCTGATTTTGACATTTTTTTTGTGGGTTCCTGCAGGCTCATGATTCTTGCACCCACTTTAGGGATATAAGGTTCAGGCATTGCAAAAGTATCAGAATAATTATGATTAAATCTTTGAGCAAGATTTCTTGATAATTCTAAATGTTGTTTTTGATCTTCACCAACAGGTACTTTGTTAGCTTGATACAGTAATATATCAGCAGCCATAAGTACCGGGTAAGAAAAAAGTCCAACATTAATATTTTCAGAATGTTTGGCAGATTTATCTTTGAACTGAGTCATTCTTGAGCATTCACCCATTCCCGTGAAAGTATTAAGCACCCATGCAAGTTGGGCATGTTCAGGGACATGACTTTGAATGAATAGGGAGCTTTTTTCAGGATCAATCCCCGCAGCTAAAAACATTGCTGCAGTGTCGAGAGTTCTTTTTCTCAGGTCTGCCGGAGTCTGCCTAACTGTGATGGAGTGCATATCTGCAATCATGAAAAAGCATTCGTGATTTTCCTGCATCTCGTTCCAGTTTTTCAAAGCACCAGTTAAATGTCCAAATGTCAAAATGCCCGAAGGCTGTATACCACTTAAAATTATCGGTTTTTTTTCTTGTGTATCACTCATGATTCTTTTATTTACTTAATTAACAATCTCAATGCCACCAAAAATAGCGACATAATTTATATATAATACAGGTTTATCAGCACCTGAATCATCGGAATATCTGGAGTTGTTTTTTAAACCGCCAAAAATAGGCACTCCGTTAGTTACAACTTTCCAATTAGGAGGAATGTAAAGTTTGACACCACCGAAGATGCAAAATACATCAAAAACCAATTCTTTTTGATTAAAGTCCGAATTAATTAAATCTAATTCTATACCGCCAAAGATGCTGGAAAGGTCACCACCGGTCAAATTTGGATTAGTGATTCGCTTATTAATACCTGAAAAAACAGCTATCTCTTCTATTTTGTCACCTTTGACTTTGGATTCTTCTTTTTTACAGAATTTTTTTTCATCATACTGTTTTTTGCCCATTAGAAGATAAATACCTGAAAGAATTAGAATCACAGGCCATAATGCGTCCCACAAGCCTATTGGAAGAATTCCCAAATAATCAGCTTGTAGAATAGCTCCTATGGTTACTATACTTGCCCCAACTATCCATGATTTATTTTCTTTCCATAGGATATAGGCTCCAACACCTATCATCCCAGTTGGCCACCAATCCCACATATAACTTATTAGGCTTAGTACCCCGAATCTATCTAATAGCAAGATTGACCCGATAAATATCAATATAGCTGCAAAAATGTATCGCGTATTCATAAATTATGTTCCTTCGTTTATATTCTTCTAGTCAAACGAATGAAGTGTAATAAAGTTTCCATTGAAACTTATAGATTTTGCAATATAACACTTTTTGATTATTAAGTATACAACAAGTATCTTTGAATTCCGTTGTAATTAGCCATTACACCTATAACATTTTAGATTTTTCATATCTATGAAGTTGTATAATATTGCTTTTCTGGAAGATTATTACTAATATTGATTTTTCTGTTGAGTATATTTTATATTTTATCTTCCAACAAAGCAGACAGATCTTGGATAAGCCAATATTTCATAGTAAAGGCCTGTAATATTCGGAATGTGACATGATATTGTTTTTATTAAATATGACTTTACTCTCTTAAAATTATGACGTTGACACACTGAAGCATGTTTTGTGTAAGAGAAAATCAAACCGGTAGTAGCTAATTTTATGGTAAGTGCTATATATATAGAATTAATATGCAATTTGAAATAACATCTATCCTGCAACACCTAGTACATTACTTCCTGCATCTGATTATGCCGGGGATTATTGCTTATGTCTTCTATAAAAAAGAATGGAAACAGACATGGTTAATAATGTTATTGACAATGCTAATAGATTTAGATCATCTTCTTGCAGATCCAATTTTTGATCCCAATAGATGCAGTATTGGCTTTCATCCGCTTCATTCTTTTCCTGCCATCATTGTATATGTTTTGATGCTTTTTATTCCAAATAAAAAGGTCAGAATTGCAGCTTTAGGATTAGTACTGCATATTCTGACCGATGCACAAGATTGTCTGTGGAAAGGGATATTATAGTTCCTTTATTACGCCTTTAGTCAGTTTCACCAGATCGGGCTCAGCTAGGGCAGCACAGTCTAAGATTTCTTTAATATCTACAGGTTGCAATGCATCCGGTAGACATTCATCTGTCATTACAGACAGTCCAAGAACTTTCATTCCCATCTGAACAGCTACTATATTTTCAGGAACAGTGCTCATGCCTATAACGTCAGCACCAATAACTCTTAGGAATCTATATTCAGCTCTTGTTTCAAGAGAAGGCCCTGACATAGCTGCATAAACGCCTTTGTATAAAGGTATTGAATTTTCCAGAGCCACTTTTTCAGCTATTGCTATAAGATTTTTGGAATATGGCTCACACATATCCACAAAGCGTGGCCCCATTCGTTCATCATTTACTCCGATAAGAGGATTATCGCCAAGTAAATTTATATGATCTTCAATTAGCATGATTCTACCTTTTTTCCACTGTGGATTTAAACACCCACATGCGTTGGAAATTATGATATTATCTGCACCCAAATACTTCATTACTCGAACAGGAAAAGTAATCTGCTGCATGGTGTATCCTTCGTAATAGTGGAATCTACCTTGCATAGCAACAACTTTTTTTCCTTCAATTTCACCAAATATCAGCTTGCCTGCATGACTTTCAACCGTAGATTCAGGGAAATGTGGAATCTCTTTGTAATCTATTTCCAATTCAATATCGATTGCATTTGTTAGTTTACCAAGCCCTGTTCCCATAATTATAGCAATCTGAGGAATAGAATCAGTTTTAGTTCTGATAAAGCTAATCGCTTCTTCAATTTGCTCGATAATGTTATTATTTATTTTTGTCATTTTTTTACCTGTTTGAATAGTCTCTTGCACCAAAAATAGCTGTGCCAACTCTTACCATTGTAGCACCTTCGTTTATCGCAATATCGAAATCATGAGTCATTCCCATGGAAAGGTGTCTCAAAGAAAGATTCAATTCCTGATTAACTCGTTCCAGAGACTTTCTGAGTAAACCAAACTCAGCTCGTATAATTCTTTCGTCTGAAGAGAAAGTGCCTATTGTCATAAGTCCGCCAATATTTACATTCTCAATTTCAGAGACCTCACCTGCCAGGTCAACAATAGCATCAGGTTCAATTCCACTTTTAGAATCTTCGCCGGATGTATTGACTTGCAATAAGATATCCATCTTCTTGTCGCACTTTTCAGCTTGCTTGGCAATTTCTTCTGCTAAACGAACAGAATCAACAGTATGAATCATATAAGCATGAGGGAATAAATATTTGACCTTATTTCTCTGTAAGTGACCTATAAAATGCCACTCAGGATGTTTTTTACCTGTTTCATCAAATGCTCCAAGTTTATCTCTTACCTCTTGAGCATAATTTTCTCCGAATACATTCATTCCTGCTTCGATTGCATTATATACCATTTCTACAGGATAAGTCTTCGAGACAGCTAATATTTTAATATCTTCAAAGTTTCTGCCGGATCTGACGCAAGCTTCCTGCGCCTTGTCAGTTACCATTTTCCAATTTTCCCGAAGCATCTCTACCGGTAAAACGTTCATTTTGCACCCTTTTTATCTTAAAATCTGTACTGTTTTAAATAATGACTCCGATGCGTTATTTATTTCCAATAAATAAGTACCGCTCGAAATTTCATTCAAATCTAGTTTAATTTCTGTATTTCCATCTAAAAGTATTTCTTTAGTAAGTAGAACTCTCCCCTGCAAATCTGATAAGGAAACCTCAGCATTTCCTGTGATATTTAGAATTTGAACATTCAGAACATCTGTCGCAGGATTCGGAAATACACCTAATGTAGATTCAGGCAGTTCTTCCACTGATGTAATGCCCTCTAACTCTAAATTATTTATTTTCATTAGAGGCACTATTGTGCCATTATCTATAGCAATAGAATCTAATCCCGGCATAAGAGGAAGTTCAAATTTCTGATCTATGCTGTTTATGTAATAAACTGTGTCTATGCTATTGCCGGTCTCGTCATAATAAGTGACAGGAACTGGGACAAAAGAGTAACCTCCGAAGGATTTTGCCTGCACTTGTTTGAATGATATATAACTAGCAGACTGATCATATACTCCTTGATCATTCCTTGCAGCAAAGACTTTAACATCAAATTCCGGCCAACCTTTGCCAAATATCCACTCATTAAAAAATTTGTCTATATCTTTTTCTGACACAACTTTTAGTTCTTGAATCAGTGCTGCAGTATTTACATTAGAATAAGCATTTTTCTTTAAATAATTCCTAATAGCTTTAAAGAAATTTTCCTCACCAACATATTCTCTAAGATTTGCAACAACTAATGCACCTTTTTGATATATTGTTTCAGGATAATTTGATGAAGGCGGAGTTCTATCAAAATCATACAAACTAAGCACACCTTCTCTTTTAACTACTGCATTGAAATAACGCTCACGTTTTTCTCTCAAAACAGTCGTATATTCATCTCTTCCAAATAAGTATTCATTATATAGAGCTTCTGAGTATGTCGCAAATGATTCATTAAGCCAGGCATCTTTGAAATCTTCCGGAGTGACAGTGCCTCCGAACCATTGATGTGCTAATTCATGAGCGATAGTTGAATTTAGAGAATCTTGATTTTTCTTTATATCAGTGATAATACTTGACGCAAGAGAAATCATTGTCTGATGTTCCATAGAGCCTTTTTTGGTCAAAACATACCCTACTTTTTCAAAAGGATAGTCCCCGAAGAAATGTTCAAAAGCATCGAGAACCATTGGTAAATTTTTAAAAGCATAATCTGCTCTTTCTGCAAGAACTTCGGGAGTATAATAAACGATAGGCTTTTTCCATCCATTTACTTCGCCTACTGTGAATTTTGAAAGTGCAAAATTCATCATATATGTTGATATAGGATTATCGCTTTTCCATTGGTATATATCTGTCCCGTTGTCCAAATTATGAACTGTCAACATCCCATTGGAAGCAACACTATAACCGACATTGACATGAAATTTGATATCTGTTGTTACTTTATCCCCGGGATGATCCAAGCATGGCAGCCAGTGAGAGCCGCATGATACCCAACTATTTCCAAAACCAACGCCTATACTGTATAAGGTTTTATCATGCTCATGCACTCCGCCCCATTCATAAACCGGTGTAGAATTCATGACTCCGTGATAAAAAACTTCTATCAAAGTAGTGTCAACTTGATCAGGGAAAGAGAAATAATGGCAGTAATCAGCATCTTCATAAGCACCGTGAGTTGATACTTCAATTTTAGAACCATTACAAAAGACAGAATCAATTTCTAAATCTCTCAGATGGAAATAGAAATTACTTATTGCAGCAGCATCATTTCTGAGCACACTTATTCGGTTAACACCTGTGACTCTTCTGTTTATATCTTTCAACAAATAAACATCTGCATCATAGTGCAAGACATCATACTCTAAGTTAAGAGGTTTTAACGGATGAGGCACTTCTTCGGCATTTAATTGATAAGTCAGCAAAGAAATATATATAAGTGTAAATAGCCGTAAAATCTTAAACATAAGGCATTATCTCCTGATTCGTATAATCTGTAAACTTAAAAAAATACCTCTATTTAAACAATAAATAAAACGTCGAAACCTCAACAAAATATAAACGTAGAAATAATTATCAGACTTAATTTTTTTCCTTTGTTATTTATGGAAATGTATGCTATCTTATAGCAAGGATTAAAATTCTTTTACCACGTCAAAAAGGAGTACGTTATGATGGATGGTGCAAACAACCCGGAAAAGTCAATAGTGACCTGCTACTCTGTAGAAGAGGCTTTGCAAAATAAAGAAAAAGTTACTAAACTTGATCTTCACTTCAAAGACTTAGAAGAGTTCCCAAGAGAGATTTTAGAGTTAGAAAATCTGACCGAATTAGTGCTTTGGAATAATAGACTTACTTCAATCCCAGATGATATTCACAGACTAAAGAAATTAGAGAAATTAGAACTCAGCGGCAACAAAATTAAAGACTTGCCTTCAGGTATCGGTAACCTGGAAAATCTAAAAGTACTCGTGCTTAGCTGGAATCAGCTCACAACTCTTCCTGCTGCAATTGGAAACTTAAAAAATCTACAGAGATTAGGTCTCAATAACAACCAACTAGAAAATCTTCCTAACGAAATCGGAAATTTGAAAAACCTTAAAGAATTAGTTTTAAGCGAAAACAGCATAGCTACTCTTCCAAAAGAAATCGGAAATTTAGAAAATCTTGTAAAATTGCGTGCTCATGGCAACAATCTTTCTGAAATCCCTCAAGAAATCACAAAACTTGAAAACCTTGAAAAATTAGAAGTTAATCAAAATAATATTTCTGCTTTACCTGAAAACATCGGCGTAATGAAAAAACTGCAGAAAATCAGAGTTTGCTCTAACTTGCTCACTGAAATTCCGGGCAGTATTACAGAGTTAGAAAACCTTGAAAAATTACTTCTATTTGAGAATGATATAAAAACTTTACCTCAAGGAATCGGAAAGCTTTCCAAACTTTTGGAATTAGATTTAAGTTCCAATGAATTCTCTTCTGTTCCTGAAGAAATTGCTGAACTTAAAGGACTTAAAGAGCTTCGTCTCAATAAAAATAATATTGATAAACAAAGCATTGAGGGCTTATCTTCAGTTTTACCTAACACTAAGATTAAATGGCAATAAAGTAGGAGTATACTAAATGAGCGAAATGCTTACAGCTGCTAAATGGGCTGAATCATTAGGTGTTTCACAGGGTAAGATTAAAAAAGCTATTACTGAGCTTAATATCGAACCGGACGAAAAAAAAGGCAGATGCGCTTATTATTCTGAAGCTACTGCCAACAAAATTAAAACTCATATTGAGTCTAAATAACAATAAAAATACTGATTGATTTTAGATAAAACAAAACCGGACAACATTTGAATCTTGTTGTCCGGTTTTGTTTTTTATAAATCTATAGCTAAACCACCCAAAGATGTTTCTTTGTAAATCGATGGTAAGTCGTGACCTGTTTGATTCATTGTTTTTACTATCTTGTCAAATGAAACCAAGTGGCTTCCATCAGAAAGTATAGCAAAGGTTGAAGAATCTAAAGCTCTTGTTGCTCCAAAAGCATTTCTCTCTATGCACGGCACCTGAACAAGTCCCCCTATTGGGTCACAAGTAAGTCCAAGGTGATGCTCCAAGCCCATTTCAGCGGCATATTCCACTTGCGAAACAGTGCCTCCAAACACCTGCGCAGAAGCGCCTGATGCCATTGCACATGCAGTACCGACTTCTCCCTGGCAACCAACTTTAGCACCGGAAATAGAAGCATTATGTTTTACAATGTTTCCAATTATTCCTGCGGTGGCAAGTGCTCTTAAGATTTTCTTTTTAGAAAAGTCAAAATCGTGTCGCAGCATATAGAGAACTGCAGGTAAAACTCCGCTGGAACCGCATGTAGGAGCAGTTACGATCTGACCGCCTGACGCATTTTCTTCTGCAACAGCCAGAGCATATGCAAATGTTAATGATCTTCTTTTTAATGAGCTACGATAGCCTTTAGCTTTTGCATAATAGGATGATGCTTTTCGAGAGAGATTGAGTCCTCCGGGAATTGTCCCTTCTTCATCGAGTCCTCTACGAACAGAATCTTCCATCACCTTCCATACTTCATTAAGATAGTCCCAGATATCACTTTCTTCACGAGATTGTACAAATTCCCAGAACTGATTCCCATACTGCTTGCACCAGCGAAGGATATCTGTCATTGTTGTCAAATCATATATCTCTTTTACCTCTTCTTTTATCTTTCCGTCATAGAGCTGACCACCGCCAACACTATAGACAATCCAATCTCCTTGAGTGTCTCCTTCATCATTAAGAGCTTCGAATTTCATCCCATTCGGATGATAATCCAATTCAATCTCCGGTCGGAAAACTAATTCTGTCAGATCTTCAGTAAGTTCCTGATAAATTGCTTTATCTGTTAAGTGTCCTTCGCCTGTTAAAGCAAGTGAACCGTAAAGAGTTACTCTATAACTACTAACTTCAGGATATCTATCTCTGAACATTATTGCAGCTTTTCTTGGTCCTATGGTGTGACTACTTGAAGGGCCATTGCCTATTTTATATATTTCCTTGATGGATTCCATTTTTTTTGCTCCTATTATTGCATATTGCAATATAAAAAAGAAAGATTAAAAGAATCCTTATAATCCAATATCTAGCCGTATTTTCACAGATTTGAAATATTTGATATCCCATAAATATAATTTGTTTAAAGGATAAATTTACTTTTCCCGGAAGAAAAGATTGTTTGGCAAGCTAGCTTACTCCAAAAAAAACAGATTAGACGTTTACTGCAGACTCAAGTAATGTCAGAGTGTGATTGTCAGCATCTATTTGCGCTTGTATCCCTATTGGAATAGTAAACTGCTTACTTGTATGACCTATTAGCAGGCCTGAAAAACACGGTATGCCGAGCGGTTTTAGTATTCGATCCAGCACCTCAGCAAGATCCGAATCCCAAGTAGAAAGCGTTTCTCCTGCCAAACAGTCCTCACACCTGCCCCAAATCAGCCCTCTTATTTTATCAAATTTGCCAGCAAGTTTTAATTGCATCAGCATTCTGTCAATTCTATAAGGAGCTTCGCCGACATCTTCCAAAAAGAGTATATGATTTTCTGTTTCAATTTCATAAGGAGTACCCATCAGAGATGAAATTAGTGATAAATTTCCTCCGGTTAATCTCCCTTTAGCTACTCCCGAATGAATAGTCCTACACGGATGTTTATCTCTGATTCCTTCTTTATTCTCGGGATTGGAGAGTATATAATCTTTCGAATTTTCAAATATGATTTTCGAGAATCCAGAAGTGGTCAGTTCACTAAAATCAGATAGAAGAACAGGACCATGGTAAGTACACAATCCGGTTTCTTGATATATAGATAATAGCAAAGCAGTAATATCACTATATCCAATTATAAGCTTCGGGTTTTTCTTTAGAGAGTCATAATCCAGATTTTTCAGCAGATAAGAAGAGCCATAACCTCCCCTGATTGACATGATAGCATGTATTTGGGGATCTCTGATGAAAGAGTTAAAATCATGAAGCCTTTCTTCTGCTAACCGAGTTTTATGTCCACTTCCCGAAGAAACAAACTTTCCCCATAACGGCTCTAGGCCAAAATAGTTCAGCACTTCTTCAGCTTTTGCCAAGTCAGCTGGAGAAGTAACAGCAGTTCCCGGAGCCACTATACCAACTTTACTTCCTTTTTTAAGAGCATTTGGTTTGTATATATCATTTTTTTTGACTTTATTCTTATTAGCATAAAGAGCAGGAGTTAAAAAAGGTAATGTTGCAATAGTCCCGATAAAATCACGCCTGTTCATAATTTTCTCAAAATAATGATTGATTTAGATAGTTTTTAAATAAAAGGGAAAAAATACTTAATAACAAGTGATTTCTTATTGTTATTTTGCATTTTTTGGCTTAAGCTTCTCTTTTATTATATATATCCTGACAATCAGAATCAGAGTGGAATATCAGTATGGAACTTTTATTTGAATTTGAACTTGAATATGACGAGCAGAATGACTTTGGAAAAGATCCTAAACATGATTGGGAATATTTGGCATCTGAAATAAACCGCATAGATCCGGAGGTTGATTTACCTCTGGTAGAGAGGGCATTTTGGTATTGCGTTGATATGCATAAAGGAATCGAACGCAAGTCAGGAGTTCCGTATTATACTCATCCACTCAATGTTACATTGGTGCTTTTAAGAGAATTTACGCATCATGACAGTAATTCTCTTGCTGCCTGTTTGCTTCATGATGTAATTGAAGATGTTCAGGGTGTAAAAAAGCATCATATAGCAGAATTATTTAATCCTGATGTTGCTGAGATTGTTGACAGTGTTACCAAAATCTCTCATCGAGAAATGCGTAATAATATTGAAAATGTTCAGCAAACAAAGGAAGTTAAACTTAAAGAGAAAGCTGAAACTTATCGTAAACTATTCCTGGCACTGGTGAAAGACATAAGAGTTATATTAATAAAATTCGCGGACAGATTGCATAATTTAAGAACATTGCACTATCTGCCTGATAAGAAACAAAAAGAAATTGCTCTTGAAACTTTAAATTTTTACACTCCTCTGGCACATAGACTTGGTTTGAATAAAGTCAAAATGGAATTTGAAAATCGTTCCTTCTATTATTCTGAAAGAGATACCTATGAAGCAATCCGAATGGCTCTGACCGAAAAAAGGAGAGATTTTCTGGATTATATTAAAGTATTTTCTGACCACATCGCCAATTCTTTAAACGATCATAGTATAGATCATATTCTCACAATCGTCCACAAACACGAATATGAGATTTACCAGATGATAGAAGAAGGTTTATCTATAAGTGACATAGATAATTTTTATTCTATGGTTATCATTGTAAATTCTGACGATGTAATGGAATGCTATCGTGCTCATGGAGTTCTTGCAAACGCGTTTAATACTATAAAATTTGTAGACTATATTTCTAATCCTAAAATTGACTGGTTTAAAGCTCTAAAGACAGAACTGTTCGGACCTGACGGCAAGAGAGTGGAAATACTTATTCGTTCGCAGGAAATGGAGCAAATAAGCGAAGAAGGATTTGCATCGCAATTCTCTCTTAAAAGCGGAAGAATTCGCGCACTTCAGTTTAGTGATAAAGATATTACTAAATGGGGTGACTGGATGCAGGACATGATAGAACATGAAGGAAGGCGCGCAGCTCAAATTATTTGGGATGCAATAAAAGTAAACTTATTTGATTCGGAACTTAGCGTTTACACTAAAGAAGGACTCACTATCACCCTGCCGAAAGGTGCCACACTAATTGATTTTGCTTTCAATAAAGGATATGACTGGGGCAAAAATCTAATAACAGCTAAAGTCAATGGCGTACTCAAAGATATCACTTACAAATTGAAAAACGGCGATCAGGTTGAGATTATAACTTCTCCTAATATGTCACCTAAACCTGAATGGAAAAACAATGTAATTTCTCACAAAGCAGTGGTAGATTTACATAATTACTTTAAAGAGCATCCTATTTCTGAAGAGGCTAAAAAGCCAAAAGAAAACTTTATGGCTAAATTAGTAGTCAGTGGAGATGACCGAGAAGGTATGCTTGGTGATATTTCTGCTGCAATTGGTCAAAATAATATTGTCAGAATCAATTTAGATACCAGCGGTGCTAATTTTGAAGGCGCTGTAACAGTGAAAGTTTTAGATGCCAGAGAACTAAACCAAATTTTTGCAAGGCTTTTAGGTGTAAAAGGTATCAGATCAGTCGAAAAATTTGAAGAAGATGTATAAAATATTTTGCTTCTTAAGAATTAACCTTTAGTTTTTGCTTTACACTTAATCTATAGAAAAGAAAACTATTTGCAGAATAGTATTCATTGTCAATGGAAATTTGAATACTGTGAGATAAATCGAAGCATAAGTAGAATATGATTATTCTGTGTGTCTCGCATGACTTTCTTAAAGCAATCGTTTGCCGGGTTATAAATTGATGTCAGTCAACACTAAAGGCAAAAAATACTTACTGACAAATCAAACGAAAGTCCTAGATTAATCATAACGAAGTGATTCATTTTAGTTGATTTATTCTTCCTCTATTGATTTAATTTTGATCACAACAGACTGTATTTGACGGGTTGTTCTGTCTACTATGCGAGCAAAGAACTGATCGAACTCAATAATTTCACCTACTTCAGGGATTCTTCCAGTTTCTGAAGTAATAAGTCCACCCACAGTTTCATAGTCTTCACTCTCAGGCAAATCTATAGGTAAGTAATCATTCGCATCGTCTATAATCATTTCAGCAGAGATGGAATATTCTTTTTCAGAAAGCTTTTTAAGAAGAGGAGCTTCCTCATCGTATTCATCTTGAATTTCTCCCACAATCTCCTCAAGAATATCTTCTAAAGTGACAAGTCCGGCAGTTCCGCCAAACTCATTCAGAACTACAGCTATGTGCATTTTCCTTTTTTGAAGTGAGCGCAAAAGATCATCTATCATACTTTCTTCTGACACAAAATACGGCTTGCGAAGAATATCTTTCAGATTAAAATCTTCGGATTTACGCAAAAGAGCCAGAATATCTTTTGCAAATACCATCCCGATTATATTATCTATTCTGCCTTCATATACAGGTAAGCGAGAATAGCCTTCTTCGATTATGACATCAATAGTTTCTTCTTTGCTCATATTTACTTCGATACCAATAATTTTATTTCTTGGTATCATGATCTGTTTTACTTGTGTTTCAGCAAAGTCAAACACATTTTCTATCATTTTTTGCTCAGTATCATCTATTACACCACTTTTACTGCTTTCTGCAATCAGATACTTCAATTCCTCCGGTGAGTGCATCTCTGAGCCTTCAGAAGGCGGTCTAACACCTACAAATCTAAGCATCATATTTGCAAAATTATTTAAAACCCAAATAAAAGGTCTAAATAAGATATAAAACATTCTAAGAGGTACAGATACAGCAAGAGTAACAGATTCAGAATACTGAATGGCAAGTGATTTTGGAGCTAGCTCACCAAACACTATATGCAGGAATGTGATTAAAGCAAAAGAAAGAGGCAGTGCAATACTGTGAGCAATTTCAGGATTTAGAGTAATGCCTACAAAATCAAGCGAACTAATAACCAATTGAGCTACCACGCTCTCTCCTATCCAACCAAGCCCAAGCGAGGCAAGAGTAATGCCCAGCTGAGTGGCAGAAAGATAGCCATCTAAGTGAACTACCATATTCTGAGCTATTTTTGCCATTTTGTTACCTTCGCGAACTTTAAGTTCAATTTGCGAAGCTCTAACTTTTACAATGGCAAACTCTGCCGCCACAAAAAAACCGTTTAATACAACGAAAAACAGGGTCAGGGCTATATCAGATATCATTTTACTCTTCTACTTCAAAAACAATTGTTTAGACTTAAAAAATACTTTTTTATCGAGATGAAAAGCAAAATATCTTGCAAAAAATTCTATAAGTTCACTTGCCTCTCTGTCACTGAGTTCAATCTCACATATTTTGCTGTGTTCTAATATAAAAATATAATATAATTTTATATACGTTTCTTTTTCAATTGTAATATAATTTCCTGAAAAAATTGTTTCATCTAACAACTTTCCACTTTCCAAAGAAAATTTGCATAAATTTTTACCTTGCCGAAAAAGTTGAAGGTCTTTCAATATATGCGGATCAAACTCGAAACCTAATTCAATAGCCAAATGTATGCCAAAGCTAACAAAATAGGTATATGGAGAAACAGGTAATGAATTTAAATCTTCAAGAATTACTCTAAAAAAATCAAAAAGCTCTTCATGCGGAGCATTTAACTCCTGAGTAATGAGAACTGCCTCAGAAATCATAAGACCTGCTCCCATATGATCAAAAGACGAACTGATTTTGCGATATGGCACTATTATGTCGGCTTCTGCTAAAACATGAAGATCTCTGTTGGGCTTATGATAAAATTTTATTTCTATATAGCTAAGCGGTTCCAAAGCAGACCCAAATTTAGATTTTGCTTTTCTTACTCCTTTGGCTATCACAGTGATTTTACCGAAGTCCTTTGTATATAAATTAACTATCTTACTTGTGTCGCCAAATTTTCTGGAATGTAATACTATAGCTTCAGTTTTTTCTATCATAGAGCTTCACATTTTTTTTACGCAATATAAAATATTTCTTGCATAATTTTAGAAAATAGTCTATTTTCGTATCGCTTTGATTCCTGAGTAGCTCAGCTGGTTAGAGCATCTGACTGTTAATCAGAGGGTCCGCGGTTCAAGTCCGTGCTCAGGAGCAAAATGTTCTTTTAAAGAATAAAGATTTTCAAAAGTGTAAAAAATAAATTTGCACAAAAAGAGAAAAAAGCTTAAGTTTGTATTCTCTTTTGATTCCTGAGTAGCTCAGCTGGTTAGAGCATCTGACTGTTAATCAGAGGGTCCGCGGTTCAAGTCCGTGCTCAGGAGCAATTGAAAATCTATTTGATACTTACCCTTGGGTAAGTATATTCCTGAGTAGCTCAGCTGGTTAGAGCATCTGACTGTTAATCAGAGGGTCCGCGGTTCAAGTCCGTGCTCAGGAGCAAAAAGCTAATCCATCCGGGTTAGCTTTTTTTGTATATATACCACTTTCAGCATGATAAAGCATGGTTATTAACATGACGGATCTACCCGAAATATTTTGATTAATTCCGCTTCTCCCCTATTTGAAATCAATTTACTATATCAAGAACCGCATTTATGCAAAGCAAATATGATATCTCTTTGCCAAGGAGACATACTTTTATTATATTACATAAATGTCAAATAGATACTAAATTGACTCAAATCCTATATTTATCACTAATATATTGAATGTAGAAAACATGCAAGTACAGATTTTCGGCACTAAAAAGTGCAAAGATTCAGCTAAGGCGCAAAGATTCTTTAAGGAAAGGAATATACAAGTTCATTTTGTTGATTTAGCTCAGAAAGCAATGAGCAAAGGCGAACTTAATAATGTGACACGTTTTGTGCCTATTGAAGATTTGCTGGACACAGATGGCAAACAGTATAAAAAAAGAAATCTAGAATATATGACTTATGACCTGGAAACTGAGCTTCTGGAAGATCCCTTATTATTAAAAACGCCTATAGTTAGATGCAATGGAAAAGCAACTTGCGGCAATGAACCTGACACATGGAAAAAATGGCTTGACGAAGCAAAGTAAAAATAGTAATAATATAAAATGGTTTATCTTGGGCAATGCGCTGCTGGGGCTTTTCGTATTGCTCTTTTCTTATATAGAAATAACTCAAACCCGTGATGATTTGAAACAAACTGTTGTTGGTGAAGCTAAATCACTAATCTATACAGTATCCAATAGTGTTAACCTTTCTTTGCGAGCTGCCGAAAAAAGTGAAGAAAATCTCTTTTACAGACTTAATGCCTTAAAAGAACTTATGATAAGCACTGATAGCATCTGCTCTAATAAACTTGAGAATTTTGGCATTGATAGTGTTTTCATAAGCTCAGAACCTAATTCTCTTCCTGATGGAACATGGATTATAGATGAACATGATGACGAGTTGCAATGGCATCTTTATAAACATGGCTCTGACATCATAAACTTTGGTCTGAAGCGCAGCAAATTGTTAGAATACAGGCGTGATGTCGGAATCGGCAAGATAATGAGAGATCTGTCTGAAAATGAGGATATAGTTTACTGTGTCTTGCAGGATACTATTGGTATCGTCGCTGCTTCCGAGAATATACTTGAACTTAGCCGAATTGCACACGATGAATTTCTAACTAAGGCTTGGGATAATGATTTGTTCTCCTACAGAGAAAGTAGCTTTGAATCTAAAGAAGTAATTGAAGCAGCTATTTCTACTAAAACAGTGCAAGGTAAATATCTTCTAAGGCTGGCTCTGGGCAGAGAAAAATCAATGGAAATATATTCCCGCTCTGTAAATCGCACTATTTTTATTGCACTAGGATTATTTATTACAGGCTTAATCATCATAAGCTTTATCGGCAGCAGACGTAGAATTTACACTCTAGAAGAAAGACATGAAATACTAAGCAACAACCTGGATCTTATTATGAGTAATATCACAGATGCAGTTATTGTGCTGAACAAAGATTTCACATTCAGATTTTTCAATAATGCTGCAAAAGAACTGCTCAATATTCAGGGCAATAGTTGCGTAGGAGAATCATATGACAAAGTATTTCCAAACGATCCATTTGCTATTAAAAGTGTTGCTGTTTCAGAAGCAGGAAGCTCTATAAATCAAATTACAATGGATCTTGGCGGAACATCGAAACCTATAATATATAGTGTATCATTCCTGGAATATCAGGAAAAGACTGAGAATATTATTATTATCATTAAAGATATGTCTCACATTAGAGCACTGCAGGATAAGCTAAGACAAAAAGATAAAATGATTGCAATGGGGCATCTCGCTGCAGGCGTTGCTCATGAAATTCGTAATCCTCTTAGCGCTGTCAATATTATCGCTCAAAGATTTGAGTTGGAATTTGTGCCGGAGCAAGATAAAGAAGAATATATTCAACTTACCAGAACAGTGCAAAACGAAATTGGCAGGGTTAACCAAATTATTAGACAATTCCTTGATTTTGCGAAGCCCACTCCAATTGAAAAAAGTAATGTAAACGTAAAGGATGTTCTGCAGAATATAATATCTTTGGTCAGACCTCTTTGCATGAAAAAGAACATCCAGATAGAGGCGCAGCTGTGCGAATGTGAAACAGAGCTTGATAAAGACAAAATTACACAAGCTATACTCAATCTATGCAATAATGCAATTGACGCCATGCCTAATGGCGGTAAGCTTGCAATTGACTGCGTGGAAGACTCCAAAAAAATCATCATTTCTATATCCGATACCGGAATCGGCATTCCTGAGGAACACCTCAACAAAATTTTCAATATTTATTTTTCTACCAAACAAAACGGAACCGGGCTTGGTTTAAGCATCGTTTACCAGGTTGTATCTGAACATGGCGGAGAGATCAATGTTGAGTCTCAACCAGAGAAAGGAACAAAATTTATTTTAAAGCTGCCTTTGTAAAATAAATTTGAACTTACTTAAAACTGCAATGTATTAGTTGGCAAGATTGAAGACATTGCTTTAAGAAGAATATGGTTTCGAAACGAATATACATAATTGCTTTTTTACTCTTTACAGCTTGTGGAGTCCTTTTGGCTCAGCGACCTGAAAAAGTGACACCACTTTCAAAAACGCTTCACAGCATAGAGTGGTTTAAAAAGCAATCTAATTTGTGGCAACGCAAAATAAGCTCTTCGCCCCGTGACGCTGAAGCATGGGAAAACTATTATATGGCTGAAAGAATGGCCAAGTTAATACAAGACGGAGAGATAAAATTAAAAGCTGCCAATTATGATAACTTAAATAACATAGTAGACAGAGCCAGAAAATATATAGACGGCACTTATGAATTTTACTATATCAGTTATCTAAATGCCGGCACTAATTTTATAGATAAAAATTTATTGGATAAAGCATATAAATTAGACTCTAAAAGACCTGAAATTTTAAAAGGTTATATCTGCTTTTACGAATTCCAAAGAGACACCGGAAAAGTTGCCATTTATGCAAAAAAATGGTATGACGCTCAGGATATCTCACCCGGGATTTTAGCTTATAACTACAATTTGCTTATGTCTCTGGATTCTAATGCTATACTTTTTACAGCCAGTGATAATGACACTTATCCTATATGGTTGCTCCAATATGCGAAAGACTTTAGAAGAGATGTGACTGTTATTAATATCTCACTTGCTTCTAAAACGTCTTATATAGCAGAAATCACAAAAGAGAAAAAGATAAGTTCTTACAAAAAAGGTCCTTATAATTTCAACAATTATAAAGAATATGTAGCTGATCTGATTAGCCATTTTGCTAAAGTGTCTAAGAAAAATCCGGTTTATATATCTGCGACTTTGCCCAAAGCAATAATGAAGAACTTTTATAACAAGTTATATATTGAAGGTCTGGCATTCAGATATAGTGATAACTCATATCATAACTATGCTGTACTAAAAAGAAATTTTGAAGATAGATTTATTACTGATTACTTAGAAGTCGGCATGCAAAATGACCCGAGCCAATCAGTACTTGATAAACTTAATTATAATTATCTGTTTCCTATGATTAAGTTATATGAGCTTTACGGTAAAAGTAATTCTCGAATACAGGCGGCAAATTTGAGAGATATGATTCTAAATATTGCCGGCAGAAGTGGATTTCAAAACGAAATTGCTTCTATATTAAAAACGCTGGATAATTAAAGTTAAGGGTTTGGGTGTTAAGACTTTTATGCTGTTGGGAAGAAAAAAATATAAAAATCTGAGCGATGAAGAGCTGATGGGGTTTGTCCAAAAAGGTGAAAAGCAAGCCTTTGATGAGATATACAACCGCTACAGCAGTAAGCTTCTGTTTTATCTATACAGAATGCTGAATAGAGATGAAGAAAAAGCTCAGGATATTTTACACGACTTATTTATGAAAGTCATAGACCGCCCGGAACTTTTTGATACTTCTAAGAAGTTTTCAACCTGGCTTTACACTATAGCGACTAATCTCTGTAAAAATGAGTATAGAAGTCAAAATGTGAGAAGCATTGTTTCTAAGGTAGATGACCCGGAAGTATACGGTGCTCAAGGCGAGAGCTCTTCTTCGTCTGTGGATTATTCCATATTCATGCAAAGACTTAATGAAGAATTGAGCGATTTGAGTGAGCAACATAAAGAAGTGTTTATGCTTAGGTTCCAAGGGGATTTATCTCTTAAAGAAATTAGCGACGTTGTGGGCTGCCCCGAAGGAACTGTAAAATCCAGACTATTTTATACTTTGAAAAAACTATCGGCAAATATGTCCGAATTTAAAGAGCTTTTAAAAAATTAGCAGGTGTTTTGATGTTAGAAAACAATACCCCCGAAATCGTTTTCGATTTAGCTCAAAAGGGAAAGTTCGATTCTCTTTCGCATGAGCAACAAAACATGGTAAGTCAATACCTCAGCAGGCAGGAATTTGACAATATGCACTTACTTAGCAGAGGCATGAGCAATGTATTTGCAAAGGATGTTGCAAGCCTGAAACCAAATCCTCAGATTAGACAGGACTTACTTTCTAAGTTTCCTTCTAAGCAGTGGAATTTTGATTTCTTCAAAAATATGTTTAGCTACAAAGTTCCTGTGTACAGGCTGGCTTTGGGCGCAGCTGCAGCCTATGTTGCACTGTTTATCATTACTCCTATATTTAAAGATACGCAGGGAATAGAAATGGCCGGTACAAGCAATCAACCAACACCAGTACAGATACAAGAAGGTGCCCCAACTTCTATTGATGATCTTGTATATGAAGGCGGTTCAGGTGCAAACGCTATAGATGAGTTTGATATTTTCACAGGTGCTTCGCTGGCAGATGATGCTGTGCTTAAAAAAGTACTTGAAGTTAGAGATTAAATATAGAACTATACCTGCTATAATATAGATTCTATCAAGAAAACGATTTTAGATAAAATTAAGCCCCAATGCAAATTGAAAGATCCATTTTTGCAGTGGGGCTTGTTTCATTGTTACTTTTGCATCTAATAAAATAAGAGATATCTATTGGTTCTATTTCTTATTAAAATATTCCTGTATTTTGATAAGATCAGGGTCATTCATTGATTTATAAGGTTCTTTGATTGAGTAATGAATATTTGCATCAAGGTAAGGATCTACATAAAATCCAAATTCTTTGCCTATTTGTGAATCATAATACATTCCTAAAATTTCGCAATCAGCCCAATACTCATTTTCTGGCTGTATTGAATTTTGCCACATTCAACCAATAAATGCAACAAAGTTTAAAATAATAAATTTTTCTTTCTTGTAATAGGATTATCGAAATCAAGTCTCTTTCTTGGTCTGTTATTAAGTATGTTCTGCACGAAGCTCACAAATTTATCTTCCAGTAAAGTAAAGTCCGTTTTCTTAGGTATATATTGTCTTATAAGCCCGTTTAGATTCTCATTTGCACCTCTCTGCCACGGCTTATACGGATGAGCAAAGTAGAAATCAACTCCTAATATTTCTGCAATTAAAGAGTGATAAGCGAACTCTTTTCCATTATCTGCTGTAATAGTATGAATATTGTCTCTTTCGTCGTAAAGTAGCTCTATAGTAGCATTTACGATATCTTCGGCACTTCTGCTTTTTGTTTTTTTCATCCACAGCATCCCGGAAGCCCGGTCGTTTATAGTTACTATTGCCCCCTTATGATTCTTGCCTATAATTGTGTCTATTTCTAAATCTCCAAATCGTTTTCTTTCCTCCACTATAGTCGGTCTTTCGTCAATATCACGTCGATTTACTATTGTCCCCCGACTTTTGTATTGGCTGCCACGTTTTTGATACCTCCTGCCTTTACGGCGAAGATGCAAGTGCAAATCCTGACCGTTTGCTTTGCATTTCCAAATATGCTGATATATACTTTCGTGAGAAACGCAAGGGATATCGTTCTTTCGGCAGAATCCAACTATTTGCTCAGGACTGTAATCCAGCTCCAGATAATACCTAATTGTCGCTTTTACAGAATCTGTCATATACGTACGCTTGTGTTTCCATTTCTGCCGAGTTTCGTAGTACTTTTGTGCATTTTTGCTGCTATAAATACCTGTACGCTCGTTAGTATTACGTTTTATTTCCCTGATGACAACTGATTTGTCTTTGCCAATCGTCTCAGCTATGTAAGTAATTGATTTTCCTTTTGCTAACAAGCATTCTATTGTATATCTTTGTTCTCTGGTGATATGTGCCATTGCAACCCTCTTGTTTGGACGCTGGAAGGAAAAAATGCGCATATTTTCCATCAAAACACGGAAGGCAGATTTTTTCTGCTTTCCTGTTTTGAAAAATTTATGCTTTTCTTCTATAACGTCTCATCTAAGTGTTGCATTTATTACTTGAATTTAGATTTCGTTGCTTGATCCTCATTATATATTAAATCCAATTCTATAGAAATCCCAATTAATTCCCAGACTTTTACATCAAAAAGATTTTCAAATTTTATTGACCAGGTAGCTAAATCATCGTAGGAAGCAAACATATCCAGAGTATATCTGTATGTCAGCGTTTCTGTCAGGTTAAGCAAAGATTCAGATCTGATTGATAGACCTGCTTCGGCTTTGTATCTTTCAACAATGTCGCTTGTTGTCCTGTCATCAGTTGTTGAAGTATAGTCGTAAGCTCTGATTTGCTTTAGAGAAAACCCCAGCTTAATCAACAGCATATCTTTATCTTTTTTGATGTATAAGCAAAACCAAGATTTTCCTGGGTGGTAATTGGATCCCATAATTTAGCCGTCCGAATAGGCACTTTCTTCGAAATGCGAAATGATTCAGTTATCTGTGACTGAACTGATCCGGAAATAAAAGGATCAATCGTCCATCCAATCGGATAAGTCAATCCAATTTCACCGAAAAAATCATTGCTAGTTGGACGAATGAAGTTTTCAGGTGCCGCTTCGGAATCCTCATAAATGATACCGATATTGTATTTAAATCTTGTATCAATTTCGAGAGTATCAATTTTGAATTCATATTTACCATCGAAGCTATTGGAAAGCTCGAAAGTCTGTAGCTTGCCCAGCTTCCAGTCTTCTGCCATCATTTGCAAAAAAGTCAAAGAAAATCTTGTGTCGTCGGCAATTAAAGTAAAATTATTAAGAATTAGAAAAAATATACCTAGAATTATGATTCTATATTTATTTCTTTGTGATATCATTGTCTATGTAAACAATAGTCCATCTTTTATTTCGCTATTTATTCAGAAGGATGTTATATTTTGGCTAACATACTTGGAAAATAATACATCATAATTATATTTGTGTATGATAATAATATTTACTCAGTTTTCTGATTTTATTATATTGTTAAGAATGACTTTGTGAATCCAGGTATGTTAATTTTATTTATTATGTGAAATTTAATTTTACAATCGAAATGTTTCAAGAAACATCCCATATCCATCCCTACCAAGTATTTTAAAAAGACTATTATCTAGTTTGTCAATAAAAATAAAATGATACTGGTTATAAATATTTCCAAGGGAATATATATTATCAATTTTTAAATCTTTATCTAAAACTGCAATATTATAGTAAATTCTATTTGATTGGGAACCAAATATTCCTGAATCATATGCATAAATTATATAGATTTTTTTATTATAGAAAAATGCACTTAGTACTTTCTTTCCGTTATCTTTTTTAAATTTCTCGATAAACTCAGATAAAAATATTTTAAAACCGGGATAAATATATAAACATTCAGGATCATAAGCACTTAAAAAGGCAATTTGCTCGTAATCCTTGACTAAAACACTTTCTTCGCCAGTGTTCTCTTGATATTCAAATACCCTTTCAATTTTTCCATTTTCTTTAGTAATTGAAAAAACTTTTTGTTTGCAATCAACTGAATCATAAAAACAATGTACTCCAGATAGTATTTTTCCTTGAGCATCAATATAAGAATCTTGTGCCAAATCGTAATTTTTATTATACAATGAATCTTTACATTCAATATCTATGCTTTCTATTAAATTCAATGCATTGTCATATTTTACAATTTTACCACTTGTAATTGGGGAATAATAAAGAACATAAATATATTTATCTTTATAAAATATATTCCGAACTACATTCATAACTCCTTTAGTTTTAATACTATTTCTTACCTTTCCAATTCTATCTATTAAAAGCAACTCGTTATTAGATGCATTATAAGTAAGAATGCTATTATCAATCTCTTGTGTAAAAAAGTAATCATAAGATGCATCTAAATGAGGCATCCATTGCCGATTTGGTGTAATATCATTTTTAGAAATATCCTGTTTCCCTAACTTGCCAATGGCAGTAATTTCACCAGTAAAATTCACTACAAAAAAAGCAGGAGATTCAAGAATTTTGAATTGATTAGAGAACAAATAATCAGAGTCATCCAATGGAATAGCACTAATATCGATTCTATTTAAAAATGCTTGCGCATCCTTAAGTGATTGTCCACTTATGATTAAGTACTGAGTCAATTTCAGTCCTTCAGCGACAGAATGGTATTTTTTTAAACTTTCTTCACTAATAATACAATTAGTTTTTTCAACAAAGTATACGATAGAGTTCTGATAAATCAAAACTCTATCTCCAATTTTTAATTCAGTTATTTGAGTTGAATATGAGATTGATTGAATCAACATAAACAAAACGGATACTACAATTATTGAATTTTTCATGATTACCCTTAAATATTAATACGATTGTTCTTTCCCTCTGAAAATTGACCCGTTTTTGTCAGCAAAATTGACCCACCCCAATATAATTATTTATTTATAATATCCTTCACTCTAAAACTTTTTCCATTGATAAAAAACGGATAGCAGTGATGCAAAAGTCTGTCTAAAATGGCAGATGCGACCACGTCATCCTGGAATATATCACCCCATTTATCAAAGGACTTGTTCGATGTAATAATCGTAGATTTTCGTTCGTATCTTGCAGCAATCAGCCTGAAGAAAAATGATGCAGTTTTCTTTGTAAGCTCAAGATAGCCGAGTTCGTCGATTATAAGCAGATCAAGCCGGTCTAATGTGTTTAGCAGTCTTTGCAGTTGACCAATCATTTCTGCTTCGGCAAAAGCTTTCATTAGCTGCTCTGTTGTGTAAAATGCAACTCTTTTTCTCTGCTGACAGGCTTTAATCCCAATGGATATGGCAAGATGCGTTTTGCCAACACCCGGAGATTGAGAAAGATAATATTTTTTGCCTCATCCATAAATTGCAGTTGCGTGAGTTCTCTCAAAAGCTTTTCGTCAATCTTTGGTTGAAAAGAAAAATCAAAGCTCTCAAAATGCTTTATTTGAGGGAATCCGGCTGTTTGTACTCTTCTGTTGATAGAGCGGTCAAGCTTCGAGATTACTTCTTCCTGCATGATTTTAAAGAGAAATTCTGCATAACTAAGCTTGGCTTTAGCTGCATTTTCCACCTCTAACTTATAATTCTGTCTAATCCAAGGCAGAGTCAGCGTTTTAAGATATTCATCTAATTTGTCGTGGGTCTGCATTTTAACCTCCAAAATGATTGTTGTAATAATCCAGATTTCGCACGATATTGACTTCTTCTATTGTTTTGTTTATCATGGTTTCTATGCGTACAGGCTCTACCGGAGCATCTTTAGCATTATTCTCTACATAAGCTCTTACAAACTTTGAGTTAAAGATGTTATAATCACGGCATTTAAGAAAAGCTGCTTCCATATCTTTATGCTCAAAATACATAGCTGTATCCATGATTCTTGTAAGGTGATATGCAGGATTTATTCTCTTTTGTGCATATAGTTTGTCCAAAAACCAGGCAAAATCAGGGAATTTCTTGCTAAAACTCATAGCCAGACGTTTCCAACTTCCTTTTTCTATGCTGTGATTCTTATAGTGAGAGTCCAGCATGATAATTTTACCTTTCTCTAAACTGAGCTTGTGACGGGCTATGAGCTTGCTTTTTGTTGAATATACTTCGATATAGCTGCCTTTAGAGACTTTGACCCAAACCTGCTTGCCAACAAATAAATATGGCACGCTGTAGCGGCATCCCATGAATGAAATCAGGCAGTCTGCACTTACTTTGCGAACTTCTTCTTTGACGCTTACATAGCGTGATTCCGGCAGAATTGACAGGTATTCTTTCTCTTTTGCAAAAAGCTCGATAGGTTTTGCTTTTGTTGTCGAATGCACTCTGGAATTGACTTTATCCTGAAAATCCTTTAGTTTTTGGCAGAAATCTTCGAAGGATTCATATTCATTGCCTTTGATAAAATGATCTTCGAGGTATGCAAAAGGGCGTTCTACCTTGCCTTTTGACCAAGGATGTGCAGGTAGAGAGCGAGTTGGCTTAAAGCCGTAATGTCCGCAAAATGCCAGATAACGCTTATTCCATTGGAAGTTATCCTTTGAGGCATTTGTTACAAAGCTTGTTGCGTTGTCTGTTTGAATTTGCTCACAAACGCCACCGGATTCGATGATGGAATTTTCCAACGCTTCCAATATACTCGCCATAGTATCACTGAGAGCCGCTTCCAACACACGATGCCGACTGAAACCATGGATATACTGATATACATATAATTTGACTAACTTACCGCCAAGCATCACTGTGTAGGGACTCCAGTCGTACTGTGCCTGCACTCCGGGAGTTGTTTCATATGGCTTGAACGATGGCTTTTCTTGCGCTGACATCTTCTCACAATACCTGTAAAAAGCACTTTGAGAGCCGGTATAGCCTTTTGCTCGAATATCAGCTAATACTCTGCTTTTACGAAGTCTTTTCTTATTTAAACTCTCAGAAATGTATTCCTCAAACGGCATCAGAAACGGATTTGCATTGCACTCGCGCGTATATTGTGGAGCAGAATCCTTCTTTAGAGCTGATTTAACCGTATTGCGACTAACATTAAGCAGCTTAGCAATCTTGCGTGTACCCAAATCAGGGTTATGATTTTTCAAATTTCGGATAGTTACCCAATCTTCCACTGTTATCACCTATTTCCCTCCTGCATTTGAAGTCAATCTTATGCAGGATTAGTTAGCAAATGGTGGGTCAATTTTCAGCGGGAAAAGTGGGTCAATTTTCGGAGGGAATTGAGAACGATTATGGGAGTTTAAACACCCATAATCATTTACTAAAAATTATTCAACAACATAAGCCCTGGAAGTGCCGTTATCCTTATCAACTGGCTCATCTACAACACTAACCAAAACATCACCTTCGCCTTGTGTTAGTTCAGCAGGTAAGATAAATTCTCCCAAATTCATAGTTTCTGGTAAATTTGACTGATCCATCGTATCATCCACATTTCCATCAGTCTCATAATCATAATCTCCTCTGTGAACAGATATTTCAAAAAACTCCCGCTCAGTATTTACTTCTATTGCTTTTGTGCTAACTTCTCCTTCAAGTTCTAAAGTACAATTGTCTTTAGGGTTATCGCATGGTGGCCACTTTAGTCCCTTAAATTGCAATACTATTTTGAATTTTCCTTTTACTGTTCCTCCAACCTTAGCATTTGCATTTCCTGGAATTATTAAGAAAGAAACTACTATTACAGTTAACATCATCATCATCATAAACTTTTTCATTTTGATTTCTCCATTTTATTTTTCGAATTAGTAAGTATATTAATTGTGCTAGAACAAATATAGCTTTCCCCTTTTTAGATATTTCCTCGTTCACGAGCAGAAAAGGATAAAAAGGGGAATTCTTTTTCTGACCCGATTCCTCCGAAATACACGAAAGCATCTGTCTATTTATTATTTTTCAAAAGCCACATTCAACCAATAAATGCAACAAAGTTTAAAATAATAAATTTTTCTTTCTTGTAATAGGATTATCGAAATCAAGTCTCTTTCTTGGTCTGTTATTAAGTATGTTCTGCACGAAGCTCACAAATTTATCTTCCAGTAAAGTAAAGTCCGTTTTCTTAGGTATATATTGTCTTATAAGCCCGTTTAGATTCTCATTTGCACCTCTCTGCCACGGCTTATACGGATGAGCAAAGTAGAAATCAACTCCTAATATTTCTGCAATTAAAGAGTGATAAGCGAACTCTTTTCCATTATCTGCTGTAATAGTATGAATATTGTCTCTTTCGTCGTAAAGTAGCTCTATAGTAGCATTTACGATATCTTCGGCACTTCTGCTTTTTGTTTTTTTCATCCACAGCATCCCGGAAGCCCGGTCGTTTATAGTTACTATTGCCCCCTTATGATTCTTGCCTATAATTGTGTCTATTTCTAAATCTCCAAATCGTTTTCTTTCCTCCACTATAGTCGGTCTTTCGTCAATATCACGTCGATTTACTATTGTCCCCCGACTTTTGTATTGGCTGCCACGTTTTTGATACCTCCTGCCTTTACGGCGAAGATGCAAGTGCAAATCCTGACCGTTTGCTTTGCATTTCCAAATATGCTGATATATACTTTCGTGAGAAACGCAAGGGATATCGTTCTTTCGGCAGAATCCAACTATTTGCTCAGGACTGTAATCCAGCTCCAGATAATACCTAATTGTCGCTTTTACAGAATCTGTCATATACGTACGCTTGTGTTTCCATTTCTGCCGAGTTTCGTAGTACTTTTGTGCATTTTTGCTGCTATAAATACCTGTACGCTCGTTAGTATTACGTTTTATTTCCCTGATGACAACTGATTTGTCTTTGCCAATCGTCTCAGCTATGTAAGTAATTGATTTTCCTTTTGCTAACAAGCATTCTATTGTATATCTTTGTTCTCTGGTGATATGTGCCATTGCAACCCTCTTGTTTGGACGCTGGAAGGAAAAAATGCGCATATTTTCCATCAAAACACGGAAGGCAGATTTTTTCTGCTTTCCTGTTTTGAAAAATTTATGCTTTTCTTCTATAACGTCTCATCTAAGTGTTGCATTTATTACTTGAATTTAGAAAATATTAGCTGTGGGCAAATATTAGTCTGTGCTCAGTAAATATTGTTTCGTATTGTTACACTTTCGAAAATTAACACTATCACAACTTATAATCAAATTAATTATAGAGCGCAAAGATTTATGACTTATTTATTAAATTTTCATTTGCACTATAATTCATTAAATATTAATGTCGTTGAAGCTGAAATAAATAAATAACTATATTTAATATATATATTTTTCTTATTCTCATTCTTATACTATTACAAAAATCTCAGAGCAGAAATATATTAACTGTGTGTTAAATATTCATTTACATGGATATTCATTCAAAAATAATGTTATTGAAGCTGAAATAAATAAATAAATAACTATATTTAATATTATATATTTATCTTATTCTCATTCTTATACTATTACAAAAATCTCAGGATCATGGATATGATAATTGAAACCAATATTCCCACACAAAAAAAAATACTTTATATTGAAATGTCTTAGACAATGATTGGGACTTACTCTAGCTCTCTCACTTCATAATACTTCAAATACATACTGCTGACTACACGTATAATTACACTATATTCACGGACAATCTTATTGGTTGGCATTTCCTTTGAAACGGAGTTGGCTTTAAGCTTTTCTTATTGGGCTTATAGCTCCTGTAGTTATCTGTTTTTCTCTATTAGTTCTGATTTCTTGAACTTGTTGTATATGAAAATGATGTTGTTCGTACAAGAAGAAAGATATTAAGCAATACAAATAAATTCATTACTCATTCCAATTCTGTTCTTTATCTGTTACAACAACCTTCTCATAATCAGATTTTTTTCTTTCCATTTTGAGATTTTTGGTTTTTCAGAAGTTGGAATTTTATCTTTTCTTGTCATGCGATAACCGAAGGCTGCTATTGCAGCAATAATTTCTTCCTGCTCCTCTTTGATTTTATCTAATACTTCCATATCAAATGTATGCTGTATAAAGCCTGTATCAAAATAGCCGTACCGAAATTCCGGGTGATTCATCACTGCAATGAGGAAAGGTATAATTGTCCTGACGCCTTGAATACGGTAATTTCTGAGGGCTGATTCCATACGGCTCAGAGCTTCATTTCTATCTTTGCCCCAGGTTATAAGTTTTGATAACATAGGATCAAAATGTATACTTACTTCACTGCCTTCATCTATTCCACTATCCACTCTTACACCATTTCCACATGGCCTGCGCAAGTGAGTTATTGTGCCTGTGTCAGGTAAAAAATTGTTAAAAGGATCTTCGGCATATATTCTACATTCGATTGCATAATTATTAAATCGGACATCTTCCTGTTTGAAACTCAATTCATGTCCCCAGGCAACATGGATCTGCTCTTTAACTAAATCGATACCCGTGGCCATTTCAGTAACAGGATGTTCCACCTGAAGGCGAGTATTCATTTCCAGGAAGTAGAAATTCTTATCCTTATCCAAGAGGAATTCTATTGTTCCTGCATTAATATAATCACAGGCTTTAGCTGCCTTAATAGCTACCTCGCCCATCTGTTCTCTAAGTTCAGGTGTCAGTACAGTAGAAGGAGACTCCTCAATTACCTTCTGGTGCCTTCTTTGTATGGAGCAGTCCCTTTCTCCCAAATGCACACAATTTCCGTGTTTATCAGCAATAATTTGAATTTCTATATGCTTCGGATTTATTATGTACTTCTCAATATAAACTGCATCATTTCCAAAGGCATTAACTGCTTCACGCTTTGCACCATAATAACTTTCTACAAGTTCTTCTGCACTGTCAACACGGCGCATACCTTTGCCCCCGCCACCTGCGGCGGCTTTCAGCAAAACAGGGTATCCAATTTCAGCAGCAATTTTTTTCAAAGTTTCATCATCGTCAATTTGTTCTTTTGTTCCCGGCACAATAGGTACACCGGCAGCAGACATAAGCTTTCTTGCAGCAGTCTTACTTCCCATCACATCTATAGCTTTTTCATCGGGACCAATGAAAGATATACCTGCATCTTTAACAGCTTTAGAAAACTTTGGATTTTCAGAAAGGAATCCATATCCCGGATGAATAGCCTCTGCCTTACTTCGTTGGGCTACTTCTATTATTTGATTCATATCCAGGTATGCCTGTTTAGGGGTTTCTCCTGTAAGCTTGTAGGCATAGTCAGCATATTGAACAAAAGATGCTTCTTTATCTATATCATGATAGATTGCCACAGATTCGATATTCATTTCGCGTGCGGCTCTTATAAGTCGCATAGCTATTTCGCCTCTGTTGGCAATCAATATTCTTTTAAACATATTACACCATTTATCTATCTAATATTCATATTAATAGAGGTACGATATAATCTATGTTTTATTTAGAATAAGCTTCCCGAATTATAGTAACGCAAAGAAATCTGAGGTTAGATATGAGATAAAAATTATTTTAGTAAAGCTTTATTTTCTATTTTCTTCTTATCTTTGCTGTTTCGTTAACACAATTGGAGATTATAGTGAGTTTTTCTTTTGCAAGTTCAGAGTTTAGATCATCTTTTTCTGATAATAAATTATTATGGTTTATAGTTCCAGTTTTCATAGCATTTTGGTTATTTACCTTTGTAGGAACAACAGACATTGCTAACTGGATTATAGAAAATGCACTTACATTCCTGTCCTTAATTGCACTTTTTGTTAGCTATAAAAATCGCAAATTGAGCGATATGTCTTATCTTTTGATATTCCTTTTTATGTGTCTTCATGTTTATGGTTCTAAATACACTTATGCAGAAAACCCTCTTGGCTTCTGGCTTCAGGATCTTTTTAATACTGAAAGAAACCATTATGACCGGATCGTGCATTTTAGTTTTGGATTCATGCTTGCATACCCCATGAGAGAAATATTTTTGAACTGGGGCAAGCTTTCCAAAAGGATGAGCCTGATTATGCCGGTGGAAGTTACTCTTTCTATTAGCGGACTTTATGAGCTGATAGAATGGGCAGTGGCTGATATTTTCTTTAAAGAGCAAGGAGCTGCTTACCTTGGGACTCAAGGTGATATATGGGATGCTCAAAAAGATATGTTTTTAGCAACCTGCGGTGCATTGCTTGCTATCTTAATTATTATGTTGATAAAGAGAGCTGTTAGCTCAAAAAAATAGCTTCAGTAATATTATATTACTGATATAAATTGTAGGACAGGGGAGCATTCTCCCTTGTCCTATGTGATTCTTCAATACTCACTTTTTAAACTGTGTCGCAATAATTTGCTACTCAATTATTATAAGATTCTCTGAGGTCATCCTCGGCTTTGCGAAAAGATCTTCGGGGTAGCTTATTGGCACCACCCTATATCACATCCACAGATTCTATATCTTGGCTTGCCTGAAGCTTATTTACAAACTGATTAAGTTGCGCCAAATCTTTCACTTCTATGCTGACTTTCATTCCGTACATATACTCATTAATATCTTTTCTTTGCATGGAGTTTATTGCTACTCCCATAGAAGAGGAGACATCTGTTAGCGTTTTTTGCATAAGGAAGTAGTTTTCTCCAAAGAGATTTACGCCCGCTTGCTGCAGTGAAGCAGTAGTTTCCCATTCTGCAGGTTTTATTCTGTCCGGATCCATTTCCCCAAGTTTATAATGCTCACATCTTTTTGCGTGTATTTTTATATCAGATTTACTGGTGACATAAGCTATAATATCCTCGCCTTTAATAGGATTGCAGCATTTTGCAAGTTTAGAGATTATTCCGCGCTTGTCTTCTATTTTTATCTTTGGCGCTCTTTGAAGCAAAGTCATGTTAGAAGACTTCTGCAAAGCCAGATCCCTGCTCTTCTCAAATGCTTCAGGGAATAACTTTCTGATTAGAGTTTGAGTGAGCTTCAAAGACTTTATAGCTACAGCAGAATAAAAATCATCCATATTTTTAAAACCAATCTTGATAAGATTAGTTTTAAACTTTGCATCTTCTGAATAGCCCTCAAGTTTATTTTTATAGCGCTTTTTAAAGCGTTCCCAAAGTCTTTTACCATCTTCGAGTATTTGCGCTTGTTCGTTTTTCTTTATCCATAGCAGAATCTTAGAGCGAGCTTTGCTTGTTTGGCATAAATCCAGCCAGTCTCTTGAAGGAGTAGCATTAGGATTAGTGATAACTTCAACTACATCTCCTGAACTTAGCTGAGTTTTCAGCTTAGCAAGCTTGCCGTTAATTTTAACTCCTACAAGCTTTTCTCCCACTCCGGTATGTATTGCGTAAGCAAAGTCAATTGCCGTTGAGCCGACTTTAAGTGATTTTACATCCCCCTTTGGTGTCAGCACATGAATGTTATCTGTTTTCAAATCAGACTTCATAAGTTCCTGCAACTCATAAGGATTTTGGAAGTATTCATCATTTTCCAAAAATTCTTTTAGTCGCAAGATCCATGTATCAGCAGATATACCCTCTTTATAAGCCCAGTGCGCAGCAGAACCGTACTCAGCTTCTCTGTGCATATCATCAGTTCTTATCTGAATTTCAAATCTGTCACCACTGCGTGTAACCACTGTAGTCTGAATAGATCGATAGCCGTTAGCTTTTGGAAATGTAATCCAATCACGGAAGCGCTTTTCTATCGGTATCCAGTTTCTATGAACAGCACCTAAAGCTAAATAGCAGCTGTCAACATCTTTCAGTATAACACGAAGAGCCATCAAGTCATAAACATCTTCTATTGAAATATTCTGATTTATAAGTTTTAGGTATATACTATAGAGTCTTTTTACTCTAAATTGTATCTTCCCTTCAATTCCATGTTTAGCAAGGGTACTATTAAGATTATTCTTCATGTCCTCAAGCTTAGAGTTTAACTGATCTCTATGCTTTTCAATGGCGTTATCAAGCTTTTTAAACTCCTTAGGATAAAGATACTTAAAAGACAGATCATCCATATCAGTATATATTTTACGAATACCCAAACGATGAGCTATTGGAGAATACAAAAAGAGACATTCTTCAGCTAGTTTAAGAAGGCTGTCACTTTCTGTTGCAACAGATTCCTTAAGAGCTATAAGCCGCTCAGAGAGAATAATGAAAATCAGGTTCAGATCTTGCACCAGACCAATGAATTGCTTCCTGAGCTGGAGTATTTGTTTTTTAGTATCAGGAAAGGAAATGGAAGAAACCCTTCTGAGTAGTTCTAATTTGAAGGTAGTTTCTTCACCAAACTTCTCATTAATTTCTCTTTTTATTTCAGGATTCTCAATATCAGCATAGATCAGTGAAGCCAGATTAGAATATTCGTCAGAGCGTGTAACATTATAAACAAGCTCCCTAATCTTTTCAGACTTTTCTAAAATCTCTTTGTTATAGATATTATTAATATATTCTTTGATATCTTTAGCTAATACTTCCATATCTCACCCAATAGATTAAACCTAACCCAATACTAAACGAAAAACATTAGGGGCTAGTTTCTGATTTTTAACAAAAAATTAGCAATTTGATTAATTATAAAGGTTTTTTGGCCACTATAATATCACGTTTTATGGACTTATCTACCAGATGCTCAAATAAGTTGTAAGGTTCCTGGTTCATAACTTCAAAGCCATTAGCTTCGAATAAATCTGAGAGGATTGCTCTTTTTACGATAAAGGAGTTCCATGCAATAACAACAATGCCTCCTTTTTTGAGCAGGTCAAACCATGCTGGCAGAGCAAGTGTTAGAAGCTCTGAAGGGTTTCTGGTTGCAGATTGAGTTTTTTTTCCTCCTGATCTGTTCCCATGAGAAATTCCATAAGGCAAATCACCAACAATCAGATGGAAGCTGTTCTTCTTAAAATAAGTATTTGAATCTTCTGTTTTCCCTTGCACAAGCGCAAAAGTCTTCCTGAGATTAGGATCTTTGAACTCACCTTTGCTTCTAGCAAACTCATATTCTTCTATAAAAGTCATATCGGATTTATGAGTGCCGGCAATTGGCCTTTTTACGTACTCATGCTTATATCTTTCATTTTCTAAATATTTTTTGAAGAAGATATTCGCTTCATGTATTTGTTTCTGTTCTATTTCTATTCCATAAACATCATGTCCATAAACTAAGCCTTCAAAGAGAGTAGTACCTTTACCTGCAACAGGATCTAACAAATTAAGAGAATTAGTAGCACCAAACTCAGAAGATAAAGCAGCAACATTTACCATCATTCTAGTGAACAATTCATTTGTTTTGCCGGGATATTTAAGTAAAGAGCTTATCTTTTCATCCACATGCTCAAAATTTGACTTTGCAATCGGCAATAAGGCAGTTTCATTTCCGTTTTCTGATAATTCGAATAATGCAAACACAAAAGAAAGTCTCGAAATAAGCTCTAATTCTTTTTTCTCAAGCTTGCTTTCCATGTCAACCTGGAAATATCTAACACCTGATATTTCAGTTATACCAACATTTAAACAATCATTATCAAATTTTTGGCATGTGAGTTTAAGTTCGGCCAGAGCCATATTGACTGAATTTGTGTAATATACTCTATTATGACCCGGATTTTGTAGTATTAGATATCTGTGCATTATCTGACTTGCTCTAAACAATTTGTAAATATATTTGCTGCAAAATATACAATAATGCTTCTATTAAACAATATAAAAAGTTAAGTACATCTACTTATTATTCACTATATTTACAAATCCTTAGTCAAACTAAATTAAAATCAGAGACGTTTAATATTAGGGTAAATATGTACGGAGAAATGGTGAAATCAACACTTATAATATTATTTATCGTTTTGGGTATCTCATCAGCTAATGCAGGCAAACTTGACAGCCTCAGAAATGAATTAAATAATGCAACAGGTCTAAAAAAGATTGAGGTTTTGTATGCACTTTCAGCTACCTATGAACATTTAGATCCGATAGAAAGAAATCAGTTTGCAGAAAGGGGATACGAACTTGCGCTTAAATCTCAGAATGATTCATTAATAGCAGTTGGACTAAAAAACATAGCAATAGGCAAATATTATCTGCAGGATTTTGAAAGTACTACTTACTATTTTCAAGCTGCTTTAGAACAATACAGAGAGAACAAAGATACTTTTGGAATTTCAGTATGCCTGGGTAATTTAGGAATGCTTTATAAAAGGAATATCCAATATGATATAGCTATTGACTATATGCTTGAAGCCAGGGAATTAAAAAGGATAAAAAAAGACTCTATAGGTCTTACCAGCATAACATATAACTTAGTCTCTCTATATTACGAACTCAATGACACATATAAAGCATTGGAATACAACAAATTAGTTGAGAACTTGAATAAAACTGTATCAAACATACCAAAAGATTATTCTCCAGATCTATGGCTAAACTATGGTGCCATTTATTTAAGATTGGCGCAAAACCAAATATCTTCTTTATTTCATGAAGGAGAGTCGGTCTTGTTGCAAGATTTCAAATACAATCTGAATGATTCTTCCATCTATTATATACAAAGATCTGAAGAAAATTACAAAAAGGCTCTTAAACACTTTAGAAAAATTAATGATGAAATGAAGATCGCCACAATTCTTAAGGGAATTGGGAATTTGAATATGACTAAAAGAGACTTCGAAAACGCCTTCAAAGCTCAATATGAAGCTTTAGATTTATTCAAAAAAGCAAATAATATTCGTGAAATGGGGCGTATGTATATAAATATTGCTTTTACTTATGCATTTGCCGACGACTACGAAAACTCTTTGAAATATTATACAATTGCAGACTCCTTAGCTGAGGAGTTCCAATTGATAGATGTCTCTGAAAGAGCAAATACTGCTTTATACAATTTCTATCTCATACGTGAGGATAAAGCTAAAGCTTTTGATTATCTAAAAAAGCTATATGTACTCAAAGATTCGGCAAATAGTTTAAATATTAGTCATAGACTAAATAAACTCAGAGCCCAAGAAACAATAAAAAATAAAAATTATAAAATTCAGATTCTCGAAAAAGACAAAGAATTGTTTGCAAGAGAAAGAATTATACTGGTTATTTCTGTATCAATCACTATGCTTCTGGCAATACTCTGGTATGCCAGATTCCGTTACAAAAGCAAAACCAACAATCTTTTAGAAAAGAAGAACACCCAGTTAGAACAGTTGAATTTAAAATTGCAGGAATCTCAACAGCAACTGACTGAAATAAATATTGCAAAAGATAAAATGTTTGCCATCATAGCGCATGATCTGCGAAATCCAATTGGAAGTTTCAGGCAAAGTGCAGAATTACTTTATTCTGAGTTTGATAGTCTTAGTGATGAAGACAAAAAAGATTTTTCAGAAGGCCTTAAAGACTCTTCTCAGAAGGTTTACAACCTGATGGAAAACTTATTAACCTGGTCCAGATCTCAGAGAGGTAAAATTGAATGTTTCCCTGTTGAAACTAACCTTTTCAGGTTAGTTGAAAACACTAAGGATAATTTATGTCATCAAGCTGATAACAAAAATATCACAATAAATAACCTGATACAAAATGACTTAGAAGCATATATTGATCCGCAGTTGACTTCTACCATTATGCGGAATTTACTCTCAAATGCTATTAAGTTTTCACATAAAGATTCTTCGATTTTGATTGATTCAAAAATAAATGATAAAAATGTTGAAATAGCAGTTCGCGACCAGGGCATTGGAATGGATTCCAAGCAAATTAGTAGGCTGTTTGATTTGGACAGCAGCAACTCTACTATTGGAACCGACGGTGAAGAAGGTACAGGATTAGGGCTTTTGCTTTGTAAAGAATTTGCAGAATTGCAAAAGGGTTCTTTGCATGTTGAATCAAAAATTGGTATCGGCTCCACTTTCACAATTAGCTTGCCTTTTAAATAAGATTTAAAATAATTGCTGCCGGGATACGCTCATACAGCTAATTCCGGCAGTAATTTACATTCCTTACAACTCTTTGAATAACAAATAATTGCAAGTCCTCACTCTCTGATTTATTTTGTAAAAATGATAAAACTTAGCTATTATTTCTCTTTGTAATTTACAGTATCAGCTTTCCTTTTTTCGCTTATACTGGCACAGTAATTGTAATAATAACTGCAGTTTGAAAATTGAAGTTCTAAAAATTCTTATTGGAAATTTTCGATGGCGAAAAAAAGCAATGATTATACTATAATTGGTATTGATGGTGGTGGCACTCATACAAGAGGTGTCCTTTATAGAGAAGGTAAAGTAATTGCAAATGCCAAAGCAGGTACAACTAGAATTGGTGCTGTAGGAGTTGGCGAATCATGCGAGCGCACTTTAAATGTTATTATCGAACTATGTCACCAAGCTGAAATTGAAACTTCTGAATTAGATGCTGTAGTTGTTGGGCTAGCAGGTGTTTGGCTCGATGAAGAAAAGAAAAGAAGTCAACATCTTCTCAGAACACTTGCCAGAGGCCAAAATCTTACTTTTAACGATCTAATCGTGACAAGTGACGCAGAATTGGCTGTGGAAGGTGCATTTGAAGGTGGAAACGGTACTATCACTATTGTTGGCACAGGCTCTATCGGACTTGGTAAGCAAGGTAAAGGTAAACTTATCCGTGTAGGCGGATGGGGCATTGAGCTAGATGATGAAGGTAGCGGAGCATGGATTGGAAGAGAAGGTCTAACCGCTGCTGTAAGAGCATTAGACGGCCGTGGTAAGGCTACTAAAATGACAGAAGTTATTGGTGACCTCTACCCTACTATTGATATCGATAACCCAAGGACTATAGTAAAAGCATATGCAGAAAGAGCTTTCGAATATCATATGCTCACTCCACATGTCATGCAGTGTGCAGTAGAAGGTGATAAAGTATGTTTAGATATCATTGAAAGATCAGCAATTCACTTATCCGAGCTGCCACTGACTCTAGCTAAACAGTTTAATACTAAATCTGTCCCTGTAGCTCTTATGGGTGGCATCATTGATGCTGATACGCTTCTTGCCAAATTACTTAAAGAAGAAATATCTAAGTACGATCATTTAAAATTAGTAGAACCAAAAGGAAGTGCTTTGGATGGTGCTATTTCAATTGGTACAAAATTGATTGAAGAAATGCTTTAGGTATAAAATAATGAAAATTCCAAATTTTGCAGATATACGTGCTGCCAAGGCGCGTATATCTTCTTTTGTTCATAACACACCGCTTCTGACAAATAAAACAATAAATGAGATTAGCGGATGTGAAATATTCTTTAAATGTGAGAACTTCCAAAAAGTAGGTGCTTTCAAATTTAGAGGTGCCTGCAATTCTGTTTTTTCTCTCGATGAAATGTCTGCCCAAAAGGGAGTAGCAACCCACTCTTCCGGTAATCATGCTCAAGCTCTTGCACTTGCTGCAAAAATGAGAGGTATTCCTGCAACTATTGTGATGCCTAATAATTCGCCTCAAGTAAAAAAAGATGCTGTAGAAGGCTATGGTGCGGATGTAGTTTATTGCGAACCTACACTGGAAGCTAGGGAGTCCACACTTGATAAAGTTATTGCTGAAAAAGGTCATACTTTTATACATCCATATAATAACTATGATGTAATTTGCGGACAAGCCACTGCTTGCTTAGAGATTCTTGAAGTATCTCATGATTTTGATACTGTTATCACTCCTGTTGGTGGTGGAGGTCTATTATCAGGTACTGCTTTAGCTGCTAAAAGTATTAAGCCATCGATAAAAATATACGCAGCTGAGCCGGAAGGCGCGGATGATGCATTCAGATCATTTCGATCCGGCAAGATAATACCTTCAGTGAATCCAAATACAATATGTGATGGTCTTTTGACCTCGCTGGGTGAGTTGAATTTTGAAATTATTTCAAAATATGTTGACGATATTTTGACTGCAAATGACGATGAAATTAAATCAGCAATGAGACTCATCTGGGAAAGAATGAAAATAATTGTAGAACCTTCATCGGCAGTTCCACTTGCAATAATTCTAAATAATAAGGAACTATTTGCAGGGAAAAAAGTTGCCCTCATTTTATCAGGTGGGAATGTGGATTTAGGAAAATTAGTATTCTAATTCATTATTAGTGATATTGAAAGATGTTAATTTAGCAGAGATTTGTAACAATATCTCTGCTTTTTTTGTATCTACCCCACATTTGTTTCCTCTATCGTGTTCACAAGCTTACATATATATTGTATAAAATAAATTTATTGCTTAGATTTATATTTATTTTATATGAGGTTCTATACAAGCATGACAAAATCTGTGATATTTACATTTGTTTTTATAATATTTTGTACCCTTACTAACTATGAAGCTACTGCTGAAGACAAGTACATTATGAAATCCGGTAATGTTTACTATGGAAAGTTAATCAAGGAATTTGATAACCATTATAAGATAAAAGAATACGAAAGTGATTTAATTATTCGCCTTAATAAAGAACAAGTAGATACTATTCAACCTTTACTTATGGTGCTTAAAACGGATACTGATCATGAAATCAAAGGATATCTGATAAATTCAAATGATGAGTATTATTTCCTTGAAGCTTCTGAAGGAGCCCAACTAGATGTTGAAAAAAGCAGCATTATAAGCATAGGCTATATTGATAAAGAGGCATCATCAAAGCCAATATCTAAAATTAAGAATGGTGAAGATACAAACTCAGATAAAAGCGCTCAGAACTTTTATGAAGAGCAAGAGCATAAAGCAAATCAGAATTTAAAAAATGACATAACTGAAACTAAATTAGAGCTTGGAGATAATTTCGCTTATGTAGGAGCCGGATTAGGAACGCCTGCAGTTTTCAATATTATCGGAGCCTATCATTTGGATTTTTTTACTTTACAAATTCATGGAGGTTTTGGTGGTCAATATTCAGGTGCCCAATCAACATTCTATTTTAATCTTCTCGAAGGTTTTTCGAACAAATTGAGTCTCAAAGTTGGTGTCTGTAGCGGATATCGACATGAAGCTCAAAAAACATATCGCAGAGACTACTACCTGAAATATGACTCTTACAGCAAAAGTTACATTACAGATTATTATGAATCAGAGTATATTCAAAAAGAAGTATACTATTACTACGGATTATCAGCAAATTTAAATATATATGGATTTTTCTTGGAAGCAGGAGTTTCCAGCGGAATATACAATGGCTCTGAAGTCCAATTCCTGGGTCAATTTGGATTTAATTATAGATTTGATTTTTAAATCAATTTTTATCTCAAGCAAAAATCTAACAAAAAAGCCTGATTCAAGTCGAACCAGGCTTTTTTGATTTATTTCCATGTTTTTTCTACTATCTTAATCCTTCCCGGATAAGAAATTGGCCCGAGCGAAGTATTAATTGTTGGTCTGGCATCCAATGTAATTTTGGCAGGAGAAGAGTTCGCACCACCTAAAGCAAGAGCCAAATTAAGAACTCTATCATAGCCTTGTTTGCCGAAAAACTCATACAAATCTAAGCCTATTGCCAACGGTATGATTGAAGACTGACCTGTTCCGGGTATAGTAATAGGTTTTGCAATGTTTCCGGATACAGTAGGCACATCATCAATATATAAAGTCCAATCAAAAGAAGTTAATGTAGCACTTGATTGCCTTGTACCGCCTGTGCCGTCATTAGGATTTTTCGCTTCAACATTTAGAATAAATTCTGTAGGAAAAGACTTCTTAGCAAAAGCATTTGTGAGTTTCAAACCATCTGTTATAGAGAAGTCTTTGATAGACTTTTTATTCGAAAGCGAAATACCATTCACTCTGAAATTATCGACATCCTTTAGTTTAAATTCGCAGCGTTTCAGATTATTCATCGAGTTCTGTATCTGTTTCAAGGTATTACATCCGGTAATAGATATTATCCCTATCAGCGCAACAATCAGTAAATATTTAGTTCTCACGTTCTCTCTCCGTAATGTTAGCTTTTAATGATATACATATATAAGGAAAAAAAGTTTCAGTGCATAGCTTAATTTGATTTGTGAATATTAAAAAAGCACTCCGTGAGAAGTGCTTTTTTTGAGTAATATATCTGAATAACTACTAGTTAGAGTTATGTATATGTATGTCTGTTTGCGGGAAAGGGATAGAAATACTATTTTCGTCAAACTTGAGTTTAACTTGTTCTATCATATCAAAATGCACAGCCCAATAGTCTTCAGTTTTTGTCCAAACTCTTACAGTAAAGTTTACTGAGCTATCAGCTAAAGCACCCACAGCAATCATATAGTCCGGTTCTTTCATAATTCTCTGATCAGCTTCAATTATAGATTTGATAACATCTCTAGCTTTTTTAATATCATCACCATATCCTATGCCAAATGTAAAATCAACTCTTCTTGTTTTCTCGAGAGTATAATTGGTTATTGGACTACTAGCCAAAGGACCGTTAGGAAGAATTATAGTTTTGTTATCAGGAGTCTTTAGAATAGTATTAAAAACTTGTATAGAGTTTACAGCTCCTATAAATCCCTGCGCCTCTATAACATCTCCTACCTTAAAAGGTTTGAAGAACAGAATCAGCACACCACCGGCAAAGTTACCTAAACTGCCTTGCAAAGCCATACCAATTGCAAAACCGGCAGATGCAAGAATTGCAACAAATGAAGTAGTATCCACTCCAACAATTGATACAACACTTAATATTAGCAGAGTTTTCATCACTATAGTAAATAATGATGTCAAGAAATTTTTAAGAGACTGATCAATTTCTTTTTTTTCAATGGCAAATTCAAGTAGTGAACTCATTTTTCGTATTACTTTGAAACCGATCCAAAGTGTTAAAATCGCCAATAGTAGCTTTGGAGCATAAGAATAAACATAGCCCATCAAAATATCAATGTAATTTTCCATTTTTATCTCCTAGAATAAGTTGAATGTGACACCAAGTTGCAAAGCTTCTTTTACTTGCGTTCTTAAAGTCTGACTGTTATCGTAAACAACAAGAACATTTAAGTTAACAACAATGTATTTATTGACTTGAGCACTTATTGTATTATCAAAGTGTACATCCCAGACATCCATTTCATCAAAAGAAGAGAAAAGTCTGAGTTTGCTTTTCAAAAGCATATTTTCCATAAAAGCATATTCAACGTCAGTTACAGATTCAATACCTGTTTCAAATTTGAAATCTTCAATTTCATTAGGTGTTTCAGGATCATCAGTATATCTTAGATAGCTTTTTGCAAAAGTTTCCTGGAAACCGACACCCAGTCTAGTCTGCACAGATTTGAGTTTATTATAGGTAAAACCCAGTGATTGGGAGATATACCCGGGATCAAAGAAATCAGAGATTTGCTCATATTCCTTAGTTTCTTTATTGAACTTATAGCCGGGAGCTACATTAGAACGAACAGTATTTGAAAAATATGGATCCACTGCCCAGCCTATGCGCTTAGCTAAAACATTTTCAAGATAAAGCTCATTGTCATTAGTTCTAAAATCATCTTCACCAAGCTTTGTCTGGCCATACGCAAATTTGAGACTATTTGTGAAAGCTAGCGATTCGTTTTTGTAATCAAGACTAAAGTTACCGACTATTGAATAAGTCATAGAATTATCGCCACCCTGCGACCAATTACTAAAAGCCATTTGAGCGATGTTTAGTCCGGCAACACCCTTTGGCACCCATTTGTTCAGATCAGGATCTTTCTCTTCAGTTTCTTTCTGCCCGAAAGCAATAATTGGAATAAGTAAAATCAGTAGAACATACTTATACATTCTGCAAATCTCCAAAAGTAGATAAATAATAAGCCTATAAACGTGTCTAGCAATATATTATTAGAAATATTACAAAAAAACGGTGTTTATACTGAATACAAAAACAGATATCAAACTTGCTTAATATTAGCAATTTCACACTTTACAACACCATCTATTTTAGTTATCTCCATTATTCCTTAGCTATTTATTTATCCTGTGCTTTTTCTTTTTCTTTTTCTTTATCATTATTTTTTTTACACTCTATAGGATTTGCTAACTTTTTATTGGAGATTATATTAGTTATACCTAAATTGATTTTTTGTATTGTATTATTGTTTTTATTTTGGAGGCTAAAATGCTTAAAAGGGGCAGCCTAATTTTACTAGCTATGATTTTGTTTTCGACTTTCGCTGCAAATTTGCAAGCTGATGAAAGATCTTATGTATGGACATACGAGTACATGATCATGGATCCGGGAAAAGCAGAAATTGAGACTTATACTACTTTTTCTGGACCTGAAATTGGCGATTTGGAAGGGAAAACATCGACTGAGCTTAACTTTGAGACTGAATTTGGTATGACTGAGCATTTTGACTTTGCTATTTATCAAAATTTCAAACAAGGACCTGAAGGTGGTCTTTCTTATTCAGGATTTAAACTAAGATCCAGATTTAAAATTGGAAAGAAAGATCAATTTTTTATGGATCCATTAATCTATGTTGAATATAAAGGTAAACCTGATTTTCATGCGCATGAAATTGAGACTAAGTTTATCCTTGCAAAAGATTTAGGTGATTTCAACATCTCTTTAAACCCATATTTTGAATTAGAGTTTGAAGATGGCGAAACTGAATTCGCTCCAAAATATGCGATTGGTACAAGCTACAAAGTAAGTCCTCTTTTCTCTTTTGGTATGGAAGCTAAAGGTAGTGAAGACGGACATTATTTAGGGCCAACAATTTCTCACGGTGCAAATGGTATTTGGGCTGCTTGGGGTATGCTTTTTGGCGCAGGTGGAATTGAAGATGGTAAACCGGAGTTTATGACAAGGTTTATTATCGGTATTCACATCTAATTGAGTACAAAATATTTTCTATAATGAGGCAGAATGTTAATTCCATTCTGCCTTATTTTTTTTGGATAATAGTCATAGCATTTTTGATTCCATCAGCAGCAGAACTCATTATTCCTCCGGCAAAGCCACTGCCTTCGCCGCATAAAAAGAGATTATCTATCCCTGCAACATTTCCACTATCATCCTTTATTACCTGGATAGGTGAAGAAGTTTTACTCTCTAATCCGAGCAACATTCCTTCTTCATAAGCTCTCATTTTTCTGCTAAAGTCTTTAAGTCCGTTTCGCATATTCTCTACAACACTTGCAGGCAACATCTCATATAATGGAGCAGACTTGAGTCCTAATGGATATGAGGATTCGTTTAATCTACCTGAATTTTTGCCTTTAATAAAATCAGAAATCAAAATTGAAGGAGCTGAATATCCATCAGAGAAATCATAAAATTGATTTTCCAACTGAGCGAGCATATCCAAAGCTTCCAGTGCTTCGACCTCCCTTCCTTCTAATTCATTGAAGTTTATGCCGGCAACTACGGCTGCATTTGCAAAAGGCGAATTCCTTTTGTAATTACTCATGCCGTTCACAATATTCATTCCGGAATGGGTTGCAGCAGGCACCACAATACCACCGGGGCACATACAAAAAGTAAAAGCAGAACCTTGTTTACTTTTAGAAGCTAATCTATACTCTGCTGCCTTGACTCCTTGCAGCTGAGTAACTCCCCACTGAGACTGGTTAATCATCTCCTGTCTGTGCTCCGCTCTTGAACCAATTGCAAAGCCCTTAGTTCTGAAGCGCACACCATTTTTGATTAGCATCTTATATGTTTCGTAGGAAGAATGTCCGGGCGCTATTACAAAATAATCTGCATCGATTTTGCCTGCACTTGTATCAGCACTAAGCATTATTGATCCACTTTTCTCAATATTGAGCAGCTTTGTGGAAAAAAGGATTTTGCCACCCAACTCTTCAAACTTCTTACGAAGATTTGTCACAACACTGCGTAGTATATCACTACCAATATGCGGATGAGCTAAATACTTAATTTCATCAGGCGCACCCGCTTTTACATACTCTTCAAATATAAACTTCTTTTCGAGCGATATTGATTTAGTTCTGGAAGTAAGCTTACCATCTGAAAACGTTCCTGCTCCACCCTCTCCAAATCCATAATTGCTGGCTTCTACTAAGCTTCCTGTTTTTTCGAAATCTATTATATCTTTATGCCTGTCTCTTACCTTTTTACCTTGCTCTATAAGAGTAACTTTCAGACCAGCTTTTTGCAAAACATAAGCTGCAAAAAAGCCTGCCGGACCGCTTCCTACAACAAGAGCTGTTTTTTGGGTACTCAGTTTAGGTATTATGAGTGACTCTTCGAAAAAATCATCACCATCTCTCAGAGTATCAGATTTCACTAAAACAGACATTTGCCAGTGAATACGTCTTTTATTCCTGGCATCTAAGCTTTTTTTATCTATGGTATACTCAAATTCCGAAGTGCGAACTTCTCTACGGATTTTCTTTAGTAGCTGCTCTTCAGAATAATCTGTAGGCAGCGTTATTTGTATTTTTTTATATTTCATTTTTCTTTTGTAAAGTTAGTTTGATACAAATTTACGTATAAAGGATGGAAATAGGGTAAGAAGAATTGAATATATTTGTACAACTTTATACTTCATCTATCCCCTTTACTATCATTTACATACAAATCTTGTGTTAAGAAATATCCTCAATTTTTTAGCAAAATCGAAAATAATGTTTGCATTGCAGCCTGATTCTCCCTATATTTGTACTCAAAGTTTTTGGTCAAGCCCTTTGTGGTTAAGGCAAACCCAATCCCGCCAGGTCCGGAAGGAAGCAACGGTAAGTTTCGTCTTAAGGCACAAAGTCAGCTTGGCCTTTTTTTATATACCTACCTTTCTACTATTTATTATCACTTTAATTTGGTATCTTTGAATATATATATTAAGGCATATTATACAGTGCGGTATGAGAAAAGAGATAATAATAAATAGTACTATAAATGAAGTTAGAGTAGCTATTACGGAAGATGGACAGCTAGCTGAGTTTTTTATAGAATTCCCCGAAAAAGAAAGATATATTGGCAATGTTTACCTTGGTAAGGTAAATAAAGTCATGCAGGGCATTAATGCTGCTTTTATCGATATTGGTTTAAGACAAGACGCATTCCTTCATTTCTCTGATGTAGATGATTCACTAGAAAACACTATGATCGAAGAAGATGATGACGATGATGAAAATCTTGATTACCCTGCAACTTTAGATAACAACACAGATGTTGCGCTTAGGAGAACTCAATTTTCTTCGGGCACAAAAGCAACAAATAAAGCTACTTTCACTACAAAAAGATCCGGTGAGGTGCAGATTAATCTGGAACCAAAACAGGATGTTATTGTACAGGTAGTTCGTGAAGCTTATGGACATAAAGGCGTAAAAGTAACCACAAAAATTGCCCTCCCCGGCAGGTACGTAGTACTTTTACCTTTTGATAATATCCTTGGAGTTTCCAAGAAAATCCATTCCTACCAAGAAAGACGACGTTTAAGACAGCTTGCAAGAAGAGTGCTTCCAAAAGGATTCGGATGTATTATCAGAACAGCTGCTAAAGGCAAATCAGAAGTTGAATTAGAAAAAGACTGGGAAGATTTGCTCATCAAATGGAAAGAAATAGAGCAAAAAGTTGAAAAAACTAAAAAACCTGATCTTCTCTATAAAGACATGAGACTGGCTACCAGCGTTATTCGAGATTTGCTTACTCCACAGGTACAACGAGTTGTTGTAGACTCAAAAAAATTATACAAAGAAATTTATAATTATCTTAAATGGTCATCACATAAGTCATTGCATAAATTAGAACTCTATGCAGGTGCAAGGCCTATATTTGATGCATACAGCATTGAAAAAGAACTTGCTAAAACTTATCGCAGAAAAGTAAACTTGCCTAATGGCGGCGACCTTGCAATCGAGCAAACTGAAGCTATGTTTGTAGTAGATGTTAACTCCGGAAGAGCTGCAGAATCTGATCAAGAGCGAAATGCAGTCAGAACTAATATGGAAGCTGCACGCGAAATGGCTCGCCAAATTCGCTTAAGAGACATGGCAGGGATGATTATTATTGATTTTATTGATATGGCTCAAGAGCAAAACCGTAGAAAGCTTTATGTAGAAATGAAACGGGAACTTGCAAAAGATAGAGCCAAAACAGTCGTCTATCCTCTTACTCAATTGGGTTTGATGCAAATCACTCGCCAGAGAATCAACCAGAACATTGCAGAAAAAATCACTGAAACATGCCCCACTTGTAGTGGAACAGGCAGGATAACATCAAAAGCTGTGTTGATCAATAGTATAGAAAGATGGCTCAGAAACTTTAGGAAATCCTCTCGCGAATTTAGAGTTCAGCTAACGGTAAATCCTAATATTGCATTGTACTTAACTGAAGGTACTATTTCACCTTTAAATAAACTTATGATCAAATATTTCGTAAAAATAAAAATAGTACAAAGCGAACAAATGGCAATAGACAAATTCAGATTCTTTTCTGAAAGACAACAAAAAGATATTACGAATGATTTTTATTGATTATGAGCACAAAAATAACAATCCTGGGTGCATCAGGTTCTATAGGAACTCAGGCTTTAGACGTAATCCGTCAGTCTGGGGATAAATTTGAAATAAATTATCTTAGCGTAAATAAAAGCATAGATATATTAAAACAACAATGTGAAGAGTTTAAGCCTAAGGGTGTCATCATTACTAATGAGGATGCTGCACACAAATTCAAGGCTATTTCTGACTTTAATGGAGAAATCCTTGTCGGATCTGATTCTTTAGACAAAGTAGCAAAAGAAGATGATTATGATGTATTATTATCTTCACTTGTTGGATTTGCAGGAGTTATACCTACTTTAGAAGCTGCAAAAAGAGGCAAAACTATTGCTCTTGCTAATAAAGAAACTCTTGTCAGTGCCGGTGCAATTATCACTAAAGCTGCTCGCCAAAGCGGAGCTAAGCTTATGGCTGTTGACAGCGAGCATAATGCAATTTTGCAATGCCTAGTCGGAGAAAATCCGAAGCATGTAGAGAAAATTATCCTCACTGCCTCCGGTGGTCCTTTTAGAAATACTCCAAAATCAAAATTTGCAGAACTTAGTGTTGCCGATGCCCTTAATCACCCAAATTGGGCTATGGGCAGCAAGATAACTATTGACTCTGCTACTATGATGAATAAAGGCTTTGAAGTAATTGAAGCTTTTTGGCTTTTTGACATAAAACTGGATCAAATAGATGTTTTGGTTCACCCCGAATCGATCGTGCATTCACTTGTTCAGTTTAAGGATGGCTCACTAAAAGCTCAATTAGGCTTGCCGGATATGCGCATCCCGATATCTCATGCACTTTACTATCCCGAAAGGTTGCATTCTGACTTTCCTAGACTGGATTTGAGTCAAATTTCTACTTTAAATTTCTCAAAGCCTGACTATAACAAATTCAGATGCCTCGAAATTGCTTTTGAATCTTTAAAAGCCGGAGCACATGCACCTACAATTGTAAATGCTGCCAATGAGATTGCTGTAGATGCATTTTTGAATAATAAAATCACTTTTGAAAAAATACCTCAATTGATCGATAATGCCTTGGACACTATCGATAGCAGTCTTAATGGTGAAATTGAGTTGGTAGTTGAAACAGATATTAAAACAAGAGAATTTGTAAAAAAATTAGTTTAAAATAAATGGATTAGCAACATGGAATTCGTATCCACACTTCTTTATTTTGTAATTGTTATAGGTGTACTGGTAGTAGTACACGAATTTGGTCATTTTATGGCTGCACGCCTAAGTGGAATGCGCGCAGATGTCTTTTCTGTCGGTATGGGACAGAGACTTTTCGGATGGAATAAAATCACAGGTTTTACCTGGGGAAATATAAAAATAAAAACAGATACTGAAAATGTAGATGACCCTGACGCAATTGAGCTGAACGGTCATACTGACTATAGATTAGCACTATTTCCAATTGGCGGTTATGTTAAAATTGCCGGCATGGTAGACGAATCATTTGATACTGAGTTTGCAGGCCAGGAACCAAAGTCCTATGAATTCAGATCTAAAAATGTCTTCCAAAAATCCATTACAATTTCTGCCGGTGTTATCATGAACTTCATACTTTCTGTTTTGATTGTAGCAGGCATTGCCTTTTTCAAAGGTGAAGCTGAATATAAAACAAACAGAATCGGCCACGTAGCAGAAAACTCTATTGCTCAAAAAGCAGGCTTGCAAACAGGTGATCAAGTTTTAGAAATAAATTCTAAACCTGTTGCCACTTGGCAAGAAATAGTTTTAGGTCTTACTACTGATGACTTAGGTGAAGAAAGGAATATCAAAGTTGTCAGAAATGGCGTTGCTACTAGTATTACTGCTGACGGTGCTGCCATCCTACAGGAAATGGCAAGTGAAAAACAGTTAGGAATTGCACCTTACGGCATGAGAGTTGTATTTGGCGATCCTACATCTGACGGCGCTGCTCAAAAAGCCGGATTCCAAAGCAACGACACAGTTATGACATTAGGCGGAATTGAAATATTTAATACTAATCAGTTTGTTGATGAACTTCAAAAATACAAAAGTACACCTGTGGATCTGACAGTCAGAAGAGCAGGCAACATACAGACAATCAATGTGACACCAAATGAAGACGGTAAAATTGGAATACCAATTGGTGTAATTTACACAGGCGAATTTGCAATTCATAAATATGGCTTATTCGAATCTTTATCTTACGGCTATACAAAAACAACTGATTATATATCATTGTTCTTCTCTTCTATTGGTCAAATATTCGAAGGAAATATTTCTTTGAAGCAGTCAGTCGGCGGACCAATAATGATTGCTAAACAGGCAGGCAAGCAAGCAGAGCAAGGAATCGCAAGCTTCTTATTATTCATGGCAATGCTTTCGACGACTCTTGCTGTGATTAATATATTACCATTCCCTGCGCTGGACGGAGGGCATTTGGTGTTTATAATAATAGAAGCTATAATAAGAAGAGAAGTACCGATAAAAGTGAAAATGGCGATCCAACAAGTAGGTATGATAGCATTATTGCTATTTATGGCAGTAGTTATTTATTATGATGTAGTGAGGACAATATAAAATGTCGCAAGAAAAAAGACCATTAATTTTGATAACAAATGATGACGGCATAGACTCTTTGGGTATAAAACAGCTTGCAGAAAGTATGAGCAAGCTCGGTGAAGTAAGGGTTGTAGCTCCAGACAGACAGATGAGTGCTGTAAGCAGTGCTGTGACTATTCAAAATCCTCTGAGAGTAAAAAAATATAAAATCAATGATCATATACTAGGTTATGCAGTAACAGGTACTCCTGCTGACTGTGCTAAATTGGGTATTAATGCAATATGCGAAAGGAAACCTGATCTTGTAATATCAGGAATAAATCACGGCCAGAATAATGCTATTAATGTACTTTACTCAGGCACTGTAGGTGGAGCAGTAGAAGGAATGCTTGCGGACATCCCCTCAATGGCAATTTCTGTTGGCTCGCATGACATTGAATTTGACTGCGAAACCGCATCAGAGTACGCTTTAGATTTGGCACAAAAAATGCTTAATATTAATATGCCTAAAGGTACTTTATTAAATGTAAACGTGCCGGCAGTAGAAAAAGACAAGATTAAAGGTATAAAATATACTTCTCAAAGCACTGCTCTCTGGAGGGACAGTTACGAAAAGAGACAAGATCCTTTTGGAAGAGAATATTACTGGTTTAGTGGCAGCTATGAGCAAAACATGGAAGACACCAATACTGATGACTATGCTTTGTTTAACAATTATGTCTCTGTGACTCCGATAAAAATGGACTTCACAGATAAAGATTTTTTATCTCAACTATCTGAGGAATTGAAATAGTAAATGGCTTCTTTAGTCTCATTAGAAGAGCTTCAGGAAGGGATGGTACTAGCCGAACCTGTTATTAATAATTTCGGTCAGACCCTTCTTCCTTCAGGTATAAAACTAAATAGTAAACACAAAGTTATACTAAAGACCTGGAATATAGACAGCGTTTACGTACAATCTGAAGAAGGAGATACTGATTTTGACATCAGTACAGAACTTAAACAAAAAGCTGCAAAAAAGCTTTTAGAACGCATGAATTGGCTGCCAGAACAGAAAATAGAAAAAGATATGTTTAGTGCAGGCATAATTCTGAAAGCCAGAACTATTATAACACAAAATGACGATCAGAAAGAATCTTGAAAAACATACAAAATATAATAGATAGAATAGACGAATTTCCGACACTGCCAACTGTGTATACTAAGCTGTCGGATGTGATGTCTAATCATAGATCCACACCAAATGATGTAGCTAAAATCATTAGTCAGGATCAGGCATCTGCTTCCAAAATTTTGAAAGCCGCCAACTCTTCCATCTATGGATTTCGTGGTCGCATAAATACTATTTCACAGGCGATTACTTTCATAGGGTTCGAAGAGGTAAAGAACTTAATTCTGGCATTGTCTATTATCAAGATGTTTTCTCAAACTGATGCACCTTCATCTTTTAATCCTGTTAATCTATGGAAACACTCTATAGCTGTAGGCACAATAACAAGACATGCCGGGCATGCAATAGGTGTGAGAAACTTAGAGAATTACTTTATATCCGGCATTTTGCACGATATAGGCAAATTAATCTTCTATAAGTATGTGCCACAGGATTTTGCGAAAGCATATAATTATTCGCTGACTAATAAAGTATCTTTACGCGAAGCAGAATTAAAATTTATTGGCATCTCTCATACAGTCGCAGGCGACCTTTTAGCAGATAAATGGAAACTGCCTGTTTCTATTAGAGATGTTATCGGTAATCTTTATACGGGAAGAGTTGCAGGCAAACTAAGCTTGCTGGTCTCTTGCGTGCACGTAGCAAACATTGCTGCTACTATGCTGGAATTTGGTGATAATAACGAAGAAATTATCCCTAAACCAAATAAAGATGTTTGGGATTTCCTAAAATTACCGGATAACTATTTTTCTAAAAATGTTGATACTTTTATAAAGCAGTATCAAGAATCTGTTAAACTACTTCTGAAAATCTAATTTTGAGACAAGAAAAAGAAAATATGACCTTTATGTCTGCTTCCTGTGCATCTTTTTTGCATGCGATAGAGTATTACGTGAAAAACAGAGTTTATTCCGAACGAATAAACCTTGTTATCTCTGAAGGTCTTAAAGTATTTTCTAAACTTCCGTATGAAAACATTTCTGCTTTTTATCTATTGAACGATAGTACATTCGAGTTCGAACTAAATACAAGTTTCCCTGAAGAGCATGAAGGCCTGCCTGACCAATTATATGCCTATTTTATAGACAGAGGCTTTGTAGGTGATGTTTTGGCATCCGGAAAGATCAATTTATACTCAATTGCAGATGAAGAATATAAAAATTACAATTCTGCTCTTTTAGTTCCTCTGAAAGCTTCATGGGGAGTGATGGGGCTTGTATTAATAATCCTGAAATGCGATGAATCCGAATTTGATATAGATTTATTGAAACTTTGCTCGTTGCACGCAGGTCTGTTTGCAGGTTCTCTGGAAAACACCAAACTATTTATCAACCTGAATAGATCTAAATTAGTTTTAGAGCAGAAAGTAGCTGAACGCACAATGGATTTAGCAAAAAGCCGACGAGAGCTCAGAACTATTTTCGATTCAGTTCATTCAGGCATTATGGTAGTTGATGCAGATACTGATAATATTATTAGAATTAATCCGGTTGGCGAGCAATTAATTGGTCTGCCTGAAGCACAGATTTTGACTTCCAAAAGAGAACGTTTTTTATCTACTGTGCACTTTTCCGGAGATTCTAAAAGCAATTTTACTAATTTCGAATCCGAACTTAAACTCCCTGATTCAAATATTCCGATTCTGAGGACTATTTCAACAATCAATATGGGCACTCAGAAGTACTTTATTGAAACATTTGTTGACATATCTGATAGAAAACAGAGAGAAAATGAGCTCAGAAAATCGAATGAAATCTTAGAGTTAAAAGTTGAAGAAAGAACTGAAGACTTGCAATTACTCATTCATAAGCTAAAAGAAGAAATTCGCATTAGAGAGCGGGCTGAATCTGAAGCAAGGAAAAAACTTGCAGTAGAAAAAGAGCTTAATGAAATGAAATCAAAATTTGTGAGTATGGTTTCTCACGAGTTTAGAACTCCACTTACTATTATTAAGTCGGCGGCTCAGCTTTTAGAAAAATTCTTTGTGCAGCTGACTGAAGAAGAGAAGCGCGACTATCTGAACCGAATAATGAAAACTGTTGATATAATGACGGATTTAATAGAGAATGTAATTTACATCGGCAAGGACGAAAGTACTAAGTCATTACGAATTACAGAAATTGATCTGAAAACATTTATATCCGGTTTAATCAATGATTTGAAGCTTACTCTGGCAAAAAACAGAACAGTCAATGTAAGATTTTCGACTGAAGAATACCATATAAAATCAGATGATAAACTTCTTCGTTTAATATTATTAAACTTAGTGACTAATGCACTGAAGTATTCTGATGATACTAAGCAGGTAAATATTGAAATTGCAATCTTCAAAGATATTGCAGTTATTTCTGTTCAAGATTACGGCATAGGCATCCCTGAAAACGAGCAAGAAAAGATCTTCGATTTATTTTACAGAGCGGATAATGTCGGAAGTATATCAGGAACCGGGCTTGGTATGGCAGTTGTACTTCAATCAATTAAACAATTAAACGGCAAAATTGAAGTAAGTAGTAGAAAAGGTTTAGGTTCTACTTTTACTTTTAGGATTCCGAATAATCTAAAGGTGTAGCATGAATAAAGTAATTCTGGTCATTGAGGATGAAGAGCAAATCAGACAAGACCTGGTAAGAACTTTACAACTAAGCGGATATGATGTTGTTGATGCTCCGAATGGTGAACTGGGTCTGCTTAAAGCTCAGGAGATTCTCCCTGATTTGATTATCTCGGATATTATGATGCCAAAACTTACCGGTTTTGAGGTCTTAAAAGAATTACAGAATGATCCTTCTACAGCGCTTATCCCGTTTCTTCTACTCTCAGCAAAATCTGAAAAATTTGATATCAGAGACGGCATGAATTTGGGTGCTGATCATTATATTACTAAGCCTTATGATATAGATGAATTACTTTCTGCTGTGGAATCTCGCATAAAAAAACGAGAAATGAGCGAGCAGGCTTTCAATAGTAAAATGGAAGATTTGCGTTCTAATATTAGACGTGCTGTTCCTCATGAAATTCGTACCCCTCTAAATATAATACTCGGACTTTCTGAATTTTTGAATAATAATTTCGAGAATACCAGCAAAGACGACGCTAAAGAAATGCTTTCAAATATATACGATGGTGCGCAAAGACTGCACAGACTTTTTGAAAACTATCTTTATTATGCAAATTTAGAAATTCTGGCAAGTAACAAGCATGAGCTTGATGATTTACAAAGGCAAAATCTGCACGTATCAGATTTCTTCATGAAAGAAATTGCTCTTTATAAAGCTGCTATTTATGATAGAACTGAAGATATCAAATATGATATTGATGAAGCTGTTATTGCTATAGGTGAAGAGCCTCTTATGAAAATCATAGAAGAAATAGTAGATAATTGCCTTAAGTTTTCGGATAAGGGCACTGATATAAAAGTGCTTGCTACTAAAAGCAAACATAAGTATAAAATCGAATTTACTGATTTCGGCAGAGGCATGAGTAAAGCTCAAATAGATAATCTTGGTGCATATGTCCAATTCGAAAGAAAAGTATACGAGCAGCAAGGTAACGGTTTAGGTATTGCTATTGCAAAACGCATTACAGAACTGCACAATGGCAGCTTTGAAATTGCTAGTGAGCCGGGCAGGTATACATGTGTGAAGATTGTACTGCCTCTGGCAAAATAATTTAAATAATAATGCCGACTAAATAAACATAGCCGGCATTATTTTTATAAACTTGAAATTGAGATGCATTTACTATTATTTAGTCCACAACTCTTCGTCCACATTCAGCTCTTCTTCGTTATCTAAGTTCTTTTCTTCTCTTTGCTTCTTGATTACTCCATTCATACCATTTAGAAACAAGTCAACCATCGTTTCAGTATAAATATTTTTTGAACTTAAATCTATTTCAGTACCAAACACTTCTTTTACAATTGGTTTGTTAAAGAAATGAGAGAAAAGCATATGCGAAATAGTAGGTCCTACTATACTTAATCTCAATTTGTCATCAATATCAAAACCTAAAGACTGATATAGTTTCAGTGACGGATTAATAAGACATGGGACTTTCTCCATCTTGAAATCCTGAAGCTCATGATTATCATGCGGAATAGCCAGAAAAACAATTTTGCAGATATCATGATTTTCTGATATTAACTTAGAAATATTAATAAACAGATTTTGCAGATTTTCATTGGGAGACAACTCATTGTCTACTGTGCTTTCAAGCATTTCCAAATACTTATCAAAGAAAATATTCATTATCTCTTTGAGTATTCCCATCTTCCCATTGAAATAATAGGAAATCATGGAAATAGAAACATCTGCATTTTTTGCTATTTCTCTTACACCAACTGCATTATAGCCCCTTTCTGCAATCAGAGAGATAGCAGTGTTAAGAATTCTTCCTTTTACCTCTGTATTAGGTTTTCGACCCATAGCACCAACCACTAATTATTTTTTTATTTTTTTCTTCTTTCGAACATGTGTAAAACACCGGGAAGAAATACTAATGTTGCAAACCAAATTAACCCTAACCCCATTACAGCAAAATTCCCTATAGAACTTATGCCTGAGTGATTTGCAAACATCATCCCGGAATAACCGAGCATCGTTGTAATAATTGCTAAAGAAAGTGGCTCAAAAAGCTCTTTCTGTGTAGCATCTGTATCTCTTTTTACTTCAAACCAACGCTGTACATAATGTATACCACCATCTACACCCATACCAAGTAGAGCGGGTATAACCACCATATTAAAGAATGTCAGCTTGAAACCGGATAAGGCAAAAACACCAAATGTAAGCATCATCCCTCCTACCAGAGGAACAAGCACTACTAAAGTACTCTTTATAGAACGGTTATTGAAAAACACTAATATTATTACACCCGAAAATGTAGCAATTGCGATCCACCACCCTTCACTTGTTACCAGTTTAAGTACTTCAGCAAAGACAACAGTCTCCCCTATCGGACCTTTAATCTCTTTATCCATATCTACTGAATATAAGTCATCAGTGAACTTCATAGCATTTCTGCCATCTTTGCGTTCTTCACTAGGATTAACAGTAACAAGAAAATGACCTGTTCCGTTTCTGCTTACATAATTCGCTTTTATGATATCAGGAATTTCATCTATTGAAGGAGGAGCAGTAGGAGTCTCCCAAGCAAGGAAATCAGCTATCATATCTTTCTGAGCCTTATCCTCGATTCTTTCGGTCCACTGCCCTGAGACTTGCTCTTTGATATCTTCAATTAAAAATAGCTTTTCTTCAAAATCAATCTCGCTAGGTGCATAATCTCTTATAGATCTAATCCTACCGATTAGGCTTGTGGAATCGCTATCTTTTGCCTTATATAACTGTGCTTTCAGTTCATCAACTTCTTCCACCGAAGGCGCAAGTAAAATTGCAGCCACACCCATGGAATTAGAATAAACCTTTCCTTGTTTCTCTTTTAGTTCTTCTACATTAATAATATTTTGATTATCAAAGTTCATGTTTGCTAAATTATAATCAAAATTGAGATTGTATGCAGCGTAGATAACAGAGCTAAGTACTACCAAACTCATAAGTACAGTAGCTGCTTTGTTTGGCAGAAATACTCTTTTACGTACAAAAGGCTTTTTATGCATCCCTTTAAAGCCGGAAAACAGCACTACAAACACTGGCAAAGCCAGATACATTGCGCAGAGAACCATGAATATAGCAATTGCACTAATAATTCCAAATTCCGAAAAGCCTCTGAAATCTGATAATGCCAGGATGCTCAAGGATAGCCCTGTAGTCAAGCCGGAAAGTCCAACAGCTACACCCGTAGAATGATATGTCTCTTTTAAGGCTTGCTCTAGAGATTTACCGTTTGATTCTAACTGAAATCGTTTGACAATATGTATAGCATAGTCTATTCCCATACCGAATAGTATTAGCAATAGAAAAGCTGTAATCAAATTAAGAGGTCCTACAAAATGAGGCACTAAAGCAAAAGCCCATACTAACCCAATTATTAGAGGGAATATAGTGACAAAAATCGGTGATAGTGCCTTGTAGCTTATGAGCAATATTAAAACAATCAGAATACCTGCTATTATTGAAGACTGATTTAAGTCATACATAATAATATCGTATTCATTTAGCTTATTCTGATGATTCCCGGTTATTCCTGACCAGACACCATATTTTTCAGCTGCCTTGTTTGTAATTTTCTCTATTTGTTCTTTTATGTTTTTAATAGCACCAATATTGGTTACGCCTTTTGCAGTAGGAGCAAGAATCCCGAAAATAGTGCCGTCTGCACTTTCGTGATACTCTGTCATATTTTGATACTGCTGAATAAGAATCTGCAAGTCCTGCTCATCTTCTTTATCACCATGAGTCATCACTTCGTCTTCATCTTCAAGCATATTATCTACAAAAGGATTTACCTCAGCTTCCCACTGGATAAGCTGTTCATACATTTTATCTAAATATTCTGTAGGAAGTAAAGAATATCTGTATTTTTGCAGAAACTCTCTCGGCCACTTGTAGTGTACATACTGCAAAGCATCAATTTTCTTCATCTCAGCAGCAGTATATTCCACCGCTTGCACCAACTTGTCATGGTCTTTGCCTTCGAAAAGCACAATGAAATGACCTCCGTCACCTACCATTTCTTCCAGCTCACGGGTAGCTACTGCAGCTTTAGCATGTTTGGGTAATAGTTTAATCAGATTTGTATCAACTTTTATATCTTTAAGCAGATAGCCGGCCGGGACAGTAAATAAAATTACTATTCCAAGCATTATCCAAGGTTTTCTGACAGACCAATTGATAATAAAATCTATTATTGTATTATAAAGTTTTCTCATTATTCGTTTTCAGACTCTTTAATATTTTTGTCTATTACTTCTATTACACCGTCGAAATTTTTCTTCTTAAGCAATCTGTAAAACTGTTTTTGATAGTTTCTGATAGTATCAATACCGTCTACGATGTAGTTCACAATCATCCACTTACCATCTATTTTTTCCAACTCATATATAAGCTCTACTTTTTCTTTTTTGTAAAGAGCAAAAGTCTTAACAGTAGCTTTAACTCCTTCTGTCTTTTCTTCAGCATACTCAAATTTATCAGCTCTGTATCTGCCTAGTTTATTTACCGAAGTAACTCTGAGCAATTCTTCAAACTTGCTTTTAAATTCATTTTTCTGTTTTTCATCCATACCTCTCAATCGAGAAGCCACTGCATCACTCATAGCAGACCAGCTGGTCACTGAGCTGATAACATTAAGCATCTGCTTCTTAGCTTTCGAATCTAATTTTGAGTTTTTTGCATTAATTGCAGAGACTTGATCATTAGACTTTTTTACAATATCCATTGGGCCATCTGCGGCATAAACACTTACAGCCATAACAGCTATAAGAATCAGCATTGTCGAGATTTTAGAGAATAACTTTTCCATGTTTCACCCATTTATTTATTAGATCAATATTTCCCAATTCCAGAGAGAGTTCTGTAAGTTTTTTCTGTACGTCTAAGTGTTTTTGTACTTTCTGTCCCTTAAGTTGAAAGTAAGTTTTGTAAGCCTTTATAAGTTTTTCAGGCTCACCGATTCCCATTTCCCAGTTGTCGAAACTCATTGTGAGCCAAGCTCTGGCATCTTTTTCTGATCTGTCCACAGATTCTAGAAGTTTATAATCTTTTTCTATATCCAAATACAAATCATAAAGTTCTGCCTCTTTCTGGCTCAAAAGGAGCTGCTGTTCTTCAGTCAATATATGTTTTGCAAGTTTATCTTTCTTTTCTGCCAAATCGGTTCTAAAAACATTCATATTCCATTTCATACCGACAAAAGCACCGGCAGTCAGATAGTTAAAAGGATCGTAAACAAATGGATTTTTCTGATCATCCCGATTAGGAGCTACACCATACATAAAACCGCCTGCTAGATACAATAGCGGATATTTTTCAGAATTACTCATTCCAATTTTATGATCCATTGCTTTCAAACCGTAAGCAATTTGCTCAAGCTGTTTATTGTTATTTTTTGCAAAACTCCATAAACTTTGAAAAGATATTAATTCAAAATCAAATTCAGGTATTGCATCTGCTATTTTTATGGAATCATTCAGTTCAATATCAGATGCAAGCTTAACTGCATATTTGCTTGCTTTTTTATTCTTTATACTGTTTTCTACAATTTCGTCAACTACATATCTGAAGCTCTTTGCTTCCAGATAATCACCGTCATCTATATCAGATTCAATTTTTTCCAACTCTTTTTCAATTTCTTCCATCAGCTTATTAATTCCTGCTTCTACTTCATCTGCTATAGCTTTTGCTTTATATGCTGCAGAAGTAGAAAAGTATAAATCAATAAGTATTTTTTTTAGCTCTGACTTCTCTATATCATATTTTGCAGTTTCAGATTTAATCAGCAATTCAGAACCTGATTCGGCATTGCTGATTCTTCCGAATGTATAGAGAGGTTGCACAAACTTAATCTCTCCCTGAAAGAACGGTCCCCAACCTTCTAAATCTGTAGCTTCATCAGGAGAAAAATTTACATTCCCTCTAGCTTCAGGTACAATCCCGCCTCTAAGCTCTAAAGAAACATCAGGCAAAATCTTCAGACTTTGCACTTCTTCCAGAGTAATCTGAGATTTTTGTTTTTGCAGCTCAAATCTCTTCTCAATACCTTTATGCTCAATAGCTTTTTCTAAGAAAGTCTGTAAATCAAACTCCTTGGAAAAAGACACTGACACTTGAGTAAGTGCAAACAATACTATATAGATAATACCTTTTGTCATGGCTTTTTGTTTCATTTGTAAATTTTCATCTTAGAAAGAGTAAAAAAATATATACAATTTAATATTGATATTGTTTAATATTCTTATCTCATTAGGATCGTAAGTTTAATTATCAACCGTAGGGTTAACCCTACGGTTGAATTATATTTTTTTATGTATATTCAGCAATCAATTTGCTGCCAAATGCAATAGCTGTATATACCTAAATTTCGTCTGCTTCTTCGTCCACATGAGTTACCACTTTTTCGCCCATCATCATTCTCAAAGTATTTTTAAGTTTGATCAACTGGATAAATAAGTCATTTTCCGGCACAACATCTGGTCTGTGCATAGGGCTCTTCAAGTAGAATGACAACCATTCCTGAATGCCATACATTCCGGCTCTCATTGCAAGATCTGTAAATAATACTAGGTCAAGCGCAATTGGAGCAGCTAAGATTGAGTCACGACAAAGGAAGTTTATTTTAAGTTCCATTGGGTATCCCATCCAACCGAAGATATCAATCTGATCCCAACCTTCTTTGTTATCGCCTTTAGGCGGATAATAATTGATTCTTACTTTGTGGTAGTAATCTTTATACAAATCAGGGTACAATTCAGGCTGAATGATAGAATCAATAACTGAAAGTTTTGATTGCTCTTTAGTTTTGAAAGATTCAGGATCATCTAAAACTTCACCGTCTCTATTACCTAAGATATTAGTAGAGAACCAACCGCTCAGACCAATCATTCTTGCTTTAAGCATAGGAGAAATAACTGTTTTAATCAAAGTTTGACCGGTTTTAAAATCTTTACCAGAAATAGGTAATTTAGTTTTATCAGCAAGTTCCATCATAGCCGGCATGTCTACAGTTAAGTTAGGAGCACCATTTACATAAGGCACACCTTCCATAAGACCTGCATAAGCATAGATCATAGATGGAGAGATACCTGCGTGATTATCAGCCAAACCTTTTTCAAATGCTTCTATGGTTTGGTGTACATCACTCATCTGCATGTAAACTTCAGTAGAACCACACCAAATCATAACAACACGTTCAAGATTGTTATCTTCTTTGAATTTGCGAATATCTTCTCTTACCTGATTAGCATACTCTAATTTAGTATCTGCTTTTTTGACAAATTCGCCTTCAAGTTTTTGCACATAACGTTGCTCAAAAACTGCCGGCATACAATGTAATTTTTCAAGTTCTTCTTTAACAGCATCAACATCTTTTTCAGATAAAACACCGTTCTCAGATGTTGCTTTGTACATATCTTTATTATCGATATCCCAACCACCGAAAACGAGATCATCTAAATTAGCGAGAGGAACAAAGTCTTTGATAAGTGGGAAGTTATTATCAATTCTTTTACCTATTCTGATTGTCTGCATTTGAGAAACAGATCCGATTGGCTTAGCTAAGCCTTTGCGGATAGACAATACACCTGTGATAAAAGTAGATGCAACCGCACCATTCATACCTACAACCAATACCCCAAGTTTTCCTTTGGCATCTTTAATTTGATATTTGCCCATTTGTAACCTCAAATAGAATGTTTAGTTAGTTTTTCAGTTTATTATATTATCTATTATATCTATATCCAAATCTCAGCTAGAGAAAGATATTTTCTAGTTCTTTGAAACTGCTTATGATATGATCTGCAGCTTCAGACTGTGTTTCTACTTTCCAAGATCGTCCTTTTAGCCACACAGTTTTGGAGCCGAGCTTTCTGCCGGGTTCCATATCATTTGTGTAGGAGTCTCCAACTATAGCAACTTCGCCTGCATGCAAGCCAAGTTCATCAATTGCAAGTTTATATATATCAGGATCCGGTTTTCGAATGCCAACTATAGTCGAATCAATAATAATTTTGCATAGATTATGAAGATCAAACTCTTCAAGTACTTTATCTATATTTCCGTAAAAATTCGATACAACACCAATGGTGTAAGACTGTTTTAGTTTGTCCATTGTATCGTTAGCTTTTGCAACATCATTTTTGATGCTTGCATAGCAGTCATTTGCAAGCTTTTCTGATAGATCATCAACTTTTGTAGTTCGAGAAAGTTTACCCTGTTGGATCAAAAAATAGATCTGAATGAGGAGCTTTTCTTTTATGATTTCATAAAAACTCATTTCAGGTTTTATTCTATTTTCTCTGCCGAGCATCTTCTCGGTGCTCACATAAGCAGCTTCAAAATCTGCTTTTTCGATTGGAATATCACATCTTTCGTAAGTGTCCCAAAACTTTTCGCTCCAATGGACTCCATTCGTGTCAATTGTGCCGCCAAAATCAAATAATATCGCTTTAGTTTGCATTGTCCGCCTCTACTAGTTCTTTCATTCTTTCTTGTTTATATTTATCTTTTCTTCCGGTCAATTGGATAAAAGTTAAGCCCATCAATATCCAGAAAAATTCTCTTACTCGATTTACCAAACCAGCATATATACCCAAAGAGGAATCTATACCAAGCATGCCGTGTACAAACACAAGCGACCCCTCTCTTGCCCCAAGTTGGAACGGGATAAAAAACGTTAGGTTAATCACTAAAGACATTCCGGCATTAATAAATATGGCTTCGAAAATTCCAATATTTACACCTACAGCCATCAAAATGAAGTAGTATTCTAGTGAACTAACTACTCTGGATACAAACTCATAAAATACTACCAGGTAAAAATCTTTTTTACGGTTATTATAAAAGTCACGTATGTACCTATCCGCAGCATCCAGTTTATCATGATTCTGCTCTAAAACAGCAGATAATTTCTTGAATGGCAGTCTCGATATAATCCAGGTCAGAGTATTAAGCAAACCTGACTTCATTGCTTTCATATATATAGAAAGAAGTAGAAGCAAAGCTGCAAAAATTGCTGCCATTATATACCAGTAATGCATGGGCATATCTAAAAACAGAATTACCCAGCCCATGCTGAATACCCAAAAGACAACATGACTAATCATGTGCATAAGGGTAAAAATAATAACTGATGAAACTGATTTCTCTGTACCTATATATTCTTTATATGCCATTATGCGATATGGTTCACCGCCCAAGCCTACAAATGGAGTTATATAATTCAGAGAGAAACCGCTTACAGTCAGACCAAAAACCTGTGAAAAAGGTATTTTATTTTGTTTTGCTTTAACAATTTTTGACCACGAAAGAGCATTAAAGAAATATACAAAGCCCCACGTTGCCACAATTGCTGCAAACCACCATCCTGTCTCCTGAAGGTTTTGCATGATTCTCTCCACACCAAAGTTATAAACCATGTAAGAGAAAATAGCTAAACCAACTACCATAAAAATAGTTTTATATGTATTCTGTTTTTTCACGTTACGCTTGCTCTATTTCCAATACCATTTTTTTGCTCAATTTTTCCTGTCTGATTACCATCTGGATTAGTAATATATTTAGTACAGTTACTTCAAAAACTAAATACCATATTACCTCACCATAGAACATAGAGAAAAACAGTGTCCACATGCGAGTGTTCGTTGTAAGAATATTAGTATATTTCATCAAAGGCTTGCTGCCTTTTCTAAAGTTCTTTACTAGCCATTCAGGTGTATCTTCAGGGTATTTTTCAGCTAATTTGGAATAAAGTTTTTGAAGATTTTTGGATAATATTTCCTGCTCTACAGTATAGTTTTTATACATGAATAGGAAAACCTTAGTCCAAAATTCTCTTTTCCAAGAAGTCGCCTGATACTGTTCTTCAAGTTTTTTAGAACTGTCAACTTCAGAACCGCTTTTTCCTTGGATAAAGAATAAGTGAGCATTCCTGTAATAATCTGCCATAGCAGCCTGGAATGAGTGGAACAAACCTGTTACAATCACAAATCCGAATATCCATGGTTCATAGCCTTCATTCATCAATCTGAAGCCTAAATGTATATAAATACTGGTAAACCATACATTACCTCCAAAGCCATCTAAAAATCTACCCATACGAGTACATTGATTAGTCATTCTGGCAAGCTGGCCATCAGTTGAGTCAAGTAGATTTGCAAAAATCAGAATCACCATACCGATGATATTAATCTGCAAATCTGAATAATAGAACATATGCCCCGCTATGGCACCCAAAACAATACTAGTCCAAGTAACAGTATTTGGAGTTATTCCGGTTTTGGCGCAAAACTTCGCAACCAAAAAGCCAAGCGGCCTATAAAAAAGTATATCAAGCGTCTCTTCAGTGTCTTTCGACTTCAAAGTCGATTCGACATTCATTTCAGCCATTATAAATCCTGTTTAGTTAAAATTTGCTTCAATTTCGACAATTTCATTAGTATCTTCAGAAACAAAGCTTGTTTCAGTCGTCATAAGTTTGAATTGAGCTTTTCTGTATATCATTTTGGCAATAGCTTTAGCAGCATCATTTCTGCATGGAGCAAAACTCGGCCAGTCATTAAAATCAATAATATAAATAGACCCATCCGGCAAAATAAGAGCATCTCCACCATAAACATCAACTTTTAAAGTTTCAGCAGCTCTTCTTGCTAATGAAATAAATCTCTGCTCATCAAGCTTAATATTCGGGAAGTTTTCATGAGAATAATACCAGTGGAAGAACTCTGATCCTCTCACACCGTAAAATTTCACTTCATTGCCTACTAAATGCTCCTGTACAATAGCTTTTTTTATACCTCTTCCACCGAATTCGCGAACGATATTATCTCTTTCGGCATCGCAAGTGGCAAGAGCTCTATCTTCACTATGCTGAATATGTTTGTCTCTTTTGACCCAAACTTTAGAGCCGTTGAATTTGGAAAGTGTGATAGGATCAAAATCATTAGTCTTGATAATTACACTGTCAGGATAAGGCACGCCATATACCATAAGCTTAGTAGTCACATTTTCTCTGAAACAGTTTTTTACTGCTTTAGGAGAATTTATAACCACCTTACCATTTTTCTGCAATTGTTTAAGTTTCTTTATAACATTGTCTTCACGAGACATAGAAAAGATAAAATCTTCTTTGATACTGTCTCCAAAAAGCATTTCTTCGTCATAAAACTTAACTTTCGCGCCTAATTTAATTAGTTCGTCAGCCGTGCGTGTAAGTATAAGAGCATCATTTTCTATATGATTTGGCGAAAACTTTTTTGCCCTTTTAATAGCAGCAAATTCTAATTGCATTTGACAAAATTCCCCAATTTTAGTAATTCATTTCAACGTATTCGTACACTGTATCTTTATCTATAACAAAATGAGCGTCTTCAAAACTTGGAGGTCCGACTCCCAGAATGCCCATGACATTATTTGAACAAGCCCAGCCTTCATTAGGCAATCCGAGCCAGGACTTATCCATTTTGTGATTTGCATTTTCATCATGATGAGTAGTAAAAGCATACTCACCGTATGGCAAATCTTTGAATACAAAAGATGCAGTGCTATCAGAAATATCTAAGTCATCCTGGAAGATCAGTGCTTTTTTTGATTTAAGCGGATATGCTTCTGCATCATCAAAAACATGGCAAACCACATACCCCTGGTTTGATCTTAACCCGGTAACTTTAACAATAAGAGTACCTTTTTTTGACACAGCTTTTTTATTTTCAGCTGAAAATAAGCCAGGCAGGAAAAATAGAACCATTGCTATTATTATGATATTTCTCATGTCTTGCTTTCTAAAAATTGTTAATATTATTTTTGTATTTCTTTAAGAAAGTCTTCTGCTTTTTTTATATCGCTTACATGGTCAACATCAATTATCTTATCAAATTTGTAGCCATATAAGTTATAGTTCATTTCAATCAAATATCTTTGAAAATTTCTCATCCTAGACATGCCGGACTCAACGGCTCTATCAAGATGTTTGTGCAAAGCAGGCTTCATAAAGTAAAAGCCTCCTGTAACGTAGTCGAACTGCCCTGCATCATGAAACCCTGTTATCAAATTATCTTTGTTTAGAGACACATAAAGCGGCTTTTCATCATCTACATGAGCAGTAATGCCCCATGCTCCATCATATTGAGTTTCTTTAGCAGATTTATAGAAAGAATCAAATTCTTTTCTGTCAAATACAGTATCAATAGTGAAAAGCATTATAGACTCAGATTTTGAGAATTTTGCTATTTCATTAAAGCTGTGTAAAGAACTTGGAGTTGATTTAACCTTAATAAGAATTTCGGATTGACTCTCATAACTTTTTATATATTCAAGCAATTCGGGAGATTCTTCATTGACAATAATGCAGATTTTTTCTGCTTTATAGTCATTTGCTAAATCAAGAAATCTTTTTATCAAAGGCTCGCCGTTCAATTCGGCCAACCCCTTAGGTTTATTCCAGCCCTCAGCTTTTAGTCTGGATCCCTCTCCCGCAGCAATAAGTCCAAAATTCATAACGATCTCTTTTTTTATCAAACGTTCGTTCGTACAAATATAAATTCTTGTTACAACATTTCAAATATTTTTTTGATCAACTGTTAGATTTAACTTTTGAATCGTCAAAAATAATGAGTCATCAACATTGAATGTAAATGCTTATTGATAGTTGAGATTTTACAAGCAACTTTTTTTAAGTCTATAGAAACCAATTGAGAAACTTTAGGCAAAACAAATAATCGTTCTCAATTTCACACATGATAACGAAATAAACGAACGTATGTTTCACTATTTTTTTACTTGAGCTATTTTATCAGATTAGTTTTTTCTTCGCATATAAATGCGTAAATTTGTATTATAGACTAATATTACCGGTGTAAAATGAAAAAGAAGACTAATTACAAACCAAAGAAAGACGTTAGGGAACCTCAATTAGACCCTAATGCTCCGATCAGACTAAACAAATACCTGTCAGAAACTGGTACTTGTTCAAGACGTAAGGCTGACGAACTAATCGAAGCGGGCAAAGTAAAAGTAAACGGAAAAGTTGTAAAAGAGCATGGAACTAAAGTGCTTCGCAGTGATTTTATTACTGTGGCAGGCGATCCGGTAAAAGAAATTGTTAGATTTGTTTATATCTTACTAAATAAACCTAAAGACATAATCACTACCACTAATGATGAGATGGGAAGAAAAACTGTTTTAGATATTGTCAGGTCATCAGAGAGGATATACCCTGTTGGTCGATTAGACAGAAATACTACAGGTACACTTCTTTTAACTAACGATGGTGAACTGGCTAACAGATTGACTCACCCGAAATATGAAATTGAAAAAGTTTACAGAGCAGTTTTAGATAAACCTATGCTGCCTGAGCACGGTGTGGTTATTGCAAAAGGTGTTGAATTAGAAGATGGGACTACAGGCCCTGCTGAAATACTTTATGATCCGAAAGACAGAACGGTAATTCACCTTTCCATCAGAGAAGGCAGAAACCGTGAGGTAAGAAGGATATTTGAACATTTTGGCTATATTGTAAAACAATTGCACCGTAAACATTTTGCTACTTTAAACGTCAGTGGAATGGATAAAGGCGAATACCGCCACTTGCGCTCAAATGAAATCAGAGCTCTTAAAAAAATGGTAGGCTTGAAAAGTTAATCGGAGTAAATATGAAAATTCTTATTACCTTGTTTCTTTCACTGATCCTGATATCCGGAAGTGCTTTTGCTCAATCCGGTGGTGAAGCTTCCGCTTCAATGAAACAGCAGTTTATAGGCGTACCAAATGACCTAATTGACAAAACTTCTGATTTTTTTGAAAACATTCGTAAGCTTGAAGTCGTAAAAGCTTTTAATGGTATATTGAGAAACAGTCCTTTGGCTGAAAAAAAAGAAGCCAGAAAGCAACTTATTTCTCAGACAAAAAAAGCCATGGAGATATACGGAAATTTGAAATCCTACGAAGCTGTTAGCTCTGAAACTATAACAGGGTCTTATATTCGCTTACGTTTTTTGGGACTTCACGAAAACTATCCAATGAGATGGATTTTTACTTTCTATAAATCTCCTAAATTAGGCTGGATTATTACAAACATCAAGTTTGATGATCTTTCAGAGTTTTACTTCACTGATGAGTAAAACCTCACTACACAAAGGAAATATCTAGGTTTTAGAATATGAACTTTTTAAACCCTTTAGTTTTAATTGGGCTTATAGGTGCCTCAATTCCTATACTTTTACATTTACTCAACCTTCGAAAATTAAAGAAGGTTGAGTTTTCTTCTTTGAAGTTTATCAAAGAGCTAAAAAAAACAAAAATAAAACGAGTCAAATTAAAGCAAATTCTACTGCTTATACTTCGTACTCTAGCCATAATCTGCGCTGTACTGGCTTTTTCCAGACCTACTATTGAAGGAACAATTTCCGGTTTCGAATCTTTCGCTAAAACCGGTGCTGTCATTATCGTTGATAATTCATACAGTATGGACGCAAACACAGGTTCCGGAAACAGTTTTCGTAATGCTATTTCTTATGCTAATTCTTTAGTTGACTTTTTGAAACCGGGTGATGAAGCCATTATTATGCCTTCTAATCAATCAGGCTTCACTAAAAACAGATACAACTTCAGTACTAATAAGGCTACTCTGAAAAAAAATATCAGAGAAATAGATTTGTCTTATGCGCCTGTAGATTTTGAGCAATCAGTTTTTGATGCACTTACTTTTTTGCAGGAGTCTAAAAATATAAATAAAGAAATTTATGTTATCAGCGACTTGCAAAACATCAATTTTATCAGAGAAATGAGTGATTCCCTTCTTCTTGACTTCTCTCCTACTTTTTACTTTATTCCGGTAAGCAGTGGTGAAAAGATAGAAAATCTTGCAATCGACTCTGTTAAGATTGAAACTAATATATTTGAAAAAAACTCACCTGTCAATATTTCTCTGAATGTGACCAATTATGGTACTCAAAAAATAGAAAATTCTGTGCTGAATTTATACTTCAACGGCAAGAAATCTGCCCAGAGAACTTTTGATATCGCACAAGCTGAAACAAAAACTCTCGCAATTTCAGGAGTTTACAACGAATCAGGATTTGTAGATGCAGTCTTAGAGTTAGAATCTGATGAATTGGATGCTGACAATAATTACCACTTTGGTTTTATTATAAACAAAGCGCCTAAGGTTGCTGTTTTTTCAGAGAATTCTGATTTGACATTCCTTCGTGCTGCTTTAGAAGTTATTCCTGACAGATATAGTCTGGACTACTTCAGACAGGACGAAGTAAACAGTGTGGACTTAAACAGGTATGATGTAGTCCTTTACAATGGAGCATTTGTTTCCACAAGCGTAGCAAATACTTTAAACGCTTATATTTCAGGCGGAAAATCAGCATTATTCTTTGCCCCTGACAGTGCACATAGTAACTCAAATTCTTCATTCCTGGGTTCGTATTCTGATTATTCTATCTACAAATCAGTCCCAATAAATGAATTTGAACAGAACCATCCTTTTTTCAAAGGACTGTTTCAGACTTCATCAGATGATAAGATAATTGAAGCACCTGAATTGAAGCGAATTACTACAATCTCTAAAGGTAAAAGTTTAGTTAGCCTACTTGGGAAACCTCTGCTGTCTGAAATTTCTTTAGGTGACGGTAAAGCTCTATATTTGGCTATTTCACCTACATTGGAGTCGGGAAGTTTTCCAATTACCAGCCTGTTCCCTGCTATAGTAAATAGATCTGTGCTCTATTTAAATTCTAAAGAAACAGATTTACTCACTGCAGTACCTTCGGAAAAAGTATCAATCAATTTAAGTAAAGAGTTTGCTAACGAAGAACAATTTAAAATCATAGATCCTAACAAAATTGAATCTTATGCTTATAAAGTATCACTTCCTAGCGGCAACAAACTGATTTTGAATAACAATGAAATTCCCGGTGCATATAGAATAGAAACTACAGAAGGAAATCCTGTTAGTATCTATACTATAAATCCTGACACAAAAGAATCGGATCTAATAATCTCAGAAGAAGAATCCATAGAGCGATTTACACAAAGTATTAGCCAAAATGCTTCAGTAAATATAATTGAGTATGCTTCCTCTCCTGAAGAGTCAATAAACAGAGTAAGATTAGGCACTGAATTATGGAAGTTTTTTGTAGCAGCTACTATTTTGTTTCTACTACTTGAAATGTTAGTAGCCCGAGTTTCTAAAAATGAAACAGAAGGGTGATGTTAAATTTTAGCCACAAAGGCTGATTTTATCCATAATGAACAAAAGATTCAGAATTTTAAGCAAGCATAATAATTTATGTTTGCTTTTTTTTTATAATAAAAACAGCTCACTCACCGGAGATCAACGATCCTTCTAATCCACTTATATTAAAGAGCTTCCGAGATGCAATCAAAATATCATGTGGAAAACTATCATCACAATATTAGCTACTTATACTTATCTTTACAATTAGGATGATAGAACATTTTATTATCGGCATACTTATTGAAAACTTTAGAAACTAAAAAGACGATTGCAATAATTATGAAGAAATTTGACGACTTCCACAGCAGAAGATTAAGTGGAAACGAAAAAATTATGGAGCAGGATTTCCTGCCTTATAAACGCTTTATGGCACTCGACACCAAAACATACGAAGAAGGTGCCATCTCAGAAAAAAATAAAGAATTAATGGGGCTTGTAGGCTCCATGGTTTTACGTTGCAACGATTGCATACTTTATCATATTGAAAAATCTGTGCAGGCAGGTGCCAGCAAGCAGGAAATTAACGAAGCTTGCAACATAGCACTTGTAATTGGCGGCTCAATCGTTATACCGCACCTCAGATTTGCTTTAGAAGCCTTAGATGAGCTGGAATAACCAAAGACGGAAAAGAAAGGAGATATCAAATGTTTAAAGATTCAGGTTCCTCTGTTGTTAGCGATCTTTTATCTCAAAAAGAACAATACAGGCAGGAGTTACTAAATATTTTAGACGACTGGTTTAAACTCAATAATGAAGTAAAGCCGGCGATGATGTTTACTTATGACACTGTATTTGGAAAATTAGAATCAGAACTTAAGAAAAAATCACGATTACATTCTGAATTGGAAAGGCGTTTGGAAATTTTATCCTGTAAACTCAGAAAGGGTGAAAAAATTTCCCAGCGTACTTTAAACATGGTAGATGTAATAGTAGAAAAAGAATTTGCTATGGGCAAGCCGATTTCTAATAATAATTGCGAAGTAAATGCCAATTACGAAATCCCGCAGCTATACAGACAGCTAGTTAAAAAACTTCATCCTGACAGAAACGGTAATTCTCATCTGTTTGAAAAATACTGGAATAATGTGCAAGAGGCTTACAGATCTAGGAACCTAGACAGGCTCCGCATGTTCCACACTGCTCTTTGTGAAGAAAACAGTAATAATATTTCTGCTCCGAAGCTTAAAGAAATAGCTTTACGAACAGAAATTAAACAGCTCGAAATTCAAATTCAGAGAGAAAGACAAAAAATATATGACCTGAAAAACTCAGATGCATTCAAAATCACTGAAAAGCTTAAAGATGCATTTTGGGTTACCTCAAGAAAAATCAGACTGAAAAACAAAATCAGAGAATTGGAAACGCGAATCAGGACAGATAAACAGCGCCTTGACAGCCTTATGCACAATCTTTCTGAGAGTGATAAGTCCCAATTTTCACATAACATGAACTAAGTAGACAAGCTCCGTGTATTGTAGTAGGATACTTAGCAAAAAAAATTACTTATTTCTTTCCGTTTATTTTGAATTATTGCTAATATTAGCCATTTTTTATTATATTGCGGTAATATGGAGTGATAGTTTTGCTAAGGGCTATTATTCATGAATAATGCGGGACAAATATGCTTTTTTCGAAAAATAGATTACTGACAGCCCTTTCTGTTTTTGCAATTGTTGTTTTGGTGGGATGCCGCCATTACGATAACTTCACTACTTACTTTAATACCTATTATAATGCTCAAAAACTGATGGACAAGAGCGAGGATGAGTTTTCCTATTTCGATGAAAAGGAAAGAGTTACTCCTCATGTCTATGTACCTGATCCGAGCATTTACTCTAAGATAGATACAGAAAGAGGCACTCCTCCTTTTCTTAAAGGGTTTATAATTACTCGAGATAAATTACAACCTGTAAAGGTCAAGTTAGACTCAGTGATTATAAAAGGATCCAAAATTTTAGCTAAACATCCAAAAAGCAATTATGTAGAAGGTACTCTTTTCCTAATGGCAAAGACATATTTCTACCAAAGCGAGTGGTTGCCAGCTGAAATTAAATGCGGTGAGTTGATAGATAAATATCCTGATGGGCAATGGTCTCCTGACGCGCATTTGTTATTATCTAAAACTCTTCTGATCCAAAGAAAGTTTTATTCCGGGAAAATAATGCTTTCCCGAACAGTAGATATTGCCTGGCAATTAGAGAGATATGATATTCTATCTGAAGCTTTCAAGTTAGAAGCAGAGCTTGCTTTATACCAGGCAGATTTAGAAGATGCTTTAAGACCATATAAACAAGCCATAATTCAGACTGATGACGGCAAGTACAAAGCAGAATGGCAATGCGCTATGGCAGGTTTACTTTATAGAATGGGTAAATTTGAAAGAGCAAAAGCTGAGTTTATCAAAGTCAGAGACTATAGTCCTGATTATCTTGCTATGTTCGAATCTTACCTTTATGAAGCCGCATGCCTGAATAGACTTGGAGAATTTGAAGCAGCTGAAGAAATTTTAGCTGATTTGGATGATGACGGTAAATGGGAAGAATGGAAACCTTTTGTTTATATTGAAAGAATGCAGGCTAAGAGGTTGCAGGGTGATGAGCACGCAATGCCTGAATATGAAAGATACGCAGACTCTGCTTTTGTAAGTAATATAGCTCTAAACTGTTACTATTACGAAAGAGGTATGGACTATTTTGATGTTCATGACTGGTCTGCTTCCCGTAGCTATTTTGCGAAAGCGCGCACAAGTCGTGGCCCTGTATATGATGCATCCAATGATATTTATTACAATGTAAATACTTGGGATTTACTGCGTACAGAAGCTGATCCTAATCTTATCAGAATACAAAAAAATGAGTACGTTCCTGATACATTAAGACCTCAAGCTGCTGCAACATTTTACGACTTGGCCAGAATACAGGAAAAACTAGGCGAACCGGACTCTGCTTTTTACTATTACAAAATAGCAGTAGACGTAGCACCTAGAGACGACACTACATCAGCAAAATATTATTTTAATTATGCTCATGTTCTACGTGATAAAGATCCGTATGTAGCAGATTCCATTTTAGAGGAAATCGTAAACAATTTCCCTTTGACTGAGTATTCTGCTGAAGCCGGAAAAATGCTGGGCTTTACAGATGCTATGGAAATTGATTCTGTTGCTGAGCTTTATAACTCCGGTGCAGATTTAAGAAAATACGGCGAATTTTATTTCGCAATCGATCAGTTCTTAAAACTATATACTAAATATCCTAAGCACGAACTAGCTCCAAAGTCTTTATATTCTATTGGTTGGACTTATGAATATGATTTAGATAACTTGGATAGTGCTAAAATATATTACTTAATACTAATAGATAAGTATCCTACGTCAAAATATGCTGAAGATATATTGCTTAGTGCTGAGTATAAAGTAGCTGTTGAAAGTGGCACTGATGACGACACAAAATTCAAATTTCAGTCAAAAACACCAGATAAATTCAATTTGAAGAAAAAAGCAGGTGAAGGTCAGAAAGTTCTAAAACGACCTCAATTTGATCCTTCTCATATAAATAACAACAACGGCAAAGGTTTTGACCCAATGCAGCAAAACCCTCAGGATGTTATGAGACAGCAACGCGAGCAAATGATGAACAAAGGCAAAGAGCTAATGAAAAATCCGCAGGGGCTGATAAAAGATTTTGACGTGAGTAAACCGGGTGATCTAATTAAATTTGATAACCCTTTTAAAGATAATAAAAAAGATTCTACTAAAACAAATGATCCGGAACCGGAGACTAACAAAAAGAAATAGAATATATGCTAACGGATAAAGACTTACAGATAGAAAAACTAGAAAAGAAGCTGGCTTGGTATAAATCGTTTTTTGATAATGCCACAGATGCTGTATTTATAGTGCAACCTGAAACATGGAGTGTGCTTGATGCAAATGATTATTCGGCGACTCTTTTGGGTAAAACTAAAGACGATTTGATAGGCACAACCCTGCCTCAGTTCAGAAGGATCTTTAAACTACTTAAAAAAACAAGCTCTCCGATCGTGCTCTCTGAGCTTAGTTTGGACAAAGGCGATGGTGAAACACTTATGGTAGAAGTAAGTGCCAGATTTGTAGATTACCATGGTCAGAAATTAATCCAAGCTATAGCCAGGGATGTGAGCGAGCAGCATGCTCTCACTGATAAACTAGTTCAGGCAGATAAGCTTGTCCTCCTGGGGCAGCTATCTGCAGGTGTAGCTCATGAGATCAGGAATCCGCTTGCTGCAGTAAATTTAAATCTGCAAATTTTAAGAAGAAATATAGAAAATAATGCTCCTGAATATAAATATGTAGAAACTGCAATGCAGGGAGTGGAACGCATTTCCAGAATTGTGGAAGTAACTTTAAACTTCTCAAGACCTGCAATGCCTGATATTCAGGGAATTAATTTAAATAATTTGATTCCGACAACGTTAGAATTAGTGTCATCTGTTTTGAAACGCAAAGAAATCAAAGTAGAGCTTGAATTTGACGAGAATTTGCCTTCGGTACCTGCTGACAATAAACAGCTTCAACAGGTGTTTATTAATCTTGTTACAAATGCTGCCGATGCAATAAAAACTAAAGGTAATATAAAAATAAAAACTTATACTGAACCGGCTACAAAACATGGCGAGGGGGAATTCGCCATAGTAGCTATTTCTGATGATGGAGTAGGCATCCCTCCTGAAGATCTACAGAAGATTTTCAATCCGTTTTTCACAAGGAAAGCGGATGGTACGGGTTTGGGTTTACCTATAACTCAGAGGATTATGCATCAGCATAACGGTATAATTGATGTAGAAAGTACTATGGGCTCAGGCACAACTTTTTATGTTAAACTACCGGTACCAAAAAACTAATTTCATAACTAATCCCGGCAAGATAACGTGGCTAAACAAAATTACACAATTGTAGTGATAGAAGACGATCCATTAGTAAATTCTACTTTGGCAGATATATTGTCTTCTAAATTTTCGCGTGTGGAAACTTACACCGATCCTCAAAAAGCACAGGACGAACTCCATACCATAGGCCCGGATTTGATATTGCTTGATATCTTTTTGGGGCACGCAAACGGACTCGATATTTTGGAACAGCTCCGAAAACAGGGCTATCAAATGCCTGTCATTATTATGACTGCATTTTCTGATATTAAAATGGCTGTAAGAGCTATGAAATTAGGTGCTGAGGACTTTATTACAAAACCTATAGATCTTGAACAGCTTGAAATATCGGTAGAAAAAGCTCTTCAAAACTATGATCTTAAGAGAAGAGTAGAAGTACTTTCCGAGCAAGTTAAGCAGGACAGTCCTAGTGAAATACTCGGTGAAAGTAATGGAATGATGAAGGCTCTTGAAATGAGTAAAATTATAGCCGGCGCTGAAGACACAACTGCTCTTATATTAGGTGAATCCGGTACTGGTAAAGAGTTAATAGCCAGATACATTCATGAAAATTCACCTCGTGCCAAAGGACCTTTTATTACTGTGAACTGTGGCGCAATACCACATGAACTAGCGGAAAATGAGCTTTTCGGTTATGAAAGAGGCGCATTTACAGGTGCCACAGAAAAGATAAAGCAAGGGAAGTTTGAACAGGCTCAGCATGGCACAATCCTTCTTGATGAGATTGGTGAGTTGAGTTTGGAGCTCCAAGTTAAGCTCCTTCGTGTACTTCAGGAAAGAAGATTTTACAGATTGGGCGGACAAAAAGAAATATCAGTTGATGTTAGAGTGGTAGCTTCCACAAACAGGGATTTAGAAGATCTGGTAAAAGAAGGTAAATTTAGAGAAGATTTATTTTACCGTTTGAATGTAGCTGTAATCAATCTCCCTCCTCTTCGTGAGAGAGGCGATGACAAAATGAAGATAGCTACCTCCTTTGTGAATGAGTTTAACACTAAATTTGGCAAAAGCGTTACAGGTTTTTCTCCTGAAGCAGCTTCTATTATAAATAATTACCCTTGGAAAGGTAATGTAAGAGAGCTTAGAAATGCAATAGAAAGAGTAATCCTTTTGGAAATGAACGATATCATAACAAAAGAGTCTTTGAGCTTTCTAAAATCTATAGGCAGCACTACTGAAACAGTATCGCAGTCAACTATAGAGCTTGCAGAAGGTCAGCACTATCTGAAGATTTCTAAAAATGGTGCACCTATGGGAAATATAATCCGAGACTTAATTGTGCAGACGCTAAAGATTACAAACGGCAATCAAATAAAAGCTGCAAAATTAATGGGTGTATCCAGAGCAAAATTAAGATATAGAATTGAGCAACTAGGAATCAATATATCAGGAAAAAATATTAGTTAAAAAATTATTTGCTTTTTAGCACGTATTTTTATTTATTGATTCTCACAATTTTTAATTCTTGATAAATTACATTAAAACAGAAACAATTTTATCGGCTCAAGTCGTCTAAATATAAGTGAAAGACATAGAGAGTTAATTATGGATTTATCTACTCAATTGAATATACTCAGAAATTCTGATGATGCAAGTGAAAGACTTCTGGCTGCACAGGACATTTATGACAATAAGAAGTGCACACAGGAAGCTATTAATGCTTTTGCTCAGGGTCTTAAAGATCAGGACAGAGGTGTTAGAGACATTTGCTCCAGAGCTCTGATGAACGTGTGCCCTGAAATGGCACATGTCGCTGCAGAGGCAATTTCTGAGCTAATAACGATCGGAAATATAGAGATCAGAAATCTTGCAGGAGACATTCTGCTCAAGTTAGGACAATATGCAGTAAACTCTCTTTTGCCTTACCTTGGCGACTCAGATATGGATGTACGAAAGTATGCATGTGATATCATAGGTCTGTCTGCAGGTGAAGAAGAAGTAGAATACATAGTACCACTTCTAAATGATGAAGATGAAAACTGTGTAGCTTCAGCAATAGAAGCTTTAGGCAATATCGGCAGTACTGAATCAGTCCCATCATTTATAGATCTTTATCATAATAATGAAGATTTCAGACCTAGCATAATAGATGCTCTTGGAAAGATAGGTGGCGAAGAAGCGCAAAGCTTTTTAATCACAATAATTCGATCAGATCAGGAGTCGTTTACAAAATTTGCAGCCATAGACGCTTTAGCTTACAGCGGAGAAGATATCTCTTTATGCTATGAGCTGATGGCAGAGCTTGGCAATATTAACAAAGAACTTCAACCAATCATTCTGAAAACGATTTTTGCTATTGCATTCAGACTTGAACAAGAAATAGAATTGCCTCTGGAATACAGATATATCGCTCAAAATGCTCTTTTGGACGAGGATATTGAAATCAGAGGTGCAGGTTTGGCGGCACTTGGTGATTCATTCAGATTGGAGGATATTTCCGCATTAATGCATGAAGTATCACATAACAACCCCGACACTCAGCAGCATATCTTAGGAGTGCTTGCAATTAACGGTTCGGAAGATGTTATCACTTCATTTTTTAATGCATATTTCAGTGATGACAGCCCAGACGGCAGTGAAGTAGAATTTGTAGGACTACTGGCAGAATTTTGGCAGGAATTACCTGAAGAAAATCTAAACAGTCTTGTTTACTCTATTCTAAATGCTGCGCTTTCTTACCCTAAAGGCAGTACATCAGCAGTTATAGAACTTATACGAAAGTTTGACTCAGAGAGATTGGACGGCATGCTAAGCTCCATACTCCAGGGCGATAACATACAATACAAGCGTGAAGTGCTGGATTTAGTTAGCCAGCTTGGTATTACTTCTATGAAAGATGATCTGACAGTTTTAGCCGAAGAGGATAATGACTTAGGTAGCTATGCCAGAGAAATCTTGCAAGAATTGATTTAAATAAAATAATTTTTTATCCTGAGAGTATTAAACTTATGGCTTCTCAACTATTCAAATTTGGTAACAAGGCAAAACCTACTTTAGGGAAGATAAAGCCGGGTCTCTCATCTACTACGGAGAAAAAGCTTATGATGAGCGATGAAACTTTTGCCGACTTGAGAGACTTAATTTATAAGCTCAGTGGCATCTATTTCACAGAAAGTAAAAAATATTTGTTAGAAGGAAGGATTGCAAAGCGTATAGCGGCAAGAGACATGAATTCCTTTGAAGAATATTTAAAATTTATAGATTCGCCAAACGGCAGAGTAGAAATGAACGATTTGTTCGAAGCTATAACCATAAATGAAACCTATTTTTTCAGAGCTCCTCAACAGTTTGATGCTTTTGAGCAACTTATAGTGCCTGAAATATTGAAAGTCAAAAAGGATTTATTCAATCCTGTATTTCGCATTTGGAGTGCTGCATCATCCACAGGTGAAGAAGCCTACACACTTGCAATTCTTATTAAAGAAAGATTACAGCCAATGTTTCCAAATGTAAAATTTCAAATATTGGCCAGTGATATTAATAATGCAGTGCTGGATAGAGCCCGCTCAGGTGTCTTTAAAGAATATGCCGTTCGAAATATACCACCTCTTTATATGAGTAAATATTTTAAAAAGCAAGGGCATAACTACATCCTTAGTGATGATATCAAGCAAATGGTTAAGTTTATGAATATCAATCTTTATGATTCGGGTCAGACAAGAATGGTAACAAGCTGCGACGTTGTTTTTTGCTGTAATGTATTAATTTATTTTGATATACCATCTAAACAAAAAGTGGTTAATAACTTATACAATGCAATGAATAAAGGAAGTTATTTATTTATAGGCTATTCAGAGTCGTTACATGGTATTACTAAGGCTTTTAAGCTAGTGCACTTACCTAAAGCAATGGCTTACAAGAAAGACTAGCATTACTATCATTTAATTTCATTAAAAAAGAAAGATTAAGTAATTTAGAGTAAATACAATGCCAAAAACAATTTTAATTGCCGAAGATTCAGCTGCAGTAAGAAAATTTATCACTTTGGCTCTGAAAATAAAAGGATACAAAGTAATCCCTGCTGTTGATGGTATGGATGCACTTGAAAAGCTCCCGACAGAAAATATTGATTTGTTGGTGACTGATTTGAATATGCCTAATATAGATGGTCTAAAACTAATAAAAACAATCAGAGAATCTGCAGAATATAAAGATTTACCGATTATTATTTTGTCCTCTCTTTCTAAGGACGAAGACATTAATGCTGGACTTTCTGCCGGAGCCAATTCGTATCTCATTAAACCTTTTAACACAAAAAGAATTCAGTACGAAGTGGCAAAATTTCTCTCTTTCTAACGATATTAATAGTTTTAATTAAATTTAGAGGAAAATAGGAATGCGTTTTTTAGTTGTTGACGATTCCCCAACTATGCGCAGAATTGTAATCAATGCGTTAAAAACTTTTGGTCACAGTGATGTGGTAGAAGCAGGAGATGGTCATGAGGCTATGGCAAAATTGGAAGAAGGTCCAATAGACTTTGTAATTACGGATTGGAATATGCCTAATATGACCGGTTTGGAACTTACTTTGGCTATTAGATCCAACGACAAGTTTAAGCATTTGCCTATCCTTATGGTTACTACTCGTGGGTTGAAACAGGATATTATTGAAGCTCTTAAAGCTAAAGTGAATAATTATGTTGTGAAACCTTTCACTCCTCAGGTATTAAAGGAAAAAATGGAAACTATTTTATCTCAACTTAACAAGTAAAAACCTCTTATCGGAGACAGATTATGAATAATAAAGATGTCTCAGTTTTATTGAAAAAAGCTGACGAACTGAGAGCCTTATTTGTTCTCGGGCAACGTGTCATACCTTTTTTAGAAGAAATATTCCTATTTGTAAGTGAAATTCAACCTTTACTTGATGATATTAATCACTCCATTCAAGAAAACTTATCCAAAATGCCTAATGCATCTAAGCAGCTTTCGAAAGTAACCGAAGCTACTGAACTTGCTACTACTGAAATTATGGATATCGTGGATGGTCTTGTTTATAAATCGGATATTATCACTTCTAACACAAATAAACTGAACGAAATTGTTGGCAAAAAGATGGGTAATCATCTTAAACTTCTGGAAATTATCTATAAAGGTATAGACTCCGGTAGTAATATGAAAGAGATTATGCCTCATCTTGCCAAAACTATAAATAGCTTGAAGCAGTCAAAATCTCAAAGTGTTCAAAAAATTGTTGATGAAACTAACGAACTGACTCAAAGTATTTCCATGGATTCGAGCTCAATCATGATGTCTCTTCAAGTTCAGGATATTACTTCTCAGCAGATTGCTGCTGTAAATAATCTCTTGGAAACTATTCAAGGAAAACTTGGTAGAATACTTAAAAACTTCCAGGATTCGAATATTCAGGATCTTATCGACGAAAGTGAAGATCCTAGAGATAACACGAATGTCTCAAAAATGCACAGAGACATTGCTTTTGACCCTGAAGCTGTATCTGCTATCGAAAATAAAGAAATCAGACAAGGACAGGTTGACGCAATCTTTTCCAATGATGCTAACATAGAAGATTTGATGAATGAAATTGAAGAAGACAATACTAACGAAGCTCAGGCTGAGATAGCTCAATCTCCTATTGAAAGCGCGCCACAAAAAGAAACAGTCGTTGAAGACAATGGTCCTACATCGCAAGATGATATTGATGCTCTTTTTGGAAGTAACGAACCTGAAGATGATGGCCCTGCTTCGCAAGATGATATAGACGCTCTGTTTAGCTCACCGGAATCTGAGGAAGAATCAATAGATGATAGTAATGATCCGGCTTCTCAGGATGATATTGATGCTCTTTTTGGTAATTCGGACGAGCCTGCATCGCAAGATGACATAGATGCTCTTTTTGGTGGAAATTAATAATAATATTATAATAATCGGAGATTATTATGTCTGAATCTATGTTTAACGACCCGGAAATGCAAGAAATTTTCGAAGGTTTTTTGGTTGAAACTCAAGAACTTATAGATAGTCTTTCGCAAGATTTAATGTTAATAGAAGATAACCCTGATGATATGGAGCTTTTGAACAGAATTTTTAGAAGCTTTCATACCATAAAAGGTACTTCTTCCTTCATGGGATTTGATTCTATTGCTCATATTACTCACCATGCAGAAGATTTATTGAATAAACTTCGAAGAGAAGAGTTAAAAGCTAATCAGGCTATTACTGATGTGCTGCTGGAAGTTCAGGATTGGATCCAATTTCTTATGAATCAGCTCCAACAGGGCGTTAATGATAAAGTTGATTATCAAAACACCATAGATGAACTCGAAAGACTTGCAAAGGGTGAAGGGCAATCAGAAGAATCTCCGACAAAAGATGCTGAAGAAGAAACTGTTTCAGAGAGTACTGAATCTGAATCTGAAAAGGCTAATGCTCTTGAATCTGTATTAGGAAATCCTGATATTACTCAAGGCCCTGGCGACTTTGATGATGTCGAACTAGATCTAATTCAGGCTGCTTTTGCAGAAGTGAATCAAAACTTTTATGCTAATGAAGAAATTGCAGAAGAAGCTATTGAAGCTTCGGAAGAGGAAGCTATAGCTGCCGGGGAGCAAGATAGCACTGAAAAACAGGAACCTGTTACAGAAGAGCCGGAAGTAAAAGTTGAAAAAGAGGCTGCAACTAAGCCTGCTACAACTTCAGCCAAACCTGCTGCTGCTAAACCTGAATCTGAAAATGGTGCAAAAAAACCTTCTAATGTAAGAGCCAAAGTCACTACTGAAACTATCCGTATTGATATTACCAGAGTAGAAGAGCTGATGGATCTTTCAGGTGAGCTTGTATTGGGTAGAAACCGTTTGGCTCAGATTACTGAGATAATGGAACAGGAGTTTGATCATACAGAACACATTCGTGATTTGATTGAAACTACTGCTTCTGTTGATTTTGTCACTTCCGAAATTCAGTCTGCTGTGATGAGAATGAGAATGGTACCGGTTGGAAAGCTTTATCAAAAAGCTCCGCGTATCGTTCGTGACTTATCTAAGGAATTTGGAAAGCAAATCAAGCTGATTGTAAAAGGTGAAGAAACAGAAATTGACAGAGGTATCATAGAAGAATTAAATGATCCTCTTGTGCATATGATTAGAAACTCTTGTGATCATGGTATTGAAGATCCTGATACAAGATCTAAAATCGGAAAAACTCCTTATGGCACTGTCACTCTTGATGCAGAGCAGGAAGGTAACAATATCGTACTGAAAATTTCTGATGACGGTCGTGGAATGGATCCTGAGAAGCTTAAATCTAAAGCTCTTGAAAAAGGAGTAATTACTCAGGAACAAGCTGCTGTAATGACTGATAGAGAAGCATACCAGCTGATTTTCATGCCGGGCTTTTCTACAGCACAGAAAGTTTCCAGTGTTTCAGGAAGGGGTGTTGGTATGGATGTGGTTCGTACTAATATTCAAAACCTGAAAGGTATGATTGATATCGAGTCAGAACTTGAAAAAGGCTCTACTTTTATCATCAAATTACCTTTGACACTTGCAATTATTCAAGGCTTATTAGTGAAAGTTCAGGACGAAACTTATGCACTGCCTTTAAGTAGTGTTGTAGAAGTAGTTGCTATTGAAAAAAGTGCTGTTAAGAGTGTTAACCAACAAGAAGTTATCAGAATTAGGAAAGAAGTTTTACCTATTGTCAGAATGGATAAAACTCTTAGAACTAAGACTATTACCAAAGAATTAGACGGAAGATACGTCGTCAACGTAGGACTAGGCATGAAACGTATTGGCTTAGTTGTTGATGAATTATTAGGTCAGCAGGAAATTGTTATTAAATCCTTAGGCGAATATTTAGGTAATATCAAAGGTATTGCCGGGTCAACAATTCTGGGTGATGGATCTGTAATTATGATTATGGATGTAGCCGAACTAGTAGAAAGTTTATACCAAAATAATGAATTTATTCAATTCTCTAAATAGTATAAACACTAGAACTTTACCACCCCCAGATAAAGCGTGATTTATATGGGGGTTCATTATAAATAAACGATACTTACGATTATGAAAAAAATTAGAGTTTTAATAGTAGACGATTCACTATTCATGCGTCGCACATTATCTAGGATTATAAGTTGCGACAAAATTGAAGTAATAGATACTGCTGTCAACGGTAAGGAAGGTGTTGAAAAAGCCTTGGCTCTCAAGCCGGACGTTATTACTATGGATATTGAGATGCCTGTGATGACAGGCTTAGAGGCTTTAAAAATCATTATGGATAAATATCCAGTTCCTATCCTGATGGTCAGCACACTTACCAGTGAAGGTGCAGAAGCAACAGTTGAAGCACTCTCTAACGGAGCGATGGATTTTATTACAAAAAGATCTGCATTTACAGAAATGCACTCTCTGAAAGACGAATTAGTAGATAAAATCGTCGAACTTGGCTCTAGTCCAAGCGTTAAAGCTCAGTTAATGAAACGTAAAATCAAAAGTCGCTACTCTTCCAAGTACGGCAAGGATACGAATGCTCAACATTCGAAATCTCCTTTCACTACCCAACAAGTGAGTGGAAGAGCGAAACCCAAAGCTTCAAATATAGAAATTGTGGCAATTGGTATTTCCACAGGAGGTCCTGTAGCCTTACACGAAGTAATTCCATACTTACCGAAAGACTTCCCTGTGCCTATTGTTATTGCTCAGCATATGCCACCCTATTTTACAAAGACTTTAGCTGATAGATTAAATTCTAAGTCTAAACTTTGTGTAAAAGAAGCCGAAGATAATGAAAGATTGCAGGCCGGTTGTGTTTATATTGCACCGGGAGGTAAAATAATGTCCATCAGCAGATGGAAAAAAATATTACTATCTGACGAACCTTCTACAGAGCTATTTAAGCCGAGTGTTAACGTCTTAGTTGAATCTATTAATAATGTTTACAACGGTAATGCAGTAGCAGTAATAATGACCGGAATGGGAAGTGATGGTGCAAACTCAATGGAACAATTGCACAAAAACGGAGGATATGTAATTTCGCAATCCCCTGATTCGTGTGTGGTGGCAGGTATGCCCAATAGCGTTATCAAAAAAAATGCTGTTGACGAAATAATACCTCTGGTAAATATTGCAGAGTATTTAGCATCTCTGTTCAATTTAACTAAATAATATTGGATTAAGTTTATCATGGATGATAATCAAAACAAAGATTATACTTTCGAGGATTTTGAAGCTGGAACTCCAGAGCAAGATGCTGAAAAAGATTCGGATAATGGAAGTATATTTGAAGGTGAAATCGGAGAAAATCCTTTCCCTGAAGAATTTGACAGCAAGGATGTAGTCAATCGTGAGGAAGAGGTTGATGAAAACAATCCTTTTGCTGAAGAGTTTTCAGAAAAAGATGTTATAAATAAAGACTCTTTAGAACAAAAGAGAACCCCTCCGCTTACTCCTGATGACATCGAAAAACTGATTGCATATGATGAACAAAAACGTCTTCAAAAAGATTTCAAATCTACGGTTGATTTGAAATCTACAGGCATGATATCTCCTGAAACAATATTAGAAAGATTCAATCTCACTGAGTCAGAGCTTTTTGAAGCTTTAAGCTTAGCAGAAGATGATAGGTTGAAAAGTGTATTTAAAGAAAGCTACAGACTAAGTAAAGAAGATGAAATTGCCCGCGAAATGTATGTAAGAGGCCATTTTAAGGACTTTCTTCAGATACCAAAAATTACCGGAAGCAAAAACAAAGATACTGATTCAAATATTATAAAAGCAGAAAGTATTTCAAAAAATACAAAAAAAATTGAAATCTCAGATGATCCCAATTTTCAGGATAACAGACACAGTACCACATCTGTAATAGTTAACAGAGACGAAGATGGCGAGCTTGAGTCTATAGAAGTCCTTTGCAAATGCGGTGAAAGAACCTTCATAAAGTTTGATTATTTTGAAGAAGATAGTGGTGTAGAATCCAGTTCTGAGGTTATAAAAGATAATCCCGGGTTTGTTCCATTCTTATCTGATTCTGAGAGAGAAAAAGTTCGCGACGAAATTATACAAGAGCAGAACGAAAGTGATGAAAATCAAAGTATATTCGAAGAATTTGAAGGTGAAAATGTAGAAGATGATTTCTTAGCCGAGGGATTAGATGATATATCCCCCGACGAAGATGATGATAATTAGTACTCAATTTGAGTATGAAGCGAGATTTCTTCCAAAATATTACTTACCCTTAGGCACTCAGACATATCTCCTTCGAAAACACATGCTTTACCTTTTGAATGTACTTCCCAAGTGTAGGCTTCTGCTGTATCGTAACTGCACCTAACAGCTTTAATTATTTGCTCAATAACTTCATCAAAAGTATGCCATTCGTCATTAAATAAAATGACTCTAGCACTTAGTTTTGTGTCATCTCCCACACTTATTTCTTCTTCTTCCCAGTACTGAGGATTCTCTTCTGCTCTGATCATCTGAGGTGGAAAATTTTTGTCTAATAATTTATGCATATCATTCGTTAAATAATACTTAGTCACTACTCCAAATATAAGAAAATGGAGACTTGAATAAAATTATTTATTTTCCTAATAAACTTAGGATAAATGCGTCATTTGCCTTGTCTCATGCTTTATTTTTAAGCAAAATAGGCTTTTTAAAAGATTGTGTGAATTCAGATAAAAATCCATATATCTGATTGCATCTACTAACTATTTGAAATTAATTGAATTAATAGAATTGGTCAAAGTATTATGTATGATTTAATCACATTAGTACCTTTATTTCCCTTGATCGGCTTTATTATTATAGGTCTTTTTGGGAAGTACTTAAAAAAAGAAGCTTTGATTGGAGGCATTGCCAGTGCTGCAGTTGGGCTTTCTTTTGTTACAGCAATAACTATATTTTTAGAAATGTCTTCTTCGCATTTAGAAGAAGCTGTTATCGTAAAAGTATATGAATGGATCAGCGCAGGAGACTTTTCTGCGAATATCTCCTACCAGGTAGATCAGCTTTCTATTCTCTTTACTTTAGTGATAACCGGTGTAGGTTTTCTTATTCATGTATATTCAATAGGCTATATGCATGGTGACAGAAGTTTCTACCGTTTCTTTGCTTACCTGAATCTATTTATTTTTATGATGCTAAACCTAGTTTTAGCAAGCAATTTCCTTCTTACTTTCCTTGGATGGGAAGGTGTGGGTCTTTCCTCATATTTATTAATTGGCTTCTGGTACGACAAAAAATTTGAAGGTGTAAGAATAAAATGGACAGGACAAGCTGCCAACAAGGCATTCATCGTAAATAGAATCGGTGATTTTGGATTCCTTGTAGCAATGTTCCTAATTTTTACAACATTTGGCACTCTTGAATACAGCCAGGTTGCTGATGCAGCGGCTGCAGGCAGTTCATTTTATATGAATGCAGGTGTTATAACTGCAATCACATTATTAATATTTTTAGGTTGCACAGGTAAATCTGCTCAATTGCCTTTAGCAGTTTGGCTTCCTGATGCAATGGCCGGACCGACTCCGGTTTCTGCACTTATTCACGCAGCAACTATGGTAACAGGCGGTATATTCTTAGTAGCCAGAAACTCAGTGCTTTTCTCATTAGCTCCGATTTCTATGGAAACTGTTGCTATTGTGGGCGCTGCAACTGCTATTTTGGCTGCTTCTATAGGTCTTGTTCAAAATGACATTAAAAAAGTATTGGCATACTCAACAGTAAGCCAGTTAGGCTTTATGTTTACAGCACTGGGTGTTGGTGCATTTGGTGCAGCAATATTCCATGTTATGACTCATGCATTTTTCAAAGCCTTGTTATTCCTTGGTTCAGGTTCAGTCATTCATGGCATGCACGAAGAACAGGATATACAAAAAATGGGTGGGCTTGCAAAATATATGCCTACTACATATAAAACATTCATGATAGGAACATTAGCAATTTCAGGTATTCCACTATTTGCAGGCTTCTTTTCGAAAGATGAGATTCTATGGTATGCCTTCAGCCAAGGTAATGTTTATCTATGGCTTACTCTTGCAATAGCAGCATTTTTTACTGCTTTTTATATGTTCCGCTTGGTTTATCTTACATTCCACGGGAAAGAAAGATTTGATCATAATCATGTGCATCCTCATGAGTCTCCTAAGACGATGACAATTCCATTGGTCGTTTTAGCTGTCTTATCAGCATTTTCAGGTTTTCTGGGAATTCCGTACGTATTAGGCTTTTTTATCAGTGATAACCCTAATATTATGGAAAGTTTCCTCCACCCTATTTTTGCTCAGGCAAATGATATATTGGAGATTTCCCATGCTCATGAAATTCATGCCATAGAGTATGTGCTTATGGCTCTTTCTGTAGCTATAGCTTTAGTTGCATGGAATATGGCTAAAAAGATGTACTCTACTGAAAGTGAAACACCAGATAATCTTGCAAAATCTTTCAAAGGTTTCTACAGTTTGCTTTGGAATAAATATTTCATAGATGAAATATACTTCAAAACAATAGTAGATCCGATTGTGAACACTTCACGCTCATTCCTTTGGAAAGTTTTTGATGCAAAAATTATCGACGGTATTATTAACGGATCAGGAAAGTCCATGACTTTGATTTCCGGATCTTTAAGAAAGATACAGAGCGGTGTTGCTCAAAACTATGCAGTATTGATGATGGCAGGTATTGTAGCTATCTTAGCGTGGCTACTAATATAAATAAGTAAGTTTAGTAATAAAATTCAGATAAAGACATGACAGCATTTTTAGCGACATTACTTTTACCCCTATTTGCGGCGATTTCTCTGCTGTTTTTCAACAAAGAGAACGTGAAAGCAATAAAGTATTATACTCTCGGGGTATCGATAGTAACATTTTTTGTATCTCTATTTTTATATATGGGATTTGATCATCTGAACCCTAACTTTCAGTTTGTTATAGACTATACTTGGATAGAATCTGTAGATGCAGGGTTTAGAATAGGAATAGACGGTATGTCGATGTTGCTTATATTATTGACAACATTTATCACACCTATAGCAATTTTGGCTTCTTTTGATTCGATCAAGAAAAGACATAAAGAATACTATATCATGCTAAGTTTATTGCAGTTTGCAATGACAGGCGTTTTTGTAGCTTTAGATTTATTTTTATTCTATGTATTCTGGGAAATTATCCTTATCCCAATGTATTTCATAATTGGTATTTGGGGTGGTCAGAACAGATTATATGCTACCGTTAAATTCTTCCTCTTTACTGTGGTTGGTTCATTATTTATGTTAGTGGCAATCGTTTGGCTTGGTCAATTCGTAGGCACAGAAATATTGAACAATGCAGCAGGATTTACAAGTAACTTCCAGGTTATCAGAGAAGTATCTTCACAGATTCCATTAGAAACGCAATCTTGGTTATTCCTAGCGTTTGCACTTTCTTTCGGAATTAAAGTGCCTCTCTTCCCGCTACATACTTGGCTGCCGGACGCGCACACAGAAGCGCCTACTCCGGGTTCAGTTATTCTGGCAGGTGTGTTACTTAAAATGGGGACTTACGGTCTAATCAGATTTAATCTTGACTTATTCCCTCAGGCCTCTTTCGAATATGCTCCTGCAATTGCAGTACTGGCAGTAATTGGCATTATATATGGTGCATTAGTTGCAATGGTGCAAACTGATGTTAAAAAGCTTGTGGCATACTCATCTGTATCTCACTTGGGCTTTGTAGTTTTAGGTATATTCTCTATGACTGCAGAAGGTATTCAGGGTGCTATAATTCAAATGGTAAACCACGGTTTATCTACAGGCATGCTATTCCTTGCTGTCGGTATGATATACGAAAGAAGACATACAAGAGAAATTTCAGAATTCGGTGGTATTGCAAGAGTGATGCCTGCTTTCACAGTGTTCTTTGCTTTGGCAATGCTGGCATCTGTGGGACTTCCGGGATTAAATGGCTTCGTAGGTGAATATCTCACATTGCTTGGCGCTTTTAATTCTCCTTTCTTGAATTCTCCTTGGTACACTATCATAAGTGCTACAGGTGTAATTTTTGCAGCTGTATATTTGCTATGGATGTTCCAGAGAGTTATGTTTGGAGAAATTACAAATCCTAAAAATAATGACTTAAAAGACTTGAACAAACAAGAATGGGCATTGCTTGTTGCTCCGTTAATTTTCATCATCTGGATAGGTGTATACCCTAATTCTTTTATGAAGATTTCGGATAATTCAACAAAAGCCTTAGTAAATAAATTAGAGCTTATCAAATTTAACAAAGTACGCTACGAGTTACCTCAAATTCAAGCTGAGGCAGCTCCGACTAATAATCAATAGTTATTTGGAATAGTATCAGAGTTTATACAATGATTCAAGAAATACAATTATCAGCCCCGGTTTATATGATAGCATTAGTGACATTAATTGCACTGACTATCGACTTTATGACAGGCAAGAACAAATCAGCAGTATTCAATTTCGTATTGTTTGGCTTGGTTTTGACTTTTGGTTCTGCAGCTTATACGCTTACGATACCGCAAGAAACCATAGCTGCCTTTGACGTAGCGAATTCTATTTCAAAAGGTATGATTAATTTCGGAGGCTATGCTGCATATTTTGATATGCTCTTTACCTTAGCCGGTATATTAACAATGCTAGCTGCAAAGCAGTACAATGCCAGAGAATATAAAGACTATAAAGAGTTTTACTCTTTAATACTATTTGCAATCTGTGGTATGATATTTATATCCCACGCAGCAAATTTACTAATGATATTCATTGGTATTGAAATAATGACAATTACCTTTTATGTGCTATCAGGTTTCTTCCGTAATCGCGAAAAAGCGATGGAGTCTGCACTTAAATATTTTTTACTTGGTTCTTTTGCATCCGGATTCCTTCTTTATGGTATTGCAATGATATACGGTGCTACAGGTACACTTAATTTGAATGAGATTACTGAAAAAATGATGATAGGTGATTTCCATAGTTTATATCTTACTTTGGGTATTGGTCTTCTTACAGTTGGGCTGGGCTTTAAAGTAGCTGCATTCCCATTTCATCAGTGGGCACCGGACGTTTACGAAGGAGCTCCTACTGTAGTTACCGCTTTTATGAGTACTGCAGGTAAGGCAGCCGGACTTATTGCATTTATAGTGCTTGCACAGGCAATTATTCCTGTAACAGAAGCAAATGAAATTTTGACTAAAAACTTAGAAAAATTCAGAACAATTATAGCTGTAATTGCAGCTGCAACTATGCTAATTGGTAATATAAGCGCGTTGACTCAGAAAAATGTAAAACGAATGTTAGCATACTCCTCTGTGGCACATGCAGGTTATTTATTAATGGGTATTGTTGCTAATACGCCTGATGGCAGAAGCGGTATCGTTTTCTACGCAACTGCTTATATGTTTATGCAAATAGGTGCATTTTTAATTGTTTCCGTTTTAGAAAAAGAGAACAAGTATTTAGAAATTGAAGACTACGTAGGACTTAGAAAATCTAACCCTGTAATTGCTGCAATGATGGCATTGTTTATGTTTTCATTAGCAGGCATACCTCCAATGGCAGGTTTCTTTGGTAAATACTACTTGTTCATGGCAGCTATGGATGCAGGATATTTGTGGCTTACAATAGTCGCAGTTATATCTTCAATCATCTCAATGTATTTCTACATCGGACTTGTTTTGAATATGTACTTTAAAGATCCGGCAACTGAGCAGGAAAAAGTTAGTACCGGAATGGCAGGAATTGCTTTGGCTATTTCAACTTTTGGAGTTATATTGTTCGGAGTATATCCATCGTTAATTATTGATTTAGCAAAAACTATATTCTAAGGCGCTTATGAAATTATTACTACTTAGCAACTCGACAACCCACGGCTTTGGCTTTTTAGAACATGCCAAAGATCAAATAAAGAATTTTTTGAGAACAGGTATCAGAAAGATCACTTTTGTTCCATATGCCGGTGTAACTGTATCTTACGACGAGTACACTCAGAAAGTGAAAAACGTTTTTCAGCCACTTGGTTACGAAGTTGAATCAGTGCATGAAACTGAAGATCCGATTGAAATGATTGAAGAAGCTGAAGCTATAGTAGTCGGTGGTGGTAATACTTTCCGATTATTAGATATGTGCTACAAAACCGGGCTTATAGATGTGATTCCAACCAAAATTGAAGAAGGAATTCCATATATGGGCTGGAGTGCCGGTTCTAATTTGGCTTGCCCAACAATCAAAACTACTAATGATATGCCTATTACTGAACCTGAAAGTTTCCAGGCATTGGATCTGATTCCTTTCCAAATCAATCCACATTATTTGGATGCTCATCCTGAAGGTCATCATGGCGAAACAAGAGAGCAAAGACTTCAGGAATTTTTGATTGTAAATCCTGATATGTATGTTGTTGGTTTAAGAGAAGGTTCTACAATATTAGTAGAAGATAACCATATGGAACTTCTCGGCGAAAAACAAGCTAGAATCTTCAAACATGGTAATGAACCTAAGGAAATTAAACCTGGTGATTCATTGGATTTTTTGAAGTAAAGCCTAATAGATAGATTGACTTAAAAAGGTATCTGTATTTATTACTGATACCTTTTTTGTTTCTCCCCTTGCCTTTGGTCTAAAATATATTATATTGCTATGATTCAATAAAATCAACACCTAAATTATGGCAGCAAATATTCTAAAAAAGTATCTTAAAAAGTATTTCGACTATGACTCTTTTCGTGAGGGACAAGAAGAAATTATTATGTCCATCTTAAATGGAGATAATACTCTTGCTGTCATGCCGACCGGAGGTGGTAAGTCTATATGCTATCAGCTTCCTGCAATTGTAAAACCCGGAACTTGCATTGTAATTTCTCCACTGATAGCACTTATGAAAGATCAGGTAGATACTCTGAATAATAAAGGAATATCTGCTACATATATAAATAGTAGCCTTTCATACCAGGAGCTTAATCATAGATTGCAAAAAGCAGAAGCAGGAGCTTATTCTTTGATATATGTAGCTCCGGAAAGATTGGAAAGCAAACTATTTATATCTCTACTTTCAAGCATGGAAGTTTCATTTATTGCAGTGGATGAAGCTCACTGTATTTCAGAATGGGGACATGATTTTAGACCTGCCTATAAAAACATAGCCGGCATAAGAAATCTCTTTCCTCAGCTCCCGATTATCGCTCTTACTGCAACTGCAACGCGGGATGTGCAGGATGATATAGTTAATGTGCTTGAGATGCGCCATGTAAATCGTTTTCTAAAAGGATTTGACAGACCTAACCTTTCTTATAAAACGATTACTACAAGTAAAAAAATTGAAAGAATAATTGATTTAGCCAAAGAAACAAAAGAAGGCTCAGTTGTTATTTATTGCGCTTCCAGAAAAAGAGTGGAGACTGTAAATAATCAGCTTATAGCCTATGGAATTAAATCCGAAGCTTACCACGCAGGTATGCCTGATTATATCAGACAGCAGGTTCAAGATAGGTTTATAAAGCAACAAAACTCTGTGATTGTAGCAACTAATGCCTTTGGTATGGGAATTGACAAAGCAAACGTTAGGAAAGTTATTCACCACGATTTGACTTTGACTCTTGAAGGATACTATCAGGAAGCCGGTCGCGCAGGTAGAGACGGAAATAACTCAGAGTGTTATCTTTTATACGATCCTGAAGATATTAAGTTGATGAACTTCTTTGTCAAAACTAACTACCCAACTAAGAGAGAAATTCAGTCAGTATATGATGCGCTCTATAACATACATGGAGTTGATTTCGGTTATAAAACTAATAGTCCGATAGTGCATAGCATCGCTGCTATAGCTAATACTGCTAACATCCCTTATACCATAGTAAGCAATGTTATTAACCTCTTTGAGAGAAATAATATTATCCGTAAAAACTCTGTCCATAGCCGTGCTACTGTCCAGTTTACAGAGACTCAGGAAAGGATAAGAGAATATTATTCTAATACAAATGATGACAATCGTGCTGTGTTGGAGTCATTATTGCGAAGTCTAAGCAGTGAAGCACTCAAAAAGCCTGAGGAAATAGATTTGCATGAACTGATGAATAAACATGACATTGACGACGAACTTTTGAAGCGTTCTTTAAATGCTCTACAAATTTCCGGTGTAATCAGATATAGAGAAGCAGGGCTTGCCGGCGGAATGATGCTTACATTAGAAAGAATGCCTATTGACAAGCTACCTTTAGACTTAAAAGGTTTGGACGACAGAAGAATACATGCATTCAAGAAAATGGAGACTATGGTCAAATATGCAGAAACTTTAAGTTGTAAAAGAAATTTTATATTAGATTACTTCCAAAGTGAAAAGCAGACTGATGATTGTGGGCGATGTTCCTCCTGTTTATCTTCTGCCACAGGCAGAGTACTTATAAATACAGAAAAGGAAAAATTTGTTCTAAAGCAAATATTATATGGAATTGCAGAACTGGACGGAAGATTTGGCAAAGCTATAATAACTGATTTTTTGAAGGGCAATAAGACTAATAAAATCAGCTCATTTCAGCTGGATAAAGCGAACTACTTTGCAGCTTGTAAAGATATTCCGGTTGAAGAAATTAAACGCAGTATCGAAACTGCATATATGAAACGCTTAGTTGATATAGATTCAGGACAATACCCTGTGCTTTCTATAAGTGAAAACGGAATAAAAGAAATAGGACGAAAACCTGCGCCTTACCTCCCTGAAAAGAAGCGTATTACAAAAGAAATAGCTAAAGAGCTGGCTGCTAAACTGAAAAGTTTAAGGAATGATATCGCAAGAAAAGAAGGAATAGTACCCAGAGGAGTGCTTTCGGATGTAGCAATACGTAAAATATCAGAACTTGTGCCCGGTAGTATCGAGGAACTATCAAAAATTAATGGTGTATCGCTATTTTTTGTTGATAATTATGGAAAAGTCTTTATAACAGAAATTAGAGATTTCTTTGACAAAAAAGCTGAATCCGGTGCTCCGAACATATCTCAGGAGGCCATTGTATCTCTGAATATGGCTCGCCAGGGAACCTCTCTAAGTGAAATTGCAAAAGAACTTCGCAGCACTGAAGGTAAAATCGCTTATAATATACAGGAAATGATATTTGCCGGAGAAAAGTTGGACTACAGATTATTTATAGACGAGCAGAAATTTGAGGAAGTAAAGCAAACATGCAAAAAGTCAGTTGCTTTATCTCTCAAAGAACTAAAAGCAACTCTAACCTTTGACATTGGTTTCGCAGAATTGAGAATAATCTACGCACTAGCTCAATCAGACTTATAATTTTTTCTCTTTTTATCGTCGTCGGTCATCATTGTATGAAGGACACCGTATATTTCATAGCCTGCTTTTTTGCGCAAAGTTTTGTTAAATTCCATCACCTTGTCTTCGAAAGCTTCGTCGACGTTACCACCATGAGCAAGCTTTTTTCTTAACTTGTTTATGGCAAGGTTCTCGTCATCTTTAACCTTTTTGGATTTAACTTCTCCGCTAAGGTCAAGACTCCTTTGTTTTGCTTTACCGACTGCACGTTTAGACATAAAACACCATACTAAAACATTGTTATAAACTACCCCTAATATACAAGACTTTTATGTAAAGTCTATATTTTATCTTTACATATATTTTTGTATCTAGCAATAACTGTTATTTGGTATCTAAATAATATTTGCAAAGACTCTTTCTTATATAATTCGGTTAAAGAGTAAATAAACTACAGCAATTGGTTCAAAAAAAAATCTACCTTTTCATATAAGAATAGGTAGATCTCTTAGAATAATATTATAGTTTCTGAGCTTATCCGAAAGAGGAATAGTTATTGGAACCACCACTTCCGGCCAATCTTCTTTTTCTTGCTCTTAGCACCGCTCTGATGATTAGAATGATGATACCAATTATCATCAATGTAAATAGCAATTTAGCAAAAGAAAATGTAGGTGGATAGACACCAATTGTTCCATCCGAATTATTTACATAATATGGTCTGGAATAATAAAAAGCAGGGTGAAAAGGCATAGCCCACATCCAGCTGGTAGATCCCATCATATAGCCCGTCATCAAACCGCTACCGTATCCGCCATAATGGTTCATTACATAGCGTTGATTTGTGCCTGCTGCATTTTTGCCATTATATGTACTCGTTTTTCTCGGAGCACCATATTTTGAAGTATATGCTTGTTTATTTGATAATCGGCTTCCGCCAAAGCTTGACTGTTTAGATTTAGGTACAGACGAACGAGTAGCCGTTCTGGAATTTTTATTAAGTTTATTATTAGAGCGTTTTTTACCAAAGCTACTTTTCGAACGAGAACTTTTTGATTTAAATGAACTACTACGTCCACCGAAACTTCCTCTTCGTTTGGCTTCAGCATAATCGGGTGCCAGGAAAACGCCCAGTGCAAATATGATAGTGAGTAATCCCAGAATTCTTCTTAGCCTATTACTACTTTCCATCTTTAAAATATCTCCTCAGTTTCTAATGAATCATCTTCGTTTCTAAAAGTTATTTCTGCTTTGAAACTCTCAGTTTCAGGTAGAGAGTTTTTGCTTCTAATTACTTTTTCAATAAAAGTTTTTGTTTTTGCCGGTTTGATATGCACATATAGATTAACTACACCATCCAGAGGTTCATCATTATGATAAAGCATGCAGGTATCTATTTCGCCTTGGCTTTCCAAAGTGAAAAGCTGCAACTGCAAACTATCAATATCTTCCTCACTAAATGAAGGCTCGGTAAAGACGACGTTTGTGAGTCGCTCTTCAAAAATATGTTTAGTATGTATTTCTTTATCACTGCCTTCATACTGGATAACTGAATCAAAAGTGCCATCTTCATCCAAGTTTAAAAAGATCTCTTTTATGCCTTTGATTTGTTGTCCATTGTAATACACAGCCGTCTGCTCAATTCTTCCGTTAGATTCTATCGAAAAAGTAGGCATATGAAGCTCCTTGTTATAAAAAATACTTTTCTGATGATACGATAAAATTTTCTGTTTGTTCTATATTGTGGCAAAGTGCAAAAGAAAGAGCGTTTTTGCAAACTATTTTAGTATAAGATCTGACATATTTTGTTTAAAACTAATCACAGATTTGATGATGCATATTTGCAAAGTTTGTCTTAATAAATTTATATATTTCAAAGTATTTTCTTATTTTAGTAGTAAGAGGAAGTGTAGCGTACTACAAAAACCTCTTGCAGCATAAAGTATAAATCATTCACTGAAAATCGGAGTCGTGATGAGAAAAAGCACGTTAGTGGTGCTTTGTGCATTATTTTTGTCTTTCGGGAATCTATTTGCAAGAGTGCCTGCAGATTCTGTCAAAGTGGAAGAAACTCCGCTTGACTCTGCTCAGCAAGCTCAAATAGAAAAAATGAAGCCCAGATATGGCATTTATCTGCATTACGCTTTAAATATTCATTCCGCTGACTTCCAGGGACTGCCCGGAGTGCCTTCATGTTGCCCGATATATGACGGAGGAACTTCTACCGGTTTGAACTTAGGTGCACTGTTTGAGTTACCACTAAATGATGACTTTATGGTAGGTGCTCGTTTAGGGTATGCTGACTATAGCATTTTAATGGAAACCAACGAACCTATGCAGTTCATTGTGGATGGTAAACCAGCAATGGGGAGTTATGATCACTATTTAGATTCTAAGATTGGTACATTTGGCATTGAGCCATATGTTTCTTATAAATTAACTGATAACTTTTATGCATCTGCAGGCTTTAGAGCTGCTCTGATGACTCGGAAGCATTATAATACAAAACAAACTCTAAATCCGCCTAATGAATCAGGTACAAATTTAGACGGTAGCATTGTAAATAATGTTTCTTCAGGAGACATCCCTGATGCAACTTCCTTACTCTTAGGTGTACAGGCAGGTATCAGCTATGAGCTTCCTCTTAATAAGGACGCCTGGCTTATGTTATGTCCGGAATTAACGTTCAAATACAATGTAAATCCTTTAGTTAGTGGTTTAGATTGGAACGTATTTTCTGTGCATGGTGGAGTATCTGTTAAATTTAAACAGCCGCCACCACCGCCACCACCACCGCCACCACCTGCTGCTCCTCCACTACCGGCTTTGTTTAATCCGATTAAACCACCGGTGTTATTGGCAAATGTCTCAGCAGTAGAGATAGATACTAATGGAAGAGAAAGAAAGAATTTCAATATCAAAATAGAAGATTTTGTGTCTCTAAATATGAGACCATTGCTTAATTATGTGTTCTTTGAAGAAAATTCAGCTGAAATACCAAACAGATATCATAGAATTCAGCCAAATGATACTTCATCTTTCAATTTGAAAAAATTGCAGGATATGGATGCATTGGAAACATACTATGATGTAATGAACATAGTTGGTAAACGTATGCAACAAGATCCCGATGCTAAGATTACTTTAGTGGGATGTAATGCAAATAAGGATACAGAAAAAGGCAATAAAGAACTTTCCAAAAACAGAGCTGAATCTGTCAAAAATTACCTCACATCTGTTTGGGGTGTTGAAGAAAACAGAATTAAAGTGCAGGCAAGGAATCTTCCTAGACAGGAAACAATTTCCGATGAAGAAGGCGCTGACGATGAAAACAGAAGAGTAGAAATCTTATCCGATAATCTAAGGATTGTAGAGCCGGTAATAACTGTAGATACTATGCGAGTTATCTCCAAATCTACAATTAGATTTTTACCTAAAGTTAAAGCTGAAGCTGGCTTGAAGTCCTGGAGATTGGAAGCAATAAAAGATGGTGCAACACTAGTCACTTACGCCGGTAAAGATGATATACCCGGTAATATAGATTGGGCGCTATCTAATGAAGATTCGAATGTACCTCGCAAGGCTGGTTCTGTTGAAGTAATGTTTGTAGCAGAAGATTCATTAGGTCAGCGTGCTGAATCTAAGAAATATAGAGTCCCTGTAGCTCAGCTTACTATTGACAGAAAGCGACTGGAAAGAATCTCTGATAAAGAATTTGAATATTATAGCCTAATCTTATTTGATTATGGTAAAACAAATCTTGCTTCAGCTCACAGGAAAGTTGTGGATTTTGTTAAAGACAGACTGACTGATGATGCAACTGTTTACATCAAAGGCTATACCGACAGAATGGGAGAAGATGATATAAACAAACGCATTTCTACCAAAAGAGCTCAAGCAGTAGCAAGACGACTTAAAATACCTGAAGCTCAGGTAATTGGTCTTGGCGAGTCGGAACTATTATACGACAACAGTCTTCCTGAAGGAAGGTTCTACTGCAGAACAGTAACAATCACTATAGAAACTCCTGTTTCTAAAAAAGAAGACTAAACAGATTCTAAATAATTATTTTGAAGCTAACTCAAAAATTTGAGTTAGCTTTTTTGTATTAGCTGATCACATTTGGCTATTTTTACATTATTTCAAATATTTTTACTATTCTGTAACCAAACAGTACTTTATGAGTTTACCATATAGCCAAGGATATATTAATTATATCTTTAAACTTTTATTTAAGGCTAAACCAGTAATCTTATTATTCAAATTCTTATAGGCTAGAATCATGAAGACAAACCAAAACATGCTTTTGATCTTTTTATTTACAATTTTGCTTAGCAGTTGCACAGCAAACATACCTTTCATTGAAGTATCAGGAAGTGCAGAAATGGAAATTGAACCTGATGAAATTCACTTGAAAATAGTGTACGGAGAGTATTATACCGAGCAGTATGAAAGCAGAATAAAGAAAGAATACTGGGTTAATCTTGTTAATCTCGATAGTATTGAGCCTTTTGTTCTACAAGAATTAGAAAGATTAGGCGTAAAAAAAGAGCAGATGACAGTAACGGATAACTACTCGTATGACTGGTTTTATTATACAAACTCATATTTACGAAGCAAAAAAATTGTAATTAAGCTTAGAGATTTTAACCTTTCTGATAAAATACTTTCAAATTTAAAGGTTAGAGGTATAAAATCGGCATACGTTAGCTTTTCTACTCATAAAGATATTACACAATTCAGGAAACAAGTCAAAATTGCTGCAGTAAAAGCTGCTAAAGAAAAAGCAATTTATATGATGGAAAGTCTAGGACAGAGCGTAGGAGATGTCTTATTTATAAAAGAAGGAGGAAGTTCTAATTATTATAGTCGCGATTATGCCGGCTTTGGAGCATCAAATACTATTCTTAGTTCGAGTTATGATTCAGATGACAATGATGTTCGCAGTGGGTACGGCAAAGTAGAGCCTATAAAACTGAAATACGAAGTGCAAGCAAAATTTGAAGTAGAATAAAACTCAATAAACCTTAGTTGAGTTTTCAAATATGGCACCAACTCAATTGATATTTGAGTTGGTTTTTTATTAGCTAAAACCTAATATAAATCAAATATCCGAACTATTTAGTTACTATTTACGTATTAATCTATATTATAGTAATCTCCGTGATATTTCACAAATTAAGGATATTGATATGAAAAAGAGCCTGTTTATACTATTATTTGCTATATTACTATTACCAGCCATCAGCTTTGCAGAAGAAAAGCCGAATATAGAGGTGACGGGCAGTGCAGAAATGGAAATTGTGCCAGATGAAATTATCCTCGCAGTTGGATATTCAGAATATTTTGAGGAAGAATTTCAAGAAGGCAAACGATATGAAGATTACAAGACCAAAGTTCCTTTAGACAAAATTGAGCCACTAGTCCTAAGGCAATTGAAGGAATTAGGAATCAATAAAGACCAAATGACACTTCATGATGGTGGCAACACTTGGCAACAGAGCGGTAAAAATTTTAGGAAGAGAAAGCAAATTCATATTTCTATCAAAGACTTCAAGCAAGTGGATATTCTGATGACTAATTTAAATGTCAGAGGCTTAGACCAGGTTTTTATTCAAGAGCTAAAGCATAAAAACATAGAACAATTTAGAAAAGATGTAAAGATTAGGGCTTTAAAAGCTGCCAAAGATAAAGCTAAATATATGGTAGAAAGTTTAGACCAAAAGCTTGGTAAAGTGCTCTCAATAGTGGAACTTAATTATAATTTTACTGGGTATAATCCGAGAGCCTTGATGTCTAATTCAATAATGGAAAAAAGTGGCGGAGGTTCAGAATATGAGAACTTTAGAAAAATAAAATTAAGATACGAAGTAAAAACTAAATTTGAAATTCTATAGGTGATTTATGAAGTACAAAGCACTTATTCTGGCTATATTGACTTTTTCCTTAAGCTCCTGTTCCCTATTCACCAGTGCCGTGGATGGAGATAATAATGTAACAGAAGTTAAGAGAGTAGTAAACTCCTTCACAGGTGTTGAACTTGATGGAATTGGGAATGTTATTTTAACACAAGGCAATCAGGAAGTCAAAATTGTGACGGATTCTAATCTGCAGGATAGAATTAAAACTAAAATTGAAGACGGTAATTTAGTAATTTATCAAGAAGAAAATATAGCGCCATCACAGCTTGATATTTATATTTCAAATCCAAAATTTGAAGAAATAGAACTAGACGGTTCAGGAAGTATAATCAGTCAAACTGATATTAGTGGAGATGAAATTGAGATTGAATTAGATGGTAGTGGTGATATTAAACTATCTAACCTTAAATTTGAAGAATTAGAATTAGATTTAGACGGTAGCGGCGATATAAATATCTCCGGAGAAATTGAAGAAGCAAACGTAGAGTTGAATGGAAGTGGAAATATTTATATGTTTAACTGTACTGTTAAAGATGCTTCTGTTAAATTGGACGGTAGCGGAAATATTTCTGTCCATGTGAATGAAAGTCTGAAAGCTGAAATTAACGGTAGCGGAAATATACTTTATAAAGGCAATCCGCGTGAGCTTAATTCTCAAATTAATGGTTCAGGTGAAATCAAAAAAGTTAACTAATATAAGTAAGTTCAGCTTAGTCTATCCAATGATAACTAAGTTGAACTACTCTATGTTAAAAAAATATTATAAACAAACGAAGGAGTAAATAAAAGTAGATGCTACTGCTATTATTTTATCTGTTTCTTGCATTATTTGTTTCTTTTTTATGTTCAATAATGGAAGCCGTATTACTATCAACTTCTAAATCTTTTTTATTGATCAAAAAGGAAGAAAATTATTCTTGGGCAACAAAATTCCTAACATATAAAGAAGATATTGACAGACCTCTCTCTGCAATCTTGTCTTTAAATACTGTAGCTCACACTGTAGGTGCTGCAGGTGTAGGTGCTCAAGCTTCATTAGTATTCGGTAACGAATATTTTGGTATAGTGTCTGCTATTTTGACCCTTCTAATCTTAGTGGTAACAGAAATTATTCCTAAAACTCTGGGTGCACGCTTTTGGGATAAACTCTCAGGATTTGTCTGCAGACTAATTTCTTTTAGCATATTTATAACTTATCCTTTAGTTAAAATATCATCCTTAATAACTAAGTTCCTATCTCCAAAACAGAACGCTAATTCTACAAGCAGAGAAGAGATTTCTATGCTTGCAAGCATTGGTGCTGAAGAAGGCTTAGTAGATCAAAAAGAACAACGAGTGATTCACAACGTATTAAAGCTAAAGACACTGAAAGTATCAACTATAATGACTCCTCGCACAGTACTAACTGCTGCAAGTTGTAAAATGGATATTGAAAGTTTTAAAAAATCTAAAAATTTCAAACCTTTTTCCAGGATTCCAATTTTTCATGAAGAGCTAGATGATATAGAATATTATGTAGTAAAACATGATATCTATGAAAATGATAATCCTGAAAAGAAAGTATTAGGTGATTTTAAAAGGAATATGCTTATAGTTCCTGACACTAAAGCGGTCTATGAGCTTTGGGAAATGCTTTTAAAAAAGAAAGAACATATTGCTTTAGTTATTGACGAATTTGGTGGTGTAGACGGTATAGTCACAATGGAAGACATAATCGAATCGATTTTAGGTCTGGAAATAATTGATGAAAAAGATATGGCTGCTGATATGCAAAAATTAGCTCTTGAACGTTGGAAATCTAAGCAACACAAATATAAGTTTATTGATTAATCAATTTCGTATTCAATTTTTGTTAAATCACATCGAACAAATTTTATATAGGCAGTCTTTTAGAGAGATTGCCTTTTTTTTGATAAATCATGCTTTATTCTCACAATCTATCGAATTCCGGATTAATATATTTGAGTCGTAATCCGTAAAGAAAGGATTATAAAGTACTATAATACCAAAAGACATAAAAAGCTAAGTACCATAATACATCATTTTTTTGTATTTTTGTCATTATAATATATTTATCGGAGAAAATCCATGAAACTATATAAATACCTATTATTCCTGTTTGCTTTTATCGTTGCCTGCAACGACTCTCCTGTTATTAATGAAGGAGTTCAACATACTTTGGCAAGCTTTAGAGTTGAACCCGGAGTATCTTGGTTTGATTTACATTATCAAGAGTATGAACCTAACGATTCTCTTTGCAATCTAATCAAAGAGCAATACGATTCGGAAACATATAGTTTGGTTATGTTTACAAATTATCTTTGTGACTGTAACGAATACTCTACATATTTATCTCAAATCGCAAAAATATATTCTTATTGCGACATACCGGATTCTAATATAACTATATTCCTGATGACTGCTACGGATGACGAGACCCCATATAAAGGTCAGATAACTATTAATAGTTTTCCGGAGGCATATCTGTTTAAAAATGGAGAGCCTTTAGCTTCGTTAGTGTCTTTGAGATCACAACTTGATAACAACTTTAAGCTGTTTGAAGAAGCGATTCTTGTAGGACTTAGTAAGTAATTAGGAGTTTTATTATGAATTATTGGATAGCAAAATCTGATCCTGACTGTTATTCATGGGAAGATTTAAAAAGAGATAAAAAAACAGATTGGGACGGAGTAAGAAACTATCAGGCAAGAAATAACCTAAAAGAGATGAAGGTTGGTGACTTAGTAATGATTTACGCAAGTGTTACTACTAAAGAAATTGTAGGTATTTCTAAAGTAACGAAAGAAGCATACCAAGATCCGACGACAGATGATGAAAGATGGGTAGCAGTGGAACTGGAGGCATTCGAAGATATGGAAAATCCTGTAAGCCTTAAACAAATAAAATCCACTCCGGAACTAGAGAATATAGCTTTAATTAAGCAATCCAGATTATCAGTGATGCCTGTCACAAGAGAAGAATTTGACAAGCTAGTAGAAATGTCTAAAATATAGGTAGTTAATGAAAAAGAATATTCGGGTTTGGTTTACTGACTTTTGGCCTAATTTTGATAAACAGAATAACATATTTATGGATCTTCTTTCTGAAAATTATGAAGTCACTTTAGATGAAAAAAATCCTGAATATCTGTTCTTCTCACTTTTTGGAATGAATCACATTTTCTATAATTGTATCAGAATATTCTTTTCCGGCGAAAATATTGCACCTGACATGAACAGTTGCGATTATTCATTCTCGTTTGAAATGCCTAAGGGCAATCCGAGAAAATATAGACTCCCGCACTACTACCAATACGGAAGACCGGAGTCCCTGCTTGAAAGACCTGATCCGAGAGAGCTTATAAAAGAGAAGACGAAATTCTGTAACTTCATTTTTTCTAACCCTAGTTGCAAAAAAAGGAATGACTTCTTTCATAAGCTTAGTCAATATAAAAAAGTAGATTCAGCAGGAAGATACCTGAATAATCTTGACAAGCCTCTTGGAATGAGAGTTGAAGACAAATGGGAATTCATGAAGCCATATAAATTTTGCATCTGTTTTGAAAATGAAGAGGCTGACTATTATACCACGGAAAAGCCGTTTGAAGCTATGAAATTGAATAATATACCTGTTTATTGGGGCAACCCTAAAGTAGGCGTTGACTTCAATACAAAAGCAATTCTAAATTGGTATGATTACGGTTCGGATGAAGCTCTCATAGAAAAAATAATTGAACTTGATCAAGATGATGAGAAGTATATAGAATTCATGTCTCAACCATGGTTCACTGATAACAAATTAAATGAGTTTATCACCAGAGAAAATATTCTTGCTCAGATCGACCGTATAATAAATAATAATATAGAGCCAGTCTCCGAGAAGTCAGGTGTTTTCTCAAACAATCCAATAAAAAAGATGTTAGCAATCCAATCTGAAAAAGCTAAATTTTTCAGACTTCGTGCTTTCATGCGCATGCGTTTCTGGTCTTGGCAAAAAGTAGTTTTGAAATTACAAAAGATAAAAAACAAACAACAATGGTAGACTATTCTCCCTTTCACAAGTGAGCCTTTCTTTCTAAAAAGGCAATGCTTGATCTTAATTAGTATTGAATATAAAGATTTCCACCCACATCTTTGCCTAGGAAGTTTTTGCAAGCACTTCTTCTGCATTTTCAAACACATATTTTGGTGTAAGTTTTTCCATGCAATCAAAGTGTTTCAGAGGGCATTTTTTAGATCCGTGAATTGCGCAAGGTCTGCATTTTAGGTTGTCGATAGCAAGTGTTCTGTCATGCTTTCCAATTGGTGCAAAACCGAACTCAGGAGCAGTAGGTCCGTAAATAGTCATCGTAGGACAATTGACTAAGCCTGCAAAATGAGTAGGAGCACTGTCATTTGTTATCAATAGATTCGCTTTAGAAAGTAAGTATATTGATTGAGGAATACTTGTTTCACCACATAAATTAATAGCGCCGGACTTAGATACAATCTGAGCTGCATCTTCCCTATCTTCTTTTGCTCCTATAATAAGCACTTTATGTCCTGACTCTGTAAGCATCTCAGCGACAGTGGCAAAATGTTCTATTTTCCATTTCTTTGTTGCCCAGACTGATCCTGGGGCTAAAACTATAATCTTTTTTTGCTGATTGATATTATAAGCATTTAGAATACCTTCAACATCAGTTTTTACACTATCAGTAAACTGCAAATCAACTGAATTATAGATACGGTTTATGTCCTCAAAAGCTGATAATAAAGAAAGATTTCTAAGTATTTCGTGTTGAGTAATTTCATATTTAACTTTACGCGAATAAAGAAAAGAAAGTGCATTCTTGTCAAATCCAATAGAAAACTTCGCGCCTGACATTTTAGAAAGCATTGTAGTTCTAAGTGACCTGTGAGGAGCAATAATTAAGTCTACCTGCTCATCTTTAAGTTCATCAGCAATATTTTTTATTCCTTCATATCCTTTATTCTTATTTCTTTTATCGTAGGGAATAATTTTGTCGATAGCTTTTGATAAAGAAGCAGTTTGTGTAGAAATAGGAGTGCACACAGCAATTATTTTACTATCCGGAGCATTATTACGAATTACTTGAAAAAGAGGCAGAGATAGTACGAAATCACCTAAAAATGCAGTTTGAATTACTGCAATCGTTTTATAATCGCTTATTTTAGGCTTCATTTCAGTTCCTTGGGGTATGTTTCCATCTTTTATGCTGCCAAGCCCAGAGATCAGGTCTTATTCTGATTTGATTTTCCAGAGCTTGGACATGTCTTTCAGTAAGTATTTTGACAGCATCTTCATGATCTTTGATATCATTAAAAGGAATTTCGTCCAGTTTGACTCTGTAAGTACCATCTTTTTGTCTTACTGCAAATCCCATAACGATAGGTGCGTTTAATCTTAGAGCCATTGCAGCAGGAGATTCATAGGTGGCAGCAGGTCTACCAAAAAAATCTACAAATATATCTTTATCTTTAGTTGCACTTTGATCTGCCAAAAGAGCTATCATATTTCCTTTTCTCAGCTGAGTGACTATTGTTCTCGCTGCGTTATACATTGAAACTACAGTATTATTATGATTAGTTCTATAAGAATTCAATATTTTATCTGCAGTTTCATTTCGTTGAGGTTTTACGATTATACTAACAGTGATACCGGTAAAATATCCAGCAGTGTAAGCAAGTAATTCCCAATTTCCGTAGTGCCCTGATAGAAGAATAACTCCATTACCTAGCTTTCGCTTTTCTTCTATTAGCTCAATATTCTCATAAATAATTTTATTTTTTAGTTCCTGTTCAGTCAACTTAGGAATTGCCATTAGTTCTATCATTGTAATGCCCAAGTTTCTGTAAGAGTCCACAGCAATGTTCTTACATTCAATGTCTGATTTCTCAGGAAAAGACTTAGAAATGTTATCAAAAGTTATATTATACCTTTTTTTACTCAATAATCTGAGCATGTCACCGATTCTTTTACCTAATGCAATCCTCGTACTATCATTTATACTTTGCGCTATTTTGCAAAGAACAAATAAAATTCCGGTTATTAAATACTCTTCTATTTTAACGATTATACTTTTCATTTTCCAATTCGTAAGGTGTTTTAGTATCTCCTCCTGTAGGTACATATTTATCATACCAATCAGGGTTATAAGCTTCGCCTGTCACGGTAGAGTGCACTAACTGATAATCATTATATCCCAGTCTTTCAACAAAGTAGAAAAATGCACCGCCCTCATATCTTGTATAATGCCATTCTTCCCATGCTCTATATTCCATTGACATGCTATGCACATCCTTATCATCAGGGAAACCATATTTAATAAGTACTCTGCCTCTATCAGTATCCCAACCGTTTTTACCGTCTCGTGTAGAGAAATTCTTATTAGCATATTTTACTCTTCTATTGAAATCAATCAGAGTCTCATTTACTCTGGTATTAGTATCTCTATCTCTCATTTTCCAGAATCTATAAAGTGCTCTCTGCTTTCCTTTTACTGTAGTAAGTCTGTCAAAAAGTTCTTTATCAGTGTCATGTGAAATAACTTTAGCCATTTTCAGAGCCAGATCAATTTGCTGATCTGTCATTGTGGCAAATTCACTCAATTCGAAGAGTTGATCTTCCGTAAATACTAATGTAGTTTCAAGTGGAATTTCATAGTTATAAATATAGAATTTTTTTTCTTTAGATTCGTGCAAGTACATACCTCTGTAAATATCTACTACAATGTAGTAAACCCCACTTGGAAATCCAGAAAGTGAAGTAGTAAAATAATTGAAATATATATTACTTTCTTTCGAAATTGAGATAGATTGCATTTCTTTACGAACAGGCATTTTAGCAGCATCCAGTATTCTGTATCTCAAAGAATAATCTTCGTGATCATCTTTATCTTGAACTACGATATAACTGTGACATAAAGTAATATCCATTTGATTTGTAGCATAAACTGCTTCAGGATTTGGAAGAATATAAAATCCATATTTATCAAAAGGGGTATTAGTTTCTGATTTATTAATTAATCTGGCAAGTTGTATTTCACCCAGTTCCACATTGCTTTGATTATACTTTAGATTTAGCTCAATTTTCTTATTTTTTTGTTTACCTTTTTGTGTTAAATATGAAAAATAAACATTATACTGGCCTTCTTGCAGCTTATAATTTTTTTGACCAATTAAATCTCTAATAGTTGAATCTTTTACACTGCGAATATCTGTTATACTCCAGTGATCTGATGAAATAGTATCTACACCTTGAGTAATTGCAATAGAGCAATCAATTGAAGCTTTATAATTATCATCTGACTCATGTTCGTAAATCAATAAATCATTAGATAGACTATAATAAAACTCCCACGAAAAACTGCCGTCAGTATTAAAAAAGTAAGCATGATCAGTTTCAATTTTTTGTGCAAGTCCACTAGTACTAATTGCTAAAAGTAAAATAAAAACAAGCTTCAACTTCATCATCATTTCCTTTATATTTTTAAAAAAGCCGTTAGAATAAATACTCTAACGGCTTTATAATACGATAAATAACTGATATTAGTTACCAAAATTCAAGCTAATACCGAATCTATGAATCAATTGATCCAATTCCATAGCAGGAGTCATAGAGTAACCAAAGTCACCAGTCATGCCACCAGTGAAATATTTCAAACCAACACCAAATGCAACACCATTGTTGTCATGGTTGAAGTTATAACCAGCTCTGAAAGATAAGAATTCTTTCCATACATATTCACCACCAACAGTGAACTGTTCAGGAATATCAGAGTGAGTTACAAAGTCAAAAGCTGCAGTTAATGCGTGATCACCTTCATTATATACTTCAGATGATACACCAGCACGGAATATAACCGGAGCGCTATAATTAGAACTCAAGTAAGCAGCATCAAGCTCTGATTGGTACAATGTATTGTTAAACAATGCAGTTTCAGTTCTTAATTCTTGACCTGAGTAAGTCATTTCTCCACCAAAGTTGTGGATAGAGAAACCGATTTTAATACCTTGGATACCTGTTTCATACAAAGTACCGATATCAAAAGCGAAACCGCCACTTGATAAGTTTGCAATTTTATTATTCAAATATTTTGCTGTTACACCAAAGCTAAACTGGTCAGTAATTCTACCAGAGAAAGTAAGCTGAGCAGCCATATCTTGTACTTTATAGCTAGTACCATTTCCATCTTGAAGAGTCATCGTTGTGTAGTCAATATCACCACTAGAAAGTGAAATAATAGATGCAGCTACAGCAAACTGTTCGTTTAAAGGTAAAGATAAGCCAACAAAGCTAACGCCATAATCAGCAAACCAAGTTGTATGTTCAAACATAGCACCTGCACCTTCCACATTTACTAAGGCAGCAGGATTCCAAAAGAGACATGACAAGTCGTTAACGGCAGCACCGTTAGCACCTGCCATACCAGTCGCTCTAGTGCCGATAGGAATCTTCAGGAAAGAAGAACCTGCAGCACCTACTTTATTAACTTTACCGGCAGAAGAAGCAGTACCTTTATTATCAGTATTTTGAGCTGCATAAACTTCTGAAGTAGAGAAAATAGATATAGCGACTAAACAAATAATTGAGAGTATTTTCTTCATTTTAAAATATCCTTGATTTTATTTCCTATTTTATGTCGCTGACTATTTAATAGCCAGCGACTTTGAAAAAAACTATTAGTCTGTAATAATCCTGTAGCTACCAACAACAACAGAGAAGTTTTTAATTGTCTGAGCACCGTTTGGAGTAGAAATTACAGCAACCAATGCCTGAGAAGCAACCCTCTGGTTGTTATCAGAAAGCAAGTTCCAAATATCAACAGAAACTTTGTCAGGATCTGCAGAATCAAACTCATTATGTTCAATACGCTTAACTAATTCACCAGTAACAGTGTAAATGTCTATTGTACATTCTTCAGGTAATCTAGTGAAGAACAATTCAGCACCATAAGGAGATTTCTGACCTTGGTGAGAGATGAAATAAGGGTTTGGAACTACTTTGATAGCATCCAAATCGTCATCTTCTAATGTACCTGGATCTTTTTCAGCTCCACCCACTCTAACTTTAACTTTTGCACCTGGTGCAGGTAAACCTAAAGCACCACCAGTAGTTGAAAGCATAAGTTTATCACCAGGTTCAAAGTTAGTACCACCATATTTGAACTCTCCGTCAGGAAGTTTTTCCCAATCTTTATTACTTTCAGGAATGCTACTACCTGAGTTTGCAGCATCAAATATAAAAGGAACACCTTGGATATAGATCACGTTTACAAAATCTAAAGTGTAATTACCATCTTTTGAAGTAGCAGGTAATGCATAAGCACCTTGAAGACCAGTATAAAGAATTTCTAAACCATCTTCATTTACTTTAGATCCATCTTCCAATACTTTTCTTGCAAACAACTCTTTATGTTTAAGAGTATTGATTTTGCCTTCTCTACGGTTAATCCAACCTGCAGCAAAGATATTGTATTTATCATAAGTATCATCTGGATCAACACCTTGGATCACACTATTAACCGGATATGGATATGCTTTAGTATACAAGCTTTTAGCTTCATAAGTAGGATTCCATGTAGGAGAAATACCACTTGATTGTTTAAGACCATAGAAAGAATAGCCATCTACATCGAATGGAGCAGCAGGAATGTGCATGTGTTCCATTGGAGTTTCATAAGAAACTTCTACATTTCCGCCTTTTCCATCTCTTCTATTGAATTTAGTGACATTTTTCACGTCTAGAGTTAATACATCAACTTCAAATTCAACAACAGTAGTATCTTTATTGCTACCATTATGGAACCATACTTTGATATTACGTTTCTCACGGTTTTTGAATTCCACTTCATAGTTACCAGGACCATTATTGTAAGAAGCAATAATAGGGTTACCATATTGTTGTACCATAGTTGCAGGCATACGTCTTAACTGGCTAGTACCAAATACAGCATAATCAGCATATTTTTGAATTGGAGTTACACCAATCATTTGTGTAGTAACCGTATTAGCATAGCTAGTTGAGAAGTCAGAATTGCTAATTAGTTTGTCAGCAATATTCAATGTCTTTCTTCTTCTGTCTGTAATCCTAGGTATATTAAGATCTAAAGCTTTATCATCACCATTTGCATTTTTAATAATAATGGTATCCATTCTATAATCGCCACCATATTGTTTAATATGGTAATCGAATTTAAATGCTAATGCACCATATGCTGGTTTGATAAAACCAGGAGTTCTGATAAATCCATTTTGCTCACCAAAGGTAGAAGTAGCCTGACCAATATACGGAGCGTATAAAGGCTTATCCATTTCACCTGTAGACCATGTACCAAAACGTTCTCTTACTTCTCTTGAATCATGTTCTGCAAAAGTAATGTCAAACGGATCAACTGAAACAGTATCAACAATTACAGTATCCGCAAGCACGTAAGAAAGTCCATTTTCAGTAAACGCTTCAGCATAAGTATATGCACCTGGATCATTTTCAAATTCAGTTAAACTTTCATATAAAAGTTGACCAGTTGTAGAATCTGTTAATGTCATAATTCTACCATATTTACCAAAGTATGCAGGTTCATCACGTCCTGTAAACGTTACTGAACCTAAAGTCCAATAAGGTTTAAATTCTAATTCCAACACATGATCAGCGTAGAATTGAGAAACTCTTTGTGGATCAAGTGCAATAAATTCAAAGTTATACAAACCACCGATTTTATTTGGAGTAGCTACTTCAATATCAAATGTAATATCTTCAGTCAATGCTGCTGCTTTTGGCCTAACTTTTACTTCATTTGGAAGAGCCAAAGATGCATCATTGTGCTTAACTTCAGTAGGTTGTTGATAATCACCTTCATCAAACGAGATTAAACGATAATAATAGTCTACATTATTAATCATTCTTTCAGTTCTTGCAGGATCTTCATCATAGTAGAAGATACCATCGCCATTATCACCTAGATCAATAAACTCTCTATTATTGGTAATTTTGGCCATGTAATCAGGAATTACTTTTTCTCTAATTCTCTTAGACTGATGGAAATCTACAAAGAACACATTTGAATCTAGTTCTGTGTAAGCCTCTCCTGTCACAGAATCTTTTTTAATGGCATCAAAATATGTTACTTCTCTAAAAGTAGGAAAAGTCACTTTTGCTTTGCCTTGTTTGATATACTCATATATTTCATCATTTACATGCTTTAAGTGTTCAGCATCTGACATGATTTTCTTAATATTTTCTGCATCAAGTGTCATTACAGAGAAATCAATCAAGAATTTATCTTCTCCGGCATCTCTAATAGGAACAGCTGAGCTCAAATAGAAAATGCTATCTACACTTACTTTAGCTTGTACTTCATTGTCGTTAGAGTCAATAGTTGTAATGAATTTCCATCTTAGTGTATCGAATTCAGGATAAAACTCAGGAGCGCGATCATAGTTTTGGAAATCTCTATACTGTTTCAGTGTAATTTTAGTAGACTGTCTTAGATAGAATAATGGATTGTAATCTAACAATGCACTTTTGAGTTCAACAGTACCAATCAAAATAGAATCTAATAAGAAATCTTCTTTATTAGGGTCATATCTATAACCTTTATCTAAGTATTCTGCTCTATTTTTTTGAACTCTATCAATGAATTCTGGAAATTTATTATCTTCTGGAGGCATTGCAGCTTCAAATCTAATTTTATTAAGATTTACACCTAATCTACTCTTATTTGCAACTTCATAGAAATATTTACCCCAAGGACCAGTAGCAGCCTCAGAAGTATCAATATCAACTATCATAGGTAAATTAAGAGTATCTAATTCGAATTCTTCTAGTTTTGATCCATTATTAAGGTAAGTGCTGTAATTGAAGAAGTCAGGTTGCTCCATGATACAGCCTCTACATACTCTCATTACTTTGATATTAAACATATCAGTAGTATCAACAGTTTGATGTATGTTTTCTGTCAATGGCCCTACAACAAGTAAAGAATCTATAAATGGCATAATAGCCGCATCTTTTTCTTCACCAGCTTTATGAACAGATTTTTCAAAAGCAGTTGGAAGTGACCACTGTGCAATTTGTCTCCAGCCTAAAGGTCCAGAAGTATCTGTTTGGAATGCAGTATAGTTAGACAAGTCATTTCTTCTTGCTCTGTATAACTTATACCCCATGAAGTCAAGACCATTTTCTTCATCATCATCAGACAATTCAGAGAAATCATCCCAATTCAATTTAATACCATTATTAACACCTTCTACACTACTAATTCTAGCACGTCTTGGAGGTCTTGGAGCTCTAAAGTTGTTGTCATAAACTGACTGAGCAAATTCATCTTTAGTCTTCAAAGCAGCCATATCTTCTGTTGTACCATCCGGAGCAGCTAAATCTTTTACAGACTCTGCAATGATAATACCAACAACAACACGAGCTGTATCATAAGGCTTCATGTTAAACGGACCAGTTGCCATCATAAAACGTTTATCGCCCGGATCATCATCACCATCACGATCTAAAGTAGAAAGGAAGTCATATCTTTCCTTATCTTCTTTTAAATCTTCCTGGATATTCCAGTTGTTAAATGTTTGAAGACCTAACTGTTCAGCGTTGCTATATTTCCTTTTATCTGTTCTAAGGAATCCTGCCAATGGATTTCTAGTTCCATCTTCCAAAGTATCTGCTTGAACTGCAGGAGATTCCAAGAAGTCATAACCTAAGTAACCGAAACCACGATTACCTTCACCACGATCAGCTTCAGACCACTGAACGGCCATGTTCAATGTTGGATCTTCAGCATAATAACGTACACGGTCATTCACTGCACCAGCACTTGTATTTGGTTCACGTGCAATATCCACGTCCATTACAGGCGCTAACCAGCATTCTCTTAATGTATCATCATTGAAGGAAATAAGGTCATACTTGATAAAGACAAAATCTTTATATTCACCAAATCCCCAAGAATAGATCATTTGCTCGTACTGAATATAGAAAGGATAACCTTTTTGTTTAGCTTGAGAATAACCACCTTCGTAATATCTCAAGTCAGTATCTTTAAATGTAGCAAAAATATCTTCACCTGAAATGAAGGCAGGTCCTTTTTTGAAGAATGCTTCACTTCTTTCGCTTTCTTGTTCAATATAATAACCAAAATATCTTTTAGTTTTTAACGTATCAGTCGGGTCTTCACTAGAGTCCCAAATTGGCCAGCTAGGACCATCTGTATCATCTCTAGGTTCACCATTTCCAAGGAAATCTGTGGAGAAATACGTTCTATATTTCGCAACTTGCTCAGCATCATTATCTACTAATGGAGTGTTAGCACCTGTTGCATCTTTGATACGACCGGGAACCATCCACGAACTACCGTCATGCGGGTTATAAGTTAACTCACAAAGTGCAGTTAATTCAGGTCTGCCTGTTTCAGGATCTATAATTTTTTCACCAGTTGTTTGATCAACTCTTTCAACTTTAGCACCTAACCAAACACCACCAGCAAAGATATACTGGTTTAGGGAGTTTCTTGGCCAGTGCGAACCACCAGTACGGTTTGCAACATTGTAACCAAAAATACCGTAGTTAGTTGTATAGAACTCAATATTACTTACAGTATTTTTCTGCAAGTCGAAAGCACCAGTTGCTTTTCTAAGAAGCACCTCAGGGCTATCTTTATCAGTTTTAAATTTTTCATGAATGTCTGCTTCCATTGTAGTCTGAACTACTAATAAAAGCAAAGCTATCATGCCTAATAAAACTTTCTTGAATGAAATTGTCATTTTGTCCTCTATTTTTAATTATTAACTTTCTAAATGTAGTTAGCTACAATTAAAACTTGATTTTCATACCGAAGTATACAGTTCTCGGAGTTTTATAATTACTTCTGAACGATTGAATAGTTTCGAAGTAGTTCAAGTAAGCTTCATATTTTTCTACTTGGTTTACTTGTCCGTTATTATCAATATCAGCTTGCTTGTTATAAACTCTATTACCATAGAAATCATATTGCGTAGAATTGAATGTACGAGAATTAGAGAAATCTGCTTTTTCGTACCAAATAGTTTGGCTAAAGTCACCTAAACCAATTCTATTAAGTTGTCCACTATCATCCGGATCTCCTGTAAGAGAATAGAATGAATAAGCAGAAGTAATATCTAATAAGTTATTTACATCCAAGAAAAATTCGATTTCAGTATCTCCGGCACCTTCCCAGATTTCATTCATTTTAACTGCTTTAGTCAATCTCATGTCCAAGTTCCAATAAGAAGGACCTCTTTCACCGTTTCTGCTTGAAAGCATGTTACCAGTTTCATCTGTTTTAGTATAAGGACCACCAGACATAAATCTACCAGTCAAGTTAATATTCATATTTTGCAATGGTTGGATACCTGCGATAGAAGGTCCCTCGTCATCGCCCCAGAAGAAGTTCATAGTAGCACTTACTCTGTGTCTGATATCACGACTAGTTGGGTAAGTTGCTAATGGGAACATTGGGTTATCTGTAAATGGATCTAATTGAAGTGAAGCATTAGAAGTTGCGCTTGAAGAAGTACCAGAAGCCCAACCTAATGTATAGTTTACTTCAAAATTGAAATGGTCTACAGGTCTGCGGCTTAAAGTTAATTCAACACCGCGAGCGTTACCATATTCAGTAATAGTATATTGGTAATAAGGAGTTGGTACTGCAGGGATATAAACTGCACCCAATTCATTATAAATATCGTTGTAATAAGCAGACAATTCAATTGCTAAATCATCTGTAAGAGCTGTAGAATAAGCTACCTGGTATTCGTTCTTTCTTTGAGCATCCAAATCTGGATTACCTAAGATAGAGCTGGATTTTAACATAACTTTGTTAAATCCATCATAAAGATTTTGTAATGATGGGAATGAATAATATACACCATAGTTTACTTTAAATACTGATTGGTCAGTAATTTTGTAGTTTACACCAATTTTAGGAGATATTTTCATTTTAGCATCTACGTCACCAAAACCTTCTTCTTTACCAATGGAAACGAAGTTTAACGTTTCATTTGCAAGACGGTATTGAGAATTGGCGTCAAAGTAATCAACTCTAATACCACCAACAAAAGTTACGTCTTTATAACGTACGCGATCGTTCACGAAGAAATCGAAAGATCTTGGTTTGAACGGTTGACTTGTTTTTTCGTAAACATACTGATTGTCAGTAGCATATATGTTACCACCCCATTGGTCAGTGTAAATATCATAGCTTGGGTTACCACTGTAAGGGCTACCATTAAAGTGTCTGTGCGCTTCATATAATTTGAAATTGAAACCTGCAGAAATCTCTTGTAATACATCTGCTTCGTCAATAATCCAACTAAATTTACCATCCATTTGTAAGTAGCTACCATCTCTAAAGTTGAAGCCACCACCAATTGAACCATTTGATGCAAATGAATTTTGTAGACCAAATGCATTCTGAGTACCAGATGAATAAGGTGTACCTTCATAGTATCCAGTTAATGGATTTCTTACAGGCATTTCACCTTTCATATAACCATCTTTAGTGAAGCCTGTTGCAGTGTTCATTTGTGTGTATTGATCTACAACAAAGTCAGATCCTGCAATCATTTGATTTTTACTAGGAATGAAATCATCTTGAGGTTTCATGATATCAAAACCAGTCAAGAAATTTGGATCATCAAAATTATTTCTTCTACCAGTAAAATCACTATTAGAAGAACGAGATATTTTAAATTCATAGAACATTGATTCTGACAATGTATGATTTAATTTCACATAAAGCTGAGAAAGAATCTGGTTAGATACATTAATTTTTGCAAAACCCTGGTTTACACCATTATATACACTATCCGGTGACATCCCTTCACCGTGTAAATAATAAGATGTGTAACCGGCATTTTCAAAATTAGTCATACCGTACATACCACCAAATACCATCCTGATACCAGATGCAAGATCCCAAGTAAATTTACCTGTTACATTTTTCATCCAAGATTGGTTATTAGGGACATGTGTCATATTATTGCCTGCTGGATCATAAATTTCATAACCAGCTCCACGAAAATCTTCATGGAAATAATAACCGGATAAGTAGAAAGTAATGTCATCAGTACCTGGGATTGGACCACCGATACCGAATTCATATTTACCTTCGTTAGAGCCTTGTAAATTATAACCTTCGCCTTCATTTCTGTATTCGAAAGTTTTACCTACTTTAACAATATTTAAAGCATTAGACTGACGGCCATACAAGAAAGGCAAATCAGTTCTATATCTTAAATAACCTTCATATCTGTCGTTTCTACCTGATTTCATTACTGTATTTACAGCACCAAAACCAGCGTATTCAGCACCCATACCGCCTTTCATTACCTGAGCAGACTCTGTAGAAGCTGAAGAAACCATTGGATAGTATTTTGATCCACCGATACCCATACCACCAGTAAATTTGTTACTTAAGTCCATACCTTCTACAAGAATTTGTGTGTCCGCTTGGCGGGCACCACGAATTGAGAAGCCTGAACCCGAGTTAGTAACACCGGCTTTCATCGAAATAGCGTCTACGATATTTTCGTTTGCTACTTTTGATAATGTTTCACCAGTTACTACATCTTGAGTACCTGTAACATCTGTCTTAATCATTTCACGATCAGCTCTCACAATTACAGGACCAGTTTTTGTAACTTTGTCTTGCATTTGAATGTCAAGAGTCTCAATTTGTCCCGGTAAGATACGAACACCATTTGTTTGTGATGGTGCTTTAGCCACGTGACTAGCTTTAACATCATAGCTTTTTGCTACAATGTTATTAATGATATACTTGCCATTTGGTTTGGTCTTTGCCCCTTTTTTAGTCCCTAGCAACAAAATCGTCACCCCAGGAAGCGGCTTACCGTTTTCATCTGTCACAGTACCTTTTAGGGCACCATGTACCTGAGCTTGCATAGCAACAGGTAACAACAGAGAAACCAGCATGATTAAAACGAAAAATCTTCGCATTAGTTTAACTCCTTTATACAACCTAGCACAAAATATTAATCTTTATTTGCAACATTTATATTGTAATCGCGTATATAACTATATATTAAAACATGTATGAACAAGTACCATAACATATAGTAACGACAATACACACCACGCCCTACAGAACTTGTAGCGGTTTACAATTGCCAAATATAACACAAATTTTTTTTTCTACACAAAAACTTTACTGATTTGTTGAAAAAAACTACCTTAAATTATATTCCAACCCATACACTAAGAATCCTGTTCTACTCCAATTTATACCACCATTCCTTTCGCCAAAGTTGAGATACATGTAGCGCATTTCGGTACCTACAGTTAAAAATAGATTACTATATAATTCTATCTTGCCTCTTACTCTACCATAAAAGATTGAACCACTATTTGAAGCTCCAAAGCCTAATCGTCCTGATAGATTAAACCAACTCAAATCTGTAGCAGGTATCAAGTTGTGTTCTGCAAAGGCTGCTACCCAAAACAACTCATTATCTAAAGTAATTTTTGTTTTGTGAATTGTATATTCAGCAGGTACATTTCCAACTTCTATCATCTGATTCCCGGATGGTTTAGGAATTGTAACTACTACATCTATTTCAGACAAGTAAGCAAGCTTACCAAATTCGATCCCAAAATCTAAATTATCTGCTATTGTGTAGGATATTGATAGGGAATAATTTGAAATAGCAGAATTAGCTTTTTTATTAAACCCAGAATTATAATAATCACTGGAAGAAAAGAAACTAACATTCACATTATTTGTTGTCATTTGATATTGCATATCATCATAATAATTGAAGTCACTACCCCCCGCAGGGTTTGGAAGGATACTTGGCATCATAGGCTCATCGTATTTCTTCGTATTAAGCAAGGAGTTACTCATTGCGTTATAAGAATTATTTGATTGATCATTCCATGCAAAATCATCGAACTCACTTTGCAATATTTTAAAATCTTTATTTTCAGGGAAAATCTCTTGTGAAACTATATTTTCATTACTATAGCTAATCCCTTCTGTTGCAATATCATTGTTAAAAGACTCTATGTCTGATTTTTCAATTTTTGTATACTTATACTCTTTCGGAACTTCTAAAACCAACAATTCTTCATCCGAGTTTGTATTAAAATTATCTGATTGAATAAAAGCCTGTCCCTTATCTACAGATCTATATTCATCATGATAACTCTGCGCATATTCAGCAGGTATACCTAGTTGATAATCACTAATTTTACCAATCGCAAACATAAATAGTATTAGTGCAGCTGCGCTTATATATTTATAGTTGAGCTTAGATTTTTTTGCTTTTGGTAAATTTAGAACATTTGCCTTGCTATCATTTATGATGTACATCATTATCCTGTCCTCAGTTTCACTTAAAACATCAACAGGAGCTTTTATTGATTTAGCATCTTTTTGCATAGCATGATGCAATTCGATAGCAATATCAAACTCTTCTTTTGCTTCTTTGTCGTTTGCCAAATGATGTCTTAGAAGAGTATCCTCTTCTTGATTTAGCTCGCCATCAAGATATTTCGATATGAGATTATCGAGACTCATTGATTTCCTTGACTATTGGTTTTAGAATTTTTCGTAATTGAACTCTTGCACGGTGCACTCTTACTTTTGCAAGCGATAGATCTATATCGAGTATATCTGCTATCTCCTGGTATGAATATCCTTCATATTCTCTTAGTAAAAGAGCTTCTTTTAAAATTGCAGGTAAAGAGGCGATTGCTTCTTTGAGAGAATTCTGAAGACCAAAATCTTCTTTCATCTCTACTGATTGACCATGATGATAGTCGTCGTAAGATTCTACATCTTTTTTACTTCTGATCATGTTCAAACAAGTATGCCTTGCAATTGTAAAAACCCACGCTGTAAAGTTTTCGCCGTAAAACTTTTTACTATTTTCATAAACTTTTACAAATGTTTCCTGAAAAGCATCTTTTGCCTGAGCTTCGTCACCGAGCATTCTCAGACAAAAACGATATATTCTATCGCCATACTTTTTGTACAATATTCCGAAGGCCTGCGCACTACCATTCTTGAAACTCTCCAGAGTTTCAGGTAAGTCTTTTTCTTCGTTATTTGTTTTTCTAAAAAACATATTGTCTCAGTTTGGTTTCCGGCTTTATTGGTAAACACAACAAACTAAAGTTTGGTTACATACTTTTTATAAACATCGAATTTTTTTTTCAATGTTTTTTTTTGACTTCTGTATACTATAATATATACTAGATATAGTATGTCTTTCACACAAGAAGAACAGAGGCTAAATTCTCTGTCCTTCCATAGTACTATATTCATGTTGTATTTCTTACTTAACAGGGGTTTGTAATTCAATAATTACTGTTCTTGAATAACTTCTTCCCTCTGGTGTATCATTATTATATAATAACACTCTACTACCAACACTATTTTTATTTGTAACATTCGAAATATTTAGGGCTTTTAAAACGTTGGCAATTCTTTCACCTGCTAATTTCTCGTTATACTGAGCTTCACCTGTCCTATCAGCAAAACCAGTAATAAATATTTCTGTATTATCTTCAATATGCGTTTTAACAGTGCCAAGAACTTCTAAATGCTCAGGCTTCAGATTTGCTTTATCATAATCAAATAGTATCAGAGCAAATTTATCAATTATTTTATCATCTTTCAAAATCTCTCTTTTCTTACGAATTGTTTTTTGGGAGATTCCAATAGTTTGCGATTCTTTATATTCATCTTTACCGGAGAAAACTGCGAGCTCTACCTGTACATCTTTATCATATCTAGGTATAGGTAATTGCTCAATTTCCCATATTTGTTTTTCAAGTTTACTTGATAATCGGTAAGAACGCAGAACTTCATTATTATGTTTTACGAGCACAAGTGCACTATCAATAACTTTACCAGAAAACTTAGGCACTATCTCTAAAACCGGTGGTGTTGCTGTTCTTTTAATATCTCTTATGATAAAAGGAGCAGTTATGCTTTTATCTGATGAACTAATTTCTACTCTTCTATTCTCTGCTTTACCATCCGGATTATCATTATTAGCTGCATTTTTTGGAAGATTTCTTTGCTTTATGGTTAATTTCGAAGCCGATATTCCCCAAACATCTGTAAAGTAGTTCTTAACTATATTTGCTCTTTGTTTTGAAAGCTCTAAGTTGTTTTTTTCATTACCAGTATCGTTATTGCAACCGGTTATTACCAAGTTAGCCCCACTTTCTTTAGCGCGCTGTCCGATAATATTCAGCATATCTTTATAAATATCTAAAGTATTAGGATTAAGCTTATCAGGATTAAATGAATCAATGTCTTTATCTGTTAATAGAATCAAGCTACCATTATTAATATTGTCAGTACCCTGCTCAAAAAACACATAAGGCAAGAGCGGGAACATTTCCTGGTATTCTGTTTCTTCAATTACCACTGCAGGATTATTCATTACTTGTCCTGATGGATCTATACCATAGACCATTAAATCTATATTTATGTCCTCCGGCTTCGGTTTTTCTAATAAATAATTCTCATACTTTGTTGTTAGCTCAATTACTACATCACCTGCATCATTTGTTGTAACTTCTTCTCTCGAATCTATCATTTTAATTCGCTCATTTGCTAATCCGGCTATCATTTCTACGATAGTGTCTCTTTTTATTTGGTATTGTTTATCTATCGGTTTGGGCTTTTCTCTCAAATATGGGAACTTAAGTGCCGCTCCAAAAGAAACTGTAGATACAATCCAATCTACTGAACTCACTTTCTTAAAAGGTAGGCTGTATCTGACTTCAGGTTGTAAAATACCTGATTCAAATACCGGAATACGATAACCAAGGCTGAATGTGGCAAATATTTGCATCGAATTTAATTCAGGAAGATCAAAATCATAATATTCTGACCTGGTTCTGGTTCCATTTTCAAGAAAAACAACATTATCCGGCTGCAATAACTTTTCTTTTTGGTCTAAACTTGCAGAAGCAATTACCCCAAATTTCAGTCCTGCAGTTGTATAAAAATTATTGAAGAACTTAAATCCAGCATGTGCTTCTAGATCAAGCATGTTTATGGATGATTGAATTTCATATTTAGATTTGGCCTGATCAATTGTAATTGTATTATAAGGTGGATTCAGATTTCTAAATGCAGTATTTCCGGAGATATCTTCTTCAGAGAGCGTACCGTCTAAAGATGAAAATCCTAAACGAATCCCTATATATACGGCATGATTCAAAGGAATCTCGAGCAGACCACCCATATTGAATCCAAATCCGTCCCCATCGTCAAAATTTGTACAGCATATAGGCTTACCCGGAAGTGATTGAAAATCAGTGAAGTGAAGATTGTAATTTAAACCACCATAAACTCCATAATAAAGGACAGTGTCATTATTTTGTTTTTGTGCTTCACTTATCTGCGGGAAGCAGAAAAGTAGTATCATAAAATAAAAAGCTATTGGTTTCATCTTGTTTCTTGTATATATTAACTGAATACTCTTATTCAAAAAGTAACATACTCTATATTTATTGTAATTCCAAACTTTAGTAAATAAAAATAATATGGATCACAATCTTTTTTCTTCTGAAATTGAAAAGGCTTCTCTGAGAGCTTCTGAGCTAAAGAAGCTAATTAATAAATATGATATAGCATATTATCAAAATGCAGAATCTCTCGTAAGTGACAGAGAATATGACGAATTATTTAAAGAATTATCTGATTTAGAAAAAACTTTTCCTGACATCATCACTCCGGACTCTCCTACTCAGCGTGTTGGTGGAGAACCTCTAAAGGAGTTTCAGACAGTTGAGCATAATGTGCCAATGTTATCATTATCTAACACTTATAGTGCTGAAGAGTTGCAGGATTTTGATAGAAAAGTTCGAGAAAACCTGGGTGATAATAACTTCCGTTACACTGCAGAATTGAAGTTCGATGGGGTTGCCATGAGCTTGCGTTTTGTTAATGGTATTCTGGATAAAGCTGTTACTAGAGGTGATGGCTACAGAGGAGATGATGTAACTCAAAATATTAAAACTATCAAATCTCTTCCCCTCTCCGTAAATAGCGATATGACTGATTTTGAAGTCCGCGGTGAAGTATATATGTTAAACGAAGACTTCCTTGAAATCAATCGCAAACGTGAAGAACAAGGAGAAAAACTATATGCAAATCCTCGAAATCTCACAGCCGGCACGCTAAAGCTTTTGGATTCGAAAACTGTTAGCAATCGTAAACTTCAAATGGTATGCTATTACTTAAGAAGCCAAGAGACAAGGCTGGAATCTCATTCTAAAAATATTGATATTCTAAAAGTATTGAATTTCCCAACCTCTGAATATTTCCGCATTTGCAATGACATAAATGAAGTGCTGGATTTTATTTCTGAAATTGAAACAAAGAGAAACAGCCTGCCATTTCAAATAGACGGTGTTGTTGTCAAAGTAGACAATCTTGCTCAGCAGGAAGAAATGGGCTATGTGGCTCGCTCTCCTAAGTGGGCAATCGCTTATAAATATGAAGCTGAATCTGCTGAAACTCTTCTTAAATCAATTAGCCTCCAAGTAGGAAGAACAGGTACTGTCACTCCTGTGGCCGAACTTGAACCTGTGTTTGTGGCAGGTTCCACCGTAAGCAGAGCAACTCTGCACAACATAGATTATATCACAGAAAAAGATATAAGAGAAGGTGATTATGTTTTTGTTGAAAAAGGTGGAGATGTCATCCCTAAAGTCACCGGAGTCAATAAAGAAAAACGTGCAGAGACTTCTGTTCCATATGAATTCCCTAAAGTTTGCTCCTGTGGAAAAAACGGGAAACTTGAAAGACCTGAAGGAGAAGCGAATTATTATTGCACTAGCGCAGAATGCCCTTCTCAGATTAAGCGAAGAATAGAACACTTTGTTAGCCGTAATGCTATGAATATTGATGGTTTAGGAGAAAAAATTGTTGAGCAATTGCTTGAGGAAAAGCTTATCTCCGGTATATCAGATATATATGACTTGTCTAATAAAAAATCACGGCTACTGGCTTTAGAGAGATGGGGCGATAAAAGTGTTAATAATCTCTTAGACAATATAGAGAAGTCAAAAGAAAGAAGCTTTGCAAATGTGCTTTATGCACTCGGTATTCGTTTTATAGGCGAAGGTGGTGCAAAGATCCTTGCAGGGCATTTTAAGTCTGTAGATAAGCTTATTGAAGCAGATAGAGATACTTTAATATCTGTAAATGAAATTGGAAATAAAATGGCTGATTCTGTAATCAATTTCTTTTCAAATGAGGTTGAGCTGGAAATAGTGAACAAATTGAGATCTGCTGGTCTTCAGTTTGAGCAAGAAGAAGAAGAGAATTCCGTAGAGCAAAAATTTAACGGAGAGACTTTTGTTTTTACCGGTGAATTAGACTCTATGAGTAGAAAAGAAGCAGCTGAAATAGCTATAAAGCTTGGCGGTAAAGAGACAAAGAGCGTTAGCAAAAAGACTTCTTATGTTGTAGTGGGTGCAAATCCGGGTTCCAAATTTAAGAAAGCTCAGGATTTGGGTGTTAATATTTTGTCTGAACAGGAATTCCTGGATTTAATAAAATAGACTTTAAACATTATTATATTCAATCATTTAAGACAAAAGAGCAAGTATATATACTTGCTCTTTTGTGTTTTATATTCAATATCTAAGATTTATTTAGTCGATCCTGAAAAAGTCAAACAAGAGCAAAAACGATTAAACAATAGGGCACTAAATTCAAAATTAGTGCCTTTTCAAATTTGGCAAAAAGAAAACGCAAGTTACTAAGTAGCTTTTTGAAGTTAAAAGCTGCACAAGCCAGCATCACATTTATAGAATCTCCCTCTAATCCCTTCAAAAAGTTTCTGCCTAATCTGTAATCTGATTTTAAATGTCCTATAATTGGCTCTATTGCTGATCTTCTTCTAAATCGTTTTCTGTAAGATTGTGATTTCACCTGCTCTCGGGTTCTTTTATGCACTCTTAATAACTCAGTATCACCAATTTTTTTCCTCCCACGGTATCCCTCGTCAATTAAGACTTTTTTCGGATGTCTATTGCATAAGCGATGATATTGCTCTAGAGCTGATGGCAGAGTATGACCATCATACGGATTCCCGGTAAAATTTAAAGCACCGACAATTATATTGCTGTTTTTTGTTGTCAGTATTGATACTTTAGAGCCAAATTCATAACGTTTATTTGGTTTTCCTTTAGAAATACAGGCTACTTCCGGTTCGTGAAAACTGTAAACTTTATTTTTGTCTTTTCTTGTCTGGGATAATATTTTTTTGATACTTCTATCTCATTAGAATATGCCAATTGAAGGTCTTTGGGAAGTTTACGTAGTAAATCTCTGAGAAGTCTTGCACTAATTGTTTTAATTTTTCTTGCTGCACTGCGCCCTTGTTTTGCTCGCTTTGGTGTTGATAAATATCTCAAATACCATTTAAGTGTTGGGATTGTGCGTTTATAAGATTGACGCAAACGAACTTTCGTCTTATCGGCTATTCGCCATACCCAATTAATAACTTTTAGATGTAATTTTGTATCTGTTGGAAAGGTAATATTTTTTTCCTGAACGGTAGTGTCTGCTGTTATTTCAGATTCCATAGCTTTTCTGCCATGAAGTTTTATCGATATTTGTAATATTTTTTCTGCTCCGGATTCACCTATCCTTTTTCGAAAAACTGTTAATTCCGATGGATCACAAGGGAAGTTCCATTGAAACTCAGTTTCACCTGAGAAAAATTGCCAATAAGGATTTTCAAGCCAAGTATAAACCACATTTTCATCTGACATATTGTACATATGTTTCAACATCAGAAGAGATACCATTAAACGTATTGATTTTGCGGGGCGTCCGAAGTTTTTCTTATACTTTTTGCCAAATTCTTCTTCAAATTCTGACCATGGAACTATTTGGCTTAGCTTGTATAAGGGGTGTTTAGGATTTAATGTTTCTGATAAGCCTTCGTAAAGAAAGGAGCTTTGCTGATTATTATTGCGATTTTTCATAACAAAATTGTGATTTAGATTGCAAGATTTTTGTTCAAAAATAACACTTTTCTGCAATCTAAACCACTACTATTCTTACTTAACTCGCTTTATTGATTGGTGATTAGATATTTTTTCAGGATCGACTATTTAGATTTCGCTAAAAGTTTCTTTATTTGGAGCATATCTATCGATGATATTATTACTTATGTAATTATCAGTATTTAAACATACATCTATTGCAAAATTTATCCCATTTTCAATTATCGTATCCCAATAAGTCTCATCTAAATTTTGTAGAGTATCTTTGTTGATATTTTCATTGGAATAAATACTATATATAACTCCTACATTGAAGTTATCACCGGCTCCAATTGTGCTCACAGGCACTATGTCAGGAACAGGATAAGAAGCATGCACTCTGGAAGTATGTAAATCAACTTCATATTTACCTTTTGTATATATGAAATTGCTGCAGTACTTTTCGATAATATCATAAGTATCTTTTGAAGATTGAGTACCAAAGATAATTTTAAAATCTTCGTCCGAACCTTTTACAATATCAGCCAGCATCATATTTTCTATGATAAAATCTTTGATAACATCCATGTCTTTGAGGTAAGCTTTACGAAAATTAGGGTCATATATAATGATTGCGCCTGCTTTTTTTGCTTTCGTGACTAAGGCTACCAACTGATTCCTTAAAAGCTGAGAAACAGAATATGAAGATCCAAACAGCAATATATCGTTCTTTTTAAAAACAATATCCTGGGTAATCATCCTTTCCGGAGGGAATATTTTATAAAAGTCATATCTTGCATTATTATTTTCATCCAAAAAAGCAATGGCTAAAGCAGTTTTTCCATCGGAATAACGCCTTACATAATCTGTATTTATACCATTCTGATGTAAAAATGAATCTACTGCTCGACCTATTTTATCAGTTCCGTACTCACTAATAAAGTGAACAGGCATACCCAATCTACCCATAGAGACAGAGGCATTAAGCATAGATCCGCCGGGAACTGAATTAATTGCTTTATAGTCTTTAAACATAATATCATACACAGTTTCACCCGGACAATAGATTTTATTTTGCATCAGCATACCTCACTATTATTATCACACCACTTTTGCGGCAAATTAATATACAAAAGATCGGGCAAATAAAAAAAAAGCGAAGTGATAATCACCTCGCCTTTTTAAAAAATAATCTATTTTCTAGAAACTATTAACGAACTACGTTAAGAGTTTTAGTAAATGTTTCGTTACCAACAGTCAAATAAACATAGTAAGTACCATTAGCCAATTTTGTTACATCAATTGGAGTTGTTTTAGTACCAGCACTTTGAATATCATCATTGATTAAACTCATAACTTTGTTACCCATAGCATCGAAAATTTCCATGCGCACATTATCGTTTCCAGATGTATACTCCACATATGCATTTGCAGATGCAGGGTTTGGATAAACATTCATGTTAACTTCTGAAACAACAGGAGTGATTTCTTCAACTGCACCCTCATGAAGGTTGTGTGTACCATAAAATAATGCACTCCACCAATTATGTGCAATATCAAACAATATCGAAGGATAGCTATATCTGTAATCAGTAGTATCACTTGTGTGATATCTAAGATTCCATAACAATGGAACTTCATATGTAGACTCCACAATATCAGGTAAGCTTGAATGAATCTCATTTCGATCAGGGCTGTCAACCATTATTACTGGATTGCTCCAATATCTATAATCTTTATAACATCCGTAAATTCCAAAATTCTGAACACTATCAAGATGTTTATAGATTACATAATTTCCGTCATAATATTTTACCTTATATGAAGAATCTAAGTCTGTCATTCCTCTTACGTCGACAAACTTAATTACTAAACCACTTCCATGTGAACCTTCAATTTTTGCTATCTCAATTTCTAAATCTATATCATCATAAAAAAGAGAATCAATTTTTTCTTCACTGGAAGATCTAACTAAATGCGGTATTTTATGTTCATTACTAACTTCGTGTATATAATCAATGTCATACCAATTGCCTTCATTATAACTAAAATCTGCTATAATAAGTTTCTCTTCTTCATTCTGTTTTACTAATAAAGGGAATACAGCAGTGAATCTGTCTACCCCTGTAACAGCGAAACCATATTTATTTTGAAAAAGAGAATCTCCAAAAGGCTTATAGTCTTTTTCAGGGTCTTGATCATGCTCATTTAGAAATTCAATTATTTTTTGTTTCGGAAACTTAATCCACTCTGACCACGTTTCGCCACCATCAGTTGATTTCATAAAGGCCGGGGTACGCATTCTATCTAAAGGAGTCATCCCCTCTGAAGGATGATCCGGCTGTAGATAATTAATTGCAAACATATACATATTCCCTTCCTCATCAGTGTCTAAATAACTCTGAGAGACTGTTTTAGAAGATTTATCTTCTCTCCAATATGTGATTTGTTCACTCTCATAATTAGGCAACAACATGCTTTTGTTTACTATTCCTGTTTTCGAGTTGATAGTAGTAAGAAAAGAAGGACCAACTTGGACATTCTTCTCCTTATTAGGTATAGCAGTATTATATAAACATATTAAGCTGTCAACTACTGCAAAATGACCTACATTTTGGAAATAGAATATTTCTTCGTTCTTTATAATTCTATTGTCAATAACTGAATGGTAATTCGTATCTGGAAAAGAGAAGGATATATTGAGCTCATCATCTTTATAAAAAGTTGAATCCTCTTCGTCTTTCTTCAAAGTTTGATACATAACACAATATATTAAGTCTTCAGGATCATCTGAATTTTCATTGTTAATAGTTACAAAAGTGGCATTATACGGAATGCTTTTTGACTGTAGAGCCATAACTTCTCTTTTGCCCCAAGAAAATCCATGATCAGAAGTGTACCAAATGTCTATAGAACCCTCAGACAGGTCGCTATTGTATATAACTCCGTATACTTCGAGCACTGAGGCAGTTCCAGAAGCAGTATCATAGCTTATGTTATTCGGAAATTTTGCATAATTAAATTCATAAATATTGACTGGAAAAAGCAATGTATCAGAATTCCAAGGATGCCAATATTTTTCAGAATATCCGGCTTTTGTTATTAAACTTTGATTAGTCTGGGTAAAAGAAGTCGGATTTAACTCTTCAGCTGTGACTACATTGAAATTTAAAAAAGTACAAGCAGAGTAAAGTAAAATAACTAAGCTTAACGCGTTTTTTTTCATAACTACCTCTTATTTGTTTTTCTTCACCCTTAACATACCCTATGTTTAATATACATTTTTTTTTAAAAACAAAAAAAAGCGAAGTGATAATCACCTCGCCTTTTTAAAATATAATCTATTTTCTAGAAACTATTAACGAACTACGTTAAGAGTTTTAGTAAATGTTTCGTTACCAACAGTCAAATAAACATAGTAAGTACCATTAGCCAATTTTGTTACATCAATTGGAGTTGTTTTAGTACCAGCACTTTGAATATCATCATTGATTACACTCATTACTCTGTTACCCATAGCATCGAAGATTTCCATGCGCACATTTTCGTTTGCAGAAGTATACTCAACATATGCATTTGCAGATGCAGGGTTTGGATAAACATTCATGTTAACTTCTGAAACAATAGGAGTGTTTTCTTCAACTGAAGTAAGTTTAGTAAAGTCATATGTGCCAAAGAAATATGCATGCCACCAAGATGAAATCATATCAAACATTACCATAGGGTAATTGTATCTATAGCTTGTAGAATCACTAGTGCGATAACCTACACTCCACATCATAGGAACTTCTTCAGCAGAAGGTACTATTTTTGGAATTTGTGCACTTGATTCATTACGATCTTTTCTATCTACGATAGGAAGAACTTCAGGCAACCATTTACCAGCAATTTTTGAAGTACCATAAATACCAACGTTTTGAACAGAATCAATTTGGTCAACAACGCCAGTAGTACCATCAAATACTTTAATATTGAAAGTAGAATCTAAAGATGTTTTATCATCTGTATATTGAGCAAATTTTAGAACTAAGTCATCAGTACCATATACTTTTGCCAATTCAATTTCTAAACCTTCACCGGCACGGAATCTTAAAGAATCAATTGGAATTTCTGTCTGAGATCTAGCAAAAGTCCAGAAACTAAATGAAGAAATAGGTAGTTCATGAATAGGTGTAGGATCATTCCAAGTACCGTTATCATAAGAGAACTCAGTAAGAACAATTTTGGATTCATCCTCAGAAACATTAACATTAAGACCAATAACCATTGAAAGCTTATCATTATCAGTAACAGCAAAACCTAATTCTAGGTAAGGACCATCACCACCTAATGGCATATAAGTTTCAGAAGTGCTTTGACCTTGAGAATGTAAGTAATCAATCAATCTCTTTGTAGGGAAACTAATCAAATCACCCCAAGTGTTACCATGGTCAGTAGATTTCATGAAAGAAACTGTTCTCATTTTATCTTCTGGTTTTGTACCAGTAAATGGATTATTAGGAGCGATAAAGTTCAAGTGAGCTACATAAACGTTACCATCTCTATCAGTATCAACGAAGTTTCCTGAAGAATAAGGCTCATTTTTAGCGCCTGGGAAAGTGATGTGTTCTTCGTCAAATTTTGGCAACATCATATCCGCATCAATATCTTCATCTTCCAAACTAAAAGAAGCAAAGAAAGGTTTACCAGCTTGGAAATCTACATAGTTTACTGCGTCAGCTGTACCAACCAAATATGCATAAGCTTCTTCATCATTTTGGAAAGACGCCATTCTACCATAGCTATACTGATATCCACCTTCATCATTGTTTTCATATGGTTCAGTATTCGGGAAGCTAGATGGTTCACCTTCAGAAGAAGGAGGAACTATACGAACGTGCATACCTTGAGATAGAGGGTAATCTTGAGAACTAGCATTATATTCTCTTACTCTGTAAGTCAAAATGTATTCCAATTCATTTGGATCATTAGATTTAGTAGTATTGAAAGTTGTAATTGAACCCCACAAAGGAAGAGTCTGATCGTTCATTTCCATAACTCTTCTTTTGATGAAAGAAGCACCCATGTCTTGAGTATTCCAAACATCGATATAACCTTCAGATGGTGAATTTGTATAAACAACGTGGTACGCATTCAAAATGTTGACAGTCTGTGAAATTGGCTCATAAGTCATGCTAGTAGCACCACTTGAGTAATCTAAACTAGGAAATGCAGAAGGGAACAAGAGAGTATCTTTAGCTCCAGGTGTTCTATTGAAATAGTTTTTTTCTACTTCATAAGTGTTGTTATCAACAACAGGGTTATCGAATTCTTGCCCAGTTCCGTTGAAATTTAGTGCTCTTTGCGTTTGCAAATCCATAGTCTCATTAATGTCAGCATTAAGGACGAATGGTGCAATTGCGATTAGCACAAGAAGTGATAATAATTTTTTCATCACAGTGCTCCAAGAATAGTATTTAACATAATATTAACAGTAAACATTTTTCTTCTATTTAGTCTATTTGGCAAAGTTACAAGCTATTATGACTTATTACAAATTTTTTTTTCCAGATTTTGCATTTTTTTTTGAACTTTTTGCCATCAAATACGTTTTATGTCTTTACATCTAATAGACACATACTAGTTCCAATTGGTTACACTTTTTTTTATACCTCACCCAATTCTTAGATTCTCTCAATATAATTTTGTTTTTACTAATAATATCAAATATCTTTGCATAACAATTTTAAAATAGGTTCGTTTTTATCCTATTATTGTTTAGTCAATTATATTAAGGATATATCATGAGTCTCAATCAAACTCAGATAAAAGATGTTATAGGTCAATTGAAAGATCCTGACTTGGGTCTGTCATTCAATGATTTGAATGCTATCAATAATATTAGTATCGATGGCAAAGATATTAAATTGTATTTGGAGCTTATTCAACCGGTTCATATTATCGCTGAAGACATTAACAAAATGTGTGTTGAAGCTATCAAAAACATAGCTCCTGATGCTAATCTCGAGGTGTATGTCGGTGAAAAAGGCTTTAATCCTAATAAAAAAGTACTACCGGGTGTTAAGAACATCATCGCTGTCGCCTCCGGCAAAGGTGGTGTAGGTAAATCTTCCGTTTCTTCAAACTTGGCTGCTGCTCTATCTTTGACAGGTGCAAAAGTTGGTATTTTGGATGGAGATGTTTATGGCCCTAGCCAGCCTACAATGTATGGTGTAAACGGCAGACAATTAGAAGCAGTTCAAATGCCTGATGGGTCAACAAGAGCCTACCCTACAGAACAATATGGCATAAAAGTCGCTTCCATGGGTTTTGTCATGAATAAAGATGACGCTGCCATTGTAAGAGGTCCATTGCTTGCAGGTTATTTCTCTATGCTTTTTGAGCAGGTAGACTGGGGTGAATTAGATTATCTTATCTTTGACCTTCCTCCGGGAACCGGCGATATTCAACTTACATTGACTCAAAAAATTCCTCTCACAGGTGCTGTAATTGTGACCACACCTCAGGAAATTGCTTTGGCAGATGTAAGAAGAAGCATCACTATGTTTAGAAAAGTAGATGTAGATATTCTAGGCATCATAGAAAATATGAGTTATTTTATCCCTCCTGATATGCCTGATAAAAAATATTTTATTTTTGGTGAAGGCGGAGGAAAATCAGTTGCCGAAGAAACAAACTCAGAGTTACTCGGTCAAATTCCACTTAATATTGGTATGCGTGAAGGAAATGATGGTGGTATGCCTTTTGTTCTTTCTGAAGAATCAGGTGAACAGGGTAAAATTATTAAAGATATTACTCGTACATTGATTGGTAAGGTAAGAAAACTGAACCAAACAAAATCTCAAAACAATGATTTGAAGATAAATATCTAAGTCCTCAATGCATTACAATCAAGACGATATAAAAAAAAGAGTTGAAAAAGTACTGGAAAGCATTCGCCCCTATTTGAAAGAAGATGGGGGCGATGTTAAATATCACTCTTTCGAAGAAAATAACGGAACTTTAGTACTCCAGCTTCTAGGTGCGTGTGCAGATTGTCCATTACACATGATGACATTCAGAGCAGGCATCGAACGATTGATAATTCACGAAATCCCGGAAATAAAAAGAATTGAAAAATTGTAAATTCCATTTGCTAATTTCGGATTATTGATTTATATTGCATTCCTCTTTTGGAGAGCTAACAGACATAATGTTCTTTAAATAAATCAATAAAAAAAGTACTTGACTTAAATAAAGAATATTCGTAAGTTTGTTGACATTAAAAAATGCAAGGGCGAGTAGCTCAGTTGGTCTAGAGCACCTGCCTTACAAGCAGGGGGTCGGGAGTTCGACTCTCTCCTCGCCCACAGCCTTGCAGAAGTGGCGGAACTGGTAGACGCGCTGGACTCAAAATCCAGTGGCCCTTAAAGCCGTGAGGGTTCGAGTCCCTCCTTCTGTACTCGGTATCAATGAAAAGGTAGAGCTAATCAAGGTTCTACCTTTTTTTGTTTCCACAGTCACCCTTCAGAGCACCCAATTATAGAGATTTCTTCAATATTTACCCTTTCAAAAATACTTCCTTATTATGCACTGTCCCTAAAAAAATGTAGATTCTAAATAGTTTCCATAAGCTCTTCATGCACCGACCCTAAAAAAGTAGACACAGAGATAAGATAGTAAAAAATATTATATTACTATAAAAAACGTAGTCTACAAAATGAAAGAGTCAAAGCGACAAAGCTATTCTAAAGAATTTAAAATCAATGCTGTAAAAACAAGTTATCGAAGCAGGCAGAAAGGCTTCTGAAGTAGCAAGAGAGCTTGGTATAAGTGATAATTTACTGCATGTATGGAAGCGTAAATATCAGGACAATCAAGCAGAATCCTTTACTGGCCAAGGTAATAGATCAGGTAAAGATGAACGAGATATATTAAAAAAGGCAGCGATATTCTTCGCTCAGGAAGAAGAAATTTAGGCATACAACTGATTCAAATCACCGAAAAAATATATCTCCTAATCTATTGAAGCGAAATTTTAAAGCAAATGCTCTAAACCGGGTATGGGTTGAACTGATTGATCACATCTCACAGAAACAATTGGATGCATTGGATATTTAATTGAGAAGATCAGGCTTTGAATTAATAGTTGATAAAAGGGCAAAAATCATAGAAAAATAAATACTATTTTCGAACAAATCCACTATTCCGAAGAAGAGCTCAAAATAAATATTTTCGGAACTCCTTAGCGAATAATTAAATTACAATTACAAAAATCTTTCAAATCTTTTCACTGAGATGCATGGTACTTCCATTGAACATTTTATTATAAAGCAGAAAATCGAACGCGTAAAAGAATTACTTGTCTATAATGAACTGAACCTGTCTGAAATTGCCTGGAAAATGAATTATAGCAGTGCTCAGCATTTGTCGAATCAATTTAAAATAGTTACCGCCCTGACCCCCACTTTTTTTAAGAATATGAAAAACAAAAGACGAACCGACCTCAATAACATAAAGTAAATCAACCAATTATATAAATCATATCACTAATTGTGTAAACATATTCATTTGTATTTCCGTATACTTGCTCTGCGAAGATACAAATAATGTAATTCGAATTGATTATTAACTTGGAACACTATTATGAAACTAATAACAAAATATTTATATAGTATATTAATAGCGATCCTATTAATGCTAAGTACTACCACCGCACAAGAAACTAAATTTCGCGAACAGTCCTGGCACTACGGCTTGACTGGTGCCCTTCAATACAATTCAGTTTCTCTTGGATGGCAATCCCTGCATGGTAACGACGACAATTTCCACTCACCCGAGAATGATATCGAGCTGATTGACGGAAATGGCTGGGGAGCCTACGGTGGCTTGTTCAGTGCCTATCTTTCAGAAAGCTGGTGGGGACTTCAATTTAGGATTTGTTACGACGAAAGAAGGGCTTTAATTGAAGATCTTTCAGTCAAGAAAAATGACCCTATGCTTCCTACACCATCCTTCGATACAAGAATGAGTTATCTGTCATTTGCACCTTCATTCAGGATCGACCAGCATATCATACCTGACTTATATTTTCATGTTGGATTCTTTATTAATGCGAATCTAAAAGGGATATATATATAAGCCTGACATTACTAAAACAGCCGTTGAACCTGAGGCTGACGTCACGAATAGAAATATTGCGACTTATGGGCTTCAAGGCGGATTCGGCTACGATTTTAAGCTTGCGGAAATCGATCACAACAACTCGGTAATAGTGTCCCCGATATTCGATGCTTCCTGGCTGGTCAACCAAAGAAAAAGCATGGGCTTACCATATCAAAATTCTGTGGGCGATATATGGTCAACCATGAGTTTCAGAATCGGTATTATCGTGTCTATAGCCAACACACCTGACGATAAAATATTGACAGCAGATAAATTTGACTATTATGAAAACAACACCGACTTGGCAATTATTGCAGAAAAAAAAGAAAAGGTTTCTGTTGAGATGCCTGAAAAAAACATCATAACAACAAAAAATGTTAAAGGCTATTTTCCGATAGAACCGTATGTGTTCTTTGATAAAAACAGCCAGAATATCCCTCCGAGATATACAATGCTTACAGAAACAGAAGCAAAAAACTTTAAGGAAAGTGACATAGAGAGTTTTATGAAGGGTGACCTGACTACCAAAGAAACCAATGTAAACCAATTGATGAAAACATACTATAATATTATGAATATTTATGGAGACAGGATGAGGAACAATCCTGAGGTCCGTCTTACATTAAGAGGCACCGACCCTGAAGAAAAGGAAGGAGAGAGAAGCGCAAATAACGTCAAGGATTATTTAGTAAATATTTATGGGATCGACCCTGACAGAATAACAATAATAGTGGACCCTCCATATAACCCATCGGGGAGCGAATATACGGAAGCAAGCGCAAAGCGGTTAATTGACGACGAAAACCGCAGGGTAAAGTTCCTGTTTAGTGATCAGAAGATGACTATTCCGGTGACTTATACAATCAGGGATGAATCATCAATTGACAACGACATGGTTTTTACAATCGACAAAAACGTCAAATTCAAAAGTTGGGATATTACTATTACAGGTGCAGGCAAAACAATGTATTTCGGGCCATTTGCATATCGCTACGAAAGGATAAACCCGGCGGAAATGATGAGATTCCTTGAGTCAGGGGAATATAAAGCAAAGGTTGAAATCACGGATAACAACAATGTCAAGACAGAGGAAAACTATAGCTTTAATCTTTCAAAAGAGAAAGAAATCAGGAATGCATCCAGGTATCTAATGATTTTCAATTACAACGAAGACGATGCTGTAAGGTCGTATGAGCAAAAGATCAGGACAGAAATAGTTCCGGGCCTCATAGCAGGCGATAAAGTTATTGTTCATGGGCACACAGATAATATCGGGACTTCGGTTGGAAACCGCCTACTGTCACAAAAAAGAGCAGACGAGACCAAAGCTATTATTGACGACCAATTGAAAAAAGAGAATGTAAAAGTCAATGTTAAAGCAATCGGCATTGGTCAGACCAAAATGCAATACACATTTAACAATGCTTACCCTGAAGGCAGGATGTATAACAGAAATGTATTTGTAGAGATAATAAAATAATGGCTTTCTGAATTATTGGGGTTGATCCAAATGAAAAAATTCGGTTTGATCCCAAAAATGAAGAAGCACTATTGTCAAGTAATAAACAAAAAACGAGGAATGTCATGGAATTTTTAATCGGCAGTATAATTTTTTTGTCGTAATAATTTTACTCTACGGCATCAGGATTGTCAGGCTAACAGAAAGGGGCATGACAGAAAGGCTTGGAAATATGTGAAGTTTGTCATTTCGGGGTTTCACTGGATTATCCCGGTAATGGAAAAAATGTACAAAGTAAATATTACATAATCGATTATCGATGCGGAGCCGCAGGAAATAATAACCAACGATAACCTGAATGCGAGGGTCGACGCCCAAGTCTATTTCAGGGTTAAAAGCGATGAAGAAAGCGTAAAAAGCTCGATTTACAATGTGAACAACTATGTTTATCAGATCGTAAACCTTGCAAGGACAACACTAAGAAACATTATCGGTACATTGACCTTGAAGTCCGCAAATAGCGAAAGGGGGAAGATCAATGCAGAACTGCACAAAACTTTGCTTGAAGAAACCAGTACATGGGACATTGAAATTGTACGTACGGAATTAAAGGAAATTGAGCCATCGAGCTATGAACAGGAAACAATGAGCAAGGTGGTAAAAGCCGAAAACGAAAAGGTGGCAGCCATTGATTTTGCTTCAGCCCGAGAAACCGTAGTCGATGGAGAAAAACGGGCCAAGATTAAAGAAGCAGAAGGATACCTGCAGGCTAAGATTCTTCATGCCTAAGGGGACGCGGCTTCGATCAAGCTTGTGAATGAGGCTGCAGACAAATACTTTGTAGGGAATGCCCAATTATTTCGAAAGCTTGAAACCATGGAGAATTCTCTTCAAAACAATGCAAAAATAATTGTTCCCCAAGGTTCGGAAATTGTAAATGTTATTGCTGAAATGGCGGGCATTGTCCCGATAAAGACCCATGATTAAACAATTGACAAAAAAGGTTGATAAAAACAAAATTATGAGAAAATCAGTAAACACGAAAGGGCTAATATGAAAAACGAGAGAATAAACAGGCTTGCCAATGAGAGAAGCAACCCATGTGTTACAATATCAATGAACACCCATAGGACTCATCCGGACAACAATATTGATGAGTTAGGGCTTAAAAACTTATTAAACGAGGCAAAAACCAGGATCATTAAGGAATATGGGAAACGCAGTGTCAGTGGGCTGCTCGGGAAAATTGACAAATTGGGGAAAGAAATCAACTATAACCACAATCTTGAAAGCCTGCATATTTTTATTTCTAATACGACAAAGGAAATCATCAGATCGCCTTTAGCCACCCGTAAAAACACAGTGCATATATCAAACAGTTTTGCAATCAAACCTTTGATAAAAGTATTGAATCAAACTGAAGAATATTATATTCTTTTACTAACCCAATCGGGCGTTAAATTATATTTGGCTGTAAATGATGCCATTACAGAAGAGATAAATAATGATGATTTCCCCTTTGAAAAGAACCCGCATTACCTCACTAACAATGAAAAACAAAGTGATGGCAAGCAAGTGGATAATATGGTCGGTGAATTTTTCAATGAAGTTGATAAAGCAATGATAAAAGTCCATAACATTAAAGGCCTTAGTTGTATGGTAATCTGTTCTGAAGATAATTACAGCCGCTACCAGCGGGTTGTCGATAAGCCATCAATGTATTATGGCTTTTCCCATATTGATAATAATGATACCACCGAGCAGACACTGGCGGCCAAGGCATGGTTAATTATGGAAGAATACCAACACAAATCCATTGAAGAAGCTATTATTGAAATGCAGGAAGCCGTGGGTCAGGGAAAATCCATAACAAACTTACCCGAGATATACAGTGCTGTCAAAAACGGCAGGGGCGATTTGTTAATCACCCATAATGACTATCACCAGGCAGTAAAAATGACAGGTGAAACCACATTTGAATTGATAAATGATATTTCCAAACCAGAAGTAATAGATGATATCATTAGTGAAATAGCATGGGAAGTAATTGCAAAAAATGGACGGGCCATATTTGTTGAGCAGGAAGATATTAAATCCCTGGGTGAAATATCATTGAAAATTCGATATTGATTTTCTTGCCACAAGCTGATTTCATGCCCTCGTCAATGACGTTTTATTATAGGGTTGTTATCAACTATCAGCTGTAAATTTCTCATAATATCCCTAATTGCTCAAAAAGTCAATCACCTACATTTCCCCCGGTGTATTGGAAAAGTCAACAAACAAAAGGAAGACAACACAGTTTAAACTATAATTATCAACAGGATTGGCAGAAACGTTTTTAATATTTCAATGGAAACAACTCAAATTAATAATAGAAGGACTTCGATATGCAATACTATAAAGTATTATTGATTACGATAGGCAGTATTTTGTAAGTCCTATCAGTCATGATCATAGGATGTTCCACAACCGGAATGCAACGGTCTGAAAGAACATCGACCACAATGGCAGCTATGGATAAGGATATACAAATCGTTATCTCTAAGTTAGAAACAACAGGGGTCTCGCTCGAAGCTTTAATGAGGCCGGATCAACAAGAAATCAAAAAGACTTATGCAATCTTTAAAGACAGTGTGACCAAAATGGAAGAGAAGGAATAGGATTTTATAAAACATGCAAATGAGATGCAAAACCGCGGGGCAGAGTATTTCGAAGAATGGGAGAAAGAAGGGAATGAATACAAAAAAACCAAAATACAAGAACTAAGCGAGCAACGCCGCGACGAGTCCGCTGCTAATTACAATGAAATAACTGAAAGCAGTATCGGCGTTAAGGAAGCTTATAAAATCTACATATCCGATGTAAGAGAAATTCAGATATCTCTTTCCAAAGACCAGACATCAAAAGGTATTGAAACTATAATGGCTGTTTCAACTAAAATTGTCGGCGATGGGGACAACCTAAAATACTCACTGTCAAAAAACTTCAGAGAGCTATTGAAAGGGCAAGGGAAGAAATGAAGCAGGGCGAGATATAATCTCCATGCTAAACTTTGCAATCAAAAAAATAAATCTAATAAATACTATGAGGAAGATATGAAAACAATACCAAAATTAAGCCTTTTAATTGTGTTTTCTATTTTAATTGCCGCTTGTTCTGATACGACTTCACCGACTGAAGACCCGGTAATCAAGACCATCGGAGAATTAGAAACACCTTATGTAACTACTATGAATGTGCTTAAGAAAAACGATCAGATCATGGAAAATGAGGTTGATTCCATAAAGATTATAAGAATCAGGATTCTGATGTCAGAAATGAAGCTGTTCGCCGCGGACGACAACTCGGAAATCGGAAAAGTAATAAAAACAGACCCGTTTGTATATGATCTCAGCCTTACCGGCGGATTAACTGTTTTGAGTGAAAATGAAGTCTCAGCGGGAACTTATGACAAGGTCAAGCTTGAATTTCACAGGTTTAGCGCAAGCCAGTTAAATGAGTATGAAAACGAGCTTGTCTTCAAAGATTTTGCAACTGCAGACAGATACTCTATCATTATTGAGGGTATAACTTACAAGGCTGATAACCCTTCGACATTTGTTTTTAAATCACAAATGACCGCAAACCTAAGCCTGATGTTCGAGCCGCCTATTTCTTTAAACAATGGTTCACATACAACACTATCGATCAGTCTGAACCCAAATTTCTTTTTCAAAAAATGGGGATCCATAATTGACCCGGCTGATCCTAAGAACTTAAATGATATTGAAAATACCATAAAAAACACCATGAAAGCAATAAAGAAATAGTTTATCGCAATTTTCGCAATCAAATAATCTTACAATTTAGAAACGGTAGACATTATGAAAAAGACATATTGTGCTATGATAATACTTATCATGGTTTTAATGCTCCCCTATGAATCAAAATCATTTGCCCCAAAAGGTAAAAAGTTTGGTGTTGGCATTATCTTAGGCGAGCCAACTGGGTTGACCGCCAAGTATTGGACAACAAATGATAATGCATTCGATTTTAGCCTGGGGAATTCATATTTGGGAACCCTGAGGCTGGGAGTCGATTATTTATTCCATTTCAATGCATTTAATTCAAATGTAACTAGCATTTATGCCGGTCCCGGTATTGCAATCGGATTTGGAAGGAGCAGCGGTGTGTTATACAACAACCAAGGAAAAGCATGGTACAGGAGTGACGATAATGTCGGATTGGGTACCCGTGGTTTAGTTGGGGTGAATATAATTCCAAAGAAGACATCGATAGAATTCTTTGGTGAATTAGGGGTTCTCGTAGGGTTTAACCCTACGACATATACCAATGTAGAAGGGGCTATAGGGCTTAGATATTATTTCTAATTGGAAATAAGAAAAAGAAACATTATGAATATATTACTTGAATACCCGGAAGTTCCGGATACTGTCAAACATGTCAGGAGATAATGTTGATGGCACCACCAATATTATTCCTTTAAAGGATATGAGAAAGCTGCAGCAAGGCTATAGGTATGTGATACACCAGATATATTCACTAAAATTAATTAACAAAAGGGTAAAAATATTTCTTATGGTGTACAATGCCTCGGAAGCTAAAATCCGATTCTGTTTCAAAGATGTATATAAAAATGTCCTGGCTTTTTTAGGGCGATCTACATATTAGGGCTTGTCGACAAAGAACGGGTTTATTACTGGAAACTGTTTATTTGGACATTATTACGTAAACCTTCGAGATTGAGTTTATCAATTACATTTGCGATATATGGCTATCATTTTCGAATTATATGTGAGAACCATATTGAATAAGGGATTTAAGGCACAAACAAAAAAATAAAAAATGCAGTCAACTAATACTTAATTAGTGATTGATTTTACGATTAAACAAAAATAGAAGAATACTATGCAAATTTATAAAAGTGCTATCTTAACTCATGGAGGGTCTGCATCGAATCCCAAAAATTCCGATGGAACTCTTTCGGCAGCACAGTTGGGGATGAACGTTTTAAAAAAAGGGCGCTCGCCTTTAGATGCAGTTGTCCATGCTGTCAGGCATTTAGAGGATGATCCGCGGTTCAATGCCGGTTTCGGATCTCAGATCCGTGCGGACGGCCGCACAGTTCAAATGGACGCTTCCTGTATGACAAGTACGGGCGGTTTTGGTGCAGTTGCGTGTGTTGAAGGTATTCAAAATCCGATTGACATAGCAAAGGGGATATTGATTGATTCTCAAAATATTCTTTTAGTAGGTGACGGAGCGCTGAGTTTTGCCAATAATCAGAAAATACCTCTAATCCAAATTGATAAGAAAAGCACTTTACATGCTGAGAATGTGCCTTGCTGTGATACGGTTGGAGCAATAGCATTTGATGGAAAAACATTCGCAGCAGCGTTAAGTTCAGGCGGCATTAAGAACTCTCGGATCGGAAGAGTAGGTGATGTACCGCTTCCAGGGTGCGGCCTATATTGCGGCTCCTTGGGGGCTGTTGCCTGCACAGGCGATGGCGAGTTTATAGCCCTAAGGTTCTTGGCAAAAGAAATCTATAGTTGGTTGATACAGAATGTTAGTCCGGCCAAAGCCGCTACCAAAGCGCTGGGCTTGTTTGATTCTTTTGTAGATATTGGAGTCATTATTTTGACTAAAGATGAATTTGCTTCCAATTCCCGTCACGGAATGGCTTGGTCGAAATTAACGAGGATAGAATAATCATGGCATCAAAGCCTTTGTTTCAGGGGAGGTTAATTGCGATTGGGGGCAATGAAGACAAGGTGGATGATCTGCTTGTACTTAAACGAGTTGTTCTGGAAATTGGCAAGTCCGATTTCAAGATAGCTGTAATTACTTCTGCAAGCAGTGAACCCCAAAAACGCGGGAAAGAATATAGTAAAGTATTTACTTCTCTCGGGGCATCAGAAATGAAAATACTAAATGTTGCAACAAGAAGCCAGGCAAACGATGAAGCTTTAGCAAATAGCTTAGAAGATGTTGACCTGATCTTTCTGGCAGGGGGCGATCAATTGAGATTGACTTCAATCCTCGGAGGTTCAAAAGTATTGGATAATATTCAAAACAGGCTTAAAACCGGAGTCCTCATAGCAGGCACAAGCGCCGGTGCCGCTGTATTTTCGGATAACATGATTTATAAGGGAAATAGTGAAGAGGGGTTGTTAAAAGGAAAAGTTTTGACTACAACAGGTTTTGGTTTTGTTGAAAATATTGTATTTGATACTCATTTTATGTCAAGGGGGCGTATAGGCCGCCTCGTGCAAATTGTAACAACAAACCCGAGTTGCATTGGTGTTGGTATTGGTGAAGATTCAGGCGTAGTCCTGAAAGGAGATGGAACAATTGAAGTAATCGGATCAGGGCAGGTCATTATTGTTGACGGAAGCGAAATTGTCCATTCTAATATTACGGATATTGAACATGGAGAGTCAATAGCGGTCGAACATGTTATTATTCATTCTTTGGTAAACGGGTATAGTTACAATTTTAAGGACAGATCCTTTTTGTTATCCGTTCCAAATTCTAATGATAAGGAAAATACTGATGATTGAAATAAAAGAATTAAGGGCATTGCGGGGGCCAAACAGGCATACTCGGCATCCTGCTATTTTCATGGTTCTGGATATCAGGAATTATGAAAATGAACCTTCAGATAAAATCGAAGGATTTACTGACAGGCTTTTAGCTCTGCTCCCTTCGCTTAAAGAGCATGGGTGCTCCATAGGGAAACCGGGCGGCTTTATTCAAAGGCTGCAGTCGGGCACATGGGCAGGCCATATAATCGAGCATATAGCTATTGAGCTTCAATGCCTGGCCGGAATGGAAATCGGATATGGGAAAACACTGGATACTTCACAAAAGGGGATCTACATAGTTGTATTCCGGTATATAGTTGAATCCGCTGGGTTACACGCGGCCCAGCTAGCGGTTTCGGTATTTGAGGCGATTGCTGAAAGAAGAAATTTCGATTTGGCAAAAGCTGTTTTAGATCTAAAAATTTTACGAGAAGATGATATGCTTGGTCCGACTACATGGAGTATAGTTAAAGAAGCAAGATCAAGAGGGATACCATACATACGTTTAAATGAGGAGAGTCATATTCAGTTAGGGTATGGCTCAGGCCAAAAAAGAATCCAGGCTTCAATAACCAGCCAAACTAATGGCATTGCAGTTGAAGTAGCAGATGAGAAGACGAGGTCAAAGGATCTTTTAAAATTCTCAGGGATACCTATTCCATTTGGCCGCATAGCTTCAACAGAAGAAGAAGCAATAGCAGCTTTCAATGAAATTGGTACTGCTGTTGTTGTTAAACCCGATGTGGGCAATCATGGAACAGGCACGACAATAAATATTACAGATTTAGATCAATTAAAAAAGTCTTTTAGTGTTGCTCAATCTAAACACCATAATGTGATTGTTGAAGAGTATGTAAAAGGCCATGATTTGCGTCTCCTGGTTATTGATGGAAACTTTGTTGCCGCATCCATGTTAGAGCCGGCACATATTATTGGGGACGGCAACACTTCGATTAAAAAACTGATAGAAAATGTCAATTCAGATCCATTGAGAGGCTTTGGCCATGAAAAAGTCCTGACCAGGATTGATATTGATAACATGTCCCTGAGACTATTAGAGCATGAAGGGTTAACCCTGGATTCATGCCCTGGGAAAGGGGTTAAAGTATATTTAAAAGCAACTGCCAATCTCAGCCAGGGAGGTACTGCCACAGATGTAACAAATGAAGTAAGCCCGTCTATCCGCTTAATGGCTGAAAGGGCAGCAAGGATTATCGGACTGGATTGTGCGGGAGTAGATGCATTAGCTGCCAATATTTCCTTGCCCGTAGATCAATCCGGTATAAAAGTAGTTGAAGTCAATGCAGCGCCGGGCTTCAGGATGCACTTAGAGCCTTCTAAAGGTCAATCCCGTAACGTAGCCAAACCATTAGTTGATATGCTGTTCCCGAACGGCTATAGCAAAATCCCCGTTGTGGCAGTAACAGGGACAAATGGTAAAACAACAACTTGCAAATTAATTGCACATACATTAAAATATTCGGGGAAAAAAGTAGGTTTGGCCTGTACCACAGGTATCCTGATTGATGGGACTTCAATTATATCAGGAGACTATAGCGGCCCTGAAGGCGCCGGGATAGTCACAAGAGAACCAACTGTCGATCATATAGTATTGGAAGTAGCAAGAGGCGGGATCATAAGGCGCGGGCTGGGGGTAGAAGAGATCGACGTCGGTGTCTTGCTGAATATCGGGAGTGATCATCTGGGGACTGACTGGATTGAAACACAAGAAGATTTGAGCTTGGTTAAATCGACTGTTTTGGAAGTAGTAAAAAAGTCGGGAACTTCAGTGTTAAATGCGGATGATAGTGAATCAATGGGAGTATTGAAGCGGGCAAGGGGAAATATTATTTTATTTTCGCTGGATGATAAGAACGAGAGCCTAATCAAACATTTAAAAGATAACGGCACCGTTGTCACTGTAGAAAAAAGGAACGTTATCATTAGAAATAGTACATTGGACATAGTAGTATGTACCCTTGAAGAAATCCCAATTTCTTTTAATGGGATCATCGATTTTAACATATCAAACGCTCTGGCTGCTATTGGGGCTCTGTACGGGCTTAACCTGCCATTAGAGCAAATCAGAAATGGTATTATGACATTTTATCCTTCTGCGAGCCAGAATCCCGGGCGCATGAATTTATTTGACTTCCCAAAATATAAGGTGCTTGTAGACTATGGCCATAACGCGGACTCGGTACGGGCACTTGCAAAGTTGCTGCCCCTGCTTTCTAAAGGGCGCAAGATTGCTTTATGCCATGGCACCGGTAGCAGAACTAACGAACAAATTGTGGAATACGGCAATGCCCTGGCTCAAATTTATGATTATATAGTCCTTGCAGATTATGACCCTCGCCAGAGGCCTTTTGGAGAAACGCCGAAGCTTGTTTATCAAGGATTGATAGAAGCCGGTTTTTATGAAGGGCATATTGAAATATTTCCCTATCCGGATAAGGCAGTTGATTATGCATTTTCTAAAGTGATCGATGGGGATATATTGGTTATTCAGCCCGATGAACTTGAACCTGTAATGAGCCAGGTTATCGAGAGATATAAAAATATCGATCAGATAAATGGCAGGTATGCGGATCATGAAAAGATCAAGAGGGTGTTGACCCTTTCTGTTGCTAAAAACGAAAAAAACAACTAAGAGAAATACTTTGCAATGATTGTTTAAACCCAATAATATTGAAAATTCAAGATAAATATTATGAGAGAATTCAATAAGAACCTTATCTGACTATAATTAATCTTAATTGGAAACTCTCAGTATTGAAGGGATCAAAAAATGAAATTCCATGAAAAACAAACATTAAACGAGTGGCATTTATTGGTAACTACTTGCCACGAATGTGCGGGATAGCTACATTTACTACTGACCTGAGCGAAGCCATTGCAGCTGAATTCTCAAATACTACATGTAATGCATTGCCTGTAAATGATATTGAGGGATACAACTATCCCGCACTTGTCAGGTTTGAATTAACTGAAAAAGAAATTGACTCATATCGCCGGGCTTCCGATTTTTTGAATATGAATGATGTCGATATTGTATGCCTTCAATTTGAGTATGGAATATTTGGCGGTAAGGCAGGAAGCTACATTATATCTCTTTTAAGTGAGTTACGAATGCCAGTTGTAACGACATTGCACACAATTTTACGTGGACCTTCCAAGGAACATCGGCTGGTGCTGGAAAAAGTAGCAGAACTCTCTGATAGATTGATTGTAATGAGTAGGCGCGGTGTGGATTTTTTACAGGAAATCTATAATGTTCCGTCAGCTAAAATAGACCTTATACATCATGGCATCCCGGACGTGCCTTTTTTGGACCCGAGTTTTCATATAGACCTATTTGGAGTTGAAGGGAAAATCGTATTGTTCAGCTTCGGTGTGCTATCCCCAAGCAAGGGTTACGAGAATGTAATATCCGCTATGCAAAATATTGGAACGTTAATGCCAGATCCAAAAAATTTCCCAGAGGAAATATAGGGAATTGAAGAGCCACTTATAACGTGGACTCCTTAGCTGAAAAAATACACTATTGTCTATACTGCATACTCCAGAGACGGTGCGGGAGTTGCATTAGCATTCACAACGGACTTCCACTCCTTTGAACGCTATGGTATAATTATGCAACCCGATGACAAAGATGCAGCATTATTGCCCCATCGTATTGGAAATTATTGGGCATTAATACATCGTCCAATAAGTTCCAACAAGGCACATACCTGGATTTCCTATTCTCCCGACTTTCGTCATTGGGGCAGTCACAATTTAATTTTGGAAGCAAGGAAGGGCGGCTGGTGAGATGCTAATAAAATCGGTCTTTCAGCGCCACCAATAGAAACACCACAAGGCTGTGGTCTGCCCCCCACAAAAGTAGACACAAAATTAAGATACTAAGTTTCTTTCAAACTCTGATGGCGATTGATATCCAATGGAAGAATGTAGTCGCCTAGTGTTATAAAACATTTCAATATATTCAAAATTTCTAATTTTAGCAGTACTTCTTTTCCTGTATTGTTCATGATAAAGCAGTTCATATTTTATTGTCTTAAAAAAAGATTCTGCAACAACATTATCCCAGCAATCTCCTCTTCTGCTCATACTTTGCTGCAATCCATTTTGGTTGAGAATTTCTCTAAATTCGTCGCTTGCATATTGACTGCCTTGATCAGAATGAAAAATCAAACCTGATTTTGGTTTTCTACTCCATATTGCGTTTTTTAATGATGCTATGACAAATTCCTTTGTAATACGATTCCCAACGCTATAAGCAACTACTTTTTTGGAACACAAATCAATTACAGTTGACAAATATAACCAGCCTTCACGTGTCCAGATATATGTGATATCAGCTACCCATAACCGGTTTATAGCATTTGCCTCAAAATTTCGCTTCAATAGATTAGGAGATATTTTTTTTTACAAAGTTATTCAAATCTATTAATCTTCCTTTTGGATAATATGATTACCCTATTAGTAACCCAAGTTGCTTTCCCAAACCTTGTCACATTCTTTATATTTTCTCGTATACTGCTAAAAACAATATTTTGAATTCACAGCAGGTTCATATGTATAAGATAATCAATGATAATACACAACTTATTACCAGCGATAAAAATTGGATTGAAAGCGAAGCAATTGAGCATCTAAAGCATACAGCAGCACTTCAAGGAGTTTTTAAGGCAATTGGCTTGCCAGATATCCATTCTGGTAATGGACATCCTGTAGGTGCTGCTTTTGCGGTAAAAGACTATGTTTATCCGAACATTATAGGTAATGATGTTGGATGTGGAATTGCGCTCTTTCAAACTGATTTAAAAAAGTCTAAAATGAAGAGAGATAAATGGGCAAAAAAATTAGCTGGACTTGAAGATGTATATGATGGAGATGTCTCTAATTTTCTTCAAAAAGAGGAAGTTATGTCAACTTCATTTGATAATGCTTTGGGAACTATTGGAGGTGGAAATCATTTTGCTGAACTACAATCAGTTGATAAAATATTTGATCTTCAAGAGTTTGATAAAATAGGATTGGATTCTAAAAACCTGATGCTAATAATACATAGTGGTTCTCGTAGCTACGGAGCAGCTATATTTCAAGAGCATGTAGACTTGGATTCATCCTATGGTTTGAAAGCCGAAACTGCAGAGATGGAGCGATATATGAAGCAACACGATAATGCAGTAAAATGGGCCAAAGCTAGCAGAAAGTTAATCGCAGAAAGATTTTTAGCTCAGTTAGGAGCCACCTCTTCAAAAATTGCAGACATCGAGCATAATTGCATATCAAAACAGACTATCAGCGGAAATGAATACTATGTCCATAGAAAGGGAGCTGCAAGATCAGACAGAGGGCCTGTCGTTATAGCAGGTTCCCGTGGAACTTATAGTTATTTAGTTTTACCAGTTGGATCTCAGGAAAACAATCTATTCTCTATAGCACACGGATCCGGAAGAAAATGGAAGCGAAAAAATGCGCGCTCAATTTTGGGTGAGAAGTTTTCTGTAGAAAAAATGAAACAAACAGATTTGGGCAGCATGGTAATTTGCGAAGATAAAGAACTCTTGTATGAAGAAGCTCCTCAGGTATATAAAAATATTGAGCACATACTTTCAGCATTAGTTGAGGCAAAAACTATAAAAGTTATAGCGCAATTAAAACCAATCATTACTTACAAAATCAGAAAATAAACTAAGTTATTGACATTTCTAATTTTATCTTATTTATGGTTACAATAAAAAAGAGGCTACCCGAAAAAGGTAACCTCTTAAAATATATTTTATAGTTTTATCTATTTTTATTTAGATATAACCATGTTTCCTTCGCCTACAAAGCTATTTTGTTCTAATCTCATGATATACACACCATTTGGTAAATCTTCTGTATTTACGTCAACTGTATGCGTACCTGCATTTTGATAAGAATCTACGATTACTTTAACTACTTTACCTTCTTCATTATATAATTTCAATGAAGCTTGAGCATTTAAAGCAAGGCCGTATGTAATAGTTGCTTTGCTTGTTACTACCGGGTTTGGAGCTAGAGTAGGAGCTAAGTTAGCGCCACCGGAAGAGCTAATCAAGTTAATGTCTTGGATACAGTTCGCTAAAGGAATTTCCTCTGTAGAAGCAGTGTAAACAATACATTCATCTCTTGATCCAAACGATAACTCAGTAATTTCCGGCATATATTCAGTGTCTCCACTCAAATATAATAGGAAGTGAGGATTTAACAACGCACCTACTTTTCCTTCGTAATTCAAGTATGAACCGGCAGGATTATTAGTAGTAATAGTATAAGTATCTATGAAATACTCGCCTTCTTCTACAGTACCAGTCTTAGTTACATCGAATCCAGGACCAGCGTTAAGATCAAATTTTTGACCTGATTCAACAAAGCCCATCCAATCTTTTTTGTATTTGTAAGATATTGATAATTCATCAATATCAAAGTCAGACCAAGCTGCATCAGAAGTGTTATTATCCATTGAAATCATGAAATAGTTAGTGTAATACGGAGCACCACCACCAATGTCAAATGAGAACATACCTGGTTGAATTGGCACTTGATCACCAGCAGTAGATTTAACTTCAATTTGCTGAGAAATATCGATATTTAACAATCTTGCTGAAGCCGTCAAGGTAGAAGTAGAAGTCATTTTTTCAACAGGTGTTCCATCAAACTCATAAACCATATAAACTTCTGCTTCAAACGAAAGTGTCATATCATCAGCTGCTTCGTATAAATCTTTATCTACATTAGCAGGTTGGAATTCAACTTTACACTTTTCATTTCCGTTAAATCCTATTAATGTATTTTGCAATCTTGTTATTTCTGAATCTGGGATATAAAATACACCTTCATCATCACCTGTAATAACAACATCCTTAACTTTTAGGTTTTGTGTAACAGAAAGATTATTGAGAGTAATGTATGCTTCTCTAGTATCACAACGCATTAATTTCTCAAATGGATGACCAACAACTGATGCGTCACCTTCTAAGACCCAACCGCGCAAGAATCCTTTAGTATTATCTTCTTCGTATTGATTAAATTCAACAGGAGTCACTTCATCCTGACTTTGAGCAGGAATATGATTTGCTTCAACCAAAATTGGAGTTTCATATATGTATCCTTTTCCATCTTTACCTGAACCTGTATACATTGTTTTTGGAGCAAATGCATATTCAACTTCTAATGGAGTTTCACTATCAACATAAAGTGGATAAACTACATCTTCAATTTTAACGCCACCTATGGTTAGCACTATAAAGTGCTGAGCAAAAGAATCAAGTACCTTGATACCGTTAACTTCTAAAGCTTCTTCAGTATCTGCATTCTTAATTGTAATAGTCTTCTTCTCTATTTCTGCATTCGTTCTAATTGTTTCAAGATCATTAATATCGTATGCATCAGCAGGATAAAGAGGTGTTGGTTTATAATCAGCAGCCGACACTTCGATATCAGGTAAAGTACCTTGACCTGTCATGCTATTAGGAGCTTCATTTATAGTTTGAGTTTGATCTGACTCAGTATAATAATCTGCTACTATACCTACAGTCATTTCTTTTTCAAATGTATAAGTTACACCATCAGCGTTTTTAGCAGTTCCAGGAATGAAATAAACTTCAATAGTTTTTTCATTTGGTCCACTTCCGTCACCTTGTTTATATAGAGTAAGTCCTTCATTTGGTTTACCATTTGTAAAGTCAATTACATCAACTAACTGACCATTATCAGGGTGAACAAATTTGAAGTTGTTAGTGATAGTAGGATCTTCATTTTCGCCGAATCTTAATGTTGTTACAACTACAGTTTCTCCATCATCACCAGTCGAATTATTAGAGATAGTAACAGTTCTAACTTCTGATTTAAGACCTAGGTGAGTCTTAGGGAATAATGCATTTGAAAGGTTCACATCTCCAAGAGAAGAGTAAGCAATCCAAATAGAAACAGAATCATCATTTCCATCAGGATCAAAAGCATTACTTGTAAATACTAAGTCTTCGTTGTAACTACCAACTGCAGTAGGAGCAAATTTTGCTTCTTCAACAGTAATAGACCAATCATTACCATTTTCACTAAACATTCTAGAAGGAATTGTTATAGGATAAGTGAAGTCAGGTGTAAATGAAAACGGTGGATTATGGCTACCAGTAAAGTTAGCTTCAGTAATAATAAGTGGTGCAGAACCATTGTTTTCAATTCTTACTCCACCCTCTTTAATTACAAAGTTACCAGGAGCTATTGGATTTTGTACTGTCCAATCTTCTACTTTAATTTTCGGAGTCACACCTTGTCCTGTAATTGGCCAAGAGAATGTAATACACTCAGCTTCGAAAAATATAGAATCTAAATCAAAATCTTCTTTATCTTCAATTTCTTCTGTAGGAGAATATTGAAGTCTTAGAGACATTTCTTCATTAGGCATTAATTCAGTTTTGTCGAAATCTAATACGTCAGGAACGATACTAAAGAATTCATTTTCAACAAGTTCAACTGCTGAAAATTCTACAGGACCATTACCAATATTTTTGAAAGTTACATCTAGTGTATGATCTTCCATAATTTGTTTTCTACCGAATTCAATTGGATCCGGATCAACTAATGCAAATTTATCAGCAAAATATTCAACTGAATCGATTGTAATATTACCTTCGTCATCAGCTACATAGAAATAGCATTTTGCATCTTCAAATTTGTCTTTAACACTCAATAAGAAATAATAATCATTGTGTGGTTCATATTTCCATTCAATTGGCTGTTTTGCTTTATTTACATATTGAACAACTTCCATGTTATAAGACATGTAGTGAGTTCCATCCACAGTAGAATCTTTAATTATAACAGCAGGTTCAGACCATACTTCAGAGTCTACTTGGCGAGGATCTGCATCTTCATTAGGATCAACTGTTAATTCAGTAACATGCACCGTCCACTCACCGCATTCGCCTTCGATTTCAACAACCGGAGGTACAGTGTCAGTTTCAGAAAGATTTCTTAGTGCCATCGCAGCTGGCCAACCGTATGAATCCACAGATTTAAATCCATAGATATAACCACCAAAAGTAGCTTCGCCATCACCTTTAATTTCGTGTGGACCCGGAGCTATTTTAAATCTAGCCCAATACAAGTTAGTACCAGGGATTCTATTAGTAGTAAATGAAGGTACTTTATCAGTAATTTTTGTACCATCAAAAGCGATAGATTTAAGACCTTCTTTAGCCACGTCATTAGTGTCGTGAAGTGCAATAATGTTAATATAGTTTTCTGCAAATGATTTGTTACTTGGTGCCTGTACAATTGTACTAGGGATATACTGTTCTACAGAAGTAATTGGCCACATAAATGGATCGTAAGAAGAACCATCCCAGCCACCTGAGTAAGAATATTGCATAACAAATATTGGTTTATCTGCTTCAAATACTGAAGAACCAGTAACGGATAAAGCTTCAGCAGAAGAACTCATGTGAGAAGCAACTTCTTCCCAATCGCCTTTATTTTTCAAGAAACCAGATTTACCATTGATAAATTCTCTAGTTTCCAAATCGTACCATTTTACATTAAAGTTAGTATTTGGCTCAGCAGCCATAACTCTAAACATATCACCTTTTTTAGAACCGTTTCTTTCCAAACAAACTGAAGCATATTTTTGCCCCCAAGTAGCTACCGGCATAGGCATAGCACAAAGGTGGTCACGAGAGCTGCTTGTAAAGATTGGAATTACTGCTCTCCAGTGATATGAAATAATACCAATTGGTTTAGTAGCGATAACTGAAGAACCGGAAATGTCAAATTCACCTCTTGTTAAACCATCGGATTCAACTTGGTATACCTGACCTTCATTAATTCTGAAAGTAATCTCATCTTCAAGAGATTCGTTTCTGTTTTTCAAAGTTGCAATAGATTTTGTACCGTAACCTCTTAATTCAACAGTTACAGTAGTTTTATCTTCAGAACCTAAAACTAAGAAACCATTTGCAAATTTATTCGTAGAACTTTCATAGTTATCATAATAAGAACAGTGCATATATTCTTTTTGCCAAGAATCTACCGGCAAAGCCATATAACCGTCAGATGTAGTGCTTTTTGAGTTCATTACATAAACTGAAACAGGTTTTGAAGCTTCGATAATAACTGTTTTATCAGTAGCAGTGTTCGGTTCGCGAATTTCTGCAGCTGTTTTTGTCAATCCCATTTCGTCATTGATAACAATAACTTCGCCAGCTTTAAGTTTTTCTTTTTTCTTTGAACCAAGGATTGATAGTTCCAAATCTGTATCGTTTGCACCGGCTACATAGATTTCCATCGCTGAATCACTCCAGCCAAATGATGCTGTTTCATTAGGTGGAACAGCAACAATAAATTTACGTCCCATCTGCCCTTTACCAAGCTTAAGGTCTTGTACCCTTTGCTTGTAAATTTTCTTTTTAAGTTCTTTTGTGTCAGCAAAGCCGTCCTGAGGGACTGCTAACAAGAAACTAAGGCATAGTACGAGGGTAAGAAGTAAATTTTTCCTCATAATGTCCTCCAAAAATATAATAAATAATATAAATATGTTTTATTTTAGTGATTCTAACTAATTGACAGCTATGTGCGAAGTTTGTTACACACTTTTTTGCTGTTTTTTGATATTTTTTTTTGCAAACTACATACAACTTTGCAACAAACCCTTATAATATAAGGATTTTTTTCTAAATAATGTGTAGCAATATTCACATTGTTGATAATTCATACAAAAAGAGGGTGAATTATATATTTACCCTCAATTTTATTGCATAATACTATTCTTATATCAAAAAGTCAAGTTCTTTAGACTTTGGTCTGTCTTTTTGAATCAATAACTTATACACATTAGTAATATGTTTCATGAAGTCTTTAAAAGACAAGTCAGAAAAAGTGTTTTTCCCCATATTTTCGAGACTTTTCGGCCGACTGATAATATCAGTCAATATTGCTGCCATATTCATCTCTGAGTTATAAGGATATAGATAACCATTTTCATTGTGTTTAATAAAATCTGGTATACCTCCTATTCTGGAACCAATAACAGGTAAACCTAATGCCTGAGCTTCAAGGATAACCAGTCCGGCACCTTCTTCCCATATACTTGGAATAATGGCAGCATCTATTTCTTTTGCTATCTGGGGTAAATCACCCTGTTTATAAGCTCCCATCCATTTGAATGCACCATTAGTATCTGCTTTCTTGAGTTCTTCCATGTATAATTTGTTACCTTCACCAAAGATGCAGAACTCTGCCATTCCCGGTTTTAAGACCTGAGATGCGTTCAATATTTTATGCACACCTTTATGAGGAATTACACTACCAAAAAATCCAAATTTCAGGGGCTTGTGATACTCATCATAATGTTTTTCTAACTTTACTATTTGATCTACTGACTCAGGAATTTGATGCACAACTGAAATTTTGCTCGGCAGGCATCCAAAATCTATTAGCAATTCTCTAACTCTACTTGATATTGCCAGTGTGTAGTCTGTAAATTTGTTTACTACTGAACTTGAATATATAAATCTTTGTCTATAGGCTTCTCTTAGCTCAGTCTCTTGACTTGGATTCATTATATTATTAAAGTATTCAGTGTCTTCCCAAATTTTTAAATCTTCCCTTATCATATATAATGCAGGATCTATCAAATGATAATTATGTGGTGTATATACAGATGGAATACCTTTATTATATGCGATCTCCGCAATAGAGAAAGACAAACCTAAAAAGTTATGAAAATGTATGACATCCGGTTTGAACTCTTCAAGAACACTCTCAAAATGTTTTGCTACTTGAGCGTCATGAATTTCCAGACCGGGATCATTATCTATGATAAATGGTTTTGGTCTGTTAAATACACCATACAGTTTCACTCCACTGTCTTCATGTTTTTCAAAGTAATATGCTTTAGTTTCAGTCGGATGATTTAATCCTGCATAAAATACTGCAACTTCATATCCTTCTTTTGCCAGATATTTTGCCATTGTTCGTGGCATATATGTTCCGCCACCGGACTCATTCCATCCGAACATCGTATACAATATTTTCTTTTTCGTCTTTATTCGTGTCAGATCTAACACACTAGGCATTTCTGGTACTTCAGTTTCATCTTTATGGTCAGTTTCTACAGCAAATATTTGTCTTGGTAAACATTTAATTGCTCTGTCTTTTTCTTCTTCACTTATCTCTATTCCATTATTACCTGTGTAGACATCTGAGAAATTATGATAAGCATCATCCTTAATGGTGATGTTCATGTTTACATCACAATAGCAGGATTTAGCTTTTCTTGCTTCACTTATAGTGCTATTTTCAATTCTGCTTATTTTGAATAGAATCGGATAAGCCTGCTGGCCTGAACTTTCTAAATCAGTAAGCAGTTTTTTATTAAACTCACTTTCAGGGATAGAAGTTTTACTAAAAAATTCCCTGGCATTATCAAATTGTCCGGAAGCAGCAAGTATAATACCTGCATTATTAAAGAACTTATCCTGAATTTGGGTCAAATCAATCGCTGATAAATTTGCAGTCTTCATTGACTCTTCGTATAATTCCAAAGCACGTTGATAATCAGGATATGGACTTTCTATATGTAAATTTGCATAATCAAACAATGCAAAGGTTATATCCTGCGGAGTATTATTACTTGCCAATTTTGGATATATTTCTTTCAGAGCAGTATCTTTCCTGTGCTGCTTCAATATTTGCATAGTTTCATTTATAGTCTCGTTTCTGTTAGCAGCACCACTAACGCTATCTTCTCTTTGCAAGAACAAACCTAGTGTTTCTCTTAAGTGAGTAGCTCCAAAATTTCTACAAACGCGAATAAAGAATTCGTAATCTGCTGCAATCTTTAGTGACTCATCGAAATATCCGATTGTCTCATGCACTTCTTTTCGCCACATAGGCTGTGGACCAAAAGAAAAATTAGATAGGATTGTGCCTAAATTGTAGTCAGGCCAGTCATATCTTTTTGAAGAAGTTGTTTCTTCAAATTGCTCATTTTCCTGTTTTGTTATGAATGTATCAGCATACACCATTCCAAAGCTGTTGTCAGAATCAAGAGCCTTTGACATTAGTTCAAGTGCATCCTTCCTGTGAGCATCATCAGTATTTGCATTAGTCAAATATTTTCCTCTTGCTTTTTGGATAGCACGATTCCAACTTTGATATACAGATTCTCTTTCCTGAGTTCGCTCATAGGTAATATATTCAGGATATTTCTGTAAGTATGGTCTTATGATGTCAATCTCATTTTCCGGAGAATTGCTATCTATTATAACTATCTCCAATTCTCCCTTGTCAAAAAGAGTCTGACGGGTCAAGTCTTCCATACAAGATTTCATGTATTTCATAGAAGAATAGACACTCACCAAAGCAGATACTTTAAATATTTTCTCGTCTTGAACAGTCTCAGTATCCACAGCTTCAATTTCTTGATAAGTGGCTTTTACTTTCTGATTATCCGGATTACGCAGCAGATAGGTACTCAAAATTTCAAGTGCATCGTCTTTTTTGCCTACAGCTAAGAAGATATCACTTATATTCAGTACTACAACTTCATCATTAGGATTTATTTTAATCGCCTGTAGCAGATATTTTAAAGCTTCTTCAGGATTAGCCTCTCTCCATTCCAATACTGCAAATGCATTCAAAGCTCTGAGATTTGCTGGCTGATGTTTTAGTACTTTGCCAAGTGCTTTTCTGGCTTCATCAATTTCATTTTTTTCTATGCAAACTTCTGCAAACATCAATGATAATGTATGAGCTTCCGGGTACTGAACAGTATAGACATCTAACAAACTGTATGCAGTCTCCAAATCGCCTTTTTCTATATGCATATTAATTTCATTGGCTATTCTATCAATTTCAGCATCGGGTTTTGTATAAAGATTTGAATCTATATCAATACCTTCGCCCCAATTAATATCCCAAATATCAAGGTTTGCAAATGGTTCGGTTCCGTATTGATTGAACCACTCTATTACTTGAGTCTCTCTCCAGATTTCCGGTTTATCATATGCTGAAAGATCTAAGAAATCATATTTTTCAAACCATTCGGACGGCGAATCTTCTAAGTTGATATTTGTTTCATCTTTACTAGGAGCATATCTCACATTGATTGCGTTTTCTGGTTTTTCAGGTGTTCTCAGTTTTTCCAAAATTCTATACCATGCTTGTTTGATAAGCAGGTTTCTCCAATTTACGAATTGGAAGTGCATCACACCGGTTTCGTAGCCACTTATGCGGAATACTTTTCCGTTTAGATTACCCGGTGTTCTTCTGGTATGAATGAACTCAGATTCGTAGGAACACTTTCCGTCATCGCAGAAAGCAAAGTCTTTATAGTGATTAGTCCATTGCGAATTATCAAATCTATATTTACCGGTACTTCTCCAGAGCTGAATCCAATTCAACATCAGCACGTCACCCGGCTTCATTTTCATAATACCAATACGAAGTTTATTGTCTTCTAAAGCATTTGATGTAATTATCTCATCAGCATCTAGGACAATAAAGTGTGTACCACCTATATTTCTTCCGGCTTCAAGTAAAGCATTTCTATCTCCGGGTTCATCTCTATACCATCTGTCCTTCGTTATTATCTCTTCTATATTACATTCTGCTTTAAGAGATTTGACTATATCGAGAGTAGAATCAGTAGAGAAATCATCCAAATAAACAATAGCATCTGTAATTTTAGATAAAGCACGCAGCGCATTTGCAATAATATTTTCTTCATTGCGTGCCGGCATAAGGCCTACAATTTTAGTCTTCTTGGACGTATCTATTATACTTTCTGTATTATATTTATGCATTGGCTGCAAAGGTGTGCTAACGAGCTGATCTATCAAATTGACATCATTAAGATCTTTTGCTTCGCCTCGTGCCGATTTCATTTCTCTAAGCACATCAAGTGAAGCAAATTTGATTCCGTTATAATAGAAATGATTCTGAGGATTACATACAATATCATCTATACTCGATTGATGCACTTTTGCTTCAAAGTTATGGCTATCTATATAGCCCGGTGCTCCGAAATTGATACCTTCATTTTCAAAATGCAAATAATCCAGATCCCTTGCTTCTCTTATACCATAGACAGCCATGATTGCACTTCCGTCTATAGCAAATTCATCAGGGTCCAGATCTCCTTTGCTAAATCGTTGCTCGTATTTATCCAATAGTCTATAGAAGTTTTGGAAATATTTCAAATCTGCATTATTTAGAAAGTGTACAGAATTTTCGTTGAATAAAATCTGAGCAATTAAGAGAGTCTCTTTATGTGTATCATTTATATGTATAGAGTCATTACTGATTCCGTATAAATCACGAATATCTTCTTTACACTGTCTCATATCATCAGCAGAGTCAGATTCTATAAGGAATGCTCGAACTGCACCCTGTTTTTGGAAACACATTTTTGCTTTGTGTTGTGCTCCTTGGAAATTGTTACTCCAATCTCCAAGCCAAGGCTCAGTTCTGTAAATTTGTCGAATGAGATGCAGTGGCCCATATTTCTGCAAAAATATATGCTTTTGATATACAATCTTACCGTATTTACTTAAAGTAGCAATTAGCTCATCATTTTTTCCTTCTGCAGATGGGAACACTGTAGCTATATAAGTATTTTTCTTTCTTTTGGCATATTCATAAGCACATGCATCAGCATATAGCAAAGGAAATTTTGCCTGAAGGAAATTAAAGTAGCTATAGTTGTAACTGATAATTGGGAATTTCGCCATCGGTATATTTTTATTATAGTATATACATGCGGCTACTCTATGAGAACCATCAATCGGTGTACCTTCTCTATCTATTGGAATTAATGAGTCATCAGCATAACCATTCTCTTTGACGTTATCAAGAAGATTATTGAAGTCATGCAAAAAAGATATTATACCCGTTTTACCTGAAGCATCTAATTCCCGGTAATTATTGATTACTTCAATATGATTTGAATAAATTTGCTGCCCAAAATCAGAATTTATATTTTTTTCTCTAAAATCAGCATAAATCAGTTTAACTGCTAGATCAAAGCGTCTAAAGTTCAGTAGTTCTAATGGTTCAACTGATTTTACGGGCACATTTATATTAGTAGGTAAGAAGTCGCCTTCAAACAGATGTGGATTAAACTTATCAATTATCTCAGAAACAGGTATTTCTTTTTCAGAAGAATCCGGTTCAAAGTCTTTTTTAGCTTCTTTGATTGCTAAATCAACATCAGTGTTATTTTTTACAGGATCCCCTTTTAACCAAATTGAATTCCCCGTTCCGTTTGCCAACTGATTATCCAAGCCAATACCATATAAATAGAATCCGTATTCTGCCACAAAGTCTCTAATTTCATGAGCCAAACACTGCCCCTGATACAAAGTCTTAGTCATCCATACTTCCATGAATAAAGCAGAAGTTCGCTTGAGCATTTCTGTAGCACCTTTAAGTACATTTAGCTCAGCTCCCTGCACATCTATCCAGAGCATATCTATATCTAATCCTGCTAAAGCCGTGATATTGTCAAGAGCATTTGCAGGGACTTTGATTTTGGGAAGATTGCTAATTTGATATTGATTCAGCGGATCCTGTGATGCATCTATATTTAATTCTCTGTCTGCCTCATTTTTAAGAGGGAGAGTTGATGCAGCTGCTTCAATATTTGTTGGGTGTACATATATATCCCCCGGCATTTCAGTAATTGCTAAATGGTAGCATTTTACTCTATCTATATTATTATAGTTGCTTTTCAGCTTGGCAAAATGATCAGGGTGGGCTTCAAACGCGTAAAAATTAGCATTGGGATATGTCTGAAGCATTTTAGAAATTTCAAACCCGTCATATGCGCCGACTATAACTATATTTTTGATATCATTTTTATCTTTATTTAAGCCTTTATGCAAATCGTATTCTGCAAAGACCTGTATCTCATCATAAGGAGGAATATTGTCTTTCCCTGAGAAATTGACAGTCTGATCTGATGGTGCAAAATTTACAGCAGCAAAGAAAACATCCTGACCGTTATCAAACACTGCAGAATAGTTATGCTTAACAACATAATCTATTATTTGCTGCCTAAATTTTCCGTATTCTACAACAATCATCTCAGGTCGATATTTATTTAAATCCAATCCTTTGAGTACATCCAAATCTGCTCCTTCTGTATCAATACAGAGCAAGCCGATTTCATTATAGCTTTCTTCTGTTAAGAGAGTGTTTAGAGTTTTAACCTTAACTTGTTGTTTCGACCATTGTGCATTATATTTATTTGTCCACACTTCTTTGTCAATTTCTTTCAAAGAAGCTACATCGCTACCCCAATCAGGCAAATGAGGGTAGCTCGAAACATTAATTTCTGTCTCTCCATCATAGTCAGAGAGAGCTAAGTTCAGGCATTTTATAGGTAAACTTTTATAGTTGGACTGCATTTTTTCGAAATTGCCGGCAACCGGTTCTATAGAGATTCCTTCCCAACCGTGCTTTTCAGCCAATCGTCTTACATTAGAATAATGCAATCCGTCGAAAGCACCAACTTCGATAAAAGTTTTTGCTTTAGGTTTCCAGTTTTCAAACCAGTTTTCCAGAAACTTATCTTGATTTATTTGAGAATAATAGCCAGTTGCATGTTTAGGCAACTCTCTGGCATACCAAAATTCAGGATTGATGCTAAGAATTATTTCGCATGCTTTCTCAACAAAATCAGTCATACCAGCACTCGAAGCAGACTTTGCAAGATTCCAACCAACTTCTATATCCACACTTCTGTTAGCTACCTCTCGCAGCAGTTCTTCTGCTTTCCTTTTATCATTTTTAATGATGCTGAGAGCCAGCTCCGGATCATAGTTAATCACATCAATGATTGAGATTTCCTTATCCATTTTTTGCCTGTTTTGAATAGTATATAATGCACCATAAGAAATGCGACAAAAAAAGTGCCAATTATGCTTTTTTTAGTCACCCCTAATAGGAATTATTGGTTTAACATAAGTTTAACAGAAGCTTTATAACAAGCACATACAAAAATCGGAACTTTGCATACTGTAAATTTTACAGTCTTCTACGAATATTTTGTGTTATAATATTTATTGTTGGAGGGTGCCTTGAAAATTTCATCCATGAAATTGATAGTGCTTTTCTTAGTTTCAATTTTCACGGCAACTGCTCAGTTGTCAGCAGAAGAAAAAGCTGTAATTACCGGTCAGGTTATAAACGAATCTACCGGAGATCCTTTAATCGGCGCACGTATTTTCCTTAAAGATGCGAAAAAAGGCGCAATTTCTAAAATGGGCGGTAAATACCGCATCAAAAATGTTACTCCAGGTACTTATACTCTAATATGTTCTTATGTTGGCTTCAAAAAGTTTCAAGTAGCTAACCTTGAAGTAGCTGCCGGAGAAACCAAAATGATCAACATTACTATGGTCTCTCAAGTTGCACAAACTGATGCTGTGGTAGTTACTGCAAAAGCTATAAAGAACAACGGTGCTGCACTTCTAAAAGACAGACAAAAAGCAACTGCCATGAGTGACGCGATTGGCGCTGAAGAGATCTCCAGAGGTGGTGCAGGTGATGCCGGTGACGCTATAAAAAAAGTTACAGGTGCTACTACTGAAGGTGGTAAATATGTATATATCCGTGGCTTAGGTGACAGATATGCTTCTACTCAACTTAATGGAGCTCAGCTCCCATCTGCAGATCCGGATAAACGTTCTGTCCATCTTGATCTTTTCCCAACTAACTTGATTGAAAACATTGTAACTACTAAGACTGCTACACCTGATAAGCCGGGCGATTTCACCGGTGGTGCAGTTAATATCGCTACTAAATCTTTCCCTGATAGATTCAAAGCTTCTTTCTCTTTGTCTTCTTCTTTCAATACTCAGACAACAGGCAAAGACATGCTTACTTATGGCGGTTCAGACACAGATTGGTTAGGTTTTGACGATGGTAAAAGAAGTATTCCGGATCCGGTCCAGAAAATAATAGATAACCCGGATCTAAGTGTCCCTTATTTACAAGACACTTGGATGGATGCTGACAAAGCAAAATTATTGAATGACCTGTCTAAATCTTTTGATACTCAGATGACTCCAACTACAACAACAGCTCCTATCAACAGAAGCTTTTCTGCAAATGTAGGTGATCAGGTAGAGCTATTCGGCAGTGAATTGGGTTATGTGGCAAGTTTCAGCTATGGCCGCAAATTCAAATCATACAATGATGGTATCAATGCTTTTTACTCTCTCTCAGGTGCTGCTGAAGAAGTAAACAGCCTTACGGATGATAATAAGGTAACAGATCACAAATCAACTGATGAAGTGCTTTGGGGAGCAATGGGTAATCTTTCTTACAATCTTACTCAAAACAATCAAATTTCTGTTAACTATATGTATAATCAGTCAGGTGAGTCAACTGCTCGCTATCAGGAAGGTTATGACAGATATTATGGTTTGGACAGAACTTATGAAACTCGTGTTTTGGGATATGTAGAAAGAAACATGTCGTCACTGCAGTTTTCTGGTAAACACAATATGCCTTCTGTAATAGATTCTAAATTGGATTGGCAAATATCAATCAGCAACAACACCCAGGATGAACCTGATCTTCGATTCTTCACAAATGATTACTATATCGATGAAGAAACAGGTGAAAGAACATACGACATAGATCAATCTCTATATAAATACCCTTCCAGATACTTCAGAAATTTGGCTGAAGACTTAAACTCAGTAAATCTGAACTATGAAGTACCTATGGAAGATTGGGTTGGTAATTCTTTCAAATTCAAAACAGGTATGGCATATACTGAAAAAACCAGATCTTTTGAAGAATACAGATTTGATATCGCACAGGATAAAGTCAATTATGATGGCGATGCAGAGGGATTCTTTAAAAACAATACAGGCATAATTGACAGCAGCAGCTCTTTCCCACGTTTTGGCAATTACATTCAATTTTATGATCCGACAAAAGCTTCGTACGATGGCGAACAAACTATTGGTGCCGGTTACGGTATGATTGACTGGACTATACCATTTGTTTCTAATTTTAGAATCATCGGTGGAGTAAGATATGAAGCAACTGATATCTCTGTGACAAGCCGCGACACTTCAAAAGCTGTTGGCGAATTGAACGAACAAGACTGGTTACCATCAGTAAATATGGTATACGGACTTGGCGAAAAAATGAATTTACGCTTTGCTTACGGAAAGACAATAGCAAGACCAAATTTTAGAGAATTTGCTCCTTACTCATCATTTGAATATGTAGGTGGTTACATATTACTTGGTAATTCCGAACTGCAAAGAACTAAAATTGACAACTATGACTTGAGATGGGAATATTTTGCAAATCCTGGTGAAATCCTTGCAGTTAGTGTCTTTTATAAAGACTTCACAAATCCTATCGAAAGAGTAATTATCAATGTAAATAAAGAGATTCAATATAAAAATGTAGAATCAGCAAGACTTTATGGTGCTGAATTCGAATTTAGAAAACAGCTTGGCTTCCTTGGTGAATGGGCTAATAAATTCCAAATTGGAACCAATGTTACTTTAGTTCAGTCAAGCGTAGACATTTCTCCTGAAGAATTAAAAGTAATTCAAGCATACGATCCTGATGCTAAAGGCACAAGAGAGCTTCAAGGTCAATCCCCTTTCATCGTAAATGCTGACTTTGCTTACGTAAACTTTGAAAGCGGTACTGAAGCAAGCATCAATTATAACATATTTGGTAAACGCCTTTCTGAAGTTACAGAACAGGGTACACCGGATGTATATGAATACTCACGACCTGACATTGGACTTGTAGTTTCTCAAAAGCTTCTGGATAATCTTAAACTTAAAATATCTGCTAAAAACATATTGGATTCTGATATCAAAAAAGCACAGGAATTCAAAGGCAAAGAGTACGTAACTCAGCAGTATTCTCTAGGAAGATCATTCTCGGTAGGAATTTCCTATACATTAGACTAAAAATTCAAAAGCAAGGGGCTCACCCATGCCCCTTGCTTTTTATAAACAAACTTTGTAAACCAAAGAAATAACTGTTTAACCCTATATAAATTAAGGAGTATTTTGATGAATTTCAAAATGTTTGCCGCACTTTTTGCATTTATGACATTTATTTACTTCGGTAAAGCTGAAGTCGTTAATGTAACAGATGAGTCCATAAATGCAAATGATCAAGTTACATGGACTGCTAATAATACTTATGTCCTAGACGGATTTGTGTTTGTGGAAGAAGGTGCAGTCCTTACTATTGAACCCGGCACTGTAATTAAAGGAAAACCAGGCACAGGAGAAGATGCTTCTGCTCTTATTATTACTCGCGGTGCTAAAATAATGGCGAACGGTACAGCAGATAAACCTATTATTTTCACAGCTTTGATGGACGACCCTACAAAAATTGATGATATGCCTCTGGATGTAAATGGACTATGGGGCGGTTTACTTGTACTTGGTAAATCTCAGATAAATACACCGGGTGGTGTTGGCCAGATTGAAGGCATACCATCAGACGAGCCTCGCGGTATGTATGGTGGTGGTGATAATCCAGATTTGGATGACAACTCAGGTGTTATAAGATATGTTTCTATTCGCCATGGTGGTACAGATATTGGTGCTAACAATGAGATCAACGGTCTGTCATTAGGCGCAGTTGGAGCTGGTACGACTATAGAATATGTAGAAGTATTTAGAAATGCTGACGACGGTTTCGAATTCTTCGGCGGTACAGTAAATACAAAATATTTAATATCTGCTTATAATGGCGATGATTCTTTTGACTATGATGAAGGTTATAACGGCAAAGGACAGTTCTGGTTCTCTATCCAGGCTGAAGATGACGGTAACTGTGGTGGCGAGCACGATGGGGCTACTAAACCTGAAGATGCCACACCTTATGCTACTCCACAGATTTACAATGCTACTTATATCGGTTCAGGCGTTGCTTCCGGAAGAGATAAATCTACAGCATTACATTTAAGAGATAACGCAGGCGGTACTTATAAAAACTCCATTTTCACTGACTTTGGCGGTAAAGGTATTGAAATCGAAGACTTAGAATCCGGTGAAGATTCAAGAAAGAGACTAGAATCAGGTGATTTAGTATTAAATAACAACTTATGGTTCGGATTTGCCGGTGGTAATGCTTTAACAAATATTGCTACAGGCGCAGAGCAAGCTTTTGTAAGAGACTACCTTGGCAATACTGCGAACAACAACTGGATTGAAGATCCTATGCTTCGAGGCGTTACTAGAACAAATGATGCAAAACTGGATCCTAGACCTAAAGCAGGCTCCCCTGCCCTAACAAAAACTGCAGCTATGTCTCCTGAAGGCGATGACTTCTTCTCTCAAACAAATTACATTGGTGCTTTCGGTCAGACTAATTTCTGGCTTAAAGGTTGGACTATGCTTGATGCAGCAGGTTACCTTTCAGATGGAGGTTCTACAGGAACAGACATTCAAGTGTTTGACTCTGATATCAAATCCGGTGATAATGTAACTTGGACTGCAAATAATACATACCACTTAAACGGATTTGTATTTGTAGAAGAAGGCGCTACTTTAAATATTGACGCAGGTACTGTGATTAAAGGTATGCCCGGTGCTGCAGAACAGGCTTCAGCATTAATCATTTGCCGTGGTGCTAAAATCAATGCAATTGGCGAAGCTAATAATCCTATTATCTTTACATCTGAAATGGATGACCCTACTAAATTTAATGATATGCCTTTAGATGTCAACGGACTTTGGGGTGGACTAATTGTACTAGGTAAATCTCAGATCAATACTCCGGGCGGTCAAGGTCAGATCGAAGGTATCCCTTCAAATGAACCTCGTGGTGCATATGGTGGTGGTGATAATCCTGATCTTAATGATAATTCAGGTGTTATAAGATACGTATCCATTAGACATGGCGGTACAGATATTGGTGCTAACAACGAGATCAACGGTCTTTCTCTAGGCGCAGTTGGCGCAGGTACAACTATTGAATATGTTGAAGTATTCAGAAATGCTGATGATGGTTTCGAATTCTTTGGCGGTACTGTAAATACTAAATATTTAGTTTCTGCTTTTAATGGTGATGACTCTTTCGATTATGACGAAGGTTTCAACGGTAAAGGTCAGTTCTGGTTCTCTATCCAAGCTGAAGATGACGGCAACTGCGGTGGCGAGCATGACGGAGCTACTAAACCTGAAGATGCTACACCTTATGCTACTCCTCAGATTTATAATGCAACTTATATAGGTAGCGGTGTTGCTTCTAAAAGAGATAAATCTACTGCATTTAATGTAAGAGATAACGCAGGCGGTACTTATAAAAACTCTATTTTCACTGACTTTGGCGGTAAAGGTATTGAAATCGAAGACTTAGAATCAGGTGAAGATTCAAGAGCTCGTCTAGAAGCAGGTGACTTGAACTTTAATAATAACATCTGGTTTGGATTTGCAGGTGGTAATACTTTAGATAATTTAGCTCCGGGTGCAAATCAGGGGTTTGTGAGAGATTACTTTGGTAACTCTGCAAACAAAAACTGGATTGAAGATCCACTACTTATGAAAATAGGCAGAGATGGTGCAGATGGCGGGACTAAATTAGATCCTAAACCAGGATTTGGTTCTCCTGCTATCACTAAAGAAGTTGCAACAGTTCCTGATAATTTCTTTACACAAACAAATTATATCGGCGCTTTCAGCCCTAAAGATTCAAAATTCTGGCTAGCTGGCTGGACTATGCTAGATGCAGCAGGTTACGTTGATAACGGAACTTCAGTAGAAGAAGATGTTGCAAACGGCGTTGAGCTTATCGGCAACTTCCCTAACCCATTTGCAACTACAACTACAATAAAATATAATGTAACTGAAGCAAATGATGTTAGCCTAATAGTTTATGATGCTACAGGAAATAAAATAGCAGATTTAGTAAACGGATTCCAAAATGCAGGTATTTACACTATTGAATTTAATGGTAGTGAACTTGCAAACGGCGTTTACTTCTTGAAATATTCAGTTAACGGCATGAACGTTACGAAACAACTTCTTATTATTAAATAAGAACCCTCCAATAACACAAAAGGGTTCGGGCTCCAAAAAGGGTTCGTGCTCTTTTTTTATGCTTATTCGAATTATAAGACTCGCCCCTACTCTCTCCACTTCATTTAATTTTGCAGCATTATTTTATGAATCAGTGACATTCCTAATCCAATCTTGTCGCCTCTTCAGGGCTCTATACTCCTTTGACATCTATTTCCCGGGGCGTTGCACCGGGCTAATATCTTTGAGACTTTCAGCCTCTTATATCTTTCATATTATATTTAAGAAGAAAAGAGTATTATCTATCAGAGTTTGCCTAGCTTTTTTCTCCACCCTGCCCTCGCTTCGCTCACGCACCCCTCAAGATGGGAATTTGTAACTAAAGAAACCTGATTCAAAACATCATTTGTAGAGATAATTCATGAATTGCACCTACAGTATTCATTTCAAACCACCTATATTATCCCTTTTTTGTAGGATTGCACGAAGGGAGGGTTATTTGAGAAATTTTGCAATATTCTTGACTGACGAGACAGTCTCACTACAGATGCAAAATCATTTTATGACCTCAAATGATGCCATTTTAGAGACACAAAGCATTTTATTCCTATATGTATTGATTCTATAAAAACATTTGATTTATTTAGCCTGGTCTGTACAATTGCTAAAAAACCTCCCATAATTCCATAAAAAAGGAGCACCCCTTAAAGGGCACTCCCAACTGAACTGTAAAATAAAAGAGTCTTTTATTTTGCGATTGATACAGGAAGAACTGTTACTTCTTCGTCGATCTTAACTTTTAGATAATACATACCTGAAGCAATACCATCTACATCGATTTTGTGGTTTTCATTAGATTTTACAGTGCCATTGTACAATGTAACGCCTGTAGCATCTACTAAGCTGATATTTGCATCTTTTGGTAATGTTCCTAAGTTTACTGTTATATGTGAAACAGCTGGGTTAGGATATAGACTTACTTCTGCAAATACTTTATCTTCTACTGATGTAGTTGTTCCATTAAAGCTGATTGTTTCAACATCAATATGCTTATTGTTGGAATTGATTTCAGCCCATAATGATAGTTGATTATATCCTATTTTATCTATTCTGATATTATAACTTCCATTTTCCAGATTTTCTACACTAAAAGCTCCGTCGTTATTAGTTCGTTGGAACTCTACTATTTCACCATCATCATTGATTGCAAATATCATTGCACCACTGATTGGTTCGCCCATGCCTTTCACGATGCCGCCATCGCTGCCATTTTTACTTATGCTGCCGAAAATAGAACCATTTCCTAGGACTCTTGTCATTTTTGGCAATTTGATTGCTTTATTTGAAATTTCAGCACCTGACTTGACATTAATTCGAGTAGCGTCTTTCCAGCTTAAAGTTGCTAAATCGCCTTCAACAAAGTAACCAGCAGCTAAAGTTTGATATAATGGGTAAGCTAATAAAATATAGTCTCCCGGGATTAAATTATTGAATGAGAAATCTCCCTCTATATCTGTTTGAGCAGTGAAAGCCATTTTTACATATTCTTTGTTATCAGATTGTTTTTCAATCAAAAATGCAGATACTAAAGAATATCTAAGAACATTTCCATCGGTGTCAACAATGCTGCCTGCTAATGAATTATCATAATTCATTGCTTTTGTAAGAGCAAAGTCCATATTTGCAATATCTTCTGTCAATGAGATCACAGTGGCTTCTGTAATATCTGTCACTTTATCATAGTATTGTGGAAGATAGTAATCATCATTTTGAGGATCCTGGCCAGATTTAGGCATAAAAGCTTCAGTAGATGCTCTAAATACATATTCGTAATGATTGCTCAAATTAGCTTCATAATAACCATTTTCGTCAGTTAGTTGAATTGCACTTACTCTAAATGTTTGATTATATGTCATTAGTGCTTCTACATATGCAAAAGGAATACCTTCACCTGTAACCTCATCAGTTACTCTGCCTGATACTTTAAAAAATTTAGGATTCTTATGCTCTTTAACCAATTCATCATAGCTGTACGATTTACCACACTCTAATGTTATGATTTGAGCATTTTGCATTTTAGTAGCATTAGACCAGAATTCGTCAACAAAAGCACCGCAACCACTGAAATATAGTACATAAGTACCTGCATCAGCTTCTATGGAATAATGTCCATCTTTGATTTCTGCGCTATATTGTCTGGAACCATTTGAATTACCATTTTCATCAACACCCATTAAAAGAGCAAATGAACCGTTGACGACAGGTAATAATTCACCACCTTCTTCTTCAGGTTCGTAGTTTACATTACCTGCTACAATAATCGGCTGAGCGCAGGTAAATACTTCTACATAAGATCCTATTACGGCTTTTGTTGCCTGATTATTATTATCATAAGCTTCTACTGTATATCTAAAGAAACCTTTTTCTGCCGGCGTCCATGAAACGATACCTGTCATAGGATCAATCATCATATCTTCAGGAGCATCCTTTATCGCAAATCTTATGTCGATATTATCTTCTCTGGCTTCTGCATCGAAATCAAAGCTCCAGCTCTCTCCTATTGCTGTTTTTTGATCAGGATAAACCGGGTTAGAAGTAAATCTGATGCTCTCTTCGTTCCATTTATTTTTTTCCATCTCAATAGACATATTAAGTTCCTGACCACAAGTAAGATTTAGTGTTTCTTTTTTATCCTCATTAGGTAGATAAAATCCTCTATGACCATTTGCATATACTACTACGTTATATTCATCTGCATCAGCTTGAATAGAAAACTTACCTTCTTCGATTTTGCTCCAAAATTGTTTAGTTCCCTGAACCGGATCAGAAACTGAAGCATACAGATAGACTTTACCTTGTCTTATCATATCTCCTTGATCATTGCTTACAGTACCCTTGAAAACTGGTGGATTATCGCAATTAAAGACATATAAATCTATCCAGAAAGATGATTTATTATCTTCATTACCTACTTCATAAGCATAAGATAGAAAGCTAAATGAACCTGTTTCTGTTGGAGTCCAGGATATCATTCCTGTATTCTCATCTAATTCAACACCGGCAGGAGTATCACCAAGCTTATACTTGATCTTTATATTATTATTAGATTCTGCTTCTAAAGCAAAAGTCCACTGAGTATTTCTTGCAATTTTTAAATTTTCGGGATAATTATTTGTGAAGTATATATTGCTTTCCACTCTTGATTCTAGAACAGTCATAGGCAAAAAATTAGATGTTAATGATTCACCAGCTGAGTTGAATGCAGTAATATAAACTGTATAATCGCCTGCTTCAACTTCATTTAGCGTATAAAAGAAATGCTCTATTCTATTTGCATCTTCATCTGAAAAGCCTCCTAAAGTATCTACTATAGAAAATTCAGAAGTTTGATTAGTGCTTCCCCCTGCCAGATAGAATGCAAATCCCTGGAATGAAGGCGAATTTTCAAGCATCTGCCATTTTAATGATATTCTATTTGTTTGCTGCTCCTGACCGGAGATCTCTAAATATTGTGGTGCTGAGGGCACTGATGCCCATGTTGAAACTGTAGCAAATAGCAACATTGCCATCATAGTTATACAATTTCTATATTTTAGCTTATTCCTTTTCATAATGCTCTCCTCATTAAGTTAGTAATTATTTATGGAATACTACTTTCTATATTAGACATACACAACTATTTTGTAAACGTTGCCTAAATAATTTAAATCTTTTACTTTTTTGATATTTTATTATACATCTACTAGTAAGTTGAAGTACACAAAGATGCATTCAGTAGTGCTATAGGTCAAATTTGGAGGAAGAAATGTTTTTTATAGTTTATATATAAAATATTATATCGAAGTATAGGTTCTGTTATTCATAGAGAAAATATTTCTACTCTTCTATTGTTTTTTATCCAAGAGTTAGCAATAAACACAAAAAAAAGGAGCACCCCGTAAAGGGCACTCCCAACTGAACTGTAAAATAAAAGAGTCTTTTATTTTGCGATTGATACCGGAAGAACTGTTACTTCTTCGTCGATCTTAACTTTTAGGTAATACATGCCGGAAGCAATACCATCTACATCGATTTTGTGATTTTCATTAGATTTTACAGTGCCATTGTACAATGTAACGCCTGTAGCATCTACTAAGCTGATATTTGCATCTTTTGGTAATGTTCCTAAGTTTACTGTTATATGTGAAACAGCTGGGTTAGGATATAGACTTACTTCTGCAAATACTTTATCTTCTACTGATGTAGTTGTTTCATTTAGAGTCATTGTTTCCATTGTAATTTCTTTACGGTCATCTGTAATTTCTGCATACATTGATAATTGGTTAAAACCAACTTTATCAACTACGATGTTATATCTACCATTCGCAAGGTTGTCAACTCGGAAGTCACCCATGTTACCTGTGCGTTTAAATTCAACGATATTACCATCTTCATTTACTGCATAAACTAGAGCTCCTGTGATTGGATCACCTTGACCTTCCATCATACCGCCGTTTTTACCTCGTTTAGAGATTTTACCTGCGATAATACCGGAGCCAATAACATCTTCCATTTTTTGAAGTTTGATATTATTACTATTATAATCACCTGTTGCTGCTACTGTGATACGTGTAGCTTCTGCCCAATTTAATGAAGCTAAATCACCTTGCACATAATAACCAGGAGCAAAATCAAAGTCTTCAGGGAAAGCTAGTAAGATATAATCACCAGGGATTAAGCCTTCAAATGAGAACTCACCAGTGTCAGTTGTTACTGCAGTGAAACCCCAATTGATATGGTCTTGATTATTTGCATCTGTTTCTACTAAGAATGCAACAACCCAGCCTTTAACACCTGCAGTACCATCATTATTGAAAACAGTACCTGATAAAGTGTTGTCATAATCAGCAGCTTTTGTTAAAGCGAAATCTATATTTTCTACATCTTCTGTAAGAGTAATTACAGTAGCTGCTGTAATATCTGTAACATTATCATAATATTCAGGAATATAGATATCAGTATTAATAGAGTCTTTACCAGGACAAGGTCTGAATGCATCTGTAGAAGCTCTAAATACATAGTCAAATTGATCATTAAGTTCTACTTCATATTCACCATCTTCGTCTGTTACAACAACAGAGTGCATATGATAATTTTGATTATTTGTGCCAATCACTTGAACAAATGCGTAAGGGATACCTTCGCCTGTAGCCTCATCTGTTACTTTACCTGAAACAGTGTAGTAATCAGGCATCTGCCATGCTTCTACAAGAGCATTGAAAGTATAGTCATTTCCGCATTCTAAAGTAACTTGAGTAGCTTCATCTATATGAAGTGCATTTTCCCAGAATTCGTCTACAAATTCACCTCTGCCACCAAACCAAAGATAATAAGTACCAGCATCAGCTTCTAATGTATACTGTCCATCGATGATAGGTGCTGAGAATTCTTTTTGTGGATAATGATTACCAAGGCTATCTGATTGTGAAATTGAAAATAGAACTGCAAAAGCACCATCTTCAACTGGTTCTAATTCATCACCAGGGTTTTCAGGATCATAGTTAACTGTACCTGAAACAATGATTGGAGAACTACAAGTGCTTACATAAAGTTCGAACATAAGTATTGCAGCTTTTGCATTGTTATTTTCATCTTCAGCCATCACAGAAAAGAAGAATCGGCCGGATTCAGTTGGAGTCCAACTTACAACACCTGTAGACGCATCAATTGTCATACCTTGTGGTTCATCTTTCAATGAGAATACTAATTGAAGATCATCAACATCAGCTTCTGCATCAAAATCGAAAGTCCAATTTTCATTTAGTGCTATATGTAAATCATCATCAGTAGGGAAAGTAGTAAAGTTAATTCTTTCTTTATTCCAATTGTGTTTATCTAATGTAATATCAAACTGAACTTGAGCTGCACAAGCAAGAGTAAAAGGCGTTGCATCTTCATAAGATTCAGGGAATGTTCTATAACCAGGAGCATGTACGATTAGAATATATTCTCCTTCATCAGCTTCAAGAGAAAACAGACCATTTTCAATAGTTCCATGGAAGTATTTTTGAGGTGTGCCCAAAGAATCAGAATTATCAAAATCAATTATAGTAACTTCGCCTCTTTCAATCAACTCACCGGCTTTGTTCTTCACTGTACCACTAACTACAGGAGCTATTTCACAGCTAGTAACATAAAGCGGCATCCAAAGGAAAGCTTCATTATCTTCGTTATCTTCTTCATAAGCTACAATAGTAAACTCAAAAGCTCCACTTTCTGTAGGAGTCCAGCTTACCACACCAGTAGTAGCGTCTATAGTCATTCCTGTAGGTTCATTATCAAGTTTATATTTTATAGTAAGGTCAGACTCTGATTCAGCATCTGCATCATATGTCCAAGCTACGTTTTTATTGATTGTCCAATCAGTAGGCATTTCACTAGTGAAATAAATTCTGTCTTCCCATTGATTGCTTTTAACTTGAAACTCGACCAAATTAGAAGCTACAGATTCGCCATCAGCATTTTTTGCAGTAGCATAAACTGTGTATTTGCCTTTTTCAAGACCTTGGATAAAATGATAAAATTCACCCATTTGACCCATTGGAATTGAATCTTGCATCAATTCAAGAGAATCAGTCAGAGAAAAATCAGACATTTGAGAAGTAAAACCATCAGCCAGATAGAAATTAAATCCATCATAAGCCGGAGAATTATCAGGCATTTCCCATTTCAAAATCACACCAAAAGGAAAGTCTTTTCCCTCTTTTGGCACTTCTAAATCTTGCGGTGCGGAAGGCACTGCGGAAAAAGCTGCAGCTGAGCTAACTACCATCATAGTTATAAGCATCAACCAACTTTTAAAGTTCATCATAGCATTTTTCATAATGCTCACCTCAAATTATTTAAAACATTTATTTTTAATGGGATACTTTACAATTAACATGATACCTTCATGCTTATCTGAGTTACACAAGAAATTTGAAATCGTTTCTAAAAATATTTAAAAAAATTTTCTTTTTGTTTTCTAGTCCTTATTATAACTAGCAATAAAATATTTGCAGAACTGAGAAAATCACTTATCCATTCTTTAGATCTCAATATCTCTGATGGATAATCTTGGATTGCAAATCACAGGATTTGTTTCCGGTTAAAAAGAATAGATCCTGCATGCATTTGAGTTGCATATTGAAAATGAAAAAAATTCCTGCAACTAATTGCATTTAACTGTGTATCTTATTTAAATTGTATCCCAAACGATATGTTTTTATGGCTAATAACCTTGCGTCATATAGCGATGTAGAACTCGCGCAAATGCTTACCGGCACCAGAAAAGATGCCGAAATTGCATTTAAAGAGTTGTACGACCGGTACTCTTCCGGTGTGCATGCTTATTGCCTGCGCGTACTCGGAGATGAAGATGCAGCAGAGGATATTTTCCAAGAAACGTTTATAAAGTTCTATAAAAATGTTCAGAGTGATCACAAAAGTAAAAACATCCAGGGTTTTCTGATTACTATAGCAAGAAATCTTTGTTTAAATTACAAGCGTGATAAAAAAAATACTGTAGATGTAGAAAAACTCGATTTCTATATGCACGATAATCAAAACTATGAGCAGAAAGAACTTTTAGATTTAATAAATACCGCTCTTGAACTTGTGGATTATGATCACAGAGAAGCTTTTGTACTAAGAGAGTACAGTGGATTTTCTTATCAGGACATAGCTGATGCCTGTGAAATATCAGTAGCAAATGCAAAGTCCCGAGTATTTAGAGCCAAGCAGAAAATCAAAGAAATTCTGCAACCTTATTTGAAAGACTTATCCAAATTGCGGTGATGATATGGAAAAGGATAAATTAATACATAGGTTTTTAGATGGTGAGCTTAGCACAGAGCAAGAATCTGAGCTTTTCTATAACCTGTCATCTGATGATGATATGCGTATGGAACTTAAAGAACAGCTGGCTATCAAAAACGCGATAAAGGGAGACATAAAAGCAGTTACTCCAAAAGCTGCTTCTACAATGGCTATTTTCTCCGAGCTTGGCTTCACTCCCCCTCCTGTTGCAAATGTGCCGACAGGCGGTGCCGGTGGTGGCAGCTACTCTATGGGGAAATTGTGGTCTTCATTATCTAAATACTCCGGTTTTGTTTGGACCGGTCTTACTACTGCCGCAACGACAGCAGTCGTAATGCTGATGCTCTTAGAGCCTGGTATATTTTTCGGAGAAAACGAACATATTAATAGTGTAGCTGAAATTCAAAATAATATTGATAATTCATCAAACAGTGTTTCTACGTCTTCTAATAGTTCCGTTCCGGTTATTGAAAGTAGAGAAAATGATAATCAGGAAACAATCAATACAAACAATAAGAAAACTGAAGAAAAAGTAGTTTATAAATACATCTATATAACGAAAAACGAACCGAAAAAAGATGATGTAGAAAAAGTAGAAAATATTGTCAAAGAAATCCATAAATCAGATTTAGATAACAATTACGAAAATAGCTTAGTCAGCAATGTTGTTCCTCTCTCTAATTCACAAATGGATATGGGACTCGCGGCTGCCAATAATGATATCGACAGACCAAATTCGCCTGATTTTTCTTTAGGTTCCTTTGGTATTATTGTCGAATTCAAAACTATAAAAGATTGGACTAACTCAGGCAATATCAATCCATCTCAATATCAGGATTGGAATAATACATCTTTAGGTATATTCAAAGAACTAAGTAGTGAATTTGCTATTGGATTGGAATATAGAAGAGAGAATTTTTATCTCGATTTCCAAGGTATTGAAGGCGAAAACCAGATGTATAAATATGAAGTATATCCTAATATAAGCTCTTTTACGGGAGCTTTGAGATACTCGCCTGACTATTTGAAATGGTATGATTTTTCACCATTTGTCCAACTTGCAGTTGGTGCTAATAGTGTGGGACCTGTTGGAAGATTTTTTATTGGAACTCAATATTCTCCAACTGAATCATACTCACTTATTTTTGGTGTTGACGGCAGTGCTATGAGATATAATTTCCAAAATACAGACTATACATCAAAGAAATATGGTATTCAATTGGGAGCATCGTTTAAATTCTAATGAAATACTATAAGAACATATTGGCTTTTATCTTCGTACTTATTTTAGCTGTAGCCTGTGATAATCCTACAGAAGTGGAAGATAATATTAAAAAGACAGCTTTGGAAAAAAGTATTTCTGAGTCATCCGGTTTGCTGATTGAGTTAGACACAACCACAACAGAGCCTCCTGTAGAAAATCATATTATAACATATGATACTACAAATTTTAAAGGTAATCACACCGGGCTAATGGAATTATATCCATTTATTGATGTCTTTTATCTTTGGGAAAGGAGAGTTTTTTGGTTCGATGCTTTTAAAATTGAACTCGATACTCTTAATAAATTGATGTCTATTAGTATAGACATAAAAACAAATGATAAGCAAAGATATGAAAGGACTGTGCCTGCTGAAAGGATTAGCAAGTTTCAAATTCAGCTGAAGGATATAGACTTTACAAATCCAATAAAAAATATGCGCATGAACTCTCCTCTTGGAGACAGCCATTGGTCTTCATATACTGTCAAAGCAATGCCTGACAAGAATGACAGTTCTTATGTACCAATAGAACCAAAGACTTATGAAGGGAAGAACTCATATGCACTTTTTAACCTTCAGCCTTTATACGATGAAGACACAGGTGAAATTGCAGCAATTGGCTTATCTTTTGACTTTGAGGCAGAGATGATTGCGTCTTATCCATATAGCAAATTTGTGTTAACATACCAAATGACGTTGATTTTTTAACGCTATACACATTTGGCATTATCATTTAATCATAAGGGATTTCTTACTTGCTTTTGGCAAAGGAAGTCCCTATATTTGTATTACATAATCACCGCGGGGTGGAGCAATTGGTAGCTCGTCGGGCTCATAACCCGAAGGTTGCAGGTTCAAGTCCTGTCTCCGCTACAAGCAAAAAAAAAGCAGTTTATTTATAAGCTGCTTTTTTTTATTATAGCCATACTTAACGCTATACACATTTGGCATTATCATTTAATCATAAGGGATTTCTTACTTGCTTTTGGCAAAGGAAGTCCCTATATTTGTATTACATAATCACCGCGGGGTGGAGCAATTGGTAGCTCGTCGGGCTCATAACCCGAAGGTTGCAGGTTCAAGTCCTGTCCCCGCTACTAGCAAAAAAGCAGTTTATTTATAAGCTGCTTTTTTTTGTTTTGTGGCTTATAGTCAGATAAGGTATCATGTCACCGGCAGAGAACATCCATGAATCATCCCATCGGAATTTGCTAAAGACAGCAACACTGAATACCAGATTTATATTCCAACATACAAAGAGCCACGCAAATGCAAATCTACGTGGCTCTTAACTTGTCTAATATAAATAGTTTTATTCTACATTTTCGAGTAGTATTTCAGCTACGTCGAGCACTCTTACTTCTTCATCTTTATCTTTAGTTTTAACACCATCGCTAATCATTGTCATACAGAAAGGACAGTTTGCAGCAATAGTTGTTGCGCCAGTTTCCAATAATTCTTCTGTTCTCTCAATGTTAACACGTTTACCTTCTGTTTCTTCCATAAACATCTGGCCACCACCTGCACCACAGCAAAGACCTCTGTCGCCGCTTCTTTCAGCTTCAAGGATGTTTAGCCCGGGTACGCTTTGGATTACGTTACGAGGATCATCATAGACATCATTATATCTGCCAAGATAGCATGAATCGTGATAAGCGATATCCATCTTGCTGCCTTCTTTTAATGTCAACTTTCCTTCTTTGATAAGCTGATTTAAGAACTCAGTATGGTGAATTACTTCAAACTCGCCACCAAAGTCTTTATACTCATTTTTAAAAGTATTGAAACAGTGAGGACAAGTGGTAACAATCTTTTTAACTTCATAGCGGGAAAGAGTTTCCATATTCATAGTAATAAGCATATTTGCCAGATACTCATTACCTGCTCTACGAGCAACATCACCATTACATGCTTCTTCGGTACCAAGAATAGCAAAGTTTACATCTGCTTTTTGCATCAATTTAGAGAATGCAACTGAGATTTTCTTTGCTCTGTCATCGTAACTGCCTGCGCAGCCAACCCAAAATAGAATATCAAAATCAGGTTTATCTGCCGCTGTAGGAACTTCCAATCCTTCAGCCCAATCAGCTCGTTCTGCGGAAGAGAATGCCCAAGGAGTCGAATTAGTTTCCAAATTGCTAAATGTAGTCTGCAACTCAGGAGAGAAATTAGCTTCCATCATAGCAAGATTTCTTCTCATACCAACTATTGCGGGAACGTGCTCAATAGAAACAGGGCATTCCTGCATACAAGCACCGCAAGTAGTACATTGCCACAAGGCTTCTACATTTTCATATTCACCAACAAAAGTTTTGCTTAACTTTTCTTGTTCTGCATCACTTAGTTCCACCTCTTCGCCGAATTTCTGCTTTTTAACAAGAATATCGCCAATGTCAAAAGTACGCTCTCTGATTTGAACAATAATTTCTCTTGGATCTAGCTGCTTACCTGTAATATTTGCCGGGCACACACTTGTACATCTACCGCAGTGAGTACATGAGTAACCATCCATTATAGATTTCCAGTTCAAATCATCAATATCAACGACACCGTATTTAGTTAGGCTTTCATCTTCAAAATTCATTTTTTCCAGTTTATTTGGATATTCAATAGAAGAAATGAAAACGTTAGGGATTGAAGTATAAACATGTAAGTGCTTGGAATAAGGCAGGAAGTTCATAAATGCTAAGATTACACCTATATGCAACCAAAAGCCAACTTCATGAATATACGGAGCTGCATCCAAACTAATAAAGTTTGCTATTATGCCAGCAATTGGTCTCAATGCATGCTCTGCATCAGTACCCATCTTTATATTAGCTGCATTTTCAAGCATAAGAGAAGTGACGATAGTAAAAATCATCCCTAAGATTAAAGCAGCTTCTCCTGCTTCACCTTCAACTTGTAAACGCTTTTCTTTTTTAATAAATCTTCGATTAGCTGCCCAAATAACAGCAACCATTACAACCGGAATAAAAATATCAGTGGAAAGAGTAACAATGCTCCATACAGGCCCTAAAATATCAAAGAAATGTTTTAATCCGAAGCCCTCAAAAATAGAACTTGCTGCTGAGAACATCAGCACTAAAAAGCCCCAAAAAATGCCGGCATGAATTGGCCCTGCAATTGGGTCGCGTAAGATCTTGGACTGAAACAGTGCAACATCAAAAGTCTTTTTGATTCTGTCAAAAATTCTGTTCGTTTTGTCTTCTTGTTTAGCTGTTTTCAAATAAGAAATGAGTCTGTGGATATTTTCTCCCAAAAAACCCATAGCAGCAAGAAACAAAACGATAAAAATCACGTTTCTTATACCAAATTCCATTCTAGTGATTCTTTATGTTTATTTAACAAATAGATTTCATTCTTAAAGATAAATATGGCTATGCTTTCAAATCCTTTTTCACCATATTAAATCTATGAAATCAAAAATTACTTGAATTGGAATTAAAAACCAAATCAAATTGAAAATTGGCGCGGTTTTTTATATTTTACAGAAATTCGGTAAACAAAAAAGCAAGTAATGATAAAATATATTAGCATATGCATTCTATTTATACAATGTCTCCTAGTTGCACAGGAACATGAGATAAAATTAGATGCAAACAGGCCTGCAAGGTATAAAGATATGCCTATTAATTTCTCTTTTATGCCGGGCATGTCGGTAGGCGAAATTGTGCATCCTTATGGCCGCATAGTAAATCATGTTTCTTTCAACATAGCAGGTTCCGCATATAAGCTTGAAGGAATCGAATACGGAATAGTATGGAATCACTACCGCGAAGAAGTCACCGGTATTCAGGTATGCGCTATTGGAAACAGAGCAGAAGGCTATGTCAGAGGTGTTCAAAATGCAGGTATAGTCAATATCAGCCATATTGGTATGAACGGAATTCAAATGGCCGGAATTACTAATATTAATCAGGCCGAATTACTTGGCATTCAGGCTGCAGGGATTTACAATTCCAGTACCGGATTCTCCCAAGGGATTCAGTTAGCAGGAATTGCTAACAATGTAGAATCAGGTTTAAGCGGAATGCAAGTGGCAGGCATATCTAACTCGATTTCAGATGATTTTTACGGAATTCAAGTGGCTGGCATTAGCTCCTCATCCGGAAACGGAAGCGGCTTTCAGGTTTCAGGAATAGTCAACTCCAGCGAAAACTTCACCGGATTGCAGATTTCCGGATTAGTCAATGTATCAGATAAAATGTCAGGAGTGCAGATAGCTCCAATAAATATCGCCGGTTCGAACGATGGAGCCTCTTTGGGAATATTCTCTTTTGTTGGAGAAACAGGTGTAGATTTGGCACTTTGGACAGATGAAAACAAACTGGCAAGAATCGGTATAGTTTCAGGAAACGAAAGATTTGTAAATATAGCATATATCGGATTCGATCAAGAAGATGAAGATCGTTGGCTATTGGGTTTCACCTGGGCAGTAAACACCCCAATCGGTGAAGATTTCTATATAGAGGCAGGCCAAAGTGCTGAGCATATAAATGAACCAAGTAAAGGATTTTGGACAAACGAACTCCACTTTATAACCAGAACACATATAGTAGCCGGCTACGAACTAAGTGAAGGAATAAAAATCTTCGCAGGTCCTACTTTTAATTTTTACTACTCTATTCTGCATGATGGTTCGAGCATAACAGATAAAGGCAATCCTGTTTATAGAAACAACCACCATTTCACACGCGACTGGTTCGGAATGATGATGGGCATCAGATTGATGTAAAATGGATATTTTTAATCCATGTAATCTTTGAAAAACTCTTTGTCAATTTCATATATAACTTTTGGTTTTACTCCTAGCTCGTTTTTCTCAAATAACTCAACTAAAGAATCGCCATCAACTAATTCTATTGGCGGTGCTCCATCTCTAATAGCCTCTTTTTTTGCATCTTGGCTAAACCTACCTGTAGTTATTATAATTCCTTTATCTGCTCTTCCTTGCATTGCACCTCTAAAGTCTCTAACCGTTGAGGATCCAACTGTTCCTTGGTACCTTTTAGCTTGAAATAGAACTTTAAAACTCATTAAGGGATTTATTTCTAAAATACCTTCACCATCTATTCCACCATCCCCAGATTTACCAGTTACTAGTACTTTCTTGAACCCTGCTTCCCTTAATAATCTTTGGCAAATTCTTTCAAATCCTGCGGGCGATAGACCTTGTAAAACAGTTAATAAGTCATCAGAAACCACAAGATTATCAGTGTCAGCATCATTCTCTAAATCGGTCTGTTTTTCAGCATTAATATTTATATTTTCTTTTTGTGAAAATTGAGCTTGAACATCTTTGATAATTTGGATGGACTGTGATTTAGAAATATTAGCAATCGTCCCCTTCGGAGTTAAACTCCAAATACCTCTTTTTGAAGAATTGTCTAAATAATCAGTTTTTACTAAATAATTTCTTGCCCAAGCAATTTGATTTCTTACACGAGACACTCCGCTTTTAAGTTTCTCTTCTAATTCTTCTTCGCTTATTTTCATTTTATCAATTACTAAATCTTGTACCTCCGAGGCATTTCCTGATCCTCCTAATTCCCTCAATACTTCCAAAATTGGATTGAAATATTTAATGAACTGAGGGCCTTTATTGTTTAAGCTCTTTTGTTTCATGATGATCAAACTTAATTATTTAACTTGTTAATTATAAAATTAACATAGATAAACATGATAAAAAAATATTTTGGAAAAATTGTTTGTATTTAGTACATTTCGACGCTTGACGAAATAACGAAATGAGGACACATGGAAAACATAACTAAAATTTATAAAGCACTCTCTGATCCGAATAGGATTAGAATACTAAAAATACTTGAACACGGCGAAAAATGTGTATGCAAAATACCCGATACTCTTGGTCTGGCAAATTCGACTGTCTCCAAGCACCTCTCTATACTCAGAGACGCCGGATTTATCCAAGGCAGGAAAGAAGGTAAATGGGTGCATTATTCATTAGTCAAAAAAAGTGATAATCCAACAGTAAACTGTCAGCTTGTACACTTAAAAGGTATATTAAATGATGACGAATTGGTTATGGCTGACAGAGTAAAATGCGGATGCGCAGTAGAATATTGTGATATTGATGGTGTAGTATAAGGTGAGGACTAGTGCTAAATTCAGGCATTAGAGGCAAATAAGCTTTTTTCCTTAGATGCTATCAAAAATGGAAGCTGTATTATATGCATTTATAATAGCAACTATTTTATAAAATCAGAAAATCAAGTTCAATTTAGCCATAATTTAAAAAATGGCTGTATATCAAAATAAAAAGGAATACTAAAAATGATTGAATCTATCAAAGTACTTGGAACAGGGTGCGCTAAATGCGCTAAACTTCAAACAAATGTTGAAGAAGCTATTAAAGAAATGGGCTTGGATGTCAAAGTTGAAAAAGTTGAAGATATGGAAAAGATTTTCTCTTATGGAATTATGTCTACTCCAGGCTTAGTAATCAATGAAAAAGTAGCATCTTATGGCTCTCTTCTTAACGTTAAGCAAGCTAAAGAGATTTTAGAAAAACACATAGGCTAAAGAAATGATTGAATCTTTCGCTCATTGGCTTATCTATGATACTTTTGGATTAAGCAGTGCAGGCGGCTTAGGCCCGGCACTGCAGTTCTTCGTATATGACTTTATCAAAATCGGAATTTTACTTATTGCTATCACACATGTGATGGGCATATTTAACTCATATTTTCCGGTAGACAAAGTACGCCATTTTCTTGCCAGCAAAAATCTATATGGTTTTGAGAACTTTATTGCTGCTTTTCTTGGCTCGGTTACGCCATTTTGTTCCTGCTCTTCAATTCCTCTTTTCATAGGATTTGTAAAAGGCGGAATCCCGATGGGTGTAACTTTATCATTTTTGATAACGTCTCCATTAATAAATGAGGTTGCTGTTGCTTTATTTATCGGAATTTTTGGTATTAAAGTAACTGTGATTTATGTAATCTCAGGCTTACTATTAGGCACAATTGGTGGTCTGATACTTGGAAAGATGAAACTGGAGCGCTACCTGACTGACTGGGTGAAATCTATGCAGGAAATGCAAACTTCTGCAGGCGAGAAAGACACTCGTTCTTTTTTTGAGCGCATGCCGGAAGTAAGTGCAGAGGCATTCAGGATAATGAAGGGTATAGTTCTTTATATTGTCGCCGGTTTGGCAATTGGCGGTTTTATACATGGTTATGTGCCTCACGGCTTTTTTGAAGATTATATGGCAGTAGATAATATTTTTGCTGTTCCGGTTTCTGTTATATTAGCAGTACCGATGTACACAAATGCATCCGGAGCAATACCGGTTGTGGAAGCTCTGGTTGGCAAAGGTATACCATTGGGCACAGCACTTGCATTTATGATGGCAGTTGTTGGCTTGTCATTACCTGAAGCAATGCTTCTAAAAAAAGTAATGAAATGGCAGTTCCTTGCTACGTTTTTCGGAACTGTTGCAATATTTATAATAGCCTTAGGCTATTTTTTCAATATAATTTTTTAGGGAGAAAATTATGCGTTTGTTATTATTGAGCTTTCTAGCTCTAAGCTTTTTGTGGGCAATGCCACAATCTGAAGTTAAAGCAGCTGAAAAAGCTGAAATCACGCTTTACTATTTTCATGGCGAAAGACGCTGTGAAACATGCAAAAAGGTAGAAGCTAATGCAAAAGCGGCATTAGAAAAGCACTATCCTAAAGAAGTAAAAGCCGGTACGATTGTATTTAAATCTGTAAGTTTTGAAAAAAACGAAAAGCTTGCAAGAAAATACGGCGCTGACAGCAGTATGCTAATAATCGTGAAAAGTAAAGACGGCAAAGAAGAGACTGTAGATATAACTACTTTTGCGTTTATGAATGCAGGTAAAAAAGATAAATACATAGCTAAAGTAAAAAAAGAAGTAGATAAACTTAGGAATTAATGATGGATTTTTTGCAGCAACTATTCGAAAATTCTGACATTCCTATCATTAGTGCATTTTTACTCGGGCTGATGACTGCCATCAGCCCTTGTCCACTTGCTACTAACATTACTGCAACTGCATACCTTTCCAAAGATATTTCTGACAAAAAGAAAGTACTACTCAACTCCTTGCTTTACACTCTTGGCAGAGCTATTAGCTATGTAGGCGTTGGTGTTTTGATTTATTTTGGAGCAAGCAAATTTGATATCTCTTCTCTCTTCAATAATTACGGAGAAAAGCTATTGGGTCCTCTTCTAATAATAATTGGACTTTTTATGCTTGGGATCATCAAATTAGGTAAAGTAACCGGAGTAGGAGTCTCACAAAAAGTAACTGACAAAATCAGTGGTAAAGGTTACATAAGTGCGATACTTATGGGAATCGTATTTGCACTGGCATTCTGCCCTTATAGTGGAGTGCTTTATTTCGGGATGCTAATTCCAATGTCAGTTAAAGATGATGCATCATTGATAAACTTACTTTCTTTTTCCATTGGAACAGGCTTACCGGTCGTAATTATTTCAATTATTCTTGCTTATGGGCTTGCAGGAGTAGGAAGTGTTTTTAATAAAATAAAGACTTTTGAGAAGTGGTTCAGAAAGATTGTCGGAATCATCTTTATTCTTACAGGTATCTATTATATACTAATCTTTATGGGATTGGTTTAAAATACATTTTTTTTCGAAAAAAAAGGGGAGCGTATCATGTTTATTAAGAACTTTGTTTTGGTAGCGATAATGTTTTTAACGCTAAATATTGCTATTGCAGACACATTACCCAGTGTAAATCTTATAGATGCAAAGGGTGGATCCATACAATCAAAAGAATTACTTAAAGAAAACACGAATACTCTCCTTTTCTTTTTTCATGTTTGTTGCCATCCCAGTATAGCAGCTATTGCCGACCTGAATGAAATACCGGAAGAAGATTTAGAAGAAATGGATGTCAATATCATTCTAATCTCAGTAGATGATTCGAGAAATAAAAACAAAGTGATTCCAACTCTTAAATCACGAGGCAATAAATTCGATTTTTACTATGATACAAATTCAGAATTAAAAAGAGCTATGGGCGTTCTGGATTGCCCGCATTATATCCTCTATGATAAAAAACAGAATAAAGTATTTGAACGTGCAGGTTATATAGAGGATTTTGAGAGTATATTATCAGAAAAACTGGATGCTGAGTAAGTCTACCCTTTTGTGTTATTTATATAGTGCATAATTATATAGTTTTTTTATTAAAGGTTTTTTGAAATGAGAATACTAATTCTTTGTACCGGAAATTCAGGCAGGAGCCAAATGTCGGAATATATAATAAAGAAGTTACTACCGGGAGCTGAAGTATATTCAGCCGGAGTCAACCCGGCAAGAAGAGTCAATCCCTTAACTGTGCAAGTAATGGAAGAAGCAGGATATGACTTATCCAAAGCTTTCCCTAAACACTCAGACACCTTCACAGAAATGAATTTTGATTATGTAATTACTGTATGTGGCCATGCAAATGAGACTTGTCCTGTTTTTTCAGGTGAAGTTAAAAACAAATTACATATAGGATTTGAAGATCCGGATGCTGCTTTGGGTAGTGATGAGGAGAAAATTGCCTTTTTCCGTAATATTCGAGATAAGATAACAGAAGAAATGACAAAGCTTTTTAAATCATAGGTGCTTACATGTCAATAATCAACAAAATGAGTTTTCTGGATAAATATCTTACCTTATGGATATTTCTGGCAATGGCAGCGGGAGTTTTTCTAGGTTATACTTTTCCGGGAATTTCTACTTTTTGGGATAGTTTCAGCATAGGCACAACAAATATCCCAATCGCAATTGGACTTATCTTAATGATGTATCCGCCTCTTGCGAAAGTAAAATATGAAGAGCTTGGAAAAGTATTCAGAAATGTAAAGATTCTAACACTTTCAATGGTGCAAAACTGGATAATAGGTCCGGTGCTGATGTTTCTGCTTGCTGTAATTTTTCTTCAAGACTATCCGCATTATATGGCAGGTTTGATCCTAATAGGACTGTCACGCTGCATCGCCATGGTGATTGTCTGGAATGATCTGGCTAAAGGTGATACAGAATACGCTGCAGGCTTAGTAGCATTCAACTCGATATTCCAGATTATATTCTTCTCTGTTTACGCTTACATATTTATAACTGTTCTTCCGGAATGGTTCGGCCTAGAATCATTTGAAGTAGATATTACAATCGGCCAAATTGCTGAAAGTGTAGCAATATATCTGGGAATTCCATTCCTTGGAGGCTTTCTGACCAGATTGATATTACGAAAAGCAAAAGACGACAGATGGTATAATCAAAAATTTATTCCTAAAATCAGTCCAATAACCTTAATAGCATTGCTATTCACAATCTTTGTAATGTTCTCACTAAAAGGAGAGTATATAGTAAAATTGCCGTTTGATGTATTTCGAATTGCAGTTCCTTTGCTGATATACTTTGTTTTTATGTTCCTAGTATCATTCTTTATGGGCAAGGTACTAGGTGCAGACTACAAGAAAACTGCGACACTTTCTTTCACGGCTGCAAGCAACAACTTTGAGCTTGCAATAGCAGTGGCAGTTGCGGTATTTGGAATTAATTCCGGTGAGGCTTTTGCAGCAGTTATAGGTCCATTGGTAGAAGTACCTGTACTAATCATGCTTGTTAATCTTTCAATATGGATAGGAAAGCGATATTTTGGGGTTAAAGATTTTGGGTAGCATATCTACATATTTTAAAATATAGCAATCATAAACTGCTTTAGTGAAGCAAATGGTTTAAAGACTCCTTTTTTAAAAGCGAGTCTTTTTTATTATAACTCTAAATATTTGCACTTCACTTTCAAAAAGCACCTCAAATAAAACAATTCTTATCAGATAATTCCTAATTATTTCATAAATATATTAAGTATGCACTGCATACTAAATCTTTTATTTTTTATCTTTTCAGATATATACCTATATTTGCATTCTATTAATAACAGCACATATCCTTTTTATTTATCTTCATCTATATTAAGATACAAAATTCGTTTTTATGATAAATTATCTACACTAATTGGAGTAATTCAGTGAAGCTTTTCCTTATACTTTTTGTTTTCATCAGTTATTATGCTTCTGCGGAGTATAAAAATGTCTACGATTTTGAGAATACAATAACCGAAATTCGACTGCACAATAATGACTTGTTAATTGCAGCCAAAGGTCCTATCATTGCTAAAATGGACAGCAATTTCAATGTAACAATACTGCGAGAAAATGATGGGACTGAAAGTCTTGCGTTTTTTAGTGAATATGATGATTCATATTATATATTAAAAACCAATATTGAAAAAAATACCGCACAGGTATTAAAAACTGATAATTTCTCTAACTATGAAACTCTGTATACTAATAACACACTAAACATTTTTGACATGCATGTTGATCAAGCAGGAATTTTACTTTCTGTAGTGAATCCGGATCCTCAAAATTACTACAATGCTTTAGTGAAAGTTGAAAATAGTAATCTCAGTGTAATAAAAATTTCTAAAAATATTGCTTTTGATATCACAAGAATTTCTGATACAGAAATCATTGCTTTAGGAATTGGTGGTAGTAATTCTATTATTTACTCAGATGATAATGGAGTTACTTTCTCAGAATTTCCAATGACTGAAAATACATTAGAAAGACTTCAAGTCTATAACAATGATATTTATGTATCATCTCGTGATGGAAGATTGTTAAAGTCTACAAACAAAGGAATATCTTGGGAAACCATTTTTGATGATTCTAATTACAATGGCAGTGCATCAATGTATATTAAAAATTCTGATACGATTTACTTTTGTCCCTCAATTACTAATATAAAATCTGTTTTATATCGTACCAACAACGGAGGCGAATCATGGGAAGCGCTAAAGACTTTTGATTCAGATATGATTTTCTCTGTCACTTTCGATGCAGATAAAGCTTATTTAGGAACTTTTACCGGAAAAATTATTTATAATGACAATATCACTTCTGTAAATGAATGGCAAGTTTTAGACTCAAAACCTTTACTTGTTTCTCCAAATCCGGCAAGTCACTTTTTAAATATTCCTAATAATCAGTCAATCGAATCTTATAAAATAGTAGATATACTTGGAAATGATGTAACAAGCCAAGTAAAATTAGAAGGTAAATCATTCAATATATCCACTCTCTCCTCAGGTAGATACACACTCATACTAAATAACACAACTACAAATTTTGTTGTTAACAGATAAGATATTTGTTTAAATTATAGCCGCAAAAGAATCTGTGCTTCTTCTGCGGTTTGTTTTTTTATTTGTCTATTCTATTATGTATAAAACTCTAATCTATATTTTTATATTAGTTGCAACTTTCACAGCTACTCAAGCCAAAGACTCTTTATGCACCATAGACAAACTATATTTCGGTCAAGTGCAATTTGATAATGACTCTTTGGAAAACAAGAGTTATGAGTTTTATATGCATCTGCCGGTAGGAATGGAAAGTACTTTCTATTTTAGGGAGTTAGCTGATAAAAAATACAGAAAGCTATTCCTCAATGTTGCTGACAACATAAGTACAAGTTCTTATTATAAGGATTCCATCACTACTAGATTTCACTTCGGAGATGCAGAGATTACTCTGGATACAAATTATTCTCTTGAAATGCTATCGGCAGATATGAAAATAAGAAGAAAATTCTCCAAGGGAATAGGTTCTTATGATAGAGATGACAGCATCCGAATTATAATGATGTCTCAAGATCCTGAGGAGATTGCAGAAACTATCAAAGTGCTGGAAACAAATTATATAATCCCCAGACCACTTGACAGAATGAATGATTACTGGGCTACAGTAAGCGTACTTCCCGGAAGAAATGAGTTTAGTTTCCAAGGAAATTATTTTTCTTATATGGGCAAGTTCGATTCAGAACCCTACCCCTTTTTAACATTTACTTTCCCTAATATATCAGTTGTGTATGACAAAAACGGCTTCAGAAGATATTCCTATCAAGCAGCTGCGATTCCATTATTGGGTGGCATAGCTGCTCTAAGTCCTCTCATTGATCATGAATCTTCAGTGCTATTTTGGGCACCCGGTTTCATATTCGGCTTCTTGTCGGCAATATCAAATCCCGGTGTAGACTTCCATATTTCAGGAATAGACAATTATTTTTCGTTTTACTGCAAGTTAAACTGGGACATACTAATAGTTGAAGTACCGGATATTAAAGATTATAAACAACCTGACAACTTCTTTGTCGAGCCAAAAATTGGCTTTAGATATTTGAATGTAAGAGGGTTTGGTTTTGAGGCATTTGCAGGTTATAGAATATGGAATTTCCCATTGACTTTAAGTCATGAACATGCATTTGCAGGAGTTGCAATAATAATTCCAATAGCAGACTTAGATTAGAGAATCTTATACTTTATATCCGATATATATTTTATTCAAAGGATTGAATTTTTATCCTTCCTGTTTGATATATGACAGACAGTTGTCACACATCAATACTTAAGTTTGTATAGTTATTTGAAACACTATATATAAACTTAGAGTACAACAATGAAAAATATCTATATCTATCTTTTTGATGGTTTCTCTGACTGGGAACTATCTTACTTAACTCCTGAAATAAACAAAGATGCTAATTTCAATCTCTGTTTTTTTAGTGATGATGGCCAATCAGTTAAGTCAATGGGCGGACTTCAAATTTCGCCTACACATGGTTTGGCAGAAGTTAAAACCAGTGAAGTCGAAATGCTTATCCTTCCGGGCGGAACAGCTTGGGAAAAAGGTGAAATTACTTCTATACATGATTTGGTGCATGATCTGAATCAAAATAAGAAATCAATTGCTGCCATATGCGCAGCTACCAACTATCTTGCTAATTTAGGATTTCTTGACAAAATTGAACATACTGGTAATGACTTAAATTATCTAAAAGCTGTAGCTCCGAATTACAAAGGAGAGCAATTTTATCAACAAAAGTTAGCAGTTAGCAGCAATAATATAATTACTGCAAGCGGAATTGCTCCTATTGAGTTTGCAAAAGAAGTCTTTACAAAAATTGAATTATTCCCTGCCGAACAGATAGAAGCTTGGTATAATCTATTTAAGCATGGAATCTGGAACGGATAAAAAAGCAGTACTGAATTTCTCTATACAGCAGCGACATTTTATTTACTAAATGTCGCTTTTTTTGTAACTCAATACAAATATTAACGTCTAATTTATCTTAAACAGTAAGTAATATTTTATTACTTATAAGCTTATTTATTTTGCAATATATATATATCTTTTATAACTTTGGCCTCCTTTAAACCAACAATCATTCTTTTTAAATTCGGCAAGGGATCTCTTATGAAACTCAAACATTTATTTACATCATTATTTGTGCTATCACTTCTATTCTCTCTGAATAGCTGTCAGGACACTCCAAACAGCCCAACTCCGAGCAGAGAAGATATTTATTGGAGCAAAGTTGAAAACAAATTTCCTAATCATTCTTGGGTTAAATCTCTATACAAGAACAATATCGATGGCAAACATCATTTAAGTTTGCTTAGAAAAGATACAAATATTGTTGATATTTATGTATCTGATGACGGATTTGACTGGGAATTACGAGAAACTATAAAACCTGCGAAATTGAATTTTGAATTCGGATTTGCAGAAGAGTTTTCCGGCAAGTTTGACGATATCTTAATAGGTAAGAATGATGTGATCTTTTACAAAATTAGTGGTCGACTTTTCAGATCTCTCTCAAACTTTGAAAATTTCGAAGAAATCAAATCCAATATAAATTATAAAGACTCCCACTTAGATTATGAATTCTTTGATGATATAATATTTGATAAGGATGGAACAATTTATTCAGGAATGACTTTGAAATCAACAGATAACGGGAATACTTGGCAGGAATTAGCGAGCGGGCTTAAATATGTACACAAAGCTAACACCCTATTCAAAGACCAAAGTATTGTCGTTTTATACGATGACGGGTATTATCTAAGCCCAGATAAGGGAATTAATTGGACTAAGATTAAGTACCCAAAAGTAAATGAAAATGCAGACTTTATAACTTATTATAAACCTGAAGATGTGTTAAATTCCAACCCTTCACCGATAGAGATTAAAAAACCTGAAAAAGGGAATATGGTATTATATTATATGACAGAAGACAGTACTCTTATTTCTAATATCTGTGGCAATAATACAGTCGGCAAAAAGGAATGGGAATACTCGACATCATTTAATTTGTATACATCATCTGATTTTGGTGAAAATTGGGATTTTCAGTTCTGTGTTCGTGATGCTTGGAAAATTAATTATATAGAAGAATCAGGATACTTCTATATAACCACTCCTGTTGGTATTCTACGAAATAAGAAACCTGTGAAATAGGGAATAAAAACATGAAAAAACTAAGTTTAATATTGATTTTAGCTGCTGTGATTTTGGGAGTTTATGGGTGTAGTGAAGAATCTGAATCAAGAGATATACCAGCTAATTCACATAAATTAGAAATGTTAGGTGATAAAGAGCTTACGCTCTATTCCATTTATTACAATGATTATGATAACAACTATTATTTACTTGGATATGACAGTGCAAATTATAAATATAATGTATACAAATCCGAAAATGATGGTAAAGATTTTGACTTATGTTTAACATTAGATGCTGACATTTACGAAAATCGACTAGTTCGACCTGATATTGTGATTGGTAAAGATGGATATGTTTTCCTTTCTACCTCAGGTATTTTGTTCAGATACCCTCCTGATTTATCCGAAAAAGTAGATTTAATAGAAACCGGAAAAAGTGCCGAAGGTTTAGAATCGCCTTACTTTAATCTACGCGGAGGTCATGGCTTAATTGCGGTAGATTCTGATGGAATCTTGTATAAAGATTTAAAATATAAATCCACTGATAATGGACTAACATGGATTTTGGCAGCTGATGACAAAGACGATAAAGAAGAAAATGAAGATGATGGTTGGGCAGCTTCTTCTCCTCAATTACTTATAAAAAACAACATTTTACTATATTATTCCAGATCAATCCAACCTTCTTTTAAAATCAGTACTGACCAGGGTTATTCATGGAGTGAAGAATTCCAGGTTAGTTCATCAATCGATTCTTTACACTGTGCTTTTTATGATATTCACAATATTACAAATGCTAACCCTAAACCTTTCATAATTAAAAAACATGCTAAGGGCGATACAAAAGTAATCGGGATTGATAAATATGGCAATATCTTATCTGAAAAATTAGGGAGTAATATAGATTTTGACTATAAGTTTTACGATTCTAAATATACTTATATTTACTCTTCTAGTAATATGGGTGAAACTTGGAATTATCAATTTTATCTATTTGAGTATCAAAGATTTTTCACTCCATCTGGATACATATATTTTGAGACATGGGAACAAGGTATCAAACGCAATAAAACTCCACTTAAATAAAGGAAAATTTGAATGAAAAAACTAAGTTTAATATTGATTTTAGCTGCTGTGATTTTGGGAGTTTATGGGTGTAGTGACGACATCGATGGAATATCTCCTGTTAAAAGCGCAAATTCTGAAAAAGTAGAACATGTGCTTAAACACTGTGCTTCGATAAGTATTATTGATTATAATAAAATGGAAGATACTTATTATATGATTGCCTTTGAATATAATTCTATGAAACTAATTTTATATACTTCTAAAACTGGTGAAGATTGGACACTTTTAAAAGATATGAGCAAAGATTACAAATATTTTGATCTTTTTAGAGGTGGAGAGGACATACAAAGCTTGAAGATGTCACAAAAAGGAAATCTATTTATCCAATACAAAAATACATTCTTCAGTGTTATGAATGATTTTGAAATATTAAACAATTTAAATTACTTAGCAAAGTATGAATACAAAGGCAATATTATTGTAGATTTTTCTGATATCAATATAGATGATGATGGCGTTATTTATTCAGGTTGCTATCTAAAATCAACTGATGAAGGTTTTAATTGGACATTCATTGAAACTCCTTTCGAGAATGGTGATTATTTCTATAAAACTTATATCTACGGTAATATGATCATTGCTGATTTTAAAGATTGTATATGGAAAAGTGAAGATAAAGGCGAAACTTGGATTAAAGTGCTAGATAAAAAAACATCAGAGTCACCAACTGAGTTATATTATTACAAGCTAGAAAACATCCCTACAAATAAACAAGTCGAGTATAAAATTACCAGACCTGAAGAAGGCATATTCAATATTATAAAAATGCTCGACAATGGGCTTATAATTGCAAATTGGGAAGGATACAAAGAAAATGACTACTTCCCTGGTTATGCTAGTAATTGCAATATACACACTTCTACAGATAATGGCGAAACATGGAATTACGAATTGAGCTTTATGGATACTTACACAAGTAGTTATAGTGGATCACCCGCAATTTATTATACAAAATCAGGTTACATTTATGCCAAAACAGGTGATGGTATAGTGCGCAATATAAAACCTATAAAATAGAGAGAATCAAAATGAAAAAACTCATTTTATTATTTATTATTTCAGTAGTTATGTTAGGTATTTCTGCATGCGAAGATGACTCTGTCCAACCGGATACATTTTCCAGTGCAGATAAATTAGAAATTGCATTTGAAGGCTATGACTTCATTTTAGATATATTCCAGAATAATTACGATGACAATTACTACGCAATTTTGGTAAACAGAGATACTGTGCAATACAACATCTTTAAATCTACTGATCTTGGTGCAACATGGCAATTAGAGGATGTATTTACAAAGTCAATGATTTCTCCTACATTGGATAAATTTTATGATACACCAACCATTATATACGGAAAAGATGATTATACTTTCTTTTATTTGCACAACAAAATATTCAGGAAAGCAAAAAATCAATCAAAATTTGATCTTTTAAACATTAAGATAGATACAGAAGATAGGACTTATTATGATCAATTTGGTTATCAGTTTAACTTTGTTGATAAAGATGGGATTCTATTTGCTTCAGATTTTGTTAAGTCTTCAGATAATGGGGAAACTTGGACAGATATCAACAAACCATATAACACATCAGTATATTCAACAGCAATTGACAATTATATAGTTGTAAAAGCCGATAATTCTGAACCTGAATATCAATATTATGTCAGTGCTGATAAGGGAGAATCATGGACAGAATCAACTTTTGATTACTCTAGAAATGATAATAACTCTGAATACCTTAGGTTTTACAATGATGAATACATCGCATATAATTTAGAACCAAAGCAGATTAAAAAGCCTAGCAAGGAAGAATTATATATATACGATATAACTAAGAACAATACTGTAATAGCTTACGAAACAGGATATTTTGATCATGACAAAGACAATTTCGGTGATTTCAGCATCTATACGTCAAAAGATGACGGAGAAAACTGGAAATTCCATTTCTCTTTTGACAGTCGTACCGGAAGTTTTTACACTAAATCAGGCTACATCTATTTTAACTCAACAAGTTACAATTATCATGGTATCAAACGCAACAAAACTCCACTTAAATAAAGGAAAATTTGAATGAAAAAACTAAGTTTAATATTGATTTTAGCTGCTGTTATTTTGGGAGTTTATGGGTGCGACGAAGAGCCAAGTAGACCAAGCATATATTCCAGTGCAGATAAGATAGAAACTGCATTTGCAGGGTATGACTACATTGCAGATATTTTTCAAAATAACTACGATGATAATTATTATGCTATTTTGCTAAATCATGGCACAAAGCAATACGACATTTTTAAATCCACAGATCTTGGTGCTACCTGGAAATTAGAAGATATATTCACGATGGATATGTTTGATTCAACGATGAATGCGTTTTATGATGCTCCCACCATTATTTACGGGAAGGATGACTATGTTAATTTTTTTTCAGCACCTAATATTTATAGAAAACACAAAAGCGACTCAAAATTTAAAACTTTAAAAACTAAAATAGTATCGGAAGACAGCACTTATTATTCGCAAATTGGATCTCAGTATAAATATATTGATAAAGACGGTGTCCTTTACGCTTCAGCTTACGCTAAGTCCTCAGACAATGGAGAGACCTGGATTAAGATTAAAAGACCATTTGATCATACATCTTTTTCAACAGCAATTGATAATTATATTATTATAGATGCAGAAATATCAATCTCTGAATATAAATATTTTACAAGTTCTGATAAAGGTAAGTCATGGACAGGATCTACTTTTGATTATTCTCCGAATGAGAAGAACTCCAAATATTATAAATTTTACAATAACGAATATATTGCTTATAATAAAGAACCACGTCTGATTAAAAAACTGGAAATGGGCGACTTATATATTTACGATATAAACAGTAACAACACTGTTATAGCGTCCAGATCAGGTTATTTTGAACACGAAGAAGACAATCATGGTTTATTCAGCATCTATACGTCCAAAGATGACGGAGAAAACTGGAAATTCCATTTCTCTTTTGACAGTCGTACCGGAAGTTTTTACACAAAATCAGGTTACATTTATTTCAACTCTACAATGCGAGACTATCGTGGTATCAAACGCAACAAAACTCCAATTAAATAAAATGTTTAATATCAAACCAAACAGCAGCAGAATCACTTAAATCCTGCTGCTGTTTTATTATAAAATAAATTATCATATTCCTATAAAGGTAATGTAAAATAGAACTGAGAGCCTTTGCCTTCTTGGCTTTCTACCCAAATATTACCACCATGTTTATCTACAAATTCTTTGCATAAGATAAGCCCCAGGCCTGTCCCCTTTTCATCGTTTGTGCCCGGCATGGATACCGATGAAGCCAATTTGAAAAGCTTACTTCTTACTTCCTCATTCATCCCAACTCCTGTATCAGCAATGCAAATTTGCACATAGTTTTTGTTTGCCTCAGATATTTCTTTAGAACTTATTACAATTTCACCGCCTTCTTCCGTGAATTTGATAGAATTGGATATCAAATTTCTAAAAATGGTAGTAAGCATATTTATATCAGCATTTAAAGATATCTTAGAATCAAGATTATTTCTTATTTCTATATTTTTAGCATTAGCTGCCAAGGATAAAGTATTTTTTACATTATTACACAAAAAGTCCAGGTTTACTTCTGTAGGATTAAAAGATATTTCACCTTTTTGAGAGCGCGACCATTGCAGAAGATTCTCGATTAGGTTGACTAAGTTTTTGGAACTATTCCTCATTAATTCCAGATATTCTTTTTTATCAGCATCACTAAACTTATCAAAATCTGTATATAGCGAATCTGTCAGCATATTAAAACTGCCAATAGGGCTTTTTAGGTCATGCGCAATAATAGAAAAGAATTTATCTTTAAGCGAGTTAGATTTTTTAAGCTCAGTTTCTGACTCTTTTAATCTCTTAATGGCTAAAGTCCTTTCAGTGTTATCATGTGAAACAAGCAAAGCTCGGTTATTACTAATTTTGGAGACACGTGCTTGGAACCACAGAAGCTTTTCGTTGATTTCTAAAGGATAATCAAAAGTCTGCACTTCACCAGTAGTAACTGCATCTCTAATGTTTTTGACGACTAGGTCAGCTAACTCAATATTCAAAATATCATGAGCATATTTACCAATTAGCTCTTTCCTTGGCAAAATCAATAGAGATTCATTAGTAGGAGCAACATTAAGGTATTTTCCTTCCTCATTATATTCAATAATGATGTCATGCATAGCACCAAAAATAGCCTGCAGCTGTCTTTCATTTTCTTTAGCTTTAAGATATGTTTTAATAAGCAAACCGATTAGAGAAGAAATAAAAAGAGCACTTATGTATAGAAAGATAATAAGCGATTTATCAATCAGAGCAACCATATTCCATCCATTTTTAGGTACTGCGGCTATCAGCCAGCTACCGGTTGGCAAAGCCATTTCAATGATAACAGGATTTTGGTTAAAAAGTGTGGAATCACCCCAGAATACTTCCCCATTGGCTCCGAGTCCATCCTTTCCCTTTATTGCATATCTAATCTCGCCTTCAGTGTCATAAAGTTTTGCTTCTTTTAGAAGATTATCTCTTCTGACTACTATATCGGTAATTCCCCAGAAAGATCCCTCGTTTTTTCCGCTTTTGTAAAAAATCGGAGTATAGCTGACAAATGCTATTCCTCCTTCTACAAGCTCTACAGGTCCTGCAACAAATGTATTATGAGTCTCAATGGTTTTCTCAACGATTTCTCTTCTACCCGGGTGTGCCAGCAAATTAAGTCCAACTGCTTTTTCATGCCCTTTAAATGGATAGATAGAATTAATGATGCCGTTTTTTGCGATAGACATTGTGTTTATTGTCGAGTCCTTTTGAATTAGCTCTTTGGCAAGATCCTGAAAGACCTGATGATTGATTTCTGGATTTAAAGAAATATAAGCCGCAACACCCTTGGTATAGTATATTCTGGAATAGAGAGCTTTCTCCAATAGAGATTTCTTGAAGCTGAGCATTTCATATACTTTCTCTCTTTCACTTTTCTTTATTTTACTCTGAGCGTATTCAGAGTATTCCATGATAGCCCATACGGAAGACAGTAAAATAGCAAATGCTATTAAGACTGGCATATAATTAGATAATTTCTTCTTCAACTTAGCCACAATTTCTTTTTCTAATATCAAAAAAAACAATAACACAATTTACATTCTTTGACTTAAATATGTATCTTATATTTTAATCTCGTTGAACAGAGAAGCATCTGTCAAAAGCTTATTTGCTTTGTTTTCATAGATTTAAGCATTACATATATTGACAATATAAGTAAGAATATTCCTACTGCAAACACGCCCGTGTAATCAAGATATTCTAATAGCCAAATACCAAATAGTGGACCAAATATTGCTCTAAAGCCAACCATTGATAGATGTATTGACTGATACTCTGCTGCATCTTCATTTTTGCAAAAATATGCTGAACCAATATTCCATAAAAGAGGCATTGTGCCCGCAAAAAGACCATTGAAAGTAAAAGATACTATCAATAGCCAGTAGAAAGTATATGCACCCCATTGAACGTTATATGGCATATATTCAGTTAGAGCCATAAAAAGTAAGTGCAATGCAAGAGTTGCAAAAGTGAATGCTCCAAATTTTCTGGGATCAATTTTATCAATGAGTTTCCCAAAAAACGGAAGGGAGACAATCGCTATTAGATTATAAGAATTTTTATAAAAAGCCAGGCTTTTATAACTTAGATCAAGCTCTTTTGCTAAAAACAGAGATATAACAGCCACGGTCATCATAAAAGACAATCCATAGAGCATAAAACCAAGCTCAAAATCTCTGTAAGGTTTATTTTTTTTGATTATGTTCAGAAGATTAGGAAAAGAAGCTTTTACAGAATCTAAAACAGACCTTTGTTTATCATGCCCCGCCATATAGTCTTTTTTAACAGCAGAAGAGAGAAGGAATACAGAAACTATACCAACAACCGCAATAAAAGGATAGACATAAGTAAAGGCAAAATTATCAATTTCCAGAAGCTCCCCAAAAGTGAAGGTCGCAATAAGCATTATCACTTTATTTGCACTTGTTGCATAGCTGTATAAAGTACCAAAATGCTCAGTTTTATAGTTATTCTTCAGTATACTGTTTATTATTGGATTTATTACCGGAAGAGCCAGATAGTAGCAGAGGAACATGCTAAGAAGTGCAGCATGAAAGAATATCATTTGATCTGGAGGAAGAAGCTCATTTGGGAAAAAAGCAGCACCTAGTAAAGGCAATCTGGTCAAAAGAGCTACTATCCTTAGTATGTTTTTCTTTTTATACTTCTTGATGATCTCATGAATAAAAACGGAAAACACAAATACTATCATGCTAAACTGAAACAGCACTGCCAGTAAGAACTCAGAACCGTTCAAACTTTTAATAAATACGAATTCGTTTAAAACAACTACACCCAGCACTATGCCTTCTATTACAGAATAGATGAAATGAAGGATAAATATCTTTCTCTCATCTTTGCCCAGCTCTCTTAGTTTCAAAATATTCTTCCCGTTTAATAGTAAATAGTATTTAAAATTGAACACATACAACGAAAAAAAGCAACTTCTTATTTTGAAGTTGCCTTTATTTTGTAGCGGGGACAGGACTTGAACCTGCAACCTTCGGGTTATGAGCCCGACGAGCTACCAATTGCTCCACCCCGCGGTGATTATGTGATACAAATATAGGTAAAATTTAGACAAAATAAAAATCTTTCTCGATAATTTCTTTTTTTTACTTTTTACTATATTACCGGATATTGAATATTATAATCTGAGAAATACAATGGAATTTACCAGAGAGCAAAAATTAGCATTTACAGCTGACAGACACTTAGTAATAAGTGCAAACGCAGGATCGGGTAAAACCAGAATTCTGGTGGAGAGATTTTTGCAGATTTTAGAGCATGAATCCACTCTCAATGATAACCCTGAAAATATTATTGCAATCACTTTTACTAAAAAGGCTGCATCGGAAATGTTTGCCAGAATTATTAGCTCTTTAGGTAAAATGATTAAAGAAGAAAAAGATTCTGAGAAGCGATATAAATTCAGGCGAATAAGATCTCGCATTTTCCAGGCTAAAGTATCTACAATACACAGCTTTTGCTGCAGTTTGCTCAGAGACTATGCTGTTGAAGCTGACATTTCTCCAAATTTTCAGGAGCTTAGCGAAACAGACAAATTTCTACTCTATAGAGACGCAAAACTAAATGCTATCGAAGATATAATAACAGAACAAAATAATGATTTGAGTTTAGAGTTTAAGGAACTTCTAAGCAGAAATAAGATGTATCTCATCGAATCAATTATCGATACTATCTTAGCTAACAGATATGAATATATGCAGATGAAAGAACTCTTCGATGAAGAGAGTCACAACCCTTTCGAAGCTAAAGAAAACAATCAAATTATTAAATCTGTTTTTGATAGATATAGAAAAGGGATTCTTCTCATTCTGAATGCGCTGAAAAATATTAGCATAGAAGATCTTACTGCAAAAGAGGGCAAGGACTTGCCTATAATCCAATCTTCTGTCTTGCCAAAGGCTGAAACAGAAATAAACAATTACGATGACAACCCTATAGAAGCTCTTAGAAACTGTCTTGAATCTATGGCATTGGACAAAAAAATTGGGAGATCTCTCTGGTACAAACTAGTCACTAAGAAAACGAGCTACTCTGCCAAAGAAGAAGAACAAATAGAAGCTACTATAAAATTGATAGAAAAAGACATTAAAGCTTTCAATAATACCTCAGCAAATGAAAACTTCCCTCATTTACAAAAGGCTGTATACCATTTTATTGACCATCTTTTATATATCGCTGATAAAGAAAAGGAAGAAAGAGGACTTTTAGATTTTGATGATTTAATATTGCGCGCAAAGTCCTTACTTAGTGATCCAAATATCAGAGATATGGTTATGGCAAAGGTGGATCATATAATGGTAGATGAGTTCCAGGATACAAACCAATTGCAATATGACATCCTACAGGATTTAATTCCCGAACTAAAGCAATATGCTCCCGAAACAAATACTAAGGCGAACTTATTTATTGTCGGCGATGGGAAGCAGAGTATCTATGCATTCAGAAACGCTGATGTCAGAGTATTTAATGCAGCATCAGCAAGAATAGCAGAACTTAACAGTAAAAAGATGGCAGCTGGCAAGCTTATTACTAATATGGTCAACTTCCAAGGGGAGCACCTTGACTATATCGATAATGAAAACAACGGAATGCTCTCTCTAAACGCATCATTCAGACTCTCCCCTGTTGTAGCTGCATTTGTAAATAAAATTTGCGGCAGTATCATGGATACATCTGTCTCAGAGTTTGAAGTAGCTTATGAAGACCTGGTTTTTGCTAAAAACAGTTCTGCCATTAAAAAAGAGATATCAGACAGATTCCCACACTACCTCTTTGATTCACCAAATCAAATTTTTGAAGCCGATGATTCGAGACACGGATCTGTTGCATTTGTAATTCATAAGGAAGAGAAAGAAGACGAAATTGAAGAAGAAACTGAATCTGCTGATAAACTTGAGGCAACAAAGCTAATCAGGTATATCAAATCTAAAATTAAAGGTAAAGAGCCATATCAAGTATTTGAAAATGACACCTTTAGAAATGCTGATTATAAAGATGTAGGTATACTAATTCGCTCCAGAAGTAAATTAAGCGAGCTAATGAATGCATGTATAGAAGAAAAAGTACCATTTGTACTTCATGCAGGCTCAGGGCTATATCAATTGCAGGAAGTGCAGGACATGATTGCACTACTAAAATTTTTGTATAATCCTAATGATGACATTGCATGCATAGGTGTTTTGCGTTCCCCATTTTTTGCCCTGTCTGACAAAGAATTATATAATATCTATCAAGCAGAAAAACATGACACTTTCTGGAATAAGGCCATACGTTATTCAACAAATAAAGAAGCTACCAAAACTTTTACAGAAGCATTCCAATACCTTCGGAAAATACTTTCTGTCAGCGGCAGACTCTCTCCTACTGAATTAATAAGCAAACTCATCTATGATAGAGCGTATTTCGAAAAAATATCCGAAGATAAAGCTATAGATCAGATTAAAGCTTCAATAGAAAAATTTGTTTCTCATATCCGAGGATTTGAAGAAAAAGGCTTTGCAGATATTTATGATCTTATGCAAGAACTGAATCTTCTGCTTGAAATCAGCAGTGACGGAGAAGCTTCTGTATCTTCTGAAAATGCTATAAACATAATGACATTCCATGCTTCTAAAGGACTTGAATTCCCTATTGTTGCTCTTTATGGCACAAACAACAAAACCGGAAGACCAAGCAGCGTTTACTTTACTAAAAACTTTGGTGTAGCTTTCAAAGATAAAAGAGTCAATGAAGCTACAGGGCTGCTGGAACCAGTAGATAATATTTACACTCTGATCAGCAGAGAACTGAAAAATCAAGCTGAAGATGCTGAAGATAAAAGACTCTTATACGTGGCTTTGACCAGAGCTAAAGATCATCTGATCATATCTGCAAATATTTCTCATACCAGCAAAAAAGTAGTTACCCTTCAATCTTTTGCTAAAAATATTTTTGATGTTCTTCTTAGTGAAAATACACAGGATTATTCAGGTAATTCTCTCTATAAAACATTCTACGAAAGTGAGCTTTCTCAAGCGAATATAACAAAACAAGAGCTTTCATTTTTGGAAAATAATGAGCTCAATAATATGTTGATTGCATATCATATTCCATTTATTTACGAAGTTGAGGCAACAGAAAGTAGTTTTGATATAGAATCTGACATAAATGAGGGCGAACAAGAGGAGTCTGCATTTATTCCTGCCAGATACCATAATGAAGTTTTCTCTGCTTCTAAGATAATGACTTATAAAACTGACGCATCAGATTATGAGATGAAATATCTTGTTGGACTCAGTCCAAAAGAGAAATATTTCAATCCTAATAATGATAAAGAAAATGACGAGCTAAGCGGCAATGTCTTAGGTATCTATATTCATGAAGCTATGGCAAAACTAAACAGCTGGTGGCAAGAAAAACAAGTAATAAGAGAAGAATTGGAAAAGATTATAAGTGTACTTCTCAAAAGACAAAAAAGCTTTAGCGAAGAAAATTTAAAACAAGTAGCAGATCTTTGCGTAAACATTGTGTCTACAGATTATATTCAGGAGCACAGCGCTCAACTTGAAGAAGCAAAGTTTGAATTAGAGTTAAATATTCCAATTGAAATTCATTACTTAACAGGAAGCATAGACTGCCTTATAAAGGACGAAAACAATAATCTTATAATATGGGACTGGAAGACTAACAAAATTGCTGAATATAGCAATATAGAGAGTCTTGCTTCTCATTATAAACATCAAATGTCAATTTATGCTTATTTAGTTTATTTGATCAATAAAAATCAGGAAACATATACAGCAAAACTACTCTTTACAGATTATGTTTCCAGAAGTGAAAACAACAACTGGATATACTCATTTGAATGGACTAAAGAAGAAATCATCGAAGTTGGCAAAGATATGTTTAACACCATTGTGGAGCTAAGCAATAAATATTACTAAGCTACAGCATTCAAAAATAATTCAAAGCAAACTGATGTTCTTGAATAGATAATCCTAAAATATGTTTTATTTTTTAATGCAAATGAGCAAAATTATTCTTATTTTTAATATTATTAAATAGATAAAATATTTGAAAGAGGTACAAATGCGCAGATTACTTTTGTTTATTATTTTAGGTTTCTCATTTCCAATGCTAACAGCTAAATCAGATGAAGCCTTGGCTAGAAAATATTTTTTAGAAAATGACTTAAAGAATGCCTATAAAGAATATAAAAAACTAGAAAGCAAATCTATAGAAGCTTTCACTGCCATAAATGAAATCTCGGAATATCAGGCAATTTTAAACAACAATCTATCTGAGTTGGAAGAAATATATGAACAATTAGATGATCCATCACCATTTTTATATTTTCTTGTCAATTCTCATATCTTCAGAGCTGATCACAGATATCCGCTAGAAGATAAAATAGAATTCTTTGAAGGATGCCTTGAAAACAAAAATTTGCATCCGCAGCTTGTAGCTCTAATCAAAGAATCACTTAGTGATTTTTACTTACGGGTTAACGACTTTGACAAAAGTTTAAAAATTAAACAAGACTTGGGAACTGTTGATCACTGGAGCCTCATCGGGCCTTTTGAAAACATTTCAGGATCAGGTTTTGATAAGCAACATGGTCCATTAGCTAACCCTCAAAATGATTCAAAGTTTGTTGCCAAAAACAATATAGAAATTACCTGGTTTGATTATCATGAAACTTTCCCAGGAAATTGGATTGATATCGCTGAAAATATTTACATAGGCGGAGCTCTTTGCTATGCACAGAGTTTTGTTTATAGCGATAAAGATCAGGAAGTTGTGCTTGGATTCGGCTTTTCCGGTTCTGCAAAATTATGGCTGAACGACCATCTTCTCTTTAAAGAAAAAAGAGAAATCAATAATGGTATGGATAACTATTTATTGACCGCTAAACTGCATAAAGGCTATAATAGAGTATTGGTGCAGCTTGGAACTGCAGAAAATCATTTATCCAACTTTTTGCTTCGTTTCTTAGATAAAGATTTAAAGCCATTACCTAAATTTGAATCAAAATCACAATATCAAGATTATAAAAAGTCAGACAATTATAAGTCCGAAAGAATACCAAACTTTGCTATTGAATATTATGATAAGAACTTCAAAGGAAAAGACTCTGAGCTGATAATGTTTTCTCTTTTGTCTAATTATATGTTCTTCAATGGCCAATTACTTGAACATAGAATTCGCTTAGAAGACTTACTTGAAAAGTATCCTGATAACTATAGCCTCTTATCATGGGAAAGCCGAAATTTATCCAGCAATCCTGATTTGGAAAGCAGTTATCTAATGAAAAAAGAATACTTACAAGACGATAAGTTTCAAACAGTACTATCTGAAATTGGCAGACTCGAAGATGTTCTCAAAAAAGAAGATTGGGACAGAGCTTTGGAAGTATTGGATTCTTTATCAGCTGAGGGAGCTTCTGATTATTACCTCTATAACTTAAGGGCTTCCATTCTAAACAGTAATAAAGAATATGCCAAATACAATGAGCTGATTTTAGATATGCATGATAAATACCCAACTGACCTTACTTTGACTAAAAAAGCTCAGTCAATTTATCAATACGATAAGAAGATGTTAGAAGAAGCATATGAGCTGTATGAAGATTATTTGGATGACTATTATGTAGAATCTATGACATATTCTTTGGCTCAGCATTATTGGAAAACAGACAGAAGAGATGATGCAGAAAAGCTTTTTAACAAAATGCTGAAATATTCAGATCGTGCTATAAATGTACTTAACCAAATTGCAGGTTTCTACAACCAGCAAGCTCTCTATGATACTGCATTAGAATATTATTATGAAATATATCGTCGCAACCCGCTTGATGCAGGTGTTTGTTCTGACATTGCAGAGTGTTACAGAGAAAAAGATGTAAAAGACAGTGCTATCAAATTTTATGAACTATCAGTAAAGTATTACCCTGGTAATTTTGACGATAGAACATCACTTAGAAAACTAAGGGGTGAAGAAGATATCTTTGATAAATTTACAGAACCCGATATAGATTTAATTGTTAAAAATTCGAAAGGTGCAGAAGAGTACCCTGATGAAAACGCAATTTTCCTTTTAATAGAGAACCATAACGTTTTATACAAAAGCGGCGCTCAGGAACAAATTCGTTACTTAGTAGCAAAGCCTCTGACTCAGACCGGTGTTGATATGCTAAAAGAAAGTAACTTTGGCTATGGTACAGACATTTTGAAAGCAGAAGTTAGAAAACAAGACGGAAGCATTGTTCAGGCTGACAATATGGTAGGTAATGTTGTATTCACTAAGCTTGAGCCAGGCGATGTAGTTTACTTGAAAACTAAATCAACAAGCTATATAGATGGATCTTTAGCGGGATATTATGTAACAAATACAATATTTAACTCAGTACTTCCATTAGAAACTTCTACAACAAAATTGCTAAAAGAAGATGGAATTGATATAACATATAAAATGACAGGTTCTGATCTGAAACCTGAGATAGAAAAAATTGACAATATGACTATGTACACTTGGTCTTTATCCAAGCTTCCTAAGATCGAACCTGAAACTATGATGCCACCACTTAATGAAGTTTGCACTATGCTTCATATATCAAGCATAAAAGACTGGGATTATGTTTCTAAATGGTATTATGATGTTTCTAACCCTAAAACGGAAGTAAGCTATGATGTGAAACAAAAAGTTGAAGAACTTTTTGATGGTAAAGAGAATCTTAGCGCAAGAGAAAAAGTCAAAATTATTTATAAATACATTACTGAGGAAATTAGATACAGCTCTGTTCCTTTTAGACAAACTGGTCTTATCCCTCAGAATCCGACAAAAACAATAGACGCAAAAATTGGTGACTGCAAAGATGTTTCCGTACTTTTCGTGACTCTATGCAAAGCTGTAGGTTTGGATGCCGAAATAGTTCTAATTAGTAACCGTGAAAACGGAGAAAATTCTTTAGCGCTACCTTCTATAGGATTCGAACATGTTATAGGTAAAATCAAGCTTGATGATAAGACCTACTTTGTAGAGCTAACTAGTGATGTTGTGCCTTTCGGAACATTTTACGGCTCTTCAAAAAAATCCTTTGGATTGGAAATCAACAACTATAAAAAGAATGATTTGATAAGAGTAGATCCTGACTCAAGGCCTAAAAATGCAATTAGCAGATCAATTACTGCCAAAATTGAAAAATCCAACTTAATAATAGAAAGTCATTCTACTAAAATAGGTGGTCCAGCAGCTTCTATGCGCGGACGCTACAGAGATTTGACGTCTGATTTTCAGAGAAAAACACTGACAAAAAGCATCAGTGAAGATTATAGTTCAATAGAACTTCTGGATTTTAAATTTGAAAAGAATCTAAAAGATTTATCTGATTCTGTAAACTATTCTTACTCATATAAAGTCAAAAAGCCTTTCACAGAAATTAAGAACATGAAGATCATGAAGTTCCCTTGGATTGATGTTTTAGTAGCTGGCGATGTGACGGCAAATGACGAGAGAAAATATCCAATTGCACTATGGAAATATCTGAATACAGATGAGGAATTCAGCAGAGTAGAACTTGAAATACCTAAAGGTATGAAAGTTTCAGAGATTCCAGAATCAATCTCTCTAAAATCTGATTTTGCAGATTATGAAGTATCTTACAAATTAGAAGGTAATAATCTTGTAGGTATCAGAAAAGTGGTATTCAAAAATGATGTAGTGCCTGCTGAGAAGTATGGTGAATTTAAAAAATTCTACGATCAAATGGTAGAAAGCGATAACCAGCAAATCGCATTAGAAAATTAATAGTATAGAAAGATCTATTACTGAATGAGGCTGACTCTTCGCAGAGTCAGCCTCATTTTTTATATATTAGAGCCTTTTAATAAGGGAAGTATTATTTTGCTAATCTTTTCTTAAAGTCTTCAATTGTTTTTTTCAGACCTTCAAGTCGATTAACTTTTGGTTCCCATTTCAATATTTCTTTAGCTTTAGTAATATCAGGTTGTCTGACTTTCGGATCATCTGCCGGAAGATCTTCGAAAATTATCTTACTCTGCGAACCTGTAAGATCCACAATCTCTTCAGCCAGCTGAAGCATAGTAAGCTCATCAGGATTACCAATATTTGTCGGGTTCACTTCATCAGACATTAACAGACGGAAAATACCTTCTATTAGATCATCTACATAACAGACAGAACGTGTTTGTTTTCCATCTCCATAGACTGTTACGTCCTGACCTGAGAAAGCCTGAGTGATGAAATTAGGAATAGCGCGTCCATCTTGCAGTCTCATTCGTGGGCATAAGTATTAAAGATCCTAACGATGCGAGTTTCCACTCCGTGATATCTGTTATAAGCCATAGTCATAGCTTCTGCAAATCGTTTAGCTTCATCATACACACCACGGAAACCAACCGGATTCACATTTCCCCAGTAAGTTTCAGGTTGAGGATGAATAAGTGGATCACCATAAGTTTCAGATGTAGACGCCAGTAAGAACCTAGCGTTTTTAGCTTTTGCCAGACCTAAAGTTTTGTGAGTGCCTAAAGATCCCACCTTAAGTGTTTGGATAGGCAGCTTCAAATAATCTATTGGTGATGCCGGTGAAGCAAAATGTAATATATAATCCAACTCCCCCGGTACATACACATAATTAGTAACATCATGCTGAATAAATTCAAATTTCGGATTGCCCATTAGATGAGCAATATTGTCAGGAGAACCCGTTACAAAGTTATCCATGCAAATAACTTCATCGCCGTTTGCAATAAACTTATCACAAAGGTGTGATCCCAGGAATCCTGCTCCGCCTGTAATTAGAACTCTTGCCATTATTTTTATCTTTAGCTTTTTCAAAAGAAACAATCTAACATTTTTTTTGCAATTTTTTAGGCTATCTCTTCTAAATTCTATTGGAATAGAAACTTCTGAGATTTATTCACAATAATTCAAATATTTTACCCGTTTGTACGAATAATATTTAAGTCCTGTTTAATTGATAATTTATATCCATAACAGATTTGAATACATCCAGTCAGCTCTCCGTATTGCGTAGCTCACAAAATCCGGAAAACGATACAATATTTTTATATAAATAAACAATTGTTTGAATAAATAACGATAAGGGATGAATTATGTCACTTTTAAAGAAAAAATTGGAAGAAGTTCTACCTCCTCAAATTGAATCTATTAAGCAGTTTTTGAAAGAAAAAGGCGATCAGGTTGTTTCTCAAGTTACATTAGCTCAGGTATACGGAGGTATGAGAGGCGTTAAAGCATTGGTTTGTGACACTTCTGAAGTGCCACCTGAAAAAGGTCTAATTATAAGAGGCATTGAATTAAAAGATTTGGAAGATAAACTGCCGGAAGAGATTTATTGGTTATTACTTACAGGAAGTCTGCCAAATAAAGAAGAACTAAAAGACTTGCAGCAAGATTTAGCAAGCAGAATGGATGTGCCTGATTATGTATGGAAAGTATTAGATAATATGCCAAATGATTCTCATCCGATGGCTATGTTTAATACTGCAATTTTGGTCATGCAAAATGAATCTAAATTTGCAAAAGCATACAACGTTGGTATAGCAAAAACTGAATATTGGAAGCCAACATTAGAAGATGCTCTTGATATTATTGCCAAATTACCGAATATTGCTGCCTATGTTTACCGTAAAAGATTTAATAAAGGCGAAAGAATCGAAGGTGATAAATCTTTAGATTGGTCAGGTAATTATGTTAAAATGCTCGGATTAGGAACAGGCAAAGGTGAATTTTCTCAGCTTATGAGACTGTATCTTACTCTCCATTCGGATCACGAAGGTGGTAACGTAAGTGCTAATACTTCTGCGACTATTAACTCTGCTCTCTCTGATTTATATTATTCTCTATCCGGTGGATTAAATGGTCTTTCAGGTCCACTGCACGGATTAGCAAATCAAGAATGCCTAAAATGGGTTCTTGAAACTATGAACAGATTCGGCGGTACTCCAACTGAAAAAGAACTTGAAGAATTTGCTTGGGATACACTTAATTCCGGCAAAGTAATTCCTGGTTATGGTCATGCTGTGCTTAGAATCACTGACCCAAGATTTGCAGCATTTTTGCGCTTCGGGCAGAAACACATGAGCGATGATCCTGTATTTGCTACAGTTGAAAGAGTCTTCAATGTAGTACCTGAAGTCCTTAAACAAGTTAAGAAAATAAAAGACCCTTGGCCAAATGTGGATGCCGGTTCCGGTGCTTTGCTTTACCATTACGGTCTAAAAGAATTTTCTTATTATACTGTTCTATTCAGTGTATCAAGAGCGCTAGGTATCACAGCACAGGCTGTAATAAGCAGAGCTTATGGTTTACCTATTACAAGACCTAAGTCGCTTCCTACAGGAAAATACAAAACACTTCTTGACAAATAATTAACAGTAATACATACTATCGATTCTATTAATTTATGATAGCTAATATTATTCAATTATCTTAAAAGTCAAGAATATATGCTACTAATAACTCAATAAATTACTATTTTGATAGTCCTTAGATATGCTTGGGGTGTCAGAACCCCAAGCTATACTGAACTATAATTATAAGGGGATCTTTTTATGAAAATTACTGTAATAGGCGGAGGACACGTAGGTGCAACTTGTGCTCAATTGATTGCAAATGATGAATTAGCTAATGAAGTAATTCTTGTGGATATTATTGATGGTGTACCACAAGGAAAATCTTTAGATATGTATGAATCAATGCCAATTCGCGAATCAGATACAAAAATCATCGGTACTAACGAATACGATCTTACTAAAGATTCGGATATCGTTATCATCACTGCAGGTTTAGCAAGAAAACCAGGCATGACTCGCGATGATTTGTTGAAAAAAAATGCGGCAATTGTTTCATCATGTGCTGAAAATGCTTTTAAATTTTCGCCTGACGCTTACTACATCATAGTATCTAATCCATTAGATGTGATGACTTACGTAGCATTGAAAAAACTCGGAATTGCAAGAGAAAGAGTAATTGGCATGGCAGGCATTCTTGACACTGCTCGCTACCGTAGCTTTATCTCTATGGAATTGGGTGTTTCTATGCAGGATATTCAAGCTTTAATTTTAGGCGGTCATGGAGACACAATGGTTCCACTACCTCGTTTTACTACTATTGCAGGTATCCCTTTGACAGATATGATGGACAAAGAAACTATCGACTCTATAGTAGCCAGAGCTGCAGGCGGTGGCGGAGAAATTGTGAAGTACCTTAAAACTGGTTCTGCATACTATGCTCCTGCTTCAGCTGCTGTTCAAATGGTAGAAGCTATCGTTAAAGATCAAAAGCGCATCTTACCTTGCTCTGTTCTATTGAAAGGTGAATACGGATATAACGATGTAGTTATCGGTGTTCCTGTTCAGCTTGGAAAAGGCGGATGTGAAAAAATCATCGAGCTTAATTTGAATGATGATGAAAAAGCATTGCTTGATAAATCAGCTACTCACGTAGAGCAAACTATCAAAGAAGCAACTGAAATGTTAGGTCTTTAATATTACCTAGATTAAGATAAATATATACGTAAATAAACCCCGCTTGGATCTAATCTGAGCGGGGTTTACTATATATATTTCATTGTCACATTTTAGATTCCTATTCTACAGCGAAACCAAACATCCTTTTCTCCAATTCATTATCTACAACTAAATAATAGATACCTGTTTTCAGGCTGATTGTATTTATTCTTTTAGTTGCAAATCCGGAGTTTGGATCATATTCAATATCGTCATCAAGATTCTTTATTAGCTGCCCCATGTAGTTATATATTTTAAAATCTACACTAGCTCTAGTGCTGGGCTTTAAATAAAACTTTACATTAGTGTAAGTTTTTGCAGGGTTAGGATATACTTTTATTGGTACTATTGAGGGGAAAGCCTCAACTGAATTTCCATTTGGAATATATTCAACCACTTTGGAATAAGTTTGCCCATTTTCTTCAAAAATTCCGGAAAGCCAAGTGCTGTTTCTTCCGGAGTTTTGGACTCTGTACACGACTTTGAACCCTTCATGCTCCAGATGTTCGTAGTTATAACTATCTATCCGCTTGTATTTTACGATACCTTTTTTAAGAGTATAAATTGAAACATAAATATTACCTTCACCATCAAAAGTTGCATCAGGTTCTAACAAATATTTGCCGTCAGAAATTACTACATCAGGGTGATATTCTAATAAGCTGGTTTTAGATAAATCTATTACTTCAAAATCGTGTGTGATCAAATTAAATATCGCTATTCTTTGTTGAGGTCCAATAAACAGTAATGTATCTCCGCTAATGCGAAGTCTTCTTGTTGCTAACCATGTCAAATTATTAGCGCCGATTATAGAATCAACATCAATCGTCCATCTTTCCTGATCGGAGTAATAATAGATCTTCTGTTCTGCATGACCCAAGTAGAGAAATCCTTGATCATAAGGAAGAAAATTAGCCGGTCCGAGATTCCATTTATGGATGTGTACAGAATCTAAAGGTAAAGAGTCTAATTTCAAAGTTCGATCATCAAAAGTATAAATATTTCCCCAGAATCCGCTGAACCAAAACTTATGATTATTATAACCGGTTGTATTTTTAAAATCAAATTTTGAAGATATTTGTAATGCATTATAAACAATAGTAGTATCATCATTAAAAAAGCAAAAGTAAGAACTGTCTTTTGTACCAAAAGAAGTCATCTTGATATTTTCGCCGAAATGAGTAAACTCTGGGATAATATACTCAATCTCATATTTTTTTTCAGATGTTTCGAAAGTATCAATAATTTCCCAAGTTCTGTTTTGCTCGTCTACTACAGCAAAATCATTTCGTCCAAAGAAATACAACTGTCCTGAAGAATCTATTAAAGCTTTCCAAAACTCAAATCCATCTCTAAACTCATAAGGTTCATCGTAATGTTGTGAGAATATGGAAGTGTATCCTAAGAACATAAAAAACAAAAGTAGTATAGATTTCATAATATCTTTTTTTAGTATATGAGTATAAATAATTAAATAATAACCGAATACATTCCAAATAGTTACATATAACCCCAAAAAAACACCCAGGTTGAAAAAACTGTGGGTGTTTAATTAGGGAATTGTTCTCATTTTAGATTTCTACTCTACAGCGAAACCAAACATCCTTTTCTCCACTTCATTATCTACAACTAAATAATAGATACCTGTTTTCAGGCTGATTGTATTTATTCTTTTAGTTGCAAATCCGGAGTTTGGATCATATTCAATATCGTCATCAAGATTCTTTATAAGCTGCCCCATGTAGTTATATATTGTAAAATCTACACTAGCTCTAGTGCTGGGCTTTAAATAAAACTTGACATTAGTGTATGTTTTTGCTGGGTTAGGAAATACTTTTATTGGTACTATTGAGGGGAAAGCCTCAACTGAATTTCCATTTGGAATATATTCAACCACTTTGGAATAAGTTTGCCCATTTTCTTCAAAAATTCCGGAAAGCCAAGTGCTGTTTCTTCCGGAGTTTTGGACTCTGTACACGACTTTGAACCCTTCATGCTCCAGATGTTCGTAGTTATAACTATCTATCCGCTTGTATTTTACGATACCTTTTTTAAGAGTATAAATTGAAACATAAATATTACCTTCACCATCAAAAGTTGCATCAGGTTCTAACAAATATTTGCCGTCAGAAATTACAACATCAGGGTGATATTCTATTAAGCTGGTTTTAGATAAATCTATTACTTCAAAATCGTGTGTGATCAAATTAAATATCGCTATTCTTTGTTGAGGTCCAATAAACAGTAATGTATCTCCGCTAATGCGAAGTCTTCTTGTTGCTAACCATGTCAAATTATTAGCGTCGATGATAGAATCAACATCAATCGTCCATCTTTCCTGATCGGAGTAATAGTATATCTTCTGTTCTGCATGACCCAAGTAGAGAAATCCTTGATCATAAGGAAGAAAATTAGCCGGTCCGAGATTCCATTTATGGATGTGTACAGAATCTAAAGGTAAAGAGTCTAATTTCAAAGTTCGATCATCAAAAGTATAAATATTTCCCCAGAATCCGCTGAACCAAAACTTATGATTATTATAACCGGTTGTATTTTTAAAATCAAATTTTGAAGATATTTGTAATGCATTATAAACAATAGTAGTATCATCATTAAAAAAGCAAAAGTAAGAACTGTCTTTTGTACCAAAAGAAGTCATCTTGATATTTTCGCCGAAATGAGTAAACTCTGGGATAATATACTCAATCTCATATTTTTTTTCAGATGTTTCGAAAGTATCAATAATTTCCCAAGTTCTGTTTTGCTCGTCTACTACAGCAAAATCATTTCGTCCAAAGAAATACAACTGTCCTGAAGAATCTATTAAAGCTTTCCAAAACTCAAATCCATCTCTAAACTCATAAGGTTCATCGTAATGTTGTGAGAATATGGAAGTGTATCCTAAGAACATAAAAAACAAAAGTAGTATAGATTTCATAATATCTTTTTTTAGTATATGGCCACATTCAACCAATAAATGCAACAAAGTTTAAAATAATAAATTTTTCTTTCTTGTAATAGGATTATCGAAATCAAGTCTCTTTCTTGGTCTGTTATTAAGTATGTTCTGCACGAAGCTCACAAATTTATCTTCCAGTAAAGTAAAGTCCGTTTTCTTAGGTATATATTGTCTTATAAGCCCGTTTAGATTCTCATTTGCACCTCTCTGCCACGGCTTATACGGATGAGCAAAGTAGAAATCAACTCCTAATATTTCTGCAATTAAAGAGTGATAAGCGAACTCTTTTCCATTATCTGCTGTAATAGTATGAATATTGTCTCTTTCGTCGTAAAGTAGCTCTATAGTAGCATTTACGATATCTTCGGCACTTCTGCTTTTTGTTTTTTTCATCCACAGCATCCCGGAAGCCCGGTCGTTTATAGTTACTATTGCCCCCTTATGATTCTTGCCTATAATTGTGTCTATTTCTAAATCTCCAAATCGTTTTCTTTCCTCCACTATAGTCGGTCTTTCGTCAATATCACGTCGATTTACTATTGTCCCCCGACTTTTGTATTGGCTGCCACGTTTTTGATACCTCCTGCCTTTACGGCGAAGATGCAAGTGCAAATCCTGACCGTTTGCTTTGCATTTCCAAATATGCTGATATATACTTTCGTGAGAAACGCAAGGGATATCGTTCTTTCGGCAGAATCCAACTATTTGCTCAGGACTGTAATCCAGCTCCAGATAATACCTAATTGTCGCTTTTACAGAATCTGTCATATACGTACGCTTGTGTTTCCATTTCTGCCGAGTTTCGTAGTACTTTTGTGCATTTTTGCTGCTATAAATACCTGTACGCTCGTTAGTATTACGTTTTATTTCCCTGATGACAACTGATTTGTCTTTGCCAATCGTCTCAGCTATGTAAGTAATTGATTTTCCTTTTGCTAACAAGCATTCTATTGTATATCTTTGTTCTCTGGTGATATGTGCCATTGCAACCCTCTTGTTTGGACGCTGGAAGGAAAAAATGCGCATATTTTCCATCAAAACACGGAAGGCAGATTTTTTCTGCTTTCCTGTTTTGAAAAATTTATGCTTTTCTTCTATAACGTCTCATCTAAGTGTTGCATTTATTACTTGAATTTAGAATGAGTATAAATAATTAAATAATAACCGAATACTGTTCTTTCCCTCTGAAAATTGACCCGTTTTTGTCAGCAAAATTGACCCACCCCAATATAATTATTTATTTATAATATCCTTCACTCTAAAACTTTTTCCATTGATAAAAAACGGATAGCAGTGATGCAAAAGTCTGTCTAAAATGGCAGATGCGACCACGTCATCCTGGAATATATCACCCCATTTGTCAAAGGACTTGTTCGATGTAATAATCGTAGATTTTCGTTCGTATCTTGCAGCAATCAGCCTGAAGAAAAATGATGCAGTTTTCTTTGTAAGCTCAAGATAGCCGAGTTCGTCGATTATAAGCAGATCAAGCCGGTCTAATGTGTTTAGCAGTCTTTGCAGTTGACCAATCATTTCTGCTTCGGCAAAAGCTTTCATTAGCTGCTCTGTTGTGTAAAATGCAACTCTTTTTCTCTGCTGACAGGCTTTAATCCCAATGGATATGGCAAGATGCGTTTTGCCAACACCCGGAGGTTCGAGAAAGATAATATTTTTTGCCTCATCCATAAATTGCAGTTGCGTGAGTTCTCTCAAAAGCTTTTCGTCAATCTTTGGTTGAAAAGAAAAATCAAAGCTCTCAAAATGCTTTATTTGAGGGAATCCGGCTGTTTGTACTCTTCTGTTGATAGAGCGGTCAAGCTTCGAGATTACTTCTTCCTGCATGATTTTAAAGAGAAATTCTGCATAACTAAGCTTGGCTTTAGCTGCATTTTCCACCTCTAACTTATAATTCTGTCTAATCCAAGGCAGAGTCAGCGTTTTAAGATATTCATCTAATTTGTCGTGGGTCTGCATTTTAACCTCCAAAATGATTGTTGTAATAATCCAGATTTCGCACGATATTGACTTCTTCTATTGTTTTGTTTATCATGGTTTCTATGCGTACAGGCTCTACTGGAGCATCTTTAGCATTATTCTCTACATAAGCTCTTACAAACTTTGAGTTAAAGATGTTATAATCACGGCATTTAAGAAAAGCTGCTTCCATATCTTTATGCTCAAAATACATAGCTGTATCCATGATTCTTGTAAGGTGATATGCAGGATTTATTCTCTTTTGTGCATATAGTTTGTCCAAAAACCAGGCAAAATCAGGGAATTTCTTGCTAAAACTCATAGACAAACGTTTCCAACTTCCTTTTTCTATGCTGTGATTCTTATAGTGAGAGTCCAGCATGATAATTTTACCTTTCTCTAAACTGAGCTTGTGACGGGCTATGAGCTTGCTTTTTGTTGAATATACTTCGATATAGCTGCCTTTAGAGACTTTGACCCAAACCTGCTTGCCAACAAATAAATATGGCACGCTGTATCGGCTTCCCATAAATGAAATCAGGCAGTCTGCACTTACTTTGCGAACTTCTTCTTTGACGCTTACATAGCGTGATTCCGGCAGAATTGATAAGTATTCTTTCTCTTTTGCAAAAAGCTCGATAGGTTTTGCTTTTGTTGTCGAATGCACTCTGGAATTGACTTTATCCTGAAAATCCTTTAGTTTTTGGCAGAAATCTTCGAAGGATTCATATTCATTGCCTTTGATAAAATGATCTTCGAGGTATGCAAAAGGGCGTTCTACCTTGCCTTTTGACCAAGGATGTGCAGGTAGAGAGCGAGTTGGCTTAAAGCCGTAATGTCCGCAAAATGCCAAATATCGCTTATTCCATTGGAAGTTATCCTTTGAGGCATTTGTTACAAAGCTTGTTGCGTTGTCTGTTTGAATTTGCTCACAAACGCCACCGGATTCGATGATGGAATTTTCCAACGCTTCCAATATACTCGCCATAGTATCACTGAGAGCCGCTTCCAACACACGATGCCGACTGAAACCATGGATATACTGATATACATATAATTTGACTAACTTACCGCCAATCATTACTGTATAAGGACTCCAGTCATATTGTGCCTGAAAGCCGGGAGACGTTTCGTAAGGCTTGAATGATGGCTTTTCTTGCGCTGACATCTTCTCACAATACCTGTAAAAAGCACTTTGAGAGCCGGTATAGCCTTTTGCTCGAATATCAGCTAATACTCTGCTTTTACGAAGTCTTTTCTTATTTAAACTCTCAGAAATGTATTCCTCAAACGGCATCAGAAAAGGATTTGCACTGCACTCGCGCGTATATTGTGGAGCAGAATCCTTCTTTAGAGCTGATTTAACCGTATTGCGACTAACATTAAGCAGCTTAGCAATCTTGCGTGTACCCAAATCAGGGTTATGATTTTTCAAATTTCGGATAGTTACCCAATCTTCCACTGTTATCACCTATTTCCCTCCTGCATTTGAAGTCAATCTTATGCAGGATTAGTTAGCAAATGGTGGGTCAATTTTCAGCGGGAAAAGTGGGTCAATTTTCGGAGGGAATTGAGAAATACATTCCAAATAGTTACATATAACACCCAAAAAAAACACCCAGGTTGAAAAAACTGTGGGTGTTTAATTAGGGAATTGTTCTCAATTTAGATTCCTATTCTACAGCGAAACCAAACATCCTTTTCTCCAATTCATTATCTACAACTAAATAATAGATACCTGTTTTAAGGCTGATTGTATTTATTCTTTTAGTTGCAAATCCGGAGTTTGGATCATATTCAATATCGTCATCAAGATTCTTTATTAGCTGCCCCATGTAGTTATATATTTTAAAATCTACACTAGCTCTAGTGCTGGGCTTTAAATAAAACTTGACATTAGTGTATGTTTTTGCTGGGTTAGGATATACTTTTATTGGTACTATTGAGGGGAAAGCCTCAACTGAGTTTCCATTTGGAATATATTCAACCACTTTGGAATAAGTTTTTCCGTTTTCTTCAAAAATGCCAGAAAGCCAAGTGCTGTTTCTTCCGGAGTTTTGGACTCTATACACAACTTTGAACCCTTCATGCTCCAGATGTTCGTAGTTATAACTATCTATCCGCTTGTATTTTACGATACCTTTTTTGAGAGTAAAAATTGAAACATAAATATTACCTTCACCATCAAAAGTTGCATCAGGTTCTAACAAATATTTGCCGTCAGAAATTACTACATCAGGGTGATATTCTAATAAGCTGGTTTTAGATAAATCTATTACTTCAAAATCGTGTGTGATCAAATTAAATATCGCTATTCTTTGTTGAGGTCCAATAAACAGTAATGTATCTCCGCTAATGCGAAGTCTTCTTGTTGCTAACCATGTCAAATTATTAGTGTCGATTATAGAATCAACATCAATCGTCCATCTTTCCTGATCGGAGTAATAATAGATCTTCTGTTCTGCATGACCCAAGTAGAGAAATCCTTGATCATAAGGAAGAAAATTAGCCGGTCCGAGATTCCATTTATGGATGTGTACAGAATCTAAAGGTAAAGAGTCTAATTTGAAAGTTCGATCATCAAAAGTATAAATATTTCCCCAGAATCCGCTGAACCAAAACTTGTGATTATTATAACCGGTTGTATTTTTATATTTGAATTTCGATGACAATTGATATTTATTTATCACAATAGTAGTATCATCATTAAAAAAGCAAAAGTAAGAACTGTCTTTTGTACCAAAAGAAGTCATCTTGATATTTTCGCCGAAATGAGTAAACTCTGGGATAATATACTCAATCTCATGTTTTTTTTCAGATGTTTCAAAAGTATCAATAATTTCCCATGTTCTGTTTTGCTCGTCTACTACAGCAAAATCATTTCGTCCAAAGAAATACAACTGTCCTGAAGAATCTATTAAAGCTTTCCAAAACTCAAATCCATCTCTAAACTCATAAGGTTCATCGTAATGTTGTGAGAATATGGAAGTGTATCCTAAGAACATAAAAAACAAAAGTAGTATAGATTTCATAATATCTTTTTTAATATATGAGTATAAATAATTAAATAATAACCGGACACATTCCAAATAGTTACATATAACACCCAAAAAAAACACCCAGGTTGAAAAAACTGTGGGTGTTTAATTAGGGAATTGTTCTCAATTTAGATTTCTACTCTACAGCGAAACCAAACATTTTTGACTCAACGCCATTATTGATATGTAGATAATAAATTCCTGTGCGATACTTTGATGACTGTATTGTTTTGGTTGCATAAAATCTGCTGTTGTCATATTCCACTTCTTTATCCAATTTGTCCACCTGATTGCCCATATAGTCATAAATCGTAAATTCAAGATCATCTATCAAATCAGGGCGAATGTAAAACTGCACTTTAGTTTGAGTTTTTGTCGGATTTGGATATGTGCGCAAAGTTATCATTGACGGAACCGATTCTACTGAATTACCTTCAGGGAAGTAAGGAATTGCAACCCAGTTTGTATCAGAGTTCGGATTTTTATAAGGGCCGTATAACCAAACATAGTCAAAAGGTGTAGAAATAACTGATCTAGACTCGAATAAAAGCTCTGATTTTAGTTCTTTGCATATCCTGTCTTTATCCACCCTGAAAACAGCCGGTGCACTTTTCCCAAAAGAATAGTATGATAAATATATATCATGATTACTACCTATATGAATATATCCTGGAATCTTTTTATCTTTTGCCAAATCTTCTTCAAGATGTTTTCCTACTATTCCTTTTGTAAGGTCTATAAACTCTGTTTCATATGTCTTCAAATCAAATATTACCACATGCACCCTTGTGTCTAAAATATAAAGCTTATCATCTCTCAATTCTACATTATACAAATCGCTGTATTTCGGAGACGCTACTTTAAAAATTGAATCTGCATTGATAGTATAGCTTGTATCTTTGGAAAAGAAATGTAATTCCTTCCTGTTCTGAGTAAAATACAGCAATCCATTTTGGTATGAATTAATTGCTGAACCAAAAGTATGATATGTCTTAACTATTGTTCCGTCTATTGGAATAGAATCAATTTCAAGAGTATTCTCATCAAAGCTTAGTAAAAATTTGATATTCCCAAAAAACCAATATTTGCCATCTGAATACTCAGCATCAATTATATATTTGTAATGTGGATGCAATTCCCCCTCTCTATATAACCAGGACAAAGTAGTATCCTGATTTTTAAACAGCAAATATGGTTTAAGACTATCCTGTCCGTAATATCCAATTATCTTTGGTGCAACAATTGCCATATGAGATTTATTACTATAACCAATTGGATTGTATAAATACGACTCGCAAGTTGTATCTTTTAAAGCAAAATGAGTATGTCTTACTAAAGTGTCAGACAAATCCTTATAGCTATGTAGTGGAGTGTGACCGGCGATGTAGCATATATTAGAAGAATCCATGTAAAATCTTTCGAAAGGATTTCTCTTGAGTTTAGTAAAATATGGCTTACCATAATAATCACTTAGCAAAATAGAAGGAAAACTTATCGTAAATAAAATAAAGAGTATTATTGTTCTCATCTGCACACCTTTAGTTTCTTTTATAAAGTTGAGCCGACTCTTAGTTAAAGTCGGCTCGGAAATATTTATTTATTCGCAAATAACATTACATTCAACTTCTACAGGCACAGGAGGGATTAAATCCATAGAATTTACTATAACTGTTCTAGGACAACCTCCTTCAATTCCTTTAGTAACCCCCTGATACTCGGTAGCTAGCTGCATATGTCCAAATTCGTTCGGTTTGTAACATAGTTTATATTCATATTCACAAATACCAGTTTTTTCAGTACATTGGTCTCAATTCCCTCCGAAAATTGACCCACTTTTCCCGCTGAAAATTGACCCACCATTTGCTAACTAATCCTGCATAAGATTGACTTCAAATGCAGGAGGGAAATAGGTGATAACAGTGGAAGATTGGGTAACTATCCGAAATTTGAAAAATCATAACCCTGATTTGGGTACACGCAAGATTGCTAAGCTGCTTAATGTTAGTCGCAATACGGTTAAATCAGCTCTAAAGAAGGATTCTGCTCCACAATATACGCGCGAGTGCAGTGCAAATCCTTTTCTGATGCCGTTTGAGGAATACATTTCTGAGAGTTTAAATAAGAAAAGACTTCGTAAAAGCAGAGTATTAGCTGATATTCGAGCAAAAGGCTATACCGGCTCTCAAAGTGCTTTTTACAGGTATTGTGAGAAGATGTCAGCGCAAGAAAAGCCATCATTCAAGCCTTACGAAACGTCTCCCGGCTTTCAGGCACAATATGACTGGAGTCCTTATACAGTAATGATTGGCGGTAAGTTAGTCAAATTATATGTATATCAGTATATCCATGGTTTCAGTCGGCATCGTGTGTTGGAAGCGGCTCTCAGTGATACTATGGCGAGTATATTGGAAGCGTTGGAAAATTCCATCATCGAATCCGGTGGCGTTTGTGAGCAAATTCAAACAGACAACGCAACAAGCTTTGTAACAAATGCCTCAAAGGATAACTTCCAATGGAATAAGCGTTATCTGGCATTTTGCGGACATTACGGCTTTAAGCCAACTCGCTCTCTATTCTGCACATCCTTGGTCAAAAGGCAAGGTAGAACGCCCTTTTGCATACCTCGAAGATCATTTTATCAAAGGCAATGAATATGAATCCTTCGAAGATTTCTGCCAAAAACTAAAGGATTTTCAGGATAAAGTCAATTCCAGAGTGCATTCGACAACAAAAGCAAAACCTATCGAGCTTTTTGCAAAAGAGAAAGAATACCTGTCAATTCTTCCGGAATCACGCTATGTAAGCGTCAAAGAGGAAGTTCGCAAAGTAAGTGCAGACTGCCTGATTTCATTCATGGGATGCCGCTACAGCGTGCCATATTTGTTTGTTGGCAAGCAGGTTTGGGTCAAGGTCTCTAAAGGCAGCTATATCGAAGTATATTCAACAAAAAGCAAGCTCATAGCCCGTCACAAGCTCAGTTTAGAGAAAGGTAAAATTATCATGCTGGACTCTCACTATAAGAATCACAGCATAGAAAAAGGAAGTTGGAAACGTCTGGCTATGAGTTTTAGCAAGAAATTCCCTGATTTTGCCTGGTTTTTGGACAAACTATATGCACAAAAGAGAATAAATCCTGCATATCACCTTACAAGAATCATGGATACAGCTATGTATTTTGAGCATAAAGATATGGAAGCAGCTTTTCTTAAATGCCGTGATTATAACATCTTTAACTCAAAGTTTGTAAGAGCTTATGTAGAGAATAATGCTAAAGATGCTCCGGTAGAGCCTGTACGCATAGAAACCATGATAAACAAACCAATAGAAGAAGTCAATATCGTGCGAAATCTGGATTATTACAACAATCATTTTGGAGGCTAAAATGCAGGCATACGACAAATTAGATGAATATCTCAAAACGCTGACTCTGCCTTGGATTAGACAGAATTATAAGTTAGAGGTGGAAAATGCAGCTAAAGCCAAGCTTAGTTATGCAGAATTTCTCTTTAAAATCATGCAGGAAGAAGTAATCTCGAAGCTTGACCGCTCTATCAACAGAAGAGTACAAACAGCCGGATTCCCTCAAATAAAGCATTTTGAGAGCTTTGATTTTTCTTTTCAACCAAAGATTGACGAAAAGCTTTTGAGAGAACTCACGCAACTGCAATTTATGGATGAGGCAAAAAATATTATCTTTCTCAATCCTCCGGGTGTTGGCAAAACGCATCTTGCCATATCCATTGGGATTAAAGCCTGTCAGCAGAGAAAAAGAGTTGCATTTTACACAACAGAGCAGCTAATGAAAGCTTTTGCCGAAGCAGAAATGATTGGTCAACTGCAAAGACTGCTAAACACATTAGACCGGCTTGATCTGCTTATAATCGACGAACTCGGCTATCTTGAGCTTACAAAGAAAACTGCATCATTTTTCTTCAGGCTGATTGCTGCAAGATACGAACGAAAATCTACGATTATTACATCGAACAAGTCCTTTGATAAATGGGGTGATATATTCCAGGATGACGTGGTCGCATCTGCCATTTTAGACAGACTTTTGCATCACTGCTATCCGTTTTTTATCAATGGAAAAAGTTTTAGAGTGAAGGATATTATAAATAAATAATTATATTGGGGTGGGTCAATTTTGCTGACAAAAACGGGTCAATTTTCAGAGGGAAAGAACAATTGGCTTACTTTATAAGTAAGTCTTGGACCTCCTGTATGATTATCAATATATCTATATGGATCTGTCCAACAGCTTGAGCTTGTAACAACAACTATATTATCATCTCCCATATACGGCTCATCACACGGATATAGATCCATTCCAGGAAAAGACTCCAATATAGGAGCAACTAATCTTGCAACTTCTGACATTATTATATCATAATCATGCAAAAATACTTCTTTTGCGAAGTTTAAATCACACTCAAGAGAGTTTGTTGCAAAGTACCAGTTTTTAATGTAAATATATGGTAGAGATAGTGGAGTTCCTTCTCCTCTATCAACCCAACAGTATTCTATCCAAAGTTCACAGCAATCTGTTAAATCTCTTATTTTCATAAAGCCACCATAATTTGGATAGCCTGCCGGACAATCCTGTGCATCAGAATTACTTGAAAAAAACACTAAAAATAATAGTGCTACAACGAAGGTTTGAAATAATATTTCATAATTTATACCTCTAAGTATAATGTAACAAATCTATTCAATACTTTATTGAATAGTAGCAATCGGGCTAAGCAAGCTGCCACTTGCTTAGCCTAGTTTTTTACAATTAACATATTTTGACTATGTTAATTATCAACGTCAGTTAACTGAACCGATTTAAATATACAGATTGATTTTATTATTTCCAAGATATTATTTCTTTTTTCTTGCTATTTTTTTTTTTGATTTCATTATTTATCTATATCATACCTACCAATTTCACATGTTTTTTATACTCATTGAATATTATATATTTAAATTTGCATATCTCACAAAACTGTTTTATATCATATATATTAATATGACAATTCGAGAATGTGATGCACACAAAACTTATCACTAATGCAGAAGTATCTGCCCACCAGGCAGACTATCTAAAACGACTAAAGCTCAGCAGCTTCTTTGATATAATGCAGGATGGCGCGTACAAAAATGCAGATGATTATGGCTATGGCTTCTATGATATGGAAAACAAAGGTCTTATTTGGGTGATCTCCAGAATAAAAGTAGTGTGGGAAAATGATGCTTATTTTGAAGACAAACTCAAATTCTCTACTTGGGCAAAAGGGCTTGAAAGATTATTTTTTAGGCGTGACTATCTGCTGGAATCAGAATCTAATGTAGTTGCCAAAGCAACAGCACTTTGGCTAATCGTAGAAGAAAAAACAAGACGACCACAAAGGCCAAGCGTACTTACTAATTACCATACAAAATTTATTGATGAAAGCATTCTGGATGAAATTCCAAGGAAAATTGACATTTTAGAAGACACCGATTTTGTTTTTAGCAAAACAGTAAGGCATTGTGACATAGATCTAAATGGTCACATGAATAATGAGAGATATGTGGAGCTTGCATTAGACACTCTCCCCAAAGAATACTTTGAAAGAAAACTAAAAACATTCGAAATCGAATTTAAACAAGAGTCTAAGTTTGGTGATGAATTAATCATGACCAGAAAAATTTTAGACAATTCAGTTTATGTTAGAGCGTGTAATGACATAGGGGAATGCGTATTTGCTTCAATATTTGAGTATTGATGTAGTTAATGATAGTCTAATGCTGCAGGGTATTCTCAGTAAGCTACAACATGCTGCTGCACTTTTTCCGTTTACGTCAGAAAGCAATAATTTTCAAGGTCTGAAAGTTGATAAATTCTGTGGACATCATCTTTTTTCTGATAGAGAGAATAGTATAACAAGTAACAATATAGTTCACACACTAATAAATTAACGCACATGAAAAGAATAGGTATTTTAACTAGCGGGGGCGATGCTCCTGGCATGAATGCTCACGTAAGAGCAGTAGTTCGCACAGGACTATCCAGAGGTGTAGAAGTCTATGGAATTATTGGCGGTTATTCCGGCATGATTGAAGGTAACTTCGAAAAGCTTGGAAGAAAAGAAACTGCTAATATTATAGCTCGCGGCGGTACTATATTAAAAACAAGCCGCTCAAAAGAGTTTATGAATGCCGGCGGACGTGCTGCTGCTGCAGACAGCATCAGAGAAGCTGGGATTGAAGGTATTGTAGCTTGCGGCGGTAACGGCACTCTTCAGGGAGCTCATGCCCTTTGGGAAGAGCACGGAATTCCTATTGTAGGCACTCCCGGCACAATTGACAATGATCTTTACGGCACTTACTACACTATAGGCTACGACACTGCTCTTAATACTGCTGCCGGGGCAATTGACAGGATTCGCGACACAGCCGATTCGCACGGTAGAGTATTCTTGATTGAAGTTATGGGCCGACATGCAGGATTTATTGCCATGGATGTTGGTATCGCTACAGGTGCTGAATTTATAGCTGTGCCTGAATCACTTACAAACATGGATACACTATATCAAAGAATATTGAAACAAGGCAAAACGCGCAGAACAATAGTTATAGTTGGCGAAGGTGATGAAAACGGTGGTGCAAACAAAATGGCTGAAGTGCTTCAGGAAAAATATGATATCAACCCAAAAGTAACTATACTTGGCCATATTCAGCGTGGTGGCAGCCCTACTGTGAGAGATAGAGTTCTTGCCAGCCATCTGGGCGTGGAAGCAGTACACGCTCTTCTTGATGGAAAAACTGATGTGATGATAGGTAGAAAATATCACGAAATCCAGTACACCCCACTCAAAGATACCTGGACTAAAAAGAAAGAACTATGGAAATACTTAATTGATCTTTCTGAAATATTGATATAATAATAGATATCGTAATTGACTAAAATCTCTATTCTTCAAGTTGAAGAATAGAGATTTTTTTAGTAATTACGTCTATATATCTATTATATAGCCACATTCATAAGTTCACTGAGCGACCGCAGGGAGTCGAAGTGTATCGCATACATCTGTAGTTAATTTGATATGGGTGGAATAATAGATGCTAATTTTGCGTTTAGACTCGCATGGCTCGCTCAACGAACTTTAAATTAAAAAAAAAGAGTAGGTCTATAGAGAACTACTCTTACTGAAATTGTTTTTTTACTTACCCACAACAAACTTCCCGGTATAGGTTTTATCTGAAAATTCAAGTTTAATAAAATATGTACCGGCAGATAAATTAAATTCTGCCAGATTGATATTTATATTAGCACTATTAGAAATCATAGATTTTGTAATACAAAGATTTCCAGTCAAATCCATAACTTTGAGTGTATAATCACCGATCACAGCATCATCTAACTCTATATTGATCTCATCATTTGCAGGATTTGGGTAAATTCGAGTTGGATTTAATTTAGCTTCCTCCACTCCAATTTGGATGTAGTGATATAGTAACACAGTATCATTTGGAGTAACATCATCTGCTAAATACATACCAGCCTGAGCAAATTCACCTCTGCCGTAGCCACATAAAGCATGGGTTTTGTTAGGCATCTCAAACTTTTGAAGAAACGTAGTATCCCCTACCCTTCCTACGTAAACAGTTTTCGATTCTTCATATACAGCCTGAACAGGATGAGTAGCCTCGAAGTCAAGTACTATCAGTTCCGGAGGTAAATCTGTCTCTTCATTTTGATATGTAAATCTGTATTCTTCTAATTTATCAAGATTAAACCTTTCAATTTTGCCATTATCCGCATAAGATACTGCGGCTGTATTATCATGTACTTCCAAATTTTTTGGAGTCCCGTCTAATTCTATTCTGCCGATCAAACCTAAATACTCATCGCTATATACTTCCAAAATAGCTTTGCCATCTTCATTTTCTCCTAAAACGACTAATTTAGATTTATTGAAAGATGCATAAGTAAATTTGTGACTATATTTCACATCTACTATCTTATAAGGCAGCTTTTTGTTTGCAAGCATTTGATTATCTTTGAGCAGAACTATTTCATCTTGTGCTCCGCTTGTTATGCAAGCAGCAATGCAGTCTTTAGAGACTCTTACAAAATCAGCCTGAAAATTCATAATTGGACTTACTTCAAGCTCTTTAGTGTCATAGCCTCTACTTATATTACTGACTTTTATGATCTGTGAGTTATTAAGAAAATACATTTCTGCATCCTCGTATTGATCTTGATAGTCAAGTACAAAGAAATCTCCATTAAAAGGATAGCTAAAAGCTCCCATCTCAAAATCGTGGATTTTTTTTACACTGCCAAAGAACTGATCAACATCTTCATACTCACCAGGATTAATAATTGGGGCTATGAACTGTTGACTAATCCATGCAGAAGGGTACTCGTCACCTTCATCGAACTGTCCATTCCCGTTTTGGTCGATGCCCTCGCATAATATTAACAAGAATTCTCGACTTATTGTCTTAACACAGAAAGGTTTAGACCCAACTTTCAACTTTGCTCGAAATAAATCTTGCTTAGCCTGTGCATAGAATGAAGAAACAAATAAAAACACTAGTAGTAATACTATTTTTTTCATAACTCAAATCCAGTATTATATGACACATTTATTTATAAACACATAAGTATAGGCTTGGTTACATTAAATATATTATTTATTACTCTTTGTTTTATTTTATAATCAAAAAAGGCAGCCCTTAAAAAAAGAACTGCCTTTAAATCATCTATTATTAAAGCTTGGATTATCCGATTTCCCAGAAATCTTCCCCTTTCATTAATTCTTCCAAATTACCTTCGCCAAGTTTATCTTTAGCTGCCTGGATTTGCTCAGTTACCAAATCATTGTATGTTGGTTTTTCTAAATCTAAGAATACACCAAACGGACGAGGAACGTTTTCATGATAAGTCATGTTCGCCAAGATAAATGCAAGCATTGTATCTTTTTCGTTATGAACCATCAAGTCATTAACAGAATGTTTGCCATCTGTCAAAGAAACAACAGTTGGAGTAAATCCGTCTAATTTGATACCTTTATCTTTGTTAACACCAAAGATCATTGGTTTACCATGCTCAAGCTGAACAGTATTTTCTGCTCTAGCATCTTTAGCAGCAAAATTATCAAATGCGTGATCATTAAAGATAACACAGTTTGCATATACTTCGCAGAAAGAAACACCTCTGTGAGCATTAGCTCTTTCAAAAAGCATTTTCAAATCTTTAGGATCTTTATCGATACCGCGAGCAAAGAAAGTAGCTCCTGAGCCTAAAGCTAATGCAGGAGGATTGAACGGGTGATCAACAACACCAAAAGGAGAAGATTTAGTTTTTTGACCAGGCTGAGAAGTAGGTGAATACTGCCCTTTAGTCAAAGAGTAAATCTCATTGTTGAACATAAGAATGTTCAAATCAATATTTCTACGGCACGCATGGATCATGTGGTTACCACCGATACTCATACAGTCACCATCACCAGTAGCAACCCAAACTGACATATCAGGACGAGCTGTTTTCAAGCCTGAAGCAATCGCTAAGGCACGACCGTGAATTGAGTGAAAACCGTAAACATCCATATAATAAGGGAAACGGCTGGAACAACCGATACCTGAGATAAACGCGATTTTTTCTTTAGGAATACCCAATTCAGGCATTATTTTTTGTACCTGACTTAAGATGGCATAACCACCGCAACCTGCACACCAGCGTACATCGATACCTGCTTTGAAATCAGAAGCTTTATAATCTAAAGTTCCAATATGGGGCTTATTTACTATATCATCAACATGTGTAAACATCTTATTTGCCCTCCTGTAACAATTCATTTACTCTATCTTCTATTTCGTGTGCTTTAAGCGGCTTACCAATTACTTTAGTATATTTGATAACGTCTCTCATATATTTAGAGCGAATCAAAGTAGCAAGGTGGCCTGTATTTAACTCAGGCAAAAGCACTCTGTCAAATTTAGAAAGTACATCACCCAAGTTTTTAGGGAATGGATTTAAATAGCGCAAGTGAGCATAAGAAACTTTTTTGCCTTCGGCTCTAAGTTTGTCAAATGCATCTTTGATTGCACCATAAGTACCGCCCCAGCCTAAGATTAGCAAATCGCCTTCCTGTTCGCCTTCTACATGAAGATCAGGAATAGAATTTGCAATTCTTTCCACTTTTTCAGCTCTGTAATTAATCATTTTTTCGTGGTTTTTAGGATCATGAGATACTAAACCTGTAATATCTTCTTTTTCCAAACCGCCGATTCTGTGTTCCAAACCTTCAGTTCCCGGAATAGCCCACATGCGAGCAAGTGTTTCAGGGTCACGTTTGTAAGGAGCAAAAGTTTCTTTATCAGTAGCAAATTCAACTTTGATATCAGGGATTTCATTCATTGAAGGAATTCTCCAAGGATTAGTACCCTGAGCAATGTAGCCGTCAGTCAAAAGAATTACAGGAGTCATATATTCTACAGCAATTCTAGAAGCTTCTACAGTTACATCAAAGCAATCAGCAGCACTGCTTGCACAAAGGATAGGCATTGGCGCTTCGCCGTGTCTGCCATACATAGCCATAAGCAAGTCAGACTGCTCAGGTTTAGTTGGAAGACCAGTAGAAGGGCCGGCTCTTTGCACGTCTACAATAACTAGTGGTAATTCAAGAATTACTGCTAAGCCCATTGCTTCAACTTTCAAAGAAAGACCAGGGCCACTAGTAGTAGTCACAGCTAAGTTACCACCATAAGCAGCACCAATAGCAGAGCAAATACCTGCGATTTCATCTTCTGCCTGGAATGTTTTCACACCCATTTGTTTATATTCAGATAAAAAGTGCAAAATTTCAGTAGCCGGAGTGATAGGGTAAGATCCCAAGAAAAGCGGCAAATTAGCTTTTTTGGAAGCAGCAACCATACCAAGAGCTACAGCATTATTACCGGTAATATTGCGATAGAAACCTTTTTGAAGGTTAGCGTTTTTGATTTTATATTGAGTATCAAATTTATCGCTTGCGTTAGCATAATCAAATCCGGCTTTTAAAACTTTAAGGTTAGAATCCAAAATTTCAGGTTTTTTACCAAATTTGGAGTGCAACCATTTTTCAGTTGGTTCTAGTGGTCTGTCAAACAACCAGTAAGTAATGCCAAGAGCAAAGATATTTTTTGTTCTTGATACATTTTTGCCAGACATACCGGAATCAGCCAATAGATCTTTAACTTCGTTAGTCATGTCTATAGCATAGACTTTGTAGTCACCAAGTGAACCGTTTTCTAAAGGACTTATATCGTATTTAGCTAATTCTAAGTTTTTCTTACCGAAACCGGCAGTATTGCAGATAATAATTCCGCCTTTTTTCACCTGAGGTAGATTTACTTTGAGCGATGAGGCATTCATAGCTACAAGTACATCTATTTCACTACCCGGAGTGTTTACTTTTTTAGAACCAAATTGAATTTGGTAAGCACTCACACCGTATAAAGTACCTTCCGGAGCGCGAATTTCTGATGGATAATCAGGAAATGTGTTAACATCATTACCCACAATACCGGACGTATTTGAGAACTGCGTGCCGCTAAGCTGCATGCCATCCCCGGAGTCGCCGGCGAACCTTATCGTTACCTCATCGAGGTATTCTACTTTTTGTTCCATTTGGATTTTAAAACCTTCTTACTTGTTTGTTTAACTAAAGAACTGATGAAGACTTAACTCGTAAATTAGCAAAAAAGCCAGTAAAGTCAAGCAGTTTATTATCTATAAAGTTATTCTAATGATTTTGTTCATATATCATAACATTTAAGTAAGACCTAAAAATCTGCCTATTGATTGCTATTCAATTACCTTTATATGTCAGACCTTGTCATCAGAAAGTCGTATTCCACCTCCACGCCCTTGCGGAGCGCCCCTCTATGGGCAGAGATTAAATACCAAAAGTCTAAACCTTGACTTATGATTTAAGCACTAAAGACATATTCGAATCATAAGTTTTCAAATGACAAATCTAAAAAAAAAAGGCATACTAAAATGTTTTCCCTATTTGTAGATTTGTGTGCTTTTAAATCTAAGAAAAAAACAAATATCTGTATGCCTTTTTTTCAAAAAAAATGCTATATCAATGCATATTATGAGGTTTAGACAAGACTATAATTTGTAAGAGCTTTCATATACTGCGCTCTTTCAAACTGAGTAGCATTCTTTTCTTTCTGCTTACTCATGCTGCCCTGCATTTGCTCGATTGAGTCATACTCTTTATTATGCATCCATGTTTGCATATCATTAAGCACTGTTCCGATATGGCTTATACCATATTTAAGCAATGCTGAACTCATCATTGTAACATTAGCGCCTACCATCATAAGTTTAAGCACATCTTCTGCTGTGTGCACACCACCCGTTGCTGCAAAATCTAAATTTAATCTGTATTTCAATATTGCTATCCAACGCAAAGCAAGTCTGATTTCAGAAGAATCACTAAGCACGATACTTGGTTCTACTTCAAGTTCATCAAGATTAATATCAGGCTGATAAAATCTATTAAATAAAACTAAAGAATTTGCACCTGCTTCTTCGAATTTTTTAGCAGTGCTTGCCATATTTGTAAAATAAGGGCTTAGTTTTACAGCTACCGGAATATTCACATGTTTTTTAACTGCGTGTAATATATCTAAGTAAGATTTCTCAAGCTGATCTGCAGACAAATCAAACTCAGTAGGTACATTATAGATATTAAGCTCAATTGCATCAGCTCCTGCACCTTCCATATGTTTTGCATATTCTGCCCATGAGCCGGGGGAAGAAGCATTTAGAGAAGCAATTACCGGAATGTCCACTGCTTCTTTTGCTCTAACAATGTGTTTAATATATTCATCGGGGCCAAGTCTATACTCATCCGGTTCCGGGAAAAACGATAATGCTTCAGGAAAGCTCTCAGTGCCTTGTGTCGTATGATAATGTAAGCTTTTTTGCTCTAGAGTTAGCTGCTCTTCAAATAAAGAATAAAGCACTACAGCACCGGCGCCGGCATCTTCCATTGCTTTGATATTATCAATCGATTCGGAAAGCGGATTAGCAGAAACAACCAATGGATTTTTAAGTTCCATGCCTAGATAGTTTGTCTTAAGATTCATTACGTAAACCTCTAATTTATTTTATCAATAGTTTTAATTACTACAATAAAAAAACGGGCAATATGAAAAATATTGCCCGCTTATTTAACTTTTATCAAAATTTACCGGAACCTTTTTGCTATATGGCTATGAATAGCTTTATTAGTCTCTTATTTCTTAATCGGGTTGGTTTCTTTTTTAAATATAATAAATATACTTTTTCGAATTTATCAGATGTAATTTAAGAAAAGACAGTTTCTTATTGTCTACACTCTCTCCTCTGATACCCGCATCGTTTAATACTAATCCGTTATTTCTTATTAAAATATTCCTGTATTTTGATAAGATCAGGGTCTTTCATTGATTTGTAGGGTTCTTTGATTGTATAAGTAGCGGTAGACTCCAAATATGGATCTACCTGAAGACCAAACGCCTTCGTTACCTCTAAATAAAACTGATTTAAATCAGTTTTATAGAATCTATTATAGATTTGCTTTAGTTTTAAAAACTCTTTATCAATCCGACTTTCAGATGTTTCATCATTGTCAAATATAGAATTTAGAAAAATCAATCTTATATCTGCTGGTGCATATATTTGATTAATACAATAATTAAGTATCAAAACTAAAGCAGTATATTTACTACTGCGCATTATTACTGATTGGAAAACACTAGGATCGATATAGCTAGTTGGAAAAGTAACAGAACCAGACTGTTTTGATTCAAAGTGTCTTGAAGACAATCCATAAAGAGCTGATAATAAAGTATCAGCACTATTATTCTCATAGGATAATAAAAATGGAATAATATCAGAATCAGATTCAAAAAATACATTTACTCCTTCTAAAAGCATGTTGTATCTTTCAAAAAACATATTCTTATCGATCATAAAATTTAAATTATTATTTAATATTATACAAGTATCTGAACTATTCAGATTAGGCATTTGACTAATTGGTAATGACGGCTTTTTCAATAAATGCAAAGCGTAAAAATCCTCAACCAACGCCCATTTGCTTATAAACTCTTTACTTTCAAAATTTTGACTTGTCTGCTGTTCTCCCAGTGATATACAAGTGAGACTAACTAAGAAAATCATACTTGATAAAAAAAGGTACTTCATTATGTTACTTCATTTTATATGATTAAAAGCTACACTAAAATTTCACTTTTCAATTTGATAAAAAAAACGGACAATACCAAAAACTGATATTGTCCGCTGTATTTATCTGATAAATGTACTATCTAAACTTAGTCTCTATCAGCTAAGTATTTGTACATTTCATATCTTTCTGTAACGTTATCCTGAGCCATTGCATAATATTTAGCAGCAATTTCAGGATTAGCTTTAGTAAGCATTCTGAAACGGTTTTCCATGTTCATAAAGTCTTTAACATCCATTTTTGGAGGTTTAGAATCTAATTTGAATGGATTTTTGCCTTCTAGAGTCAAAGTTGGATTGTATCTGTAAAGCAACCACTGACCTGAATCAACTACAGCTTTTTGATGCTTCAATGGAGAAGACATATCGATACCGTGAGCGATACAGTGTGAGTATGCTAAGATAATAGAAGGTCCGTCATAAGCTTCTGCTTCTAAGAAAGTCTTAAGAGTATGGCTGTCATTTGCACCAAGTGCAACAGAACCAACGTAAACAGTACCATAGCTCATTGCCATCATACCAAGATCTTTCTTACGAGTCGGTTTACCACCGGCAGAGAATTTAGCAATTGCACTAAGTGGAGTAGCTTTAGAAGTCTGACCACCTGTGTTAGAGTAAACTTCTGTATCCATAACTAGGATATTAACGTTTTGGCCTGTAGCAATTACGTGATCAAGACCACCGTAACCAATATCATAAGCCCAACCGTCACCACCAACGATCCATACAGATTTTTTAACTAAGTAATCAACAAAAGTAAGAAGTCGTTTAGCTTCGTATTTGTTGTTACCAACAAGTTTATCTTTAACTGCAGCAACTCTTTCTCTTTGCTCAGCAATACCTTTTTCATCTTTTTGGTCTGCATTTAAGATAGCATCAACCAAATCCTGTCCTAAATCACCAGCTAATTCAGTAATCATTTGTTTAGCCATAGCTTCTTGTTTGTCAATTGCCAAACGGAAACCAAGACCAAATTCAGCATTATCTTCAAATAGTGAGTTAGACCAAGCCGGGCCACGTCCATTTTGATCAAATGTCCATGGAGTAGTAGGAAGGTTACCACCATAAATTGAAGAACAACCTGTAGCGTTAGCCACTACAGCTCTGTCGCCAAATAACTGAGAAACTAATTTAACATAAGGAGTTTCACCGCAACCTGCGCAAGCGCCGGAGAATTCGAACAATGGTCTTTGCATCTGCTGCTGACGAATAGCATCTACTTTAAGAGTAGTTCTGTCCGGATCAGGAATGCTTAAGAAGAAGTCCCAGTTCGCAGCTTCAGACTTACGGATTGGCGGCTGTGGAGCCAAATTAATCGCTTTAAGAGCAGTATTAGTTTTATTTTTAGCAGGACAAACTTCAACACAAACGCCGCAACCTGTACAATCTTCAGGAGCAACTTGTACTGTATATTTCATGCCTTTGAATGCTTTATCAGAAGAATCAGTAGATTTAAATGTTTCAGGTGCATTTTCCAATACTGCGCCGTCATAAGCTTTAACACGGATAGCAGCGTGAGGGCAAACCATAGAACATTTACCGCACTGGATACAAACAGCTTCATCCCATACAGGAATTTCTAACGCGATAGAGCGTTTTTCCCACTGAGAAGTACCAGTCGGGAAAGTACCATCTTTAGGGAAAGCACTTACAGGAACATCATCGCCTTTACCTGCAATCAAGTGAGATAAAGTATTTTTAACGAACTCAGGAGCTTTGTCAGATACGTCATTGCAAATATCAAATTCAGAAGTAACAGTATCTTTAACTTCGATTTCGTGTAAGTGTTCCAAAGTATTGTCAACAGCTTTAAGGTTCATGTTTACAATTTCATCACCTTTTTTGCCGTATGTTTTCTTGATAGAATCTTTAATAGCTGCAATAGCTTCATCGCGTTTCAATACACCGGAGATTGCAAAGAAGCAAACCTGCATTACAGTATTGATTCTACGACCCATACCTGAATTTTCAGCTACAGTTTGAGCGTCAATTGCATATACTTTGATTTTTTTATCGATAATGATTTTCTGAGTAGTTTTAGGAAGTTTATTCCATACTTCAGCAGGATCACCAGGGATATTAATCAAGAAAGTACCACCTTCTTTGATATTCTCTAACATATTGTATTGCTCTAAGAATACTGTTTGGTGGCAAGCAATGAAGTTAGCAGAAGTAATAAGGTATTCAGAACGAATAATCTCAGGCCCGAATCTTAAGTGAGAAGTAGTCAAAGAGCCTGCTTTTTTAGAGTCATATACAAAATAACCTTGCGCATAGTTATCAGTGTTTTCACCAATAATTTTGATTGAGTTTTTGTTTGCACCAACTGTACCATCAGAACCCAAACCAAAGAATATAGCACGGATTACATTTTCTTTTTCAATATCAAAAGATTTATCATAATCTAAAGAAGTGTTAGAAACGTCGTCTTTGATACCAACAGTGAAGTGGTTTTTAGGAGTTTCCAAAGATAAGTTATCGTAGATAGCTTTAACCATTGCAGGAGTAAACTCTTTAGAAGAAAGACCGTAACGACCTCCAACTACTTTAGGGAAGTTTGTCAAATTACCATAGCCACTGTTGATGCCTTCAAAGATAGCATTAAGCACATCGTTATATAAAGGTTCTCCAACTGCGCCCGGCTCTTTAGTTCTATCCATCACTGCAATTTTCTTAACAGTAGCAGGAAGAACTTCCATAAAGCGTTTGATATCAAACGGACGGTAAACTCTAACGTTTACTAAACCAATATTTTCGCCTTTAGCAGATAAATAGTCTATCGTTTCACGAACAGTTTGCTCAGCAGAACCCATAATCACGATTACTTTTTCAGCAGTATCTGAGCCATGGTATTCCATTAATTTGTACTGACGGCCTGTTAGAGAAGCAAATTTGTCCATTTGTTTTTGGATGATATCCGGGCAAGCTTCATAGAATCCGTTTACAGTTTCTCTATTTTGGAAGAAAACGTCTGGATTTTGAGCAGTACCACGAATTACCGGATGATCAGGAGAAAGAGATCTTTCTCTGTGAGCAGTCACTAAATCATCATTAATCATTTCTTTCATTACATTATCTTGTAAAAGCTCAATTTTCGCAACTTCATGAGAAGTACGGAAACCGTCAAAGAAATGTAGGAATGGAATTCGAGATTCTAAAGTGGAAGCCTGAGCTATTAGAGCCATATCCATTACTTCTTGAACAGAATTGGAACCAATGAAAGCAAAACCTGTTGCTCTTGCAGCCATAATGTCACTGTGATCACCAAAAATGGAGAGTGCATGAGTAGCCAAGGAGCGAGCTGTGATATTGAACACTGTAGGTGTCAATTCGCCTGCTATTTTGTACATATTTGGTATTTTAAGTAGCAAACCTTGAGATGCTGTAAAAGTTGTAGTCAAAGCACCAGCTTGCAAAGAACCGTGAACAGCACCGGCTGCACCACCTTCACTTTGCATTTCGCATACTACCGGCACATTGCCCCAAATATTTTTGATACCTTTTGCAGCCCATTCATCAGCCCATTCGCCCATATTAGATGACGGTGTGATTGGGTAAATCCCGCATACCTCGTTCACACGGTACATCGTATAAGCAGCTGCCTCGTTTCCATCAATAGTCGCATATACTTTCTGACTCATACAAGGAACTCCTAAACGTAATAAATGTATAAAAATGTCGTATATTGAGATCGTTTTAAATTCTGTCAGGGAAAGCGTATAATTCCCGTCCTCAAATTAACAAAATTTTTTACAAATATCCACATCTTATATACAGAATCCGAATATTAAATAGGATTTCATTTACAAAGCTAAGTCTATTAAATTTGAGACATTTGAAAATATTTCTATACTATCCTATAAACTCAATATAATTTGTTACTTCTTATATTTCGTATACTAATTTTAGTTTTATGTAATCTTATTTAAAATTCAAAATATTCGTAATGCTTATTTTAGAAGGATGTACATCTTCATCAGTGAAGAGATACTAGTTAAGGCAACCTATGTGGTGTGTTGAGAATAACCAGCATTTAGCTTGTAGTTATTTGTAGTGCTATCTGTAAAAATTACAAAACACACTCATAATAAAAATAGAGATAATTTATTCATTTTATTTTTCTATATTCGTTAACATAATAGATATAATCATTCTTTTAAATTTTCTAGAATTTTCATTTGTATTCTTGAAAATTGAGTGTTTACACCCCACTGATAACGCGTTGAATATTAAGAGTACTTCTATGTTTAGACAAATTCGAAATGAATAATGAGGTCAAAAAACAAACTAACTTCGTTCCTTTAGAATGTGTTTAAAACTATTTTATTTCTAGGCTTCCACGATCCACTTTATCTTGTATCCTTGTTAAATGGAAGGACAGTTTAAATAGGAAAAGATACGCACCATAATCACTTAGAGTAAATAATTTTGAAGAATTTAATTTATCTCTCGAATACTTCTTATTACTATGATTATTAATCCTATCCAGGAATACGATAGAATCATCTATTACATCTTCGAACTTTGGTAAATAAAATATTTGTGTAATTTCTTGTCTTTTTATTGATCCTACATGTTGTTTAATTGCTTCTTCTGGCTTCTCATTTTTTATTAGTATATCTTGATATTTCTTCAAGTTAAAGATAGGTGCATAAATAATATGAGAAGGAAAGAATCGTTTGTTTGCTAAATCCATATCGCATGTGTTCGATATTACCATACAAGGAGCTTCTTTAATTGTAGTGTCAGGGAGATTAACAACTAGCAAATTGTTCAATCCATCACCTTGATATATGACATTATCCCCAACTAGATTCTTAGAATAAATTCTTTTGTCCATATTTTCAGGGAATCTTGACAATTCCTGATAAAGGATTCTCTCTGAATTCGAAGATAAATACTTCGGTAAATATAACTGTAAATCCTCTAAAGTCATATCAAATCCCAAAAATTGTCATCTACGATATCAATTATATCTGGATCAATATCTTTTGTATTGCTTATTAGTTTTTGAGCAAAAGTTACAATTGTCTCAGATTTATCATGTTTAGAAAAAGCATCATAATCGTAAGTTTTAAAACCATTATCATTCCATTTGGAAATATCAGCCAATCTTTCTGCATTATAATCTGCATGTTGTGCCACTTCTGTAATATTTGCTTCATACGGCAACGGAGTCACACATGTACTAGCAGTTACAGTAAGGAAAAACAAATTTTGTTTTGTTATTAACTCCATTTCAATACTCCGGATTTAGTGTATTCAAAAAATCTTGATTCAATAGATTATAAAAGACAGATTTTTCAGTATCATGTATTAAAGAAATCAAGTTCTCTTTCTTAACAAAAAAATTCGATACATCATTAATTGAAATTGTATCGATGTCTATAAATGAACCCTGTTTTCCATCGTATTCCTGGTTGTTAGCAATTTGTAAAATGCTTTTAAATTGCTCTTCTACTATTTCAGTTTTAATCACAGTATTTTTATAATTAATTGGTTCCTGTTTTAGCGAAATATTCAAATCAATATTTTCAAAAATATTATTTTCGAAAAAATTGATGTATCGAAGCCCTATTCTTTCAACATTATTAATTATGTTTAGAGTCTTTACTTCATCAATAATACTGATTATTTCGGAAAATAGTGCATTCCAACCCAAATATTTAGGATAACAGCTTATACTTAAAACTTCTGGACCAATTTGAACAGCCAGTTGAGAGTTTGCAATTTTATAATGAGGTTTAAACCTAAAGTTAGGATCTTTTGCTCTTAGAGCCTCTGGAATCTGTAAAATTGGTAAATTTTCAGCATTCGGGAACTTGTCCTGTAAAACACCATATATCATACCAAAAATTGCATTTGAAGGAATTCTTGATGTAAACCTTAGTTCAAAAAGAGCTTCTATAATTGGACATGGCTGTATTGATTTTGGATTGCCCATGATAACCAGTTTTATTGTTTATAAATACTTTCTTGTAACAATATACGAATTAGTATAATAAATCGTACAAAATGGGGATAAATAGTACCAAATCTTTAAGGCATAGTACGATTTAGATTAAAAAAAGGTTCATAAACAAACCAAAAGTATAAAATGTTTTTTTCCACAAAGCATCCTGAATTTTGTAGTTCTTTTCTTTCCTTTTCTGAGCGTTATCACACAATTCAAAAGATATTTCAAACTTATCTTGGTAAAATTCAAGTATATCAAAAATTTAAAATATTTGATATGGGTATGATTATCTATGTAAATGGAAAAGAAAGGTTTGTTGTCACAGAAGTTGAAAGATCCATCGACATATCAAATTTGGAATCAGGTGTTTATTTCTTGATAATAGTTGATAATCTAGGAAATCCTTATCGTTCCAAATTTATAGTAGAAAGATAAATTTATCCACTGAACGGGATAGACTAACTAAAATACAGCAAAAAGAAGTGGGTCAACCTCCCACTTCTATTATATATATATTTGCGTGTGGGAATTCCTCCCACTATCATTTAGATTTTACTGAGTTTACCCACAATTACCCCCAATATTTGCAAATCGGGTTCTGTGTCACCATTTATTACTGAAAATCCTTTTCCTGCCGGGTGAAGCTCAAAGCCGAATAAGTTGCTCACATACTCTCTTACTATGTACCGCTCCCCTATTTTCGCGGCTATAAGTTTTCCGTTTTCAGGTTCAACCGATTTATCTACAATAACAACATCCCCCGGCGAAAGATCTTTTTTCAGCATTGATTTGTCTATAATAAAGATAGCGAGAGCTTCGCCTGATAAACCGAAATAAGTTTTATCTACAGCCATGGCAGCACCTGTATACTCTTTCGGCGTATTGTACAATTTTAGCCCTTCTGTTTGCTTGATAGCCACCTCTTCAGTGGTTTTTCTTCCGGCTTTTTTAACAATTTTTATACCACGGGAAGCCCCTTTGGCAATCCTTTTGATATATCCTTTTTTCTCTAATGCAGTAAGCACCTGATGCACTCCATTAGTGGATGCAAAGCCGAATTCATTGCATATATCCTTGATTGTAGGCGGCATATTATCGCGCTTTATGATGCGTTTGATAAAATTGAGTATCTCTCTTTGCCTGTCTGTGAGCTGGTTTTTCTTTCTTCTACCGACTGCCATGTCTTGAAATCCGATTTATTCAACAAAAGAGTATATAATTGTATTGACGAATATCGTCCTGAAAGAGTATTCAGTAAAAATTATGCCAATTTAAAAAAGTATTATTGCAATATTTTCATAGTGCTATTCTGCAAACATATAATAATGTCAATACAAATCGTTAATTTGGCTTTTTTTGCATATTTTCGAGCATTTTCGAGTGGATAAGTATTTTTCAAAAATTCTAAAAACTTTTTTTCTGATAAAGTGGTGATTTGTGTTATTTGCATACATCGATGTGGGAGAAAGTGGGGTAAACACCCATAGTATTCCACAAAATTGTGCCGGCAAATAATTTGACAATCTGATATGGCTTTTTTTAAAGGACAAGAACTTTACTCTCTTGACAGTAAGGGTAGGGTCAATATCCCAGCTAAAATGCGAAAAGGGATATCGCCCGAGGCTAATGGCACCTTTACCGTTACACGTGGTAAGGATAAGTGTATAGAAGCTTATCCTCTCGACGAATGGAAGAAGTATGAAGAGAGGTTCGAATCCCTTAACCAATACGACCCAAAAAACAGACGATTCCTAAGGATGATTCTGATGTGGTCTGAAGAGGTTAATCTGGATAGCCAACAAAGGATTTCTGTTCCTAAAAAACTTTTAGAATATGCAGGAATAGATAAAAAAGTCCTTATTTGCGGGATGGGTGACCATATAGAATTGTGGGATCCTGAAGAATTTGAGAAATATTTAGATAGCGAAGAAATAAGCTATGAAGAAGTTTCCGGTACTGTGATGGGAGAAACATTTTAATGGGGAAAAAGAAAACATCACAGCACAAGTCAAGCAAAACTAGAATTGACAAAAGCATGGCGGTAGAGTACAATTATCACTTACCGGTTATGCTTAAGGAAACAATAGATTTTCTGGTTACAGACACAAATGGTATTTATATAGACGGAACGCTCGGAGGTGGTGGGCATGCAGCCGAGATATTGTCAAAGTTAGATTCTGGGGGGAATTTAAGAGCCTTTGACAAACACATCACAGCTATCGAGCATTGCAATGCAAGATTTAGTGATGAACTCAAAAGAGGAACCTCGAGTCGTCTCCGTTTATATAATTACTGCTATTCTAAGGTCTGCACCTTCGATGAAATTAGGGGGCAAATATCAGGTCTCTTGTTGGATCTTGGCGTTTCCTCAAAGCAGTTAGACACAGACTCTCTCGGACTTAGTTACAGAGTAGATTCCAAACTCGATATGAGATTTGGAGATACTGGTTTGACGGCAGGGGACCTGTTATCTACCATTACAGAACCCGAACTTATCGACATTCTCCGAAATTACGGCGAAGAGCCTATGGCGAAACGAATCGCCCACAGCATCATCCAAAGAAGAAATTCCAACACAATGAACACTACTTTTGATTTGCGCGAAGCTGTCGAAGAACGAGTGCCTCAATCGCTGCATTTTAAGGCCTTGTCACGTGTTTTTCAAGCTATTCGAATTGCGGTAAATCAAGAGCTGAAAGTGCTCGAAGATACGCTCAAAGGCATTATTCCTATGCTCGCTCCGGGTGGAAGGATTGTAATACTCTCCTACCATTCACTGGAAGACAGGATTGTAAAAAATATTTTTAAAGAGCATTCCAAAAAGCCTAAAGTGAACAGGCAACATCCAGATTTTGACAAAGTTAAGCACACTCCGCCTCTAACTTTGCTCACACCTAAACCCATGCTCCCAAGTGAGCATGAAATCCAAATAAATCCTCGTGCACGCAGCGCTAAGCTCAGAGTAGCTGAAAAGACTGTAGTGGAGTAGGATCCTAATTATAAATAAAAACTATTATATATGCTTGAAGGAAATTCCTGCCATACCTGGCCATCAATTTCTTTTCCATTGGACTTTTTATTTCGCTTAATTTTATCAGCTCCCCAAGTACCCCATTGTTTGAAGAAGAATGCTACATTTTTCTTCTCGCATTGTTGTTTAATATTTAGTACCCATTCTTTATCCATTGGTCTGGCTTGTACCCCACTTTCACCACCAACAATGACCCAATCTATTCCTTCAAGATTTAACTCTCCTAAATCCTCCAATAGAGGTTCCACTGAAAGAAATTTTACTGATGCTTTCATATCTCTAAGATAATCGATTCTTGGTATGCCTTCTTTTCTATTTTCGACAGTTACTCCTAGCCAAATATTTTTGGGAATACTTCTTTGAGTTAAGTATTCTGCCATAGCTTTAGCACGCTTAGTTAGAATCTGATAAGTATGTTGAGGAGTGTTTTCTATTACATCAAAAATTTGATCCAGATATTCTTTTGGCATTTTTTCGTGGAAAATATCACTCATTGAGTTCACGAAATATACTGTAGGCTTCTTTCTTTTATAAGGATCTAATAATCTACTTGGTACAAGTTGAAACTCAAAACCATTTTCATATCCTTCGACATTCATTGCTTTAAGCCTTCTAGCCATAGTTTCTGCATAGCAGTTTTTGCATCCTGAACTCACTTTTGTGCATCCGGCTGACGGATTCCAAGTTTGTTCAGTCCATTCTATTTTATGAGCCATGATTCTTTCCCCCCCAGGTGTGAATTTTGAATCTATTTTGGCAAAATTATCAATATTATTTTTAAAGGCGATTGAAAAACACAATATTGCAAGTCTTTTTAAAACAATAAAGTTGTATTTTATTTTTTTTCTTGTAATATAAATCGTACCTTTCTTTTATCATTACCAATATAATTCCCCTTATTAGAGCCTTTATCTAATGATATGACTTCCAATCTTTTTTCATTATTGAAAGTTTTTAAAATCTCATTAGTATGTTTTGGCAACATATCATTTTTTAATCCAAATTCAAAAAGATCATGATTAGTTACTATCTCTGTATTTGTCAAATATTCTTCAAGTTTGTCTTTATATGTAATTTTTTTTAAACTGAATAATTGCGTTGTTTTATTTTGATTATATCCTTTGCCTTCTTCATTGTCCATTTTCCATTTTGCTTCAAGCATAGCTTTATGCCCCTGTTTATTTGGAGAAAAGAACATCAAACAATAGAATTTATTTGTTTCCTTTTCAATGTGAAAGTAAGAAATCCAACGATTGGGAAATTTTGATTTGAAGCGATTACTTAAGCTTTCTATGAACACTAATGCTGACGTATGTTGTTTTAATTTCTCTGGAAAAAGATAATCAATCAATTTCTTTAATGGCAAAAAACCTTTGTTTTCTTTTTCTTGAACGGTGTATGCAAACCTATACATTTGATCTATTGGTAGAAAAAGCAAAAGCTCGGCTTTATCATTATTTAAAACTTTTTCTAGAAAATCTATAGTTATATCTTTGTATCCAAATGGATCTATAAATAAAAGTGCACGTTCATTTTTTTTCAATCCATATAGACTAGACAATACTTTAGGAATTAATTCTGTAAACTCTCGCCTTGTAAACTTATATTCTACTTTAGGATTTTCAAATCTTGAAACACAAAAATTTTGGACACGTTCAATTTTCCATTTGTCTTCTTCTATTGTAGACTTTTGACTATCATTAAAATGGAAATAAATATTAGGTATAGATTTAAATTTTTCTAAATGTTCCTTTACAACATTAACAGCTATCAATGGACTACCTTCTTGGCTATCTTCATAAATACCTTCACCTGCGAATAAATCATATAAATACACATTCTTAATATTTTTCGCATAATCTACGATATTTAGATATACAGATAAATAATATTTATAAAGCTCGACTTTAGCAACTGAATGTGACGGTAGTATTGCAGAATCTCCTTTCTTTTTCACTTTCATCTAACACCCCTCATTATCTCAATATTAATTATTACACGATACAATACAATATAATATTATTATTTATTAAATTCTAAGCAATAATCCTTATTATTATAATTTTTTTATTTATCACTAGTAGCTGAAAAGACTGTGGTGCTGTGGTATGCTTACCGCAAGCTAAAGCATGCGGTTGCACTGTAGATCATTATCCACTTTGTTTTTGGTTTTATTAGTATATATCTATTTAAATATCAGTAGCAATAAGCATTGAGACACGTGCCGCAAACTACACTTTCCTACGACGATACTTTGGATAAACTTTTCGCTTTGTTTGCGGCTATCGAGCTTGTCGAGATGCAGTGAAATTGTGCGGTTGCACTGTAAATACAATTTATGTTTATTTGAATCATCTTATATTCTAGTTTGAAGAAACTATATTACTTCTATTCTCCAATTGTTTTTGATATTATTAATATGGAACTAAATAATAAGATTTGGCATGTAACTTGGGTTACTCGTAATAGTCGTATCAGTGAAAGAATGATACTGGCGCGAGTAAAGCTTGAGAATCCAGTCACACTGACTGATGAAATGCGTAATATTGTTGCAGAAAGTATCAAATTAAAGATTAAAGAAGAATCAATAAAGATTTATGCTCTTAATGTTCTAATGGATCATGTTCATATTATAATTCAATCGTCTGAAACTGAACTTGAAGAAATTGTGCGTAAGTTAAAAGGCTATTCCTCTTATCAAATATCCAAAACTTTGGGTTACACATCAAAAGGTCAAGGCAAACAAACTAAAATCTGGGCTACCAGCTTCAGCAAAACTTTAATCAGAGATAAAAAGCATCTTTTAGAATCAATCAACTACATTAAAAATAACCACCTAAAACATAATGTTACTCCATGTAAAGCACTCTTGTTTTTCTCACAGAGTCCAATAAAGTAATATTAAAATATATAAGAGTGCAACCGCATGCTTTAGCTTGCGGAGCTTTATCAAGAGCTTCATGTCTCAGATCTGTACTTAGGTGAAACTTGACGCTATTTACTGTTCCCTATAGCTCAAAGTTTCGAACTGGTCAATATTCCCAAGCATAGCGAAAAGTTAATCTTAGGCTCAGTCTAAGAAAAGTGCAGCTTACAAAGCTTTGAATAACCTAAAAAATCAGATGACATAAATATTAATTATTCACCACAGTGCAATCCCTGAGTATATATATTTGATATATAATAACTAGATTCTAACAGTCTCATACAATCATCATTATGAAAGCTATTGACTTGAGTGGACTTACACCGTATCTTTGTATATATAAACTCATGACAAGAAGAATTTTGGCCAAGGTTCGAAGTATAGTTTGGAAGAAGAAAAATATATCAAAAATATAGGAAAAAAAAGATGATTGATCTAAACACAGTTAAGGTTCTATACAAATATAGAACTTTTGAGAGCAAATTTGACAGACGTCTACTTTGGCTTAACGAATTATTTTTTGCCAAGAAGCATATGCTGAATGATCCTTTCGACTTAGGACTTGAGCCTGATTATTCTCAGACAACAAAAGATCAATGGTGTAAAGTGGCATTAAGAAGTATCAATTCAAATCAAGTGTTATCAGATAACCAGAGAGTAAAACTTCTAAAAGAAGAAATAATAAAAATTGATAATGGGACGAGTGATTTGCAAAAGAATCACAAAGAAGCAATTTTTGGAAATGCACGAAATGAAAATAAGGAATTCAAAGAAGGAAAGATAAACAAAATGTGCATTCTTTCTCTTGTTGCTGACAACCCAACTAATTCTCTAATGTGGGCACATTATTCATCCTCACACCAAGGTTTTTGTATAGGATATAACGCCACTGAGCTTTTTAATTATCTTACAACATTGAAAGACCAACATGAATTTACTCAATTAGCTGTAAAGTATAAAGACTATTATCCTAAAGTAAATCCATTAACTAGCACAGAATTTTATCTAGACCTACTCTACACAAAATCTATTGAATGGGATTATGAAGATGAAGTGAGGATAATCAACGAAACCACACATCCGAACCATAATAATGGATTTGCAATTTACTATCCAAATAAACTTGTTCGTGATATAACCTTAGGCTTATATTGTTCGGAAGAGAACAGAAACATGGTCGTTAATCGTATTAATGAAATGAATTCACTCCACAATCTTTCTATAAAATTGTATCAAATAACAAAAGAAGATTATTCCTACGAGTTTAAAAGAAAAGACATTTCGGAACTCTTAAGTTAAGCAGTTAGACTAAGAAGAGACTTTGAAAAAAAGTCTCTTCTTAACTTCTATATAATCTATTATTACTTACTCCCCACACAACCAATACATTAAAAATCTGTTCCATATTGAAACTTAATGGTTATAGGAAGTCTTTTTTCTCCGTTGAAAGTTTGGTTTGGACTGAAGCCTCCCAGTGTGGCTATAGCAGTTACAGCTGACTGATCAAATAACTCACCGGCGCTTTTTTCCACTTGAATATTTTGAGCATTGCCCTTATTATCTACTTCAAATGAAAGTTCTACATCTGCATCTAACTTCTCTGCTTTAGCTTCTTCAGGATACTGAATCAGTTTCGGTATTTTATTGCATTGTTTATGGCTGAGCACAGGCAAGCCCATTTTCCCAAAAGGAGCTTTTTCTGCCGGATTATCATAACCAATTCGGTGATCTGCATAAGGTAATTTTGTCATTACCGTACCTGATGCGTTATATGCGTACCACTTTTGCTTATCCCCTACTATAATATGGAAATTATGTAGAGATTTAATTGGCTTACCATTCTTAATTGCAGGAGTATATTTAGGACTTATATCTCTTATGACTTTCATAATCTGAGCTTCCATTTCAGCATCTATGCTCTGATTTTTCCAACTTTCATCATCAGCATACTTTGCATTAGTAAAATAAGGCTCCCCTATTTCTCCGTTTTCATCAATTTCATAATGGACACTAAATTTTGCTACTTTGTCCCCGCTTGCCCATTCGTCTGTAAGATTCAATCTGGAAAGAATCTCTTCAGACATAATGTCAAATTCAGAAACCGCATATTTATCAGGTGTTTCGTAGGCTGAATTATCCCATGTTTTAAAAGATGTACCTGAATCACAAGCAAACACAAAGAAGAGGCTTGCAATTACAGGTAATAAAAGCATATACTTCAATGCTGAAGTTCCGGATGATTTCTTTTTATCCATCATTTTGATCCTTTTTATTAGTTTAATACCATTGAAACTATTTGCCAGAGTGGCTACATTTGCGCCCATAGTAATATCAAGTAGTGAATTTAAATATTCAGATTTGCTTTCTGTAGCTTTACTTGCTCCTGAATCAGCAATATATTCATGTATAGCTTTCAAGTCTCTTTCAAAAAGATAGAAAAACGGGTTCAATATCTGGAATGCTTTCAAAATTTGCATCAAATGGATATCTATATTGTGCCACTGTTTTGCATGTGTTAGCTCGTGGGCTATTACAGCATCCCTAGCTGCACTTTCAAAGACAGAACGCGACAGCAATATCTTATTGCAATATGTAAAGGGACTTATATCTCTATCAAGTATATATATCTTTTTTCCATCTACAGTTGTCATGTTGGCTCTATAAAACAGCATCCATATTTTTATATTTGAATATAAATATCTGCTTAGACCCAAAAGCACAGAAGCAAAGTAGACATAGAAGAAAATGTGATAAGGGTGCATTTGTATGTCAGTAGCTTCTTTGCTAATTAAAACAGGAGTACCGACCACTTCAGCAACATTTTCTACTTTAGAATTTATATTTACATATCTTATTTCATTTACGAGCGGGGCACTTGCCTCAAACTCCATAAGAGGAACTGCAAAAGAAGAAATTACAGAAACGATTATAACAAACCTGTTTATCTGATGGAAAGTAGTACCTCTCAAAAACAGAAAATAGAGAGCATAAAGTACAGCTAGGCAAGTGGCAACTTCTATAGCATAATTTATAAGTTCCATATTACTCTCCCTGCTTATTGTCAATCTCTTTGTCAATCATTTTCTTTATCTCCTCTAGCTCCTGGACACTTAAGTCCTTACTCTTCGTAAAAAATGACATTAGGTTTTTATAAGAACCTGAGAAATAGTTAGAGATAAAACCTTTCATAAAACTACCTGTGTATTCTTCTTTTGAAACCAGTGGATAGTATTTATGCGTTTTGCCGAACTCTTCATGAGCTACATACCCTTTACTTTCCAATATCCTTACGATAGTGGAAATAGTTGTATATGCAGGTTTTGGGTCGTCCATTTCATTTATAATTTCACGGACAAAAGCTTTTTCTTTACTCCATAGTATCAGCATAACCTGCTCTTCAGCTTTAGTGAGCTCTTTCATATGACTATTCTCTCTGACTACTAAAACATTAGTTGATAACTAAAATCAATATACTACTAAGTTTTTAGTTATACAACTATTTTTTTAGTAGTTATAAAATTTTTCTCATTTATTGAGTCAATATTCGCAATGTTTGTTTAAATGTAAAAATAGTTATGTCTCTAAATTTTGGGGATTCTAACTTACTTTCCCATTTTTTATGATTCTTCTATAAACTATCCACATTTTAAAAATCTTATGTAATATTGAAAAATAATCATTATATTACTAGGTAAAATTGGAGGCGAAGTTTCACCTCTAAATGCTTTGTGCCATTGCTTTTCTTTACGGCATTTGGCATTAACAGCCTTCTTGAAGGCAATAATATCCTGTGGGGGGAATAAATATTATGATGGAAAGAACGGTAATGGTGGTTGCATACTATTTTCCGCCATTAGGGCTTAGTGGTGTGCAAAGAACATTAAAGTTCGTAAAATATCTGAGAGAATACGGCTGGAAAGTTATTGTCCTTACTACTTCTCCGGGTGATTATTATGCTTATGATGATAGCTTGCTCGAAGAGTGCAATGACGAAAACATTATCATTTACAGAACAGAATCCGGTAATCCTAAACCTGCTAAGCAAAAGAAATTCCCTTCTTATACATTGCAGAAAATAGGGAGAGCAGTTCTACAAACTATTTATCAACCTGATTCATGCATCAGATGGAAAAAACATGCTGTTGAGCTTGGTTCTAAAATTATTGAAGAGCATAATGTCAACGCAATTTTTTCTACCGCGCCGCCTTTTACTGACTTTTTAGTGGCAGATGAGTTAGCGGTGAAGCATCATAAACCTTTTATTTTAGATTACAGAGACAGCTGGGTAGACAATCCTTTTCATTTTTATGCGACTCCTTTCCATAAAAACTATAGCATAAAACTGGAAAAGACAGTACTGACAAGAGCTGAAAAAGTAATCACTACAACCAGACATTCTAAAGAAATTCTGCTGAGAAGGTATAAATTCCTTTCTCATAATGATATTAAAATTATTAGTCATGGATTTGATCCTGAAGATTTTGCTCCTGCAAATGAACTTAGCCCTGATAAATCAAAATTTGTAATTACACATTCAGGTTTGTTCCAAGATGATCGAACTCCAAAGTATTTCTTTAAAGCGATGACTTCATTCTTGAAAAACCATCCTGACGCAGCTGATAAGTTCGAGGCTCGTTTCATAGGTCTAATGCGCAAACCACATGAAAAGCTGATAAAGAAATTTAAGCTTGAAAACAATGTCAATCTAGTTGGCTATCTGTCGCATAAAGATGCTGTAAAACAATTGCAGGAATCAGATGTTTTGTGGCTGATGCTAAAGGATACAATACGCTCTCCCGGCAAACTATATGAATATTTTGGTGCAAAAAAGCCAATATTAGTCTGTTCACCTGACGGTATTATCCGAAAAACCGCATTAGAATCAGAAGCTGCATTTGCTACTGATCCGAAAGACTTAAAGGCAATAGAAAATGCTCTGGAGAATTTATATGCTCTTTGGAAATCTAATAAACTTCCAAAACCAAGTGATTCTTTTGTAGAGCAGTTCGACCGCAAACTTCTAACCGGTGATTTAGCAAGAGAGTTAGGCCTCTGCGCAGAAATGTAGATAAAAAAGATAAAACAAATTGAAAATTTGCTCGTAATTACAATGTATAACTTTTTATAAAGACGTTCAGTGTTTTACTGTGTTTAAATTTATTTATAAAGGAGATATTTTATGAAAGTACTTAAACTTCTGAGCTATGTTGCTCTTTTTGCTTTCTTAGGCCTTTCATTCACAGCATGTGATGATGAAGATGATCCACTTACACCGGGTACTACAAAAAAACCTGTAATCACTTCATTAGACAAAACAAATGCTAATGTTGGCGATATTGTTACTATCAACGGTTCTGATTTTGGTGCTGCTGATGACAATGGTACTGTTTATTTTGGTTCAACTCAGGCTGAAGGCGAAGTTGGAGCTGATGGTAGCGACTATGTAACATGGTCAAATACTAAAATCGAAGTAAGAGTACCGGAAGGTGCTGTATCAGGCGATCTTGTAGTTGCAAAAACTATCGATGGCACTGAATACAAATCAGATGCAGTAATGTTTTATGTTGGTGAAATAGTAGCAGCTCCGACAGAATTGATGGCAAGATCTGAAGATAAAAACTCTGTGTCATTAAAATGGAAAGCTTCTGCTGACGCTGCAAGCTACTTAGTAAAATATGACGATCAAGAAGTTGTAGTTGAAGCTGTAGATGGCGCAGAATACATTATGGCTACTATCCCTTCTCTTAGCGAAGGTACAGTTTATACTTTTGATGTTCATGCAGTAAGTGCAGACAACAACCCAAGCCCTGCTACTTCAATTGACTGGGCTCCTGCTTACAGATTTGAAGAAATCGAAGCGGCTACAATCAAATTATTTGAAGCAGCTTCCAATAATGGTTCAGGTATCGATTTATTCAACGAAGTTGATAAAACTCCTCAAGTTTTAACAATTGCTAATGGTAGCAAATGGAACTTAGGTCTTTATGCTAAAAACGGCGAATTGAAATTTGGTTCTGCTTCTGAAATACCTTTCAACTTCGAAGCTGATCAAAAACCTGAAGAATGTGAAATTTATGGTACTGTTGTTTCTGAAGATGCATCTTTGAATGATCTTTATGATTCTGAAGCTATGGATGCAAAAACTTACTCTGTAGAGTTGTTTGACCTAAATAAGCCAGAATATACAGGTAAAAACATCTTATTCTTCGCAAAAGTTAAAAATGGTACTAACTTTAACTATGCAAAAGTTTTAGTTAACGGTAAAGGCGGCTTCTTGAAAGGCGTAGAAGGTAGCAAATATGTTGAAGTTACAATTTCTTACCAAAACCAAGTAAACATTCCTTACGCAAAATAAGCATAAGAATAGATACTTTTTTTGCCCTGATTATGGCAGGTTTTAGCCGCTAAATCAGGGCTTTTTTTATATACTTTTCTCTAATCCCACCAAGCACTACCACTGCTACCGGTCAGATAAATAAAAGATCCCTTAATAATAATTGAAAAATATGTTGCCATTTATAATATAATTCCCTATAATACGCTTATAGAACCAGTAAAATGTATTTTTAGGAGTCTAAAAATGTTCAAAAAAGCCGGAATAATGCTTGCAGCTATTCTAATCACAGCAAGCTTTGTATACGCTCAAATCGGAGTCGGCACAAGCCAGGCGACTAAAGCTGTATCCAGTACTGTGACTACTACAGCTAAGGTAGATGCACTATCTGCAGAAGATAATGTTAAAAAAGAAATGCCAAAAGCCCCTGCAGATTTTAAAGCAGACTTTGTGGGGCATGTTGTTAGTATCGAAAAACTACTTTTAGATGGTAGTGGCAAAATCGATAGCAAAACTGCAGAAAAAATCATGGTTTACGGAAAACCAATTGCATTTTTCTCTAAAGGTAATGTATATATAGTATACACTGCCGGTGGTAATTATGCAGGTAAAAAACTTGCTGCATTAGCTGATGCTCCTAAAGTGGGTATTGCAGGATCAGTAAAGACAATTAAAGGTTTGAAGTATATTATAGCTAATGGTATTTACGCATTCTAATTTGGGGAACTTAAAATGAAATCTATTAAGAATATATTCTTTGCTTTGGTATTAGGTGGTTTTGTATTAGTTTCCTGCGGAGAAGAAAAACAGGAACCTGCAACTGAAACTCAGAATACTGAGCAAACTGCTACAACTGAAACTACTGACGCTGTTACCGAAACTACAGCTACTGAAGAAGTTGCAACTGAAGAAAAGAAAGAAGAAGTAGCAGTGGCAAGAGATTACAACGCGCAACCTCTAAAAGGATATGTTGCCAGCCTTGATGACATTATGCTTGGCGGCGAAGGCAGAGTAAACTCAGCTAAAGCTAAATCTCTTGCAGAAGCAGGCAAAATGCTTGTATTTGTAGGAGAAGGTAAAATATATTACGTTAGCGATGCAGGCGGAACTTTTGCCAGAAAAGGACTTGTAAAAATTGCAGATGAAAAAGAATTTGCTTTGAAAGGTAAATTTGAAGTTAAGTATGGTTTGAATTGCTTTATTGCAAATAATCTATAAACCATCTGAAAAATACGATTCATTTGACAGAGCATGGCTTTCAGCTATGCTCTTTTTTTTTTTTGCCTATGTACAAAAAAAAACCGAACAGGCTCATGCTAAATTAGTGCTGCTAAATATACGCAAAACCCGTTCGGAAATCTTAATCGCTTAGAAGTAAATTAAGTAAAATCTAAGTGAATAGCAAATAAAAATTTTGCTTATGCATTAGCACGATTTATGTATCTAATATAATATACAGGAGTTAAAGGATATGTCAGCGACAAACAAGCCCGGCGTATTCCTCTGCTATTCCTATACTAAGCTTTTTTGGAAAGTTTTGCCTTACGGAAACAAAAAAAGCTATTCGATATACACCCAGTATATGGAATAGCTTTCTAAATAATCTTTCTATTAAGAATTTAGCTTGTCTTTAATAGATCTTTTGCCTGATTTGTCAGTTCTTCAATACGCTCTCTATTATCAGTTTTATTGAATAATCTCAAATAGAGTTGCCCTAAAGAAAGCACATCATCATATTTTTTCATTTCAAAAAGTACTTCTATTTTTCCGAAGTACGCAGCTTCATAGTACTCTGTATCATCATAATCATTGATTACATTGTCGAAGTATATTTTTGCTGCTAAAGGAGCATTTAGCTTTCGGTACAAGGTAGCAGTAAAGTACTCTCTATGTGCAAGTTTTTCTCTTAATTCCGCTATCCTATCAGTTGATTGACTATAAAGGCTGTCCTTATCAGGATATAAGTATTGATATTCCTGAAAAGATTCTATAGCTTTTTTAGTGTATTCCTGATCTCTTTCAAATTGAGGAGAAAGCTTATAATAACTTTCTGCGGACTTATAAAGAGCAGTTTTTGCATACTCACTTGAAGGATACAGTTTTCTGATTCGGTTATAGTTAAATGCTGCCATAATGTATTCCCCTCTTTCTTCACTCACTCTAGAAAGGTAATACTGAGCATCATCTGCATACTCGCTTGTCGGGTACTGCAGACGAACTACATCAAACATGGCTTTTGCTTCTATCCAGTCTTCATCGTCAAAATACTCCATTCCACGTTTAAACGCGTCTTCAGCAGTTTGAACTCTATCTTTTTTATCTACACTACCGCATGAAGCAAGCAGAAAAACTGTAAATATAAAAACCGAAAGTGATATGAATTTACTCAATTCCATTTTCCTATTATTCTTATTCGAAAGCCATTGTCGGCAAAATACTTATACGTTTGCCAGATATAAAAGATGCAAACATAGTAGCTACAAATTTAATAAATATTTGTACTACAAAAAAGTTATATCAATTATAACTCCCTAGTATATCATTTGCAAAATCCTGGAAGTTCAAGTTTGATGCTAGTTTCCTAGCCGCATTATAATATTTACCTGCAATTTCAGGAGATATATTTTTCATACTGACAGCAATATTAGTAAGAGTAAGCAACCTGAGTTCCGGAGGTAGTTCCAGAGATAATTTAGCTGCTCTTTCAAGTGTATTCTGAGCCTCTCTGACTTTGCCTACACTAAACAGATATACACCGTAGATATTCAAAGCAATACATTCTGACTGTGGATCTCCGGACTTTTCAGCCAGATCTACCGAATCCTGCACATACTCATAAGCTTCGGTCATATTTCCTTCGTCGATATGAGCTTTTGCAATCATGGCGTTTATCTGGATTTTTTCAGAGTTTCTCAGTTCATCCGAATGTTTATCCAGATAGTCAGAAGCAGTTATAATAAGTTTTGCAAATTTTTCAGAATGATAAAGCTGCACTAGTATTTTTCTTATTGTATAAAAGTCTTCGGGCTGCTCCATGTTAACAAATTCGTTGCTAACAGTTATCACCCCTCCACTGAAATCCTTATGAACTCCTGCCATTTCAGAAAGTTTCTGATTTGTAGATATATTTTCCAGATCGACACTTGAAAGTTGTCCCAAGCCTTTTAGCGTAGTAAGAGCTGCATTGATAACGTCATCATTTCCATATTTTTCTGCTGCTTGTGCAGATCTGATTAACATATCTTTTGCCGTATCTTTATCTTCAGCCTCAGAACTATGTGCTGCAAGGAAAGGTGCAATCTCCTCTTTAAGGGCAGCATTATCTGTTTCTTCAAACTTTTGCTTAAGGAAAGCAGCTATTTGCCCATGCAGAGCTATATACTCTTCATATTCAAGAGATTGCTCAAAATAAGTATGATAAAATGCCTGAGTAAAACGATAGCAAGTGGTTTTTATGCCATATTTTACTTTAGGCCCCATACTTTTTATAATTCCGGTCTTCTGAAGACTTCTCAGCTTCTTAATTGTAGATAATATATCCAGATTCAATAACTGAGAAACAACAACAGCCGTGAAAGTTTTACCTTCACTACTGCAAATTGCAAATATATTTTTGTCCTCTTCACTCATTTCATCCAATTCTCTGGAAAATAGCATTTGCAGAGATGAGGGAAGATACTCATTGTCTTCAAAATTTGTAACCAGGTTACCTTGAGCATCAAAAGGCGGATATTGAGTAAAGTATCTAATATATTCAGCCACAACACCCTGGACACCAAAAGATTTTTCTATTATCCATTTCTCAAACTCAGGATTTGGGATATAGTAATCCATTATTTTGGAACAATAGACATTGATTTGATCCAAATCGAAAGGCTCTATACTTAATTGTTTGTAGCTTTTCCTTTCGGAGTTATTACTTAAAAAAGAGCCAAGAGGCAGAGTTTGATTATCTACCACACTCTGAGAGAAAGTAAAAACAATTAATATCGGCAAATCTGAAATACTCTCAACCAGCATATTGACAAGCTCAACAGATTGTGGATCAGCCCATTGGAAATCATCAAAGAGTATAACCAATTTTTGTTTATCCGCCAGAGCCTGAAGAGAATCATAATAATCAACTGTTACATTTTGAGCTTTTCCGGGATTTTCAGAAGACTTTTCTTTTTTATACTGACGCCAATCACGTCCCAGCTCTTTTGCTGCATAAAAAGCATCTCCTATAAGAGGCAGAGATGAGAAAAGAGTTAGTGCGACGTTTCTACCGAATCGCTGCTGAGCAGTAAGGTTAGATTTATTCATTATGTGATGAATAGCTCTGCTAAATGGATCTAGTGGCTTGATATTGGCCACATTAAAATTACCAATAGGTGCCTGGCACTCAACGAGTACAGCATTCAATTCTTCTTCATTTTGCAAACTGTCTATCAGGTGATTCAGAAAGAAGCTCTTACCGACTCCGGATTCCCCGGCGATGCCAATTACAGAACCATTTCCCTTTTTCGTTTCTCTGATAGCCTTTTTGCATATCGCAAGATTGTCTTCCTGCCCTATGATAATTTTAGATTTATCCAAAGTTTCACCTTGTAAAGATTATACGCCTCTTTTATCCGGATCCCAGATAAATTTATGCATCTGAAGCTGCATTCTAATTTTTTTACCGGAATTAGTAACCAAGTTTGCCAATTCTTCTAAATCAATTTTTCCAAACACAGGCGAAATAAAAATATCTCCTGCCTTAGTTTCTAAGCTATACTCTTCAATTATTTTTATAGCCCATTCGAAATCAGATTTAGAAGCAACAACAAATTTGATTTCATCATTTTTACTAATATAATCTATATTTTTGAAATTATTGAATTTCGACATTCCGGAATCAGGACATTTCAAATCCATAATCCTAATTGCCATGTTAGCAATGGAAATATCAGCGTGGCCATTAGTTTCAATAGTCACTTCATAGCCTGCCTGCAAAAGCCTTTCTATTAATATAGATATGTTTTTGTGGATTAAAGGTTCACCACCAGTCAAATTTATTAGTTTACAATTATATACAGCAATTGCATCTATTATTTCATCTACATCCATCAGGTTTGCAGTTTGTTTGATATCCAGAGCATACGGTGTGTCACACCAGGAGCAGCGAAGTTCGCAGCCCTGCATCCTTATAAAAATACAAGGGCGACCGGCTCTGCTGCCTTCGCCCTGTATTGAGTGAAATATTTCAGAAATATTATATTTCAATTTATCATCCATCCTTTCTTTCAAGTAATGCTATTGATTCTACATGATATGTATGAGGGAACATATCTAGTTTTTCTTCTTATAATTGTATTTTAATCCTGTTATATCATAGTTCTCTACTTCAGTACATTCAAGAAGATGTTGGTCAAATATTGCCAAATTTACTCCATCTGCACACATTGTACTTTTGTACTGAATACCACGGTAGCCTAAAGATTTGATATAATCACTTATAAACTGAGTAGGTAAGTAATCTAGAGTACTATCATGTCTTCTTAGAGGACGAGAGATCTCATCACCAATTTTTTTTAACTGTTCAATATTTGCAGCTAATAAGTCAATGTCTGGTACAAGGAATGGGCTGATTTTATCAAGCATAGCAAGATCAATGACTTCTATATTTTCCTGAAGTACAAATTTACCTATTGAGATCCAATCATGTACTCCTGCACGTGTTTCGTTCAAAGTGGTATCTTTTGTATTAGCTAAATACAAACAACTAATTCCTGCAGGATTTGCTCTACCAGCTGTCGCTTTTTTAGAAGGTGGAGCACCTAAATGCTCCTTATCAAAGCCTTCAATATCATTCCAAATTCTTCCTCGGTAGAATTCACTTCCAATCTCATATTTTTTGACTGTATATTCCAATACATCCTTTAATATGTGCTCTTTAATAATAGAAGTATGAAATCTGTTTTTTGTTTTAATTTCAGAAACAAAATCTTCCCACTTTTTGCTGCCCAATATTGAATATTTATCCACATACTCTGGATCGTATAAACCTAAGATCCCTACTTCCTGTTCCAATAAATCAGGTTCTTCTGCATACTTTTCAGGAAACATGTTTATCAAAAAAAATTTCACTTGTTCTTTTGATAAATTAAAAACATTCCACCGTTCTATTAGAATATTTACAAGCAAATTTTTGTTACTATCAACATCAGTTTCTGATATATTGCTAATAGGAGTGTATACATCAAGTAATTTTTGAAAATTTTCTACTAAAGAGTCATTTGTTAGTCCTGAAATCAAGGTATTCTCTGTGCTACAAATATCACATTTACCATAATTTTTTTCACTCTCTATAATTCCTCTTATCTCTGAGTCTTTGAAGCATTCTATACAGCAATTCATTCTATACCTCTTCATTCAGATACTTATTCATAAGCTCTAAATGGTGCATAAGTGATAACTTTTTTACACTCCCAAGACCTGGATATGTTTGGTTTGTTTGGTGATTAATAAGTTCCTGCAAACCTTTGGTTATATAAATTTCGTTTGAATTCACCCAGGAATATAATTTTGTAACTGCTTCAAAGAACTTCTTTGCCGGATTTTGTATGTCATCATTTGAGTCTGAAACAAAGTGTCGCACCAAAAGTTCTTTTTTTGAATTGAAGTGAACTATATGAATAGCCACTGCATAAGCAGCAAAACCTGATTCAATAAAATCTGCTCCGATTATTGAATAATCCGCAAAACCTGAATACTTTTCATCTTTAAAGAACAGATGGTCTTCTGAAAAGAACTCACCATTATCTTCGTTATAATCAGCATTCCTATCAGCTTTTTTGAACCTATCTTCAATGAGAATTCTATTTATCCTAACAGTCCTTCGAAATGCACTTTCATCATTTATGAATGTACTTTTGGGTTGAGTGTCTTCATAAATTGCTTTATAATTTTCCAAATAATTTCTATCTATGTTTACCACATAGAAATCACTCTTGTTAACTCCTCGTCCTTCCCAAAATTCAATATTGGTATTAGCATCTTCTTTCATGATTAAGGTTTTTAGAAAATTCTCATTTTTAAGTATTGAAAGAATCTTTTCTTTTGATTTAGTATTAGAAAGTAAATCCATTTCATCCATAAAAGAACCAACTGCAGGATTCACTACAACACATACCTTCTTGTTTTTTTCTCTAAACACTTCTAAAGTTTTTAAAAGAGTTGAAGATAATTTCACTGGCTCAATAACAGGTGTAACCTTATCGCCTATTAAATCTTCACTTACTAATTCACGAAGAGCTATTAGTTCAAATTGACGACCTCGAAGATATGGATAGTACATAGAATTTACCGTCTAATCTTGTAAAAAATTATTTAACTCAACATACTCATTATAGTTTATATTTACAAAATATGCAATAGATTTTAATTCATAAGGAATATTTTTAAATTCAATTTTTGAGTTCAACTGAGCTCTTGACTTTAATTTAGAAATGAACATAGAATAAAGTTGTTCCATTGGTATTTGTTTAAACATTTCTAAACATTTTTCATAATAGAACACAGGAGTAGTTTTAGGTAAGCTACCAAAATAATTAGAAATTATACTTTCGTATTCTTTTTTTCTCAATATTTTAAAAATGGATTGGTGCATAAGATATCTAGAGTTATTTGCAGGCTGTTTAATTTGCTTTATCGTATTTCGGGATGTCAAAACATATATTCCCACACATGAAGCAGATAAGACAGATTCAACTTTTGTAAGCATTTTTTCATCAGTGAATACAGTTACATACTTAAATGCTTTAAAATAATCTTCAAGCTGACTTTCCAGTCTATCAAGATTATCTAACTCAGTTTTGATTTCATATACAACAGCTTTACCATTTATCATTACAAAATCTGCGATAGATTTTTCAATATGCAACTGAGTCATAGCAGTGGTTGTATTTAAACTATGTTTACCAAGTAAAAGTTTATTGAAAATAGTATTTTGATAAAAATACTCATTCCTGTAATTCTTGGACATATACTTGTAAATTGACTTTATTTTTTGGAGGTTGTTGGCCACATTGTTTTCATCTAAATATTGCAATACTGTGCCATCTAACAAACTTTGGTTTTTATTGATATATTGTTTTAAAGCTTGCTTGGTAAATATTCTGTTTATTATGTGATAGTTCTTGCTCATATTTAAAATGACGTTTTATACATATAACTATTAGATAAATATTCAAGGGCGACCGGCTCTGCTGCCTTCGCCCTGTATTGAGTGAAATATTTCAGAAATATTATATTTCAATTTATCATCCATCCTTTCTTTCAAGTAATGCTATTGATTCTACATGATATGTATGAGGGAACATATCTACAGGTTGTACTTTCTTAACTTCGTACTTTTCTGCAAGCAACTCACAGTCTCTTGCCTGAGTAGTTGGGTTACAGCTTACATATACGATAGTCTTTGCATTAGCTTGTAAAATGTGAGGTATTAAGTTTTTATGCATACCTGCTCTAGGCGGATCTATGATGATTACGTCAGGTTTTGGAAGAGTATCCAGAAGTTCAGGAGTTTCCTTTAAATGCAAATCAGCACAGAAAAATTTTGCATTTGTAATGCCATTACGTTCTGCATTTGCTTTTGCATCAGTTATAGAGCTTTGTACAAGTTCAATACCATAAATTTCCTTACACTTGCCGGCAGCCGGTAAAGTGATAGAACCGGTACCGCAATACAAGTCCCACAATACTTTATCTGATATATCTCCTGCATAATCAATGATCTCACCAATGAATCTATCTAATTGGAAAGAGTTTGTCTGGAAAAAAGAAGTCGGTGAAATTTGATATTCAACTCCTAAAATCTGCTCTCTAATGAAGTCATCTCCATGGAAAAACTTGATATTTTTCACAGTTACAGGAGATTTTGTATCGTTGATAGCTGTACCCAAATTAGTAATTTGAGGCGCCATCTTAATCAAATCATTAGCAAACCAGTCTAAATATGCTTTTTCCGCATCATTAGACGGATGATCTGTAATCAAAAGAAGCATTAGCTCTTTGTGTGCTACAGTAGAGCGGATCATTAAATTGCGTAAAAATCCTTCATGAGTGCGCTGATTGTATGCCGGCACTTCAAGCTCCAAAGCTTTCTCTCTGCACATATTTAAAATCTCATTAGCAGAATCAATCTGCAAATGGCATTTCTTCACATCTAATATTTTATCGAAGCGACCCGGAATATGCAAACCGAGCCCAAAATTTTTATGAGGAATCTCTTCGTTATTAGCTATTTCTTCGTCAGTCACCCAACGCGACCATCCAAAAGAGAATTCCATTTTGTTTCTATAGTTGAATATCTGTGGAGATTCCATTGTGTCTTTCATTTCGCCATATTCAACTTTAGCAATCCTTTCAAAAGCATCAATAACATGTTGTTTCTTCCAGAAAAGCTGTTTTTCATAGCTAAGTTGCTGCCATTTACAACCACCGCAAACACCAAAATGTTCGCATCTCGGTTCTACCCTATCAGGCGAAAATTCTAAAATTTCCTGTGTAAAAGCTTCCCTATAATTCTTCTTTTTTCTTGTAATTATGGCGTTAACTTTATCACCCGGCACAGCTCCTTTTACAAAGTAGACCATATCATCTTTCTTTGCAATTGCACCGCCTTCGAATCCTAAAGCACTTATATCAAGCACTATAGGCGTATTGTTTCTTTTTTTACTCATAATCGTTAAATTATTTACTCTTTATAATCTATAGTATCTCTTTTATTTTTGAGCTTTTTGTAAATTTTATTTTTTTATTGAACTTAGATTTATTATTTTTGAACAGTCAACAATACTCAACATACGTTCATTATTAGTTATGATCCAGGATAGTTTTGATAAGGTAGAAATATCGCAGGAAGAACTTTCCCGATACATCGATGAATTTCTAAGTACCTATAATTATGGTAGCGAAGATACGAAAATTACATATAAAAGATTATTAAAAGAATTTTCGACTTTCTTTGCAAGAAATAACAGCTTCTTTTTCCGAGTAGAAGACGTTGTTAGATACAAATCATACTTAGAAGAGGAAAAGCAACTTCGATCATTATCGGTTAGATCTTACTTCACATCAATCAGACAATTTTTCAATTTTCTGATTGCTAAAGGCGTTTTGGATAAAAATCCGGCTAAACGCGTTTCTTGCACTAACAATTATTGTCAGAAGGAAATTTCCTTCCTTACTCCGTCTGAAATTGATTTGATTTTTTCAGGTATAAACTTCTCAGATCCTTATCAGGTTAGAGATTATACCCTTTTGGCGCTTATGCTGATGGGGTCTCTCAGAGCTGATGAAATCATTAAAATAGATATTCCTGATTTTTACAAATTCAGACAAAAGTGGTATCTAAAATATGATAACATTGTAGATTATCCACTGAAAAAAGTAAGTTTCGACTCTAAGTACAACGAACTTTTTGAGTCTTATCTCAGACTCAGAATACTACCGGGCACTGAAGAACTTCCACTCTTCATAAGTTATAGCAACAGAACTGCTTTTCGCAGATTATCTCAAAGAGCTGTAAGGCTAATCTTAGATACAATCCTGCAAGATAAAAAAGCTCTTCTCAGGAATCACACAAATCTGACTCCAAGCATTGTTAAACACACTGCTGCTATTATTTTTGCCACTCGGTATCGCTCAAACGAAGCAATTATGAAACGCTTCGGATTTAAAACAGAGAAATTGCCTATCCGCTATAAAGAAATAGCAACAAACTATGATTTGTAGGTAAGATCTGTACTCTCAATTTTTGCAGGCAGTTTGAATTTTTTATTCAAACTGCTTTTTTTATTTACATTAAAATCAATTTCCTCCCCTAAGTGTTACTTTATTAGTATATCATAATTATATTTATTTGTCAATAAGTATTATTTATGTATATTTGCTTATATTTTTATTCATCAATAAGTATAGCAAATATGATACGTTATCTATTAGCAATTTTAATTACAACTTTGGTTTTAACTGCTTGCGGAGAAGATTCTAAATCGCCTGTTAGTCCTGACCCAATAGACAACAATGAGCAACCAAAAACTGAAAACTTGGAAATGATGCCTCTAGAAGTATACAATTCGTGGAAATATGTCCGCCATGTAGACACCTTTTCTGAAAAATGGGCAGATACTTACACAATCAGCATAACTGATAAACTCAAAAGGAACTTTAGGGGAGAAGAAATTGATGCTTACTTCGCCGAAATCCACATTGAGAATTTTAGGAACATGGAAAATCAGCTACTGAAAAGGTTGTTTTTTCACTATGGAGACTTTGTCTATACTTCCGCAGAAATATTCAATACAGAGCTCTCAGAAGCTGACGTTCAAGAGTATACACTCAGGTATGCTTGCACTGATGACAAGTTAGATATGATTGGCTTAAAGTTTGACATGAGCAAAAGTTCGATCCAATTCGATGGTGAAGTATATGAATCTGATTTCTACAGTTTTGATAATTCAGAAGAATACCTTAGAATAAATTGCATTGCCGGTGTTGGCATGTATTACTATGATATACAAACCTTCTCTTATAGATTAGATATGACACTTAAGAGTGCTATAATCAATTAGTCTAAAAATATTTTTACTTAAACACAATTTCAAAATTACATCAACAAATAAGAAGTTAGTTATGACTAGATACTTTATAATAATATTAATTACAGTCTTCGCATTAACTGCTTGCGGAGAAGATTCAAAAACGCCTGTCAGTGCTGATCCTATAGACAATAATGAGCAGCCAAAAAAAGAAAGAGTCCAAATTATGCCGCTTGCAGTAGGTAATGAATGGAATTATGTAAGAAATGTAGATAATAATGCTAAGCAATGGACAGACGTCTACTCTCTAATTATACAGAGTAAACAAAAAAGATACTTCGAAGATGACGAGGTAGATGCATACTACACTCTACTCCATATTGATAATCTAGAAGGCTATAAAGAATTAAACGAATACAGACTACTATTTGCTCACGGTGAATATATCTATATGACCTCAGAATTAACAAAAACCAATCTAAAATATTATGATGTTCAGGAACATATTGCACGTTATGAATGCCAGTCTGATAAACTAATTTTAGATGGTGTTGCATATGATATGGGCAAAAAATCTATTGAATTTAACGGGAAACTCTTTGAAGCTGATACTTATGAATATCAAGATAATAACGAAAGTGTAAAACAGACCACTATTTTTGGGGTCGGACTCTATTCTTATGATTTTGTGAGTCCATATTACTCTTTTGATTTAAAGCTTGAAAAAGCAATTATAAAATAATTTAACTAATTCAAATATATCGCACAAAACCAGCCCTATTATACGGCTGCTTTTTTTTTGCAAAATATTATACTATCTGATTCGAACTAGCTACATATCAATTAATAGGTGATGTATGGACTTCGAATTCAGAACTGTATTTAATATGCAGAAAGTAAAGGATCTTGCTGACAGAATAAGCTCTGTTGACACTAACTTCGATAAAGATAAATTTACCGGCGAGATTGCAAAAAGCATTGATACATTAAGCTATAAGGACAGGATGGTTCTGATTACTTCTAAGCTTGAACTATTTCTACCTAAAGATTATAAAGAGTCAGTAGCTATCCTTATTAAGTCACTTCCTAAAGAGCTAAAGACTAATGACTTGACAGGCTTTGAGAATTTCATTATTCTTGCACTCACCCACTTTGTCGCAAGGAATGGTCTTGAATATTTTGATATTTCTACTAATGCCTTGTATGAAATGACAAAAAGATTCACCGCAGAAGGAGATATTCGTCCTTTCATAGAGAAATACCCTACAAAGATGCTTGCTTTACTTGCTGATTGGGCAAAAGACGAAAATGTTCATGTCCGTAGATTAGTTTCAGAAGGATCAAGACCTCGACTTCCTTTGGGATCTCGACTTCAGCAATTTGTCAAAGATCCGCTTCCAGTTATTGAGCTATTAGATTTGCTAAAAGAAGATAAAGAGCTTTATGTCAGACGATCGGTAGCAAATAACCTTAATGATATATCAAAAGATAACCCTGCAATAGTTTGTGACACATTGCTAAGATGGAACAATCAAATAAAAACAGAAGAAATGAAGTGGTTAACTTCGCATGCTTTGAGAACTCTCATAAAACAGGGTTACCCCGCTGCACTGGAATTAGTTGGCATAAAACCGGCAAAATTCCGAATAGATAATTTCAAACTGATACCTCAAATCAAGATTGGAGATGATCAGCTCTTCTCTTTTGACATCACTAATTTAGGGCAATCCGCAGATTTTTTGATTGACTTCATTGTTGATTTCAAGAAAGCTAACGGAAAGAATTCACCTAAAGTCTTCAAACTGAAAAAAGTGCAAATAGACTCCGGCTCTTGTGTTAATATAGGAAAGAAATACTCTTTTGCAATTAGAACAACCAGAAAACTTTACCCCGGCACACACTTTTTATCTTTAAAAGTGAACGGACAGGTATGGGGTAAAGAAAAATTTGAGTTGCTTGAATAATTATATTCCTTGACATACATAAGTAGTCCATTTTTAATTGGGAGTCTACTTACCTGATATACTTTTCCAATCTAAACCAAACTTTGAAAGATATTTGCTTAGTCTGTCAGTATCATTGGTACTTTTTTTATTTCTACGTGTAACAGCATACAGCTTTCTTCCTGCGTCTGACATTGAGCTACTACTGCGGCAGATTTTGAGTACTTCTGTAAGCTGAAGTTTGTCAAAAAGGTCAAGTTGCTCAATTTGCTCTGCTCCCATTAGCTCAGCTAAAAGACTTATGGAAACATCATTTTTTTCATTATTCCATAAATATTTTAGTCTTCGGATCTCATCTTCCACAAGTTCAGTGCTTATTCTGGCACCGGTAGCAAGTGTAGCCATTCTTGATATAGAAGCATTTAAGTCTCGGAAGTTATTCTTCCAAATCGCCTCTCCTGAAAGAGCAAACTTGCAGTATTTGGCTCTTGCCTCTTTATTAAATCGAACTAACACATTATTGTTATTAGCAAACTGCTCTAGTTCAAAATCAATATTTGGCTCAATATCTTCAGGTCTCTCTGCAAGTGTTGGAAGACAAAATGTCCATATATTGATTCTTGCAAAGAGATCTTCTCGAAATAAACCTGCATTTATTCTTTTTCGAAGGTCGCGATTTGTCCCTGCTATAAGTTGAAAGTCACTTTCAATTTCTAAATCTGAACCCATAGGGTAAAACTTTTTTTCCTCAAGAGCTCTCAGCAACATGGCTTGTTCGTCAAGACCAAGCTCACCAATTTCATCAAGAAATAAAACCCCTTTATCTGCTGATTTTAATAGACCTTTCCGTTTTTGTACTGCACCTGTAAATGCTCCTCTTTCGTGACCGAATAGAGTCGACATCGCATTTTCTCCTCTGAGAGTGGCACAGTTGACCTCAATGAACTTGCCTTCCACTTGCCTGTGTAGTACTTTTAATCTGAAAATTCTGCTTGCCAACTGAGTTTTTCCAACACCAGTATCTCCTGTCAGCAGCAATGGCATTTTAGAATTTGAAGCTACCTTTTCTATTTGTTCCATTAAGTGGTTGAATTTATCATTTTTTGTCTCTATTCCGGCTTTCAGAAATGATATACCTTGACTTTTTTCCTCAGAAAATCGCTTTGCAATCAGATCATATTTAGATAAATCCAGATCTATTATTTTGTAGTTGCCGACACCAGCTCGCGATTCTGTTGGTGGTGAAATTTCCAAAAGTTTGCCAGGAATAAACTTTGCTTCGGTAAGAAGAAACAGACATATTTGCGATACATGCGAACCTGTTGTCATGTGAATATAGTAGTTCTCATTTTCAGGATCGAAATTATAATTCTTAGTAATGTTATGGAGTAAAGTATAAACTTCTTCAAAATCCCAAGCATCTTTAGGACAAAAATCAATATGTCTAACATCAGTATCAGGCGATACAGCTTTAATATCTTTGATAGTCCGTCTTGCAATTCCTTTAAATTTGCTTTCGTACAGCAATTCGAAGCGGTCAATCTTAAAATCCGTGTGCCTGCATATATCAACAGTAGGCCTCCAATAATCCCAGCGTTTTTCGCCGTAACCCTTGAAATCTTTTACATTTCCAAGTATACCAAATACTACATTTTTCATTAGCTTAAGATTCTTTTTTATAATATACTATAGTATATAATATAATATTCTAGACTTTTCGATACAACTAATTTCGTATTAAAAGCAAGAATTTATCTAAGATCTTATACAACAGCATATTAGAAGTCTTTTTTAAATTATGGCACGCATGTGGTATATATCATAATGTAATTATTTTTTATTTAAGAGGATTATAAATGAAACAAGTAGTGGCTACAGAAAGAGTGCCTATCAAAATGTGGTTAGATGACATAGAGCCACAAGCTCTGGCACAGGCAAAAAACTTAGCAAATTTACCTTTTGTCTTTAAACATGTAGCTCTTATGCCGGATTGCCATCAGGGATTCGGGATGCCTATTGGTGGAGTCATTGCAACTGAAGGAGTTATCATTCCTAATGCAGTTGGTGTTGATATAGGATGTGGCATGTGTGCTGTTAAAACATCAATCAGACCTGAAGAGCTTGAAACAAAAAAGTTGAAAATGATTATGAGCAAAATCAGAGAATTGATTCCTCTTGGTTTTAATAAACACAAATCCAAACAATCAGCATCTCTTATGCCTCCGGCTAAACAAACGAATGCAAATAAAGAACCTGATCAAAAGCTATATCCGGTGATAAACAAACAATGGGTTAATGCTCTAAAATCAATCGGAACTTTAGGTGGTGGCAACCACTTCATCGAAATACAAAAAGGTGATGATGGTTTCGTATGGATAATGATCCACTCAGGAAGTAGGAATCTGGGACTACAAGTGGCAAATCACTATAATAAAATAGCTATACAACTAAACGAACGATGGCATTCTGCAGTTAATAAAAAAATGGAACTTGCCTTTTTGCCTATAGAACATGACCAAGGCAAAAATTATTTGCGTGAAATGACTTACTGTGTCGAATATGCATTTGCGAACAGAAAACTCATGATGGATAACATCAAAACTGCTTTCGATGAAGTTATCTCTGATCCTATTATTTATGATGATATCATCAACATAGCGCATAACTATGCAGCATTTGAAAATCACTATAATAAGAATGTTATTGTACATAGAAAAGGTGCTACAAAAGCAAACGAAGGATTGATAGGTATTATTCCGGGGTCGCAGGGTACTAAAAGCTATATAGTAGAAGGAAAAGGGTGTGATGAATCTTTCAAATCATGCTCTCATGGTGCAGGAAGAGTTATGGGGCGTAAACAGGCGCAAAGAGAACTTGATATAGAAAAAGAAAAGGCAATCCTTGACAATCAAGGTATAATTCATGCAATTAGAGACCAAAGAGATTTAGATGAAGCTCCATCTGCTTACAAAAATATTGACATTGTAATGGAGAATCAACAAGATCTGGTACAAATCAAAGTTGAGCTCTTTCCAATGGCAGTGATAAAGGGATAACTATTATAGGCATATATGATACATCACAATAAGATATTTTATAACAACTTAACAAGTAATCCTAAATGATAATATTAGTATAAATAATTTAAGTTTACTATTTTTGAAAAGTATAGTATGTGCAGATTAGTGCGAAACAATAATAAATCATTCCTAAAAAAGCGAGTTTGACTTGAAAAATTTTATTGCATTCTGTATTATTGCCACTTTAACACTTTTATCTTGCGGTGATGATGAACCTATAATAAGCCCTATGTTTAAAGATGACTCAAATATAGTTATACCCTATAAAGTTGGGAATATCTGGATTTACGAGCATTTTTTAGAAAATTCTCTTGTAAATACTACTACTGTTTCACTGATTCGCCAGTTCCAGGCTGATTATAAAGATGAAACTGTAACTCTAAATGAGTTTAAAACTACCGGCAAAGGCATTTTTGGATTACATTATCAATTCGTATACAGAGATGCAATTTATAAGGCAATTTTGAATAAAGATAGCTCTATCAATAGTGCGGAAATTCTTCTTCCTTATAAATACAATGGAGAAAGCACAGTATTGCTTGATTCTTTAGAATTGCAAGTAATAAACAGCAAATTTACCTATGAGGGAAAACAAGCAAATGTCATTAGATTTGAACAAAATCATATAAATTTTGACGTTTCTTATTATAAACTAGGTGTTGGTCTTGTAGAAAACCAAAGTAGACATAAATCAGGTCGATTCAGATACGATACCATATATAGAAAACTTGTCTACTTCCACTTAAAGTAGAAAAAAGTACTGCAAAGAGATTAAAAAGGAGCTATATCATAGGATATGGCTTTTTTTTTAAAACAAACTCAAAATACTCCTTCCACCGCAACATTATTTAGTCGATCCTGAAAAAATATCTAATCACCAATCAATAAAGCGAGTTAAGTAAGAATAGTAGTGGTTTAGATTGCAGAAAAGTGTTATTTTTGAACAAAAATCTTGCAATCTAAATCACAATTTTGTTATGAAAAATCGCAATAATAATCAGCAAAGCTCCTTTCTTTACGAAGGCTTATCAGAAACATTAAATCCTAAACACCCCTTATACAAGCTAAGCCAAATAGTTCCATGGTCAGAATTTGAAGAAGAATTTGGCAAAAAGTATAAGAAAAACTTCGGACGCCCCGCAAAATCAATACGTTTAATGGTATCTCTTCTGATGTTGAAACATATGTACAATATGTCAGATGAAAATGTGGTTTATACTTGGCTTGAAAATCCTTATTGGCAATTTTTCTCAGGTGAAACTGAGTTTCAATGGAACTTCCCTTGTGATCCATCGGAATTAACAGTTTTTCGAAAAAGGATAGGTGAATCCGGAGCAGAAAAAATATTACAAATATCGATAAAACTTCATGGCAGAAAAGCTATGGAATCTGAAATAACAGCAGACACTACCGTTCAGGAAAAAAATATTACCTTTCCAACAGATACAAAATTACATCTAAAAGTTATTAATTGGGTATGGCGAATAGCCGATAAGACGAAAGTTCGTTTGCGTCAATCTTATAAACGCACAATCCCAACACTTAAATGGTATTTGAGATATTTATCAACACCAAAGCGAGCAAAACAAGGGCGCAGTGCAGCAAGAAAAATTAAAACAATTAGTGCAAGACTTCTCAGAGATTTACTACGTAAACTTCCCAAAGACCTTCAATTGGCATATTCTAATGAGATAGAAGTATCAAAAAAAATATTATCCCAGACAAGAAAAGACAAAAATAAAGTTTACAGTTTTCACGAACCGGAAGTAGCCTGTATTTCTAAAGGAAAACCAAATAAACGTTATGAATTTGGCTCTAAAGTATCAATACTGACAACAAAAAACAGCAATATAATTGTCGGTGCTTTAAATTTTACCGGGAATCCGTATGATGGTCATACTCTGCCATCAGCTCTAGAGCAATATCATCGCTTATGCAATAGACATCCGAAAAAAGTCTTAATTGACGAGGGATACCGTGGGAGGAAAAAAATTGGTGATACTGAGTTATTAAGAGTGCATAAAAGAACCCGAGAGCAGGTGAAATCACAATCTTACAGAAAACGATTTAGAAGAAGATCAGCAATAGAGCCAATTATAGGACATTTAAAATCAGATTACAGATTAGGCAGAAACTTTTTGAAGGGATTAGAGGGAGATTCTATAAATGTGATGCTGGCTTGTGCAGCTTTTAACTTCAAAAAGCTACTTAGTAACTTGCGTTTTCTTTTTGCCAAATTTGAAAAGGCACTAATTTTGAATTTAGTGCCCTATTGTTTAATCGTTTTTGCTCTTGTTTGACTTTTTCAGGATCGACTATTTAATTAAATCTAACAAAATATACAGTATGATATCAATATTTATTTATATATTGTATAATATATTTTATATGATTATATTATAATCCTTATGTAAATTATTTTGAGCTCTCTCAGAGCTAAATGATCTGCAAGTTCTCATTTTGATAAATCTGTTGGTGAGATATTATGAAGTCTGTCCTTATTATTTGCATTGGATTATTGTGCCATATCACTTCCTTATATTCTGATTATAAGGTCGAAGAAAACGAAGAATGTATCATTTCAACACCACTTTCTATTAGTTATAAATACAACAAAGTACTTTTTGCTGATATAACTGGCAAACTGGTGTGCCTATATTCAAAAGATGGCAAACTATTAAAAACTTTTACTCCTGAAATGCGCTTTTCTGATTCAATAGCTCTCCTTCAGGAAAAACCAAAGAATAAAAGATTTGTCTTAATTGATGAATATGCTCAAGATTATCCTCACGAATTAGAAAACGGAGGTCTAAAAAATGCACTTGGTAATATGTATATTAACTGCTGCTTCAAAGATAGCTCGACTATCACATGTGGAGGTATTTTTGGTGTGCTCATGAAAAAACCTAAATATGCACCGAAAAATTATGGGATCTCTACTCAAACCATGATTAATGAATATAGTATTCAATCTACAAAAATCAAGAGTATTCCATTGCCGGGAGTGGAAGCCCCTTATGGTGTTTTAAAATCACAAACTATGTTCTACTTGGATGAAGAAGATAGCTATGTGATGGATTTTTCAACTTTTAAACGTCCAAATGAAGATAGCATCCCATTTTGTTATGCGCTTTCTAAAATGGATAAAGATGGGAAATTTAAAAAAGCATTTTTTGAAGTGCCTAAAGTTTTACAAACTCCTTTTCTTTCGGATGATTTTATCAAAATTTGCTCCACAGGTGACGACAGTTTGTGGTGTGCTTTTCCGAAAATAACAAGAATTTATAATCCGGAATCTACAAGCTCGTTTGATTTGAAGCTTAAAAATAACACTAATAATCTGTTTCTTGACAGCATGGCTCTGCTTAAAGGTAAATACTCCGAAGAAATGGATAAAAGAATTGATCAACTGTATGCACATTTAAGGTATCGAATTGAATCTATCTGTAATTATCATGATGATTTACTAGTTCGAGTAAGAGATCTTATAGATCTCAAGCAAATCTTACAAGTTTATTCTACTAAGGGGGAACTGCTTAAACAAGTGATTTATGATGATTTTGGAGAGGATGAAGAACTCTCAGGAATTGCATATTCCGAAGAAGCCGAAGAATTCCTTTTTATCTCAATGAAGAATGAAGAATGGTACTTTTCATACAAAAAAGAGGATGAGGTGTTCCCAAAATAAATCTTCAAAAACAATATCCAATATTCTTGTGTCCACTAAATCCAGAAATCGAGGACACAAAGTGTTTTGTGTGTTTGGTTGGAAGAGAACGTTAAAAAATATTATGCATCAGGCAACTTTTGAAATCGTGAGTGTATCCAACTAATGTAATTATCAAATAAAATATTATTTTTATATTTTGTATATTCTATTGTATTAAAATTGTAAGTGAACATGTTGTGTATTATTTTATTTTCGATACTGAGACAACAGGCTTGCCAAAGGGGAATGATTTCTCAAATATTTACATGGTACAAATTGCCTGGAGATTATATCAAGACAAAACTCTGATACAATCATCAAGCCATATTATTTTCCCAGAGAACTTCACTATACCTTATTATGTTTCTAAAATACATGGTATTACCGACCAAAAAGCAATAGAAGAAGGCATTGAAATTATTAGTGTTTTGAAAGATATTAAAGATATTTTTGCTAAATATTTACCAACATTAGTAGCACATAATGTTGATTTTGATATAGGAATGCTTGAGATAGAATTTGATAGAAATCTGCCATTTGATTTCTCTCATCTGAAAACTTATTGTACAATGAAGTCAACAACTGATATATGCAATTTAAAAAGAAAAAATAGTCACTTGAATAAGTGGCCCAAACTAGAAGAACTCAATGAGTTCTTGTTTGGAAAAAAGCTCTTTCAACCTCATAATGCTCTTTATGATGTAGAAGCACTTTCAAATATTTTTTTTAAACTATTAGATTTAAATACAATAAAACCAGCTGATTCTAGCAAAAGAATCAACTCTCATATTAGCAAAGAGAGTACCATATTTCGATGGCTCTCTCACGCAATGATAAAATAGAGATATAATACATCTTATCATTATAAAATCTATAGAATAGAATAATAAATTTTTATCGAGCTATTAAGACAAAACAGACATGATATTTCCAATCTTATCAATAGTAATAGGTTCGCTTTCTTTGATTTTATTTTTTTTATTTAGAGATAAAATCTATTTTTTACTCCCCAAAAACAAAAAAGAAATAATTGACAATTATTTCACTCTTAGTGAGATAGAAATTGATAAATTTGTCGAACAATACATAAAAATTGATCATATACCTATACATCATTATCTTAAAAGTACTGAAATTGAAAGAATTATTAATATTTTGAGTGGTGTGCTTTTAGAGTTGGAACAACTCGGTTCTCTCAAAAATTTGATATTAAAAAGAAAAAACAAAGAAATTGAGCGAGTTATCTATTATATAGAACATTTGGAAATGTATAGAATCAGATATAATGAATGTTATATAAAATATACTCTTCTTTTTGTGCAGAAATTAAATCAACAATTTTCAAAACCTCCACTCAATTACTCACAATTAAGAGCTGTTTTGTTAGATGAAAAATATCAATTGCTTGTAGCAGGAGCTGGGACAGGAAAAACTACAACTCTTTTGAGTAAAATAATTTATTTAATAAAAAATAACAATGTCAAGCCTGAGGAAATATTAGTATTATCATTTACAAATAAATCAATATCCGATATTGAAAGAAATATATTTAATACAGGATGTATATTGAAGACATTTCATAAATTTGCATATGATTCTATTACATCTATAGAAAAGACACCTCCGAGTATATACGATGGTACTTTTTTGTATAGAGATATTGAGAACATAATAAATAATTTAAGAAACAATCCTAAATTTGAAAATGACCTTATATCATATCTAATTTATTATTCTCATATCAATTTAAATCCAACAGACTTGGATACTGAGGATAAATTTCAAATATATCAACCATCCTTAGTCACTGAACTATTGAAAGATAATCACTCAAAACATTCAAAAAAGGCTCTCAACAAAATTCGTTTTAAGAGTATGCAAGAAGTTATGATTGCAAATTATCTAATTCTTAATAATATAGAATTTGAATATGAAACACCTTATCCTTTTCAAAATCTGGATACAGAATATCGGCAATACAAACCTGACTTCACAATCTACACAGCAAATGGGAAAATATTTTTAGAACATTTTGCACTAAATAAATATGGGAATTGTCCTAAGTTTTTCAAAAGAGAAAATGAAAACTATACTCAAGCAAATAAAAGGTATAAAGAATCGATCACGTGGAAAAGAAAAATACACGCTCAATACCGTACAACTTTAATAGAAAGTTATAGCTATGAATTCGAAGACGATGTAATATTTAGAAACTTAGAAATAAATTTGAAAGAGAACGGCGTTGTCTTTAATCCCATGTCCAATGATGAGATATATGACTTGATTGTTGAACAAAATAGCACCCTAAATATTTTTATCAAATCTATTGTTTCTTTCATTCAGTTATATAAATCAAATCTTAGAAAACTTAAACGAGAAGATATTGATAAGCATAATAAATACTCAAATCACAGGCTCAATCTATATCTATCACTATTTGAGCTTATTTTTGAAGCTTACGAGCGACATTTAGGTTATTCTCAAGAATTGGATTTTAACGATTCTATATCAATTACTATTGAATATCTAAGTACCAAAGCGTTAGTACTAAATTTTAAATATGTGTTTATTGACGAATTTCAAGATATTGCCTCTAATACCTTACTGTTAATTAAATCAATTATTGAAAGTTCTGATGCAACTCTTTTTTGTGTTGGTGATGATTGGCAATCAATATATGGTTTTAATGGTGGAGATGTTACACTTTTTCAAAATATTACAAGATGGTTTCCAGAATTAGTAATAAGTACTCTTGACACTTGTTATCGATTTACTAATCCTTTATTAGAAATTTCATCGTGGTTTATTCAAAAGAATGAGTCTCAATTTCCCAAACAACTCAGTTATAGTGGAAAAAACAATTGCACTGCAATTTCTATTGTAGAGTCTGACGATATAAATTCGTCATTGATAAATATTTTTCGCTGGATAGATAATAATTCTGGAAACAAAACAATTTCTATTTTCGTTTTGGGAAGATATAGCTTCGATATTGATTTAATTTCTTCCAAAAACGGACTATTTACGTCGTATAACAATAAAGAAATATATTATTCTCAAGGTAGTTCTCATTTTAAAGCACAATATTCGACAATACATTCAGCAAAAGGTTTAGAAGCTGACTATGTAATTGTATTAAATAATTTATTTGAAACTTATGGATTCCCTACGAACATACCTGAAGACCCTGTTTTAGATTTAATACATTTTGAGAAAGAAAGAATAGAGTTTGCTGAAGAAAGAAGATTATTCTATGTTGCCATAACGAGAGCAAAAAAAGCGTGCTTTTTGATTGCAAAACCTCAGCAGAAAAGTCAATTTATAAAAGAAATTGAAATATTAGAAAACAAATGTTCTTTCCCTCTGAAAATTGACCCGTTTTTGTCAGCAAAATTGACCCACCCCAATATAATTATTTATTTATAATATCCTTCACTCTAAAACTTTTTCCATTGATAAAAAACGGATAGCAGTGATGCAAAAGTCTGTCTAAAATGGCAGATGCGACCACGTCATCCTGGAATATATCACCCCATTTATCAAAGGACTTGTTCGATGTAATAATCGTAGATTTTCGTTCGTATCTTGCAGCAATCAGCCTGAAGAAAAATGATGCAGTTTTCTTTGTAAGCTCAAGATAGCCGAGTTCGTCGATTATAAGCAGATCAAGCCGGTCTAATGTGTTTAGCAGTCTTTGCAGTTGACCAATCATTTCTGCTTCGGCAAAAGCTTTCATTAGCTGCTCTGTTGTGTAAAATGCAACTCTTTTTCTCTGCTGACAGGCTTTAATCCCAATGGATATGGCAAGATGCGTTTTGCCAACACCCGGAGGTCCGAGAAAGATAATATTTTTTGCCTCATCCATAAATTGCAGTTGCGTGAGTTCTCTCAAAAGCTTTTCGTCAATCTTTGGTTGAAAAGAAAAATCAAAGCTCTCAAAATGCTTTATTTGAGGGAATCCGGCTGTTTGTACTCTTCTGTTGATAGAGCGGTCAAGCTTCGAGATTACTTCTTCCTGCATGATTTTAAAGAGAAATTCTGCATAACTAAGCTTGGCTTTAGCTGCATTTTCCACCTCTAACTTATAATTCTGCCTAATCCAAGGCAGAGTCAGCGTTTTAAGATATTCATCTAATTTGTCGTGGGTCTGCATTTTAACCTCCAAAATGATTGTTGTAATAATCCAGATTTCGCACGATATTGACTTCTTCTATTGTTTTGTTTATCATGGTTTCTATGCGTACAGGCTCTACCGGAGCATCTTTAGCATTATTCTCTACATAAGCTCTTACAAACTTTGAGTTAAAGATGTTATAATCACGGCATTTAAGAAAAGCTGCTTCCATATCTTTATGCTCAAAATACATAGCTGTATCCATGATTCTTGTAAGGTGATATGCAGGATTTATTCTCTTTTGTGCATATAGTTTGTCCAAAAACCAGGCAAAATCAGGGAATTTCTTGCTAAAACTCATAGACAAACGTTTCCAACTTCCTTTTTCTATGCTGTGATTCTTATAGTGAGAGTCCAGCATGATAATTTTACCTTTCTCTAAACTGAGCTTGTGACGGGCTATGAGCTTGCTTTTTGTTGAATATACTTCGATATAGCTGCCTTTAGAGACTTTGACCCAAACCTGCTTGCCAACAAATAAATATGGCACGCTGTATCGGCTTCCCATAAATGAAATCAGGCAGTCTGCACTTACTTTGCGAACTTCTTCTTTGACGCTTACATAGCGTGATTCCGGCAGAATTGATAAGTATTCTTTCTCTTTTGCAAAAAGCTCGATAGGTTTTGCTTTTGTTGTCGAATGCACTCTGGAATTGACTTTATCCTGAAAATCCTTTAGTTTTTGGCAGAAATCTTCTGAAGGATTCATATTCATTGCCTTTGATAAAATGATCTTCGAGGTATGCAAAAGGGCGTTCTACCTTGCCTTTTGACCAAGGATGTGCAGGTAGAGAGCGAGTTGGCTTAAAGCCGTAATGTCCGCAAAATGCCAAATATCGCTTATTCCATTGGAAGTTATCCTTTGAGGCATTTGTTACAAAGCTTGTTGCGTTGTCTGTTTGAATTTGCTCACAAACGCCACCGGATTCGATGATGGAATTTTCCAACGCTTCCAATATACTCGCCATAGTATCACTGAGAGCCGCTTCCAACACACGATGCCGACTGAAACCATGGATATACTGATATACATATAATTTGACTAACTTACCGCCAATCATTACTGTATAAGGACTCCAGTCATATTGTGCCTGAAAGCCGGGAGACGTTTCGTAAGGCTTGAATGATGGCTTTTCTTGCGCTGACATCTTCTCACAATACCTGTAAAAAGCACTTTGAGAGCCGGTATAGCCTTTTGCTCGAATATCAGCTAATACTCTGCTTTTACGAAGTCTTTTCTTATTTAAACTCTCAGAAATGTATTCCTCAAACGGCATCAGAAAAGGATTTGCACTGCACTCGCGCGTATATTGTGGAGCAGAATCCTTCTTTAGAGCTGATTTAACCGTATTGCGACTAACATTAAGCAGCTTAGCAATCTTGCGTGTACCCAAATCAGGGTTATGATTTTTCAAATTTCGGATAGTTACCCAATCTTCCACTGTTATCACCTATTTCCCTCCTGCATTTGAAGTCAATCTTATGCAGGATTAGTTAGCAAATGGTGGGTCAATTTTCAGCGGGAAAAGTGGGTCAATTTTCGGAGGGAATTGAGAACAAAGTTTCATAATCAGATAGGCATATTTTGGTGACACAAAAAAGGCAGATGCTTAAAAAACACCTGCCTTTCTTCTTTACAATCGTAATTCTTAATTCTTAATTGAATTAAGTACCTGCGTTGTAGTCGCTGATGTAAGCTTCTTGCTCAGGAGTAAGTTTATCTAGTTTCATGCCCATAGATTCAATTTTAGTATTAGCGATGAATTCATCTTGCTCTACCGGTAATTCGATAACTTCATTAGGAAGTTTTTCGCCTTTTCTGTGAGCTTCAGCTAATTTGATGTGAGACATGAACTGATTAGCAAAAGACATATCCATTACTTCTGATGGGTGACCTTCTGCAGCAGCTAAGTTAACCAAACGACCTTGAGCCAAAAGATATAATCTTCTGCCGTCTTTCATTAGGTACTCTTCGCAATTGCGTCTGATTTCACGTTTAGATTCAGCCAATTCTTCCAATTCAGGAATATTGATTTCTGCATCATAGTGACCTGTGTTACAGATAATCGCACCATCTCTCATAGAAGCGAAGTGGTTTTTGCGAATAACGTCTTTAACGCCGGTAGCAGTAACGAAGATATCGCCAACTTTTGCAGCTTCGTCCATAGTCATTACTTCATGACCTTCCAAAGTAGCTTTAACTGCAGCAGTAGCTTTAACTTCAGTACAGATAGTATTTGCACCCATGCCTTTAGCACGTTTAGCAACACCGGAACCGCAGTGACCGTGACCACCAACAACAACGTTTTTACCTGCAAGCAACACAGAAGTTGCGCGGATGATACCGTCAAGTGTAGACTGACCAGTACCATAAACGTTATCGAAGTCCCATTTAGTTTCTGCATCATTTACAGCATAAACAGGATAGTATAATTTACCTGCATCAGCTCTTGCACGCAATCTTTGGATACCTGTAGTAGTTTCTTCAGTACCGCCGATAACGTGATTATGAGCCATATCTTCGTATTTTTCGTGAACTGTATTGATCAAATCGCAACCATCATCTAAAGTCAAATGAGGCTTTTTGTCGATAGTACGTTCGATACACCAGTAGAAATCTTCATGGTTGCCGTACCAAGCAAAGATAGAGATACCTTCTTCAGCAAGAGCAGCAGCTACAGCGTCATTAGTAGAAAGCGGGTTACAACCTGACCAAGTAACTTCAGCACCTGCAGCCGCAAGAGTGCGGATAAGGATACCTGTTTCTTTAGTCACGTGCAAACAACCTGCAATAGTTAAACCTTTAAGAGGCTTAGTTACTTCATATTCTTTTCTAAGTTTAGCAAGAACGGGCATTCTTGAATCAGCCCAGTCTAATAATTTTCTGCCCTCTTCAGCAAGAGACAAGTCACGAACACAATATTGTCCGGGCACTTCATCAAACTTACCTTGAGCAGCTTTAGCAGGAAAATCAGCCATATCTATTTCCTATTTTTTTATATTAAAACGATGTTTTTTTCTGTTGTGTAAAGGTGGAAATTATTCCAATCCTAGTTGTAGAGCAAATTCATGAATTTGCTCTAGGGTGTGGATTAGAGTTTTAAAATTTCTGCAAGTAGCATAGATTCTAATCCACCCCGCCTTCGCTATGCTCAGGCACCCTATTTCGACTCGCTGTGCTCGCTCAACACATCGCTCCATAGGGGATTTATATATATTTCAAGTAAACTTTTTTTATTGAGGTCGTCTCATTAGTCAAAAAAAGTGATTTTAACAAGAACGACTACCCCGCCCTTTCAGGGCACCCCTTTACTTCGGCAAGCTCAGCACATCGCTTGAAAGAAGGGGAATTAAATGCTACATTATTCATTTTAACTACTTAAAAAAAAGTTAAAAATTCCCCTCTTGAGGGGTGGCATGCGTAGCATGACGGGGTGGAATAATACCACAGTATAACTTAAAAACTCAATTTCAGATTTTTGACACAGCCTCCGCCACGTCGAAGACGTGACTGGGGGTTTACCCAAAATTCTTTTTGATTTCTTCAACTAAAGTAAGTTGTTCCCAAGGGAAATGATCGCGACCGAAGTGACCATATGCAGCAGTTTCTCTGAATATTGGTTTTCTTAGATCTAAGCGTTCGATTATGCCTTTAGGAGTCAAATCTATATTTTTAGAAATATAATTTGAAAGCTCTATAGAATCTACTTTAGAAGTACCATGCAAATCAACAAAAACTGATACCGGTTCTGGAACGCCAATTGCATAAGACAGCTGTAGAGTACATTCTTTTGCAATGCCTGCAGCTACAATGTTTTTAGCTATATGACGAGCGGCATAAGCAGCTGATCTATCTACTTTTGTAGAATCTTTACCGGAGAAAGCACCGCCACCATGAGGAGCTCTGCCACCGTAAGTATCTACGATAATTTTACGCCCTGTGAGGCCTGTATCGCCGTGAGGTCCGCCAATAACGAACTTACCGGTTGGATTTACATGTAATTTAGTATTATCATCAAGAAGTTCTGCAGGAATAATAGTTTTGACTACATGCTCCAAAACGTCTTCTTTAATAGTTTTTTGATCTACATCAGGATCGTGCTGAGTAGAGATAACAATAGTATCAACTCTTTTAATCTCTTTTGTCGCTCTGTCATATTCCAGAGTGACCTGAGATTTGGAATCAGGACGAAGGTATTTCATAATTTTACCTTCTTTTCTGATTTCAGCTAATTTGTATACTAATCTGTGAGAATAGATTAAAGTAGCAGGCATTAATTCAGGAGATTCGTCTACTGCATAACCGAACATCATGCCCTGATCACCTGCACCACCAGTGTCAACCCCCATTGCGATGTCATTAGACTGAGAATTGATAACATTAATAACTGAGCAAGATTCTGCATCAAATCTATAATCACCATTAGTGTAACCGATATCTCTGATTACATTTCTGACAATTTCAGGTAAGTCAATGTATGTATTAGTAGTGATTTCACCACCTACCACAATCATGCCTGTAGCAGCAAAGCATTCGCATGCCACTCGGCTCATTGGGTCGTCTTTTAGCATTGCGTCAAGCACTGCATCAGAAACTTGATCGCAAATTTTATCGGGATGTCCTTCTGAAACAGATTCAGAAGTAAATAAAAATGTATTATTTAATGACATTTTGTAAAGCCTATAAATTATTTGAGATTGATTTCACTTGAGCTGCCAACATTATAGCTTAGGAACTGTCCGTTTACCATTGCATCATTGCCAACGATAGATTGTTCCAATAAAGAAGATTCCACTCTTGATCCGTCACTTAAGATAGAGTTCCTTACGATACTGTCTTTTACAACAGCACCTGCAGCCACAGTAGCATAAGGGCCTATAATGGAACGTTCTACCACAGCATCATCAGCAATGAAGCTTGGTTCAAGGATTACAGAATCTTTAACTTGTCTGACCGAAGATTTACTATCCAAGAGGTATCTGTTTGTGGAAAGAAGAGTTTCTTTTTTACCACAGTCATACCAGGCTTCAACAGGGAAGGTATCCATAGCTTCGCCTTTTTCTATCATAAGCTGCAAAGCATCTGTAAGCTGATATTCACCTCTGGTTTTGATATCATTATTGATAATTTCTTCCAGACAAGACTTAAATAAGTCAGCATTTTTGAGATAATATATACCAACCAAAGCAAGATTGGATATTGGTTTTTCCGGTTTTTCTATAAGTTTTTTGATTTTACCGCCATCTTTAATAACCACACCAAATCTTCTTGGATCTTCAACAGATTTAACACCTAAAGAAGAATTTCCGGAAGAAAAGGCGAGTTTAAGATCAACATCAAATATCGTATCACCTAAAATTACAAGTAAAGGATCGCCGTTAAAAGTTTCTTTAGCAGTCCATATAGCATGACCAAGACCAAGTTGTTTTTCCTGAGCAACAAAGTCTACTTCCATATCATATCTATCGTTTACATATTCTTCCACTAATTTGCCCATATATCCGGTAATAATAGTTACCTTATTAATACCTTGATCTTGTAACTCATCAAGAATATGAGCTAAAATTGGTTTACCGGCAACATTTAGCAATACTTTTGGCAATGTATAGGTATGTGGTCTAAGTCTTGTGCCTACTCCGGCAACAGGTATAACAGCTCTCATAACACTCGAATATTAAATATGTATAAATACCAGAAATCAAAAATACAATTTTTTTTTCTCTTATATAAATAATATAAGATTAAAGCGATCAAATCAATCCTAATGAATTGAATGACAAGCTTGATGAATATCTTCGATTCCTTGCAGGAATATTTGAATTTTAAATACGACTAAAATAGTACTAATTCGGCAAATAATCAAAATTATTCAGAATTAGTAACAATCCTAATCGACGTAAGTGATTTAATATCAGTGCAATAATTAATTTTTAGCATCTTTCATTGCACCCAATTTCTCACGCAGAATAATATTTAAAACATATCTGTCTTTTTCCGTAGATTTGTGTTATTAAGTAATAAAGATATGGCTAATGGATATGGAAAAGAAATTTCTAGTTATTGGACTTACCGGTGGTATAGGTTCCGGCAAATCTGAGCTTGCAAATTATTTGTCAGCAAAAGGCTATCCTGTAATCAGCTCTGATGACAACGCAAAAAAAATCATGGCTGAGGATAAATCTCTGATGGAAGAATTAAAGAATACTTTTGGAGATGAAACCTATTTAGAAGATGGCTCACTAAATAAAGAATTCCTTGCTGCAAAAGTGTTCGGAAGAGATAAAGAATCAGAAGAAAACCTAGAGAAACTCAACAGGCTGGTTCACCCGCGCACGATTGAGTTAATGGTCAAAACTGTAGATAAATACAGAAGAGAAGGCAAAAACGTAGTTTTTGTAGAATCTGCACTTATCTTTGAAATAGGAATAGATGACGGGTTTGACTATGTAATAGCTGTAGATGCAAAAGAAGAAATTAAAATTAAGCGTGTGCAAAAAAGAAGTAACATCAGCGAAGAAGAAATAAAATACCGAATGAGCAGACAGCTCAGCTCAGAAGAAAAGCTAAAAAGAGCTGACTTTTCTATTGAAAATAACGGCAGCATTGCAGAACTCCATTCGGCAGTAGATTTCCTTCTGGATATTATTACTGAATTGCCACCAAAAGAGTTTGAGTAAAAGTTTTTGCAGACTTGCTCGTGAGAATGTATATTAGAGACAAATAATAAAATACAGAGATACAGAAATGGACAAAAGAACAAACGATTTGGTGCTTAAAATCCAAGATTTTAGAGCTATAAAGAATGCTGAAATTATCTTAGATGGTATTACAGTAGTTGCCGGTGTAAACGGATCGGGCAAATCTACGATAAGCAAAGTTCTTTACCATTTCTTAAAAACTGTGATCCATTATGATGAAGCAATTCGGGAGCATTTTGAGGAAGAGAGGAAAATGGATTTATCTGCTTTACATAATCTATTTATGGAGCTAAAATTTTTTAGTTTTTTTGATGGGCAGATAGCCGAGATGCCTCAGACTAAGTACATTGAAACAGTGTTTGCAGAATATAATTCATTATATAGCTCCAACAACTATAATAACTCTCAAGAACTTTTGTATGATGGAAAGAATTTAAATACAAATGGGAGACTAAATCAATTAATTGATACTTTGATAAAATATGTTTCCGATGAAGTTGATTTGAAAAGTAAAAAGAGACTCTTAATGTTTTTGAAGAATGGTTTCAAGGTTAAAGCAAAAAATATTGAAACTGGATTTTTGGAATTAAAAGAATATTTTGATCAAAAGAGTTCCAAAATAGAATATTTTTTTAAAAAAAGACCTTCTATATTATTATTAAATAATATTTATAGAATTTTCAACCAAAAGATTCAAGTAAATATTGAAGCTGGTGGAATAGACTTAGCCGACTACCAAAATGATAGTCTCTTCAGCTATCCTAAGTTAAATAATATCGCTTATTTTGATTCACCTATGCTTCTTGGTGTTATACGTGAGAAACCAGGCTTTGAACATTGGGAAGATTTAAACAAAATTCTTTCTAAATCTAAGTATAATGGTGGTTTCTCGTCAGACTTAGATTTCAATAAATCTATTTCGGATATTATAGGCGGTAACACATCTTCAGATGAAAATTATAGCAAATCTTTCATATATCAAAGAAAAGACGGTAAACGCTTTAACCTTTTGGATTGTGCGACCGGGCTTAAATCTTTTTCTATGATTCAGATGCTGGTGCAAAATGGATTTATTAGCAAGAGAACACTTCTGATTATAGATGAACCCGAAGCCCACCTGCACCCGCAGTGGGTTGTAGAATATGCACGATTACTTGTGCTGTTAAATAAACATACTGGCTGCAAATTCCTAATTGCAAGTCATCACCCTGATATGATTAGTGCTCTAAAATATATCTCTAAAGCTGAAGGAATTCAGGATAATTTTAATCTCTATTTTGCTGAAGAGTCTGACGAAGAATATAAATATAACTTTGAAAATCAAAACGGCAGCCTTGAAAAAGTATTCGAATCTTTGAATATCGGCTTAGATAAAATAGAAGAGTACGGTAGAGATTATGAAGAAGAATAATACTGTATATAAATATAGTGCTGATATTACAATATCTCACTCTGTTTTATCCGCTAACAAAGTCTATGTCCAGCCAGTCTCACAAATTATGCAGAATGAGGGAGAAAGTGCTAAAACAGCCATTCTTTTTTTAGAATACTTGGGTATAGATACTGAAAAAATCAATAAAGCCAAAAATCCGCATCAAAATCAAAAAGTTGTTGATATGGCATTTTGTGTAAAGTCTGAGAATTGCAACTCTAAGCGAACTGTGCTATGCGAAATGAAGTACAGAATGACTAAGAGTAGTCAACTTAGGAAGGAATTGAAAGACTGCCCTAGCAAAATCAAAGCTACTAAAGCGATGTTGGGTCACTCCCCTCAATTTTCTAAATACTCTTATTTTCTTATAAAAAATTCTCAGGAGTTGCGTCGCGTTTTAGGACAAAGATCCGAAGAATATGGCGTGAAAGATTTGAAAATAAAGACAAGTTCTGACCTAAAAACTCAATATTTCTAAGCATATTTAGAATAGTTCTTAATGCAGAACTCCATTCGGCAGTAGATTTCCTTCTGGATATTATTACTGAATTGCCACCTAAAGAGTTTGAGTAAAAGTATAAATTTAAAAGGCTGTCTCGTTAAGGGACAGCCTTTTAATAAATTCATCTTATATATTTTAAACTGCGTTTGCAGCATTAGTATTTCCTAGTGAAAACTTTGCTGCAAGTTCCGCAAGATTATATTCTGCTATTAATTCGTCGAATATTTCTTTTACTGATTGAAGTTTTGTCGCTTTGAAAGCATTAGCTCCGGCAAATGCAAAACCTTCATTCATGATACCTTTAGCGGATTTAAACAGAGTTTCTGCGATGCAATACTGAATATTCTTGAAATCGCAACTCTTGAGGCATTGCCAAGAACATTTGAATGGCCTGAGCTCACCCTCATTTATTCTCTTTACAAAATCATTTGCAATTACTCTGCCCGGAAGGCCAACCGGAGAATTGATGATCATGATATCTTCTTTTTTGCAGTTAATATAAGCGTCTTTGAAGCCTTGTGCTGCATCACATTCATAGCTTGTGACAAACCTGGAACCCATTTTTACTGCTCCGGCTCCATGCTGCATAATTTCAAAGATGTCTTTGCCGGTGTAAATACCTCCAGCTGCAATTACTGCGATATCTTTAGAATATCTTTCTATATAAGGCTTTACTTCAGCTACACATTCTTCTATAATGGACTCAAGTTTTATTTCAGGATTATCGAGCTCTGCCCTCTTAAATCCAAGATGTCCACCTGCCAAAGGTCCTTCTACAACAAAAGCATCGGGAACATACCCGTATTTTTCAGACCAAAACTTCAGTATAATTTTGATGGCTTTAGCTGATGAAACTTTTGGAACAAATTTGGTCTTAATATTTTTAAAACCTTTGGATAATATATTTGTGGGCATTCTTAATGGAAGCCCTGCTCCCATAAAAATGACATCAATTCCTTCGTCTACTGCTGTATTGATCAAATCTTCAGAATCATTAGCAGCCAACATTATATTAACGCCCAGCACGCCGTCAGTCATCTTTCTGGCATTTCTGATCTCTCTTTTGAGAGCAATTTGATTGGATTCTTTTATATTTTTAGCATAATTTGGTTCAGTCATTCCGATGCTGACAGCAGAAATCACTCCGATTCCACCTTGATTAGCAACTGCTGAGGCTAAGCGGGAAAGGGATATTGCTACACCCATTCCGCCTTGTATAATAGGTAATTTTATTTGCAAGTCGCCAATTTTAAATTCTTTCATATCTTCCTTCCAAGTATACAAACCGAACTTCAACTTAAACAATTTTATATAAAAATTAGCATTTAAATGCAAATATTAGTTTACTTTTTGAAAATAGTTGGTAAAAATCAATAAGATTGTAGATAAATAATACTTTAGTATTTATTCAAAGCTCAGTATAATGATTTGAAAACACATCATCCTTTTAAAAAATATGAAAATCTATTGGATTCTCTTCTTGTAAAACCATGGATAGCAAAACACTTCAAAACCGGATAGAATTTTAACTTCAGATGTTAATAGTAGACCCAATGATAATCAAATTTGCCTAAGCTATTATATTCTAAAGCAGGGAAGGGAAGCTTTATAAAGGTTAAGCCCTTTAGAATTATATTTAGTACTTCTGATTTAGTCTGAATTTTTGTCCAGTCAATATCCAAAGAAAATAGAAATTGTCTGTAACGTGGCGTTGCCGGAATTTTGACTCCTTCATATTCTGTTATATTCGTATATTCTCCATACATACCATTTGCACTATAACCTAAAGATATACATAGCCATTCGGGAACAATTGATTCTTGAAGCAATGTGTTTATCGGCAGTGATAACCAATAAGTATGGCCGTTATAATCATCCAGCATTTTTTCGAAAGTATTAGTTCCCAGGTAGCCATTAGCATTTTTTGAGTATTCCGATTCCCAATAGCTAAATTTGAACTTTGCAATCTGTTCCTTAAATAACAATTGCTGACCAATTACAAACATCGAACCGGAAGCATTTGCTATAATATCAGACCAAGAGAAACCCCAGCCTTCATGTAAGCCATCCATTATTTCAATAGGTAACTGCAAAACAAAGCCCAAAGAACCTCCATATATTAAAGATTCTTTTTCAGAGAATCCCAAATATTGCATTCCTTTGAACCCAACGTAGCTGTAAAAGTAAGAGCCAAAAGCATGACCAAATTTATCCTCCTGGAGATAAGCTTTACTGTCATCATAAAAGTGAAAAGGTACACTCTTCCTGTCCTTGTACCAGGTCTTATTTAAAACATATATTGAAGCACCGTAAGAAACGCCGGTAATGGCTAGTGCATCAATCATATCTATTGAGTCATGCTCTTTTTTGGATAAAGAGTCATTTGGAACTGCCTGCAGATCCAATTGATGAAACATAAATAAAATCAATGTGCTTATTATCACAATTTTTGTTTTCATCGTAGGATTTTGAATTACTTATAGCTGCATCTTTTTTTTGGAATATATATAATATGACAGATATAAATTCAAAGAATTTTAGAAGGGCAATTTGATTAGAAAAAATTGTTAAAACAGATCTTTTTTAGGATGTATGGATTACACAATGAGACAATAAAACGATTTATTAGTTTTATTCTACTAGACAATATACCTAAATACATGCCGTATATTTAGCATGATATATTTATTATTTTTTAATATATTTGTACAACATTTAAAAACATATTGACTTCTTATTCTATGACTCAACATGAGATTTATAAGTTCATTCAAGATTGTCTCAAGAATACACCAAAAATTATTTGGGGATCAGGAGCAACAATGCAATATGGGCTTCCAAGTATGTCGGATCTTAATAAAGATATAAAAAAACAATTTCCGAACTTTAACCAAAACAATGAAAATTTAGAAAAAGAACTAAATGACGAAAAGTATGAAAATGATTTGCCAAAAATCAGAGAGATTATATGGAATTGTATCTATGATGCGGATTATAAAGTTGTTGAAAATCTAGCATATAATAGAACTGAACAGTATAAAGTAATTGATGATTTACTAAATATTTTTTATAGTTCAACACCTCAGAGAATAGATATCATAACCACAAACTACGATCGAGTTTTGGAGAACGTCTTGTCATTTTATAATTACAACTTTACAGATGGATTTAATGGGAAGTTATTCTCCAAGTTTGATAAGAATCTTTTTAAAGACAAACAAATTGTCAATATCATAAAGGTACATGGGTCTCTTAACTGGCAGACAATTGATTCAACACCAAGATTTTTACCTACAATTATTAAAAATATGAACCCTAAAATTATTATCCCAGGAAAAAACAAGTACAGAGAAACTCACGAACTTCCTTATAGAGATTTAATTGCCAAATCTGATCAGTTTATTGAAGAAGCAGAATGTTTTTTGGTAATCGGATTTGGTTTTAATGATGAACATCTGACTCCAAAAATTGAAGAAAAAATAAAAAATGACACACCAATTGTATTAATAACTAAGAGTATTACACATAGTACCAATGAAAAAATAAAAAATGCTAAAAGATATGTGTTAATTGAGGAGAATGAACAAGGCTCTTCTAAAATAAGATATAAAAAGGATTCTAAAGTAGAAAAAACTGTGATATTAAAAGGAAATCTGTGGACTTTAAAAGAATTTATAGAAATAATTTAAAGGATTCGCTATGAAAGTTGGAACTGTCCAAAGTGTAGATACTGGAAATATAACCATAAAAGTAGATGATGAAAATTTGCTTAATAGTGTTCAGGTAAATCAGATTATACAAATAAGATCGACAAAGACAAGAGAAAAAATAATTGGACTTATTTCTAAGATTGTAAGGAAAAGTATATCCCCTAAAATAGAAGACAATGAGCCTGATTTTATAGTAGATAATATTTTGAAAGTAAATCTGATTGGAACTTTAATTGAAAAAGAAGGTACTCATAAAAATATATTTAAACGGACGCTAAACACTGTACCAAGTATAAATGCAGACTGTTTTCTTCTAGAAAAAGACGAACTGTCTGGCTTTATGAATATTATATCAACTAGTAATGAAAACCCATTGAAGATTGGTCAGTTTTCAATCTCAGAAAACTCCGACGCAAATTTAGATGGTAATAAATTCTTCCAAAGACATGCAGTAATTGTAGGAGGTACAGGGTCTGGTAAGTCTTGGACAGTTGCAAATATTATCGAAAAAGCTAATGATCTTAATTCTTCAAACTGCATTCTTTTTGATTTACATGGAGAATATAATCCGCTTGAAAAATTAAATAATGCAACTTTACTCAAAATTGCAGGCCCTTCTGATAGTGATCCAAAAGATGACATACTCTTTTTCCCATATTGGTTATTATCATACGAAGAAATTGAAGCCCTTTTATTAGATAGAAGTGACTCAAATGCTCCAAATCAAGCAAGAGTCTTATTTGACAGAATTATTGAACTTAAGAAAGATATTTTGAAAAAACATAATCAGGAAGATATACTGAACAACTTTACAATCAATAGTCCGATCCCATTCGATATAGAAGAGCTATTATCATTTTTAAAAGAACAAGATACACAAATGGTACAGGGGGCTAGGGCAGAAAAACAAGGTCCTCTACATGGGAAATTGACAAGATTTATCCAAAGACTTACTAGTAAGCAGACAGACAAAAGATTGAATTTCATTTTCAATCCAAGTAAATCTCTTTTAGATTTAAAATGGCTAAATGGATTAGTCGATCAACTTATGACTTTCACTAATAATAAAGGAATTAAAATAGTTGACTTTTCAGAAGTACCTTCTGATATATTACCACTTATAACAGGATTAATAGGAAGACTAATATTTACTGTTCAACAATGGACAGATAATGAAGAACGACATCCATTAGCACTATTTTGTGATGAAGCACATTTATATATACCAGCGCATACAAACGACAAATTAGAAGAAAAAGGCTTAAAGAATTTTGAAAGAATTGCTAAGGAAGGTAGGAAATATGGATTATCATTAGTTGTAATCTCTCAAAGGCCAGCTGATGTAAGCAAGACAGTCTTAAGCCAATGCGGAAATTTTGTTGCTATGAGACTTACAAACCCCGATGATCAAAATGTCATACATCGTCTATTCCCAGATAGTTTAGGAGATTTTGCTGAATTATTGCCTATTCTTGACATAGGTGAAGCATTAATTGTTGGTGACTCATGTTTATTACCTAGCAGAATCAAAGTTGATCCTCCTAAAATAAAGCCAAACAGTGCAACAGTCAATTTTTGGGATGTTTGGAGTTCGAAAAGAGAAGCATATAGTTATGAGGCTTCTATCGTAGCTATTAGAAAGCAACAAAAATAATCTTCCTCAGTCCATAGTAACTTCAAATGTTACTATGGACAAGGTTATAAATATATATCTTACCTCACTACAATCATAGATTTAGTGTAAAGTGTTTTATCTACTTTTAGACTGATCAGATAGACTCCTTCGGGAAAGTTTTCTGCATTCCAATTATACTGATAATTGCCATTTGAGTAATAACCATTTGAAATAGCTGAGACTTTTTCGCCCATGCTGTTATATATCTCAAGAGTCACATAGCCCGGCTCGGATAGTGAAAAATCAATTGTAGTACTGTTTTGCAATGGATTTGGATAATTTTGATTAAGGCTTGTAATTCCGGTAATTATACCTTCTTCTCTACTTGAACCTGATTCATTATTTTTCCCAAAAGTAGGCTCTTGAATTACAAAATTTCCCGTTCCGTTTGGCACTCTTGCATAGCTCATGTCTTCTTCCTGCTCACCAAATTCGATCGATTCCAGTACAGTTCCGTTTTCATATGACAGGAACAGGTTTTCTCCTCCGGCAGACAGCTTAAAATTGGTATGTAATCCATCTTGCTTCTGATCTTCATCCGCCCACAATATCAAATACTCTTTTGGTGAAATGTTTGTACCATCAGGGAATTTCCATTTCAGCAGATTATCAGGATTGTCTGAAATATATAGATTATCTAAACTTAGAGTATTTTCTGAATTATTGAATAATTCAATCCAATCATCATACTCACCATCCTGATCTGCAACAGTTTCAGAGTTTTTTGCCATAAACTCGTTTATTACTAAATCTCCTTTTTCAATAGTATTTATTGAAGCCATTAGAGAATGGAATTCATGTTCTGCTCTTTCGGGCGAAAACATCCCTATATTCTCATTTTCTGCAAAAATATAATACTGTAGACTAGTGATTTCTATCAGCACTGATGCGCCGAATACTCCATCATTCGCAGCACCGTCACCGTGCTGTCCATCGTCGTACATTGATATCTTTGTAAATCTGTCATACTGATCAAATCTATATCCCAAATATACTCCATCGACATTAGCATTTGTAATTTCTGCAGTTATGTAAACATCCGTATTAATAGCAGGAGATTCTTCTGAAGGTCTTACATTAGTTATTACTGGCTTTATGTTTGTAAAATCTGTCAGATTGCTTAGATAGTCATATCTTCCATCCATCAAAACTTTTATCCCGGGTGCAGTTTTACTCCCCGGCCCCATACCTGAACTCACATCAGAAAGCAAATTACTCTGATACTGACTAATTGAAACAGTTTTATTTGGATCTGAATTGACAGCATTATTTATAATTTGCTGCAGTTCTACCCCTCTTTCCACATAGCCATCATCTGCAAAATTTTCGTTTAAAATGGTATGCATGTGTGCCATATACATTTTTTTATATTTAGGAACAGAAAGCAATTTATGAATCAAGGGCCAGGCTTCGTCATTTTCATGGAGTAAATGCGTCATCTGACTCTTATTTGAAGTACTCCCCAGCTTAATTGTTCCGGTTTGATCAAAGGTGCCAAAACCTTCATTCAAATCCCAAATGATACAACTAAATCGCCCTGTTTCATCTTTATATAAATAGTAATTTTGAGCAAATCCGCCTATGTAACTATCCAGGTTTACTGTCACATTATTAAAAGCCAACATCCATAAAGCTCTGTCTACATCTAGCACAGATTCTATATTTTCTATTTCATTTTCAAGTGTATAGCATAATTCAATCAAGTCTGACCATCCATAATCAGATTTCATTTCATAAGCGCTCATATAAAAACTGCTGTCAGCACCCAGGTATTTCAAATTAGGCTTGGCTGTTGTACCCGGACCGGCACCATCGACAGGATTGCATTTGAAAAAAGGATTTTTTTTGGAATTAAAACGAGAGTCTACAAATGTTTTACTTATTGCTTCTGAGCTTACATATAGCCCCATAAGATTACCGTTGACATACACATTTGTATAATTTGAATGTGGTGCATACATGTATTTTCTCAAGATTTCATAAGACATAACTTCTCTAAGAAAAGAAGGATCTTTATCAACATTGCTTAGTTTTATGTCTTTATAGCCTTGATAATCTTGATTTTTGTAAGTATCTAATTCAATATGGAATGGATTTTTAATATTATTAGGGCGGTACGTGCTGTTTCCTTTGTACTTCACTCCAACACTATCATACTCTTGCCCATTGATAGTCACTTTTTTTGCCATATGGTAACTTTCACTTCCGGCTTTTGCTGTGTCCAAAATATAGTCCCAGTTGCTTTCTTCAAATTCTATTTCAATTTGTTGAATTGTATTAATGTCATAAAACCCTTGCGAATAGCTCACTCTTATGCAAAGCATTGCATAAGCTAAAACAAACACTGAAAATAGTCTCTTAGAATTGATACAAATCATGCCTAGCCCCAAATGTCTTTTTTAAACCTTTTTATATTTGACTCTATAAAGCTGAAAAAGTTTAAAATTATTTTGAACAATGTTTATAAAAAAAGAGCTCTTTGAATAATAAAAATGATTGGCTATCAGCAAGCTTTGTAAAGAATATTTATGACATTTACAACAACTTGATATTAAAGGATGCAAAATTATGATTTTAATTCACATGAAATTATCGTACTTTAGAAAATATATGCAAACTTGAGACCTTCTTTATAAGGTTGATATCTCCTTATGTCTCAGTTTGTTATTGTGGAAATTTCAATATTTAATATAAAGGCGGCCTGTATGAGTTATTTTCGATGTACCATATTTGCTTTGCTCATAATGATGAGTAGTGTTGCTATTTTCGGTCAAAATAGCCCGGATTTTTTTAAGACAATACCTGTTATTGATGACAGCACTCCCGAGTGGGCAAAGCTAATGTATTCGGAAAATCCGAATGTGCCCGAAGTCGAGGACATGTATAAAATGTATTACAAAGAAAATACATTTGTTAAGACCATTCATACGCAGAATCATAAACACTGGATCAAAATAGTAGAACCACTATTAGATCAAAACGGATATATTAAACAGAAAACTAAAAAACAAGAATATTTCGAACATCAATCACTAAAAGAAAAATTCAAAACTATCAAGCTAAGTGGTATTGAGGGAGCTGATGAGGGTTGGATACCTATGGGACCTTTTGAAACATTTAAGAAAAACACAACTAAAGCTATATCATGGCATAAGAACATATATGCTATAGATCAGTCCAGAACTAATCCTAATATCCTAATCTGTGGAACAGAAGCAGGTGGAGTTTATAAGACTACCGACAGAGGTACTAATTGGAAACTAATCTCTAAAGGTGAGGTATTTTCAGGCAACAACTCTGCGGTTAAGATTCACCCAACTGATCCTGATAATTTCCTCTTGGCATCTAATCAAAGAATTTATCAGTCTACAGATGGTGGAATCACTTGGCTTGAAAGACACTATACAAAAGGCAACGGCAATGAATTTGAATACTCACCTGCTGACCATAATATCATCTTTCATACTTCAACTTCAGGTTTATTCAAAACTACTGATGGTGGTCAAAGCTGGAATCAAATATTTACAGAAAACTGCTGGGATATTGATTTTCATCCAAAAAACAGCTCAATAGCCTATTTGCTTAAATCTAATAATAATGAGATTAGAACTGAGTTTTTTAGAAGTGATGATGGAGGAGAAAATTGGGTACTAAAAGACAATGGATACTATGAACCGGAAGAGTGGATTAATGCCTCTGATGCCGGTGGTAAAATAGCTGTTACTCCTGCTGCTCCTGACCTTGTATATGTATGTCTGATTGGTGCCTCTAAGCAAGATGACAACGGATGGATAGGTGTTTACAGAAGTACAAATAAAGGTGATAACTGGGTAAATCCGTCCGGTCAGGTTGGCGGACCTTATGGAGAAATAAATGACCCTAACAGTATGTGGAATGTTGCTGCATATAGTAGTGGCTATCATCAGGGATTCTTTAATTTCGATTTAGAAGCAAGCACCATAGATCCTAATAAAATATGGATTGCCACTATTCGCTTAACAGAATCAACAGATGGAGGCAAGACTTTTACATCAATTGGCGCTGCAAATTCAAACCGCCTAGCAGATATACATGCGGATGTTCAAGATATAGAAGTAGTAGGAGATGAAATTTGGGTTGCCTCTGATGGTGGAATTAACTACTCAAATGATGAACTTAACTCTCACGTAGCTTTGAATAAAGGCATCCAGGCAGCACATTTCTGGGGATTTAATACCGGCTGGAACGACGACACATTCACCGGTGGTAAATACCATGATGGTACCACAGGCTGGTATGAAGGATATGGAATAGGAAATGCTTATAATATAGGCGGTGTAGAAGAAGCATCAGGTTATGTGCACCCAATAGAAAGCAGGAAGTTATTATTCCGTACACACTACAACAGCGATTATACTTCAGTAATTACTATTCCACCTGTTTTCGGAGGGAAACTTATTAATCACGCGTCTTTTCCGGTCAGACCAAACGAATCTTATTCAACTGCCGAGCGAAGCGGAGTGTATTTTGATCCTAGATATGCAAATCATATTTATGTGGGACTGGATAATAAAGTATACAAGTCTATAGACGGAGGAGTAAACTTTGATGTTATCTTTACTTTCCCTCATTCAACGGGTTTAGTTTATGAAATGGAAATCTCAAGAAGTAACCCGCAGCTTATGTATGCTGTTTACAGTCCTTCAGGTGGTTACTGGGATCCATGTCAGATTTGGAAATCTACAGACGGTGGAAATAATTGGAAGAAAACAGCAAGCAGCCCTGAAGGCAATAACAGAAGATTAAGAATTTCTATCAACCCTTTAGACGAGAATAATGTTTGGGTATGTACTGCCAGAGGAGAAGACAGCGGAAAAGTCAGCTCTTCTACTGATGGTGGCGACACCTGGACTAACAGAACAACAGATGTTTTAAAAGATCACAACCTTACAGATATATTATACCAAGGTGGCACAGATGACTTGGTTTATATTACTTCTCAAAATGGAGTGTTTTATTGGGATAAAAATTCAAGTAATTGGGTAGATTTTTCTTATAATCTGCCTCTAGTTGCGAAATCCTTACAAATTAATCCATTTTACAGAGACAGTGAACTACGCCTTGGAACAACAGGCAGAGGAGTATGGGCCAGAAAAATGCAGGATACTATGTTTGATCCTATTGCCCAGCCAATTACTTATTCTGATTCTGTATTCTGTTCACGAGATACTATTCAGTTCGATTGCTATTCTATGTTAAATCACAAAGATGCTAAATGGGAGTGGTCTTTTACTCCTGAACCACTTTATGTGAGCTCTAATACAAGTAGAAACCCTAGAGTAATATTCGGTTATGAAGGAAGTTACGATGTAAGTCTGACTATTACTGATGCTCAGGGTAAAACAAGTACAAAACTAATAAATGACATGGTGACAGTGTTTAACCAATGTGACGTAGACTCTCTTGCGGGAAATGCTCTGCAACTTGTCAATGATGGAGATTATTTTGTAGTTCCTGAAATGCAATTAACAGATGTAACTCATTTTACAACTACAGCTTGGATCAAACCTAACGGGAAACAAAAAGGATTTGCAGGAATACTTTCTAACGGAGAATGGTGTGCTCATTGTGACACTCCTATTGGATTAATATTTGACTATTATGGTGATAAATTATACTATAGATGGCCAAACGGTGCCGGTTGGAGCTCAAACAGCGGCATGGAAGTCCCTACTGACAAATGGTCTTTTGTTGCAATGGTTGTTACTCCTGATTCAGTTACTTTATACCTGAATAATCAAAAATGGGTTTCTAATGTTTCTTTAGAACCTGTTGATTTGCCTCTTTTATACATTGGAGCAGGTCATTATTCTAAATTCTTTAAGGGTAATATTGACGAAGTTACAATCTGGAACAGAGCTTTGTCTCAAAATGAAATCAGAAATTTGAAGCATCTAACTAAGAAAGATATCATAAATTCTGACTTAGGCCTAGTAGCTTATTACCAATTCAATTCAGCTTCAAAATCCGCGATCTATGATAATGCACGAAGCAAGCACGGCTGGCTTTCAGGTACAGCTTCATTGGAAGCATCAACTGCTCCTGTTGGCCCCGGCGTTAGCGAGAGTATTATGATAAACAAATCAGGTACTTATAAATCTGAAGCAACAGGAGTTGAAATTGAATTCAAGGATTCTCATCCTAACGGTGAAATAGTCATATCAAGGCTGAATGTATTACCTGATAGTTTGCCTAATTCTAATTCTTCAATACGGAATTACTGGATAATAAATAACTATGGCGAGAAAGATTTCGGTACATTGGCAAATCTTAAATTTAAATCTGCATTTGGTATGCCTATGGGCAATCCTGTAAGGGCAAAACTCTACACCAGAGAAGATCACGAACACTTGAATTCATGGGATCAACTGTGTGGAGCTGCTAACCTGGAGAATGAAACTTATAACTATTCCAAATCTTGTAATATTAGTGAGTTACAGCAATTCTTTATCCAGTCCGATGATCAATCAGACATCCATAAATGGATACAAGTAATGTATATCGATACTACTATTTGCGAATACGAAAGTATTTTCCTTGCAGGTGAATGGCGTACTACTGAAGGAGTTTATAGTGAATTAATCGAGGTTTCTGAAGCTAAAGACAGTATAAATATTACTAATCTGAACATCGCACAAGTTGACACATCGGTAACTGTTGCAAAAACGACATTGACTTCAAATGCTACAGGAGCAGCTTATCAATGGATAGATTGTTCAACTTCACAAGCCATCTCAGGAGAAACAGGCAGAAGCTTCACAGCAATCACAGATGGTGAGTACGCTGTGGAAGTAACACAATATGGCTGCCTTGATACTTCATCCTGCTATAAAGTTAATGCTTCAGGCGTCATAGAAAACGACTTTGACCATGCAATTAATGTCTTTCCTAATCCGACAAATGCCAAAATAAACATTGATCTAGGAAAGCAATATCCTGATATTGAACTCAAAATTTATAGCGCCGGAGGTCAACTCATGGCAACACAAACTTTCAGAAACAGTAGTGAAATAAGCTATACTTTGGAAGGCGCTACCGGCTACTATCTTCTTGAAATAAGAAGCTCCGACGGTAAAAAAGCAGTTCTAAAAGTACTGAAGAAGTAAGTAAATAATTGAATAGCAAAGCTGCTTGGGATTAGTTTCCTGAGTGGCTTTGTATTTTCTTAACAATTGACTATTTTGTCATATTTATATGTAACAATCTACTAAGTTAATAAGACATATTCTTAGATACCTGCACATTTAAACAGTTCGATTTATCCATATATCTATATGATTTCTATTTTCCATATACCGGCAGCATGTGTCCTATTAATATTAGAACTAAGAGGAGTTATAGCCATGCATTTAGTAGTAATATTTATCTTATCTTGAAAAATACATGTTTCATCCACTTCTTCTCTAATCATGTAACGTTCTTGAAAACTTTTCAAACCAAAATCAGCAGATGTTGTGTCAAATTCTGCTGTTACAGTTTGATTGATGTTAAAGTTAAACAAAGCGCTATATAATCCTTTTGTCGTATTAGTATTTTTTAATTTATTATTAGATCTTACAGTATTCCTTCCGTCATTAATAGATGTCTTATTTTGTCCGACGAAATAAGCTTTAAATTCCTCAATTTTACCACAAATTATAAAATAACATTTCTTTTTATACCAGAGATTATAATAAGCTAATCTTACAATATCATCAAATATTCGTTGATGTTCTGCACTGAATTCTCTACAAGTTTCTTTGTTTACAATCTTAAACTCGTAGATCTCTTCAAGATTGGCATTATCTTTATGTGAAAGAGAATCATCAACTTTCTTATTAAAAACAACAAGATCTATTCTTTTATGTTTAAAAATCGGATGCCTCTTTTCCAGTTCTACTCTATTAATGTTAATTCCTTTTGCTGTGATAGCATCAGCAATTGGATATCTTAAACTAGCCTCATGTATAAGTTGTTCTCTACCTATTTTAGTTTGATATCCAAGCCAATAACAAATGGCTTCTTCAATTGCCACAAATTTACTATCTACAACCGATTGTTTAGTCATCAGATAATCCATTTAGCAATTTATGTTTTTTACTATCATATTTCTCTTGTTTCATTCCGTTGATTTCACTTACAACAACCCTCATCCAAGGATTATCCAAGTTAGCATCGATTAGTTCATGATGTCCCTCTTTTCCTACATATTCAAAAATTGCATTTCTTAATACCTCCGCTGGATTTTCGGAACCTGAATAAATGAAAACTGCAATTTTGCCTTTACTACCGTTCTCTAAATTATAAATAGCTTCGTTAATTGTTAAACCCATAATATTTTCCTCATAAAACAATGCTACAATAAAGTTTATAACAGATAGTCTTAATATATAAAATTAATCATTCATATTAAAACAAAACGTTCAAAGCACCATCAATCCCTTCTTTTACAGCTCTATAAGCTCTTCATCTATTAATTCGTAGTCGTCGGTACTTATGAGCCATATATTTACCAATCTAAGCCTCTTCCCTAATCCAACTGATGGGAAAATCAATATAGATTTAAGCATTCCATATCAAAATATCGAATGTAAAATCTACAATGCCAACGGACAACTTATAGATACAAAAGCATATAGGCACATTAGCTAAATTAACTACACTCTCGAAGGCGCTACCGGCTACTATCTTCTTGAAATAAGAAGCTCCGACGGTAAAAAAGCAGTTCTAAAAGTACTGAAACAATAGTTAGTAGTTTTTACTACTTAATCATAAACATAAAAGCTGCCTGAGTATATATTCTACAGGCAGCTTTTTTATATTTTGGTCAGCTATTTTTCTGATACCTATATCTTTTGAAGTTCAGTAAGTATCTCGCAAATTCGGTCTTGAATGTAAAGGGAAAAAAAGTAATTATTAATTTTCCACTTGCGCATAAGCAAAAAATGCTTATCTTTAAGTCTATGAATAATACACTTCCAAAATATAGAAATACTTCGGTATAAGGGCAGTACATCTGTCCATCTCACTTATCGTCAGCCTGTAGATAATTAATCTGCAAGCAGCGATTCTTATACTTAATCCTTTATAATTAGTTTGATTTGGGAAACGGTATTCTTATGCAATATCTTGAATTGAACTGGACTACACATTATAATATTTAAGAATCTAATGACTGAATTTACATGGTTTCCTATGCGAATGCAGATCATATTATACCAAAGGAATTTCTATCATGGAAAAGAAATCAATATATATCAAAGAAACAAACAACCAAGATTTTCAAGACATATACAATGTAGAAGAAGAGGCTTTTGGCTTCGAAAAAGAGGCAATTTTGACAGCTGAATTACTCTCTGACGAAACTGCCGAACCCGTTTTATCATTACTAGCTTACGACAATGATAAAGCGATCGGGCATATTCTATTTACCAGAGTCCATTTGGACAATAGAGACAAGCAGCCACTTTTTCACATATTAGCACCACTCGCTATTATTCCGGAATATCAGAAAAAAGGAATAGGCGGCATGCTGATTAAAGAAGGTCTGAAACGGTTGAAGGAAATGGGTAGCCAATTAGTATTCGTTTTGGGGCATATTGAGTATTACCCTAAATTTGGATTCATCACTGATGCAGAGGCACTAGGCTTCCCGGCTCCTTATCCAATACCTGTAGAATACAAAGACGCTTGGATGATTCAATCACTTGGCGAAAGTGAAATCTCTGAATTCAAAGGGAAAGTTATCTGCGCTGACAAGCTAGATAAACCGGAACATTGGAGAGAATAATCACAACTAATATATTGGGGGCAAGCTCTACTGAGTTTGCCCCATTTTTTTATAGAAACTTAAATAATACAAAAAAAAGCTGATAAAAATTTACTAGGCTTACTGAAACAACAGCTCTTTTATAAATCTAAAAAATTCTGTTTTTTATAGTGATAGATTCAAAATTTGTCATTTTGTTTAGCCTTGAGTACCAGACTCATATAGATTCATAAGATTATTCAAGTCAATGTTGTATCCAGCACTTTTTATCTCTTTAGCTAAACTCATCTTCCATGCTTCAGTAACGTTCATTGAAATATAAACAACACCACCAATATCACCAGGAGTTTCAACTGCTCCTTTGACTAAGGCACTTACTTTATCTCTACCTAATTTTCCAATAAGGTAGCCATGTTCAAATACAACATTTTGTCTAGCACGAGCCTTTTTACTTTCCAACTCTCCTGCTTTAAAACCCTCGTCACAAGGAGTATAAAGCACTATTCCATATCCTACTTCAGTATAATCTTCAATTTTCTCAATAATAGTTTTACCTCCGCTTACCTGCTCTCTGAGAATTATTGGATTCAAATTGAATTCTTTAAGGTATAACTTTATATCTTTAATTGCCTCCTCATCGTGTCCGTGTACTATAAATATATCAGAGCTGTTAAAACTATTTTTACCTATAGAAGGTATATTATCTGTAATTTCTTGTTTAGCTTTATTTATAAGCTCAGTAGTATTGTTAATATATTCTTGTTGATAATCAAATATATATCCTGCATGGTATTGCATCGATTTATTTTGTTCTCTCTTCATTTTGAGCCAATCCTCTATATCCATTTCTGTCGATATGACTAGAAGTCTTTTTATTGTATTCTTTGATACAACGTTACCATGAATTACAAACTCTTCTCCCTTGCAATAAGGTAAAATAAAATTATTGTAAATATTGCCTGAGTCATGATCAAATTCACATGATTCATTTAGAATCTCATTGCCATCGTAACTTTGAGCAACCCCTACTAATATATGATAAAACATGAGATAATATATCCTTTGAATTTATTATTTCTCATAATATAACAGTTTTTGAATTATTATTATATAAAAAAAGTTATATTGAGGTGTAATAATGATATTTAAATTGGAACCACCATGCAAAACACTATCCTTGACTTTAAGGTACTTAAAACTGAGAAATGTACTCCATTTCAAGCATTTTCACAGAATACTGTTAAATGTAATGCCCTTTTAGAGGTCGAAGTCAAATATCAAAATGGGAAGGTTAAAAAAGAAAAATACAATCAAATTAGTACAGTGGATCTGTTCTCAAAACTAATGGAAGGAATACATGTCAACGTAGATAATTGTGTAGTAAATTTCTCCCTTGAAAGTTACCTTATAGACTTAAATTTACCAAGAGGACACCGTATTATAGCCAATTCTATATCAGCTGATAATTCCGTTTTCAATAGTGCGTTCTTCCAGAATATAACTTTTACTGGTGATGTTATATTTACCAATACTTTATTCCTATATTCACTAGAATGTAGTTTTCTGGAAATTCAAGGAGAACTCAAGTTTACAGAAGTAAAAATATCAGGTAATACTACTATTGATAGATCAAGTTTTTCAAGCAACATATCTTTTAGTCGTTGCGATTTTTTAGGTGGATTTTCGATATGGGATACTGATTATAAAAGTCGTTTTGATATTTATTATTCCCATTTCTTTTCGGATACGCAATTCGCTGAAACTAGAATTGAAAAACCTTTTGCCATTGTTGGTACAGTTTTTTGCAAACACTTAATCATTGTACGTAGTATCTTCTTTGATACAATCAACTTATTTTATATGGAAACAACAGATGATTTGACTTTTGAAGATTCAATAGCAAACTCTAAATTTATTATTAACAATTGTAAGAAGCATAATTGCGATATTAGTTTTGAAAAATTATCTTTCAAAAACTCATTTTTTTCTTTAAATGTAAATTTGTCCAATTTAAATATTAAAGACTTAGACTTATATGGATGTGTATTTCAGCAGAATGCCTGCTTTAAAGATTGCGTTATAACTAATTCCAATAGAGAATCTTACCGCATAATAAAACATGAATTTTTAAAAGCCAATAATAGAATAGATTCCTTATATTATTACGGTAAAGAAATGAGGAGCTATTTATCAGAGATAATAAACTCAATATCTACAACAAAAGGACTATTTAGAAAAACTGGTAAGATCTTCAAAGTTACTCCTAATCTCTTTGTATTGTCTACAAATTGGATTTCGAATAGATTTGGTCAGAGTTATATTCAAGCATTTATATTTTCTTTAGTGTCTGGGATTATTTTCTTTTCTCTTTATTTAAAACTAGGTTCTATCGAAACAACTCAGAATATCGATTTTCTTTCAAGTCAATATTTTGGTAGCCTTTTTGAATTTTTGAATCCAACACATAAATTTGATTTTATGTTTAAAAATAATGAAATTACAAGGCTTGGCTATACAATAGATGTTTTAGCTAGGATTATTTTAGGTTATGGTTATTTCCAAATAGGACAAGCATTCAGAAAGTTTAAAATATGGTAGTTCATTTAGAGAAAACTTAAATCTGTTCTTTTACTCTCAATAAATGATATGATATCATGTAGAGTTTGATAATTTATGCTTCATCTAAACTTTTTTTGAACCTCCAGTATTTACCAGAGTCCATTTGGACAATAGAGACAAGCAACCACTTTTTCACATATTAGCGCCACTCGCGATTATTCCGGAATACCAGAAAAAAGGAATAGGCGGCATGCTGATTAAAGAAGGTCTGAAACGCTTGAAAGAAATGGGTAGCAAATTAGTATTTGTTTTGGGGCATATTGAGTATTACCCTAAATTTGGATTCATCACTGATGCAGAGGCACTAGGCTTCCCGGCTCCTTATCCAATACCTGTAGAATACAAAGACGCTTGGATGATTCAATCACTGGGCGAAAGTGAAGTCTCTGAATTCAAAGGGAAAGTTATCTGCGCTGACAAGCTTGATAAACCGGAACATTGGAGAGAATAATCACAACTAATATATTGGGGGCAAGCTCTACTGAGTTTGCCCCCTTCTTTTAAAATATTCAATTATATATTTATATCGTTGCCAAACAACGAACTAAAATATTTGCTACTTAATCTGAGCTTTCCGGTGAAATGAACTTATAAAATATGCCAGCCAGAACTGCACCTATAATAGGAGCTACCCAGAACAACCATAATTGATCCATTGCCCAATCACCTACAAATAGTGCCTGGCTTGTACTTCTTGCTGGGTTTACTGAAGTATTGGTAACAGGAATACTAATCAAATGTATTAATGTTAGACCGAGACCGATTGCCAAGCCTGCTAATCCTTTTGGTGCTTTTGAATGAGTAGCACCCAAAATAATAATCAAAAACATGAAGGTCATTGCAATTTCAGTTACTAATGCCGCAAGCATACTATAGCCATCAGGTGAATGTTCGCCATAACCATTAGCTGCAAACCCACCAAGTTCAAATCCGGCTTTACCTGAAGCAATTAAATATAAAACTCCTGCACCTGCAATACCTCCTAAAACCTGTGCGACAATGTAAGGAAGTAGATCTTTTTTGTCAAATCTTCCGCCTATCCACAGCCCGATAGAAACTGCCGGATTTAAGTGACATCCGGAAATATGTCCAATAGCATATGCCATGGTTACGACCGTAAGACCAAAAGCAAGTGCCACTCCAACAAATCCAATTCCTAATTCAGGGTATCCGGCGGCTAAAACTGCACTTCCGCAGCCACCCAGCACCAACCAAAAGGTACCGATAAATTCTGCCAATATCTTTTTCATAAGCCCTCTTTATATAAGTACTGAATATACATGATTGCTATTACAAGCATACCAATATTATGACTACTTGGCAATTATATTATTACCTCTATCTATAATATTTTTAATCGCAGCAATTCAGTGGCTTTCTGTTAGAAACTATATAGCAGGGGTAGATCAAAGAAAAAAATATAGTTAGAAATTGCAGCATAGTAGGCAAATGCAATCATGGTAAGGGGCAAAAAACTATGTTCATTAGTCAGCAAGTAATCACTTTTAAAGACTATCTTCTATTTGGCTCCAACCTATCTACAGTGATTACCCTAAAAGTATTTGAGTTTACAGTAATCCGAATATTTTGCTGAGCATTGGAAATATAATAATTTTTTCCGGTCTTCACATAATTAGAAGCATTTGTATTTTTCAAAACATTAGCAATTAGTTCTTCAATTTCAGCTTTTGTAAGATTGGTTGCCAGTTTCTTATTTATTCTGCCATATACAAGCTCAGTGTAGCAAATATTCTGTATTATTTTTTGTTTGGTCGCTTCCATAGGATTCGGTTTTATTTATTTCTGGATATCTTCTGCCCAATTAGAAAATCTATGTAATATATCTTATTTTTTACTCCCCATATATCTCCTGCAAAGCACCATTGATGCCTTCAGTCAGTAATTCCATGAGTTCTTCATCCATATACTCATAATCATCCGGTATGTGCAGGATTTCTATATGAGGGAGTTCCAGATGGCGGAACTGACTTGATATTTTAGAACGCTGATTGGATTCCATTACAAAAACCAGGTCAGACCAGTTCAAATCTTTTTCAGATACTTTTCTGTTACTTTGCGGACTTAGCCCTGCAGAACGTATATAAAAGCGACTATCATTTTTGAAAATCGATTCTGCAGTTCTGCTTCGCTTTTTGTTGCGTCCGCAGATTACAAGTATGTTAGGTTTTTGGGGCATAGGTTTGTACTTTTTATATTTAAGAAAGATTATTGAGTCAATTTAGCGATGTACTATTTTGAGATTTCTTTTTTTTTATTCTTCAATCCAGCCGATAATACCTGAAATAAAAGGAATCTCTATCTCAGTCCATTTTTCTGTTATATTGTTCCAAACCATAACTCCTTTAGGGTATCCAAGATTTGAGCCTAAATCACCATAAGCTACACTGTAAAATCCATCAGTGGTTTTAGCTTGATCGTTACACCAGAGCCTTCCAATTTCTTTGTTTTGGTATGTAATAATTCTGCCATATTCGGGATTTAGATCATATTCACATGAAAATTCATTTCCAACTGAGACTATTGTGCCTAAAGAGCTCTGTTTGCTCGTAATATCAATTTTAATATCACCTTTGCTACAACTAAATATGATATTCCCATCAAGAGTTGAAAAAAGCTTTGCTGCAGAGAGTGCTTGAGGAATTGAATCTATTATTTGTATAATCTCAGAACTTTTTGATTTAATATTTACTTTGTGGATAGTTGCGCTTTACTTTGAAGATTCACTTATGGGATCGTTTGATTGAAAATATGCATAAAGAAAGTTATCATTATCAATCCAGCAACATGGTACTTCCGCAATTATGGAAGAATATTTTGACATTGGAGTACCAATGCCGCAATCACTTATAATAGTATCTTGCTTATATGTAGAATCATAAAGTATTATTTTTCTTGGGGATGGAAATATTGTTTGCTTGAGTCCCCATCTATGATTTGGAGATAGAATGCCTCTTAAATTTAGTAATCCATAATCTTTAACTTTGTCATAATTTTTCTTATTTAGGTCATAAATAAAGTATCCCATATTATTATGGAAAATGAGGCTATCGCCTCTGGTTTCATACAGATTACTCGGTTCACTTTTCAGCATAGTTTTTGTTTGAATATCAATTATGCTTCCTACTGCTGTGATAACATATCTGTTTCTATAGACAAAACTATTTCCATCTTCAAAATTTAAAATTCTGGTACTTGATCTGATAACTGTATCTTTAGCAGTATAATCTCCATCAGTAAAATGATGTAGGACAAGGTTAACATAATCTCCTGTACCTCTATCGTTTTTATCAAATTCAGCTACAATCAGAGCATTCTGTCTCGGGGTTTTTCCAAAACAACTACAGATTAGAACAAGTCCTACAATGATGTATTTAAGCATATAAAAATATCCTAAGTATTACTTATCATTTCATTTAGTTTGGGAAATTCAATTCCATATTTTTCAGTGCACTTATCTGTTGAAAAATCCCTTGATAACATCCAATAAACCAGCTTTCTTAAATTGAACTCTTTCTTTAGCACCCCTATTTCAAACTAATTATTTCTTCCGGTTAGCTTATTCAATATTGCTTCTAACTCAAAGATATACACTTTGTCCTGTAAAATCTTACCTTCGGAATCAAGTATCATTTTGTGTGGATAGATGTGAATATTATACTCTTTAATAAATGACTCTTGATTTTTGTCTACTAAGTATAGAGACGTCCAATTTTTATGGAATTTTTTATCTACTATTTTATTCCCTTTCTCGATTTTATCATCTATGCAAATTCCTATAAACTTAATTTTGCTTGTATCCTGAGCAAGGTAGATTTTCTGGATTTCCTCCATTTCGTTTATACATGAACCACACCAGGTAGTCCAACAATCCACAATATAAAAATCGTATTTTTCGAACTCAATCGTACATTCTTTCTTCTTTGAATTTGTATAGCCTGTAGCTTTTAACTTTTTACCGATGTTTGGATTTTTCTTTTCCAAAGACGTTTTCAACTTCTTACATTCCGGTATATCCTGCATGCTAAGCAGCATTTTATAATAATGCTCATATTCATCAGGATTATTTCTCCTGTTGAACATCAATAAATCATTTATAAGTTTGGCACGTAATTCCTTTTTTGGGTGATACAAAAGCATAGAGTCTATATATTGCTTTTTATCGAGATTAAGTATCTTAGAAATAGCAAAAGGAATACTTCCGGATATCATTCCATAAGTCCATATATCTGAAGTAGGCGATATAGAATTTAATACGGAAATTGCAAAATCTTTGTTAAAAGAGTAATTTTGCTTCAGCATCATACTGCTCGATATTATATTTAGATATTCATGTTTCGCCCAATTATGCTTAACCTCATCCTTGCTCTTAGTGTGGTGAATCATAGAATCCAGTTCTACCAATTTGGCATTTACTATTTTTACAATCTCTTCTTTTTTTGAAGCGCTGAATAGTGTATTTACTTGTATCATAAACGCTTGACTTTCTTTCTGCAAGCTCTGAAAATCTGTTTTACTCTCAGTAGCATATATTGTGCTTGACAAAAAGCTAAGAATTATTAGTTTTAATATAATGCGCATTTCGTCTCCTTGTTACAAATATTTATTTAAATTCGGTCTTGAGTCAGACTCTTCCCCATTTCTTTCCCGTCACCTCAGCTCTAATTCTTCTGCTCAATCGGGAACTCGCTCCATAATATGCCATCATTTTGACCACCTGTTAACATTTTGCTGGCTTCCAAAGTTTCTTCAGTCAGCAAATAACTTTCTATTGGAAGTATATCATTATATGTTCTTAGTTTCGCTATTTCTCTGTCATAAGCTTTTGCAACAGCTTCTTTAAAAGGCAGTTTATTTCCTACCCATTCCTGAAGAAAATAAACAGGAGATATCATGCTAATACTATTTTTGTCAACAGAACCATTCAAGGCTAACATTCCTGAATTTTTCCAGTCGCTTATGAAATTTTGTCCGTAACAACAAGTTTGATATAAAGATCTGATATGGTAATTATTTGATTCGAGGAACTGCGTAAACTCATTGACATAATAACATCTATCGAGAAAAACTATCTCTTTTGATTCGGAGGCGTGCAATGAGAATACAATGTCAATATGATATCCTTTTTTTGCAAAATCTGCGATAGTCGCTTTTAATTCTTTCCCGGTACAGTTCACATCTGTCAACACTTTTATCTCTTTATAATGCCCTTTAACAGCTTTTTTCATTTCAGCTATTTGCCAGTCTTCACCGTAAGATTCTACTATTTCACTTAAAGTCATATCTTCCATTTTCTTTTTATCTACTTTGAAAATATCTGATAGTATAGTTAATATTTCACCATGATATATTTGGAACATATACTCAATATCCGATCCCAAAAGATAGGTTGTTTATACTGCCAATATCAATCCTGCATTCTGATTTGAAGTGTATGGTATTTCATCCTCCGGCTCTGTAGAGTTTTCATCGCAGGAACATATAATTAATACAAAAAAGAATAATAAATACTTAAACATTGCTAAAAACCTATTTTATTGATTTATACATAACTACAAAATAAATATATTGATTTTAAATTACAAACTTAATATTCCTAATTAAGAGGAAATGTTTGTGTTTTTGGGGTGTTCTAATTTAGATTTATACATGAAGAACTGTTGATATTAAGATATATTCCATGATATTCTTAATCATAATTTTTGTAGATTGATTCTATTTTAATGATATTAGCAGTTGTAAGAATTCACGTAGCGCAGAATTGAGATTATGGAACTGATAAATTATTCGGCAGAACCGATAAATAAGTTATATGGATGGCTGCCAAGAGAACTGCATGCTGAAAAAGTAATTTTTTTTCCGGATGCATGCCCCGGCAAATCTCCATTGCCAACAGGAACTGTAGTTTATACGAAACAAGCTGATTGGAGAAAATTTGCCGTTTCGGATTGCGGTTGCGGAATGCTGCTTGCGAAATCGGAACTTAAGCGTTATGATTTTAAAAAATCTGATTGGGATCAAATCTACTACGACTTAAAAAGTAACAAAGGTAACTTAGGCGACCTTGGGTCGGGCAACCACTTTCTGGATGCTCTGGAATCTTATGATGATGACTTTATCTACTTTTTGATACATACCGGTTCGAGAAATGAATCGAAAATAGTGGATCACTTGACTGAAAAGCCTAATGAATTTGACAAAGTATTCCTTGATGTGTGCGACTGGGCGGAAAATAACAGAAAGGCAGTTGCTGATATTGTGGCAAAATACTTTGGCAAGCTTCAGATTGTTGTTGACCGCAATCACAATAACTTTGAGCTGACCGAAGAAGGCGTGATAATCAGAAAAGGTGCGGTCAGGATCAATCCTAATGAATTGACAGTCTTGCCTTCAAATCTTGCCGGCGATGTTGTGCTTGTCAGATCTACTGCTAAGGTTGCAGACACATTCAACTCTCTTAATCATGGCACAGGCAGAGTAATGTCTCGCTCCGAGGCAAAGGAACACTCTGACAAATTTGACTACGCCGAACTTCGCCAAAAGATTTATATACCGGAAATGATTAAGGATGCTTCCATCAAAACTGAAGCTCCTTTCTGCTATCGCAACCTGGACGACTGCCTAAACCTAATCAATGATCTGATCATAACTGAAAAACGCTTTAGCGTTTTTGCATATCTTGGGCAGGTGTAGGGCGGTTGGATGTTAGCCATCAGACAATATATTTCAATGCCATCCCCTCCGACTCTTGTAACCTTATGGCAAAGACATCGTACAATTTACTATTCATATTATTTAAATATAACAACAGCACTAGAAAGAGATAAACACTATAAATTATGTGAAAAAAGAAATTGATACTTTCACTTTTGGTCAGTTAAGCGGAAAATAGCCTTGGAAAAACAAACTTATAATATTCAATTCTTTATAGATTATTTGAAAAATGCTTCAAACACTCAATCAATTATGCTTGCGAAAAGCGTCATAATCATTAATGTAATACTTGGGCATTGCATACCTCCAACAGGTATTCTATTCACTCCAGTTGCCTTGACATTATCAGCAGCAATACTTGTATTCTGTTCAAAAACATTAAGACCGTTATACATGACTTTTATCATTGTAGGGCTAATAGCTCTAAATGACATAGGTATTAAGCTTTTTGCAGGCGGAGATCGCGACCCACAGGGGCTCGGTAGGATACATTTCTTTTTATTTATAGGACTTGTGCCGACATACATACTGGCATTAATCGGAATTTTTAGAAATGAGAAGGGGCATATCATTGAAAAGCTCTTATCCTCTTTGATTTTTCCTGCACTAATTGTAGTGCATTTATATTTCTTTTATGACCTAGGATTGGGATTAAGTATATAGTTTTTTTGTGGCAGAAATGGAATCGCCACAGAATGGAACTCAAATTTGGAAGCCACAGAAACAAAGACCTGCTGTATTCGCATGGAAGTAAAAATAATCGCATTAGATGATATGCTTAAAATGTAAATCAAAGCCTTCTCCTAAAAATTTAATGTAACATTCCAGTTTTGTATACGTTAGTTATTAATATCATTAATTTACTTAACACTGTTAAACTGGAGGCACGAAATGAATAAAGAAACTTTCCTTAGGGAATTTATGGACGAAGTTTGGAATAAAAAGAACTTCGATAAAATTGCGCAATATGTACATAATGAATATACAATCCGGCTCGATCCGGGCGATCCATGGGAAGGGAAAACTCTATCGCATGCTGAATTCAAAAATCGTATGGAACTTGGTTCTTTCACGCCTTTTCCTGATATGAATTTTGACATAACTTCTGCAATTGAAGAAGAGAATCATGTGGCTGTCACCTGGATTCTGACCGGAACAAACCTTGGCCCAATTGGAGAGCTCCCACCTACGAACAAAGCCATCAATACTAAAGGCGTGACAATTTATCATTTCAAAGATAATTTGATAAGTGGGCACACTCAGGTCTTCGACAAAAGAACTGTTATGCATCAATTAGGATTTTAATAAAATGAAGACTAAAAAAGAACTCAAAGACGAGTACAAAAAGGCAGATTTCCCCATGGGCGTTTTCCAGATAAAAAGCACAGCAAACGGCAAGGCATTAGTAGACAACAGCACTGATATGGCTTCGAAATGGAATCGCCACAGAATGGAACTTAAATTCGGAAGCCACAGGAACAAAGAATTGCAAAAAGACTGGAATCAATACGGCGAAGACAAATTCGAATTTCAAGTGCTGGCTGAGCTAAAGAAAAGCGAAGACGAATATGTGAATTACAACAAAGAATTGCAGGCACTCCAAGAGATGATACTGGAAGAGATGAAGGATGGTGTGAGGTATTGAGTTTTTTTTTTGGGGGGGGAGTTTTTTTTGTTTTGACAAAGTTAAATATTGTCATAATAAATAAGACTTTAATAAACTAACATCTACTAATATTAATAAAATATTTTGTATATTTATTTTATAATAGTATTATATTCATAGATAAAGTATAAATAGTAATGGCATGTAACAGAGGGAAAGCAAATCCTAATTCACATACTAAACTTCAATTATTTGCTGATTCAGGTGGATATTGTCAAAACCCTGATTGTAATTTGAATTTGTTTCATAATATCGGAGAAGCAAATTTTCATATTGCAGAGATGGCACATATCATTAGTGCTGCTGAAGAAGGTCCCCGCTCAAGAGAAGTCACCGAGAAACAAAAAGGTGACTTTTCGAATTTAATCTTACTATGTCCAAATTGTCATACAATAATTGATAAAGCAGAGGTTGAATTCCCTGAAGAGATAATAAAACAATGGAAAAGAGAACACAGTCAAAAAATCAAATCATTGTTTAAAATCAAAACATTTGATAGTAGAGACCAAACAAGAAAAGCAATTTTGCCTTTGCTAAATGAAAATAAAACAATATTCAACAACTATGGACCAATGACTGATGAAAGGTTTAATCCAGAAAGTGAAATGCCAAAGACTTGGTTATTAAAAGTACATAGGAACATACTACCAAACAATAGAAAAATTCTTAACATACTTTCTAAAAACTACAACTTACTTCACGATGATGAAATTTCTGTTTTTGAGCAATTTAGACAGCATGTGTTGGATTTTGAATCTAGACATTTGAATAATGAAGAAATAAATGGGGTGCAATTCCCCTCTCAAATGAATATTATCTTAGTTGATTAATTATGTCGAGAAAATCACCTTTTGAATGGATTAAGGAAAAATTGAGCAATGATCAACATATCGAATCAGTCGAAATTGTTGATGATAAACTTCTACATATCATTAGAGATAATGGGACGCTAATTAGAATTTGTCAAACAAACTTAGACCGTTTCTTTTGTAAAGATATTAAAGATATAGAAAACAACAATGAAGTCGATTTTATCCTTCATCTATCAAAAGAACCATTCGTTCATGGAAGAGTATACGATTTACTTGAATTAAGTGGAAAAGTACTTGGAGGTTTTGGTGATTTGTTTAGAGTTGTTGCTCAAGATTATACTTGGCCGTATTATCCTCCAGAAGTAAAATTTATAAAAAGAGGCCTTGAACAACATACTAAAGTATCAAGTGTGAGAAGGTTAGATAATAAACGTTATGAAATTTCAAGAATGGGACTAGAGCCCGTTGTTATTATAGCTTTGAATGACTATGACTTGGGAATAGAATCGATTAGAAGTGCATCAGTTAAGTATGGCAATTTTGATGCAGTATTAAAATCTAATCCAAATGGAAGAATTACATCTTCTGCAAGAGAGCATATCAATTCTATAAATATAAGAGTTCTATGGTGGCGCGAGTTAATGAGAGATTTAAACCTAACATGGAAATAGAAAATGTAATACAAGAATTAAAAGCTATTGGTGTTTTATTAGCTACGAACAGCAATGCATTTAGTTGTTATATATTTGGCTCAGCTCTTACTGTTAATTATCCCAATGATATTGATATCTTAGTATTATATGATAATATCAAGCAACTAGAAAACTTTAAGGAATACGTTAAAACAGTTAGTAAAATATACCCTATACACTTAATTTACTTAACATTTGCAGAAGAAAAAGAATTGAATTTTATCCAAGAACAGAACGCAGAACAAGTTTTTTAAAGGAAACAGTGCTTTATCCTTAAAAAAATATAGCTACATAGGTAAAATGAGTAGAATAATGCATGTATCAAGATTCAACTAAATAACACAGGTCAAGTCATTTTTTGTGTGTAAAATAAAAAAGTGTATCAAGCCGATAATTTGTAAGAAATCAACTCACTTTCTGCTGATTCCGGGCTAATAAATTTTCTAATATGTTTGAGTATTTGTATGTCCAATTCATTCATATTTACCTTTCTCCAACTTAAAGATGCTCTGATTAATACGGAGAAAACCAAGCCTATTGCTCCTTTTTCATGAGCATGTTGAGGTATAATCTTAGTTCTTCGTTTTTCTTCTACAAATGCACGTTCAATTAAGTTTGTTGTTCTTATGCTTCTTCTGTGCCCTTCAGGATATTCTAAATGCGTTAGACAAGCAGATAAGTCATCTGTAAAACACTTAATCATTGCAGGGAATTGTTCTGCATAGTCACTTATAAATTTGGCTGATAAAGCATCTGCTGTTTCTCTGTCGGGTGCATAATAAATGGATTTTATTCTACCTTTGATTTCTTTTTCTACTTTCATTGGCACTTTTGTCAGAATGTTTCTGATTTTATGAGCTATACACCTTTGACGCTGTGCCTTAGGAAAACACTGCGATATTGCCCTTATAACTCCTTTAGCTCCATCACTTACTATGAGTAAAGGTTGTCTTAAACCTCGTCCTATCATATCCTCAAAAAAGCCTTCCCAATTTGCACTGGCTTCACTATTAGATGCCATCAAGTGAAGTAATTCTTTGCTTCCATCGGAGCATATTGCCCAGGCACACAAAATGCCCTGTTTGTTTGTATAGTTCTTAACCGATTCATATACGCCATCTATAAATAAATAGACTACGTCAAGCTCGCTCAAATCTCTTGAAGCAAATTCTTCGTATTGCTGATAAAGCTGACTGCTCATATTGCTGACTCCTGTGCGGGAAATCAGCGGCTTGCCATCTTGATCGGTAAATGTTTTTTCTATATCACGAGTCGATAACCCGCGAACGTAACTTTCCAGAGCTATCTGCTCAATTTTATCTTCTATTCTGTCCAAACGCTGCATCACATTACTTTCAAATGTCTCTTGATTGTCTCGTACTCGAGGTTTTTGAATATTGATTGTGCCTTCACTTGTTTTAAAACGTCTTTTTTGATAGCCGTTACGATATCCTCGGAATTCTTCATCCGGCTTATGCTCATACCAGCGTCTGCCAAGAAAATCATTCATTTCTTCTTCTAAAGCCTGCTGTATTATCTTCTCTGTTGCTCGTAATATCAAATTTGAGATTAAAGAATTATCCTCTGAGAAGAGAATAGCATTTAATTGCTTGTTTAATTCGTCTAATGGTCTTACTTTGTGACCCATGGTGTCGCTCCTTTGGTTTGATTTTGTTTTGTAGTGATTACAAATTTAAACTTCGGAGTGATACCTTTTTTTATTTAGTTTTTACACAAAGATAGGGACATTACCAATAACACACGATTTTTATATAAACACCTGTATCTATTTAATATAGTTAGACATATGTGTATTTGCCAAAATGTGTATTATAAATTATGTATATTGATATTGGTTGTAATTTGAAAATATGTTGTTTTCAAGATTAAAATTTACAGCCTATTAAAAACATAATTTTATACTAGGAGGATCTCATGGGAATTAAACCAGGCCCTAAAAAGATTGCCAAATCTACTGGCAAACCGGACAAACGACAACGAGATAACAAAAATACTTCGGGAAATACGCCATCACTGAAGCCTCACAAGCATAAAAAAGGTGATTAAATACAATAACATAATAGAGAAAAGCGGTACCTTAATTATTTTGATTTACGAAACTTAGGTATCTAAAAATTCTCAAAATATACCCATAACCCAAAAGGGACTTATCTTTACAGACAAGTCCCTTTTGCTATTAAAATTAAAGAGTTAGCTAACTCACTATAAAAAAAGCTGCAAGATAAACACCTTACAGCTTTAAAAAATTCGTAATTCCTAATTCGAAATTCCTACTTGACTCTACTCCCACTATATCGTTACGGGCGACGTTGCTTTATATATTGCACTTCGTTGATTATCATATTATAACGTCACTCAGACTTCTTTAGCATAAATGTATTATATTATCTATACTAATAGAATTGGACTAAAAAGTAAAACATATATTTAATTATGATATCTTGGATAGGGCATATTAAATTCCCCTAGTAACTCACCAATTCTGTTTAAAAATTTATACTGTTCAATTCCACTTGGTTCTACTTCTTTTTCATCGTAAGCACAACACCAACAATTGAGATTAAAATATCTACCTATGAGGACTGTCATATCTTCAATTTTTACACTAACTTTCGTTTTTTGATTGTCGATTTTTTCCAAATCCAAACAGAAAGTACCTCTGAAATTTAATAGACCTTGTTCAGTAAAATAAGTAAATGATTTACCAATAAAGCTATAACTAAAGTGCTTAAGATGAATTTTTAGAGTATCATCTTCAGATTCGTTAAGAATTATCTTCGTATCGTTATCAGATAACGAAAAACGCCATTCATTCATAATATCTTCATCAGGCTTGTCATAAATATCACTCCAGTATATATTATCACGATTCAATATTTCAACTACATTTGAAATACTTGTATTAAAAATATATTCTGTAGGATTATTTGGTATATTTTTTCTCTTTATTAATTTTCCTCTAGAATATTGAGAACAACATCCACAAAGTATAAGAGTAAAAACTAAAAAAAGAACGTATTTAAAATAATTATGCTGTTTCATATATAAATCTCTATATATACGTCACATTCAACCAATAAATGCAACAATTGTTAACATGCTAAATTCTATTCTTATAATCTATAAGTACGAATTTTAGTATCAAATTTAGCACTAAAATACGTAAATAAAAGATCAATGTTATTAAAATATTTTTATTCTAATTAATAAAAAAAGCTGCAAGATAAACACCTTACAGCTTTAAAAAATTTCGTAATTCCTAATTCGAAATTCGTAATTGACTCTACTCCCACTCTATCATACTAAATTTTCCGTAACTAATTTTATACTAAGTTCTTACTGCATTTTTTAAAAGCTAATAGTATCAAATTAGCGTCAAATCATAACCAACAAAAACACTAAAATATCCCAACATTTTAAATGTCAAGCAAGATTTGGTTACGAACATTTCAAGCACATAATACAGACATCTCCAATCTAAAAATCAAACTACTTTGTTGAATATTTTGTATATTTATAGTCATATAAAGAAAGGATTTTGAGGTTTTATAAAATGGAATTTTTTGAAGACAAAATACTAACAGATCAAGAGATTGTGAGAAAACACAAAGACTGTACAGATGCATTGGAATCATACATTAAAGACCTTTTTGAGACAATTATAAACCGTAATTTTTTATTATTTTATTACAACAATGCTGACCGTTATTATTTTAAACCAATAAATCCAATATTTCCTGAATTCAATGAAATGGTTGAATTCCCTACTGATATTTCCAAACTTGCATTAAATATTTTAGGTGATTTTCAGCCCTTCGTTTATGATGATATTATGCTACATAAGATATCATCTTCCGATTTTAAATCAAAAAAAGAATTTATACATACAGCCTACAAAACAATTACAGAAGATAACAAAAAGATAGAAGAAATTTTCCAGAAAATTATAATTGCTTTTGAACTTAGAATCTGTCTTCAAGCATATCTTCTTATCAGTAGTGAAGTAGGTGAATGTAAATTTACGGCACATGAACTTAAAAAAGGATGCCATGCAATTGATATATCTAAACTTAATGATAAAAACAACTTAGATTACTACCCTTCTTCCAGACATTGTCTATCAATAATAAAGAAGAAAGATTTTGACGAAGGTTTAAAATATCTTATTTGGGTTAAAGATTTTTATCCAAATATTGATTATGAGAAATTAAACAACAAAAAAACTATTAAGTACGGCAAAGAATTAAAAGTAAAAATAAAACTTATCTATATGCTAATATTAGAATATAATTTGAGTGGAAAACTCTTTTTGTTGAATCAAGAATTTGTAAGCAAACACTTCAATTCCATAGCTCAAGATACTTTAGTTGAAATCATGGATATTCTTAATGCCGATTCTAATATATTCAAATATCCAGAGAACGACGGGATTGGAGTGCGACTTATCTCTTCTGTTGCAATGGAATCGTTGAATTATGGCAACAAAGAAAAATTCGTTAGACTATTCTTAAATGAGACTAAGATAGATTTTAGCTTCAAAGGTATTATTGAATTATTTGTTGATTCAGCTGATGAATACTGGGATGATGAATTTGAATCTCCCGTCTTTATAGAGCAATGGACTACAATTCCTGCTGATACAATAAGTAAAAATAAAAAAATATTGTCACAGTATAAAGCTTAACTATTTCCTCGACAAAATCAACATTTCTCTCCTATTTCTTTTATTCTCAATATCTTACTCAGTATGGATTAATTGTTTTTTTCAAAATATTGATCCATTTTTTTTTATATAAATTGAATTCAGATAAAGAAATAAACACTAACATAGTTATCTGATATGACAAGAGATATTATAGCAGAAATCAACAAAGTTTTTTCTCCTGTACAAGCCAAATTAATCTTAATGATAATTGACTTATTGATTGAACTGAAGGAAACTTTGGAAAAGAATAATAATGAACAAAATAGACATTATTCTGTTGTTGAAGCTGCGAACTATCTTGGAATCACGAAGCAGACTTTATATAAGTATAACAGTCAAAATCTTCTCAGTTATCATAAAGCAAACGGTAAAAAGATTTACTATTTGAAAGATGATTTAGATAGCTTTATCTGTTCAAAACAAAAAAGAATCACCTCAACTGAAGAAAGTGATTCTTGCAATGCTACTCGGAGATTATTAGCCGAGTTACTATGATATTGATGGTAGGTGCGCGCAAACCTTAATATACACTCCCCAAATTGATAACTACATTTTAGTTACTAAGGGAAGACTCTGTCTTCACCTGAAGGGGATTCTTATACACTTTTAGTTCTTTGAAAATTTAAATGACAAAAAATCAAGTTGAATCAAACTTACAAATTAGTATTATTCATCATAGGAGTTCCAAAATGGAAAATTCTAAAATTGATTACAGCAATCTTGAAGTACACTCTGATGCAAAAACAAGACCGGAAGGTTCAATAGAGCTTCACAATACATTGAAAGCAAGTATCGGTATGTATGGTTTAATGGAAAAGATTGTTTTAAAAGAAAACAAAATAATAGATGGTAGAGAACGCTACAAAGCACTTCAAGCCTTAGGAATGGAAATTTCAGCTGATTTTTTTATAGATATTACTCAATTAAATATAGACAAAACTTTGCAAGAATCTCCTGGAAAATATGGTACTATTACTGACTTGCATAGAAAACACTTTTCTAATTCACAAAAAGCATGTTTTGCAGCTGAATTCTATAGAGAAGTAAAAGTACTCAGAAAAAGTACTAAATCTAAAAACAAAGAAACAAGTGACCAGCTCTTTAATGAGAAGTTGACAGAAATTCTTAAAGAAAAAGGTCTTATGGCACCAGTTCTCGAAAAAGTTGATAAACCTGAATCCCAGCTTAGAAAATTTATTGCATTAGCGTTTGGAATAAGTGATGGTTATCTAAAAAATGCAAATAAACTTTTAGAAATAGATAGTCACTTGTTTATAAAAGTCAAATACGCTGAAATAGATATGAAAACGAAGGAGAAGCTTAATTTATCAACGGCATTGGCTAAAGCAGAGAAAACTTTAGTAAAAGATTTAGTAACGGAACAAAAAACAAAAGATAGTAAAAAGCTAAAACTTAAACAGCCTGAAGTCTTAGAAAGTGACAAATCAGAGGACAAAAAGGAATCTGATTTTTATTGTAGCCAAACTCTTCAGTATGAAAAAATGGCAAAGTTGCCAGAAATTGATAAATCTAACAACAGTACTTCCGAACAAAAACTAACTATAGAGCTTGTACCAAGCTCAAAACAGAGAATCCTTAACTATATCAAGGATTCTCTAAAGAATGTAACTCATATAGAGGACAGCATAATTGAGAATATGGTTTCTGAAGCTATTATTACAGCTATTAATGCAATAATTAACCAATATGTAGAACAAAAGAACGGTAACCAAAATGAAGACTCCACAAACAAAGCTGCTTAACCCTTCCTATCTTTTGACAAAAATTAAGCAATTTAACAAGACACAAAATCAAATTAATTTGATATTTGCAAAAGAGGGTTACCAAACACTTATAGCTTTTATGGATCATGGTTTTAAATCTTACACATTCAATAGGAACGAGCTGATTTTAAAAGATTCAAAATTTTCTCAGAATAGCCCACAAATTATGGCTTTATCAAGAGATGAGGTAGAATCAAAATTGAAAAATTCTATGGATGTGATACAAAATACACCCAATGGTGATATACAACTCGTAATTAAAGAAAATAATAATTCTTACTCTTTATCCCTTAAAACAGGAGACAGTGAATACACCCCAAAACAAATCACAGATTCTAATTTAATAATCGAACAAATCAAATTTGAGCAAAATATTCGACAGAGATTCAGGAATGCTCAGGTATCTTTCTGTATTGAAGCAGAATCTATAGATAAAATCCAAAGTAACGCAAATCTTAAAGATGGAAACGTCAAGGTGATATCTCAAAATGGCAAAATAGACTTAGATATTCAGTCGGAAATCTTCTCTATTGATAGTTTTATTTGGAAAAGGTCACAAGATAGTGAGATATCAATATCAATACCTTCTCTTTTGTTCAAGTCACTTGATAATTGTTGTTATCAAATAATTATTAAAGGTTCTGAAATCTTATGTATTTCTAATTCCCCCAAAAGTACTATCTATTTCAATACTGCGCAATCTATAATAGAACTCATCGACAACACTGGAGAAATTTTTGATGAACTCTAAAAATAGTCGTGAATTTATGTTATCTAAATTTGCTCCTCAATACACAAAGAGAACAATATTGCTCAATGAATTAAATTTTGGTCTAAAAGATTTGCAAATTCTTTTTTTTGATGATTGTAAAGCTCTTTACGGGACTTTTATAGTTAGAAATCCGGAAAAAATCAGGGAGCAAATATTTGAAATGAGAGGCAAATTTCAAACCAAGATTGAATCCATAAGGATTGAATTGTCAAAGTTGTTTTTAGATGGACACCCTATTCTTGGTCCCAATTATTCTTTTGAAAGTATAATACAAAAACTTAGTGCAATAAGAAATACAGATAAAGATTTAGTGTATTTGAAAGAGTATAAAGCTTTTAAGTCACATAGCCATGGTTCTGTAATAGGTCATTTTTTTTACGAAATGTTCAATACTCCAACTAACAAGACACAAACAACTGGCGACAGACTGAAGGATTCAAAACTATTCTTTGATGACATTTATAGAATTGCAATTCTCAAAAAGCTCAGTGAGAAAGAAGTTGAAGAAAATAAAAGTATTGCAACAGTTTTACCTGCAATGATGAAATATAACAATGGAAATCAAAGAGCTTCAAACTTCCCTGTTCTTACAGCCAAATGGATTTATGAAACAGTTTTGTCAAATCCTAAATATGAAAAAGACAAAGAACTTATTGTTACTGATTTTTGTATGGGATGGGGTGCTCGTTTAGCTGCACTCCTATCTGTACAGAATCAAAATAGCAATTTACTCAATAGAGACATTAAGCTATTAGGGACTGATGTTAATACAAACATCAGTAAAAACTATCACAATTTTTTGGGATTCTGGAGAGAACATATATTCAATTCGGATAGGTTTAGTATGTATCAATCTATAATTCCAGCAGAAGAAATTTTTTTAGACAATGAATTTGAAAAAATAAGAGGCAAAGCCCATCTCATGTTTACTTCTCCTCCTTATTTTAACAAAGAAATGTATTCTGATGACAGAACTCAATCTTACATTAGATACCAAAATTACTTATCATGGAGAAGCAATTTCTTAGAACCATTTATCCAAAATGCCTCTTCTATCATAAGAGATAATGGAGAAGTTTGGATTAACATTGCAAGAATTAAAAAAAGAGATAATATATTCTTTGAGTTAGAAGATGATACCAAATATTATGCATCTAAAGCGGGGTTAAAATTGGTTGAAACTTATAAAATGTTGATGCCTATAATACCTGGCTCAAAGCAAAAACAACCTCATGAAATTGAACATAATATTATTTATGTCAACGAAAAACCAAAAAAATTTGAACCAATTTTTAGATTTATTAAAGGATAATCCAATGAAGATATTCAAAGTAAATTCAGCAGCTCAAGCATTTTTTGAAGTTTCAGAATACTTACTCTCAAAAAACAAGTGTGGTTCTCTTTATGAAGAACTTAATGGAATTATAGTTTTTGAAGATTTCAAAAATGGCACATTTGAGCAAGATTTTGATGCAATATTCAGAGATATTTTCACTGATGAGAGGGTTGATTTTGTATCTGATTACACTTTTATGGAACCAAGAAAAACTACTCTTGAAGATGGTAAAATATCTTATGAATATTCTTTTTTGCGAGACGGATGGAAAAATACCTATTGGGGAAGAATCTGTAATATGGATGGTGAACACAATCAGTTTGAAAACACTATTAAGGAAATAAAAAAAGGAAAGAAAATAAAACGATATCCAATAGTTGTTTTTCATCCAGTCTCAGATATGAAAAGAATGTTTGGACAACCTTGTCTTTTAACTCTTGATTTTAAACCGAGAGACGGTGACTTATATATGTCTGCTACATTTAGGTCTCAACGAATTAGTAAAAGTGGTTATGGTGACTACAAAGGGTTACTAAAAATGGGAGCATTCATTGCAAAAGAAACTGGACTAACTTTCAAATCACTGACGGTATTTGCACATTCCTTGCATATAGATTCCAGTAAAAGAGTAGAAAGAGAAAACACAAAACAAATATTGACTTACTTTTCAGGCAACAAGGAGGGAGTTGAAAATGATGCAGCATAACAGTATCTCTACATGGAAACTTACTTGGAAAGAACTACTCACTAAAGCTGTTACAAATTTACCGGAAAGAACAACTTTGTTCTTTTCCGGTGGGTTTGACTCAAGTATTATATTATATTCTATGCTCGAACAGGGAATAAAACCGCAACAATGTATAACTTTTCGTTTTAATAATTTAGAATCTCCAGATTTATACTATTCTAAAAAGGCTGCTGATATTTTCAATCTAAACTTAAAGGTTATAGATATCCCCAAAAAAACAAAGAGGCTGCTTATAGAAGATTGCAGAACATCTATTGCTAAATTAGGAAATGCACGACCTATAGATGTACAATGTGCTACAGTTTTTGACTATATGCTACCTAAAGTAGAAACAAAGAATGTAATTCTTGGTTTTTTTGATAACACTCTATATAAATCAGGACGCCATGAAAGTATTCGTTACAGTAATTTTAAACATGGAGTTTTAAGTCAACACGAATACCAATCCGAGTATAAGGAAATTAGACGTTCTATTTTATTTAAAAAGAAACACAACCATCATGTATTAAAAAAATATATAGAAAATGGTGGATTTAATTTTTCATCACCATTTCTGAATCATGACCTGTTTTCCTATTCTCAAAATTTCCACTATGGCGATTTCAACAACAGAGAAGATGGGAAATTTTTTGAAAAGTATTTTCTATATCAACTATGGCAACCATATTTTGACAAGGTGGGAAATTTTAGGAACAAAAACAATATGCACATTGTTTCCGGAATTAAGAAGTATCACTATGATATTTTACTCCAAGGTACAGATTTTAAAGATCCAAGGGCAATTTATAACAGAATTGAGAAAGGTGAGCTATGATTCAAAGAAAACTGTTAATCCAAGCTTTGTATTCTGCCAGCACTAACGATTATTCAAAATATTTTCCGCAACCCTTGATTTTACTCAAATATTACAATCCTAAGAATGATAGAATTATTGATCTTAATTTGGCTGGTTTCGGGAAAAAGAGGGAAGAAAAATATAAAATTATTGATCGTTTTGTAGAAACTCTAAAAAAACATAAAAGTCAATATACCGAAATAATAATAAATTGTGGGGAATATGCACCTGATGGTGCATTCCATAAATTCTTTGACTACTTCCTGGGCAAACTGAATATACCTATCAAAATTACAGGGTCATATCCAGCTGTTTTTTCTCAAAGGATATCAGAAAAATATCAAAATATTGAAATACTAAATAATGATTTTGATGTACGTAAAATTGAAATACCTTATTGGCTATTAGTTAAATATCCTAAAGTCAATGATGCTTTAAAAGTAAATCTTAAGATAACCAATGGTTGTCCGCATACTTGCACAATGTGTCCAGTGCAAATAATACATAAAAGTAAGTATAAATTTCTATCCTTAGAAGAAAGCATTAAGCAAATAAAAAGATATTATGCACAAGGAATTCGTTTCTTCAATTTTATAGATGATAATATTTCAGCGACACCAATCTTTAAATCTATCTTGGTAGAATTAGTAAGCTTAAATTTAAAAGGAGCAGTATTTTTAGTACAGGAAGGATTTGAGATTACAGCTTTTAATGATAGAAGTCTTTGTAAAATTATAAAAGAACTGAATTTCGTTGACATCAAACTTGGTATGGAGAATATAAACGAACAATTTTTAACATCCATCAACAAATACTACACGAATAGAGATATTATAACAAAATCAATACAAAATTTAAAGGATTTCGGTATTGATTTCAAGGTTTATCTACTTATTGGCTTAGATCAAACTGAAGAAGATATTTTAGACAATATCAAGTTTGTAGCACAAAACTATTTAGCTATACGAGCAAACATAGTACGTGATTATTCAACAAAGGGCTATACTAACACATTGTCAATTAATAAACTAAAGGAGTTTAAATCACTTGCTTTGGCTATTAGTACCTTTGCATCAACATATAAAATCAATCCTTTCTCAAAAAATGCAATTTTAAATATAAAAAACAAACTAAATATTAGTCTCATAAAATCTGGGAATCTAATATCAGTATTAGGAATAGAAAATACTGACTATGGAGTACATTCTCTTATCAAAGTGATAAAATATTCTCTTGAACTACATTTAAACATTAAGCTTTTCAAAATAAATCAAAAAGATAATATTATTTTCCAGATACTTTCACACTAAAGCTTTAGTGTGTACTAAATCTATATGGTTTCAAAAACTCTGATTCCTGTCTTCCGCTAACTACTCTTAGTTATTATAATCAGAAATTACAATCCATTTTTCATTCAAAATCATGGATGAATTTCTGTAACAGAGTGTAATTCCTGATTTTCACTATACGTTTGCAGTAATACAATCAAATAGAATATGATTAAGAAAGCTCGTTTAAGAGATTTATTTTCTTTTCTATACTTAGTACTACAATTTAGAAACAACAGTCTGACAACTCTTCAAATTAGCTGACAGATAGATGTTTTTCTAAATTTAAAAACTGCATAGTTTATTATGAAATTCAAACTGATAGGATAAGTATTACATACTCTCTTATTATCCTATCAGTTTTTCTACAGCATATACTAATCTATTTTTCTCTCATTTCTAACTTCTAACTGTCTAAAATGGAATTCTAAAATCCTGTTATAATCAGTGTAAAGAATTTATAATTACAAACAAAAGAGAAGATATAAAATGGTAGAATATAAGACATTTACTCATAAAGATGTACTGCCAATAATCAAAGGTAAATTTCAAGATGCAAAATATTTTGAGAGATGCCTTGTTTTGATTGATCAAATTGGATGTATTCAACATTACAAACCAAAAGATAATGCTTGGGTTCAAATTAGTATGAGAAAGCTTCAAAAGTTATTGGGTTCAGAATACGCAAAGATAATAGTAGATGCGTTAAAAGAATTAGGCATTATAGAAGTTTTAGAAAATGAAATTGAAGTTGAAGACGGTCAGATTGTAAAAAGAGAATCTTATTCTACAGGCAACTATAGTAAAAGCTACAAGTTGAATGATAAATATTACGTACATCCAAAATCCAATAATTTAAAAGTAAGAAAAGTAACTAACAGTAGATTATTAACAACATTAAAGAACTATTATTTGCAAAAAGAGTATAATCAGTTACTATATTCTGAAGAAGGTAGTCACATTTATTCTAATTTATTTAATGTCGGGATAGATGTTGAGGCTGCTATTGATTTTATCATTACGAACCCTGAAATGAAAAATCTACACAATAAAAAATCCCATCATTTACTTGCTGCTATTTACAAAATAGAAAATGAACAGATTTATTCATCAAGGTCTAAAAATGGACGTTTAGTTTCCACTTTTACAAATCTGAAGAGTGAATTGCGTCAATTTTTATTTGATAAAATTGACGGAGAATTTGATTTTGTTGAAGTAGATATTTGTAATGCACAACCTTTATTGGTAGCAATTGACTTAGAAGAAAAGTTTCCAGAAGTGCTTAAACAACAAGACTTTCTGAAATTTAGAGATTCTTGTCGTCAAGGTCTTATCTATGACAATCTATCTAAATTATTTGATAAAAGTAGAGAAGATATAAAACAAAGATTTATGGATACTTTGCTTTTCACAAAAGACAACAAAGAATATTTATTGACTAAAGAGAATCTTTCGCCATTAGAAGTGGAACAACAAAGATTTACTAAAAAGTTTAAAGATAATTTCCCAACAGTTTGGAACAAGTTGCTTGAAATAAAGTCAGAAATAGGCAAAAGGAAGTTTGCAATTAATATTCAACGTTTAGAATCAACCCTAATGATAGACCATGTACTGGTAGCTCTAAAAGATATAGGTACTAATTTTTCTATTCATGATAGTATAGTATGTCGAACAGCAGATGCTTTAACAGTTCAAAATCTAATTACTGAGAAGTTTATGGAATTGTATAATTCTCCAGTAACTCTCAAGGTAAAAAATCTATACAAAAATGTATAGTTGCTAAAATACTTGCTTATAAACATTAAAGAAACATAATGTTTTCCATTGCATGATTCAAAATCCTTGGTAGATTAGCCTTCGTAAGAATAAGTAACTGATAAAACAAGATGTTAAATAATATTACGAAGGTATCTATCATGGAAAAGAAAAACTCAAACCAGCAAAATCCAAATCAAGCAGAAATTCTAAAACTTGAATCTCAAATAGCACGATACGAGGATAAGCAAAAGAGAAGGAACAAGAGAATAGAGTCTTTACAAAAACAGATTGTTACTCGTAAAAACCAATTAGATCAATACGAAAAAGAATCAGAGAAAATAACAGAAAAAGCAGAGTTAGAAAACCAAAGAGACGAGGAAAAATTCCAAAAACTGTTAAACAGAAAAACAGCAAAATTGGAACGTATGCAGGACTCTTACAAAAAACTATTTGCACGTATAGAGAAGTATCAACAAAGTTTGAACGATTGGAAAGAACTCAAAGAGGATTCTCTTAAAACACGAAAAGAGAAAAGACTCAACTCATTATCTAAAAATTCCAAAGATACATTATCACAAAAGATTGAAAGTAAAGAACTCTACTTAGCCGTACTTGAAGAAAGAAACAAAAAACACACAAGATTAATTGAGAGCAAAAAGAAAAAGATAGAAAAGCTCAAATCTGATACTCCACAGAACAAACTTAAACTCGTAAAACAAACTGAAGATATAAAAACAGAAGTAGTAAAAAATCCGGCAGTTGAAAAACAAAGTTCAACTCCTAAAACAAACATTAAACCGACAAATCAAAAATAGTTCTCTCACTGCAGGTTAGAATAGATGGATAGATATTTTGGAACGGAAAGTGGCTTTTGAATGTATTCCATCCCCAATTATGGGTAACTTCAGAAAACGGCACTATCACAAAAGAGGGAAAGTATTGCACATTTAGCTTCCCTCTTTTAATATGAATCCTTAAAATATCATCTATTTTGAAAAGAGTAGTTCTATCCTTAGTTTTAATAGCTGTTTCAGAACGGAGAATAGAGTGTCAGAAGATTTTACTAATCTTAAGTATTAATCTATAACTTTAATAGAAAAGCTCGGACAGAGCTTCATTTTAGGTGATTCTATCTGGTTATTGCTAGTGTAAAACTTAGGAAGTTTCATGTAAAGTAATTAAAGCTTAGGATTAGATATTTTCTTTTTAGTAAAAATTATTTCTACTCTTCTGTTTTGGTCGTCTGATTTAGATTTATCATAGAAATTTGATCCGAAACCAATGCATACTACTCTTTCCTTCATTGAGTTTTCCCAATTCTCAATTAGCAAATTTCTCATTGCTTGTGCTCTAGCTAAAGATAATGAAATATTATCAGAACAGCCATATTTACAACCACATGTGTCGTACAGTGTTGAAACTACATTTGCCACATCTGCATGACCTTCTATTGAGATAAAGTATTCTGGATTATTTTCTAACACTTCTTTGAATCTTTTCTTATGGAGGTTCATTTTATTTATAATATTAGATGTCAAATTAGATTTACCAATATCAAATCCGCTGTTTCCAGCTAATTTAATCTTATAGTTGATAGTATCCAATTCTATAAATAAATCATTTTTAAAATCTTCTTTTAATACTTTAAAGATTGGTTTTAAATCTGTTTGAATTCCTGCATCGGGATTCTCAAATCTCCCTTCATAATGGAGTATAGAAATAGCCAGTAGGACAATGATTACTGTAACTGCACCTGACATTAAATCCCCTATTGATATCCATTCGTTATCTGTAGACATAATAATATATTATATTTATTTAATTGATTTATTTATTTAATTGATTTTCATATATATTGAAGTAATGCCTTTTGTTAATTCTTGAGCTAATTGCACAGTGGACTCCAAAGTTTTATTTTGTTTCTCATTAATTGAATTGAATTGGTCTAATTGAGCTTTCAATGTAATTAAAACTCTATTTAATAAAGACGCTTTTTCATTGCTTTCTGACATAATAGTTTTTATATCTTTCAAAGCAAAATTTAATTTATCAGAAAGTACTGTTATATTATTCTCTAAGTCTTTTGTCGAATTAGATATTAATTTTGTATTTTCATTAGATGCCTTATTTAACTTATTAAATGATTCTTTGATTGATAGATTGATATTTTCAGTGGATGAATTCAATTCTTTAGAAATACTTGTAAGCGTTGATGCAACATTTATAGAAAAATCTCTTAACGATGAATTTATACCTTTTTCCAAAATATTTACACTATTTTGAATAGTAGCATTTGATTCAGTAATAAAATCTTTGACTTCAAGTACAATTGAGTTAGTTGATTCAATAGTACTTTTCATTTCAATATTAAAATCATTAATTGAACCCCTAAAAGCACTACTAAAGTTATTTATAATTTCTTTAAATTGCATTGTTGTTTTATTGAAATTATCAATTGCACCTAATATTGAAGAGCTTGAATCTTTACTTGCTTGTTCCATGTTAATCAAAGCATTGGCAATTTTTATATTCTGCTCAATAATGGACTTATTTTTTATATCTATTGCTCCTAAAAGAGTAACTATGTGCTGTTTGATTTTAAGGTCAACTTCTCTATTCCTTTTTTCTTGAACTGATTGGTCAAGAATCTTAGATTTTATTTTTTCTATTACAATTGTCCTGTGCTCAAACGAATTATTTTTGAAAACAATTCTAGAAGTCATATTGAATATAATTCCCCATAAACTAGATTTAAAATTTACTCCTAAAACTAATAATGAGTCATTTAATGATGCAAATATTTGTTGTTGTTGCTGGTCATTATTTACCAAAATATTTGCCATTTCTTTTATACCATAACCAAGTCCCCAGAAAGTCCCGAGAAGTCCAATAATTAGCATCATTCCAGGGATATTATCAATATAAGAATCTTTCCATGTTTTTGTTGATTTATAGACTTCTTGAATATCTGATATTCCATTGATTTTTGATGGCATTATCTCATTTACTATACTATCTCGATTCAATCTGATAGATCTTTTATAAAACAATCCTTGGATAAAAATAAGAAGTAGCAATGATAATATTATAAACTCAATATATATGCAGCTAGAATCTTGATTTGTATCATAGAAAAAAGTTGGTAGAAAATATTTAAGTAAGTTAGTGTAGTCATTCATTACGATGCAATCTCCATCTCAATAGTGTATTTGTTATTAAGACTTTCCCAGAATTGAGCAGCAAAGGCTTGAAGTAAAATCTTTTCTTTTTGTGAAACAAAAACATCTTGTTCCAACTTCATCAGTATCTCAATGACTTCATCATATTTATTGCGAACAAAATTTGGTAATTCTGTACTATTAGCAGCTATTTGTAGCAAACCTTCAATAACACAAATGATCATTTTCATTTCAACTTTTTGAGTTTCAATATCTGTAATATCAATATTATAATTCTTTCTTTTTATTAATAGATTTGAAAGTTGTGTCTCCTCTTCCTGTGATATTTCTGATATAGATTTTTTTATCTGAACTTGGTTTATTTCAATTTCAATCATTCTATTTTCTTCAATCTTTTGATAATAAATTTTTTCTAATTTTATGAATTTTTCAGTCCATGATTTATTAATTTGCTCAAGTCCAAATTCTGCTAAACTTTTGTGAAATCTTCTATGTACTTCTTCATCAAAAAGATACAAATCAGAATCTACGATTGTTCCATTTAAAAAAGATGTACTGAGTATAAGAAAACTTATATCTATAGTGTTTAATTCACCATAACTATTTATTTTCTTAATTAAATCTTTTAGTATTATTCTAACAAGATTAAATCGAGCGAATCTATCAAAACTCAATAATTGAGATTTGTTAAATTCATCCAAAGCATTCAAAACGTCAAGTATTTCTTTTGACAAAGAGCGGAGGTTGTCTTGCGGAATAGTTGTTTTTTTATTTTTTTTATTACTTCCTTTGATTTTAGCAGTTCCTAGGAGTGGAATACGAAATTTAAGTACGTAATCATCAATGGTATTTATAAATTTTTTAATTGTGTCAACAGATTTATTAATAGCTGTCTTAGTAACTTTGATTGTACTTTTTAAATATTTATTTGTTTTATCAATGATTTTTTTTCCAACTGCTATGGCACTGTTCATACCATCTTTAATAGTATCTTCAATTTTTTGCGCCCTATCAACAATTTTATTCCAAAAACCCATAATTGTCCTATTGTTGAATATTGAACATATTTTTTAAATCACTCAAACCGTTGTGATGACCTACATCTTTGATAGAATTTTTGACTTCTACTACCCCTTTTTCAATATTTTTAAAAGACACAGAAGGAGATTTAAGATTCTCCATAATTGCGTTAATAAAACCTATTCTGAGAGCCAAAACAATATCTGCTCCACTAAAATCTGAAGTTATGGCAGATACTTGGTCTATCAATCTAGTGCGCTTTACCTTTAAAGGTATTGGGGGAATAAGATAGTAATTGAGTATTCTCTTTCTCGTTTCAAGATCGGGCAAATCAAACTTTATATGAAAATTAATTCTTCTTCTAAAAGCTGAGTCAATATTTTCTTGGAAATTTGTTGCAAAAGCACATATTCCATCATAGTTTTCTAGCTCTTTTAATAGAGTGGATCTTTCCATATTAACTTCATTATCTACACCATTTGTAACAGACGATAAGCGTTTGCCTAGTACCGTATCAGCTTCATCAAAAAATAACAATGCATTGTGCTTTTTCGCTTCATTGAATGCTTTGGATATATTTTTAGGAGTCTGTCCCATAAATCTACTTTCCATATCTTGTAATGATACTGAAATCAATGGAATTGATAATTCACTCGATATAGCTTCAATTGTTCTTGTTTTGCCTGTCCCAGAAGGACCATAAAATAGCATAGATACTCCATTGCCAGCAGGGTCAACTTTTCTGAAATTCCAAGTGTCATAAATAATTTTGCGATGTGAAATGTAAGCTAGTATTCTCTGTATATCTGAAGATGTTCGGGATGACAGGATCACGTCCTCTAATTTTATCTTAGAAGATATTAAGATATAGTTAGCTTCTTCTGCTAAAGAATTCCCATTATTCAATTGATGCTTTAGATCTACTATTGTACCGTTAAAGAGAATAAAATCACTTATTGTCACTGATTTGACAATATTCTGACATTGAATTTCTAGTTCTTTCTTTATACTTTCAGAGTTCTTAGGCCAAAAAATTTCACCACAATGGTTACATCTACTTATACCGAGTCCACCAATCAATATTCTTTTATTTTTAAAGTCAATTTTTGGGAAAAGAGAATTTGCGAACATCATATTATTTCTATCTATGTCACTATGATTACAAATGATTGACAATTCAACCTCCATCTGTTTCTTATTTTATATACGAATCATATAATACTTGAATAATATTATCAACAACACTAGTAGCAAAAATATGAAAATAATTTATTATACACAACACTGTATTAATTATAATACAACTATTATAAGATACTTGTCGTATTTCTATTTTTGAGTCTTTTTTGCAATGTGTGTAATTATCATTTACGATATTTCTATTAGTGGTGATTACGCAGCTTTTATTAAGAACTTTCAAAAAAAAAGAGAGCTACTTAAGCTCTCTTTTAGTCTTATATTTTACTTATTCCAGAGCGGAGAATAGAGTGTCAGAAGATTTTACTAATCTTAAGTATGTATCTATAACTTTAATAGAAAAGCTCGGACAGAGCTTCATTTTAGGTGATTCTACGCAGCTATTATTAAGATATTCCACAAAAAAAAGAGAGCTACTTTAGCTCTCTATTAGACTTAACTTTTACTTCTCTCAGAGCGGAGAATAGAGTGTCAGAAGATTTTAAGAAGTCTTAGTATAAATCTATATCTTCAAAAAATATACTCTGACAAACGATTCTCAGCGTTATTGAGCTTCTTGCATTTTCTGCATTACTTTTGCCTGTAGCTTAATAAGACGCTGAATTTGTGACGGTGTCATATCATTTTTGCTGGCATCTAACTTCTTACCTGTTTCTTGAAGCTTCTGTGCATGCTCCGCCATATCAGTAAATGCTGTCATATCTCCGTTTTTGGCTTTTTTCATAATATCCGAGTAATCGTCAAGATAGTTTTCATAAGCATCGAGCCATTTATCAAAATCTTCATCGGAAGTACTTTCCTCTTGTTCTGAATCACTGCTGGAATAAGATGTTGAAGAAGTATTGTTTGTCTCTTCATCAAATCTTCTGTTGACAGTTAGAATAAGTGGATTAACATCTGTAATTTTATCAATTCTTTGAAAAGCCTTCTTTATTTCTTTCAACTTGTTATTTTCAAAAGTTGACGGAATTAAATCCAACATTTTAACTTTAACCCATACCGGATTTTGACTATTACTTTTTAACATAGTCTCTATATCGTCATTTCTATTAAGAGAAAATTCCTCAATAGGTCTTCTATTTTCGTCCAAAAATTTAACGTCTCCAACAATGAAGTCAAATCTTTTCTTTCTACTTGGAGGAGTCATTTGAAAGTTGATTTCAAATTGCGGACTTAAGTATTCTGTATTCTTTATTTCTATGTTATATTCTCCTACTTCTACCCATACATCTGCATCTCCGTTAACAGGTTCCATCATTCTGTCAACTGTAATTGATTTTTTGTACCCAGTTTTTTCAAAATTATCTTCAAAGTAGCCTTTGAATCCATACTCAAAATCACTGTCTTCAAAATTTTCTTCGTATTTCTTATTTAGCTCTTCAAGACCTGAAATAATGTCTTTGAAGTTATCCATTTCAACTACTTTAATTGCTTCCTTTGCTGCTTCTTGACCAAGCTCTTTATAGTCAGTGCAGGAAGACAATCCGATTATGGCTATCAAAATAGCAATTATATATTTCATCTAAGATTTCTCCATTAATGTTTTCTTTTGTGTGTCAAATTCTGCTTGAGTAATTACATCTTGATCTAATAACTCTTTGAGTTTTTTTAACTCGTCTGCAACACTTACACTATCCCTATTGCCTTTTCCATTAACAGCAGAATTAATGGCGTCAGCAAGTTGATTTGTAACTCCTTTTTGAGAGCTACTATGTATCTTAGGTTTTGCAAGTTCAAGAATTTGGTCTGCCTGTTTTTTGGAAAACCCATGTCTCGGGTTTTCTTTATCTCTATTCAAAATTAAGCTTGCACCGAAGAAATGCTTGTCAACATTAATAGAATTCATATCTTCCCAATGGAAAGATTCAGTATCTTCTGAGATTAGATACCAATTACGTTTTCTAATTTCAAGGAAATCCTCGTCAATTATAATTTTTGTAGGATTAAACGGGTTGTATTCACCTTTTAGAATACGTAGCAACAATTTTGCTTTGAACATTTGCGGATTAGTACTTCCGTTTGACATAATTTCACCTTTTAGTGATGTTTTACATATACACAATATAGATATTGAGTAGTTTGAGTTGATTATCTACGATTCCAATTGAGAACTCTACTGTAAGAGGTTCATTCCCCCAATCTTCAAAACCAATGATATAGTACTTTTGTCCTTCAGTAAGTCCTCTGTCTATATCATTTGCAGTAGCTTCATTCAATGTTTCATTTCCAATTTGGGTTTCAAGAATATTATTTTTCCACCCCTTTAGAATTTTTAAAAACTTATCAATTGATACTTTTTCCGGTGTATCTCCATCTTCCAATACTACCGGAAACTGTACTAAATCTTTGGCTAAGCTTTTATCCATATTTTTTGATAGTGATTGAAATTTCTGCCAGTAACTCTTTAAGGAAATTGAAGCTTGATTTTGTATGTCTCCATCTGTATTCATTTCGGAATTTAACTTTTTAAAGAAATCAGCATAAGACTCTCCTTCTTTCTGCTTTTTGTCTGAATCTGATAGAGAATTTGTAGAGTTTTGTCCTTTGGTGACTTGAAATAGTTTATACATTCCTGACTCCTTGATAAATTCTAAGGTGAGAATTTCGTTGTCAGAATAGCTTGCTGATACTTCAAATTGTAAGATGGTTGAACCTGGACGTATGTTCATTTTGCGGTATGAATCATTTGCTTTGATAAATTTGATACTATTATCTTCAGCTTCCAATATTTCCATTTTGTGGTGGGAAAACATATCGTCAAACTGCTTTTTGTAGCTTTGTTTTGTTACTTCTTCTGTTTTGCCGTTATGATTGAAATAAACTGGAAAGCTTGCAACTTTTTCAAAGTTCGTAGTTTCATAGTTCCCAATTGCGGTAGATAAGTCAAACATTGTCTTATCCCAAAAGGATTGAATTTCAGTTTTGGTGTTTTGAGATAGAGTAACTGAGAACCCTATAAGTACAAATGCAATAATGGTTGAAAGTATTTTAGCTTTCATAAGATGCTCCTGAATCGGTAGTACAAATACAATAAAAAAAGGGTGCATTTCTAATATTGCCTCCGTACCGGCCCGCCAAGACCTTTAGAACGACAACAAAAGAATGCACCCCATGTATTTATGGGGAGCACCTCTTATTCGTGTCGTTCTGGTATAAAATTGGCGGTTTTGTACGGAAACACAAATAAGTAATACTTATTTATTTTATTTTATATTTTTTGATTTTTATCTTTCTAATTTTACTCCGTTTTTATAGTAGTACGCAGCTTTAATAATTTAGTTTAGAGAAGTTAATAATATTTTTTTATCCTTGAAAGGGAAAAAGCTAATCTATACTATTTTTATCTTTGGATTCGCACTAATATCTACATTATGCTTTGTTACTAATTGAGAAATACAGTTCAAAATAAATTATCTTTCTATTTTGGCTAAGAAGGAAATCTTGTTTTATATTTTAGTGTAACCAGTGATTGATTATACCACCCTAACTGAATTAGCCATTCTATCTTCTTCATAAATATCTGCATAGTAGTATCTCTGATCCAAAGCATACAGTAAGTTTTTAAGAGCAGTATCATTAGATATTACAAACTCACCATTATCGTTGATTTCAATCCCAGATTTGTCTCGGGCATATTGGATTAGTCTTTTTTGTTTATCACTACTTAAATTTTTGTATTTTTCTCCTATATCCGCTATCCTTTTTCTATTTGAAATACCTACAGCACTTGAATTTATTCCACTTTTGCTGATGAAGCTATGTTCTAAAAAAGATTCAATTTCCGGCCGTGTTGCTTCTCGTTGTAGTTCTTCAATTCCTGGAAATATCCTTTTTATTTTTGCTATATCTTTGAAGTAAAGTGTATCTGTATCATTAACATAGATAGCATCTGATTTTTTGTATATTTCAACTTGTTTTCTTTGGTCAACAATCTTAGGTGCCCCTGAAAAGTCTAAGGCTCTTTTTTCGACAATATACTTTGAAGGAGTAATTCTCTGAAAATATTTTGAATTCTGCTGAATAATACAAATATTAGAAATATCTGAATAATTTGAATTCTCAATCTGATTGATACTTGCTGTGCTAAATTCAGAAGAACATTCTTCAATAAAATATGATTTATTAGAAAAGTTATCAATCTTAAACCATTGTTCTTCATCTAACTTGTATAATGATACGAAGTCTATAGTATCTTTTTTTGAAAAATCAATATCTTCAACAATTGCTTCTTCTTGGCTCAGGATATTAAAATATTGATTTTTTACTTTTGCAATTATTTCGTTCAAAATTATTTACCTTCTATAAATGTATAATCATTTATTCTACTTACTGTTATTGCTTCAAATGCTTTTGGATTCTTCAATTTCTTTTTACTTATAACCATGATTTTTACATCTTCATTTGTTTTTACATAGTAAAAATTATATCCAAATATTAGGAACACTGGGTTGAAGTATGAGACTCTTGAAACAAAAGTAAACAAGAAAGTGATTCCCAATACAATCCAAAATGTAGTTAATTCTTCTACACTTAGTGCTACGAAAAAGAATGCAAGATAATTAGCTAAAAAATCATTATTAGAAGGTTCAATGGACTTAATTGCGCTAACTTTTGATTTAGCTAACTTACATGCCAAAAGCAACCCAAAATGAGCAAATACGAATGGCAATATCAGATATACAACATACATAATCCAAAAATGCTCACCCAACTCAGTTTTGAATAGTATATGCTTGTTTTGAATCAGATAAATTATGACAAAGAAAGATATAGAACTAAATGTCAAAAATAATCTAAGTACGAAATTCATGCAACACCTCAAATACTTTGTTTATTATAAATTAGAGTTCTCTCTCAAAATGTAAGGCAATAGTTCCGTGCAATTCTTTCAATTTGTTTTGAATTTTAAGAGGATCTACTTGTTGATTATTTACTAAATCAGCAACCGATAAATACGTTTTATCCAACATATTATGTATTGTATGCTTTGAATCAAAAATGTTTGTAGTAAGTACATCTAATTGAACTTTTTTATTAAATATTTCAAGAGTTAACCGATCTATTTTATTGTGAAGTTCTACACCATCTTCTGAATTTTGAGTCCCATTACACATTTTTATCCTCAGCTGTTCTGAAACAGAAATAAATTCAGAACACATCTCAACAAAATGAAGATACTCTTTGAAGAATTTTTCTTTCCACATAAAATCCCATTGGAATTTTTTGTTTACTTGATTCTTAATGCCTTCTATCTTCTTCAGAAAGAAAAACCCAAACAGAAATACCATAATAGGAACAGCTATTCCAAAAATTAGTTTAATTATATCAAATGTATTCATCCCATCCTCTTTTTAAAACATCACAACTATACACACCACATCACTTCCTAACCATCTCCTGCATTTCTGCATTATATCTATAGTTTACAACTTCACCTGAGATGATAAGGTTTACAGCTTCTTCTATTACTTCCAAAGGAACTACAAACCACTCTCTTGGAGTATGTCTTCTGCCTTGCTCATCATATACATCTATTTCCAAACAGCTTGCTCCAAAGAAGTTATGGATTAACTGCTCAAACTTTTGGGGATTCAAATTAAAACATTGCCAACCTGTGATGTATTCTACTTCTGACATCAAATAAGTCGGTTCGTTCGCAGCGTTTTTAATACGATTTTCTACATCTTTACCGGAATAACCTATTTTATAAAGATTCTCCAAATTTGCTACTTGCGGGTCTTTACTTTGGGATTTTAGAACGTAAATAAATCCTGCTTCTTTATCATCATTATTGATACTGTTAAGCACTTTAAGAAAAGCTTCGTTTGACTTATCAGCATTGTGTGAAATTGCTTTACCGTTTGCATATAAGATTTTCTCTACTGAACGCATTAGCATATTTGATTCTGTACCGTTTTCAAAGATACATCTTGTTCTACCGTCTTTCCGGACTCTTGTTCCGTCTTCTTTGTAGTGATCTTTTCTGGTTAAATCTATTGATTCCAGGAAGAACACAACTCCGTTATGCACATAAAACTCTCCGGCTCTTAAATTTCCAAGTTTGAAATCAATTAGCCTTCTTTTACCTGTACTTAAGTCATGTTGTACTTCTTTAAGCATAGCCTCATATTTATCAAAGTCTTTGCATGGCTTTCTTCTTGCAACAAAGTCAGCACTATCTCTCTCTGTTGGTCTTTCTACGTTTTTAAAATCAAACAGACCTGCATCATCTCCAAAGATGTCTAAGTTGTCGTCATTAAAAATATCATCTATTGAGTTTATTTCTTTCTTTAGTTGATATGCTTCTTTTGGCTCGTTTACTTCAGAAATTGAAATCTTTGGTAGAAGATTATGTATATCATATTCCTGTAGAATCTCAATGTTTTTTGCATTCTTTCTTATGTATTTGAGCCTTACTCCCAAGTTGTACTCACTTACATTTGTTATGTTTTGCTTTGGTTCTTTCCCGTTAGCTTCAAAGAAGGCGTTTATCTCACTAAAAGAGTCAATTAGTCTTGCTTCTTCAGTTTTTTTGCCACTTGATTTTGGTTTTATCTCTAATAGTCCAAGAGGGTCATTAGCAAATATATCATCCAGTATTTGGTTTTTATCCATTTGCTTCCCGTTTGCGTTTTTCATCTTTCAAGTAGATTATACACTCTGCCATTCTTCTTTCAAGTGGATCATTTGAGTTCAAATTAGGTTGTTTGTTATACCTTTGAACAAAATCTTGAATCTTCGGCCATAATATCTTTGCTTCCTCAAAATCCATTTTGATTCTTGTTGCTTCTATGGTTTCTTGTATGATTTTAAGAACCTCAGGGGTTACAGATTTTGACAACACTTCAAAAGCTTTTTGGAATGGATGTACTTTGTCTATCAAATCAATAGGTATATCATCAATATCAACAAACTTATCTGCCATTTTGATAAATCTTTTATCTCCTGACTCTTTGATTTCAAAATTTTTTATAAAAGAATCTACTACTACGTGCTGTCTTAATTCTTCAACTTCTGTTTCATTCAAATCAGGATATTTGACTTTGATAATCTTAGGTATTAGCACTTTGTTTATTACTTCGGGGTCTATATTGCCCGGAATTGTTTTCTTCATTTGGTCATCTTGCAGTATAGTAGCTTTCAAATCATTAAGGTCTGATTCTATTATATCTTTTACTCTTTTAGAAGAAGGTTCTTTGAGTCCTCTAATCTTTAACTCACCCGGCTTCGGTTTGTCATCATCTGATACTTTGGTTTTGAATTTCCAGTTTGGAGCTAAGACTTGTTCCATAAGCAAAGAGGCTGTAATAGCTTTCAGCATATTGTTTACAGCGTATTTTACATCATCATCTTTGGCATCAGGTTGAGCAATCAGATTAGTAAATTGGGCATGAGTTTTATTATTACTGTCTCTTGTAGCTCTGCCGATAATTTGGATAATTTCAGTCAAAGAGCCACGATAACCAACTGTAAGTGCGTGTTCACAATACGGCCAGTCAAACCCTTCTTTTGCCATACCAAGAGCAATAATCAAATCCATATCTTCTAAGGATTTTATATTTCTTAGATATGCTACTATTTTATCCCTTTCTCTTGAATTATCTTCTACAAGGTCAGCTACTTTTATTATTTTTCCATCTTTCCTTTTGACAAATAGGACTCCTGTTTCAGAATCTTGACCTACTACATCTCCTATTTGGTCAAGTATGTAATCTACTTCGTTATGTTTATCTTTGGTAGATTCACCTGAATTTACATTTGGTATATGAAGTATAGTCTTTTTATCCGTATCAAGGATTTCCATAATTGCTTCTGTATATTTTCCCTGATAGAAGTGGTAGCCTATTCCCAATGATTTCAAATAGGTATAGCCATTAAGTTGTTCGTAGTAATTATAAGTTACTTTTGTGAATTTTGATTCGTCTTCAGGAAGAAGTACAGGCACGCTGTCACCACGGAAATAAGAACCTGTCATAGCTATAATGTGAGCAGTTGATTTGCTAATTATATCTCTTAATAAGTCACCAAGTCTGTTATTGAAGTCAGCCGATACGTGGTGGAACTCATCAATAGCTAATAGGCAATCATTAAACTTAGACTCTTCAAGCTCAAGACTCGCAAAACGTAGTGTTGCGTGGGTACAGATTAGCACTTTTTTATCATTTTCCATAAACCGGTGGAATGAAGAGACTTTGCTTTTACTATCATCTCCACCAGCAATACAAAGATTCACATCAGGATTCCAATCTGCAAAAAAGCCATGTTTCATTAGTTCTGTTTTTGAGAAAGAACCACCAATAGACCTTTCCGGTACAGCTATTATTACTTTTTTTATTCCTTGATTTTTAAGCTTATCAAGTGCAAGAAACATCAAAGCTCTTGATTTACCTGAAGCTGGAGGAGCTTTAAGTAATAAATACTGAGCATCTCTTGCTTCATAAGCTCTGGCTTGCATATCACGCATACCCATTTGGTTTGTTTTTGTACTGTTTCCGGTCTGATTATAAGTAACATTGACTATATTTTGCATATCTAACTAAATCTCAAATGTCTAAAAAAATGTCTAAAATTTGCAAGCGTCTAAAAACTATATTTTTACAAATAAAGTACTTATATGTCTTGCCTTGTAAACTAATGTCTAAAGTTTTTCTTCATTTACCTTTTAGACATTAATCAGTTTTCTTCCTCTTTCTCGTTTTCTTTGGCTTTTCAAATAAAGTGTCTTTTTCCTTTTCTTCTGCTATCATCTTTTCATACAGCTTAAATAGGTATTCCAGTCTTTCCTCGTCACTTTCAAATGGCTTGCTTCGGTAGCACTTTTCTATTACTTCATCGTTTGCTTTGTGTGCTTCCCTTAGCCCTTGAGGCATTTTGTCAGGGTCGTAAAGCTGAGCTAATGTTTTGTCTGGATGTTTCTCTCTTTCTTCCAATATCCTAAATACGCATTGTGTTATTTCCTGTTTTCTCTGTTCTGATATATCAGGAAATGGGAAAGTGTTGTAACAAAGCTGAGAAGAATATCTATAATCAACTTTCAGTCTACCTCCAACTGCTCTAACCCATACCATATGCATATTGGACTGTAATAATGACAATATCCAGGATTCTGATGAATATATTGCGTTTGCCGCATCAGAAATAATAGTATTTCCATCTAAGAATCCCATTGGAATATACATTCGCCTTATTGAGGAAGTACGTGGTATTATTAAAGCGGTTCCTTCTTGATGTACTGAATAATAGTATTGGAATGGCATTGATGCCATTTCTCTTGTACTCTTTTCAGTACTTTTTAGCCTAAAAGTTTTAACATTTTGAAGTCTCAACTTTATTTCTTCAATGGATAACAATTGAGCAACATCTTCCTCTTTCATAAACAAAATCCATCTTTCCAACTTCTTTATAAATTCTGCAGATCCCATTAACTTTTTAATATATTTTTCAAGTATGGGGTAATTTTGAAGTAAATTATCTTTCTCTTCCTTATTCAATATTAAGTGTCCACCATCAACAATCTTACTTCCATAACTCATTTTAGGCAATTCTGATAAAGAAGTTAATCTTTTTGATATTATAATATTGCTATTGTTGCTTGGTGTCAGATATGGAGAGATATGTTCAACAATAATTTTTCTTTGATTAGAAAATATTTTCTTTGGCAATTTTTTGTTTTTACTAATACCAATGATTGAACAATAAACACCTGCATTTCCTTTAGCACTATTTGACCATTTAAAAGAATGATATGCAAAAAAAATAAAAACATCATTGGTAAAAATTCTTGGCCATAGCAATCCAACTTGCTCACCTTGACAAATAGAGTTAGTTGTTACAAAACTACAATGTATTTTTTGTGAATTGCCAATATAATCCGACCCTTTAATGAACCAAGGAGCTATATAATCTAAATCTTTGTATGATTTCATACCGTTACACACAAACTTTAGATCAGACTTTTGCTCAGAATTTTGAAGAAAAGACCCCAAATACGGCGGATTACCCAATATATAAATCTCATCGTCCTTTTCTTTAGGGCAAACATCTTCCCATGGTATTCGGCAGGCATTTCCAAGTACGATATTTCCTGCATCTTTTAGAGGTAGAGTAGGATTTACCTGTCCGAATTTTTCAAGGAATTCCACATTCATTTGGTGTTCTGTCAGCCACAAAGAGAGCATCGCCACTTCATGTGCAGTTTCATTCAGCTCAATACCATAAAACTGAGAAAGCTTTATACCTGAAAAAGCTAACATTTCGTGGTCTTCAAATATTTTCATTTCCAACTTACGTAGCTCTTTGTAAGCAATAATCAGGAAGTTACCACTACCGCAGGCAGGGTCAAATATTTTGAGTTTGTATATTCTTTGAAGCAGTTCATTAGCTTTATGTTTGTTGTCTATAGTCTTTTCGTACTCCTCGTAAAGCTCATCAAGGAAAAGAGGATTGATGACTTTCATAATATTTGGAACAGAAGTATAATGCTTAGTGTTATCATCACCTTCCAAGCCACGAACTACCGCCTGGATCATAGAACCAAAAATATCAGGATTAATATCTTTCCAGTCCAAATCTCCGCTATCAAGTATCATCCTTCTCGAACGAGCAGAAAATTCAGGCAGTTTTACATCTTCTTTAAAAAGTCCACCATTTACATAAGGGAATTTATCTAAGTATTCCGGCAGGTCTTTTCTTTCCTTATTAGGCGTATCAAGCACATCAAAAAGCCTACATAGGAATTCCTGTAAGTCTGAACCATCTTCATGAGTGTGAGAGGCAATAGCATTAGTGAATTCAGAATCTTTGAAGATATTAGTGTCTTCTGCAAAGTAACAGAAAAGTAAACGAGTAAAGAAAACATTCAGCTCATGCAGATTTTCGGAAGTAGAGCTTGGATTATCCTTTTTAATCTCATCAAAGAGTTTTGCCATTTTTTCGGCAGCTTTAACATCAGCAGGGTTTTCATTATGACGTTGAGTTTTTTCAATGCCTGCCCAAGGAAGAAAGAAATCAAAATGCTTATAAAGCTCGTTGATATTGCAATCAAGTGTATCTTCTGTTTTAGTATCTATAGCAAGGAAATCTTTAAAATCAGTAAGAATAACAAACCGCTCTGAGTGTTTCACTTCAGAGGCAATTTGAGTTATCTTTTCGTGGAGATTATCACTATCAGAATATTTGAAATGCAGTTTCTTTTTCCAGACTACACCGTGATAATCTTTAGATAGATTAAGATTCCCTTTTTTTAATCTTGAGATAGAAGCTTTAGGTAAGCCATATACCAAAAGCAAATCCCAAATAAAGTTATCTTTATCAATATCAGCCGTAACAAGCTGTTTTAGTTCTTCTTCAATTTTTGCAATATTCTTTTTCAAAGTCTTTTTTCTTTACAAATAAGTATGTAATTAAACCTATATCCTAAGCACAATTCAAGCTAATTCAAGCAAAACGGATATATAATAAGTTACTAAATATTTAATAAAAATAAGAAAGAAAAATGTCAAAAAATACAAAATATGGGAGTTTACTGGAAGATGGACAATATATTGAATTGGACAAACAAATTGCCTACGACCTAGCTTCAAATATGCTTTCCGGATTGCTAATTAATCTTAAGTATTACTATGGAGATGCAATAGGTCAAGAAGAAATAAAAGGGGTAGTTGAGCATCTTACATTGCTTTCCAAAGGAATCTTTGACTTTGAGCAACTTAACTTATACATGACTTCTCTTATTGCCGTAGCAAAATCATCAACTCTAACAATTGTTCAAGACTGGCATGCATCATAACTCCCAAAACGTATATACATTATATACAAGTAATACGGTTTCTAAAAAAAATATTGACAACGTCCTAAGGAATTGACCTTAGGATATTATACCAAAAAGTTTTTTTGGACATCCAACCAAGGAATCCAAAAAAACTTTTCGGTCTTCAAATCCTAGCACATTTATATAGAGAGATGTTTATAGAAATCTCTAAACAGGCATTGTCAGTCATATTGAAACTGTAAAAATTATTCAGCATCAGAAAGCTTGACAAAAACATCTATCAGCTTTCTCAACTCATTAGAAACAGTTTCTTGGATATTTATAGATTCTTTTGACAAATCTTCTTTTGTTAACCATTTTAGCAAACTTGGTCTCTTAACCCAATTTTGTTGAATATCTAAAGTATTGTTGACTTTTATTTTATCTTCAACATCAGCATTTTGAAACATAGACTCATTCCTAAAAATATAATGGTCTTCTGTTATCAAGTTTAGAATATCTGTTTGTAGCTCTATGTCCTTTTTCACTAACTTTATACTTTTATGTTTGCCTTTTATATCTACACCATAAGTTAGACCATAAACCAATTTTTCTGAATCTACCATAAGAATCAATTGAGGTAGTCTTTTAAAAGCATAATTCGTTTCATCTGCTTTCTTCTTTGTTATGCTTGCCCAAATATGAGATTTGATAGTCCAATTTCTTAGATTGTGGTGCTTTGATTCAAAATCTTCTATCAATCTATTATCATCGTTTAGATATGCCAATAAATATCTTTTGAAATATACACTTGGAGAGCATTTGATTTCATTTTGAAATCTATCTACAAATGGCTGTACTTTCTCTTTAAATAATTTAGAATTTCCGTCAGCATTCCTGACATTAGATAATCCATTTTTGCGAACAGCAAATGCTATATTCATGCAATCTAAAAGTATCTCTTGGGTTAACATATTTTGTGTCACATATAAATGATAAATAAAGTTGTTTAAGAAAGTGTCAAATAAAATACGGAAAGCCTTTTCTTTTTACAACTATAATTTCATTAAGTGTAGCATTCTCAAAGAATCAACTGATGGAATCAGCTATGAAAGTATTTTTGAATAATTTTGTGCAATCAAATTGATATGAGTTGTATTTATCTCAATCAAGGGTCAAAAACTGGCATTATTGCCTTTTTTTGGATTTACCGTTTTATCTTTATTGTTGACTTAATTCAAGAGAGGATAAGAAGATTTCTCTAATGTTTAGAGATTACTATTCAGAGCAGAATTAAACTGCTCATGCTTCGTTTGGAAAGCTATTTTAGTAGGTATTAGAGCGGAGTAAGCTCAATTTTTGGGATAAGCTATAATACTCATTTATTTAGTTGAGTTAGAAACTAATCTCGTTTTGGTGCAACCAATGATATAAACCTTGGGAAGAAATGTTATATCTCTTAGCTATAAATCTCTTGGTTGCTCCATTTGCAATAAGACCTTCTATTTCGGGTTTGAACTTATCCAATTTAGAAGAACCTGTTCCTTTTGGACGTCCAAGTTTAATACCTGCTGCTTTTTTAGCTCTTAGAGCTTCTTTAGTACGCTGCGAAATTAAATCTCTCTCAATTTCGGCAGCTATTGAAAAAGCTATTGCTACAATTTTGCTTTGTAGAGTATTATCAAGATTCCAATTACCTTTAACTGCGTAAACATTGATTTTCTTTTGACTGGCAATAGATAGAATTTCCATTATTTCCAACATTGAACGCCCCAATCTGGAAAGTTCTGAAACTATAAGACTATCACCTGTATTTAGGTCGTCATTAATGACGCTGTAGATTTTCCTGTTTTTCCAGCTAATCTTGCCGGAAGCTTTCTCTTCAACAAAATCTACCTGCCCTAATTTCTTCTCGTTCGCCAATTTTAGAATATCAACTTTGTTCTTTTCTAAGTCCTGATCTTCCGTAGAAACTCTCAAATAAGCTATAGTTCTCATCTCTTTTAACTCCTGTAAAATAAATACGTTATATCTATTCTAATACTTTACGGTATCGTCAAAAGAAAGATAAGCCTTTTCTCTTTACACTGCAAGAAAAACAAAACGAACGTTTATGTTTTACGGGAGAGACTACAATTAATACTTTGTTTATATATTTACATTCCGTATGTTAATATAGTCTCAACATAATCCTTAAATAATTTAGGATAAATTTATTATGTGGAAAGATAGTGAAACCACTGTTGATTTTTTAGATTTTGACTATTTGAAAGATAGCTTGAATGATATTATCCAAGATGATAAATTAACACCTGCAAGCATTGGAATTTTTGGTGGCTGGGGGAGTGGTAAATCAAGTCTAATGAATATGAGTATGGAAAATCTATCTAATAAAGATGGTGTGCTATGCATAAAATTCAATGGTTGGCTTTTTGAAGGTTATGAAGATGCTAAAACAGCTCTTATAGGTTCAATTCTTGATGGCATTCAAGCAAAAAAGACTCTTAAAGATAAAGCAAAAGAGACAATAAGCAAACTCCTAAAAAGCACTGACAAATTTAAACTTGTCAGTAAAGGAATAAAATATGGGATAGATTTGTATTCTACAGGAGGAATAGGAACTGCTCTTGAACTTTTTCTTAGTAAAGTAAAAAACAACTCTGATAGTTTTGAACCAACCGTTATTCGTGATATGTTAAATGAAGTGGATAACAGTAAGGATCTGAGAAAAGATATTACAGAATTTCAAAATAATTTTTCTACTCTTTTAGAACAAATAAAGATTCAAAGGTTAGTAGTTTACATAGATGAATTAGATAGATGTAATCCAGATACAATATTAGATACTTTAGAAGCAATAAGGCTATTCCTTTTCACAGAAAAGACATCATTTGTTATAGGTGCTGACGAGCAGCACATAGAGTATGCAGTAAGAAATAAATTTAAGGAAATACAAGGATATAAATTAAACGTTGGTAGACAATATCTTGAAAAATTAATACAATATCCTATTAGAATACCTTCTTTAAGTGAGAAGGAAGTAGAACTTTACATCTTATTTCTTTTTTTAGAAAAAGAGTTAGATTCATTTGAATTTGGGAAAATAAGAAATCACATCATGCATATTAAGTCAAGTAATAAGTTTGAATATAATATAACTTATGATGAAATTTTTGAAAAATTTCCGGATTTTGCCTCAAAAACGAAGGAGGCACTAAATCTTACAAAACAAATATCGTCCGTACTTGCTAAAGGATTAAATGGGAATCCAAGACACTGTAAAAGATTCTTGAATACTTTAGTCATGCGAGAAAAAATGGCTAAATTTAGATCAATAACTTTTGATATTAGAATTTTAGCAAAAATTATGCTACTGGAATATTTCAAGCCAGAACTTTTTAGACAAATGGGCAAAATTCAAGCTAATGCAAATGGAAAAATAAATGGCATTGAGAAATGGGAGGAAAATCCCAATACTCCAATTGATGATTTCTCTCAATGGGAAGATATATGGGTTAAAGCTTGGCTTTTAATAAGTCCTAGCTTAAAAGATATAGATTTACGCCCATATTATTACTTAACAAGAGAATCATTAGCAGAAGGATTTAATCTAAATCAGCAAAATCTAAGTCCTGATGCTCAAATCATTTTGAAAAACTTACAGTCACAGGCTGATATATCAATACGTAATGCTCTTAGTCAAAAACATAGCATCAATCAATCTGAAGCGGAAACAATTCTTCAGACTCTAATTGTCAGTATAAATTATAATGATAAAATTGATACAAAAGCATTAAAAGCTATACTTGAATGGGGAGCAAACATTCAAACACTACATACTTCTACCATAATATTCCTTCAGCGAATAAATGGTAATAATATTGGAATTGAGCACATACCTTTAATATTTAAATTTGCAAAAGATATCAACGATTCAAAAAAATGTGATGATATTCTCAATAATTGGCAAAAAGAAAATCCAAAGCTAAAATCAGTAATTTCAAGTAATAGATGAGAAAAGCATGGGAACTTCAAGTCCTTATAATGGTCCAAATAGATTATTGCCTCCAGATTTTAATGACTTAGAGGGAATTAATACTGAATCTGATGATACTGTAAATAATTTAGAAAGTCCAGAAAAAAGTAAAAGAGAGTGGACAAATGCAAAAAGATTGTTCTCTAAGACAATAAACTCTGATAATAAAACTTATTCCAAAATCATTTCTTCACATATTAAAGCAAATGGAGGTGTTTCCAGAATATCAAGAACGTCAAGTACTGGTAAAACTATATTTTTGAATCTTGGTAGTTTTTTAGGAAATATTAGTACAAATGGAATCTCAAAAGCACTAGATTCCTTAAACCTTAAGTATGCTGGAGAAAATGTCAATGTGGTTCTTAGTAATATTGTTGACAAACTTTCTGTTCCTCCAAATAGCAAAGAGGCGGCAATAGCACGTGATGCTTTGATTGATACGTTATCTGAAATCTATCAAATGTTTGACAGCATAGAAAGTTTAGAAGAACTGAATAAGTTATCAGAAGAAAATTGTAAGTTTATATTAATTCATTATGTTAGTAATTATATTTATAAGAGATTTCTCAACGACTTGGGCAAAAGGTTAGAGATGTATATAGATAAACCTAATGAAGCAATGGCAATCGAAAAAAGTATTAAGGAGTATATCTACAATTATGTAAATAAAGAGTTAGATGATTTAAAACCAGAAAATATTAATATTAATATTTCAAATTCTAAAGATACTGTTGACGAAATTTATACTAAGTGTTATCAAGTTTTGGAGAATGAAATATGATAAAAACACATAGAATCTTGTGCATTCTAAATGACGATGATAAATTCAGCATTGACAATGCAGATTATAAAGCTAATTTATCGGAGAAAAGTACATATCATTATACATTTTGGGATAAGAACAAACAGAAGCTAAATCAACTTCCCAAATTTTTTAGTAATGAAAGTCTTGACCTATTATACTTATCCTTAATGATATATTACTCTGATAGATTGGTATTGAGATCAACAAGTCCTGATTCATGGACGAGAAGATTCAAAATATTTATGCCTGTACTTGAAGTTGACAAATGGAATCATAATAAAAATATATTAATTAGTGCATTAAATTATCTTAGTGGTGATATTTGGGATTTTGAATTCAGAAAAAGAAACCTCAATAATAAGGAAATCAAACGTAAGGAAATAATCACAAAAAACAAATCTATAGATATTTCAAAAATATGTATGCTGTCGGGTGGTTTAGACTCGTTTATAGGAGCGATAGATTTATTAGAACAAGAAAAAAAGTTACTTTTTGTTGGTCATTATGGCGGTGGGAAAGGAGTTAAACAGTTTCAAGATTTACTAACAGATACATTGATTAGCAAGTACAAGTTAAATCAAAATCAATTTTATAAGTTCCATGCTGCTCCTGTTAATGGTAAGGAAGATACTACACGTTCTAGATCCTTTATGTTTTTTAGCCATGCAATAGCACTTGCCTCCACGTTTAAAAATCAAGTTAAATTAATTATACCTGAAAATGGTTTAATATCTTTAAATATCCCATTAACTTGTTCCAGGTATGGTAGTAGTAGTACTCGAACAACTCATCCATATTATATGTCATTATTTCAGCAAATAATTGATAATTTGGATATAAATGTAAAATTATATAACCCATATCAATTCAAAACAAAGGGTGAAATGATTAAAGAATGTCTGAATCAAGATATATTAGTTGAAAATATAAATAATACTATGTCATGTTCTCATCCTGATCAAGCAAGATATGACAAAATTGCAACTCCATGCCATTGTGGAAATTGTTTTCCTTGTATTATTAGAAGAGCAGCTATTGGGTTCGCAATGAATATTGATTCAACTCAATATTGGAACAAAGACTTTGAACTTGGGAAAAAATCAAAAGAATACTTAAATTCATATTTTTATGCAATTAACAGATATAAGGCATTTGAAAAAACTAATTGTTTGAATATTCAAAAAAACGGACGTATTGACAACAATATTGAAGAGTTTGCAGGCGTTTATCAAAGAGGTATGATGGAATTAGAAAAATTAATAAGTAAATATTATGACATTTAGGTTGTTCGACACTCATCTCCACTTAGATTTAATTGATAATTCTGAATTGTTAGTAAATAGAATTATTAAAAGTAAAATATATACCATAGCAGTAACGAATTTGCCTCCATTATATGAGAAGCTAAGGTTACAAAACCAAGCAGAGTTTATTAGACCAGCGTTAGGATTTCATCCAGAATTAGTATCAGATTTTAAAAAGTACATTCCTAAAATGTGGGATCTGCTACATGAAGCAAGATACATAGGTGAAGTTGGATTAGATAAACAAAGTACTACTCAAAAGGAGTCTTACAAGCTACAACTTAAATTTTTTGAGGATCTAGTTATAAAATCTAGTATGATAAGTAAAAAAATTTTCTCAGTTCATAGTAGGAATAGTGCTCAAGATGTTTTAGATATTATAGGTGATAATTTTAACGGACACATAGTATTACATTGGTTTTCAGGTAGTAAAACTGAACTCAAAAAAGCTTTGAATAATGGATATTATTTCTCCATTAATTACAAAATGACTAAGTCAAAAAAAGGAAAAGACTTTATATCAGAAATACCGATTTCAAAACTTCTGCTTGAGAGTGATGCTCCATTCGTTAAGATTAAAAGTACAGTCTATAACCCAAAAGAGTTAGAATTAATTATTGAAGGAATTGCTGAAATAAAAAATGTTTCATTATTGGAGTGTGCTCAAATTTTATGGAATAACTTTTTAAGTATACTTAATGATACATAGATAGCTATTAAGAACTTAATTTTTACCCCATAACCCTCGGCAATTTCCCAATAGCTTTAATTTTATGCTCTTGTACAAATTGGAGATAAACTTCGGTAGTTTTTATGTCGGAGTGACCGAGGAATTTACTTACTTCATAAATGCTCATTCCACTATTTAGACAGCGGATTGCAAACGTATGCCTGCTGCAATGGTAGTGGATATTCTTTGTTATTCCGGCTTCTTTTATTATTTGCTTGAGATACCTGTTTATGCTACTTTTGGATTTAGGGAGGTCAAAAACCTTTACGGTTTTCTTTTTTCGATTGAGTTGGTACTCTATAATTTTTTGAGCATCTTCTGCAAGTGGAAAGGCTTCTATTTTCTTTGTTTTCTGTTGACGGAAATGTATCTCTCCTTCCTGAATTTGGTCGAAGGTTAAGCTAAGAACATCTCCTAAACGCAATCCGGTGAAACAAGAAAAAAGGAAAGCATTTTTAGATTGTATATGCTTGGTTTCCTGATTGATAAATGCAATCAATTCTTTCTCAGTCAAATATTCCTTCTTAGTATCTTCAACTTTAATATCAATTCCTTTTAGTGGATTATCTTGAATAACATTATGTTCAATTGCAATATTCAATCCTGCACGCATAACGTCAAGATAACCTCTGGCAGTTATGTCGGAAACCCTTGAAAGAAGATACTCTCTAAACTTCTTAAAAAGCTCAGGTGATAATTCTCTAAACTGAATTTTTTCTACTTTAATAAAATCAAGGAAGTGCTTCAAACTTGCAGTATATTGAGGACGACTTGCTTTCTTAATACCTACTCTTTTATAAAACTCAATAAAGTCAGCTTTAGAGAAGTCATTCTTAAGTCTAAAATTATTCTCGTTTGCAAACAGCTCATAATCTTTATCACTTCTATCTTTTTCAATATCTTTCAGCAATTGATTATCAATAATTTTATTAGCAACTAAACCCGTATATTTTTTGGGATAGAAATAAGTCTCGTGTCTTCCATTATGCCAATAATCAAGAAAGAAAGCGTAACCTTTCTTACCCTCTCTAACTCTTATCTTGATCCGATAGCTTTTGTTTTCTTCTCGGATTTGCTTAAAGATTTTATTTAAGTCTGCTCGTTTTGCCATTTAAATAAATTGAATATCTAATAATATTATAATATAAGAAAATATCCACTTAAAAATAAAGTATAATAAAATAGTCTCAAATTAGTATCAAAATTATCACTAAAATACGTATATAAAAGAAAAACGTAGATTTAGAAAATAGGCTCTAAATCTACGTTTTGGTATATACTTACTGTATATTTTTGTTGTTTATTTTACCTTGCTGGTTATTCCCACTCTATAGTTCCCGGAGGTTTTGACGTAATATCATAGGTCAATCTATTGATGCCGCGAACTTCGTTAATGATGCGGTTCGAGATTTTTTCTAGTACGTCATGTGGGAAGTGGTAGAACTCTGCTGTCATACCGTCAACGCTGGTTACCGCGCGGATGGCGCATGCAAATTCGTAAGTTCTTTCGTCGCCCATCACGCCAACGCTCTGAACAGGAAGAAGAACTGCGAATGCCTGCCAGATTTCATCGTATAAGCCGGCTTTTTCGATTTCGTCTAAGTAGATTTCATCTGCCTTGCGGAGTATGTCGCATTTCTCTTTTGAAACTTCACCCAACACGCGGATACCTAAGCCCGGACCCGGGAAAGGATGGCGTTTGATGAACCACTCAGGAATGCCAAGCTCACGGCCAACCGCTCTTACTTCATCTTTGAAGAGTTCGCGGAACGGCTCTAATAGCTTGAATTTCATATCTTCAGGCAAGCCGCCAACGTTGTGGTGCGATTTGATAGTTGCAGAAGGGCCTTTCACAGAAACGGATTCGATCACGTCCGGATATAAAGTACCTTGTGCCAACCACTTAGCATTTGCTTTTTTCTCAGCAGCAGCATCAAATAAATCTATAAATGCTTTACCAATAATCTTTCTTTTCTTTTCAGGATCGCTAACGCCTGCAAGTCCGCCAAGGAACTCTTCTTCGCCGTTCACCACTTCGATACTCATATCAAAGTGTTCGTTGAACATATGCTCGATATTTTCACTTTCGTTCATGCGCATCAGACCTGAGTCTACGTGGATGCAATGAAGCTTGTCGCCGATAGCTTGATGAATAAGAACTGCAGTAACAGTTGAATCCACACCACCGCTAAGACCGCAGATAACTTCGTCATCTCCCACAGTTTCGCGTATATTTTTAATAGCCTCTTCCACAAAAGACTTAGCCGACCAAGTTTCAACGCATCCGCAGATGTCGCGAACGAAGTTTTTCAGCATAATCTTGCCTTCAAGCGAGTGGTGCACTTCCGGGTGGAACTGGATACCCCATATTCTCTTTTCCGGATTGCGCATAGCGCAGATAGGCGCGTTATGAGTGTGAGCAATCACCTCAAAGCCTTCCGGTGCTTTAGTCAGAGAGTCGCCATGGCTCATCCAAACCTGAGACTCTTTAGAAATGCCTTTGAACAGGTCAGAATCATCATCGATAGTAACCATAGCTTTGCCGTACTCACGCTTGGCAGCAGCATCCACTTCACCCTGATTTTGATATGCAATAAGCTGCAAACCATAACAAATACCAAGAACGGGCAATCCCAAATTAAACACGTCGAAGCTAGGACGAGGAGCGTCCGCGGCATAGACACTAGAAGGTCCGCCGGAAAGAATAATACCTTTAGGCTGCATAGCCATCAGCTCATCCTTATCAATATTGAAAGGATAAATCTCTGCATAGACGCCTGTTTCGCGCACTTTGCGAGCAATAAGCTGAGTGTATTGCGAGCCAAAGTCCAGAATAATAATCTTTTCTTTTACTGTCATATCTATACCAAAATGAAAAAGTTTATAAGCAAAATAATTTAGATTTGTCTGAGAGCGCATCTCTCTAAAATTCCCCTCTTTTCAAAGAGGGGTGGCATGCGAAGCATGACGGGGTGTTAGATATCACTAATATAGATAATTTCTACAAAAGCAAATGACAAACCTAACTTTAACAAAAATACTGATAAATGTGCGGGGAGGCAAGGGATTTGTTTTGCGTATAGTTTAGTAAGGCATTACCATGCAACATTGAAAATAATTATTCAGCTCACATTTCTAATGAGTGATAATAACTTAAAAATTTTATTACTCGGGGTTAAAATATATATGTAAATACAACGTATATAGTAATATTAGTTCTTTGAAAGCCAGAAAACCGTCAAGAATATAAGTAATAATCGGCTGAATAACTGAAGTCAATTAAGTTTGGCAGTGGCTTAGCCACCAAATTCTGGGGTATATGATATAAGGTCTACACCACACCAGATGCTCCCTCTTACCGCCTCTATTTTTCATTAAATTGCTTAAACATATCAAAACAAGACACTTATCAGTTTTGTTAAATTTAGGGAATGATATAGAGTAATTTCGGAACAGATAACATAACGGCAGGTATTTTTTTTAAGATTGAGAGAACTTCAAACGAATCACGATTAACAGCGGTTGTTACTGAACACGGCAGGCAGTATGATTACTGCTGTTATAAATTTTTAAATAATTATTGGAGACCAAATGGGCTGCCAGAATAATAAAAATTACTGCCATTCTCTTGAAAGGTTGGCAAAAGGAATAAATGAATTCCTTGAAAAGAACCGTGATTCATTGACTAATGAAGATGTGAGATTGTTTGAAGCTGTTGTTCAGTCGTTAAATATGAACCAGCGACAAGTAAACAAGACAAAACAAAAAAGTATACTAACTAAAGTATTTGAAATAATACTGAAGTTAATTTCACGAGAAGATGTCTTGAAATTTTTTACAGATTTATTATCCTAAGTTCTCTCTTTCGTTTTTATTAATGGAATTATAATGAATATAGGTGAAGCTATAAAGAGGTTGAGAAAAGAATTAGGTATGACACAGAAATCCTTTGCAGAAGAGTTCGAGATTAGTCAAACCTACTTATCTCAAATTGAGAATAACAAAAAAACACCCAATTTAAACTTGATAGAAAGTATAAGTCATAAGGCAGAAATCCCTTTGCCAGTATTACTTTTCTTAGCAATCGAAACCAATGATGTCAAAGATGACAAGAAAGAATTATTTACTTTGTTAGATCCGACTATAAAAAAAATTATTAGTGATATTTTTTTTGATAAACATGATAAAGAAACCTAAGAGACTTGAAAATCTGCTCGGTTATAGTTTAAATGAACTGGATTGTATTATTAATAGTATTGACCAATATTATTATGAAGATATTAAGATAAAAAAAAATGGTAAAAAGCGTATCCTACACCCAAGTATTGCCCCTCTTAAATGTATTCAAACTAAAATCAAAAATAATATTCTGAATAAGTTAGAATATGCAACATTCCTTCATGGCGGAATGAAAAAGAAAAATAACATTACAAATGCAGTACAACACTTAGGTAAAAAATACCACTTTGGTACTGACTTAAAAAACTTTTTCCCATCAATCACATATAAACAAGTATACCAAATGTTTATCAACAATAATTTCTCAAGTGATGTCAGCAGAATTCTAACCAGACTAACAACATACCAGTTTAAATTGCCCCAAGGTGCTCCAACAAGCACGCATATTGCGAACCTTGTGTTTATGCCTATTGGACTTAAATTGATTGAAATTTGTGAAGAGGAGGATATTATTTTTACTTCTTTTATTGATGACCTTACTTTCTCTGCTCAGAAAGACTTTAAAGACATAACTCCTTATTTATTAGAAGTTATAGAAGAATCAGGTTTTCAGATTAGTCATCATAAAACATTTTATAAAATTGGTCCTGCTACAATTACAGGTATTAATACTCAGCAAAATGTTCTTTCAACACCCAAAAAACTTTTCGACAGAATGAAAGACTCTAATGAACCAGAACAAACTCGCAAAGGAATTGAAAATTATCACAAGAGAGTAAAAAGTAAAGGTAAATAAATTTTTATAATTATGAAATCATTGTAGTTGCAAAAGGATGTTAAACTCTCATAGTCTTATTTGTTTTAAAAACTGAACAACACTATAACTCCCTATATACCATCCACTTTTTATTTATCCCGAATTCGATATAATACGAAAAAAACAAAACTCTATATGTAAAATCATAAATAGCAGAGGAATCAAGGGATTTGTTTCCCAACCCCACACCTTCACTCTTTAAAAATACTAAATCATTTTGTAACTTATGCATGGTTCACTGTGTCTACCGGAAGAACAACAACTATGGAGTGAGTTATGAAATATATTATTTTAGTTTTGATAGTCTTCCTGCTTTCAGGGTGTGATTTAGAAAAATCTTTTCGCACAAATGAAGACCTAAATTATGACATTTATAATCAGATAGGCAGAGAGTTAGCAGATGATGGCTATCAGATATGGGATGAGTGGCATAAAGAACGCAGGGCAAAGATGCGTGAAATAGATGATTCTCCTGTTTATAAAGAAGACATTTATCTTGCTACTATGAAGATTATGGATTCATACGGAGTCGATACAAATCGATTTGATAGAAGTACTATCCACATTGCTATAATTTGGGATTTATTCGAAAATTTCAATTCAGATGATATTAGCATAAAAAAAGAGATAGATATTTCTAGAATTAAGAATGCTACAAATATCGCATTAGTTAAAACATGTGATTATAATAAATACATTAGACCACTTTTAGCTGATAAAAAAAGAATCTATAGTTATGTTTAATGACTTTATTTCTTATGAAATATCGAAGATTGATTTTACTAACTCCGACAGAGCAAAATTCAACATCTCATATGTTGTTGGCCCTCTAATCGCAAAAGGTAAAGAATATCAAATTTCCAAAAGAAATGGCTTTTGGAAAATAGATACTTCAAGAGTTACCTGGGTAAGCTAATGCAATCAAAAATTATCATATTACTATTCCTAATGATAGGCATCAGTGCCTGCGATTTGGAGAAAAAATTTCAGGAGTTTGATATTGAAGCAGAGACTGTTTTAAATCATCAGATTTTGAGTGAGCTGTTTGAAACTTCTAAAGAAAAATATTTCTTGAGCGCATATAACTATAAAAGAACGCCTGATTCGCTTGATAACCTTTATCCGGAAGATGTTTATCTGGAGGCAATGAAGATTATGCATTCGTATGGCGTTGATACTAATAAATTTGACAGAAAGACTATTTCTATAGCCATAATAGAGGATTCTTTAGCAAAAAGAGGTGATTATGCTCTTGACGAAGGAGTCAATCGTCTCAGCCTCAAAAATACAATTCCTGATACAAAAAGTTATTATATTCCACGCAAACCGCCTATTGAATTAAGAATAGCAGATTTGAAAACATATCCGAATTTAGCATTGGTGAAAGAACAAGACTATGAGAAATACTTAGCTCCTATTACTCCAATGATATTTGATAAAAAAAGCGATATCTTTTACTTTGTGCGCTTGGGTTTAGAAAGAGTAACTTTTGCAAAAAATGAAAACAAAGCAACCATTGGTTTCTATGATATAGGAGGCTTTTTAAATGGACATGGAGCAAAAATTCACATCGAGAAAATCAATGGTAAATGGAGAATTATTAAAAGAAGAGGTACTTGGATAAGTTAATGCAATCAAAAATCATCATATTACTAGTACTTATGATAGGCATCAGTGCCTGCGATTTGGAGAAAAAATTCCACACCGCATATCTTACTGAAGAAGAAGTGGTGTTTGAAAAAGTAGAAATGTTGAGAGACGGAAGGTATCCCATGTTTGGGAATGTTATAAATAAACACGGTAATAATGGTATTCTGCTGAGTAGATATGAATCTGTTAATGATGAAAATAAGAGGATGCTTAATTTTTTCCAGTCTACGGATGATGGAGTAACTTGGCAATACGTGACATCTTTCGAAATAAACAAAGTGATTCATTATAAATCTTGTACGACAGAACCACCGTTTATCTATTACTGGTTAGATGATAATATACTTACTTATCTTGGAGACTTCCCGAGATTTAAAATAGATATCAATAAGTTCAATGAAACATGTGATTATGCTTATATAGAAATTGATGATTATTCTCAAGAAGGATGGAATCAAAGAGTTTACGAAAACGGAGATACTATAATTACTACGAATTTTTGGCTATATTATATTTCTGTAGATAAAGGCAAATCATGGGAAAGCTTACATAAAAAATATTACAAATATAATGAATATGAGAAGTCTTTCGCTTCTTTTCTTATTTCTAATAATATTGTTACGATAAACTCCAAAGTGCTATCATATTCTTGCGACTTTGGCAATACTTGGCAGGAAAACAAATCAATAGCAAAGTTAATAGCGACTTATGTAGGAGATGCGGATTATAGATTCTGGAATGTTTTCAAGCTTTCATCCGGTGAGTATTGTTTGTGGATTAGATGTTTTCGAGAGAACAAATCGCCTTGTAAAAATGTATATTTTACAACAAGTGATGGTATAAATTATAATATGGTCAGTGATATATACAAGTATATGGATTCTACTACTGATAGTACAGAAGTACATTTAATTGATAAACTTAACAATGGCAATTATATAGTAAGCACAGAAGATGAGCAATTCCCAATCGAACTAATAACAAAATATCAGAAGTTTAAACTCCCATTCCCAACTCATGATATTGAATACACAAAATCCGGTTATTGGTACTATTATGATCACGAAAACAGAAACTTTTGCCGCAGAAAGATTGTGGTGAGGTAGTATATGAAATACTTAATATACATACTTTTAGCACTATTATTCTCTGCCTGTGATCTGGAGAAAAAATTCCACACCGCATATCTTACTGAAGAAGAAGTGGTATTTGAAAATGTTCAGATGTGGGAACAAGGCAGATTTGATGACGAGTACTATATTAGTAATCTTAGTTCGGATGGAACTTTAATTTCAAGGTGCTTACTACATAATAATACAGGTACTTTTTGCAAATTTTGGAGTTCTTTTGATAATGGTTTCTCTTGGCAAGAAATAGCTAAATTTAGACTAGATTCTATTAACGAACAAATTGGTTGTAACGAAAGATCGTCGACTTATTTGTGGCTGGAAAATCAAAATACACTTTATAGCGTGGGCTCATACCCTGACTTTTCTTTGGACATATCACATTTTCAAGAACATGGATCCTATGATGCTTTTGATATAGAAATTAGTCCATCAAAAGTTATGTATAAAAACCAAGACACTATTCTCAGGAGATTTTTCTTTCCGCAGGGGTTCACAGAAAGATCTCTAGATGGGGGTAAAACTTGGATCAGATCTACCTATTCAAAGGAAAAAGTATATCGTCGATTCTTCAGTACTGAACGAGTAGAAAATACAGTTGTGACTGAATTAACGAATCTAGTTTATTTTACAACTAATTTTGGTAAAACTTGGAATAAGAATAAACAATTACAGCAGTATTTTGATGATAAAAGTAGTAATGGTGTATTAATTACTAGAAATCTAAAAAAACTAAGCTCCGGTGAATTACATTTATTTATGGAATATCTTCCACGCCAACGGGAACCAGAAATACCATTCAGACATTTTATATCCTCAAGCGGTATCCAATGGAAAGAACTTTTAGAGGGAAGATTAAATTATCCCTATTTAATTGATAAACTAGACAAAGATACTTATATAATTAAATCTAGCGACAAAAACTACCCAATCGAACTAATAACAAAATATCAAAGATATAAACTCCCATTCCCAACTCATGATATTGAATACACAAAATCCGGTTATTGGTACTATTATGATCAAGAAAAACAGAATATTTGCCGCAGAAAGATCGTGTTAAGGTAGTTATTATTAATTTTCCTCCTCCGGAGAAGCTATAAAGAATCTTTGCGGAACATAATGACTCCCGCCAAGAGTAAACCAGACATCTCTAGTATAGCCATCTTCTTTTGACTTCATGCAGTCCAAAAAATGAGAATAATCAAAAGATATTAGACAATCCATTATTAGTTTCAAATCAAAGTTATGTATATTTCTTGAGCAATACATCTGAGTAAACTGACCATCATCATTTATAAATATCTTGCACTTATATCTTCTCTCTCCTCCTTTGTCTTTAGATTCCTTCCAAACTTTCTGAACAACTTTACTAAAATCACAATATTGCTTATCTTGGGACTTTATATTCCATTTATCTAAACTATCTTTTGGCTGAGTACTATAATTGTTCTTTCCCTCTGAAAATTGACCCGTTTTTGTCAGCAAAATTGACCCACCCCAATATAATTATTTATTTATAATATCCTTCACTCTAAAACTTTTTCCATTGATAAAAAACGGATAGCAGTGATGCAAAAGTCTGTCTAAAATGGCAGATGCGACCACGTCATCCTGGAATATATCACCCCATTTATCAAAGGACTTGTTCGATGTAATAATCGTAGATTTTCGTTCGTATCTTGCAGCAATCAGCCTGAAGAAAAATGATGCAGTTTTCTTTGTAAGCTCAAGATAGCCGAGTTCGTCGATTATAAGCAGATCAAGCCGGTCTAATGTGTTTAGCAGTCTTTGCAGTTGACCAATCATTTCTGCTTCGGCAAAAGCTTTCATTAGCTGCTCTGTTGTGTAAAATGCAACTCTTTTTCTCTGCTGACAGGCTTTAATCCCAATGGATATGGCAAGATGCGTTTTGCCAACACCCGGAGGTATCCGAGAAAGATAATATTTTTTGCCTCATCCATAAATTGCAGTTGCGTGAGTTCTCTCAAAAGCTTTTCGTCAATCTTTGGTTGAAAAGAAAAATCAAAGCTCTCAAAATGCTTTATTTGAGGGAATCCGGCTGTTTGTACTCTTCTGTTGATAGAGCGGTCAAGCTTCGAGATTACTTCTTCCTGCATGATTTTAAAGAGAAATTCTGCATAACTAAGCTTGGCTTTAGCTGCATTTTCCACCTCTAACTTATAATTCTGTCTAATCCAAGGCAGAGTCAGCGTTTTGAGATATTCATCTAATTTGTCGTATGCCTGCATTTTAGCCTCCAAAATGATTGTTGTAATAATCCAGATTTCGCACGATATTGACTTCTTCTATTGGTTTGTTTATCATGGTTTCTATGCGTACAGGCTCTACCGGAGCATCTTTAGCATTATTCTCTACATAAGCTCTTACAAACTTTGAGTTAAAGATGTTATAATCACGGCATTTAAGAAAAGCTGCTTCCATATCTTTATGCTCAAAATACATAGCTGTATCCATGATTCTTGTAAGGTGATATGCAGGATTTATTCTCTTTTGTGCATATAGTTTGTCCAAAAACCAGGCAAAATCAGGGAATTTCTTGCTAAAACTCATAGCCAGACGTTTCCAACTTCCTTTTTCTATGCTGTGATTCTTATAGTGAGAGTCCAGCATGATAATTTTACCTTTCTCTAAACTGAGCTTGTGACGGGCTATGAGCTTGCTTTTTGTTGAATATACTTCGATATAGCTGCCTTTAGAGACCTTGACCCAAACCTGCTTGCCAACAAACAAATATGGCACGCTGTAGCGGCATCCCATGAATGAAATCAGGCAGTCTGCACTTACTTTGCGAACTTCCTCTTTGACGCTTACATAGCGTGATTCCGGAAGAATTGACAGGTATTCTTTCTCTTTTGCAAAAAGCTCGATAGGTTTTGCTTTTGTTGTCGAATGCACTCTGGAATTGACTTTATCCTGAAAATCCTTTAGTTTTTGGCAGAAATCTTCGAAGGATTCATATTCATTGCCTTTGATAAAATGATCTTCGAGGTATGCAAAAGGGCGTTCTACCTTGCCTTTTGACCAAGGATGTGCAGGTAGAGAGCGAGTTGGCTTAAAGCCGTAATGTCCGCAAAATGCCAGATAACGCTTATTCCATTGGAAGTTATCCTTTGAGGCATTTGTTACAAAGCTTGTTGCGTTGTCTGTTTGAATTTGCTCACAAACGCCACCGGATTCGATGATGGAATTTTCCAACGCTTCCAATATACTCGCCATAGTATCACTGAGAGCCGCTTCCAACACACGATGCCGACTGAAACCATGGATATACTGATATACATATAATTTGACTAACTTACCGCCAATCATTACTGTATAAGGACTCCAGTCATATTGTGCCTGAAAGCCGGGAGACGTTTCGTAAGGCTTGAATGATGGCTTTTCTTGCGCTGACATCTTCTCACAATACCTGTAAAAAGCACTTTGAGAGCCGGTATAGCCTTTTGCTCGAATATCAGCTAATACTCTGCTTTTACGAAGTCTTTTCTTATTTAAACTCTCAGAAATGTATTCCTCAAACGGCATCAGAAAAGGATTTGCACTGCACTCGCGCGTATATTGTGGAGCAGAATCCTTCTTTAGAGCTGATTTAACCGTATTGCGACTAACATTAAGCAGCTTAGCAATCTTGCGTGTACCCAAATCAGGGTTATGATTTTTCAAATTTCGGATAGTTACCCAATCTTCCACTGTTATCACCTATTTCCCTCCTGCATTTGAAGTCAATCTTATGCAGGATTAGTTAGCAAATGGTGGGTCAATTTTCAGCGGGAAAAGTGGGTCAATTTTCGGAGGGAATTGAGAGTTAGATACTTCCCAAAAAAAAGCAGCATTTCTAATAGTTAGAAATGCTGCTTTTATATATATAATATTTTTTATTTTCTTGGGCCTATATTAAAATTGCCTCCTAAGTCCAAGCCTAAAAGAAGTACCATCCCGGATTCGCTCGCTGTGGAACAATATACAAAGTTTTTGAAATTAAACTCCATCAAAGTATCCATAATGAGCTTGAGATCTACCATGTCTTCATTTTTTGAGCAGCACATTTGAGTTATTTGACCTTCATCATCTAAGAAAATTCCAACTTCGATCATTCGGTATTTTCCTCTCTTTGCGGACCTTTTAAAAATCTCCATTGTGACATTCCTCGTATCGCACTCTGAAGAATTAGAGACATTGTAAATCGAATCTTTATCTTCTTTTTTCATATCTTTAATAAGAAACTCCGCTGAGTCATGAATCCACGCCAATTCTTCTTTTCGTGAAAGAGCATGTTTTTTCGGTTTTGCTTTTAGTAAAAAAGCTTTCTCACCATTTTTGTTATAGCGAAAACGATAGATAGAATCCACATATTTTGACAAACCTCTTTGAATATTGGTAAACTCACCAAGCTCCAGCACTAAAGTTTTTGATACCCTCTCATTCCTAAAAAATTTTATTTCTTTTGAAGTGTAGCCCGTTTCTTCATTTATGTATCTAACAGTTTGGACATTTGTAAAAGTATCTATCTCAACTTCTTTTTTAGTACCCAAATTAAAAATCTCTTCCTCAGAAAAAGGAAAGCCCCTATACTCCCCATCTTCCATTCTAAAGAGTAAATCAATGTTATAAATCTCAACCTGATCCATTGATGTGATCGGACTGGCGCAGGAGTAAAGAAAGATTGCAGTTAGAATCAGAATTAAATACTTCATATTTTATTTAGCTATAAATACAACATTCTTTGCAAATATACATTTTTAATAATGAAAGTATTAAACTAATCTTTACTATCACTATATGACTTCCCTCTAAGAGCATGCCAGGACTATGCAAACTAATAGAAACTATATATGGTTAAGTATATCGTTTTCTACTTCAATAAATTTTATTTTGTATTTTTCTAAATTTTTCATACTTTTATTAATTGCTAGTATTTCACTCTTTTTTCAGTATTTTAACAATTCATATGTAATATATATTCAATGAAACCACTATGTTATTGAGTAGATATGACACTATTTATTACTACTATATATTAAGTAAAATGCTTAAAATAGCTGCTTTTGTTTTAGTGGTAGATTCTTAGTTTCAAGACTGGAAGCAGGAATTATTAGAAAATGTGCTCCGGATGGTTGTGTATGGACGGCTTCTTCTGGTCAGTTAACCATGAAAGGGCAAGCTTCGGGTACCACATGTAATAGTGAAATGACAGAGTTCAAATTCAGATGTGTTGGTGATGGCACATGTTATGAAATTTCCGAAGGCGGAAAAGTTCTTGAAATACACACTACAATAATACAAGGTCCGGGAGCTGAAGTTTTCATATCTCCTGAAAAACAATAAAGATTATTAAAGCAGAGGTTGATTGCAACCTCTGCATATTTAGGGAAATCATATGCGAGTATTTTTATTTTTGAGTCTTATTTTTCTTTTCAGTTGCAATAAAACACTAACATCGAAAGAAGAAAAACTTAATACTGTGGCTATTACCTTGGAAAAAAATGAGGATGTAATCCTAACAGGAATTAACAGCGCAGTATTTAGTAATGATGGGAAATATATTTATATCTGCGACACAAAACTTAATAGAATTGTAAAATATGATGCAAATACAGGTAATATATGTAATTCTGCCAGTCCTGGATTAGAACTTGCTGACTCTGTATTAGCACATTTTCCACAAGCTTTTAGTGATGAAGATTCAGGTAATTTATGTAGATACGTTTCTTTAGAAGAAATCAAAAGAACTGATCCAAAATTATCTATTGGACGATATTTGAAACATTTCTTTGATAAAATCAAAATATATGAAGGTACAATATATGTTGCTGCTACATTATACACTCCTACTATTGTTCTCAATTCTCAGGATAAAATAATCTCTAATCAAGCAGCAATTTTGAAATATAGTAATAATTTAGAATTATTAAGCTGTACACCATTGGAGTGTATAGATGAATCTCACTCTATGTCCTATGACTTTGCAGTAGTGGATGATGGATTTATTACAACATGTATCAATAATTCCAGAATAACTAGAGAAGGAAGGTATGATTCTTTAGCTATTTTGGCTTCTTATTCAAAAAATGGAAAATTTAAATCTGTTGTAGAATATCTTCCTGAAATTTATACTTCCTCAAAATTAGGCTATTCTTCTTCTCAGAATGTGCAAATGATTTCTACAGATAAGGATATTTGCTTTGTCTACCCTACTTATCCGTACTTAAATTTCCTAGAATCAAAAGAATCCATTCCGATGAATGAAGTTAGTAAAAAAAACAATTGGGGCTTCGAAAACTATAACGAGGAAATGTTACTTGATTTCAATAAATACAAAAAGGCTTTTCCGGTTTTCGTCAATAATATTTTTACTGACAACAAATACTTATACGTAAGATTGATTGTAATGAAGCTTAAGGATGAAGAAAATATTCGCACCGGATTACTTCAAAAGTATGATTCGGAAGGTCGTTTTGTCGAATCTATTGATTTGGGTGATTATAATAAAAACAAGATTAAATACATAGGCTTTGCTAAGCATAAAAATTGCTTTTTTGTTATCAAAATGGATAAAAAAACGGGCTGGTCTATGGAATTTATTGACTTTTTCTCGGAAGGGAAGTAATATGAAATCGTTGAAATACGCTATAGTCTTGTTTTTAGTACTAGTTACGATGACTTTTTCGAGTGATAGTTCCATCATTAAATTAAGAACTCTGACCAATCTGCAGGCAAAAGAGAAGTTGGTCATTACTTTTCAGGAACTTGGAGGCAGTTGCGTTAAATGCTATTCAATACCTTTAGCATTAATAGAATCAGTTAAAAATAGAAATAACCTATCAGATTTTAAAATAGTAGCTGCAGTTAAATGTAACCGAGATATTGAAGTAAATATTTTTAAAAAGCAAAATGACTGGAAATATTATTTATATGCTGATAAAAATGATCTTGCTAAAAAGCTTGGAATAAATCATTTATCAGGACTGGCAGTTATAGATTATTCCGGAAAGGTTTTACTAGAATTAGAAGCCAAAAAGGGAGTTTCTACTGAAGATGTGGATAAATTAGCTGCTGTTTTGAGAAAAGACTAAAAAATATTCTGATTTTAGCTACTTGATTTATATTACAAAAGCAGCATCTCTTATAGTTAGAAATGCTGCTTTTACATATTTTTACAAATCAGGTCTTTACATTTTAGATGCGACCTGAGTACCGATTTTTTCTAAAATCTTAGTTTCAAAATAGCCGTTTGAGCTCCAAAAGGCTACTTCTTCCGTTACTAAAGACTCATAACCACTGATTTCACATTTGATAGTCAAATCAATTGTGCCGTCATCTTTTTCTTTCAGAATCATTTTGTACTGGACACGACCGTTTTGCCAAACACCACCGCGCACAAAAGGAAGATCTTTAAAGCTGTATTTCTTTAAAATATCGTATGTGTTATCCGCACCATCAACAAAGATGAAATAATCAGATTTTATGATACCTTTAAAAAGGCCTTCGTCATCCTGCTTAGTTCTTTTTGTAATGAAAAAAATCTTTTCAGCTTCACAAACTTCTACTATCGAGTTCCATACTGTTGCGAAGTCAATATTTGTAAATGTAGTATCAAAAGATTCTCTGTAATATGGGTAATCTTCTTCAGAGATTTTGTCACCTTCCCATTCATCTCCCCAGCCGGTAGCACCATTAGGGTTTTCTTCTGTTTTCTCTTTTTTCTCTTTTTTCTCTTTTTTCTCTTCCTCAGAGCCTTCCCAAAATTGGGCTTGAGACTCAGTCATAGAAAAAGGAAGTAAAAGAGCAGCTAAAATCATTGCAAAAAATAAAGATTTCATAGCACTTTCCATATATAGAATTAAACTCAAATTTTTCAAAAGTTAAGACTAAAAATTCTAAAAAACAAACTGATTTATCTTAGTTTACTTTTAGAAGCTCAATTTCGTATACTAACACGGAGTTAGGCGGGATTGTCAGCCCGGCTCCTTCCTTTCCGTATCCAAGTTCTGCAGGCACGACAAACTCAGATTTACCACCTGCTCTCATCATCATTAGCGCTTCGTCGAGCCCTTTGGAATTTGTTCCGACTTTTACATGAACCGGAGTTCTTGTATAAGTATTTTCAAATTCTTTGCCGTCAATAAAAGTTCCTCTGATTTGAACTTCTACATTATCTCCTTTTTTAGGAGAAATTCCGTTGCCCACAACAATGTGCTTATAGTGTAAACCTGAATCGGTGATCTTTACACCTTCTTTTTTAGCATGCTGAGCAAGAAAATTCTGTGCATGCAATTCATAAAATTCACCTAGCTTATTTCTGTTTTCCCATTTATCTTCTCTCTCTTTGGCTTTTTCTTCTCTTTCTTTAGTCATTTGCTCTTTAATTACATTTTTCATTTCTTCTTCTGTCATAGCAGTTGGAGCTTTTGCCCATGCATCTTTAATTCCTGCAAGCATTGCATCCATGTTATAATTTCTTTGGTCAGCAGCCAAGTCATTGCCCAGCTGATGCCCTACTGAATAGCTCCATTTTTCCTGAATAGTTTCAGGTTTATACTTCGAATCAGATTCTACGCTTTTTTGCTGCTGGCATGCAGCTAAAGTAACCAACGCAATACAAGCCAAAATTATCTTATTCATCATTGCCCTTACTTAATAATATGTAAATTTCCATTGATTTGTTTCAAATTATCCAAATCTTTTTGTGCGATATTGTTGCCTGTCAATATAAGTTCTTTTAGATTTTTTAACAAACAGATAGATTCAGGAATGGAATTTAAATTTATATAGCTTAAATCTAAGTGGGTTAGCTGTTTTAGATTTGACAGTACCTCAAGTTGCTTTTCCGGCAGAGTTTCATTCATAGATAAATCTAAAGTTTTGAGAGCAACCATGCCTTTTACCGCAGAAATATCAGTCAGATAGTTTGCAGAAACATTCAGCTCTTCCACCCTATCAAAGCTGTGGAAGCAGGCAGGCAATGAAGTAAGCTCATTTTGAGCCATATTCAGATAAGTCAAATTGCTGAAATCGCACATAATAGGCGGTAAATCACGTAAAGAACTGCCTCCCAGACACAATTTCGTTACTTCATCAGGTTCTTGCTGCATGGCACTTTCCAAGCCTATGATCAGCTCGTCGGAGTGAATATAAGAAAAGGAGAAAAGCATCAAAGATAATAATGATATAAGTCGCATTTTGATATATCTATAATTGATAATTCCAACATGGAATATAAGGAAATATATAGATAAATCTGCGATTTTTAATGTGTAGATCTGCTTCGAAACAGTCGAGTTTAAATTTGCCAATGAGTCTATCGAAATAAATTCACAACACACACTAGTCATAAATGACACATTTTATTAAATTTCAGTAAATATTATTGCATAACAAACAACAATATATTAAATTGAGCCGGGTGAAATAAACTACCCGTTTTTTTTATACTACAGTAAATCCAACATCAGTTGAAGTGCGTGATGGAACAATGCAGTTCACTGGTGGATTAATTTCATATCTTAGGATGTCAAATGGTATTATTTATTTCGAATCCGGAAATATCAAAATTGGTTGAGATTCTGAATTTATTCGACATACTTTACAAAACAGGTGGGCACATGATCAATTCTCTGCATATCCACAATATGGCAAAACATATCCTTGGGCGTTGGAAACCAATCGTAAAAGCAAGTTTTTATTCCAATTAGGAGCATTTTGATGAAAAAATCTAGAGTTGATTTTTATGTAATATTTACATTGTTATTGCTATTGTTGCAAGGATGTGCTAAAATGTGCGATTGCAATGATCCTAAGCTTACTTATGATTTAGTTGAGAATAATTCAGATATTTTGCATCTTGACGGTTATTATTATGGCAGGAGCCTTTATCCAAATAATATTGAAGGAGATAGTATATATAAATGTTATTTTTTATATCAAAATGGTATAGCTTATGACACTTATGGAAAGAATTCTATTGATGCATCACAAGGAAAAATAAATATAACTACCAGTCCTGATGACAAAACAATCTGGTTAATATATATATTATCCGAGGATGAAGTCATACTTCAAGGATGGGAACCATCTATGAATTGCTCACTGACTCTTGTAACTTTGAAAGGGAAAGTCTTAAGTGATACTACTTTTACGATTGAATATAAGGCAGGAAACGATGAGCAACTAAGAAAATTAGACAAACCTATCTTATATACCTTTGTTCCATATGCAAATAAACCAGATAGTACTAATATTTTTATACCATAATATTAAGAAAACAAAATGAAAAATAACAAAATGAAAATAGTAATAATGCTGCTATTAGCAGTTTTGCAAACAGCTAGTTTGTTTGCAGGAAATACAATCACGTTCGGCTATGATGCCGCAGGAAATAGGAACGAAGTAGATTCGCCTTATGGCTGTCCATGTGAGTGCCCCCCAAATAAAGACAGCTGGTTGACTCTGATTTCAGAAAGAGACACTGATGACACTGAATGTGGGCTTACAACTTGTAAAATCACTCACATATTAGATATACCAGCAGAATATGACTGCTACACTCATTATGTGGTAGAAGATGGTACAACAACCACGCATATTGCCCCATTACCTGCAAATAAGCAGCTGGCATTGATTTCTTTGGATCTAAAAACGGAATTATTTGTAATAATGGTAAAAGCATGTTGACTTCAGACGGAGGAACAACATGGACTTACCAAAACTTGAGAGAGGATTTATGGCATTCAGTATTTTGGGAATGTACATATTGCGGCGAATACCCGATATTTTGGGTAATGAATGCAGGTGTATTTAGATACGAAGAAGTGACCGGAATTACAGAAGGTATTTTTGAAGAGATCTATGTGTCTAAGCATCAAACATCATCCGAGTTTAGTATAAAAATCCAAGATCCAAAATTTAGAGGATATGAAATCTTAATCTCTGATATGCAAGGCAAACAAATAGCAAAGCAACTATTAAATACTGCAGATTCAGAGGAATCTATTCCGATAGACTTATCCGGTCTTCCACAAGGAGCATATCTATATCTAATAACTTGCAATAATTCACTTATTTCCAGCGGTAAGTTTGTGAATGTGAGGTAAAGAACTATAATAAGGTAGATTAAGCAATGAAAATTTGTATGTATATATTTTTTACTCTTTTTCTTTTTAGCATAACAAACGCTGAAAAGCGATGGGTACAAAAGCATTATGTTAAAAATGAAAATGTAACTGCCTTTAAAACAATAGATTCTAATCGTATTATTGCTCTTGTCAATGACGCAGGATATGCAAGAATTTATAAGTCTTATGATGCTGGGAACAGAATTGATCTGTTATCGCCATTTTACTGCTGAAATTTGGAATTTGGTTGTGCCGGATTATGGAGAGATTTACAATTTTGTTGAGTTAAATATTGACAAACTTTGAGCGATGCCTCCGAAATATAATTTAGAAAGTTCTAAACAGAATAATATTCTGATTTACAAAGACACTAAATTGGATGATCGTATCGAATTACAAATAGCTGAAAGTTCAAATAATACAATCACTGTCATAATCATAAACTTACTTGGTCAAGAAATTACTAGTTATACTTTCAAACTGAATGGGGAATATCAAATATTAGATATACCTATTGCAGAACTGATTAATGGTACTTATATTTACACTATCAGTAGTGGTGGCTATTTATTTGATACGATCAAATTTAATATAGTCAAGTAATCATTTATCCAATGGAGAGTACTTTTTAGTACTCTCCTTGATTTAATAGGAAAGCAAGTATGAAATCTATTATTTTATTCCTAATCTTTATTTTAGTATTATCCATTTCATATGCAGAGAAAGTATATTTTCTAAGGCAAGCAACTTCAAATGAGATCTGTTTTCATTTACAGACTTTAGACAGTAATAACACTTATGCAGTAATGGGAGGAGATGCTGAGCTAGTTGTTTATCATTCAACTGATCAGGGGAAATCTTGGGACGATATTATTAGAAGAGATCATATGGAACATTTTCCGGAAGATTCTGTTTTGAATGTCATGTTCTCCAAAATTACAGATACTAAACATATGTATTTCTCATATTTTGAATATCCTATTATTCTCTATACAGAGGATGGTGGTGCTAGTCTTAAACATAAAACAGTTTCTGAGTTAATGCATAGGCAAAACTACAGTTTTATAATGTTTGATATGTACGATAATAACACAGGATTTGCTTTAGGTTGGGCTGGCGATACTCTAGTAGTTACCAGAGACGGATGGAAAACTTATGATATAAGAACCTTACCGGAGTCATATCCCAAATTGTTCGGAGATGTAATTTTCGTAGATTCTGCTAATATTGCATTTTGTGAAAACTTATACCGTGGGCCGGGCTTTGTCAGATATAATATAGATGAAGATAAGTTTTATGACTATGCTCCAATGCCGGAAGAGGAAGAAGGATATGGAGATAAGGCATTATATGATTTTTGTTTTGTAAATGATTCTATAGGATATGGGTGCGGAATGCAAGAGGAAGATGTTTTAAATGATGATAATGATGTGATATGGAAAACTACCGATAAAGGCCAAACATGGAATATCATTTATTGTGACTCTGTTATAACTCGATGTTCTAAAATAGCATTTGCAAACGAATATATTGGTGTCGTAGGCGGAAATACTGAAGAATTTATGTTTACTTATGATGGTGGACAAACCTGGACTCCTTTTCTCGTAGCTAATGGAATTTATAAAGCATATGGATATGGTATTAAACTGGCTTTTGCAGACAGCTATTTGATAATTACAAGTAGTATAAGAGGAATTTACAGATATGAAGAATATACTTCTGCAATTGAAAATACTGTATTTAGCAACGTAAATATCAAAAAGATGCAAACTAAGACTGATTTTCATATAGAAATAGAAGATCCAAAAATGAGAGACTTCGAAATATTAGTTGTGAGTATGGACGGCAGAAAGATCCTTGATCAGAAACTAAGTTCTGCATTTTCTGGAACATCAGAATATATTGACCTGGTATCATTGCCTCAAGGCTCTTATATGTATCTGGTCTCAAGTAATAACCAACTACTGGCAACCGGTAAGTTTGTAAATGTGAGGTAGAGGTGTTGTTAAGACTAGATTTGCAAGCTCATATTTGACAATTGAAACAATCAAGGAGATTGTGATAAGCTTTGAGGTATTTATGATTTATATGCATTCTGGTAGAATTATTATATTTTTTGCGTTAATGATTTTGACCTTGTATTCGTGTCAGCATATAATAAGAATGGTAGATGTATCTGATTACAAAGACTATCAATGTGTTTTAAATCGCGGCAGTATTATTCATAATTCAGATTCACTTACGTTGACATATGGGTTTATATTTAGTGAAAAATACAACAAACAAGACACACTTAATAATAGGCAACTTAATAACTTAAGTGCTAATATTGAAGTTGTTGTCTTAGTTCCAGGTATTGATTCTCTGTCGTATTTTGTAGAGAATCTTAATCATGAGCAACTATCAGAGATATATTGGGGAGCTTATCTTTTGGACTCTGAATCAAGTATTGGTGCAACAGGAATGAATGATGATAAGTTCGATCCTGTCTATTTTGAAGTATTATTAAGATTTACAAAGGCAGATAGTCTAATAAACGAATACCGTTTTGTAACTGATAAAGATATCTACTGTGATTACCACAATTGCGATGCACAAGAAAAGGGGAAATAAAGTTGTTATTATTGCTATTATCAACTGTTGGCTTCAGGAAAGTTTATAAATGTGAGGTAGATCATTATAATAGGGTACAATAAAACAATTCAATTTTTGATTCCCTTATCCTTCTGACTTGTTCCGTCTAAAAGAGGGATAAAACTTGGAAAATAATTTGGATTCGAAAAGTCAAATTCAAAGGTCTTATAGATACACAAAAAAAACTGCAGGCATTTTTAACAACACCCGCAGTCTTCATCTTAAATCCACCATATCAACACCTAAAAAGAATCTCGGGGAGGTTAACAGTATTTTTGCTTACCTCGCCACCACCACCTGCAGTGATTTAAATACACTATTATTCTTACAACCCAATTTTTTTAGCGTTGTGATTACCTCTCAAAAAAAGGGCTTACACAACACTTAGAGGAGAGAGAATAATGTTTACATGGTTGTGAGTACCTCTCAAAAAAAGGGCTTACACAACCAATATGGGGATACGTTACAACACGTCCACGTTGTGAGTACCTCTCAAAAAAAGGGCTTACACAACTAATCATCTGTATCTACTTGCAATATAATATTTTATCTCACATTTACTTATAAATATCTTGTAGATATTTAGCAAAAGACTGATTTAACTGCTCGTATATTTCCTTGATCCGCTTAATTATTTTCTCGTTTGAGATAACAATTCTTTCTTTCCCTATACCGGAGTCTGATTTTACAATTCCCATCGATTTTTGCTGAAATTCAAAGAACAATTTTAAATCTATATCAGGATATTCACCAAGTTTTATTTTCAATCCCTTTTTATAAAAGAGATCACTGAGCTGCTCGGAGAATTCATGATATTTTTTTACATCTATATAATATTCCTTTTCTCTATTTTTTAAGATATCATACTTCATAACAGAATTGATATTATTATGAGCACTAATGTAAGCTAAAAGAAAATATCCGTTTGTAAGCGTTTCCTGCCTTTCTTTTTCCTTAGCTATTTCTAATTCTCTTTTTTTCTGTCTGTTCCAAAAATAATGAGAGAGCCAGACAATAGCAATATTAGAGATAATTCCACAAATTGCTACTATAGTAGTGCTGTCGAATTTAATATTGAATAAGGAAAATTCCGTTACATGCATTTTCTAATTAACTCCAAAACTCTTCTCAGATTAGAATTTAAAATTTCAGTAGACTTATATTCGTTATGAAACACAGCATCTCTCAGTTCTTTTATATCTAAGAAAGAACTATCTACTTGGTTAATTATATCTTTTAATACTATATAACCTTCTTTATCATCAAGCTCATACGCTCCGCTATCAATTACTTGCTTTTCAAAAGCAAGAATACCGGAAACCAAGAGCTTTCTTGTTTTTTCATACTCTGTAATATACGAATCTATTTCTTCAAATTTGTAAGTACGACTTATAATTGTCTTGAATCTTTTATCATTAGCATAACTATCTATTTTACCAAAATGTTTTAAAGGAATATCGGTAATTCTTATTCTATTATTTTTACTGCCTGTCATAGAATATTCTACTTTTTGATTAGCTAGATATTTAAATGCATCATTGTCTTTTGTATCTAGCTCAATATCCAAATTTCTGTATTTTTGTAGACCGCCTTTCAAAATGTAAGCTAAGATTTCATCCTTCGCCCAGGAAGCAATAAGATCATTTTTTTTGTCATATAGCTCTTTACTAGGTTTACTAGTGGCTGTTATTCCTTCAATTTCTGATAATAATTCAGAGGCTTTATCTTTATATTTGAAAGCAAAATGCAGATCTTTATTTTCTGTTTTCAGTAAATCTTTATATTTCAGATCATCACCAATTATTTTCCTAATCACTTTATCAGAGATAAAAATTGGTTTTTGGAGCATTTCATTGCAATACTTTTGGAAGAAATGTTCGTCATAAGCTCTATAATATTCTTCTTGTTTACCTTCAGCATAGTTACTGCCCAGATCTAAATATCTGTAAATTTTTTGCAGATATTTATCTTCTTTGGATAGTATATCAAATTGCCATGATTCATATTTTGTTTTTTGCCATCGAATAACAAAACTATATAAATCATCTATACTCTTTAGAACAGCTTTAGGAATAGAGTGCAGTAGAATGTTGTGATTCTTTCCAGGGTAATTCCTCTTCAATTTTCGAAAAATAAATCCTAAAGATTTACCATCTGAAAGAGCCAATTCTCTCTGAAGGGTTCTATAATCTCCAGTTTGTAACATTCTGCCTTTATGATCGGTATCAGAGTATGAGAAATGTTGTAATAAATGAGTAATATAAGACGCCTTTCTACCTTTTTTTACATTATCTTGATTAGCTGCAATTTTTACTAATATTTGCAACCTTTCCTGGCATCTAATGAGTGCTATATTTTTGTAGGTTATATTACACTCTTTACCATCATAATGCGATTCCATGAAATTTTTTAGAAGTTTAGGAATAGTAGAATCAGATTTAATTTGTCCAAAAATTTCTTTTGACTTTTCGGAATACGGATCTTCATAGAAAGCTTTAATTTTCTTGATATAAGCTGTCAATTTGCCTTCAAATGCCTGAAAGAAAGATTGTTTTTTATCAGAAAAAATGAAATTGAATAAAATCAGCACTAGACCTGTATCTCTAATATAAAACTCCGGCTCACTTCCTATTTCATTAGTAGAAAATGCAATTTGATTTCTATTCATATAATATGAAGGCTTTTGATAAAATTTTATATCCTCTTCCTTATCCAATATTTGTTTCAATTTGTAATCAATATTGTATACTTTTTTATTTCTTATCAGATATTTTTCTTTGCTATCATTCTTTTCATCAGTAATGTTTGTTTGTAGATTTTCTGCATTCTTATCATAATCTTCTTTTTTTCCTAGATATTTCCAAACTTTGATATCTCTGAATCTGTCTGTATCCTCAATATATCTGAGTGCGAAATCTACAAATTTATCTCTGTTTCTATAAACAATTGCTTCTTCGTTATCTTCAATTTCAATATTATTTGTTGTCTTTAGTATTTGAGGATCGATGCTAAGATAATGAGCTAAAGAAATGACATTATACAACTCAATATCTTTAGTATTTAATTTCTCAAAATCATATTTCATACAGTAGTTAGCAAAAACTTCTAATGTATTGCGGTCATTTCCCTGCGAGCTTTTAAAATATTTCAACTGTTTTAGAAATTGATAAGCTTCCTGCTTAGAAAGAAATAAACATATAAAAAAGATGAAGAACTTATCCCCTGAGACAGGACAATAACGTTTCTGTTCAATGCCGCTATTTGCCATGTCATATTTCTGCCAAGCTTGTTCGAACATTTTGAGCAGCTTGCTTCGTAGAAGTTTATCTTCTAAAATTACATCATCATGTTTATAGTGGGAACATATATTCCTTATATTATCTAATAACTTATTGATGTATTTCAAGCCACTTTTTTCATCTTTGAAGTTAAATTGTTGATTTACATCATCATTATTATCTGTGCTTTCTTCTTTTTCTTTATCAACTTCCTCTTTTTTTTGAAGTGCAGTCTCTTCGTTCTTATCTTTTTCAAGTTTTCTACTCTCCACGTTATCTACCTTAATGAGATGTTGAAGGCATGGAAATTTAGCAGAGAGACTAGCAACAGACTCTTTGTCATTTATTACATCAGTAAAATTCTTTTGAGCTAAATTTGCATAAATAGCAAAAGTTGCTTTATCTTCTATATATTTTGCCGGAAACTTTAGAACTGTATCTTGTGCTGCCATTTTTATATCCTAAAACTCATTATATCTTATCCTATTAATAATATACTAATATTATGTAAAATATAAAAACAATACAACATTGAATTATATAGGCTATTTTAGAATTATATATTATGAATCATAATTGTAAAGATATGATGTTTTTGGATTAGCTATACACAAAAAAAAACTGCAGGCATTTTTAACAACACCCGCAGTCTTCATCTTAAATCTATGTTTAAGGTAGATTATAGGTCTACTCTTACGTTCCAGTTGTGAGTATCTTCGATTTCACCATATTGGATACCAGTGATAGTATCATAGAATTTTTGGCTAATTTCGCCGATTTCATTATTGTTAATCACCATTTCTTCGCCGTCATATTGTAGAACGCCGACCGGAGAAATAACTGCAGCAGTACCTGTACCAAATACTTCTTTAAGTTCACCACTCTTATGAGCAGCTTTGATTTCGTCGATAGTGATTTTGCGTTCTGATACTTTCATACCCATTTCGCGAGCCAAAGTAAGAACTGAATCACGAGTAACGCCAGCAAGAATAGAAGCTTGCTCCAAAGAAGGAGTGATAAGCTCATTGCCGATAATAAACATAATGTTCATTGCGCCAACTTCGTCGATAAATGAACGATCAACGCCATCTAACCAAAGCACTTGAGCAAATCCTTTTTCTTTCGCAACAGTACCTGCATAAAGTGAAGCAGCGTAGTTAGCAGCAGTTTTAGCAGAACCCAAACCGCCTCTTACAGCGCGAACGTGTTCTTTTTCAACTAAGATTTTTACAGGTTTCAAACCTTCTGCGTAGTAAGAAGCTACAGGAGAAGTCATCACGATTAATTTGTAAGAATCAGAAGCATGAACACCAAGGAAGTTACCGTCACCATAAACTACAGGACGAAGATAAAGAGAACAACCTCTTTCAGTTGGGATCCATTTTTGATCTACTTTTACTAATTCTTTGATACCTTCGATTAAAGTATCAACATCATAATCAGGGATGCAAACCATTTTAGCAGAACGATTTAAACGTTTAGCATTCATATCAGGACGGAAAATATTTACATGACCGTCTTTAGTCAAAAATGCTTTTAGACCTTCGAAAATTGATTGACCATAGTGCAAAGTACACATAGCAGGTTCAATCTCCATAGGACCGTAAGGAATGATTTCTCCGTCACTCCATTTACCGTCTTTATAATCAGCAACAAACACGTGATCAGAGAAATACTTACCAAAACCTAAGTTATTATAATCAACTTTAGATTTACGGTCTGTTTCTACTTTATTGATTTTGAAGTTAGCCATTACACTATCCTTTTACTATTTTATCTTTTTTTGATTCTTAAGATAATTGCTCGAAAAGAATCTTTAATATCTGCATATTACGAAAATAGATTGACTTTCCAAACATTCTATCATAAGATTAATATTCGTATGTAGTATTAATATCTCTTGGAAGATCTTTCAGAGAATCAATCATAGCTTCAATTTCAGGAGTCTTAACACTATACTTTTCTAAGAATTTTTTAGTGCCTTCGTAGTTACCTTCAGCTTGAAGAGTAAGAACGTCATGAGCCATTTCGCCTACTTTTTCAAAGAAGATGTCCATGTTCATAGTATATTTGCCATCATCCATTTTCTTGATTGCGCCTTTTTCACGTAGATAGTTAAACTGAGCAAGGTTAGCTCTGCCATGAGCAGAAACACTACCAAAACGTATAGAGCGGAACAAACCAGGTAAATAAGTAGCAACTACTTTTTTCAAGTATGCATCATCAACAAGTTTCATGTCGTATAAATGCTTAAAGTTGTACATACCTAAGATATCAGCTTTTACTTCTTCAATTGGAGAATACAATTCTTTAAGAGCTTTTCTTACATCCAAATCATCATTACCAAACACAGTGCCGCGACCAAGTGTGTGAGATACTTCATGAAGAGTAACAAAGCTAGTGAAAGCAGTTGCATCCACATCAGCAACAAGAGTCGGATCTAAGATTTTTTCACCGATAGGTTTTACGATATTTTCAAATTTTGCAGTCATCATGTTTTTGTACATTGATTTTTTACTGCCTTTTTCCATATAGACTTTAGGGTTGTTAGGCAAAGAAGCAGCAATTGTTTTTGTACCTTTTTGGCAGTCACCGCCAAAATAAGTCACATTCACAACTTGCAGAATGTTATTAGTTTTACCAAGTTCATTGATATATTTAGCATCGATAGGAAGACGTTTTTGGAATTCAGTGATATTAGATTCGAACATTTCCAACTCTTTAGTAGCTTCAGGATCTTTAACCATTACAACAGCTTCGAAAGCAGTTTTATAGTTAAATAGTTCGTCTTGGTAGTTTTCGATTGGTCCAAGAACTAAGTCCAAATCATTATTTTTAATATCCATCCAGGCCATATCAGCTTCGTAATACTCATCACTGCGAAGAGCAGCAGCTAATTTAGTCAGATAGTTTTTTAATGATTCATTTTCAGCCAAGGCAGCAGCAGAATCAACTAAAGCAGCCATTTTTTCTACTTGCGGATACTCTTTAGAGTAAGGAATAGCTACTAATTTATCTCCATCTCTTTTTACAACAGTATAAGCATTTTCCAAAGCTTCTTTTTGCTCAGGATTTTCTTCTACATATTTTTCAAATTCTTCTTTAGTCATATCAGCAGGATAAAAACCGGCACCATATGATCTTCTTTCAGCACCTTCACCTACAAAGCGGTTGTTACCGTAAATTACATCGTAAGGGCCGAAATTGATTTTAGTATATTCAGCATATAACTTTGCATCTTCATCTTTAGAAGCTAAAAGCGAATCATAAACCGGTTTTGCATCATGAGCAGACTGCAACCAAAAGATTTCTTCTGCTAAATGACCGGCTTCAGCTAACAATTTGACGATCTGTTTTTGATTTTCAGTAAGATGAGAAACATCTGCTTTAATAAGAACCGGCGCGTAAGCATCGATTTTTTGTTGTAATTCAGTCATAGCTTTACTCTCTTCCGCAGGAGCAGCTTCATTATTTTCGCCGCAAGAAACAGCAAAAGCAAGAAGAGCTACAGCTCCCATCTTTTTAAACAAATTCATAGTAAACCTTAATATATAGTGTGTAAAAATATTCTCACTTATAGCTTCTAAATTTACAATCAAAAACCACCGTTTGCAAATTTTTTTAAGTCAAAAAAGAGTTTTTAACCAGAGTGCAGAAGACAGACATACCATGGCAAAATATAGGAAAGAACTAACACAATGATTGATATATGTTTTTCATAATTCAGCCTGTAAGGCTGAGAACAGAAGCAGAGATGAAAAACCTGTAGCACTGAAAAACTAACTTATATTCCCAGCTCTGAATGGGCGACATCGTATTGATTTCACCTTGCTTCGCTCAGATTTTAAAAACGGTAAGCGTGTCACATTTTTACATAGAGCATCGCCCTACGCTGTTGATCCGAGCCTGTCAGACTCATAAAAGAATAGATAATTCGAATTTTATCATCTTGAATATACATCTAATCAACTATTCTTGTCCTAAACAAACAAATATCTTAAAAACTATTTAAAAACACTTTGTAAACGCTTTTCTAGGGGTGGTTTGCAATAGCATTACTTTGTAATTGAAACAAATGCTGCAGCAGAATTCAAAAACAATTACAGGGTAAATTTATGTGGATAGAAGTTTTCAAGACAGGAGAACATACAGATTCTTCAGGTAACAAAAAAACTTACAGTGCAGAGAGCTTAGACGCAATAGCATACGCCTACAACTCAAAGACTGCGGAAAGCGATGCCTTTTTAGCGCCTATAGTTAAAGGCCATCCAAAAACAGATGCACCAGCGTTCGGCTGGGTAGAAAGGCTTGCAAGAAGAAACAAAACACTCCTGGCAAAAGTAAAAGACATGAACGCTGAATTTTCTGAAGAAGTAAGGCAAGGAAGGTATAAAAAAGTCTCAATAGCTTTATATCCAAACATGTTATTAAGACACGTAGGATTTTTGGGCGCATCAGCACCTGCAGTAAAAGGACTATCACCTGCACAATTCTCAGACAAATCAGAGTTCTCTGAATTAGAAGTAGAAGGGAGTCAATTTTCAATCTCTGATCGCGAGAATATGGAGCTCAGCGATCAAATTGCAGAATTAGAGTTGAATATGCGCAGACGCGAATTTTCTGAGTTTTCAGAAAATTTAACTGATATTAGTCAGGGTATAAAGATAAGTCCTGCCTATAAAGCAGTTGTAGAAGATCTTCTGGAATTAGTATATCAGTATGATAAACGAAACGGCACAGATATATTAGAGCATACCAGAGATATGTTCAGTTCAATTAATTCAGCAAAGGAACACTTCAACTTTGACTTTGCAGAAGAAAAAGACGAATCATTCGATGAAGCTGAAGTTTCACAGGAGCGACTGGATTTGCATAAACAAGCTAAATCACTACAAAGCAGAGATTCTTCTCTTAGTTACGAGGAAGCAGTAATCTTATCAGCAAAGAACTATTCATTTTAAAAAGGAAAACAAAGAATGTCAAATTCAAGATTAGACTCATTGCGCATGGTTGATCCCGTGTTAACAACAATAGCACATGGATACACAAACAACTCATTTATAGCGCATAATATATTTCCTACCGTTGAAGTTAGTAAGATGAAAGGGAAAATACCAATCTTTTCCAAAAATTCATTTGTTATGAGAGATACGGAGAGGGCTCTGAGGGCATCATCGAATAGAATCCCACCTGAAGAGATCCAGATGATGGATTTTCAAACACATGAAAGAGATGTTGAGATTGCACTGGATTATCTAGAAGAGGAAGAAAGCAGTGATTTCTTCAGATACGAACAAAGAAGCACTAAAGAGCTATTAGACATACTATTAACAGGACGCGAGAAAGCAGCAGCAGACTTAGTACAAAATCCTGACAATTTCGATTCAGATATGAAGCTAGTGATTAACAGCGAAGCAGAGTCAATTTATTCTCCAACTAGTTCAGTAGACACAGAAGCATGGATAAATCAAGGCAGAGATGCAATAAGAAGCAAAATTGGGAAGTATCCCAACGTTATGATAATGGGAGACGCAACTCTCAGAAAAATTTTGCTGCATAATAGCATGACTAATAAAATTAGATATAGTAACCAATTATCAATCTCAGCAGATATGGTAAAAGAGATTTACAACATTGAGAACTTAATTGTTGGAACCTCAATTTTCTCTGCTGACGGTAATACTCTCGAGGACATTTGGAAGGATAATATAATTCTTGCCTATGTTGATCAAAATTCTCGTAAATCCGAATATAATCCATCTTTCGGATATACTTTCCAAAGGAAAGGGCTACCTGAAGTAGATTCTTATTACGAAAATGGAGGAAAAGTAAAAGTTATTCGAGCAACTGACAACTTTTCAGTTCAGATAACAGGTAAAGATGCAGGCTTTCTTATCGCAAACACAAATTATCATTCTTAGGGAGAAAAAAAAATGATTAGTACTCAAACATATAGCTCTGCTCTAACTATAAGCGTTAAAGCGTCAGAGGATATCCCAAAATATAGATTTATAAATTATTATGGAAATCTTTGTGCTCTAGGAGAAAGAGCACTCGGTGTAAGTTCACTCAGTGCTAGTAAAGATAACCAAGTAACTACTGAAACACTTGGTACTATGCTGGTTGAAACTAATGGTGCTATTGCAAAAGGTAGCGCTCTCAGCAGTACTGCTGATGGAAAAGCGAAAATTGCGGAAACAACTGAAACTATTAATGCTTATGCTCTTAGTTCTTGCTCAGCAGCTGGCATAATAAAAATCCGTTTAGTTATTTAATAGGTACAGTAATGGCTTATTCAGACGAAAATGATCTGTTGCTTGAGTATTCTTATCAAGAATTATTCAATCTTTGTGGTGGAAGCTTCGATCAGGCTCAACTCAGAAGACACAGAGATTTTGCAGATGCTATAATTAACAATACTCTGAACTCTCGTTATCAGGTTCCATTGCAAATGCCTGATGTTCTTGTTACTAAGCTGTCAGTAGATATCACAATAGCATATCTATACGACTATGCGTATTCCGATGCTGGTGTCCCAAATACAGTTGTTTGGAGAAAACTAAATGCTTTCCAATTATTAAGGGACATAAAGTACGGCAAAGTAGATCTGCCTCTTCAAATTGAGCACGAACCTGAGCCAATAGCTACTGCTAATTTACTAAGCAATTCAGAAAATAAATCAATCACTTTTACACAGGAGAACTTAGATGAGTTTAAAGAATATCTTAAATAATCTTTCACATGAGATCGGGCAAATAGCCCGATCTCTTCTGAAAATCATAAATGAATACAAAAGCGAACTTTTTTTGCTTTCAATAGGGATACTTGTTTTAATCTTTGCCTTCCCTAGTCTAGCAGAACTTAAAACTATGCTTATAGTAATACTAATAGAAGCCTTTTGTTTGTGGCTGATTTATAGATCAGCTATAATTCTTCAATCAATAATTCCAAATATGAATAATGGTAATATGGCTTTAGGTGTACATTTATCTGTTGGCATGATAGTACTTGGAGTCTATTTCATGCAATAGTTGAAAATTCTCCAACCATAATCTGAGTTCTTCTCAGTATATAATTGTTGGATTTCTTCTTGCCCACTTTTTAGAAAACAAAATAATTAGGAATCTTTATCATGAAAAACTTATTCAAAATATTACTGTTGATATCTTTTACTGCAAGTTTGTATGCTTTTGATAAGTACTCATTACCTTGCAAAAAAGATCTTCTTGATTCATCTCTCGACACTGCCCTATCTCAAGTAGGAATAATAGAAGGTGATGGCAACACTGGTGAAGTTGAAAAATATGCTAAGAACATAAATCTACCTAAAGGTAGTCCATATTGCGCAGCAGGAGTCTTCTATTGTTTTGATAAAGCTGCATCAGATAACAGTGATATTCCTATACCTAAAACAGGTGTAGCAACCAGTATTTTCAATTTTGCAAAAAAGTATGGTACTTACACAAAAGCAGTCCCTGAAAAACATGATTTAATTGTTTGGCGCCTGCCTCGTTCCTGGCAAGGACACGTCGAGAGGATTTTTGATGTTGAAAAAGCAGGCTGGGTTAAAACTATCGCATTTAACTCCAAAAAAGCTAACTTAGAAGGTGTGTTTATTCAGAGACGCAATCTATACCACATTCTCGGGAGATTAAAAGTTCTTGGGCTAGTGGGGTTTTCCACAGAGGTGGACAAATGATTAAATATATGTGCAAAAATGCTCCCATGAGTAATTCTTTTGTAAGCAACTGGTTTGAAACATCTGATAATAATATCAGTGGTAAATCAAAGTATACAGCTATTTCTATTCAACTTAGCTGGCAAGATATAAGTGGCACTCCTAACGGAATTATTTCATTGGAATTTTCCAATGATAGGATTTCTTTTACACAAGGAGCTGTTTATAATGTTAACAACACTGACAACAGAAGCAACTCTGAAATTGCTCTAATCAATAATATTAGTAAAGCATGCCGCATTCGTTTTACTGCAAATGATATAACTGATGGCAAGTTAAATGCTGTGCTTTATTTGGAGGAAAAATAATATGCCAATTAAATATATTCCGTTCCAACAAGCTGAAGAAATAGAGCTCATTGCTAAATGGGGTGATATTACCGGAGTGTTAACAAATCAGAGTGACCTGGCTAACGCTCTTGCTTCAAAATCTGACTTCTCTCATAATCATGAGATGGAATATGAAACTAAAAACCCTGCTATTGGGGCTCATCTAGATGATTCAGGAAATCCTCATAATATATCAAAATATGATATTAACTTGTCCAATGTTGATAATCTGAAACAACTAAATCGAATGCCGGGAGACTTTAGATCCTTTACATCTAAATCTGTGATTAATGAAAATGATATTCTACTGATAGAAGACAGTGAAGATAATGATTCAAAAAAAAGCATCCGAGCCGATTTACTTATACCTTCCTCTAAAAATGTTGGGATGACAAAAATGCATCATTTTTCTTTCAACGATATAATAAATTTACAAGCTGGGGAAAAAATCAGATTTGCAGATATCTTCCCTGTATTGCCGGGGCAGTCCTCAGCTTGTATCAAGAGTATCTATTATTCGCTGAAAGAAGGAGACAGTTTATATTGCGATTTGATTGTTAATAGTGAACTACTACAAGAAGATATTCCTATCCTTAAAGGGAGCGGAAGTGTTTTATTAACAGACATACCTCTTAATGTAGGAGATAGGTTATCTATTGAAATCAAAGACAATCATCTAGCTGCTAAATACCTTGCAATTGGTATTCTAATTTATTTCGAGGTGCGAATATGAAGGAATTATCCTTAACTCTTCTTGGAATCTTGTTAGGCATGTTACTGTTTTATACTTTCTCTTCAAGATATGAGAGTGATAGTACAGAAATAAAAATTACAAAAGATACTATTGTAAAAATCATTACTCCCGAACCAATCGTTATAGAAAAGGTTAAAACAAAAATTCACTTTATTAGAGATACTATCATTCAGACAAGACCTTTTGTTGCTTCTGTAGACACAATTATTAAGCGCGATACAATTCGTTGCTTTTACACTTTCCCTGAAAATCTACTTTCTTTAAAGATAAATCAGCCACAAGATTCTATTATTACTCATCACATTCAGTTGACACAAACTTCTGTAAAAAGGAACTCCTGGTGGCACGATCCTTTGCTCATTCTAGGAGGCATCATATCAGGTTATGTAATTAAATCAATGGAGAATTAGATGAAATCACTTACAAAAGAACTTATTAGCAGAGGAGGATCTGTTAGTTTCTTCAAGCATTTGGGGATGCTACCCAATCCTGATAAAATTTTGAGAAATAAAGGATATGATGCTGTCAGGAATTTAACTAATGATCCTCATGTTAGAAGTTGTATCCAATCCAGGAAAGCAGGTGTTCTATCATTAGAAACGCAGCTTAGACAAGACAATTCTGATAATACTGTCTATAAATTCGTTAAAAAAGCTCTAAAAACATTAGATATTCAAAGCATTATTAGAAATATTCTTGATGCTCCACTCTATGGATTTCAAGTACTGGAAATTATTTGGAACAAAAACCAATCAGGTTATTGGCCAAACAAAGTAATTGCTCGAAAACAGGAATTTTTTGAACTAGGTGGCGATGGTAACATGTACTATAAAAGTCCTGCCGGATTGCAAAATCAATTACTACCTGAGTATAAGTTTCTAGTAGCTATTTATGAAAAAAGTGCTGCAAAGCCTTATGGGGAATCTTTGTTGGCTAAATGCTTCTGGCCTACAACATTTAAAAATGGAGGCATGCGTTTTTGGGTCAATTATATTGAAAAATTTGGTATGCCAGCTGTTATCGCTCAATATCAAAGAGGGGCTTCTCAGGACGAAATCAATAAACTGGCGGAAATTCTGAGCGAAATGTCGGATGAAAATATTATGGTAACTCCTGAAGATATCACAATTGAAATGAAAGAAACTAATAAAGCCAGTTCGGCTGAGCTTTTCCATGCACTAATCAAACATTGCAACTCTGAAATTTCCAAAGCTTTACTTTCTCAAACCTTAACTACAGAATTAGATGGTGGTTCTCTGGCTGCTGCGGAAACTCACTTTAAAGTTAGAGAAGAAATTATCCATTCTGATATTGGCTTAGTGGAAAAGATGATAAATGATCTGATTGGCATGATTGTTTCTCTAAATTTTGTAGGTAAATCAGCTCCTATATTTTCAATTATCAGACAAAATGCGGACATGGATAAGATCTGGAAGAGAGATTTAGATTTATTAAATAGTGGAAAAATAACTTTTAGTAAAGAGTATTGGATCGAAAACTATGGTTTCACTCCTAGTGAGTTTAACGTTAATATTTAATAGTAACTATAATACATAAATATTTGTGCCGTGTATATATTTAGCTTGACATTTAGGAAGATTTTACGTAATTTCTATTAAAGTGTTGAAAAGTCAGGAAGTTCATATGTATAGTAAAATTCTAAATAGTATATTTGCTTTATCAGTTATACTCCTTGCATCTTGCAATATGGCAAATAATCCAGTTAATCCGGCGTACTCGCCTGAGCTTGTCCAAATTGAAGAAAAATGGGAATCTGATGTTATAACTACAGACAGACTTCATAAAGTATACTACAAAGAATTTGATAAATCGGGTAATTTAGTTTTACTTGTACATTTTGACAACAACTCTGATACAACTTCTAAATCCATTTACTCATATGAAAAAGATTTGTCTACAGAACAGCATATCGCTTACAATGAAGTCGGTGAAATAGTAGAAAACTGCAAGATAAAATATTTTTACAATAACTCTAAGCTGATCGAAAAAAAGAAATATGATAATGATGGTGAATTACAAGTAAGTTGGACTTTTGATTACAATAATCATGGTCACCTTATACAGACTAAACAGAACGATATTGAGAAGGGTACTTCTTATACTAAAACTATTAAGAACCAATATAATAATAGTGGTGAGCTAACTGAGATATCTTACGAAATTGACAGTAGCGTAGACCCTAACCCTAATCAGACGATTCTAACCAAAGACAGTATTGTATACACAAACAATAATTCCATTAAGTACTATAAAATAGATGATAAAGGTCAGGTCAATAATATTTATTCTTACATCTATGACAGAACAGGTCAAATCACAGCGGAAATAATTTCTGACCCTAGTGGTGCTGTCAAAAAACGTTACGACTTTTATTATACATATTTTAAATAAGCATTTCAATATTCCTTAGATAGATAAAAGCTCCGATTTAGTTTTGAAACGGAGCTTTTTTTATGTCTTTCCTGATATTTATCTTCAGACTACAAGCTTTCTAAAATTTCGATTGATAAAATAAGGTACAATTATTTTATGAAACGGCTTTACAAAGAAAAAATATACCTTACCAAGGCTGTTATTATACTTAACTAATGTCGAAACTTTGCACTTCACTTCTCTTTCTGTTTTGTGCATTTTCATTACCACTCTAAAATCTAAGTGCTTATCTTCCTCTCCAAAGACAATTTCATCATCTAGTATATCAATTATTTTGAATAATCCTGGTTGCGATCCTATCTCCCATTTTTTCTTGCTAAATTCTAAATCACCTTCTATTTTATCTGCCCCGGTTTTCAAATTAAATGGAGAAACCAGCTTATCTCTTAACTTTAGAAGTGATTGGAGCCATTTTGGTCCCGGCTGTAAAAATGCTTCTGCGAAATCTAATATTGTTAGCTGAGTATCTTGCACTTCGCTGTAAAAAGTAAACGAATCGCTATAATCAAATTGAAATTCATTTACTTTTTTGCTGAGCTCATTCTCTTTTGTATAATGCTCTTGGAGTGTCATATCCAAATCCCTTTATATGGATGGAAATATGTTTTGTAGATAGGGAACACTATATTATACGCTATAGTTAATACTTGGTTACATAGCTTTGCACTGAAATGTTACTATTCAATTTCAGCAGAGGCTATCAAAATCACTCCTCAGATCAATATATAATTAGAAGAGCTCTTGAGGTAATTCGAACAGAATGGATAAAAGGATAGTCGACATTTGATACTAAGCATGAACTTAAATATGGGATCTTAAGGATAAAAAAACCGTAGGAATAAATATCCCTACGGTCCACAATATATATAAAAGGGAAACGATATTAATCGTCATAGTTATCGATTTGAGCTCTTTGTAGAGAATCTGAATAGTCAACATAAACTGTTTTCCATTCAGTAAAGATATCAAATACAGTCCAGCCACCTTCTCTGTGACCATTACCTGTTCCTTTAACACCGCCAAATGGCATATGCGCTTCAGCACCGATTGTTGGAGCATTGATATATGTAATACCTGCTTCAATATCTCTGATAGCTTTAAATGCAGCATTTACATCACGAGTGAATATTGCAGATGACAAACCAAATTCGCAGTGGTTTTGCAATTCAATAGCTTCATCCAATGATTCACATTTTGTCACTGCAAGCACAGGGCCAAATATTTCTTCATTAAAGATAGTGTGATCCTTTGTTACATCAGCAATAATTGTTGGTTCTAGGAAACAACCTTTTGCCAAATCACCATCAGTAGCTCTCTTACCACCGGTTACAAGTCTACCGCCATCTTTAATAGCAATATCAATATAATTTAAACAGTTTTGCAAAGAACCTTCATGGATTACCGGGCCAACTTCTGTTTCAGGAAGTAAACCATAGCCTAATCTCAATTTTTCAGCTCTAGCTTTCATTGTATCTAAGAATTCATCATAAACATCTTTATGAACGATGCAACGTGAAGTAGCTGTACATCTTTGACCAGTTGTACCGAAAGCGCCCCATAATGCACCCTCTACAGCCAATTCCATATTAGCATCAGCCATCACGATCTGAGCATTTTTACCGCCCATTTCAAGTGAGCATTTTTTATTTGTTTTACCACAGATTTCACCAATTTGGAAACCAATACCTGTAGAACCTGTGAAACCAATTAGATCTATATCAGGATGCTCTACCATAAGGTTACCCATAGAGCCTCTACCTGTCAACAAGTTAAATACACCTTTAGGTATTCCTGCTTCTTCTAAAATTTCAGCAAAAATTACACCTGAATGTGGTGATTCTTTTGAAGGTTTGTACACAACAGTATTACCAGCTGCTAATGCAGGTAAAATTTTCCAAGAAGGTACAGCAACAGGGAAATTCCATGCTGTGATAATTCCACATACACCAATTGGAGTTCTGAAAGACATATTCATCTTGTTGTCCATTTCAGATGGTGCTGTAAAACCAAACAAGCGGCGAGTTTCACTTGCAGAATAGAAAGCTGTGTCAATCGCTTCCTGAACGTCACCTTCTGTTTCAAAAGTAGGCTTACCCATTTCACGAGTCATGATTTTAGCTAATTCTTTTTTGCGGCGAACAAAGATATCGCCCGCTTTTTTAAGCAAATCACCTCGTTTTGGTGCAGGCATTTTTTTCCATGTTTTATATGCTTCACGAGCTGCTTTAACTGCGTTATCTACGTCTTCTTGATCTGAAAGAGCAAATTCGCCAATTACGTCTTCTAAATTGGCAGGGTTAATGTTCTGAAATGTTTTACCGGAAACAGCGTCTACCCACTGCCCGTTAATGTAGTTTTTAAATTTTTCCATACTATCTCCCAAACATAATATAAATTGGCAAGAAAAATGATTGTTGTCCAATTATAAGAAATAAAGAATCAATCTTTAGCAGATTGATATAATTTCATCGATATATACAAAGTTAACTTCATTTTGTCATTTACCTAATTAATTTTATGTTATAATCATAATGATATTTCGTTTATATGCCGATATTAAATGAATGCAGTTGCTAATAAATTTTGCTGTTATGCTAATATTTGGGAGCTAATTACTTTCAAAAATAGTAATTTATAACATTATTACTACATAGCAATATGTCAAATAAATTTTTATCAGCTACGATTAATAAAGTATCCTCAATATATTAAATATTGAAATTTGATCTCATCAATTCTACTTTACAATAGAATATACTAAACCGGAGAAAATATATGAAAATCGCTAATTTAATCTTTTTATTCATGCTAGTTCCTTTTCTTATGATTGCTGCACCTGAAACAGAACATAACACGCAGCATACAGATACAGAACAGGCAGATCATGCTGATTCGCACAGCAGTGAAGACTCTCATGCTCAAGAAACTAAAGCAGAAGACAACCCTGCAATTAAAACAGCCCTGGAAAAACTTGAAGCCGGGAACTTGCGATTTATGAATGGTCGCTCCGTCCACCCAAGACTAGACGAAGGTGTTCGTTACAATACAAAAACTAACGGACAAAAGCCTTTTGCTACTATTATGGCTTGCTCAGATTCCAGAGTACCTGTTGAAATCCTTTTTGATCAAGGCATTGGCGATTTGTTTGTAATTAAAATTGCCGGAAATGTGAGCGATGTAGATGAAATCGGCTCAATTGAATATGGAATAGCTCATCTAGGCACTCCTGTAATGGTAGTCATGGGACATACCAGCTGTGGAGCTGTTACTGCGGTTACAATGAAAGACCATGTTCACGGAAATATTCCTGCATTAGTGGATAATATTGTACCTGCTGTAAAAAAAGCAGAAGCTAAATACAACCATTTCAAAGGGAAAGATCTTGTGCCTTATGCTATCGAAGAAAACGTATGGCAATCTATCAGCGATTTATTTCATTTTTCTAAAGATGCCAGAGAGTTAGTAACCAGTGGGAAGCTAGCTGTCGTTGGTGCTGTTTATGATATAGAAACCGGTAAAGTCCGCTGGTTAGGTCACCATCCGGAAGAAGCTGAACTTATAAAAAGCGGTAAAGACAAAAAAGCAGGGCCTACTGATATGAATACATATGCAGTGCCAGTAATCGAAAAAGCTCTTTTTTCTACTCCAGGCATGATTTACATGGGCAGTTTCATCGCCGTTGTTGCTCTTTTAGCAGGTGGCATTATATTCCTTTTCATTCGCAAAAAAGGGGCTTAAAATGAGAAGAATTATACTATTAATTAGCTTAATTTGCCTAAATATAGGTATCTCTGTAGCTGCAGATAACCATGATAAACCTCATCACGCAGGCATATTCCTTGGTGGTACAACTAATACTGATATTCCTTTCGAATTTCATTTCACTGCCGGAATAGACTACGAATACAGATTTTTACATACCACTCCAAATGTTGGCGTTGGTTTTATTGGTGAAATCGTATTAGCGGATCATACAGAATATATAGCTGCATTACCATTATTTATTCACCCTTGGCAAGGTCTTAAAGTTTTTTTTGCTCCGGGATACATCACAGCTAGTGAGTCTCAAACACACGAACCGACTTTACCCGTTGACAGTCAAACTCAAAAATTTAAAGTAGAGAATCAAATTTTGGCAGGTGCTGAAAGCGGTATCGAAGAAAATATATCTCATTCCTCTTCTCACTTTTTTGTAAGATTTGGTGCAGCCTATGATTTCCACTACCATCAGTACTCAATTACTCCAACTATCAGTGCTGATATAATTGAAAGTACTGTCTATGTAGTATATGGTATAGGTTTTGGTATTGGATTTTAGCAGATAAAACCTGAATATTTATAAAAAAAACTCAGCTATAAAATGATATCTATAGCCGAGTTTTTTTTATCTCTTTTTTCTGCGAATTAATTCAATTCGTATTTATAAAGCTTTTCTTCACGAATTATTCCATATTCTTTATCTTCTATAAATCTATAAGCTATACCTATACCAGGTATGTATTTCTCTATAAATGTATCCCCAGAATCATCAGAAATTCTTCTTAATTCCCAAGCAAAATGACTCTTGCCATCTAATTCATAAGTGCTTTTTTGAACATTATATTTGCGCGAGTCTATATTTATCACACCTTCTTTTTCAATATTTTTGATAAAGATTTGACCAGCTTGTGTAATATTTTGGTCTTCAATTGCATCATTATAGATAGAGTATACATAATTTTGATACTCAAAGAAATGATCTCTTACATCAGGTTCAAATAAACCATCTACACTAACATATGACATAGTATAAAGCTTTACAGGATTAGCTTCATAGCTATATTCACCTTTATATTCGAAAGTGATATAATACTTAAAAGTAATATCTACAGTATCATATTCACTACGCCTTGACACATCCATATACCATTTATTGCCATCGGCTAAAGGTAACAGAGATTGACTCTGCGGTTTTTCTGGAGTTACAGGGGTGTCATCATCTCCGCAAGAGATAATAAACAGAGTCAGTAATAAAAATAAAGTCAGTTGTTTCATTTCAAATCCAATTAAATTTTAAATAAACATAGATTATAAATACAATAATATAAAATATTTATTAAACACCGTAAAAATAATACTGTATTTATAAAATCAACATGAATTACCATTCAATATATAACATAAAAAAATCCCTTGCTTCCACAATTTTAAGGTAGCAAGGGATTTTAGATTTTAGATTCTATAGTTTTATATCAAAATGACAGTTGAAAGTTTAAGGCATATGCATCCTGATCTTCAATTTTTTTTGAACTGGTAAATATCCTTACGTCTTTTTCAATACAAATATAAGACATAAATATTCCCAATGCAGCTCCTGCCACAATATCACTTATATAGTGTTTATCTGCGTTATAGCGTGACCAACCTACAAACCCGGCCAGCGCATAACTAGGCAGTCCGATTTTCCATCCATATTTAAAATGCAGGAATGATGCTGCCTGAAAAGCGCAAGAAGTGTGACCGGAAGGAAACGAATAATCTCCTCCACTAGGCCTCTGTCTGTTTATAGTTCTTTTAACTGTATGAGTTACTACTTGAGTTGCTATCATGCTGTATAGAAAGTTTTCGTAGGAATCTCCGTCAAAGCAGCTAATAGCAAACGCTCCAATCGGAAGACCTATTTGAACAATATCACCTGTTTTTTCTAAATTGATTTGAGAAAAACATTTAGCATTAAAGCAAAAAATAACAGCAAGAATAGCGAGTAAAAATCTCATATTAAAGTCAAATATCTAGTACAACGGATATGTTAAATTTAAACTAAGACCACCCATCAAATTGATTGAAGGAGTAACTTGTATTTTATCGAACCAAGTTTGGTCTTGAACATCGTTCAATTTAACAATTTTCCTGCCATTATCCACAGCAATTTTTCCCATTAAATATCCGAGAGCAATTCCTAAGGGATAATCGCTCGCCCAATGCACTCCATTATTCATCATCTGATACATCAAAAGAGTCATTAAAGTGTAGCCTACGGGTCTAATGTAAGTGTATTCAGGATAGTTTTCTGCTATTACTGTTAATGTCATCATTGCAGTAGCGATATGCCCGGAAGGGAAAGCATCATATGAAGAAACATGTTTATGATACTCTATCTGATCCGGGAATAGATCCCACTTGCCTCTTTTTTCTGTTGAAACATAAGGACTCTGCCTTCCTGTTATATGCTTCAGCACCTGAGTAGCTATTCCTGTTGTCAGCATTCCCTGGGCAATTTGCGAGGCAGTTTGCAGTGCGCGATTATCATCATCTATAAGACCGTACGTGTAAAAACCTAATGAAAAACCTAGATGAGTCCAGCCATCTCCGATAAAATACATCGCTGATCCCCAGTCAGAAGGTCCTCTGAATATTGGTAAATCTCCTATAGAGATATAAGCAGTGGTCTTATCCGTATTTCCAAGCCCTAAATCTCGCCCCAGTTCTTGCGATTTATCAAGTAAATCCTGATCATAATACCACAGCAGCACTGTTGAGCCTGTTATTATTGAATATTCAGGCCATAAATCCCAAGAAAAACCTCTATGATAAAAATCAATATAATCGCCGGGCACATTAGTAATAAACTCAAATGACTTTGGTTCCTTATACAAAAGGACAGTATTCTCATCTATCTTATATTGCTGATAAGTAGAATCAGAAAGTAAAGAAGAATCTTCATGCTTTTGAGCAAATAAACTGATTGGAAGCAAATAAAGTAAGAAAAGCAATATATTTTTATACATTTCTAACATCATGATTTTGAAACATATACAAATATAAGTAAATGATTTTGAGACTTAAGAAAATTTCGAAACATTTTGCATAAAAAAAACTGCTTTATAATAGTCTTTTGGGTTATAAAGCAGTTCGATATTTATCTTATTTAATAACATTGCTATAGATTAGAATAGAACATCTCCAAGCAACCAAATTGCTACTGTAAAGTATATTAATATACCTGATACATCCACAAGTGTTGTTATTAGAGGATTTGAAATAACAGCCGGATCCAGTTTCATTTTAGCCAGAATCAGTGGCAGCATACTACCAATGATATTACCCCAAATAATCATAATAAAAATTGATAAACTGACAGTCACAGCGAAGTTGACCTGACCTGAAAATCCATTAAGAAGCGGATCCTGTCCACTCATAAAGAAACCAATAATGAAAGTCAAAAGTCCCAATACACCGGCCAGAAGCAGACCAACCATTAATTCTTTAGTTAGAATCTTAAACCAGTTTGTAAGATTTATTTCTTCCAAAGAAAGTGCACGAATAATCAAAGTAGCTGATTGTGCACCTGAGTTACCTGCTGTACCAATAAGTAACGGAATAAAGTTAGACAGCATCGTAATCTGTTGAATTACACTATTATATCTTTCCATAGCAAAAGCTGTAAGTACATTCGCAAGTAGTAAAGTAAGCAACCAAGGCAGCCTTTTTGCCCAAAACTTTTGAGTGCTGGCGCTTAAATAAGATTGCTCTACCGGATTAATCGCAGAAAGCTTTTGAATATCTTCCGTAGCCTCTTCTTCAGAAATATCTAACACATCATCAAATGTTACAATACCGACCAGCATCCCTACAGAATCTACTACAGGAATGGCAAACAAATCATATTTCTCCATTTTACGAACAGCCTCTTCCTGGTCGTCAAATGCAGAAATACTTATAACATTATGATCCATCAGATATGAAACCGGTTTATTCTCATCTCCAATGATAAAAGACCTAAGCAAGATATCGTCCAGAAGCTTGCCATCTTTATCAGTAACATAAATTCTATAAATCGACTCACTATCTTTACCGAATTGACGTATATGTGCCAGAGCTTTTCCGATAGTCCATTCAGGTCTGACGGCAACAAAGTCAGGCGTCATTTGCCTACCGATACTGTCTTCAGGATAGCCTAAAAGCTGCCTGGCTTCGATCAAATCCTCGGGAGAAAGTAGGTTAAGCATACGCCTTGTTACCTTTGCGGGCAACTCCTCCAGAAGTTCAGTCCTATCATCCGGCGATAAATCTGCCAGAAGCAGTCTGGTTTCATGATCAGTAAGATCATGCAGTAGACTATCTCTCTGTTCATGTTCCAAATAAGAAAATATATCAGCCGATATATCTCTAGGCAATGAACGGAAAATAAAAACTCTATCTGTTTTATCTATATCAAGCAGTAGATCGGCAATTTCAGGAGCAGGCCAGGTGATTAGAACATCTTTCAGATTATTCCATTGTCTTTTAGCGATTAGCTCTTTAATTTCCGGCTTTAGAAGTTCTTTTAGCATAAGCCCTCCTTCTTTTTGTTTTGATGTTTTGCTAACGTAGAAGGCATCTATATTATTATAACAAAAATAGTCAATAATAAGGGATGGGACAAAATTCTTTTATTTTCCACAGCTCTGAAAATGTTTTGCAGATATCAGAAACTTGCTTATATTTGTGAGCTATCAAAATGGTGATGGCACCATATAAGAATTCAATTTAACAGTTGAAGAAAAAAAAACTTTTGCAAAAAAGATAAAAATTGTATAAATTTGTGATTCTTAAAAATAGTGATATATTTTATAGTTTAAAATACAGAAGACGACATGGCTCATCACAAATCAGCGATTAAAAGAATTAGACAGACGAGAAAACGCAAGCTGTATAACAGACTTAACAAGAAAATGGTTAAGAATGCTATCAAAGCCGTTCGTGAAGCTAAAACTTACGAAGAAGCTTTTGAAAATTTCAGAGTTGCTACTCGCTTGTTAGACAGAGTTAGCTGCAAAGGTATCATCCACAAGAATGCTGCTGCTAACCGCAAGTCTTCTCTACAAAAATTTGTGGATTCATTGAAGACTGCTTAAAAATTGACAAGGTTGCACCCGTAGCTCAACTGGATAGAGTATCTGACTACGGATCAGAAGGTTAAAGGTTCGAATCCTTTCGGGTGTACAATCAGATTAAAAAAAGTCTTGGATTTGATAAATCCAGGACTTTTTGTTTATATATACCTCATTTTCTTTATATTTGCTTTTTTTCAAAACATTTAAGCTAGACTCTTATGCATCACCCTAAAGTATTAGTTATTGGCAAAAACCTTGGAAAGTATAAAGCCTCTGACAGACCTGAGCATAGAAATTTTATGACAGGAATAGAAGCTTGGGTATATGCATTTGAGGGTGAATATTGTAATATATTCGATTGCAGTTTAGAGCATATAAACAAGTTTGATATTGTCATCGGCAATACTGACTTCCCTCCTAAATATCAGAATAAGTTAACTCATCTCTGCCTAAACAGAAATTCAAATGTGAAATGGGTATCTCTTATTGAAGGATGCGCAAAAGAATATCTTCGCCCAATGAAAAATGTAAAAGATATTTTTGATGCCTCTGACTTTATCAATGTAATCAATAAGCATTCTGTACCTCTTTTTCTCTCTATAACTGATACAAAAGCTGAGTACGTAGGTGTGCCCTATCCTGTTGAGAACGTTTATAAATTAAGAAAAGAAATAAAAGACAGAAAAAGAGAAGTTTTTATCGCTCCCATGCTGCTGAAAAGATGGAATGATCATCTCGTTGCTAAAGCCAGCGGTCTCCCCTACTTTGGCATAGAAGAGCGCGAACACAGAACTCTCAGGAATATTCCGAAGATGCTTAAAAAATACGGTACTCTGGACGGAAATATCAGAATGGAGATGGCAAGAAAATACTATAAAGACAATAATCTGACTGTAAAAAGAGCTTATACTTTAACTCAGTATTTCCATGAGCTGAGTAATTCATATTTTTGGGTTAACCTTGACGACAGATATACCTGGGCAAGATATATCTTAGATGCCGCGACATTAGGTATTCCTGTAATTACAACTAAATCCACCGGACACGGCGAAACTTTATTCCCAATGCTGACCCTAGATAACGAATTCGAAACTGAAAAAGCAATAGAGCTTGCTCAAAAGCTTGCACAAGACGAAAGCTTTTATAAGCAAAATGCCAATCCTGACATTTCTTTGCTTGAGGAGTTTTCTTATAAGAGTATGTCACAAAAACTGCTGAATTCTATCTAGCCCACTCCTATGAAAGACTACGGTAAAATATCAATCATAATGCCTGCCTATAATGCTGAAAAATTCATAGGTTCAGCTTTAGATAGCATAATATCTCAATCTTATCAAAATTTTGAGATAATTATAATTGATGATGGTTCTCTAGATAAAACTACTAAAATAGCTCAAGACTATATTGATAAATTTACAAATATTACTCTGCTTAAACAGGAGAATGCCGGCTCATCTGCTGCCAGAAATTTAGGGTTAAAGGAAGCAAAAGGAGACTATATCCTTTTTTTTGATTCTGATGATTTACTGAGAGTGAACCATCTGCAGATACTATTAGGGAATCTGTTAAAACACCGGACTGATCTAATATTTTGCGATACACTAAGGTTTATAGAGAACGATAAATCAATTGATTTACTGCCTTTCAAACTATTGGAAGGAGCTGAAAAAAAATACTCCGCCCATGAAATGTTTTCTATTCTGTATAAAAATAATATCAGCACCATACATGCTATGCTTTTTAAAAAAGAAGTCTTTGACAAAATTGGATATTTCGATACCAATTTAAAAAGATTACAGGACTGGGATTTTTGGATTAGAGCTGCAAAAGCCGGTTTCAGTTTCTATTATTTAAAACAGAATATTGCGCTATATAGAATTACACCAAGAGAACATGAAAGACAAAATGAGATTTCAATCCTAATTCGAGAATATGAAAGAGAAATATTTATTAAGCATTATTCCTCGCAACACGTCTCCACAAAAGAATTTAATCTTCGCTATGCCAATTGGTACAAGTTTTTCATTAAAGAATTAATTGCCTTGGGGCATAATAATAAAGCTAAAATTATGTTAAAAGAATACTTTAAAAAGTTTGGTACAAAGAGCTTTAGAGATTATATTAGGTGTATTAAACTATATATAAAACTCATAGCTAGATAAAAAATGGATTTACATGATTTTAGAAAACATGCACACAAAATGGTAGATGAAATAGCAGACTATTTTGAAAATATTGAACAATACCCTCCCAAATCAAAAGCCATACCCGGTGACATTCTTAATAAAATTCCGGTTTCAGCTCCACATAAAGCTGAAGACTTTGATTCGATTTATAAAGACTTCCGGGAAATTATTATGCCAGGTATTACACACTGGCAACATCCAAAGTTTATGGCATATTTTCCTGCGAATAGTAGCTATCCTGCTCTATTGGGAGAATTCCTAAGTTCAGCACTTGCTTCTCAATGTATGATTTGGGACACCTCTCCGGCAGCAGCAGAGCTTGAAGAAAGAGTAATGCAATGGCTTAGAGATATGTGCGGACTTCCTAAAGAATGGGACGGAGTAATACAAGACACTGCTTCCACTGCAACTTTAGTAGCACTACTTACAGCCAGAGAAAAAATGAGCGAATTTGCTATAAATAACAGAGGCTTCAAAGGGCATGAAAAATACACAATATACTGCTCAGAGCAAGCACACTCCTCTATAGAAAAAGCAGTAAAAATTGCAGGATTTGGAAAAGATTCTCTAAGACTGGTCAAAACAGATCAAAACTTCGCAATGGATGTGAATGATTTAAACGAAAAAATCAACAATGATTTGCATAATGGATATAATCCCTGCTTCGTTGTGGCTGCTATTGGAACTACAGGAAGCACTGCTGTGGATCCCTTGCGTAAGATTGGAGAAGTATGTGATAAGTTCGGTATCTGGTTGCATGTCGATGCAGCATATGCAGGATCCGCTATGATTTTACCGGAATTAAGAAGCTTAATAGACGGCACTGAATATGTAGATTCTTATGTTTTCAATCCACATAAATGGCTATTTACAAATTTTGACTGCACTGCATATTTTGTTAAAGATAAAGCATCTCTGATAAAGACTTTTGAAATACTCCCTGAGTATCTTAAAACCAAATCGGACAGTGAAGTTAATAACTATAGAGACTGGGGTATTCAATTAGGCAGAAGGTTCAGAGCTCTTAAATTGTGGTTTGTAATACGTAGCTTTGGAATTGAGCAGATGCAACAGACTCTAAGAAATCACATATCTTGGGTGCAATCACTTGCTGAAGAAATCAAGTCAAATTCTGATTTCGAGATTCTTGCGCCGGTAAATCTTAATCTAATTTGTTTCCGTTATGTACCGGACAAAAAACTTGATACTGATTCTTTGAATAAGATAAATGCCAAGCTCCTTGAAAAAATAAATTCAAGCGGGCACCTATATCTTACTCACACAAAACTCGAAGGTAAATATGTTATTAGGCTTGTAGCAGGTCAAACCTACCTGAAGGATCGCCACATAGAAGAAGCATGGCAAACTGTTTTAGAAGCTACTCGCAATTTATAAGCATATATCTAAGATTAATCTAACAAAAGAGATAGTTATATATTATAGCTATCTCTTTACATAGAAAAGAGAACTTGCAGAATTTGCTTCTCTTCTCTACTCTATTGCAAAACCCCAAAAAAAAAGCCGCAATCCAAAAAGAATATGCGGCTCAGGGTTAAGTGCTAAGCTTGTATGAGTTAAGCTTTTATGAGTAAGGGTTGTTAGTAATAGATACGCCTATGCCCCACAAAAGTTTCAATCCTATAACAAACATTTTTTGAAATCTCAAAACATTTTTTATACTTCTCACTTTTTCCGCCTAATTTTTGTATTTTTGCTAGATTATAATGTAAAATTTATTATTGGAAAAAATAGTATGTTCGAGCCACAAAGAGAGAAGCTAAGAGGTCTGGAAACAAGAGTAACTCAACTGCGGAGGTTCCTTTGACATTGACGGCAAACTAACGCTGATCAAAGAAAAAGAAGAACTCTCTCAGGCTGAAGGATTTTGGAATGATAATATTAAAGCTCAGGAAATAATGAAAGAAATTTCTGATGCAAAAGACTGGGTAAAAGTTTGGGAAGAAACTGATACTGCAGTGCAGGATGCAATTGCTTTTATTGAACTTGCAGAAGAAGAAAAAGATGAGGCTATGGAAGAAGAGGCTAACACTGAATATGAGCAAGCTGAAAAAATTGTTTCTGCTCTTGAGGTTAGAAAGCTTCTAGGACATAAGGATGATGACCGAACTGCTATACTTTCCATAAATGCAGGTGCAGGCGGAACTGAAGCTTGTGATTGGGCTCATATGCTACTTAGAATGTACGTGCGCTGGGCAGAACGTAAAAATTATAAAGTTGTGCTTTTGGAAGAACTGGAAGGCGACGGTGCCGGAATCAAATCTGCTTCTATTGAAATCAGCGGTAAGTTTGCCTATGGCTATCTTAAAGCAGAAAATGGTGTTCACCGCCTCGTTAGAATTTCTCCTTTTGATTCGAATGCTCGACGCCACACTTCTTTTGCTTCTGTCTTTGTTTATCCTGAAGTAGATGATGATGTGGATATTGAAGTTAATCCGGCAGACGTTGAAATGGATACTTTCAGAGCTGGTGGCAAAGGCGGACAGAACGTAAACAAAGTTGAAACTGCTGTAAGGCTTAGGCACATTCCTTCAGGAATTGTTGTAGCATGCCAGCAGGAACGCTCTCAGTTCCAAAACAGAGAACGTGCTATGAAAATGTTGAAATCCAGACTTTACCAAAAGCATATTGAAGAAGAAGAAAAAGAAAAGGCTGCCGTTGAAGGTTCAAAAAAGAGAATCGAATGGGGAAGCCAAATTCGCAGCTATGTATTCCAACCTTATACTATGGTAAATGATCACAGATCTGAATATAAACGTACAGATATTCAGGCAGTGATGGACGGCGATATAGATGACTTTATCAAAGAGTTTTTAATGCTTCTTGAAGATTAGTGTTTGGTGCATTTTAATGCTCTAATTTTCGAAGAAGCTTAAAACTTTGATTATGTTGGCTTTAATAAGTAAAGAAACTGTTTTACTTAGCAAGATAGATGCAAAATAATTATCTAGGTGAGGCATGCCGCAAGCTAAAGCATGCGGTTGCACATGAGTACATCCGTCGAGTAGATGAGGGAATTGTGATGAATATTTGCCTTTGTTTTTAGTGTTAACGCTTTCCCCGCTTAGATAAATAATTGCAGTGGTTGGATAGTCCAAAAATTAGTAAAATTTTTCAAGTAATAGCCATTTAGATTTAGCTGTGAAATCTGGAAGAAAACAATGCAAAAACTGATCAAAAATGTAACAGATCTATATTCTAAGTATGCTACCGAAAGAAACATGTTTCTTTTGGTAGTACTTTTTATTCTTGTACGCTTAGTCTTTGCATTAGTCACAGGCGGAGATTTTAAATCTGCAGAGGATTTGAAAATTGCTTATAATTTAGCAGAAAGCGGAGAGTATGTTCTTCACGAGCATTTGGGACCAACTGCAATGAAATCGCCTTTATATCCCGTGCTCTTGAGTTCTATTCTAGCTATAAGCGGAACTCCGGGTGAGTGGATTATAGTTATCTTGCAGCATATCTTAATGGGGCTTGTACCAATTGTTCTATTTAAAACGGCAAGACTTTTTGTTAACGAACGGCGTGCTTTTTTTGCCGGATGCCTTTTTTTGCTACACATGAGTTACTTTTATTATCCGAACGTAATAGAAATAACTAATGTATTTGTGCCGCTTCTTTCTTTGTTTTTATATCAATTACTTAAAAGCAGAGATTCGGGAAAATTTATTCTTTTAGCTTTTCTTTCAGGATTACTGGTACTTCTTCAACCAACGATTATTCCTGTTTTGCTTATGAGTGCTATTCTGATTTATAAGCGGCTCGGCTTGAGTAAAATTCTGCAAATTGCTTTAATAATAAGCATTATGCAAACCCCATGGATTTATAGAAACTATAATACATTTGATAAGTTTATCCCTACTAAATCACCTTTTTGGATGAATCTCTATATCGGTATTCTCCCCGAAAGCCAGGAAAGTGCAATTGATGCATATTTAAGTAATGAAACAATATCTGAAATCGATTCGCTAAAAGACAGACTGAATGATATAGAAATGGAACCGCATTATAAAAGAGCTTTTATGAGTTTTTGGGATGAAAAATCAAACCTGTTTACGGAAAAAGTTATCAATCATGCTAAGTATTATTGGTTTTTACCTCCGAGATATATTGATAATCCCGGATTGTCAATTATAGTTGTCAGAGTTTTGCCAAATATACTATTGATATGTTTAATGCTTTTTGCTCTTAAAAGAGCCTTTAAAGAAAACAAGTCATTAACTGTTTTTTTACTGGCAACAATTCTCTTTTATACTACATTATACAGCCTAACTGCTGCAGTGAATATTCGATACAAATTAGATGTAGAGTTTTTGCAAATGTTTATTGCAATGTATGCTTTGAAATCAAATAATTCACCGGAATAACCATAGCTTTAAAATTTTAGCTAGTCATCCAAATATTGCTCATAAGGTTCATCCAGATAGAAATGACGAAGATAAGCGTCGGTGTATTTATAATATTTATTGAACTGCTCTTTGTATATTTCAAAATCGTATACTCTATCATATACATTCTCTGACTCAATATACCCTCTTGAAAGCTTATTACCATTTTTGTCAAAAAATACTATATTCGAGAACATCTGTTGACGTCCTAAAATAAGTTTTGAATGCTGATTATTCACTTCGATATGCATCTCTGAAATTACCAACCCGTCCACTTTTAGAAAATCACAAATTTTGACAAAATCATTTTTATGATTCTTTATGGTTTCATTTAAGAAAGTCAAGTGTGGATAGTAATATTTAGACAAATCAATGAGTTGTAATGTGTATTTAGGTAAACCTAACGTCGGATAACTGCCAGGCCACAGATCTGTAGGATATTGCTTGATACCCAAGCTATCCAATACTTCAGGTGTAAGTTTAGAATAAAGCTCTTTACCCGACAAAACTTCAATTCCGGAATATTCTCGCAGCTTAGATGTGAAAAAATCAGCAACAGTGTCAGTTTGTTCTATATTAAATTGATATATCTGGCTTTTTATAACGCTGTCTTTTGTACTTAAAGGATGTTTGCTTATTGCAGGTAATCGATCTGCTTTCCTTGGAAATATATATGTATTTAAAACGGCAATGCTTTTAAACTTCTTTACTTCATCTTTATAACCTAGTGTCTCTACTCTATATGTTTGACAAGACGATAGCATAATGGTTACAATTAGTAAAAGTAAGCAGTATATTTTCATAGTTATTTTTCCTTATTAAATATCCTATTCCGGTATTCTATTGAAAAAGTTGTATACTTTAGGCATTTCTTTTTTGGCTTTAAGTTCTTCCGGAGTCCCTTCAGCAATTATCCCTTTGGTTGATTTGTCCAGCATTATAATCCTGTCTGATATACTGAGAATACTATCCAAGTCGTGTGTTACTATCACCATAGTCGAGCCAAGAGATGAATTAAGCTCTTTAATAAGCTTATCCAAAGATGCAGATGTAACAGGATCTAAACCTGATGATGGTTCATCAAAAAAGAGTATATCGGGATCCAATGCCATTGCTCTTGCCAGTGCAGCACGCTTTTTCATACCTCCACTTATCTCAGAAGGGTAATGTCCCTGAAAGCCATCCAAGCCAACAGCTGCCAGCTTCATTCGAACAAGTTCTTTTATATCATTTTTAGTCAAGTCTGTATATGTTTCAAGCTGGAGTGCAATATTTTCTTCAATAGTCATCGAAGCAAAGAGTCCTGAAAACTGGAATAAAACTCCATATTTACGCAGAATATTTTGTTTCTCTTTGCCGCGAGCATTGATAAAATCCATACCGGCTACTTTGATATCACCTTCGGTAGGCGTCTCCAGGCCGATTAATTGCCTAAGCAGAGTACTTTTACCACATCCGCTACCCCCTACTATCACAAATATCTCGCCTTGCTTGATAGAGAAATTTACATCTTCAAGTATAACCCTGCCATCATAAATCTTTGTAAGCGAATTTACTTCTATTATCTTGCTCATATATTCAATACCTGGAAAATGAAAGTAAATATTGCATCTGTGAATATAATCATAAAGACACCTGTCACTACAGAAGCTGTTGTAAAACGTCCTACGCTCTCAGCACCGCCTGTAACCTGCAAACCTCTGAAACAGCCAATAGTTGCTACTAAAAAGCCAAATATTATGGATTTAAACAGCCCGCTGAGAATATCCCCCATGCTTACAGCTAACTGCAATTCGTTTAAGTAACCAGAGATTGTAATATCAAGTGTTGTCAAAGCAGCTATCAGACCACCACCTACACCGGCAATATTGCATAGCATTGTAAGTAAAGGCATTGCCAGTGTTACAGCTATAACTCTCGGCAGCACTAAAAACGAAACAATATTGTACCCCATTGAATCCAAAGCATCAACCTCTTCGGCTACTTTCATGGTTCCAATTTCAGCTGCAAAAGCTGAACCTGACCTGCCGGCTACAAGAATAGCTACCATAAGAGGAGACAGTTCCCTTGTTATAGATATCCCTACCAAATCAGCAATAAAAATATCAGCACCAAATTGCGACAGCTGAACAGCTCCCTGATAACCTGATATTAAACCAATTAAAAATACTATAAGTATGGTGATCGGCACTGCAAAGACACCCGCTTTAGAAAAGTGGTGCGGAAAGTCTTTCCACCTAATGCTTCCCGGGCGTACTAACAGCTTTAAAATGCCAATTATAATTTCACCAAGAAGCTCTATAAAAGAAAAAGCATCTTTTGCCTGCTGCTTAAAATTTTCACCAATATGAATTACATAACTTCTGAAGAATCCGATAGCCTTTGGCCCAGCTTCCGAGTTACCATCTTTTTTTGACAGTGCCGCAAAAAAGCTCTCCATCTTAGGATTCAAGCCTCTAATATCCAAATCAAGGTTATTAGAATCAGCAATTTGCTTGAGCCGTTCTAAATATACAACAATATAGGAATCAAAATCGCTGACATCAGTGAAGTCTACCGATACTGCTTTGATCCCTTTATAATACTCTTTAGAAGGATAAATTTCCTTACTGTAATAGATAGAAATTTTACCTTCCAGACGAATAAAAAGTATGTCGTTTTCTTTTTGAAATTCAGCTTTTATATTAGATGTGATTTCTGCCATAATGAGCAGTCCTTACCTTAATCTGCAATACTTAGCCACAAGTTTAAAAGTTTTCTTTCCTCTAAGATAATATAATTTTAGAAGAGATAAAATTGTTTTAATATTTACTTCGTTTTACCTCGATTGCAATCTTCATGGCTTTTAGTTTACATCATGCAACACCTAAGATTTCTTAGTCCAAAAACTTGGCTGCCAAAGAGTATTATCTAATCTCTTTTTTATCTCTTCAAAGAAACTGATTACATCTCTTTTTTCTTAATCACTCTAATTGACTTTAACATAGTGACTTAGAAAAACTTATATCACATTTTTTACATCTATTTAGAAAAATAATTTGGTGTTGTGAGTAAAAGACTCTATATTTAACCAAATGGTTAAACCTAATAATCAAACTAAACATTCTAACCTATTGGTGAGCTTATGAAAAAACATCATTATACAAGAGAAAGAATATTGCTAAATGCAATGGAAATCTTTACACTGAAAGGTTTTGATGAAACTAAGATGTATGAGGTTGCAGAGGCCTCAAGCTCCCCTTTATATATTCTGCTGGAATTGTTTGAAGATAAAACAGGTATGTATAAACACTGCCTTGAGTATGCTGATTCTGTAATAGAATCTAAAACCAGAGACGAACAGCTTATAGAAGCATTCCGTAAATCTTTGCATAATAAAAACGAAGAGTATAGGCACAGTACGGTAAATCCGTTTATGCCTATCAGTATTTTTTAGGAAGAACTAAATATAAAATAGAGGTAAATAAAATGAGTAACGAACAACAAACAGAAGATAAAATTCTGATAGCAGCAATGAGAGTCTTTTCGAGAAAGGGATTCACCGGAGCAAGAATGCAAGAGATAGCAGATGAAGCAGGCATAAACAAAGCTGCTTTGCACTACTATTTTAGAAGTAAAAAGCTACTTTTTGAAAGGATCTTTAATTCCCTCTTACAGAGGTTCATCTCTAATCTAAGCGAACATTTGAATGCAGCAGAAAGTGTTGAAGACAAGATAATTGGATTTTGTAATACATACATCTCTATGATCCAAAAGAATCCACAAGTTCCTAACTTTCTAATCAATGAGCTAAACCAGAATCCTCAATATATATTTAATCTCTTTAATAGCTCAAATATGATGGACAGAATCAGAGGCTTTCAGGAAGCATATGAAAAAGAAGTAAAAGAAGGAAAATACAGAGAAATGGACATTATCCAATTAATGGCAAATATTATCTCTTTATGTGTTTTCCCGTTTGCTGCAAAACCAATCATGCAATTCAATTTCAGCTTAGATGAAGATGCATACCAAAAATTTATAGAAGACAGAAAGAAACTTTTACCGGAGTTTATTTTAAACAGTATCAAATTAAATAAAGAGTAGGTACATAATGAAACGCATCTATGAGCTTATAATATTCCTGATTATACTTCTGCTTCAGCTTTATGAATCATCTGCTGTTGAGATTACATTAGATGAATGCCTAAACGCTGCTATCAGTAAAAATAAGCAACAGCAGAATAGTTCTCTTCTCTCGGAGAAAAATGATCTGGAAGAATATAATTTATTTTCCAATTACTACCCGCAGTTGTCTTTTGAAGCAAATGCCACGTACCAGAGCGATGTAATGTCGCTTCCAATTAAACTGCCAAACGTGACAATAAATGAAATTCCAAAAGAAAACTATCAGCTTACAGCTCAGGTACAGCAACTTATATGGGATGGCGGTAGTGTTTCAGCTGCTGCTAAGAGTAAACAAATAGAGACAGATTTGCAAAAAAACTCTGTACAGATTACAACTCAAAAACTTAAAGAGAATATTAGTTCTCTGTATTTTTCTGCTTTGCTGCTTCAACAAAATGCAGATATTATACAGGAAAATATAGAATTCCTTCAAGAAAGAGAAAAGCAACTTAGCTCTATGTTCGAAAACGGTGTTGTTCTGCGAAAAAACTTACTTTCACTCCAGATAGAAATAGAAAATCTTGAAATCAAAAAAAGCGCAATTCTATCAGACCTTACTACTTTGAAAAGTACCTTAAGCTCATATTCGGAAATCCCGGAACTTACAACAGCCACTCTCTTAATTCCAACATTGGACAAAACAAACTTAAATACACAAATAAACAGATCAGAACTAAAAGCTTATGACTATAAAAACGAGCTATTGGAATCAGGTAAAGAATCTGTCAGCAGCCAGCTTATGCCAAAAATAGCAGCTTTTGCAAAATTAGGATATGGCAATCCAAACCCAATGAATGTATTCGAAGAGGGAGCTCAAACATACTATATGGCAGGTATTAATCTACAATGGAAACCTTTTGACTGGTTTAAATCCGGAAAATCCAAAGAAATAATAAACATCAACAAGCAAATAAACACTAACGATAAATACGAGCTAAAAAGAAGCATCTCTAATATTGTTGATGTTGAACAGCACAATATCGTTAAATACGAAAATCTTCTGACAAAAGATGATAAGATTATTGATATGCAGACACAAGTTGTGGATATGTCATTTTCTCAATTCATCAATGGGACTATTACTTTTGCAGAGTATCTTTCTGAAGTAAGCAAGTTGACTAATTCAAAAATAAATCGCTCTGTTCATCATTTGCAAAAGCAGATGGCGATCAATAATCTTTTAATTAAAACAGGCAATAAATAATATAGGTGTGATATGAAATACTTTTATATAATTCTGATAGCTCTATTTGCATTTGCGTGCAACACAAACGAAGATAAAGCTGATGCATACGGCAATTTTGAAGCTACAGAAATCATTATCTCTGCAGAAACTAACGGTAAAATAACAAGTCTTGACATAGAAGAAGGGGACGATGTAATCAGAGACCAGCTAATTGCTGTTGTCGACACTTTACAATTGCATCTCAAAAGAGAACAGCTTCTTGCTTCCGGTAGTGCAATAGATGCTAAAACTCAAAATTTGCAGGTTCAAATTGATGTGCTTGAAGAACAAAGAGCTAATGTTCTAAGAGAAAAAAACAGAGTTGAAAGACTACTCAAAGATTCTGCTGCGACTACTAAACAGTTAGATGATATCAACGGCGAACTTGAAGTTATCGAAAAGAAAATAGCAGCTACAAAATCTTCTATATCAACTTCAAACAGAGGTCTTCTAAGTGAAAAGCAACCATTGGCAGTAAGCATAAAGCAGGTTGATGATATGATTGACAGATCAATCATCGAATCTCCTGTAAGCGGGACTATTCTTAAGAAGTATATAGAATATGGCGAGTATGCTGTTCCCGGCAAACCGCTCTGCAAAATTGCAGATTTAAGTGAGATGATACTTCGTGTTTATATAAGTGAAACAAGTCTTGCTAAAGTTAAAATAGGACAGAAAGTATCAGTAGCTATTGATAACGGAGAAAAACTTAAACATTTCGACGGGACTATCTCCTGGGTTGCTGATAAAGCAGAATTTACTCCTAAAATTGTACAGACAAAAGAAGAAAGAGTTAACCTTGTTTATGCTGTAAAAGTGAAAGTAAAAAATGACAGATCTATAAAAATTGGAATGCCGGGTGAAGTTGTTTTTGAAAACGGAGCAAAATAACTATGTCAAGCATTATAATAAAAGACATAGAAAAATCCTATGAAGACTGTCACGCACTTAAGCCGGTCAGCCTGGAAGTAAATGAGGGCGAGATATTCGGTCTTATTGGTCCTGACGGAGCAGGGAAAACTACATTAATCCGAATTCTGACTTCACTCATGTTGCCTGATAGTGGCGAAGCTTTTGTAATGGGACATGATGTGGTTAAAGAATTTAAGGAAGTGCGTCGGATAATCGGATATATGCCCGGTAAATTTTCGCTGTATACTGATTTGTCTATTGAAGAAAATCTTAATCTTTTTGCAGGAATATTTGACACAACTATTGAAGAAAACTACCATCTGATTGCACCTATATATTCTCAAATAGAACCTTTTAAAGATAGACTTGCAGGTCAGTTATCAGGTGGAATGAAGCAAAAACTGGCACTCTCCTGCGCCCTTATACATAAACCGGAAGTTCTCTTCCTAGATGAGCCCACAACCGGTGTAGATCCTGTATCCAGAAAAGAATTTTGGGATATGCTCAAAGATCTAAAAAAGCACGGAATAACAATTTTTGTATCAACTCCTTATATGGATGAAGCAAACAGATGTGACAGAATCGCCTTAATACAAGATGGCAATATTCTAAGTGTTGCAACTCCGAGCGAGATAGAGAAAGAGTTTAAAAAGGAGTTATATTCTATTAAAGCTGATAATATGCACCTTTTAATTACTCAACTTAGAAATTATGAAAACACTCACTCTGCTTACCCTTTTGGAGAAACTTGTCACTTTGCACCAAAAGAAACGCTGGACATTGAGCATCTAAGCAGTTTTTTGAGTGCTTCTTACAAAAAAGAATTTCAGATAGAGAAGATAAAACCAAGCATCGAAGATTCATTCATAGAGCTAATGGTGAAAGAAGATGGAAAATAAATATGTAATAGAAGCTGAAGAACTTACCAAAACTTTTGGAAGCTTTACAGCAGTGAATGCGATCTCCTTTAATGTAAAAAAGGGAGAAATTTTTGGCTTCTTGGGAGCAAACGGTGCAGGAAAAACTACAGCAATGAAAATGCTTACCGGCCTGCTTTCTCCAAGCTCAGGCAAGGCAAGTGTCGCTGGATATGATGTTTTTACTCAGTCTGAAAGCATAAAAAAACGCATAGGGTATATGTCTCAGAAATTCTCTCTTTATGAGGATTTGACATTATATGAGAATATACGATTTTTCGCAGGAATTTACGGCCTGAGCAATAAGCAAATAAAACAGAAAGCTGATGAGCTTATTGGAAGGTTCGACTTACAGGCACTTAGGGATACATTGGTAGGAGAACTGCCACTGGGTTGGAAGCAAAAAATAGCTTTTTCAATTGCCGTAATTCACTCTCCTGACATTGTGTTTTTAGACGAACCTACAGGAGGTGTAGATCCGATAACAAGAAGGCAGTTTTGGGAAATGATATACGAAACAGCTGATTCGGGGGTAACAGTTTTTGTTACCACACACTACATGGACGAAGCTGAATATTGCGATAGAATATCTATGATGGTCGACGGAAGAATAGAAGCATTGGACAGTCCTGCGGGATTGAAGCAAAGATATAATGCAGACAATATGGACGAAGTTTTTCTCAAAATTGCGAGAGCCAAATAATGAAAAAACTACTAGTCTTCACTAAAAAAGAATTTTACCATATTTTTAGAGATAAAAAGACACTATTGATTTTATTCGGTATGCCTATTATCCAGATTTTGCTATTTGGATTTGCAATTACAAATGAAATCAACGATGCTCACATATCCATTTATGATAAATCTAAAGACTTTCAATCGCAAAAACTTATAAATAAAATACTCTCTACCAATTACTATAAGCTGCATTCTTACATAGAAACAGATAAAGAAATTGAAGAAGCCTTTAAAACAGGTAAAGTAAAACAGGTTATAATTATAGAACCTAATTTTGCCGAAAAACTTAACAAGGAAGGAGTTGCAAATATCCATCTGGTTTCTGATGCCACAGATCCTAATACCGGAACAACTTTGATAAACTATACCAGTTCTATCATTCGAATTTTTACCAATGAACTAAATCAGGGCTTTATGCCTGATTTCATTATTGAAAACGAAGTTGAAATGCGGTATAACAAAAGCCTGAAAGGTGTTTACCTTTTTGTTCCCGGACTTATAACAGTTATACTTATGCTTGTCTCTGCTATGATGACTTCAATTTCCCTGACTCGTGAAAAAGAATACGGCTCCATGGAGTTGCTCTTAGCTTCACCGATGAAACCAATTATAGTGATTGTTTCCAAAGTGATTCCATATCTCATAATATCCTACATAGATGCTATTTTGATATTAGTGATGGGCAAATTTATATTTGGAGTGCCGATTGTAGGAAGCTTACCTTTATTATTAGCAGAATGCGCTTTGTTTGTAATGATGGCACTTTCACTGGGTATATTTATTTCAACTAAAGCAAAGACTCAGCAGGTTGCACTGATGGTAAGTTTGGTCGGCCTGATGCTGCCGACAATTCTCTTATCAGGATTTATATTTCCTGTAGAAAACATGCCAATACCGCTGCAGATTATTGCATCGCTCAATCCTTCCAGATGGTTCATTATTATAGTTAAAGATATAATGCTGAAAGGTGCAGGAATGGAACTATTATGGCAGGAAACGCTGATTTTAATCGGATTTACACTTGGATTTATTATGCTTAGTGTCAAAAATTTCAAAGTGAGGCTATAGATGAGAAATGTCAAATTCCTTTTAGAAAAAGAATTCAAGCAGGTATTCAGAAACAGGGCTATGTTGCCTATTATTTTTGTAATGCCTATAATTCAGCTGCTTGTGCTGGCAAATGCCGCAACTTTTGATATAAAGAACCTTAAGTTATATATCGTTGACAAAGACATGTCTTCAGTTTCCAGGCAGATAATAAACAAATTTGAAGCTTCTCCATATTTTGTTTTGGAGGAAGTTTGCTTGAGCGAGCATCCGGCTGATGAAGCAATTCAATCTTCAGAAGCAGACTTATATATAGAAATCCCCAACAAATTTGAAAATGATCTTTACAGAGATAAGCGAGCCAAAACCAAAATAGTAGCAAATGCTATAGATGGAACAAAAGCAGGTCTGGCAATGAATTATGCCACAAACATTATGAATGACTTTAACTCGGAGATTGCAACAGAGCTAATAATGGCAAGCAATAGTCTAGCACCTGAAGGCTTGAAAAAGATAAACGTTGAATATTCTAATTGGTATAATCAAGATTTAGAGTATGAAACTTTTATGGTACCCGGAATCTTAGTTCTTTTAGTTACAATGATTGGCACTTTCCTTTCCTCAATGAATATTGTGAAGGAAAAGGAAATCGGGACTATAGAGCAGATAAATGTAACTCCAATTAAAAAGCATGAGTTTATAATTGGCAAGCTTTTACCATTTCTGGTGATTGCACTGTTTGAGTTGGCTCTTGGTTTGGTAGTTGCAAAATTGGTTTACAGCATCCCTATATTGGGAAGCATAGGTCTAATATTTTTATTTGCAACTGTTTACATGATAGTATTCCTTGGTATCGGTCTGTTTATTTCAACTTTTACCGGAACTCAGCAGCAGGCAATGTTCATTTCCTGGTTCATAATGGTAGTCTTTATTTTGCTTTCCGGCTTATTCACACCGGTAGAAAACATGCCGACTTTTGTACAGTATCTGACATACCTAAACCCAATTCGTTACTTCATAGAGGTGGTAAGGATGGTTATGCTAAAAGGTGCAGGTTTTGAGAATATAAGTTTCCATTTCCAGATGATGGGAGTCTTTGCAGTAATATTTAATGTAAGTGCAATTTTGAGATATAAGAAGACGGTGTAATCAAATACCTCATACTTATTCTACCAATAAAATTGTTTTAATATTTTTGTTTTGCTATTTTTTTATATATTGCTTGTTCAAATAAAGACAAAATTTGTATTACTTTGGCGTTCTTTGATACATGACACTCGACTTAAACGAACTGCTACCAATGAGCAAGACTAAGAAGACTAAAGGCTCGCGCCACCTTGCTCGTGTAAAAGTGCTTCAGGTATTAGTGGCTTACGATGTTTGCCAGACTGAATTGCACCTGGTTTATTCTCACATTATGCCACGTGATTTCTATATAGCTGATGATGAAGATCAAGCTACTGAACCGGTACAAAAAAGCAACAGAATTTTGAAACCGGAAGAAATCTTCGAATTGGATGCCGATGTTCCTATCGAATGGAAGGACGACGAACTCAACTTTGCTTATAAACTTTTGAATGAAGTTATAAACAGACAAGAGTACTTAGACGGTTTGCTTAGCTCTTTGGCTGAAAACTGGGATTTAAGCAGAATTGACAAAATTGATAAGTATCTAATGCAGATGGCTGCAGTCGAGTTGATGTATTTCGCGGAAATACCTCCGAAAGTAAGTATCAATGAAGCTATCGACATTGCCAAAGATTACTCCTCTGACAAGAGTAGCGTTTTTATAAACGGTGTGCTTGATGCCATGCTCTCCAAACTGAGAGAAGAAGGCAAGCTTACTAAAGAAGGCAGAGGCTTGATAGATAAATAAAACTTTGAAAGGGTGCATGAATATGTACCCTTTTTTTTTGGTGAAAAGCTGGGAGTTTTTGATTTTGGATAGGGATTGTATTATAAGTGAAAATTTATCTAGTCTCTAAATAAAAACAGTCAAAGAAGCCGCAAGCTGCACTTCCCTTCGACGATGCTCAGGATAAACTTTTCGCTATGCTCGCTCAGTGACCTATGTGGTTGCACTTATAAGCTATTGCAACAGATGGCTTTAGCTATCTGCAAGAGTAGTATTTCTTAGTCTAAATTTGTAACTTTTGCTGGTTTGATCAGTATATTTTTAATGATAAAATATCCCTGGTTCTTATCCTTAACTAACAAAACCAAAAAGCTCACTGAACTTGTCGAATGATCGAAGTAATACTACATTATGGATGTTTCAGGAGAATCAAATTATGAAAAGAGCAATATTCAATTGGAGTGGTGGTAAAGATTCTGCATTTGCTTTGCATAAAGTGCTTCTGGAGCAACAATATGACATCCATTCCCTGCTCACCTCTTTAAACCATGAAACACAGAGAATCTCCATGCATGGAGTTCGATTTGATTTACTCAAAAAGCAGGCAAATAGCCTTGGCTTGCCATTAAAGACTTTTTCTCTTCCATCCTCTCCCGCTAACTCCATCTACGAGCAAGAACTCAAAAAAACTATGCTCTATTTTACCGAATCAGGTATAAACTACTCCATCTTCGGTGATATTTTTTTAGAAGATTTACGTAAATACAGAGAAAATCAATCGGCTAAAGTCGGGATGAACACGGTATTCCCTTTATGGAAAGCCAATACAACAGAACTTGTTTCCGAATTTATCAATTCCGGCTTCAAAGCAATCGTAACTGCTGTGGATGCCTCTAAATTATCGAAAGATTATGTTGGCCGGGTAATCGACATTGATTTTATAAATTCTCTGCCTAAAGAGGTAGATCCTTGTGGAGAAAACGGAGAATTTCATTCTTTTGTTTATGACGGACCAATATTTTCATTCCCCATAGAATTTACGTCCGGTGAGATAGTGCACAGATTTTATTCGGAAGTTGATAAACATGGTTTCTATTTTTGCGATTTGGTTTGAGCCTGCTCTAACTCTTCTAATCTGTCTATGATTTTATAAACAAATTCCATACAAACCTTATCTTGCCTTATAAGCTCCAGCTTTTCATTGAGATCTTCATCATTATTTGTCAAATCCGAAGTGTCTTTCTTAATAGAAGTAGCAGCTTCCAAATCAGGCATCAGTTTCACTAAAGTGGTCGCAAGTTTTGCTGTGTTTTCAAGAGACATTTTTTCGAGAGAATCAGAATCTTCCAGTTTTTCTGTTATAGCTTTATAAAGAAGTTGAAGTGATTTCTCCGACCTGAAGAATAGTTCCATTTCTCTTTCATACTTGCTGATTTTCTGTTCCCAGTCATTGGCATCATATATTTTTTTTAAATCACTAGAGCTAATTCCGAATTTTTTAGCAACCTGTGATTTCGATCTTCTGATTGTTCGCAAGAGGTAGTATTCAAATATTTTCTGTTCATCAATTACACTGCTAATTTTTCTCATTGACAATAATCCTTGTATAACATCATTAAATGCGATTATAAGGATAATAAGTGTTATTACTAAAGAAATGGTTTGTAAAATATATCGCAGTAAATCACACTAATTAAGAAAATATAAATTGCAAGCCTGCCCCACCTTTAGTAATTTTGTAGATTGTAGTAAAAACTGTTTTAGAATACGGATTAAGATGAAAAATTATAGAAACTTTTGCATTATTGCACATATAGATCACGGCAAATCGACTCTGGCAGACAGGCTATTAGAGAAAACGGGCAGAATTACCGAAAGAGAAATGGTTAATGCTCAAATTCTTGATGATAACCCACTTGAACAGGAGCGTGGAATTACCATTAAACTTCACGCCATCCAAATGGAATACAAAGCTAAGGACGGAGACACTTATGTTTTGAATCTTATTGACACTCCGGGGCACGTGGATTTCTCATATGAGGTATCTCGCTCTCTTGCAGCCTGCGAAGGCGCTATTCTGGTAGTAGATGCTACTCAGGGGATTGAAGCTCAGACAATTAGTAACCTTTATATGGCTATTGATCATGATCTTGAAATCATCCCTGTTTTAAATAAGATTGACTTGCCAAGTGCTGCAACAACAATTGATGATGTTAAATCTCAAGTTATGGATCTATTAGGCTGTAAAGAAGAAGAGATTATTCTTTCTTCTGCTAAAACCGGCATCGGTATAGAAGAAATTTTAGAAGATATAGTATCAAAAATTCCGGCTCCGTCAGGTGATCCGGATAAACCTCTGAAAGCTTTGATTTACGATTCGATATTTGACCCTTATCGTGGTGTAATTGTTAATATGAGAATATTTGACGGCACTTTGCGAGAAGGTGATAAAGTTCGATTCATGGCTACTAAACAGGATTATGAGGTTGAAGAAGTCGGAATCATGCATATGCAGCGTCACCGTACAAAAATACTTAAAGCCGGTGACGTAGGTTATCTTACTGCTGCTATTCGTAACCTAAATGACACCAAAGTCGGTGACACAGTTACTCATTTTCAGAAACAGTGCGACGCACCAATCGAAGGTTTTAAAGTAGTAAAGCCTATGGTGTTTAGTGGTATTTACCCTACTGATTCAGATGATTTTGAATCTTTAAGAGAATCTCTTGCCAAACTGTCTTTAAATGACAGTGCTCTCAGTTTCGAACCTGAGACTTCCTCTGCGTTAGGCTTTGGCTTCCGCTGTGGCTTCTTAGGTATGCTCCACATGGAAATCGTACAGGAACGCTTGGAAAGAGAATTTAATCAAAGTCTTGTAACTACAGTTCCCAACGTAAAATATAAAGTATATCGCCATCATGGTGAAATGCTTGAAGTAGATAACCCAGCTCAGCTTCCTAATCCTGGTGAAATATCTGAAATCTGCGAACCTTATATCAGAGCTCAGATAATTACTCCTAATGACTATGTAGGTAATATTATGAAACTGTGTATGGAAAGACGCGGCATAGTTATTGATACACAATATCTGACTGAAACCAGAGTGGATTTGACTTTTGATTTACCTTTAGCAGAAGTGGTTTTTGACTTTTATGATAAGTTGAAATCATCCACAAAAGGTTATGCTTCTTTGGATTATGAACTTGTAGATGACAGACCCGGCGATCTGATTAAACTTGATATTCTAATCAATGGTGAAAATGTTGATGCTCTTTCTTCTATCGTTCACAGAAGCAAATCTCATGAATGGGGCAAAAAACTTTGTGTTAAACTGAAAGATTTGATACCTCGCCAAATGTTTGAAGTAGCTATCCAGGCAGCAATAGGTGCTAAAGTAATTGCCAGAACTAACGTGAAAGCTATGCGTAAAAACGTAACAGCCAAATGTTATGGTGGTGATATCACTAGAAAAAGAAAGCTACTGGAGAAACAAAAAGAAGGTAAAAAGCGTATGAAACAAGTAGGTTCTGTTGAAATACCGCAAGAAGCCTTCCTTGCTGTTCTAAAAATTGATGATTAATAAAAATAATAATATGGAATTTGTGAAATGATTAAAAGTCTTTGGGATAAGTACAAAAAAAGACGCCAGGCGCGTAAAGAAAAAGAAAAGAATATGACACCTTTTGAAACTGTGGTTTCTTGGGTTAAAACTATCGTAGGTGCATTTATAGTTGTACTTTTTATAAATGGTTTAGCTATTGCATCCTTTGTAGTTCCTACCGGTTCTATGGAAAATACTGTTATGACCGGTGATTTTCTTTTTGTAAATAAATTTGTATATGGCCCATCGACTCCACAATATATTCCTTTTTTGGATATTGCACTTCCTTATTACAAATTCCCCGGCATTCAAGACCCTGAAAAAGGCGATGTGATTGTTTTTGTTTATCCGGGTGACAGAGACAGAGTTGAGCCACGTCAGTTCCAATATTTCTTGAAAAGATGTGTAGGGACTGCAGGTGATACTATAGAAGTTAGAGATAATGTCTTGTTTGTAAATGGTAAAGAATTTGATAAACCTGAAAATCTAAGATATAATCCTAATTTGCAAGCTCTGCCCGGAGAAAGAAATAGCCTTTTCCCTAGAGGAAAAAACTACACAAGAGCTCAATATGGCCCTGTAGTAGTACCTAAAGAGGGACAGGAAATCACTTTAGATCAAAGTAATTACCTTGAATGGGAAACTTTCATCAAAAGAGAAGGTCATGATATCAAAATCAGAGGCGGCAAAATCTTTATTGATGATGTGGAAACTAATAAATACACAGTGCAAAGAGATTATTGCTTCGGTATGGGTGACAACAGAGATAACAGCTCTGATAGCCGCTACTGGGGTTTTATTCCTAAAGAAGATATTGTTGGTTCTCCAATTGTAGTTTACTGGTCTTGGGACACTAACATGCCTATGTCCGGTTTGGTTGATAAAATTAAATCTATCAGATGGGACAGACTTGCAACTCTGATTGACTAAGAAAAACTCAATGATACTTTAAAGCATCTGATTTAACCGCAGTTGGGTCAGATGTTTTTTTATATCCAAACATGTCCCCCCCCCAAACTACTCATCATTAAATCAATTTTTAAACTGCTCAAATTTTTTTAAGTACTCTAAAGACAAAACCAGAGCTAAAATACAGAATTAATCTATAGAGAAATTTGAAATTTTAAGCTCAGCATGTATTCGATTTCATAAGATTGTTTTACATTCTAACTATTGACAAATCTGGGGCCTGTTTGAAATAAAAAAAACCTTTTATAAAATGTAGTAACATTATCCAGGACAAGTACTTCCTAAATTTTATTCCTTAATAAATGTAAAATTTGCAACTAAGCCGTTTTCAAATATTTTTATGAAGTAAAACCCCTCTCTCAAATTGCTAAGATCTATCTCTCCAGAAGTATTTCCGTCTATGATTTTAGTACCTAACAAGCTATATATTGAGTAATTACATTGATTTGTCAATCCTATTATACTTAGTTTTGACTTTACTGGATTTGGGTAGATAGAAATCTTCAATTCTTGCTTAGGCTCGTTAATAGAAGTTATATTTGCTCTAATCATATAGGACACGCTATTTTCTTTTATAAACTCGGCAAATATGGACTTGATTTTTTCAGTAGCAGTATTTAAATGAACATAATCATCAAATTTGATCAAGAAAAATGGACGTATCATATGTTCATTATCGTCTTGTCGGAAAGCAGGCATTTCTCCATTTATAGCACCTCCTCTAAACAAGGTAAATTTGTATTCATTAGGAAGGTCTTGAACTCGAGACTTTACTGAATCGTAGGACTGAACAAAATTTGAGAAATCAACAGTTTCTCCATACTCTATTTTACTTTGAAAAGGGTAACCATCTTTAGCTACGGTTTCAAATGCTAACGAAAAATACCTATACACATACTTATCTCCATAAGTAGCAGATTGGTTGCAAGAATTGACTAATATAGAATCTCGATTAACATAGCCATAATCAGGATCGTTTGGATATAGAAGTTTTAAACATGTATCTTGAGGTAATTGTGAGTATACCTCAACACATAAAAACACTGTTACTAGCAAAAATAAAGATATGTATTTCATCATTCATCTCTTCTCTATTATAGAATATATTTATTGCTTTATAATTTATATAATATTCACTCTATTGCAACTAGAAATTAAAGTATTTATAATATAATATTGTTATTCTATTATTCCTAACACTAGATGTATCTTTTCAAAAAGACTTACAAAAAAAGCCCAACCGAAGTTGAACTATCACTTTGATCCACATTTGTCATTAGAACTAAAAGAAGCTTCGTGTCTTTCAGTAGAGCAATAGAGTATATTCCCTTGCCATCATGCATTTAATATCTAAGCTATTTTTCTAATGACTTTTAGGGGTTTATGAGAGGTGCATCTTATTCTAAAAAAAAGATATTATCTTAGGTCGATAATCTCTACATTTTCATCTTTTGGTGTAATATCAAAATCTATATTCTTCTTGGGATTTGTGTCTATTTTTTTGACAACAAAGAGGTTGCTTTGCATGTCATCATTTATCTCAATTTCTTTTAGAACGTAATCAGCCGAAAAACCTAATTTATACTTACCTCCGGTTTCATTATCTTCCAGCTCAAGCATATAATCAGAGATATATTTTGTACCGGAAGGTTTGCTCAGTTTAACAGGTTTCATTTTTCCTAGCATCTTAAAGAAAAATGTATCCATAGATTCCATATTTTCTTCATATTCTGTGATCACGCAAGTCTTGTCAGATAGAGCATAATTCCATACGGCCTTATAATCGGAGCTGATTAATCTGTCAGGCAATTCAAGTCTGTAGCCTTTGCCCTTCGCAATAAACAGTTTCATGAATGCTTGTTTTTCACCTGGCATAGCAAGCTCTAACTGCATTTTGTCAGATTTTGTGTATTTATCTTTTAGTTTGCTAAAAGCTGTATTCATGTCCATACCGTAAAGAGCTACGGAGTAAACAAGAAGAGTAAATATCAATATTATTTTTTTCATTATCTAATCCTTTATTTTTGCATCTAGCGGACCTCTGAGTCCACGATAAGAAGTAAGCTCTGCACCAACATAACCAATAATAATCTTAGTTGCCACTTTAACCGGAATTTTCCTGTCGTCATCACTTAACCAGACTAATATCTTACCTTCTGATTTGAAAAGTCCACCTTCTACTACCATAGGTTCAACAACTAATGTCTTGAACTTGCCTGCTTCCACTTCTATTACTTGTTTGCCCAAGTATTTAACACCTAAAGTATAAGTAGAATCTTTATAGAAGTTTTTAAGCTCTATAATAGAATCCTTCTTTATGTTTGTAAAATCCATGGTACGAACGTAATAAAGTGCAGAGACTATATCATGTACATATTCAGGGACATCGTGTTTAGTTGTGTCTTCTACTATGGCATGGTTATTCACCTGATCGAAATAGCACTCGAAATCAGTTTTATATCCGCCTTCATGGATGTGCTGTTCAAATTTGTAAGGGAAAATGCCACCAACATCCAGCACAGTTCTGTATCTGTCATGAACTTTATAAATCCACTCTAATTCTTTCAAAGACTTTACTGCAAATCTAATATCGTATGCATCTCTTCCATCTATCTTCACAGGCTTTGGTAATATTTTAAAGAAGCCAACACCTGCAGTTATAAATTTATACCCTACTTTATAATTTAGAGTTTCCCCAAAACCAAATGCTTCTTGAGGTACATATCTGAAGTGATGTTTTTTCTTAGTAGTAGAATCTATTTTATCTGCTGCGTAAGATACATTAACAAGGGAAATAAAAAATAATATATAAGTGATTAATTTCATAAAGAATACGCCCAAAAATACATTAACCTGTTTCTACATAATACCACAAAAACACGGTTTTGTTTCAAACTATTTTATCAGTTTTCATCAATAATTACAAGTATGGGCTCTTGTATTCCTCTTACTTTGGAAGTTGTAATTAATCTCATCAAAAGAACGTCTGTTATCTCCTGACCTTTATTAACTAGTTTATTTTGTTTAGAATCAACAATGTTATCGGCTAGAACCATTCCGATTCTAAGTTCTTTGAAGCCAATAGATCTGATAACGAATTTACCTTTGCCACCCAAAAGCTCTTGCTTCAGGGCTTTTAGCACCTGGCCGTCATACACTCCGATTCTATTTATTAGTTCAATAAGACAGTCTTTTGCTGATAATCCTTTTTTGGACAGATCAGTATAATCATTTACTACTTTTAAAATGCGGGCAATTAATGGTATGTCGATAAGGTCTCCGTTTTCATCTTTAGTATCATGCATACGGAAAGCTATATATTGTTTTTTGATACCTTCAGCAATCTCTTCCAGTCTCGGTATATTTGAAAGAAGTTTAGCACCAAAATCGGCTTGTGTATAAAAAATTTTCTCTTCTTCTTTAGTTAAACTATAACCAAAATATTTTTTCTCGACTATGTCCGGCGGTAAAGTAACAGCACCTATTTGCGACAAAAGTGCAGCAATTTCCACTTCCCAGGTATTCTTCATCTCCAGTCTTTCAGCTATTCTTCTGGCAAGCTTATGGATACTTGAAGAATGAGCAAATCCATCAGGATTAACAGCAGATAGCATATCAATCAAGATTTTGATACTGCCTTTGAGTGTCTGATTTAGTAACTGTTTTTCAGAAGTTATCAGTCTGTATAACTCCACAGAATCTGTAAGTGTTCTGACTACATCAGGAGTAGGAACAGGCTTAGTCAAGAATCTATATATATTTCCTCTGTTTACAGCAGCTATGGCTGTTTCCAAATCAGCAAACCCTGTTATCATAATACGAACAGAATCAGGAGAAAGTCTTTTTACAAGAGTCAGAAAGTCAATACCATCCATACCCGGCATTCGAAAATCCGAAACAATGCAGGCGAACGGAGGATTATCTTTTATAAGTTCAATGGCAGCATCAGCATTATCAGCAGTTTTTACCAAAAAATCCTTACGAAGATTCCTTCTAAAAGCAGACAAAATATCTAAATCGTCATCCACAAATAAAACTCTTCTATTCATACTTACTGCCTTAGCTCATATTCAGAAAAAATGGATTTAGGGAAAAGTACTTCAAATATTGTACCTTCTTTATCAGATTTTTTTATTTTTACTTCAGACTTTAACTGCTCAACACAATTTTTCACAATTGCCAAACCTAATCCTGTACCTTCGACTTCACCGGTATTACTGCACCTGTAAAAAGGTGTAAACAGTTTTATGTGATCTTTTTCAGGAATTCCGATTCCGTGATCTTCTACTTCTAAAACGACATGATTATTTCTTTCAAAAAGCGAAATTTTTACTTCTTTACTTTCATCAGAGTATTTGAATGCATTGGAAACAAGATTATTAAATATATGCTTAAATAGCGAAGCATCCATCTCAGTCAGCAAATGATTATAGTCAATGCTTACTTTCACACGATGTCTGTTTTTATCCACATATGAAAGCTCATCCAATACATAAGAAAGAAGATAAACTACATCACTTTTAGATTTCTTATCATCTCTAACTTGCTGGCCGACTTTTCCAAGCGTAAGCAAATCAGTAAGCAGATTATTCATTTCTTTGACTGATTCCTCTATAGCTTTTGTATAAGTCTCAAACCTTTCATCCAGCTGATTGCTATAATACATCTTCAATAATTCAACTGAAAGAGAAATCTTGGTCAGAGGATTTTTATACTCATGAGAAACCTGAGATACAAAACCTGATTTGATTTTATTTAACTCTTTGTCTAATGTAATAAGTTCATATAGTTCTATTGCATCCTCGATTGCTGAAGCCAGATCAACAATTGGAAGGGGTTTGGAAAGCAGTCTGAAGATATTCCCTTTATTAACCGCATTCATGGCAACCTCAACATCCACAAATCCTGTGAAAAGGATTCGAACCGTATCGGGATATTCGTCCTTCACCATTTCCAGAAGCTGCACTCCGTCAACTTCAGGCATTTTAAAGTCAGAGATGATAACTGCCACAGGACCTTCTTCTCTAAGAATATTCATGGCATCCATAGCACTAGATGCAAATAGCATGTCAAAATGCTTTCTAAAGTTTCTTTTGATAGCATTTTGAAAATCTAAATCATCATCAACAATCATAATTTTTTTACTTACTGGCATATTCTGATATCACCTTTCGATATTTAGGTATATCGCTTTTTATGTTTAATACATTTATATAGTCATTATCAAACTCAGTATTCCCTACTATACTATTAGCCACATGCAGAGCGGCCAAAGTGTCGAACTTCATATCAGAAATGAGGGAAGGGAAATGATGGAAAGCCACACTTTCCACTATTCTATCCGGCAATCCCCAAATACCTAGCAGATATGCTCCTGCTTCGGCATGCGAAGTCTCAAGTAAATCCAGCTCTGCGTCAGAGAAACTAATATTATTATTTTTTGAATGGTCAAGAACCTTTTTAGGATAGTCATCCATCTTTGTCATAATAATTTTGCCAATATCATGAAGCAGCCCGGATAAAAAAGCCTCTTCCACTTCTGCTTTATCAAAATTCTCTGCTATGGCAATCGCTTTAGCAGCATTAGCCACCTTGTAGCTGTGTTCCCAAATGTTTTTATAAAATATTCTTTTATCAGGTGATTCATCCACCATGGAAAATACTTTGATATAAATAACTAGAGATTTGATAATATTAATACCCAAATACTGAACAGCCTGAGATATATTTGAAATAGTAGTAGGTAAGCCAAAGAAGGCTGAATTTACCAACTGTAGTATCTTGGCAGTTATAGTAATATCATGAGAAATTATGTCAGCAATCTCTCTCATCGAACTCTTCTCTGAGCTGAGTGCTTTTTCCAAATCCATATAAATTTTAGGTAATGTAGGAAGATTATCTATTCCGGATATAATACCTTTCAGCCTCTGATCCCTCATAAAGCCCTGCAGCAAATAGGTACGTTGAATTTTTGCTTTCAACATAGCACCATCACATGGCTTAGAAAGAAACTGATGTGCGTTTTGTGTTGTAGTGAAAATCTTAGAATAATCTTGATGCCCTGAAAGTACAATGCGTATTATATTAGGCCATTTTTCTTTCACAATACTCAGCAAATCATTACCATCTAAACCAGGCATTTTTAAATCAGATACAATGATGTCAATTTTATTATGATTCAATATTTCCAAAGCTTTTGATACAGTGTCAGCGAGATATAAATCCCACTTTTTCCGCATTGTAAAAAGCATATTTTTATATCCCATCAATATATCTTTGTCATCATCTACAAATAAGATACTTAGTTTCATCAGATCCAACAGTTGGAATTTAACAATTATTTATTGTAATAAGAGAATCTGTAATTTACAAATTTTTATCTACCTACACATACTAACGCCTATCTACCCAATTTCGTTTTATTTGAAAGATATAGAATATTGTAATCATTTCGGAATTTGATTTATTAGCGAAAATTCAACTCTATTTCTGTTAAAATACAAATTATATATGGTAAACTGCAAAATTTTCAGGGTGAACGTATATTTTATTTTTTATATTTGCATCAAGAATAAAATAGTCTTGTATTTTATAAGTCTTTTTATTAAGTTATTTCAAAAAAATATTTAATAATTCGAAACATCGTTTCAATCAAAGAAATACAAAGGATTATGGGATGAAATTAAAAACTATTGCAATTGACGACGAACAATTGTCTCTGGATACTCTGGAAGACTATTGTAATAAGATTGAATTTCTTAACTTCGTTGCAAAATTTAAGGACCCATTAGAAGCTTCTGCTTACTTAAAAAAAGAAAAAGTTGATTTAATTTTTCTCGATGTCCAAATGCCTAATCTGGATGGTATTGAGCTTCTTAAATCGCTTCCAAAACAGCAAAATGTAATTTTTGTTACTGCTTACGAAGATTATGCTCTTACCAGCTACGAGTATAATGCAATCGATTACATTATGAAGCCATTACCTTTCTCAAGGTTTATGCTTGCTTGCAATAAAGCTTATGATTTAATCTCCAAACAAAAAGGCATAGTAAGTAACCCTTACGAAGAATTCCAGTCAGACTTCATTTTTATTACCACCGGTGGTAAAACTCTAAAAGTTAATCTACATGATATTAACATGATTGTCGCGCATAATGATTTCTGTGTCTTTTATACTAATTCAGAAAACTATGTTGTGCATGAAAGCATGAAATATATCGAAGAAGTTCTCGAACCTATAGGCTTTGTCAGAATCCACAAATCTTATATAGTACCTGTTTCCAAAATTGAATCGATTGACGGAAATGTGCTTAAAGCTGCAGGCGAAGAGTTCCCTATCGGTAGAACTTTCAGAGATAATCTTTTGAAAACTATTGAGCCACTCAAAATTGGGTAATATTATCGAATAATTTCTACAAAAAAAATTTTATTGGAATTAACCAAAAAGCAGATATCTCAAATAGAGTTATCTGCTTTTTTTATCTATTGTCCATCTAAACTTAGTTGAGCTTGAATCTCGATTTCTGAATCAGCAGGTAGCTCTGTATAGCTAATAACACTTACCATAGGGAACGGAGTTCTCACCATTCGATACAAATACGGCCTTACCTGAGCTGAACATATTACTACTGGTAGATAACCTGCCATAGTAATTTCATCTATTGAATCTGACATTGCCTGCTGTATACTCTGAACATAATTAGGCGGCAAACCTAGAGTAACAGATGTGCTTGCCTGATTGTCAGACTGCAAAGCTTGTGTCATTTGATCCTCTATCTGCGGACTTACTGCTATAGCATGAATTACCCCATTCTGATCCTGATATAATTTCTTTATTGTCTCAGATAGATTATGTCTTACATACTCAGTCAATACATCTACATTTTGAGTTACTTTTACATATTCCAATAGAGATTCTATTATTATTGGTAAATCTCTAACCGGTATATTCTCCATCAATAGATTTTGTAATACTTTTTGCAAAACTGAAGTCGGCAAATTATCAGGACTCGCTTCTTCAATAAGTGCAGGGTAGTCATTTTTCAAGTTATCCAACAGATGCTTAGTATCCTGGCGCGTAAGAAGCTTGTGAGAATTTCTTCTTAGCAACTCAGTCAAGTGAGTTGTCAGCACTGTAGCTGCTTCCACTACTGTATAACCATAAACTTCAGCATCTTCTCTGTCAGCATGCGCTATCCATGTTGCAGGCAACCCAAATACAGGCTCTGTTACCTGGATTCCTTTTAGCTCACCATCTGCAGTGCCTGGGTTCATTGCCAGCAGCATCTGAGGATGAAGTACATTCCTGGCTATCTCATTACCACGTATTTTTATAATGTATTCCTGAGGATCCAGCTGAAGATTATCTCTTACTCTTACAGGAGGCAGTATAATCCCCAACTCTGTTGCAAGTTGTCTTCTTACATTTGTTATTCGCTTAAAGACATCACCACCTTGGCTTTCATCTACAAGTGAGATTAGGCTGTAGCCCAGTTCAATTTCTACCGGATCGACTCTAAGCAGTTCTTCTACAGGTGCTTCTTCAGGCTTTTTATCTTTTTCAGCAGAAGCCGCTTCAAGAGCTAGTTGCTGTTCTTCTTCTTTATTGATTTGTTTAGTTCTGTAGAAAGCTGTATAACCGATTATCAATGATAATATCCAGAATGGAAGCGGTGGAAAGCCCGGAAGAAAAGATACTATAAATAGAGCAAAAGATGCCAAAGCCATTGGTTTTGGCTTTCCTGCAAACTGCTGCCCCATTTCCACATCAATATTGTCCGATGAAGCTGAACGTGTAACTACCAAACCTGCAGCAATTGAAATCAATAATGACGGAATCTGAGAAACCAGACCATCACCAATTGTCAAAATAGTATATGTAGCAGCTGCATCTGCCAGCTCCATATCAAGCTGCATAATTCCAATGATAAATCCACCCAGGATATTGATACCGGCTATGATTAAACCGGCAATAGCATCACCCTTGATAAACTTTGCAGCACCATCCATTGAACCAAAAAAGTCAGATTCAGCAGTTAATTCACTTCTTCGCTTTCGAGCAGTTTGTTCATCTATAAATCCAGCATTCAAATCAGCATCAATACTCATTTGCTTACCGGGCAATGCATCTAAGGTAAAACGAGCCGTTACTTCCGCTATACGGGTAGAACCTTTGATAACTACTACGAAGTTAATGATCAATAATATCAGGAATATAATAACCCCAACAACATAATTACCTTTGATGACAAACTCACCAAATGCATGTATGATATCTCCGGCATTTGCTTCACCTAGTATAAGCCGAGTGGAGGCTACATTTAGCCCAAGCCGGAAAATAGTAGATATTAGCAATACTGTGGGAAATGAAGAAAACTCAAGTGGAGACTTTAAGTAAACTGCAACCAGCAAAATAAGTACAGAAAAAGCTATATTCACTGCTAAAAACATATCCAACATCACAGGAGGAAGAGGAATAATTAGCAATGATAAAATCAGAAGCACACCCATTGCCACAGCCAAATCGGGATTTTTGGTCATATATGGCAATATATTCTTCAACTCCGGCAATATTCCGGACTGAAATGCACTTCCTTGTTTACTTTTAGCCATTATATATATAATCTATTGTATTTTCGTAAAAAAAATGATGTATCCGGGTTTAAGTGCAATTTTTTTGCCAATTATCCGAATACATCATTTCTGTGTAAAAAATAACTATAGACTTCAGTTTCAAGATTTGGAGTGATGCTTATAAAGTTCCGAATATTCGGTCTCCGGCGTCACCTAATCCTGGTAAAATATATTTCTTTTCATTCATCTCACGATCTACGCTGACTGTATATATTTTACATTTAGGGAACTCTCTGTTTAATCTCTCTACACCCTCAGGTGTTGCTAAAACATTTAGAATTCTGATTTCTTTATGTTTCTCTTTTTCAAGCTTTTTCAAAGATTCGACTAGAGAAACACCGGTTGCCAGCATAACATCAAGCACAAAAAAGATGCTGTTTTCAGAACTTTCGGGTAATGAATATAAATATTCAATACCTTCAAAAGTTTTTTCATCACGTTTCATCCCTACTAATGCCGTTTTCGCATAAGGAACCACTTGTAAAAAACCGTCAAGCATGCCTAGACCTGCTCTCAAAATCGGAGTGGCAATTATATCACATCCTATTTGATGCCCTTGGGTCTCTTCCATAGGAGTAATTACTTTAGTTGGCACAGTTTCCAAATCCTCAGTCGCTTTTACAGCTATAAGAGCAGAAATTCGCCTCAAAATTGCTTTAAAATGTTCGAAATGTAAATCTTTATTACGAATAAGTGATAAGTCATGGAGAGCAAGGGGATGATTTATCAGTTCTATATTACTCATTTCTCTTTCCATAATTTTTTGACTCTGCAAAATTACTAAATAAGCAAAATATAGACTAATTTTGATTTATACATTCTTTATACATCTATGTAATTCAAGCTATTAGAGCATCTTTCAAATTAAACTATTTCTACTGAATTTGGCAGTACTAATGTAAATGAAGCTCCTCTGTCCGGATTATTTTGGTAAGAGATTTTTGCTCCCATCAACTTTGCCATCTTATGTGCAATAATAAGTGACATTCCTGTGCCTTTTTCACCATGAGTCCCGGGACGTGAGCGTATTCTGTCAGGGTTTTCTATGTTAATTGCATTAGAATCTATACCTAGTCCACTATCAGAAACAGTTACAAACAAAGTACCGTTCAGGAGCTCATATTTTATCTCTATGTTAGAATTTGGCCTGGAATATTTGCATGCATTGCTAAGTAAGCACATAATAATAAATTCTACTAAATTCCTGTCAGCAACAGAAGTGTAGAAATTATGGATATGTATCAAATTCAGCTTTTTACCGGTAAATTTGGACTTCAATATTTTAAAACATCTATCAGTTATCTCACTGATATTTGCTCTCTCTAGATGAATTTTGATCTCACCATTATTCAAATCATTATACAAAATCATATAGTTTAAAAAGTTACGTAGTAAACCCGATGTTTGATTTAAAATTTTGATTGGAGCGCTGTAATTTTTAGCAAAAGATTTCTTTTTAATTTCTGTTTCAAGTACATCACTTGAAAACATTATAGCTTGTATCTGATCTCTAAATTCCCTGTAGATACATCTCGCAAGTTTAGAATCATTATCTTTATCAGACTTAGTGCTGGCAAAAAGATTTTCTGCTTCTTTCAAAGTAGTCTCAATTTTTTCTTTCTCTTCAATCAGAGATTGTAGCTTTTTATGTTTCCTGTGATTAAACACAAAAGCAACAATAGCACAAAAGCCAAAAGCAAAAGTGATTGTCTTTAAAATATTATTATAGCTATAATAACTGCTTTCAATTTTTGCAAGTGCTGAATCTTTTGCATTGAGCTTATTGTTTACTTCATAAATCTCAAAAGTCTTACTCACAGACTTTTTGTCACTAACTTCCTCCATATCGCGAAGTTTCTTTAAATAATGAAATGCAGATTCTATCTTGCCTTGTTTTTCGTAGCTTAAATACAGATTTTTATAAATATGCAGAAGAAGCGAAATATAGTGTTGCTCTTCAGCAATAGAAATAGCCATGGCGTAATATTTATGAGCCATTTCGAACTGTTCTGTATTTTCGTATGCAGTAGCTAATGTTGAATAAGTAACTGCTGTTGTGTAAAGATTATCAAAACTATTATATTTCAACATGCTTTTTGCATAATAAAGAGCCGAATCATATTGCTGCCTCTTTGCATGAATACCGTGAATGAGATTATAAACAGCAGGTACAGAGTTGACAAAATTATTGGTCAAATACCACTTTTCACACTCTTTTAGTAGATTTAATGCTTTTGTATATTGATTAAGCTGACAGTAAATGGTTGCAAGATTGGCTGTCATATCGTGATATTTTTTAGGATTATCACTGGAATCTATCATTTGAATTGCAGATTGCAACGAGAATTTTGCTTTTTCGAAATCTTGCAAGACAAAATGAATTCCTGATATAGAATTTTGGCAAGTCACCTGAAGTAAAGTATCCTTCAAAGTTTTGGCTATTTCCAAAGCTTTGAATTGATATTTTAGAGACTCTGAATAAAGTGAATTTTGTTTGTGCAGAACAGAATAGAGATGAAGTACTCTCCCATAAAATTTTCTTTCTCTTATAAGATATAAGTCTTCTATATGCCTGTCTAACACACTTCTAACACTATCCATTTTACCGACTAGGTAATAGCTTTTTGCATAATTATATAAAACCTCTGATGGATTTTCACAAGCCGACAAATTATTATAATAATATTCTAAAATCTTTAGAGACTCTTGCGGAAACTTTTGAAGATTCTCAATAGCATGATAAAGTAGAGTGTCTTTCTTTGCAGATTCAGAAATGAAAGATCCTTTTGCATCAGAAAATGATCCAAAGACACATAAAATAATCAATATCGAAAGTTTCTTAAAAATATCTAAAGTCCATAAAAAAATCCAACAATTTGCTTCATTTTAATATACTAAAATGCGCAAAACAATGAGCTTAAGATAAGAAAAAAATTTAGATTTCGATACTATATTTTTGGTAGATTAATATATATTTTTGCGTATATATCAATATGTAATTATACTTTACAATATGTACCAATACTTACAATTAGGTATCAATTAACAAAGATTACTGGCTGTTTAAAATGATAATTTTCATCTACCACTATACCGCAATACTGCCTGTATAATATTGAATTAATTTTAAGATTTCTTAAAAATTCAGCAATATTATTTATTATTAAACATCTTTGCTCGAAAGACGTATATGTTGATAAATTCAGTCGTTTTTTGTGTACTCATACATTATATTGCAAACTGCGATAATGTTAAATAGCTGAAACTTTATCAATTTCCAAATATTCTCAATTATATTCGTCCAAAAATATAGAGACTATATAAATTTAGGCAAAGCTAATAAAAAGTATAAATAATTTAATAACAAAGGTTTCAGGAGCTATGGAAGGTAATTTTTCTAATAGGGTAAACGAAGTAATCAAACTGAGCAGAGAGGAAGCTATCCGCTTAGGTCACGATTACATTGGCACAGAACATTTGCTCCTTGGTATTATCAGGGAAGGCGAGGGAATAGCTTGCCAGATCCTCAAGAATCTTGGCTCGGATTTATACAAACTTAAAAAAAGCATAGAAGAGACGGTCAGACCTTCTACTTCGACTCTCACAATAGGTAATATTCCGCTTACAAAACAAGCTGAAAAAGTACTAAAAATTACTTATTTAGAGGCGAAGTTATATAAATCTGATGTAATTGGAACTGAGCATTTGCTTCTCTCTTTACTGAGAGATGATGAAAATATTGCTGCTCAAATCTTATTCCAGTACACTATCAATTATGATTCTGTAAGGAAAGAGCTAGACAATATTATTAGCGGAAATCCCTCTACTCCGCCTCCTCCGCAGCATGCTGCGAAATCTCCTAAGCAGACTAAGGAAAGAGTAAAAACTCCGGTCTTAGATAACTTCGGCAGAGATTTAACCAAGTTGGCAATGGAAGATAAATTAGATCCGGTTATCGGCAGACAGAAAGAAATCGAGCGCGTTTCTCAAGTTCTCTCTCGTCGTAAAAAGAACAATCCTGTTCTTATAGGTGAACCGGGTGTAGGTAAAACTGCTATCGTGGAAGGTCTTGCTCTAAGAATTGTCAAAAAGCAAGTGTCACGCGTTCTTTTCGACAAGCGCATCGTAACTTTAGATCTTGCCTCTTTGGTTGCAGGAACTAAGTACAGAGGTCAATTTGAAGAAAGAATGAAAGCTGTAATCAATGAATTAGAAAAAGCACAAGATGTTATCCTCTTCATTGATGAAATACATACTATAGTTGGTGCAGGAGGAGCTTCAGGTTCTCTTGATGCTTCTAATATGTTCAAGCCTGCTTTGGCTCGCGGAGACATACAGTGCATCGGCGCAACTACATTAGATGAATACAGACAAAATATTGAAAAAGACGGTGCTCTTGAGCGTCGCTTCCAAAAAATCTTAGTTGATCAGCCTTCTGTTGAAGAGACAAGAATAATTTTGGATAAAATCAAAGACAGATATGAAGAACATCACAATGTAGTATATTCTGAAGATGCTTTGGATACTACTGTAAGATTAGCTGAAAGATATATTTCAGACAGGATGTTCCCTGATAAAGCAATTGATGTATTAGATGAAGCGGGTGCAAGAGTTCACCTTTCTAATATCTCTGTTCCTGAGCATATCTTAGAATTCGAAAAGAAAATCGAAGATGTTAGAGTAGAAAAAAATCAAGTTGTTAAGCAGCAGAACTTCGAAGAAGCTGCAAGACTTAGAGATACCGAAAAACGCTTACAAACAGAGCTTGAAGAAGCCAAAGAAGCTTGGGAAAAACAAGTTTCCGAAAAAGTATACCCGGTAACTGAAGATGATGTAGCTGACATCGTTGCTATGATTACAGGGGTACCGGTTAATAAAGTTGCTGAAAGTGAATCTAAAAAACTTCTTCAACTTGCTGATGACCTCAAGAAAATGGTTGTCGGTCAGGACAACGCTATTCATGAACTTGCAAAAGCAATAAGAAGAGCAAGAGCCGGACTGAAAGATCCTACTCGTCCTATCGGTTCATTTATGTTCTTAGGACCAACTGGTGTTGGTAAAACTGAATTAGCCAAAGCTCTGGCTCGCGTTATGTTCGACTCTGAAGATGCTCTTATCAGAGTTGACATGAGTGAATATATGGAGAAATACAGCGTTTCCCGTTTCGTTGGAGCGCCTCCGGGATATGTAGGATATGAAGAAGGCGGTCAGCTAACTGAAAAAGTTAGACGTAAACCATACAGCATTATACTTCTTGATGAGATCGAAAAAGCTCACCCGGATGTATTTAATGTGCTTCTTCAGGTATTCGACGACGGCCAGCTTACTGACGGTAGCGGAAGAAAAGTTGACTTCAAAAATACTATTATTATAATGACTTCTAATGTCGGTACTAAAGACGTTAAAGCCGGTGGTAAAATCGGTTTCAATGAAATTACACCTGACAGCGAATATGAAGCAGTAAAAAATACTATTGAAGATTCTGTGAAAAACCTCTTCAATCCTGAATTTATTAATAGAATAGATGATTTAATCATTTTCCGTAAGCTTACTAAAGATAATATTTACGGTATCATTGATATCCAGCTTGATATGCTTAAAAATAGAATGAAAGTGAATAATATGACTCTTGAGTTCGATCAGGCGGCATTGGATATGTTAGTTGATAAAGGATTTGATGAAAAATATGGTGCAAGACCATTGCGCAGAGCTCTTCAAAAACACGTTGAAGATGAGCTTGCAGAGGAAATGCTAAGAGGTAATCTTCTTCCTGGCGCTAAAATCGTCGGTACTTTAAATAAAGAAACTAACAAAATTGAGTATAACTTCAATGGCGGCGAAAAAGTAATCGACGAAAGAGATATCGAAACTCCAATTGTTGAAGACAAAGACAAGTTCGACATCAAACAAGATAATATCAACGAAAATTAGAATAAATTTTCTAACGCAAACATTGGCCTCTACTTGAAGATTGAAAGTAGGGGCTTTTTTTTATATAAAAATCTGAGCTAGGATCTTTACCGATTTATTTAGTAAAAGAGAGAGTGAAGATATAAAAACTAATCCCTTTCCTTCTGAACGGCTTTTAAATACAACCTAAGTCTATATAATTCATCCATAGATAGCTGACTGTCCATTTCAGTAAAGACTTGTGTGATACGGTCAAAACCTATACTGTGAAAAGCTTCTGTAGCTGCTTCCATTAAGTATTTAGGGATAAATATCTGTTTTTTAAAATAAGCACTAGGGAGCTTATTCCCTTCATCAATCATATATTCTATTATGCGATATAGTGCTATTGGTTTTAGCCCCATAGCATCGATCATTGTATCTATACTATTTTTTGCTTTAATGGCATTTATTATACTTTCTCTAGTACTGCCGGGCGATGTTCCGGTTTCAGCTTTTGATTTAGAGGAAGAGGTGACTGTAGTAGTAAAATCGATGTTTGTATTAACATCTTTAATGCCTTTTTTGATGCAATAATCTTTGATATGCTTACTGAAAATGCCGCAATATTTCTGGAATTTCTTTTTACCTACACCTGACACAGCCATCATAGAATCTTTGCTGATGGTGTAATACTTGGCAAACTCTGTAAGTGTCTTATCTCCAAATATTGCGTACGGCGGTAAATTATTGTCATCAGCCAATGTCTTACGAACACTTCTGAGCACTTCGAATAGTTCCTGAGAATGGGATTTAGCTTCAGGAATAGTTCTTTTTGCTTTGCCTGATAAATAACCAAAAACAAGCATCTTACTTTTGAATACTTCCTTTGACTTGTCGTTCAGTAACAGATTGCCGTCCTGCTCTTCATAGAGATTCTGCTGCCAAAACTGGGCAACTACTTTTTCCCATTGCTCTTTAGTATACTCTTTTCCTATTCCGTAAGTAGAAACTTTATTTAAATCATTTTTATAAATAGCTGTAGTAATCTGCCCTGTCAAAGTATCTATTACAGTTTCTAAATCATGCTTCTGCCCTACTCTGTAAATACATGACAGGAACTTCTTAGCAGGAATTGTAAGATCAATTATAGACTCGTCTTCTTCTGCACAGGCATCACACATACCGCAGTCATTTTCTTTGGTATTTTCCCCAAAGTAATTTAAAATAAAAGACTTACGACACTGATTAGTCTCACAGAAGCTTACTATTTTGTTAAGCTGAGCTTGTGCTACTTTCTGTTCCTTTCCCTCTTTCTGATTTATAAAAAATTCAATTTTAAACTTATCTGCATAGCTATACATTAGCAAGCAATTAGCTCTTAGGCCGTCCCTTCCGGCTCTTCCGATTTCCTGATAATACGATTCAAGACTTTTAGGCAAATCATGATGCACCACAAAACGAACATTCGGCTTATTTATCCCCATCCCAAAAGCAATTGTAGCAACTACAATATTGACATCATCTTTAATAAACCTCTCCTGGTTTCTATGTCTGGTAGTTTCATTAAGTCCGGCGTGATAAGGCAACACTGAATATCCGTCTCTTTGAAGCTTGTCTGAAATCTCTTCTGTCTGCTTTCTTGAAAAGCAATAAATAATACCGGATTGCCCGGGGAATCTATTTATAAAAGATTTTAGCTGACGGTAAGGATTGTCTTTTTCAATTACCTGCAAAAATAAATTCTCTCTGTTGAAAGAAGAAATAAATGACTTTTCCTTCTCAAAATTGAGATTTTTAATAATATCTTGTCGGACTTTAGGAGTAGCCGTTGCTGTCAGAGCAACACAGACCGCATTAGGCAGCTTCTTTCGTATAGAGGCAATTTCTCTGTATTCAGGACGAAAATCGTGTCCCCATTCGGAAATACAGTGTGCTTCGTCAACTGTAATGCAGTCGACCTGAACTGTCTCAAGAAGTTCTAGAATTTGGGGTCTAAAAAGAGATTCAGGCGCGAGATATAAAAGCTTAACTTTTCCTTCTTTAACGAGGTTAAAGTTATACCGATACTCCTCCATCGGAATAGAACTATTAAGCATGACAGCATCTATTCCATATTCTCTGAGCTGTTCAACCTGATCTTTCATCAGAGAAATTAGAGGGGAAATTACTATGGTTACACCTTCAAAAATCAAAGCAGGAATCTGATAGCACAAAGATTTGCCACCACCAGTGGGCATAATAACTAATGTATCTTTCTTCTTCAGAACATTTTCTATTGCTTCACCCTGCAGCTCTCTAAATGCCTTATAACCGAATATACTCTGAAGTAATTCCAAATGCTTTGATTTAGACAAAGTCTTTCCAAAAGTGTTAATCCAACATATAATAATTATAGCGAATTAGACGGCAAAGAGCAAAATTATATGTTCTATGTGGAAAATAAAAAGCTGAGAATTTGCGCACTATAAATAATTATTTGCGAACTATAAGATTATTTACACGTAATACATCCATGTTAAACCAACTACAATACCAAACAAAAAAAGGCAATGGCAATGAAAACACTAATATTTTTTATTCTATGTTTTGTATCATTTTCTGCAAATTCATATTCCAGCATTTTACAAGAAAACCTTAAAGCTCATGTTGAATTTTTAGCTTCAGATTCGCTGGAGGGCAGAAAAGCAGGAACTACCGGAGGAAGAAAAGCAGCAGAATATATAGCTCAAGAATTTAAATCAATTGGCTTGAAAAAATTCAATGATACTTACTATGATAACTTTGTATATACCAACGCACATGCTCGAAATGTAATTGGAATTATCAGAGCTTCTAATCCAAAATATAAAGATGAATATATAGTTTTGGGGGCTCATTACGATCATTTAGGCTTTACTATTGAACCAAAAGATACATATGTAGGAGAACTAAGCGAAAATGACAAACTGAAAGTGGGTAAAAAGGAAATCATAAGTGGAGCAGATGATAATGCCTCAGGGACTGCCGCAATTATTGAATTAGCAAAAATGCTTATGCAAAATAAAGATAAGCTATCAAGAGACATAATTATTGTTGCTTTTGATGGTGAAGAGGACGGACTTCTCGGCAGCCGTCATTTTGTCAACAACCCACCTGTTGAACTATCCAAAATCAAAGCTGTGCTTAATCTTGATATGATAGGCAGAATGAAAGACAACTCTATCTATTACTCAGGATTTGGTTCATTTGAAGGGGGAGATGACTTTGCAAAAAGCATTACAAAAGAAGAAAATCTAAGAGCCTATTTTTTAGATCACAGTTCAATGTGGAGAGACAGAAGCGATCATGGTCCTTTTTACAGAAATCAAATTCCCGGCATTACAGGAACTACTGGAGAGCATAATGATTATCATACATCTCGTGACAATACAGAAAAAATTAATTTCGAAGGTCTTGAGAAAATCTGTTATCAAAGCTATAATATCATATTAGCTTTAGCTTCTAAGGAAGAATATATATTTGAAGAAACATCTGAGTCTGTAAAAGTCAATCTTAAATCTTATCAATATGGTCTCTCTTTAGATTATAGCAAAAGTAGTTTTCAATATTCAGAAGGTCCATTCGACGGGAAAACAAAACTTGGTGGTGGCATTGGCTTGTTTTTAAACAAAAACTTATCCAAGCGTACAACTCTCTTGATGGGAGCGAAATACAGATTCGCAAGAGCTCACAGTTTCAAAGGTGATTTAAACTTACACTCTGTGGAAATACCTGTTAAACTTGCTTATGGCTCTCCTCAATTTAATTATATGCCATTTCGAGTTTATTTCTTTATCGGTGCAGACTTAGAATACTCCTTTGGAGGAAAACTTGACGGAGAATCTATTGACTGGGCAAATATGGGAATAAATCAATTTAGATCAAGTGTAAATTTAGGAATGCGAATTGAATTATATAATATCTATTTTGAATCATACTTCTACAATAAGCCTATAACACCATTTTTTAAAGTCTCTGATGAAGCCTCAGGGAAAGCCAGACTTAGCAATAATATAGTTGGCTTTGGTTTTGCTTTTTAGTCTTCAATTTGACATATAACAATTTGTATAGGCCGCTCGATAACTATAGGTGTTGTCGAGCTTTTTTTTGTACATATAGGCTGTGGAATATTTTTTTATCTATCTAAGTATATCTTTTGTATTTTTGAGATATTAGGTTTATAATATTTAATTGTGTTGAGACTATATGGATTTGGGAAATAAAAGCAGATGGGCTTTACTGATAAGTATGTTGGGATTTAGCGTTTGGTTTGGAGCAAATATCTTAAGATCTACATTTGCATACAGCCTGCTTACAATTGAAAGTGGAATGCCTCTCAATATGAATATTCCTGCTGGAAACTTATACTTTGCAGTAAAAAATTATGCTGAGATGTTTTTCTATCCTAACTTAGGATATGGTTTATTTTTTATTGGAATCTTACTGCTATTGTTTTTAAATCGCAAAGAGATTAAAAACTATGGCTGGATTATGATGGCAGGATTATTCTTACTCATTGGCCTGCCGGGAGAATTGTATAATCATTATCTGGATCTCCGCCTAATCAATGATTTCAAAGATAATTACATTCAGGATATTTATGCTACTCAAATAAAAGATTACTTCTTAATTCGTTTTCAAAGCGATGGTATTAAAGTATTTACGGTGTTGTCTTTTTTGTCAAATTTATCAGCAGCAGTGTGCTTAATATACCAACCACTCCAGAGATTTATCAATAAATCGGAAAAGGTGAAGAATGAAGCCTAAAGAAATGCATAAAGAACTACTCGAAATAGCAAAAAACATCGGTGTCAAAGTCAGAAAAGGCGACGGAAAATTCAGAAGTGGCCTTTGCATGGTAAATGACTCACCGGTGATTGTAATAAATAAAACAACTCCTGTGGAAGGGGCAGTATCTGTTATTGCAAAAGGTCTGGCGTCTTTAAACTTAGAAAATATGTTTATTAAACCGGCAGTCAGAGACTTTATAGAGCGAGAAGCCGATGCTTCGATTCAGGAAAAAGATTTTAAATTCGAAGTAGATTACTAGAATTTGTATCCCGCAAAGTTTTTACATCTCTATAATTCATATAAAAAAACAGGACTGAGTTCGGTTGACTACCTAATTCAGTCCTGTTTTTTTAAAAATCTACCTAATTCTCATTAAGTACACTTCACATCCGTTAAGCTAATGATCAATGGATTGCATCCTTCGGCAATTAATCCCATTTTATCGTCACTGTTTCGATTATATGGTCAAACACCTGCTCATAATACCCAAACAGCTTAGCTGGGCATCTAAGCACCAAATATGCTAAATCTTTATCCGTTGCCACAGCGTATTCATAAGTTACCATTGGTATTGAGTGTTCCGTGTACTGGAGCGTAGACTTATATAGTCTGGTTGGTAAACCATTCTTCTGTCTTTGCACTTGCTGGTTTACAACATGGTGCTCATATTGCATCACATTTTTACCAATACTTCCGTCCCAGAAGCTTAGAATTCCCTGAGCACCTTTCACATCATATTTTGTTGGCATATTACGAACAATTGCAGCAGTAACCATTACATCATCTAAGTTATTAGATCCTTTCGGAAATTTTGTATAGATATATTCTGTAACATCATCATCTCTCGGAAGTTTATCTGAATACCACCCTTCCGGCAGCTGAAGAGAAAATACTTTATCAGGAGACACATATTTTTTGAATTTAATTTCTTCAAATTTTTTAAAATCTGTACCTGCAAGATATGAAGCTTCTGTCCTGTCCTTTTTAGAAAGTTCTTTATTGCCGGCCTGATCATAAGCAGCAGCTCTAAGTAAGTAGCTGTCAGGATCTCTTGGTTCGAGTTCAATTGCTTTAGTAAAATCTTGAATAGCTTTGTCAGTTTTTTTAAGTGCCAGATAGGATTTACCTCTTTTTTGGTAAACTTCCGGTGCTTTCATGCCTATTTTAATACATTTTGTAAACTCTTTAATTGCATCATTGAAGGCACCTTTGCTATAAATAAGTCTGGCTAGATTTAGCTGTGCAGGAGCATGATCTTTTCTTATAGATAATGTCTTTCGCAAATCTTTTTCTGCTAAATCAAATAGACTCTGAGCAATGTAAGCCGTAGCTCTATTAGCATATGCTTCCGCAAAATTGGGATCAAGCTCTATTGCTTTATCAAAATCGAGCATAGCTCCACTTACATTTTCCAAATAGCCAAATGTAAGAGCCCTTCCGTTATAAGCATCTGCATAATCAGGCTTTAGTGCAATCGCCATGGAAAAATCATTTTGAGCTTCATTATAATTGCTAATTGCTAAATGGCTCATTCCTCTATAGTAGTAGGAAACATAATCCTTCACTTTTTTCAACAGCTCGTCAAATGATTCTACTGCTTGTTCAAATTCTCCACTACTGTACTGGGCAACAGCCTTTTTGTAAAGCTGCTCAGGTTTTTCAGCTTGAGCACTGAAACTTATGCAGAAAGCTAATAATATTGTAAAAATTGCTTTTTTCATATTGTCCTATTTGTTTTGTTAACTATGCTTTAGCAAGTTTAGCTAATTTATATAAAAATTAGATATTTGTCAATTCAAGAGATTAATATAATTATGGTGCAGTGCTTTTTAAATGCACCACACCATAATGCTAAATACTTATATAACAGGACACCTAAAACCAAAAAAGGTCTCACTACTAGCTAAATCTTGCTTTCAAATCGTTTACATTAAACTGTTTTTTTGCTTCCGGTTTTTTGAGATTATTACCACCTACCTGCTTCATGGAAAGATTGATACGTTTAAGTTTTTCGTTTACATCAATAACTTTCACTTTAACAATCTGCCCCACTTTGACTACTTTTGTCGGATCTTTTACAAAGAAATTTGCCATTTCAGAGATGTGAACCAGCCCATCCTGATGGACTCCAATATCCACAAAAGCTCCGAAATTAGTAATATTTGTTACTACTCCCTCAAGCTCCATTCCTTCACGCAAATCTTTGATTTCATTAATACCTTCAGCAAATTTTGCATATTTGAATTCCTCTCTGGGGTCACGTCCGGGCTTTTCAAGTTCGTCGATTATGTCTCTGAGAGTAGGCTCTCCAATGGTATCAGTTATATATTTTTTCAAGTCTAAAGTTTTTAGCTTTTCAGAAACTTTAGTGATTTCTTTAAGGTCTACATTGAGATCTTTTGCAAATTGCTGCACTATATGATAACTTTCAGGGTGCACGGCAGTATTATCTAAAATATCATTACCTTCTCTGATTCTGAGAAAACCTGCAGCCTGCTCAAAAGCCTTTTTGCCGAAACGCGGAACTCCTAAAAGGTCTTTTCTGCTTTTGAAAGTTCCATTCTCATTGCGGTATTCTACAATACTTTTTGCTACAGAAGCAGAAATACCTGATACATAAGTTAAAAGTTCTTTGGAAGCTGTGTTTAAGTCAACTCCAACGTAGTTTACGCAGCTTTCTACAGTTTCTTCCAGCTTTTTCTTGAGATTTCTTTGATCTACATCATGCTGATACTGTCCGACACCAATAGATTTCGGATCGATTTTTACAAGCTCAGCAAGTGGATCCTGCAATCTGCGGGCTATGCTGATTGCACCTCTAACGGTCAAATCCAGCTCAGGAAATTCTTCATTGGCAACTTTACTTGCTGAATACACTGAAGCACCTGCTTCATTAACCATCACTTTCACAGGCTGGAAAGAGGTGTCTTTCAAAGTTTCCTGCACAAACTGATCAGTTTCTCTACCGGCTGTTCCATTACCAATTGCTATCAATTCAATATTATGCTTTTCAATCGCATCCAGAATTGTAGCTGCAGCTCTGGCTCTTTCATTTGCAGAGTTGTGAGGGAAAATCTGATCGTACTTGATATATTTTCCTGTAGCATCTACCACAACCATCTTGCAACCTGTTCTGAAGCCGGGATCAAGTCCTATAGTTGGTTTCAAACCTGCAGGAGCAGCAAGAAGCATTTGGCGTAAATTTGATTCGAATACTTTTATAGATTCATCATCTGAAAAGACCTTTTTGTCTAATCTAACTTCACCTATAATCGAATGTTTCATCAGTCTGATAAAGCCATCTTTGATAGCTGCATTATATAAATCATATATATTTTCATGCATAGATTCTATAGTCTGAGAAGCAAGGAAATCTAAAATTTTATCTTCATCATATTTTAGATCAAGTACTAACACACCTTCAGTCTCGCCTCTGCGCAAAGCAAGCATAGTGTGAGGTGCTATATCTCTTACGGGCACTTCAAATTCTCTGTACATCTCATATTTAGTGCTGCCTTCCTCGAATTCGCTCTTGATTTTGGAAGTAAAAACACCTTCTTTAAGGAAGTACTCCCTTATCCATTGACGAAATTCAGCAGTCTCAGCAATTTCCTCAGCGATAATATCAGAGGCACCTTTCAGAGCTTCTTTAACATCAGCAACTTCTTTTTCTGCAGATACATATTTCTTTGCTTCAGAATCTAAATCAATCGGTGCTAAACCTGATTTATTATTCTCTTTTATAAACTCAGCAAGAGGTTCTAAGCCTTTTTCTTTAGCAATAGTGGCTTTGGTGCGCTTTTTAGGTTTATAAGGCAGATATAAGTCTTCCAGCTCTGTTTTTTTAAGGCATTTTTCAATCTTGTCTTTCAACTCATCAGTAAGCTTGCCCTGCTCTTCTATCGAATCCAGAATAGTCTTTTTTCTTTCTTCAAGTTCAGTCAGATATTCAAATCTTTCGAATAAGTCTCTAAGTACGTTTTCGTCCAACTCTCCGGTTCTTTCTTTACGGTATCTTGCGATAAATGGCAAAGTTGCACCTTCACTTTTGAGCTGCAAAGCATTATCTACTTGCCAAGCTTGCAAGCTCAGTTCATCAGTAATTATCTTATTAATATCCAGCATTTCGTTTCTCCGTAACTAATAATATCAGACTACAAATGTAATAAATCAAAACTTAAGTTTTTCCACATACGTTGCTAAAGAAGCAAGATAAGTTAAATCATTCAATAGAATTAAATATAAAATCGTCAATATTGCCAATCAGAAATATAAATCGGAGTAAACATGGAAAAGATGCTGCGAATAAAAAATTTTCCTATCTCGTTTTTTGCAATAATTCTTGGTCTGTCAGGTCTGTCAATTGTATCACAAAAGCTGGAGTTTTTATTAGGCGAATACACACAATGGGTGTTATTCGGAGCAACCATTGTGATATTTTTAATTCTATTAACTGTATTTTTTATAAAATACAAGACACATAAAGAGTATCTCATCAGCGAATTTTATCATCCTATTAAGATTAACTTTTTCCCTACGATATCAATAAGTTTCTTGCTTTTTTCTGTGTTTTTGCTTCCGCATAGCATAGATCTATCTTACTATTTTTGGCTGTTCGGCACTGTGCTTCATTTCATCTTTACAATCAAAATATTATCAGTATGGATCTATCATGAGCATTTTGAACTTAAGCATATAAACCCATCATGGTTCATACCTATAGTAGGTAATATAATTGTTCCGGTCGCCGGCACTACTCATGCAGTAATTGAAATATCATGGTTCTTCTTTTCAATCGGGATAGTTTTTTGGATTGTTTTATTTACTGTTTTTATATACAGAATTGTATTCCATAATCCTTTACCCCAGAAGCTCCTGCCAACATTTTTCATCATGATTGCTCCTCCTGCAATAGGATTAATATCATACATCAAGCTTGGCAATGAGCTGGATGCTTTTGCTAATATTATGTATTTCTTCGCTCTTTTCATAGCAATCTTTCTGGTATATCAAATACCGCGATTTTATAAAATAAAGTTTTTTCTTTCATGGTGGGCTTATACGTTCCCGCTGGCGGCAATAAGTTTGGCTTCTATTCAAATGTATCATCTTACAGATAAAGATTTCTATCTCTCTATAGCAACAGGATTTTTTATACTACTATCACTAATGGTTCTACTTTTATCAGTAAAAACCATTAAAGCAATAATAAAAAAAGAATTATGTGTAGAAGAATAGAATATTTGGTATAGTTTTTTGCTTGCATTAATATAAATTTATTTATATTGCATAAAACTATTTATATCTAGGAGATTCATCATGAAGAAAACTAATTTGATTCTATTTTTATTAGCTGCATTTTTGTGGACAGGATGTGACAACTCAAATGATCCTTCCGACGATCCAAATACTATTGGCGGAAATACGGATCTTGATATTACAAAAGTCGGAACAAAATACATAGGCAGTTTCAACTACGATGAACTTACTAACGGCAAGATTACAAGAATTGAAAACTCTGCTGAAATAACCAAAAATGATAACGGAATTATCACAGCAGAATACCACATGGAATTCGATATCGAAGATTTAAAGGTAATTGATACTTTATTTGGTTTGCAGGATTTACCTGTGGCTGATAAAATAACCTTAGCCGAATCTTATTTTGAAACTTATAAAATTCGCATGGATATTTCTGATACTAATAGCATCAAAATTGATTTCGAAGCTAAAGCAAAAGTCACAAGTGAAGGAATTCAAGATTACCGCTATAGCAAAGGGAATACTTCTAAACCTTTTACAATTGTTAAATACAACGCAAATGTTGGTGATAAGTATACTTTCACTACTGATGAAGGCAAAAAGGTTACTCGTGAGGTGACTTACAAATCAAGCACAGATGATTTTGATTGGGGATTTTATAGTATCAAAGTTATTAAAGTTAAAGAAAAAGCTCTGGCTGATGATCCGATTGTAGATGAAATTATTTATATCTCTAACCATAAGTTTGGCTTGGTGGGAGTTCATGTACAGCTTAAATCAGGAAAGCTTCTAAAGTTGACTCTAATTTAGTCTTTTTACAAAACAAGAGAGGTATTAATGCCTCTCTTGTTTTTATTTTTTGAGTCTACTATTTGAAAAGTAAATCTATCCGTTAATTACTTTTCTTCCAATGCTTCTATATTCGAAACCGTGTTTTTCCATTTCATCTAAATCGTAAAGATTTCTACCATCAAAAATCAATGGCATTGAAAGAGATTCTTTCACTCTTGCAAAATCAGGTTTGCGGAACATAGTCCACTCAGTAGTGATCACAAGGAAATCCGCACCATCCAAGCATTGGTATGCATTATCCGCATATTCAATTTTATCTGCAAAGCGTAGTTTAGTATTTTCCATTGCTTCCGGATCGTAAGCTCTTACTTCTGCACCTGCATCTAACAGACTGTCGATTAATGTGAAAGCCGGAGCTTCACGTGTATCATCTGTATCAGGTTTGAATGCAAGCCCCCAAAGTGCAATTTTCTTGCCTTTAAGGTCTCCATTAAAGCGAGCTTCAATATTTCCAAAGAATCTGTGAATTTGTTTATAATTCACATCCTGTGCTGCTTTAATTATAGTAAGTGGAGTGCCTGCATCATCTGCAGAATAGACTAAAGCTCTTACATCTTTAGGGAAGCAAGATCCGCCGTATCCAATGCCTGCAAATAAGAAACGTTTACCAATTCTAGTGTCAGATCCTATACCAAAACGTATTTTATCTATGTCAGCACCTACTTTTTCGCAGTAAGCTGATAAGTCATTCATAAAAGAAATTTTTGTAGCTAAGAAAGAGTTTGCTGCGTACTTTGTTACTTCAGCACTTTTCTCATCCATTATAATAATTGGATTACCTGAGCGAACAAAAGGTTCGTACAGATCTTTCATAGTTTCGCCTGCTTTTACACTGGAAGTCCCAATCACTACTCTTTCCGGTTTCATAGCATCTTCTACTGCAAAACCTTCTCTCAAAAACTCAGGGTTGCTTATTACATGAACATTGTGTTCGCCTAGAACTTTGTCAAAAATAGCTTTAACTTTATCTGCTGTACCAACAGGAACAGTTGATTTGTTAACGCAGATCTTTTCTTCAGTAATTCCATCTTCTTTGATAATATTTGCGATGTCTTCAGCTACTCGAAGTACGTGATTTAAGTCTGCAGAACCATCTTCATTTGGAGGAGTCGGTAAGCATAAGAAAATAATACTGCTGTGGTGAACAGCCTTTCTAAGCTCAGTAGTAAAATTCAACCTGCCGTCTTTGATATTTCTTGTCATTAATACATCTAAACCCGGTTCGTATATTGGGCAGATGCCTTCCTTCATTTTAGCCACTTTATTTTCGTCTATATCAACACATAACACCTGATTACCTGTTGCTGCAAAGCTGGTACCTGAAACTAATCCTACATAGCCTGTACCAATTACACCAATTTTATAAGACATTATACTACCTAATTATATTAATCAACTAAATTAATCTTTTTAAAATAAGAAATTTTATCGTTTACATTTGCATCAATTTGAAAAACACTAGAATTAATATTGCCAATATGGCAAACAAAATACCGATTTTCAACAGCTTCTTTACGATAAAGACTATTGCTAAAAAAGCCACAAATGCTACAATTGCTATTACTACACCTGACATTTTTTACCGGTTCAAATTAGTTTGAAAATATAAACATCTAAGGCATTCATAATATGCTAAAAAAAATCTTTTAAATCAACTCTCTACTTAGAGATAAATGATTCTTAGTAACAAACAGTAAACTAATCTATTTATACAACATTCTAATCTTTTAGTTGATTATTTATTTCCGGCATTTTTGCCAAATAGTTCAATCCGTAATACATAAATACTAATATTGATACTGCTATTCCAATGTACAAGAGATTCAATTCTAATGAGGCTATTTGATAATATAAAGTAGCAGAGCACCAGGCAACAAGAGTTGTGTAAGCCAGCATAATAACTGTAAACATCCATCCCATTTCGTTTTTAGAAGCAGCTACCACTACAAAACATGGGAAATACATAAGAATAAACAATATAAAAGCATATGCTGAATGGCTATTGAACATTTTGGGAATCGCGCTTATTGTAGCACTTGATAACTCATGTTCTTCTTTTACATCTGTTTCATCAGTGCTTGAAAAAAGTCCCCAAATATCAAAGGTAAAGATTTCAATAAAACCACTTGGAATTTCTGCCAGAGGGTCTTTTAAAGCATCCCAAAGATTTAAATCGATTACTTCAATTCCATCTTCCACTCTTTCCATAGTATAATGGTACCATTTTACTTCGCTTTCCGGGATCGCATCAGCCGCTTCAGTTTCATTGCTATACAAGGAGTTAAGTGTCACGATTATTACTTCTTTGGCAAATAGTCCTGTAAATAGTGAAACAGAAGCCTGCCAGTTATCTCTTTCAGCTAGTGTAGTGTCTTTATTTATTTCACTATTTATTCCCATTGGAACAAAAACAGGAGTAATTCCTTTGCCTACGGTTGCCAAAATTGATGTGCTATTATTCTCGGGAGATTTAAATTCAAAATCTACAGATTCCAAAACTGATAATAATGCAGTGGCTATAATTATGAATGAAGCTGCGCCTTTCACAAATCCTTTCAACTGTATCCATGCTTCGAACGATACTGCTTTTGCACTTGGCATTATATACGCCGGCAAGCTAGTAATAAATGGCATTTGATCACCTTTGAAAAGTGTGCCTTTCAAAACCAGACCTGTTATAATCGCCACCATGATCCCTATTAGATAAACTGATAAAACTATTAGCGCAGAATATTCCTGAAATATAAATGCACAAAACAGTACATATACAGGTAAGCGTGCACCACATGACATAAAAGGTGCCATAAATATAGTCATATATTTATCTCTTTTGGAAGATAATGCTCTTGTCCCGTATACAGCAGGGACTGTACACCCAAATCCAATCAGTAAAGGAATGAATGCATTGCCGGGGAGTCCGATTCTCCGCATGAATCTATCTGCTATAATTGCCAGGCGTGACATCAAACCACTTGCTTTTAGAATAGCTATCGTTAAAAACAAAAAGAATAAAACGGGAATAAAAGTTGCCAAAGTCTGCAAACCGGTTCCTACACTAAAAAGAACTGAATTTATAAATTCTGGCGAACCTATTAGATGCAGGCCAGCTTTAGGAACATTTATAAACAAGTACTCACCTAAGCTATCAAAGCTATCTATAAATATACCTCCCAAGCCTATGGCAAACCAAAATATCAGTAACATAGACATCAGGAAAAATGGGATTGAGATATACTTATTCAAAATGATTTTATCAACTTTGTCTGAAAGTCTTTCACCGCTATTCTCTTTGATTACTTTCCTATATATTTCATCTGCATTTTTATAAGTGTCCTCTACAAATGTTTCATTTTCGATGCTTAGATCAAACTCCTCGCTTATAACATTTTCTGTAAACTTTGCAATTTTTTGCTTTACAATTGATATTGATTTAGCACTGGAAGAGTTGATTGGAGTAACTTCTTTGCCGAGCTCAGCAGAAAGCTTATTTACATCGATCTTAATCCCTTCTTTTTCCGCCACATCTATCTTGCTAAGCAAAATCATTACATTTGTACTAGCTTTAAGTAGTTCGAGAGTAAATCTTAAACTTTGAGTCAAGTTAGTTGCATCTATGACATTTACTATAAAGTCGTAATTCCTTTTTTCCTCACTCTCATTAGCAAGAAATGTCTTAGTTAATCTCTGTTCCTCAGTATCAGGCTTTAAGCTGTAAATTCCGGGAAGATCAAATAGTTCGTAATCACCTTTATCAATTTTGACATAACCTTTATGAATACTCACTGTTGCACCCGGAAAGTTCCCAACTACTACCGAACCCTTAGTTAGCTTATTAAATAAAGTTGATTTACCGCAATTCAAAATACCAACAAGAGCTATTTTAGAGGTGTCTTTTTTAACTGCTTTTTTTATATTCATTTTCGATATTCTTTACCAATTCTACATCAATTTTTATTGCCAAATCACGCCTAATAGAAATTCTACTATCTTCGATTCTAATTGTAATAGGATCAGAGATGACAGCTCCAATCAGGGAAACATTTCTCCCTTTTGAGATTCCAATGTTATCAAGAGATTTTATCGATAAATCATCTATATTTAAGGAAATGACTTTGTAGAGTTTATCCACTTTCATTTCAGACAAATTGCATTTTTCCACTTTTCTTACCTTTTTAGTTTTTTGCTTCTTTTTCACGCCTAATGTACATGGTTTCAAATGACATGTATTCTGCTATACGGGCTAAAAATCTCCAGACTCCGTATTGATAAATACATATTTTACTGATATTTGAATGCTCATTTTTGCGATTCAAATACTGAGTTGAAATCTTTTAGGCAACGCACATTCTTATTTTTATCCAATATACTAATATTTTTAGCCTTGCCTTAACTATATTTTACGTACGAACAAATTGATAATTGGAAAGAAAAAAGATTTGAATAATACTTTTTATGAAAGGGTTTCTGTATAGAATGGCTACTGTAGCAGGATAAATGATATAATCTCAATAGTTGAGAGCTAAGAAATTTATATAAAATACATCTAAACTTGAATGTCAGCTAACGATAAGAGTTAATTTCATATGTTTTATCAAACAAAACGACTCTTTAGATTTGAAAGTGGGTTTTGGTTCTTTTTATTGACAAATTGGAAGTCTAAAACTTCTCCATAAAAAAATGGGACATATCGCTTATTCAGCAGAAATATGTCCCTGATCCTCCAGAATCAAATTTTTCTTTGATTACCTCAATTCAAAATTCAGAGGTATAATACCAACCATTGTTTCGTCTCCGTCCAATGGATTAAATCTCCATTGTCTAAGAGCTCTTATAGTTTCTTTTTCAAGTTCAGGATCAGATTTTTGCATAGGCACTACTCTACTCACTGTTCCGTTAGCCTGAACAAAAAGCTTAAACTTCATATTTGCATGGAACTGCGATCCTTTCGGGAATCTAGGAGTAACTTTATTTACTAAGCGTCTGTTTCCGCCTCCGCCCCATTCTATATTACCAAAGCCGTGTCCTGCACCACTTCCTAGGCCGTGATCGCCTAAGCCTTTGCCTGTAGGTGAACCGTCTTTGGATCCGATATTATCTCTATCACTACCGCCTTCTTCACCTGCAAGAGCTTTTTCGCCTTCAAGTTCCTTTTTAGCAATAATATTAGAAGACTCACCAAATTCTGCTTGTGGAGCATTTTTGCTTCTTTTAGTTTTGGCTGCAACTTTTGCATCATCCAAATTAGTAGTCGGCCTGTTGCCTTTATGTTTTTTACCTTCAGCCTGCAAATTACCTTTGGATTTACCTGTTCCGTCGCCATCACCAAAGTTGAGTGTCATTAAAGACACAGGTATCGATGTATTTTTTACTTTTACAGGAGGTGCTTTAATTTCCCAAAGTTGCATAAACAGCAAGGCAGAGAAAGTGACAATACAAGCCATAGCGAAGCCACGGGCTGTGTATTTTTCCCAAGGCAACTTAATTTGAATACCATTGTCTTGCTCATGTCTTGTAGTATGTATCATAGCATTACCTACTTAATTCTATCAATCCAAGTTTGTGCAAATCCATATCTCATGGCTGCATTCCTTGCATCGTCTTTTGATTTAAAATTGCCAAATCTGACTCTATACCAAATAACATCTCTGATTTTTTGGGTAGATATTCTAGGATTATCTACATCCATATCTTTGAGGTTATCGAGCCATGCCTCTGCATCATCTTTTGATGGAGAAGCATAAATTTGCACTGCAAAAAGTGCATCTATTTCTTCTTTGTCTTTTTCTTTTGCGGAAGTTGCTGCTTTCTTATTAATACGTTTATGTTTCTTAGTAGTTGCAACATCTTTTGGTTTAGATTTAGTCTCTGATTTTGAAGCAACTTGCTGAGTTTTTTTCTCTTTAGGCTTATCAGGAACTACTTCTTTTGCAGCTTCTTTATTATTATTTTCCTTAACTGCTATATCTTTTTGAGCTACTGGTTTCTCAGTATGCACATCTTCTATATGTTCAACGGCAGCAGTTTCTTTTTTATGCTCCGGAGCTTTAGTTTCTTCTTTTTCGGCTTTATGTTCAGTTATTTCCTCAGAAGCTTTGATTTCAGCCGGATGTTCTTCGTGCTTTGATTCACTCTCAGGAGCCACTTCCTGGTGAGTTCCTTTTTCATGTTTTTCTTCAGGAGCAGTTTCAGCAATTTGCGGCTGCTCTACCATGAAGTTAGGATAATACCAATATTGGAAAACTCCCAAGCCAAGAGCAGCTAAAATTACAACTGCAGCAGCAGAAATCCCAATATTTCTCAATAATTTAGATTTTTTCTTAGGCTTTTTATCTTCAATTACTTCTTCGGAAGCTAAATCTTCTTTTTGCGCTTTTGCTTCTTTTTCATCTTTATCTATATCAGTGATATCAATAAATTCAGTTTCAGCAATTTTTTCTACAGGTTGAAACTCTGAAGGATCTGATTTTTCTATAGGCTCTTCATCCTGCTTTCCTTTTTCAGCTTCTTCTTTTCTTGCCTTAGATCTGTTAAGCTCTTCTTCAAGCATTTGTTTAAGATCATCACCAAGAGAAAGAGTCACGTCTGTTTCTTCAACAGTATCAGTAATATCCTCTACTTCTTCAGGTTCAGGAACTACCTCTTCAGGTTCAGGAACTACCTCTTCAGGTTCAGGAACTACCTCTTCAGGTTCAGGAACTACCTCTTCAGGTTCAGGAATTACCTCTTCAGCTTCCGTAGGGACATCTGCATCTACAAATGCGTCTACAGGTTCTTCTGATGCGGTTGTTTGAGTAACTTCCTCTTCGTCAGGAGCAAAAGCTGAAATATCATCTTCAGAAATATCAGGCATATCATCTATAATATCCTGAGGAGTTTCTTCTACAGTTTCTTCAACCTGAGCAATATTTTCCTCAATTGCTTCTTCATCAGTTTCTTCTGTAGGCTGAGGAATAGGATCATCTTCAAATGCATCCCAAACGCTACCGCTTTCCGGAGTTTCTATCAAAGGTGCCTGCGAGATGCCATCAGCATCTACATCTAAAACCGGAGTTTCGTCCATAAACTCTTCCACCGGAGTCTCATCAATAAGAGGTTCCGGCTCATTTTTAAACTGAGGTACTTCTTCAGGATATTCTTCTTTCAAAGAAAATATATCACCATCGGGCTCACTGAGTCCGAATCCGCTGAGTTCCTCTTCTGGTTTTAATGTATTTGGATCAAATCCCGGCATAAGCTACCTAAAATTGCCACATAATTCCGGCAGAGACAAATAAGTCTCTTTCCTTATAAGTATTCCAAACGTACACGTTTGAATTTAGCAAATTATCAAATTTAATGAAGACTGAAAAATCATCATTGATTTTATAGTCAGCGCCCAGCATCAATTTGTTAAACGAGTCAATTTTTATATCGTTTTTCTGATCTGCATAGCGCTCTCCTACATAAACCAAACCAATTTCTGTGCCAATTATATCAGCCCATACTCTTCTGTAGTTGATTCCCATTTCTATAGGAGCATAATACGGAATATTTTTTTCATATTCATCAGAATTTGATGTTAGTGCCTTCATTTTTAAAGTCATTCTGTCTGCATCAGTTGGAGCCCAAAAACTCTCTACATTTATTCCCAGCAATGTGGCATCCATGTACTCAACATCAAACATAGACTGATTTAATGTAGAATCTGCCATTGCAAACGGAACAAATGCAGGCAATCTTTCTACCTTTCTAAATTCAAAACCTGCACTAATTGCAAATCTCTGAGACGGATGATATGTTAAAAACCCTTTTATTAGTCCGATATTGTAAGGCATGTCAGTAATAATATTCGGATTTATGTAAGGGTTGTGTTCTGCCATATCATAATAAAAGTTCTTATCTAATCCACTTTCCAGACGGCCTGTTATAGTTACATTTTTATTTAGTCGGTACTCTAAGTTTGCTGCAAGCAAAAAGCCTGTCCTGCTATTATCTATAGAAGCATTCGCAAACTGCAATCCGGCATTTAATTTAAATGTAAGCTTATCATTAGAAAAGGCACCATGCCCGTCCATCTGAATCATTTTTGCAGAAGATCCGTTTGTAGCGTGCATGTCTATATCTAAATTTCCGCCTACGAAATATTTTTTATAAAATGTTTCAACTCCGACATATCCTCTGAAGGCATTATCAAAACCATCGGCATAATCTCCCGAAAGCTGAAGCGATTTAAATTGCGCTCCTGTTTTAAATTGATATCCTTCATAATCGCCATCTACATCCACTCCAAATTTGAAGTTCATTAGATTTCTATCGTCCGGTTTTAACATCGGATAAAGCTTATATCCTCTATTTCGGAAATTCAAATATGTACGAGTGCGGCTCCCGCCAAATACCCAAAACTTCATTGGGGCAATGTAATCAGATGAAACATTTAAGAACACATCGCTATATCCGGCATTATCAACATGGCCATCGCTAAGTTCTAATCCGGCATTTCCGTATAATTCATAACCTTCATATCGCAAACCATAGCCGCCTTCCACTCTAGGAGTTAAAAAGCTTCCACCATCTGCGCGAACATATCCCTGTGCATAATCAGAAGATATAATATGCTCTGGTGTTTCTCCGGGTGGCAATAGCATAGTTTGTTGTTTCTCTAAAGAGTTTAAAGAATCTAACTCACCTTTCTTTAAAGGTACTAAGCGTTCCGGATTTTTCTTTTCACTTGCCTTAATTTCTGCCTGATAATTACCAATAATATTTAATTTAGGCAATTCATACGGCTCGGAAGCGCTACTGTTTGTTCGCTCTTGAGCTGTTTGCGCATCAAGTCCGGCAAAACCGATAACCAATAATAATATTGCTATATAAAACTTTTTCATGGCGATCTATTCTTCTTCTTCTTGTTTCAGGTTTTCAATCATTTTAGCGATACGTTTGAGTCGTTGTTTAGCAGTTTTAGCGAAATCGTCATCTATTCTGATTTCAAGTAAAACTGTATATATTTCTTCAGCTTTTTGGAACTGATCAGTATTTTCATAGCATTCACCTAGGGCAAGCATACCATACGAATACCAATCTTCATACCCGGCAAATTTCTCTTTAAGCATCTCTAACTCGACAATTGCAGAGTCAAGATTTTTCTCCCGCATATAAATCTCACCAAGTCTATACTGGGCTTCTGCAGCCAATAAATAGTTTTGATCCTGGTTTGCAAGTATTTTGTATTCAGTTCGAGCAGAATCATTCCACTCTTTACTCTTATAGTATTTTGCAACAAGGTAGCGACTTTGTAGCCCATATTCTAAACTGTCAAAAGCAGCAGCCACTCCTTTGTACATTTCCATGGCAGCAGCTGTATCACCGGTATTATATTTAATAATTGCGCGTTCGAATCCTGCCTGTGCAGAGCTTTCATGATTAGGATATTTTACCTGTAGTACATTGAAAATAGAATCAGCAGCCTGCATGTCTGTTCCTTTAGCTTGCATCATACCATGTTCAAGTAAAGAAATAGGTGCATACTCACTTTGAGGATAATTTTCAACTATACCGTCAAAAGTTTTAACAGCTTCCTCTTTTTCATTCATAGAGATATAACTTTTGGCTTTTTGATAAAGCACTTCAGGTATTCTCTTAGAGTCAGGATATTTATTGATGTAGTCATCATATTCTGCTACCGCATCTTTATATCTTCTTCCTGTATAAAACATATCAGCTTTTTTGAAGGAAAGACCTTCAGAAAATCTGGAATCAGGATTTTTTTCAATATAATTTTGAAGAATTTCAACAGCTTCTTCTTCTCTACCCATAGCCAGCAAGCAGTATTCCATAGATTTAAGTGACTCGTTTGCTAAACCGTGTGTCGGATAAGTTTCCCAAACAAATTTATATTGATTGAGAGCCATCTCGAAATCACCTTTATTATAATAAGCATCTGCTATATTATAATAAGCATCAGGAAGCAACTCACTCTTAGGGTAGGCTTCTATCATGAATTCATAATCTTGAATGGCCTCATCATATTTGCCTTGATGGAATCTGATTTTTCCAATCAAATTCAAAGCATATGGAGCATATTTTGTTCTTGGGAATCTGCGAACAAACTGAAGTAATGCAGTTACTGCATTCTCATACTCGTGCATCATATAAAGGCAGTGAGCCCTCTGATATGCAGAATACTGCACTTCATCCGAGCCGTTATTCATCCTTGAGGCTTTGTCGTATGACTGAGCAGCAAGTTTATAGTTTTTGATCCAGTAGTAGCCGTCACCCTGTCTTGTAAATACTTCAACAGCATGCTTTGATTTAGGGAATTCCTGAATCATAGTTTCAAATACGGAAGAAGATTTACTGAATTTCTGCTGCCTGAAATAGGACCAGCCTAAACCATAGTATGCTTCTTCTCTTCTTTCACTGCGCGGGTATTTATCAAGAATTTTCTGATAAGTCTCTGCTGAATTATTCAATAGATCTGAATTGTAATAAGCCTCACCAAGCCAAAAGTATCCTTCATCGATTCTGGAATCTTTAAAAGAAGTTCCGGTATAAGTAATCAACACAGGGATTGCTTCTGCGCTTCTATTAGCCATAACTAAAGCAATACCTTGTTTCAATCTGGATTCGGACAAGTACCATTCTTTTTGAGGCATAAAGATTATGTTAGCACGCGTGGCAAGCTCCTCGGCATTCTTATAAGAATTTACTGACTTACTCCAAATTCCCATTTCCATGTAAGAAGCACCTAACATCAAATGAACTCTAACCAATACAAGAGCATCATAAGCTTCTCTTTCGGCTCTTTCCAAAGTTCTTCGTGCTTTTTCATAGTCACCTTCTTCGTACTGCATTTGCCCTAATTCAAGCAGTATCTGTCCAAGATAAGGGTAAGTAGGCTGAACAGATAGTGCTGCAAGCTCTTTTTTCGCCTGCTTCTTATCACCTAAATTTTTAAGTGCAACTATTCTGTAAAGCTGTGCAGTGGCTTTTACTCTAAACTCCTCTTCTCCTGCTTTTTCTATAACACTGTCATAATATTCCAAAGCTTCCTGAAAGTTTTCAAGATGGAGGTGAGCCCAGCCTGCGCCAAGTCTTACGTAGTTTTCGATTTCAGAACCATAGATTGTTTCCAAAAATGTTCTGAAAACTTCTGCTGCTTTAGCATAATTGCCTGAAAGATTGTAAGATTCACCACGTAGGTATAATATTTTTTCAAACGAATTTTTTGAGAAGTCCTGTTCAGGGTACTTTTCTCCCTCTTCAGTATTATCTCTGATATGCTCTATTATATTTTCTGTTCTTTCCAAAGCAAGTAATGCACCTGTAAAATCTCTGAGAATGAGCTTGTTATTTGCTTTGCGAATTCCTGAAGCGATGATACAGTTCGAATAAGGATATCTTTTTTCTAAATCTGTGTACTGATCAATAGCTTTTTGGTAGTATTTATTAATTTCATAGTTCTGTCCCAAAGCAAACAGTGCATCATCAGCATAGTCTCCTTCGGGATATTTGTTTGCAGCAGTTTCAAAAACTTCAATAGCTTCTTGGTAACGAGCACTCTGATTTAATGAAATGCCTCTCCAGTAAAGAGCCTCATGTGCAATAGAGTAATAGTCATTATCCTGCCTGTCGAGAAGATCTTTTTCGGCAAGCTCAACAGCTTTTTTGAAAAACTCCTCTGCCTCAGTGTATTCCTTCTGCTCAAAAGCTATATACCCTCTTTGCAAAGCTGCATAAGGTACAAAAGGAGAATTTGGCCTAACTTTGATAAACTCCGTCAATCTGCCTTTGGCAATATTATAATTACCGGAAAGCAAATCAATATTAGAATTGATAAGCACTGCCAAGTCACCTGATGCATTATCAGGATATTTTTTCAAAGTTTCGAGTAGCTTATATTCAGCTTTTCTGATTAGCTCAAAATTATAATCCTTTTGGATCTGAGTAATTTCATTTGAGCCATATTCGTAGATATCAGGCAAAACTCCGGCATGACCTATACACCAAGCCATAAAGAAGTAAGCTATAATTGCTTTGAACCACTTCATTTCAACTATTCAAATTTATTATAAATATAAGTGTGAAGTATCACTCTGCGAAAGAAGGAAGTCCGCCTTAAAGGGGATTATCGAAAATGATACTTTATGCTGCGCTTAAAGATACAAAAAACAAAATGCAAATGCTAAATATTTTTACATAAAATTCTTTATATACAAACTGTAATTATAGAAAGGTAGAGAGTATTTTCTGATGTGTATTTTGCGAATCTTTTGCCTCTCTTTTCTCTTATAATATATAGAAACAGAGATCCTGGGGCAGTGCTGCTAATCCGTAATACTCACTATTTGTAAATGGCGCTTAAGTCTAACCCAATGTTTCCTGATAGACCTTATGCCCGAACTTTGCAAACTGCTCAAAATAACCTGAGAACCATTGATTAAGAGCTATACCACTTGCTTTAGAATCTTCTAAATCCTGCTTAGTTTCTACACCACCGGTTCTTATGACATGAAATTCCTGAGGTATGTTCTTTTCCCTGATATATTTAGCAGCTTCACCGGCTAAAAGTAGTGAGTTCTGTTTCAATATTCTGCCACTAAGTCCACCACCAAAGGCATTTATAAAGAAATCGTAATTTCTGTAATCGCGAGGATCTATGTCTTTTCTATATCTTTCATATTGAGTAGATGTATTACCAAGATTTATTCCGTCGAAACCCAAATCTACCAGTACATCAACTAAAGCAGGAATCTGCTCAATATCAGTATCATTAGAAAATTTGACTATTACAGGTAAATGCCTTTTACGCTTCTTCAAAAAGTTTTGGCTTAGATACTCTAATCTCTCAACTAGTTTTGAATCTAAACTTCCTTTTTGCTGATCACCATGCTCATGCGGCACGTTCGGACAGCTTTCATTTAATTCTATAAAGCAAACTGCAGCTTCATCATAAAGTTTAAATCCATCAAGCAAACCATCCAATGCTTCCTGTCCGCTTAGCTCCGGGGCACTACTGACAGAAATACCTATAGGACAGTTTTTCTTATGGCCAATTTGAGATAATCTTTTTGCCACCACTGCATGGCCTTCATTTGGAAGTCCCATCCAGTTAGAGGCAGAAGCAGAATGAGAATATGGCATAAAAGGATGTTTTATTCCTAGTTTTGTGTTGCCCAAACGGGGGTTGGAAGTTGTAGTTCCTGCCAGGTATGCACCTGCACCCTGTTTGGCAACTACTTCATAAGCTTCACCCAATTTAAACATACCCGCTGCATTAAACAGTCCACACCCGAAGTTTAAATCCCATAGTTTTATATTATGTTCCGCGCCTGGCACAAATGGCTGAACTGGTATATCATGAGCTAGCCTGTAAAGAAATACCTTTCTCCCGTTTGAGTAAATAGCAGAATTTAACCTAGCAGGTAGTTTACAAACCAGAGGTCTAAAAGCTGCATCACTTTTTGCCATTAATTCTGCAAATCCCATCTTATAATTCCTTCCTTAATCTGGCCACAGGTATCTTTAATTGTTCACGGTATTTTGCAACAGTTCGTCTGGCTACATTGTAGCCTTTTTCTTTCAGATATTTAGAAATTTTTTCGTCACTTAAAGGTTTTGATTTTGATTCTTCATTGATAATATCAACAATAATCTGTTTAATGACTCTAGTGGAGACTTCTTCTCCTTCATCATTTGGAAGAGATTCACTAAAGAAAAACTTAAGCTCATAGGTTCCAAATTCTGTTTGCACATACTTACCATTTACAATACGGCAGACAGTGGAAATATCCAGACCGGTTTCTTCAGCAACATCTTTATATATCAGTGGTTTTAATCCCGATTGCCCTTCTTCAAAAAAACCTTTTTGTTTATAAGAAATCGCTGTCATCACCTTCAACATAGTTGCTTTTCTCTGGCGAATAGCTTGTATCAAAAACTTAGCATCTTCGTACTTATTTCGAATCCAGTTTTTAGTATCTTTATTGAATTTCTTCAGTTTCGCTTCTTTTTTCAATTTTTCATAAGCTGTACTTAGCTGGATTTGAGGCATAGTAGAGTCATTAACAGTGATTATCAGCTCATTTGACTCATCATCTATTGCAACAAGAAAATCAGGAATAACACTGTTAGTTTCAGATTGGAATGCACCACCGCCCGGCTTCGGATTTAATCTTCTGATTACTTCCAGAGCTTCTCTTAGATATTCATCTCCAACTTCTAATGTTTTTGTGATAACGCTATAGTGTTTTTTAGTAAAAGCATCGTAAGCATGTTCCAGAATCTCTATTGCAAGTTTCTGAGCTGCATTAGTTTTAGGTAAAGAATATAATTGAGAAAGAAGGCACTCTTTAATATCTCTGGAACCAATTCCCGGAGGATCAAGAGTTTGTATAATTCCGAGTACTTTTTCAGCATGCTCTAAATTGATAAAATCAAGACCATTCAGTACAAGCTCTTCTTCCTGAGCATTGTTTTTTATCAAAATTCCGGTAAGTTTACTTCTGACATTATCAAGCATTTGCAGGCCTGCTTCAGAAACACTGAATTGACGAGCAGGATTATAATCTTCCTGCATTTCTTCAAAGATATCTTCTATCTCGTTTTCCTGTAGCTCTAAATTCATTTCTGAGATATGATTATTTGTCTCTTCCACTATTTCAGGCAGAGCTCTGCGCAGGTAGCCATCATCATCTATATTCCAAACGATGTGATTACCAAGAACAAACTCTTCTTGAGTGATAGGCTGCATTCGCAATTGGTCTATTAGCTCTTCAAAAAAGGACTGTGTGTCTTTTATCTGAAAAGGCTCGCCGTCATCATCATCATCAAATGCGTTATTTTTTGAATTCGAGCCGCTGGTATTTTCATCTTCCCATAAAACTTTATAAAACTCAAAAGGATCTTTATCATCATTGAGCTGTTTTTTTAAAGCTTCAGGGCTATTCTCATCTTCAGCAGCAAATTCAGTTTCCGGATGATCATGTTCGGAAAAGTCTTTAGGTTCATCAATTTCTATATCTAAATCACCAACTTCTTCAAGCATAGGATTCATTTCAATCTCTTGCTTGACTTGCTGTTCGAGCTGGATAACCGGTAATTGCAATAGTTTAAGGTACTGAATCTGTTGTGGAGTCAGCGTTTGCGTAAGTGAAGTTTTTATGTCTAACGAAAGTTTCATAGCACACCGTAATCAGTAAGACTTAAATGTCAGAAGCCGAAGTTTCTGATTACAGGGAGAAATATATATAGTTACTCAATCCAATTTTTCTCCCCCCGAATAAAAACTGGATTCTTCAGAAATTTAATCATCACAAAAAAAAGAACAAAAATTATTCTTTATCTTCTAAATATTCAATAAGTGCATTATACCATTCTTCGCCGTATTTGCGAATCAAAGCATCTTTTACACATTCTAGCAAAGAAATATTTTCTTTATTACCTCGAGCTACAGCATCTTTACACTCAGAAATCTTCTCATAGTAAAGCATTGGTCCACCAAACTTGCCTACTCTAATCGGAAATAAATGACAAGATATTGGCTTTCTAAATTTTGCCTTCCCCTCGAAGTAAGCTTTTTCCAGAGCACAGAGAGCTTTATCTCCATCATAATACACAAAGACACAATCCTTGTGGTCTATGCAAACAGTTGCTAGCTCTTCGCCTTCACCTTCTATAAACCCGTGCTCTTCAATATACTTTCTGGATTTATCAGATAAGTATTCCCAGGCTGCTCCAAAGCTTTCTTTGATTTGTTCTACTTCTTCTTCAAGTACTGGAGCACCAAAATCACCTTCAAATGTGCAACAAGCACCTTTGCATTTATCTAAATCGCAGGCAAATTTTGCTCTGCCAATTTCTTCATCAACTAAAATACTATCTATAATAAACATATTTAACCAATCTACAAAGAAAATTTTGTGCCAATTTTTTATTTCAATATAAACAATAATATCCAAAGTCCAAAATAGTAGTCTTTATTTGCTTATATATCATATACTTATCAGCATTTGCAATTATCAAAAACAATAGCGATTTATGTTAAATTTTTACAAATCAACTTAACATTTAATTTTTAGATACATAAAAAAAGGGCGAGGACTCACTTGCCCTACACCCTTTGTTGTGTGTTGTCATTGAGAATATATTTTTAGAAATTCTGTCCTATTATCAACCATTGCGTACCGTCACTAACTATTTTCACAAACTCGAACTGATTAGTCAAGATCTTATTTGCTACACCATCAATACTTGGAGTACCTGTTACAGTAAGATTACCACCGATTCCTGTACGTTTGATTGTGATTACTCTTCCTTTGTATATTGTTGCATCAGGTAAAGTAACTGCTATTGCAGCCGTGTTATTTACTAGTACAATATGATCAGTAGAAAGTAAGTTAATGTCTACACCTGAAGTAACACTTCTAACACCATAACTTAGAGAACCACCGATATTTACAGTTGAAGTTTCATCTAAATTAGCTGTGCTTCCTGCAGTTAATGCAGGGCCCGTACCAGAGTTACTTGCAGTAATAGTAGCACTTGTGGCAGAGTTATTAGCTGCTTCGATTGAGTTTGCATTATCATTAGCAATTTTGATACCCTGAGTTTTGTCACCTGTTGTGATACTAATACCTTGACCTTGATTATTTGCATCCGCAGCTGGAATTAGTACATTCAAACCAACCGGATCTCCAGTAACACCATCAGCATTTACATAAACCTGTACACCTGTTTTTGCACCTGCATGCATGAACAATCCACTAAAACCACTATTATTAGCATTAGAAACCTCAAATCTACCCGCATATGAATCAATACTGGAATTTTGAGTAACATTTAGTACAGGATTATTTGTAGCATTTGCCGCATTGTTACTTAAAGTCATAACTGTGCTCAGGTCAGCAAGTTCAGTAGAAACTGACATTGCACCTTTAAATGTTGAAACACCTGTAAATTCACTTGTACCAACCACATCTAATTTTGCACTTGGATTTTCTGTTCCAATACCAAAGTTTTTGTTTTCATGTAATGTAGCAATAACATCATTCATCACTGTAAACTTGATGTTTTGATTATTTACAGGTTCACTCGTGATTACGATGTTAGTTCTATCATCAGTTGCTCTTACTTTACTGATAACATTGTTTTGCCATTCAGAATTTGCAACACTCCACATCAAAACTTGTTCATCACTAGGAGCATTTGCAGTAACGCTGTTACCTTGAATTCTAGTTACACTTGTATTATTATAAGTGCCACTTACATCACCGGAAAAATTGCTTTCTGCTTTAACAACTTCTTTAGATATGAAGTTTGTTCCGTCATATACCATTGCATGATTAGCTGCCAAACCTGTTAAGTCTACATTTACGCCTTTTACTTTGTCTACGCTTACGGCATTATATGTACCGCTTACGTCACCAGCAAAAGCGTCTGTTTTTAATACATCATTTGTTGCATCTAAATCCACTACTGTTGCTACAAAATTTGTACCGTCATATTTCAACACCTGATTAGCTGCCAAACCTGTTAAGTCTACATTTACGCCTTTTACTTTGTCTACGCTTACGGCATTATATGTACCGCTTACGTCACCAGCAAAAGCGTCTGTTTTTAAGACATCATTGGTTGCATCTAAATCCACTACTGTTGCTACAAAGTTTGTTCCGTCATATTTCAACACCTGATCGGCTGCCAAACCTGTTAAGTCTACATTTACGCCTTTTACTTTGTCTACGCTTACGGCATTATATGTACCGCTTACGTCACCAGCAAAAGCGTCTGTTTTTAATACATCATTTGTTGCATCTAAATCCACTGCTGTAGCTACAAAGTTTGTTCCGTCATATTTCAACACCTGATCGGCTGCCAAACCTGTTAAGTCTACATTTACGCCTTTTACTTTGTCTACGCTTACGGCATTATATGTACCGCTTACGTCACCGGAAAAAGCATCTGTTTTTAAGACATCATTTGTTGCATCTAAATCCACTACTGTTGCTACAAAGTTTGTACCGTCATATTTCAACACCTGATCGGCTGCCAAACCTGTTAAGTCTACATTTACGCCTTTTACTTTGTCTACGCTTACTGCATCATAGGTGCCGCTTACGTCACCGGAAAAAGCATCTGTTTTTAAGACATCATTTGTTGCATCTAAATCCACTACTGTTGCTACAAAGTTTGTACCGTCATATTTCAACACCTGATCGGCTGCCAAACCTGTTAAGTCTACATTTACGCCTTTTACTTTGTCTACGCTTACTGCATCATAGGTGCCGCTTACGTCACCGGAAAAAGCATCTGTTTTTAAGACATCATTTGTTGCATCTAAATCCACTGCTGTAGCTACAAAGTTTGTACCGTCATATTTCAACACCTGATCGGCTGCCAAACCTGTTAAGTCTACAGGAACACCTTGAATTTGTGCTACTGTTGGGTTCGGATAGGTACCACTTAAGTCACCACCGGCAACGTCGCCATCCATAACAGCTAAAGCTTCTTTTGCATCAACATATGCTTTAACTGCTTTTTCTGTAGGTAAATTCATGTCAGAATCAGCTGCTAAAGTGTTGTCTATGGAAATAGCATTTACAGAATTAGCACCTAATGTCAAATTCCCTGATACTTCCATGTTGTTTTGTACTTGTAGGTTTCCACCTTGGATTATAACATTTTGAGTATTTTTATTAGTGATGTCATTACCGCTTACTTCCCAGTTACTTTGTTCAGTAAGAGAAATCCATCCACCATTTTGATATACTTCAAGTTTATTGTTTTTAAACTGTACTGTACCTTCGTTAGTACCTGTTGCTTCACCGAGTATAATTGCACCATCAACGTCTAATCGTTCTTTAGGCGTATTAGTTCCGATTTTTACATTACCGTTTTCGTCAACTAAAATTGCTTGATTGTTCGCAACATCAACACGAACACGATTGTTATTCTGTACAATTACCTTAGTATCTTCATCAGCATCAGTAATTTGATTCATATCTAAGTTAGCAACTTTTGTATCAACATAGCCCATCACTGCGCCTTGAGTCGGAATGACATCGTGGCTCGCGCCAAGGTTATCATCAGAAGAAATAGTATGAACACCAACTCCGTTTGCAAGTTGCAATTCACCTGATATAACTGCATTTTGAGCTACATTCAGGTTGCCATTTAGAATATTTACATTACCTGTGTTTTTATTCTGAATATTATTGCCATCAGTCTCCCATTCACTGGAAACAGTCAAAGACTTCCATTCAGTTCCGTTGTGACCCATAAAGTCGTTATTTTCATACTTTATAGCACCTGGAGTATCATTAGTAGTAGTTCCAAACTTAACAGCTCCATTCACATCCAGTTTTTCTGCCGGTGCAGGGTTGTTAACGCCAATATTGCCCGAATTATCAATAACCATTGCATCTATACCATTAGCCGTGAAATAGATCTGGTTATCATTATTGTTATTAGCAACAGATATTTTTGTATCTGCATCTACATCTGAGATATTGTCAACTCTGTTATAGTCTTCAGTCCAGATTAGATTGCCATTACCGTCATATTGAAGAACCTGAGCTTCTATTCCCTGAGGAGCATCCATCCAGTCCCAATTTCCTTGATTATAAATCAATAAGCTATTATTTTGAGCTGTATTTGCGGTATTGATATCATCTTCCAGAATGCTACCATTTTGTATTTTATTTGTGTTTACTGCTTCATCTGCAATAATCGGATCAGGATAAGTACCTGTTAGATCTCCACCAGCAGAGCCATTCAGTACTTCTGTGAAAGATTTCCATTCAGTACCGTTAAAACCTTGGAAGTCTACACCGTCATATCTGATAGTACCGGCATTTGCATTAGCGGTAATACCAACTCTGATACCACCATTTACATCTAGTTGTTCTAAAGGAGTATCTGTGCCTATACCTACAAATCCACTGTTTTTATTTATTACATTAGCACCATTAACTTCCCAGGCAACTGATTTAGTTAAAGATTCCCAACCGTTATCAGTACGCCCCTCAAAGTCTTGTCCATTGAATCTGATTGTACCGTTTTCTGCATTGTAAGATTGTCCTAATTTGATAGCACCATTTACATCTAGTTGTTCCTGAGGCTGTTCCACACCAAGACCTGTCCATCCGTTTACAGTAAGTTTTCCGCTTACATTCAAGTCACCATCAATATCCATGTTAGGATTTTCGGCAGTAGGAGGATTGATAACAATGTGATTATGATTTACATCACCGATAATAATTTTTTCAGTACCTACCAAAGTAGTAGCACTAATCGTACTATTGGCTCTGATATCACCATAAGTTTTAATCGCAGTTTTGTTTTCACCATTATAAGTATTTCTAACTACGAGAGTTGCATCATCAAGATCTAAAGAATCGTGAGCGCCTACTGTATTATGCGACATACCTTCGATATACATAGTTCTGCCTTCGCCAAGATTGCGAACTTCAGATACGTACATACCAGGGCTGCCGGGATTGCTTATTGCTTTTAGAGCAGGAGCAGAACCAGTATTGCTAACTTCTAATGTTGGATATACATTACTGCTGTTTCTTGCAAATACGGCATTACCTTTTTCGGCTTCAACAACAACACCGCGAGCATTTTCTTTTGCAACAGCAGTAATTGCATTATCTTGAATAGCCTCACCTTCTGTATGAGCAAGCAAACCAATTTGTGTATCTTCTGTGAAACTGCTTACAATGTCTGTTCTTTCGCCGGATATTGCAGCCATACCAATGTTTACATTACCCTGTTCAGCTCTGGCCATTGCACCAACTGCAACACCTTTGTCTGAGTATGAATAAAAATCAGCAGCTAAATGCACAGCATCTTCACTTGCATTAGTAACTATATTTTCAGTTCTTAAAGAACTTGTTCCGTAACCGTTATCATTTTCAACTTTATGAGAAACAAAAGCAGAAACAGCTTTTCCATCATCAAGATTTTGAGATTCTGTTTCTAATGTAAAAGCGCCAGCCGGCAAGCTGCCTTTGCTTAATTTTTTGACATGTAAAGCAGCCATATTTTTACCGCCACCTTCTACATAAAGAGCATTTCCTGCATCTTCCAAAGGCACTTTTACAGTGATACCGTTACCACCCTTGTCAGTTTTTTCAAGTGAAAACATATCTTCACCACCGGATTCGCCCCTGTATGCAAATGGAATAGACATTTCGTCATTTTGCCATTTAACTAAGCCTTTTTCACCGTCCCATTTGAGAACCTGACCATTTTCTGGTTCTACGCTTGGATCAGATAAAAGCCATTTTTCAGATGCTTGATCATAATACATAATCTGAGCGCGAGCTTGACCTTTTTGCAATTTCTCAGGTGTAATAGCACCGGCTTTAATTTTTTCAGCTGTAACAGCTGCATCTTCGATTTTAATTGTATTAATTGCCATTGGCGCAATAGTCGGATTTGGATACTCTCCTGAGAGATCTCCACCGGCCGGGCCATGTGGTTCTAAGCTAATATCATCAGCAAGTTTTTCTTTTGTGATTGATTTATCAGGCACTTCCAAAGCAAGTTTTGCTTCTTCTGCATTAAGAGCATGAATTGCATATGGCACAGCAGAAAGCGGAGTTCTTGGATAAGGTTCACCTGTTCCAACTGTTACCTGCAACCAGTACTGCTTATCAAAGCTAAGATTGATAGGGCTGTTAGAGCCAAGATATATGTTTACATATCCATCAACCACTGCCACATTCCTACTCTCAAACCATAATTGAGATCCCCCTGTAGGTACGTCGAATATTTCAAAAGTAATACTTTTAGTATCAGTAATAGGGTCATTACTCTCATCAACTAAATAACCCTGATAGTTGATAATCTTTTGATATTGGGCATTCAAATTTTCTACGCTACATAGTAGTAAGACAAGTAGAAAGCTAAGTGCAATAATTCGTTTCATCGGATACTCCGTGATAAATTATATTAATTTTAAATTTGCTTTATCTTTATGCTGCTAAAGCACTTAGCCGTTACACAATCAAATACTATACCAATTTTTGCTTATAAAAAACAGGTAGCTTATACTAAAAGCACTTAGAAAAGATTGCACGAAGAATATATTATTAGTTGGTATTTACAAACGTGGCTGAAAAATAAGGAATGGTCATACTGAAAAACATTGGCATTTAGAATAGAAAACGGATACATTTAGCCGGGGATATCACTGAAATTCGAGGAGGACAAAAGAAGGCTTTTTAATTTGCTGAGCCTATCACAGCCTTTTTAGCCAGAAAAAAACTCAATCTTAGCGAATATTATTTTTCGCTTTTCTAATAATCCCAATTATATATGACAATACTCATTCTCACAGAGAACAAGTATTGTTATATAAAGCGTAGAATTAAAATTTATTAAATAGATTTCTTGATTTCTTGATTTACATTTTGTTCTTGATTTATATTTTGAAGGAATGCAGCTAATTTTTTGTCATGATTTTTTATATGAATATACCACCAATTAAGCAGGTATGCATTTAGCTCAATCGACAGATGAATAGCACTTCCAAATATTTTTCCTTTTTCTTCAATTTCAACTATTTTGCTTTCAAAAGATCTGTGTTCTTTAATATGCTCATCCTTATTAGGATACTCATACTTATCAAAATATTTTTCTTCGGAAGTGAAGTGCTCTAAGGCATATTTTTTAAGTTCATCTATAACTGCAAAGAAATTATTATCAGAACCGTCAATTTCCAATGTCTCAATCAAATGATTTATTTTTTCAAAAAGAAAGATATGCTGCTGGTCAATCTCTTCGATTCCTGTTACTATCTCATTGTCCCATTTTAAAAACATAAACTATCTCCACAGATTGATTGCATTTTATTATCTATTAATAGCAATAACGATTAATTTAAACTTTACTTGCAAAAAAAAGCCCTCTAAAAAATTTAGAGGGCTGCAATTTAAGAAAAGATTTTCTTATATATTATTTGTTTACGATAAATTCTTTTGTAAATGATGCTTTATCGCTAGTTATGCGAATGTAATAAGTTCCATTTGCAAAATTACTTACATCAACTTGCTTTTCAAAGTTACCGTTTAACATCACAGACTCAGAAATCACAGTAGATCCGTTCAAATCTGTAATTTCAAGTTTTGCACTGCCTAATGCTTCAGCAATTTTCAAAGTTAACTGATCGTTAGCAGGCAACGGTGAAATAGTCATCAACGCCTGAAGATTAGGATCTTGAACATAAGAAAGATCACCGGTTCTAAATGAATAGTGGATTCCTGCTCCACAATCAGGATTGAATACTTTCAATACTTTACCATCAATAGATTTTACTACTAATGAACCATTCCCTTGAGCAGGCACAGCCCAATAAGATAGACCATACTGTCTGTTGTCTACTAAGTTCATAGTCAAGCATTCATCATTAACTGTTATAGTATCACGATAAATTTTTTCAGAGCCCATAGTGTTGAAACCACGATATACTAAGTTTTCTCCACTAACATCTGATATTTTAAAGCTGAAATCCTGACCACGAAGGTTTGTTTTCAATTCAAATATGATTTTTTTACCGTAAAAATCAGGCAATGTAAAGTCAGTTTCATAAGAATCATTGTCTGTATACTCGTCTGCTTTGCCATTTGGATCTGATAAAGTAACTACAAACTTGTGTTCGTCATCTCCAATCCAGAAGTCATCGTTATCAACAGGTAAAGAAATAATTTCTTTCTCGTGAGGTTTAACCTTACCGTTCCAATTGTAAGTCTGAACATTATTGCTACCTGAAACATGATATTTAACAGTAAGAGAAGTCAAATCCTCTTTACCATTATTTCTAATCACAATTGTAGGGTCAGCGCAAATAGGATTCATTCTAGAGAAGTATGGCCAGTTATTAGGATTGTATACATCATACACTTCAACATCATTATCAAATGAGTTTTCACCGTATTCTACAACCTGAAATGCCATTTTGTACTGTCCCGCACCCATACCTTGATTGGAAACCGGAACTTTAGTTATGTCATAGTCAATATTTAATTTTTGATCTGCAACAAAATTAGTCACTTCAAACTCATGTTCACGAACTACATCTCCAGGACACCAGCCTTCTCTTGCACCCGGCCATGTACCACCTTGAGGGTAAACAGGATTCAACGCACAATCATTTCTCCAAATCTTCCAGTTAGCAACTGATTTTCCGTTAGAGATCAATTTATGAGTATTATCTTTCCATTCACAGCAGTGAGGGAAATTACCATCATCACTATTGTGCCCATGTCCTGTTATTCTTGTTTTTACTTTCCATTGTGATGCTTCAGGATTTAAGTTAACATCTACAGCAGAAAGTTTAGAATCATCACTCAAGCTTCCATAAGAATAATTAGTCTGAGTACCCCATGGTCTTGCAATAGATTTCACTAAACGAGGAGGAGTTCCTTTAATAAATTCAAATCTAACATCAATTAATTCCTGCTGGTTACCTGCCTGCATTTCTACATCCCCTTTCAATAACGGAGCGTAGTCAGTTACATCATAAATCCAAGTAAATCCATCAGGTCCAAGATCCAAGTTTATACCATAAGGAGTAATGAATCTACCAATTTCCCAAACATCAATCTTTTCAAATGGAGCTGAATAATATTCCAGCTGTTCGTTTACAATAATGTTTTCAGCATCTACATAAGTAGAATCTTTTTTATTCCCGTCCAAATCATAGCTATAAGTATAAAGCTCAGCTGGATATACATATCTAATATTTTCAATTACAGGATTATGGTTTTCTATTTTATATTCAACAATAGAAATTTTCTTTACAGGTTCTGCTATTGTTTTTACTTCAGCCACTGTTTCTACATCATTATCACCTTGAACTAAACCAATAGCCGGTCTAACTGATAAATTTTTTGCTTCAGGTAAAATGTTATCACCTGAATTTGCTAATATGGAAGCAGGCCCTAAAATAGTTCCATCATTATCCGCATCTGATTTGTCGTCCAACTTATAATCGTTTACTGTTTCAATATCGTAGTTTAATATTAGATTAGCAAAATCAGGGTGTGTATTATCTAGCGTCTTGTCATACCACGCTTTGATAGTTTGTCCGTCTAATGCTTTAGTCCAAACTCTTATATCATCCATTGCACCTTCAAACATATCTTGTCCGTTATATCTACTTGCAATAGAAAAAGGAAAATCAATGTCCATAGTCTTTGATGGAATTTCAGTGCTATATTGAAGTGGCTTTTCTTCTCCATCTACGTAAAGTTTAAGTTTTTCCTGGTTAGTAGCGCCTTGCCCGTTGAATACCATTGCAATATGGACCCATTTACCTCTATAAACAGCTTTTGTACTATAGCCATGTTCATTTTTTCCGGTTCTAACCTGAAGATATATTTCTCCATTTTCATCACCAAGTTCAATAATAGTCTTGATCTCTTTACCCATTACTTTAGCCCAGTTTTTCCACTCATCTACACGTATCCATGTTTCATAAGTAAACTGTTCTACTTCATTGAGTTCTTCATTGATATCAGTAACAATAAAATCATTATTACCGTCAAACTTGATATATTTACCTTGTTGTTCTTTGTGAAATATCTGATTAGAAGTGTTAGATCTGAAGGTAATATCATTATCTGAGCTTTCATATTTAATGTCAACGATAATGCCTCGCCCTGCACTCCAATCATAATCAGAGTTTAGTTTTATGTAATTCCATCCGTCATTTTCTAAAACGATATCACCAGTATATACTTCCGTTAAGAGAGTATTTTGCATGGCATTCAATCCATCTTTAGTATATTTTTTGAATGAAATTGTAGCATTTTTCAAAGTACCCTGAGTTGTATTTAACTTAATCAGTTGAATACCATCTTCTTTCACTCCAGCAGCTTCAACTTCTTCTTTAGTATAATAGAACTGCAAGCGATGAGCAGTTTCTTTTGCTAAAGTAAGAGATTCATTTTCACCACCTATAGCATAGTCATTAGCAGTATCAATAGATTTTACTGTATTTTTAATACTTAACATTTCTCTAGTATTGCTAATCTCTTGTGTTGTAAATGGAATACTATCAGGAGCTGTTCTACCAAGTTTATATCTTTTAGCTTGTTTTAGAGTAGAATCCATCTCTCCGGTATTGAAAAACAATTTATTGTAAGTATCATAGTCCCACTCACCACAATCAAACCTGTCGCGTTGTGTTCTTGGATCACACTTCAAAGTGTAGTACATCAATATTTTTCGATATTGATCTGTATTGTCTGGGAATTTCCAGACGGCTCTCCTGGTTGTGATAGAATCAAATGTTAGCGTTTGGACTACATCCTTCTCCACTGCAGATGCATCCGGCATAAGTAAAGAGCCTGCAAACAAAGCTCCTGCAAAGTATTTGAGAAATCTTTTCATAGTACACTGTCTTAGAAATGAGTAAAAATTACTTTTGGATGTTAAATTACTAAAAAGAATTGAGAATAGGAATAATGAATCGGAATTCTATGCAATTTTTCTAATATTTTTATTCTGTTCGATTAAACTATACTTTATCCAATGCGGTATTATCGGCTTATTCGTCAATATTGATTATTATATTTTTATTCTGTTAAGTCAGTTATAGAATATTAAATCTTTTATCATTTTCGTTTTTTTGATTAGGAACTCATATCCGTTATTCTTAGCTTGTATTTTTATTTCAAATTGAGAGATTATAATGCAGATAGTATTCCATCCTGATTATTATAAATCTGACTATGCTGACGAACAAGCAGCCATACCCGGCAGAATGGAAGCTGCTATTAGTGTAATTAAAAAAACTTATGAGCTGATAGTACCCTCAAAAGCTGATCCGTCAGATATATCAAGAGTGCATGAAGATTCTCATATAAATAAAATTAAATCTGACAACGTCCTCTATCAGGCTTCAATGCTTGCTGCAGGTGGCGCCATAAGAGCATCACAAATTGCCATGAATGGCGATCCTGCATTCGCAGCAGTGAGGCCACCCGGTCATCATGCATATAAATCTTCTTCCTGGGGATATTGCTATTTTAACAATATTGCTATTGCTTTAGAAAAGCTCTTTGCTGAAGGCAGAATTGAGTCTGCTTTTATATTAGACTTTGATGCTCATACAGGCGACGGAACAATAGACTGCTTCAAAAACCGAGCAGGAGTACAAATAGTGAATGTCTTTGCTGATGACAGGGATGCTTATATGAAAGTACTGGACAGTAAAATTGCAGACGCCCCGAAAGCAGATATAATAGCAATAAACGCAGGTTTTGATTCGTATAAATTAGATGTTGGGAAGAAATTAGAAAAATTTGATTTCTATCAGATTGGATATAAAATGAAGCGTCTCTCTTTAAAATGGGAGCACAAAAGAAGATTTGCCTGCCTCGAAGGAGGATATTACCTCCCTGACTTAGGTGAAAATGTTGCAGCTTTTTGTGATGGATTTAAATAATGAAAGATAACATAATAATAGAATTTATAGACAGGAAAGATCAACTGTCAGATTTTGACTGGGCAAATATTTCCTTTGGCAATGAAAGAGTAGGGAAAGCCAGATGTTTGATCCAGGACAAGACACTTATAATTTATTCAATAAATATATATCCGGAGTTTCAGGGCCGACACTTTGGAGCGGAATTCGTGGAAAGAGCAAAACAAACCTATGAAATCTTGATTGCAGACAGAGTACGTTATAATGCTATTGGCTTTTGGGAAAAAATGGGGTTTGTCAAGCATGATAAGGATAATTATATCTATACTAAATCAGATATAATGCCTTAAAAAAAACCCGGCTTTGGCGTGCCGGGTTCAGGAGGTCTGTACTAATTACTTAAGATCAGGTATTATCTATTTCAAAATATATACCTCAATATAAAACTCACCGAAGCGCATAAATTTGTATTCATCATCAAGGAGACTTTTTAATTCTGTTTTTCTAAAATTATATGCGCCCCCGCTTCGTTTCTTATAAGACACTAATAGATGTAAAAAGGTTACAAATATTTTTTAGGATTTTTATGGATCAAATCCCAAAATTTGAAGATGCGATGTCTGCTTTGCAAGGAGATTTAATCTCAAAACTGATAATAACGATTGCAATAGTCGTTATATTATCGATACTTAGGACAGTTTCACTCAGACTCATTTCTAAATATGCAAAAAGCCCTAGGATAAAATTTAATGCCAGAAAAATAACTTTAAATATTACTTTTATTTTCGGTTTATTCTGGATATTGAGTGTGTGGGTAAACGAATTTCAGTCACTTTTTACCTTTCTTGGCTTAATAAGTGCCGGTATAGCAGTGGCTCTTAAAGATCCTATTGTCAATCTTTTTGGATGGATTTTTATTATTTGGCGCCATCCTTTCAAAGTTGGAGACAGGATACAGATAGATAGCCAGGCAGGTGATATTATTGAAATTCGGATGTTTCAATTCTCCATAATGGAAATTGGGAACTGGGTCGATGCAGATCAGTATACAGGCAGAATTGTGAATATTCCCAATTCTAAAGTTTTTAACTCACAGCATAGCATCTACTCCACTGATTTTAAACTCTTGTGGGATGAGTTGAGTATAACCATCACATTTGAGAGTAATTTCAAGAAAGCAAAAGCTTTACTGGAAGATATTGTATATGATTATAACAATATTTTAACTAATGATATGAAAACTAATTTAGAAGAAGCTATAGAGAAGTATGATCTCAAAAAAGGCAAATTTACTTCCGGAATTTATACAGAACTGAAAGATCAAGGCATAAATTTTGTTATGAGATTCTACTTTCCCTATGAACAAAGAAGAAAAGCTAAGCATGAACTCATTGAGCAGGTCATAGAAGCTTTTCAAAGTCATAGTGATATAGATTTTGCTTATCCGACTACTAGATTTTATAACAACATCACGGAAGGTAAAAAATCTAAACTAAATGCCGATTAAGCATTAATATTTTGATAGATTGATATATCATGAGGTTAATGTTTAGCATTTTTTTTATATTGTAATATTATTTTATTTTTCATAATTAGGCTATAGAGATGAAACTATCTAAGCTTTGTGTCTTAATTTTCATTTTCGCAGCGTTCGTCAATGGATACGGACAAGACTTCTTAGACGGAAGAATTTCGGGTAACTTCCAGTTTGAAGCTCAAACAAGTAAGGAAAACGAAAAAATTGAAGCTGAAAAGGTAAGAGAAGGCATTCTTTCAAACGGCTTCTTAAACTTAAATTATAATAGCAGCTCTTTTGATGTAGGTATGCGTTACGAATCATATCTGAACCCAATTCTGGGAATTGATAACAGATATAAAGGCAATGGCATTCCTTATCGCTATGTTACTTATCATTCTGATGAACTTGAAGTTACTGCAGGTGACTTTTACGAACAGTTTGGCTCAGGTATGATATTCCGCTCCTATGAAGAAAGGCAGCTTGGCATAGATAACGCCATGGATGGATTTAGAATCAAATTTAGACCAACCGCAGGTGTTAGAATTACAGGTATAGTCGGTAAACAGAGAGCTTACTGGGAAAAAGGTTCCGGCTTAGTAAGAGGTGCTGATTTCAACTTTTCAGCCTCTGAAATTCTTGGTGATATCTGGAACAACGACTATAACCTTGATTTAGGCGCAAGTTTCATCTCAAAATTCCAGGAAGATGATGATGAATTCTACTTCTTGCCTGAAAATGTTTTCGCCTATGCTCTTAGAGCAAACCTCTCCGGCTCTTGGTTTACTTTTAACACTGAATATGCTAAAAAGTATAATGATCCGAATACAACTAACAAAAAATCCTATAACCAGGGACAAGGCTTGATAGTATCTGCTAGTGCTTTTGGTGATGGTATTGGTTTTTCTGCTGAAATGCACCATATAGATAATATGGATTTCAGAAGCCAAAGAGAAGCACAAAAAACAGACTTATTACTGTCTTATATTCCGTCTATCACTCGCCAGCATACATATAGATTACCTTCTATGTACCCTTATGCTACTTTGCTAAACGGAGAGTTTGGTTTGCAGCTTGATTTTACTTATAAATTAAAACGTAATACTGCTCTGGGTGGGAAATATGGTACTACTATCCATGTTAACTATTCTCAAGCAAACTCTATTGATACTACTGCAATCGACGAATACACTTATGATTCAAAATTCTTAGGTATCGGCGATCAGCTTTACTTCAGAGATTTAAATATTTCTGTTTCTCGCAGAATTTCTAAAGACCTAAAAACATCTTTCTCTTATGTGTACTTGCTTTATAATAAAGATGTAATGGAAAACGAAGGCAAAGCCCAATTTGGCGACGTTACTTCTCACACTGTTGTTGCAGATGCAACTTATAAATTGACAAAAAGAAGCGCTATTAAATGCGAACTTCAACATATGTGGTCAAGTAATGACTGGCAAGACGATCCTGCAGACCGTGTCGCAGATAACCTAAATGGTAACTGGGTTATGGCTCTTGCAGAATTGACTCTAAACTCAAATTGGTTTATTTCTGTATTTGATGAATACAATTACGGTAATGACTGGGAAGAAAAACAAATCCATTATGTAAAAGGTGCTGTTGCTTATGTTCATAACACTACTCGTATTTCTGTAGAATATGGTAAGCAAAGAGGCGGCGTGCTTTGTGTAGGTGGTGTTTGCCGAACTGTACCGGCTGCAAACGGATTTTATTTATCTCTAACTTCATCATTTTAAGTAGCCAATATAAAGGAGAAATAAACAATGAAACTAAAATATATTTTAACAATAATTGCAGCTGCATTTTTCTTTTCAGCTTGCGATGAAATTGATGCTCCATATCAGCCGGACGCATCTGAACTTTACCAGTCACTGACTGACGAAAACAAAAAAGTTCTGATTATAGAATTTACAGGATATGAATGTGGTAACTGCCCTCAGGCTCATCACATAATTCATGATTTAGAAAAAAAATATCCTGAAGGACATATTGTACCTGTTGCAATTCACTCAGGTTTTTATGCTGATCCTTCTAAAAACAGCAAGGCTCTTGACCTACGCTCAGATGAAGGTGAAGCTTTAGATGAATTCTTCTCTGCTTCTTACTCTGGTTTTCCGACAGGTTCTGTCAATCTGAAAAAGTTTAACGGTGATTTCCTTACTCCAAGAGATACATGGGAAAAAGAATCTTTCAAAGAAGCTAAACAAAATAAAGAAGTTGATATTGAGCTTAATGCATCATACAATGAAGAATCTAAAGATATTACTGTTGACGTAACAGTAGACTATTTAAATACAAAATATAACGGTAGCAACTTATCTGTTTACCTTGTTCAAGACAGCATAATTGGTATTCAAAAAGATGACGAATTACCGGGTACAATCAAATATATCGAAGACTATGTTCATATGAATGTTTTCAGAACTTCGTTCTCTGGTCTTTGGGGTACTCCTGTTCTTATGTCCAGCAACAAAAAAACACTAACTTTAAATATTGCGGATCATCCTGACTGGATTCCTGACAATTTAAAAGTAGTTGCTTTCGTCCATGACTATAAGGATACAAAAATTGTATTGCAAGCAGAACATACTAAACTAAAGAAATAAGATATGTCTGAACATCAAGACTATAATAACTATCAATGGGTATTGGTTCACACGACCAATACCCAATTAGATGCTGAAATGCTAAAATCTAACTTGGAAAGTGCTGATATCCCTACCTCCATCCTATCTCAAGTTGATACCACACGAATGTTTACAATTGGTCACTTAGCAATTGTGAAAATTTTTGTACCAACTCAATTCTACTCTGATGCAAAAAAAATTATTGACCTTATAGAAAAAGGTGACTCTGAAGAGTTCATGTAATAGCTTCCCACTTTGTTTAAAAGATAAGTTATTGCCTCAGGTTTGAGACCTTTATGCTTTTCTTTTGTCATTATTATATAGATTTTCTATACTTAAGAAAAATCTGTAAATTTGCATTATGTTAAGTGTATAATCTCGGATGGCTTATGAAATACCTAATTGCAGTATTTTTGATTCTCTTTTCTTCTAGTCTTTTTGGGCAGGAATTTGCAGATACCCCTTTAATGGCTTATAAAATTAGTGACAAATGGCACGTATTAGATCATGAAGGTGAAGAATTATTTTCCTTAGAACATGTAGACAAAATCTCTGCATACAGCGAAGGCTTTTATACTCTTAAACTATCTAACAGTCACCCTGAATATCCCGGTAAGTGGGCTTATGCCAATAGAAATGGACAAATCACTATAGTTCCGGATGCTGATTTAGTCAAAGATTTCAGTAACGGACGAGCCGGCATCATCAAAATAGTTGGTGAATATAAAAAATCTAAAATGTTCGGCTTTATTGACACTACAGGTAAAATCACAGTAGAACCAAATCTTATTTATGCCTCTGATTATAGAGAAGGTCGTGCTTACTGCATGGATGAAGATAAAAATAAATTTTATCTTGACACTGAAGGCAACAGAGTTTTAACTCTGGACTCTCTTGTAGGATATCCGTATTCGAATGGACTTGCATGTGTCACCACTAAAGCTTTGAAATGTGGTTATATGAATGAAGACGGTGAAATCGTTATTGATTTGCAATTTGACGAACCTGGTGAATTTTCTGAAGGTCTCGCTCAAGCTCTTATATATGATAAAGTCGGGTATATTGATACAACAGGTCAATACGTTATCGAAAAACAATACGATTTGGGAAAACCTTTTAAAGAAGGTAGAGCTGTCGTTGGATTTGCAGATCATAACTATAGATTCAAATATGCTTATATTGATAAGCAAGGCAATAGATTATGCGATTTTGTATACGAATGGGCTTCAGATTATAATGAAGGTCTGGCATTAGTTTTAAAAGAAGGCAAATTGGGATTCCTTGCAGCGGACGGATCGGTAGCAATTCCAATTAAATATAACTACGCTGTTGACTTTGCAAACGGCATAGCTTACGTTGCTTCTAAATCTGAGAATCTCAGAGCATATATTGATAAATCAGGCGAAACTATCCTTGAAGTACCTGAATTTACAAAAGCAATTGACTTAAGACATAACAAACCACTCAGATAAAAACTGAATTCGTTTTATTTCTATTTTGAATAGATATTGCACTTATAAAACAATTTATTTTAGAACAATGGAGCATGCTCCATTGTTTTTTTTTACCTGTACTTTCTACTATACCATATAAGTCCAAACACTGACATCATTCCCACTATTCCAAATGGTATCAATAAAGCTTCTGGCGAATAAATTTCCCAAAGCATAGAAGTAGCTTCAGTAGCATTCATTCCGGTTTTTTCTATTAATGTGCTAAAAGCGGAGCTATGTGCTACATCATTCATACCATAGTTTTTTTCGAGATAGTCAATTGCAAATCCGGATTTTTCACCTAAGTGCTTATATATCCAACCACCCGATAAAGCTCCTATCCCAAGTCCAATAGTCCAGGAAGCATACATAAAGCTCATAAACATAGATTTATCTTCAAGTTTTGCTCTGCTGCCCATAAACTCGTTGAAATGAGGATTTGCAATCATTTCACCAAATGTATAAACCCAAAAGCCTGCTATTAAGTAATAGCCATTCTGTGAAATACCACTTAATACAAATCCAACTGTAGCTAGTAAAACACCAACCCAAAGCCCGGTAATAACCTTAGCTTTGGCAAATAGCCATGAAGTAAGCACAACAAATAGCACTATCAAGCCGGAATTAATATTATAAAGCCACTCGTAAGAAATCTGAGTACCTAATGGTGTTTCACTTAGTAAAAAGTCCGGCAAATGAAGATCTTTTGCAACATTTGCAGTATTCACCCAATCAAAGATAAAATTGGGAAGTGTCTCATAAAACTGCATATATATTATTGTAAATCCGGTCATAATCAAAAGGAATACTGATATTTGAGGATTCAGAATATTCTCTTTAAAATTTCTTAGGATTGCTTTTGTTCCCGGGTAATCAGATTGAGACTTTATAACAGGCTTATAAAGCAGAGTCAGAATAAAATTCAAACTCATAATGGCTGCACTGCCCAAGAAAACCGCCTGCCAGGATATTTCTTTCAAAAACATAGTTATTGGCGGCCCAAAAAATACTGCAAAATTTAAGAGCATTATATAAATTCCCCAGCCAACTGCTGAATTCTTATTGCTCAAATTTGCAGCAACAGATCCCTGCAAAGCAGGACGAAAAACACCTAATCCCATTCCATATATTATGGTACCAAAAAGAAATGGATAGAACTCCCTCTGAGTTGCAATTAAAATCAGACCGATAATCATAGTCAGATAAGAAACAAACATGGCTTTTTTTCTGCCAAGTCTGTCTATAAAAGCACCGGAAAAAACAGAGGTCATGTTTTGCAGCACAGCCCAGAAAAAGAATATCTGACCTTTGGTATCCTGACCCCATTGCAAACCTCCTACAGCGTCCTTTTGAGCTATATAAACAGGTATTTGCAACAGCATTATCCAGTAAGCCAGTTTTTCAACCATCTGAATCAGGTTTAATAACCAAAAACTGCTTTTGAAAGATTTTATATTTTCTATAATCGCTTGCATTTATGTATCCAATTCTTATAAATCACTTTGACTATTACGAACATATTGAAAAATCTTGTATGCCCGGTGTCATTTAAAGTACTTTTCCTATCCTCTCAAATCGAATATTCCCTTTCCCCGAGTCAACTGAAAAATATACAAATTCCACTCTGCCCATGATTTCACTTTGCGGTATAAAACCAAACTCCCTCGAATCTCTGCTATAATCGGAGTTATCTCCCAGAAGCATATAGAAGTTTTCTTTGAAAGTATATGAATATACTAGCCCTATATCTGATTCCGTAGAGTCAAAAAGAGCAGTTGAATATTTAAGTGGAATGTTCTCTCTAAGTATTGATTTTTTATAGAAAGAATGGAGTTCCTCTATCTCAGACGTAAAGATTTTATAGCCTTCATAAGGGATTTTTATTTTTGCAGAATCAGACTTATAACATGGATAGTATCTGTTATTCAGCTTAAAGTAGCTTTCTTTTGCAGAAAATATCAAGCTATCACCCGGCATTCCGGCAATCCGCTTAACAAGCTTAGAATCTATTGCTACTATATCATTTCTCTTAATATCAAAAATGTTAATAGAAAAATTACCAAATCCAAAAGAATAAGCCATCTTATTTATAAACACATAATCGCCGGGCAAGATTGCAGGCACCATGGAACGAGTAGGGACAAGAGCAAATGCAAGAACAAAGACTCTCAACAGTAGAACAGCAGCAAAAATGACAGCAAATATCTGCAAAGTATCTTTAACTCTTTTTGTCAAATCCCTACTCCAAATTTTTTACAAAGCAATTATTTCTTAATTTTGTAGATTGTGTAGTTTAGTTGCTTTTGATTAAGTTGTATTTGCTTTTAATAGCTCTTTAAAGCAAAATATTGTCAGTTAAGTATTAAAAATACGTATTCTTGAATGCTATGAAAACCCTATACTCCACTTCGGCTCTCTCAGTAAATCGCTTGAAAGAAGTGGATTATTAAAAGTATCAATAATAAAACATCTGACAAATTTTGAATGTGGAATACAACTCAAGCCAACGACTAAAGCCATCTGTTGCAATAACTTACAAGTGCAACAGCATGCTTGAGCTTGCGGCAGCTAACTTGTGAAACAGCCCCTGGCACGCGACAAGGTGACGGGGTGTTATTCACCACAAACAATAATTATTTCTATCAAACAGACGCAAACTTAAATCGGTTATAATACCGCTAATATTTTTATCCCCTACGAAGGGGAAATACAACACGAAATCTACAAAATTATATATTACAGAGGTACAAAATATGTTTCCTTCCTTAAATGAGCAAATGGATTTAATTCGCTCGGGTGCAATCGAAGTGCTCCCGGAAGAAGAACTTGCCAAAAAAATAGAAAAATCTATAAAAACAAATAAGCCTATGCGAATTAAATTGGGTGCTGATCCAAGCAGACCTGATTTGCATATTGGTCACGCTGTTGTTTTAAATAAACTTCGTCAATTTCAGGACTTAGGCCATACTGCAGTTCTTATTATCGGTGACTTTACTGCGATGATTGGCGATCCTACCGGTAAATCAAAAACCAGACCTCAACTCACAATCGAGGAAACTAAAGTTAACGGACAGTCTTATCTGGATCAGGCAGGAATCATTCTTGAAAAAAGCAAAATGGAAGTGCGCCATAATTCTGAATGGCTTAGTATCATGAATTTTAATGATGTAATAAAACTTTGCGCGCAGTACACTGTAGCACAACTTTTGGAAAGAGATGACTTCAGCAAACGCTATAAATCCGGCACTCCTATTAGTGTGCACGAGCTTCTGTACCCTCTCGCTCAGGCAATGGACTCTGCTGCTATAGAATCCGATGTGGAGCTTGGCGGCACTGATCAAAAGTTCAATCTTATGGTGGGTAGAGATATTCAGAGAGCTTACGGAAAAGAACCTCAGTGCATTTTAACTATGCCAATTCTTGAAGGTACTGACGGTGTTCAAAAAATGTCAAAATCCTTAGACAACTACATAGCTCTGACTGACGTGCCTTCGGAAATCTTCGGTAAAGTTATGTCTATTCCTGATGAACTTATACCGCGCTACTTGCAGTATGCTGCCTTTGCTTCTGACGCTGAGGTAAAAGCAGTTGAAGAAGGACTCAAAGACGGAAGTGTGCATCCTAGAAATGCAAAAGTTGATACAGCCATTCGCATTGTATCAAAATATCACACTGCAGAAGCAGGCAAAGCAGCTTTTGAAGAATTCGAAAGAGTTTTTAAAAACAAAGATATTCCTGACAACATAGACGAAATGGAAATAGAGACCGACGACGGAACAGAAGGCCTTCTAAACATACTTGCTAAAACAAAACTTATTCCTTCAAAAAAAGAAGCTAAGAGAATGGTAGAGCAGGGAGCAGTTTCTATTGACGGTGAAAAATCTGCTGATCCTTTTGCAGCAATTGACTTAAAAGAACAAAAACTCTTTAAAGTCGGCAAAAGAAAGTTTTTATATGTAAAATCTAAATAGAACTGCCAAAAATCAATTTACTACTTAAAATCCTCATCAATCAATCTGTTGAGGATTTTTTATTTTTTATGCGCACGCCGTGGTCGCCTAGCTCACTTTCTGTGTCAAGTTCCTTGCCGATGTAGGCGGTTCTCTGGTCATCGTCGCCACGTGGTACTTGCTTGCCAAACAGAAGATAAGCAATTTTTTCGGTTTCTTCCTAAAAAAAAGACTCAAGCTTTTTTTGGGCTTGAGTCAAAAATTTGCATGATTATTTACCATGAGTAATTCTCAGAACTTTGCAATCTTTTTTCTGGATTTCTATATATGCTACTCCACCAGAAAAAACTGGCCCTCCAGGCTTACTTTTAGGCATTGAACCAGTTACAACCCAAATACTATCTTTGACAAGATTGCATTGTAAAGGACTTTGTTTATATATAGAATTTCCATATATAGGAACCAAGACAGCAAACGCAATTTTCTTCGCTGTTTCTGAATTTGGAACAGCATCTTTTATATCTAATACATTATGTTCAGATGCTATTTGTCCATGGGTACTTTTTAGGGTTTTACAACTGACTGAAAATAATGCAATACATAGTAGAAATACTAAATAATAATTTAATTTCATACCCCTTCCTTTAAGCTATAATAATAGTTCATCTTTTTTTCTGAGAATGATGGTAATATTGTTTTTATATCAACATCAATATATATTGGCTTTGTATCAATTGCAGGTACATCATTATTCCTTTCCCAGATGGGTCTCGTATCAGAATCACTAGGTACTTCATTTGAAGCTCCAAGAGGAACTATTGTAGCTTGTGTTATCACGTCAAATTTAAATATTTTTCCTGCTGGTGTTACCAAATAAGAATCTAAACCAGTTGATCTTGCACTGTTTTTATCACCATCCGAAAACTTATGTGGCTCATACTTTAAATTTTCACCACCATGAGTATGCAACAATCCTACATGATATGTATTATCAGGAATGGCCATATTATGGCTTGTTGATTTCTCATTTCCAATGTAAGCTATATTATAGGAGAATGTTCCATCTAGATTAGCATACATGGAAGAACCGAACTCTATATCTTTAATTATAGAAATCCCATTATAATATACTGCAAAATCATTTGCTGCCTCTATCTCAGAAGTAAAAACATCACCCGGATCGAACCCATTCCAATCCGCCAAACTAATTGGATTATTCATACTATACTGGTACGGAGACCATGCGTAATATTTCTCCCATACTTCGACTCACTTTGTTCGCTCAGTGACCTTTTTCTAAGGAATAGTAAACCTGCCCAGCTCGTAGTCCACTTTACGCACGCCGTGGTCGCCTAGCTGGCTTTCTGTGTCAAGTTCTCTATCAAACGAAAGATAATCAAATTTTTCAATCTACCTGTAAAAAGACTAAATTGTCTTAGGGCTTGAGTCTTTGCTAAAAAAAACTATTCTATTTTATAAGAATATCAACTTTCTATTCTCAGGATCTAATTTTTGGTTGAGCTGTAATAATCTCTGTTTTTCTTCCTCAGAAAATTTATTTTTCCGCAAATAAACATAACTTAGTTGTTTCATTCCAACAATACAATCAGGTAATGTAGTCAATCTGTTGAACTTTAGTTCTATTGTTGATAAATTTTCTAACATACATACATTTTCTGGAAGTTTATCAATTTTATTGAGATTCAAGTTTAGAGATCGTAAACTCGGCAAATTACATAATGCATTTGGAAATATGTTGATATTGTTATTTTGCAAAAATAAATCTCTTAAAAGCAATAAGTTGCCAAAATTCTGAGGCAATGTTGTTAATTTATTGGAATCAAGGAATAGCATCTTCAGTTTAGTTAATTCCGAAAAAGATTCCGGAAGTTTTGTCAAGTTGTTTGAAGATAATTCAAGATGAGATAAAAGATTTAATCTACCAAATTGATCCGGCAATGATGACAATCTATTATTAGATAAAGAAAGAGCAGTTAAAGCTTGCAAATTTGTAATCTCATCAGGTAACTGTTCGATTTTATTATCGCAGAGTGTTAAAAAATCAAGTTTGACAAGATTACCAATTTCTTTAGGTACGCATGTTAACTCATTATTGAAAATATGAAATGTTTCTAAATCTTTCAGCTCCCCTATTGAACTTGGAATATTCTTAATTCGATTATTTCTTAAGTCAAGATGTTTCAGTTTCGTTAACTGACCGATATTGGAGGGTAGTTCACATAATTCTGAATTTTGAAATTCAATATATTCAAGATTCTTCAGATTACAAAAACTCTGAGGCAGTCTCTTTATTAAAGATCTGTTCATTACAAGTACTTCTAATTTTTCTAAGTCACCAATATCTTTTGATAAATATCTAATTGGAGTGTGACTTAAATTAAGACCTAATAGATTCCCTAATTTACAAATACTGTCAGGCAAATTTCCCAATTTCTTGGCATATATTACTAGATACTCTAGTTTTTGCAACATTTTTATCGAATCAGGGATATGAATTATCTCACTACCACTCACCAACAATGTATCTAATTTGGACAAATTAAAAAACCATCCGGGTATAGAATCGACATTTTTTACTCGTATTGATAAATAAGTAAGATTCTTGAGTGTTGATACTTTCCTCAATTCACTTATACCATTCACCTCAATATGATCAATAGATTTGGTGTTTATAGCAAAAGTGTGTTCACCAATTTCTATTGAATCTCTTTTAAGTACATCCTCAGCCATAAGCAAACTAAAAGAGAATTGGAACATCACTAATATTAAGATAATAAGTTTTTGTATCATTGCTATTTCTTCTTCTGTTTATTTTTTTACCGTTCTATGACCAACGCGGTCAAGTTCCATAACAAACGAAAGATAATCAAATTTTTGGTTTGTTTTATATTAAAAAAGAGAGGTTACTGCATTAATTATATGCTAAACCTCTCTTTCTAAAAATCTTTGTATCTAAATGGGTAATACTCAGAATGCAATTTTTTGGGGTTTATTCACTTCTAATTACTTAGTATGTTCAATAGCTGATTTTGATTTAAGTCTGTAGGTACGTCTATCATCCAATGCTTTTTACAGCCGGAATAATTCAAGAATACACATTGCGAAGGGATATCTAATTTCTTCATCTCATAACCGCCTTTGAGCAAATTTAAAATGCAAGCAACTCCTACTAAACCGGTTTCAGATTGATTCGCCCATGGCTCTAACTGCTTAGAAAAGTTTGAGGAATGCTTTATCAATATGCACTCTGCCACTTCGTAATCCAAAGAATCTACAAGCTTATATACATTGCATTTTTTATTGCATTTGGTACATTTATAGCCGTGCTCATGTGCTACTGATTTACAGGTAGATTGCATAGCCATGCAACAAGGCAGAATTACCACCTTCCTCTTCGTTTTGGCAAACGCTTCTTTCAAATCCATATTTAGAAGTGTAGCACCAACGATATTCAAAAAATACTCTGTCTCAGATCTGCCTGTAAAGAAATAGTTTTCTTTATAGAAATATTTCTCTTTGTGATCAGACAAAAACCTATCTACATATTCCGTGTAGCGCGATAGGTTTGACCGGCAAATATTGATAAAATAATCAGTTAGAGTATTAATATTATTTAGCAGCTTAGCAGCCGAATCTTCTGAAATGTGATGGAGTTGTTCAAGTAGAGACTTGACTCTAATTGATTCTTCCTTAAACTCGGTGGTTGCATCCATAAAAACTGTAAGTTTTTCTGCATTTTCAATATTAAACGGATATGCGTCTTCGAGCTCGCTTACAATTGTTTTTGCAGCAAGCACACCTCTGATAGAATCAAAAAAACTTTTAGTGGAATTAGAAATTGACCTTAAAGAATATAAGGCTGTTAGAATTGCTTTTTTCTGATGTAAAAATGTGAGAGACAGGTATCTGTTATACTCACGCCAAAAGACTCCTAATATAAGTGAGTCCAGCACAAAATTCACCTTACTACTATTGCCACTGATACCTAATTCTCCATAAAACGGAGATAACGTTTCATCAGCCACCCTTAAAATCTCATAACTGCTTTTTTCGGCGATACTGTAAAATTCAGCATCTTTAATTTGATATGTATTCATACTCTTACTTCCTGAAATTATCAGCAGTGTTTGTTATCGATTGTTTGTTAGTAGTAAAAATCTATCTATTCAGCCTCTCTTTTAGTTTTTAAATTGCTGAGTTTGTTCTTTAACACAAGCCCGTAGTACCACTTCAGAGTGTCTTTATCCCAAGTCAGTTCAACTTGGTCATCTTCTATAATTTTATACTCCGGAACCGGAATATTTGCCATTCTTGCTAATTCTATATGCAAAGCATAATCTAATTTTTTAAAATATCTGACTTTGTGAGAGTATATGGTGATATCATAAAAACCGCTGTTGAACTCTACCAAAACAAAATCAGATTCTTCTGCCCCGGTCTTATATATCACATCCCCTATTTCTGCCGAGTCAATAGCTTTAGATATATTGACAATACGTAAAATATCTTGTTTTGTTAAGGGAAATATCTCGTTATTTGAAGCATCAGACATAGCTCGTCACTTTTCTAAACTTGAACTTCTGGATTGTCTTAAGAATTGCGAAAGTAATTTGTGGCTGAGCAGGCATACTGATATCTGCCACAGCACAGTCTCATAAATAAAACATAGAGCAGATGTTTTCAAAATATTTATTGCCGAACTTGGATATTTCAATGCTGAATATGTTTGTAGAAAGGCTTAAAGAGAAAGGTATTAAAAAAAAGAGCAGAGTAAACACAAATTAACCCTGCTCTTGTCAAATCTATTTGTTTATTTTTTTAAGCTTCTGCTTTTTTATCTGAAGTTTTACGGAATATAAAGTAGAGACCTGCAAGCACAAAAGGAATACTGAGGATCTGCCCCATGTCCAATGGTAGACTTGCTTCAAATGCTACCTGTACTTCTTTAAAAAACTCAATAACGAATCTTGCTCCAAACACTAAGGCAAGGAACAAACCAAAGAGCTTTCCGGGCTTCAATTCACTGCCATTTTTATTATAAAGCGAATACAGATATATAAATATCCCGAAATAAGAAAATGCTTCGTAAAGCTGAGCCGGGTGCCTCGGAATAGAGTCAACCCTTGAGAATATAACTGCCCAAGGTACATCTGCAGCTCTGCCAAGTATTTCAGAATTAAAGAAATTCCCAAGTCTGATAAACAATCCGGAGAGCGCAACAACTATGACGACTCTGTCTAAAATCCACAGAAGTGAAATATCTTTCTGTTTTTTTATAAACAACCAAAGTCCTAAAATAATACCTATGGCTGCGCCGTGCGAGGCAAGCCCTCCCTCCCATACTTTTAGTATTTCAAGAGGATTGCTTAAGTAATAGCTCGGGTCATAAAAGAGGCAGTGCCCTAACCTGGCTCCGATCACTGTGGAAGCGATCATTGTATAAGTCAGAGACTCTAACTGCTTCACAGTTTTTCCCTCTTTTAAAAATATTTTTTGCATAATATGGTAACCTGCCACAAAGCTTAACGCAAATAGCAATCCATACCACCTAGGTTGAATAAGCCATATTTTAAAGATTGTTGGGTCTATATCCCAAGTTATGGCTGCTAACAGATTGTAAAAATTATTCAGCATTCCATTCCTTCTCTTTCTCTTTGCACGGACAAATCGATTCGCCGCTTTCGTTATTTAATGTATTTGCTGCCCAAAGCAGCTTTCTTCTTAGGACACTAAAATACGAAGAATTAGTAGGTTTTATAAGTTTAATTTTAGATTCTGATTTTCTTATGACAATAATCTCGTCATTTTTAAGAGTTTTTTCTACTTGCCCATCTGCCACAAGTGCCGCTCTTCCTGTCGGAGAATATAATTTCAAACGCAATTCGTTCGAATCAGGTATCACTAAAGGACGTAAAGTAAGCGTATGCGGAGAAATCGGAGTAAGGCAAATAACTTCTGTGGTTGGCGCAATTATTGGCCCACCACATGAAAGTGAGTATGCAGAAGACCCTGTCGGAGTAGTTATAATAAGACCATCTGCCCGATAATCGCCTATATAATGTTCATTACTATAAGCTTCAAGTGTAATCATTCTTGAGGAATCTTTTTTCTCGATTACAAAATCATTTAGAGTAAAGATTATTTCGCCGTCAACTTCCGTTTCCAGTACAGTTCGGTCGACCACTCTAAATTTCCCGTTCAATACTTCTTCTAATGCTTCTTCTAATCGGCTGGTGGAGTATTCCGCAAGGAAGCCGAGTTTGCCGACATTAACCCCCATAATGGGCACATTCGATTCTATAAGCACACGTGCTGCAGCCAGCATAGTACCATCTCCACCAAAAGAAATCACCATGTCAGCGTGCTTTTCAAAGTCCTGATGCGTCACAATTTTTATTTTACTGCGATGTTCCTCGCTCATTTTAGCTGCCAAAGAATCATCAGTCATCACTTCCACATCATGTCTTAAAAGAATATCCAAAGCTCTTTCAGCCCAGATTATAGCATCATGCTTGCCTGAAGATTCAAAAAAGGCAATTTTTTCCATCATTTTTCCCTCTCCTGAGGCTATATTATTCTTATTTAAACGGGCACAAGTCTTCGCCCTGCATTTCCTAACTGCCCAAATGACGAATTAGTTTGCTCATTTAGTATTATCACAATAAACGTACCAATTATGAAACATAAGAAAAATTTGAGATAATATGAAATTTAGATTTGTGTTTTTTTAGGAATTATGCAGCATATTTTAAAGTCGCTAATAATATCAGTAAATATAGGGGCTTCATATATGCCAGATCAAAAACACAAGGTCACTGAGCGAGCAGAGCGAGTCGAAGTGCAAAGATTTTAAATAGCAAAAAAAAGCTAACCACAACACCAGTCATGATTAGCTTTAAAATTATCTATTCTAAGATTATTATTTACTCTATACGTTCGCCCTTAAGCGTCGCGGAAGTAGAGTCAGTGATTTTTACATTTACCAAATCACCAATCTTATACTTGCGGTCAGCATTAGGGAATATTACAACTTTGTTTGTATCGCTTCTGCCCATCCATTCGTCCTCGTTTTTCTTGCTCGGGCCTTCTACTAAGACTTCATGCTCTCTGCCTATTTCTTCTTTATTAAGCTCACGGGCTATTTCATGCTGAAGTTCAATAATCTCATTTAACCTGCGGACTTTTACCTCTTCAGTAACATTGTCCTCCATTTTGAAAGCCCGTGTGTTTTCTCTAGGAGAGTATTTGAACATAAAAGCACCGTCATACCTTACTTTACGTAATAAATCTAAAGTCATTTGGTGCTCTTCTTCAGTCTCATTAGGAAATCCGGCTATAATATCCGTAGAAAACGAAACATTAGGTATAAGCTCTCTGCACTTGGCAATTCTCTCAAGATAGTGCTCAACAGTATATTCTCTGAGCATTTCTTTAAGAACTTTATTAGAACCGGACTGCACCGGCAAGTGGATATAGTTACATATATTTCTATGTTCAGCCATTGTTTCAATAAGTTTATCGCTAATGTCTTTAGGGTGCGATGTAGTATATCTTACACGAATGTTTGGAATAGCTTCAGCAATAGATTTCAGTAAGTCAGGAAAATCAAGATTACTTTCTTTATCCAAATAGCTGTTCACATTCTGCCCTAAAAGAGTTATTTCTTTTATGCCGCCCTTTTCAAGATCTTTAATTTCTTTGAGTAAAGAAGCTGCTGGTCTGGAGCGCTCTCTTCCACGAGTGTACGGCACAACGCAATAAGAGCAGAAATTATCACATCCGCGCATAATCGAAATCCACGCAGAAATGCCTTCTACTCTAAGTGGCAAGATATCTTCATAAGTTTCAACTCGGCTTAGCTTAACAGCTATACCTGCTTCACCCTGGTATGCCTGATCAAGCAACTCAGGAACTCGTCGGTACTCATCAGGACCAACAACAATTGAAACAAGGTTATTATGTCCAATAAGCTTATCTCTAAGCCTTTCTGCCATACAACCTAATATACCAACCACAAGCTTGCCTTTTTTCTTCTTATAGTGCTTTAAATGCTCTAATCTTTTGAAGATTGTTTGCTCTGCATTATCTCTTACAGAACATGTATTTAAAAAGATTATATCAGCATTATCCGGCTCTTTAGCCATTGTATATTTATCTGTAGCAGTTAGGATTCCTGCCACAATTTCAGAATCACTGAAATTCATTTGGCAGCCGTAAGTTTCTATATATACATTTCTTTTTTGCATTTTGTAATCCAAATAATCACATAAACAAGAGCTACAAAAATAACAAATATAATCGAGACTTTTTTCATAGATTTGATTTGGCTAAGTTGTTGTAATCTTTCAGCCTTCTAACAATCTATATCAATACCATGCGTTTGCAAAAAAAAATAACTTTGGAGCTTAAAATGACAGTATCAGAAGTAAAAAACATACTTGAAGAAAATAAAAACGAGCGAGGCATTGCTGTTTGGCAGCGAACTACCACAAACCCAAATCTAAAAACCTACGGTATAGGACTGACTCAATTAAAAAAAATGGCAAAAGGGATTGGTAAGAATCATGACCTTGCTTTAGAGTTGTGGAAGGATGACTACTTAGACTGCATCCTACTTTCGACTATGATAGAAGAGCCCAAAAAGGTTACTCGCGAGCAGGTAGAAATGCAAAAAGAGCATCTTGATTACTGGATGCTTGCTCATACATATTGTAGCGTCTTGCTGCCAAAAGTTTCTTTTTTAAAAAATCTTGCTGAAGAGTGGATAGATAGTGATGATGTAACTGAAAAACGTTGCGCTTACCTAATGCTTTATGAAATTGCAAAAAATATCAAGAAGCTCAGCGACGAATACTTTATCCCTTATTTAGAAACAATTGAAAATGAACTTCAAAAGCAGGAGAATTTTGTAAAAGACGCTATGAACAACTGCATATGGATGATCGGCAGCCGAAGTAAAACCTTACATGAAATAGCCCTCAGAGTTGCACGCAATATCGGTAAAGTAGTTGTAGATTATGGCGATAACTCTTGCGAGGCTTTGAATGCAGAAAAGCATTTACTAACAGAAAGAACTCTAAAAAAAATAGGACTCTAATAAACATTTCCATTTATAGTTAATTTTACTAAGTGTTTTTCTACGTAGTATTACCCATTTATCATTATTATTTTGGATATTTTGCGTAACTGATGTATTTTGTACTATTGAACTTTATAAATTTGATAGCACCGAGCTCTACTATGGAAAAAATAAAAGTAGCTATAGCTGATGATCATGAGTTAGTAGCAAAATTACTATCTGAGTACATCAGTAGTGAAGAAAACTATGAGGTAGTAAGTATATCCCGTGATGGAAATGAAGTACTGCAAAACATAGAAGTAAATCAACCTGATGTTTTTCTTTTAGATGCGATCATGCCGGGGACTGATATTAGAGATTTAATCAGAAAAATGAAGAAGAAAACTCCTGACACTAAGATTGTAATTCTTACAGGAGAAAACAATCCTAAATTTATCCAATCTATTTTAAAACTTGGGGTAAACGGATTCCTTCTTAAGTCAGACTCTAAAGAGGAAATTTTAAACTCTATTAAACAAGTTTTAGTTTCTAAAAACTACTGTAGTGTCAGCACCATTGATATTATTTTAAATGACTTTGGCAATCACGAAAACGACGAAATGATTGAAGCCAGAGAGAAGCTGGACACTCTAACAGAGAGAGAAAAAGGCATCATTAAGTACCTTAATCAGGAACACACTTCATCAGAAGTAGCTAAGCTACTTGAAATCAGTCCACGCACTGTAGAAACACACAGAAAAAATATTCTGAAGAAGTTGGAAGTAAAAAGTACTGTAGGTATAATTAGGATGATATACAAATCTGGTATGCACGAAGACTTTGAATAGTCAATTTCTTATACCTATTTAAGCAATTTTTTAAAAGCGCATCTGAGTTATTTCTGATGCGCTTTTTTTTTGCATTTCAAAAAAAACAAACAATCACATTACCTGAAATCCTCGTATAAGACTCGCGTTTGCAGTAAAAAGAAGCTAATATTTTTGTCTATAATCTTACTGTTATAATATATCATATTTATAATTTAGACAGGCTTTTCAGCTACTACCCAGCACTTCGGGAAAACTTTACTTCACGTCGAAGTTTCTCAGTATAAACTCAGGTTCTGAACATCGCTTGAGAAGGAGAATAGTCTTAACATTCCCCTCTTTTCAAAGAAAGGTAACTCGCCAAAGGCAAGAGTTTATGAAGAGCTTGTCGAAGCAGGGTGTTTGCTTCAACAAAATCTGGATATTTGTTATCGTTGTCTTACACTATAACAGTTGCTTCTTGCTATAAGTAAGGTGATATTTGCAGGATTACTCATGTATAATATCCACTAAACAAAAAAAATGGGGACTGAAACAGCCCCCAAATGCAAGTGGTTAGTTATAGATTATATAACTAATTGTTAGTTAGGAATAACAGAAACGCTTGTTCTGTCATTTTTACCTTTTTCAAATTTTACTGTGCCATCAACCAAAGAAAAGATAGTAAAATCTTTTCCGAGGCCAACATTGCGACCCGGATGCCATTTAGTACCGCACTGACGAACTAAGATGTTACCGGCTTTTACTGCTTCACCACCAAAACGTTTGACACCACGCATTTGCGGGTTAGAATCTCTACCGTTTTTGGTCGAACCGCCACCCTTCTTATGAGCCATTGTAAAACCTCTTAAGCTTTATAAACTAATATTTGTAATTTCAATTCTGGTATATTGCGGTTTAAAACCGTTCAATTTACGATAGCCTTTACGGCGTTTCTTGTGGAATACCAAAACTTTTGTGCCACGACCGTGCTCAACGATCTTAGCTTGAACACTACCTTCTAAGTAAGGTGTACCGATTTTTGCATCTTCATTTTCATATGATGCTAGAACTTTATCGAATTCTAGAGTATCACCCGGTTTACCTTTTAATCTTGGTACGTTCAAGAAGCCATTTGGCTTAACTTCAAATTGCTGTCCAGCGATTTCAACAACTGCAAACATTTTCTTGTACCTCTATATAACTTATTCTCTATTATGTGCAATAGGAATAAGCAATTTACATAAAATATGATATAAATACAAATAAATTATATCACTTCACAATATCTAAGCTGTCTTGGAGTTTTTGCTTTTTTCAAATTTAGGCATCTTACCTTCAAGTACAGTATCAGCATCGATTATACATTTTTCAACATCTTCCATATCAGGTAGTTCGAACATTACCGGCAGCATTATTTCTTCTACTACTGCTTTTAATGCTCTAGCGCCTGTTTTGCGGGTTCTGGCTTTTTTAACAATTTCAATTATTGCTTCTTCAGTAAAATCCAGTCCTACATTTTCATAAGCAAAAAGCTTTTTATATTGTTTTAGCACTGCATTTTTTGGATCTTTAAGGATAGAAATCATAGCCTCATCTGTCAGATCTTCTAAAGGTGCTAACACAGGCAACCTTCCAGCAAGTTCAGGAATAAAACCAAACTTGATTATGTCATGTGGTTCTACAAAGCGAAGTAAATCGTTACTTTCTTCAATTACTTCATCACTTTCAGACATAAAGCCGATTGCTGCAACTCTTTTTCTTTGTGCAATAATCTTTTCTAAGCCTTCAAACGCGCCGCCACATATAAACAGAATGTTTCTTGTGTCAACATAAATTAAAGGCTGCTCAGGGTGCTTTCTACCACCTTTTGGCGGCACTCCGGCACGCGTGCCTTCCAGCATTTTGAGTAATGCCTGCTGCACACCTTCGCCCGAAACATCTCTTGTGATACTTGTAGATTCGCTTTTTCGCCCTAATTTATCCATCTCATCTATATAGATTATACCTCTCTGGGCAAGCTCTACATCATAATCGGCATTTTGTAGCAATGAAAGCAAAACATTTTCAACATCATCACCGACGTATCCGGCTTCAGTTATGGTTGTTGCATCAGCAATTGCAAAGGGAACTTTAAGCACTCTGGCAAGAGTTCTTGCAAGCAATGTTTTTCCTGTACCTGTAGGGCCAAGCAATAAAATATTGCTTTTTTCTAACTCTACATCATTTAGCTCACCTTCTATCTCAACACCTGATACTCGTTTATAGTGATTATAAACGGCAACAGACAAAACCTGCTTAGCATAATCCTGCCCAATAACATAGTTATCAAGCATTTTTTTCATTTCAGAAGGTTTTGGCAATTCAGACATTTCAGATAAGCCCAGCTCTTCCCTTTTATTATGTTTGATTATCTCAAGCGAACGATCAACACATTCGTCGCAGATAAAAACACCTTCGGCACCTTGTATCAGACTACCGGTTTGGTAAGATTTTTTACCACAAAAAGAACACTTTGGCACATCGTAATATGAGCCTTTATCTTTGCTTTTAGCCATTTTATTCTACTGTTTTTAAATTAATTTCTAATACTAGTCTTTATCTTCTTTAGTATCCGGAACTCTTTCCATCACTTTATCAATCAAACCATACTCCATAGCTTCATCAGCTGTCATATAGTTATCTCTGTCAGCATCTTTTTTGATCTGTTTTACATCTTTACCAGAATGCTTGGAAATGATTTTGTATAAAGTGTCACGAGTTCTAATCATCTCTTTAGTATAAATTTCAATATCAGAAGCTTGACCTTGAGTTCCACCCATAGGCTGGTGCATCATGATTTTAGCATGCGGAAGAGCAAAACGTTTGCCTTCAGCTCCTGCACAAAGTAATACCTGAGCCATTGAAGCGCCCATACCCATACAAATTGTGGAAATATCAGGTTTCACAAATTGCATAGTGTCATAAATAGCAAGACCTGCTGAAACGCTACCACCAGGAGAATTGATATAAAGACTGATATCTTTTTTAGGATCTTCACTAGCCAAAAACAGCAATTGTGCAATTACTAAAGATGAAACGTAATCATCTATCGGAGTTCCGATAAATATAATTCTTTCTTTGAGTAGTCTTGAATATATGTCATAAGATCTTTCGCCACGGCTTGTTTGCTCTACAACTATTGGTACGAGTTGATTATACATGTCTTAATTCCTTAAATGTCCAAAATAAATTACTTTTTAGATAAAAAGTAACGAAGATGTGCTGCATGTAGTTTGATAGTATCAAAACAAAATTAAAAATCTAAAATTTTATTAGTTCCAAAAAAACATTTTATCTTTCACTTTAAAAAAGATACTGCTTTTTTAAGGTGATCATCTTCTAAATACTTTAAAAGGTTATTCTTTAAGTAAATAGATAGGTATCCGATATCTATATATAAGATATTATCCAATTTACAAAATTTTGATAAGGATAAATAATGGATTTTTTCCTCAACTGATAATAAAACATCCCAATAACTTCTGTGGTCTTAAGAATCATAGATATATTTTGAAGACTTGATAAAAAATATTATTCATCAAAACGATGAATAAATTCAACGCCAAACTATCGTATAATCAAGATAACGCCGATTAAATACATTGCAATAAATTTATAAAACTAGCGATTAATTACAGTAGTATGTAACATATGTGTTGAAATTATAAATTTTATTTGCTTTTTTTAAATTTTATTAAGTATATTTGATCAGAGTGTTTACATGGTTCATTTTAATTTTACTTTCTCAATTATGAATATTTGATACACTCTTTATAATTGTAGTCAACATGGATTATTCTATATAATCTATACGTATTTATCATATTCATTAATCATGAGGTTAGAGATGAAATCCATTCTCTTTCTTTTAGTAGCCATTGTTGCCACATTGCCTTCAGAAGCTTGGGATCCATTTGATCCGGTACTAGTTAATGTACCTGATGTTCAAACAGCTCAGAAGTTTATTGCTAAAATTGACCCGATTAGAGAATTCTATGATCCATTTGAAGATCCAATTCCACCTTTTAGCTGCTACAATGATAATTCATGTACTGTTTGGGGACCTTGGAAAAAGGATACTGCAATAATTGCACATCCAAATTTTCCTGATTGTCCAATCTATATTGGTTATAGACACAGGAACTGTACAAATAATCAGAAACTAGTCCAACATGATATTACAGGATTTTCATATTTAGAGAATGATCCAGACTGCGCCAGTCTTAAAACATGGCTTTTAAATGGTAGTGGAGGTACAACTCCAGAAGTAGTAGACCCGGAAAGGATGAATCAATTACATCATGATATATACGCATTACTTGCAAAAGAATTGTTTATTCAATTCAATTCTCATTTGATGGGATGGGGTGATACGTTATATTGCGACGATTATGAGCATTACAAAGTATCTTATGTAAAAGGTACTTGTACAGGATGGTGTGTAGGGTATTATACATGCAATGCGACCGGCACATGGATGAGTATAGCAAAGAAAAGAGTATGTGATGCAGATGCATGCTGTAAAGTGTCAAACTATTTCTGCATAGACAGAACTTCCGGTACTCTGATTCACAGAGAAGAAGTCGAAGATGGAGGAAGTCAACCAAGTAATTGTACTGATGCACCTGTTACTGACAACGAATGCTATAATGATCATGGTGACAGCCCTACAAGTACTCTCGAACAGGTTAGAGTGATAAACTGTGGTCCAGCTTGTAGCCTCAATTTCTTAAACTTGGGTGGTGATCAAATAGTTAATTAATCATGGAGAGAACTATAATGAAAATGTCAATGATAGTATTTATATTATACCTGTTAGCTAATCTTGGGATTAGTGCTGCCGATATAAATTATGATGAAGTAGGTTTTGAAAATAGTAAGGGGGAAGTCTTTATTTCTAAGAATGAAGGTGTTACATGGCAGAAATTAAGAATGACAAAAAATCCTTACAAAGAGCAAGTCTATATTTCTAAAACCGGCGAGTTTGTGTCAGATAATAAAGGAAAAGACTGGACTGAAGTTGTTAATGAAGTCGAAAATCAAAAAGTCAGTTCAATCCAAATCTTTCCTAACCCTGTAAATGGAAGCAAAATTAGCTTGAAATTTGAATCCGATATACAAGGCACTTGCAAAGTTAGTATATTTTGCTTAAATGGAGAAAAACAAGTTTCATACGAGATAGAAAATTATCAAAATTCAAATTTAGTCGAGCTGAATATTCCTAAATTGCAAAAGGGAACTTATATAGTTTTAATTAAAAATAATGGTAAAACATACTATAGTAAGTTTATTACTAAATAAAATCGTTACATCTTACTAAATGGCATTACTTGAAGTGATGCCATTTAGTTTTTCATTTTTAAAAAGTTGAGGTTTAATATGCGTCTTTACATTTTATTTTTTTCGATGATAATAATTATGCACAATTCCGGTGAATCTGAAGAATTAGAGAAAATTGCAGATATTATGTCTTCAGAGAGTTGGTTTTGGGACTTAAGTCTAACTGTAGATTCTCAATATGCTTATCTTTGTGGATGTATTTCTGTTGATGATGAATACTTCCATAAAGGTATGATTGCAAAAATTGCAGTTGACAAAAAGGAAGTCATATGGGAAAAAAAAATTGAGGATTCGGATAGAACCATTAGACCTCACATTATCAAAGCAAACGACTACTCTAATATCGAGCTAATATCTGAAGTAGCTTTGGCTAGATCCCCATTCCATTACGGAAATCAAGTGATAAATGTAAGGAAGTATAACCAAGAAGGCGAAGAGTTTTATAATTTCACAGATTCTAGCTCTTATGAACAAGCTGTAAAAGCTAATTATCCAATCAGATATGATAATGTAGGTGGTATTTCAGTTTATTATACTCCTAATAGTCACAAGAAAGAGGCAAAATCTTACTCTGTAAAATATGATAGCATAGGAAATTATATAAGTACAAACAAGATTGACAGTTCAATTGTTATTACTCTTGACACTTTACAACGATATTTAATTTCTGGATTTGAAAATTATGACGTTGGAGTCTTTTGTTATGGAACACATCATTCTGTAAAAGGAGCTACAGAAAAACTATCTGCTTACATATTGAAGCTGAATAATAAAGACGAAATTATTTGGAGAAAAAAGATAATCCTTGAAAATGCATATTTTACTATACAAGATATGTTTGTACTTCCTAATTCCAATCTTATTGTAAGTGGTTTGAAAGGAGATAACACAGGGTGGGTTTATAAAATAAGCTCAGATGGTGAAATAATGTGGGAGACTAAATTAGGAACAAGTAATTATATAGCTAATGCTAGTAAAATTATACAAAACCTAACAGGAGATATTATTGTTGTAGGAGCTGCTAACAACATTAGCAATGATGCAGATTCAGATTACTATTGGGCTAAATTAAATATTTCAGGGGAAATTTTGTGGCAATACAAAGAGGGCACACCCTTGGATGACAGATTAACTGATATAGTTGAGTATGAGAAGGATAAGTACTATTTTTCCGGTATTAGAACTACGATCGCGATTCTTCATAGATTTGAAGATCCTGATGTCTCAGTGCAAGAACATAACACAGCTCCTGAAGTAAATGTTTTGGAATTTTCAGATTACTATGATATAGAAAATAATCGACTTTATGATAAAGCTGAGCTTGTCAGTATAAGAGGTAAAGTTCTAAAAAGTATGGATATTTCTGATAAATTTAACTTCCAAGTACAAAAAGATAACTACTACCGTGGCGTGTTTTTCTTACGCCTGTCCGGTAAAGAAGGTACATTAGTTAAAAAGCTGATTTACTAAAAGAGTTAGTTATAACAAAAAAGGCTGTAAACTTCCCAATAGAATTTTACAGCCTTAATATATTTTTTATTTAAATGCTTTGAGTTGGAAACTATTCTTTATCTTCACTTTCAATAGTTTCTTCTTCTTCAGCTTGATCAGCCATTTGGCTCATCATAGCTTCAGCATTCATTCTTTTTTCGTACTCTTCGAATGGAACATCATTTGTTTCTGTGAAATCCATCAAGAAGTCCATAACTTTTTTAACTAGTAATGAGTTGTGGATATGTGGATTATTTAATACCATTTCTTTCACAGAAGCTTTATCGCGTTTCATTCTTTCTGCTTCAGCTTCAACGATATCTTCGATATCATGATCTTCAAGCTTAATCATTTCTTTTTCAATGATGCGAGTACGGATAATTTCCCAACGTACATTTCTTTCTGCTGAAGGTCTTAAGTTTTCACCCATGCTTTCTACAGTAATGAAGTTAGCCATTTCAGGTTGTTGAGCATAACGCTTCTTCATGTCTTCAACCATTGACTTGATTACTTCGTCTGTAACTGTTTTTGGCACAGCAAACTCATCATGTAAATCAATCAATTGATCAATGATCTGATTTTCCATTTCCTGACGGGAACGTTTATCCCACTGATCTTGCATGTTAAATCCGATTTCAGCTCTGAAGTCTTCATATTTATCAAAACGACCTTGAGTATATTCTTTTACCCATTCGTCAGTCATTTCAACAGGGATTAACTTTTTGATTTCTTTTACAGTTGCTCTGAAATATTTTTCAGGAGCATTTTCGTCATCTTCATTTGGAGAAAACTCAAAAGTATGACCTACCTTCGCACCTTCCAAATTCTTTTTAATAACAGGTAACACCTGAGGATTAGCAAGAAATACATTAGCTGGCTGCTCTACAGCACCTTCGATTGGCTCTTTAGTTTCTTTATCAAGCTCAATCATATCCATGAAGACATTGAATTTTTCATCAGTTACTTCATCTGCTTCTTCGAAGCTGCCTGAGTCCATAGCTAATTGATCGATTTGCTCTTGAATTTCACTATCTTCAACTGCATGAACAGGCTCTTCTATAGAAAGAGATTTGTAGTCTTTCAATTCAATTTCAGGAACTGATTCAAACCTAACTGTAAATTTCACACCACCGTTTTCTGCAGGTTCGATATTAGTCAAACCCGGCTGGCCAACTACAGATATTTCATCTTCTTGTGTAAGCTTGGAAAACACTTCACCAATTATTTCCTGATGCGCATCGGCTTCAATTTGTGCGCCGAAATACTTCTTAATTACGCCTAGAGGAACACGTCCTTTTCTAAAACCTTTAATGTCTATTGTTGGACGAGCTTTATTATAAGCTTTATCATAATGAGGCTTCAACTCATCCTCTGTAAGAGTTACTATAAGCTCGCGCTCGCAACCTTCCAGTTGATTAAATATTTTTTCCAAAGCTTTACCTATTATTAAATTGATTTGAGAATGGTACGGACGGAGAGACTCGAACTCTCACGGGTCGCCCCACTAGATCCTAAGTCTAGCGCGTCTACCAATTCCGCCACGTCCGCTTAACAAGGAGTTCAAAAATACGAACTTTTTTGTTTCGTGCAAAATAATTTTTCTTATTTTGTAAAAAAAATCAAAAATATTTGAGAACTCTAATGAAAGTAGCAATTGTAGGTGCTGGCATTTCAGGCACTTCCGCAGCTTTACATGCAGCCGAAAAAAAATACAATGTTTCTCTTTTCGAGGCAACAGACAGCGTTGGAGGTAAAGCCCGTTCCTTTTTTGACAGCAAATCCAATGAATTTATTGACAATGGACAGCATGCCTTAATGGGCGCCTACACTGAATTCTTAAATATATGCAAAATTTTGGGTACAACAAAATATATCTATGAGCCTCAAAAACTATCTATAGCTTTTGCCTCCCCTAATAGCTCCTTAGATACATTAGAACAGACTTTATTTCAAGGAAAATATGGGACACTGTTGGGACTTTTAAGATTTAAAAAACTGGATTTTGCTTCCAAATTTTCAATAATTCAGCTCTTTAGCAAGCTCCTAATATCTTCGCCCAAATCAGGGGAATCATGCATCTCTTTCTTAAAAAAAGAAAGACAGACCGGGCAAGCTATAGAGATTTTCTGGGAACCTCTGATTCTCGCAGTAATGAACGCTTCTGTCAATGAAGCACCGGCTGCACTGCTCATTACAGTAATAAAAAAAGCTTTTTTGGGAAATAGCTTTGAGTCAAAACTATTATTACCCAGCACTGCAATAAACAAATTGATAGCACCTATTGAAAGCCATTTAAAGATTCACAAGGGAGTCTTACATCTGTCAGAATCAGTGAAATCCGTAGAAAAAGTTGGTCAAAAATTTAGAATTGCAACAAATAAAGCCAATTATGAATTCGACAAAGTCATTTTTTCATTATCGCCGAAAAGAATTCAAAAGATTTTATTAATAAAATCACAATTTTCTTTGGCAATTGACACAATTGTCTCAAATATGCAATACTCCCCTATCATCTCAGCTTACTTATGGTACAATAAATATCTTGAATTACCTGAAATCATTGCTCTGACACAAACCAAAACTCAGTGGATTTTTAACAGATCAAAGATACTTCAAGAAGATAAAGGCACATTCCCTTTTAGTTTAGCATGCACTATTTCTGCAGCTGATGAAATTGAAAACATGAAAAATGACCAGATAATAGACTTAATGGATGAAGAAATCAAACAATGCTTACCTCATATGTCCGGCAATCAATTAGAATATGCAAGAGTTGTTCGGGAAAGAAGTGCCACCCCACTCTTTACAAAAGATAATATCCATCTTCGTCCAAATAATCAAACAGATATTCCGGGCTTATTTGTAGCAGGTGACTGGACTGATACCGGGCTCCCTGCAACTATTGAAGGTGCTGCGCTTAGTGGCAAGTTAGCAGCAGAAAGCCTAGACTCAACTGACTAACTTACTCGCTTTGTTCTGTAAATATAATAGTTTGCTACATATTCTACAGCTTTTTTTATTGCGGTGTTAATTGGATAATGCTTCATAGATAAATTGTTATCTATACTATACAATTTCAAATAGAACTCTCTCATTATAGGTATATCAAGCTTGCTCTGTATATTTAAGCTTACTTCCTCAAAACGATCTCTGTATAATTCTTTCATTGTGCTGCAGGTAACAATATGCTTCACACCGGACTTATTGACAAATGCAGAAAATCCGAAGAGTCTACATATTAAGCCTCTATGTTCGTAATGAGAACACCCTCCGGGTTCTTGCAAAGTCTGAAGAGGATTATACAAAATACACCTACCTTCTCTAGGCATATTTTCCATTCTATCCAAATAAGTAAAAAGTTTATTCTGCTTATAGAGGCTATAAGCAAATGGTAAAAATTCCAGTGGAGTTGCTTCAATATCATCTTTTAAGCAACATTTGGAACAAGCTATGGGACATTGCATGCCACTTTTTTCTGCAAACTTTCTGGTTTGTTTTTGAAGTGAATTAAAAACAGCATTAACGGCACGCACTTTACTGTATACGCTCATGTTATACTCCTTTCGCTGCAAATATACTTCCCCGTTTCAAGATTTCAAATAGGTATTTTTTACTGCATCAAAGATTTTTTTTAGATCAAAAATTATAGTACAAACTTTGTTTTAAGCATATCAATGCTGATGCATATCAGAAATGAATGGTAAATCTATAAGTTATCACAAGATTTTTTCTTTCTTCATAACTTATATTTTACTAAAAGCCTTGAAAAGTATATATTTGAATAAACATTAAGAGGTAATTATGGTTGGTTTCGGATACGATGTACATAAACTCGCTGAAGGTGAAAGCCTCATCCTAGGCGGTATAAATATAGAAAGTAATATTGGCACTGTCGCCCACTCTGATGGTGATGTTCTTTTACATTCCATTATGGATGCTATTTTGGGTGCTTGTGGCATGGGTGATATCGGTGAGCATTTTCCGGATACAGACCCAAATTACAAAGGTGCTTACAGCGCAAAACTACTTGAAGAAGTTATGCTTATTTTAGATAAAGAAGGTTTTGAGCTAGTAAATATTGATGCTACAATCGTTCTGGAAAAGCCTAAACTTCTACCCTATAAGCACAAAATCAGAGAATCAGTTGCTGAGCTTTGCGGTCTACCTGCAAAAAGAGTAAACATAAAAGCCACAACAAATGAAAAGATGGGCTTTCTGGGCAGAAAAGAAGGAATTGGAGTACACGCTGTCTGTATGATTAAAGAAAAAGTATGAAGCTAACTCTTTATCTAATATTGCTTCTCAGTGCATTTTGCAATATATATTCCGGTGAAATTTACCCTAAACATCCGGAAGAGATTGCTCATTTTGAAAAGGGCTATTATATTGGTCTTAATTCCAGAAGCGATAGTGTTGTTTTTGAAAAAGGCTGGGCTTTTGAACAAGATCAATTCATTGTCATTACCGACTTAGAGCAGGTAATCATACCAATTAAAAACTCTAAAGTCTTAGATATTGCTGTATTAAATAAAAGCATAGCTCTCCTTACAGAAATAAATAACTCATGCCATCTTGAAATTTATGATTTCGATTTGCAGCAGACTCATAATATAATTGTAAATTTCAATGCAAATTCTACTCTCAAACTCTATAAGCAAGATAATTATCTCATTTTGCAAGATAGAAATTCTGCGAATATTTATCGTATTGAGAAAGGCAAGCTTATTCAGGAAAGGAATATAAATAGTTGCTGTAAGATTTTGAACTACGAAAACTCATACATGGCTTTCTTTAAAAATAATCGTTACTCAGAGCTTGTATATGTTTCTGACTCTTTAGGGGTAATTCGCTCAGAGCACCTTCCATCATATAAAGAACAAAAGCTGATCAAAGCCGACTCTCTTGTTTTTTTGATGGGATCATTCGGATATGAAACTGATATCTATTGTTTCAGACTGAATGACTTAATGCCAGTAAAAAGAGTTAGCATTCCGGCGGCAATAAATAATATTAATCTTTTACCGACAAATAAAGACTTCAGAATTCGATATACTCATACTTCGAGGACTCATACAAGCCTTATAGCGACCAACTTTTTTAATGACACTGAAAGAACTACACTTCAATTAGATAAATACTTTTATAAATTATTGACTTCCGAAACTATAGGCGATAAAAGCATATGGCTGTTTGCAAACGGCATTCTTATTTCAGATTATAAGTCGGGAATTTTATCGGCTGATGAGTATAACTGCGAAGAATGGGTAAACTCAGATAGTGAAATATTTATAAAAGGCGATATGCTAACGATCAGAGAAAATGCAGGCAGCAGCATTTTTGAACTAAAAGATAATAACTGGTGGCTATGGAACAGCCTTCAATATAAATATGGGAATATGATTCTTATCGGAGTTGTCATATTAGCATTTTTAGTTGTTATCCGATTTGCCGGAAATCAAAAAAAATTACTAAAAACTGTAATCGATTTACCCGGAACAGGAGTGATTCTTGTAGTTGATAAATACTCAAGACTTGTCACTCTAAATTCTCCTGCTGCAGAGTTGCTATCTATAAAAGAAGGTGTGCCTTTAAAAAAAATATATACTTCCTACTTTGCAGAAGATGGCTTGAAAATACTGACCGGCATTATAGATTTTGCCATCAACAAAAGAGAAAATTTAACTCGAAAAGTAAATCTATTGATCGGAAAAGACACAAAAGAGTGGCTATGTACTGTAAAAATTATGACTAATATCGCCGGGAAATTTACAGGAGTTGTGTTTACAGGTATTGATATCACAGAGCAGCTCGAAAGAAAGAGACTTACAAACTGGGCTCAGTTAGCACATGATATGCAGACTAATCTCTCCACTATCAAACTAAATGCTGAACATCTTCATACAGAAGAAGACCATAACAATCATTCGCGTAAGAAAAAAATCATTCATCAGGTGAATCTTCTTATGTCCAGAGTGAGAGATATAGTTACAGTAGGAAGAAGTGATAAACTAAACACTGTACCTGTCAACTCATCAGATATTTGCATAGAAGCCAGAAATGAGTTTGATGAAACTGTATTTCCGGGAGTCAGCTTTGACTTCAATTTATCAGCATTTATATTAAATTGTGACAAACCAAAGCTAATAAGAGCTGTCAGAAATGCAGTTGAAAACGCAATAAAAGCAATGCCTGACAGAAAGGGCAATATTACCATCAGCTGCGATAAAGATTCCAGAAATGCTTATTTCAGAGTAAAAGATAATGGCCCGGGCATGACTAAAGCAACCTTGGAAAAAATAATCAAACCTTACTTCACAACTGCTGAAAAAACAGGCGGTATGGGTATGGGCACTATGATTATGCAGCATGTAGCAGAAATGCACGGAGGAAGCGTGAAATTTAATTCCGAACCGGGGAAAGGTACAGAAGTAATCTTTATCATACCAATTAGAAACAAAGGCATATAGTAATGAGCAATAATTTTGACATAAATACTTTAAAAGGTAAGAGATTAGCTGCAGTTGATTTCGGAATGAAAAGATTAGGTCTGGCAGTCTGTGATCAATTTCATGTAACTATTTCTCCACGCGGAGTGTATGACTATAGTAGCCCTGATTTTTGGAATAAATTTATTGATGATTTAAACTCCGAAGAACTTGGTGCAATCATAGTAGGTGTGCCTAAACGCATTGACGGCGAAAAAACTAAAGTAATGAAAGAAATTGAAAAATTTATTGAACTTTTGGCAAAGAAAACACAATTAACCGTTATAGAGCAGGATGAATCTTTCTCATCTCAGCGAGCAGTTGAAACAATGGTCAACATTGGAAAGAAGAAAAACAAACGAAGTCAAAAAGGTGAAACGGATAAAGTGGCTGCTGCAATTATTCTCAGAGACTTTTTAAATGAATATGAAGGTGGATTTTATGTATAGATTTTTAATTACCGTTTTATTTCTGGCCTCTATTGCTAGTATTGCTTACGGTAAACAATTCGACCGTAGCCAGTATTATTCTTATGGTGTGAAATTCTATGCGGAAACTCATGCTTTTCCTTCTGAATTTTCAGATTCACTGGATGTTGGTGTCTTTTTTAAACTGATGAATGAAATAGTTGCTTTTAATAAAGAGCAAGGTCAGTTAGATAGATATTACGCAGTACCTGCTTTGGAAATTACTTGCAAAGACAGCGATGGAATTATCAGAAAAAGGCATCTCTGGCGTGACACTGTTCGTGTTTATGGATACGACCAAACACTTTCCAAATCAAATTTTATACATGGCTCAAGCTTTTTTAGACTAAAAGCAGGCGAATATAAAGTAAAAATAAAAGTTGATGCTGATTTTATTAAGCAAGCTACAAGTAAAGAGATAGAATTTGATGTATCTCATTCTTTTTACGATAAACCTACATACTCAAAGCCTATTTTTGCAATGCCAAATAAAGATAAAGTGATTCCGCTTGTTGCTTCAAACAATGCCTCTTTCGAGCATAACGGTGCAACGGTTTACATCCCTGTGTCTTTTAATTCTGATAATAAACCGTATTATTTCAGATGTGAGAGCTTAGAAAGAAATCTTACAAGAACCAACTGGATGGAAGATGTTAACTTTTCAGGCCAGGCGGCTTTGCTCAAAAACAAAAATTTCGACTACGATATTAATACAGATTCCTTTTTAGATAACTTTGCTATTAAATCAATAAGTACTCCTAATGATGTTACAAGTGACATCGAAGCAGGTCTCTTAAAAATTGATCTTCCCGGAAACGAATTATACCCTGGATATTATAAACTTAGTCTGCATAAAGAAGGATCTGAAGACACACTTTTCCACGAATTTCAAGTAGCCTGGGAAAGAGAACCTCTTTCTTTGAAAGATGTAGACTATGCTGTGGATGCAGCAAAAAAGATATTAACGGAAGAAGAGTTCGATGCGATTAATTCAGGCACTGATAAAGAAAAGTGGCTAAAGCTGCTGCAGTACTGGAAAAAAAATGATCCTACCCCACAAACTCCTTATAATGAAGCAATGTCCGCTTACTACGAAAGGGTTGACTATGCATTTTTCAACTTCTCTACTGTCACAGAAAAAGACGGTTCAATGACTGACAGAGGCTTAATTTATATTCTAAATGGGCCTGCTGATAAAATAGAAGACAGTTTGAATGAGAATAACAAAGTTGAAATTTGGACTTACAAAAGACTTGGGAAGATTTTTACTTTTGAATCCCTATCAGTAGGAGACCTGAAGTTGCAAACCATTACAGATTTAGAAGGTAAAAAACTGACAGAATAAAAAAGTAAAAAACATAAACGCTAAAAGACAGAAACAATATTCATTACCCCCAAAAGCCAGATAAAATCTTTTGGGGGTAATTTTTTAAAAAACAAGCCAATCACCCAGCTAAAATCAATACTGATGTTGTGCATAGTCAAATATTTTATCGCTGGTAAAATGCATTAACAAAGGCCTAAGCGATTTACGCAAAGTATACCACCAATAAGCTGATATCCATTATAGATCAAAAGCCATTCCGAAATATTGCTAACTAGAATCTAACTCCTATCGAAACTCCTGGATAAGGTATAGGTAGAATACCAATTAACAATAAATTTATATTTGCTCGAACTACTGTCCAATCTGAAATATGCCAACGCCAACCTATTAAACCTGAAGGCAAGACTAAAAAAGACGCATCATCAAAAATTGCAAATTTTGATCCGTCAACAAACCCAATTGCTGTGAGTGCGCCACCTATTTCAAAAAAATGACTCCCATCACCATTGTTATAAGTAAATCCTAATGGAATAGTGTAAAACCCATTTTGGTATGGAATATAACTTGCTCCAAGTGACAGACTAAAAAAGTTATTACCTTCATCCGGAAAAAAGTGACTGTAATTTAAAGAGATAAATAAAGCACTCCCCCCAAAAGTTGCTTCCACGGAATTTTGTGGAAACTGTTTGTAAAAGCTTTCTCCGGGCAATGGCTTATAATTTTGACAGAGAAGAGATGATGTTTGCAATATAAAAAGCAATGAAACTATCAATGTGATGTTTTTGAGCATATTCTCTTTCCTATACAGATTTATCAGTATTAATTAATGCTCAAATATAACACATTAATGTCGTTATTTAAAATTTATTTCAGCCATATTTAATTTTCCTTGCGATTATTGATATATTCATCTACTTCAGCTTTATTGTGTCAATATCAATGAATTCTTGGGCAATTATGCAAACATCAAATAGTTACTATCTTTATGTCTTAATCCAGGTACAAATAATTTCTAAAATATCCTGATTCCCAATCCAATTCAAAACCACCCAGAATAAAGATATCATTGCCTATTATCCCTGAATATTTTGTTACCGGATGCCCTCGATCAGAAATCATTAGACTTGAAAAACTAAATTCATAATCTCCAATATAAAAATCACACTCTACTAGTTTTACAGTATCCTGAACTATACCGCTGAGCGAATCATAGTTTCTTGTCATTATATTAAAATCGTAATTTTTACCATCTAAAAAATATTTATTGAGTTCGGTAAAATTAGCACCTGTATCTATATATACAATTTTTTGAAGCCCATCTTCGAAAGTAATTGGAATGAAAGGTCTCGAATCACCTAATACTTCTCGATTTTCGAGACGAGCTTTATGTTGTTCTTTCCCTCTGAAAATTGACCCGTTTTTGTCAGCAAAATTGACCCACCCCAATATAATTATTTATTTATAATATCCTTCACTCTAAAACTTTTTCCATTGATAAAAAACGGATAGCAGTGATGCAAAAGTCTGTCTAAAATGGCAGATGCGACCACGTCATCCTGGAATATATCACCCCATTTATCAAAGGACTTGTTCGATGTAATAATCGTAGATTTTCGTTCGTATCTTGCAGCAATCAGCCTGAAGAAAAATGATGCAGTTTTCTTTGTAAGCTCAAGATAGCCGAGTTCGTCGATTATAAGCAGATCAAGCCGGTCTAATGTGTTTAGCAGTCTTTGCAGTTGACCAATCATTTCTGCTTCGGCAAAAGCTTTCATTAGCTGCTCTGTTGTGTAAAATGCAACTCTTTTTCTCTGCTGACAGGCTTTAATCCCAATGGATATGGCAAGATGCGTTTTGCCAACACCCGGAAAGTCCGAGAAAGATAATATTTTTTGCCTCATCCATAAATTGCAGTTGCGTGAGTTCTCTCAAAAGCTTTTCGTCAATCTTTGGTTGAAAAGAAAAATCAAAGCTCTCAAAATGCTTTATTTGAGGGAATCCGGCTGTTTGTACTCTTCTGTTGATAGAGCGGTCAAGCTCTGAGATTACTTCTTCCTGCATGATTTTAAAGAGAAATTCTGCATAACTAAGCTTGGCTTTAGCTGCATTTTCCACCTCTAACTTATAATTCTGCCTAATCCAAGGCAGAGTCAGCGTTTTAAGATATTCATCTAATTTGTCGTGGGTCTGCATTTTAACCTCCAAAATGATTGTTGTAATAATCCAGATTTCGCACGATATTGACTTCTTCTATTGTTTTGTTTATCATGGTTTCTATGCGTACAGGCTCTACCGGAGCATCTTTAGCATTATTCTCTACATAAGCTCTTACAAACTTTGAGTTAAAGATGTTATAATCACGGCATTTAAGAAAAGCTGCTTCCATATCTTTATGCTCAAAATACATAGCTGTATCCATGATTCTTGTAAGGTGATATGCAGGATTTATTCTCTTTTGTGCATATAGTTTGTCCAAAAACCAGGCAAAATCAGGGAATTTCTTGCTAAAACTCATAGACAAACGTTTCCAACTTCCTTTTTCTATGCTGTGATTCTTATAGTGAGAGTCCAGCATGATAATTTTACCTTTCTCTAAACTGAGCTTGTGACGGGCTATGAGCTTGCTTTTTGTTGAATATACTTCGATATAGCTGCCTTTAGAGACTTTGACCCAAACCTGCTTGCCAACAAATAAATATGGCACGCTGTATCGGCTTCCCATAAATGAAATCAGGCAGTCTGCACTTACTTTGCGAACTTCTTCTTTGACGCTTACATAGCGTGATTCCGGCAGAATTGATAAGTATTCTTTCTCTTTTGCAAAAAGCTCGATAGGTTTTGCTTTTGTTGTCGAATGCACTCTGGAATTGACTTTATCCTGAAAATCCTTTAGTTTTTGGCAGAAATCTTCTGAAGGATTCATATTCATTGCCTTTGATAAAATGATCTTCGAGGTATGCAAAAGGGCGTTCTACCTTGCCTTTTGACCAAGGATGTGCAGGTAGAGAGCGAGTTGGCTTAAAGCCGTAATGTCCGCAAAATGCCAAATATCGCTTATTCCATTGGAAGTTATCCTTTGAGGCATTTGTTACAAAGCTTGTTGCGTTGTCTGTTTGAATTTGCTCACAAACGCCACCGGATTCGATGATGGAATTTTCCAACGCTTCCAATATACTCGCCATAGTATCACTGAGAGCCGCTTCCAACACACGATGCCGACTGAAACCATGGATATACTGATATACATATAATTTGACTAACTTACCGCCAATCATTACTGTATAAGGACTCCAGTCATATTGTGCCTGAAAGCCGGGAGACGTTTCGTAAGGCTTGAATGATGGCTTTTCTTGCGCTGACATCTTCTCACAATACCTGTAAAAAGCACTTTGAGAGCCGGTATAGCCTTTTGCTCGAATATCAGCTAATACTCTGCTTTTACGAAGTCTTTTCTTATTTAAACTCTCAGAAATGTATTCCTCAAACGGCATCAGAAAAGGATTTGCACTGCACTCGCGCGTATATTGTGGAGCAGAATCCTTCTTTAGAGCTGATTTAACCGTATTGCGACTAACATTAAGCTGCTTAGCAATCTTGCGTGTACACAAATCAGGGTTATGATTTTTCAAATTTCGGATAGTTACCCAATCTTCCACTGTTATCACCTATTTCCCTCCTGCATTTGAAGTCAATCTTATGCAGGATTAGTTAGCAAATGGTGGGTCAATTTTCAGCGGGAAAAGTGGGTCAATTTTCGGAGGGAATTGAGAATGTTTTTGATCAAGTATTAGATAGCGGTTTTTATAGTCCAATTTAAAATTAAAGCGCTTTATTACGTCCCAACCAAGGATACCGGAAACTTCAAAAGTTGAATCTTTATAAGCTTCCAATGTTGAGTTAAATCCATCATTATTAGTAACTTGAACAGGGACATTATTCAATGATATTTTTATCAAATTTTATAGATGGTAATACAGCATTGAAAGTCTCCACTTTTGTAGCTTTAGTATTTGTGAGTGGAATTAAAACACTTTCTATTTTCTCTAGATTAAACTTATCAAAAACATCTTGCCTCAGAATTGTCCAAGGAGACCCTGTATCTAATACTAAATTTATATATCTATCTTGTATCAATACTCTTACGATTGGAGTTTCTTTATAAATAATTTTTAAGCTATCTCTTAAGTCACTTGTCTCACTAGTAAATAAACTAGAATGCTTAATATTAAAACGATTCAAAAATTCAGGCACCGCATAATTGACATTCGAATAGTATTCTTTCCACCATTTCGCATAGCTTTTGAGTGTGTCATTTCTTGAAGTACTCAGAAGTTTAGCGAATTTTACTGTATCAACAGCATGAAATGTTTTGTGATAAATAGACTTAACTAGTAAAGCTAATTCCAACTTCTCTTGATCGCTCTCCTTTTTTGAATATTCAAGAGCCTGATCATATTCAAAATGAGATAAAGCAGACCAATAATCATTATAAGTTTCATGTTTTATCTCCAGATCTTTATCTTTTTCACCAACTACGAGATAAGTACTTCCACAAGATGCTAAGAACATAACTATTAATACTAGACTTAAAACTTTCATAAATAACTCCCTAGAAAATGAGAAGTGGACAGTTAAGTCTGGCCACTAATATAAAGATGTCAAACTTTTATCAGTAATATCAATTTATTCAAACTTCACTTTATCATAGTAATATGGCTTAAAACAACCGGCTTCATAGTCTAAAACATAGCCACCTAGAGAAAACAAATCGTTGCCTAAAGATCCTGCGTAGTTTAACATCAATTTGTCCATACTATAAACCATCAAGCTACCAATTTTATATTTGTAGTCTCCCAAGTAGAGTGTTGTAGATCTAAATTTCACACTATCAGTCAAAACTCCAGCAATAGTAGCTCTTTGTATTTTTTGCGTTGCTACAGATTCATTTTCACTATCAAAAACAAATTGATTCATCTCTGAGAGATAGCCACCGGAATTGATTATTACATATTTCTTACGTCCATTATCAAATGAAATAGGAACATAAGGGCTAATACAGCCAAAAATCTGACGCTTTAATACTTTAGATTTATGCCTCTGATTGAGCACCAAAAACTTATTTTTAAAGTCAAGTCTAACATTAAATCGCTTTATTATATCCCATCCCAAAATGCCCGAAATCTGAAAAGTAGAATCTCCATACACTTTCATAGAAGATGCAAAATCCTGATTCTCTGTTACATGGATAGGTACATTTTTAATACTAATTTTATCAAATTGGATTGAAGGTAAAATTGAAATTCCGCTCTTTATTGTTTTCAAGTTCCTATTCCTAGGGGCTGAAAATATGTTATCTATTTGTTTTAATTTTAGCTTTTCAAAAGCACTTTGTTTCAGAAAAGTATAGGCACTGGCTGTATGAAAAACAAAATAGAAGTCATTATTTTCAATTGTTACTTTAACCAAAGGAGTTTCTTTATTCCAAATATTCAGGCTATCCCTCAAATTGTTGGTTTCGCTGATGTATAAATCGGAATGCTTAAGATTAAAACTATCTAGAAAGGAAGGATTTAAATAATTCACGGAAGTATAGCGATTTTTTCCAAAAGCAGCATAATTTCGAATGTTTTCATTGTTTGAGGTATTGATAAGCTTCACAAATCTGGCTGTATCAGTAGCTTTTAATTTGTTTGAGCACATAGATTTTAGCAGAAAAGCTAATTCTTGTTTTTCCTGATCCCCGGCACTGTTGGCAAACTTCATTGCGTGATCAAATTCATAATGTGATAAAGCAGACCAATAATCCTTGTAAACTTCTTGCTCTACTTCTATATCTTCATCATTTTTACTCACAAGAAGATATACATCAGATTTAACTAGCGTTGGATTCCCTGAACCACAGGAAATAAGAAATATTACTACAGATAAAATAAATATAAACTTCAATTTACACTCAATATTATGGTGGATATTTTGAGTACTAATATATTATTTATTTTTATTATTTCAAGGTATTTATAATATTATATAACTTACAATTCTAAGTAAATAGGTGTCTTCAGATTTTGTTTGAGATCAGATCAAGCATTAGTAATAATTTAGATACTATGCTTCGAAACATAAGCAGAAGACTAAAATATTCCAATCACCCAGCCAAAATCAATACTGATGACATGTTCATAGTCGAACGAATTCTTATCTAAAAATCTAATAAAAGTAGGCCTGTAAATAACACCCAAGTTCATACTATTACCTATCTTGCAATATAGTGGGAACGAAAAACCTATCACATTGTATGCTCGTCTTCTTGAGTTAGCTTTTAGCATTTCAGCATCATATTCATCCTCTAACTCAGGATCAACATAATGTGGAGTATATGAATATCTCCACTCGTTCTTTGCATAAGTAAAGCCATATCCGACAGTAAAGTCTTCATATTCGATATTATCAGTAAACATCAAATATGTAGAAGTCATTAATTCATGCTCTCCTTCAATATCAACAGCTGCAGGTACAGGAAGAAAAAAATCCACTACACCTCCTGCGGAAACTGAGATAAAACGATTCTTTTCATATCCATAATCAAATCCGAAAGAAAGTCCCCAGAATCCCGTATGATTTTTAACTGGCTCATTCTCAGGTTTTAGCAAGAACATATTTACGTGTGGAAGTGATAGTCTCACATGCAAACTATTACTCTCATATCGTATTTTATTTATTTTCAACGAATCATTCATTGGTCTATAGAGTCTTTTTCTGCGTTTTATTTTGGGCTTGTTTTTTTTCTCGCTTCCGAGATTTAACATAGAAATAGCAGGAATTTCGTCATTATTTTGTACTGCTTCTGTTTCATTGTTATTGTGTGACATAGTAATTGATTGAGATTCTTTTCTGATTTTCGTCACTTTTTGTCCAGATATATTTTTATCTGAAAGATTTGAATAGAGAGGTCTCTCCAAAATAGTATCCTTTTGGGGTTTTAATATAGAATATTCTCTAGAGATATTTTGATTTGAAGCACAAGACGCAAGAAATGTTAGAATAAAGAGAAGCAAATATAATTTTTTCAAAATTTAAACTCCATATATTATTTTCTATTATCACACTGTAAATATAATAGTATTTTATTTGTAATGCTAATCATATATTAAATAGCTTGTCTCTAAGTTTTTTATCACACCCTCAGGCAACAAAAAAAACTACCTTTTCGGATTTTGCCATACTATTTCTTATCTTTGTTCTTTTGATTCGGAGCTATAGTTTTGAAAAAGTTGCCTTTAAGTGTATCTATTATTTCTTTTAACGAAGAGAAAAATATTGCTAGAACTTTAGATTCTATTGCAGATCTTGCATCTGAAATAATAATTGTAGATAGTCACTCTAAGGACAAAACAAAGGAAATAGCAGAATCCTATGGTGCTAAAGTTTTTACAGAAGATTGGAAAGGCCACGTTGCTCAAAAGAACTCAGCTCTGAAAAAATGCACTCAGGAGTGGATCCTCTCTTTAGACTGCGACGAGCTTGTAAGCAGTAAGCTAAAACAATCTATCATAGAAGCGATTACTCAAAACAAAGAATCTGCTTTCTCTGTTAATCGAAAGACACACTACCTTGGCAAACTTCTTCACTATGCTTGGCAACCTGATTGGAATCTTAGATTAGTCAAAAAAAATACAAACCCATACTGGCAGGGACTTGATCCGCATGATGAGTTAAAGTGTGAAGGTAATTCAAATAAATTAGAAGGCGAGCTGGTACACTACTCCTATAAAGATGTCAGAAATCACTTCGATAAAACACTTGACTATGCTCAAATTTCTGCAAAATCTTATAAAGAGCGCGGAAGAAAGTTTTCTATCTGGAATTTGCTTTTAAATCCCATTGTAGCATTTGTCAGACTTTATATTTTGCGCAAAGGATTTTTAGATGGAAAACATGGCTTAGTAGCCGGTTTTTCTACTTTTGTATATACCTTTCTTAAATATATCTTCTTCTGGGAATTGGAACTTAAAGACAAAAAAGAGAAAAAATAAGTTCTGCTTAGCTTAGATAAAAGCGGGACATTAGAGCATTCCCATTGTCATTGGTTTGTAGATTTTTTATGTGCTCTGTGGCAAGATCTTCCGGATAATCAGATTTTTTGTTTTATGACCGACATATTATGTCATGTTTCAATGTAATTTAGTATAAGAACAAAATCAAATTATACTAACAACTGGGAATAATGACATGGGTATCGTAATAGGTTATTTCGCTAGCACTAAAGTTTTTAAAGAAGGTCAAACACTTAAATCACAGAATCCTGATTCTATCTTTAAGATCTACAACACAATTGATGACTTACTTTATGCCTATACACTCAATAAACAGCTATATATCTTTGAAGTAGAGTTGCTCTCTTTTGTGGATATGGTAGAAGATATTCTCTATAGCGATGAAATAAAAATTTTGCTGAAAAACCATATATGTGATGATCACATTTCAAATCAGATTTATGGAGATAAAAACAAGTATAACTATTGCAGGTTGATACAAGACAAAGAAGAATTACGAAATAACATTAAAGATGAATATATCAATTTCCTTTATTGCTGCTATATTCAAGACAGACCTGAGCTAAATTCAAAAATAAAATCTCCGCGTTATAAAAAGCTATATAGTCAACAAGTCAAAGGCATAGACACCTTCCCTTCTTTAAAAAAGGATTTTATAAGACCTATAGATATGAGTTTTGTTCTGACCAATAGATTTTGATATTTAGCATTAATTACTACTTTGTTACCGAATATTTTTTATTTATCTTTACATACTAAATGATATACTTTGAACACTCAATATTAAGTATAACAATGAAATGTTTTGTTTGTTTACTTTTCTTTCTTACTTGCATTGTAGAAAGCTATGCCTCCGATAAATTAGTTTACGGGGCTTATTCCAAGAATAGAGATAATAAAGAATTTATTGCAGTTAGTTACCAAATCCTTGAAACAGATACAACTAAAACAATCAATCCGTTTGTAGAAATAAAGCTCTGCAAACCGCTTTTTAGTGCTGAAATTGAATACTTTATGACTTATATAGCAGGCTTACGAATTCCTATTTACTCAGATTCTTCGCCTTCTTCAATTGTCAATTATGAGATTTCACTTGACATAGGGGCAGGTATTAGTATAGCTAATGTGTTTACTGATAGAACAATACACTCTGTTGCCGGAATGATAGGATTTATTTATACATTCCACCAAATGGCAGGCTTTAAAATTGGATTAGATGTACTTCCGGACTTTGAATACACAGGAAAAACTGCATTACCGGTGATTGGTTTGTTTTTGAAAATTTAAGTTCTAATAGTAAAGAAGCAGTATCTCGAACAAGAAATACTGCTTCTTTTTATACATAGTCAAAATTGAGATTAAGTAATAATTCTATAGCAGTCATCTCTAATGTGAGCTATGTCTTTAATGATAAAATTAGTTTTGGAATAGGCGCAATGGTACTCCCTGATTTTAGCTTTCCGGAACTAAATCGATAACAACCATAGGAGTAAATTGGATGTTTTAGTAAAATATGTTAAACACATAATAAGAAATAATTGTCCCAAAAATATCTTACCATAGTTAACAATACAATTGAAATACGTCATTGTTATAATTTAGCTCAATATTTCACTATCTTCTGAAGCTCATTTTCTATTTTTAATATATAAATACCTGGTTGTAGAAATGATATATCAATCGAAATAAACTTTTGTTTCAAAGAACCAGAGATTACTTTCTGACCTAAAGCATTAAATATCAAATATTTTGTCTCCACTGGTACTTTTTGCTCTATATTGATAAATGAACTCGAAGGGTTAGGGAATACTTTATATCCGGATTCTTCTCTCTGAAGAATACCTGACTTTTCACAAATCTGAAAATATAATATTTCATCTGATTCTTTCAATTTTTTATCAAACTCTATTTCTGCTTCTCCATCATCTTTTAATTTAGCATCCAACCATCGCACTAAAAAGTCAAACATAATTCTTTGTTGTTCTTCTCTTGTGATTTCAGGACTCGGACTACAGGTCGCTTCTCCTAAAGAGCATATAATACTATCATCAGCAAAGTAACAATGTCCTCCCCCATTGATACTAATGTATGTTTTGCATTCAGCAGCAATATTTTCATACATCAATTTTTGATTTTCTTTGGGTGGCGCAACACAATCATTTTCACCTGCAAAAATTAATGTTGGAACTTGGATATTTTTAGAACTTTCTATCGCAGAAGGTGTAGTTTCAGCAGCTGCAAAATTAACAAGTGCTCGAATCTCAGAATTATTTTCAGCGGCAATAAAGGAAGCACCTCCTCCCATAGAATGTCCCATTAGCGCCGTTTGTTCCAAGACAGAATTATAGAAGATTGAATTCTCTCTTGTATTTTCAGTTTGCATCTGCTTTGCAACAAACTTTAAATCATCAGCAAAAGTTTGATGATCTGGACTTATCCCACTTTCAGTGTCAGCAAAACACAAAATATAGCCTTTAGGAACTAATTCTTCCCAAAATGATTTATATGAATCCCAAGAAATAAGGAAACCATGACCAAACACCAATACTGGAAATTCTCCATCAGCCACAGCTGAGTTATCTTCTGAACCCACCGCAGGATAAAATATCTCTGCTCCAACGCTCCTATCTCTATCCGTATCTGTAAATTCAAAAGAGGCATGGGAAATTAGATATTCTCCTGAATACATTTTATCAACAGAAAATATCAACAATATGATTAATACTTCATAATATTTCATTCTATCAATTCCATGATTTTTATTAGTCTTACTTTGTTTACCGACTAAATACACGATAATGAATATTTAGTTTCAATCTGGAATCAAAAAAAAGAAGCAGTATCTCGAACAAGAAATACTGCTTCTTTTTATACATAGTCAAAATTGAGATTAAGGAATAATTCTATGAATCATACGAGGCATAGGAATCACTTCTCTAATGTGTTTTGCACCTGTAATCCATTTCACTACACGTTCCAAGCCTAAGCCAAAACCTGAGTGAGGCACAGAGCCATATCTTCTAAGATCTAAATACCATTTATAATCTTCTTCATCCAATTCATGATGTTTGATTCTTTCAAGAAGTAGATCAACATTATCCTCTCTTTGGCTGCCGCCAATGATTTCACCAGCTTTTTCAGGAGCAAGCATATCCATAGCCAATACAACTTTTTCATTAGCAGGATCACGTTTCATATAGAATGCTTTAACATCCGATGGATATCTGTGAATAATGCAAGGCTTGTCGAACTGTTCCATAATTGCTTCTTCTTGAGGAGTACCTAAGTCTTCACCCCAAGGGAACTGCTCTTTAACTTCCTGACCGTCAACTTTACGGATAATTGGAATATCATTTTGTTGCAACCAGTCAACTGCATCATCATAGCTCATGCGGTTGAAAGGACGAACTACTTTTTCTAATTTAGTGATATCTCTTTCAAGATCATTTAGCTCGCGTTGGCAAGTTTTCACAGCATATTGAACGATATATTCAACCAAATCTTCAGCTAAATCCATATCATCATTCAAATCAAAGAAAGCCATTTCCGGTTCTACCATCCAGAACTCAGTAAGGTGTTTTCTTGTTTTAGACTGTTCTGCGCGGAAAGTAGGACCAAAAGTATATACTTTGCCTAAAGCCATAGCAGAAGCCTCAGCATATAACTGACCTGATTGAGATAGATAAGCACTGCCTAAATCGAAATATTGAGTTTCAAACAGAGTTGAAGTACCTTCACAAGCACTTGGAGTCAAAATCGGAGAATCCATCAATTTGAAACCGTTGCCATCAAAGAAGTCACGGATTGCTTTTACTACAGCAGCTCTTACACGCATAATAGCATGTTGGCGTTTAGAACGCAACCATAAGTGGCGGTGTTCAATAAGGAAAGAATCGCCGTGCTCTTTTGGAGTAATCGGATATTCTTCTGCTAATTGAAATATTTTCAACTCTTGAACATCTACTTCAAACCCACCAGGAGCTTTTTCATTAGCTACAACTTTTCCTGTTACTTCAAATGAAGATTCTTGTGTCAAAGATTTTGCATCAGCAAACATTTCTTCGCCAAGATTTGGTTTGAAAGCAACACATTGTGCAACACCTGTTCCGTCGCGCATTAGTAAAAACTGAAGTTTGCCTTTTCCTGTTTTGTTATAAAGCCAACCTCGCAAAGTAACCACTTCACCTTCATATTTATAAAGGTCTTCGATATACTTAAACGATTTATATCTTGAATCAGCCATGATAAAACCTATATATTTATAAATTATAAATAGCAATATCCTAATTAGCAAAGATACAACATTTTAGTTAGAAATGGTAATACAGAATTGAACTGTAATTTCAATTTTTTAGATTTTGTTATTAATTTTATATTATTTAATTTATAATATTAGTTTTTATAATATTTGAGATATGACTCTTATGAAACTCAACATCATTACAATCTTTTGCTTTTTAGCACTCATTTCTGCCTGTGGTGATTCCGGAACTGACCCTGAGTCTGGAAATTCTAAAGGAGACGGCATCGTACTAATCGGAGGTACAGGAGCAAAACAATCGCGAATTGCTGTAAATGGACAAAAACTTGGCGAATTTCTGTATGCTACAAATTTAGACGGTTTGCTCGTGGAACTACTTGAAGATGGTAAAGTTATTTCGACAACCACTACTGAAGAATCGGACACATATACTGCAAGTCTCTTAAAATATGATGGTTTTTTTAGATTTTCTGATCTAAGCTATGATACTGAATACCAAGTAAGAGTTAATTGGAATGATACAATTTCTAAAACGTCATCTCCTTTCATTATTCCGCAAGATAAAGTTGTTTCTTTAGATTCCAGTCAATTTGTACTGAATAATACTCTTTATCCAAGAAATATCACTTCTAATTTGTACTATTTGCAATTAATGCCCAACAAAAGTGAAGAACTTGTCTTTGATTTTGACAATAAAGATGTAGATATTGATCTTAAAACTGCTGTTTCTCCAACTCCAGCAATCTCCCGTGTGTCTTTTACCATGACATTGCCACAAGGCTCTCAATGCACTTTAGCGTTATTAAAATCAGATATGACAAAGATAAATTCAATAGTAGATATGTATTTTAACAAGGGCAATCATAGTATAGAGATCAATTTAGATGATCTTGAAAATGGTATGTACTTCTTTGAATTAAAATATGAAGACCAGACAGAACTTATCCCTTTTATAAAATTTGATATAGAATAATTATTTTTGAGATTACATGATAATCTGGATTGCAATCCCTGAATTTACACTGACATTCTAAAAAAGGCAATACCCTCTTTTATCCAAAATGCTTTTGCATATTCGCCTATCCTTCTCCAAACAAAAAAGCCCGGCCAAATGGCCGGGCTTAGTGTTATAATCTATATTTATTCAGATTATTTAACTACGCGTACGTTGCGAGTGATTACAACGCCATCCAGTTCGATTACCAATGTGTAGCTGCCACTTGTCAATTCTGATGCATCGATTACTACTTCGTTGCCTTCAAAATTACCGTTTGCATATTCTGCTACACGGCGACCATTCATATCGCTCAAGTAAATGTTTGCTGCTGTTGCGCCGCTTACTTTCACTTTGGATTGTGTGCTTACAGGATTTGGTAATACTTCGCCTACTGCCAAACCGCTTGGTGAAGATAGCTCTACTTCTTCTATATTGCTATATTCAAATTCACCATTACGTTCGATCATTTTCAGGCGGTATGCATATTTTTTACCAAATTCTACGCCGTAATCTGCTGTGTTATAGTTGCGTGTTGAGTAGCTTGTTCCACTTGCTGCTACTTCACCTACTTTGCTAAATAAGTCTGAGTAACCATCTGTGATTTCTGTACGTTCGATTTCAAATCGATCACTTTCTAATTCTGAATATGTTGACCAATTCAAGTCTACGCGGTTGCCTACTGCTTTTGCATCAAAGACTGCTAATTCGATCGGATAGATTGTTCCGTTATTGGCTTCTACGAAGTCAAATACACTGCGCAACATCTTTTCGATATCTGCTATGTGACGCCAGTCGGCACCTAAGTAACATACGTTTGTTCCGATTGTAACTGTTCCGACACCCATGATTTTCTCTTCTGGTGTCATTGTGTTTGTTCCGCTTAATTCATTTGTATAGTAGTAACCTAATTTTATGTTACCTGAGCCTTCTTTCCACATATCTACTAAAGCCGGATTTGGTGCTGCATCTCCTGTAAAATTAGTTGCTACGATTTTGTTTGTTAAGTTACGACCTACTTGGCTTCCTGTGATTTCTGTGTAATCTATTACTTCAGGATTTGCTTTCATGCGATCTGTAGCTCTGAATAAATCTCTTGCTAATAAACCGTTGTTACGAATCATTTCCTGTGAACCGATTACAAAGTTTTTCTTATCTGTTGAGATGCCGCTTGCGAAGTAGTTTTTGATATCCAATTCTTCGAATCGTGTCAACTTAACATCTGCATCATCCATTTCATCGTGTGTATCTGACCATACTACTGTGCGGTAGTGACGGTAGTCGATTGCTCTTGGTTCCCAGCTGTTTCTGTCTAATACGTCATAATCAATTGTATCATTTGCTACTGTTGTTGCATTTGGATTGATTGCTACGTGCCAGCCGATGAAGCTCAAACCGTCTACTATGCGGTCGTGGTTCAATTTACCTGCGATTTCTACTTGTGTCGGATCTGTGCTTAAGTCAGCATTTACATACTGGCTGCTTACTAACATGTCCATCCAAGAGCGTGTGATAAAGAATCTTACGATCTTTTCTGAGCTGTTGTTATTGTTATCTTCGTCACTTTCCACTTCTACTTCGATTTTGTAGCGTGGTGTTACGTTCGCTGTCATTTCTGCATATACTGCAGGTACTGCTGCTGCATACATTGGGTTCAAACGCAAGTCTGCATATGTTTCAGGTTCAAATTCTATACCTTTACCATCTGCTAACATGAAGTCTACATCTACGTATTCATCAGTTGTTGCATCTACTTTTACTTTTGTTTCGTAGTCTGCTACTGTGCCGAATGTACCTGTCGGTAATTCGCGGTAGATTTTTACTGTTACATCTGTTCCTGTTTGGAATAAGCTACCGTTGTTTCTCAAACGTGTACTTACTTCTACTGGAGCTTCTGTCATGATATGTTCTGCATCTGCAAAGATACCGGCTGTTGAGCGGTATGATGCTGGTGCTGTAATTGTTGTTGTTTCCATATCACTTACATATACGCGTCCGCCAAATTCCAAAGCACCTACGTCAAATCTTTGACCTGCTTCACCACGTGTTTTACCTGTTATATCTGTGCTGATTGATGTTAATCTGTCACCACGGTTATTCAAGATTGAATTTAATGGTACTGGGTTAGATTTTACGCGTAAGTTTTGTGGGTTTGTGCCTGTAAATTCATAGTCTGACATGAATTTTGAGTATACTGAATACTGCTCTTCTCCACTCCATACTTGCCATTGTGCCAATGTTTTGTATTCGTTGATTGGAGCTGTTGATAATTTTGCACCTGATGCATCTGTTTCTATCCAGCGATATACTGAAGATGCTGAGTTTTCTGTCCAATATACGTTACGATCTGCTTCGATGTTTGCAGATTCCATTGACGCGCCTTGGTAGAATACACAAGCTGATACCGGGCATGATTCTGCATACTCGTTATCCATTGTTGCGATTGCATTGTTTTTAAGTGTTGTACCTGTTACATTTTGCAAACCTACACCCATTACGGCGCGAGTATTTAATACACCGTCATCGCCATTTACGATTACTGTATTATTTACGATTACGTCATTTCTTGATACGTATTCTGCAATGTAAGGTGTTTCAAAGTTGCTGCGTTGTGTAAACAAGTAGATACCTGCTCTTGATGTATTGGCATCACTTGGTAATAATTCCCATACGATGTTACCGGCGATTACCATTGATTCGTCTTCGCGTGGGAATAATTTTAATGTACCTTCTACTAATTGTTGTGGTGATTGTTCTACGCGAATACCACTTACCATACCGCTGCCGCTTATGCCGCTGATTTCGTTATTCATGATTTTTACCATGCGGTTGTTATAACCGAAATAACCACGTGCTGACTGACCACCGGCCATGATACCTGCTGCATCAAAACCTGCGCATCCGCCTTCTACGTCAAATATGCGGTTGTTTGCGATTTCTGAGCCTTTTTCGTGACCTACAAAGATACCTGCGCGGCCTACATTGTAAATCTTGTTGTGGCTGATTACGTTTTCGCTGTTGAAGTATTCTACGTTAAAACCTAAACCTTGATCTAATAATTGACCGATACCCATTGATGCTACACCATAAGCGAAGCCTGTGATCTCGTTATTCATGATCACATTATATGAGTTTGTCAATGTATCTAAGTTTTTCTGATTTGAGTTGAATTTTTTGTCGATTGGGGCTTTACTACGCATTACGATACCTGCTGTGTAAGCTAGAGTATTTGAGCGTTTGTCTTCTTCATATTTAAAGCCGCCCTGAGCTGCTGAAAATACTGTCAATGGTAATGCACATTTATAATCTGCTGCGCCGTTGCCTTCTATTATACAGTTTTTGATTGCATTGTGGGATGCACCGTTACCTAAATAGAATACTGCTTTGAATGGCTCATCTGTATCTAATGTGAATTTCAATGATTTTTGTGCGCCACCATCAAATGTTATATAACCATTTGGATTTGCATAGCTACGTTTTGATGCATCGCGAGCTACGTTTACTGCTGCTGCTGCATTTGTGTGTTCTACGTTTTGTGCTATATATACACCAATACCGTTACCACTGCGTAAGTTGATTGTTACTGAACCTTTGCTTACTGCGCGGTTTTGAGCCGGTTTGAACACGATTGGGTGTTCTTCTCCGCCACCGATAATGTGTGATGACAAGTCAATTGCAGGATTTGTGCCTGTTTTGCTGCCTACTGTGTAGGATGCATCTGTCAATTCAAATGTTACTGCGCCGTATACACCTGATTCGTAAATCATGTTGATCGCATCTTCGATTGTTAGGAAGTTGCGTGGGCTTGTTGCATTTGTTGTTCCGATTGTATATGTACCGGACAATGAATTAATTACTGTAAATGTTGTTTCCAATAGATCATTTGATTTATTTTGATCTGTTGTTAAGCCTGTTAGCAATTTAGCTGTATAAACACCTGCTACAGGTGGGATAAACAATTCATCGTCTTTTTTGTAATATTCTTTCATTGTATTGTAAATACCTGAAGGAACTACTTCTACATTAAAGTCAAATGTTTTGTTGAAGTTGTTCGGACCTGTGATTGACAATGTTGCAGGTACATTTGATAAATCAAGGATACCATTGTTTTTCAATTCGATTCTTGGGATTATCGGACGACCTACATAGTTATTACCACCTGTTGGTGCTAATACTGTGATTGGCTCTACATCATGGTTGTAAGCTACTTCGAATAAGTGAGCTGACTGACCTACTTTAGGGTAAAGGTTGTTTGCTTCTGCTTCATCGAATGCACTGATTAGATCTAGTTCAAATTCAATGCGGTAGTTACCGATGCCATCTTTTGCGCGGTATGGTGTTAATTCCAATACTGTCAAATCACCTGTTTGAAGTGGTGTATTTGTGTTTTTCCAACGCTTAGATGTTTCGAATACCGGATTTGTTCCGTTTTCTGTATATACTTTTGCGAATAATTCAAATTCACTTACATCATTTAGACCTACGTTTGTAACTGTTGCTGTGATTGGAACATTTACATCGATACCATATTTCATTTTTGGCATTTTAATAGGTTTTCTTACTGATGTGATTGCAATATCATTATCTATTGCGATTACGAAGTCTTTATGACGTGTTAATGTCATTGCTTCGCCTTCGTGAGTAAACTTAAGTTCAGCAATCGCGCGGTATGAACCACCTTCGATTTGTGTTTGATTTGTTTGCAAATCAAATACACCTGTGTTATCAGGATCTGCTGTTCCGCCTATGTTATCAGGATTTGTCGGATCGTACTCAGCTGCGAGGCCTGTTGCATGAGTTAATGTTTCTCTTGCAGGTTCGCCGATTGGCTGAGGGTTTGGAGTGATCAAGCTAGTGTTTACATCGCCTTCCATTTTCGATTCATAGATTACTGTTTCCAATGGAAGTGGACCGATTACTTTGTATGTATAAGATACATCTGCTTGACCGGCAACACGTTTGATATCAACCCAAGGGTTACCCATTTTGAAACCGCGAGAAAATACTGCGATTGCATCATCTTGAGTTGCAGGATATAAATCAATAATTTCAGGAGTTTTTGGTTTTACGATTAGTGTAAAATCGTAAGCCTGTCCCCATGTAGCACTACCGCAACCTGTAGTAAGTGGCGTAGTATTAGCTGAGTAGTCAGAGATAAATCTGATTCTATATTCTCCACCATCTACTTCTTCTGGAATAACAACAGTGGCTGCATGAGTTTGTGCTGTGTTCCAATCTTGATAGATAAATTCACCTTCATCTTCAAAATCGCCATCTAAGTTAAAATCTGCAAAAATAGAAATTCTGTGATTCCACTCTGTACCTGAAGGGTTACCGGGAGTACCACCAGAAGGATAACCGGAACTTTCATATTCAAAAGAATCACCGGCACTTAGAACGATTTCTACGCTTGAAGTTCTGTCATGATATGTACTGCTGTTATCATAAGTAATCTTCTCATCTCCATTGATTTTTAGAGATTTAAAAGATTCAGCAGTTCCCCATGACACAGTACATGCTTCAGGCGGAGTAGCCCAAGCATTTACTGATGCGACTATCAATAGTGTCGCTAGAGCTAAAAATTGTAATAAACGATTTTTCACGCCATCACCTCTTTAAGTAAAACATAAGTATTAAATGTATTTTTTTTGAGTTATTTTTTGCGTATTTCAGGTCAGTTTCATCCTTTTATTTAGTCATTATAATTTATGTTTATTGCTCTATATATTCTATGAGCCACATGACATATTATGTAAGATAATACTTTCCTATAATACCATAACAATACATTTGCTTCTATGTTACAACAGCAGGTGTTTTTTTTTATTACAAGATCCTATTAATATTATTAATCATGTTATTTACGAAGGAGATAGGATGCTTACTACAATTTGATTATTTTTTATTTATCTTGCAGTTTGACTGATTTTTTTGTGCTATTGCATTGCATAAAATAAAAAAGCCCTTGAGTATTAAGTTATACTCAAGGGCTCTAGATTTATCGATTAAGAATCTTATTTTACTACTTTAACTGTAGCAGTTCTTACGATATTGCTTGAATTCAATACTAATGTGTAGTTACCAGATGCAATATTTGCTGCATCTAATTTGATAGTATGAGTGCCGGCACTCAAGTTACCTTCAAATACATTAGCTACAACTTTACCACTTAGATCTACTAGGTAGATTTCTACGTTCGCTGTTTCGTAAACTGATACTAAAACATTTGCTTCTGTTACTACAGGATTAGGCGTTACTTCTTTGATTGCTAAAGAGTTTGCACCTTCCAGTGTTACATATTCTGTTTCGCTGTATTCATATTTACCGTCGCGATCTACCATTTTCAATCTGTAAGCATAAGTGTTACCAAATTCAACTGCTTCGTCAATTGCATTGTAATCTACGATTTTGCCAGATTTACCAGCTGCTTCTACAGTTTCGATTCTTTCAAACAAGCCGTCAAAACCATTGTTTACAGTTGTTCTTTCAATTTCGAATCTGTCACTGTTCAATTCACTTGCAGTAGACCAGTTGATTGATACTCTGTTATCGATTGCATTTGCATCAAAGTTTACTAATTCAACAGGGATAATTGCACCGCCGTTTGATTCTGTAAAGTCTAATAATGCGCGTAATACTTTTTCGATATCTACAAAGTGTCTCCAGTCACTACCTAAAAGGATTCTGTTTGCTTTTGGAGATACTGTACCAATTGTATGGATTTTTTCAGTTTCAGGTAAAGCAGGGTTGCCAGCTACTTCATCAGTATAGTAGAAGCCAAGTTTTGCTACACCTTCGATTTCTTGAGTCATGTTCATCAACGCAGGTTGTGGATTTACATCTCCGCCAAAGTTTGTTGATGTAATGAAGTGAACTAAGTTACGACCAATATTCATACCTGTTACGTTTGTATAATCAATAACGTCAGGTGTTGCAACAGGTCTGTTTAAAGCACCAAATACTGAAGTTGCAAAATCTGTTGCTTGGTTTCTTAATAATTCCTGAGAAGCAAAAATCAAGTTTTTCTTAGCATTGATTGTGCCTGCTCCAATGAAGTCATTTAAGTCGATTTCCTGGAATCTTGTCAATTGGTTATCTACTGATTCACCGTTTACATATCTTAAATCATGTGCATCTGACCAGATAACTGTGTTATGATGAGTATAGTCAATTGCTCTTGGTTCCCAGCTGTTTCTGTCTAGTACATCAAAATCAAATCTGTCTGCTTCGATTGTTGTTGCTGCAGGATCAATTTCTACATCCCAACCAATAGCATTCAAACCGTTGATCAATTTATCATGGTTTAAAGCTGATGCAATTACTTCTGTGTTGCTGCTGCTGTTTAGCTCAGCATTTACATATTCAGAAGAAACTAATAATCTCAACCAAGAACGGCGAATGAAATAGCGTACATTTTTGCTAATTACGTTATTGTAGTTATCTTCGTCATTTTCAACTTTCACTTCAATTTTGTAACGAGGTGTTACGTTTGCTGTCATGTTTGCAAATTTTGCAGGAACTGCTGCTACATATGCAGGATTTAATCTTAAATCGCTATATGTTTTTGGCTCATATTTTCCTTCTAAGTCAAAAGTTACATCTGTGCTTTCATAAGTTGAAGCATTAAATGTTACTGCTTCTGTGTACTCAGGAGTAGTTGAAAATTCGCCGTTTGGCAATTCTCTGTATATTGCTAAATGAGCTTTTGTACCTGATTGCATCAATGAACCGTTGTTTCTTACTCTTACTTTTACAGATAAAGGAAGAGAAGTCATGATGTATTCTGCATCGCCAAATTCTGTACCGTCGTTAGCTTTGAATGCTGCAGGTTCTAACATAGTAGTGCTTTCAACATCACTTACATATGTTCTACCGTTAAATTCTAAAGCACCGATATCATATCTTTGACCTGCTTCACCACGAATGTTGCCAACCAAATCGCTTGTGTTGATATCAATTCTGTCACCTCTGTTGTTAAGAACTGAGTTCAATGGTAATGGATTAGCTTTTACACGTAATGTTTGTGGTGCAGCGCCTGTGAATTCATAATCTTCCATGAAGTTAGCTTCAATAGAATTCATGTCTTGACCAGACCAAACCATCCAGTTACCTAATGTATTGTATTCAGTTGTATAACCGAATTCGATAACTTCATTGTTTGCATTTGTTTCAATCATTCTTGCTACAGTAGATGTAGAGTTGTTTGTCCAGAATGCATTGCGATCTGATACAAAGTTTTGAGTTTTAACATCACCAGTTTGCAAGTATAAAGCAGTAGAAGCTATGCAAGACTCTGCATAATCATTATCCATTACTGCTACTGCGTTGTTTTTAACAACTGCGTTTCTGTTATCTTGTAATGCGATACCGATTACAGATGCTGTGTTTACTTCACCATCATCACCATTTACAACGATTGTGTTATTAACGATGTTAGTATTTCTTACAACATAATCTTTATGAGCAGGGATCATTGATCCGCTTTGGAAGTTACCTTTTGTTGCTCTTTGAGGGAATACTGCAACACCAACTCTTGTAGTGTATAATTCCTGAGCTTCTAACTGCCAAATGCTATTGTTAGCAATTAAAACATTGTCTTCTACTTTAGGGAAGTAAGAGAATTTGTTATTTTCGATTACGATAGAAGGAGACTGATCTACTTTGATACCGTAAATTTCGTTTTTATTTGTCAAGTGGCTTATTTCGTTGCCTAAGATTTTTAGATCAACAGTATTATAACCAAACATGTCTCTGTCTGCTTCACCACCTGCTGCGATACCGCATGCTGCATGTGTTTCAGTACCTTTTACATCATAGATTCTGTTATGGCGGATTTCACTTCCGTTTTCAAAACCTACGAAAATACCTGCATGGCCTACGTTATAGATTCTGTTTGATTCGTATACGTTACCAGTATTGTAGTATTTTGTAAATTGATTAACATGACCAGCTTGGAATAACAAACCAGTACCCATAGAAGCGATACCATAACCATAACCGCTGATTTCATTGTTTGCGATAACGTTGTTATCTGAAGTCAATGTATCTAAGTTGAAGAAGTTAGAGTTTGTTTTATCATATTTAGGAGCAACAGATCTCAATACAATTGCTGCAGTATAATATGCATTATTACTTCTTTGGTTTGCTTCTTGAATGAAAGCACCTGCACCTGCACTGTAAACAGTCAAAGGTAAAGAAGATTTAAAGTTAGGAGTTTCATCGATAAATACTGAGTTTTTAATCTGACAGTTTTTTGCACCAGTACCTAAATAGAATACTGAAGCGAATTGATCATTTTTCGTTTCCAAATTGAATTTGAATGATTTTTGATCACCACCGTCAAAAATGATATTACCTGCACTATTTGAGAATCTGTGTTTCTTAGTATCTGTTACTACATGAACAGCAGCATTATGATTTGTAGGCATGTAGTTTTGAGCAATATAAATACCCATACCATTACCTGATTTCAAATTGATATTGATACTAGCTTTTGAAGTAGAAAGAGCATCAGATGGTTTGAAAGTAATAGTATTAGTTTCACTTACACCAATGATTCTAGCTGACATATCAAGAGCAGGTGCATCTGAATTTGTAGTTCCTACATTATATACAGGATCAACTAATTCAAAAGTAACTGGTCCATCCACACCTTTCAAGTACAACATATCCATTGCATCTTCAAAAGAAGCAAAGTTTCTTGTACCAGTACCATTTGTGCCGATAGTGTAATCACCAGACATTTGCTCAGACACAGTGAATGTAGATTCAACAGTGTTATTAGATTTATCTTTATCTTGTGGATCATTTACACTAGCAATACATTTATAAGTACCAGGCAATTCAGGGATAAACTCTTTGTTGAATGGTACAGATGTAATATTATATGTGCCAGCCTGCAAATCTTGAATTTCCATATCATGTTGGTATACAAGATTTGTAGATGGTAAAGGACCAACAATAGAGAATACTGCAGGAACTTTAGAAAGGTCTACAATACCGTTATTGATGAATTTTGCTCTTGGATAAATTGGTCTGCCAACATATACATTTGCATTTGGAGCTTGTACTGCAACAGCACCCGGCTCTACATCATAAACCACTTCGAAGTAGTGTCTGTTAGTCGCAGAAAGGCCAACAGTGTTATTTGTAGGCATATCATCATCGTCACTCAAAAGAGTTGCTTCATATTCGACATAATACTGACCTACATGAACTGCAGGAGTATTAGTTTGGAATCTTTCAAACTGAACAGAAACAAAATCGTCTGTTACTAATGGTCTTTGAGTATTTTGCCAGTGAAAATCTGCAGGGCTATGAATTAAAACATTTGTTTCAGCATCATAAATTTTTGCAGTAACTCTAAATTCACTGATATCAGCAGTACCATAGTTACGAACTTTAAGCTCTAATGGAACAAAGTTATTAATCAGATAACGACCATTTTTCTTAGGATACTTTACAGAACTCATTGCCAAGTCGTTTTCTAATGCTATCTGTATATTTTTTTTGATTGTCTGAACAGGAGCATCATCTTCAAGAACAATCATATTACATGTCAATACATATTTACCAGGTTCGATAGAAACGGCATCAGTGAAAAGGTCAAAGCTACCATTATTATCATCTGAATCAGGATTATTTCTATCATATGCAGCAGCTTTTCCGATAGCATGTGTAATCGGAATTTCAACGCTTTTACCTACAGGCATTTCAGGTTTGAAGAAGTCTGAAGTAGCATCTCCTTCATTTGTAGCTTTGTAGATAACTTCGCCAGTTGAAGTATTTGCCAATGTATACTCAATTTTGAATTCAGGCATATCCTCTAAGCGCATCACTGTTACATATGGAGCAGGATAAGTTTCCCCTATTTTCCAAAGTACATCATTTTCAGTAGATTCTGAAAGAAGAACAGGAGTAGTTAAGCCAAATTCAATAGTTTTACCGCTAGGGAAAAGAGGACGATCTGTTTGATCAAGATATTTCTCATCACTATCTCCATAGTGAGCAATAAAACCATCTGCATTAGGTTCAATATTTATGTAATTTGTTGCTACAGCACCTGAAATATAACAAAAAGATTCATTTCCTCCACCGTCATCTAGTGAAGTCATATTTCCATACACAAAACGAATAATATTTGTACCTTCAGATATTTGGCACTGGAAATTCAACGTAGAATTATCTTTACCGTAGTACTTATGATTTCTCCACTCAACAATTAAAGTTCTACTTGGAGCAGTACCAATTACATTCCATCTTACATCACCAACTCCATCATCGGCTCTTAAATCTTCGTTACAAGGAACTACCATGTTTACTTTAGTTCCGCCCGGAGTGGATGTGATACCTGTGTAAGTTGTCTCACCAAGAACCATCCAACCATTTGTGGATACTCTTGCTGTTGTAAAAGTTTGTCCATCATGTTCAACAGTAAACGGTAGATCAAAATCAAATTCTTCATCATCACCGTCACCCAAAATAGTACCAGCTATAGAAGTATATTCTCCCTGATAGTCTGACACCTGCAATTCGTTCAGATTCACTGCCATTACTTTTGGTGCGCTAAAGAGCACAACAAATAGCACGCACAATGCACTAAACACATTGAACTTTTTCATGTAACCTCGAATTTTAAATATTAAACAACAAATATATTACTTTTCTTATATTCACTACTTGTAGAATCCATACACACATAAAATAACAAATTTATACATTTTTTGATATTAAATTTTACATATTTAATCTTACTATTGAAGCAATATCATATCTACAATATGCATATATGGTATTAAATACATTTGCTTCATTTATGTCCATATGCAATCTATTACGCTATTTTACAGCTATTTGCAGAGACTGTACGTTTTTGTTATACTAACTAACATAAATCTAGAAACACATTTAGAAGTTATATGTTACACTATAAGTGTTATTTTTTTTATTTTTTTTGGATTATTATCTCTTTTTACATTCTCGTATTTTTAATATGCATTTATGTCATTATTTTTGATGTTTTCAACTAATTTATGAGTTATCGATGTGGTTTAAACTTTACTTGATAAGCATAAGATCTCTTGATATTCTTGTGCTTTGATTATTCAGCTTTACTAGCTATCTTTATATTTTTATATAAGTACCTGTATTGAATTATGGAAAACACTAATAGATCCGAATACACAAATCCTAATAGATTATCTGATGAAGAACTTGATAGATCACTCAGACCCCAGACATTTTCTGATTTTACAGGTCAAAAAAAAATTGTAGATAATCTATCTATTTTCATTGCAGCTGCTCTCCAGCGCAAAGAGTCACTAGATCACGTACTTCTAACCGGCCCTCCCGGTCTGGGAAAAACTACATTGAGTCATATTATTGCTAAAGAAATGAATAGCGATATAAAAACTACTTCAGGTCCTGTACTTGAAAAACCCGGGGATTTAGCAGGACTTCTGACTAATCTTGAAGAAGGTGATGTGCTTTTTATAGATGAGATTCACAGACTTTCTCCCATTGTGGAAGAATTTCTTTATTCTGCCATGGAGGACTTCCGTTTAGATATTATGATTGATTCGGGCCCTTCAGCCAGAACAATTCAGCTAAGTATTCCTAATTTCACTCTTATAGGTGCTACTACCAGAGCCGGCCTACTGACAGCTCCTTTGCGCTCTAGGTTTGGAATAATTAATCGTTTAGATTATTATTCGAATGAAGAACTCATGCTGGTTGTGCTAAGGTCTGCTCAGTTACTGGGTGCTGAGATTACAGCTGAAGGCGCCTTCGAAATTGCTTCTCGCTCTAGAGGTACACCTAGAATTGCAAACAGACTGCTCCGCAGAACCAGAGATTTTGCTCAGATTAAAGGCGATGGTACTGTTTCTAAAGAAATTGCAGAAATTTCTCTTTCTGCTTTGGATGTTGATGAATACGGCTTGGATGATATGGATAAACGTATTTTACTTTCAATAATAGAAAAATACGACGGAGGACCTGTAGGTGTTGGTACTATTGCTGTTGCTGTAGGCGAGGAAGCAGGCACAATTGAAGAAGTCTACGAACCGTTTCTTATTCAACAGGGATTCTTGAAGCGAACTCAACGCGGAAGAGTTGCAACTGAAAAAGCTTATCAGCATTTTCATATAGATTATAAAAGAAATGATAAAAATCAGAACTCCTTATTCTAAGGGTGTTATATGCTAAAAAATATATTTGACAGAATTCCTGATACCAGAAATCAAGAATTTTTCGAAGACATATTATCTCATAAGAATATTAAGATAGAAAGAATAACATCATCAGGTCAGACGACACCTGAAAATCAGCCTTATATCCAAGAAAATGCCGAATGGGTTATTATTATTAAAGGCAAAGCAAAGGTTCTTTTCTGTGATTCAAATGAGGAACATTCGCTCGATGAAGGCGATTTTTTATTCATACCGCCACATTGCAGCCATCGAGTAACTTATACAGATCAGGATACAATTTGGCTGGCTATTCACATATTTTGATTACTTGTACTTTATTGCCTGCAATGGTGTAATTTTTAGAGCTATCGTTGCAGGAATTAAAGTAGATAAAAAACCGAGAGAAATAGATACAAGAAATACTATTATGTAGTATTCAGGAATAATTTCGATAGGCATTGAATCAAGAAAGTAAATTTCCCCATCCAGAGTGATTAAGGAATAGCTTTGCTGTAATATCGAGAATAGATATGACACGAGCAAGCCTAAACAGGTTCCAATAAAACTAATTCGAAGTCCCTGTAATATAAATATGCCCAAGATTTTTCTTGCCGGCATCCCAAGTGCTCTAAGTATTCCAATATTTTTTGTCTTTTCTACCACTGTTATAAGTAGCATTGTGATAATATTCAAGACTGCGACTATAGAGATAAGTCCTAACACAATAGGTATAGGTTCTTTCTGAAGCTCTATCCACGCAAAAAGGGATCGATGTATTTGCTGGACAGATAGGCAGTAAAAAGGATATCCTAATTTCCTCTCCATATCAATCGCATGAATAGGAGCTTTTTTTACATCTTTGAGAGTTACATCAAACCCTGTGCATTGGTCTTTTTCAAATCCAACTACTTGCTGCAACATATCAAAAGGAACATAAACCATAGTTTTGTCATACTTGGTCATTCCTGTTTCGTAAATGCTTACAACTGTCAGTTTTCTGATTTTCGAATCAGGTATATTGCCATTACTATTATTAGTAAGAAGCGCATACATAATAATTTGATCACCCAAATCTACATCCAGAACATCAGCCAAGTCCCTGCCTATTATTATTTCTTTTGCACTGGGATCTGAAAAAGCATTACTTCCCTTTCTAATAAAGCTCTGAAAATTGGTTATATCCTGATTGAAATCAAATCCATTGATAACTATACCTTCCAAATTTTTACCTGCTCTGATCAGTCCTTCCTTTTGCAGAGTAGGCTTTACATCAAGAACATAATCAAATTCTGATCTGATTTTAGATAAGGATTCTTCTAAATTATCATATGGAGCATCAGCAAATGATTTGATATGAATATGCGAAGTAAAGCGGTAGGCACTATCTCTTAGCTTTAAGTCAAAACCCTCTAATATAGATAATGATATTATTAGAGCTATGCTACCAATCATAACACTTAAAAGTGCTACCATCCTGGTGAAACCAAAAAAAAGTTTACGTTTTTCCGGTTCAGAAAATCTTTTGGATAGAAAATTTATGTAGTTTGTTTCTTTCACAGAATCTCTATTTTTATAATTCTCCTAAAATAATAAAAAAAGAGGATAACTTAAATAAAGCTATCCTCAATGAAAGAATTATTTCAAAATATTTTACTCTGCAGCAACTTCCCTATAAGGAATAGTAAAGTTCACCTTGGTCCATTCACCTTCAACGCTGGTAATATTAAACTCACCACCATGAACTTCAATTAGTTTTTTTGCAATTACTAATCCTAGGCCAACCCCTTGCTGCTCATATATTTTTCTTTCGAATTGCCTATATGCCGCAATATTTTCAATTTCATCAGACTTCATACCTCTACCGTTATCAATGATTTCAAATTTTACAAAACCATTATCGAGCGTAGCATTCAAAGTCACTTTATTACCATCATCAGAAAATTTGAAGGCATTATCGAGCAACTCATCAATAATCTTATGAAAACTTTCAGTTGATATCTTACCTTGTACACTTTTGGCTTCAGAATTAAGTACAAGATCATCTCTCCTACTGTATCTGTTTGCTACATTATCTGCAATATCAAATGCTGTGGCAACAGGTTCATCTACTTTTTCATTTAAAAGAGCTTGTCTTCTAGTCGGATTATTTACAATCACTCCAACTTTTACATATATTAAGAAGTTTTCTGTTATTCTATTTAAACGATCAGATGATTTAATAATATCATCTGTGAATTCAATAAGTTCTTCTTTTATAATCTCACCTGAAACAGCCTGATCTTTGATATATCTTGCAGTACCTATCACCTGGTTCAAGACAGTTCTGAACTCATGAGGCAACGAGTAAGTAACACTTTCTTCTACTTTTGAGATTTCTTCGTCAATTTTACCTCTGAACTTCTGATGTTTAATCCATTGTGCATCGATAGCAGCAATAAGTTCATCTCTGGTATAAGGTTTAACAAGAAAATCATCAGCTCCTTTTTCCATACCTATACGCATATTAGGTTTTTCAGTAAAAGCAGTAAGAAAAATAAAAGGAGTAGTTGCAGTAGCCGAATCAGCGCGAATAGTATCTAATACTCCATAACCGTCTAGACCGGGCATAGAAATGTCACATAAAATCAGATCAGGTTCACATTCTTTAGCCTTTTCCACACCTTCAATTCCATCAGATGCCGTAAAAACGTCATACCCTTCGAAGTTTAAAAGTGTCGAAGTACTTTCTAAGATAAAATCTGCGTCATCAATTACTAATATTTTTTTTGCCATCGTGATTAGTCTTCTCTTAATTAGATTAAGCCGCTTAATTTGCTTCTGTAATATAAGATATTTTATCGAACAATATAATACACTATATGAATTAGAGACTATTTGCCTTTGAGATAAGTGTATATTATTCAATAATTAATATAGCTGTCAATTTTTATACCAAAAAATGATGATACTACCCATATTTAGAAGCAATAGTATAATATTTATTCTCTTTTAAAAATATATTGCTTTAAGTCAGTTTTTTTGCTTTTTTGCATTCCTAATAAAATGGAAGATTCGAAATGCAAATTGATACATATAAAAAAACTCAATCAGCTCAAACAACTCACAAAATTGAAGGCAGGGTGCCTCCAAACGCTGTCGAAGCAGAGAAAGCTCTTTTAGGTGGCCTCATGCTCGATAGACAGGCTATTGCCAAAGCAATGGAAGTTGTGAATGAGGATAGCTTTTACAATGAAAAACACAGAATAATATTTTCGACTATTATCGAAATGTTTGACAAAGCTATTACAGTCGATATTGTCACACTTTCAGATGAATTGCGTGTAAGAAAAGAACTTGACCGAATTGGTGGTCCGGCATATCTTGCTGAACTGAATAACACTGTACCCACTGCAGCAAATGTTGAATTTCATGCTCGAATAGTTCAGGAAAGATATCTAAAAAGATACCTTATTAAGACATTAGGCGAGCTTGAAACTCAAGTTTACGATGACTCTATTGATGCTTTCGAATGTATTGATTTGGCTGAAGCAGCAGTTTTTAAAATAGGTGAAAAGCGTGTAAGCAACTCTTTTGCTTCTATGAAACAAATGGCTAAAGAGGCTTACGACGTGATATCGCATCTCAGAGAGCGAGACAAAAACTCACTTCCAGGTGTACCATCAGGTATAGATATGCTTGATAGAATGTTAGGTGGCTTCCAAAATTCAGATTTGATTATTTTGGCAGGCAGACCTTCTATGGGTAAAACGGCATTTGCACTTTCAGTAGTAAGAAATATGGCAGTTGATTATAAAAAGCCTGTTGCATTCTTCTCTATTGAGATGGCAAACATTCAGCTGGTAATGCGATTGCTTTCATCAGAATCAGGTATAGATCAGTCGAAAATCAGGAATGGTTATATCAATGAAGAGCAAAATCAAAAGATTATTGCAGGACTTGGTAAACTGGCTGATGCTCCTTTATTTATAGATGACAGCCCGATGGTTACCATCACCGAATTAAAAGCAAAATGTCGTAGACTTAAAGCTGAGCACAACATATCTATGGTTGTAGTCGATTACCTTCAATTAGTTCATGCTCCTAAATCTGAGTCAAGAGAAAGAGAGATTTCCATCATTTCATCATCACTAAAGCAAATTGCTAAAGAATTAAATATTCCGGTAATGGCTCTTGCGCAGCTAAACCGTTCAGTGGAATCCAGAAACGATAAAAAACCAATGCTTTCGGATTTGAGGGAATCAGGATCTATTGAGCAGGATGCCGACGTTGTTATGTTTGTAAACAGACCTGAAAGATATGGCCAGCTTACATATGAAGACGGAACTCCAACTGAAAATACAGGTGAAATTATAATCGCAAAGCATAGAAATGGTGAAGTCGGCACAGTTAGAACTGCTTTCATTAAAGAATACGCTCGCTTTGCAAACCTTGCATTAGAGTACGAAGAAAGATTTATTCCTCAGGATCAACAAAATGACGATCCGGGATTCTAGTAATACAACTAAGGCCTTATGACTGATATCAATATAATTAGCGATTATATCAACAGAATCAATAAAGTAATTGACTTTATTGAAGCAAATCTGAGTGAGGACATAAAACTCCAAGACTTGGCCGATGTTGCATGTTTTTCTCAATTTCATTTCCATAGAATATTTGCTATGCTAATGGGAGAAACTCCCAAAGACTTTCTCAGAAGAATAAGAATAGAAAGAGCAGCTCTGATGTTGAAAGCTACTAATTATAATATGGCTGATATTGCTTTTAAATGTGGCTTTTCCTCGCAGGCAACTTTTTCAAGAGCTTTTAAAGAATATTTTGATGTTTCTCCTTCTGCTTGGAAACAATCTGAAAAAGATAGAAAGATAGAATATTTTAATAGCAAGATTCGCAAAACAAATAGCAAAGAAGGAAAAAGTATTCAGGATTCTAAGCTGTATTTTGATAGTGTAAATATGTTTCTATCCAAATACAGAATAGGGAGAACTGATATGAAAGTATCAATTCAAAATTTCGATGATATTCATGTTGCCTATGTAGCAAATCATGAAGGATACTTTGATGATAAAATTGAAGTTGCTTGGGAAAAACTATGTGCCTGGGCAGGACCTAAAGGGCTTCTCTGCTCCGGTAGTAAATATCTGGGTATAAGTTTTGACGATCCCAAAGTTACACCAAAAGACAAATGCAGATATTACGCATGCATCGAAGTACCTAAAGATGTAGAAGTTTCCGGTGAGTTTGGTCTATTTGACATTCGTGGAGGCAGATATGCTGTTCATAGAGTAGAAGTCACTTCAGACGAAATAGAAAAGTTTTATGATGAGCTAACAGGTGCCTGGATTCCAGCCAACGGATACGAACCTGCAGACGCTCCAAGTATTGAAATATATCACAAAACTCCTGAAAATCATCCCGAAGGGAAGTTTGATATGAGCCTCTGTGTCCCGGTTAAATAGATAATTATCTGCATCAACTTTTGAAACAAGCAGCTCTGTAATAAGAGCTGCTTGTTTTTTTAATACATACCTATATTTACTCATATTATACATATTTCTTGATTTATTTCTTCAAAAAAGCACTCATAACTCACTAAAATACAAGAAAATAGTAATTTTTAAGACTTTTAGTCTGAGATCAATATTTAAGTATATATTGGCATGTGCTTTTCTGTACCTTTGCGTAATTTTTATTCATATGAGTTCCTGCTTAGTATAATTTGAATATATTACATAAGTTTTATTTGATAAATCACACGAATGTTAAATAGGGAGTTTTATCATGCAACTGAAAATTAGAAGTAAAGTAGTACTTCTTGCTAATTTATGTATAACTCTACCTCTTATTATTTTAATATCAATAATATGGGTTGAGAAAAATTCTGCTGCTGAGGAAAATGTAAAAATCATCACAGCAATGACTGAAAAGAATTTAGGCCAGGTAGCTAAAGATGTTTATGCTATTTGTGAAGCTTCAAACAGCGTGCTTCAAAGTAAATTGAGAAGTACTCTAACTCTTTTAAACGAACAAATTGACAGCCGAGGCGGATTGAGCACTAAGGCCGAAACAGTTGGCTGGACTGCTGAAAATCAGTTTATGAAACAATCTTTGTCTTTTAATTTGCCTAAGTTTTATCTTGGCGATCAATGGCTGGGCAACTCTAAATCTATGACTACTAATACACCTCTCATAGATAAGCTCGGAAGAACTATGGATGTTGCTATTTCAGTTTTCCAAAGGGTTAATAAAGATGGTGATATGATTAGAATCGCCACTAACGCTCCTGATGCTTCAGGTATGAGAACTCTCGGAACATTTTATACTGCATCCAACCCGGACGGCTCTCCTAACCCGGTAATTCAGACTATCCTGAATAAACAGGAATTTCATGGATCTGACTTCGTAGTTGGTCAGGTATACCTTACAATATATCAGCCAATATTGGATAAAGCCGGTCAAGTCATAGGTATATTATCTGTTGGTGTTAGACAAGAGCAAGACGAAAGCCTAAGAAGAAGTATTATGGATATAGAAGTTGGTAATGACGGATATGTTTTTGTGCTTCAATCACATGGCCCTAAAAAAGGTGAATATGTAATCGCTTTAGATGACCAAAGAGTTGGAGAAAATCTGCTCAAATCTGATAGCAAAGAGGTAGTCAAGGTCACAGAAGACTTATTGAATATTGCCGGATCTCTTAAAGGCAAAGAAGCTGCTACTTATAATTACTTTTGGCAAAATCCCGGCGAAGACGAGGCAAGAGAGAAGATTACTATGGTTGCATACTATGCTCCTTGGGATTGGACAATTGGTGTAAGTGCTTATAAATCAGACTTTATGGCTATTAGTGATAAAATGATGGATGTCCTACTCAACCTCATTTGGATATCTATAATAACAGCTCTAATAGTTAATGCAGTACTTGGACTATTTGTTTTCTGGTTTACAAAGAAAATGATGCAACCACTGGATGATATTGCTATAGTTGCCGATGAATTGGCAAAAGGTAACTTATCTAATAATATTGATTATGATAAACAAGATGAAATTGGACTTTTAGCCGGCAGCTTTAGGAATATGAGAACTACCCTTGAGTCTGTTATTAATGAACTAGGTGACATTACAGATGCTACTACTAACGGGCAACTGGACAAACGCTGCAATGCAAACAAGTTCCAGGGATCTTACAAAGAAATCGTTATCGGTGTTAACGATACGCTCGACGCTGTTATACAGCCGTTGAATATGACTGCAGAATATATTGACAGAGTTTCTAAGGGTGACATCCCTTCTAAAATATCAGAAGATTATAAGGGTGACTTCAACGAAATCAAAAACAACATTAATCAGCTAATAGATACTCTTAACTTCTTTGTAAATGATATGCTTAATATGTATAACCAACAGAAAGCTGGTGACATAGAAGTTTTGATGCACCCTGATCAGTTCCTTGGTGTATACAAAGAAATGGCAAGTGGTGTTAATAACGTTGCTGGTATTCATGTTAGTAATATTCTCAAAATCTTAGATATAATGAAGTCCTATGCCGAAGGCGATATGTCTGCTGTATTGGAACCACTTCCTGGCAAACAGGTTATAGCAAATGAAAGATTGGATATGCTTAGAGATAACTTACTTAGCGTCATCACTGAATTGAATACAATATCTGATTCTGTTACAAATGGCAGACTTGATTTGAGAGGCAATGCAAGCAAATTCCAAGGTGCATACCAAGAGATCGTTACCGGCATAAATGGTACATTAGATGCTGTGATTAACCCATTGAATATTACAGCTGAATACATCGACAGAATCTCTAAAGGGGATATTCCTCAGAAAATCACAGATGATGCAAAAGGTGACTTTAATGAAATCAAAGTCAACATCAATCAGCTTATAGACAATCTTAATGACTTCATTACTGAGATGCATCAAATGCATGATATCCATGTTGCAGGAGACATTGAGCACACTATAGATGCATCAAAATTCAATGGTGCTTATAACACAATGGCAGACGGCGTAAATAAAACTGTCTTTATCCATGTACATAATGCATTATTAATATTGAATGTAATCCGAGATTATGCTGAGGGCAACTTTGAAGCGGAACTAAAGAAACTCCCCGGAAAACAGGCTATTGCTAATGAAAGATGTGACCTATTAAGAGAAAATCTACTAAATGTTGTTTCTGAACTTGATTCCTTAGCCACTGAAGTCAGACATGGCAATATGGATTACAGCTGCAATGCTGACAAATTCCAAAATGGCTGGAAAGACTTAGTAACAGGTTTAAATAATATGAAGGACTCTGTTGCTAAGCCTGTCGAGGATATGAATGATATTCTTAAAAATATCTCTGTAAATAATTATCATGTGAACTTTGAAAAAGGTTATGAAGGAATTTGGCTGGAACAACAAAATCACACCAAAGAGGTTATTTCAAGATTGCAGCATATCTTAAAAATTACAACTAATGTAAGTAACGGAAATTTGGTTGATCTGGAACACTTAAAATCTGTTGGTCAGCGTAGTGAAAATGACGAACTCATACCTTCATTTATCAGAATGATTGAGTCTATCAAAATGCTTGTAACTGATGCGGAAGAACTGGCTAAATATGCAGCAAAAGGTCAGCTAGACAGAAGAGCAGACTCTGACAAACATAAAGGCGAATATGCTAATGTAATCAATGGATTTAATAAAACTATTGATAATCTTGTTACACCACTAAGAACTGCAGTTTCTTTTACTGATGCAATTAGTAAGGGACAGGATTTTGAAAAACTATCTGACGATTTTGAAGGTGAGTACAAAGCTATGGCTGAAAACATCAATATTTGCATTGATGTACTCAATAGATTTTCGCAAGATATTTATGATCAAACAGAAGCATCTATAAATGGTCAATTAGATATCAGAACTGATATTGATGAATACGAAGGCGCATGGCAGGAAATGGTCAAAGGCATGAATAACATCATGGATGCTATGGCGAAGCCACTCAACGAAGCAGGTCAAGTGCTTGAAGTGCTTGCTGCCGGTGATTTGAGAGCCAGAATGCAAGGCAGATATGAAGGAGAGTTTGACAAACTTAGTCTTAATATCAACTCTCTTGGAGATTCATTGCAAGACCTTATCAGAAACGTAATTGAAGTAGTAAGTGCTGTGTCAGAAGCTTCTGATGATATTAACTCGAATTCAGGGACTGTTGCTGCTGCCTCACAGGAACAAAGCTCACAAGCAGAAGAGATTGCTACTGCAATCGAAGAAATGGCAAGAACAGTTACTGAAAATGCCACAAATGCAGGTAAGACTTCTGATGAAGCCAAAAACAACGGACAAATTGCTTCTAAAGGTGGTCAAATTGTTAGTGATACTGTCAGAAAAATGCAGGACATTGCAACTGTAGTTCGTCAGTCTGCGGATAATATCCAAAAGCTCGGTGAATCAAGTAAGCAAATTGGGCAAATCATTTCTGTTATTGATGAAATTGCAGACCAAACTAATCTACTGGCTCTAAATGCTGCTATTGAAGCTGCCAGAGCAGGAGAGCAAGGCAGAGGCTTCGCGGTTGTTGCAGATGAAGTTAGAAAACTGGCTGAAAGAACAACAGAAGCTACTAAGCAAATCGCTACCATGATCAGAGGCGTACAGGATGAAACTGAAAGTGCTGTCGGAATCATGAAAAAAGGTAATGATGAAGTTCAGCAAGGGATTAATCTTGCAGATGAAGCCGGACAGTCTCTTTCTAATATTGTTGGAAGTACAAACAGTGTTATAGAAATGATTATGCAAATCGCTTCTGCTTCTGAACAGCAGTCAGCAACTACTGAGCAGATAGCTCAAAATATTACAGCTATCTCTTCAGTGTCGCAAGACACGGCTCAGCAGATTTCATTTATTGCTGAGGCTGCAAACAGAATGACTGAATATACTTCACAGTTGAATTTAGTTGTAAATCAATTCAAAATAAACGGTGAGTTTGACGCAAAAGTTCTTTCAGGAAATGAACCGAAGCATTTAATGCCTCACTAGTCAGTCTCTTTTAAGTTTTATACAAAACTGCTCTCTACGCAAGAGGGCAGTTTTTTTTTATAATTTAAGCAATATTGATAAAAGCTAATTGTCATGTATACTTATTGGTGATACTAATATGGATAGGATATATTTCAATGTCAGAACAAAATAAAGAAAAGCTTTTAAAAGTTATAAAAGCCTGGCAGCACATTGAAGATGAAGCTGTTAAGAGTACTACAGAAATTATCAGAAATACAACTAACCCTTTGGTTCAGATTGTAATGGAAATTATCAGGCAAGACTCTGTTATGCACAGAAGAGTGCAGCAATTAATAGTCGATAGTTTTGAAAAATACGATATGAGCATGAGCAAAGAAGAACTTGATGAATTTTGGCATCTGATTGAAGAACACGATGAAATGGAGCACAAAGTTATTGCTCTGGCAAAAGAAGCAAAACAAGAATCAGATAATGAATATGTAAACTATTTGCTTGAATATTTGCTTCATGACGAAGAAAAACATGATAAGCTGTTAGAAAATCTGACAAAACTTAAAAACAAATAGCAGTAGTCCTGCCTCTGTACTGAGTTTTAGCAAGAGAGAGATATCTTTTAGAGTCTCTCTCTTTTTTTGTATCAAATTTACTTTACTTCTACCAGTAATTCGGAATTGTACATATCTCCCGGCGAAATCATTTTTTCTTTATACGGTATATTAGAACCGTATCTTTCTTTCATAATCCTTTGCACTGTTTTAGAACTCAAATCAAAATCTTCCAAGGGACGCAACTCACCAATTTCCAGGCCTGTCGCTTGTTTATAGATTTTCCAGACATATTCTGAACAGTACATGGTTTTATCACCCCAATTAAAATAAATATCATAGTTTTTACCGAGGTGTGATCTGGCAAGTTTTTTCATTTTCAAAAGGACCTCTTCTGTAAGCACTTCGTCAGCATTTTTTAGTCTTTTCACCACATAATGGCCACCAGTACCTCTCCGTATGTAAGTTCCTATATCAATTATCTGGACTGGCTGCACAGCTTCGTAAACATAAAGCTCACCTCCAAGTTCGAAAACCATACCCAGATGACTATATTTTGACTTAGTAGCCAACTGTATGGGAACACTTTGCCTTGAATCTGATGTTTGAAAAATCAGGTCTCCACTTTTCAATTTTTCTAATTCGACTCCATCTTTTGTGCAAGCAGAGATAAGCAGGATTGAGAATATAATATATAAAATCTGTTTCAATTGAATCACCAATTATTATTTCATATGTTTCTGTACAAATATCACAATCTCTTCCATAGCTTCTAAGGCTTCTGGGAACATTGGAGAAAGAAGCGGATAACAATGTATCATACCTTCGCCTCTTTTCATGCTAATCTCTACTCCTGATTTCTTCGCTTTTTCATAAAACTGAACCGCATCGTCATAAAGTTCATCATAATCACCGGCATTTATATGAATTGCTGGCAAACCGCTCAGATCTCCAAATAATGGAGATATTAGATGGTTTTTAGGATCATTAGCAGCAACATAATGTTTACTAAAAACAAGCCAAGAATCTTTTGGTGCAACTGACACTTTACCTTTAGTTGCATATGATTCTCCTGAGCAAGTGAGATCAGTCCAGGGTGAAATTGCAACTGCTGCTTTAGGCATATGAAGTTTTTCTTCTTTAATTGCCAAAAGCATAGCAAGTAACAAACCACCTCCTGCAGATTCTCCTGCCAAAAGGATATTCTCTGCTTTATATAATTTCGAAACTTCCTTATATACACTCAAAGAATCTTCCAGAGCCGCAGGAAAAGGATTTTCAGGAGCAAGTCTGTATTCATACTGTAGAGTATTTAAATTGCATGCATAAGCGAACTTTGATACAAAACTTCTATGATCATTACACGAACCGGATACATATCCTCCACCGTGTACATATAATATAATTTTATTATCAGGTGCATCTTTTGGCTTCAGCCACTCTGATTTGATTCCTGCGATTACATCTTCTTTAATAGATACTGAATCAGGAATCTTCATCATTTTATTAGCGCCATTTTCGCATTGCTCTCTAAACTTATCTATTGAGCTGTTCATATCAAAGACTTCTCTTTTAAGCTGCCCTCGGAATAGATGTCTGTTCCTGATTAAACTATTTACTATTTTTGATTTTAAACTGGGCATAAAAATTAACTTCCAAATTTTCCATACTGTTGATAGTCAGACGTGCGAATAACAACAGTTTTCCCTTTGTAAGTATATGGGAATTCTAGTTTAAAATAATTACCATTTCGGATAAATCTATGTTCTTTATATCCTTGCTGAAATACTCTATCATAATACTCCCGATCTAATTCATTATAATATACTCTGTAACGAGATAAGTTTATAGGCAAACTATCTGTTAACTGTTTTGTATTATAAGTATCACTATATTTAACCAGATAAAACTTACTTTTACCTTCCAAATTTAGATGGAAAAGAACACTTGGATTATCAAAATTTAGTTCTTTACTATTAAACATTTGCAGTTCTTCTGCTAAATTGTCCACCCATTGCTCATCAAATTCGATATTTTCAAGTCTGTCATGAAATATTGTGCTTTTGCTGAGGAAGTTCTTCGTGGATTGCATCATAAAACTTTCTTTTTTATTTTCAGAAAAATAATTACCTGTAAAAAGCAATGATGCAATAAGAGGAAAAATCATAACCAATCCGACAATAGCTTTTTTGCTTACTGTCTTACTGTCATCGTCAATATTATGTTTGTCAGCAATTCTGGTTAAATTGAACATAACATTTACAAAAAGTGCGCCTGCAAGCACAGCTATTAGAGCGACTATGCTAAGCATAAAAGTCTCTGTCATATTTTTTCTGAAAATGAGAAGATCAAATACTTCAATCAGTATATAAGAAAACACCCACAGCACTAGCAGAATAATAGACACCAAGCCAATTACATTACTAATTTTAACATAAGTTTTTGCATTCATAATCAGAGCCTATATTTTTACTTTTTCTATATTTTCTACTTGGAGCCAATCATCCATATTGCCATACTCAGACCTGTCAAATTTGAAAGGTTCCACAGTGCGGAAATTTTCGAGATTTATTAGAGTCAGATATCTTTTACCGGCAAATCTCTTGGAAAGCTTTGCATCCAGCTGAAGTTTAGGTTGCAGTTTTTCTACAATCTCAATGGATTCTTCTTTTTCAAGTTTTTCTGTAAAAATTGTGTCCTGAACATGTGCCATAGCCTTTACTAAACCATCACCGTTGTTTTCCACAAAGTATAAAACGTCACCTGTTTCTACTCTGCCATAAGGCATTTTTCTGCCCATAGCTCCTCTGATAATCATACTCTTTTTACCTGAAATCAGATTATCCAATTCTTTTGCTTTTTTGTCTAAATAAACTATGTGATCCATGACATTCTCTTTTCTGATAAATAATTTAAAGTACGTTATAAGATAAGAAAAGTTTAGTTTAGATTCACTATTTATGTAATATTACCCCAGCGATTCTCCATATTAATAAATATGAGCTAACGAATATATATATTCAATCAATTCTGTCAAATTTGCCTGGATCTAAGCGAATTCTTTTTCCGGAAATTCTTATAATATTTCCTTAGATATTAAAGTGTTTGAAAGAGCAAAGACTTTCGAAATATTCCACTAAAGCATAAATATTATAGCGCGATTTCTGAAATATTGTATAAAATTTGCGTAATGTATAAAATCTCATTGAAACTATATTTGCGTTAAAGTATTCTAAATCCTCTAAAATCTCTTAAATATTCCTTGTTTATATGTTTTTACAAAAGTATTGGCTATGAGCGAGACTTAATGTTTAGCTGAGGCTAAGTCTTGTCAGTATGGCATATTTTGGCTATTTTATTATACTATATAAATTTATAATTGCCATTAATTTAAAAGATTTTATGTATCAGATCACATCACACCCTATTTTAGAGATACAAGAATCATCTGAAGTTACTTTTGCTTATATGGGAAACAAAGTAAAAGGACAGAAAGGCAAAACCATTGCTGCGGCTCTGCATCAAGCGGGATACCCCGTTCACAGCCATAGCTTAGACAACCGTAAACGCAGTTTAGAGTGCGGTATCGGTAAATGTGGTGCCTGCGAAATGCTTGTAGATGGTCAAATTAAACGTATCTGCATTACTAAAGTTGACAGCATTAGTAATGTTGAAGAAATCCCTAAGGATTATACTCCGAGCGTGTCGGACTATAAGAATAATCACGAAGTAAAAATTTATAAAACTACTGTTGCCATTATCGGTGCCGGCCCTGCCGGGCTTGCAGCTCGCGAAGAACTTAACAACTTCGGCGTAGATAATATTGTTATAGATAATAATGATAAAGTCGGCGGACAGTTTAACATGCAAACTCACCAGTTCTTCTTCTTTGAGAATGAGAAAAAATTTGGTGGTATGCGTGGTTTTGATATTTCTGCAACACTCGCAGGTAAAAGCCATGATAATATATTTCTAAACTCTACCGTTTGGGATATATTAGACGGAAAGCGCCTGGCAGTTAAAAACATCCAGACTGATGAAATCTATTATGTAGAAGCAGATGCTTTGGTTATTGCCACTGGTGCAGTGCCATTCATGCCTTCTTTCGAAAATGATGATTTGCCGGGAGTTTATACTGCTGCTGTAGTTCAAAAAATGATGAATGACGAGCTTACTCTTCTAGGTAAAAATATCTTAACAGTTGGCGCAGGTAATATCGGATACCTTACTTCTTACCAGCTTATGCAAGGCGGCGCTAATGTTAAAGCAATAATAGAAGCTCAGCCAAATGAAGGCGGTTTCCCTGTTCAGGCGAACAGAGTAAGAAGACTGGGCATTCCTATCATGCTTTCACATATCCTTGTAAAAGCTATTCCAAATAAAAATAAAGACGGTATTATCGGTGCAGTAGTTGCAGAATCTAAAAACTTCAAACCTGTTCCCGGAACTGAAAAGATTATTAAAGGCATAGATGCTATTAATATCTGTACCGGTCTTGTTCCTGATGACGCTTTACTTATTAAGGGTAAAGAAATATTCAAACGCGATTGCCATGGTATCGGCGACGCTGTTCGAATTGGTGAAGGAACCAGTGCAGTGCTCCGCGGTAAACAAGTAGCATATGAAATTTTAGAAGATTTGGGTATGCGTTATAATTATGACGACTATCTAAAAATCTCAAAAGAATATATTGACTCGCAGCAACATCCTCACAAAATCATTGCTGAGCCTGTTATGCCTCATGAAGACAGACTTGAAAAACCATTTGTTATAGCAGACTGTTTGTACGGCTTTGCATGTAACCCTTGTGCTTTTTCATGTCCTCACGGAGCTATTAGCAAAAACTCCTCATCAACTGTACCTGTTATTGATTATGACAGATGTATCGGCTGTATGGAATGTGTTTATCAGTGCCCAGGCTTAGCTATATTTGGTTACAATATCAAAAAAGGATGGCTCTTCCTCCCTATTGAATTTGATATTGAGACAAATAAAGAGGTTTTCCTTGTTGATAATAACGGTAAGAAACTTGGCGAAGGTATCGTTGAAAAAATCTTTAAAAAAGGAAATAAAACTCATATAGCAAGAGTGAAATCTACTACTTTAGAAGGTAGAGAAATTGTAAAAGCTCGTGGGTTTATTCTAAAAGAAAATTACCCTAAACCTGTTGAGTTTGTAAATAACGAAGAAAATATAGAATCTAAAAAATATATTTGCCACTGCGATGATGTTACTTTAGACACAATTATGGACGTAATCGGCGACAGAAAATTCATCTCTATTGATGAAATCAAACACACTACTCGCTTGGGTATGGGTGCTTGTCGCGGTAAAAGATGTATCAAACGTTTGAAACAAACACTTGCAGGCAGTGGTATTACTATTGTTGGTGAAGCAACTCCTCGCGGTCCTATGTCAAATCAGGTAAATATGGGTGAACTTTATCCAAATGGATCAGTACACAAAGTCATTCCTGTTGCAACAAAAAATATTAAAAAAATCAAAGTCAAATCGCTTGTTGCAGGTGGTGGTATAGGCGGTTCTGCACTATTCCGTTACTTATCTGAAGCAGGTATGGAACCTACTTTAATAAATTACGGCAGAGGCTCTTCCTGGAGAAATATTGCAGGCGGACGTCCGGCATTCTCCTTACCTGAGATTTCTGATATTGCTTTGAATAACTTAAATATATTTAAAGAGTTAGACAAAATTGCAAACATTGACTATAGACCAATCGACTATGTAACTTTTGCTCATGATGACAATGTATATCAGGCTCTGGAAGCTTCTAAGCAGTGGTCTAACGCTTACATGGTAGATCCGAAAGACTTTGCTAAAGAAATATCTCCTAGATTCAACCAAAATCTTTCTACTTACCAGGCTGCTTTAGTTACTAAAGATTGCTGGCAGGCAACACCGGGCAAAGTTGTTGATTTGATCAGACAAATTGGTGTTAAAAATGGTGGTACGGTTCAGGAGGACTGTAAACTAATTCAAGTAACTAAAGAAGATAACAAATACCTTGTATTAGTCCATAACCACGACAAAGAATACGTTGAGTATGAAACTGAAGTATTTATTAATGCTTTAGGGCCTGAAGCAGAAGAATTTACTAAAATGGTCGGACTGGAAACAGGTCTTTATCCTGTAAAACACCAGGCATTTATCACACGCCGCTTGCCGATGATGGGCAAAGACGGAATTCCTCTTCCAATGCTTATTGATCGTAGGAACTACAAAGGATTTGTAGCAGTTTACGGTCAGCAATTAGCAGAGACAGGACAAATCATTGGTTGTGCCTCTCCTGCAGTTGACCCTCAGGAAACAAATGCTAATCTGAAAGTAAACTCTGAAGACTTCCTCAGAATAGTCTCTGAAGTATTTGTAGACTGGCTGCCTGAGCTTTCAAGTGTAGGTTTCCAGGCAATCTGGGCGGGCTACTATGTTGAACCTAGAATGTATGTCGATCCTGAAGCAGGACTATTCACAGGGCTTCGCGGACAAGGCTTCATGCTGGGGCAGTACCTGGCGAAAATGTACGTTGATAAGCTCATGGGCAGAGACGTACCAGAATATTTCGAAAGACTTAGCCTAAAAGGTGATGGTCTTCTAGAAAAAGCATTCAAGTAAAATTGAATATATATAGCGTAAAACTGAAAACTCCCTTAGCTATAAAGCTGAGGGAGTTTTTTATAAAAAAAAGCCCAAGATTACTTCTACCTAATCATTTCACATACTGATTATACATCTATAATTTTACTATCTATCATATTTTTCTACTCTATCCCAATACCTATTATTTCTTAGCATTAAATTTATACAAAAAAAAGATGACTAAAAGAATATTTTACTTGCTACTGTAATTATTTATTGGTAGATTTAAACAAAGCACTTCGCCTAATAAATAACTACATAAATTTTCTTTTATCATCTAGGATTTATTTTAGGAAGTAATAAATGAGGCTGCGAGATGTAGGAGTTGGCAGCCGTACAAATACAAAATGGCACAGATCTGCCCTCTTTTTTTATAGTATCCAAAAAAGAAGTTATGCAAAAACGTTTTATTGCCTATTTCTTAGGCATGATTTTAGCAACTTTGACTCTTCAAGCTCAGGAATTGAAAGTCGAAACTCCAGAACCTTGCAATATCATCCCAAATACTCAAATAGATTGGGGTGAAGTAAAAGGACACACAACTTTTTTAAAATGTGGCTGCGAATTAGCAGGGCAATATTATTTGGCTACTGAGCCAGATGGACAAATTCACTTTAATTTAGTCTGGTGTGCTATAAATGATCATGGTACAGGTTGTACTAATCATAAAGGTTGTCTTATTCCAAATATTTTTGTCGATGTAGATGACGTTGGAGGTATCGAGAATTATTTTGAACTAGCCATATTAGATTATCATATAACTTTTAATGGACCTCAGCAACCTATCACACTAATATCATCTTACAGAGCGAGTTGCAAGCGAGTAGAAAACGGATTTGATTATCCAGGAGGAATTTTTTTTCCTTTTGATTTTAAAAAAATTACTATCTTGAATGGCGAACTTATAGAAACTACAGTCTCCAATCTACACTGGGAAAATAATACTTTTAAATTATTTATAGGTTGTACAGAAACTGACTGTTGCATCAGCAATATAACATTTGAACGAAATTGGGAACATTACCCTGGTAGAACAGTAGATGTGGAAAAAAGCAATGTTTATTTAGCGCCTGTTAATATTAATTGTGTGGGTAGATGTGTAGTTGATTGTAAAGATGCTCCATATCATTTCGTCAATACAATAATTAAGAAATCTTCTTTGCAAACTTCTGATACGAAGATTAAAATTACACCGTTACCAAACAATGGTGACTTTGTCGTTAGCATTCCTGATAACAGTTTAGGAACTTATAAATACACAATTAACGATAATTTAGGACAAACGGTATTATCAGGAACTTTTGCTATTGGAAATAATCCTATTAATGCTTCCAATCTGTTAAATTCTGGTCATTATACTTTGGTTATTGAATGTCCTAACAACCAAATTTTATCAAAACAATTAATAATATCCAAGTAATTCGAGTAAGCCAAGCTTATTGAATAAGCTTGGCTCTTTATAACGGAGTTTTTCATGCTAAAATATCTATTTTTTTTTACTTTTGTTTACACTATGCTATATGCAACTCAATATGAATGGAAGTTTACTCATCTGAGTTCAGAAATAGTGCTCCCAACTTCTATCAATAGAGTATCCTGCCTTGATCAAAATCATGCTGTTGTTAGTAGAACAATATATAGTTATCCCTATTCAAGATGCATTGAGCATACTAATGATTATGGACAAACTTGGGATACTTTATTTTATGAAGATTTGAATTATGATTCTTGGGAAATCTACAAATATGTAATCACTGATATCAAATATCTGGATAAAAACAATATTCTGGCAATTTGTGGCTTTAATAAATTTTTACAGAGTACAGATGCTGGAAAAACATGGATAGATACTAGCTATTTTGATGATTCCTTTGCTTTTAACGAAATCAACTCATACGACAGCCTAGTAATTGTAGCAAGTGCTACAGACAAATATATGGGAATAAGCAATGATTTAGGCAAAACCTGGAGGCTACAAGCAATTGATTTAAATCTTTCTCAAGAAAGACAATACGATGATACGATAATATATACTCCTAAAATGAGAAACGATACCCTGTTTTCGTTAGTTCATTTGAGACAAAAAGTTCCATTTAAGTCTCAGTTGGAATTATTTACTGATAATTTATTTATGTATAGTACAGATCAAGGTGAGAATTGGCAAAATATGTTTAAAATTGTTGACCTCGAGCTATCAATAAATTATGTAATTGATGATAATTATTTTTATACTCAATCAGTTGATTATACATTCGATACTGTTTTAGTTTATAAACCAGACGGAACAGGACTTGATACAACTTTATCACCAACTCCTCATTGGCAAATGGTAAAAATAAACAAATACAGCAGTAAAATGGATGTCATTACTGACTCTGTCTCTTTCACTTGTGGAAGCATAATGAATATGAATAAGTTTGACGATTACTTATTCATTTCTACTTTTTTTCGCTCCTTTTATTCGTCTGATTACGGCAATACATGGATTAAGGAAGATTGGAATTCAAGTGACAAAAATGCTGGAATGATGAATGATTTTGCAAGAGTATCTAGTCGATCCTGAAAAAATATCTAATCACCAATCAATAAAGCGAGTTAAGTAAGAATAGTAGTGGTTTAGATTGCAGAAAAGTGTTATTTTTGAACAAAAATCTTGCAATCTAAATCACAATTTTGTTATGAAAAATCGCAATAATAATCAGCAAAGCTCCTTTCTTTACGAAGGCTTATCAGAAACATTAAATCCTAAACACCCCTTATACAAGCTAAGCCAAATAGTTCCATGGTCAGAATTTGAAGAAGAATTTGGCAAAAAGTATAAGAAAAACTTCGGACGCCCCGCAAAATCAATACGTTTAATGGTATCTCTTCTGATGTTGAAACATATGTACAATATGTCAGATGAAAATGTGGTTTATACTTGGCTTGAAAATCCTTATTGGCAATTTTTCTCAGGTGAAACTGAGTTTCAATGGAACTTCCCTTGTGATCCATCGGAATTAACAGTTTTTCGAAAAAGGATAGGTGAATCCGGAGCAGAAAAAATATTACAAATATCGATAAAACTTCATGGCAGAAAAGCTATGGAATCTGAAATAACAGCAGACACTACCGTTCAGGAAAAAAATATTACCTTTCCAACAGATACAAAATTACATCTAAAAGTTATTAATTGGGTATGGCGAATAGCCGATAAGACGAAAGTTCGTTTGCGTCAATCTTATAAACGCACAATCCCAACACTTAAATGGTATTTGAGATATTTATCAACACCAAAGCGAGCAAAACAAGGGCGCAGTGCAGCAAGAAAAATTAAAACAATTAGTGCAAGACTTCTCAGAGATTTACTACGTAAACTTCCCAAAGACCTTCAATTGGCATATTCTAATGAGATAGAAGTATCAAAAAAAATATTATCCCAGACAAGAAAAGACAAAAATAAAGTTTACAGTTTTCACGAACCGGAAGTAGCCTGTATTTCTAAAGGAAAACCAAATAAACGTTATGAATTTGGCTCTAAAGTATCAATACTGACAACAAAAAACAGCAATATAATTGTCGGTGCTTTAAATTTTACCGGGAATCCGTATGATGGTCATACTCTGCCATCAGCTCTAGAGCAATATCATCGCTTATGCAATAGACATCCGAAAAAAGTCTTAATTGACGAGGGATACCGTGGGAGGAAAAAAATTGGTGATACTGAGTTATTAAGAGTGCATAAAAGAACCCGAGAGCAGGTGAAATCACAATCTTACAGAAAACGATTTAGAAGAAGATCAGCAATAGAGCCAATTATAGGACATTTAAAATCAGATTACAGATTAGGCAGAAACTTTTTGAAGGGATTAGAGGGAGATTCTATAAATGTGATGCTGGCTTGTGCAGCTTTTAACTTCAAAAAGCTACTTAGTAACTTGCGTTTTCTTTTTGCCAAATTTGAAAAGGCACTAATTTTGAATTTAGTGCCCTATTGTTTAATCGTTTTTGCTCTTGTTTGACTTTTTCAGGATCGACTATCTATCTCGAATGGCTTCATGGTTGGAAGTGGAAAATTCGCCACACTCCAGCCCACAACATCAGTCATTGAAAAGTTAAACACATTACAAAAAATTTCTGTATATCCTAACCCAGTAACTGTAGGAAGTAAAATCAATCTGGAATTTGATGCCAAAGAAGCAGGAATTTATTCTTATCAGCTCAGTACAATGGAAGGAAGAATTATTGATATTGAAACACGCAGTTTCTTCCCTTCCGGAAAAGCTAGTGTTTCTTTAGAATTAAGTAACGAGCTGGCAAAGGGAGTTTACTTCATGTCTGTTATTTGCAATGAAACTACTATTGCCATAGAAAAGATTATTATTGAGTAAAGAAAAAAAATTTTGAGGATCACAAATGCGCATTTTAATTCTACTTTTTATGTTATCCTTTTCCAATAGCTTATTAGCAAATAACCTTGAATGGAAATTTACTGACAATTACAATGGTGATCGATTTTCAAACAGCTGTAGAATATCTGCACTCGACACAAATAGTTATATAGTTGCAGAAACAGTTTATTCAGCTCAAACCATGCGTTTCATAAAAAGAACAACAAATTACGGGCAGACTTGGGATACATTATACTACTCAGTAATTGATAATAGTTTCCCATCCCCCAATCATTTTTCATTTACTGATATTAACTACATCGACGAAAATAATATAATAGCTCTTTTTGGGTATTACAACTTTTTGAGATCAACTGACGGTGGCCAAACATGGGAAGATTCAACGTGTGTTGATTCATTCCCTTATTCGCAAGTAGAGCATCTGGACAGTTGTATATTCTTAAGTGGAGCATCAGGAACCCATATTGCTATTAGTAGAGATTTAGGGACAACATGGGATTTAGAGGAAATAAATTATCCAATTGATTCTATATCTTATTATGATAATATATTTATATCATCCATAAAATCACATCAAAATACTCTTTATATGCAAGTGTTTTTCAGAAAGAAACTACCTATTTTGAATACACTCGGATACATCACTCACAATCTTCTTATGATGAGTACTGACTATGGAAAATCATGGGAAAAACTGTTTTTCAATAACGAATCTGTTGCCAGTCCTGTCTTTGATATCGATGAAAAGTATCTATATACACAGTATACTGATTATACATTTGATACAGTGCTTGTAAACTCTCCTGATGGGAATGGGATTGATACAGCTCATATTGCAACTCCTCACAGTCAATTAGTAAAGATAGATAAATTTTCCGGTAAATATGAAACCGTGGCGGATTCTTTATCAATGCCTCTATCTGACATAATAGACATTTCAATATTTGATAATTCTATAACTGTATCTACTATGTTTAAATCATTTATATCTACTGATAATGGGATTTCCTGGTTTGAAGAGATGCGCCAAACGCCAAAACCTAATTACAGTACTTTTAATTGTTTAAGCAGACCCACTTTAAATAAGGGGTTAGCTGTTGGATTAAATTGCTTCGCCACACTCCATCCCACAACCTCAGTCACTGAAAAGATAAACACATTGCAAAATATTTCTGTATATCCTAACCCAGTAACTGTAGGAAGTAAAATCAATCTGGAATTTGATGCCAAAGAAGCAGGAATTTATTCTTATCAACTTTGCTCAGTTGAAGGAAGAATAATTGATATTGAAACACGCAGTTTCTTCCCTTCCGGAAAAGCTAGTGTTTCTTTAGAATTAAGTAGTGAGCTGGCAAAGGGAGTATATATTCTGTCTATCTTAGAAAGTGGGAATATTATAGCTGCTCAAAAAATAATTGTAGAATGATATTGAAGCATAGAAAATCTCATTACAAAAAAACAGAGATATCCTGAAGAAGATATCTCTGTTTTTGTTTTTGTTCTATAGTATTCACTACTTGTTTTGCAGTATTTATGACAAATTTAGATTTATCAACCTAAGACTTGATTTGATTATTTTCCGCTGAAATGTTTCATAAACTGCACACGCTCTAAAGCTGCAGGATTTGCTGCTTTTTCATAGCTCAACTTGCCACGGAAATCATCAATTTTATCATAATCATGCTCGTGCATCCAATTTTCTAAATCGATAAGCATTTTTTCTAAAAACTCAGGACCGTTTTTGTATAAAGTAGATGCAATTTGTACTGCATTTGCACCTGCAAGCAACTGCTTAACTACAGCATGTCCATCATGTATACCGGTAGAAGCAGCTAAATCACAGCTCACTCTGTTAGCCATAATAGCAATCCATCTCAAAGAGATTGGTAGCTCGCCGGGCGTACTTAGTACACTTGCAGAATTTACAGTAAAATTATTGATGTCAAAATCAGGGCTGTAGAATCTGTTAAACAATACCAAAGATGCTAGTCCTGATTGAGAAAGTTTTTGAATCATTTGCGCAAGATTAGAGAAGTAGTAGCTCATTTTTAAAGCTATTGGAATGGAAACTTCTTTCTTAACCTTTTCAATAATATCGAAGTAAATCTGTTCATTCTGATCAGAAGATCTATTAACATCAGAAGGCATAATAAAAGCATTTAGCTCTAGTGCATCCGCTCCTGCATCTTCCACTCTTTTGGCAAAAGAAGTCCATTCATTAGAAGAAACTGCATTTACAGAAGCAATAACAGGAATATCAACTGCTTTTTTTGCATCTTCAATCAAAAACAAATATTTACTTACACTATCTTCCATCTGATCATAATCAAAGAAGTCAAAAATCTCAGGATAAATAGTTCCGGGAGTAGTAGCTTGCTGTTCTGCCTGACGCATTTCAGCTTGAATTTCTTCTTCAAATAAAGATTTTAATACTACTGCGCCTGCACCTTTTTCATTCAAATGTTTAATTTTATCTAAAGATTCAGTAAGTCCTGAACTTGCTACTATAATAGGATTTCTTAGTGTCAACCCCATATACTGTGTAGTAAGATTAGCCATTTTAAAAACTCTCAATATATTTTTTACAAAATTAAGTTTCTCTTAGATACAAATTTGGGACGAACTTTTTAATGATTAATTTTAAAATATGTGAATATTATTTGCACTTATCTAATATTGTAAATAATCCGTAGCTGATGTATGCTATAGGCAGATCCCTTAGCTTTTTTATAAGAGTATTTAAACAAATATCTACACTACTTTCTTTAGCTTTTGAAATAAGAGACTAAATTTACTTTGAAAAAGAAGAATATATTAATACATTGCTATATTATCAGAAACACTCTTTCGAGGGGAAAATCATGGCTTCGAAAAGGAATGTAAGCAGTCCTTTTTTAATTGGATTGTTTGTACTAATAGGTTCAGTTGTTATTATAGGCTCATTAATTTGGCTTGGCGCTAACCAGTTTCTAAAAGAGCAGGTATTTTATGTAACATATTTTGATACTTCTGTGGAAGGTTTAGAAAAAGGTTCTGCTGTTAAATATCAGGGAGTTCCTTGTGGATCTGTGAAAACCATTAAGGTTGCTCCTGATGGCAAATTAGTGGAAGTTGTAATGCAACTGGATCCCAAGATCAACATTAAGGATTCACTTAGAGTGCAACCCGCACTTGCAGGCATAGCAGGCGGTAAGTTTTTGCAGTTGCACTATCCGTCTAATCCGGGACTTTCTGAGGCACATCCTACAACTAACTTTGATTCTCCTTACCCGCTGATTAAGTCAGCTCCCTCAGGCTTGGAAGAGATAGAAATTGCAATGAGAGAAGTAATGAATAATTTCATGCAAATCAACACAGGTGAAATATCAGAAAGTGTAACAGATTTTTTCAGAGAATCTACATACTTCCTAAGCAATAAAGCGATATATAAAACAATTGATAATTTAAATCAATCTACTTCATATTTAGCAAAAATTCTTCAAAAGGCAGACACTGTTCCTGTATTAGATAATATTACAGATGTTACTGCTCAGCTTGTAGAATCAGCAAAAGAAATCAATGCTTTTACTCAAAAACTGAATAGCAAAGTAGATGCTATAAGAATCAACGATCATCTCAATAATACTTTCTCTGCTTTAGATTCAACTATTTTTGCATCCGAAAGAGTCGTGAAAGGCTTAGGAAGCAAGTCAGACCTCATGATTCAAGAGTTTCATTACACTTTAAATGAGATTCGCGAAACAAACAGATACCTTCAGAAAGCGATAAGAGCAATTTCTGAAAATCCATCTGCTGTATTTTTGAGTGAACCACCAGCTAAGGAAGATTAAATAAATGAGTATAAATGATATAGAAATAATTGCAAGCAAGCTGGCAGCTGCTAAAAAAGTTGCAATGCTTACAGGTGCCGGTGTTTCTGCTGAAAGCGGTATTAAGACTTTTCGTGACCCGGATGGACTTTGGGCAAAACTTAATCCTGCAGAACTTGCAAGTGCAGATGGCTTTATGAATAATCAGCAGCTTGTATGGGATTGGTATCAAGAAAGAAGAAGTATTATTTCCGATTGCAAACCCAATGCCGGACATTTTGCAATTGCAGAACTTGAAACTCTGTTGACTGATTTTTCCTTGATTACTCAAAATGTTGACAGACTTCACCAAACAGCAGGCTCTAAAAGAATCTATGAGTTACATGGTAATATAATTGATAATCACTGTTTTGACTGTGGAGCAGAATATTTACTTGACATAGACCCAAATGATAAAAAAATGCCTCCATGCCCTAAGTGTGGCGGAAGAATTAGGCCTTCTGTAGTATGGTTTGGCGAAATGCTGCCTGAATATGATTTGACAGAATCAATTACTGCAGCGCAAGAGTCAGATGTATTCTTTACTGTCGGCACTTCTGCAGAAGTATTCCCTGCTTCAAACCTGCCGATTTTGGCTAAAGAATCAGGAGCATTTGTAATAGAAATAAATCCTAATTCAACTGTTATTTCCAGTAGAATGGATAAAGCAATTAGAATGACGTCGGCAGAAGCAATGCCGATAATTGTTGAAGAATTAAGAAAAAGGCTGGAACTATGATTTTAGGAATAGGAACTGATATAGTAGAAGTCAAAAGAATTCAGGAAGCTATAGAAAAATATGGCAAGAGATTCCTTGATAAGATCTACACTCAGACTGAACAAAAGTATTGCGATTCATTTAATGAAACCAAATATGTGCACTACGCAGCTCGTTTCGCAGCTAAAGAGTCATTTAGTAAAGTTATTGGCACAGGGCTAACCCGTGGCTTCAAGTTTACTGAAGTCGGTGTTAAAAACAAAGAGAGCGGTGAACCTGTGATGGATCTTACAGGTGGCATGGCAGAAAAATATGGAAAATATCGCACTTACGTTTCTCTTTCTCATACAGATAATAATGCAATTGCCTACTTATTGATGGAAGAAAAATAAATGAGCTACATTAAAACCACAGTTATTATCCCCGCAGGAGGTGTAGGCAACAGATTTGGAGCGGACAAGCCAAAACAATTTACCGATCTTGCAGGCATACCGATTATAATCCACACTCTGAAACAATTTTGGATTTGCGACAATATTATAATCTCATCTCATCCTGAATGGATTGACCATTTAAAGGATCTTATCTTCGAACACTCAATACCTAATGTGAAAGCTATAGTAAAGGGTGGCGCTACAAGACAAGAATCTGTTTATAATGCTTTATGCCATGAAATTGCAGAGGAATCTGATGTTATTCTGGTTCATGATGCAGTTCGTCCATTTGCAGGCAAAGAGATGATACAAAGCATAATGTTAAACGCTATAGAATATGGAGCTGCAATTCCGGGCCTAACTCCAAAAGACACTATCAAAGAAATCAATAGCGAATATTTAATCAATAAAACTATAGATAGAGATACCTTAAAAATGGTACAGACCCCTCAGGGATTCAGGCAAAGCTTAGTAAAAAAAGCTTATGAAAATGCACTTAACAATAACTTCATAGGTACTGATTCAGCCTCATTAGTTGAGTATTTAGGGCATAGTGTAAAAGTATTAGACGGAGAGGAAACAAATATCAAAATCACTACTCCCTTAGACATGGTATTAGCAGATTTCATTATTCACAATAAATAGATTTGTGTTTCATTTAAAATCTCCTTACATTGTCAGATACATAACACTCAATCCCTTCCCAATCCACCTTAAAAACATAGAGTGTCTGTTACTAATATTAAAATAAAGTATACTATTATACTTTGTTATATGTATCATTAACTTATATAAAAAGGTGGACTATGAAGAAGTTTTTGTACCCTCTGGCTATTCTATTTGGCGGTTTGCTAACCTTAAATGCTCAAAAAATAGAAGCTCCTACAATTTCCGCGTCCGTTTATGTTGACGCTTATTACGCAACAGATAACGACAACTCAACTCGCTGGGGTGATGCCAGAAAATATTCCTTTGTTAACTATCGAAAAGATGTCTTTGGACTCAATGCTGCAAATCTATCAGTAGCAGCTGATGCTTCGAACTATCGAGGTAAAATTACTCTTCAAACCGGTGATGTGAGAAAATCATCCTGGGAAGGCTACACAGATAATCCTATGCTTCAGGAAGGTTATTTTGGGATTCAGCTATTTGATGGATTCTGGATTGATGCCGGGTATTATATCACTCATATTGGAGCTGAAGCGGTACTCCCTATTGACAATTGGATGTCCATTCACAATTGTGTCGGATATTTCGAACCATTTTACTCTTCAGGAATTAAAGCATCTTATGATATCAATAAAAACTGGCATGCAGAACTTCACCTTGTTAATGGTAATGGTATCATTGAAGATTACAATGCTAATAAGTCATTAGGTTATTACCTCTCCTATTCAGACAGCAAGTTTTTTGCTTCATATTCAGGAATAGTCGGTAACGAAGAAGGTTCTGAAACAGAAGCAAAATTAGCAACATACAGTAACTTCTTGTTTCAGTATACTTTCTCTGAGCAATTTGCAGTAAAAGCTCAGTTCGATTATGCTACTAGAGCGGATGTTCCTGATCCGATAACACAAGAAGAGCAGGCTTCTGCATTCATGGGTGGAGCTGTTCAAGCGCAGTGGAAATTCGTAAAAGACTTTGCTGTAGCTGCTCGTTTTGCTTATGCAGACAATACTCAAGAAGCCAGAATTATGCCTGATGGTCTTTATAAAGGCATGGGAGTTACTGCTAATTTAACTTATTTCCCAACAGAAAATTCATTTTTGAGAATTGAAGGAAGAATGCTTCAATTTGATGATGATGACACTCCTCAATTGAATAATAAACCATTTTTAGATGCAGATGGCATGCCTACAAACTCCAGAATGGAGATAATGCTTAACTACGGTTTACGTTTTGATGCCATATTCTAAAAACAGCTTATTAAAATATCCTTGTCTCAAATCAAAATCATATTTGTGAAATAAAACAATTGAATTTTTATGAAACTAAGCAACATGAAAATGAAGACAAAACTGATGGCAACTCTGATTCCCGTCATTTTTGTAGCTTTTGCGTTGACTATCTTATTTGTCTATTCTAAGACAGACACTATCGTAAGAGCAATAACTTTTAGTGATGCTGAGAACCTAGCCCGACAATACGGAAACGAAATTAAGGCTGAACTTGAAGAGCCTTTAGTAACGGCCAGAACTATGGCCAGCAATATGGCTAAGTTTGAAGATATCCCTTTAGATCAGAGAAGAAATTTTTATCTGCAGAGTCTAAAAAGAACTCTGGAAGACAATCCGAATTTCCTGGGAACTTGGACAGTTTGGGAACCAAATGCTTTAGACGGTTTGGATGCACAATATGCAAATGCTCCTTTTTATGATGCTACAGGGCGATTTGTTCCATATTGGAACTACGCCGGAGGACTGCATTTAGAAGCCTGTGTCACTTACGATACTGATGATGTTCAGAGCGATTATTACAATCGAGCAAAAAATGCAAAACAAGAAGTAATTTTAGAGCCGTTTGTATATGAAGTTGCCGGTGAAATGACTCAGTTAGTGAGTGCAACAAGCCCCATCATAGTTAATGGCAATGTAGTTGGCGTTTCCGGTGTGGACTTAGCAATTAATGCAATTGCCAAACGAATTGAAAAGCTCAAGCCATATAATACCGGTTATGCTGCGCTTTTAGCTTCTAACGGCGCTTATGCTGCTCACCCTAATCCAAAAATGATCGGAAAGATTATTGGCGAAGAAAAGCAAGAAGTTTATAAAGAAGCTAAAGAAAAAATTCTGGCTGGTGAAAAATATGATGTAGAATTTTACAATGACATCACTGAAAGAGATGAAAAAATATTCTACATTCCTATCGAATTAGGTCGCACCGGCCAAAAATGGTATCTGGCAATAGCTTGCCCTATAGATGAAGTTTTAGCAGAAAATGCTGCTTTGCAAAATCTCCTAATTCTAATTGGTTTTATCGTTGTTGCAATTCTTGTTGTAATTATTTTCCTTTTGGCCCGATTTATTGCCAAACCTCTTGAAATGATGCAAGAAGCTGCAGATAAACTTTCACACGGTGATTTAACAGCAGATTTAAGTATCGAGGCTGAAGATGAAATCGGTCAGCTGGCTAATAGCTTCAGAAACATGAAAGGTGCTATCGATTCTGTAATTAACGAACTTGCAGATATCACTCATGCTACTACAAACGGAAGATTAGATAAACGCTGTAATACAATCGGATTCGAAGGTTCGTACAAAGACATCGTTGTTGGCGTTAATGATACCTTAGATGCGGTTATCCAGCCACTAAATATGACTGCAGAATATGTGGATCGTATTTCTAAAGGCGATATCCCAAGCAAAATATCTGAAGAATATAAAGGTGATTTTAACGAAATTAAGAATAATATCAATCAGTTAATTGACACTCTTAACTTCTTTGTTAATGACATGCTTACGATGTATCAGAAACAAAAAGAAGGTGATACTGATATATTAATGCATCCTGAAGGATTCCTTGGTGTTTATCAGGACATGGCTGATGGTGTAAACAATGTAGCAGGCATTCACATTAATAATCTTCTCAAAATATTAAACATTCTTGAAGCTTATGCAAATGGTGATATGTCACCTGTATTAGAGCAACTACCGGGTAAGCAGGCCATTGCAAATGAAAGAATGGATATGCTAAGAAGCAACCTCTTAAACGTTATTACTGAACTTAACACAATATCTGAATCTGTAACTAACGGTAGGTTAGACATAAGAGGTAATTCTAATAAATTCAAAGGTGCATATAAAGAAATCGTAAGTGGAATCAATGGCACTCTGGATGCAGTTATTAATCCGCTTAATGTAACTGCTGAGTATATAGACAGAATCTCTAAAGGTGATATCCCTGATTTAATCACTGAAGAATATAAAGGCGATTTCAATGAGATAAAATCAAATATTAATAGATTGATTGCAACATTGAATGAATTTATATCTGATATGAAAAACATGTATGAAGTGCATAAAGCAGGTGACTTTGACGGAATTATGGATGAAAACAAATACTTAGGTGCCTTCCGTGAAATGACCTCGGGAGTTAACAATTCCGTTCATATGTACGTTCAACTTGTTTCAGAAATTTCAGCAATTTCTGAAGCTTATGCACTTGGTAATTTTGATGAAACACTACGAGAATTACCTGGTAAACAAATTGATGTTACTAACAGGATGAACATCCTAAGAGAAAATCTACTAAATGTAGTATCTGAATTGGATACCTTAGGAATTGAAGTTAAAAAAGGTAATCTAGACTATAACTGCGATGAAGCTAAGTTCCAAAACGGCTGGAAAGAACTTGTAACAGGCCTTAATAATATGAAGGATTCTGTAGCAAAACCAGTGAATGATATGAATGTCATCCTGAAACATATCTCTGTAAATGATTATCAGGTTGAATTTGAAAGTGGTTATGAAGGTGTGTGGCTTGAACAGCAAAATCATACCAAAGAAGTTATTGCCCGTTTGCAGCATATCCTCCAGATAACTAGAAATGTAAGTAATGGTAATTTAGAAGATCTTTCTCACTTGGAAAAAGTAGGTAAACGCAGCGCTAATGATGAACTAGTACCTTCATTTATCAGAATGATAGAATCTATCAAGATGCTTGTTACAGATGCTGAGGCTCTTGCAAAATTTGCCGCTGAAGGCGAATTAGACCAAAGAGCTGATGCAGGCAAACATAATGGCGAGTATGCAAATGTGATCAATGGCTTCAATAAAACCATAGATAACCTTGTGACTCCTCTTCGAACTGCTGCTGCATTTACTGATGCCATCAGTAAGGGCGCTCAATTCAGCAGGCTAACTGAGGATTTCAAAGGTGAATATAAAGCCATGGCTGATAATATCAATACTTGTTTGAATGTGATTGAAAGATTCGCTAAAGACATTTATGATCAGACTGAAGCTTCAATCAATGGTAATCTTGAAGTAAGAACTGATGTCAGCGCTTACGAAGGCAGTTGGAAAGGCATGGTAGAAGGCATGAATAATATCATGAATGCCATGGCACAACCGCTCAATGAAGCAGGACAAGTGCTTGAAGTTCTTGCAGCTGGTGATTTGAGAGCTAGAATGCAAGGCCACTATGAAGGTGAGTTTGATAAGCTAAGCATCAACATAAACAAACTTGGAAACTCTTTACAAGACTTGATCAAAAATGTAATCGAAGTTGTAAATGCTGTTTCTGAAGCTTCTAATGAAATTAATTCCAATTCCGGAACTGTTGCCGCTGCTTCACAGGAGCAAAGCTCTCAAGCAGAAGAGATTGCTACTGCAATCGAAGAGATGGCTCGCACTGTAACAGAAAATGCGGATAATGCCGGAAGAACTTCTACTGAAGCAAAAAATAATGGTCAAATTGCTTCTCAAGGCGGTCAAATAGTTAGCGATACTGTTAAAAAAATGCAGGACATCGCGGCAGTTGTTCGCCAATCTGCTGAAAACATTCAAAAACTTGGAGAATCCAGTAAGCAAATCGGTCAAATTATTTCCGTTATTGATGAAATCGCAGACCAAACAAACTTGCTTGCTCTTAATGCTGCAATTGAGGCAGCTAGAGCCGGTGAACAAGGCAGAGGGTTCGCTGTGGTTGCAGACGAAGTTCGAAAGCTCGCAGAAAGGACTACTGAAGCTACTAAACAAATTGCCACTATGATTAAGGGAGTTCAGGACGAAACTAAAAGTGCTGTCGGAACTATGACTAAGGGCAATGATGAAGTTAGAATAGGTATTGATTTGGCTGACCAGGCAGGTAAATCACTTGCTAATATTGTTGGTAGTACAAATCAAGTAATCGAAATGATTATGCAAATTGCTTCTGCGTCTGAGCAACAATCCGCGACTACAGAAGAAATCGCTAAAAACATAACTGCTATTTCTACTGTCTCTCAAGATACTGCTGAGCAAATATCTTATATTGCTGAGGCGGCTACCAGAATGACAGAATACACCTCACAATTAAATCTGGTAGTTAATCAATTTAAAATAGACGAAGATGGCAGCATGAAAGCGCTTCCTGCCGGAAGCAGAAAGCATTTAATGCCATAGATATTTCTATTGATTTCAATCAAGCACTCTTTCAATTCTCGAAGGAGTGCTTTTTTTATATTGAAATTCTATTTAACTGGGATTTGCCATTCGTGTTGATTTAGAATATATGCTCCATTTTTCTTACAAAGTAAATTTTAATAATAGCATATAAGGGTGGCAATCTATCTCTATTCGAGAATTTTAATACTCTGAGATGTTGTCCAACAAAAAAAATCAGATCAAATGTATAACTAATCCAAAAAAAAGGATATCTGATTTACAGATATCCTTCTCAATTTATTTATGTACTTGAATTATCAGAATCTTAGATTAATTCCAAAATTCAAGCCTGTTTTTGCAGTAGCATATTGTAAGTTATTAGATTTGTAAGTCAAAAGACTTGCACCATATCCAAGTGTAAGTGCATACGTATCTGAAATTTTGTATTCACCGCCTAAATAGGTTGCAAATACAGGTCCTCTGGAAGAACCACCGCCATTAACTCTGAAGTAAGGTGTAATGCCGGCAAACTTTAAATTCTCCATATTATATTTGAAACTTAAAGCATACCAAAATACATATGGATCTTCAAAAAGACCTTCGACAGTATTTGAGAAATTATAAACCTCTCTACCACCTTCAACACCAAAGTAAATATTATCAGAAAGTTGCATCATTACGCCGGCAGCAAAACTCTTCATAGGATTAAATTCCTGCATAGATTTACCGTCACGACTTATATTATAAATACCTCTTAGGTGCAGACTCCAAGCTTCGTTAGAGCTGTTGTGTCTAGGCATACTAAACTCTTGTTGGCTCAATGACGGAGTGAATTCCGTAAAAGACACATTAGAGTTATTGTTGATATTGATTCTGCTTTCAGAAATATCTGCCCAACTACTGCTTAAAGCACCTGATGGAGATGATTTTTGCATATCTTCATCCATTTTGGTGTTAATAGCAGCCGGCAATGCAGAATTTTCATTAGTTTCTGCAAAACTAGGAATACTTTCCTTACTTGCAGGAGCATAGTTGCTAACAGTACTAGCTAAATTCACAATAGTTTCTTCAGCACTTCTTGCTTCTGATTCCGTATGTAAGCTTTCAGATTCCACACTCTGGGAATTTGCTTCAATACTTTCTGAACTTACCACAGGAACAGAAGAAGCATCAGCTACATTTTTATCGGTAGAGGCATTATATATAAGTGGCAAAGTAATTGATAGCATAAGTAACATGAGTGGTGCAGCAACACGTCTCATGAATCGTGACCAGTCAAAACCTACAGGTGGTATCTTAGGTTTATCAGAGTAACCGAGCTTATCAAAAAGCTCAGCAGTCACATCCGGAGGAGGAGCAAAAGCTTCACTGTCGGATTTGATAGCTTCACGGACGGCTAAAGTTTCCTTTAGCTGAGCCTGCAATTCAGTATCTTTAGCCATTTCGGCAAAAAGAGCCTGCTCATTTGCATCATGGAGCTCACCATCCATAAGAAGCGACAGGATTTCTTCCCTGCTCAACTCGCTATGATTAAAATTATCCATAATCGTTATCTATATTTTGTCAATTCTTTCAAATAGGGTGCCAGTATCTCACGCATTTTTTTCTTAGCTCGGAAGATTTTAACCTTCACAGTATCTACGCTTGTGTTCATTATTTCTGAAATTTCTAAGTAAGAAAAACCATCATACTCTCTGAGTACAAAGTACTCTCGGTAATCTTCAGGCATCTGTTTCAGAGCTTTTTTAATAAGTCCTAATAGTTCTTTTTTATCACGCGTATACTCGTCGTCATGAACTCCCATGTAATCTTCATAAGAGATTTCATTGTTATCCTTTCGCGTAGCGTTGATACACAAATTCCTGGCAATTCTCATCAAGAAGCCGGAGACATTACTCATCTCTCTAGATTTATCGGCACTCTGATGGAATTTCATAAATGCTTCTTGAAAAATATCACGTGCTTCTTCTTTATCGCCTAAGAATCTAAGGCAATAAGCATATACTTTGCCTGACAGCCTTGCATAAAGCTCGGCAAAAGCTTTTTCAGCCGTTCTTTTGTCATCGCAAAGCATATAGTATAATTCGGCATCACTATATTCTTCAATTTTTTTTTGCATCTTAAGTATATAACAATAAATGGAAATAAATGTTACAGTGCTATTATAAAAAAAGCGACTTATTTGTCGCCTTTTTTATCTAGAAATACTACTTCGAAGCTGCTTATCTTATCTTCTGCATTAGAATAGACATCGAATTCTACTCTTTTAGCATTTCCATGCAGACCATTTTTATTTATGGAAATATAAATTTTTCCGGTTTTATTAGGCTTCACAGTGCCCTGCTGAAGTGAAGCAGAGGAGCAAGAGCATCCGGCTTCTACTCTTTTTAGTTTCAGATCAACATTCCCGTAGTTATGCACTACCACCATAGTATCAAAAAATTGACCTTGGTGGTCATAAAGTTCTAATCTCTTAGGGGAAAAGTCAATAATTGCCTTGCTTGTATCTTGGGCTATAGCTTCTTTATCCGCTTTCAGACAATCGTCTTCTGCAAATAAAGAAAAGCTATATGCCAATACTAATACAAATATACCAAGTGTTTTCATTTGCTATCTCATCAAATCATCAATTACTTCATTAAAAGAATAAAATCCTTTTCTGCCGGCTATCCATTTAGCTGCCAGTAAAGCACCTTTTGCAAATCCGGTTCTGTTTTTTGCCCTGTGAGTCAATTCTATAGTATCTGCTTTCGAATCCAGGTAAACAGTATGAGTCCCTGTAATTGCTCCTAAGCGTGATGAACTGACATGAATAGAACCTTTATCAATTTGCTCATGGCAGGTTTCTTCCATAATATCTGTTTTTCTTTCAATATTATCTAATAAAATATTAGCAAGTGCGATGGCAGATCCGCTTGGACTGTCCTTTTTGCGCCTGTGATGGATTTCGTGTACTGATATATCATACTCATCAATTTTATCTATCAATTTACCTGCATTTTCAATTAACTTGTAAAATGTCTGCATTCCAACAGAGAAATTCGATCCCCAAACACACGAACCATTTGCATCTTCGGTATCGGTTCTAAACTGGTCTAACTTATCATACCATCCGGTAGTGCCAATCACATAGCTTTTACCAAGTGACATTATTTTCTTGAAATTATCTTCTACTGCCATTGGAATAGTAAAATCTATAGCTACATCAAAATCAATTTTATCTAAATCATTGATATTATCTGATAAATCTAATTTTGCAACGATTTCGACATCCATCTCTTTTGCCAGTGATGCAATCATTTTGCCCATCTGACCATAACCAAGTAAAACAACTTTAACCATGACTTATTCCTTTATATATCCATCTTCTATTGTTATTATTCTGTCAGCAGCCCCTGCAATTTCTTTTGAGTGTGTTGCTGTCACCACTGTCAGATCGTATTCCTGTTTAATATTACTGATCAACTCTAAAAAAGATTCGGAGTTTTTTGTATCCAGATTGCCGGTAGGCTCATCTGCGAATAAAATCTGAGGATCGTTAATCAAAGAGCGGGCAATTGCAACTCTTTGTTGCTCTCCTCCGGATAGCTCACTTGGTTTATGATCCAAGCGGTGGGAAACCCCCACTTTATCTAAAAGATGTTTTGCTTTCTCTTTTAGCTTGGTTTTAGCAATTCCGGCTATCATACCGGGAATCATTACATTTTCCAGAGCATTAAATTCCGGCATAAGATGATGAAACTGAAATATAAACCCTATGTATTTATTTCTTATTGCAGATATCTTCTCTTTATTTAAATCAGCAATATCATATGTGGACGAGTCAATATTAAAAAGAATTTTACCTGAGTCACATTTTTCGAGGGAACTTACTAAGTAGAGCAAAGTACTTTTTCCGGCACCTGATGGTCCGACAAGGGCTAAGTACTCTCCGCTTTTTACTTCCATTGAAATTCCTTTGATGACATCAGTTGAAAGTTTGCCGTTGTTATAAGATTTTTTCAAATCTGTAGCTTGAATTATCATAATATATCAATCGCTTCTTGTTCTTTATTTATTCTAAGTTGTTTCTTATCTGCTCAAACCTTTGGCATCAATAGTGATTTCACGTGCTTCGCCTTCTTCCAGATATATGTATTTTTCATACATATTCGCTACCGGGCATGCATGATTAGGGATAAGTAAAACTTTATCTCCAACGTAAAATTCATCCATCGGATGATCTATTATGCAGTGTTCTTCAGATATTCTGGATATGATAGTATTCTTTCCGTAAAGTTTACCATGCCCTGGAAGTCTCTCTTTGCCAAATTTTAACTTCTCAGCTCCTATGCTTTTAGTGCCTGCATCCAGAATAATTCTGTCTCGGTGCACTCCTATCACAGTTGCGATAACAAATAGAGAAATATCTTCTTCTATGCATGATCCGAACTTGACCTGCATATTATCAAAGAATATATAGTTGCCGGGACGTAGCTCTGTAATATGCTCAGTCTTTCGCAAATGTTTTAATTCAGGAGTAGATCCAATGCTAACTGTAGAGCATTTAAAGCCTTCTTCTTTGAGTGTCTTTACAAAATGACTCATAAGTCGAATAGATTCTTTGCTTATTTCTACGATTTCATCTGTGGTTTGTGAGCTATACACACTACCTGCATGAGTATAGATACCATCAAAATTCAAATTATCATACTCAAGGATGGCATTTGCCAGAAGTAATAACTGTTCCTTAGTAGATATACCATTTCTGTTATAGCCGTAGTTTACTTCTATTTGAACGTTTAGGCAAACATCATTTGCTTTGGCAACTGCATCTGCCTCTTCAATATGCTCCAGTGAATCAACACCAAAAGTAAGTTTATCTACTATTTTATGTACTTCAATAAGGCGATCATACTTATGCTTGCCCGTTATTACATTCGCAATTTGAATATCTTTTATTCCTGCTTTTGCCAGGCATAAGGCTTCTTCGGTTTTGGCACAAGCCATTCCCACAGCACCCTTTTCAATTTGCAATTTTGCAAGTTCGATAGACTTGTGAGTTTTAAAATGAGGGCGAAGATTAAGACCTTTATTTGTTGCTAATTTTTGGACCGAATCTAAATTTTCGAGCATTTTAGCCGAATCAATCAATAGAGCCGGTGTGTCAATATTTTGTAAAGAGAATTTCATATTAAAATCTCCATTTTGGCTTCAAAATTGCTTGATAAATTTTATCAAGCTATAAATTTTTTTATAACGGGTACACTTATGAGAGCAATATATATATTTTCTATCATAATTCTGTTTTGCTTTTTTGCATCTTGCTCGCCTGTGCGCTCAAGGTATTATTATGATGATACACCAAAAAATACAAAAAACAAAGATATTTCTCATGAAGTAGAAAATGATGTACAAAATTCTGATTTTGTTGATGCCAGATTCCAGGATACTGCAGTTGTAGTAATGCCGGTGGCACAAAACGGAACTCAGAGTAGAGGCCTTGAAGATTTTTTTGACGAGGCGGTTCATGATTTCGATAAAGAGAATTATAAAACTGCTTGTAGCAAATTTGATGCATTTTCAGGTATGCTAAGAAAAAATGACTCTCTTTACTTTGAAACCATGTTTTTTAAAAGCGAATGCAAAATCTTAAATAATGAACTGGGCTCTGCAAAAACTATTCTTGAAACTCTATTAGATAACAACAAAACCCCGACAGCAATACTGGAAAAAATACTTGTGCGCCTTGGTCAGGTCTACTGTGTGACAGATTCGAAAGCAAAAGCAGAGGAAATGTTCACTCGCCTGAAAACAGAATACCCAAATTCTATATATCTGAGATTAGCAGATTGCAGTGTAGTTAAATAGTACTCCTATTTTCAATATAATATTTTATACCTAAATGAATCATTACATAGCTTCACTATTTATCCAACTCGACTTGGCGAATTAATTCTGTATTAATCTCAACAAAAGCAACTCGGTATTTTCACGTAAATTATCGAGAATATGATTCCCGAATATAAAACAGATTAGTTTCTCAATTCTCTCAAATTATTTTAAATATTAGCATGTAGCATAATAACATGCTATATCAGGTATGTACAGAGATTCTAAAAATTTAGTAAATAATTTCTACTTGATTTTTTGAAAAATTTTTTATATAATGTAAGTCTATTTAGGTAAGTACGGACTATAATGTCCAATTTTAGGGGGGCACTAAACTACTACTAAGGGTAAATTATGGTAAGTTGAATATAATATTTGGGAGAGCGGTATATGAGCTATAATGTAGCTGTACCCGATCATGGAACTGTTCAGGAGTTGGGTAAAAACAATTTTATTCTGAGCAAGGAAGTATGCAAAAAACTTTTGGCTGATGATATTAAGGCAATGAATATTGATTTTAAAGGCTCTTTTCAAGATTTATTGCAGGTATTATGGTTTGTAAATAAACCGATACACGAAATACTTACATCCGATAAAGACATAGCAGAAATGAGAAATCATCTCTACTACTATCTAAGCAAGCGCGAAATGGATATCCTTTCCGCAGACAATCATTTACACGTACTTGAAAACGCTACTATTCAGCAAGCTATCTCAGTTTGCAAAAACATTTTTGGCCCGATAAACGAAAAACAAACCGGCGTTTCTTCTTTAGAAATCTTGGTTAAATTAGCACAAAACAAATTTGACACTCCCGAAGATGAGGTTGCACCTGCATTTTTGATGGAGTTCATTATGCTTTTCAAAGCTTTGGAAGGTGGCTCTCACATTTACCAGCAAAATGCTGTGACTGACGAAATCCCTGCTTTCTTGGAATTGCACGGTAGAGAAGCTGCTAAAAAAAGAATGGAAGTGCTTGATGGAATCGGTGGCAAACAGCTTAGTTACATAAATAAATTCCCATCTGGTCTGCAAGACGAAGTAATCAGTAAAAGAGAAGATAATAAAAAAAGAATTTTAGATTATTTTGGTGCAGAAGAAGAGCAATGGGATGATTATATATGGCAGACTACGCATGTAATCAAAACAGCCGAGCCGATTTTAGATCTTATCGATTTACCGGAAGAATATAGACAAGCAGTAAAAATTGCAGTAGATAACAAAATCCCTTTCGGGATTACTCCTTACTACCTATCTCTCATGGATAAAGATCAAAATGCTACGGACGACCACGCTGTCCGGTCAATGGTTCTGCCTCCTTTAGATTTTGTGAATGCTATGGTAGACCACCGCTCAGACCGCGACATGGCTTTTGACTTCATGGGTGAACATGACACTTCTCCGGTAGATTTGGTTACTCGTCGCTATCCTAGGATTGCGATTGTTAAACCTTTTAATACTTGTGCTCAAATTTGCGTTTATTGCCAGCGTAACTGGGAAATAGATGAATGTTTGGATCCTCATGCAATGGCTTCTAAAAAAACTATTGATGATGCTTTTTCTTGGCTCGATGAACACCCAAGTGTTGGAGACGTTCTTATCACAGGTGGAGATCCACTTGTAATGAAAGACAGTCAAATCGAAAGAATGCTTCAAATTTGCTCTGAAAAAGACCAAGTTTACAGAGTTCGCTTTGGTACTCGTACACCTGTGGTTATGCCTCAAAGATGGACTGATAGCCTTCTTGAGATTATCGAGAAATATCATAATCCTCCAAAATTAGAAATTGCCATCGTTACACACTTTGAGCACTCTTATGAAATCACACCTGAAGCTTTAAAAGCTATTCAGAGTATCAGAAAAGCTGGTATATCTGTTTATAACCAAGAAGTATTTACTATCGAAAACTCTCGCAGATTCGAGTCTGTCAAACTCAGACGTGACTTGAAGTCGATAGGTGTTGACCCTTACTATACTTTCAATATGAAAGGTAAAGGCGAAACTAAGAGATATATGGTGCCTATCGCCAGACTTCTTCAGGAAAGAAAAGAAGAAGCTCGTTTACTTCCGGGATTAGACAGAACAGATGAGCCTGTATTTAACGTACCTCGCTTAGGTAAAAATCACCTAAGAGCTTGGCAAGATCATAAATTAGTTATGATTAAACCAAACGGCTCACGTGTGTATGAATTCCATCCATGGGAAAAAAATATCTCTGCTGTTCCATCTTATAACTATACTGATGTTCCTCTATATAATTATTTGATTGAACTACAAAACAGAGGTGAAGATGTAATGGATTACCATACTATTTGGTACTATTATTAATCGACCTCAATAAATGATCTATTGAATAAAAGCGCAGCCTATGTAAAATAGTTGCGCTTTTGTTTTATGCTGTGATTATCTCAAATTTTTCATTAGCATAAAATAAAACACTAAAAAATTTGGCAAAGGGAGTATGCTTATTCATCCTTGCATATAAAGATTCAATATTTTTGATTATGATAGAAACTAGGCAAGCAAAAAAAAGTAGGTCAACTTAAGCTAACCTACTTTACAAATATGAAACAGACCTAAAATATCCATTCTGCCATAAGACCATCGTAAAAGATTAGTTTGGAATCAGCTCCAAAAGTATATAATTTTTCGCCTTCTTTTGGCTTCAAGAGTGAAAACTTAATTTTTTGAACTCCTATCTGCCCTAATGCAGCAGGTAAGATTTCATACTCTACTCCCTCACCCTTGCAAAATGTTCTGACGCCATCTTTCACCACATCATAACCAAATATTTGGAATTTGTTGATCAGCGCCTCATAATTTTTTCTGTCCAGAGCTATAGTTACACTAATGATATCCTTCAAATATCTTTCTTCATCGAAATATCTTTTATTGTAATGCTCTCTGGTTATGCCCCAACTATCAGAAGGTGCATCAGGAAGCATGTTTTTTAGATAATCTTTATCGTATTCCAAAATCCAAGTATCCAGTACATAATTTTGTCTGAATTTCTTGCAAACTATCTGCCTGAACCAAGGGAACACTGTGTCAGCGGACTTTCTTTTCTTAAGAACTACATCCACATCACAGTCTACTTTTTCTCTCATCAAATATTTCAAGTTATCAATATCATTTACTGTTTCAGTACAAAATCCAAGACCGCAGAAACTTGCATTACTGTTGTCGCGCTGAGCTGCATTTAAGATTTCCAGATAAGTCTTTTTCCCGCTCAGATAAGTACCTGTCCATGAATCTTCATCTTCAGTAGATGAAGTAGCCTGTATAAAATCTGCAAATTCGTGGATTATAAATTTTGAACTAGCTATATCTTCGTAAGTAGTGGAATCTACTACTACATATACATGGTTCAAAAAGACGTCGACAGGTTCAACTTCCTTTGGCACTTGTTCAACTTGCTTTTCTGTGCAAGCTGTAATAGACAAGACCAGAGTAATTACGAAAAATGTAAAAAGCCGTTTCATAGTTATCCTCCGTCTAAATAAATGACTTAAATGTCTACTATTATAAACGAAACAGAAGGATAATATTATTGTGATATGAATTTTAATTCAAATGATATCTAAAATAAGATCTACTTTTCGCCCAGCTCTGAGCGTTTAAGCTTTTTCGGGATTACATATCTATTAGGCGGTATTTTGTTTTCTGCTTTTTTGCTTACTTCTCTCTGCTCTGTTGTGTCAGGATTGAGATATTGCAAACTTTTACGCATAATCTTGGAAGTCTGAACAAATGCTCTGAAAAAATCATCCTCATCTTTTGCCTCTTCTAATACTTCAGAGTTATTCAGCTTTTCTATTTTTGACTCGACAGGCTTAATATCTTCATTTATTTTTTTTACCAGATGCAGAGGTACATCTTCTTTCATTTTTGGTTTGTCTTCCGTCAAAGAAAGCATTTCGATTGCATTTTGTGTAATCTCAACTTCGAATAGTTTTAAAGTTTCCAGTGAAGAAAAGAATGAAAGATACGGGACGTAGATCCTCTTACCAACAATAATTACAGGCTGAAGCATCTGAGCCATCTTCATAGTCTCAGAAGATTCCATCACAACAAAAAAAGATCCGGGAGCAAACTTTAGAGTCTTATCTCCTTTTTTAATTTCATGTGTGCTAACTACATCATAGCCAAGTATTCTTGCTATTTCCGGTATAGTTACATAAGGTGATTTATTGATTAATCTAACTGCAGCAGTCCTGGTACCAACTCCCGAATAGACAATCTTATTCGGAATCTCATTTGCTGAAGCTAATGCAACAGTAAAAATCAGCAATATATATAGTAGCAGTTTTTTCATCATACCTTTTTTGCTTTTAACAGATTACTTATACATGTAAGTATCGGTAATATCAAGATAATATTAAGCCTGTAAAGTAGCAAATACTTTATCTGAATCAAAACGAAAAAACACTAAAATCCCGGATTTGGTTGATAAAAACTTCTTTATTGGTAAAATTAAAATATTTATATTGGATTTAGAAGTACTATCAGGATATGAAATGGATATATTTGACTCTAAACTTGATTTTGATTTTGAATCTAATCACTCGATACTTAAAAAAATCGCTTATATAGATACTTTTTCAGGCGAATGGAATAACTCTGTGAACGTAAACTCTGCTTTTTATAAAACTCAAAAGAAGAACTGTTCTCCGGAAAAAGTATTTGCACTGATATCAATGGATATTGGGGATATCAGTAAGGATAGACTTTTAGAAGTATACTCTAAAAAGGTTCTGCCTGTATCTGATAAAGAAAATATGATTACAGCTTTCAAACAAGCTCTTTCCATTATTGAAAAGAACTTTGATCAGATTAAACTAGCCCCAAATTACCTCAAAGGCTTGCATCAAAGATTACTTCAGGACAGATCTTCTGAAATAAATTCGAGAGGAAAATATAAAACTGCCCCAAATCAGTTTATTGCTCTTGATGATGAAGGAAATAAAGTAGTAATTGCTGAAACTTCTCTTCCGCAAAATGTAGAGTCTCAGGTTGCAAACTTGCTGGAGTGGTTAAATATAAATATCAGCAATCACAAGTACCATCCTTTAGTTATGATTGCTCTTACTTATTACGAATTAATCTCAATACATCCATTTCAGTCAGCAAATAGTGCGTTTGCAAAAATATTATTAAATCTTCTCTTCTTACAATCAGGCTATGGTTTTATATCATATATATCCCAAGAGTCATACTTTTTGAAAAACAAAAGTGAATATTACCACTCTCTTCTTGATGCATTGAACAATAGAGGCAAAAAGGAAGAAAATATCAGCTCTTGGCTCCAATATTTACTAGATTCTGTTATAAGTGAGATAAAAAAACTAAAAGAAGATAAAGAAGAGTATGATAAAAAGGGAGTTTATCTGAATAAGCGTCAGAAAAAAGTCCTTGAATTTATCAAAGAAAACCAGCCTATTAAGCTAGCTGATTTAAATGACAAGTTTAAGCGCGTGTCGGTTAATACTCTAAAAAAAGACTTAGCTTATATGAAAAATGAAAATGTGATTGCAACTCACGGCAAAAACAAGGGAACTGTATATTATATAAGATAGTTATCTTATTTATGAAGCTAATAAAATAAAAATACAGGCATATTTGACTATTACAAATATGCCTGTTTTAATAATAATATTATGAATCTTTTTTTAATTAGTGTGCCGGGAAAGAGTAAAGAAATATACCGCTCTTATGATAATTATAAATATGCTTTTCCCCATTCTCCATCATAGAAAGAATCACCAAGCTCTCTTCTATTTCTTTCTTCTTTTTCCTTTTCCAAATAATCTTCACCAAGTTTATTTGTTATATCCTGATATCCTATTGCCATAAAAGCCATAGGCTCATATCTATCCGGAATATCAAATACTTCACGTGTCTTTGATGCACTAAAGCCAATTATCTGATGAGAAGCAGCACCAATAGCTGTAGCCTGCAAAGCAATGTTTTCAGCACATGCGCCTGTGTCGTACTGAGCCCATTTATTTTGCCTTACATTTTTCTTCTTTATAAAATAGTCAGAGCAAACAATAAGCATGAGAGGAGCATTTTTAGCCCACTTACGGTTCCACTCACCAATGCAGCTTAAAGCTTTTTCAAAATCTTGCGGATTTTTATATCTGTCACATACTATAATCCGCCAGGGTTCTTCATTAATTGAAGAATGAGCCCATCTTCCTGCTTCGCAAAGTGATGTGATTTGCTCATTGCTTAGCATTTTGTTCGGATTAAATGAAAAAGGACTCCAGCGAGACGCCAATGTGTAGTCAATGGCAACTTTAGTTTCAGCAGTTTTTTGAATCATGACTTTGTACTCCTATAAACAAATGACATCAACAAAAACGCCCGTAACTCCCTAATATTATGCAATTTAAATCAAATAATTACTACTCAAATCCTCTACTAATTCTAATACCTTTGTGTAAAAATCATATCACAATCAACTTGATGAATATTATTCATATAATACTAAAAACGTATATTTTTTACATCTCCAACTAAAACTACAAAGTAATGAATTGCGAAAATTGACTTGGTCGGAAATGATGTTTAGCAAAGAAGGATGTGATTATATTCAAAGCTTAAAATCAAATTCGCATAAGCATCAGATTTATGAGTAATGTACCTGAATCCAAAATAAAGGACAGACTAAATGTAACAATCTTCACAATAAATAATTTAATTGGACAAACTAGATACTATGCATCATTCGGGGAGATTGCAAAGTTCTCTTAAATTATTTATTTGGATTATATCCTTAGCCTTATTAGTTTTGCTTATCATCTCAGGTGTAAATGGGAAGCAGGTGAAATTCCTGCACGGTTGCGCCGCTGTGACGGGTGACAAATTTTCCGGGCTGAAAAGCAAGCCACTGCTTATTATAAGCGGGAAGGCGGAAAAGGAGGACGACCCCGAAGTCAGAATACAGCCCTGTGATGCTCATTGGTTATAGCAATATAAACATTCGCGCTTTACGAATGCAATGAGGTTCAATTCCAACTTTACCGCGCAATATCACTTTGCCATCAAGTTTGTTTCGTACCTCATTAGAAGATTATCTAATACTTAATCTAGACAATCGTTTTTATATCGATTATTCAAATTATTATATTTATTCATATATCTATTCGGGGTATGAGATGAAAAATCTTATGCGTTTCTTTGCGCTTGCCGTAGCTTTACTCGCGCTTACTTTCACAGCTGAGGCAGGTTTTAAGCATTTACATGATTTTGAAGTTGGCAAACAACCTTCAGAAATATTCTTTTTCGGTGGTTATTATCATGTCTTCTGTTTAGGACAAGATGTAAACTATAATGGTACTTATGACGAAGGAGATGAATATCCGTCATGGTGGAAAATTCCAGTACACCAGGGGTCTATGAAAGCAGAGAAAGTTATGGATTTACCAATGGGTGGTGTTCAGTTTAACACTCGCCACGCTTTTGATGCTACTAACGGTGTAGTATATGTTAGCCAAGGATCTGGAATTGTATCCTTAGATTTAGCTAAAGGTGAAGTTAAAGATGATAATGTTTATACAGGTTCTACTAAAGGCTTAAGTTTATATAGCAATCATCTATTTATTGCAGCTCCTGTTACTCCTTCTAAAGTGATTGTATTAAATAGGAACTCTAAGGCAGTACAATTCGAAGCACCAGCTGGTATTAACCTTCAAGAAGTATTACCTTACAAAGTAGGTAGTGAAATGGGAATGGTTGCACTTAATGTCGGCCCCTATACTGCTGATTCGTCTAATGTAATGATTTACAAATTAGATCACCAAGGCGAAGGGACTACTGTTAGTTCTATAGATACAATTTATGTTGGAAATACAGGGAATCATATAAATATTGAAGATGGTATGTTATATGTGACTAGTAACGGAAGTCATAAAGTAGAAGTAATTGATCTGGCTTCTAAAGAAATTACTAAAACTGTTGGAACAGGAACAGAAGGTTACAGCGGTCCTCGCCAAAGTAAAGTACATGGCAATACTCTTTTCGTTACGACTTATAGTGCTGACTTAAGAACATATGATATTAGTACTGGTGACAGTATCGAAACTTATCAATTGCCTGGAAAAGGTGAAGGTATTGATATATCAAACGACATAGTTGCTGTTACTAATATAAATGATGCATTTTATGCCCCAAGTAAAATAGTTTCTTTCTATCAAATAACTACTTCTGTTTTGGAAGAATCATTTACTGCTAAAGTGGATGTATATCCAAATCCTGTAACAGACAGAGCGGTAGTTAAATTTGAAAGAGCTGTAAACAACGTAAAATCTATCGCTGTCTACTCTGTAGATGGCCAAAAAGTTGCAGATATTTCAACTGACATAGCAGGTAATTCACTTGATCAAATCTCTATTGATTGTACAGAATTTGTTGCCGGAACATACGTCCTAAATCTGGTAGCAAATGATACAATGCAAACAATTCCATTTGTTGTAGCAAAATAGTACATGATTAGTGGTCTGAAAAATATGGATTATCGCAAGCTCCGCAATCTAATTTGTGGTTGCGGAGCTTGTATAATTTTTGCAGCTACTCCTCTATCTGCTAAAATAGATACTGTCCGCACCGGCAAAGTAATTGTAACCGACACTAAGATTAAATACTCTGATGCACAAAAATACGTAGCTTCAAAAAATATTGACAGATCAATAATAGATCAGAAGGGCAGCGAAACGCTAAACGAAGCGCTTAATTCTGTACCGGGTATATTCATCAAAGACTACGGCGGTCTTGGAGGACTAAAAACTATTTCCGTAAGGGGAACTTCCTCTAACCAAACGGCTGTGATGATAGACGGTATTAAATTAAACTCTTCGCAGAATGGCTCTGTAGATCTCGGCATTTTATCTACTGACATAGCAAACCAAATCGAAGTCATTCGCGGAGGTGCCTCTGCCCTTTATGGCGGAAACGCCATTGGTGGGGCTATAAATGTCATTACCGACAACAACCCTCAAGAAAATATATCTCTAAGTGCCTCACATGGTGCGTTCGGCACTTGGAGATATGCAGGGAACTACGCAGACACCTACAAATCTTTGTTTTGGAATATCAACTCTGAATATTCTAAATCTGAGGGAGATTATCCTTTTACAATGCAAATTTTCGGACACGAAAAAGATTTTTATAGAGAAAATGGTCAGTCCGAATCCTATACAGGAAACTTTGTGCTGGGCACATCCACCGAATCTTATACTTTAAGCATGAGAAATATAATAACTTATAACGACAGAGGTGCCCCCGGTGCTGTTTTTTTTAATAAGCTTTCCACTCCTGCGCTTTTGAATTCGAAAGATATTTACACCTTTTTGAACTTCAATAAAGTTTTAAACGAAAATATCATATACTCTATCAAGGCTTTTACTAAATTTGGCGAGTTAAATTATAAAGAAAAATCTCGTCCGGGACTCAATACTTTTGATACAGATAACACATATTTTAACAGAAATGTTTTAGTAAAATCAAATTTCTCATGTCTTTATAGCTTTGGAGTCTTTGATTTTGAAACCCTTTTCGAATATAATGAACTGCGTGGCCAGATGCTTCAGGAAGCTGCCGGTACAAAAGCAGAAAGAGGCAATTTTGCTATAAGTAGCTCCTACTTTGGAACCACTGAGCTAACAAAATATCAAAAGCTAAACTACAATGCAGCTATCCGATATGACTATTTAGATGAAGAATCTACTGTTTCTCCCATGATTGGGTTAAGCTATGAAACAGAAGCAATACCACTGGATATAAAAGCCTCCTATTCCTACAATTTCAGACCACCAAGTTTCAACGAAATGTACTATATGAATTATGGTAATTTGAGCTTAGTGCCTGAAAGATCTCATTCATATAATATAGGATTTGCTTCAGATATTTTTGATAATCTTGATTTAGAAGCCAATTTGTTTTTTATCAATACAAGAGATCAAATAGTTTCTGTGCCAAGGACTACAATGAGCTGGACAGCCCAAAATCTCGGGAAAGTCCACACAAAAGGCATTGAATTAAATGCTACATATTTACCTCTTGACTGGATAAAATTGGATTTTGCTTATACTATGCAAAACGCAATAGATAAGACTCCCAAAGAAAACAACAGCTATAATGAAAATAAAAAGCTTGTTTACTCACCCGATGAAATGCTGAATCTTCTTGTAGCAATTGAAAAATATAAAACTCTTTTTATAATAGAAAGCGAATATATATCACACAGATATACTACTGCAGAAAACACGCCTGATAATACGCTAGATCCGTATATTCTCGTTCATGCAGGATTAAAATATACTTTCGAAGCCGACAAAAACACTATCTCTTTAAGACTTGACATTAAAAATATACTTGATAACAAAGACTATAAAATAATCAAAAACTACCCTATGCCGGGCAGATATTGGAATCTAAAAATATCTTATGATTGGAGATAAAATGAAATATTTTCTTTTGCTACTAGTTTTGAGTTCATCTCTTTATGCAGGTATGCCTATTGATACTGTGTTATCATTTAAACCGGGTAATGGTCAGGATTTCGGAAGAGGTGAAGATGTATTCCCCGCGAATATTTTTGGTTTACCAAGTACAAATGCAAGTGAAACAGCTCCTGAAGCTTCAGAGCAGCAAATTGCATCACTCGGATTAAAAGGTGAAATAATAGTTGGTATAAAAGACTATTATATAGTTGATGGTGAAGGAGATGATTTTACAATCTTCGAAAATCCCTTTTACAATAATGCAACCAAGCTAATTTTTTCTGAACCTGCTGTAGTGTCAGTAAGCGAAGACGGGATAAATTTTGTTGAATTCCCTTATGACTCGATTTCTTTAGACGGACTTGCAGGAAAGACTCCTACCAACGGTAAAAATGATCCGTATGATTCTGAAGTAAGTGGAGGTGATAGCTACGATCTTGCGGATATAGGTTTGAAGCAAATATCCTATATCAAAATCAGAGATGTGTCTCATTTCGCGTCACTTGATTCTGAAGGACCATATTATAGCCCTCTGGTTCTGTTGTCAGGTTTTGATCTGGATGCAGTGTTGGGAATCAATGTAAGTCATAAAGGCTCAAATGTAAAAGATTTAGCTGAAAATATTAAGATCAGAGAGCACTCTGATTACATTTTTATTGAAACAACTTTGCAATTCGAGTACAGACTTTTTGATTTGGCGGGGAACACTATCAGCAAAGGTAACAGCTCGATAGTTGATTCTAATTCTTTGCCCAAAGGCTTTTACTTTCTTCAGATATTAGCGGATGGCAATGTATATAGTCATAAGATTATTAAATAGAACAGCACTTGTGCTATTTAGGGAATTTTCTTCCTGCTAATGTAATTCCTGATCAAAGAGTAAATTTTGCTTTGGGAAATACTTGGAGATTGTCTCATAAGTCTATTCTGCAAATTTACGCTGACTTTATAAAAGCTTAATATCCATTTTCACGACGCTTTGCACTCCCGGGACATCTCCGGAGGATTTCTGATTAGCTAAGGCGGAGATTAGCTTTGTTTATGGCAGCAAGAATGAATAATATTATGACTTATATACTTATGAGACACTCTCAATCTTTAATCAGACACTTGTTACAAATCATACCAAAAGCAGCATCACTTCAGGTACAAAAAACTCACTTTGCTTTCTATAAACAATCAAATCAGACAAGCAGATCTAAAAGAAAGATTTTGCCTCTTAAACATATATATACTCCTGATCTCTACATATAGTAATTTTCCTCAAAAGCATTGATAATCCAACATAAAAAGACACTCCGGAGTACTAAATAAAAATATTTTTATATATTACAATATTGTTACCAACTAATTGTCTAATTAAATTATTAACATTACATTTAGATTTTATATTGACATCATTTTTTTAGATAATCATCATAAACATACTCTTCGGAGGCTGCAATGCATATAGAAAACAAGGAAGACTATGAATTGTCTATCCAAATCCTAGACCAAATCCCCACTCCTGTGATGGCGGTTGATAAAGAATTCAACATAATCTATCTGAACGAATCAGGTTTAAAGATGATTGACAAACCAACTGACGAAGTGATTGGTAACAAATGCTATGAACTAATGAATTCTGATCATTGCAACACTCCCGAATGCAGAATGCAACAAGTATTGAAGAATAATGATAAAAGGAATGCAAGAAATCAGGTTCAGCTTAACGGCAAAAAAACACCTATCGAATATTTCGCAGCTCCTTTATACAGTAATGGAGAGTTAATAGGCGGACTTGAGTACATTCTTGACATAACTGAGCAAGTAGAGCATGAAAAGCGACTTTACCAACAAGCGAAGACAATAAATGAGATATCTACTCCGGCCATAAAGTTATGGGATGGTATTGTAGTGCTGCCTATCATTGGTATAGTTGATTCCAATAGAGCCCAACAGATGATGAAAAAAATGCTTGAAAAAATTGTAGATACTTCTGCAAAAGCAATTATCCTGGATATTTCCGGCGTAGCTGCTGTAGACACAGCAGTTGCAAATCACCTCATCAAAATTACTAAAGCTACTTTGCTACTGGGGTGCAGATGTATTATTTCCGGAGTATCTCCTGATGTAGCTCAAACTATAGTTAACCTGGGAATCAATATGGAAGGTATTCATACAAACTCTACCTTAAGCGATGCCCTGGAAGAAGCATTCTCATTTATAAATTTAGAAGTGCAATCAACTAAAGGCTAAATAAAAGCAATGACATTAAATGGCGGAATAGAGAGTAGCATTAATTTAATACATTCTTGTATAGTCTGCACTTTACCTGAAAGGATGAATGACGTTGTTGTTTCGAGTCTTCAGAATAAGCTTGTAAAAGAGCTAGCTACTGAATCTTTGAGAGGAGTTATTTTAGACTTTGGGTTGGTAAAATTGATTGATAGCCATGAAATTAATCAGATTCTGAAGCTTGCAAATATCATCAAGCTTTTGGGTTATGATTTAGTATTTGTAGCCATTAATCCGGGAATTGTTTCTGTTATTGTTGATTTTGATATCAGTTTAGGTAACTTCAAAGCCTTTATCTCTGTGGAAGATGGTATCGAATATTTCAACTAGATGCCTTACTTAGATTTTGTGATTCACATTCAATCGAAATTTGACTTAAATCATACTTTTTTGAGCTATCAAACTACTAAAATGAAAACAGAAAATATAAATTTTGAAATCGATATTCCTGTAGTATATCCTGAAGATATACAATATGCAATTATCGAAGCTAAATTTTTAACAGAGAAAGCCGGATTTGAGAAGAGCCTTCAAGTGCTTCTTTCAACCGTAGTTTCAGAGCTTGTTACTAACGTCATAAGATATGCAGAAAAAGGAACAGTAAGATTGAAAGTAAAATCTACAGTAGATAATGTACTTTTTGAAGTAACGGTAACAGACAAAGGTCCGGGAATAGAAAACATAGAAAAAGTGATGCAGGATTCGTATACAACCACACAGAACAGCTTAGGTATGGGGCTATCGAGCTTAAAAAGAATAATGGATGACTACGAAATTGTATCAGTACTAAATCAAGGAACTAAAATTACTGCCAGAAAGTGGTTATATGGGCTTACACTGTGAAATTGCTTTTAAAATCAAGCCATTGTTGATTAGCATGGAAGAAAGCGGCGACTTGGTTTATATAGATGATAATGCCAACTTCCTTTTCTTTGCTCTGATTGATGGACTGGGGCATGGCATTTATGCTCATGAAGCAGCAAAAATTGCAGTGGAATATCTTGAAGATCAAGATAATTATGATCTAAAGGATTTGCTCAACGAATTACATGAAAAACTCAGAGGCAGTAGAGGTATTGTAATTTCACTCTGTCTCCTTGATAAAATTACCGGGGATCTTTCTTTTTCCGGGATAGGAAACATCACAACAAAAATTATTGGGAAGCAAAATACTCATTTCTTGTCACTTGATGGGATTGTGGGATACCATAAACCGACACCAAGAATTTTCAGGGCAAAACTCAATTCAGGAGACATTATGCTAATGTATTCTGACGGAATAAAAGAGCATTTTGATTTCTCGCGGACACCAAACATTAAGTATAATCAAGCAAATGTTATTGCAGATTATTTAATTGATAATTACTCAAAAAGAAACGATGATTCTTCAATTATTTGTGTAAGAGTGATAGAATGACAGAGATAGGAACATCTACAATAAGTAGCACTGTACAAGTCAATATCCTTAGAAACAAAATTCTGGATTTAGTTCAGTCATTTGGATTCTCTCAAATAGAATCTATCAGGCTTGCTTCTATTGCATCTGAAATTTGCAAAGAACAGTGTAATCTGGGAAGCGAAGTGAATGTAAAGATTTGCTATAACAATGAGATTTCCAGACTTTCTTTTGAGTTTTTGTGTTGTAATAATCCTGACACCTCTACCAGATTATCACTCTTTTATAATAAGTATGCTTTAGAAAAGCTATCCAATAATATGTATAACTTAGTTGCTGAAAAGCTACTACCGGAAGAATCCGGAAATATTTCTTTGAAAAAACTTTCAAAAATTATTGATCAGTTTAATACGCCAAGCAAAGAAGAAATGTTTGAAGTAATTCAAACTCAAAATTCTCAATTGGAAAATAAAGCCCTGGAACTTGAAAAAGCAAGAAGAAATGCTGAAGCTGCAACAGAAGCTAAAAGTCAATTCCTGGCAACAATGTCACATGAGATCAGAACACCGATGAATGCTATTATCGGGCTGGCAAACCTGGTGAAAAAGACTAATCTGGACAAAAAACAAATCGATTATATACAGAAAATTGATAAATCTGCTCATGCTCTACTAGGCATTGTAAATGATATTCTTGACTTTTCAAAAATTGAAGCAGGAAAGCTCTCTATCGAAAATATTCATTTTGATTTAGAACGAGTTCTCGATACAGTATCAAATCTGCATTCGCAAAAAGCTTTAGAAAAAGGGATTGAATTCGCAATCCATGTAGATCCAGACGTCCCGCTAAGTCTAATCGGAGATCCACTCAGAATCAGTCAAATAATGTCCAACTTTTGCAGCAACGCTGTCAAATTTACTGAAAAGGGAGAAATAGTACTTCACATATCCAAAGTCGAAGAGATAAATACCAGCAAGGTAAAACTATATTTCTCAGTAATGGATACAGGAATAGGCTTGAACGAAGAACAAAAACATAAGATGTATAAAGAGTTTAGCCAAGCAGATAACAGCACTACGAGAAAATATGGAGGAACAGGACTCGGGTTGGCAATATGTAAAAAGCTTGCTTTACTAATGGGAGGCGATACAGGAGTGGTAAGCACTCCCGGCTCTGGAAGCACTTTCTTTTTTACAGCAGTTTTTGGAGTACAGGAAAAACAAAAAAATGCTCAATACGAAACTTCTGAAGATATGATGGGCACTACAGTTCTAGTATGTGATGATAACGAAACATCAAGACTAATCATCTCAGAAACAATGGAGTCATTTTCCTTCAAAGTCGACTCTGTATCTTCAGGTGAACTGGTACTTGAGCAATTAAAAAACAAGTATTATGATCTTCTTATTATAGATTGGATTATGCCGGGTTTAGACGGTTTTGAAACAATTCAGCGTATCAGAAAAAACAGCAATTTTAGAGACTTGAAGATCATCCTTATTACTGCATTCGGCGGAGAAGAAGTAGCTCACAAAGCAGGGAAATTGGGTGTTGCATCTTATATATCCAAACCATTTACATACTCGAGTATGTTTGATGCAGTAATGAATGCTTTCGGCAAAAATGTAAAAGCGGATCAGTCTATAGAAGATAATCATCTGAATAGCAAAAGAGAGCTTCAGGAGATTTCAGGCGCCAAAATTCTTTTGGCAGAAGACAATGAAATAAATCAGCAAGTAGCTGTAGAACTTTTAGAATCCTATGGTTTATCTGTGGTGGTGGCTGGCAATGGTGAAGAAACTATAGAAATTCTCAAGTCACGACATGAAACTGAGCACTTCAATTTGGTTCTCATGGATTTGCAAATGCCTATCATGGATGGCTATAAAGCAACAGAAGAAATTAGAAAACTTAAGCAATTTGATGATTTGCCTATTGTTGCCATGACTGCAGATGCAATTTTTGGTATAAAAGAGAAATGTCTTGAAGTAGGCATGAATGACTATATCACAAAACCTATAGAACTTGATTTCTTAAAAAATGCTTTGATTCGCTGGATTGATAAGAATTCAATCGCAAAGTCTCCAAGCACTACGCAGATAAACAAACACTCCACAGAGGGTATTGTTATTCCGGAAATGCATACAATCGATGTAAATGAAGGACTGGAAAGAGTGGCTGGAAATATGAAACTATACATTAAGATTTTAAAATCCTTCTATGCCAGCAACAAGAATCTGACTGAGCAATTACAACAAGCTATAACAACTGGTGCAATAGAAACAGCACAACGAATGGTACATACTCTAAAAGGTGTTGCAGGAAATATAGGCGCGAGGGATTTACATCTGGAATCATTAAATCTTGAAAAAATCCTTTTATCAAAAACTCAAGCAGAAATGATTCTATATACCGAAAAATTGGATCTAATATTAAATCCAATAATAGAAGAGCTTAGAGAAAAAATAGTAGCAGAAAACGGTAATCATTCTGTAGCTGTTGCAAGTGAACTAAGCAGAAGCGCTATAAACGAAATGTTATCTGATCTTAAAGATCTGCTGGAAGAAGATGATTTCGAAGCAATTGCAAAAATTGACAGCATACTTAATGTTTCAGGTAGTTACCTATCTCAGAATTTAATACAAATCAAAAATGTAATAGAGCAGTATGATTTTGAAGAAGCTCTCACACTTACTAATAATGTCATAGATTCTATCAAGGCAGAGCAATGAATAAGGAAACAATAAACGAACGTATTCTGATAGTAGATGATACTAAAGAAAATATTGATGTCTTGGGTGAAATCTTATCCGGCTACCAAAAATCCGTTGCATTAAACGGTATTCGTGCTCTGAAAATAGCTAAAAGTAAAAAACCTGATCTGATATTGTTAGATATTATGATGCCTGAAATGGATGGCTTCGAAGTGTGCAGAAGATTAAAAGAAGATCCGGAAACAAAAGATATTCCTGTTATTTTCATAACGGCAAAAAACCAGGTCGAAGATGAAGTTAAAGGTCTTAAACTAGGGGCGGTTGATTTTATTGCTAAACCTATTAGTCCGCCTATCGTGGAATCTAGAGTAAAAACTCATCTGGAATTGAAAAGAACCAGATGCAACCTGCAGGATAAAAACCAAGAGCTACAATCTACTCTGGAAGAATTGCAAACTACTCAAAAGCAGCTAATACAATCAGAAAAAATGGCTGCTCTAGGTCAGCTTATAGCCGGAATTGCACATGAGATTAACACCCCACTGGGTGCTATAAACTCATCAAATAATTATATCAATGAAAAAATTAAATATCTGGTATCTGAAGTATCAAAAGTGTGCCAGCTGATACCAGCAGAAAATAAAAAATACTATCTGGATATTATTCAAAGGGCATTTGACAAATCTACAAGTATTACCTCAAGAGAGGAAAGATCTAATCGAAAAGCATTAGTCTCTATGCTGAACGAAGAAGGTATATCTCATTCTGAACCTTTAGCAGAATATCTGGTTGAGTTAGGTATCTACAACAAACTTGAAAACATAATGCCTCTGTTAAAAGATGAAAACTCAAAAGAAATTTTGAAGTCTGTGGTGATGATTACCGGAATAAAATTTAGTAGCGATATAATATCAACTGCTCTTAATAAAGTTTCTAAAATAGTTTTTTCTCTCAAAAATTACTCAAGATTTGACGCAGATGCTAAAATGGTAAAATCTGATATCCATGAATCAATTAATTCTATACTTACTCTATATCATAATCAACTGAAGCAAGGAGTTGATGTGATAACAGACTATAAATTAGACAGAGTTGTGAATTTGGTTCCTGACCAGATAGGTCAAGTATGGACTAATTTGATACATAACGCTATGCAGGCCATGGATAATAAGGGAGTACTTACTATTAAAACTTATGCTGATAATAATTTTGCTGTCGTAGCTTTTAAAGATACAGGCATTGGTATTCCAAATGAAAACAAGTCCAAAATATTTATTCCTTTTTTTACAACTAAACCGCCCGGTGAGGGAACAGGTTTAGGTTTGGATATAGTCAGTAAAATTGTTAGCAAACATGAAGGAAAAATCGAATTTGACTCAGATGAAGGAAATGGATCAGAATTCAGAGTGTATTTACCTATATAAAATAAATAGTTGATATATATAAGTGTTTTTATATCATTATATTTTGCTACAATCAATCTCTGTTAAATATAATATAAAGGTTACGTATAACCAATGCCGACAATTAGGTTTAAGAAGGAGTATTAAGCGATTACTGCTTCTTGCCAAGGAGAGTATTTTTATGATTAAGCGTGCAATTTTATGCGTTGATGACGAGAAAATCGTGCTGGATAGCATAAGAAATGAAATCAAATCTTCAATATGCTGTGACATAACTGTGGAGGTTGCGCAGAGTGCTGAAGAAGCCATAGAGATTTTTAATGAGCTGATTCATGATGGCTATGATATTCCTCTGGTAATTTCAGATTATATTATGCCCGAAATGAAGGGAGATGAGTTCCTGAAATTAATCAATATCCTGAGCAGCTCTACATACAAAATCTTACTCACAGGCCAGGCAACCATTGAAGGGGTCACTAATGCCATAAACTATGCTAACTTATATAGATACATAGGCAAGCCATGGGAAAAACATGACTTCTCTATGACTATCAATGAAGCTATAAAAAGCTATGAAAAAGACATAGAGTTAGAAAAAAGAAGACGAGATTTGATAGAAGCGAATGAAAAGCTTATAAAATTGGACTCAGCCAAATCATATTTCCTTGGTCTTTTGTCACATGAGCTTAGGACTCCACTAATGGGAATCAGCGGAAATGCTCAATATATTTCTGAAATCACTCAAGATGCCGAAATAAGGGAATGTGTCAATAGTATCATGCTATCAGAAAGTCGTTTGAGAAGGTTTGCTGAGTTGTCATTACTGATTACTCAGATCAAAACTGACAAATATGACACAACATTTTATGATGAGTCTGTAAATCAGATAATGGTAAATGTCCTGAATAACTTTCAGGCATGCATAAAGTTGAAGAATTTGACTGTAGAAAATAAATTAGCAAAAGAGTTTTTTACCGCCAGATTGGATCTAGCTCTCATCTCAAAAGTATTTACTATAATTGTAGAAAATGCTATTAAATTCACACCAAATGATTCAAAGATTATAATCAGCTCTGGAAAGCAAGGCAAACATTTAGTGATGTCAGTAGAAGATCAGGGTACAGGCTTTTCTACGGATTCTCTTAAAAATGCATTTTCAATGTTCATTTCTACCGAAGACCTGATGCACCATTCAGAGGGCACAGGCTTAAGCTTAGCAGCAGCTAAAGTAATTTTCGATTTGCATAATTTTGGTATCAAAGTTACTAATTCTGAAAGCGGTAGCGGAAAAGTTATAATGACATTCTAGCTGTAATATTTATCAGATTGAATTAAAAGAGTATCGATTCAAAAAATAGGATCAATACTCTTTTATTATCTTCAATATAAAGTTTTAGAATTCAAGTTCTAAAACCTAAACTATATAACATATCAGCCTGCCAAGAAAGAATTGACATACTATCAGGTTCAAGTTGTACTTTATCAAAAATCGATTATATATACTTGACAAACTTTCGTAATTTTGGCTATGGAAAATACAGAAAGATCAAGTGCTTGTTTGCAGATTGCATAGGCTCAAATATCAGTCTACACCTCCTATCTGATCTTCGTATAAATTATAATTTTGAATTGCTCGGAATTGTCAAAAATGAAATCTCTAAAATATTTAGCATTGCTTATTTCTTTGATGTTTATCTCCTGCGCAGATAAACCGGATTCTATAGTAAATGTACCTATAAAAACAAATGACAGACCTATTTTAGTGATGAACGAAGGTATCTGGGGGCAGTCCAATGCTTCTATTACAGCAATTGATCCGACTACCTGGGCTGCTGAGCAATATTGGTTTCGTAATTCAAACCCGAAATTAAAACTTGGCGATCTAGCGAATTCTATCATGAGTGAAGAAGATACTTTATGGATTTCAATGACTACTTCAAAGTATATTGAAAAAGTAAATATTAAAACCGGAAAATCTCTCGGCAGATTAGTATTTGACTCTCCTGCGGAAGGACTTAAAGAAATGGTTTACGTAAATAGAAATCTAGCTTTTGTTACCGACATTTTTGCTCACTCGATGCACGCTTTTAATCCCAATACTATGGAAATAATCCATTATGGAATAAAAACCGGGCCTGCTCCTGAAGAAATTACTTATCTAAATGGCTTTGTTTACGTAACAAATTCCGGGTATGGAGATTTCTTGAAGGACAAAGAGAAAGCCGGAACAGTTTCTGTGTTTGATATAAATTCTTTTTCTGAAACGGATAACTTCAAAGTACCAAATAATCCGATGAGAGCCTTAGCCTCAGAAATGCATAACACTCTCTATTTCGGATCTACTGACTACCCGTCTGCTGATCCTGCAAATCCTAAAGTTATAGAGTATTCTCCAAAAAGTAAAACTGTAACAGGCGAGTGGGATGTGCACCCAGTGGAGATGGAACTTAGCAGCACCCAGGATAGCCTATTTATAATAGATAAATCTTCTTTATATATGATAGACCTTAAATCTGCTGACAGATTACTCAAAAAACTCTGGACAATTGCAGATAGCAGAGCCAACCTTCACGGAATAGGTGTTTTACCTGATATAGATGCAGTGGCGGTGAGCAATGCTAAGGATTATCAAAATCAAGGCGAGCTTTATATCTTCAAAGCTTCTAACTTCTCATCACCTTCGGCAACAATTAAAACAGGTCTAAATCCTAGTGAAATAGTAAAATAGCATTCATATTTATATTTATTCTTTAGACTTTATCAGGACAAACCTATACTGCCTTTTGACGAAGAAAAGATTTACAAGTCAAAAATATTAATATTTTATTATTTACATTCTACTTATTGCCAATACAAAAAGAATTAGCGAGACTGTCATATAAATAATAATCAATACTCCTTTTATTTTCCGGATTCTCTTTTCTTCTCCATCCCACCGCTCTTTATACTTTTTTAATGTCTTACTGTTATATAAAAATATAGAGTTGAGAATATCGATAGCTACTGCAAGAACTCCTCCAAACACAGGATGGAATGTAATTGAAAACAATAGTAATAGAGTGCTAATATTAATAGTTTGCAATATTGAAACTACAGCTCTCGAATAGATTTCAGGATCCTTTTTTTCAAGACCAGTTTTTACATAAAATTGGGCCACTCTGTAAAACATATAATCAAAGAAATACATACAACACTTCCTTTTTACTTAAATGGTGCTATTTGAATGGCATGAAAACCTTCTTCAATTGGACTCATCACTTTTCTTGCCTCCACCATATTTTCGGCAACAATTAAAACAGGTCTAAATCCTAGTGAAATAGTAAAATAGCATTCCCCTAGATATTATAAATTTTTTGAAAAAAGGCGCAACCAAATTGCCTGTTTTTTGTTTTTTCTCATTGTCAATAAAAACATAATATCAATTCCAAGAGATTAAAACTAATAATTAAGTTGCAACACCTCTACCTCACATTCACAAACTTACCGGTTGCCAGTAGTTGGTTATTACTTGAGACCAGATACATATAAGAGCCTTGAGGCAATGATACCAGGTCAATATATTCTGATGTTCCCGAAAATGTAGAACTTAGTTTCTGATCAAGGATCTTTCTGCCGTCCATACTCACAACTAATATTTCGAAGTCTCTCATTTTTGGATCTTCTATTTCTATATGAAAATCAGTCTTAGTTTGTATCTTTTTGATATTTACGTTGCTAAAACTATGACCTTCAATTGAGGTGATGTCTTCGTATTTAAAAATCCCATATATCCGTCTGGTAATTATCAAAACACCATCGAGATATTCTATTTTTGTGCCTACACCATAAGAATGTCTTATTTCATCCGGCAGAGTTAAGTACTCCCAGCTTTTACCACCGTCATATGTAAACATCATTTCATCATCAAATCCTAAAACGGCTCCTACGTATTCATTTGCAAAAGCAATATCAATGCCGTTTACTCTTCTTTCATGAATATAGATAGTATTCCATGATTGACCTTTATCTGTTGTTTTGTAAATTATGTCTCTTTTCCCGGAGTAAATACCTGTATCTTTTGTACCACATCCATATCCTACTTGATCATCGATGAAGTAATAGTCATTTAAAGACCTTTTCTTCTCCCATCTTTCATACTTTGGTACTGGCGCGTATTCATACCACTTGTTTTCATCAAGATTATACCTAACAAAACCAGGCCCATACATCCATATTTTACAAAATACTATATTGACTGAATCTAAATAAAAGGAAGGCTCGCGAATATAATGATATGCACTTTTCAGTTTAATGAAGTTATAAGTATCCCACCCATCACGCGTAACGACTAAAGTATCTCGACTGTCCGCAATAGCAACTCCTATATTCTCATTATACATGTCAAGCAACATAAAGCTATATCTTTCGTTTTCTCTTTTAAGTTCATAAATGCTATGCTTCTTGAATGTTTTTCCACCATCAGTAGTCTTCATGATAATAGGATTATCACCATAAGTAAAGAAAATATTATTCGTGTCTACAATATCTGCAAATATAAGAGTGAATACAGAATCTTCTTCATATCTATCATTAAAATCTCGTCTGCCTGTTTCCAACCATGTTTCACCTTTGTCCGAAGTTCTATTGATAATTGTGTGTGAATTGACACTCATTACTGCAATGCAATTATTACTATCCAGAGTTTTCAAGCGAATACATTTTTGAACTTTATTAGGAAATTTAAGTACAAATTCCTTTTCTGCTGATATTTCTGTTAAAGCAGATATAGTTACTAAAAATATTAGGCATATTCTTATTATTGTTCTATAGCTCACTTTCTACTCCTAATTCTTTTTTTCAAAATAATAATCTGTTATTAGCAATATAATATTATCGCAATATAGTATATAACTCGAGCTGATTGTGTCAATTTATAGGTCTTTAATGAGAGTTCACTATCTTTTCCGACCTCAGAAGCCTCGCTCATGACATTCCCTATTTTGATTACATCATTATGAGAAAATACATCTACTAATTCAGCCTCTTCGAGACTTTAATTCTCGAATCACCACATATTTCCCCTATGTCAAAATGTAGAACAGTAGAATCAACCAATTCAGTAAAAGAAACAGGTGTATCGGCATTAATTAGTTGATTGGCAGTCGCCGCAATACCAAGATAGAGACTTACTAAGCCTGACACTTTTAATTTAAGATTTTACTCGAGTTTTGCTTATCTGTTAGAGCTAATGTGCTGCCACAGACAAGCAGTATGAAGAACAATATGAATTTCATTAGATTTACGTTCCTTATTCCTGTTTTGAAAGACTATTTGTAAAACTAGAGATCCTAAGTAGTTCTTAATATATAATAAATTACTAAAAATTCTTTTCTTTATGCAAAAAGATTCAATGCAACTAATTTATAATAAATTTGACTACGCTTTCGATTTCTACTCAAATATACTTGACTATGTATTTTAGCTCTAAATACTAAATATACAATCCACTTTTTTTAGTCCTAACTAAATATTACATTTGTAGTTACACTTATGTTTCACTTAAACTTATCCATTATGAACACCAATCTAAATGTCTTAAAATTTGGCGGCACTTCTGTCAAAGATGCGGATGCAATTCAAAATCTCGCGTCTATACTAAGCCATAGAAATGAGAAAACTATGGTAGTAGTCTCTGCCATGGCTACAATTACTAATTCACTAGTTGAGATCATTGACTCACTGGAAACGAAGAATATTGAAAATGCAATGACGTTGGTAGAACATATTAAGCGAAAACATAAGTGTGTAAGTAAGGATTTAAAAATAGAAAAAGAAACTGAAGCATATATTGATTCCCAATGTAATAACTTGCTTAAGTATATAGAAGCTACCGATATACTTGGCGAACTAAGTCCAAAAACAAAAGATATGATTCTTTCCAGAGGAGAGCTATTGTCGTCATATCTTGTGAATACATATTTGCAAAATATAAATGTCAAATCAACCAGAGTCTCTCCTGATTGCCTTATTAAGACAAACAGCAGATTTACAGAAGCTGAAGTAGATTTCGAGCAAACTAAAATTGCATGTGGAAAATATATTGAAGAGTTCGAACATTTCGATTTTGTTATTACAGGCGGATTTGTTGGTTCCGATAAAGAAGGTAAAATTACGACTCTTGGGCGTGGTGGCTCTGACTACTCAGCTGCAATTATCGCATCTGTAACTGAAGCCAAGGCACTTGAAATCTGGACAGATGTTGACGGAATAATGACCTCTGACCCAAGGATTGTTGAAGATGCTTTGCTAGTAAAGCGCCTGACATACAGAGAGGCGGCAGAGCTCGCTTACTTTGGGGCAAAAGTCCTGCACCCTAAAACCATATCGCCTGCTGTGAAAGCAAACATTCCGGTTTTTGTAAAAAACACATTCAGGCCTGATCAGCAAGGGACTCTTATACTATCTAAAGGCTCCGGGACTGACTTTATAAAAGCTATTGCTTTTAGAAAAGGTATCACTGTTATTAATATCGATTCTAATCGGATGTTGGGAGCTGTTGGATTTCTGAGTAAGGTATTTAACATATTTAAACAGCATCAAACCAGTGTAGATTTAATTACAACATCAGAAGTAAGTATCTCGCTGACTATTGATGATAATTCCAAATTGACGGATATCATCAAAGATTTATCTGATTTTGCAGATGTTGATATTGCTGAAAATAAGGCAATAATATCTGTAATTGGTGAAGGACTTAGAAGAACTGCAGGAATTGCAGCAAAATTTTTCAAATCTTTGGAAAAAATCAATATTACTATGATCAGCTTAGGTGCATCGGAAGTGAATTTAAGCATAGTAGTAAGCGAGGAGAATTTGATAGAAGCAGTGGAAAGGCTACACAAACAATTCTTTTCAGAAATAGAACATACTGAAATTTTTGGGCAGAGAGGTTAATATGAATACAATAAATAATTACGATATCAAAGCATTAGCAGATGAATTTGGAACACCTCTTTATGTCTATGACAGAGAGCAAATTGAAGAGAATTATTTGAGTCTTAAAACAGCATTTGATAAGTATTACCCAAATACATCAATACACTTCTCTGTGAAGGCAAACTCGAATCTTCACATACTTGAAGTTTTCAATGAACTGGGATGCGGTGCTGATTCTGCTTCTCCAATCGAACTTCTTTTAGCGCAAAAAGCCGGTATAGATAACTCAAGAATTTTATACACAGGAAATTACGAAAGTAATGAAGATTGGGAAATAATCTCTGAGCATGAAGATATAACCATCAATTTAGATGATATATCATCTCTGGATAGGATGTTAAAAGTCTTCAAGCCAAAGAGAATCTCCTTCAGAATAAACCCCGGCATTGGTCGCGGTGGTTTTGAAGGGATCACCACCGGTGGAGCTGATGCAAAATTCGGAGTGCCTTATGAAAAAGCAATTGAAGCATATCAGAAAGCTATAGATGCGGGTATAGAAAGATTTGGCATTCACATGATGGCAGGTTCGAACAACCTTGAACCATACTACTTCTATGAGGTGGTCGATAAACTTATGAAAATAACAGGTAATTTATTTGGTCAAATCGGCGCAAAACCTGAATTTATTGATATAGGAGGTGGCTTTGGTGTACCTTACGAAGATGAGGAAGAACCTCTAAATATTGATTTCACAGCTAAGCTGATAGGCGAAGTAATTGCTGAAAAAGCCGATAAATTTAACCTTGGCACTCCTGAACTTAAATTAGAACCGGGAAGATTTTTAGTAGCAAATGCAGGATATTTAATTGCAAAAGTGACAGGAATCAAAAAAAGCTATAAGACATTTGTAGGAGTTGACGCAGGGATAAACACCCTCATTCGCCCTGCTCTATACGGCGCAAAGCACAGATCTTATATATACGGAAAAGATAAGTCAGACGGCTTTTATAATATATGCGGTCAAATTTGCGAAAACTCTGATATATTTGACAAACACGTGTACCTTCCTGAAGCGGAAGAAGGTGATCTACTCATTTTCAGAGACGCCGGTGCCTACGGATACGTTATGTCCTCAAATTATAACAACCGCCCTCGCCCGGCTGAAGTTATAATCGAATCAGGCAAGCCTAGGCAAATACGCAGAAGAGAAACTTTTGAAGATATGCTTAGATTGTATTAGAAAGTATAGAAAAGCCTTGGTATAGTTGCTATATCAAGGCTTTATGATGAAATAAGATTTGTAGTATATTTTATCTATTTACATGGTAATCTACAAGTTTTGTAGTCACACTATCAATTTCAAAAGTTTCTCCAACTCTTATCGGCAATGGATCACCTTCTACCTCTCCAACACCAAGCACAAAATAGCTGTTATCAGATATCCTTTTTAAAGCAGTAACTGTTTGTCCGTCAAAAATATATTCTTCTTCTACAAATTTGGTTTTAGCATCTCCAATATATCTGTAAGGAATACATTCAGAACATTCAGTGATTACCTTTTCTGTTGTTTTTTTGTATGATAAGTTGAATTATTGAGGACAAAAACATCAGAAAAAGATGGAGGTGTCTCCATTTCTTTGTTTTCAGTTTTTATGGTAAAAACTGATACATTTTTGCCTTCATAAGTTTTATTTGTACTATCGACAACATTTAAATGAACCCTACTGACTACTGAATCCTTTACTATGAAATCATATACCCAATAATTCCCTACTGAAAGTGGGCGGATAACATCTGTCTTAAATGGCAAAATAGGATATTTCGCCTCAGGATTTGTTGTTGCATCATTGCAAGAAAGCAAAGTGAATACACTCAGTAAACTAATTAAAAGAAGTAGTTTCATTTTGTCTCCAAATTATTTCCAATCAGGTAAAAGATTTGTTTCATCACCTTTCAAATCAGCGATTAAAGTTATTTCTGTTACATCATTAGTGTCGGCGAGAGCCCATCCGTCTCTGCCATCTCTACCGGATCCATCATATACTCCGTTAGCCAAGTTATAACCGGTTGGAAAATCTATAATCCAAGGCATAAAAGGTTCTATATCTGCAAGTGAACCGGATGCAAAAACTATGGACTTGTTTATAGCCCAGCCAATAGATTTATACCCATTATAACGGTCATATTTGCCAAGTGGATAATCCTTTTCAACCATCAAAAATGTCGCTACACCAAGATAGCTGTCTTTAAATTTATTAAGGCAACTATCAATCGGAAAATCTGAAAAATCAATTCTAAATGTCATTTGTTGCTTATCAAAAGTTCCTGCATCTGTTATGTACTGGTAGCTGGAATAACGAGTTAGAACATGCCACATGAGTACAAGTTTCGAATCTTCCGGGATTTCCCTATCGTTTGGATTAAACACCGTCCCCGTAACATATTTCATATTACTATGTTGAACAGGAATAGGATCCGGCTCTGTGGTGGCTTCTTCACACGAAGACAGAGCAAATATCAGAAGAAAGGAGAGCAGAGTAATTACTTTCATTTTATACCTCAAAAATTATAAATTCAATATTATACCATAGTTGAAGCTTAGTTTCCCTGTAATTTCAGGCTCACCTAGATAGCTATATCTTAAACCCGTCCCCTCAATTCCTCCGTATAGTTTTATATATTTTTGCGGTGACCATATCAGACCTATTCTAGTTTTTGAAATAGGCCCCACGGAAGTGTATCCTAACATGAACTCAGAATATGGATATAAGTCGGTGAGCAATTCCATATTTAAGAAACTATAACGATACTTAGCTACTATATAGTATTGTGACTTATTTAGAACCAGGTTATCAGCAGTTTTAACAAATAAATCAAAAGTCTCACGACCATATTCTACACCCAAATGACTATAATCGGAGAGTTTGTAATTCAATCCTAAAGAGTAATTGTTTAGTCCTCTACCTTCATTTGCCAACTCACTTCTTTTCGGAAAAATATAAAGTCCTGTAATATTAGCAGCACTCATTTCAAAATTAGACATAAAGCCAGGATTTTGTTCAATCTGCTCCAAAGTAGATATTTCCATCATTGCAATGGAAGGATAATTATATTGCTTTGTACCAAATTTACTATCTACTAAATCTAGATTTGAGCTGTTTCCTGATATATCTGAATAAGATATTTTTGTAGATAAATCTGAAAGTTTGTTTCCTGATATATCTGTGCTAATATATTCCGGTGCAGAGCTTATAATGCTTTCAGTCTTATTCGGAGAAGTTGATTCCCCTTTTGCAGATAAAAAGCTTGAAGTAACTTCCGGACTGTCTGTCACTTTGCTCCTCTTTAGGCTAGAGATATCTTTTTGTTGAGTTATTGGAGCTTTACTTATTATATCTGATTTTAATATATCATTGAACAAGAAGCCAAAAACGAATAAAAGTGAGTAAAGTCCGAAATTCATGAAATAAGTCATACTTGCAGATTTAGTAGCTAAACCGGCTTTTTTAAAGATACTGGTTTTGAGCCCGTGCTTTGGAGCAACTACTGATGCATTGCAAACAAGAGTATTTTCCAGGCATACTAATTCGTGAAACTCATCCTGCAATTCCCTTGAAAATGCTAAATTTTCAAATAGTTGAGCTCTTTCTTCGGACGTACTTTCCCCGTCTTTGAAAAGGTACATTAGATCTATTAGATTATCTTTGCTCATAATATCAACCTCTCTTCCTGCTGATAGGATTTTACTGATTCTCGGACTGCTCTTTTTGCACGAACTACCCTATTCCTTACATTGGTTAAGGGGATTCCGAGTAATTCTGAGATTTCTTTGTAAGAAAAGCCCTGATAGACTTGAAGAATAAAAGCTTCTTTCTGTTCTATAGGCAGTTTGTTTAGTGCAGAATGCACTATTTGATTTAGTTCTTCACTTTCCAGACTGTCTATGCTGGAGACCAAATGCAATTCATTGATTTCAACTTGCTTAATACGCCTACTACGCTTGTAATTCAGACAAGTATTCTTAGCTATTCTAAAAAGCAAGCCTAAAACATTATTGATTTGATTGTTCTCTTTAATGTAAGCCAGAAATTTGATCATTAGCTCTTGGAATATATCTTCTGCATCAGGTTCATTCCCGATAAACCTAAGACAATAGGTATAGAGTTGCGAAGAATATGCATCATACACCTTCTCAAATGCTTTTTCATATTTTTTGTTTAAAATATGAAGTCTTATTTCTGTTTCAGTATTTTGACTTATTATTGCCATATATTAAGAAGGCACACTTAATTCGTTTTTGTTTCAAATAAAATCAAATATATAGTATTTTGTTGAAAATGTGTTTACTTAACTAATACTTTTAACTGTTTTTGTTAGTTGTTTCATCAGAACCTTATTATTTTTTGCCCAATACTATAATTTTTATTACATTAAATAATTAGTAACGATATATAATTGTGCGAGAAATATATGTACTCGAGACTCAACTCCGCTTCAGTATTTGGGATAAATGCTTTCATTGTAGAAATTGAAACACACATGGATAATGCACTGCCTGCCATGTCAATTGTTGGACTTCCTGATTCTGCGGTAAAAGAGTCGCGAGAAAGAGTCTCTGCTGCAATCAAAAACTCTAATATGGTCTTCCCTAATAAGAGGATCACAGTTAATCTTGCTCCTGCGGACATACGCAAAGAAGGCAGCGCATTTGATTTGCCTGTAGCTGTTGGAGTTTTGTCTTCTATGGGAGTAGTCCAGTCAGACATATTGAGTGAAACTATCATACTTGGAGAACTCGCTTTAGACGGCACTTTAAGACCCATTCACGGTACTCTTTCCATAACATTAGAAGCAATAAAAAATAAGTTTAAAAGAATCATCCTTCCTGAAGACAATGCTGAAGAAGCCGCTTTAGTTGACAATATTGAAGTTATTCCGGTTAGTTCGCTAAGTGAAGCTATCACATATATTAATGGTGATCTGGATATACCGCCTAAAAAAATTGATATCGAAAAGCTGTTTTTAGAGGGGGAAAGAGAAAATCTTTATAATCTCTCTGATGTCAAGGGGCAGGAAAATGTTAAGCGAGCTCTTGAAGTTTCCGCAGCAGGTGGCCATAACATGCTCATGATAGGCCCTCCCGGCTCCGGAAAAACTATGCTTGCAAAAAGAATTCCATCTATTTTGCCGTCTCTGTCTTTAGGAGAATCTCTGGAAACTACAAAGATTCACTCAGTGGCCGGACTTCTGCCTGCAGGTGAAGCAATTGTAGCAGTAAGACCATTCCGCTCTCCACATCACACTATTTCTGATGCCGCTCTAGTGGGTGGAGGAATGAATAAAATCAGACCGGGTGAAATATCTTTATCTCACCATGGCGTTCTTTTTTTAGATGAATTACCAGAGTTTGCGAGAAATGTATTAGAAGTGCTAAGGCAGCCGCTGGAAGAAAAGAGAATTTCTATTTCCAGAACTAAAATGACAGTAGAATATCCAGCTAATTTTATGCTTGTATGCTCTATGAATCCTTGCCCCTGCGGCAATTTTGGCGATCCGGTGAAGGAATGTTCCTGCACTCCGCAGCAAATACAAAGATATTCAGGCAAAATATCAGGCCCATTGCTTGATAGAATAGACATTCACTGCGAAGTACCCACTGTAAAATATCAGGAACTTTCTTCAAATAGAAAGGGCGAAGATTCTTTTGATGTAAGAAAAAGAGTTATTAAAGCACGCAAAATTCAGGAAAATCGTTTTAAAGATTCAAAATCATTTAAAAATGCAGATATGTCTAGCAGTGAAATCAGAGATTTTTGTAAATTGGATAATCCGTCTAAAGAATTATTAAAAATGGCGATGACAAAACTCGGTTTATCTGCCAGAGCATATGACAGAATTCTGAAAGTTGCAAGAACAATTGCTGACCTTGCAGATTCTGAACAAATTAGTAGTGAACATATTAGCGAAGCAATTCAATATAGAAGTTTAGATAGAGAATATTGGAAGTAACAAAAAATGGATGACATTTATCTGAAGAACATTGCCGATTTGCCTGAACAAATTGGCGAAAAACTGGATTACTTAATTGAAGGTAATAAAAGATATGTAGACGATGATTTGATAGACAGAAGCTATCAAAAGCTCAGAGAGGAGTCTTATACAAATCAAAATCCTCAAATTATTCTTATTACCTGCTCTGATTCGAGACTTATGTCTCACCATGTATTTGATGCTACTCTTGGGGATATTTTTATTATTCGAAATCCCGGGAATATGGCAAATCAGGATGCGATTGCAGGCATTGAGTTTGCTGTAAAAACTTTTGACACCAGGCTACTTATTATTATGGGTCATTCCAACTGCGGAATGATGCAGGCTGCAATAAGAGGTAAGTCAGAAATTGAATCTCTGAATCCGATTATTGACAAAATTCGCCCTGCCGTAGAAGAAGCTGAACAAAGGAATTCGAACCAGCAAAAAATACAACTTTTGGCTGCTCAGGAAAATGTGAAAAATCAGATAATGGAAGCCTACTCTACCAGCTCAATTCTTAGGGAAGCTGTAGAAAACGAAGAACTGGCAATTGTAGGTGCATACTACGATTTGCAAACAGGTTACATAGACTTCTGGGAAAGCTGCCTGTTTGGAAAGTAAATATTCGAATTTATTTTGATAGCCGATTGCAAAACAGTCGGCTTTTTTATTAGCCCAAAGATATTTTTGAAATACATTGATTAACCTCTAAGATTCAATACTATGTCTAGAGACATACTCCCTTCTTAAATAACAATATGTTATAGAATATAATATTTTATAATTTGATATAGTTATGCCACTACCTTATTTTTGCTCCTAATATATGATGGAGATCAACATAATGCAGCTTTCAGAAAGAAATACATCAATTTTGTATTACTTCATAATCTTTCTCTGTTTTACCCCAATTCTATCCCCGGCGATTGCTCTGGGTTTAGGTATTCTATTGTCTCTGCTCGGACTTAAACAAGAGCAAACTAAAAAATATACATCCCTTGCTCTACAAGCTTCAATTGTGTTGATGGGGTTCGGAATGAATCTCACGCAAGTCATTTCAGCCTCTAAAGCAGGCTTTATAGAAACAGCAGTCTCAGTTACTTTTGTCATTCTCTTTGGTTTGTTACTTGCTAAAGCATTTAAAGTAGAATCCAATATAGGTATGCTTATCTCAGCAGGTACTGCTATTTGCGGAGGAAGCGCAATTGCTGCAGTAGCACCAATAATAAAAGCAAAAAATCATCAGATCTCTTTTTCACTGCTTGTGATTTTTGTGCTAAATGCACTTGCACTTGTACTCTTCCCAATACTAGGTCACTATCTCGGGTTGAGTCAGGAAGTATTTGGCCACTGGGCTGCAATTGCTATTCACGATACCAGTTCTGTCGTAGGAGCCGGAGCAGAATATGGCCCGGAAGCATTAGAAATTGCTACAACTATCAAATTAATTAGAGCTCTTTGGATTATTCCAATGTCGATGGTAATTGTTTTATTTACTAAAGACAAATCAAGCGGTAAGATAAAAATTCCCTGGTTTATAGGTTTGTTTGCCTTAGCTATCGCAACAGCTCATTTCCTTCCCGGAGCAGCAGAAACATATTCTCATTTCGCATGGCTAGGGAAAAAAGGAATGGTGATCGCCCTCTTTTTAATTGGCGCAAATATCTCTTTTTCCGAGATAAAAAAAGCAGGAATCCGAAGTTTTCTATTGGGTATAGTACTTTGGATTATTATAGCTGTAGGCTCACTAATAGCCATAGATCTCTGGGGTATATAAACAGGCATATCCTCTTTCAAAGATATGCCTACAAAATATATATTCATCCTTGGGGTTAACCCCAAGGTCTTATAAGATTTCTACTTCCTAAACTTCGCGTAAACTCCTAATATAAAGAATTGCCAAAAGTTATATTTATAAATTTGATTTTTTTTGTTTTTCATGCAACTTGAGCTATATTCTGAAACCACAATTTCATGTTATTTAAAAAAAAATGATTCTTTCTTTTCTTGATTCATGCTCTATTATTAATATTTACAAAACCATTACTATAATGTTATTTACGATCTCCAGTCAAACAAAAAAGCTCCATAAAATCAGTTAGTATTACTTAATATATTTTCTAAATCGCACTTTTATTGACATTATATTAATTTTACATATGTTATATATGTTTATTATGTGTTACTATCTTCATATTTTGTTTGCATGATTTAATTCTATTGTTTATATTACATGTGCATTTACTATTATTATATTCATATAAGTTTTATTTTATCACTTTTTATTAGGTATTTGTTATGAAAAAGTACTTATTATTAACCTTGGTATCATTAATAATGTTGCAATCATGTTCAAATGACACTTCAACACCTATCACACCAATAAGTAATGGTGCTCAACAAGAAAAGGTAATGGAAGTAGATTTCTTTGCTGCAATTGGGAATGCTTTAAAAAGTGCCTGGAATTGGACAAAAAAAGCAGCGGTAGCAGTCTGGAATGTTGCAAAAGCTGATGCTTCAGGTGCAGTTTTTGGTGCTGGTGTTGTCACTGCCTATAGTAAATATATAGGCCCTGTAGACCCTACTACTGCTGGATGGGTTGTCGGTGGTTGTGCAGCTGTTTATTCTATTGAAGAAGCTTTAAGTCTAGCAACACCTGGAACAAGTGGCTCTGGTAATGGCATAAATATGTCTCCATCACCATACAATAGCGCAACCAATACAGATGATTTATCTGGATACTATCATAATTATTTAGTACATCATGTATTAAATAATCCTGATGATTTTGAAGGTACTAACGGTGATATTGACTATGGAAAAATATATGATTATTACTTGACTTTTGGTATTGCACAGGGGATTAATACTCAAACTGCAGGTGCTATACTTGATCGCAATACTTTTATAGGTGTCAATACAAGATATGACAATTCTTCACGACCTCTTTTAGAAAAAGAAGTTTCTGTTGCAGACTTACAGGATGAATCTAAAGACTTACTTAACGAATTCTCTCTAAAAATTGAAAATTCAGTAACGATGGATGATATTCAAGCAACTGCTGAAGAGTATTATAACAAAATTGATATTCTTACAGTTCCAGCAGCTGAAAAAACTAGTCTAAAGAGAATCATGGCCGTTTCAAAATATAGTGTCGCTTTTTGGAAACAATTTACTGAAAGTACTGTTGCTCCTTAAAATATTATTTAAGGATGTTAAATCTCTTTGCTAGAAACTACATCTGCAGTTTCTAGCATCTTTTTATAGAACAAGACAGATAGTATTTTACAATCCTTTGATATGAGAGCCATTAGAATATTGCAACTATATACATTTTATTTTTATTTTAATAATTCAAATCAAACACATGAGTCTGATTTGGCAAATAGAACCAATTAATTAAAAGTATAAACAGGCATATCCTCTTTCAAAGATATGCCTGCAAAATATATTCAACCTTGGGGTTAACCCCAGGGTCTTATAAGATTTCTATTTTCTAAACTTCGCAATAAACTCTTCCACTTCAGGAATACCACCCTGATAAACAAGGTAACCGTTAGAAGGTTTTCTTATTCTATGTATCTTACAATAATTCTATAATCGGAATAGCTTTTGAGATTATAATATCTATGTACTATATACTCATCAAAAATATAATAATCCATACCAAAGTCAAGATTCTGTTTAGTGTAATCTCCACTTTCCATTTTATTTTTAGAAACATCTTTGACAGATAGTATCCATTTCCCGTTTCGCTTTTCCCAAATATCGTAATACATATTATAGGTATAATTATCACCTTCTTCTCTTTTATGTTCCATCGAATATGTAACCAATATTTTATTATCAGTAAGAAAATCAGCTCGGTGTATAAGCGAAAGTTTATTGGTATCTGACTGTATCTGCCTAATCGTTTCATATGGATTCTGTTTTCCATATTCTTTTGACAGCTTTGGAGAAACCCAATCGTCAATATCTCTAGAAATACTATCTGTAATATTGCCGTTCATATCTCTGATATACATTTGGTATTTGATTATCTCTGAAGTAAGTATTTTACCATTCGAGTAATCCATTACTCGGCGAGGCTGAAATAAGGTGTAGTAATATGCTGCTGGTGGGTCTATACAAAGAATTTTATGATTGTCATCTTTTTTCAAATCTATAGTCCAAATGTAAAACTCCTCACCCTCCTTATTAAAAGTAGAAAAGTGATCGTAAGTACCTATAATTTTATCGTTCTCAATTTTGAGATTGGCAGTATAAACGCTTTGCATCTCTTGAAATATTTCTTCCAAATTGTATATTTTTTGGAATTCAAAATCCTTATCTTTTCTAAAGATACAGATTGACTGATTTACCTGAGCAGCCAGAATCCCATCATTATAAGCCATCATTCGGACTTCCCAAATAGGTCTCTCTACACGGCTTTTAACATCAGGGAAATCAAGTGTAATAGTTTTGGTCGAATCCTGAATATCTTTCAAAGTCAGGAAATTATGCCTATAAGTACCTTTCTCGAAATAGTAAATACTCTTTTCAATTTTGACAAAGCTTTTTCTGCTTGTATAATATGTAGCATCATCCATCGCAGAAGAATAAGCTAATTCTAAGAAATCAGCCTTTATAGGAATAGCAATAAGTATAAAAAGTAAAACCAGTCTCATCTTTTCTCCATTTTCACATATTGTATTTTATTTTAATACAGATAATAATATGAAAAGTTCGGAAACTATATCTAAAAAAAGCAGGCATATCCTCTTTCAAAGATATGCCTGCAAAATATATTCAACCTTGGGGTTAACCCCAGGGTCTTATAAGATTTCTATTTTCTAAACTTCGCAATAAACTCTTCCACTTCAGGAATACCACCCTGATAAACAAGGTAACCGTTAGAAGGTTCGCGTTCTGTGATTTGAAATTTTAAATTATTCTACTTCTACGAATTCAAAATCTTCATATTTATATTCTTTAAGCTCTTCATCTAGTTGTTTAGAATATCTCTTTACTTCATTTATGGCTTTATGGATATACTCTTTATTCGGTTCTACGCTTTTCCAAAAATATAATATACCAAGTAAACGCTCTAAATAAATTGGATCATGCTCACCGATATTCTCTAAATGTTTCATTAGTCCATACTTAAGTACAAAGTAGACATTCTTTCTGATTACTCTCTTTGTTAGCTTTGGAATTGTTAATTTGCCTGATGATATCGAAATTCCAGTAATAATTTTTCGCCCATTTTTGCCAATTAATTGTGTTTTTTTATCATTTATTCTGAAACCTTCTTTTTCTACAATATTTGTAATATAATCTATGTGCCTATGATTTATAAATTCTCCTGAAAATGTAAAATCATCTGCATATCTTGTATATTTCAAATCGAATTTTTCTGCTAGACCATGCAATCTAAAATCCATTCTTTTAGCTATTATATTACTCAAACAGGGACTTGTTGCTGCTCCCTGCGGTAAGCAATTGTCTAAACAACATAAAGAAGCTAAATTATATGACATTTTTTTGGTGTACCCCATAATTCTAAAAACAGCAATAATACGGTTCTTTAGAATTGAAGGGAAAAAATCTTTAATATCCATTTTCAGTACACATTTTGCATTCAGATGTTCAGTAGCATTTGATATAATAGTTTTGTCTTTTCTGAAACCAGTTGCGCTTGGGTTGAGTTCTATTTGTTTAAGTAAGTTTTCGTAAATCCACCTTTGTACATGTAATAAAGCTGGATAAGGAGCGGCGATATTACGAAACCCACCTTTCCGTTTAGGAATACAAAATGAGTAGTAAAACGATGGAGGATAAGCTATCATAGAAGCTAATACTTTTTCTTCTATTCCAATAATAGATGCTAAGTGTTTTATATCTAAAATAACTATCGAACTTCTTTCTATCAGACGTTCAATATATTTAATTAAGGCATCTCTCGTCTTAGCACCGAAATAATTTTCAGTAACAAACGATTGCCAGTTGTTTAATTCTATTTTGTGTTGTTCAGTCATTATAAAAAACATAGAAGATGAGTAAACTACTTTCAGAGAAATAATTCATAGCTAAATCTAACTTTGTTGATTTAGATATAGTTCGAAGAACTATTTCATAACCTCTTGAGGTTATGAGATGGTTAACTGTAGCGTTACTTCACGAGGCGAATACACCTCAAATGTGCTAGTTTCGTTCCTCATCTTCTAAAATCTAAATATTTCAGAATCAAGTTTTTTCCTTTCTGTTCTAAAAGGAATATTTTTTTCAATTGATTCTTTCTTCATCTCATTTGGTATTGCTTTCCAATACATTTTTTGGGGATTAAGAAATAACTGTTTCCTATTACTTAAAATCCATTTCTTTCCAAAATCAGTTAGTAGAATGTCGTAATCAATTTTCTCAACTATTTTTAGCTCTAAAAACTTATTTACTGTTCTTGCAAGTTGCCCGGGAGAAAGTAAATACTTTTCGTGAAAGTAGTATAGTTCAACCCTGCTTTTCACAAACAGCTCTCTCAAAAACTCTATATCTTCACTAAAAAGTTTCATTATAATCGACTAAACAAAGTATCTCTACCTTGCCCCCCCTTTAATTTAGGCCACCAAAAAATTGGAAATACATTATTCGGGATATTACTAAATCCGATTGAAAATAAAGTTTCTGAACCTTTATAACCAAAATTAGGTAGTAGACTATTATTAATCTTAGATTCAAGTTTTTCTTCTAATGCTAACATAGCTATTTTCATAAGTTCCCTTTTTTCCTCAGCAAAAAGTTCGCTAATACCCTTTTTTAAATAAATGGGGGAAAAATATGGATGGCATAATGCATCTAATTTTTCTTCTGCAAAATACATTGCAGCAAGAGACACAATGTAAATTTTTGCAGAAATTCCACGCTTATTTAGAGTTTTTTTCGTTTTAATTACTTTTCTTTGAATAGTATCTCCTGTACCTATAAAATCATCTATAAGTATAATATTTGAATCTTTAGGAACTTTATTCAATCCGAAACTTAATTGATTATAAATATTGTTACTATTCCAATTACCATCATCAAATTTATTTTTTAGTTGTTGTATGAAAAATTGTGAGCCATCCGGATCAGATTTATCACTAGTTGCAATTAGATAAGTATCTTTAGCTTCTAATTTCCAGTTGACAGTTATGTGTTGAGCAATCATTTTGCATGCAGTGTCTAATTTGTTGTGATCAAGAAAAGTAAAATTTTCAATTAAAAACTCTATCAGTTCTTTTTGATCTTCATCTTCAGCTAGACACCACAACTCATAAAGTGCACTGTCTCTTTGATTTAGCCACGATAACGAAAGATGCATTTTGAGTAATCTATTATGATCTTGGTAATCAATCTTTTCTTTTGATCTATTTATAATTTTTTGATCCATTCACGTAAACTAATATAATACAAACACCATATTACTTTTTATCAATATACATTATAATAAATATTTTTCAAAACCAAAAAAAACAGGCATATCCTCTTTCAAAGATATGCCTGCAAAATATATATTCAACCCTGGGGTTAACCCCAGGGTTGATATAAAAAGGAATATATAGAAACTATTCTATTTTCTAAACTTAGCGATAAACTCTTCCACTTCCGGAATACCACCCTGATAGACAAGGTAACCGTTAGAAGGTTCGCGTTCTGTGATTTCACCATTCACAGGGGTGTTCATTATTTTCATTACTTCTGCGTGGTCTTCAGTTTGACCTAAAGCCCAACCAAGTTTGATATATGCAACTTCAGGAAGCATGTTTGCAAGTGGAATTACTCCCAGCTCCATCATCTCTCTGCCTGTTTCATATACATACATCTGAACATAACCCCATAGAGTCTGAACAGTCATGTAAACATGAACGCCTTTTTCCTGAGCACGTTTCAATGCAGGATAAAGCGGTTTATTTACGTGACCAAGGCCTGTGCCGGCAATCACTATACCTTTATATCCATTATCAACTAAAGCGTCGATAATGTCAGGCTGCATATTAGGATAGTAATAAACTATTGTTACTTTCTCTTCGAAAGTAGGTATAAGTTTAAAATCTTTATCTCTTCTGCGTTTTGAGTAATCTTCTCTTAGAGGACTGATAGCTTCTTTGTTTACCATTGCAAGCGGAATATCACCGATTGTTCTGAAAGTAGAGCGGTAAGAAGAGTGCATCTTTCTTACTCTTGTTCCTCTGTGAAGCAAACCGTATTCGTCAGAAGTAGGCCCAAACATACAAACCATAACTTCAGCGATGTCAGATTCAGCAGCAGTTTTAACACTATGAATAAGGTTAAGAGCCGCATCTGAAGATGGCCTGTCCGAAGATCGCTGAGAGCCAACCATTACTATTGGAACAGGCGTATTTTGAAGCATAAAAGTAAGAGCTGCTGCAGTGTGGTGCATAGTATCAGTACCGTGACCGATAACAACACCTTTTACTCCTTGCTCAATTTCTTTTGCAATCGCTTTTGCAGTACCAATCCACTGATCAGGACCCATATTTTCAGAGAATACTCCATAAAGCTTTTCAGTTTCTAAGTTACAGTAATCCGCAAGCTCAGGAACAGAACCATAAAGTTCGCCCGGAGAAAATGCAGGGATTACAGCACCGGTTCTATAGTCAAGACGGCTGGCAATAGTACCGCCGGTACCAAACAGTTTAACTCTTGGCTTCTTAGGTGAATAAGGGAATTCCTGCTCAGGAATTTTGTAGTTAGCCACCTTTCTGCCTACTACTTCTATATCAAGAATATTATCTACGTGAATACCAATATTATAACCGGTACGAAGTTTCAATACAATATGAAATTCGTCAGCTTGCTCGGCTCTTGGTAAAATAAGACCAATATGAGTTCTTTCGTCGGAAGTTTTAAGTTTGACATCGCTCCAGATCAAAGCACTATACTTCTTCAAAAGCTCTAATCCGGCACCACGATAGCCTTTATAATCTTCATTCATAGACATTATACTTCCTCCGGCTTAAATTCATTAACAAGTTTAAGAATATCAGCTCCATTTACTCTGCCGCGAAGCTTTTTCATAATAGATCCCATAAAGACCTTACCTTTTTTACCAGGATATTTTATGCGCATTTTATTTATAAACTCACGAGCTTCGTTAATTCTGCCTTTCATTTCCGACTCTGAGCAAATCTCAGGTATGTTGTCAGCAGAGATTTCACCAAGCACAATAGCGCGTTTCATAGCATCATAGATGCCATCTTTAGCAAGTTTACCTGCTTTGTATAATTCAAATATTTTCAATAAATGCTCTTCATTCAGATACTCAGTTTCATATCCGCCTTTTTTCAATCTCTTCATAAATTGAGTAATGGCAACAGCTGCAAGTTTAGCATCCACTCCCATTTCTACAATTTTATCAAAAGTAGCGGCAAATTGAGAAATTGCTAAAGATTTGATAGAATCTTCAGGAACTCCTAATCTATAATATTTAGATTCTCTTTCCCAATATGGCTCAGTAAGCGAATCTTTGATTCTTTGCAGCCTTTCAGCTGAAATAGTCTTTGGAGGTAAATCTGTATCAGGGTACATTCTTTCAGGCCCTGGCAGAATTCTTTCAAATCCTGTAGTACCGTCAATCAGAGCTTGTCTTGTTTCAGAAGGGATTCCGATAGTAGCTTCTTTAGCTCTTATGATAATCTCTTTTGCACCTGTTTCAGTATCTTCTTCATTACCCCACACCAATACTATAGTATCTTTGTCTGTAGCGCCAACAGCTTTCTTCAAAGAACTCCATTCGTAAGAAGAAAGTTTTTCAGAAGGGCTGTCTGAGTGAATAATATTAGGTAATTCAGAAAGGCATGCAATAACTCTAACTCTGTCAGATAATTCTTTAGAGAAGACTGTATCTGTTTGAGTTTGCCAAGTAAGCAAACCTTTAAATCCTTTAAGTCTAACGCATTTTACAACTTTATCCTCATCCAATGCATCTTTTATTACCTGGAAGCGAGTTTTACGAAGAGTCTTTGTAACATCTTTATAATTAGCTTCAAATGTTTCTTCAGTAATTCCGCGAGTTTTAAGCTCTTCTCTTAGTCTGAGAAGATTCCATTGTCTCATTGCTTCGTTATAAGTCAATCTAGGGATATTCTTAATTTTGTGAACACCCTTGATCTCAATACGAGTTCCACCTGTTACAGAAACATTTACATCCTGACGCCCTGCGCCGATACCTGTGCGAACGTGTCCTGTAGAGCGAGCTATGCGTCTGATAATCTCATTAACTTCAGCAACTTCCTGAGGAGTTTTCATTTCAGGCTCAGTCACAGTTTCAATAAGTGGCATACCAAGTCTGTCAGTCAGATATATACGAGTATGTCCCTGATCGCTAAATTCACGGCAAGAATCTTCCTCTATAGACATCTGTATAAGATTTATTCTTCTGTCTTTAAAAGGAATAGAACCGCCAACGCAAGTGATAGCTGTTCTTTGAAAACCTGTAGGAATAGAGCCGTCAAGGTATTGCTTTCTTGCAATATGCAGTTCATTTACGATAGTAGCATCGTAAAGCATTCCTACCTCAATAGCTATATCAAGAGCCTGATCATTAATTTGAAACGGAGGTGTATCATCCATTTCATAAGTACAAACAGTATCGTAATTAATTCTATAAAGGATTTCCTTTTTAGTCTTGAATTCCATAAGTGCAGTGCCGTCATATTCACCCAGCTCTGATAAAGTGGGGCGCATGTGACGCAAAATTTCTGCATTATATTCATGATTATTATAATGCCCGGCAGGACAGCGGCAAAATAGTTTCTTATCTGTTAGGAGTTGCTGGTGCACTTCCAAACCGGACATAAAACCAACTTTTGCATAATCCTCGGGTGTCATTTCCTCGAAAGGCTTAAACTGAAAGTCATACATAGCTTACCTTCGGAATTTATTTATATATACATAGTATTTTATTCGAATGTAGAGGTAATATAAATACCACCAAATGATTTCACTCCATCAAAATTTAAGTAAAATCCTTTGCTAACTGATAATTAGCCATAATACTCAAATTATAGACCGATGCCCGACAATATACGAATTATGAGTGATATTTTCTAAATTTTGAGTTAAAATTTTGCTTTTTAAAAATCTTTTTTGCTCAATTTTTTTCAATTTTTTATTCCGAAAATCCTATACTATTTGAGTATTTATCATATGCCGAGCTGCAATAGAAAGTAGTCTGCATTATATTTGCAGATATAAGAATCTAAATTTATCTATCACTTAGGCAGAGAAATTTCTGAATCAATATGCTTTACATGTTAGAATTTTGATAGCCCTTTTTTTGTATATTGCTAGAGTTGGTTAGCAAAACAGTTAATCCTATTCGTAGTTCTGAATTACTGTAAGTATTCTATTTGCTGCTAAATAACTATTGCTGCTGACTGCATAGCTCCCAAGCATTGTTAAAACTAAATAAATTTTGAAACTTTCAAGGCAATGCGGTTTATAATAATATGTATAATTGCTAAATTGTGCATTATATCATATCTGCATCTTGATATATGGGTATTCTTAGAGAACAAACTGAATCAAAAGAGAATGAAAAAGACAAGTATTTTAGTTATAATTTTATTTTTGATATCTTATTCCGGCCTTTATTCTAAAAGTGAAGCTCAGCGCCTATCAGCTGGTTTTAACGCAGGATTTGTGAAATATTGGGGCGAATTTACAGATAATCAGTTTGGCTTAAACGGTGATATTTATCTAAAATATAACATTTTGAACGAACTATCTGTCATCGGATCCTTCAGTCTTGGAGCTATTATTTTCAAAACTGATTTGGTTTACCTTAATCGTTATGAAGACTATTACGGTATAAATGCTCAATATGGCGACTTCTTCACTGATGGCCATGGCAATAAACTGCTTTCAGTGATTCAACCTAAAAACAATGTAAGACTTACCTCTTTTGATTTACTTTTTGCATATAATTTCTTTACAAAAGAAGATATTGTTCCTTCTCTGATTGCGGGAATATCTTATCTGGATTGGGAGCCGCGCTCAGGTGCTTCCGGTAATGGTGGCACACTGCCCAATAATTATGTTGGGAACTATGAAAAGTCTAAAATTGTATTCCCTGTCGGCTTTGGTTTTGAAATTAATGTGACTCCGGACATTGTAATCACAGGTAAAGCTCTTTATAGATTTACAGGTACAGATTATTTAGATGATTTATCCCATGAGGACAGTCCTTCCGACGACAAATATATGAGTTTTGGTTTGGGGCTTAGCTATTACTTCTTTACTAATGATGATTTTGACTCTGATGGTTTATCTAATACTGAAGAAGAAAAACTTGGAACTAATCCTTATGAAGAAGATACTGACGGTGACGGTCTGGAAGATGGCGATGAAGCAAACAAATACAGAACCGACCCTCTGAATATTGACACTGATAAAGACAATCTAACCGACTATGAAGAAGTAGAAGTTTACAAGTCTAACCCATTAATGACTGACTCCGACAGTGACGGAATTGAAGACGGAGAAGAAATAACAAGACGCACTTCGCCGATTAATCCCGACTCAGATGAAGATGGTTTGATTGATGGTGATGAAATTAGCCTCTATAGCACCGATCCGGTACTAAAGGATTCTGACTATGATGAACTTTCAGATGGGAATGAAGTTTTTATACACAAAACTAACCCAACTCTGCAAGATACTGACAATGATGGCCTTAAAGATGGTTATGAGCTAAACACTTCATCTACCAACCCTCTTTTGGTTGACTCAGATAGAGACGGACTTGAAGACTATCAGGAAATATATGTATATAAAACTGATCCTAACATATCAGATACAGATGAGGATTTCCTAAATGATGGTCAGGAAGTATTAGAATACATGACCAATCCTCTAATTTCAGACACTGATGCTGACGGTCTTTCAGATGGGGATGAAGTTTTAAAATTTTCCACTAATCCACTCGAAAAAGATACTGATGAAGACCGCCTGAGTGATTATGAAGAGATTGAAGTTCATAAGACTAACCCTATCAGCTTAGACACTGATGAAGATGGAATTGCTGACGGATTAGAAGTCCAAATGCATAAAACAAATCCAAAATTAGTGGACACAGATGCTGATATGCTTAATGACTTTGAAGAAGTTAACGTCACAAAAACTGATCCGACAAATCCGGATACTGATCATGATGATGTCATAGACGGTGTAGATGACTGCCCGCATACAGCCGGAATACATTCACTCGAGAGAGGGAAAAACGGATGCCCTGCTGATCCACCAAAAACTATCAGAACAGATTTCCCTGATATACACTTCCTGGTTAATTCAAGCAGATTCGATTTCAATAATCCTAAAACTGCAATAAGCTTAGCAAAAATGCTTGAATACATAAACCAATGCGATAACATGGAAATCATCATTGAAGGGCATGCTTCAAGTGAAGGCAACACTTACACAAATCAACGCCTCTCTGAATTGCGAGCTAAAAGAGTTCGCGAATGGCTTACAGCACAAGGCGTGCGCGATGACAGAATTATTGGTGCTGTAGGGCTTGGAGCAACTATGCCTAAGGTGAAAGAGCCAAGCTATGAAGAAACTAAAAAAATGTCCCGAATTGAAGTCGAAAATATAAGAAAACAAAACAGGCGCATAAGCATCAGAGTTACGCAAATGTGTAATTAAGTATAACAATAATAGTTTAAATCGCTCATATTTTAAAGAAAAGAACAATGGAGGCATGCTCCATTGTTCTTAATCTAAGCAACAGTGTTTTTGTCAGCTATAATACCCTAATTCAGCATTACTAAATAAATCCATTTACTTCTGCAACGGAATCACATCAATAATAACGTTTCTATTATAGAATCTACCTTCAGGCAGGCTATTGTCAAATGTAGCGGGTGTCATTGCTTCACCAAATCCAATTGCCTCAGTGTAGATATTTTTGGAAGTCTTTTTAAATTCATCATCAAAAATATCTTTAACCTCGTTAGCTCTTTGAAGTGATAATCGTTTATTTCCGGAAGTAGAACCAATCAAGTCAGTGTGTCCGTGAATCAACACTTTATTACCCACATCAATTTTTGATGCCATGTCATTTCTTAGAGTCTGTTCGTTTGCAATTACAGCATCAGATTGAGCATAGTTGAAGATAACAGAAAATCTATTTCCGATCGATTCGCTATCTACTACTTTTTGTAAATAGAACTCACCAGATTCAGCAATTTCTCCATTTGCAGTTTTCATAGTGATATTTGCAGTAAAATCACCTTCTTCTCTGCCTTTCAACATTTCTATCGGATTGATCCTTTCGTTATGATTGACAAAAGGACCGTAACTGAAGGATTGCCCGTCGTTATCTGTGACTACAACATTCCATGATTCAAAGTCTTGAGTCGGATCAATCACCACAATTATATCATTATCTACAGAAGCTTCATCTACAGTGCGTATCCAAATCGGAGCATACATTTCTATTTTATCAAACATTAGTGAAACTCTTCTGTTTTCCTGACGGATATTATTCTTTTCAGAAGCAGGTGTAGCAGAAGTTCCGGAAGGTATGTCCGGCATTTGTTGACCAATTACTTCGATTCTTGATTCATCTATCCCACCTACATTTACAAAATAATCTTTTACTTTGTTTGCAAGGACTTCTCCATCGCCGCTAACCGGTGCAGAACCTACTAACTTGACTTTTGTATCCTCATTTTCTCTCATTCTGGCTATGTATACATTAAGAAGATTATAATAGACATACATTTGCTGTTGAGTTCTAGTCATGCTTTGCAAATTTTGGTTCTCTGTCAAATCCTTCAAATCATCTTCTGAAAAATTAGAAGCCTGGTCTTTATCAAGTAAAACATATCTGTCAGGAATGTCCTGATTATCTATATCAAAAAAGACAACACTTGCTAATGGGAAAGCTTCATCCACTTTTCGGATATATACATTCCCGTTTTGTGGTGTATTAAGAGAAGCTTTGTTATAATTATTAGCATATTCTTTTTGCTTTAATGGCGTTTCTATATAAGCCATAAGACCAAATCTGATAGAAGAAGTAGTCCATATATCATCAAAAGAATTTTGTAAATCTCCAAAGTCCCCTGACTTCTGATTGGCTATCATTGAATATTCTAAAAAAGGAGATATCATAAAATCACTGGTTCTGCTGACTTCAGTTACCTTGAAATCATAAGATGCACCCAAGTTAAAGCCGTAAGTAGCAGAATTGATATTTTCTATATCCATATCCTCTTCAGTTGGAGAAGAAGCTCCTGAAGGAGTAAAAGAATATTTACCGGCCATATTAAACGAAAGAAACGGACCAAAGTAAGGCTCTACTCCGCCTAAAACGTCAGTGCTTAATTTCAGAATTGGTTCTATCGCCAGATAAGAAGAAGTAAGTTCAAATTCAGGATTAGGAGTGTATGTTTCGTCCTGAACAGTTGCATTTCTTGAATCATAAGCCAGTCTCAATTGAATATTCCACCAATCTCCTGATCGATATTCACCGAATAGCCCAATATATGGTGCTAAAGAAGTACCGTCATTAGTAACTTTTTCTATAAAGTTACCGCCTGTTTTACTAAGATTTTGGTATCCCAGACCTGCCATATTAATATTTAATCCGGGAATAATACCATATCTAATAACTTCTGCAGATGCTTGCTCTTTTTGTTGAATTATTTTTTGAGAAAACAAACTAGTTGACAAAAAGACAAGTGTCATTAGTATAATGATCTTCCTCATAAAAACCCTCTGAGTGATTTGAAAATATCACTTTAAGACGGGCAAAATGCAAGCGTATTATCAATCAGTAAACATGCATTTATTATTTAACCAATAGTTAGCGAAAGCTTAACTACACCTAAACACACACATTAAATGAAAATATGGCTTTTTAGCTAGCCAAACCCAATTTCTTGCGCCCAAAGTAATCCCATACTTCGAATAAAGGGTAGAAAATGAGGCTAGAAAAAATTTGCATATAGTCATTCGTTTCAAAAACATATAAATATATACCAAGATAAAATGCCAATGGCAAAATCTTTATTGGTATTTCAACTAACTCCCTGGCTTGAAAATTAGTATGATTTTGAAAAAGATATCCTGAAAAGAGTAATGCTAAACCAAAAAGAAGATTGACTCTAAAGAAACTGTTGGATATTTCCGCAGCAGAATTCAATCCCAAACAACTTAACACTAAAATATTCTCTAGAAATAGACAGAGAATGATTATATAAAGAGCAATGCTTTTAGCCAGTTTGATACGCTCCATTTCTATAGGCAGACGTTCTAATATTGCTTTTTGGAAACCAAAATAGACAAAAGGATAGACCATTATATCTACATTAGTCATTGCAGATGCAATGTGCATCCCACCCATTTTACTCAGAACAATAAACAGCGGATATACAACTACCAGCATCAAAAAATTGTTCCTAGTCAAAATATAATATTTTACGATTGTCCACATAAATCTTATATCTCCTATCTAATCATTCTTTTAGTGATATAGTCAAAAGAGTTTAAAACCAGGAAAGGTAAAAACAGCAAACTAAAATCTTTTAGATTTTCAGCTTCCATCTTGTAATCATAAAAAGAGCTTCCAAAAGAAAAAGAAATGCTAAAAATCACCACCATGAACAGAACTAATAATACCACCATCATTACTAGTTTCACATTCCTACACTTTTTTATCTTATATAGACTTTGGACTGCCCCCACAAAAGTAGACACTAAGTTAAGATACTAAGTTTCTTTCAAACTCTAATGGCGATTGATATCCAATGGAAGAATGTAGTCGCCTAGTGTTATAAAACATTTCAATATATTCAAAAATTCTAATTTCTGCAGTACTTCTTTTCCTGTATTGTTCATGATAAAGCAGTTCATATTTTATTGTCTTAAAAAAAGATTCTGCAACAGCATTATCCCAGCAATCTCCTCTTCTGCTCATACTTTGCTGCAATCCATTTTGTTTCAGAATTTCTCTAAATTCGTCGCTTGCATATTGACTGCCTTGATCAGAATGAAAAATCAAACCTGATTTTGGTTTTCTACTCCATATTGCGTTTTTTAATGATGCTATGACCAATTCCTTTGTAATACGATTCCCAACGCTATAAGCAACTACTTTTTTGGAACACAAATCAATTACAGTTGACAAATATAACCAGCCTTCACGTGTCCAGATATATGTGATATCACCTACCCATACCCGGTTTAGAGCATTTGCTTTAAAATTTCGCTTCAATAGATTAGGAGATATTTTTTTTCGGTGATTTGAATCAGTTGTATGCCTAAATTTCTTCTTTCTTTTGGAAATATGGCATTTTCTTTCATGAGTTGTTGAATTTGATTCAAATAACAATTTACTCCATCCTTTTTCAAAGCATGATAAATACGTCTATAGCCATAGGTACACCTGCTCTCTTCATATTTTATGCGAATTAGTGTCAAGAGACGTCTACGTCTGGATAGATACACAGGACTTTTGCGTTTACGCCATTTATAATATCCGGCATGAGAACATTTAAGTACTTGACACATTAACCTTATTGGCCAGCATTTGAGATGACGTTCTATAAATTCAAATTTTATTATTCTTCCTGAGCGAAGAATATCGCTGCCTTTTTTAATATATCTCGTTCATCTTTAAGGCGTTTGACTTCCTGTTCTAATTTGCGGATTTGCTCATCTTTACTTGATCTATTACCTTGGCCAGTAAAGGATTCTGCTTGATTGTCCTGATATTTACGCTTCCATACATGCAGTAAATTATCACTTATACCAAGTTCTCTTGCTACTTCAGAAGCCTTTCTGCCTGCTTCGATAACTTGTTTTACAGCATTGATTTTAAATTCTTTAGAATAGCTTTGTCGTTTTGACTCTTTCATTTTGTAGACTCCGTTTTTTATAGTAATATAATATTTTTTACTATCTTATCTCTGTGTCTACTTTTTCAGGGTCGGTGCACTTGATATATATGATAAAAAATAGGCAATTAGCACTACATCTCTAAAATGGTACAATAGATCAATTTTTCCACCTAATATTAACTGATCTAATACTATCACAATCAAGAATTGAGATAGCGTAAAAGCCATAAAACTTAAAGATTTAGCGATCCATACTTTGGTATTATTAATTGGCAATTGGGAGCTTATAATTCGTAACTTGTCACCTCGACCAGCACTAATAAATATGAAGTAATAACTATATATAGTAAAAACAAAATACAATATATAATTGCCTTCCATTAGGGCTGCTTGATGATAAAAAACAAAAAAACTCATAATCAACAAAGCAATCCATGGTCTGGATGAAGTGATATAATATTTTACGATTGTCCACATAAATCAATTCCTATTTTTTCATACAGCTAAGTAAAAAATCTAAAAAGGATACCAGCAGCATGAAACTTATACTAAACACTACTTTGTATATATTCTCTTCTACAAATAAACTTTCAACTAATCGATTACCATATATACTTAAAGCGACAATTAGCAGCATTGCTACAACAGAGGCAAGAGGATACTTCCAGTCCCTACTTTTGAATATAGCCCAGCGTCCGGCAAAAAAAAGAAACATATATATAAAAGCCAGGAATTCCGCACTTGATGACACAGCTTCACTGATCAACTCACCTCTGTAAACCTGGTATAAAACCGAATAAATTCCTAAGACCATTACAAAAAGATAAAACACAAGGCTCTTAGCAAACCACAACTTAGACCTACTCAAGGGCAATTCACTTTCCAAAAAATCGACTTCACTACCTGAGTAAGGCTTCGCAAAAATGAAGAAGTATATATTCATCATAAATATTATGCTGACAATCTTCTCTGGTTCAAAATCTGAGTCCATCACCAAAGTAAGCAGCGACATTATAATCATCAAAAACAGCAGCCTTGGAAATGCCTCTTTTTGTGTTATGTAGTATGTTAAAACTTGGATCATTTTTTCATCCTGCCTATTAGATATTCAACAATCGAAAGAATGACAATACATGACATATTTAGCATAAAGTAATAAGACTGTATCTCCTCAGTTCCGTACTGAGACTTGAAATACTGCCTACCATCGACATATTCAATCATTAACAAAAATGTAAAAACAACTACTGCAATAGAAGTAAAGATATACTTCAGGTTTCTACTTTTAAATATATCCCACCGTGAAGCTATAAGTACAAGTGCCTGAGCTGAGTATGTACCTAAAAGAATATCATTGTAAGCTTCAAATAAAGACTCACCTTGGAAATAAGCAATTGCCGTGTTTAAAAGACCATAGATTACTATATAAGAGTAGAATGTTATTATTTTTGAGAACCATAGTTTATTATAACTTATAGGTAAGCCTATGTCTAAGGATTTAAAATCTTTATAAAGGTTATGCTTAAAGAACATTCCCCCATACAGATAAACCACAGCTAGCCCTGAAGGTGGTCCTGTAAGTTCATCTACGTAGGTATCCCATAAAACACCAGCAGTAAAAAAATAAAAGAGAAGAGGCAATCCATTATAACCTATCATGTAATGTCTAAAAATCGCTAGCATCATTTTCCTCACTATTCTTTTTCTTATTAATCATGCTCAAAATCATTTCTTCAGTTTCGAAATCATATAATCAATAACTGAAATAATTAGTATTCCGACTATGTGTATCACAGAAAGATTCTCATCCAACTGATCTACAAAATTTATGTATAAGGAAGCAAACAAAACATAAGCTATCAATACCAACAGAGATGAGACTCTATACCTAGAATTCTTACTTTTAAAAAAGTAAAGTTTGCTTATAGCTGATACAATTAAATATAGTATCAATGCATATAATGAAGATTCATCTATGGCTTTTTGCAACTCAAAACCCTGCTTTACTAAAACCCAGATATAAAAAGTGCCTGCTGAAAACAACATAAAATAAAATGACAACATTTTAGACATCCATATTCTACCGGGGCTTATTGGTAGATTTCTGTCCATTGGATTTATACCTGCTTCATCTTTTGACGTAAAAAAAGTAAAGTAAAACATCAGCAAAGGCAGCGAAATTACTATTGCCTCCGAACCGGGTATTATATATTTTCCTAATGAATATCCACCTAATGAAAATACACACAACAAAAACAAACCGCCATTGTCCCATAAATAATGTCGAATAGCTCTTAACATCACAAACCCTCTAATCTATTACAATCCCTAATATGAATACCTGAAGCCCTTGCCATCTAAGCAAAAAGTGTTTTATAATCTGTATCATATTATCTTAATTTTTTCTGTATAAATACTCTATTGCCAAATCACATAAGTTTACTGAAATCAATGGTATCAGATATGTCGAAATTATAATCGGATGATGTCTTTCCAATCCGGTCATATTTTGCAAGGCTTCCAATATCCCATGAAAATTGATAAGATATAACACAAAAGCACCAACATAAGCCAGACATATAAGTAAAACCTTGACATTTTTAGACTTTAGAAAAAACCATTTCCCCATTATAAAGAACAAGGTAGACATGATCATCAGGCTCAAGCCAAGTTTATTTATCATTTGCCAAAAATCATCTCCTGAAACCATCAGGTAAGAGACATAACCCAAAATCGGAATCGCCAAAATCGTATAGTAACTTATAATTTTGCCCAGCCAGATTGAAGTAAAACTCAAAGGCAAAGTTTCATCAGGATTCCTAAAAATATCACCCTTAGAAAAAGTTCGGGAAAATATTTCCAAATAAGGAAATAAAATAGTTGATGAAATCACTGTAGGCAAAATATCAGGAGAGTCAAACAAAAGCACCGCCATTACAAAGGCAATTGCCAAACCGACACCAATTGCATACAACAAGTAACTATTAAACAAATAATGTTTTATTATCAGTTTCATATATACCTCAAAGAAGATTTCCAATTATATCTCGCTATCAAGTAGTCCACTGCATGAATAATTGCAAGTGGTAAAGCAAACGATATCAAATGATACCAAAAAATATTTTCTAATGGTGAAATTGCAAATGGTAATGCTAATGCTCCAAAAAGAACCCAAAAGAAGAAAAAAAGAGATACTATAGTAAGCCCCAAAAGTATTTCACTGCCTTTTTTGTAAAGTTTGACTTTACCGATCACAAACAGCAACACAAATACTAACAGTGCGAAATACGTAAACTCCATTATATCTGAGACATGCCCATCTTTCGAATTAAATAACGTTACTATGTAGATTCCAACAAGAAAAACAAGATATAGACCGAGACATATTGTTTTGGCAAGCCACACTCTATTGAAACTTAAAGGAAGAGATATATCAATAGTTTTTATCCCTTTTTGTTCTTTGTGGAATGTAAACATATCTATATATGGAATCATAATTCCAAAAAGAATAAACGAGTCCATAAAACTATCCTCAAACATCCAAAGTTTCAGTAACAAAAAGACTAAAGCAGCCATTATTAGAGCAATTCCATGCCTTCCTATCACATAATACTTTATTATATCTAACATTTATACTCTCGCTATCTTATTTCTGTTAAGAAAATGTGTAATAAAATCTGCAGCTAACATTACTGTCAGAACCAACAAATTATTCTTTATCATTTCAGAATCAGGAGTTAACATGCCCAGCCTTGGGTCGTCCGGAACTGTTGAAGTCAATAAAAAATGTAAAACCACAGCTGCCAAAAGCAGATAAACTATATTTGGCATGTTCAAAAAAGTGTCTTTGCTTGATAGATACTTTACTTTACCAAATGAAGATATTAGCAAGAAGATCAGCGAAAATGCCTGCAAACTCTGACTTAATATTTCCAAAGGATCTTTATCTGCTGATATCGCATAAGCATAGAAAGCAATGCTGATATAGATCAAATACATTATAAAACTTATATACTTTCCAAGATTCAATTTGAAAAATCCTATAGGCAAATGACTATCTATAGAATCAAATCTAGGCGTATAAATACCAAAACAGTCAAACATGTTGCAATAAGCATAAAGTAAACCAGCTGCCATTACTCCTGCAAAATCTTCTGCCGATCTCCCTAGCAAAGGTGCTAGCATAAAAATAAAAGCGATAACACAAGTCTGAAGCAACAGACCATATTTGTAAAAAAGATAATATCTTATGACTTTCAACATATCAGACCTCCGTCTGTTAGTTTTTTTAGCTTATAGCAAGCTTATTTCTATTCAGGTACATAGTAATGAAGTCGATTGAAGTAAAAATCAAAAGCACAGCTAAATTCCTGAATATAAATTCCGAGTGCGAAATATATCCGTAAAGATTAATATAATCAGGTACTGCTGATGTTAAGTGTAAGTACATTCCCAAAGCTCCAATTATCATGTACAGCAGATTAGGAATATTCACAAACGTAAACTTATCTCCTAAGTACTTGACTTTGCCTACTACAGAAGCAGTTAGATAAACTAAAGCAAATGTATTCGTCAAATTACCCGTCACCTTCAACAAATCAGCATCTGAAAATATGGCACATATGACAAAACATATTGCATAAAATGCCATGTAAATATAGTAGCTCATCATTTTTGATATAATCAATTTCAGTGCACTTAATGGTATATTTTTGCTAATCATGTCAAACTTTTCATTTCTATTAATCATACTAAACATTGGCCAATAGGACACGAGTAAACCACCAGTGATTAAAACAACGACTTTTTCTAAATCATCCCCTGAAATTAGAAGATGTAGAGCTATCAGCAATAACATTCCGACTTGTAACATCAAGCCGTATCTATAAGTCAGATAATATTTTATTAGCTGTAACATAAACACTCCTTATAATCTTAGGCTAATACCAGTTTTTTACTGCTGGCGTGGTATGCATAAAAATCTGCACTAATTGCAATCAGCAAAATTGAAAAATAAAGCATCACGCCATAGATTCCATGCGAAGGGATACCTTGCATCTGAAGTACATCAGGCTTTTCGTGTGCAATTATAAAAAAGCATGCTACCATAATAATCAGATATATCAGCGTCGGGATATTCATTAGTCGCTCCCAATTCTTTAAGCTAAATAGTCTGCTTATCAGTGTTATCATTATGTAGTCCATTCCAAGTTGCTTTACTAAGTTTATTATTATTGGCATGGGTTCGTGACCATTCCAAATATCAATATAGAATACTATTGCTGCAGCTAAAGCCATACATATATAGAAGCTTATAAACTTGGCGATGTTGGTCTTTAATTTACTTATAGGAATACTATATTTAACACCGTATTCAACCTTTTTTTTCTTATTCCCATAAAACATAAACACGTAAGGAGATGTCAAGATTATTATAAATCCATAGCTTGAACAAGCTTCTTCAGGTCTAACATATAATGAGAAAGCCAGTGACAATAGAGTCAAGATTAGAACGGCCGGCAAAACAGCAGCACCAGTTAGGTAAAATTTTATAAGTTGTAGCATCTTTACCTCAATCTATTCAAAACAATGTCCTGTATTGTCATATAGTGGCTGTCCTTTACTTCTATATTGAGTTCAGCTAGATGCGTTCTGCACTCTTCGTAATTATCAGTGGTGATAGTAAAGAAATCAGACTTATCTTCTTGTTTGACTATAAAAGGTTTGCTATCAAGACGATTCGAAATATTCAAATCAAATTTGCGCCATTTCTCTATCATGTCTTCTTTGTACTCACTTGACATTATTTTACCATTATCAAGTAAAGTTACTTTATCAACCATTCTCTCAATTTCAGGTATAATATGAGTAGAGTATACCAATGAATGTTCTTCATTTTCCATATACTCATAAAGAAGCTCAGCAAAATCATCTCTTACAATCGGATCCAATCCATCCATCGGTTCATCAAGTAGAAGCAGTTTAGGCTGCTTTGCTAATTCTCCAACAATAGAGAGTTTCATTTTTTGCCCTTTTGACATGTGATGAATCTTATCATCCAAATCCAGGCGTAATATTTTTGCCACTCTATAGCACATATCCCAAGACCAATTCGGATAAAAAGAAGCGAGAAACTTTAAATGCTTCATAGTTTTAATATAATAGAACTTAGGGTTGCTATCCACAAAGCCAATCTGAGTTTTCCATTTCTCATGATTCTTTTTTGTATCATAGCCCATCACTTCTATAGCACCTTTATCCTGAGTTATAAGTCCTGCCAGCATATTCAGGGTGGTAGTTTTTCCGGCACCGTTTCGTCCCAGATATGCCATAGCCATGCCCTTCTCGAGTTCCAAATTTATGGGCCCCAGTTCGAACTTATAAAACTTAATAGCAGCATCATTCATCTTGATTGAAAAATCCATCACTTACTCTCCAAAATGTTTTTCAGAGTTTCTAAAATTTTGTCTTTTTTAATGCCTTCGCTTAAGGCTTTATCAATAAGAGGCGAAACAGCAGACTCTAAATCACTTAAAGCCATAGATTCTTTGGAGTTATCGCTAATTTTATTAACGAAATACCCTTTGCCTACTCTGGCATAAATCAGCCCTTCCGCCTCTAATGTTTCGTAGGCTTTCTTCACTGTGATAACACTGACCCGAAGCTCTTTTGCCAGCTTGCGAATAGACTGCAAAGGCTCTCCCTCTCCTATCTTTCCGGATAGGATAAGCGACCTGATCTGCAAGTAAATTTGCCTATGAAGCGGTTCGGCAGAACTTTCTGTTATACTTAAGTGCATGTAATTCCTACGTGTCATTACTGTATATACTCAATATATACAGTTGGCGAATAATTTCCAAAAATATTTTGAAATATTTTTGCTTTGTGGTTTTTCATAGGTGTAAAAAGTTATGCTGAGGGAAGTAATTAAAGGAGTATTATCAGCTATAAGGTGATCTGAATTTGAATCTACCTTATCTTTTATCTTCTTAAATTCAGACACTAAAAAACACTCTATAATTTCAAGTAATTTTTTTAAATTATAAGATTATATTAACATTCACAAAAGAGATGCTTATGGACTTGCTTATATATATAAAGAGTATTTTCTATCTTGTAGGACATCTTGGATTTGTTTTGTTATTCCTTACAACTGCATTCCATTTAGTAGTTTATTTTCCCTCTTGGATCTTATTCAGTAAGATAATAGGAGAAACCAAACTCAGATTTATACTGCGCAATCTTCAATATATTCTTTTATCTATGGCTGCAGCTTATGTTGCTCTTGGTCAAATTGCTTTAATTCCTTTACTCCCCTCTCTTCTTGTTTGGATTAATGTTGGCTTCTGTATCGCAGCTCTTTATTATAAAACTAAGCGTGTTTTCAACAGGGCAACTTTAAATTTTGAATATAGAGACGAGACAAAGCAGCTCAGACTAATGAAAAAAGACAAGTATTTTATGGGATTATCCGCTCTAATTTTTATATTTATCAGTTTTGGCGGCGGATTCAACTTACCCTTCATTTATAATCAGCCTTTAGACTATTTTAATCAGCTATTCTATTTTGCCGGAATTTTTAGCAGCACAATAGTAAGTTTGATTGGGTGGGTATATTTCTACGGAATGTTCGAAAAACTTTGGGATATGCTTAGTTCTTTATTCATGAGAAAAGGAGCAATAGCATGATTTTTTCCAAAAGGCTACTCACTGCAAAGCAAAAAGTTGGTTTGATTATCTTAGAGACACTGATCATAGTTGCTCTGTATTTATGCGTTATGTGGGCGATCTACGGCATAGAAGAAATAGAACGATATTTTGGGTTAGAATTCCTGATTCTTTTTTCAAAATTTGCTTTCTGGGCTTTAGTAGCGCATTTCTTCATAAATTTAGACAAAAAGTACGGGAAGAAAACATCTTGCAAATAAATCCTAAACTGATACCTTACATATGTATTGTCTTTATACTTTTATCCTCATGCCTTGAAAAGCCCTTGCATGAAGAAAAGCCGGAACTGGAGTTCATAAACACTTACAAATATTGGAAATCTCCTCCGGTAAAACCAATTGAATATGATACACTTCAATATCCTGTAGAAGCACCTCCTATTGTTCTTTATGGTTCAATTCGAGATGTTTTGTACAAAGATTGGATATTAAGAATCACTTCTGATAAGGTCGAAGCAAGAGATAGATTCACGCTTGATTTGGATGTTTATCAAACAAAGAAAATGAGCAATTTAGAAAATAAAGAGCTATCTCCCCTGAGGACACAAGTCTTTTGTGATACATTGTTTTCAAAGATAGAGGGAGCTTTACACTATTGGAATGAAGCCACAGATAAGTGGCAAGAAACTAAACGGGCACACGAATATCTATATGTAAGCCAATATCTTTATTCGGATAGCAACTATATCTTTGCATATCGTGATCACGGAGAATGGGGACAATTCCTGTTTATAAAAAATCGTAAAACTGATGAGTTAAGAATCTTTTCTGTCTGGCGAACCATAGTTCAAGTATATAAAATGGATGGACATTACCATTTCATTCAAACAATTGCTCCAACTCATAAATGGTATGCCACAACTAGAATCTCAAAAATATTAAATATTGAAGCAATACCCCTTGTACATAAATTTGAACGAAGATGTGGAAATCAACCTTATCCTCCGGTACATTTGGACAGTCTAATAAGAAAAAACATAGTAAAAGTAGTAGAAGAAAAATCAAGAACCTATGGCGTTTTTGATACAGGCACAAGAATATTAAAACTGCAGGCGAAGGATGATACGCTACGAAAGAGTCACACCCATAGACAAGTGTTTTTATTCGATGAATCCGGAAAAGTAGTTAACTATAGGAACAATCAAAGACCAATATGGATTTATTTACTTAATGATGGATATAGACAAAAACAATCAAGCCATTATACAATGGAGATATTACATCATCCATATTATCATTTCCTCAAAATCAATAAAACTAAGGACTAAACAAAATTGAATACAAAAACTAAGATAATACTGGTAATCTTTGCTCTGCTTGTGCCACAGGTGGTGTAAGATGCAGTTTAATGTGATTGTTATCGTGACTATATTCCATTTAGTAATCTTAAACCTTTTTGTAGGAATACTTGAAGGTGGATTGTTCATGCTGAAAAACAAAGGTAAAACAAGACTTGCAATACTTTGGCTGATATTAGCAAACTACATTTCTTGGCTTATTGGTACTATATTTACACTTAACCTTCAATCATATTTTTGGTCCACAAGTTCAAACTTAGACGAAATGTTCAAATTTTGGCTCATAAGCATGATTGTATTATTTGGAATAACGACAGCTATTGATATACCATTCTTCTTTTTAGCTATCAAGAAAGAATTTCGAAAAATTAAAGATGCTGCGCTCAATTCGCTGATTATTAATATTGCAAGTTTCTTCGCAATAACAGCGTTGTACTTTTCAGCATCTGACTTCAGCTTGTACACTGACTTTAAAACAAATCAAAAACTATTAGAAAAGAATTTAGATTACGAACTATACATTTTAAGGAGTGACAATGTATATAAAGATACTCTAAATATTGAGTTTAATCCTCATATTGTTAGCTTCGAAGAAAATACAAAAGAATTAAAGGGTGAGTTTTATCTCCAGAAAGATTCGACCGAAAGCTACTTTAACCTAATTCTAAAAAGTTTTAATAGCACTGACAACCTCATACAAAGCAAATTTTTATCAACTAATGACAGTTCAAACGTTATTGATTTTAAATTTTATGACATTGGTGATTATATAGAAGCCGATTTTGACTTTAGAGGAACTGTCAATAGAGAGTGGACAATTAAAACAACGGGATATTTAGATAGAACTTTTAGTATTAATAATACAGATGGTACCGAAAAAAAATATTTACTAGAAACATCTTGGTTCTTTGTTAAAGGTGAAGAACCCACTATTCTCGACAACGGCTTAGTGCTAATGCTAATAGACAAAAAGCTCGTCCTTATGAACATAGAGACTAAGGAAATTGCTTACATCACAAGAGCGGATTCGTATGCTGTGCGGAAGATCAATAATACTGAGGACTAACAAAAATTGAATACAAAAACTAAGATAGTACTTGTAATCTTTGCTCTGCTTGTGCCCCAGGTGGCTTGGGCAAATGGCGGAACAGCTTTGATGTGGACTACATTATTTCATCTTATTTTTTACAATTTTCTGATTGGGATAGTGGAGTGGTTTATAATCACTCACTATTTAAAAGAGCAAGTGTCTTATGCACTTTTTTGGTTAATACTAGCAAATTATATTTCTTGGGGTTCAGGGATGTTTTTTATACGATTATTCCAAGATAACACCATAAATATGATCTTTGATTTAGAAGGAGTCTTATTTACTTGGATAATTAGTATGTTAATGCTGTTTGTAATAACACTTGTCTTTGAGATACCATTCTATTTTCTTGCTATTCATAAGAAGATTAGGAATTGGAAATTAGCCTCAAAAACCGCTATTGTAATAAATATGATTTCATACTCTGCGATGTGCAGTTTGTATTTGTCTGATAGCCATCTTAGTTTTTTCACTGATACTAAAATAGATCAAAGCATCCTTAACAAAGCTGACAAATACGAATTATTTATATACAAAGATGGACAAATATATTTAGATACTTTAAATAATAGTTTTTCAAAAAATTCGATTGATTCCATAAAAAATGATCCAGATTTTAGAAAGTACTTTCAAATTGGATATAATTCTGATAGAGATAAAATAAATCTGTATTTAGATCAACACGAGCCAAAGGAAATCTATGTTGAAAATTTTATAGAACTTAAAGATAGTATTTACATCTATCGAAAAAATAGGAATAGTGGAGTACAAGAAATTGATTTTAGAGCTATAAATAATCGTAAATGGCAGCTATTTTGTTCTCCAACAATAAATTCAGAATTTACTATTAAATATGAAAACAAAACCGATGAATCTTTTGGTTTCGAAGTACCTTGGTTGAATTGGTCACCTGATCAATTTTCCATCCTCAACAATAAAGAGATGCTATTTATAATTTCTGATAGACTTGTTCTTATGAACATAGAGACTAAGGAAATTGCTTACATCACAAGAGCGGATTCGTATGCTGTGCGGAAATTGAAGTAAATCTTTGATTTTATAAGAAATATGTGAGACTAATTTCTTACATAAGTGTCTTATTAGTATAGGCATAATTTCTGCAGAGAATTGTGTACTTTTTGCTGTATGAAACAGAATTATTAGCGGAATTGATATGAAAAAATATATACTACTTTTTGCCTTTATTCTTAGCAGTTTAAATCTCTTCGCAGTAGATGATGATCTGTTCGGAGTAAATAATATGGGGCGTAATTTTATTTTTACTGTGCCCCCTTGTATAGAAAGTGATAGTCCCTTTGATAATAAAGTACTGCTCTATGTAAGTTCTCCATATAAAACATGGATTAATATCAATGTGGATGCTGCAAATCTGCGTTTTAGTACTCAGATATCGGCTAATCAGACTGAAATTATTGAGTTGCCCGCTAATGATGTTGTACCTTATTCAAAAGGTCTGATAGATATTGAAAATAATACTAAAACTTTTGAAGATTATGCCATAAAAATCAGTGCTGAAAATCCTATCTCTTTGGTAGCATCAGTTCGCTTTAATCAGTCTTCAGATGCTTTTACGGTCATTCCTCAGGAAGCACTCAGTACTGAATATGTCCTTTCATCATATAATGATGCTTCTGAATATTACCCTTCTATCAGCAGTTTGTCTTCTGTTTCAGGTGTAGTGGCGCCATATGACAACACAAAACTTGAAATAATTATAGGTGGCAATGATCAGACTGTGGTGCCGGGCTTTAATAAAAGCGGAGACACATTAAGGGCTGTTCTGAATGCAGGTGATGTTTATATGCTTCCAACTGTAAGAAACAGAGCCGATCTTTCGGGAACATTAGTAAAATCTACGAAACCTGTTGCTATTGTCACTGGTAATCAGAATGCAAACATCCCTTTGGAAAACGGCAAATCTGATTACATTGCTAATATGGAATTACCTACTTATACATGGGGCAAAGAGTATCTGGTTCCATATTCTGAAGAAAGAAATTTCAGTCCTGTAATCAGAGTTTATGCAAAAGAACCTAATACAGATATTTACATAAATGGCGCTTTGTATGCTACTTTAGATTGTGAAACAAGACAAATAGATAATGCTTTTATTGAAACCAGAATATATAACGACAACCAAGAAAAAAGTGCTGCATATATCAGATCCAATAAGCCAATTTCTGTGACTATGTATAACACAGGTGTTGCTGAAGACGGACTGCCAGAGAAATCCGGCGGACCAAATGCAGTTTCACTGGCACCTATCAGGCAGTTCCAGAAGTATATAATGCTGCCAATGATCGAAAATTATGATTCTTACACGTACGATAAATATAAAATGTCTCTGCTTTTACCTGAACAGATAGATTTAAGTGAGGTCATGATCGGAGTAAAAGATAATAATGATATTAGCTGGCAAGCTTTAACTTCATATGTAACTTTGAATAAATCAGATGATTTTTTCCCGACTGTAAATGCTGAAACGTATAAGCTGTATGATCTTGATTTAAATATCTCTCAAGCTTTCTACATAAAATCAGATTTGCCTTTTATGGCATATATCAGAGGCACTTCCAAGCATGAAGCATACTCACTGGCTGCAACTTACGGTCTAAAATCAGATAAATCGGAAGATCACATGTCTCCTATTCCATATTGGACTATGGACTGTAATGGTGATGTTAGCGGTACTGTAACTGATATGCCCGAAGAAATGGACAAAGCTTCGTGCCTCGGTCAGCCAATTTTATTCCTGGACAGCACGGAAAACTATCTCCTGGATTATGATGACATAACTACAACAGCTGTAAGAAGCATTAACTGGTATCTAAGGATCAAAAATCCGAACCTAAGAGCTTTTGCAAAAATTATGTTTTATGACAGATCCGGTAATGACACTATTATTCGCATTAATTACGACCCGGTAGTGCTAACCTTTATTCCGGAGAAAGTAGATTTTGGAATTCTGGAATCCGGCGAAGAAACTGAAACTGAAATCGAGTTGAAGAACAATTCTAAAATCACAGCAGTGATTGAAGATGTAATGCTTAAAGAAATTTCTGAAGGTTTCGAATTACTGGATTTTTCTACTCCTTTTAGTTTGCCTGCCGGTGAATCTGTCAAAATCAAACTTAAATTTACTGCTGATGAACCAGGAGAATACATTGATTCAGTAGGCGTAAAAGACACCTGTAAATCATTTTTTGCACTTAAAGCAGTCAGTACAATTGGATATGCAAAAATTGCTGCTGACGAATGTGATTTAGGAGATATATTAGCTGGTAAAAAAGCTGAACAGAAAGTAAAAATTTACAATAGAGGTACTACTGATCTTAAAATCCATGATTTTAAATCACCATATAACAGCGATATTCTAATTGAATTACCTAAGACACCAAGTCCGGCAGATCCAATTATAATAAAAGGAAACTCTCATATTAACATGACTGTTAAAATAGAATATCCTACTATGGGTGAATACAAAGATTCTGTGGTTTTCTATTCAAATTCAATACCGGAAGCCGATAGTGTTACTTACATAAATGCATTCTCTATTCAACCGGGTATTTTGTCGAAGAACTATGATTTTGGCAGAAAAACAAAGGGATTTGAATATTATGCTGCAGGTCAGGGTATTAAAATCAAAAATACGGGAAACACTTCTATCACTATAGCAGATGTTATTCAGGAGAATGACAATTCGGACGGAGTTTTTAAGTTTGACAAGTCTCTTGCTTGCAAAACTATTGAGACAGGGGATTCTATATTTTTACCTGTAAAATTCAAACCGACTGATATCAAAGAATACTCTCTTGATCTGAAATATAAACTAAGTGATGGCAGCATTAGTAAATCCATTACAAAACTAAGCGGTATTGGTGTCTATGCAAAGCTGGAGAGCTATTCTGAAGAAATTGACTTAGGTGTTGCTCTTATCAATAATTCCGCTGATATAAAGAAGAAAACTGTAACTATCAAAAACTTAGATATTTCTGATTGGAAGTTTGCCGATAGAGTTATAATAAGTGGGTTGGAGCCTGTAGACAATAGTCTGGGTTTAGGCAAAGATAATTTCAGCCGAAACGGTTTTGCAATTGACAACAGCGATTTGAGTTTTCCTAAAGAGCTATTACCTGGTGAAAATTTAAGTTTCACTGTTTATTTCAGAGCTTTTGCCGAAGACTGTAATGCTTCTCTTATAATCAAAAACAATGTAAACCAGCAACTGGTAATAAGATTCTCCGGCAAAGGTGTTAAAGAGCTTGTTACATTAAATTCTGAACCTATTACAGCTTGTTTTGGTACTGAAGAACAGTTTGATTTAGTAGTCAGTAACTTTGGCACTAATGATATAAACTTTGCTGCTCCTTCTTTTGAAGAAGCTTCATCAGACTTTTACTTTGCCGAACCGGCTGTAAATTTCACAGTTAAAAAAGGTAAGACACATATAATCCCAATAAATTACCGTCCAAGCTCAAGAGATGCTTTAAGCTCGGCTATTGTCAAGATAAAAGCAACAAACGGTTCTTCACTATCCCTAACCAAAGAGATAACCGGAACGGCAGTGAATATAGATCGTGAAGTGGCAATGCAGCCTTTGAGCGAAGTTATTCCAATTGGGAAAAGGGCACATAAAACAGTTAAACTGCTCTCAGGTGTGGGCATTTCTGATTTAGATATTCAATCCTTGCATATCAAAGTTACATTCCTTTCTAACTTCTTAGAAGTAAAGAGAGATGCAGTATCTTTAAGTAAGGATTTGGAAGGCTACTTTGACTTGCAAAATATCGAGATAGACAATGAATTTGGAATTATCGAAGCTGATCTCATTAGTATTTCTGATAAAATAATAGACGAAGGCGCTAATTTAATTGATATTGAATTTGATACTTTCCTTTCCACAATAGAGACTTCTAAATCTGATATAGAAATCGAGATAAGTTCTAATGATAGCGAGTGTGTGTTATTCAAATCTATTGCAGGTGGGATTGAGCTTCAACCATATTGCGCCGGAGATATTTCAAAGATTTTAATCAACGGCAGTCATATTAAAGCACCTAAGGTTAGTCCAAATCCTACTGGTACAGACAAATTTGAATTGTCATTTTCTTTAGGCTATGATGCGGATATTACTCTTGAAATTGTAGATGTAAATGGCAAAACAATAAAGACTTTGCTACAGGGAAAATATAAAGCGGGAGACTATTTGAAAGAAGTTTCTACAGAGCTTATTCCTGCTGGAGTATACTTTATTAAGCTTCAATCAGCTACACTATACTTGACAGAAAAACTTGTAATTGTGAAGTAAATCAAAAAAATGGAATATAGAGATTTCTGAATTGCCATAGATAGTCTTTAAAAGCTACTGGACAAGTAAAAGCATTAATAGCAAACGTGCATGTTGATTTGCTCTTGAATAGTAACTTGTTCCAAAGTTGTTTTGTCAATGCTAAGTGTTGTCATCCAGAATTGACTTTATAAAAAGACAAGATGATACCTGCTGCATGATGTAAATATGAAATATCTAATCAATAAATTTAAATCGAATTCAATGATATTTTAGTATATTGTAATCATAATAAATAATAGTTGATAGTAATATGAAATATATCGTAATATTTACCTTTTGTTTAGTAAGCTTAGCTACGCTGAGTTCTCAACACGATGTGCTGCTTATTAAACTCAAATCAGGAGAACAAGACAGCATTCCAATTATTAGTATTAAGGACTTAGGAGTTCCTGCCGATGTTAGCGTGATTTCTACATACTCTAAAAAAGTAGAAGAAATTAATATTTATCCTCAACCTGCGCAAACAACTGTGACCATACAGTTTTCTTTGTCTAAATCAGAAAACGTAGATATTTATATCTATAATCTCAATGGAGTATTAGTAAGTGAGGTTGATAGAATAGTTACTCATGAGGGATTAAATAAGGTTGAATGGGATGCCGAAGATTCAGCCGGAAATAAGCTTCCTAGCGGTATCTATATGTGTGAAGTAAAACTTTCCGGTACTAAAATGAATACTTTATTTATACTCATGGAATAGAGGTAAACAATGAAAACATTTCTTTTGTTACTTTCAATACTATTCTCCTTTTCCGAATTGTGTGCTGATAAGCCTCAATTTACCTTTAAATTGGAAGATGGTACTGTAAAAAGTTATGATATTGACGAGATTGAAGAAATCAGTTTTAGCCAAGCAAAAGGAAAATATTCTCTTGCAATATATTACCATGATGAACAAATTATTATAAATACGAAGAGGATTCTTGGTATAAAATTTTGGCCGGAGAATTCATTTGACACCTTAATAGTCTATCAGCCTCGTGATATAAACTTATTTGCACTGGCAGAGATAGACAGTATTTCGCTTATTCAATATTTTGAATCTAGCATTGATATGGTATATATACCTGCCGGGAAGTTCCGGATGGGTAATACTGGAAAACATGCCGGTTTGGAGTATGGTAGTCAAAAATTTGAATACCCCGTACATGAAGTTGAACTAAAAAATTCATTTTACATGAGTAAATATGAAATTACTCAAAAACAATATGAAGATATTATGGGAGAAAATCCGGCTTACATCAAGGGAGATAACTATCCCATAGTTGACGTTGAATGGATTTGGGCTTGCAAGTTTTGTAATATGCTAAGTGAAAAAGAAGGCTTAGAAAAATGTTACGTTATAAAAGGCGATACTGCTAGCTGTTATTTTAATAGGAATGGCTACAGATTACCAACCGAAGCTGAATGGGAATATGCATGCCGAGCGGGTACAAGCGAAGATACATATTATGGGAATATAACTACAAATAATGATTCTATTCTAGATCCTCAGCTAGATAAAATTGCTTGGTATAATCTTAACTCAGACTCTTCTCTCAAAGATATAGGTCTTAAAGAACCTAATAAATTTGGATTATATGATATGATAGGTAATGCCTCTGAATGGTGTTGGGACTGGTATAATTCAGATATCTATAACCATGATGCTGTAGACCCGAAAGGTTCTATAAATGGCACTCATAAAATCATCAGAGGTGGTAGTTTTTATACATCTGCACTTGAAAACCGCTCTTCATATAGATATGGTTATTGGTTTAAATTATATATACCTGATGTAGGTTTTAGAGTAGTTAGAGGCATTTAATCACATAGTGTATCAATATAAACAAAGCTGCAAAAGAATGTATATTTCTTCTGCAGCTTTTGTTATTTTAGTCGATCCTGAAAAAATATCTAATCACCAATCAATAAAGCGAGTTAAGTAAGAATAGTAGTGGTTTAGATTGCAGAAAAGTGTTATTTTTGAACAAAAATCTTGCAATCTAAATCACAATTTTGTTATGAAAAATCGCAATAATAATCAGCAAAGCTCCTTTCTTTACGAAGGCTTATCAGAAACATTAAATCCTAAACACCCCTTATACAAGCTAAGCCAAATAGTTCCATGGTCAGAATTTGAAGAAGAATTTGGCAAAAAGTATAAGAAAAACTTCGGACGCCCCGCAAAATCAATACGTTTAATGGTATCTCTTCTGATGTTGAAACATATGTACAATATGTCAGATGAAAATGTGGTTTATACTTGGCTTGAAAATCCTTATTGGCAATTTTTCTCAGGTGAAACTGAGTTTCAATGGAACTTCCCTTGTGATCCATCGGAATTAACAGTTTTTCGAAAAAGGATAGGTGAATCCGGAGCAGAAAAAATATTACAAATATCGATAAAACTTCATGGCAGAAAAGCTATGGAATCTGAAATAACAGCAGACACTACCGTTCAGGAAAAAAATATTACCTTTCCAACAGATACAAAATTACATCTAAAAGTTATTAATTGGGTATGGCGAATAGCCGATAAGACGAAAGTTCGTTTGCGTCAATCTTATAAACGCACAATCCCAACACTTAAATGGTATTTGAGATATTTATCAACACCAAAGCGAGCAAAACAAGGGCGCAGTGCAGCAAGAAAAATTAAAACAATTAGTGCAAGACTTCTCAGAGATTTACTACGTAAACTTCCCAAAGACCTTCAATTGGCATATTCTAATGAGATAGAAGTATCAAAAAAAATATTATCCCAGACAAGAAAAGACAAAAATAAAGTTTACAGTTTTCACGAACCGGAAGTAGCCTGTATTTCTAAAGGAAAACCAAATAAACGTTATGAATTTGGCTCTAAAGTATCAATACTGACAACAAAAAACAGCAATATAATTGTCGGTGCTTTAAATTTTACCGGGAATCCGTATGATGGTCATACTCTGCCATCAGCTCTAGAGCAATATCATCGCTTATGCAATAGACATCCGAAAAAAGTCTTAATTGACGAGGGATACCGTGGGAGGAAAAAAATTGGTGATACTGAGTTATTAAGAGTGCATAAAAGAACCCGAGAGCAGGTGAAATCACAATCTTACAGAAAACGATTTAGAAGAAGATCAGCAATAGAGCCAATTATAGGACATTTAAAATCAGATTACAGATTAGGCAGAAACTTTTTGAAGGGATTAGAGGGAGATTCTATAAATGTGATGCTGGCTTGTGCAGCTTTTAACTTCAAAAAGCTACTTAGTAACTTGCGTTTTCTTTTTGCCAAATTTGAAAAGGCACTAATTTTGAATTTAGTGCCCTATTGTTTAATCGTTTTTGCTCTTGTTTGACTTTTTCAGGATCGACTATTTTAGAATATACTTTTCTATTTCTCTATTCTTACTCTTGCATCAACTGCAATAACCTGATCAGCTTTGCCAAGAAGCGGATTTAAATCCATTTCTTTGATCTCAGGAGCAGCTTCTAAGAGTGCAGAAAGTCTGCAAATAATATCTGCAAAGATTTCCTGATTAACACCTTCCTGACCTCTTACACCTTCGATCATCTTATATGATTTAAGTGAAGTGATCATTTTAGTTGCTTCAGTTTTGCTTACAGGAGAAAGTGCATTAGATACATCTTTCAATACTTCGATAAATATACCACCCATACCGGCAAGAATTAGGTGACCGAATGTGTCTTCATAAGAAGCTCCTACGAATAATTCCTGGCCGCTGAGCATTGGTTGCATAAGCACACCTGTAGCGTCTTTGATCTTTATCATCTTATCAAAGTTAGCTTCTACCTCTTCTTGTGATTTGATATTAAGAGCAACACCGCCTACATCAGATTTATGTACAGGGCCAACTACTTTCATTACAAGCGGGAATTTAATAGTCTCAATAGCTTTTACAGCATCTTCCTTCTTATCAACCACGATTTCAGCAGCGCGAGGAATACCTGCTGCATCAAGCAATGCTTGAACTGACTCAGGGCTGATATAACCATCTTTGTTTTCATCAATAAGTTTTCTGATTGCAGCTTTATCTACCTCAGGAAGAGCTACATTCAACTCTGGTTTTGGAGTGTGATATACCTTTGCAAGAGCATTGCCAAGTTCAACTTCATCAGGGAAGAAGTTTCTGCCTTTTGCAACAAAATGCTCAACCTCTTTCTCTGCCAAAACGATTGACGGAAGAATTGGATAGATTGGCTTTTTGCAAGTCTTCATTTTTTCATCAAGCACATCATAAACTTCAGTAACATCAAAAAGACCTGTTGTACCAAAGATTACTGCAGCACCATCTATATTATCAAATTTTTGATCTACATAATCTAGGATCATTCCCAAATGTTCTGCCGTACCAGTTGCAAGGAAATCAATCGGATTTGCAACAGAAGAACCATGGAATAATTTTCCTAAAAGCTCATCCGCAGCAGCACCTTCTATATGAGGTACATCCAGATTACCTTTTGCCAGTGCATCAGTAAGCATTACGCCCGGGCCACCCGCGTGAGTAATAATTGCAATGTTTTTACCCAGCAATTCAGGACGAGTAAACACCTGAGCTACGTGAACAAGTTCCATTCTGCTGTAGCAGCGAACGATGCCTGCTTTTTTGAACAATGCATCTACTGCTGAATCAGAACCTGCCAAAGCACCTGTGTGAGAAGAAACGGCTCTTGAGCCTGCTTCTGTTGTTCCAGCTTTAATAGCAGCAATTTTGCAGCCTTTGCTTATTAGAGAAGAAGCGTGCTTCAAAAGCATTTCCGGCTTATGAATCTGCTCTACATATAGAAGTTTTACTTTAGAGCTAGTTTCAGGATCAAAAGTTTCATCCCAGTATTTTAATACTTCTTCTACTCCTGTTTGTGCACTATTACCAACAGAATATAATGAAGAGAATGAAAGCCCACGAGTCATTGCTGCTTCAACGATAAATACAGCTGTTGCACCTGAACCTGATGCAAAGTCAATACCTTTTGGATCCAATTTAGGAATAGGACCGGCAAAAACGCCTGCATAGTTAGTGTTTAAAACACCAATGCAGTTAGGCCCGATAAGTGTACCACCAACTGCAGTTACAGCATCTGCAATATCTTGCTCCATTTTGCTGCCTTCTTCGCCTAATTCACTGAAACCGGCAGAAAGAATGATAAATCCTTTAGTACCTTTTTCTTTGATTAGAAGCTGAATAGTAGGTAAACAAAACTGAGCAGGAATAGCTAAAATTGCTAAATCAGTTTGAGGCAAATCAGCAGGATTCTGAATACAAGCCAAGCCTTGAACCTCAGTTTCTTTAGGATTAACCGGAAAAACTTTACCATCAAAATTTTCAGAAAGGATGTTCTTTAAAATCTTACCACCCGGCTTTTTATCATCATTTGAAGCACCGATCACAGCTATGCTTTTCGGAGCAATGAGCTCTTTTGCTATCATGATTCTCTATATCCGTTAATATTTATAAATGTGTCAAATCAATTCTAGAATATAGTCAAACCTTAGAAAAAATAAAAGTCTGAAAAACCTTTGTTTCTTTCTGAGATATTAACATTAAAGTCATAATCAAATGATTAGATATTAGATTCTATTTATTTTGCCTCAGTCTGTCAAAATATAGCCCAAAGAATGCAAAATCACTATTTAGAGACTTATTTTGCATCATATACAATTTATATTTTGAATAAATGAGTATAATTTTTTTATATTAAATTATACCATAAAAAATATAGATTTAACAATACATCTGCTAATCACAATGAAACATAAGAAAAATATATCAGTTGGTATTGCCAAAATATTTCCTAAATATGAGTCTTTCATAAAAGATTTAAAAAAAGACTCTGCTGATAGCCCAATTGTGTTTTTAGCAGAAAACTACAGTGAAGTCTTCCTTCATGCTTACTGTCAGATTGATATTTATGATTATGACGGTGACATATTGCTCTCCAATTCCCGTCACTTGGAACACTCCAATAATTATAATATTCTAAAAGACCCTAGACTGGAATATGCTGAGATTGAAGAGAAGTATTCACAAGCATTAGATGGTAACCTTGTTTATCTTCCTGCAGTAGAGTACTATATAAATGCTACTGAAATCCTATGGCTTGAGATGAAACTCATTCCTGTCTTTAATAAAGGCAATAAACACATTGTCTGTTTGAGCTATGACATTAGCCGATTTAAAAAAAGAGAATTTGAGTTTCTTAAAACAATGGCGAATCAAACGAATTCTCTGCAAACAAAGAAGCTGGATTTGATTAGTGATCATATATCATTTTTGAAATATTTTATAAAAATGATCCCAATAGATTTAGCGATTTATAATAGTGACAAAAAGATATTATGCAGTAATTACCAGATTAAAAAAAGTCTGCTGGAAGATACTTTCAAAAGCCAATTAGCTCCTCAGGATACTCAAATGCATCAATTTGATTATCTGGGTAATAAACTATACGTAAAATTCAATACACCTTTATCAGGTTCGGTTTCTAACAATAATGATGTGCATTGCATCACAGACCTTGAAGGAACTATTCTGGATATCTCAGATTCGGTTGAAACTCATTGGGGTGAGAGCAAAAGTAAACTCATTGGTAATAACATTCTGAACTTCTACCAATTCCCAAAAGAAAGAGAATCTCTGATTGATAAAATTAAGCATGAAAAAAGTATATCTGATTACAGTATAAGCTTTAAGCATAAGCAGGGTTCCGTAAAAAAACATAAAACTTCAATCAAACTCATTGAGAAAGATCAGAAAAAATATTTACTGTCAACTATAAGCCCTGAAGATTTGAGCTCTGTGCAAATGGAAAAAACATTCAGAAATGAAGAACTGCTTCAGGAAACACAACGTTTTTCAAAAACAGGTAGTTGGAGTTTTGACTTACTAACTTCTGAATTTTTATTTTCGGCTGAACTGGAAAGAATTTTCGATCTTAAAGAACCATGCCGCAGCATACAGTGTTTATTTAAATCTGTCTCAGTCAAAGATAAAATAAGTACTCTTCGCTTTTTCTCAAAACTAGAGAAAGAAGAAGGCACACACAAACTGGAATGCCGATTAATCACCTCGGATTGTGTGAAAAAAATTATCTATTCTGAAGGTAAACTCGAAAGAGATTATTATGGCAATCCAAAGCGCATAGTTGGCTTTACACAAGACATCAGTGAACTGCGCAAACATGAAGAAGAAAAAGATGTTGCCAAAAATGAAATAGATTCTCTATATAATTCAATCCCGACTATGCTTTTAAATACCGATAAAAAATACAGAATTACTGCAGTCAGTAAATATCTACTTGATAAGTTGGGGTACTGCAAGGCAGTCTTGCAGGAAAAACATCTCAACGATATCATTCTTGACTCAGGGATGCAGCTTCAGCTGAAGCAATACAGAGAAACTATCACTCGTGATGCTGATATTATCAATGCTGACGGCAATCTGATTAACGTTCGAATGACAATTGCACCCAAAATTGAAAATAAAAAACTGACCGGCTATACTATCGTATTGGTAGATATTTCCGATAAAGTACAAATAAACGAAGAATTAAGATCGATTGCTAAAAATTTGGAAGATAGCGTTGAATCTAAAAATATTACTTTAAAAAAGACTATTGAAGATTTAAAATCAGAAAACGAAAGAAACAAAAAACTGCAATCTCAGCTTGTTAAAGCACAATTGGAAATTTCTAAAGCACTGGCAAATGAACAGGAATCAGGGGAACTTAAATCAAGATTTATTGATATGATTTCTCACGAATACAGAACTCCATTGACTGTGATAATGTCGTCTGCTTATATAATAGAACGTTTAGCAGATATGACCAACGATAAAAAAATAAATAAACATATTGATAAAATTATAAATGCATCTAATGCAATGACAGGACTGCTGGATAGTACTTTGGATATGGTTTTTCATAACAAAGGCGATTACTCATTTGTGCCTGCTCTATTCAATATCGAAAATTGTATCGAAAAGGTAATACGAGAATTGGAAATTATAGACGGCAACAATCATACAATTAAATATATCAATAATGTAAAAGAGCCAATACTTTATACTGACTTAAGACTTTGCAGACTATCCATATATAATGTCATTATGAACTCTCTGAAATACTCGGACAAGAGCACTGAAGTAATTATAGAATCTAAAGAAGTTGACGGAAATATAATTATCTCTGTGGAAGATTTTGGCTGGGGTATCCCGGAATGTGATAAAAAAATGATTTTTACTCCTTTCTACAGAGGCAGTCAGACAGGCGGCTTAGTACCGGGCACTGGTTTAGGACTAACTGTCACAAAGCAGTGCATTGCCAAAATCAACGGTACTATTAGCTATGTGACTGAAGAAAAAAAAGGCACTACTTTTTACCTAAAATTCCCTAGAAGATTTGTAATGAAATCAAAATAGGGTGTTATAAATTCGGAAGGGACTTCGACTCAAATTTCTCAAAATCAATGCCTTCTTCCCTAGCTATTATTTTTGCAGTATGCCTCCCTGAGAGTATAACCAGAGGGACTCCTCCACCCGGATGAGAAGAACCACCGGTAAAATATAAATTTTTCAGAAGACGAGATCTGTTCGCAGGCCTTTGAAAAGCAGACATCATACTGTTAGAAGATATTCCGTAAATACTCCCGCGATTAGACAGATAGATCCTCTTAAAATCTTCTGGTGTGTATATCTCCTCTTTCTCTATTAATCCGCTTAAATCGATCCCATGCCTCTTAAGCTTAGATAAAATGCTCTGCTTTACCTCATATTTTGCTTCACTCCAGTTTTGACCATTATGATAAGGCATATTTACTAAAACATACCAGTTTTCAGAATCATTAGGAGCGTGATCCTCATCAATCTTTGCAGATATAGAAACATAAACTGTTGGGTCGGACGGATGAATTTGATCAGAAAATATTTTGTTAAATTCTTCCCTATAATTATCCGAAAAGAAGACATTATGTAACTGAAGATTATCGTGTTTCTTTCTAACGCCCCAATGGAAAAGCATACCGGACAGCGAAGGTTCTAAGTCGCGCAGCTTCATAGTATATTCCGGGAAGCCTCTCAGCATTGTAGAAAAAGTATGAACAACATCAGAATTAGCTATTATCCTATCATACTTATGATATTCCTGCCCTACTCGTATCCCATTTGCTTCCTTTTTATCATGAAAAATCTCCTCAACCTTAACGTTAAAAAACACTTTCACATCTAGCTGATCCAAAACTTCTTTCAGTATACCAACCAAAGAATACATTCCGCCTCGTGGATAATAACTGCCCATAGCAAATTCAACGTGAGGTATAATATTCAAAGTGGCGGGTATTTGATATGGATTAGAACCATTGTAAGTGGCAAAACGCCCAAACAGCTGCAGGATTCTATCATCTGAAAAATAGTCAGTGAGTCGTTCGTGCATTGTCTTAAATGCATCTATTTTGAAAGCGGTTTTAATAGAAGGTATTTTCCCTTCCTCCCATAGTTGCTTTATCTCATGAAACGGTTCGAACAGAAATATCTCAGCAGCTGCGTCATATAATTTTTTGGAATACTCCATAAATGCCGGGAATTTGTTTGCATCTGTCCCTGAAATAGCGCTGATATTATTTTGCATTTTTTTAATATCCTGATGTGTATCTAAGATACTTCCATCAGTAAAAAAATTCCTGGATATTGGATCTACTTCTACAAGCTCAGGACGTCTACTTTTGTCATATTCCACAAAGTCTAAAAGTCTCTCAAATACAAATGGCATAGTTAACAAAGTAGGTCCGGTATCAAAACGATACTGCCCTAATCTGCTTTCATTGAGTTTTCCGCCCAGAGTAGAATTTTTTTCAAAAATATCTACCTTAAATCCCATTTTAGCAAGATAAACTGCAGCAGAAATTCCACCAAGTCCTCCTCCTATAATTGCAATTCTTTTAGCCATTTAGCATCACCTTTAAGTCTTCCAAAGATTTCTTTTCTTCATCATCCAAATCAATATTCTCTTCTATAAATATCAAAGCATTTTTGAGTAGATCTTTGGGGAATAGCTTCAGGCTATTTTTATCCATAATTTTGATAATTTTTTTTAGGGCAGTTTCTGACTCTTCACTCATACCAAAAAAGAAAGGGAGGTAATAGCAAGTAGTACCGTAGATAAAAAGGGATTCTATATTATCATTAGAATCTTTCAGACCTTCTTCCATCATTTCGATACCTTGATTTGCATATTCCAATTTAGTTCCCGGCCAAAATGCAAATTTTGCTTTTACAGCAGTAAGGGAACCGATATATACTTTTGCAGTAGCTGCGTAATACTCTCTTTCTTTAGAAGTCTCCTGAAATGCTTTGATGGCGTTATCAATTTCATCTTCAACTTCTAGAGCAGAATAGTATTTTTTGCGTAACTCATCAAGTATTTTGTCATCCGACTTAAGCCCGGAGGATAGTAGTGCACTGAATAGAATCAGAATAGAAGATATATATATGACTATTTTTTTCATAGGTTAATTCTTATTGTTATATACTATGAAAAAAACGTCTCATTTATTTCTGTATTGCAATAAGAAACAAATGAAAGTGATTAATAGTTGTTGCAGGGTAAGATTTGATAAGACTTACTGTTCAAATTTGCAGTTAAGAACCAGTGCCTTTTTTAAACGGTTTAGATAGTCACTCCTTGTAATTTCCACAGCTCCGAGACTATAAGTATGCTGGTTGATATATTGAGAGTCCAATAATCGGAATCCATTTTTCTTCAGAATTCTGATCAATTCGTAAAATGCTGCTTTAGAAGTATTGGTTTCATAGTTAAACATTGATTCGCCAAAAAAAGCACCTCCAAGAGTCACTCCATAAAGTCCTCCAAGCAGGATCCCATTTTCCCAGGTTTCTACTGAATGAGCAAGACCTAAGCGATTCAACTCGCAGAATGAATCAATAATTTCGTCATTAATCCATGTCTCATCTCTATCAGCACATGCGCGGATTACTTCTTCAAAAGCCTCATCTACTCTATACTCAAACTGTCTTTTCTTAATAAACTGTTTAAGAGAACGTGACATTTTTGCTTCTTCAATAGGAATAACAGCTCTCGGATCCGGAGAGTGCCAATATATCTCACCATGCCTGGATTCTGCCATAGGGAAGAATCCTTCTTTATACGCATGCATTAAAATTTCCGGGCCGAAGTACTCGCTACTCACTATAAATCCTAAATCCAAAAACAAAAACAACATATCTACAATATATAAAAAAGGTCGGCAAGTACCGACCTTTACTTAAGTAAATTCTTTTACACATTCATAACTTTTTGGCGTTCAGTCTGCATTTTGTCATAATCTGCAAGGAATTGCTGAAGTCCGTTATCAGTTAAAGGATGTTTCAATGATTGCATCAATACTTTATAAGGTACAGTTGCAATATCAGCACCTGCTTTAGCAGCATCGATCATGTGCATAGGGTGTCTGATAGAAGCAGCAATGATTTGAGATTCGATTCCGTGAACATCCCAAATCTCACATACTTCTTCAATAACCTGTTTGCTGCTGATTGCTATATCATCTAATCTACCCATAAATACTGACACATAAGTAGCGCCTGCATTTGCAGCAGCAAGTGCCTGAGTAGCATTAAATATCAAAGTAACATTTGTAGGAATATCTTTTTTAGATAATTCTTTTACTGCAGCCAAACCATTAGGTATAATAGGAATTTTGATTGTAGCTTCAGGGAACCACGATAAAATCTCGTCAGCTTCTCTTAGCATGCCGTCTGTTTCAGTTGAGTTTACTTCTACAGATAAGTGACCACCTACTAACTCGTGAATTTCCAAAATGCGTTTTTTGATATCCACATTTGGATCTTCTTTAGCAAGCAATGACGGGTTAGTTGTAACCCCTGAAATAAAGCCAAGACGGGCAGATTCTCTAATATGCTCTATATTGGCGGTATCTACATATAATTCCATAATTAACTCCGGTTTTTAAGTTAGAAAAACTGTGACAAATTTACGGCTTTATTAGCTTTTTCCCTAATTCTTTTGACTACTTTATTTATATCTTATTGAAACTAATTCTAATCTGATTATTAATATAGGAAATATGCTACTTAGCAAAATATTGGAGTAACGGTTTCATAGCTATCTCTGTGAAACAGATATCGCAATAATTGAGTAATAACAATTACTGCAATGATTGGAGTAAGGAGAAAATTCATGAATTTCCTCTTAGAAGTTTGAACATAATTCCTCTCCTCTTTGGCTAGATCAGCATAATTTTTCCGGTGATTGACAACAAAAAAGCCGAAGGAATTAAGAATAATGTCTCTATCCATCGGCTTTCAAAAAGAGTTTTAATTTTTTTTAAATTACACTAAAGCATCGTGTAGTTTATCATTTTCAATCAGTTCTAAGCGAACTTTTTCAACTTCTTCCTGCATGTATCTGTCGCCGGATACAACAGGGAAGATTTCTTTAATAGTCTCAATTAAAGTTTGACCTGTTTGTCCTGCTTTCAATTCAGCATCTTGAGGGATTTTACCTTCTTTTTTCCAATCTGCTTCCATTTTTTCCAGTATATAATAGCCTTGTCTGATGATTGAAGCTTGCAGTGCTAATTGAACGGAATGTAATTCAATAGCATCACGCATATTTAAAATCACTGTAGGAGCATGAGAAACATGATCTTCCTGATGACTTGCACTGCTTTGAGCATGCAAAAATGCAGTATTGTTTTTAGATAAAAGTAAATTGCCATGAGCAGTGTGACTATATTCCAGGATCATCATGCCACTACTGATAGAGTGATTAGCTTCAGGAGAAATCAAGCAGCTCACACCCAATCTGTTTTTATCTTTATCTACAATTCTTCTAACTAGTGACATATTAATTGCCACCGTACCGCAAAAAGCATTAAATAAGTTTGCAGCAGCAATTGCAAGTGGCATACCATGAAAATTACCACCGGAAATAACCATTTCATCAAATACTAGAGGGTTATCTGTGGCGGAGTTCATTTCGATTTCAAGTTTCTTTTTAGTCTCATCCATTGCATCAAACAAAGGACCGTACACCTGTGGAAGGCAGCGTGAGCTATATGGATCCTGAACATTTACATCATAATCAAAGCTTTCATGAGCTTTTCTGATTTTACTTCCTGCAAATACGCCTTTAAGAATCGCAGCAGCTTTTGCCTGCCCCGGATAAGGACGAAGCTCATGAATTTCAGCAGTGTAAGGTAGATCAGAAGCCAGCATAATTTCTGACATTAAACCACCAAAGATAAGCCCGAGATTAGTACGCTTTTCGATTTGATATAAATTCCATGCTAAAAAAGCATTTGACCATTGCATACCGTTATTTAAAGCAAGACCTTCTTTCGCAGCTAATTCTATTGGTTTAAGACCTGTTTTTTCTAATGCTGTTTTTGCATCAATCAGCTCATCTTTATAATAACATTTACCTTCTCCCATTAAATTGAGAGCTATATGAGAAAGAGGAGATAAGTCACCGGATGCACCTAAAGAGCCTGCTTCAGGAATATAAGGGTAGATATCATCACAGTTTGCAAAATCTACTATCGACTGCAAAAGTTCAAATCTGATACCGCTATGACCTTTAGAAAGAGCATTTGCTCTGAAAAGCATAGACATTTTAGCAATTTGCTTGATAGTTGGTCTTCCAAATGAAATTGAGTGAGTGCGAATCAGATTTTTCTGTAATTCGATAAGACCTTCCTCAGAAACAGCTACATCTTGATTTTGACCAAAACCACGAGTAAAACCATAAACAGGTTTACCTGATTTAGTAGAAGCTATTACAGCTTCTCTGTTAGCTTCAACTTTAGCTTTTACATCTTTGTCTAACTCTATTTTGCAATAACCATGAGCAAATGCAATTGCCTGCTCAAATGTTAAATTACTGCCATTCAAAACTATATTAGAGTGATGATGCTTGTCCATTATTACTCCGAATAAAATTATTTTTATTATACACTTGATTTTATCCATGCAAATTAAGAAAAAAGAATATGATTTTAGATCATATTAAGTCAATTTAATTTAACTAGCATATCTAATAGGTATTTTTTGATGTCTAATACACAAATAGGCACTTATTATGTGCCTATTTGTGTATCGATATAAGATATTTTATGTTTAAATCAATCTGATAATTTCTCTGTTTTTGGTTCTTCACTGTCATCTTTCTTCTCTATTCTCAGCAATTCATCAGTAAGCTGCTTAGCGAGACGTCTCATTTCGTCTACTTTATCAAGCTTGATCAAACCTTTCGCAGATTTTATTTCATACAAATTACCCTGGGGATTGATTCGGTAAAGACTCAGTTCCAATCTTGCAGCAAAGGGTAGCTGTGTAAATTTTCCTGTGATATAGTAATCGACTTCTATCCGAGCTAAACCTTGTATCTCAATAGCTGAAGGTGGAGTGTAATTCTCTATCCCAAATAATTTCAGCATTGCATATAAAGAATCTCTGGAATCTAAATCATAAACTGCATAATTATGGCTAAGAGAAGCTTCTTCGAAAATAGATTCGCATAAATCAAATGAATTAACTTCCTGTTTTGCAAACAAATCCCAGGTCATCAGCGAATCTTGTTCTTCTACCTCATTGATAAATTCTATTCCACCAACTACAAGAGGTGCTGCAGGTCTGACATTAAAACCATCAGGTGCATCTTTATACAAACTGTCATTAGCCAGTGCGTTTGCAAAAGCTCTTTGTGTTGCTTTCAATAAAGTCGGATCGTAAAGAGGTTTTTCGTCTAACTTCCTGTAATTTAGCAAACCATACCCAACACCTTTAAGATTCATTTTGTTAGTGATATCGGCAAGCGCCAAATCTACTCTCAACATATTTTTGAGGATTCCGACATGAGCAGCAGCAACTATATCAGCATTACACTCTTTCGCGATATCTATCATGTTTATATTCGGATTTACATTACGAAGGACTTCAATTACAGAATCTCTATAATCTGCAGATATAAGTCTATATTTTTGTGACATCCCCACGGCCAAATTGAAAGCTGCTTCAAACTTATAGCTGCTGATACTATCTGCACCGGGGCCTTTATTTATTTTACCGATTATTACATTCAGTCTTTTATCTTTAGTCTTTAATGTATCTTCTTGGGCAAATATGATCATTGGAATAAAAAGGCATATAATAATATATTTCAACATTAATTTTCTCCGTTTGCAAGTTCTCTGTAAACTTCAGATATTTTTTCTGCATGTTTTTTGATATCAAAATGCTCTAAAGCACGTTTGCGTCCATTCGTTTTCAGTAATTCATACTGACTCGGCTCAAAAATCATTTTCTCAATAGCACTAGCAAGCTCCATTGAATTATGAGCAGGTACAAGACATCCTGTTTCTTTAGTAATTATTTCATTGATACCTGATATATCAGTACCAATAACCGGAGTACCGCAAGCCATTGCTTCAAAAATTACTCTGCCCAAACCTTCTATGTGTGAAGGTAAAACAACAAGATCACAAGCCTGCATCCATTCGTATATCTTATTAGAATGCCCTTTGAATAAAACAGAATTTTGTGCTTCAGGAAGATTCTCTGTAATAATAGATTCCAATTTAGCCTGTATACCTCTGTCTAAAGCTGTCCCTAAAATATAAAGCTTGGCATTGTTAATTTGTTTATCTCTGACTAAACTAATAAATGCATCAACCATCTCATATATCCCTTTTTCATACTTTAGTTGACCAACAAAAAGAATCGAAAAAGAGTTATCAATATTTAGTTGTTTTCTCAAAATAGTTTTTCGCTCTTTAGTCACAGGAGCAAAGACTTCTGTATCTACGCCATCATATATTGTACGATATTTGTAATAGTTAGATTCTAAAATTCGTTTTTTAGTTGCATCAGAAACACCGACAATAGCATCTACATGCTCTTGAATAATGTGATCATACTTAAACTTATTTGCTACTCTCAGATGCCAAAGATGCTTAATATTCAAATTCTTGAGCATCTTTACATACATAAAAGTATTTATTTCGTTATCTGAATGAAGCACTTGTATTGAATTATCTTTTATAATTTTTCGCAGGTCGATATACGATTTTAGAATTTTGAATATTTTTCCAATATTTCTCTTCCAAACAGTATGAAAATGAACCTTGCAGCCAATCTCTCTGCATTTTTTTGCTAACTCACCTTCTTCGGGGCAAATCACATGAAGCTCGAACTCATCTTGATCCATATTTTCAAGAAGTGATATCATGCTTTTCTGACCACCCAGTTTCAAATCAGAATAGTTAGTAGCATATAGAGTTCTAATCTTGCTCATTTTCTACTCCTAATTCAGAGGCAAGTGCAGAAGCTAGCTTCTTAAAATTCAAGATCATATCTTTATCATTTATAACTTTGCCACCCTGAACTTTATAAGGTGCCCAAAATCGACTTTGGTATTCCTTGTTATAGATTCCTAAAGTTGGAGTTCGAACAGCAGAAGCCATATGAACTATACCGGTGTCTGGAGTAATACATACTAAAGCATTTCGTATTAGTTCTGCTACAGTCAAAACATCAGAATCAGGGAATATAACAGTATACTTCTCATCTATTTTCTTACTAATATTTGGATGTTGCTCGATGTTGATAAGAACAATTTTCTTGTGGAAAAGTCTGTGGGAAAGTCTTATGATTTCCACATACTCTTCTTCAGTCAATCTATTCCACGGCTGCCCGGCAGACAGATTAATTACTATATATTCCTTTGACTTAAGGAGCATATCACCTAAAAGGGATTTCAGTATTAATTTGTCGTTTTCTGAAGTATAAAGATAAGGAGTTATGTTTTCCACATTTGTGGATAACGCAAACGTATCAGCAAATTGGATATACATTCTTTCCCACATCGATTCCGGGATATCTGCTTTTTTAGACTGAAAATTATAATAAGTATATCGATCTTCGCCAGTATATAAGAGAGACTTGAAAGTATCTTTGTTACCTATGATATTTGCTATCACGCCTTGCTTAGTTACGCCTATATAATTCGAAGAGATTATCACATCAAATTTTTCTTTTCTTAGTTGCAACATTTGTATAAAAAATTTGAAATTGTTTTGCTTCACAATATGAAATTTGTCAACATGGGGATCATTCTCAAGCAATCTATAATTGCGATGTGATGCTAATACATGAACTTGAGCTTTTGGTGCTAGTGTTCTTAAAGAAGCAATTGCAGGTAAAGTAACAAACATATCTCCAAGAGCATCATGCCTGACAACTAGTATTTTTTTTACTTTATCAGGAGATATCCCCTGCTCATATCTTTTATTTCTAAAGATCAGCGATAAGAAACTCAGTATTACCTTCTTTAATTTGTTCGAGTTTGCCATTCTAAACTGCCCAAGCTATAGTTCAAGAAATATTTTTATAAAATAATTGCTAAAAGTTATTCTAGGGTCTATTACTAAAGACATAGTTTTTCTCTTCAAAGCATAACTTTTTCTAGATTGAGTTTCTCAATTTTTCGCTGCCGGAAAAATCAGCAAGCAACATCAATTTATTACAAATTTAATCATTTTTGTATCTACCTGAAAGCAATAGTATTTATTCAGGGATAGAATGATAATTCTCAAAATCACAATATAATTACTCGATTTCTGTTTCAACAGATTTCTTAGGCGTAATTTCTTCCAGAATGATATTTGCGCATTCTTTGGCTGCAAATGGTTTTCCGAATGATCTTGCTTTACTTGACATATTGGCAAGTTTTTTTTCGTCAGTAATAAGTGCTTTTAACTCAGGCAATAATTTGTCAGATATTTCTTTATCGCTAATCATCACCGCAGCGTTGCTCTCCATTAGAGCTTTTGCATTATGAGCCTGCTCATTGTTTGATGCTGTAGAAAGAGGAATAAGAATAGAAGGTTTGCCCAATGCCGCTATTTCCGCAACAGTAGTCCCACCGGATCTGCAAATCAACAAATCTGCTGCCGAATAGGCGATATTAATATCATCTATAAACTCTACTACTTTGATATTCTTAGGTAATATCTTAGGAGGTTCGAAGTGTTTGCCGGTCTGCCATAGAACATCAATATTCATATTTCCAATTTCAGACAAGTGCTTGCTCATAGCTTCATTAATTGATTTTGCTCCTAAACTTCCACCAAAAACAAAGACTAATTTCTTGTCTCTGCCAAATCCGAGCTCTTCTTTGGCTTTTCCCTGTTCCGGCATCACAAGAATATTATCTCTGATCGGATTGCCGGTATAAACAAGCTTGTGCTGCTGTTCATAAGGAAAGAAGTGCTTGCTTTCCTCATAGGAAATAAATATTTTTCTGGCTTTATTTGCAAGTGATTTTATTGTCTTTCCCGGGTTAACATTTGCTTCTAAAAGGAATAAAGGAGTACGCGTAATGGAAGATGCAATTCCCGGAGGGTAACTGATATAAGCCCCTGCAGCAATGACAGCGTCAATTTTTTCTCTTTTTATTAGCTTTTTTATTTTTCGGGTTGAAGACCAGATTTTAAGAGGTAGCAATAGAGTTCCGAAAGAAAATTTCTTTACAAGTCCTGATATATTCATAGGAATAAAGGGGTAGCCCAGTGCAGGGATCTTTTCTGCTTCAATTTTGTCAGGCCTACCTGTAAAAAAAAGCTTTACTTCCTTTTCAGAAGTTTTTTCTATTTCCTTTGCCACTGCTAAAGCAGGAAATAAGTGTCCGCCTGTTCCCCCGGCGGCAACTAGTATATTGATAGTGTTTTTGTCTTTCATGCTGCTCATAGATATGTTGATTGTTATATGTCTATGCTTTTTATAAGCATACATAACTTTGATTTTCGAATCATAAGATTTTGATATTTTACTAAAACATCATTTGATATTGAAAACCAAGAATCAATAAACACATTTATAAATTACTTTGCAAGCATTTTTTTCTTAATTTCTTCCAAATGCAATGTCCCCGGATTTAGAATATTGCCCTTTTCATCTATTTCGAAATACATTGGCAAATCTCTTATAAGTAGCTTATCTGCAAGTTGAGAATACAAACCGTTCGGATCATATAAATTCAAACCACCTATATTTAGGAATTTCATGGTTTTAGCCCATGATTTTTGCTCCTCATTTCCAAGTGAAATAGAGATTGAAACAGTATTCTCATCTCGCTCAAAAATCTCATGAAACTGCTTCAAAGAAGTTAGGTCCTTTTCGCCTGCATCTCGAAACATTATTGCTACTTTTTGTCCTCTAAACCGATAAAGATTATATTGGTAAGTATTTGCGTCCTGTAGTAAAAACTCAGGAAATGGTTTACCGGGTTGAAACTTAAAGTGATTATTCACCAAAGTATTTAGATATTCTCTATACGCTTCCTCATGCATATCCGGTTCTAAGGTTCTTAATTTGCCTAGTAAATACAATTCATCTGTGTAGCTCCATTCTCTTGGAATTATCTTTTCCATCAAAGTCACCAAACAGATATCTCTGAAGTTATAGCTAGTTTTTGCTGAAATAGTGTCAAAAACAAAGTCATATTGCTCAGCACCTTTTTTCGAGGAATCTAACCCCACCCTATTAACAAAGTAATCAGTCATGAGTTTAGCAAAATGATAATATGCCTTGTTATGCCTAAAAACTTTACCCTTGATATTGTATTTATTTACTAACCTATCGAAAGTAGAATCAGAGTAATATGACTTAAGGCTGCAAATATCGAACAGGATCTCAAAGTGGTTTTCCAATTCAGATTTGAGTACAGGATACTCTCCTTTAAATTCCATTAGGTATTTCTTCAGGAAATGATTTATAGACTTTTGAGATTGAAGGAAAATTGGATTACAGGACAAATCGTCGCTGAGCATATTTTTCTCAAATAGCCTTATAGATTTAGAAATCTTATAAAGAGAATCTTTGAGATATATTTTCTTGTATCCTTTTCCGCCAATAGAATCTATATTTCTGTGGCTTAAATCTAAAACGATATTTACCGAATCACCCTTAGAAAGATAAATCGGTAAGGTGTAATCATACTTCCTGAAATTCAGATTGGCATATATATCATTATCAGCTTCAGAATAAAACTTGAAACTGCTGTCCTTTGCAATATAAATAGTATCAATAATTTGCTGCAGTGAGTATTTGAAATAAAGATTTTGAGAGCTAATAAACATCTTTTCTGTAAATGACTTTTTCAATTTACCCTGCACTATCACATCTGGTCGTGAAAATATATAATCACGACAAGATACAGCAATTATCAATAACAGTAATAAGTATAGTTTTTTCATATATTCATTATCGGCAAAAGGACAAGAAAATTGAGCTCTATAGCTTCTTTTGAACCTATCTCCCAATATACTTTTTTTGAGTGATAAAGAATCTAAATAGAAGGGAAAAATTGACAGAGTATTTGATCTCACGAAATCGAAAGGGTTGGAACCATCTATATTGGAATCAATTGATTAATAGACAAGAAATCCTTACCATTATACATGTACTAAAACAGCCTACTCAGTAATGGAGCAGGCTGCTTAGTTTGAATTTTAGTTGCTTTTTTTATTTAGCAATTATAAGCTTCTCAGTTGAACTAAAGCCTATACCTGTAATAGTCATGAAATAAGTACCTGATACATAACTTTGAGTATCTATACTATATTCGTTTGCATTGATCTGATCCACTGAAAAAACAACATTTCCTTCAATGTCAGAGATTTGAACAGATTCGATAATTTTTTCAGTTTGAATATTGATTTTATCAACCACAGGATTTGGGTATATAGTCAATTCAGACTTAGGCTTTTCACTTACTGAAGTAAGCTTCAAAGCTGCTTTTTTCATGTCAGAAGCAAGTTGAGATTCAGTTTCAGCAGCAGCTATTATTATAGTAAATTGCACACTGTCCTGATCTTCTAAAGTTTGATTAAAACGCATACCAATAAGCATAGCTCTGTCATCCAATCCTGTGACTTGCTTGTTCACACCACTATTAAGCAGCTCAACATACTCACTAATAGGAGCTGTAGAAACATCCAGAGTTCCCATACCAACGGCTTGAGCTACAGCAGAAGAATTTTTAGAATATGCAGCAGCAGCGACTAAAGGCATATTAGGAGAATCTTCTTTCATTAGTTCCGCAGCATAGTTTTCCATTCCCATCAGCTCAGGAGGATAGGCATCAAAAAACAACTTTGCTATGTTTTTATCATAATCTTCGTTTACATCAAAATCCAAATAGTAACCGCAAGCCGGTCCGGCAATATTATCTCCGGATTTATTATAAATTGTAATATCCAGTCTTGCTACATTATCTAAATCGTCAAAGAAACTGACCTTCTGCTTGATTTCAATCCCTACCAGATTTGCACCGGCAAATTCGTCCGATATTATAGATGTGTTGTCTTCGTCTGACCACATCTGAATTGTCTTAAAGCTTCCTAAGAATGAAGCTGATGCTTTAGTATTTCCGGCTGTAAAAAGCAGTCCTGATCCGGGATAGCCCATTTGTTTGTATTTATCTTTATAAACAAATCCAACGCCATATGTATTTTCATTGCCAGTAAGACCAAATTCACCTCTATCTCCAAAAGACAGAGCAATATCTTTATGCATAAAAGTAATAAAGTTTTGAGTAGGGACTATATCAAATTTGAAGAAATCGTGATAATCACCATCTGCATAAATGTCCACTCTCATCACAACAGGATTAAATGAAGTATTTTTTACAGAAAATTCGAATCCGTTAAGTCCGATATAAGAAGTGGCATTAATTTGATCTATAACTATTTCATCTTTTACTACTTCAATTGCATTTTGAGGATCGTATGCAGTAGAAAGTACAAAACGAGCATTTGTAAGCCCACCCAGATAGTTTCTTGTTCTAAGTTTTAATTTGTAAGTTTCACCTGTCTCAATTCGAGTTCTTTCCTCACCACTCAAATTAAAATACTGTTTACCTTCATACCTAATACCCGCAAATGACATTGGATCTACTGTAACTACTTTTTCTAAATTTATTCTCCCGGGAATAAGTTTTGCTGCGCTTGGAGTCTTTGCAGAAACATCATCAGTACATTGTCTTACGAATTCAATAATTTGATTAGGATTAAGTGAAGGGTGTTTTCCTTTTGCCAAAGCTGCAGCTCCGGCAACAACAGGAGAAGCATATGAAGAGCCCTCAGTCATGAATGCGTAAGAACTGTTCGAAGTAGTGTAATTTTCCTGACCCGGAGCAACTACTCTAATGTGCCTTCCAAACATAGATTCTGTAGTTGATCTGTCACCATTATTTACTTCACCAACACCAAGCACTCCGTCATAACCGGCAGGAAAAAACACAGTACTGTTACGATCAAGCACTTCTGGCCTTGATGCGTTACCACCTGATGCAATAATTACTACTCCTTTTGATACTGCAAAATCTATTATAGACTGATCTATAGCAGAGTATTCCTTTACTGCACCCCAGCTGCAATTTAGAACATCCAATCCACTCAAAGCAGCATAGCGTATAGATTCATAAGTATATAATAGATTATTATCTCCGGCTATTGCAACTTTTATTGGAAAATATTTAGATTTAGCTCCAATCCCTGCAATACCGACATTATTATTATAAGTTGCAGCAGCTATACCGGCAACCTCAGTACCATGCTGATCGCCATGGTAAGTGTTGTCCCAGCCTTCATTATCATCTTGGTGCGCTAAGTTGCAACCTAAATAATCATCTATATATCCATTGTTGTCATCATCAATCCCATTATTAGGAATTTCATCATAATTTACAGCAATATTATCTTTCAAGTCAGGATGATTCTGATTAATACCAACATCGCTTATGCCTATTGCGATTTTACTATCTCCGTCATAAAGAAGCCACGCTTCTAAGGCTTTTGTGTTCACAAGCATGTTTTGTTTATTAATATTCGGATCGTTTGGGGATGAACCCATTTTTTGCATAAGATGATATGGTTCAGCTATTTCTACTAAATTAGGATATGCACTTTTTAGATGTAGGCAGTAATCAAGCGGATTTTTTCCTACAGGAACAGGTATAATAAAAGTCCTAAAAAGAGGCTCTTCAGCTTTTTCTATGTTTTGTATTTGAGCCAGAGAATAATTTTTACCGGTTAAATCCGATTCTTTTATCGATTGAGACTTTAAAAGGAAAGGCTCTGGTGAATGTTTTATATTTTCGTTTTGTCTGATTTGATCAATATTGTCATGATATAATCTCACAAATATTTTTTTTTCAGATATAAATGCACCATTCTTGAGTTGAATCTGCGCGGCAGCATGATATGACAGCAAGCACAGAAGTGATAAAAATGTAAATAATTTAGACATATTAAGCCTCAATATTTCTTGATATAAGTTATTTCTAAAATTAATATTAAATATAATTATTGTTCTTATAAAAAGCAACTATTTCTATATGTTAGACGTATAACTGTTGAACTTATAATGTAATAAAAAATCGAGATAAAATTATGAAAATTGCTGTTGACATAAGTTATTATCCATTGGTTGAAGAATTCAAGCCCCCAATAAAAGCTTTTATTGCAAAGCTTGAGGCTATAGAAGGAGTAGAAATTCTAAAAAATTCAATGAGCACTCAAATTAGAGGTGAGCATAAAATTATAATGCCATATATTACCGAAAAAATTATTGAAGAATTTGATAACTACAGAGCATCTTTTATAATCAAAATAATTAGCGGTGAATAGTCCCCTATGTATTATTAAGTAATATACAATTACATATTGCTTAATTTATTGCTTTTGTGATTGATATATTTTTGCTATTTGCTTAGTTATTGTATTTTGTAAAATAGTTTAAGGTTTACTAACTGTAAGCAATAATTGAATTTATAAAAACATAACACAAACAATTGCAAAGGCTTTCTAAATGAAAAATATCTACGTATTTGGTATCATTTTTTTTATCTCCTTATTTATCAGCTCTATTGCTGAAGACAAGTTTAAAGATTGGTACAAAGCAGTATCTAAAGAAGGGAATTATCAAATTATGTTCCCGGCGGCAGCCATCTATTCTATTTATCCTAAAATGGGAGATGGTAAAGAAGGAAGTTTCTATGCTCATGAGCTGACAGAAATGACCTTAGGCCTTTATTTTGCTGTCCAATGCTTTCATTTTAAAAATGATGATACACCTGAAGAAAGAATTCAACATATCTTGAATTCTTATAGAGATGATTATACAGATAGTACATTTAAGTTCAGAGATAGCGTTAGTCATGATGCTTTTGAAAGAAAAGGAATTGAATATACAGGAATTAGAATTATTCCTACACAGATCAAACGTAAGGACATACGAGGTTACTTGAGAATATATTATAGAGATGATAAAGTTTATACTTTTGAAGTAGTTGGCGATGATGAAGTACAAAACTCTGAACTTCCTGAGACATTTTTTAATTCATTTGAATTGCTGAACAAAGATTGAGATAGAGATGGTGTCAAAGAAGAAGAAATTGAATATTCACATCTTTCAGCATGTGAAATCAGATATTCCTAAAAATATTTCAGACTGGTTGGACATGAGAGGGCATAGCTATGAAGTTACTAAATTTCCTCTTGATCCGACTTTGCCCGATGTAGAAGATATAGATTGGCTTATAGTACTTGGTGGTCCTATGAGCGTACATGATGAAGCAAATATTTCGTGGCTGAAAAGCGAAAAAGATTTTATAAAAAAAATGATAGATGCTCAAAAACCGATACTTGGTTTTTGCTTAGGTGGTCAACTTGTTGCTGAAGCTCTTGGAGCTACTGTTTATAAATCAAAATTGCCTGAAATTGGATGGCATCCGGTTTATACTAAACGAGGATTCGGCAACAACAAAATATTTAAGTATTTTCCTGATACATTTACTGCTTTTCACTGGCACTCTGAAGCTTTCACTCTTCCTGAAGGAGCAAAAGTAGTGGCTTCCTCTCCTGCTTGTGAAAATCAGATTATAGTATATAATAACAATGTTCTTGCTATTCAATGCCATTTGGAATTAGATCCTGAAATCATTGAGAAATTTATTACTAAGTCTGCGGATTCTTTAGTTAAAGATGAGTACATACAATCTGCTGAAGAAATAAGAGATAATATGAATTATGCTCTCATTTCCAATGATTTACTCAATGAGGTTCTTTCTAAAATGGAAAAAGAAGCACGAGCTGCAAGAAGAAAAATCATCAAGGAACAGGATTTAGCTTTAAACTAAATTCTCGTGATTATAGTATATAAAAAAAGCTGCCCATTGAGGGCAGCTTTTTTTTCTTTAACATCTCTGGATAAGATATTTATTCTGCAGTTTTAACTTCATCAAATTTTGTTACTTCTTTAGCAACTAATTTGTGTTCTGCAGTACGGCCTTGGAATTCACCTTCGTAACCGCCTTTGTATTTTTCAATAACTTTTTGCGTTTTGTCATAAGCAATGATTTTGTCTTCGTTATAAGAATATGCTTTTGCACCGAAGCAATAGTGCTCAGATATTTTATTATTTGCTGTAAATAAGAATTTTTGTTTACCCGTCACAAAATCTACTTCTTTGAAGTTGAATTTCTGTCCGTCATGGAACTTATCAAATTCTTTTGTTTCCGGGTTGTATCTGTTTTCTTCTATAGAAGCAAGTTTGCCTTCTGCATCATAGCTATAGCTATATTTCATGTTTTTAGGAGTTAGTTCTTCCATTTTTTCATCATTATAGCCGATAACACCGATTACTCTACCCTGGTCATCTTTTTCTATTTTGTACCACTCTTCAGTTGCATGATGTTCACATTCAGCTTCGCCTGCAACCATGTGAGTAGGGATACCTTCTTCGTTGAAATCAGTTTTAGTTACCCAATATAAATCACCAATTTTGAACTCTTTTTCAGGTTTTTGTTCCGATTCTTCTATGCGTTTTTGATCATCTATAGTAAAGTAAGCTTTTACCTCGTCTACAAAAAATGCTGCTTCTTGTGGACCTTCATGTCTGTATTCAGGAGCAGGGAAGTATTTATACTTGCTTGTAAGTACAATATTATTTCCTTCAACATTTTTGAACTCAGGATCATTGCTGAATTTAGTGTACTCTTCAGAAATAAGAAAACCTTTTTCAAAATTATACTTCATTGCAGATGATTTGTTTTCAGGAGCTACTTCACCGTCATAAACAGTTTTTTCTAATAAGAAAAAGCTATGTGGGCAGTATTTTGTAACAACTGTCTCTGTGATCATTTCAAGCTCTTCTGTCATTTCTTTGACAGGTAATCTCTCTTCGTTAAGCTCTCTTTTCACAAGTTTATTTACTGTACCATCTTCAGATTTGTATTCAGCCTTAACCCAGAAAAAATCGCCCGGTTTTTCGTAAGTATACTCAATTATTTCCTTCTCTGTACCGTCTTCATTGTAGGTTTCTACAGTTTTAGTTACTGGTCGGATGTAGGTATCTTTTTCTGCTACATTTTCAGTAGTTTCCTTATTACCGCAAGCAGAAATGAAAAGAACTGCTGCTAATAGTGCAAGTGATAACAACTTTTGCATAATATCCCCTTTAAAAAATATAATTATTGTATTATTGGAATTTACACATTAGTATTTTAAGAAACAAGGTTATGATTGAAAAAAGAATTTATCCCTTGAATAATATTGAAGTTAACAGAGGTAGTGTTATATATAAAATGAGCCGAGATCAGCGCGTAGAATACAATCATGCTCTGATATACGGCTTAAACACGGCTCGTCAATTTGGAACTGACTTTATTGTCTGCTTCAATTTGGTAGATAATTTCCTTGATGCTCCCTATAGGCATTTTGACTTTATGCTAAAAGGGCTGCGTGAAACTGCAACAACACTTGAATATCTTAATATACCCTTTATCCTATTGTTTGGAGCTCCTGAACAGACGCTACCTAGTCTTATAAAAGAAAAAGATGCCGGATTACTGATTACAGATTTTGATCCTCTAAAGATAAAAAAGGAGTGGAATGCCGGCATTTGTCAAAATATTAACATTGCATTCCATGAGGTAGATACTCATAATATAATTCCTGCCAGGTTTGTAAGCAATAAAGAAGAGTTTGCAGCTTACACACTAAGGCCTAAAATCAGAAAATTGGAGAATGACTTTTTAATACCTCTCCCCGATAATGAAAGATTTGATTTTGATAGAGTTGAAAAATTGGAAAATCTCGCTCAGTTTGAAAAAATAAATCATATTAGCTTTGATAAATCAGTTGCCCCTATCACTCATTTTAAACCCGGACGAAAAGCAGGATTGGATACTTTAGATAATTTTGTAAAAACCAGAATACAAAAATATGATACTCTCAGAAACGAACCCGGTGCAGATTATCAATCAGAGTTATCTCCCTATCTGCACTTTGGACATATTTCTGCGCTGGAAGCTGTGCTAAAGGCAAAAGTAGCGGATGCACCCAAAGAAGCAATTGAGAGTTTCGTGGAAGAAATTTTTGTCAGGAAAGAACTCGCTGATAATTTCTGCTTTTATAATTCGAATTATGATGTGTTCGAAGGATTCAGAGATTGGGCAAAAAACACCTTAATTGAACACATAAAAGATAAAAGAGAGTATATATATACCTTAACCCAATTTGAGAATGCTGAAACTCATGATCCTTATTGGAATGCTGCTCAAAAAGAAATGACAGAAAAAGGTAAAATGCACGGATATATGAGAATGTACTGGGCAAAAAAGATACTCGAATGGACTCATACTCCTGATGAAGCACTGGCATTTGCAATTCACTTGAATGATAAATATAGCATTGATGGCAGAGATCCTAACGGGTATACAGGGATTGCCTGGAGCATAGGCGGAATACACGACAGAGGATGGGCAGAAAGACCTATATTTGGGAAGATTAGATATATGAATGACAGAGGACTTAAGCGTAAGTTTGACATGGAAGCATACCTACGCAAAGTACACTCAATAAAGTTTATATGACCAGTTTATTCCGAAGATGCTGACAGTTTTATCTGAATATAACATATCTTCGAACATATAACAGAGTTCAATATCAGAATATCTTGTCAGCTCAATTTTTGAACCGATAGAGTATCTGACTTTGTAAAACTTATCTTTATCTTCTCCTAGAGAGCTGTAAAAGAAATCTGCAGAGATAAAAGGATCTAACTTGCTGTCATACTTATATTCTATCTCAAACTTATTTCTGTATTGTTCCGGTGAATCTGTAAGTTCAGAGTACTTTCTATGATATCTAAACCTATAAGAAAACTCAAAATCGCCCAGATCAAATCCGGTGCTAATATTTCCATATACCTCATGACGTGAGTATGAGCTAAAGGATCTATATCTATATGCAGCTCCTACAGAGAGATACTTAAAAACATCATATGACAAACCAAAATCCGTGACACTTTGGCCAAAAGAATTTATGTTTTGATCGAAACGTAATTCCTGACTTAGCGAGAATTCCATATCATTTGTAATTACATATGAAAGCTCAGCACCTGACCAGAGTTCTGTATCTGTATCTGCTTTTTCAATAGCCTGCGCTTGAGCTAATGCCACGCTGCCAAAAAAAAGGATGATAACACTAATTATATCTGTTAACTTTTTCATCTTCAAAATAGAATATCTTTACTCGTGCAACATCTCTTAAAAAGTCAATTTTACCAACTTCAACTCTGTGTATCTTGAGCCCTGTCCTTTCTCTAAGGTCATTTATCAGGTCATCATATCTATCAGGCTTAATTAAATCAATTTTTTCGTAGAGCACTTCACGTTTATACTCGTTTTTCACCCAAGTCTTTTCTAAAACAAAAGCAAATGCCACAAGCATTACGTTAGGGAAAAGCAACTCTACAAAGCTTATACTGCCGGTAGTGAGTGAATTGATGATTGCTACACTTAAAGAAATAAACATATAAGTCATTTCTTTGATAGGTACAGTTGTAGTTCTATATCTAAGTATAGAGAATATGGCAAACACACCAAAAGCAAAACCGATTGAAATTTTTGCACTACTTAGCAAAAAGCAAACAAAGAAGACTACCAAATTGAAAATAAAAAGTGTAAAAAGGTAGTCACGGTTTTGTCTTAATTTATAATATATAAGTCTGGCAATGATATAAATCACTACTAGATTAAAAAAGAACCTGAAGGCTAACTCTCTGAATCCTTCAGCATTGAAAAAATCAAGTCCGATTAAGTCACTAATATTCATATTTTAAATCGCAAATTTGGTTTATACGTAATAGTTTTTCTTTAAATCTGTTATATTTTACGCCCGGTGTAGTTAAAATAATACCTAGGCAATATTTACTTATCTTCATAGGCCTAATGCCCATCTCTTTAAGCAAAAGAGTAAAGTCCGTGTGAGGTTTAAGTCTGTCAAGTTTAACCTCCACAATAGCTAATTCTTCCAAAGTTTTAGAATTAAGCTTATTGTCAAAAGTAAGTCCGTAGTCAAGAGTAATCTTTTCCTTAGACACTGTATTAATCAAGGTAATTCTATTATAATATATATCCAACTTCGGTTTGAGATCTTCAGCATTAATAGGTAGTTTATCGTTTACAACAACATCCGCTCCACCATTAATTTGAGTTTCAAATCCGAATTTTTGGATTCTGGTTTTCTCAGTTTTTCTTTTATTTGTCTTATATTTCAATTCGAAATAGAACCGATCCACATCTACATAATGGCGATATCTTACTTTATATCTATTAAGTTTACCATTGTGATGAGTTTTATAAAGCAATAGGTCATCAGTATCAAAATACTGATTTCTATACTCGAATACTCTTTTACCGTCAATCTCTAATATTTTATACTGAGGAGGAAGATTTTGTAGAATATCTAAAAGATGAGACTTTTTAAGTACAAACTTTGTATCATATCTATTAAGCAGTTTCATGCTTTCAAGATCTTTCAAGGATGCAGGCTTAAATAAAGAAAAAAGTGTCTCTTCAATATCTATATGTATGTTTGTAAAAATCATTATATGTCAGTTTGTTCCTATTTCAAATACATAAATTGCATTTGCATGCGATTTATGTAATAAAAGAAAATTATAATTTCATTTGCCTTCTATATATATAAACACTTGAGACAAACAAAGGTTTGATTATTGCAAATAAAAATATTTTACAATTTACAAATTTTGAACAAGGTTTGCACAAAATAATCCACTATAACAGCAAATTATGATGTTTGTTTAAATTATGTTAAAAATGCTTAGAGATGAAGAAGCCAAGCCAAGTAAAAAACAGGCCGGCAAAAACTGAGATTATTATATTCATAATTGCTTGAACAAGTAGGCCTTGACTGATTAGTTTCAAGTTATCCAAGCTAAAAGAAGAAAATGTAGTAAAGCCTCCCAGCACCCCAACTATAAGAAAAAGTGAATACTCTTCTTTAAAAGAAGAGTTTGAATTAGAAATGCCCCATAGAAGACCTATTGCAAAAGATCCTAATATATTAGCAAGCAACACTGCAAATGGAAATTTTCCGGCAGGTAAAAGCACATTTATGCCTAAGCCAAGAAGGTATCTTGATATTGCACCAAGGAAGCCACCAACTCCTACCAATAAAAGGTTAATCATAAGCAATATTACTCTTTGACAATCGATATAAAAACTTTATCTTACTTACAGCAAATATAAGCATTTTTCTATAAAGGAGATATTATGGTAAAGAAGTACTTGTTATTAGCTTTTCTATGTTTGTTTTTCACTAGTTCTTATGCACAAAAAGGTGAAGTTTACGAAGATGATATTCCATCATTATACGGACTTCACGGAGAATTAGGATATGGTGGAGCTGGATTAGGTGTAGGCTTTGGTTTTCGTTATGAATTTATATCAGTGTCAATGGGTGTAGCAGGATTTGCCAATTCAATTCCTAATTATGCATTATCCTATCACGATCCGTCTATAAATTTACGTTTGCCTAACCCACTTGACGATAAATTTGATGAAGAAAAATACGAATCGATTTTGGTAACTTTTGATGCTGCTTATAATCATGAATTTGATTGGGGCAATATATATGCTGGAGTTGGTTTCTTTGCTCAAACAGATAGTATTCTTGCAAAAGAAAGAGAAACCGGTTCTTATTATATTAGAGGTACAGAAAATACTTCAGGCATATGCTTCAACTTAGGAGCTGATTATTATTGGTCAGAACATCTTGGAGTAGGTCTTGGCTTTCACAGTAAAAAAGGAATCATGGCACGATTCTCTTACTATTGGTGGTAGTCCACGGGGATCACACATTTCGATTAAAGAGATGCCTATTTACTTTGGCATCTCTTTTTTTTTACAAAAGCAACACCATATTATTTACTTATCTACTTCATAATATTGATAAGTGCTTAATATGTTTACCATCTTGAGATATGCAAGCATGCATAAGTTATTTGAAAACAGATAAGCTAAACCTAAAATAATTACTTTTTTTGCTATTATTGATGTTACTTTTTGAGATTTGTTCAATTTTGACATTATCTATATTTGTTAAATATTTTAACTCTTTGCTTAATAGCTGTTTACGAGATATTGTAAAATAAAAATCTAAAATTCAAAAATATTTTTTCCAGACAATCCTCCATATCTCATTATATAACATATACTTATTTGATTCTACTTGCATATTACTCCCAGATATTTCTTGCAATACATCATACAATATTATAAACTCAATATTAACAAAAGCAGCATATCTTAGGTGAGTTTCGCAAGGCATTGAGAATAAGTAGGATAAGTAAATGTGGAAAAATGCAAGAAAAAAAAGTTTTTTTTTGCACATTTTTTTCTTGCCATTGTCAAAAAAAAATCCCATTTTGGAATCCCTGATGTTGAAAATGCCGAGTAGGCTTTTATACTATCAGAGGCGTGTCAAAAATTCAAAAGTATAACAGTGTTTTATTTTAAATTTGCGCAAAGTTCTACCCCCAAAATAAGGATTTTGCAGAGATTTACCCCCTTAAAACTTGTTGCTTTTTAATAGTTTGACAAAATATTGTGTGTGTCTGTAAACCAAACAAAAGAAGTTGAACGTGAAATCTACTGATACTTTATCACTGTTTCCCAAAACAGAGACAAGGACTGCTCGCATCAAACCGAAAAGTCAAGTAGTCCCTGATAAAGAAGCTGTTTTGTACTGGGAAAAATGTCTGAACATTATTCAAGATAATGTAACTCCTCATATATTTAATACTTGGTTTAAACCAATCGAAGCCATTAAGTGGGAAAATAACACTCTTACTGTTTTGGCTCCGAGTACTTTCTTCTACGAATGGATTGAAACTAAATTCAATCAGCTACTCAGAGTAACTATCGACAAAGTAATTGGCGAAAATGCTAAACTGCAATATGATATTGTGGTTGATAATAGCTCGAATGCCCCGGATAAACTTACTATGAAGATCCCCGGCTTTCAGCATGGCAAACAATCTGCCGATTTAATTCAAAAGCCAACACAAGAAGTTTTTGACTCGAATCTGCATCCTCGCTATTCTTTGGATAATTACATTACAGGTGATGCCAATCAGCTTGCTTCTTCTGCTGCTATGGCTGTGAGCCAAAATCCGGGTGGCACTCGTTTTAATCCGTTAGTTGTCTATGGTGACACAGGACTGGGTAAAACTCACCTTGTTCAGGGAATTGGTAATAAAATATTACAACACAGACCTGATGCTAAGGTGCTTTACACAAATTCTGAAAAATTCACTATGGAATTTATTAGTGCTATACAGAATAACAGCACAACTGAATTCATCAATCATTACAGAAGCGTAGATGTGCTTATTGTTGATGATATCCAGTTCTTTGCAGGTAAAGAAAAAACTCAGGATAATTTCTTCCATACTTTTAATGCTCTTCACCAGGCAGGTAAGCAGCTAATTCTTACTTCTGATGTTGCTCCTAAAGAGCTAAAAGATGTTGATGATCGGCTTATTTCCCGCTTCCAGTGGGGATTAACTGTTGACATCCAATCTCCTGATCTGGAAATGAGAATGGCTATTCTTCAGAAAAAATCTGAAGATGAAGGTATTGATTTACCTGTGGATATTCTTGAATTCTTAGCTAGAAACATTACCAGCAGCATTAGAGAATTAGAAGGCGTTTTGATTAGCTTAATTGCCAAAGTTACTTTGGATAAGCGTCAGCTGAATATGGATGTTGCCAAAGAAGTTGTTTACGGTGTAGCAAACGTAAGACCAAAGACTCTTACTATTGATGACATAAAAGATGTAGTTTCTGCGTATTATAAAATTCCGGTAGAGATTTTGGAATCTAAATCACGCAAACATGAAATTGCTCTTGCTCGTCAAATGTCGATGTACCTTACTAAACAACTTACTCAGATGTCACTCAAATCAATTGGCCAAAGCTTTGGTGGTAGAGATCACTCAACTGTGCTTCACTCTTGCCAAACTATAGAGAATTATTTGGTAACTGATAAAACTGTAAAGAACTCATACGAAATGCTTTTTAGACAGCTAAAAGGTGAATAAAAGCTACAGTTTATACTTTTTTATTTTGAGCGGAGATATTAGTAAATAATATCTCCGCTTTTTTTTATGCAATCTTTTTCCTTTTCGCGCCAATCAATTATAAAAATATACTAAATATAGCTCCTGCCAGTAGAACTAAAATTTTTCCTTAGCCTTGTTTTAAATTTAATCATATATTTGTAATTAGAAAATAACTTATTCGTATTTTATTCGTCATTCCACTAAAAACAACATTGATACGCATAAACGAAGTTATTCTATAGTTTCAAGAAGTCCCGAATATACATGGGGAATCAACTTGAACTAGTAATTATATTGATTTTCCAATTTTTCTGAGGCGTCTAATGAAACATTTTGCAGTTCTACTCTTGCTTTGCTGCATTGCCTTTTACGGCTGCAGTGATAACACAACAGATCCTGTACCTGATGATAATACCACAGGTTTGTTCGCACACTATCCATTTGATGGCAATGCAAATGATGTTATCGGAGGATTAAACGGAGCTGTACATAATGCAAATTTATGTCAGGATAGATTCGGGAACGAAAATTCAGCTTATGAGTTTAGCGGCAATAATTCCTTTATCCAAGTGCCTTTTGCAGAAGAGTTTAACTTTGAGGATGATTTCACTTTCTCTCTTTGGATAAAGACAGATATTGAAACCTGCTCCCCTTATGATACTCACATTGATCTTATATCAAAATACGGAGAGATTGGACCAAAACTCTCAAGCTTCTATCTTGGAATTACTACAAATTCCTGTCTTGAAAGCTGGACAAATAACGGTAATGTTCATACATGGATTGGAACAGAAAAACCATTAAATTATTATTGGCACCAAGTTGTTTTGGTTTTTGATAAGACAGATAATGATAAAGGTCTTGGAACTATCTATCTTGATGGTGAAATTTATATCTCCGGTGTGATGAATGTCCCTCAAGAATCAGTTTATGATCTTTTCTTTGCTTCCAGACCAGGCAATGGAGCGAACTTTTCCGGAAAGTTAGATGATATAAAAATATATAAAAAAGCACTAAGCGAGCAAGAAGTAAAAGAGCAATATACTAAATGGGAACCTCCTACTAAAAAGCCTCCTGTAATATTCGCTCATTACCCATTTGATGGCAATGCAAATGATATTATTGGTGGATTAAACGGTGTTGTCACTAATGCGCAGCTATGCAGTGACAGATTCGGGAACGAACATTCGGCTTATGAGTTTAGTGGTAATAGTTCTTTTATCCAAGTGCCTTTTGCAGAAGAGTTTAACTTTGAGGATGATTTCACTTTCTCTCTCTGGATTCAGGCAGATATTGAAACCAGCTCTCCTTATGATAATCACATTGATCTTATATCAAAATACGGAGAGATTGGACCAAAACTCTCAAGCTTCTATCTCGGAATTACTACAAATTCCTGTCTTGAAAGCTGGATGAATAACGGAAATGGACACTCATGGATTGGAACAGAAAGACCATTAAACTATAATTGGCATCATATTGTTTTAGTTTTTGATAAAAAAGATGATAATATAGGCGTTGGAACTATCTATCTTGATGGTGATATATATATATCCGGTGTGATGAATGTCCCTCAAGAATCAGTGTATGATCTCTTCTTTGCTTCCAGACCGGGCAATGGAGCTAACTACGCCGGTAAGATAGATGATATCAAAATATATAAAGAGTCATTAAGCAAAGAAGATGTTAAAGACCTTTATATGATTAAATAAAAAATCTAAGATAAAACATGTAGTTTTTTTGCCAAATGTGATAGCATATGTAAGCAATAAACAGAGAAAGCCTTGTATAAAAGTATTATACAAGGCTTTTGCTCAATTAGCGCTCCTCCCGGGGGGAACTAGGAGGAGCTAATCCCGGCGTTTCCGCCAAAATAGCATGGTGGGCATGCTAAATGTTAGACACAAAATCTAATATCTATGAAGAGCGGTGGAGCTTATTTCTTGGGGGGAAACGAATTTTTACCCCACAGCCCTTTCAAGATACTAATGGCATTTATATAGACTCTTTTATCTTTCCAAGCTTTATCTGGGGGGATCAAAGCTTTTTCGGATATCTGATCGATATAATTTCAAACACAAATGGTCTTATATAGACCTTATTCTTTTTTATTGCTCCCGAATGCAGTCTCTCAGCATCCGGAATAAGAATCCGGGGGAAGATTCTTTGCAAATAAGAATGTACTGTTACAGAACTAAATGGTATTTATATAGACTAATTATTTAAGGAGATACCGCGAGGATTATGGTAAATCGAGTTTGCCACAACACCCCATATCTCAAATTTGTCATCGCTTTTTATTTGAAGAGTCGGGTATTTTGTATTTTCCGGTTTAAGAAATATACCTTCCTCTGTCTTTTGTAAAGTTTTAAGAACGAGTTCGTTATTGATTTTTGCAACAACTATATCGTTATTTTGAGCTTGTTTTTTTCTATCTACAAAAACAAACGATCCATTTTTTATACCGGCTCCGATCATCGAATCACCGGAAACTCTCATCATAAAATAGCTTGCTTTTTTGTCTACTATCATATTATTCAAGTTTGCTGTCCTTGATTCCAAGGAAGAAGCATCTCCGGTAAATGTGATATAGTTTTGTCTTCCTTCAGGCTTCTTAAAGTATTTAGAAGCTATTGTTCTATTATCACTAACCGTGCCAATTGTTTGTTTTTTTTCAGTTGTAGTATTATTATTAGAATAATTCGCTTTGTGAAATCTTTTATTCAGCTTAGTACTAATATTCATGTTTCACTCCGTAAGTATTGTCTCTTTATGCTTATGGAGTCTATACTATCATTTACTGTGCCAAATTCACAAACAGCCTAATAGTCTATGTTTTCAGTAGTTTATGTCTAAGTTGTGTTTGAAGTATTTGTAAGTCAGAGTAGAAAAGCGTAAAAAGCTATAAATTCAGTCGTATAAATATGTCTATTTTAGTCTTTCAAACGATGATTAAGTAAGTTACGGATTCGTAAATAGGTTTCTTTGTCTATGATGTGTTCCCGGAGGGAAAGTTCCAAAGTCGCCAGAGCACTATAGCAGTAAATTCTTATTAGAGATTTGTCTTCAAGAGCGTCTAAATGTTGATTGATAGCTTCTGCATCAGCTCTTGCTATAGGGCCTGTAAGTGGAATAGTTGAGTTTTGAAATGCGTTTATATTATTATCTAGAGTCTTTTGAGTAATTGGATCAATAAAGTCTTTAGCAGGAATACCTGATTTATCAGCGATTAGCTTACCTGCTTGTAGTAATGTAGTCATATTATTTGAACTCATAACAGCTGAGCAGTGATATAGAATTTTTTGATTGCGATTTCCAAATTTAAGTTGGAAGTATTTTCCTTCTAATTCTCTCACAAACTCAATGCAATTGCTGCTATTTTCTTCACGGCATTCTATCCCCCACGCTATTCCTTTAAGGTTCTCTTTGTCTGCATATGCAAATGTTTGAAAAGGATGAATAGAAGCAATACCAAAAGAAACATCATTCAATGCTGATAGGTCTAATGCACTTTTCACTCCTGAAGAATGTGCAAATAGAGTTGTATTGACATATCTATAATGCTTTTTTATCTCTTCAGCCAATTGAATAATGAGCCAATCAGCAATAGCTATATAGATAAAATCAGTTTGTGGAAGTTCTGAAAGACTTCCAAAAGAAAGATGCTCGTACTCCTTTGGAATAGAACTTGGATTAATATCATATATAAAACTGAGCTTCCCTTTTGCAAAGAGAAGCTCAGCAATACTAAGACCTACCTTTCCGGCACCTATGATACCATATTTAGTAGTTTCCGGCATTATCTTATATCTTAATAAGTTCGTAGTTGTACTTATTATCTTTGATGATATATCCCAAATCCTGGATTCTGTCTCTCAATTCGTCAGCTAATGCCCATTCTTGGTCTGCTTTAGCTTTAAATCTGCGTTCAGCTAAGTCTTTAACTTCAGCAGGAATTTCTTCAACAATAGAAGCTCTTGAAGTGATAGTCCATACAGAGAAGATATTATTCAAATCTCTGAAGAAATCTATCAAAGCTTTTTTAGAAATTTGAGATAATTCGTTAGCAGGATTTTCATTCATAAATGTGAAGATTGCTGCTAAAGCTTTTGGAGTATGTAAGTCTTCAGAAAGATGACCAAATACTTCTTCCTTAAGCATGTTTACTTCGATAAATTCATCACCATCGATCTCTTCGTGCAAGTCATAAATGTAATCTTGAACGCGGTGTCTTGCTTTCTTAGCAGCTTTGATACCATCGAAAGTAAAGTTGAATTTTGTGCCGTAATGAGTAGAAAGCATTGAGTATCTAATATCTAACGGATCGATACCTTTATTGATCAAATCACGAAGAGTAAAGAAATTACCTGCTGATTTGCTCATTTTTTTGCCTTCAACTTCTAAGAATTCGTTGTGGCACCAGAAATTGTTAGGATCAACTCCATAACCTGCTTTAGATTGAGCGATTTCATCTTCATGGTGAGGGAATTTCAAATCTACACCACCGGTATGAATGTCAAATGGAATACCTAATATTTCATATTCCATAGCAGAACATTCAATGTGCCAGCCAGGACGACCCGGGCAAGGCATACCGTAAACGCTAAAGTTCCAGAAAGGCTCTCCGTCTTTTCTTCCCTTCCAGATAACAAAATCATGAGCAGTTTCTTTCTCGTACTCATCTGTGTCTACTCTTTCACCAGGTTTGAAGTTTTCGAAATCGATTTTCTTCAATTTTCCATAGATATCAGAGTTACGCCACTTAGTAACATCGAAATAAACTGATCCTTTTGAAACATATGCATATCCGTTGTCAATAATGCGACGGATAAGATCTTGCATATGAGCAATATAATCAGTAGCTTTAGGCATATCGTAAAGGTCAGAGCTACGTATGCCAAGTGCTTCGATATCTTTAACAAATTCCTCGAAATAAAACTCTGTGAAGAGTTTAAGATTTTCTTTCGGGTCATTTGTCTGGAATCCCATTTCAGGTTTCCACGCGCCGCTGCCTTTGGCACTGTCGCGAATTGTTTTATCGTCAATGTTAGTGATATTCATCACCCATTGCACTTTGTAGCCACCGACTATGCGCAACACTCTTTGCAATAGATCTGCAAAAAGAAATGAACGCATGTTTCCGATATGAGCATAGCTATATACTGTAGGACCACAAGAATATAGCTTTACTTCGTCACCATATAATGGTTTAAAAGGTTGTACCTTTTGCGAAAGCGAGTTAAATAGTTTTATCTGCATAGATATTAACATAAAATGAACCAACAAAACATTGCATATAAAATGGTAAATTATTTGCATTGAAACAAAAACATTCCTTTCATATTTGATAAAAAGTACGTATAAAGGCAGTTTTTTTATCATTTTTTTTATCTTTGAGCAATTTTTTTGATAATTATTGCAAAACATTGACAGCGGGAGCTTATAAAAGTGCTTAAAATCAATAATAATGAATATGAACTTCGCTTTTCACTTAATGATAGAGTTAATTTATCGAACCTTATTTTCCTTCACGAAGGTCTTGGGTCTAATAAATCTTGGTTTCAACTGCCAAAAAATATAGAGAAACAGATACCTATAAATACTTTACTGTATAATAGAGTTCCTCACGGGAAAAATGAATTCGATTTGCCCGAAAAATTTGATTATTTCGACTATCAAGTAGAAGAGCTTAGAAATATAATTAGAGCACTTAATCTCCATAAACCTATTCTTCTTGGCCACAGTGACGGAGCTACCATTGCTCTCTTATATGCTGCTAAATATCCGGATGATGTAAAATCTGTTATTTGCATGGCTGCTCATATTTACTCGGAAGAAATAACCGATAAAGGAGTTAAAGACACTCTGGATAGCTATTTAAATGGAAACCTTAAAGAAAGACTTCAGAAACAGCATGGGAAGAATACAGATTCTGTCTTTTATAAATGGTACAATTTCTGGAGTACTGCAAAAGATAAGAATCTTGATCTAACTGAACATCTGAAAAAAGTCAATGCTCCGGTCTTAGCTTTGCAGGGTGATAAAGATCAGTACGCCACAGATCAACATCTATGGGACATACAAAAAGCAATAACCAACTGTAAGGCATATATAATTCCAAATTGTGGTCACTTCCCTCATGTAAGCCAGCCGAAACAAGTACTTGAAAAGATTCTCAATTTTATTAAGCAGTAGCAGAATTATTCAAAAAAATAAGCTCAATTATTCTGAATTAGAACAATTGAGCCGAATGTTTTGCATTACACAAATAGAACAAACGCTTCTATTTTATAAATTTATAATCAAAGTTTTTCCCGGCCATCTCCAATTTCACAAAATAGACAGAGTTTTTATGCAAGCCTTCAAGAGATAGCTGGTTTTTGCCTTTATGCATATATCTTTTTGACTGAAAGACTGATTTTCCATTTAAATCTGAAACAGAGATATTTGCAAATCCGCCTTTCTCAGCCTCAATTAATAGATGATTGTCGAAATATAAAATCTTAGTATGTTCTGCTTTATCTTCAACTCCTGAAATAGTAAAATCAAAGTTTTTACTCTCTATCACTGCCGGTATGTTTGGATTCTCATCATACAGCTTTACAAATGTACTGATTTCATTAGTATTTACTGTTTTAAGATAGTCAACTAAGCCAGGTTTTACAGATTGATAAAGAAGACTAACAGTTGCAGTATAAGTGCCTCCGGTCAAATCAGGTAACTTATAGTAAACTATATCTTTACCATCATCACCAAAATTGTTATCCTCTAAAGCCCTTCCATAAATAGCGCAAGTATCATAACTTGGACTTAATCTATCAAATCCTTTTGGCGGAATTCTATTATCTTTTATAAAATTTGAAGCCCTAAGGAGAGCAAAAGTTGAGTTCCCGTTTACATCCGCAGGAGTAGCTTCCCAAATCTGTATTTCTTCTTCACTAAAGATGGTATCTCTGTGGATTTGTGTTTCAGCTGAATTGGATAATATCCTTCCTTTTTCTGTTGGCGTCCCGGATTCAAAAAAGGCTTGTCCGTCCTGGTTCTTTATAGAAACCTGAAGCCACATTCTTCTAAAGGGAATACCTGTGGGTAATTTGTGTCCTGTCAGGTTGATAATTTCTGCCACCAAGAAGCCATTTCTGAGAGACAATATTAAATCAGCTGCATTATTTAGGTTGCTATTCGTTTGCGCAATAGTTTGCTCAAACTGAGCTGAATTAGCTGACATCTCACTACCTGATGCCTCCATATTTTTCAAAACACCTAGCATGTAAGAATTGCCACCCACAAAATCATGTTTCCAAAAAGGAGATCTTAGAGTATTATCCCAATTTGGCGTGGTTGCAATATCAATACCTTCATTTATAGCGGGCATATGACATTCCTGACAGCTTTTACCCATTTCAGGATACTCACTAATCTTCCATTCGATGTATGGAGTCTGCTCAGGAAATGTTCCACCAATCTGATTATTATTATCAAAATATGGAGCAAATAAAGTATGGCAAGTGGCACATAATTCAGAATGAGCAATTGCTTTTCTATATTCAGGAGTGTAATTAACAAAATTCTGCATAGGCATTGCTAATGGATTTTGATATGGACCATAAATCTTTCGGCTATTATCAATCTGATACATCCCAGAATAAGAAGAAGCCGATTCGAATTCAGAATTCTGTATCTGATGGCAGGCAGCACAACTAACTCCATCCAGAGCCAACTTACTTACATATAAATCTGAAAGTAAATACGACTCTTCACCATCTTCCCTGGCTTGCCTATTTCCCATTGGTGCATGGCACCTGGTACATGTAGACTCAATAATATCAGAAAAATCAGGATTTGAATGAGACTCTTCCGAAACAACAGCTCTCCAGAGTGGATCCTTTGCCGAATGAGCCATCATAGTGCTTCTCCATAATGCAACAGGAGAAATGTCTTTGCCTTCGTAGTTCATGATATTTCCATCTGACTGGTGGCATGACTGGCAGTTCCCGGAACCGCTAAAAAGTGTAGTTTTATCAGTGTTTAATATACTCAATGCATATAAAGAAATAAAACTGCATAGTACTAGAATTATTATTGCGACTTTCTTCATCATAAGCTCCTATTTCAATGATTTGTATAGAATATACACAGCTATTAGCAATAAAAAAAAGCCCTCTGAATCAAATATTAAAGAAATTCATTTAGTTTGCATTTTTGAAAAATATCAATATTAAGCATCCAGATATCGAGTGCAATTATTCTGCCTTCAAAAAAATATTAAAGCGTATCAATTTCTTTAAAAAGCCTTTTTTATCCATGCTTTCAGCGGTTAACCTAAATATTAGTGTATACTAAATGATGTATGCAATAAAATTTTTAAAAAGTCAAAAAAAACAGTCTGGTTTCATTCTGGGAGTATTCTCCGGCGGCAATAAGGATAAGTTTGTTCCGTTTAAGGAATATTGTTTGGCGAAGCAAAATCTTGAACTCTAGTTTAAATCTTAATACAACATCTGTTTACAGTATTTTTGCTTCTTATACGTACTTAGAATATGCTATTTATTAAATAAGAACACAAATAAAATCTATATTGGAGTTATATCATGAAATTAGAAGTTGTAATGCCTAAAATGGGTGAATCCTTACAAGAAGGTACAATAACTAAATGGCTAAAGAACGTTGGCGATAAAATTGAAAGAGACGAAATGATTTTGGAAATTTCTACTGATAAAGTTGATACTGAAGTTCCTGCACCAAATGAAGGGACATTATCAGAAATACTTGCTCAGGAAGGTGATACTGTTGAAGTAGGGTCTGTAATTGCATATATAGAAACTGATGCCTCTGCAGCTGCTGCTGCACCAAAAGAAGAAGTTAAAGAAACTGCTCCTGTTCAAGAAGAGGCTGCTCCTGCACCTGCTGCTTCAGGAGGAAATCTTGTAGATTTGATTATGCCTAAAATGGGTGAATCTCTACAGGAAGGTACTATTACTAAATGGCTAAAAAATATTGGTGATAAAGTTGAAAGAGATGAAATGGTACTGGAAATTTCTACAGATAAAGTAGATACAGAAGTGCCATCTCCGGTAGAAGGTGTTCTTGCAGAAATATTAGTGCAAGAAGGCGAAACAGTAGAAGTTGGTTCTGTAATTGGTAAAATGTCTAGTGGAGATGCTCCTGTAAAAGCTGCTGCTCCTGCGGCAACTAAACAGGAATCTAAACCTGCTGCAGCGCAAAGTGCTCCAACTCAAACTAGCTCGGCACAAGTAACTGCTCCTGCAAGTGGAGGAACATATAAAATTCCGACTCGTGACGGCGAAGACTTCTTCTCACCATTAGTAAGAAAAATTGCAGAAGAAAATAAAGTATCGCTCGAAGAACTTAAACAAATTCAAGGTTCAGGCGTTGGTGGTAGAGTTTCGAAAGCTGATCTGATGAGCTATATTGGCAACAGAGGTGCTGCTCCTGCTCAAGCTCCTGCGGCACAGCCTCAAGCACAGCAAACATCAACACCGGCTCAGCCTAAAGCAGCTCCTGCACCGGCTCCTGTTGCACATGGAGATGATGTAGAAGTTATCCCTATGGATAGAGTTCGCCAGCTGATTGCAGATCACATGGTTTATTCAAAACAGACTTCTCCGCATGTGACATCTGTTGCTGAAGCTGATGTAACAAATATTGTTAACTTCAGAAATAAATTCAAAGACGAATTTATGAAGCGTGAAGGCTTTAAACTTACTTTCACTCCATTCTTTGCTCAGGCAGCAATCGAAGGATTGAAAAAATTCCCAATGGTGAATGTGTCTATAGATGGTAAAAATATTTTACGCCATAAACGCATTAATCTTGGTGTTGCAACAGCCTTGGATGATGGTAATCTAATCGTACCTGTAATCAAATCAGCTGAAGCTTTGAATATTACAGGCTTAGCTCGCTCAGTTAATGACTTGGCAGGCAGAGCAAGATCTAAGAGACTAGATCCGAATGATATTCAGGGTGGTACATTTACCATAACAAATGTAGGTACTTTCGGTACTTTATTCGGCACACCAATTATCAACCAACCTCAAGTAGGTATCTTTGGTATTGGTGCCATCCAGAAACGCCCTGTAGTAAAACAGGTAGATGGTATGGATGTAATCGTTCCTAGAGACATGGTTTATGTTTCTCTGACTTATGATCACAGAGTTGTGGACGGCATGCTTGCAGGTCAAACACTAAAAGCAATTGTAGACGCTCTGGAAAATATGAACGAAAAAACTATTTCTATCTAAATTTGCAACCTCACTTTTTAGATACAGCAAAGCCGGCTCATTTAGAGTCGGCTTTTTTTTAGGCTTTTACTAATTATTTCCTTTATCTCACATTTGCCATTAGTGAATAAACTTTCCGGTAAACACCTATAACATAAATGCTAACAACTTTCTTGATTAATAAGGAAATATTATTATAAGCGGCGGCTCAAGACATGCCGTTGCACTTATTTGAGAATATTCTAATGCCCAATGACAAATTCCATTAGTCGATTATAGATGTTAGTAATAATCTATTTTTCAGCCTGAAAGGCTGATAGATAATAGCCCATGGCAACGCCATGGGACGCTTGCAAGTTTTGATAAAACAGAGCCCTGTAAGGGCGAGAAGACTTTTCTTTACTGGTGATATAGACAATAGATTGGTGTTACTTTTTCCATTTCTTTTTCTTTTTTTTGCGGTAAAAAAGCAAAAGAAACGGAAACCAAAGAAAAAGAAAAAAGAACGCTTTACCTCCTCTCATCATCCAGTGTTTGCTCTGAGTAAACAAATCCAATCAAAGATATTCTGAAGAGAATAAATGTTCTTATGGTGTATTGATACAATAATTATCTATAAATACGGAGTATTTTCTATATTATTTTTATATTTTATTCAGCTAAATTATATTAACAAGAGAATCATAAGCTAACAGTTAGCTTCTTTTTGCCACAAACGCAAGTTTGTATTAGGGATCTGGTTTTATCGAAAAAAAACAGCCTATAATATCATTTGATAAATCATAGGCTGCTTAAAATCTATTAGAGGATCTAATCTTTATTCTTCAGTTTTTTCTTCTTTTCTTACTCTCTCAGGTTTCATTTGAGGGAAGAAAAGCACGTCTCTGATTGAAATATTATCTGTCATGAACATCACAAGACGGTCAATACCGATACCAATACCTGCAGTAGGAGGCATACCGATTTCAATTGCCTGAAGGAAATCTTCATCCACAATCATAGCTTCTTCGTCGCCGGCTGCTCTGTTTTTAGCTTGCTCTTCAAGTCTTGCTCTCTGATCGCGAGGGTCATTAAGCTCAGAATAAGCATTAGCATACTCAGCACCATTGATGAATAATTCAAATCTTTCTACCAAGCCTTCTTCTTCTCTGTGCTTTTTAGTCAAAGGAGACATTTCGATAGGATAGTCAATAACAAAAGTTGGCTGAATCAAATGTTCTTCAACTTTTTCACCGAAAATCTCATCTAATATTTTCATTTCAGAGAAAGTTTCATCTATTTCAACACCCAGCTCTTTTGCAGCAGCTCTAAGTTCTTCTTTGTTTTTACCTTTAAGATCCATTCCTGTATATTCTTTAAACAGATCAAACATCTTAGCTCTGCGGAAAGGCTTAGCCAGGTCGAATTCTTTACCATCAAAAGTGACAGTAGTATTGCCTAAAACAGTTTCTGCTGTACCTCTGTAAAGTTCTTCTGTCAAATCCATAAGCCAGTTGTAGTCTTTGTATGCTACATAAAGTTCCATAGCAGTAAACTCTGGGTTATGAGTTTTATCCATACCTTCATTGCGGAAGTTTTTGCTTATTTCATAAACACCTTCAAAACCACCAACGATAAGACGTTTTAAGTATAGCTCATCTGCAATACGTAAAAATAGAGGAATATCAAGCGTATTATGATGAGTAATGAAAGGACGAGCTGAAGCGCCTCCATAAATAGGCTGCAAAACCGGAGTTTCAACTTCTAAATACCCTCTTTCATCTAAAAATCTTCTTATATAAGAAATAATCTTAGAGCGCTTAATAAAAGTGTCTCTGATTTGAGAATTTACGATTAAATCAATATATCTTTTTCTGTACCTTAATTCTTTATCAGCAAAAGCATCATGAATAATTTCATTACCATTTTCGTCTTTTTCAACCTTAGCAATTGGGAGAGGCTTCAAAGATTTAGTAAGCAACTTAGCATCAGCAGCGTGGATAGAAATTTCACCTTTTTTGGTGCGGAAAGCGTATCCTGTAACACCGATAATATCACCAATATCAAGCTTCTTTATATGCGGATAAAACTCAGGGAGCTCATCGCGCTTTAAATAAACCTGAATTCTGCCGCTTTGATCAAGTATGTGAAGGAAAGTCGCCTTACCCATAATTCTCATAGCCATAATTCGACCAGCCACAGCAACATTTTCCAATTCTTCCGGCTTTTCATCGTCGAAAGAAGAAAGAATCTGATCAGCTCTATGTGTTTGGTTGAAGCTATAAGGGTAAGCGTTAATTCCGGCTTCCTCCAAAAGCTGTAATTCCTCTAATCTTCTCAGCTCTTGGTCGTTTCTTTGAATCTCTGACATAATATACCAATAATAATTCGTAAATTTGTAAAACGAAATAATTCAAATGTAGGTAATTTTCAGAATATAAATGGAATTTTTTGTAAATATTGCAAATAATGTTTTATATTTGTAAATATTCCAATATAATAGATGTTAGAAATTTTTATAGATTTATAAATTAACCAGAAGGGATTACTTGAAGCCGATTTTATTACTTGCGCATTTCACTCCCGGCAACAGGGGACGTAGAGTAGCACCGCCTGCTCAAAAGAAACACCGTACGAATGACGAAATAAGAGAAAAAGAAGTACGGCTAATCGATGCTAACGGCGAAATGCTGGGCATCATGGATTCGAAAAAAGCTTTGTTCATGGCAGAAGAAGCAGAACTCGATTTGGTAGAGATTGCTCCGAAAGCAAAACCACCAGTATGTAAGATTATCGATTACGGTAAGTTTTTATACGAAATTCAAAAGAAAGAGAAACAGCAGAGAAAGAATCAACAACAATCTCAAATGAAAGAAGTTAGATTCAAATGGAGAACTGCTGAGCATGACTTCAACTTCAAAACAAGGCACGCAAGAGACTTTATTGAATCGGGCAACAAAGTAAAAGCTTCTGTTATGTTTAGAGGTAGAGAAATCACTCACCAAGAAATTGGTAGAGAATTGCTCAAAAAGTTTGTAGAAGAAATGAAAGATGTAGCTAAAGTAGATGTTCCTATCAAGTTCGAAGGTAGAAACTTATCTGTGATATTAGCTCCTATCAAGTCTAAGAAAAATTAATTTCAATTTCTTCTCTGTTTTTGGTATATTGTCGGTTCTCATATTGGTCGAGAACCGATATTTGTTTTTGTTTAAATTAAACATATAGGAAAAGCCATGCCTAAAATGAAGACTAACGGCTCCGCTAAAAAAAGGTTTAAACAAACCGGTAGCGGTAAGTTCAAAAGGGCAAAAGCTTTTGCAAGCCACATTTTGACTAAGAAAACTCCTAAGAGAAAAAGAGGTCTCAGAGAGCTTACTTATGTTACTAAAGTGGACGAGCCTAGAGTTAAAAAAATGATGGGCCAAGGTTAATATCTAACCTTAAATTGCAAAAAGTTTTTCCGCTTTTTTTCTAAAAATCAGGCTAAGGGGCAATTAAGTGAAGCTCCCCCCACGCCTAATCGAATTGTTTAAATATTACACAGGGTGTAAAAATGGCAAGATCAGTCAATAAAGTAGCTTCGCACCGTAAACGCAGAAGAATATTAAAACTCGCCAAAGGTTATTGGGGAGCTAGAAAAAATGTCTGGACGGTTGCGAAAAACCACATTGAAAAAGGTTTACAACACGCTTACGTTGGCCGTAAGCTTAAAAAACGCCAGTATCGCAGACTTTGGATCACGCGTATTAATGCTGCTGCTCGTATTAATGGCACAACTTATTCTCGCTTGATCAACGGTTTGAAGAAAAATAATATTATCATCAACCGTAAAGTTTTAGCTGACTTGGCTATGCATAAACCTGCAATTTTCGCTGCTATTTGCAAAAAAGCCGTTGCTTAATTCTTTTTTTTCAATAAAGCAAGATATGGATCATGATTGAAGAAATAAGATCCCTAAAAAATAAAATTGAAGAAAAGCTTCAGAATATCTCAACGCCGGAAGAGCTCTCGCAATTCCGGCTTGAGTTTTTAGTTAAAAAAGGGGAACTTCAGCAATTACTACTGAAAATGAAAGATGTTCCTAAAGACTTAAAGCCGGTTGTCGGCAAAGAGCTTAATATTTTGAAGAATTTTGCGGAATCGACTTACGAGTCTATTTTAGCTAAATTTTCTGAAGATGACGACAATTCTCCCGATATTGATTTATCTCTTCCGGGTAGAACTTCTAACCGTGGTACTTATCATCCTGTTCTACAAATTATGGATGAAATGGTATCTATTTTTACTGATATGGGCTTCGCTGTGGCTGAAGGGCCTGAAATTGAAGATGATTATCATAACTTTGATGCTCTTAATTTCCCTCCTGATCACCCGGCTCGCGATATGCAGGATACTTTCTTTGTCAAATCTGACAAGGATTTGCTGCTTCGCACTCATACTTCTCCTGTGCAAATCAGAGTAATGCAGGGTCAAGAGCCCCCTATTCGATCTATTATGCCGGGTAGAGTATACAGAAATGAAGCCATTAATGCTCGTGCTTTAGCTGAGTTTCATCAGATTGAAGGTCTTTATATAGACAAAAATGTTTCTTTCGCTGAGCTGAAAGCTACTATGATGATTTTCGCTAAGAAAATGTACGGTGAAAACTCCGAATTCAGATTCCGTCCTTCTTTCTTCCCGTTCACAGAACCAAGTGCCGAAATGGATATTACTTGTTTCCTATGCGGTGGTGAAGGTTGCAAAATCTGTAAAGGTACAGGTTGGTTGGAAATCGCAGGTTGCGGTATGGTTCATCCTAATGTACTAAAATCAGGAAATATTGATCCTGAAGAATTTACAGGTTATGCATTCGGATTTGGTATTGAAAGAGTTGCAATGCTTCGCACAGGCATAGACGATATCAGATTATTATACGAAAATGATATAAGAGTTTTGAACCAATTCTAAGTTCGATACTCTTTTCAGCATAAATTTTCAAAGCCGTGAGATAGTTTATCTCACGGCTTTTTTATTATTAGCTTTTACTGCCTCTCGGTACGCATATCAGCTTTTAACCCCGTTGTGTAATAATTACCCCGCATATTATCAAGAGTCCTCCTAAGAGGAATATAAGCGATGGTGAATACGCAAAGAAGATCATTGTCAGTATAGTTGTAAAGATTGGCTGAATATTGTTAAATACAGATACTTTTGATGCATCAATTTTTGTGAGTGCTAAATACCATAATGCATAACCAACTGCGGAAGTTATTGCTCCCAGATAGAAAATCTGCAGCCACTGAGTTCCTGTCACTTCAGTAAAAACAAACTCTGCAGGGTGAAGAAGATATATAGGTATATAGCTGAGAAGTCCCATAATCATCGCCATGCCCGTCATATAAAAGGCACCGTACTTCCTTGATAATGTTTTACCCAAGATTGTATATATAGCCCACGAAAAGCTTGCTGTCAGAGCCATAATATCGCCCAGGAAGGAATCAGAGTTGAAATCAAATCCCTTCTCAGCAAGTATTAAAACAGTACCAGCTATTGCAATCCCTATCCCTAATGTTCTCTTCAAGTTAATTGCTTCTCTGAGAAATACAGTTGCGATGATCAAAACAAATGCAGGGGTTAGTGCGTAAGCCAGAGCCACATTCGGTGGTGAGCTTAGCTTGACCCCAGTCAAAAACAAAAACTGATTTATAGGAATATTTATGATACCTAAGACTAGGAATTTCCACCAGTCCTGCCTTTCTAAAGGCTTAAGCTGTTTCTTCTTTATTAAAATGTAGCCGCCGTATATTCCTGCTGCAAGTAAAGCTCTGTAAAGAAGGACTGTGGCAGGAGGCAATTCCATAGTAACCGATTTGGCTAAGACATGTGTGCCTGAAGCTATCAGCTGCTGTAAGACAAGTAAAAGATACATTATTTGAAAATCTCCGAAATCGTGGTGTGCTGGGCTGCATAATTATATTTCAGCGCAGCTTTTCGGCATTCGCTTTTGTACTGTTCGGAATGCTCTATAAGTAGTTTGCACTTTTCAGCAAATGATCTATCATTTGCATGTGCAGGCAACAGCTCGCCAAAGTGGAATTCTTCTAAAACGTGGCGCATTGCCGGTAAGTCAGAAACAATCGCTGGAAGCTCTGCCATTGCATATTCGAAAAGCTTATTTGGCAAGGCTAGTTTGTATGAAAAACTGATAGGCTCTATATAAACTATTCCGATATCTGCAGCGCAGGTCCATCTATGCAAATCGTTATAATCTATCTTTCCTAAAAAGAACACCCGATTTTGCATATCTTCAGATTTTACTAACTGTTCGTATTCATCCTTAAAAGCACCTTCTCCGGCTATTGCCAAAATTGTATTATCAAGATATTTCAGTGCTTTGAGTGCAGGCAGCAAACCTCTGCCTTTCAGAATCATCCCTTGATATAAGATAATTTTTGACTCTTCAGATATTGCATAGCTATCTCTAATGATATTCGATTCGATTTTATCTTTTGTGTAAGGTAGATTCATGACCAAAGAGAAAGGTTTATTCGTTCTAAAGTGTTTTTTCAGATACTCAGCATCCAAGTCTCCTGAAACCACAAAATGATCTACATATCTTACAAAGTACTTCTCCAGATAAGTAATAACCATCTGTTTTAGAGGCTTATCTGCGAGAGGTCCAAGAGCTGAATATATCTCACGGGAATCATATATAAGTTTAGCGTTTGAGGATTTAGCTATTTTAGTGGCAGCAGGGAGAACATAAAAGTCAGAAGCCCAGATATTCTTACCTTGAATATCTAAAATAGATGTTTTTTGTTTAAACTCACTAATTTGCTTATAAACTCTTTGCTGCTTTATTTGAATTGGAATAAACTCAACTCCTGATGGCAGATCCGGTTTTGAACTTGCCACTGCCACATACAATATACTCTTACCTTCTCTACTGAGGTAGTTAATTAGATTCAATGTGCGTGCATCCGTCACGGGATCGGTCATCGAAACAAAAACAATATCATATATCTTATTTGGCATAATACGAAAATAAGGAATTTGACTGAGAGTTTTCGGGAAAAGTAAGTAGAGGAGATAATAAAGGATAGCAGTCTTATTTGCAGAATTGCATCGAAAAAAGAATTTTAAATTGCTATTAAGTCTAAAAAAAAAGCCACCCCCTTGCGGAGGCAGCTTTTTTAATAAAAAGATATGTCATGTCATACTATTTTACTAATACAACTTCTCTGATCATTGTAAATGATCCAGCTGATAAGCGAACGATATACATACCTGCCGGTAATTCATTAGCTGTAAGAACAACTTCATGAGTACCTGCAGACATTACGTCACCATTGATAAGAGTAGCAACTTTATTACCTACTGAGTTGTAAACAGTCATAGTAACTGTTTCAGTTGACGGTAGAGTAAATGAAAGTGCTGCTTCTTCTCTAAATGGATTCGGCATAGGTTGAGCAAACAAGTAACCTTGAGCTTCGAAACCTTCTACAGAAGTACCAGGTTCGATAGCAAATAGATCAGTTCTGTCATACTCAAGTTCGTTATCATTATTGTATACAGCACGTAGTACTGCAAGTTTTTGACCATTAGTTGACAAGCTAGGAGTCCAGTTATAAACTTTCTTAAGAGCAGCAACATTAGTAGCAACTACGCCCCAAGTTTTACCACCATCGATAGAAAGTTGTAAGTCGAACTTACTTACATTGTCAGCAGACCATTTAACGTCAGTTTGTTTGTTTTCTTTAACACCTGTAGGAGTTGCTAAAGTAACATCACCAGCTAATACTTTAAACGGTTTAGAAACAGCCAATACTTCGTTAGTTTCGTTATCAATCATTCTAACAACAGCTTGTTTAGAATTAACTGAAGGAACGATCCATTCTACTTGACCAAGAGTAGAGTTAACTGTAGCAGAAACTGACTGCCAGCTATCAACACCATTAGAAGAGAATTCGAAACGTACTTTACTTGGTTCGTTAACTGACCAACGGATAAAGTCATTAGCACCGCCTCTATAGATAGGATCTGTAGAAGTTGGGCGAGTGATTTCAGCCGGAGCAGAGATGATTGAGAATGGTGCATCACTTCTATCGATTTCGATTGAAGTTCTAGCATCTACCAATCTTACTAAGCATTCGTCAGAGTTAACTGCAGGAGTTTTCCAGTTGTAAGAACCGGCAACTACGTCAAGAGCTGCAGCAGAGATTCTGTTCCAAGTATTACCATTGTCAGTAGTGTATTCTACGTTAACTTGGCTATTCGTGTTAGGTTTAGTCCAAGTGATAGTGTAAAGTGCACCAGCATCCCATTCTTCACCGCCATTAGGATTTAAGATATCAGCATCTCTTTGAACGATAACAGGCTTGATCACACGGAAGTCACCGTATTGATTCATGTTGTTACCATCAGTAGAAAGAACTGCAGTAGCTTTATGCCAGTTGAAAGCATAAACATCTGTAGCTTTGATAACTTTAAATTTCAAAGTACCTAAGTAAGTTTTAGAATTAGGAACTACTTGTCCTGATTTCTGAGTATATGCATCATAGTCGATTTCAATGGATTTAACACCAGCTGTAGGTTGTTTAACGTTAGGCTGAGGAGCTGCATAGTTAGATGCATAACCCATGTCACTTCTATTAGCAAAAATAACTTCGTCATTGTTAACTAGTTCTAAGAACTCAAGGTTTACAGGGTTGTAATCAAGAGCGAAAGTAGCATTACCCATAGCCCATTGACCACCGTTATTTTCAATAAACATTGAAATAAGAACTTCGTCATTTTGAATTTCAGTTTCAGCATATACAGTGTAAGCTAAACCTGCTAATGAGTAATCAGCAACAAAAGCTTTTTTCTGTACAGTAACTGTTTTGTCAAAGTCTTCAGCTGCTTTAGCTAAGTTTTTGTACATTTCGTTATCAATAACATCATCATTAAGATTGATTTTTGGAGCAGAAAGACTGATAGTAGAAACATCTGTCAAAGAAGATACTTTACCATTGTTTCTATCAACAATTGTTCTATCCACAGCGTTATTGATACCATCACCAGTTACATCATATTGAGCTGTAGTAGGAGCACCCAAAGTTTGAGTTCTGATTGCAGTTCTGTCAAGACCGTTGATTTGGTAATCTTTTACAACATCACCAGCAACGATAGAAGCTACTTCATTACCTGCAGCAGTTACTTGACCATCATTATAATGTAAACCAGTATTAGAATAAGCTTCCAAATCACCATCAGTTTCAGCATTACCATAAGCAGTAAAGTTAGAGCCGAAAGTAGATGGAGTAGTAGCAGCTTCAGCAGCAGTAATAGTATTGTTTGCAACACCATCCCAGCTAGAGAAATCCCAACCTGATTCTAATAACCAAGTAGTGCTTTCATCACCTGAGAAGTTAAAGTGTGCAGAATATTTAGACATTACAGGTAAGTGGTTGATATGCTCAACAACTACGAAGTAATCGTCATCTTCGATTTCTGTAAATACATAAGGTACGTTTGCAAAAGTGTTAGTACCTGCATTTTGGTTTGTTTTATCCAATGCATCTGCATCCAAGTAACCTTCAGAAGATTCGCTAGTTGCAACTAATGTACCAGGTACACCAGCATTGTCAGTGTATAATGAAATTTTCAAACCACCATCTTCGTAAGAAGCACCTAGGTCAGCAACAGTTTGAGTTGTACCGTTATAATAACCTTCAGGAACTATTCTTACTGTGAAGTTAGAAGGAGGAGTAATGTTGAAGTATTGAGACTCAGCATAAAGTGAGTGCATCATACCGTCAGCATCGTTATCCCATTCTACTACATAACCATTTACAGTTGAACGACCAGCTAATTTCAAACGGCCATTAGTCATAGCAGCACCCATTGGACCTTGATCACCAAATGCACCATCGTCATTTGCATCAGGGTCAGTAATAGATACATTCAAGTTAGCTGCATATTGAGATTTATTTGTAGTTCCTTGGAACTCAAAATCAGTATCAATTGCAGTTAAAGTCATAGCATTAGTGTAAGTAGCGTCATCATTAATAGATGCAGTAGCTTCATAATAAACTACCTCTGTACCGCCACCACCAACTGTACCAAAACCAAGATCAGATTCGTTAGTTGCATCACCAGCATAGAATTTCTCTGCTAGATTGTTTCTGTTAAAGTCGAAACCAGTCCAACGAACTCTTAGATCAGTTTTGCTATTAGGAATAGCTTGTTTGTAAATTGGTTCGATAAGTTTTAATGTTGGTTTAGTATAACCATATTCTACACTACCTGCACCAGTACCATCAACACCAGTAATACTTGCATATAAACCAGTAGAAGAAGGATAAGCTGCAACAGTACGAACCATACCATTATTTACAAAGCTTCCGCCATTAAGAATAAATGCAGCAGCTAAGTTTTGAGTATAATCTGTACCACCGAAAGAACCAAGCTCATCAGCTCTTACAGTAGATGCACCTTGTACAAATGCTTCTAATGGAGAAGGATCTGCTGTAGAATGTGCAAAGCCTGCAGGGTTACCGTTCCAGAAACGTACTTCTTTGATTTGACCAACGAAGTTTCTAGTTTCAGTAGCACTAACCGGTTCTGAAGCGATGTATGTAGGATAAGAATTTAAGTTATCGATTGTGATATTAGTACCCAATTGTTCAGAGATTGTAGTACCATCTTGAATAGTACCATCAACAAAGAAGTAAACACTTGAAGTACCACCACTAGCCAAGTTGAAATACACAGCTACATGGTACCATAATGAATCTTTAGTTTGAACAGAAGGCTTAATCAATGGCAATGAAGCATCAGAAGTTGCTGTTCTTAATGCATCGCCAGTTGAAGATTCAAGTACTAATTGCAATTGTCCTGATTCCAACAAGCGGAAAGAATAATGCGTATTTGTACCATCATCAGATTTTTTAGCCATAATTGGGAAGTATGCTTCATCCACAGTTGGGAAGCGGAAAGGACGAATCCAAGCTTCAATCATCTGTGCACCGGCATTTAAGTTAAGCTCTGTATTTGAAGGAACTTCGATTTTAGAGCTACCATTATTTTGTAATGCAAACCAAGGAGCTACTAAGAACTCAGCGGATTCATCATAAATTGCGTTCTGATCTCTTGCTTCAGTACCAGATATTCTCAATTTAACTGATTTAGCCCAGTTACTTTCGATATCAATAACACCTTGCAAGTCATCATCAGCACCTGAAACAGTGATATTATTGTATGGTTCCCAAGTTGCTTCGCCAGCTTCAACTTCAACATTATCCAAAGGTAATGCAGGAGCTGCGTTGTCAATAGCATCAAACCAAGTTGTACCACCGTCACGGCTAATCATAATCTGTAAATCTTCTGTTGCATCTGCTGTAGAACCAAGACCATAAGCTGCCCAACGCACTTCGAAAGTTTGATCTTCCAAGTTGCTGATACCTTCACCACCCAAAGGAGCAGTCAAGCGGATATGAGAGCGGTCAGGTCTAAAGCTGATAGATGTATTAACAGGAGAAGCATCAATATCAGAATCAGTATAATAATTCAAATTATTATCTGAGAACTGTTTGTTATGATCTGCTAAGTCAAGTCTAGAACCTTGCAATGGATAGTAAAGTTCTAAAGCAGTTCTGTAGTCTGTATTTTCATCAGCTAAAGCTGTAACAGTACCATCAGGATCATTAACACCGGAGATGTAAGATCTCAAGTTTTCTTGAGATAAAGCTATACGCCATACACTTACTTCTTTAAGACCGGCATTCAAATAATCATCAGCAGCGATACCGTCATTAGGGTTAACACCCACCCAGATAGTCTGGTTGAAGTTAGCCAAACGAGGATCAACAACAGTTGTATTTGTTTCCTGAGCTACGATTTCACCATTTACATAAAGTGTAGTAACACCATTTGCTACAGTAGCAGCAATGTGCATCCAGTTATCACCGTGAGCATCTGTAATTGGAACTGCAGCGCTTGTAGTTGATAAAGCATCAACAGTAGGAGCAACTACTGAACCTAAGTAACCATTAGTACCACGGCCTTCTTTTTCGCGAGCGCGGAAAGCCGGTCTGTTACCATCTGCCAAATAAAGCAACCAAGCACCTTCTTCGTCAGATTTTTCACCTTCAGAGCATGCAACGATACCAGGTTCTGCACCAGGAGTTGCAACTAAACCATTTAAGTTAACCCATGCCATCACAGTAAGCTGAGAAGCATTGCTATATGGCCAGCGAGTTTTAAAGTATGAAGAAGTACCGTCTAATTGAGCAAAGAATAATCTACCCAATACAAATGTATCATCACTTGCATTCATTTGAGTAGTACCTGTCAATTTAGAACGAGTATCAATGTCCACACCAGTTGTATTTTCTAACTGAGTTAATTTAATTTTTGCATTTTCAGATCTATAAGGGAAGTTATCATTAGCTTTCCAAATAGTTCTGATGATACCTTGGTGCGTAGCCACAAGAGCTGCACCGTCAGCGTCTGTAGTATAGTTATCTACAGCAGCAGAAGGATAGTCAACAAAACCATCAAAATATTCAGCAGTTGCAGCGCCCATACCAGCTAAATCAGTGCTAGTTTCAGCGAATCTTGCATCTTCAGTCCAAGTTGAACCACCATCTAATGAATATTCTAATACATAACCCAAATTACCTGCAGCATTTGCATACTCAGTATTATCATCAGTCAAACCTGAACGTTCGAAATAGATAGGATAACCTAAGTTATTATCTGCATCAAATACAGGATATTCTGTTGTTGGGTATCTGTTAACTACTTGATTATTTCCACCATCAGGATTCCAGATTTCAATACCACGAATAGTAAAGTTATCCGGAGCAACCAAAGTTACATTAGCTTCGATATCATTACCATTGATATCCTGTAAAGTGATATCACCTGCAAATGTTTCACTGTTCCAGTCAAACAATGCAAGATCAGAATCATCTAAATCATTAGTACCATCATTATCAGCATCAAAATCTATATCAAATTTTAACATACCGATATATGAACCGCGACCTTCAGTAGAAGGCACTGCACCTGTACCAGAAGCATAATTTACATCTAAACCAAATACATTTACTGTAGTACCACCTTGTGTAGCTGTTACTGCCTGAGCAGAAAGAGCTCCATATAGAGTTGAAGTAGCGCCAAAACCAGATGTAATACTTACATGCGGGTTAGTAGCATTATCTACGTCTACATCTATAGAGTCAGTAGTTTCACTTGGGTTTGTAGCACCAAGGGCTGCAGGAGCCAAGTGATCAGTATTGTACTCGATATAGATTGAAGCGTTACCTAGGGCAGCTGTGCTCGAGTTTAGAGACTTCATCCAGATCTCTACCCCAAGCTGGTTACCCAATCGGCGAGGCTTCATGGAAAGTTCGTAATCTTGTGCGAAACCTTCTATGGCGAAAAGGAAGAGAGCCGCAGCAAACCATACTAAACTTCCCCATGACAGTTTACGTCCATGTCTCGCGGGATTTTTAATTTTGCTTGTCATAGCATAAATCCTTTATTATTACTAAAATTTATTTACTTAATTTATCTTATTGAGTGACGCTAAAGATTTCCGTATCTCTTGTCTGTACTTCTACAGTATAAGCTGTAGCAGAATAAGCGCCATCAACGCCATAGATTCTAATAGAATAAGTTCCGGCGTCAAGATTATTTATTACAACATATTCGCTTTCTGTACCACTTAATGTAGCACGGCGAACTCTTCTATTATCTGCATTGTAAAGTTCTAAGTTATAGTTAGCAGGAACACCTGTAAGTTTAACTCTTACATTAGAAGCTGCACTTGTTACCATAAATGAGAACCAGTCTTCGTCAGTTGCATCAGCAATTGTACCTGAAACTGCAGAGTTTGCACCTATTGGCTTAGCAGTTGCTCTAGTGTCGTTTGCACCAAATGCTACGTCATCGTCTGTTTCAGAAGTAGTTGTAGCACTTCTTGTAGATAATGCACCAGGATTTGTATTATAATTTTCAGTTCCATTTGAACCTAAATAAGAGAATATTCTCAAATAATAAGTAGTACCAGGAGCCAAACCTTCTAATGAGAATGTTGGGTTTTCAGCACCGGCAGGACCGTCAAAAATAACAACTGCATCACCGATTAATGAGCCAGCACCAAATACGCTGTTACCAATGTAAGAAGTACCATCTACAGGGAAGTCATCACTAGTAATTGCAGAACCAGCTTTTGCTACAACAATTGCTCTGTCACCACCGGTACCTGTACCAGTAAATGCAACAGTCATTGATGTATAATCTTCATTTGAAAGTGTCAACATACTACCTTGAGCAGCTGGCTGAGCTTGTAAAATGTCGATTGGATCGCAAGTTCCGTAAATGGTTGTAGTGTTATAAGTAGTTGATGCTCTCAACTGTACATCTTCCGTACCTGCAGTGTTAAGGATAAGACCGTTAACTGTTACTGAATTAGTATTTGCAGCAATTACTGCATTTGCAGGACCAGTGTAAGTTGCAGTTGGTTGTTCATCAATTGCAATTGTAACTGTCAATGCGCTAGTTGTTGTAACAGGATTTCCATATTGATCTTGCAACTGAAGTACAACATTAAAAGGTATACCTGATTCAGCTGTTGTTGGTTGAGTAGTAAATACAAGTTTATAATCTGCTAAAGCAATTGCAGCATCTTTATCTGCTTCAACTGCTGAAGCCGGATCAAATACAGCCCATGTACCACCAAAATCAGTAGAAGATAGTGGGTAAGCAGCATATGTTGTCATTGTGATACCATCAGCTGAAGCCGGAGTACCTACAGCACCTGCGCCTGTTACATGAGAATTTCTGAAATCTTCCCAAGCAGAACCGTCCCAACGTGCAGAGAAACCTTGATTATCATTAACAGTTAAACCACCGTTATCAAGATCAGTTCCCCAACCGAAGTTAACTTGTAAAGAGTCAAATGTATTTGTTACAGTTCCAATTGGATTAATAGTCCAAACAGCATTGATACATTCAGAAGGATCACCAGCTCTTCCTGCAACAGGGCTCGCCCATTCAGAAGAAACTTCTACTTTCTGAGATGTAGTAGATGTTGCGAATAAAATTTCAATTGGTCTGAAATCATTAGCATTACCGCCACCGATAGGGAATGTAGTAGCTGTAGCACCAGTTACAGTTTTTCTTAAGTTACCAATTACATGTGCTGCATTAGTAAAGTCATCAGTTGCACCAGAAGCTAATTCTAAATAATTATCTCCTGTTGTTACATCAAACACACCTTGGAAATCAGAATTTACAATCAAGTTACCAAGTAAAGTAACATTTGCAGCGATAGTAATATCATCAACTTCATCATTCAAGAATATATTAGCAGGGATTTCAGTTATTGCTGCAGGGAATACAACAGTTGCAGTGCCTGCATCCATCTGACCTGATACAATAATTGGATTACCAGTACCAGTAAATGTCAATGTATTAGAACCTAGATCTAGAGTCTGAGTACCACAATTCATTGTCAAATCAGTATTAGTAAATGTCAAATCTCCTGCAAGAGTTTCAGCTCTTTTAAAGATCATGTTTGGCGCAGCAGAACCTGTAAATAATGTATTTGACAAGTTGCTTACTGTCCCAGTACCTTCTAATTGAATAGTACCAGTACCAATTGTGATTTTTTCAGCTAAAGTTGTATGAGTTAAGTTACCTTTAACAGTTAAAGTATAAGTGCCAAGTGTCAAATCGCCACCTAACAATTCTAAATCACCGTTTACAGTTAAATTTCCGTCCAATGTCTCATTATCACCACCAGTTGCATTATCACCTAAGGTTAGATTATAAAGAGATGCAGCTGTACCTGAAGGTAAATCAGGAGTAAATAATGCATCAGCTAATGCAATACCTGTATGAGTTGCAGCAACTATATATGTACCAGCATTACCATTGATAAATCCTGTAGTAGATGTTACTGTGATATCAGCAGCTTTAAAGTTCTCAGAACCTAAATCTAAAATACCATCAGTAAGAGTCAAAGCACCACCTGAAATAACTTCTGCATCAGCAGCAAGTGAGACATAATCCTCAGGATAAGTACCAACAGATTTATTGATTACTAATACACCAAAAGAGAATGGATAAGCATCTGTGGTAGTGCCTCCAAGAGTCTGCTGAGCTGTACCATTTAAAGTAATTTGTGCGTCATTTGCAGCTGCTTTGAAAGAAGCTGTTGTATTACAAGTGATATCACCAGTAACTGCAATCCAATCAGCAGTAGTTAAAGTAACATCTGCATCAGAAGAACAAATGATGTTATCAAAAGTTATATCATTTGCAGCAGCATCTGCTATAATTACACAGTCATCTGTAAATGTAATTGTACTTGAAGTTGCAGTAAATGCACCACCTGTAGTGTTAGCAGAAGTAAATGCAATACCATCAATTGTAAAATCAGAAGAAGTAGTTACATTATTTGCAGCTAAATCCGCTATAACTACATTGAAGAAATTCAAAGTACCATTATTTACAATCGTTTTAGCTTGAGCATTTTCAGTAGTTTCACCAAAAGTTACTGCTGATGCTGTACAAGTTAATGTAGCACTTGTGCCTACAGTTATACCTGAAGCAACCGCAGCATTATTATTTGATATCGCAAAAGCATGAGCTGTAGTTAAACTTGAACCGTCAGCCACTTCTAAATTACAGAAAATCACAGTACCTGTAGCATTTGATAATGTCTTTTGAACTGCATTATCAAATTTAACAGTACCTGCAGTTGCATCAAAAGTTTCAGCACCTGCTAATGTCATATTACCTGTAATAACTATATCTGTAGCTGTTGTAAGTGTATTACCACCACCTGTTGTCGCAAGATTTGCAACAGTAAGGCAAGTATCTACACCACCACTGTTAGTTAAAGTATAATTTGCAGCTGTAAGATCTGCAGTAATTGTACCAGTACCTGCATTAAAAGAAGCACCAGAGCTAATTGTGAAAGTACCTGTACCGGTTCCATCACCAAGAGTAAAGCTACTGTTAGTTGTGATTCTTGAATCAGCAGCAAGTGTTAAATCATCAAAAGTGATTGTACCACCACTGAATACAAATTCTTTTGCAGTTGAGTTATCAACTGTAGTCAATACTTGATCAATAAGTAAATTATTACCGCCAAATACTGTGAAATCACCAGTAATAGTCATAGGCAAAGGCCAAGTAATATTACCAACACCAGTATTTACACTCAAGTTATTGAAAGTAGCAGTACCTGCAGTATAAACAGGAGCAGCTGTTATATAAGTAGTTCCGGCAGTTTGAGTAAAAGCACCGTTATTCAAATCAAATTCTTGGATAGTGATATCGTCTGCAGTGGTTACTACAGTCGCAGCTCCATCAACAAATAAATCTGATAAACCTAAATAAGAATCATCAGATACTGTTATTGTTTGAGTTGCTGCGCCATTCATAACTAATCTTACATCATTACCACCGTCTGTAATAGTAGAAGCACCTGCTAAAGTAAGATCATCTTTGATAATCATGTCATCATCAGCAGTACCTGCTACTAATGAAACAGCAGCGTTATATAATGTAACATCTGCCCAAATCATATCTCCATCTGCAGCAGTTGTAATTGTACTTGTGGTAGATGTAGCTAAAGTAACATCGCCTATCACTAATGCAGGAGGGAGTGCATTACCAACTGTTGCTGTTGCAGCTGACATCGTAATGTTACCTAATACTGTTAATGTATCAGTATCTCCATTAACTGCATTAAAAGTACCTGCAGCATCAATCGCTAGGCTAGTTACCAACATATTACCATCTAAAGTAACTGTTGAAGCATTTGCAGCAGCAGCATCAATTGTAAAAGCATCTACACTTAATGTAGAAGTTGATGCAACTGTGATTACTGGAGTCTGAGCACCAGTTGCAAAACCACTTAACAGATTAAGAGTACCAGTATCAGTCAATGAAGCACCTGCAGCAGACAAATCTATATTATTATAAACTTGCAATGCCCAAGTATTGCCATCATCTGTTAAAGAAGCACCTGCTCCTAAAGTAAGAGACAATACAGTACCATTTTCATCAAGTACTACGGCATATCCTGCTCCGATTGTTGCATCATCTGTTGCATCTGGAGTTGTACCATCTGACCAGTTTGCATCTGTACTCCATAGATTATCGCCGCCGGCTCCTGTCCAGGATACAGCAGCCCCGTATGCGTCCTGCCCTAACGCAAAGCCGAGTATTAAAGCAAGGAAAATTCCTATTTTGAAAAGTTTGAAATTCTTTTTCATGACAGTATATCCCTTTATTAAAAAATATAATTTTTTGTCGTTTTCGTGCGCTTAGCTTTTTATTGCCTTCGCTTAGCGTGCCCAATCATCTTTACCGAGGCTGAGGGAATCAGCCGGGTGACTTGTTCGCAGGCAGAATTGACTCTTGCATAGAATCCTCCATAATTAGTTAGACATTTAAACCACTTCCTGTGGGTTTCTTTTTTTTTGGACTTATTATCTTGGCGTATAATAAAATTCTATTTTATGTTTTATATGTACCTATGCACTTATCCACTGTTATCGGATAAATCTTCACAAACTTTAGCCTTTGTGTAAAATTCTTTAGAGCTTAACAATAATCCTAAATTTAGATTATTGTCAAACAAATGTACTATCAACACCAGCTATGAAGAATAATAGCCAGATACCCATAGTTTATCTACTTTATTTTACCTAAATACTCTATTGACAATTCAAATGCCAAATTCTTCCACCTTGTCTTTTTTTATCTAATCTATTATATATATCGACTGCAAAAGTCTTTACTTTACTTTATTTTATAAGGACTTATCAAATAAACAAATCGCTTAAACATTTTTATTCTTTCAGGCTCAAGTAATCGTTCACAATAATTAAAAGTGGCGATTATTATATGTTTTATCTTTATTGCTTACAATCTGACTATTTTCTTTAATTGCAGCCAGTACAATTGCGTATAGAATCGCCATAAATAAACAAAGCCCTGAAAGAATTTATCATTTCAGGGCTTTGTCTGATGCAGATTTTAAAATATTTACCTTACTACTTTTATGCTTCTACTTATTAGCTTATCTTCATGGTCTGTAATAAGAATAGTATAACTACCGGAATTCAAATCTTCCAGATTAATCTCTACCTTTTGATTACTCATCTCAACAATATGTTCTTTAACTAACCTTAAGTCCGAGCTAAAGATTTTTACATTAGCAATATTAAATTCTTTACTATCTATATTCAATATTTTATCAGCCGGATTAGGATAGATGCTGATATCAGTATTTACAGAGGATGTAAATACTTCCTCAATCCCTGACTCATCTTCAGGAGCCAACAAAAATTGCTCTGAACAAACAAGAATTGGCTCACCTTCTAAAAACTCTAAATCAATTACATTATTACCATTAAGTTCTTCAGTAATAAAAAAAGCATCCTTATACCAATTTGCTCCCATATCATAGGAAGTGCAAAGTACTTGCAATCCAACTCCGCAGACAGCTATTATTTTAGAATCATCATACAAAGCATAAGAAAAAGTATATCTATTTGCTAAATCTCCAATATTTATGTCAAGATCTTTCCAAGTTTGTCCTCCATCTACAGAAAGCAGTAAATGAGGACTATAGGTGTTTTCAGTAACAAATTCTGAATAATCCGCTAGTATTGTATCTTTTCCTTTACAGTAATAATCATTTAGATTATAAGGTATTTCATATTCTGTCCAAGTTTTTCCAAAATCTTCAGATTTACATAAATATGTAGTATCTACATAATACTTTTTTTCTAGGCTCATTATCACGTTCGGCTCAATTAGCTTCATCCCCCTCATATATCTATTTTTATTTCTATCTATAGTTTCCCAGGAATCCCCGGCATCAGTGGTAAGCCAGCAACCGTTTGAAGAATAATAAATTCCTATATTCTCATCTATAAAATCCATTCCTTCGCCACTATAATTTTCAGGAAACTCATGATACTTTAGCACATTACCATCATAATCTGTTTTAATAAATACAGCATCATAAGAAAAAGTGGTAGTATTCCCTTCTTCTTTTATTCGTATTTTATCAAGTCCTATATATATTGAATTATATTCAGGCATGAGCATGCTTGTAAAATTAATATTCTCAACTGTATCTGCTATATCAAGATCAATATTCTCCCATTTATTTCCTCCGTCCAAAGACAAATGAAATTTATAATAACTTCTGCCTAAAACTGCCCAGATATCCTGATTGTATATTTCAAAATCAGTTATATATCTCAAATCGGTATGTAAAATTTTCGAATATATAAAACCATAGTAAATACCGGGATCAACCAGACTTATTTCACCGTAATTATCTACAGCAATTCCTCTTTCTGCACCATCAGCAAAACAAATATCATTATTACCATACCCATTGTTCATTATGCTCTTGTATGCTTTATTCCATGTGTATAAATTACTAGAAACATATTCCAAAGCAGGATTATTTAAGCCATTAGCTCTAATAACTATCACACTGACATATTCACCTATTACCAAATCAACAATTTTACTAATTTCATGCGACTCCATGGCATCTATATAGACCTTTTCCCAAGACTTGCCACGATCTGTGGTGATATATCCATTTAAATTCGCTGTAACTAAAAATGCTCTATTCTCATCTTTCTTTTCAATCTTAACAATATCATCCTTTTCACTAATCCCACTTACACTCCAATCATCTCCTTTTTTAGATAATATCTTGCCACTGTTGCCACAAACAAGAGCACTTTCTGAATTGAATATGCAAGAAACATTCAGGTCTTCAAGTACCTGAGTATCTACTATTTTCCAATTCAGAAGATTCCCTTTCGATTCAGCTAAAAAACCATTTTTACCGACAATCAGCCCATAACCTGAGTCTTCATATTTGACATCCATAAGATCAGCATTAGAATTGATATCTAGGATTTTCCAGCTTACACCCGAATTTTCAGTGTAGATAACGCAACCGTCCTCTCCCACTGCAATAGCTCTCTCACTATCTACTATCGTAATATCATTTAGAATTTTACGAGTTGGAGTTTGCACCGTGAACCACGTTTCTCCATAATCACTGGAATATTTTATAATTCCGAAATCTCCAACAGTAATTACAAAATCATCTAATATATCAAGAGCATTTAGCTTTGTAGATTCAGGAAAAACATTAATATACCTCAAGTTATCCTGAGCAATTGCAGTTGAAAATGACATAATTAACAACAAAAACAGCATGAGGTTCTTTTTCATTATTATTCTTCTCATTTTTAATAATCACATATCGCTAATATAAGAATATACATATTCATTTAATATTATATTTTTCATCCCTATTAAAAACACAACTGTTTCAAAGCCCAATATCCAGAATACAATTCTAAGATATTGGGCTTGTTTCGTTTAAGATTAAATTTTTAGAGTAATTGCTTGCTGTAGTGTATTCTATCTAGTTACATTAAGTATCTTACTGATATGTCTTTGCTTGTTATCATACATCATAATATAATAAGTCCCGATTGGAATCGATTCTATGTTTACATTAGTATTGTTTCTGCACTCTTGTTCTAAATACAAATCACCTTGAGAATTATAAATCTTTATTCTGGAAAAATCAAAATTCTCAGCATTAATTGTAATGTTTTTAGAAGCCGGATTTGGATAAATTTCACACTGGACAGATTCAACTTTCTCATTAGAATCTTCTACATTGGTAAAACCTTCAGGAACATATACAAATCTTCTTCTGCTGACTAATAAAGGATTATTATCTACGATTTGAATCTTTGAAATATCTGGGTTCCAAACTTTATTTGTGAAGTTCGCCTCAGTTTTTTCCCAGGTTTCACCATCATCCTCAGATATATATATGTTATCAGGATGCCCTCCTGTAACAATCATAATCTTCCCGTCGTACATTTTGTAGTTTATATAATCCACAGTCGAATAAGTATCATCAAATACTATTTCTTCCCATGTGTCTGCTGCATCACGTGTTATGAAAAGTCTATATCTAGGTACTTTATCATCCGCATATTCTCTGAAATGTGCCATAAAAGTATTTCTATCTAATACTTCAATTTTACTAAATTTATGTGGTGATTCTTTTTCTATCCAAGAGTCCCCATAGTCTGTCGAAATGGATATATAGGTCGAATCCTCTTTAAAAGGGACTTCTAAGCTGACAATATACCCTGGCTCTGGAGTCGACATTTCTCTGACTATAGTTTCCGGTATTCTGCGTAACACAAAGCTCCATGTATTTCCACCGTCTGTAGTAACTCTGCATGAACTCCATGTATAAAGTATTCCGTAATCTTTATTGAGAAATTCCATCCCAATGTGACCACCGCCATTTTCAAATCTATGATTAGTTAATACATTACCTGCATTATCTACCTTTATAAACATCCCTGCTTCTGCAAGTGAGCTACTTCCATCAGGGTTATCTTCATACCACACATCATCGACAGAAATATAATAATGTTCCATATCTGGTGAGTAAATATTTTCCAGATTACCAATATTCATATTTAAACTTTGAGAAATCCAATTTTTCCCTGAGTCAAAAGATTTCAAAAATCTTCCTTTTTCAGAATTTATTGTTAGCATTTCTTTAGAATTCAGAGCGTAAAAATCTAATATGCCCGAGTCGACCGGCGAGTCATAAAATTCAATGTTAAAGCCTTTTTGCAAATTTAGATATGCATGCCCTATTAAACCACCTTGACCAACAGCAAATCCTTCAGCTCTTTGTTGGTCAAAATAAAGATCATTAGAAAAATATGCACTATTAAGAGAGTTTTTAATAATCTTTTCCCACTCTGATAAATTAACAGAAGTATACTCTCTACTACTAGTTACATAACTCCCATATATATACTTAGTGGAGTTTATAAATACATATACATTTTCTTTATACACACCGATATACGAAATACGATTACTCTGCTCTCTGTTCTCTTCATCTATATATGCTGAACTCCAAGTTTCTCCTTTATCTGTAGTGAAATAGGCTTTTAATTTATCAGATACTATTAAAGCCGTAGTATTATTGATTTTTTTCATTTTGACAAATTTGCCTGCAGTATCCAGCTTCTTACTTGTCCAACCACTTTTAGGTGTCTTTATCTGAATCTCACAGTTTTCACCACAGACTATTGCTTGATCTTTTTGAAAGATTACTGCTTTATAGAAATCATTGTCTGATTTTGTATCCAATTGTACCCATTTGTCTTTAGAACCATAAGACTCTGCTAAATAACCATCACTGCCTACAATAATACCATATTCTTTGTTGAAATATTTGACATTATACAAGTCATGCTTAGTATTACTATTCACTTTAAGCCAGGAGTGAGATTTATCATTCGAAACTAATAAAGCTCCTTCATCCCCCACACTGATGATCTCATCTTTATCATAAAAACAGACACTATTCAAATTTTTTTCTGTAGCTGTTTGGCTAGCAATCCAAGTTTTTCCAAAATCCTTAGAGTATTTTACTACTCCGTAACTTCCAACTGAAACAACTAAATCATCAACGCAATCCACAGAGGATAGATTGCTAGATTCCGGAGAGGTATCTAGTCGTTTCCAGCCTTCCTCAGCTGAAACTACAACAAAACTTAATAGAATAAGCCCAAAGCATAAAGCAACAAATTTCATACTGCACCTTTTATAAATATATTACCAAAATCAATTCTATTACACTTTTATAACCTCTATTACACTGTATACATTTATATCCATTTTAAGTTACAATGTATTTTTTATTTTTTCAACATGACGACTATCATTAACATATTTTTTGGAATACATTATTTCAATCTCTTATTTTTCCGGGGCTCCTACATCTTTTTGAAATGCAAAATAAATATGCTATATTGTTCTCTTTTTTGGCAAATGGTAAGTCAGATGGAAAACTATCAAGATATTGATAAAAGCAACATGCATTCTGTGCTCAGTGCTTTCCCAAGTCAGTTGGAAGAAGCTATTAATATAGCAGAAGACTTTGAGTTAGGATTTGATTTAGAAGGTATAAAAGATATTGTTATACTTGGAATGGGTGGTTCAGCGATTGGAGGAGATATTATCCGTTCTTATTGCGAAAGCATTCCGGGAGCTAACCATATTAGATTTAAAATCAACAGAAACTATACTATTCCCAACTATATAGATGAGAACACTCTTGTTATATGTAGTTCTTATTCAGGAAATACTGAAGAAACTATTGCCGGATTTGAAGCCGCTCTTATTAAAACTAAAAAAGTTTTTTGCATAAGCACAGGCGGAAAACTAACAACCTTGGCAAAATCACGGGGAATTCCTGTTATTACTATTCCGGGTGGTTTGCAGCCAAGATGCGCAATCGTTTATTCTGTTTTTCCGGTTTTACTTACTCTTCTCCGAAACGGAGCATTCTCTGAGGAAGCGGCAGGCGAAACTCTTGCGGCAATTAATGAGCTCGGAATGGCCAGCGAAACTCTTGCACTGGAATACGGAAATTTTGAAGAAAACAATTCGGCTATCCAAATAGCTAAAAAGCTTATAAATAAAATCCCTGTGGTATACTCTTCCTCTGAGTTGCTTGACACTATCAACCTTAGATGGCGAGGTCAGATACAGGAAAATGCAAAAGCTCTTGCTTACGGAAATGTTCTGCCTGAAATGAATCACAATGAGATAAACGGATGGCAAAATCCTAAAAACATGATGAATAATTTTGTTCTAATATTCTTGCAAGATCCTGCAGAAGATGCACGCTTACAGCCTAGATTCGATGCAATGGAAAAATTATTAGGTAATAAAGTTAGTGAAATAATAAAAATTCAAAGAAATGAACATTATGCACTTGCACGAATGTTTACTTTATTGTATTTTGGCGATTGGGTGAGTTATCACTTGGCTATACTTTATCGTGAAGATCCAACCCCAATACCTCTGATTATGCAGATGAAAGAGCTTATGTCATTTGCATAACATGTGTTTTTTATTGCTTCTTTTGGAATTTGCAAATATATTCACTATATTTGTAGTCCATAGTTTGTTCTTTACGAAATAACTAAAAACAAGAGAAAAGTATGGCCACTCGTAAAAGATCCAGAAGAGCAAAATACATAACGCTCTATTCGCCTTTCCTAATGAAAGAAACAAAGCATGAGTTGATTGGAGAACCGATTGAAACTGATAAGGGAAGGCATCAATGGGCCAGATGTACTCGTAGCCGCCACTCACAATTAGTGAATTTGGATGCGATTGAAGCTGAGACTGACAAGTCAAAAGCTGTTGTACATATATCAAGAGAGGATGCCCGTAAATACTCTCCTACTGAAGAATATGAAATAGGCGATGTAATATTTCATAAAGTTTGGGACGATGTAGGCATCGTTAGAGCTAAAGAAGTTACTTCAAACGGCGGGAAGTCTATTCTTGTTCAGTTTGAAAAAAACAGCGAAAAGAGACTAATTGAAAATTTATCAAAATAAAAATCTTTAGAAAAAGTGAGGTGAGAAAACGTGATTGGCGTTACCATTCAGGCTAATGAAAGTATTGACCGTGCACTAAAACGCTTTAAGAAGAAATACGAAAGAAGCGGCGTGCTACGTGAATTCAAAAAAAGAACTGCCTTTATGAAGCCATCTGTTGAAAACAGACTTTCTAGATTGAAAGCTGCTAGACGTCAGCAGAGAATTTCAAGAGAACAAGACTAGTTCCTGTTCCTGAAAAGGCAAATAAAGATTGGAAAAGAGCGATTCATTGTAATATGTATCGCTCTTTGTGTTTGTAAACCTTCACATACTTTTTCTAAACCTTAGCCTATAGGTATTAGGTTAGATTGTCGATTTCACTATTTTAGTTTTTGTTGATACTCAAAGCTTATATACTATGCAAAACATTGTAGTTACTACTTTCAACGACTCTTTTGATTATTTTAGAAGAGGATTGTCTCTCATATCCGAAATTCATGCTACAAGTTTCGAAACTGTAGACAAAATTTTGGTTTACGATCTAGGACTATCTAAGCATCAGGTCAAATTTCTGGAAAATATTCAAAAAGTTGAAGTAAGGTCATACCCGGAAACTCTATACACTTCCTTTTTCCCGGAATTTATGCATCCTAAAGAGCATGGATATAAATGCTTCGTGCTAGATTCCTTAGCAGAACAAGATGCCAACTTCTTTTGGCTTGATTCCGGCATAATTCCATTGAAAAATCTAGCTATTGCTTTTGATATTATTGATAAAGATGAAATTTTATTTGTTGGCAATCACAGCAGTTTGACTAATGAAAAATGGACTCAGCAAATTGCTCTTGAAATAATGAATGCTACAGAAGAAGAAAAAAAAGCTATCCAAGTTTCGTCAGGCATTCTCGGATTTAAGGGCAATGGCAAGTATATAAAGCTACTCAAAGAAGCCTATGAGTTTTCTCAAATAAAAGATATCCTTGTTGCGCAAGAAGCTCATCACAGACATGATCAAAGCATCTACGGCATTTTAGCTAAAAGGTATAACTGCCAACTGCAGGACGTTGAGAAGTGGGGGCAGTGGCGAGGGATCGTATACGACGATCAGGTTTTGTACGTAAGTAGAGGTGAATTTAAAACTTTTGATAATATCAGATATAAATTGCCAATTAATTGGCTGGACTATTCAAATATAAAAGTCAAATTTGATTTGATACGAATTTCACTATACAAAAATCTTAAGAGTTTAATCAAAAAAGCTCTACGCAGATGATTTTGAAAGCAACTGTAGAAGCTTTACTGTTTACATCTCTTATCAAAAAAAGCCGCAAAAAGATTATTCCCTCTGCGGCTTAGCTTAAGTTTTTATCTCAAAATAAATTATCTAACTACTACAAACTGTTTCAAATATGCCTTTCCATTTGAAATGATTTTTAAGAAATAACTTCCTGAATCTAGATTAGATATATCTATCTGTTTCATTTTAGATTCCACTGTATAGCTTTTTCCATAAATATCTATAACTTCAGCTGACTCTATCTCTTTGTCAAAATCTAAGTGTATATAATCAGAGCTTGGATTTGGAAAGACACCAATTTCTGCTTTTGAAGTTATGTATTCATCTACTGATGTTCCTTCACCCTCTCCTTCGAGTCTAATGTTGTATATCGTTTGTGCAGGATCATTAGAGTATATTGCTAAATTTGCTAAATATTGTATCTTTTCAGTCGGTGAAAAGCGTATTTTTAGCTCTATTGATTCACCCGGCAATATAATCTTCCCTGCTACCTGAGTAATTACTTCAAAAGCTGAATATCCACTTCCATCTATTTTGATGGAATCCAGTTTTAAGTCAGACTTACCCATATTTTCAACATTCAAAATCTCTTCTCCGTAAACATCATCTGCAATAGTCACCTTGCCAAAATCTATTTTTTTAGTGTCCGTAGCTATAGCAGGTGCATTACTACTGATTTCTACCTGGTCAATCCAGCAACTTTTGCCATCTGTACCTGGTGTCACTCTTATTCTAATAAGTACCTTCTTACCATTGCACTTCTCGAGCGAAACATATTCTTTTTTATATTGAGTATAAATTGGATAAAAACTATTGTTATCAGTCGTAAAAGTTGCTTCAGGTATCAATGTATGTATTTTTCGCCAGCTGATTCCCTCATTCTCAGAATATTCAATATCGTACAGAGGCGGAGTACCATTAGTAAATCCTTCATCATAAGCATAATAAAAAGATAAAAATGAGGATGTTTTTGCACTCAAATCTGCTTCTCCAAACACTACTGCAGCAGACTTACCTTCCACATCATAATCCTTTGAAAGTGAGAAGCCTACAGAATTATCAGTGTTTTCAGCACCAATTCCAATATCAGTATAAAGATTAACATAGGCATTTTCTCTTCTGTCGAATCCATAGTCTCTTATTGATCCGGATTCAAAAGTAAATTTTGTATATTCAAAGGCATCTCTTCTCAGCCGAATTCCTTCCACTTTGCAGTCGTTGTTTTTAGGAGTAATATCAGCAACATAAGTTCCAGAAAAATGAGTATTATTGATATTCTCAAATCCTGTAATAGAGAATGAGTAGTTCCCTATAAAATCTGCTTTTACTGAGTCTAAATCAAATATAGCTGAACTCTTGCCGGATATTTTTTTCTGAAAAGGCTGAGGATTAATATTACTCGACTGTTTATATGTTAAAATAAATCGAGTAACATCAGTATAGCCGTTATTTGACACTTTTACTTTTGGCTTTATATGATCAAAGAAGTATTTGTTCTTAGTGTCAGTCATGTCTGTCAATTCAAGATCAACAATATTTTCTTTAGGTAAATCTACTTTTGAACCGGTAGCTTGCAAAATTTCATTTTCGTTAGAAATAAAGGCCACTATCTTCAAATCAACCAACTTAAGCTGAACATCTTTTATATATTTAGGTAAATTTACTTTGTAAGTCTTTGCTCCATAAATTCCTTTTTCATTACTTGGTATAGTGTCTCCAAACATATTATCAGTGAGTGTCATTCTAAAAACATTTTGATGATAATAAAGTCCATCTGCAGCTACTTCTTCAGGATTTAGGGAAGCATCAAATTCGAATGCTTTTATATTGTCTTGTAATAGATATATTGATGCAATGTTTGTGCCTTCAGTCTCTTTTGTATATAGATAAGAAAGCTCAACTTCTAATTCTCTGCTTTCAGGATCTATGCTAGAATTTATGGAGATATTTATCGAAGCCTCTTTTGACAAAATGGTATTAAGATTATCTTTCATTCCATTTTCTTCAAAGTAATGATGATAGAAATCTCTATTCAATGTTGCCTTTATACTCTTAGCAGATAGAATCTTATCAATAATCTGATTTCCTTCATCAGTTGTAAAATTAGGAGCATGTGTATAATAGGTTGATTCGTAAAAATTTGTAAGAAGTAATTTATTTTCAAAGTCTTTTTGCAAATCTTGAGCAATTTTATCTTCTTTAACACTCTCAACATCAATATCAGAAAAGTATTCCAAAATAGCATTTCTGTTCTGTTTATCATGGCTTACTTTTCCAGACATCTTCGAGACAAATAACCCCTGTTCGGTATACGCATGAATTTTATTACCATTAAATTCAACGGCAAAAGCATAAGCATTAGAGTCTTCTTTGAATATTGTTTCCCATTGTTGCTGGTCATTAAGCTTTAAAATCCCTTCTGTACCGGACGTAAAAACATTACCCTGGTAGAACCCAACATTATCAAATAATATATCATTTGATTTATACTTTTGAAGATTTGGAAGAAAGATAAATGAGCTCCCCATGTCATTAGAAATATATAAGTTAGTTTTCCCTATTAGATAGAGCTCTCTACCTTTCAAAATTGATTTAATTATCTGATCCTTAGAAATATCTAAATTCAGTCCCAGAGTATCCCTTATACCTGAATTTAAATCATAAGATATCATCTTTAGATTATCATGATCTTCGATGTCTATATGATAAATAAAATCAGGCTTTTCTGTATTTATACCTGCCAATACTTTATCGTTAGTTGAAATATTCAAGTTTTCAACTACTTTATTGCCCTTGACATAAAGAATGCTTTCTGAGTCTTTTTGAGTATTATAGCAATTTAAAATATCAATCCATGGAGATTCTACTATAAAATCGAATGATTTGACTTCATGAACGAGTGTAAAATTATAGTTGTAATCATTTTTTGTTAGAATCCCACTCTTATTCAAAAAGTATTTGGTATCATAGTTTGTCAACTCCTCTTGGTACTTAGTAGTATTAGATTTCCATTTACTTTCATGCGCTTTTTTCGTAAAATACTCATTGCTATTTCGAATCTGATAGTACCACAAATCATCATTTTCTCTCAAATTCCCTATTTTATTTGCAGTGAGATACACATTTTTTATTGAATCATGCTTCAATGTATACTTTTGGTAGGTCCCTTTAGGAAAGTAACAATAGTTTTCTATTATAGTGGGAGCAAGTGTATCAGTATAGTACCAGGTAGCTCCAAAATCCCGAGATACTATATAATGTGATTTATAACTGCCGTCTTTTTCTACGAATTTGTTAGATGCTACTACCAAACTGTCTCCTAGTGTATAATCTGTACCTTCAAATCCGGTTTCTGTTATAAATTTTCTGAAAATATCTAGAATATTTAGTGATTGATACCAATCTTTACCTCTGTTATTACTTTGGTAAACTTTCGTATTTCTATTATAAATTGTAATAGTATCACCTCTGACAGTCATATTTTCGTAAGACCAATCCAAAATATGACTCGGAACAATAGAAGAATCCTTCTCATTTGTATAAATATCTTTATAAACGATATAGTCTTTATTGCCCGAGGCTTCGTCCGTTTGCCCGAAGTAAAATAGCGTAGCACTGTCAAATTCTCTGAGATCGAAAAAATTGTCATTGCTAAATTTTTTCCATGTTTTACAACGATCATCTGAGACTAAAGGAATTCGATTATAACCATCTAAAAAGTAGACCTTATTTCCGGAAGTCACAAACTTCCGTTTAAAATGGTAGGTAATAATTTGCTTAGGAAGAATTGGTTCGTACCAGGTATCCCCTCCATCGTGAGAGTACAAAGCATAGCCGTCTAGGCTAACACCAAAATAGACATCAAAAAAAGGATTGATAACAGTCAGTCTATCTATATAGAAAGGTTCTGCACCTGCTTCTAATAAGGCCTGTTTTAATTTTGTTACATAATTCGGCTCTGCATCCGGAACTGGCTTATCAGTTCCTATAAAGTCGTCCTGCCCAATTCCTTTGTCATAAACGACACGATAGTATTCGGATGTAGGAAGTTCAATTTTTTCCCATTCCTGAGCATTTAGAATACAAGGAAATATCAACAGTACAATAGTTCGTAATAATATCTTCATTTTAACCTCTTTTATTTAGATTATCTCTCTTGCATTCAACGACACAATTAATTGTAAAAAGTATCAACTTTTATTCAATTATTTTCAAAAAAATACCGCATAGAGAATAACAAATACTCTCTATGCGGCTAAATACTAAATTAGTATAATGTTTTATCTAGTTACTACAAACTGTTTCAGATAAGCTTTCCCTTCTGATTTAATCTTTAAAAAATATGTACCTACAGGTAGTTCAGAAACATCCAGCTCTTTCTTTTCAGAATTCACAAAGTAGTTCTTTCCTTGCAAATCTATTATCTCAATAACATCAATAACTCCCCCGAACTTGAATCGGATATAATCCGAACTAGGATTTGGATAAACAATTAGTTCATCTCCCGAGAAACCATTCTCATTTACAGAAGTTCCCTGCCCTACTCCTTCTAGCCTAATATTTTTCTTTCCATATAACGGATCATTAGAATATATCTCCAACAGAGCTATATATTGCTGTATAACATCAGGATAGAACCTTATATATAGATAAATTGCTTCGCCAGACTTAAGAGTTGTATCTGCGAAAGGAGCATCTAAATAATAATGTCCTGCATCTGCTCCACTAAACCTCACAGAATCCAGAGAAAGGTTTTCTTGTCCATCATTTCTGATTTCAATCTTTCTTAGAACTGATACTCCATCCTGAAGAGTAACCTTACCAAAATCAACTTTCTCAGGATTTGCTATTAATCGTGGAATTATATCATTAATTGCAACCTGATCTATCCAACAGCTCTTACCACCGATCCCAGGAGTCACCCCAATTCGAATCAAAGTCTTTTTGCCTAAACATTTCTCCAATGAATAATAATTTTTCTTATAGTCTTTTGAACTAGGATAAAAAGTGCTTTCACTAGTCGAAAACGTGCTCTCTGGTCTCATTGTATATAAAGTTCGCCATGCTTTGCCGTCATTTTCAGAATACTCGACGGTATACGTAGGAGGTGTTCCTGTTTGTTTTCCATCGTCATAGGCATAATGGAAAGATAAAAAGGCTGACTCTTTATTCGTCAAATCCATTTCACCAAAAACTATATAAGCAGGTTTATCTGCTACATCTAAATATTCGTTCAATCGAAAACCTAAAGAATTATTAGTATTTTCTGCTCCTATACCAGTTTTACGGAAGATATTAATATCTCTATTTTTTGACCTGTCTAAACCATAATCATTTGCAGAGCTGTTTTCAAAGGTAAATTTAGTATATTCAAACGCTTCTCTTCTGAGTCGGATACCTTCCACTTTACAGTCATTATCATCTGGAGTGTTATCTGCTAAATAAAAACCAGTTACATCCGAATTATTTAAGTTCTCAAAGCCTGTAACAGAAAAATGGTAATTACCAATTGCATCAATTTTTAGAGAATCAAGTTCAACTAATACTGAACTATTCTTAGCTATCTTGATATCAAATCTCTGAGTACTTACAAAATCACCATATTTAAGAGTCAAATCAAATTGAGTTACTTTAGTACTTCCATTGTTAGTTATTTCCACTGTTGGCTTTATATAATCAAAGAAATATTGATTTTTTATTTCTGTTCTATCTTCTAATGTCAAGTCAACTGTATTTTCTTCGGGTAGTTCCACTTCTGCTTGAGTTGCTTGCAATATCTCATCTTCATTTTCTATAAAAGCTATAATCCTCAAATCTGCCAATTCTAACTTTACATTCTTTATGGAATCAGGAAGCATGACTTTATATTTTTTATCGCTATATACGTCCTTCACTGCGTTTAGAATTTGATCTCCTGATATATTTTCAGTAAGTGACATTCTAAAAACATTTTGATGTTTATATTGTCCGTCTGCAGATATTTGATTAGGATTTAAGAAACCTCTCAATTGACTTCCCTTGATATTGTCTTGAAGTAAATGAACAGAAAGTCTGTGCTCTCCTTCTGAATCATCTGTAAAGTAATAAGACACTTCGGCTGTCAGCTCTCTTGAAGTTGGATTTACATCAGCTATGACTTTTAGATTTACAGGAGACAATACATCTACACTTTCCTCTACTACTTCTCTAATCTCATCATGATAAAGTTTTGGAGTAAAGCCTTCATTTGTAACCAAATTAAAGTCTTTATCTCGGTTTATTACCAACGATTTTGCCAATTCAATCCCAATATTTTCAACTATAGTACTTGCTACTTCAGTCCTAAAATCAGGATCTTCTGTTGTTTTTGGAATATTTTCATAGTTATCAGGATGGTAGGAAATCAGGTGCAACTTACCGGAATTTTCTTTTGCGAGAGTTCGAGCAAACATATCTTCTTCAGAAGCTTCAGCTCTATAAATACCTGATCTATATTCATATACTGTCGTACGATGTGATATTTCAGAGCTCACTTTATTTGGTGCATCTCTCATAAATAGCCCTTCTAAAGTGTAAGCATATATTTTGTTGTTTACAAATTCAACTCCAAATGAATAGGCGTTTGTAACATCTTCCAGCAGATTAACCCATTCAAGTTCATCTGTCAGTTTTAGAAGTCCTTCTGATCCGGCTAAATAAAGGTCACCATCATTAACTTGAAAATTATTGTGTAAGTGGTCATTGTCTATAAATTGCGTTGTTCTGTTTACTTGATCAAAATATAGTCCATCATTTTTTGAAACATAGATATGACTATTTCCTAGCAGATAAATATTATCTCCACTTACCAATGAATGAAGTAGATCATCACCACCAATATAAAGGTTTAAAAAATTAGTATCTAGCTTAGAATTTTGAATATTATTCTTGATAAGTTTCACTTTATCATTTGCTTCTATCTCAAGTTTGAAATACTCTTCAGTATTTTCAAAATCCACTCCTAGAAGTATTTTCCCATCATTCGGAAGAATAGTTTCTGAGATTACTTTATTATTCGACACAAATATTACTTTTACTAAATCATCTTCATCAGAATACAGTTTTATTACATCGATTATATCCGTTTCTGTTATAACTTGAAAGGAATTAGTGTTTGACAGGTGTGTAAGATCTTTATCATATTTCGAATATAGACTTCCATCTCTATCAAGTATATACTCCCTGCCGTATTTAGTGATATATTTTTGTTTATATGTATTTGTATCAAGTCTCCAAGAAGAGTTTTCTTTTGATTTTACGAAAATAGAATCACTCTCTTCAATAAAATACAGTTCTTCTTCTTTTAATCTTCTAAAAGAGCCATAATTCCTCATTTTTAAGTATATATCTGATAGTTCATAAGTAAAAGGATCAAATTTTTGATATACTCCATTTTTTAAATACAAATATCCATATCTTTCTTCAGCAACAAACGTTAAGTCTAAAAGCCAAGATTTTCCTAAATCGGCTGAATATAAAATTTGTGAATAATATCCGTGTCCTGAATTAAGGCATTCCATCTCAGTATAAATAACATTCCCTCGTTTTCTAAAATACACGTGATATTTGCCAGTATAGTCGTCAAACTGATTAAATATATCTTTGAAATTGTACAAGTAACTCCATTTATAACCACGGTTGGTACTTCTATAAACTTCTCCTGGCATGTGGTTATTGAAAATAGTTATCGTATCGCCATTCACTGCTGCCTCTAAACTCCTCACGTGTATTGATGAATTTGAAACAGCCTTGCTTTGTCTGGTTTTTGTATTTATGTTATAATATACTGCTGAGTCGCCAACCTTGTCGATGCTTTCAAAAAAAAAGAAAGTTGAATCATTGACTGATTGAAAGTTATAGTATTTTACAGAAGCCGAACCAGAAACATTAACTGCTAGCTTTTTCCAAGTTCTGCAGGAATCCTCAGTATATACTATATCTCCAATGCCATTATGTACGATATAATAGGTATTGTCCAAAATAACATAATTTCCAGTGTAATAAATATGTCCTACTTCCGATGATGGTTTTTCCCAAGTTTTTCCCCAATCATGAGAAAATAAATTACCAACACCATGCAAGCTTGAAAACAATACTTCTGGTAATGGACTAACAACATAAATGCTTTTTAGTTGACTTGAATCTGCCCCTTCTTTTAAGTAAGCTTCCTGAAGTGCGTCTATATAAATTTCTTCTTTCGGAATATAAGCTAAAGAATCTACACCTTGGAGCAATGCTTCACCAATGTTAGAATCATAATGAAACTTATAGTAAGGGTAGGTAGGCAATTCTTTATATTCCCACTCTTCTGCTTGACTCGCGAAAACACCGAAACAAACCAACAACAAGTATAATAATCTTTTCATCTTATCCTCATATTATTTTATCTCCTTGTTACTATTGACACAAGAAATAGTTAAAAGTATCATAAAAACTTTTATATTTTCAATAAAAATACCGCATAGAGAATAACAAATACTCTCTATGCGGCTAAATACTAAATCAGTATAATGTTTTATCTAGTTACTACAAACTGTTTCAGATATGCTTTCCCTTCTGATTTTATTTTCAAGAAATAAGTGCCTGAACTTAGATTTGAAATATCAATTTGGTTTCCATTTCTTTCTGTATTGAAAGAGTTTCCGTTTAGGTCGATTAGAGATATTGACTCTATATTTGAATCAAAACTGAACTGCAAAATGTCAGATGCAGGATTCGGAAAAAGAGAGATATTCATCTCTTTAGTTGACTCTTTACTTTCTTCGACACTGATTGGTTCTTTAGAGATGAAGTGTCCCTCTAGGGTATTGGCATATATTCTGCCTTGATAATCCATTTCTATATCATATACAAATGCAGTAGTTGCACCTTCAAGGATATTTTGCCATGTTTCTCCATCTGAAGATTTTAAGATACCGAGTGAGCCGAATATATAGAAGTGATTATTAAAAATCTCTACACCAAATCCCCAACGTTTTAATTCAGGCATATTATTCCACATATCCGTCCAATCTTTACCATTATTTGTACTTAAATAAATACCATTACCGTTAGCTAAAATCGCTTTCTCATCTTTCCATGCAAAATAGGTTACAGGATTTATATCCGAAGGTAAGGTGATAGTATTTGTTTCTTTAGTCTCTAAATTTGTTTTTTCAACTTGAAGAGGTGTTTTGTCATAACTTCTATCTGCTTTTAGATAATGACTATAATATAACCCTACATCTAAAACATCTGAGAATTCAGATATTTCCTCAAATTCGGATAAAATATTACCATCTTTAACAATCAAAGTCCTTTTATTAGAAGTAAATGTTGGGTAATAAGTTATTATATCATGCCCAATATTTGATAATTTTACTTTATAAAACATTGCAGATCTGATATCAGTAACTGAGCCATCCACTGATACAAATTGAAGTACACCATCGACTAATTGATAATAAGAACCATCAAACCTATATTTTTTATTATGATTAACTAAAGCCCATTCCTCACTTGATAATCGTTCAAAATTTTGATAGACACCGTTATAAACTTCTTTATTATCAAATTTGTAATACTTTCCCTTTCCAGGAAATTGATATTTGGCAGGAACAAAATCCTGCTCTGTTGTGTCATATTGGTATAAACAATTTGCCAAAATATAGTCTGTCTTGTTATGAGTAAAAGTACGAGCTGTTCCAATTTGCGAATATGTCATATATTTACTTCTTTTCCATGTCTGACCATAATCCGTACTAAAATAAGTATGATATGTTCTTATTACAGCATTTCCTTCCAGCTTCTTTGTCAGATTTGTATTTAAAAACAGAAAGTTGTTTTCTGAGTAAGTAAGCCAAAGAATTTTTTCTTCAGAATCATCAGTTATATTGTCAAGAGAAACATACTCGCTCCAAGTATCACCTTGATCAGAACTAGACCATATTTTATTTAAATCAGATACATAGTATTTATTGTCTTTAGTAAAATAAATTTTAGAGCCTTTCTCTAAATCGTCTATTTTAATCTCAATTATTGTACTTTCCTGTGTATTTAAATCATATTCTAATAAGACTTTTTTTTGAGACTCTTTATTAGTAGCTAACAGAAGAATTTTTCCACTTGTTTTATCAAAATAAATAAGATTATTAATTGAATAACTACTTTGTTCAATGTCTAAAACATCCCAGCTTTTACCATCATCCTCAGAAACAAGCAAGGTCGATCCTTTCGTGTATACCTTTCCTTTATATTCGTAAAAAAGAGTAATACCACTGGCATAATTTTTTTCTTCTATAACAACATTTGACCATTTGAGCCCTCCGTTTGTTGAATAATAAATTCCAAATTGGCCATAAAAATTCGATAACAATGTACCTCCGCTAGTCTTGTAAATTGCATTACATTTGCGATAGTTATCAGAAAAATTGTCGTCTTTGTACTTGTTCTCAAAATCAAACTCGTTTAAATAGCTGAACTCTCCGGTTTCGAGATTCATTTTGTAAATACCGCTACTTCCCAAATAAGCATCACCATTGTCATCAATAAAACAAGCTGTTGTTTTTACAGTATCCGGCGAAATTATATGCTCCCACTCTGTTGCATAAGAATGGCCAAACAAGAAAAGACAAATAATTAAGTAGAATAAATTTTTCATTTTATACCTCTAATAATTTACAATGAACTATATATTACTAGAAACACATCCAAGAAAGAAAGGTCTCAAAAAAAAACCACACAGAAGTACTTTTTGACTCTATGTGGTTTGTATTATTGTAGTTTCTCATCGCAGGGTAAACCCTACGGTTGTTGAATATCTTACATCCCCTTTACCATTTCAGCAAAACTTGCTAATAATTCAGGTAACTTAGAAACATCTCTGCCACCAGCAGTAGCCATGTGAGGTTTACCACCTCCGCCGCCGCCTAAAGCTTTAGCTGCAGCACCTACTAATTTACCTGCAGGATGCGATTTTACTAAGTCATCAGTTGCCACGCATACAAGCTGTACTTTATCGCCGTCTATTCTTGCAAGAAGGCCAATTCCCTGCTTACCGAAGCTGTTTCTTAGCTCTTCGCCAAGATCACGAAGCTGATCCATATCTTCTGCTTCTACTTCTTTGGCTACTACTCTGATTTCTCCAACCAACTCTGCAGCAGCAATCATATCTGGCACAAGCGAAGCCATCCCTTGAACTTTAAGATCAGAGATTTCTTTCTCCATTTGCTTGATCTTATGTTGCAGGTCTGCAATTGTAACATCTTTTTCTTTTAACTTAGCTTTTTGACCAGCTATGAATTCTTCTACGCCTTTACCTGTTACAGCTTCCAAACGTCTAACGCCCGCTGCAATTGAAGATTCGGATGTAATTTTTACAAGACCGATTTCTGCAGTATTGCTTACGTGAGTACCACCGCAAAGCTCCATAGAATATGCCGGATCCATTGTTACCACGCGAACAGTAGAGCCATATTTATCACCGAAGAACATCTTGATTTTATCATTTTTTTGAGCATCTTCGATAGATTTTTCCTCTACTTTAACTGAATGTGCTTCCAGTATCTTTTCATTAGCAAGTCTTTCAATTTGCTCAATTTGCTCATCTGTTACTTTTTCAAAATGATTAAAGTCAAAACGTAAGTAATCAGGAGCAACTGATGAACCTGCCTGCTGCACGTGAGTACCTAATACTGTTCTTAATGCTTCATGCAAAATATGAGTAGCAGAGTGATTGCGTTTGATAGATTGTCTGCGTGTTTCATCTACTTTTGCAAGAGCTGAACCACCAATTAGCTGCTCAACGTCACGATCACATATATGTATAATCGCATCGCCAACTTTTTTGACATCTATCACATCATATTGATTAGCTGCAATTGTAAGAGTACCATAGTCTGACACCTGACCACCGCTTTCTGCATAAAATGGTGTTTTGTCAAGTACTACTTTATTGTCTTCAACCCAAAGAATCTTAGCTTCGGTTTCTATAGTATTATATCCAATAAATTCAGATACTTCATCAACTTCAGGAATTTCTGCTTCCTGAGAGTTTACTTTTCTGGCAGCACGTGAGCGTTCTTTTTGCTCTTGCATATTTTTATTGAAACCTTCTATATCTACTTTATATCCGGCTTCGCGAGCCATTAATTCAGTTAAATCAAGCGGGAATCCAAAAGTATCATAAAGCATAAATGCATCAGCACCTAAAATAGTATTGTCTTTTAGATCTTTAGTCATCTCTTCAAATTTTTCGATACCTCTATCCAAAGTTTGAAGGAAAGATTCTTCTTCGCCCTTGATAATTTTCTCTATAGTAGTTTGCTGTTTGCCAATCTCAGGGAACTGCTCGCCCATAACTTCAATTAAAGTAGGCACAAGTTTGAACATCATTGGCTCTCTGAAACCTAAATTTCTTGCAAAACGGCATCCACGACGCAAAATTCTGCGTAATACGTAAGATCTGCCTTCATTGCCCGGCATTGCACCATCAGCAATAGCAAAACTTAAAGTACGAACGTGATCTGCTATTACACGCATTGCAATACCTGTTTTATCTGTAAGTTCAGGATTGTATTTTTTGCCGCTTAGTTCTTCTATTTTTTTCAAAATAGGCATAAAGACATCTGTATCATAATTTGAGTCTTTACCTTGAAGAACAGCGCAAATTCTTTCAAATCCCATACCTGTATCAACATGAGTCGCAGATAAATCTTCTAAAACGCCGCCTGCTTTTCTGTTATATTGAATAAATACCAGATTCCAGATTTCTATTACTTCAGGGCTGTCCATGTTGACAAGTTTGGCACCTGATTTATCTTTTGTTCTGTCATAATGTACTTCTGAGCAAGGACCGCAAGGACCTGTTTCACCCATTTCCCAAAAATTATCTTTAGCGCCGTGGCGTTGGATTTGAGATTCAGGAAGGTATTTTTTCCATAATTCGTAAGCTTCATCATCAGTTTCAAAAACAGTTGCATAAAGCCTGTCTGCCGGAAGATTCCACACTTTAGTCAAAAGCTCCCAGCACCAATCGATAGCTTCTTTTTTATAATAATCTCCAAAGCTCCAGTTACCTAGCATCTCAAAAAATGTATGGTGATAAGTATCAACACCAACCTCTTCCAAATCGTTATGTTTTCCGCTTACACGGATACATTTTTGAGTATCAGCTGCTCGGTTAAAATCCCTTTTACCCTGCCCTAAGAATACATCTTTAAACTGATTCATACCTGCATTAGTAAAAAGTAAAGTAGGGTCGCCATGAGGCACCACAGGAGCAGAAGGCACTATAGCGTGCTCTTTTCCCTTAAAAAAGTCAAGGAAAGACTGTCTTATCTCTTTAGATGTCATTTTCAATTTCCATAATGATAATTAGTTTAATTCCAATCTCCTAATTTAGCACTATATATAAACATAAGCAATTGAAATTGATGTGGTAAATGACTCTGACTATATTAAGATTCTCTTTATACCTTACTAAATTACAACACAAAGGATACTTTACCTCAGCAAAATATAATCGCAGAATTTCAAATTCTTTGAACTAAAATGATTAGCATCGCAAACAGATTTTTTTTCAAATGTTTTCTGTTATAATTCTTTACTAAAGTAACATATTACTTTATTAAGTTATATCATCATTCTCTATCATGCGGACTTTATCTATCCTACAAGTCAATACTTGCGATAAAGATTAAATACAGAGGAGTAACACCTAAATTCTTTATGTTTACATAAATATCTACATTTAATTTTCACTCCATAAAAATACTTTGTAACTTTTTCTTATTTGCATCAATCTTAAACATATAGATAATAAATTATTGATCTATACTATCTTCTTTTTGATATATTTTATTATTACAGGTGCGAGTATCTATGACACTAATTCTACTTATTGTTTTGACTCACTATATCTTTAGTGATACAGCTTATTCACAAGAAATATACACTATCCAAGAAACAGAAGATAATATCATAAGCGGCGCAAGGAAAATGATATATAATGACAGCCTACTTGCTTTAATAGATGTGAGTCGAAGAGAAATTTATCTAATAAGTAGAGAAGGAGAAATTACCAAAAAAATTACTCCTTCTCCAGCATATTCTGATTCGATAACCACTAAGATTGGTAATTCATATTCATTTTATAAATTTGTAAAGTTTGGCGATATAAAAAAAAGAAATCCTAATTTTTTTGGTAGTGCGCAAATATCTGACTACTATACTCATCAAATTTATGATTGTACAATTTATAGCAATAAAATTGGATATACATCTCGGATAGTTACATTTGTCCCTGAGTCTGATACTTCAACATATTTTTCACTTGTTCCATTGCTTGGATTTATTTCTGAACCATGTCAAAATGAAGTAATAGAATTGAGGGTTGATTTAATAAGGCCTATAGAGAATACAGCAACTTCCGGTCTAAATGATTTGTTTTATTATGGGAAGTATTCAAATACATTTTTATCAAATTGCTACAATGAAGATTTGGATAGGTATAAGAATTCAGACTCCTTAGATTTCAAATTATATTATAGATTTATTGAATATAATAGAGAAATAGAACCAATAAGATTAGTTCAGGTTTTTCCAAAAGAATTATCATATTATACTTTAGATAGATTTCTCAAAGACCGAGTAACTCAAACATCAGATTCGGCATTTTGGGCCATAGGAAATTATCATGATATAGTTTACAACTTAAAAAACGGCGAAAAGTTCAAATTAAATACTCCCGGAAATAATTGCGCTAAGTATATAGAGCGTCTTTTGTATTTCGAAAGAAACTTCAAAGATAGCTTAAGAATAATGCATAAAATATATAAAGACTACCTCAATTTCCAAGTTATAAGTATAGATGCAACTCCTGAAGATGATCTTATCATTGATTTGCTGCATGCAACTATAAACCAAGAAACAGGCAAAAAGGAGCAGTACCATATTCTGCAGAAATATTCCAGATCCGGTGAGCTTTTAGGTGAAAAAGTATTTCCTCAAGACGGCAAACTTGGAAGCTTACAGCGCATAGCTTATTGCGCAAAGCATGATGAATTCGCCTTCCTGATATTCAAAGATGAAAAATGGCTTTTGGCATACTCAGAGGAGGATAAAGTATGGTAAGGAAAGTAAAATCTATGTTTGCTTTTATATGTCTGGTTCTGGCATTGGTTTTTACCCTAGAACTCATAGCAAAAGTAACAGTGTTAGATGAATACCTTAGTGTAAAAGATCGCAAAGTATCTCTGATATTTCTATATACAAATGAGTGCTTGGGGTGCAATAGAACAGTGATGAGCTGCTTTAATTTACTAAATTCGGAGATAGATAGCGATGTTTATGCTGTGGTAAATGCACGAAGACAAATTGAATTAAAGAAATTTTCGAAGCTGTTCCGTTGGAAAAAAGAAACTATTCTTTACAAGGAAGAAATGCGCAAGAAGTTTAATATAAAAGATGATTGCCTCGTAGTTGTTTTTGATAACGAAGGAAATAAGCTGGAGGAGGTATCTCGTTTTGACAAAGAGGCTTTCTCAAAAATAGCAAAATTGTACAAAAAAGAGAATAAATGAGAGAGTTTCTAAAATACACCTTATTATTTGAAATAAAAGGATTTAAATATCCTAAAAAAACACTATTTCTGATAGTGTTTTTTGTGTAGGTAATTATAAGTATTGTTATACATTCGAAAATAAATGATAAATACTTTAGTGTGGTAAAGAATATATTATGTTAGTATTAATTAATATCATAAGTAACATATATTATTTTACCCTATTTGTTTTACTATGTCCTGTCAATAAGAATCTAAGCTGATTATGTTTTATATGAAGTAATAATTCACTAAGTCATAATACTATATTGGTTTGTATAAAAAATGTCAATATATACGAATATATGTTTTAAAATGTGCGCCTAGGTGTTACTGCTGTGTTGAAAATAATCATATCTAAATAATATATTAAATTTATGCTTGTGTATTATTTTATATTATTTTATATTATTTTATATTATTTTATATTATTTTATATTATTTTATATTAAGCCCAACAGCTGTTTCTTGTGAAATTTCACAAAGCGGAGATAGATTTTTGCAGAGATATCTCCGCCTCGTGATGCTCAGAGTGAGCATTTTTATGTTTAATAACAAATTTAAGGATTTTTACTATGAAAAAGATAGTAAAATTTGCTTTTGCAGCCGGTTTGGCTACTATGGCTTTCTTCTTTACTAATACTGAAGAAGCTAGTTCTGTAATACAGTATCCTGGCCGTTGGGAGTGTGTTGACCAACCTCATAAAACTTCGCAAGTTGGAACTTACGAAAGTTCAGTAGCAGATGGAAATTATATGCATATCGGTTGTCGTTTAACTACAATGAATACCTGTTGGGCAATTACAGCAGGGGGATTGGAATTGTACAATGGTCGAGAAAAAGGTTTGGTAGATTTTTGGAATGTAACTTTAAATCACCATTAAATTTTGAGAGATATAAGTAGCTGTCACAATATATTTCTAAATATGTTGTGACAGTTTCAATATGGAGATAGATATGAAATTGATGTTTATTTTTTTGTTTGCTTTAAGTTCTTGTCAATCTAGTGTTGTCAATTCTAAAGATATTTTTACTATCCGGGAAACCGAAGATAATATCATAACCGGTGCAAGGAAAATGATATATAATGACAGTCTGCTTGCTCTAATAGATGTAAGTGGTATAGAATTGTTTGTCATAGGCAGGGAAGGAGAAATAGTAAAAAAGTTTACTCCTAAAGATTCTTATTCTGATTCGATTACTATTCAGACGAAACAGTCATTTCCTTTCAACGATTTTATACTTTTTGATGATTTAAAAAAGATGGATCCAGAAGTATTTAAGGGAATCTCTATTCCAAATTATTATACACAAAGAATTTATGATTGCACAATATTTGGGAACGAGATAGGTTATTCTGCTGCTATTGCAACATTTAGGCTATTAAGTGATACGTCACCGGCTTTTAAACTTCATCCTTGGCCTAGTGTTATAACTGAAGAATTGACATCAAAAAAAGGAAGAACAAAAGTAGATTTAATGAGACGTATAAAAAATAAATATACATATGGTCTAAGTGATTTGTTTTACTATGGCAAGTATTCTAATTCATTTCTTTCAATGTGTCTAAATGAAGAAATTGATCCAGACAATGTTGATATAGATACCGTTAAATTTGATTCAATTTATAGATTTATAGAATATAACAAAAGTATTCAGCCAATCAATTTGTTGCAAAGTTTTCCTTCGGAATTACAATCGAGATTGTTGTCAATGCTTCTGAAAGACCGAGTAACTCAAACATCAGATTCAGCATTTTGGTCCATAGGCAATTATCATGATATAGTTTATAACTTAAAAAACGGTGAAAAGTTCCAATTAAATACTCCCGGTAATACTTGTTATAAATACTTAGATCGCCTAGTTTACTGTGAGAAAAACTCTAGAGATAGTCTAAAATATATTTTTGAAGAGTATGGCAAATACCTTAATTACGAAGTTTTAAGTATAGATGCAACTCCTGAAGATGATCTTATCATTGATTTGCTACATGCAACTATAAACCAAGAAACAGGCAAAAAAGAGCAGTACCATATTCTGCAGAAATATTCCAGATCCGGTGAGCTTTTAGGTGAAAAAGTGTTCCCTCAAGACGGCAAACTTGGGAGTTTACAGCGCATAGCTTATTGCGCAACGCGTGATGAATTCGCCTTCCTGATATTCAAAGATGAAAAATGGCTTTTGGCATACTCCGAGGAGGATAAAGTATGGTAAGGAAAGTAAAATCTATGTTTGCTTTTATATGTCTGGTTCTGGCATTGGTTTTTACCCTAGAACTCATAGCAAAAGTAACAGTGTTAGATGAATACCTTAGTGTAAAAGATCGCAAAGTATCCCTGATATTTCTATATACGAATGAGTGCTTGGGGTGCAACAGAACAGTTATGAGCTGCTTTAATTTACTAAATTCTGAGATAGACAGCGATGTTTATGCTGTGGTAAATGCACGAAGGCAAATTGAATTAAAGAAATTTTCGAAGCTGTTCCGTTGGAAAAAAGAAACTATTCTTTACAAGGAAGAAATGCGCAAGAAGTTTGATATAAAAGATGATTGCCTGGTAGTAGTTTTTGATAACGAAGGAAATAAGCTGGAGGAGGTATCTCGTTTTGACAAAGAGGCTTTCTCAAAAATAGCAAAATTGTACAAAAAAGAGAATAAATGAGAGAGTTTCTAAAATACACCTTATTATCTGAAATAAAAGGATTTAAATATCCTAAAAAAACACTATTTCTGATAGTGTTTTTTGTGTAGGTAATTATAAGTATTGTTATACATTCGAAAATAAATGATAAATACTTTAGTGTGGTAAAGAATATATTATGTTAGTATTAATTAATATCATAAGTAACATATATTATCTTATCCTATTTGTTTTACAATTCCCTGCCAATAAGATTCTAAACTGATTTTGTTTTAAATAAAACAATAATTCACTAAGTTATAATGCTATATTGATTTGTAAAAAAAATATCAATATGTACGAATATATGTTTTAGAGCGTGCGTCTAGATGTTACTGTTGAGATAAAATTATCATTTATAAATAATATATTAAAATTCTACTTGTGTATTATTTTATATTATTTTATATTATTTTATATTATTTTATATTATTTTATATTAAGCCCAACAGCTGTTTCTTGTGAAATTTCACAAAGCGGAGATAGATTTTTGCAGAGATATCTCCGCCTCGTGATGCTCAGAGTGAGCATTTTTATGTTTAATAACAAATTTAAGGATTTTTACTATGAAAAAGATAGTAAAATTTGCTTTTGCAGCCGGTTTGGCTACTATGGCTTTCTTCTTTACTAATACTGAAGAAGCTAGTTCTGTAATACAGTATCCTGGTCGTTGGGAGTGTGTTTCCCATCCAGGCTTAACTACTCAGAGAGGAACATATGAAGGCTCTCATTCAGATGGAGATTATATGCATATTGCTTGCCGCCATACTCAAACAGGCAATTGTTGGGCAATAACAGCGGGTGGATTAGAGCTATATAATGGAGTCGAAAAGGGTTTAGTTGATTTTTGGAGTATAAATTTAAACCACCATTAATAAATATATTACATGCAGAAGCAGCTGTCTCAATCTTTCTATTAAAATATTGAGACAGCTCTAATTATGGAGATTAATATGAAATTGATTATAATTTTATTACTTATTTTATGCTCTTGCCAATCTAGTGTTGTCAATTCTAAAAATATTGCAGTAATCCAGGAAAACGAGGATAATATTATATCCGGCGCGAAGAAAATGATTTTTAAGGATAGTGTTATAGCAATTATAGACGTCAGCGGAAGAGAATTGTTTTTAATAAGCAGAGATGGTAAAATGATAAGAAAAATTACTCCAGATCCATCATATTCTGATTCCATAACTGAAAAAATTGGCAATGCATACTCATCTGATAAATTTGTCAAATTTGATGATATTAAAAAAAGGAATACTAGTTTTTTTGGGAGTGCTCAAATATCAAATTATTATACTCATGAGATTTATGATTGTACAATATATAGAGACAAGGTAGGTTATACATCTCGGATAGTTACTTTCATTCCTGAGTCGGATACTTCGACTTATTTTTCCATATTTCCTTTACCAAGTTTTGTTTCAGAGCAAAGAGTAAAGGACTCTAATAATTTGAAAGTTGATTTAATAAGACCAATTGAGAATACAGCAACTTCCGGTTTAAATGATTTGTTTTATTATGGGAAGTATTCAAATACATTTTTATCAAATTGCTACAATGAAGATTTGGATGGGTATAAGAATTCAGACTCCTTAGATTTCAAATTATATTATAGATTTATTGAATATAATAGAGAGATAGAACCAATAAAATTAGTTCAGGTTTTCCCAAAAGAATTATCATATTATGCTTTAGATAGATTTTTCAAAGACCGAATAACCCAAACATCAGATTCAGCATTTTGGTCTATAGGAAATTATCATGATATAGTTTACAACTTAAAAAACGGCGAAAAGTTTCAATTAAATACACCAGGTAATACCTGTTATAAATATTTAGATCGACTTATTTACTGTGATAAAAACTCTAGAGATAGTCTAAAATATATATTTGAAGAATATGGCAAATACCTCAATTTCCAAGTTATAAGTATAGATGCAACTCCTGAAGATGATCTTATCATTGATTTGCTGCATGCAACTATAAACCAAGAAACAGGCAAAAAGGAGCAGTACCACGTTTTGCAGAAATATTCCAGATCCGGTGAGCTTTTAGGCGAAAAAGTGTTCCCTCAAGACGGTAAACTTGGGAGCTTACAGCGCATAGCTTATTGCGCAAAGCGTGATGAATTCGCCTTCCTGATATTCAAAGATGAAAAATGGTTTTTAGCGTACTCCGAGGAGGATAAAGTATGGTAAGGAAAGTAAAATCTATGTTTGCTTTTATATGTCTGGTTCTGGCATTGGTTTTTACCCTAGAACTCATAGCAAAAGTAACAGTGTTAGATGAATACCTTAGTGTAAAAGATCGCAAAGTATCTCTGATATTTCTATATACGAATGAGTGCTTGGGGTGCAATAGAACAGTGATGAGCTGCTTTAATTTACTAAATTCGGAGATAGATAGCGATGTTTATGCTGTGGTAAATGCACGAAGACAAATTGAATTAAAGAAATTTTCTAAGCTGTTCCGTTGGAAAAAAGAAACTATTCTTTACAAGGAAGAAATGCGCAAGAAATTTGAAATTAAAGATGATTGCCTGGTAGTTGTCTTTGATAACGAAGGAAATAAGCTGGAGGAGGTGTCTCGTTTTGACAAAGAGGCTTTCTCAAAAATAACAAAATTGTACAAAAAAGAGCATAAATAAGAGAGCTTCGAAAATACTCCTTATTATTTGAAATAAAAGGATTTAAATATCCTAAAAAAACACTATTTCTGATAGTGTTTTTTGTGTAGGTAATTATAAGTATTGTTATACATTCGAAAATAAATGATAAATACTTTAGTGTGGTAAAGAATATATTATGTTAGTATTAATTAATATCATAAGTAACATATATTATCTTATCCTATTTGTTTTACAATTCCCTGCCAATAAGATTCTAAGCTGATTTTGTTTTAAATAAAACAATAATTCACTAAGTTATAATGCTATATTGATTTGTAAAAAAAATATCAATATGTACGAATATATGTTTTAGAGCGTGCGTCTAGATGTTACTGTTGAGATAAAATTATCATTTATAAATAATATATTAAAATTCTACTTGTGTATTATTTTATATTATTTTATATTAAGCCCAACAGCTGTTTCTTGTGAAATTTCACAAAGCGGAGATAGATTTTTGCAGAGATATCTCCGCCTCGTGATGCTCAGAGTGAGCATTTTTATGTTTAATAACAAATTTAAGGATTTTTACTATGAAAAAGATAGTAAAATTTGCTTTTGCAGCCGGTTTGGCTACTATGGCTTTCTTCTTTACTAATACTGAAGAAGCTACTTCGCTGACACAATACGAAGGTAGTTGGGTATGTGTAGATAATCCAAATCAAACATTTCAATCTGGTGATCACGTTGTCACGTATGGGGATGAGAATCTTAAAAGAATAGGTTGTAGTTGGTCTGCTTTTACTACTTGTTGGAAAATTACTGAAAGATCTCTAGATGTATATGATTCTCACAGTCACTTCGAAGCAGATATTTGGGGAACATTTGGAAGAAAATAAGAATATAAAATACAAATAAAGAAGAGATTATCTCAATTAGCTGTGTAAATGGCTAATTGAGATAATCATAAATCTGGAGATAAACATGTTTTTGATAATATTCCTTCTCATAATACTAACATCTTGCCACACAGGGGTTGTTAATCCCAAAGGTACTATCGTAATCCAGGAAACCGAAGATAATATAATAACCGGCGCAAGGAAAATGATATATAATGACAGTCTGCTCGCTCTTATTGATGTAAGTGCCTTAGAACTGTTTATAATTAAAAGAGATGGTGAGATAGTAAAAAAGATCACTCCAAAAGAATATTATTCTGATTCGATAACAGATCAAATTTTGAATATATCTGTTTTTAAAAAAGCTATAAAGTTTGATCAACTTAAAAGTAGGTTTCCAGCAAAGGATCAACATGTAACTATATCAAATTATTACACACACCATATTTATGATTGCACTTTTTTTGAAAACAACATTGGCTATTCAAGTTTATTAGCTGCCTTTCTTCCCGAATCTGATACAAGCTTTCTTTTCGGTGTCAGTCCTTACCCTGGATTTATTACGGAATCGGTTTCAAAAAATAATAATGAAGTAACAGTTGACTGTATGGAAGTGTTGAATAATGTAGTAATAGCCGGAACAAATGAACTGTTTTATTATGGGAAATATTCAAATACATTTATATCGAACTGTTATACTGAATATATATCAAGACCGGAAGTGAATTTAGATACTTTAAACTTTAAATTGCATCATAGATTTATAGAATATGATAGAGATATAGAACCTATTAAATTAGTTCAAAATTATCCTGAAGAATTAGCCTCAAAGAGTGTTTCTTTGCTTCTCAAAGACCGAATAACCCAAACATCAGATTCAGCATTTTGGTCTATAGGAAATTATCATGATATAGTTTACAACTTAAAAAACGGCGAAAAGTTCCAATTAAATACTCCAGGAAATAATTGCGCTAAGTATATAGAGCGTTTTATGCATTTCGAAAGAAACTTCAAAGATAGCTTAAGAATAATGCATAAAGTATATAAAGACTACCTCAATTTCCAAGTTTTAAGCATAGATGCAACTCCTGAAGATGAGCTTATCATTGATTTGCTGCATGCAGTTATAAACCAAGAAACAGGCGAAAAAGAGCAATATCATATTCTGCAGAAATATTCCAGATCCGGTGAGCTTTTAGGTGAAAAAGTGTTCCCTCAAGACGGCAAACTTGGGAGTTTACAGCGCATAGCTTATTGCGCAACGCGTGATGAATTCGCCTTCCTGATATTCAAGGATGAAAAATGGCTTTTGGCATACTCCGAGGAGGATAAAGTATGGTAAGAATGTTATTCATATTATTCTGTTATATATCTCTGCTACCAGTTTTTGCAAAGGCACAAGACATTTTTACTATTCAGGAAACCGAAGATAAGATCATAAGCGGCGCAAGGAAAATGATATATAATGACAGTCTGCTTGCTCTAATAGATGTAAGTGGATTAGAGCTGTTTATAATTAAAAGGGATGGTGAGATAGTAAAAAAGATTACTCCTAAAGATTCTTATTCTGATTCTATTACTATTCAGGCGAAACAGTCATTTCCTTTCAACGATTTTATACTTTTTGATGATTTAAAAAAGATGGATCCAGAAGTATTTAAGGGAATCTCTATTCCAAATTATTATACACAAAGAATTTATGATTGCACAATATTTGGGAACGAGATAGGTTATTCTGCTGCTATTGCAACATTTAGGCTATTAAGTGATACGTCACCGGCTTTTAAACTTCATCCTTGGCCTAGTGTTATAACTGAAGAATTGACATCAAAAAAAGGAAGAACAAAAGTAGATTTAATGAGACGTATAAAAAATAAATATACATATGGTCTAAGTGATTTGTTTTACTATGGCAAGTATTCTAATTCATTTCTTTCAATGTGTCTAAATGAAGAAATTGATCCAGACAATGTTGATATAGATACCGTTAAATTTGATTCAATTTATAGATTTATAGAATATAACAAAAGTATTCAGCCAATCAATTTGTTGCAAAGTTTTCCTTCGGAATTACAATCGAGATTGTTGTCAATGCTTCTGAAAGACCGAGTAACTCAAACATCAGATTCAGCATTTTGGTCCATAGGCAATTATCATGATATAGTTTATAACTTAAAAAACGGTGAAAAGTTCCAATTAAATACTCCCGGTAATACTTGTTATAAATACTTAGATCGCCTAGTTTACTGTGAGAAAAACTCTAGAGATAGTCTAAAATATATATTTGAAGAATATGGCAAATACCTCAATTTCCAAGTTATAAGTATAGATGCAACTCCTGAAGATGATCTTATCATTGATTTGCTGCATGCAACTATAAACCAAGAAACAGGCAAAAAGGAGCAGTACCACGTTTTGCAGAAATATTCCAGATCCGGTGAGCTTTTAGGCGAAAAAGTGTTCCCTCAAGACGGTAAACTTGGGAGCTTACAGCGCATAGCTTATTGCGCAACGCGTGATGAATTCGCCTTCCTCATATTCAAAGATGAAAAATGGCTATTGGCATACTCCGAGGAGGATAAAGTATGGTAAGGAAACTTATTGATTTCCTGGCTGTAATGATATTCACTTTTGCTTTGCTTACTATATCTGTAAAGCTGTTTTCTAATAATACAGTTTTAGATGATTATCTAACAGTAGATGACAAGCCCGTTTCATTGATATTTTTGAGGACTGATGATTGTGTTTCCTGTAACAAAAGTATCAAGGACTGTGTTGCATTACTAAATTCAAATATTAGATCAGATGTTTATGCCATTGTAAATGCTAAAAGAGATATAGAGTTAAAAAAAATCTCAAAATTTTTCAAATGGCAAAAAAACATGATAAAACTGGAAGACACCATGCATGAGAATTTGCGCATAAATAAGGACTGCCTCGTAGTAGTTTTTGATAGTGAAGGCAATAAATTAGGTGAAGTCTCCAGGTATGACAGAAAAGCATATAATAAACTATTAAAATTATTCGAAGGAGAAAATATCTGATGAAACAATTTATTTTACAACTTAGTCTATTCTTTATTATTATTAGTCAAATCCAAGCAGGAGAGAAGTGGGAAATAGATACCGAGGGTGAGGTTCCTACTATCCAATTTTTGCGATATGTAGATGATGCAAAAGAAGTTTTGGTAGGAACCGGAATGCAAGGGATGTTGCTGTTCTCTACAGATGGTGGAAAAGAAATAGGAGCTTATCAATATACTACACATGACTGGGTAAGCATCGCAGCCAATGATGAAGTAATTGTGTTTGGTGGCAGAGATTATTCTCAAAGCTCAACTCAGTTAATAGCTTATACTTACGATAAAGGAAAAACTGTAAATCTTGCGAATATTGAGTCAACAAAATTGGTTTATAATATTAGCCTAAGAGATTATCCGGCGGTGTATTATACAACATATGAAGGTAAAGTTTTCAAATCAGATTCCAATTTTACCGATTGGCAGGAATATGCAGTATTTGATTTCAAAGTAGATGATTCTCGCTACGATGATTTTGGCAATTTGTGGCTGGTAGATTATAATGGTAAGGTATTTAAATCTACTGATAACGGCAAAACTTACGAAGAATATGATTTTGGAGATAAGGATTATTCGATTCGTATTTTAATCAACAACAATGGTTACCTGATAATGGATGTGAATGGCGAGGATATAGCACTTTGCACATCTGACGGTGGAGAAACATGGAAAACTATTTATAACTCCAAAGAAAAAGTACTTTTAGATCTTTGCATTATAAACGAAAATCTGATGTATAAGTCATACTTCAAAGGAGCATTCGGATCTGAAAACTATCGCTCCACTGACGGAGGTCAAACATTCGAAACGTTTGAAGGGATAGAAACTACGGACTCAACATACTTGCAGTTTTGTTTTAAAGACGAGACTTACGGTTTTGCTTACGGTACCAAAAACTTTTGGGGCTATTTAGTAAGATATACTAATGATACAGGAATAGAAGAATACGTAGACGCAGAAGATAAAATAGAAATTACACCTAATCCGAGTTCTGATTATGTAAATTTTGATTTTGAAGGCAAAGTAGAATCTATAGAAATAGTAGATATAAAAGGGAATCTTTATAATTTCAAAAACCAAGGCAATCAAATTGACATATCTCAACTTGTGCCGGGTAGTTATTTCCTAAAAATTGTTGCAGATAGAAAGGCTTATATCAAGAAGTTCTTAGTAACAAGATAAAAGTGATATTGCATATATTAACAGTTAAAGCAGGAGTTTGAAAAGAGCTTCTGCTTTTTTTTCGGTTTTTTTTAGTTTTCCTTTTACCTTCTTGGGGGGGGATTTTCTAAGAAGGTCGGGGTGGGGTAAGGAAAAGAATTCTCAAATCCCCTAAATCCCCTTTGACAAGCAGGGTTGATTTTCTGAGAAGGTCGAGGTGGATTAAGAAAGTAAGATTTTAGATATTGAATCTCTCCAACTACCCCGCCACTGCGTGGCACCCCTTCTTGCGAAGAAGGGGAATTTTTGGATTGCCCCACGGCAATGACATGTTCACTGTTATGAGCATTTCAGGCTTTGTTACCCTCTTGAGGGTCGATTTTTGAAGAAAATCGGGGTGGACTAGACCCTTTGCTTTTTTACCCTCCTTGACAAAGGAGGGTCGAAATTACGTCAGGAATTTCGGGGTGGATTAAGAAAGTTGCATTTTAAATATTGAAACTCTCCAACTACCCCACCAATGCGTGGCACCCCTTCTTGCGAAGAAGGGGAATTTTTGGATTGCCCCACGGCAATGACATATGCACTGTTATGAGCATTTCAGGCTTTGTTACCCTCTTGAGGGTCGATTTTCGAAGAAAATCGGGGTGGATTAAGAAAGTAAGATTTTAGATATTGAATCTCTCCAACTACCCCGCCACTACGTGGCACCCCTTCTTGCGAAGAAGGGGAATTTTTGGATTGCCCCACGGCGTTGGTATGTGCTGTGTTCTGTCCCTTACATGCAATTTTATAAAATAAGCAATCTGCATTTTTACCCTCTTGAGGGTCGATTTTCGAAGAAAATCGGGGTGGACTAGACCCTTTGCATTTTTACCCTCCTTGACAAAGCAGAGGCGAAATTACGTCAGGAATTTCGGGGTGGATTAAGAAAGTAAGATTTTAAATATTGAATCTCTCCAACTACCCCGCCACCACGTGGCACCCCTTTACTTTCCTTCGACAGGCTCAGGATAAACTCAAGCTCAGCACATCGCTTGCGAAGAAGGGGAATTTTTGGATTGCCCCACGGCAATGACATGTGCACTGTTATGAGCATTTCAGGCTTTGTTACCCTCTTGAGGGTCGATTTTCGAAGAAAATCGGGGTGGACTAGACCCTTTGCTTTTTTACCCTCCTTGACAAAGGAGGGTCGAAATTACGTCAGGAATTTCGGGGTGGATTAAGAAAGTAAGATTTTAAATATTGAATCTCTCCAACTACCCCGCCACTGCGTGGCACCCATTCTTGCGAAGAAGGGGAATTTTTGGATTGTCCTACGGCGTTGGTATGTGCTGTGTTCTGTGCCTTTCATGCAATTTTATAAAATAAGCAAACTGCATTTTTACCCTCTTGAGGGTCGATTTTCGAAGAAAATCGGGGTGGATTAAGAAAGTAAGATTTTAGATATTGAATCTCTCCAACTACCCCGCCACTGCGTGGCACCCCTTCTTGCGAAGAAGGGGATTTTTGGGATTGCCCCACGGCGTTGGTATGTGCTGTGTTCTGTGCCTTCCATGCAATTTTATAAAATAAGCAATCTGCATTTTTACCCTCTTGAGGGTCGATTTTCGAAGAAAATCGGGGTGGACTAGACCATTTGCATTTTTACCCTCCTTGACAAAGGAGGGTCGAAATTACGTCAGGAATTTCGGGGTGGATTAAGAAAGTAAGATTTTAAATATTGAATCTCTCCAACTACCCCGCCACCACGTGGCACCCATTCTTGCGAAGAAGGGGAATTTTTGGATTGCCCCACGGCAATGACATGTGCACTGTTATGAGCATTTCAGGCTTTGTTACCCTCTTGAGGGTCGATTTTCGAAGAAAATCGGGGTGGATTAAGAAAGTAAGATTTTAAATATTGAAACTCTCCAACTACCCCGCCAATGCGTGGCACCCCTTTACTTTCCTTCGACAGGCTCAGGATAAACTCAAGCTCAGCACATCGCTTGCGAAGAAGGGGAATTTTTGGATTGCCCCACGGCGTTGGTATGTGCACTGTTATGAGATTTTCAGGCTTTGTTACCCTCTTGAGGGTCGATTTTCGAAGAAAATCGGGGTGGACTAGACCATTTGCATTTTTACCCTCCTTGACAAAGGAGGGTCGAAATTACGTCAGGAATTTCGGGGTGGATTATTTAACAATATATATAAAAAAAGCCCGAAGCGTATATCCTCAGGCTATTTTTATAAAGAATTTCCGATAAAGTTTACTTTGCAGCTTTAAGCTCAGTCATAGTGTAAAGAGCGTTTAGTTCTATGCCTTCAGCAGCTAACTTCTCTACACCACCTGCTTCGCGGTTAATCACGCATATCGCTTTTGTGATGTTCGCACCTAAGTTGCGCAAATCTTTAGTTGAGATTATGATTTGCCCACCGCTAGTAACTACATCTTCTACTATAAGTACATTTTTACCCTTGATTGCGGGACCTTCTGCAAATTTAGCAGTTCCGTATTCTTTAGCTTCTTTTCTAACAAATACGCAAGGAATTCCCGTTTTCAAAGAAATAGCAGTTGCAATTGGGATACCACCCATTTCTAAAGCACCAAGTAAGTCAGTGCCCTCAGGGATCATATCTTTAAGTTTATCCGCAATAGCATCTAAAATCTGCGGGCGCGCTTCAAATTGATATTTATCAAAATATTCATTGCTCACTGCGCCTGATCTTAAAGTGAATTCGCCTGTGATATAGGCAGCGTCGTATATCGCTTTTGCAAGCTCTTTTCTTTCCATTTTTCTCATCTATTTAGCTAATATTACAAATTCTGTTCTTCTGTTTTTGGCTCTGCCTTCATCCGTAGCATTAGGAGCTATAGGTACCGACATACCAAAGCCTCTGGCACGCAATCTGCGCCTCTCTACGCCTCTTTTAGCTATCTCTTCGACAACTGCATAGGCTCTTAACTGAGAAAGCGTCTGATTGTACTCAATGCCACCTACATTATCAGTGTGTCCCTGCACCTCTAGTCTGAGTTTTGGTCTGCTTAACATAGCATCCACAATTTCATCTATAACAGGGTAAGATGCCGGCTTGACGGTTGCACTGTCAAAATCAAACAATATAGGTCTTTCAAATGCCTTTCCAATTTTATCCCAAGGGAATAAATCACCTGTACCGTATTCAGCATAACCGCGTAAAGTATCTTCTCTGCCCGGCAGCTCAAGTGATGCAATTACCTGGTGATGTCCCCAGAATTTTGGAGGATGGTAGGTAATAAGATAATAATATCTCAAACTCATGTATATATCGCGGAAGATTGCTATTAAATCTTCTTTTGATTTCGCTTTGTAAAACTTTCCGCCGGTGTACTCTGATAAATATCTTAAATTATCATCTTTAGAGTAACCAAATGCTATAGAAAATACATTTATGTTCTCTTCTTTAGCCTTTTCAATCAAGTCACCAATTTCTGATTTAGAGTAGTTATCATCTCCATCAGAAAACAAAACAAGTACCCTTGGAGAATCTTCCGGAGTATTTTCATACATCTTCAAACATTCAGCAACAGCGTCATAAACACCTGAAAAAAGACCAAATCCCTGTTCTTTTTTTGCATTGTAAAGGGTTAAAATTTGATTCTTATCTTGAATAAGAGGCACTTTTACATCAAAATCTTTATTAAAAGAAGTAATGCCAATTTTGTCGTACGGGAATTTCATATCTACAAAAAGATTTGTTCCCATGTAAATCGCATCCATAACAGCATCCATAGAGCCACTGTAGTCAACTGACATCACAATATTATAAGCTATAGAATCATTCGCACCAAATTCTCGGACAGTAAATTCCGGAACATTTACATCTCTGACATTATAAACTTTACCTAGCTTTTCATCCATACGAATAAAAAAGTTGTCATCAGGATTTTTCTTATACGGGTCAGCCATATTAGTAATGAAGTATCCGGTAGAATCGTACACTCTTGCAAAAGCTTTGATTGTATCCGGGTAGTCATTAGTCTTTATACGCCAAATATCATAAATCAATTTGTCTACTTCAGCAGAATCAATTGGTTTTGTTCCTTTAAGGTAAATTTCTTCTTTTTGAGTAGTGTCTTCTTCCTCTAAATTATAGAGTTCTTGTTGTAGTTCAAAACCTGTTTTTCTTGAGGATCCGCAAGCTAAAATAAAGATTGCAAAAGCTGAAGCAAGTATTAGTTTTATGATAAAGGAATATTTCATAATCTATTTTTTATAACCCATTATTAGTCCGTCGCCAATTGACAAAAGATGAGTAAAATACTCTTCTTTTTGCATAAAATACTTATTGAATTCCAGAATTGCTTTCACCTGTTTTGGATTCCGGGTAGGCTCTTCCATCACAAGACATCCGAAAGCAAATGCATTATCAGCAGCAAAAATACCACCTTTTTTTAACATAGGAGTAGTCATATCCAAATACTGAGGATATGAACCTTTGTCTGCATCCACAAATACTAAATCAAAATGCTCTTTGTAGTCTACGGAATTCAGGTATTCTTTACCATCTGATACAATTACCTCTATTTTATCGTTCAAATTTGCTTCAAATATTTTCTTTTTGGCAAATTCTGCATGTTTTTCACTTTTTTCGATAGTTATAATTTTTCCGTCCTCAGGTATAGCTCTTGCCATAATAATAGCCGAGTACCCGGCTAATGTTCCAATTTCAAGAATATTTTTAATGCCGGCAGACTTTATCAAAAATTGCATATAGTTCCCTTGGTCAGGGGATATGCATATTTCAGGAATATTTTCAGCACGAGCTTCTGCACGTAGTTTTTCCAGAAAATCATCCTCCGCAGAGCAATTTTCCAAAATAAAATTATAGATATCGTCAGATATTTCAGTTGGTCTTAAACTCATGTTTTTGCCTAATTAATGTATAATTAGTTCTAAAATCTATTTTACGATTTTAACAGCTTGAGTAATTTTAGGAGTTTTCACCTGCAAAATATACATACCTTTTGCAAAAGCACTCATATCAAAACTCAAATTATTGGCATTAAAAGAATTTCCATTATAAACTGTAGCTACTTTTATTCCATTTAGATCACATATATTTATCTCAAGGGCTTGGTCTAAGTCAGTCTTCAAGGACACGTTTAGAGAATTAATCACAGGATTGGGATAAGCTTTCAAGGAAAATATTAGTTCACCTTTTGAATCATCCACACCCGTAGCTTTGAAGAAATCTTCAAACATAAACTCAGATGCCTGCATATTATATGAAGATTCATCAGCAGTAGAAAATGCAAGAAATATTTTATTATTCGCAGGAATAACTTCAATTGTTTGCAAGTTATGTGGCAAACCTGCTGCATTTTTTAAGACTTCCCAGCTGCGGTTGATACTCATTTTATCATTCTGTAGTAAAGCAGCTTGTAAGGCATCATATCTTTCGCATTCTGTGGCGGAAGCTAACTTTCTAAAGTGATTTGTAGCAGCAAGGTTTGTACCAGCTACATTACTGTTTTCGCCTAAAACACGCGATACAGTACCGTTATCTAAATCAGTCTCAATTACTATAGCACTGTCACCGTGAGCAATTGCTCCTGCTGCATCTACAATAAATCCTCCACCAGTCAAATTTGCACCAACAGCATCGAAAATGTCAGATGTATTACACTGTCCGTCCTTATTAAAATCTTTCATTTCAATAGCATTTCTAATTGCAAAGAAAATAGGCTCTACCTGTTTGCCTAATATACTTCCACTTGGCTTATTTCCCATATGCTGAAATGCAACTAAACTACTCTCATTTACTCCTGAAAGACATCCAAATAGACCCGGAAAACCAAAAGAAAGCCATTTTTGTTCATCTTCTTCAGATGGGTTTGCAGCAATTACAATATGATTTTCATAAAGTTCAGGTACTTTTTGCCAATCCAGATGACGAGTTATTACTAGCTCTCCTTCTAATTCAGGATCGTCTTTAGTAGCTTCGCCCCAGCTCATGATGGAAGAGCAACCAAACATGGACTGCAATTCAACTATACTGTTCGTAAAAATTAGATCTAAACCTTGTAAATCTCTGCCTGCAAATTCTTTAAATCTTATAGCATAGTCTGTAGCATTAAAGCCATCGGCTATACCTTTTGCCTCGTCTATATATTTTTGATCTACTTTTAAAACATTTTTAACTATTTCTAAATAGGATGAATATCTAGAATAATCACTTCCCATCAATCTTCCGATAAAATAATCTACAAGAACTATATCAATTTGCTTGGCCATTAAATTGCCATAAGCATAGCCTCTTTCGTAGTGCGTACCCCATACTTGAAGAACCGGTATGCCTTTTAGTTCAGTTAATTTTCCTTTTACTTCCTGGGCATTAGCATTTCCACTAAAAACAAGTGCTCCAAAAATCAGAACTGTCGAAAAAAGTCTTTTCATTCTTGCCCCCTCGCAATCTATTCGTATTTCTTTTTGAAATACTTCATATTGCAAAATATTTCTCAACTAGAATACGATACTTTATATTGATTGAATATTTATTTTCACTTCAGACTTAGTCTTTTTCTCTACTATGGCCTAGTTCCAAGTCTGAGATTTACATTTACACCATGTTCATCAATAAACTTAATAAACTTATATATATCTGTAAGAGCAGAATCTAGAGTGCCGGCAAAGTTTTTATCATAAATAAGCTTATTTGCCAGACCTTCACCGTCTTTTACTTCTTTAGCAATATCATTAAGTTTCAAGATTAAATTATCTGCATTTGCAATTGCATTATCTGTCTTGCTTATAATTGGTTTAATATCTTTTATAGTAGTTTCAAGCTCAGAAATAATATTAGAGACTTTTGGCTCGTTATTTCTAATGGCTACTTTTAAATCCTGCGTAATAGTCGCCAGATTATTTAGCGAGTTTTGGATATTATTATAATTATCATCAATCAAGGTATTTGCATTATCTGATACATTCTTTAGATTGCTTATGGTTAGTTTAATATCATCAGCTAACTTACCATCTTCCAGTAGATAAGTTATCCCTGCAGCAATAGTATCCAATCTTCTGACCAATCCAATTGCATCTCCGCTAACCTCACCAAAAAGCGCAACTAGCTCAGAGATGTCTGGAGGAGTAGTTCCCATAATTTCTGCATCTGCTCGGAGTTTATCATTAGAGTCACCCGGATATATTTCGATTTTCTTACCACCTGTAATTTCCAGAATAGTTATTCTAGCATGCGCATCTTCTTTCAAATCGGAAATATCATCAATAGCAGCTGTAATAAGAACAGATCCATTATTATTTTCCACACTTTTTACATCCCCTCTGTCCACACCATTTACAACTACGGGTGCAGAAGGTTGAATACCTCCGGAGGCAGGAAAGCGAAGTTTAATAATCTGATCACCGGTGGTAAACCTGACACCTTTACCTAGGCTTATGCCTAAAACAAGTAGAATAACAGCTGCCAGAGAAACTATTCCAACCTTAATTTCAGTACTTCTGGAAACATTCATAAAGTCTAATCCTAATTTAAATATGGTAGATTTTGAAGTATCTGGAGATATAAAATATACTTAATCAATCCACAAAAACTACCCGATATCAAAATGTAAATATACAAAAAAAAAGGAAAAAAGCCTTTGATGGCCTTTTTCCAAAACGTATATGAAATGATTTAGTTTCAATATTAGAAAGGAATATCCGAAGTTTCAGGAGGAGCGTCATTGTCAGAATAAGAGCTTTCATAATCCAGATCTTCCAATCCATAATCTCTCATTCTATAATCGCCCATATCACCTTTTTTCTTATTTTCTAAAAGAAGCATATTATCAGCAAGAATTTCGACAACATGTCTTCTGCTGCCTGTTTTATCATCAAAAGTACGCGTTTGTATTCTTCCTTCGATATATACTCTAGAGCCTTTTGCTACTAATTTATGAATAACTTCTGCTAAACCTCTCCAAGCCACAACAGTATGCCAGTCGGTATGTTCTTGTACATTATTGTTTCTATCTTTCCAAGTTTCAGAAGTAGCAAGGCGGAATGAAATAACTGGGATACCACTCGGTGTGTACTTTAATTCCGGATCTCTACCAACATTCCCAATCAACATAACTTTGTTTAGTGTTCTCGACATACGCGTTTCTCCAAACTAAAAAATATACTTAAACTCACCCTAACTCTGCCTATAAAATACAAAACAAATCTTAATTAAAAAAATATAAGACGCTAAAAAATTAAATATTTTGCACATTGGAATAAAACAAGCAGAGTATATGATACATAGACCAAACTATTTATCAATTATTTTGAGGGAAAATACGGAAAAGAGTTCAACGAAACTATTCTAAGTTGAACTCTTTGACTAATTTTTGAGCTACTTCACGTAGCACGTCGGGTTGGTTATAAAAGCCACTTTCGATTTTAGCTTTTATCGGAGACAGTTTTTTAGCTTCGCTTGAAAGCTGAAGAGAATCTTCTCTGCTTACAGAAGCAGATTCTGCTTCTTTAGCTTTTTCGTCTTCTTTATACCTACTTTTCAGATTGGTTTCCGAAGCCTTGTAGAGTCCGCCGCTTTTTATATGATTTATAGCCATTACATCACCTTTTTGAGTATATAAGCAGAGACTTTTGTTGCGCCTGCTTTTTCAGCTTATCAGCAAGCATGCTTTTAGCATTTCTGATAAGATCAATATTTTTTTCTTCTAACAGTTTGTATTCATTCAACTTGCTACTACTAATATCGGAAAATATTTTAATATCTTTATTACTATTTTTTCCTAATTCTACTGCTTGATCTAAATATTGCTGTTTTTGCTTAAAAAGCGCGATTATTTTTTCAGAATTTTTTTTACTATTTTTCTCATCTTCTAAAAGAGCATTTATCTCGCGTGCAATCAATAGCATTTTGTCGAATATCTCTTCCATCACAAATTTTACACCTTTACGTTGGTTATCTGACCACTTCCGAAATGCTCAGCAATTATTTTGGTAATTTTCAATGTGACATCAGGAGGGAACTGTTGAATTACCTCCTCTGTTTCTGCATCTAAAAATTTGACTACCATTTTTTGAGTATCTCTATCTATAGAAAACTCAATGCTAAGGTTGTTTTCACCCATAATTTCTTTAAGTTTTTCTCCAAGTTCAGAGAAATCTATAAGATCTTTTTTAGGTGTCTGCTCAGTATTCTTTTCTTTTTCAATGCTCGCAGGTTTCTCGGACGCTTGTTGTTTTTCAATGCCATTTGCTTTGACTTTGACAAGATCTTTGTCTTCTCTATCTACCGAGATGCGCACCTTTGGCTTACCAAATTGATCTTTATTTGGTTTATCATTGATAAGAGAGGATATATTGCTAATAGAATTAATCATGTTAATCTCTCCTTGCCACTTAGATAGTACAAGCTGTTAAAACGTTTATGTATACTGCATAAACTGACTATACTGCGCTTCAGCATTATAATAAACTTGTAACATATCTTCGTATTGCTTTCTTAGAGCGTCCGCTTGTCTAGCGATTCTTTCTTCAGTTGTTGCAACTTTTTCTTTGTTTTGAGAAATTCTATCCTGCAAACTTCTTGTTTTGGTAAGTATCAAACCATCTGAACCCTGCATATCTGAAAACATATTGTCTAATTTACTTACAATTCCGTTTTCACCCAGGAACAGGTTATATACTTTACTTGGATCATCCTTGAGCAAATCAGTAAGAGTTTCCTCGTCATCTACAAATAATTTTTCATTTTCAAACTTTATTCCGATTCCAGATAAATACTCAGGATCATCATCATTTACACCTTCAATTTTTTCAGAATATAATGATCTCAATTGATAATAGAGTGTATTTGGTGCTGACTCACTTCGTAATAAAGTCTTATCTTTAGAAAGATACGATAAAATATTATTAATATTGTCCAGTAGGGGCTGTACAAAGTCCTTGACTTTATCTGTACCAACCTCAGTTTGCAACGTAACTGCCTGATCTTCTTCAGATTGTGGTTTTAACAAACTAATGCTAAGCCCCGGTAGTACGTCTTCTAATGTATTTGACGATCGTGTAACTTCGATTCCGTTTATAGTTGCGTTTGAGTCAAGCTCAGTAGCATCTGCTTTCAGGTATCCTGCTCCGGAACCTGAGGATTGAGTTCTATTTCCACCGACAACTGCGCTCAAGCCAAGGCTTGACATTAGATCATTATCGCCGGTGCTAATTTTTATCTGGTTTTCACTTCCTGCATCTTTAGCAGTAAAAGTGATTCTCCCGGTAGTATTAGTATCTTTAATAAGAGAAGCAGACAGGGTAATCTTCTGATCATTCCCGTCTTCATCTTCATATTCTATGTCATTAACAGCATTAGTAATTTTAGTAAGAGCTTGCTCTACAGTTTCAGTACCGTCAAAATCGACAGACACATCAAAAGATTTGTCATTAAGCTCCAGAGTAAAACTCTTTGTGCCGGTTATACCAAACTCATCACTGAGAGTTTGTCTCTCAGTGATGAGAACGTCATTAGTTGCGAGTCTATTTACTTTAACAGTATTAAGCCCAATAATTGCATCGCCTTCAGCTGACACACTTAGTACAGAAGTATCAGAATTAGATACAGATCTTGTTATAAAGTTTTCTTCTGCATCATCCGCCTGAAACTTATCCAAAGTGCTGACTAAACTATTTATACGACTATTCAAAGAAGAATAGAATACCGATCTTCTTTCAAGATCAGAACGCTTTTTGTCTAATGCATCAATCTTCGATTGCTGAGTTTGCTTGTACGCCTCAACAAGTATATCACTCTGCGAAGATGAAGAAGTATTTCCGCTTGCCAAGCCAAATAAGTCCACCATTTTATTACTCCTTCAAACTATTCTAGATCGAAAGCTTTAGCCCAAGTGTCTCTAAGTTCTTTTATAATGTATAGAGCTTCGTCAAATTTCTTTTGGAATATGCACCTTTGGCAGTATTCATAAAGTCTGTATAATCGTGTAGCTGTTTCTTCGTATTCGAAATTGAGCGATCCCATAAGCTCAATCAGCACTCGACTCATTTTTGTTACGTCCTTCCTCTTGCAACTTACTATGAAAAGATCATACATTTTCAGGATAATCTTCTCTTTATTCCAAGACATTACTTCCTGCTCAAGGTAAGTCGGTACTTTTTTCTTGTCACCGGCACCTCCGCCTCCGTAAGCTCGGGAAGCTGCAAGCTGTTGTGCTGCATTAGCCATAAGTATAATCCTTATATTTTAATCCTTTCTAAAAAAGGCAAGCAAATACTATGCCTGCCTTTTATTATCTTTTTCAGAAACAAGGATCGCCATAATGCTATGCTAATTATTAGAACAACTGCAAGTATGACTGCGGATTTTGATTTGACTGAGCCAAAGAAATAAGTGAAGTTTGTTGCAAGAACTGAGCTTTCACTAATTCTAACTGCTCTTGAGCCACGTCCGCATCCTCGATTCTCGAAATGGCAGCTTTGTAATTTGTGATCTGAGAGTTTAGCAAATCTTCCTGAGAAGTAAGTCTATTCTCGATACCACCTAAGTATGATGCCACTTTGTTTACATTGTTTAATGCACTGGACAAGCTTGTTAGAGTTGAGTTAATGTTATCTTTGCTAAACATACCCAAATCTGTTGATGATACATCATTCAAAGATTGAAGGCTAAGGCCTTCTACACCTGCGAATGAAGACAAAGTATTGCTTGTCGCGTTCAAGTCGAAATCACCTGCTCCACCACCTGTAATATTAAATTCAGTAGTGTTACCTGATGTAAGATCGACAGCTATTTCCAAAATTGAGTTGTCATGTGTATAACCTACAACCCAATCCCCGGAATAATCACCTTTAAGCAATTGATTCCCACCGAATACTGTGGAGTCAACGATAAACTGAACTTGCTCAGCCATTCTGTATGCGCCTTTTGCCAAAGCTACTTTTTCATCCGTTCCTAAGGAACCTGAAGAAGCTGTGGCTGCTGCATCTTTGATTTTAGTCAAAAGACCGTTGATATTATCAAGTGCATCCTGTGAAATAGATGTTACATTCTTTGCATCGCCTGTTGAATTTTTTGCAGCTTGCAAAGCACCATTTCTTGCACCCAATGCTCTTGAAGTAATATAACCAGCTACATCATCTGCTGCCGAGTTAATTCTCTTACCTGTTGACAAGCGCAATTGTTTATCTGCTATCGTATTATTGGATTTAACCAATGAATTATAAGCATTCTGCGCCGGGATATTGGTGCGAATTCTTCCACCACTTGCAATTGCTGTTGGCATAATCAACCTCCGTGTATTAAAATAATTTTGATTCCGGGCATCCTGCCAACAATGTTTACTTTTCCTACTAAATACTTATTCGGCAGTTTTTTTGTAAACTTTAGTTTTTTATTCTAAAAAAATATTACGCATAGGAATGCCAATGTACTTTGCGTCCTCATAAAGATAACTGACTTCCCAACCTTCTATTTCTAAGCTACAATTTTCCTCTGTCCGAATTATTATATATTCCGATGACGGAATATTTGTCTTATAGTTATATATTTCGTCACAATCCCAGTATATCTTTAAGTATTTTCCGTCATTGATTGCAAAAAGTCTGTTACCAAGCTCTAAATCAATATCCACGGGCACTCTATGTTCAAACCCCGATTCGGTATCCTTAAAGTTTATTATCGAATTATGATAATCAACTTTCATTTCTACGTATTTATCAGTACTTATATCTTTCGAAGATGCTCTAAATAGTACTCTAAAAACTCCGGTTGCATCTTTTTTATATCGAAGTGTCATATCGCTTAATGACTGCATGACTTTTGGAGTCTTAATAGCTGCACTTGCATCTTTATGTATGAGAAATCCATTATCTGCATATTTCTCTACTGCTCCGTATCTGCTCAGATTTTCTACTATGCTTCTGTATTTATTACGATGATACTTATTGAGCTCAAAGTGGTATGGATTACAGGCACTCAAGATTACTGCGAATATTATCAATTTAATTAAATATCTAATCATTTGTTATATCTCAGCTCTTCGGAATAAAAGATTCTATCCAACACATTAAAGCCAATACCTAAATAAATACCTGAAAAATCAGCTGCTATTCCCCAGTCCGAATCATAAAAATCTTTTATAGATGTAGACGTTGAACCGCTTACATATCCTAATGCCAGCTTCATATTGAATTGTTCTGATATCTTCAATTTTAGTTCAGCACCAATATGTATCATTTGAGAAGGTAAATAACTATATTCAATAAACGGTTCTGCTATAAGCTCATCGTTTAATACAGTCTGCCAATATCCCAGTCTTAAAGGTAAAATCCCAGTCCCAAACGCATCCTGTCCAAGAGCAATCAAATTAAATAGTGAAGTACCTGCATACAAATGATAATCAAATACAGGCAATGCTACTCTCGAATTTGCAATCTTTATAATCATACCGGAGATAAACATGTCTTCTTGTTGCTGATTAGCCTCAAGCATTGCAGGGCTGTAATTTACACTTGCAAATAATGACATATCTGAGTTAGATTTCAGCAATGTTACTGAAAGCAAGCCAACTTCCCAAGAGGAATGCTCATGATGTTTCCACTCTACTTCAGTTTCTTTTGGCAAATTCAAGAAATCCAGAACTGAAATTCCCAGCCCTGCATACGGAATACTAATATTTTGAGCTTTATTTGTGTAATCATTCCCTTGAATTTGCGGAGTTGATTCACCATTAACGCCAAAAGCATATCCTAAATATGCTCTAAGATTCAAACCGCCTATAGATCCGATATCTAAAGAAACTGATGTGTTAACATACATGGATGGCCATAGACCTATGCCTAGTGAAGGGGTAATAGCTATATAAGGAATTTCTTCGTCAAGGAAATACCTCTTTCTTAAATAAATAGGCAGGACACTTGTTAGTGTTTTTTCACCTCTGGCGTCAGGAACAATAGCTTCAAAAGCGGATGTACCTATAGTCCAGTTTTTTGCATCTCTAAACCATCTCAGGCGATATTCCATTATTCCAAATCGGTACAAGCCACCGGGCACTAGTGCATCACTATTACCTCTGTAACCGTCAGTCAAATTGCCCAACTCAGGGTGAACACCAAATATTCCGGAGCCTAGTGCATAGTCACTATCTCCACCCCATAGTCCAACTCCTTCGAATAGTCCTAATCTAATAAAATCAGGATATTCTCGTTCGACTATGCTATCGTGCATAACCACATCTCTGACTTGTTCTTCTCTGGTGGAAGATGGATAAACTACACCGTTGTCTCTGTTCCCAGGAGCGTTAAGTGCATCATAAGAACGTAGCGTATCAACATCAGCTATGGTATACATATCTGTTTCGGTACGCGTATGGAAGCTCGTACAACTTGACAATATTCCAACAGAAACTAATAAAAAGAGTAACAATCTTAGATTCATAAGCATACCGGTTATTTTACTGTGACATTCAGATCTACATGTCCGATCAGTGAGGCAACTATAGTGTCTCCACTAACTATTTGACTGACACCTTCCGGAGTTCCTGTAAAAATCAAGTCACCTTTCCTAAGAGTAAACACTTTAGAGAGATATGAAATAAGAGTTTCTACGCTTCTTTCCATATCCTTAGTATTTCCCTTTTGTCTAAGCTGATCATTGACTTTAATTTCTATATCAAATAAATTTTTCTTACCTACTTGGCTAGCAGGGATAAATTGTGATATAGGAGCAGATGTTCTAAAAGCTTTTGCAGTAGTCCATGGTTTACCCTTATCCTTAGCATCTTGTTGAATATCCCTCAAAGTTACATCTACACCAACAGCATACCCTGCTATAAATTCGTGCACATTTTCTTCTTCTACATCCACACAATCTTTTCCAATTGCTACAACAAGTTCAACTTCATGGTGCACATTTTTTGATATTTCAGGAATAGTAATAACACCTCCATCTTCTACATAAGCAGCAGGAGGCTTTAGAAACACAACCGGATCTTTGGGAACACTTCCTCCCATCTCAGCCGCGTGTTTTGCATAGTTTTTTCCTATGCAGTACATAGTACCTATATTTAATTTATCACCATTAGTAAATTTAATCTCTGGATACATAATCTATCTCATATATGTTTCTTCAAATGCTATAGAATCTATAGATTTCAATAGCGGAGCCAATACCCCGGTTGTATCATTTGCAATTCTGGCAGAATCCAAATTTTGAACACTCGGTTCGGGAGTACCGAATTCTTTCTGATTCCTTATATAATACTTTTGAATATTAAAAGTACCTGTTGAATCTGTTTTATAAAAGTCAAATCGTTTTTTCTTATATGGCAACGTTTTATCGCTGTAAATCTTATTCATTACTAATCCCCAAATTGGAGCTGCAGCTCTGCCGCCATAGCCAGCAGAACCTATGCAGTCGAAAGTTACCCGTCTATCATCAAATCCAACCCATATACCTGCAACAAGTTGTGGGGTGTAACCTGTAAACCAAGCATCTGCTGCATCATTAGTTGTTCCGGTTTTTCCAGCTGCATCAACATCTTTAAAGTTTTCTCTGATTCTTCTTGCAGTACCTCTGTCTACGACCGATTGCATAATGTATGCCATTTGAACTGCTACATTTTTATCCAAAGCGTCAGTTACTTTGCCTGAGCTCCTCTGTTCATGTAATATATTACCATATTTATCTTCAATCATAAACACTGAGTATGGTTCCACATGATAGCCACCATAAGGGAATATTCCATATGCAGAAGCTAATTCCAGTGGTTTAACATCTTCACCCGCGCCAAGGGCAATTGCAGGAACCGGCATAAGCTTCGATTTTATACCTGCTTTATGCACTAAATCAACAACTGCATCAGGTGCTACATATTGAGTAATAAGTCTCGCAGCAACTGTATTTATAGAGCGTCTTAGCCCATCATAAAGTGTAACTTTTTCACCTGCTTCGCAATCTCCATCACCTTTTGGAGACCATGCATCACCTGTTTCAGTGAAGAAAGTATATTTATCACACTGAATAGAATCATAAGGAGTTAACCCCAACTCAAGTGCCAGTGAATATACAAATGGCTTAAATGAAGACCCCGGTTGGCGAGCAATCTGAGTTGTATGATTTAAAGAGTGTAATGCATCCGGATTTTCACTCATAAATTTAGGTGAAGCGCCTACCATCGCAAGAATTTCACCTGTAAACGGATCTAACACAACTGCACCTGCCTGAATAGTTGTAGCAGCATTTTTCAAAGAATCCAGGAATCTTTTACTTTCTCTTAATCGTTTAGCTATTTGTTTTTTCGCAGCTTTAGATTCTGCATCTTTATAATCAGGATGATCAGCAATTGCTTCTTTGATCAAGTCATTCAGGAGAGTTGCATTTCTGGACCATTTCCACTTGGCATCAAATTGCTTTTGGAATTCGGTCAGGTGCTCATTTATAGCTTCATTCAAATAGTTCTGTATTCTGGAATCTATAGTAGTATGTATAGTTAGTCCTGATGTATATAAATCATACTGAGCTAGTTTATTCATTTTAGCATAGTTTTGACGTACCATTTCTACAAAGTGAGGAGCAAAGTAGCTTCCGGAATTTTTCTTAACAGCTCCTCTTGCGCTTCTGTCAGCAGTAGCAGTAATTGGCAACACTTTATTTTCAGCAAAAGTAGCTTCGTCTATGTAACCATTCTCCTTCATTAGATAAAGAACGGTGTTTCTCCTCTTAATGGCAAGCTCTTTATTTCTTCTGCCGTTATAATTTTCAGGAGCTTTCAGCAATCCTGCTAAGAATGCGCATTCATGCAACTCCAAATCCATAGGATCTTTAGAAAAATATAGATGAGCAGCTGTTTCTATACCATAAGCACCTCTGCCGAAGTTAACTGTATTAGTATACATCTGAAGAATCTCTTTTTTAGTATAAGTTTCTTCAAGCATTATAGCCACTTTTGCTTCTCTAAGTTTACGCTTTAGAGAACGCTCCGGAGTTAGGAAAAGATTTTTTGCCAACTGTTGAGTAATTGTAGAAGCACCCTCTCTTCTTCCCATAAAGACATTTTTAACCATTGCCTTGATGATTCTTTCTGTATGCAATCCCCAGTGGTCAAAGAAATTTTTATCCTCTGTGGCCACAAGTGCATTAATAAAATCCTTAGGTATGCTGTCATAAGGCAGCATCACTCGTCTCTGTTTGAAATAGTAGTCAAGTAAAGTGCCGTCTTTACTCATAACTCTTGTAGCTAGCGCTTGCTCCGGGTTTTCCAACTGAGTAATGGAGGGAATCCCTTCACTGGTAACGCTACTGATATAAAAGTACAATCCGATTGCAGACAACAAGCTAAGGCTAATAAGTGCTATAAACAGTCTTTTAGGAGTCATTATTATTTCTTTCTCTTCATAATTTTTTCTAATGTTACACGGCGAAGACGTTTTCTATAGTGTTCGTCATCTTCATTTCTACGTTTCGGAAGCAATTCGGATTCACCTTTTGAATAAGCTTTTAAAATCTTTTTTGGGATTCCGAGTTTTTCCAACTCCGAAATTACAAAATCTACTCTTTTTTTACCCAATTTTATATTATAATTATCCGACGCAATGTAATCAGTATGCCCTGTAAGCACTATATACTCTATTATTTCAATATTTTTGAGTATATTTTCAGCCAGTATTTTAAGTTCTTCTTTCCACGATCTTGCTGTTTCGTTACCCAAACTATCCAGCACATACTCATAAGGATTATCCCATTGATCATACGGAAAGTTGATTCTAATCACTTTTCTTTTTGTTACTACAAAATCTCTCTCTATTTCTGTTCTTTTATCATTTGTGTCTATTTTGATATCGTATGCATCATAAAAATCTTCTTCTCCGTGAGCTGTTATTCTGTATTCTCGATTCTTTTCCAAATACAATTCATACTCACCTTCTTTATCAGTTTTTGTACTGGCATATATTTCATTTTTTGATTTATTTGTAGCCACTACGTCAGCACCTTCCACAGGTTGATTATCACTATTGCTTTCCACCTTGCCTTTAAGCTTGAATAGTGTGAAATCAATAATAGGAATTTTTCTGCGAGGGAACTGTTTCTCCAGTTTTTCTCTGGGTACATCCAATACAGGAGTTTTCAAATCCAGTTCGTCCTCAGTAAACTCTTCCTGATTTAAGTGCAAATCGTCATTTTCTTTTCTCTCAAATGCATAATTATCCGGATAGATTATTCTTCTCACAAATACATCGAATCCGCCATTCAAGCTAACTGAACTTTGAGCCTCTCCGTTTCTATCTGAACTAAAGTACAAGATAGAATCCGGATTAGCAGGAGATGATGGAAATATCTCGTCATATATTGTATTAACAGGAACTCCCAAATTTTGAGCTTCAGGGAGACTATTTAAAGCAGACGCGGGATCATTTTTCAACTTTGAAAAGAAGTCTGTTGGAAGCTTTATCCTAAAAATGTCGTATCCGCCAACGCTTTCTCTACCATTGCTCGAAAAATACAAATATCTACCGTCTACAGAGAAAAAAGGATATAACTCATCACACTGAGTATTAATCACGTCGCCACAGTTTTGGGGCTCACTCCATTTCCCATCAATATATAAAGAGTAATAAAGATCTGTTCCTCGCAATCTCATATCTTTGTTCATAACCAGAAACATGACACCGGCATCAGGGCTTAGAGTAGGCTGAGAGATCCAAGCTCTGGTAGAATCATTAAAATCAAAATCTATCTTTTTCAAATTGCTAATCGTTTTATAGTCAATAGCTCCTTCATATAGTCTGGAGTTCCCTATAAAATCTTCCTTATCATTAAGTTCATATTTGCTTTGCAGTTTTGCATTACTAGTTTGAGCAAATATGATTTTATTTCCTGAAATGGCTACTGCACCGGCTCTTGGAAAGGTAATATCCTCATAAACTTTTCCTGTAACAAACTTTTCGGAAGTAAGCGCATTAGCGAAATACAGCTCGGATTTTACATTTCTACTTTGCAGAATGAAGTTATTTTCGGACATGTGACTAAGTCCATATTCATTAGCCCCAGTATTCACACCCTCTAATTCAGTCAATCTAATAATAAATGGTTTTTCTCGAGTAATTATTGAAGAAGTATCCTCAGGTTCACCATTCCAGGTACTTGGGTAGCACTCCTGCCTTTCTACTATACAGTCAAGCTTTTTAGGCTCGGTTATTCTGTAAAAGCAAGATACAAGTATAAGCGAAATAGCTACTAAAGGTATGTATATTTTAATTGAGTGCATAAAGTCCACTTTGGAAAAAATTGATACACGAAACAAATATAATATAATTCATACAAACTCAAACTTTTTTATTGCACTGTTCGATATAAAAAAAGCTGCAATTACCATTTCAAAAAAGTACTGCAGCCTAAAATATTTATTCGCGCCTTAAATACTCTACTGGTCAAGCCCAGCTTCTTTATTAGCATTAAACTCTCTTAAGTCTATGTAATAAAGGTCTAAATGACCTTCACCGCCACTTCTGTTACTAGTCACTATTGCATACTCGCCTGTCGGAGACATAGCAAAGAATCTTTCATCTTTACTAGAGTTGATTGGTTTACCTAAATTTTTAGGTTTAGACCACTCCCCTGTTTCTTCATTATATTTAGTATAATATAGATCATAACCACCATAATTTGGTTTTAGTTTATCGGAAGCAAACACAAGAGTTTTATCATCAGCAAGCGCAAATGGTGCCTCTTCATTCCCATATGTGCGGATAGCTTCTAACCTTCTTGGTATATCCCACATATTAGCACCAAAATCGAAATCACAGTACCAAATATCGTAGTTCCTCCTATCATTAAATCTCGAGGATCCATTGTCTGTTCTATCACTTACAAAGAATAACTTAGTTCCGTCCGGGGATACATTCGGCATTGTTTCGCTATATTTGGAATTTAAACCATTGCCAAAATTAGTTGCATAAGACCATCCTGTATCAGTTCTGGCGCAATAAAAAATATCATTATCTCCATATCCATCTTCACGACCTGCATAAACAACAAACATCAATGTATAGTCACTGTTTAAACAAACAGTACCTTCATGGTATGGTGTATTAATGCCCAAGTATCCGTATTGAGGTTTGCTTGTGTCACTTTTTATATGTTTAGGTGAAGAGAATAGTAAACTATCAGATACTTCTACCATCCAAACATCATGGGACGGCATTTCAGTACCCAAAAAACCATAAGATCCTTCTCTGTTTGTTGTGTAATAAAAAGACCTGCCATCGAGCTCAATAGTGGCAGCATATTCAAACCCTTCAGTATTAATATGATCACCTAAGTTTATTAATTCATACTCTTTTGGTAAAAAGGGTACATCTTCAGCATACAACTCAGGCATAACAAGCAACAACAGTAATATTAAATATTTCATTCTCTTATTAAAATAATAGTAAAACATAACACAATATAAGGACATTTGATTAAACTAAAAAGAAAATAGAAATCTAAATTTATCATTTGGTATACATTGAAGTATCCTGAAAACATCAGGCACATGGAGCACTTGGTTATATCTTTTCATATAATTGAAATTGATTATCTAATCAGTAGTTTCCATCCTAGCATTCTGATGTTTTGAAGATAATTGAAGTGTTGTTTGAATCGAATGGTCCGGAGATTATGAAGATTTGAAATCCACAAAAAAGAGTGAAAAGATTCCTTTTCACTCTTGAATAAATTTCAATTATAATAGTTTACTTGCCTGCTTTTACCTTTTTGAGAGCCGCAGAAATAGGGAATACTGTTTCTGAGACAGTCTTGCTCAATTCATTTATTGGCACTAACCTGTGTGGAACTCCTGATTCAATAACTGTATTTGGCATCGAAGGTGCCACAGCAGTTTTAGGATCCTGAACTATAATTGTTCCTTTCACAGAGGCAATTTGCGAAGCCCCCTGAGCTGCATCTCTGCCTAAGCCTGTAAGCACAACTGCAACTGTATATTTTCCGAATGCACTGGCTGCACTTCTAAATAGAGTATCCGCAGCCGGGCGAACAAAGTTCTCTTTTGGGCCGTCATCCAATTTAATCCTAAAAGTCTCTGCTTCTATTCGCATATGCTTATCACCGGGAGCTATATATATATGTCCTCTCTCGGTTTCAGAATTATGAGTTGCCAGTCTTACCTGCAAATTAGTTTCTTTTTGCAGCCTTTGAGAAAATGTTTCCAACATCCATGCCGGGCCATGTTGAACTATGAAGAAAGCTGCATTTGTGTTTGCTTCTATTCCTTTGAAGAGTTCAATCAACGTTGGTGGACCACCAGTAGAAGTTCCTATGACAACACCAACAAAGGGAGGCGCTGTATCTGTGTCTCTAGTGACAGTAGTGTCTACCGGATTCGGAGCAGCCTGAACTGTTTTCGCAAGTCCGTCTTCCAATCTTGTCAGCAATTCCTGTACGTCAATAGGTTTGGCTATGTAATCATCAGCTCCTGATTCAAGAGCGTAAGATCTTGCACCTTCAGAGACTAATGCCGTAATCATGATAATATACGGAAGTTGCTCCATTTTGTCTCGCATCTGCCTGATAAGCTCTATACCGTCCATCTTAGGCATCATCCAATCTGTTAGGACTGCGTCAAATTTTTCACGTCCCAAATGATCTACTGCTTCCTGTCCATTATTTGCTACAACAACCGAATAGCCTGCTTTAGTCAGAATTCTTTTAAGAAGTATGGCATTTGTCAGCTCATCCTCTACAACCAATATTTTATACATAGCAGCCATAGTCTATTTCACATTATTTAAAAAATCGTAATAAATATACTAAATTATATTATACTATCCATATACTATTTTAGGAAACGGTATACTGAATAAAATATTTAGCTATATTCATTTAAAAACTCATTAAACTGTGAAAACAGTATATATATTATCTATAATTATAAGTAAATTATAGGCATTAGTTCTTATTCTCAGAGTGATTATCATAAATATATTGCTCCTGAAATACATTTTTTAGTATCTTTCTTTACACCAATTCTCCAAAAGAAATCAACATTCTAATATGAAACATCCAAGCTTATATATAATCTCAGGATGCAACGGCGCAGGCAAAACTACAGCATCTTTTACAGTTCTTCCTGAAGTGCTGCAATGTAGAGAGTTTGTTAATGCTGACGAAATAGCAAAACTAATTTCTCCTCTGGATCCGCATCAGGCAAGAATAGATGCCGGTAGGATTATGATTGAAAAAATTGCAGAAAATATGAACAAGCTAAATACTTTTGCTTTTGAAACTACCTTAGCTACAAAATGTTTCACAAATGTTATAAAAAGAGCACATAAGTTGGGATATGTCGTTTCTCTTTTGTATTTTTGGTTGGATTCTCCCGAATTAGCAATTGCTCGCGTTAAACAGAGAGTTGCTGCCGGAGGGCATGACATTCCAAGGGATGTCATTATCAGAAGATATTATGCCGGATTGAAAAATCTTTTTAAAATTTATGCTCCTATTTGCGACTACTGGATGGTATTTGATAACTCTTCTTCTCATTCAGAGCAAATTTGTGAAGGGCATTTGGCAAATAAACCAGATATCTTCAATGAGAATTTATATGTGGAACTACAAAGGCTATCCAGCAATGAAGTGTGATTGTTGTGACTTTATCGAGCTAAAAAATAAAATACTGAAAGGACTCAAACTTTCTCACAAAAAACTTGTTGAAGAAAAAATCAGCTCTAATGATAAGATTATCGTATCTGAGCAAGGTAAAGTGATTCACAAAGATCCGAAATCTTTTAAATCAGCAAAATAAAAGGCGCACTCTGCAGCACGCCTTCACATTCTTTTATTCTCTTCTTTCGCTATATTTTACCAAACTTACGGTCTTCTTGTAAATTTACTGAAATCCGGTTTGCGTTTTTCTACAAAAGCGTTTCTTCCTTCTTGTCCTTCTTCAGACATATAGAAAAGCATTGTCGCATTTCCGGCTAATTCCTGAAGTCCTGCTTGCCCATCGCAATCAGCATTAAGTGCTGCTTTCAGACATCGAAGTGCTATTGGAGAGTTAGCTAAAATCTCACGGCACCACTGTACAGTTTCTTCCTCTAGTCTTTCATAAGGTACTACAGTATTTACAAGTCCCATATCAAGTGCTTGCTGAGCATCGTACTGACGGCACAAAAACCATATTTCTCTTGCTTTCTTCTGACCAACGATTCTAGCCATATAGCTAGCTCCGTAACCACCATCAAAAGAGCCTACTTTTGGCCCTGTCTGACCATAAATTGCATTGTCTGCACTTATTGTCAAATCGCACATTAAGTGAAGGACGTGTCCGCCACCAATCGCATAACCTGCTACCATTGCAATTATCGGTTTAGGGCAAGTGCGAATTTGTCTTTGAAAATCCAATACATTCAAGTGATTAACACCATTATCATCTTTATAGCCGGCTACATCTCTGATTTTTTGGTCACCACCTGAGCAAAAAGCTTTTTCGCCTTCGCCGGTCAGGATGATAACGCCAATCTCAGGATCCATACGGGCATCTTCCAGAGCTTTAGACATTTGCATTACAGTTTGCGGTCTAAATGCATTTCTTCTTTCAGGTCTATTTATTGTTATTTTAGCAATTCCTTCCATTTTGTGATATTTTATATCACTATATTGTTCAGCTTCAATCCAGTTAAATGTAGCCATCTCTTATTCCTTAGATAATTTATAGATTTAGACTTTATAATCGAAAAAAGCAATTTAATATTTTTTCCTTAAATATGCCTATTTGTTTGACACAATTAGAAATTGTAGCCGCCTAACAAATTATATAACACAATTAAACAAGTCCGATGTCCCATTTTGAACACAGACTGTATCGGAAACGTACACTTCTTCGACTTTTTTAATCAACTTAATTAGACTAAAAGCAGGTGCTTATCTATTGATTTTTAGTGACTTATGCCTATTTGATTCGTTATTGGTAAATAACTGGCACACTTATGGGAATAGTGTTAGTAGAGGATTTGATAAGACTACCCGGATTATTTAAGCTTTTAGGCTCTTTAAGCTTGAATCATGGGGTGCAAAGTTCGGGTAGTCATCATCACCACCTCGGAGTCTTATTTGGTCAGTAAGGCTATGAGCTTAAAGCTCAAACAACTAATGGAAAATCATCAAAAATGCAACTTATATTTTCTGTTCGGCAGTTTTCATTCCCGGCTTTTTGAAAGCTTGCCGAACGGAAGATTTCACAAAAAAAAATTCCCCGGAAAAAGCAACTGCCCGGGTCTTAACATACAAGCTCCGGGCAGTTTTGCAATTTTTACATCAGATACATCAAGCACTTAAGTCTATACCAAAGTATCCGCTAATCTCAAATTCCAAGATTATTCTATAATATTAAACAAAGCATCAAGTTTTGGAGTTAATATTATTTCTGTTCTTCTATTCATTGCTCTGGCATCATCAGAATCTTCTGCTTTAATAGGGAAGAATTCACCACGGCCAGAAGCAATAACTCTGACAGGTTCCAGGCCACCATCTTCGGTAAGATATCTTACAACTTCAGTAGCGCGAAGAACACTTAAATCCCAGTTATCTTTAAATCTTTGGCCACCGGATACTTTTTTATCATCTGTATGACCTTCTACTAACACATTGATATCGGGTTGAGTTTTAAGCACTGTAGCTAATTCTACCAGAGCTTTTTGTCCCTCTTTATCAATTTTTGTACTGCCTGAAGTGAAAAGTAATTTATTGGACAGAGAAACATAAACTTTGCCGTCCTTAATGCTGACTTCTAATCCACTATCTTTGAAGCTAAGCAAAGCATTACTGATAACTTCTTCCAATCTCTTCATCTTGTTTTCTCTATCCTGAAGTTTTTGGTTTATGTCAGCAATTTTTGCTTCTTTTTCCGCAATACTTTTCTCTAAATCTTCGATTCTAGTCAGTAATTCGCTTACGTTTTCAGTAGTACTTTTTTTGATAGCATTATAACTTTTTTGCAGTTCATTGTACTTATTGGTCATTGCCTGCAATTCTTTCTGTAATCGATTGACTTCGTTTATTCTACCCATTAGGTCGCTACTCTGCAATCTGTACTCATTGCGAAGTGAATCATTCAAGGCTGACATCTGATCTCTTTCCGCCACCATTGCTTCATATGTCGAAGTAGAGACACACGCGCTAAGTGCAAACACACCTAAAGCGAAAGCTGCAATTTTTAGTTTCATTTCTTGCCTACATTATTATGAATTACAAACATAGTATAAAGCGAATATAATGCTATTTTATTTCAAAATTAGGATTTTTGAGCTGCCAACATGTTTACCCCATTCTGTAGATAGAGAGATAAAATATACTCCCTGTGACATATTGGATGTACTGATTTTGTACACTGCTTCCTTATCTACATATATCCTGGCTTTTGTTATGCTGCCTGATAAATCATATAAATATATTTCTGCATACTGTGGCTCATCACTTTCTATGTTGATATTGATATAATCAGAGTTTATACTGTTTGTAACCTCCGCTTTCAAATTCGGCAAAGTCATTAAGCCATTATTGACGATCGCTTCACAGAATCCCTGAACTGTTATTGACCCTAATTCTTTATGCAGATCGTATATTTTTGATGTCCCCATTTGTACATCTTTTATTTCAAGTAAGCTGGTTCTAGGAAAAGAAGCCAGTGGTTGTCCTTCTATTGTAAATATTACTCCATCCTGTTGGAATAGACTATCTATGTTTTTGCCTTCAGTTTTTATTCTAAAACCGGATTCATCTGCAATAAGAGTTATTTCAGTCTTTTCCTCTCCTATATGCATAAAACTCTGGCTTGGATAAAACAGTTCGACATTATATGAAAGAGCTAATTCCACACTCTCAGGGTAGAACTTTGGCACTGCATTTTCCAAAAAGATTTCCAGAGTACCCTTGTCTGCTACATCAAAATCATATATTCCGGTGCTTAAATCAATTCTATAATATTCATCAGGTACATTCACAGAAAAATCTATATACGTCTTATCAAGACACACAGATTTATCTTCTAAAAACATACGTGAAGTGTGCGAACCAACTTGATCTGCAATAAAATTTATATATATTGTATCAGACTTGCCTGCAGGTATCAGCTTAGGAACTTCAAAATCATAAGTTAAACCACTTAACGGCGGTTCAAATTCTAATTTTATAATTTCTCTGTCCCGAGGAGAATTGTTATGAATTACAATAACAGAATCCTTGGAAAAATCTTTCCATACTCGCCCTAAATCCATAGATGTAGGAGCATATGTCAGTCTTGGAGCAATTATTTCAACACCTGCCAGATATTTTATATCTAAATCACAAACTTTACTTTGTAAATTAATTTCATAAGTATGCTTACCAAGCTGCTTTGCTAAAGCCGGCTCAAAGGTGACCACAATTGTTGTATCTTCACCGGGAGCAATTATCAAATCTGTCTCCAAATCATTCGAAAATCCTAGAACATTTTTATCTGAGTACTTCAAAGTATCAGCCAAAGTTCCGTTGTTATATATTTTGAATGAAGCGGTTCGGATATTATCACAAACCTCTAAAACTCCAAAGTCATGATTTAAATCAGAAGTAGTAATAACCGGAGTTCGATATTCTATTTTTAAAGGAACTGTTATATCACGCCCCTGCAACAGAAATGTTGATATAATAAAGTCCGCCTCAAATAAACCTTCCTTTTGAATGTCAAACACCATATCAATCTCTATTTCATCTCCCGGAGTCATATAGTAAGGCAATTGAGGAAGATTGTTAATAACAAAGTCCCCTGCAGGTGATATTTCAATCTTGGTTAACGTGTCAGGATAGTCACTTTCATTTTTAATTTTAATCGATTTTTCTATCAGTAGAGGATCACAGGTATAATAACCAAAATCCAAATCATTGGTAGAAAGTGCTATTTTACCGGAAAAACTTTCTATGGTTATAGGTATACAAGTATCTGCATCACAAAAACCATCAGTCTCAATACATAGAAGCCCCTCATAACTTAAATCTTTCAATGCCTTTACGATATAATCGATATCGATGGATTTTCCCGGTTCTAAAGATTGAGGGAAACCACCGGGATACTGCAATTCAATATCAGAATTCGGAGGCACCAATGACACTCCGGTTATTTCCAGATTCACAGTTGAATAAGACTTCAAATTAATCTTATCATTGCTGTTTTCACCCGTTTGCAGATTTAGAGTTATTTCATCAGGATTTGCCCGAAGTGCTGCTGTTTCAACTTGAGCTTTTAGTACTACGTAAAGAGTATCAGAGCATGGATTAGCAACAATCTTTAAGGTATCAGATTTAGATCCGATTGTCAGCGCTGTAAAATCAATTTTAATTTCTACAGAGTCTTGGGAGTTTATGGTTTCATTTTGATGCGTTTCAAGGTCCACTTCGAAGATATCTTCTACAAAGAACAACTCTGCTAATGTCAGCTCAATATTACCTCTGTTATAAAACATAAAACTCAAAGTTTTTGTCTCATCCAAACAGAGTCTGCCAAAATCTAATTCTTGAACTAATATCTCGGGAAGCGGTGTAGAAAACTCATACTGCAACTCAACTATATGCGGATTTTTTTGTCCTCTGCTTCTTGTGGAATCATTATTAATGATATGCAAAGTTTCCTTATGCATTCCAAAATCCTGAGGAGTAAGCTCTATTATAAGTGTATCAGAGGCTCCGGGCACAATGCGTAATGGAATATTATTACCTGTCTTTGTACCTCTATAGGTGAAATTTGGATTGCCTTTTACAAACTCTATATCCGAAACATACAAATCCGCATTGCCGGTATTTGCAATTGGCACAAGCATCTCTCCGGTATTTGTGCATGCTATAACTTGCTGCACCTGAAGAGGCGCCTGAATAATAGGCGAAACACCATAAGCTCTTACAGTCAGGACTGTATCATTTTCACATGGTTTTAAATGTAATAAATATTGGGCTTCCACCCATCCGGTATCTCTTGGATTAGCACTAAAAGTAAGAGCAGCTCCTATATTTATTCCAATTGGTGTTTTGGTTATTAAATCGATATCAGTCGAGCCGTTCTTTTTATTAAAAGATTCTATAGTATCTTTTTTGGTAACAGAAAGTAGCTCTAAATATCCTGTATTATCATACCCGCAATACGCAGGATTGATTACAATATTTGTACTGTCAATCACCAAGGATGGTTCCAAAGCAAATGCCTGAATAGGTATTTCATACATAACAGCACCTGTGAATTCACATCTCAATATTGCATTTTTCTCTCCTAATGTAGAAGGTTCAAATCTTATTGTCACGGGATATTCATCACAGCTCTTCATAGTAAAAGTATTATTAGGCATCATCAGAGTGAAGTCGTCTTTGTCAAGACCGATAATATTCAACTCTGCAATATTAGAATCAAAAGATTTATTACTTATATAGATTGTTTTATCAACATAACCAGGCAAGCACATGTCTGGAAAGATTATTGGATTTTCACTTATTTCATAAGTATTATTAGCAAGTCTGTAAAGCCCTTGCCCTACTACCCAACCTTCATCTTCAGACAAAAATCGGATATCATCCAAGTGGGAACCATCCAATCCGCAATCCATCTCTTTCCAACTTTGGCCTGCATCATCAGTGTAAAGTACCTGCCCATATAATCCACATGCCCAACCTTTTGACTGATTGATCAGAAATGTGCCGTACATAGGTCCTCTTGGAGACTGCCTTTCCGTCCAGGTAGCTCCGCCATTGGTAGAAAAGCGCATTCCACCTTTTGTACCACCGCCTGAGCAAACATCGCCTGAGGTAGGAATCAAAAAGGAATTTGCATATTTACTTATTTCCTCGTGCCAGACTGTGGTTCCGGTAGTATCTTTCACATCCCAGGTTCTTCCACCATCAGAGCTAATCCATAACCTACCGCTGCTAACAGCATAAGCCTCAGTATTTGGGTTTATAATAATTGCATCAGTCAAACCACTATTCGGTTGATCGCCCTCGAACTGCGTCCAGGTAGTTCCGCCATTGGTTGTATGCCAGAAATACTGGTGATATATCATACAACCATCACCTATAACAACACCATTATTTGAGTCCCAAAAATAGCATCCCCAATAGCTCACCGTATCAGATGGGGTAATATTAGTCCAGTTCACTCCACCATCTTCAGATTTCCAAATACCATCCACACCGGATACATATCCGATATTTTTTGTGGTAAAATGGATACTTTCCAGATGCTCAGTGGATGGTAAAGTTACTCCTCGCCAGGTCTTGCCCCGGTCTGTAGTTCGAATTACCCTTGCATCTCTGCCACAAACCCAGCCATAGTTGAGATTAGATGGAAGGAAATAGACATCCAGCCAGTATGTATTGATGAAATCATGAGGCGTTATATCAGTAACCTCTTCCCAATAATCAGCTTTCAAAAATGTCGCAGCAGTTGCGAAGATAAATAAAAGAGTATATATATATTTCATAAGCCATTCTCATGTAAATTAGATTTAAATCAATATATAAACTTGAGACATTTATGCAAGGATATAATTATATATCTAAATATAAACAGTTTAAGCGGATAAATGTAACACATTTACATAATAAATACTCTCTTCGTTTTGAAAGAAGCATATAAATCTACTGTGATAGAGCAACTATTACTATTTTTGCACGTATTACACAAACTAAATAGAACAATAATTTACTTAGCCAATTATGTCAAAACTTAACTCTCATAGCTATTTCTTTGCTTTTCTCCTTGTCCTTACAGGACTCGGGTTAACAGCTTGCCCTCATATTGCATATAAAAGCATGCAGGAACAAATGGAAAAAGCTAAAGAGCTTAATAATAGAAAACCAAATTATTCGCAAAGAGTTTCTGATGCTGTAGATATTACGGCTATCGAAAACTCAGCTTCCGCAGACTCTATTTCCACAGACTCTTTAAAAGCAGATCAAAGCCATATCCCCGGCAAACCTGCTCCTTCAGGAATTAATATTCAAAGCGACTCTATAGCTAAAAAAGATGTTCCTCAGCCTAACTCTACTAATCAAACTTTACCAACGCAAGCTGAACACAGTTTAGATCAGAGTGACCCGTTAGCGATGGAAAAGACTATAAAAAAAGCCAGAAAAATGAGATCTGTATTTGATAATAACCTAAAAATAGACTCAAATCAAAGCTTAGACAGCAATAAACAAAAAAATGATTCTGTGGTTAGTAATACTCGCACTATAGATAATGCTTGGAAAGTTAAGATAAAATCTTTGGATGACAGCAAATATCCTAAATTTATAGAGATGCGTGTACAGATCCTTGACACTGCCGGAAGAAGTATAGTAGGTCTGGCTCCGCCTAACTATAAAGGCAAAGGAAATTGGAAAGACTATTGGAGTCTACTTAACGATAGTTGTAATAGCCAGGAAATTATTAAAAATTTCACTGTTGAAGAAATAACTCAAAAAAATGACACTAAAAATGCAATTGCATTTGTTCTGGATCATTCAGGTTCTATGGGTCAAGGGAAAATTTACCTATTAAACAGAGCACTTGCCAGGATTCTGACTGCTCTTAACAGACAGGACTATGTATCTGTTATCAAATTTGCAAATGACAATTATGTTCAAATACCACTTAGTAATGATAAGAGATATTATGTTACGACTTTTAAAGACCAATTAGATGAAGACTTTAATATCGGTGGAGGCACAAAGATGTATAATGCTCTACATACCGGTATCAATGAACTAAAAAAAGCTCCGGAAGGCTTCCGCAGAAGTTTGATTTTATTATCGGATGGAGGAGACAGCAGTCCGAGAACAGTACTAGATTCAGCAGTAAAAGCCTGCAAGGATAACAATATCTCAATCATTTCAATTGATTTTGACTATGATAACGAATTGATGCGTGAAGTTGCCCTATTTACAGGTGGGACTTACTACAAAATATATTCTATAAAAGAGTTCCCTTTCGTTTTCAGAGATTTATATTATTCCCTAAACAATCATTATTTTGTTCGTTATTCGCCACCTGAATGCGCCGGCAAACATAAAGTTAATCTTGAAGTCAGCTCTCCTTATATTGCAAAACTTAAAGGCAGTGATATAGCTTACTACGACAAATCAATCATTACAAAGTTTGATGCTGCGGGAACTACAGCTATTCTAAATATTGAATTTGAAACCGGCAGTGCCGATCTATCAGAAAATTCTAAAAAACATATAAAACAGATATATGATGTATTGACCAACAATCCGGACATTAGATTAGCTATCAACGGTCATACAGACGATGTAGGGTCTGATAAAGATAACTATAAACTGTCTCTGGCAAGAGCTAAATCTGTTAAATCAGCATTGGTTAAACTTGGTATAAATCCAGAAAGATTAGAAACTGAGGGATTTGGAGAAAACTCTTCGCTTGTGCCTAATGATTCGGAAGAAAACAGGAAATTAAACAGAAGAACAGAATTTATAGTAATAGATAATGATTAAAATACTTCTTACCATATTGATATGCATTATCTCATTGCCTGCCAAAGCAATGGATACTATTAATGCTCAGGCCGGGACTTTTATCTACCTGAAAATAGACCTGGAAAGTCCTGCAATTCTAGGTTCACAGGACAGTCTATCAACCGTCCTTGAGGTACAGAATCGAACTTTACTTCTGCCGGTTTGTTTTTGCAATAAAGATTCTGTAGAAATATCTACAGAAATCAAAACAGAAAATCGATATAAATATACTATCACAACTGATACAGACAGTACTTGCGAAGTATCAGAACTTGTCTACTTAAAATGCAAAGTTTTGGCAGGAGCTGATGTAAAAACAGAAATCCTTCTAACAAATACTAAAATTGGCGATCAGGACATTGCTCAAAAAAGTTTTCTTTTGAATATAGTATATATTAATAAACCTCTGGTTTACATTAGATATTTTGATTTTCCGAAACTATATCCTTCGCCTCTATATGCGGGGCAAGATATAATTTGCGAGTTTACCCTGGATAGAACTTCAGAAGTGGAATTTGTATTAGCATGCATGAACGGTGAAACTTATGTCTTGGACAAAAGAACTTTTTCGAAGGGCGACATTAAGCATCATCTACCTACTTCTAAAAGCTTAGCTGCAGGAGCTTATAGACTTAGAATTAAAACTAACCACGGAGAAGTATCCAAAAAATTTATGGTGGCTAAATGAGATATATCCCGATATTGCTTCTTCTATGCAGTTTTACCCTAAATTCACAACAGATAAATCTTCAACGAGATAAAAAGAATAATCCGAAAGATACTATAGATTTTAATATCGACGAAATTGAAAATCTTAATATGGATATAGCAGTACCTGACTCTTTGGATGACGATACTTGGATTGCTGATTCTTTAAACTTAGACAACTTGGATATAGATACATTAAAGTTTGACGTATATGATGTAGATAACTATTTCGGATATTTCCCTCATTTCGCAACAGATAAAATTTTACACGGATTATATGTCTCATTCTCCATGCGTGATTTCAATAAGGCAAATAATATAATGCCTAAAGGCTTTTTTCCAGCCAGAAATCCTTTTTCCAATAATGGAGAACTGGAAGATGAGATGCCTAAATTGAAACGTGGCTTTGATAATAATAAAGAAGATGATGGTTTTATATCAGATTATTTTGAAGTAGGATATACATCCATTATTTCCAGCAACTATTTTGTTCCAATTCACTTGCAAGTCGGCTATCAGGGAGTAAACTCTTCTATTTATTCAATTGATATCAGCAAAAAATTTGTTGATCACGACAATGTAGTTCGTGGTTTTAAAGAAGCAAATATAATAAGGCTGAAAGAGCATTTTGCTCAGGTGACTGTTGCAGCAGAAATCCCAATCTGGGGCATGGGCAAATTACCATCGATAACTAGTTTTGCTTCATATTACTATGGTTTGTTCGGACTGGCAGGACAGTTCTCCTTATACTCAAAAGCAGATCAAATTATGCAGATTCTCACAGAGGATTCGCGAATTAGATATTCTAACGGCAACAATTACAACTATATGCTTGAAGACCAAACGGTGCAAAACATAAACAGTTTCAGGTCTCACCTACTTTTAGGTTTCGGGGTTAATCTTCTGTCAGGGTTTGGAGGCTTTTCTATGAGCTTGCAATATAAATATCCGCTAAACAGCATAATTAAAGATACTGACTGGAAGCACCATTATTTTGTGTTGCAATTTGAGATATTTGGAGGTCCATAGCATATAAAAAAAAGACTGCCCATTTGTCTGTTAACCCATTGGACAGTCTTTCTCATGTTTTTCTATTCGAGGTTTGCGTCGCACTTGCAATAACTACTACCCGCAATTTTGAACTTGGTTCAAAAGAAAATAAAAAATTTTCGATTTAATTCATTGAGATTGGCGAGAAGTTTACATTAGACTTCAAGTTTGAAATTACATCGTATAATAATTTCAAATCATGTCTTTTCAAATGGTCAGTCTCATTTGCCATTAAATGCTTCAAATATTTTATAAAATTTTCTCCTGCTTCAGCAAAATTGTTATCAGTAGCAACAATTTCTTTGACTCTCTGCAGATCTTCGCGAGAAAGAATCACATCACCTTCGCTGTAGGCTTCCAGCACTTTGACTGCTACTACGATTCCGCGGGAAAGAAGGAATGCAGTATAAATCAGAAAATCTTTTTTTATCTTATCCATTATTTTCCTCTCTAAGGTATCTTCTTAATTACTCAATATAACTTACTATATACCAGTAGTCATCAATTTTTCTGGTTTGAAAACCCATATTTTGCAAATAATCAAATTCTACTTCTATTCTGTAGCTGTTTTCTGCTAAAGTATCTAGTTTGTAAGAAGTAATAGGTTTTAAAGCTATTAATCTGTTTATTCGAGAAATTTCATCATACATCTCATACTGCTCAATTGCAAGGTATTTCACACCTTGGGGATTAGCCAAAATCTGAGTTGCGGCAGGAATATTATTGCTGTCGAGTTCTGTTTTAAATAAATAAACAGCTCCCAGCGGAGTTTCCTGATTATGATCAACTACTTCAGCTTTTTTATGCTTAGTGCCAATCACAAACATTTCGCAGCTTGATAAAAGCAGCATTATAAATATGAAATTAAGCTTATTCATCTAATCCTAAAAACTTCAATGTTGTATTAATTGCCTGATCTAACTGTTCATTCGATTCTATAAACGGATGAACGACTCCAAAAGTATGATTTGTCTTTTCCTGGACTACTAAATTAGTAATTTTTTTATTTGATTCATCGTACATTCTTTGCGCTTCTACAGGTCTGACTGTTACATCTACGTGTCCATGCAGAATTAGTAAGGGTTTTTCAAGATTTTTAATACTCCCCATGATGCTAAACTCATCTGCATTGCTTTCTAAGTCTTCAAGATAGCAAATATCTATTTTAAAAGTCTCGCCAGTGGTTTGGTCATTAAATTCCATAACTCCGCGTTTTCGCCAGATTTCTTTTTGTCTTTGAGAATATCTATCAAATGTGGAAATCGAGCCCCAAACAGCAATTTTTTTGACAGCCTCAAACTTCTTCCCAGCAACTATTGAAATACCGCCGCCAAGAGAATGTCCAAAAAGATATACATCACCATTCCATTCTTCTTTATACTCTTCTTTACAGTGGTTTATCAGATAGTCGATATCAGAAAGAGCTTGAGAAATAGTATTTCTAGAGAATTTGTCAATATCATAAGTTCTTTTTTCAGCATCTATAATGCCGTTAAGAGAAAAGTCCTGAGTATATACGATTGCGCCCTTTTCTGCCATTCTTTCTGACAAGTATGGCAAAAAACCCCATTCTTTGAATCCTTTAAATCCATGGGATACAATCACTAATGGCTTTTTAGAACTTGTTCCTGTTTTACGTATATCAAAATTTATAACTTCATTATCATTACGCCTTATACTGCAAGTCTGCATCCATCACTCCAAAAAAAAACAAATTATCGGATTACAATACGTTCCGAATGCAACTTAATTATATTCAATATCTTAGAAAAATTATTTTCTAGGGGAAGGTCTGTTAGAATAATTGAATGTAGAAGTGAACAGAGTTTTGGATAAAGATGCCAGAAAATATGTCATAGTTGGTATTGAGCAGAAGTAAGAACAAGGGAGCATGCTCCCTTGTTCTGTTCGAAATAATAAGATTTTATGACACAGTGCAGTAAAACTATCCTACAATCTTGTCATAGGCAAGTTTGTATTTAGATAAGGCTTTATCTATAATTTCCTGAGGCAGTGTCGGTGCCGGCGGTTGTTTATCCCAATCAAGAGTTTCAAGGTAATCTCTTAAAACTTGTTTGTCGAAGTTAACAACTTCTTTGCCCGGTGTCCATTCAGATTTAAGCCAGAATCTTGAAGAATCAGGAGTCAGGGCTTCATCTATAAGTATTAGAGAACCATCTTCCAGCTGACCAAATTCAAATTTTGTATCGCATAAGATAATGCCTTTACTATCCAAATACTCTGCACCAAAATTATATAAAGCAATAGAAATATCTCTTAGCTTTGCAGCCATTTCTTCGCCAAGTATTTCAGCGCATTGCTCGAAAGTAATGTTTTCATCATGACCTTCTTCTGCTTTTGTAGCAGGAGTAAAGATTGGCTCAGGAAGCTTACCGTATTTTTTTAATCCTTCAGGAAGCTTAATCCCTGTGATTTCACCTGATTCCTGATATTCTTTCCATCCTGACCCAGCTACATATCCTCTGACAACAAATTCAACAGGAAGAGGTTTTGCCTTTTTAACAAGCATAGATCTGCCTTCCAAGTCTTCTGCATATTGCTTACACACAGCAGGGTACTCGTTTACATTATCTGATATAAAATGATTAGGAATAATATCAGTAGTCTTTTCAAACCAGAACTTTGAGATGGAGGATAATAAAGCGCCTTTTCCGGGCACAGGTTCATTCATAATCACATCAAAAGCGGATATTCTGTCTGATGCCACAAAAAGGATATAATCTTCTACTTCATAGACTTCTCTGACTTTTCCTTTTCTAAGAAGTTTGATATCAGGAAAGTTCGTTTCGTATACTGTTTTCATAAGATATTTTCAAAATTGTACTAAAATATTGAGGTAAATTTACGAAAAACAAACAGGATATACTAAAACTAAGTCAAAGGCAAGCCCAAAAACAGTGTTTTGTTAAATATTTTTTACATTTGTATCGTCTTTATATATCAAGGAGATAAAGCTCCCGCTTAAAAAAAAAGTGTTAATATTTTGGTTATTACGCTTTCATTATATATATTGTGTGGAATATTTTCAACAGTATAGGTAAAAAGCCCTTACTCTTGAAGTAAAATATTTAGCTCTTATGCTTTTATAAGTGCGATGATATTATTATCAACATAACAGAGGTTCAATTGATTTTAGCCATATTAGCCGGATTTTTGACAGGATTTGTTTTGGCGATGCCACCCGGACCTGTTGGGGTAATGGCGATAAATATGGGGGTCAATAAAGGCAGCAAAGCCGGGACTCAACTAGCATTAGGCACCGGATTCATGGATTTCTTTTTCTGTGTCTTCGCGATGTCTATGGCTACTGCTGTTCAGGCCGCATTGGGGGGATTTACAGACGACTATCCAAGTTTATACTTGATACTTCAAATAGCTATTATAATTGCTTTATTCATATATGGCATTTTTAATGTCAGAAATAAAAATACCCAAGGCGGAGATGCGTTGCAAAACCCCGCTGAGTATTCCAACTCAAAACTTATACGATATTTAAAAGACAAAGGCCCTTTCCTTTTAGGTATCGCGATTGCGCTTACTAATATTCCAAATCCAACATTTTTACCTTCACTAACATTTATTGTTTCTGCTGTAAAATCTTACGCAGGCAGTCATAGTGTGTATGAAGTAAATGCTCTCAGCAGTTTACTGTTTTCATTAGGGTTTGGTATTGGTAATTTCTTGTGGCTTTTCACATTAGTAAAAATGATTATTCGTTATAAAGATAGAATTTCTCCAAAACTTATGAGTAAAATCCGCCAGTTCACTGGGTTTACTTTTATTGGTTTTGGTACTATTTTAGGATATAAGTTTTTTGCTCAGAAAGGTGCAGAAGTACTGAGACTAATATTCGCACTATAATATCTGCATCTCAAATATTTAGATTTTTTACTCTGATAGAACAATATTTATACAACAAAAACGGCTTTTTAGCGTGTTGTTCTATCAGAGTATTTTATTTTTAGAGAAAGCATTATGTTAGGTGAATACTTACCATTAATTATTATGATGGTTGTGGGCTTTGCAGTAGCAGGAATCTTTTTGCTTCTGTCTGAGTGGCTTGGTGCAAGAAGAGGCACTCCGGGTAAAGTAACAACTTATGAAAGCGGTATGGAACCTGTCGGGACTGCCAGAGATAGATTTTCTGTTAAATTCTATATGGTAGCAGTTTCGTTTATAGTGTTTGATATCGAGGTAGTCTTCATGTATCCTTGGGCTGTTAACCTAGGGACTATGGGACTGACAGCATTTTGGGCAATGACTGTATTTATTGTGATATTATTCTTAGGCTATTTTTGGGAATTGAAGAAAGGAGGCTTGAATTGGGACTAAATGAAACTTTGGAAAGAGATGGCTTCCTAACGACTTCTTTTGCTCAGGTGCTTAAATGGGCGCAAAAAAATTCAGCTTGGCCTATGCCTCTTGGTATCTCATGCTGTGGGATCGAAATGATGGCGTTCGCTTCTTCTAGATTCGACGTAGCGAGATTTGGTTCTGAAGTATTTCGTATGACTCCCCGTCAGTCAGATTTTTTGATTGTAGCGGGAACAGTTACGTACAAAATGGCATGGGTTGTAAGAAAAATTTACGAACAAATGCCTGATCCAAAATGGGTAATGGCAATGGGTGTCTGTGCTTCATCAGGCGGTATGTTTAGAAGCTATCCTGTTGTGCAGGGTATTGACGAGTTCTTACCGGTTGATGTTTATGTAGCGGGTTGCCCTCCAAGACCGGAAGCTGTAATCAAAGGACTGATGACAATTCAGGAAAAAATCCAGAAAGTACACAGGCCTGATATTGCAAACTTTGGTAAAGATGTAACCAAAATGCCTCAACCAAATGCAGATGCACCTTATTTTGATTCAGACACTTCAAAGATTATTATGTAAAAGAAGAATATAGAAATGTATAAAGCTCTTGAAATTCTCAGGAGCTTTTTTTTTATATGTGTTTTGTCTGAAGTACGGTTATAGAGACCAGTAGAAACTTCCTTATAGCTATATTTCGAAAGCTCAGCCACATTTGGAGCTTACACCCTGTGAGAGTTTGCAAGCAATGTCTTCAGCCGTCTGCTATAATCAAGATACTGAGTCTAAAATTTTAACATCTTCTATTTTGTCAAAATCTTTTTGATTTATGAGGCAGCCACTTTTATAAATATATACTATGCTTTGTACTTTGAGGTTTTATTCCCCCAAAGTTTCTTATCTTTCTATAGATTGTTTTAGGTTTATATTATATCTTAATTGATAACCTATTCCTGAAAATCTCGTAAAATCAGAAAAACAATGGATATTTTTATGTTTATCATTCCTTTACTTGCATATATAATTGGATCTGTGCCTTCTGCATATTTGATTGTTCGTCATTTCACAGGCAAAAACATAACTGCTGAAGGCAGTGGAAACGTTGGAGCTATGAATAGCTATGAAAGTACTGGAAAAAAGCATATCGGGATTTTTGTTTTTTTGGCAGATTTTCTAAAAGGACTTTTACCTATACTTTTATTACATATACTCCAAGCAGGAGATATTGAAAAAGCTATCGCAGGTGTTTCTCTAGTATTGGGGCATAACTTTTCCATTTTTCTAAAGTTCAAAGGCGGCAAAGGTCTTGCAACTGCTGTTGGAGTATTTGCAAGTATAAATATTTTACCTATCCTACTTTGGGGAATAGTATGGACATTTACTTATAAATTAGTGTTCAAAGAAATCAATAGGGCAAATATTGCAGCAACGCTCTCTTTAGCGCTTGTTTTTCTCTTTCCTGACTCATTGATCTACTTTTTTAATGTCTCATCCGTAGACCCAATTCTTGTTCGATTTTTTATTCTTGCCTGCGCATTTCTAATCATGCTTAAACATATAAAAGATATTAAGAGTTTTATGCAGTCAAGCAATAACTAAATATGCTATATTTGCACTCAAAAAATATCTTCAGAGTGCAATGCCTAGAGCTTTTCAATATATATTATTTTTAGTATTTTCAGTAGCGTCTGTCTTTTCTACGGATGTAATCGTCACTGATGCACGCAAAATCATAATAGGTCAAGTAGAAAATGAGACAATTCATAATATTCAAATCAAAGATCATAGAAAGATATATACAATTCCAAAAAATAGAATCGAATTCAAATTCAATCTTCCTGAAATAACTACTGAAGAAAAAATAAAACTGCTGCCCAAAGGTTTACCCTTATCTCTGGACAAAATAGATAAATGTCAGGGACTTTTTTATGGGATTAGCAATAATGATATCTTACTGATATCAAATGAAGAAGTAAGCTCAGTCAGCATAACAGAAATAATTTCTAAATATGAGAAAGATTTTCCGGATATCAGGCTGTTCAACTTAATCGAGCTGCTTGAAAACAAAAGAGATCAAATTGACCTTTGCACTTATGAGCTTGGAACATTTGAGGCCGGAATAATCAAATTTGACACTAAAACTGTAAAGATTCTTAAAGAAAATGACACATTGGATATTTTACTAAACAGTATAATCTCAATCAATGGAAAATCTTTATTCGGATACAAAGAACATAAAAACAGCTTCAGTAAAAGATATTTGTTTTTGCCTTCCTCTTACATAGGAAAAGCAGAAGAAGTCTCAATGGAGACAATTAGTTTATATTATAATGCCTTCTCTTATAACATAAGTTCATGGCTTCAAATAGCCGGAGGTTTTTCTACTCTCAATTTGATAGAGCAGTTTAGTGATCACCCCCTATCTTTTTCAGCAAAAGCTGCTTTGCCTGTTGCAGATCAATTAAATCTGTTTGCCGAAATGATTGTGTTTCATGCGAATGGTAAAATGCCGGGATTGAGTCATGTTGGAATAAATTACGGAAGTACAGAAAACAACATTGCAATAATATATTCTTATCAATCCGGACTGGAAAATGATTTTGATCCGAATATTATAAGCCTTGCAGGAGTTGTTCGTTTATATAAATCAGTATATTTTACTACTGAGTTCAGCATCATGGGTGAGTCTGAAGACAATGCATATATAGGCAGCAATGCAATTCAGATCAATTTGGATCATCTTTCTTTTAAAGTTGGAGCAATTTATTTTATTGCAGAAAAGAAAGAATATAGTATTTTGCCATTATTAAAAGCTGAATTTGATTTCTAATGGATTTTTCTAATGAAAAGATTATTTCTTGCAACATTCGTAGATCAGGATATTTTCCGTTATGTTTTTGAAGATATTAAAGAAGATTTTGCCGGCCTTACAAAAGGTAAATGGGTAGAACAAGAAAATCTTCACTTTACATATAAGTTTTTGGGAGACACTGAGGAATCTAAAATTCCTGAGATTAAAGATGCCCTTAAAGACGAACTCAAGCATTTTGACCGTAACCTTTCTTTTTCCGGATTAAGTGCATTCCCAAATCTCAATAGCCCGAGAGTACTATATGTACCTGTGTTTTCTGAAGCAAATATTCTAAACAAAATTGCAGGTCAGATCGAATCCAAGTTAGAAAAAATTGGCTTCCCTCGTGAGAAGCGAAAATTCAGATCTCATTTAACTCTTCAACGTGTGAAAGAAACCAGTTCTTCAAGTTTTTCTGATAAAATTCGTCAATATAAAGACAAACAGTTTGGCTTTATGGATGGCTTTGAAGTTAAACTTGTTGCTAGTGAACTGACTAACAAGGGCCCTATCTATTCTATTATAGATTAATTGACTATATGAAAACCAAGAGTGGTTTTTAAATCTAAGAAACATTACCACTCTATTCAGGATAATATAAAGCAAAAAAGGAGTGTAATGATTTACACTCCTTTTTTAGTACAATGATATATTTACAACTACAGTATATAATACATAGATACTTTAAACTGATTGTAATGGAATGAAGGAGAACCACTATAAGGCGCATACATCTCTTTTTTGTTTACGTTATCTATAACATATGTAAATGCACCACGAATTATAAAGTCCAATATAGGAGAAATGTTTCTAACTCCAATCAACTCACTAATACCAAAAGAAATCACTTCATCTGCCATTCCGTATAATGCTCTGCTAAGTAAAAATTTGTAAGGTAAAAAATGGTGCAATACATGATTTGATTCGAAACTAGCATCAAAAGCAAAATTTGCAACAGGATTATATGTCATCCCCCATTTATATACGCTACCAAAATTTGTGGAAGTTAGATAGTCATCTTCATCTTCAGTAATTCGAGCATAGCCTTCATAAAATTTATCTTTAAATTCTCCTTTTAAATCGATATTGGACCAGCTTATTGCATTACCAACATAAAAGCCCAGCATATGATTGGGTGAGAACTCCCATGCTTGACCGCTGACATTTGACAATTGAAACGACATTATATCAAATTCGTTTTCGGATTCACCTACAAAATCACTAAAATTTAGAACAAAAATATTTTGAGTTACATCATATATATTCTGAAACTCTAGCTGTTTTTGGCGTCTATCTCCAAAGAAAATCCCGAAGTTTACATTTCCGTCAGCAAAAGGATCTGAAGCGTTATTTATGGTTGTCCCAAAGTTAAGGCCACCTATAGTGCTTCCCATGTCATTAATATTCAAACTGTCCAAATCTATTGCTTTTGCAGAATAAGAGAGCAATACAATAGATAATAATAAAATTATTTTTTTCATAATCCGGCTTTTTATGTTAAACAATATTTTCTCTCTTTTATTTATATTAATAACGAACTAATTTTAAAAAAGATGCATTATTATTGACTATTAGCAGGCACATATTTAAGTACATACCTGCTTAGCCAAGCTCAATTTGGCAAGTCTAGCGCAAAAGAATCTAAAATATATACGCTTAAAACAATTAGCTATAAGCTATTAATTGACACAATATAATTTAAGTATCTTTTATCTAAAACCAGGGCATTGTAGATATGATGCCCATAATTTATTTACAAAAATCTGTAAATGAAGTTTATACTTTTTATTTTTATATCAATAAATGCACATAAAAACAAGCTCTTAAATTCCGCTAAAGCTCAAATAAATATATGCCTGAAGTGTTTTTGGATTGGTCTGCTGCATTTTTTCTATAATCTATACGATTTTGTTTTTTATTTCTTATATTAGAAAAATGCTAACGGCTAATTAACACTCACACTCACATAAATATATCATTCAGGGGACAACATGAACAAGATAGTTGAAGCCAGATTTATTGGCCCCGAAATTAAGCTTTTCAGAATAGAAGCTCCAAAGATTGCTGAAAAGCGTAAAGCAGGCCAATTTATCATACTAAGAGTCCATGAAAACGGCGAAAGAATACCTCTTACTATAGCCGATTCGAATACAAATGACGGCACTATTACTATTATAGTCCAAGGTGTCGGTAAAACAACTAAAATGTTAAATAGCCTCGAAGCAGGCGACTATATTAGGGATTTAGTAGGTCCATTGGGCAAAGCATCTCATATTGAAAACTTCGGAACGGCTGTTTCTATTGGTGGTGGAGTTGGTACTGCGATTGCATATCCAACTGCTAAAGCACTTAAAGAAGCCGGAAATCATGTAATCAGCATTATTGGCGGAAGGTCTCAAGAGCATGTTATTCTTGAAGATGAAATGAAAGCAGTTGCTGATGAAGTTTACCCAACTACTGACGACGGATCTTACGGATTCCATGGTTTTGTGACAGATAAACTTCAAGAGCTGATTGACTCAGGAAGAAAAATCGACTTTGTTCTTGCTATTGGCCCTATTCCAATGATGAGAGCTATTGCTGAGCTTACTCGCCCATTAGGGATTCAGACTGTAGTCAGCTTAAATCCGGTTATGGTAGATGGTACTGGTATGTGCGGTGGCTGCCGTGCTACTGTAGGTGGTAAAACAGTATTTGTATGTGTTGACGGCCCTGAATTTGATGCACATGAAGTTGATTTCGACATTTTGAGAAATAGAAACTTTATGTATCAACAGCAAGAATCTGTATCAAAAGAAGAACACGATTGTAATTTGGATAAAATGTTTAACTCTGGAATAGAGGAGAAAAAGTAATGGCAGAATTGACCAAAAAAGAGCGCATGGCTATTCCAAGACATAAAATGCCTGAGCAAGATCCAAATTTAAGAAATAAAAATTTTAAAGAAGTAAACTTGGGTTACGACCCTGAAACTGCTATCGAAGAAGCAAACAGATGTATCCAATGCAAGCATCCTCTCTGCGTTGACGGTTGCCCGGTTAGAGTAAAAATCCCTGAGTTTATTGAACAAATCGCATTGAAAAACTTTGACAATGCTGCTGACATTCTTAAAGAAGATAATGCTCTTCCGGCAGTATGCGGACGTGTTTGCCCTCAGGAAGAACAATGCGAGCAGGTATGTATCCTTGGTAAAAAAGGTACTCCTGTTGCAATTGGCTATTTAGAAAGATTTGCTTCGGATTGGCAAAGGAACAACATGGAACCTAAATTACCGGAAATCAAAAATAAATCAGGTAAAAAGGTTGCTATTATTGGTGGAGGCCCTGCAGGTTTAAGTTGCGCAGGTGATCTAATCCAGATGGGACACGAAGTAACAGTATTTGAAGCACTGCACGCTATCGGTGGTGTTTTAATGTATGGTATTCCTGAATTCAGATTACCTAAAGAAATCGTTGAAGCTGAAGTAAATAATCTTAAACAGCTTGGTGTTAAATTTGAAACTAACTACGTTGTTGGCTTGACAGAAACATTAGAGGAACTTATGCTTCGTTTTGATGCTTCCTTTATTGGAGTTGGTGCCGGTCTGCCTTATTTCTTAAACATTCCCGGCGAGCATCTAAACGGCGTTTACTCTTCAAATGAATATCTTACTCGCGTGAACCTGATGAAAGCATATGATTTCCCTAACAACGACACTCCTATGTTCGATGTAAAAGGCAAAACAGTAGCTGTCTTTGGTGGTGGTAACACAGCAATGGATGCAGTAAGAACAGCTCTTCGCTTAGGCGCGAAAAGAGCAATGATAATCTACCGCAGAACTGAAGCTGAAATGCCTGCACGTGTTGAGGAAATTCACCATGCTAAAGAAGAAGGAGTTGAATTCTTGCTACTTCACAATCCTACTGAGCTTATTGGAGATGACAAAGGCTGGTTACAGTCAATGAAATTACAAAAAATGGAATTAGGCGAACCTGATGCTTCAGGCAGAAGAAGACCTGTTCCAATTGAAGGTGCAATTGAAGACATCGAAGTTCAAGTAGCTGTAGTAGCTATCGGTAACGGATCCAATCCGATTATCAGCCAATCTACACCTGATTTAGATGTAAACAAATGGGGTAACATCTTAGTTGATGAAAAAACAATGCGCACTAACAAAAAAGGAATCTTTGCCGGAGGTGACATTGTTACAGGTGGTGCAACAGTAATCCTTGCTATGGGAGCAGGAAGAACAGCCGCTGAATCAATAGATGAATACTTAAAAAATCCGGATGTTTGGCTCTAAAAGCTAAGCAAAAATCAAGATATAAAAATCCGCAAGTGCTTATGTGCAATTGCGGATTTTTTTTACAAGAAATTGAATAAACTAAAATCTACAATATTATAACTATAATAAAGTGGAAATTCATTTTGCTAAAAATTAAATATATCTATATATTGTATTGTATTAAAAATATAATATAAAGATAGTATATTTATGAAAAAACTAATTCCACTTTTTATCATTTTGATGACATGCACTTCTTTTGGCCAATCACTTTCAATCTTTAATGTTGACACCACTGATTTCCCAATCATGCGTGCAAAGTTTTTTGCATTTGACAAAGATTGGAAACAAATCAGAAACCTAAGCGAATCAGATTTCAAAATCACAGAAAACGGTGAAGAAAGAAATGTCTTAAGTGTTAGTTGCCCAACTCCAAAAGAATCGGAAGCTATCTCTAGTGTTTTAACTATTGATGTTAGTGGTTCTATGTCCGGCAATAATATAGAGATAGCAAAAGAAGCATCAAATGCTTGGGTAAAGGGCTTGCCTCTTGGAAAATCTGAATGTGCTGTTACAGCATTTAACAATAGGAATCAATATATACAAGATTTCACAACCAATAGAAATAAGTTATTGCAAAAAATTAGTGGACTTTCTGCCTCTGGTGGAACTGATTTTGATGCTGCATTTAAAGATCCAATTGCAGGTGGTTTATTAGCTTTAGAGAAAGCAAAACACAAAAAAGTTATGGTGCTGATCACTGATGGATATGCAAGTGGGAATGAAAATCAAATTCTATCGAAAGCTCAGTCAATTGGAGCAACTGTCTATTGTGTGACTATAGGTTATAAGTGTCCTGATATTTTAAAAAATATTTCAGAACAAACAGGTGGGAAGTGGTTCGAAAATGTTACTACCGTAGAAGAAGCAAAAAATATATATAACCAATTACTGATTTTTGCACAAGAAAATGAGCCATGTGAGATAGAATGGGAGAGTCAATATGGTTGCTATGCTTCTGTAAAAAATGTAACAATTGAATTAGCATCTGTAAATGCCAAAAAAAGCTTCTTTTACCAGTTAGGTTCATATGAAACTGCAAAACTTGAAATTTTTCCTTCATCTATCAGATTTGTAGATTGTAAAATTGGCAGTAGTAAGGATACAACTGTTACTATTACTGCTAAAAATTCTGACTTTAAAATTTCAAATATTATTGCATCTAATAATAATTTTGATGTAACTCCTAAGAACTTTGAAGTTAAAAAAGGAGAAAGCAAAGAACTCACTGTTACTTTTACACCAAAAGATGAGAAATACAAATTTACAACATTTGATATAAAAACTGATAAATGCAATGGGATTTTTTATGCTGGCGGGTCAATCAGTAATGATAAAGAGCATAAGAAAACACTTAAGTTGATTCACCCAAATGGCGGAGAAATTTTTGTTGTTGGAAGTGATACAACAATTACTTGGGAAGGAATATTACCGAGTGATACAGTCTCATTAGAACATAGCACCGATTCCGGTAATACATGGAATTTGATAAGTAACAAAGCAAGTAATTTACAATATAAGTGGGAAAATATTTCCAAACCCTCAGGTAATAATAATCTTGTAAAAATAAGTCAGTTTTCTCAAAATGATAGTAAAAATCTATCCCCCCAATTTAATATCGAGGGGCATACAAATGGTGTTGTTTCAGCTAGCTGGAGTCCTGATGGCACTAAGATTGCGACGATGGGAGGATTTGGAAAGGTGATTATTTGGGATGTTCAAACCGGTTGGCGACTTCAACTTCTCAAACAATATAATAATCAACATGCGACTCAAGCACATTGGAGTCCGGATGGAACCAAAATCGCTTACATAGGATATACAGCCGCTACAATCTGGGATGCTAATAATGGTGAGCTTCTTAATGTAATGAAACACAAAGAGTATGTAAGAGCAATGTGCTGGAGTCCGGATGGGACCAAAATCGCCACGACAAGTACGGATAGCACGGCAAAAATTTGGGATGCAAATTCTGGTACAATTCTTCATATTTTAAAAGGTTCTACTCATCATGTAAAGCAGATTGCTTGGAGTCCTGATGGAACCAAAATAACTTACATAGGATCTGCAACAGCTACAATTTGGGATGCTAATACTGGTGAGTTGCTTCATACTTTGACGGGACACACCACTTTCATTAATCAAATTATTTGGAGTCCTGATAGCAGAAAAGTAGCTACCGCAAGTAATGACAAAACTGCCAAAATATGGGATGCAAATTCTGGTGCTTTGCTTAAGTCACTTGAAAGTCATACTGACTGGGTTAATAGTATTAGCTGGAATAATGACGGTAGTATGCTGGCAACTGCTAGTGATGATAAAACCTGCAAAATTTGGGATGCAAATTCCGGTACAATTCTTCATACTTTAAAAGGCTATACTTATAATGTAGAGCAGATTGCCTGGAGTCCTGACGGGAGTAAAGTTGTAGCTGCAAATTACGATAAGTCTGTAAAGATTTGGGATGCAAAAACTGGCAAAATGATTCTTAATATTACCGAACAAGTGAGTGGAGTAGCTCATGTAAGTTGGAGTCCCGACGGAAGTAAAGTTGCAACTTCCGGAGGGACAAGTTGCAATATTTGGGATGCATCTAGTGGCCAGTTTTTTAAAACTCTTGAAGGTGTAATAGGTTACAGTGGTGGTGTTTATCAATGTAGGAATATATGTTGGAATCCTAATGGAACGAAACTGGCTTCGAATGGTAATTCAGGTAAAATATGGAATGCAGATAACGGGCAGCTACTTGTAAATTTTAAAAAACACCAAAAGGCTGTGGAGCATATTAGTTGGAGTCCGGATGGTAGTCAGTTAGCAACTGCAAGTTATGACAAAACTGTAAAAATTTGGGATGCAGAAAGTGGTGCACTAAAGTATAATCTAAGGCACTCGGATCTAATGTTGTATTCTAGCTGGAGTCCGGATGGCAGTAAGTTGGCGACTTCTGGTTTTTATGCTCCACCAAGAATATGGAATGCAACAAATGGAACTGTGATTCATATTTTAAGAGGCATAGATTATTATGTAATATATTCAATTTATTGGAGTCCGGACGGAAGTAAAGTAGCAGCTGTCGCAGGAAGGACTTGTGCAATTTGGGATGCCAATAGCGGTGTGCTTCTTCATACATTCAGTATAAAACAAACTACTTATGAACCAGAACCTAGCTGGAGTCCTGATAGTCAAAAATTAGCTATTGATAAATCTATTTGGGATTTAGAAAGTGGGAATCTTATCCGAACTCTAAATGCCCCTATTCTTCACTCAAGTTGGAGTCCGGACGGAAGTAAAATTGCAACTGCAAATCTTGATAGTACTGGAAAGATATGGGATGCAGAAAGTGGGACTCTTATTCATACCCTTGAGGGACACACAGGATACGTTTCTCGTATTCGTTGGAGTCCTGATGGAAGTAAATTAGCAACTTTAAGTTTTGACAAGACTGCAAAGATTTGGAATGCCAGCAATGGAGAAATATTACATACCTTAAAAGGTCATGGAAGAGTGAGAGATCAGCTTCATTGGAGCCCTGATGGTAAAAGGATTGCAACAGGAGGGTATGATTCAGATCGAACAATAAAAATATGGGATGTAGGAGATGATATAATTTATGATCAGAGAGACACCTCTGACGCCGTTTTCTCCATAGTAGCACCCGAAGTTACAAGCCAAGACATAGATATGCGCGATGTAGTCATAAATACTAGCAAGGATTCTGTTATTACTGCATTTATCGATAATATTGGTCAGTGGGACTGTAGGATTGACTCAATTTACTTTACAGGTAATGATGCTGAGTACTTCAAATTGAATGGTCCCCATCCAATTTATACTGTTGACGCAGGTGACAGCCAAATGGCTGAGTTTAAATTTTCTCCTATTGAAGTGAGGGATTATTCTGCTCAGGTTGTTGTAGTTACTCAGTCAGAAACCATATATCAAAATATCCGTGGTGAAGGTGTAGAGCCAAAAATACAAGTAGTAAATAAAATAATTGATTTTGGTCGTGTTAATATAGGAGATACTCGAGATACTCTAAATGCGGTGACAATCAGCAATGTTGGTGGCATTCCAATACATATATCAAAAACTGAACATACATTACCTAATGCAACGGATTTTACTACTATCAATGGGGCAGGATCTTTTACTCTAAATCCGGGTGATACATGCCGCATGGATTTGAGATTTACAGCTAATTCTTTGGGTAGAACCACAGGTCTGTTGCTTTTCCATTCCGATGCTCCGGATTCACCTCATCAGGTTACTTTATTTGCAGAAGCTTATGCACCTAATACGATTGATATTGACAATATTATTTTTGCGAAACAACCGGTTGGAACTGTAAATGACTCAACTGTAGTTGAGTATTTCAATAACAAAGGGATATTTGAAAATAAAATAGAAACTATTTTCCTTGCTGATGGAGATTTTGACCAATTTGAAATCAAAAATCCTGAAACACCATTCTATTTAGTTGATAGTGAAAAATCAGATTTAGATATAACTTTTAAACCTACAAGTATAGGTCATAAACAAACTAATCTGTATATGGTTTGTCAGACTGATACAATTATTAAAACCGTTGAAGGTATTAGCACAAGCCAAGGTATGGAAATAATTACTCACAGTATTGACTTTGGCTCTATTGAGCTTGGTCAGAGAGTAGACAGCACACATATTCCGATTCTAAGAAATACAGGTACAGAAGATCTTATTATATCTCAAATAGTGTTGAAGGGCTCAGACGTTTCAGATTTTGAACCTGGAAATGGTTTTAATTCTTTAACATTGTTCACAGGAGATACTTTGTTTGTAGATATAGATTTCAATCCTCAATCTTTAGGTAAGAAATACACTGAAATAGAGATTGAGCATAATTTGCCTTCTAACATTGCTACTATAAATGTGACAGGGGAAGCAATTGAACCACAGAACCCTCAAATATTAATATCCATTCCTCATTTAGAAGCAAATGTTAGTCAAGATATTGAGGTTCCAATTATACTTGAAAATGCAATAAATTTAGAGAAATTAGTTTCTACAAAAATTTCATTGAATGTCAAGTTTAACAGTTTTGTTATGCTTCCTACTGCAAGTGTAACAAAATTTGAACAAAATGTTGGTGTTGTTACTTGTAACGATCTTGATATTAATAGAGAAGAAGGAGATACAATAGCATCTATACCTATTAGAGTATTATTAGGGGATAAAGAGATTTCACCTATTGATATTTCTGAAGTAAATTCTGAAGACAAAAAATTAATTGTGATAACTTCTTCAGGCAGTTTAAAACTTCTGGATCTATGCGAGCAAGGCGGTAAACGTCTATTCAATCCTAAAGGTGAAGCAGGGATCTCTACTTTATCGCCAAATCCGGCAGAAGACAAGCTTCAAATCAAAGTCAACTTAATTGAAGAAGGACAAACTAAGCTTGAATTATATGATGCCATGGGGAATCTAACCAAAACTATTTTAGAAGAAAATATTACAAATCCTGGTGATCGCAATTTCGATGTGAATCTGGAAGCAGTTTCAAGCGGAGCTTATACTCTAATACTGACTACTCCGACTTTCAGGCAGATCGAAAATGTGATTATAAAGAAGTAGATTTAGTGCTGATAAAAGTGTGTTTTGCATCTTTCAAAATGAAGAACACACTTTATAAATTTCAAAATTATATAAAAAAAAAGCTGCTCGTTTGAGCAGCTTTTTCTACAATTTTTGCTTTTAGCTGAGTTTTTGGCGGATTTTCTTTTCAGACATTCCACGTAAGTAGTATAATTTAGCACGACGAACGCGACCTACTCTTACTACTTCTATTTTTTGAATCATTGGAGAGAAAAGAGGAAAAATTCTTTCTACACCAACGCCATTAGACACTTTTCTAACGAGGAATGTTTCTTGGATACCACCGCCTTGACGAGCAAGAACGATACCTTTGAAATTCTGAATACGTTCTTTTTCACCTTCGACTACGCGAACAGAAACGATCACTGTATCACCGGCTTTGAACCTAGGAACTTCAATATAATTCTCGCCATCTTTAGCTTTGCGAGCTTCAATAGCAGTATCAACTGCCATTTGATTTACATAATCTAGAGCATTCATTGTATCCGACTCCCAAAAAATTACGAGCTACAAATATAGCTACTATTTATTTCTTAAACAAATTATTTTCAGTTTGCACATAAAGATATCCCCTTTTCCTAATCAAGGGGATTACAAATATAGTAAATTCTTTTGGAATAAGACAAATAAATTACAATGGCCATGAAACTGATACTGCCCAATTAAATCTGCCGGCGGCTTGCTTGCCCACTCCCCAGCGAGTATCAAAGGTTAGAAAAACTACATTACTTATTAAAATTGGTATACGTCCTAAACTTATTCCTACCTCACTATAGCCATCCTTTAGATCGTCAATATTGCCAAATGTTTGCCATATTTTAACATCAGAATTCTCGTAAAACTGACCGGTAGATGCAGCTAAAATAAGATCAAGACCACGGCCTTCTATCAGAGGCAAGCCCAAGGCTCTCCACCACTGATCGGTAAAGTTATATCTTATATGATATGTTTGGAATGCCTTGCTGCTAAATGTAGTTCTGGGTGAAGACACAAAGTTGCCAAATTGAGAGAATATAAACATATCCGTTCTCATCCTAAACTGGTACTGTATAGGAAGATTGTTAGAACCTATGCCATGGTGCAAAAGCAACTCAAGTTTTTGAGAAGAATAGCCTGTATTGTATATCGGTATTGACATAAACAACCTGGCCTGCAATGATCTAAAGGCTTCGTCGGTGCCGGTATTTTCTCCGTACATTGCTTCTACTTCAGCATTAGTGGAAATGCCTCTGGTGAAATTTACAAAATCGAATTTACCAAATTTAGCTTTTATTTTTGCAGTTCTGTAGTGCCCCGGATCACAAGGCGTATTATTAAGCCATGGATCGCCTTTTACATAATCTCCGTGCAAGAGCAGTGATCTGTCAGTCGACTTCTCCAATGAAGAATGAATAGAGTAATTTATTTCTCCACGCATTTCAAAAAATGGCTTCTCATAATTAAGCCCTAAAGTCCAACCGTCATTCCTGTAGTAATCAAAGAAGTCCCTGTGAAAGAAAAGTGCAATAAGTGAGTTTGCAAGCCTGTTATATCCGTTATTAATCATAATGGATACATCAGAATATGTCTTAAAATCAAAATATAAACTTTTGTATTTAGAATGATAGAGATAATCTGTAAACTGAATGTAGCCATATGGCAATTTCTGACCAAAGCTATAAGCTCCGTTAAGTTTCAGTTCGTAGTTTCTATACTGGAATATAGGAGTCAGCCCAACAGCCAAAGCATTTACTCGATTAAAATCAAAGTATGGTTTAATTTTTCCTTTAAGCCTATAAGGTGAGTATTTCCATAAATCAAAAGAATCAAGACTGTCTCTATTCAGTTTGGCAGTAAGCTCTCTTAACTCTATTTCAGTTCTTGCATGTCGATGCCAGAAATCCAAACCAACGGAATCTGCCATAGGCAAGTAATCCAGGCTGAAATCAGGCCGCTCAAGTTCTTCTTTATCATACATAAATGACGGTAGTTTCTCGTTCAAAGAAACAGCATCATACATGCTTACTGCGTGGGCATCCGTAGTCACATCTACATATTTATAAAGCATCTGAACTTTGATTTTAGATGTAAGTTCTAAAAAAGCCCAGTGCCAAAGTCCCGGTTCGTATTCCTCATATCTTTGATAGAACTGAACTTGCTCAAGCAACGGAATTTTGGTAAATCTGGCAGGCTTAATATTTATTTCAATAACATTGAAATGATTGCCTTCAATTTTTACAGTGCCTTCCACAGTCGGATAAACGTCATCTGTCGATCTGATTTCTATCTCATAGATGTAGCTATCATTATAAGAGAGTATGTTTTTTAAAGAAAAAGCATAGTGCTTAGCAGCATCTGCGGCAAACGGAGACCTAATTGTTAAACTTAAAAAATTGATATTGTCAGGTGTTATAGCCAGAAAATCAAGCATCTCAAACAGATGCTCTTCAGCGTCAAAATCAGCAGTTTTCCTCTGCTTTTTGATTATTTTTTTATCAAGACCTTTGTCAAAATCATAATAATCCTCACTAAAACTTTCTCTGACAAATACTCTGTCAAGATCCCTAAATATTGCTTTTTGGGGAGGGGCAATCTTTATCCCCGTTCCAATATTTCTCAAAACTCCCCAGTCCGTCCCTTTCAGGTGAAGATTCAATTTCGAATAATTTGAGCCCTTAAATGTATGGACCTCATTATCCAAAAGTCTGGCTCTGGCAAGTCTTATTATTTCATAAGGATTATCTAAATCAACTGATAAAGAGTCCGGATGGATATAATTTTGCTGCATTGCAAGCTTGAATTCTTTTAGCCGCATGTCATATTTGACAACTGTATCAATATATCCGGGGAAGGAAAAATGTAGGCGGGAAATCCCGGTATCTGCAGGCACACGGAATTCTCCATTCATCAGAGAGAAAGTCATTGAGCCATTTTCAAGATTAACACATTTCACACCAGGCAGTAATTTACCGGTTCGGGTATCAGATAGCTTTCCAAATGCAGCAGTAGGAGACTTTTCGGCATAGGACAAAATAGAGCACATGAAAATGCTTAGCAAATACACAACTATATGCTTTAAGCTCATATGCATCATATTTTTTCTATTCCTGTCTATTCGATAATGTATATACTAAAATATGTAAAAATCACTACGCCTATCCAACAAATTTACACTTATTAGATTATTAAGTTCAGATATAGACGATTTGTAGAAGGAATTAAATCATGCCTAGAATAACAATCTTGAACTTTACTTATTTAAATATAGGATCTAAGAATTCATTTTGCAATCTGATATTTTCGTCAAGTATCTTTTAGTTATTGACTACAACTTAGTCAACATGTTTTTGGTAATTATTAGAATTAAGATGACTTTATCGTTTTATCTTACACTTTACTATTTTAATTTTTACAACGATAAGTTTGAGGTGGCATAAAATAGGTTAGAAGACTTCTCCTTTAAAGCTTTAGATATTACTAATCTAAACACAAAAGGTAAGCATGCAATAGATAAACAACTATGTGATATATATGAATCTGTTTCAGACTGCATTTATAAAAACAAAGAGTACGGACTTTCTAAAAACTTAACCATTAGCCTTAAAAAGTCATCAGAAAATACGTTAATAAATGCAGACAGAGCCTATTTAGACAAATGTTTTGATTATATAATAAACAATGCAATCAAATTTGCAGATAGCGATACAACAGTAGATATTAATATCAGTGACTCAAACAAGCAAATAATAATAACGTTTGAAGATCAGGGAGCAAAATTCCCAGAAGGATATGATATTACTAAAATAAGTCCTTTCGAGACTAACACTCATATTGATCACAACCCGGCCTTATCACTATTCCTTTGTAAGCTGGTTATTGAAGCACATGAAGGAAATATTCAAATAGGAAATACGGAAACAGGAGCAAGAATTATAGTCAGATTACCCAAATTAGAGCATTAACTATAGACTCGATACTTAACTTCCTCATTTTTATTTATCATTAGTCTGGTCAGAATTTTTACCTGAAGAGGTTTCCGCCTTCTGATCAGACTTAGTTTTTTTCTTTGGGCGACGTTTTTTAGGTGCGCTTTTTGGCTTCGAGTTTTCTTCTGACTTTTCAGATTCAGTTTTTTTAGTTTTGTTTGAGAGTTCCACAGTAAGTACTCTTCCTCCGAGCTCTGAGCCATCAAGAGCTTTCATGGCGAGATCAGCATCACTGTCACTCATTTCTATAAAACAGAACCCCTGTTTAAGTTTTGTGCGCTTATCCAGAGGTCTCTTAAAAGATTTAATTTCTCCGAAAACAGAGAAAAGTATTTCAATTTCTTCGTTGCTGATGCTAAAATTTAGATTTTTTACAAAGAGAGTTTTCATATTCCGTTTTTGCAATATTGACATTTGGAAAATTACTAAAATTCTATGCAATTACTAAATTCTTTTCAGAATAAAGCTGCTTCTTCATTGAAGCATATGCAACTACTCCGGTTATAATTCCCGAAATAAGAGCTGCATAAAAGATTCCGTCTATATCCATCAAATAAGCTCCAAGATAGGCTAAAGGTATATAAAGAATAAATATATACAACACTGTCAGAAAAGCTGCCTGAAACGGTTTGTTAAGTACATTCAGAGATGTTCCTGCTACCATCATAACTCCACGGAACATATAGCCTATAGGAACTACAATAAGATATGTTTTGATAATATGAATCATATCCTCTGCTCTTGCCAAGAGTTCAGGGTTGTTTTGAATAGAATCTGAAGCAAAGACAAAGACTCTGCCTATTGGCTCTCCCAAAAGTGCAAGAACTACAAAAGAAAAAGAGCCCCATATTAGCGAGACCACATAGCTTCTTTTCACTCCATCCCTTGCTCTGTCATGCTGACCTGCACCCCAGTTTTGCCCTACAAAAGGACCAATTACAGCAGAAAGTCCCATAAACACAGTAAGCATTAAAGATTCCACTCTGGAAGCAACTCCAAATGCAGCAACTGCATATTCACCGTAATTTGCCAGAAGTGCAGTAATTAAACCAATTCCAACCGGTACAACAAGATTAGTACCAATTGCCGGCCCTCCTATCACCATTATCTTTTTCCAGGACTTCCACACTTCGCTAAACTCAGGCAATTGAAAACTTACCATCTTTTCTCTTTTATGGAGAATATGAAGCGCAATAACGAATGTCAATGCTCTTGCAATAACAGTCGCAATGGCAGCACCTGTTAGACCCATAGCAGGGATAGGCCCCCACCCGAATATCAGAATAGGATCCAGTATTAAATTTGCAAGCACTGAAATTCCCATGATCATGGAAGGAACTTTTGTATCTCCTGTGGCTCTAATTGCGGCATTACCAACTACCGGCACAACAAGAAAGATCATCCCGGGATACCAAACCACCATATAGTCCTTTATTAGCTCTATAGTATCCGGCGAAGCACCCAAAACGGCAAAAAGCCAGTCGAAACTAAAAATACCGATGATCACAAAAAATGCTGTCATCAGTACAGACAACATTAGAGAATCTGATGTGATTCGAACAACTTCCCGTTTGTCTCCTTTCCCTATTGCTCTTGATATAATAGAAGAAGCCCCGGTAGAAAGCCCCATAGCAATCCCCCAAATAAAGAAGACTACAGGAAACGTAAAACTGATTGCGGCCAGTTCTTCATTACCAAGCATGGATATAAAATATGTATCAATCAGATTTAGAGAAATTGCAAACATAATTCCCAAAACTACTGGCAGTGACTTAAACACAAGCTGCCTATTTATATTACCTTCCAAATACTGGGCTTTTTTATTTTCCATTACCATCTCTTTTTTTTAATGATTTAGTATTGACGAAGATATACGCAACTTAATATATACAAGTTTCCATTTTACTTATAAAAAATATTGAACCATAATGATGTACAAGTGTTTATATAATTGTTACTTTAAATTTATAATAAGAAACAATCATGCAAAAAACTCTAATATGTATTTTATTTTTACTATTCCCCATATGTCTCATTAGCCAATTTAATTGGCGAAAAGTAGAAAACCTACCACATTTTTATAATCATGATTTTTTAATCAGACTATCAAACGAAGATATACTTGTACATGATCACTCACCAAAGTTAGGTTTTAGAATATCTACTGATAATGGTGAGTCTTGGGAAACTAAAAATATTCTCAAAAGATCAAAAGACAGTATAAGCCTTCATAGATCCAGCTACTCTTTTAAAACTTTTAGTGAAAACGGCAGAGGTACTTTTATTGCACAGCAGGACACCTATTGGCTTTACTCTACAAATTATGGTGATACATGGCAAAAAGAGTACTGCAAATTCGGCGCATGTGATATTTTAACCTACCAAGACCAAATAATTTGCATCACTAAAAACTGGTATAGAAAAAAAGCCCTCAGACTTGACATGGAAAAATTTGAGTTTTCGAATCTGGGATTGCCTAATCTTTCTTCAAACAAGACTTGCGCAACTATCTTCCAAAACTTTTTGCTTGTAAACACCCTTGTATCTCATTATGGTGGCGACACTATCTATGTTAAAAATCTGGAAACTGATGAGGTGCAATATTATGATAGTCCTGATAGAGAGCTCAAAGACATATTTGTAGATTCAAATAAGGTATATTTCTTTTATCCGGAAAAGACCTACGTATCCAAAGACACTTGCAAAACTTGGGAATTATATCAAGAATATGGATACGAAAAACTAAACCTGGGAAAAGATATAGGAGCAAAAACCTGGTTTGATGATCTTAATAATGTTGTTCTTTCCCTCTGAAAATTGACCCGTTTTTGTCAGCAAAATTGACCCACCCCAATATAATTATTTATTTATAATATCCTTCACTCTAAAACTTTTTCCATTGATAAAAAACGGATAGCAGTGATGCAAAAGTCTGTCTAAAATGGCAGATGCGACCACGTCATCCTGGAATATATCACCCCATTTATCAAAGGACTTGTTCGATGTAATAATCGTAGATTTTCGTTCGTATCTTGCAGCAATCAGCCTGAAGAAAAATGATGCAGTTTTCTTTGTAAGCTCAAGATAGCCGAGTTCGTCGATTATAAGCAGATCAAGCCGGTCTAATGTGTTTAGCAGTCTTTGCAGTTGACCAATCATTTCTGCTTCGGCAAAAGCTTTCATTAGCTGCTCTGTTGTGTAAAATGCAACTCTTTTTCTCTGCTGACAGGCTTTAATCCCAATGGATATGGCAAGATGCGTTTTGCCAACACCCGGATATCTGAGAAAGATAATATTTTTTGCCTCATCCATAAATTGCAGTTGCGTGAGTTCTCTCAAAAGCTTTTCGTCAATCTTTGGTTGAAAAGAAAAATCAAAGCTCTCAAAATGCTTTATTTGAGGGAATCCGGCTGTTTGTACTCTTCTGTTGATAGAGCGGTCAAGCTTCGAGATTACTTCTTCCTGCATGATTTTAAAGAGAAATTCTGCATAACTAAGCTTGGCTTTAGCTGCATTTTCCACCTCTAACTTATAATTCTGCCTAATCCAAGGCAGAGTCAGCGTTTTAAGATATTCATCTAATTTGTCGTGGGTCTGCATTTTAACCTCCAAAATGATTGTTGTAATAATCCAGATTTCGCACGATATTGACTTCTTCTATTGTTTTGTTTATCATGGTTTCTATGCGTACAGGCTCTACCGGAGCATCTTTAGCATTATTCTCTACATAAGCTCTTACAAACTTTGAGTTAAAGATGTTATAATCACGGCATTTAAGAAAAGCTGCTTCCATATCTTTATGCTCAAAATACATAGCTGTATCCATGATTCTTGTAAGGTGATATGCAGGATTTATTCTCTTTTGTGCATATAGTTTGTCCAAAAACCAGGCAAAATCAGGGAATTTCTTGCTAAAACTCATAGACAAACGTTTCCAACTTCCTTTTTCTATGCTGTGATTCTTATAGTGAGAGTCCAGCATGATAATTTTACCTTTCTCTAAACTGAGCTTGTGACGGGCTATGAGCTTGCTTTTTGTTGAATATACTTCGATATAGCTGCCTTTAGAGACTTTGACCCAAACCTGCTTGCCAACAAATAAATATGGCACGCTGTATCGGCTTCCCATAAATGAAATCAGGCAGTCTGCACTTACTTTGCGAACTTCTTCTTTGACGCTTACATAGCGTGATTCCGGCAGAATTGATAAGTATTCTTTCTCTTTTGCAAAAAGCTCGATAGGTTTTGCTTTTGTTGTCGAATGCACTCTGGAATTGACTTTATCCTGAAAATCCTTTAGTTTTTGGCAGAAATCTTCAGAGGATTCATATTCATTGCCTTTGATAAAATGATCTTCGAGGTATGCAAAAGGGCGTTCTACCTTGCCTTTTGACCAAGGATGTGCAGGTAGAGAGCGAGTTGGCTTAAAGCCGTAATGTCCGCAAAATGCCAAATATCGCTTATTCCATTGGAAGTTATCCTTTGAGGCATTTGTTACAAAGCTTGTTGCGTTGTCTGTTTGAATTTGCTCACAAACGCCACCGGATTCGATGATGGAATTTTCCAACGCTTCCAATATACTCGCCATAGTATCACTGAGAGCCGCTTCCAACACACGATGCCGACTGAAACCATGGATATACTGATATACATATAATTTGACTAACTTACCGCCAATCATTACTGTATAAGGACTCCAGTCATATTGTGCCTGAAAGCCGGGAGACGTTTCGTAAGGCTTGAATGATGGCTTTTCTTGCGCTGACATCTTCTCACAATACCTGTAAAAAGCACTTTGAGAGCCGGTATAGCCTTTTGCTCGAATATCAGCTAATACTCTGCTTTTACGAAGTCTTTTCTTATTTAAACTCTCAGAAATGTATTCCTCAAACGGCATCAGAAAAGGATTTGCACTGCACTCGCGCGTATATTGTGGAGCAGAATCCTTCTTTAGAGCTGATTTAACCGTATTGCGACTAACATTAAGCAGCTTAGCAATCTTGCGTGTACCCAAATCAGGGTTATGATTTTTCAAATTTCGGATAGTTACCCAATCTTCCACTGTTATCACCTATTTCCCTCCTGCATTTGAAGTCAATCTTATGCAGGATTAGTTAGCAAATGGTGGGTCAATTTTCAGCGGGAAAAGTGGGTCAATTTTCGGAGGGAATTGAGAAATGTGAAACAATTTGGGGAAAGACTGTTTTTTGCCGGATCATACTCTTTAGTTATAACTAAAGATTTTGGAAAAACATGGGATTACTTTGACATCAGGGACAAAATAATTAACTTCAACAGCAAATATCCCTATTTAATTGATGGCTCAAAATATTATGAGTACAGTACGGATATTGAAAATTTCGTATTGACTGGTGAATTTAAAGTTCCTTATGTATCTCATTATAGAGAATTTGGAGATACTCTAGTTTCGCAAAATAAAATTAAATATCCGGGCAAGGATTGGGAAAAACTAAAATCAGATAAAGTTTTGGGATTCTATAAAGAACAATATGTTATAGAAAATAAAAGCATCCTAAAATATACATTGGATGAACCCAAGCCAAAACTTTTGGGAACTTTAAAGTACAAACCTTCATATAAAGATACTCTCGAACTATTTTCTAATAACAATAACAACCCTCAGCAGTCTTTCCCTATCATTGACGCAAAATCAGGATCAGGACAAAACACATCAATTGCAAAAGACAGTATTGCATATATACATATTGTAAGTCCAGACTCTATTCTAAAAACATACGAATATAAAGCAGACTATGGAGTTAATATTAATGATTTTGATGTTGACATAAATGGAATCGGGCTTTTCTATCAATACAACACTTATGACGAGGTAAATGAGATCTGTGTAGTTGATCTGAACACACAAGAAAAGAACATTGCCTTTGTTCAAGAGTATGATGAAACTTTGCATATCAGTGCAGATGATATAAAAGTTGAAAATAATTTAATATGCTTTGAATATGGTTACAAAGATACTGATTATAGTAGCCATTACTATCCTAAATACAGTACAGACAAAGGTAAAACGTGGAGCTCTTTAGGTAATCATGATTTATATGCAATTGACTTTGAGGTGTATAACGGTAATATTTACATCAGCTCATACAATGGCGTATATAGACGAGAAGAAGATGGAACTTATACAAATTTGATGAAAGATGTAGATATCTCAGATTTTTTTGTAAATAAGATTGAAATAGATCCAAAACATCGAATATATTCTTACACTACAAAGGGACTTTATATTTCCGATCCGATTATAGTTTCCGTAGAAGATCATCCAAAATCAAAAAACTCAGAATTAAACAGTAGTTTAATTTATCCAAATCCTAGTACAAATTCAGCGGATATATCTTTTGCATTAGACGCAGCAGAAGAGATTAAAATTATGATTTATGACAATTCCGGTCGTTTGGTTGAGACACTTCATCAGGGCTTATTAGAAGCAGGTGAACATACTTTTTCATGGGATTGTTCCAATGTTAGTTCAGGTAAGTATATCTGTAATATCAGAGGAAACAGTGTTTTTAAATCAATGAAGGTGATTGTAGCGAGGTAGTCAATTAGGAATTTTGGTGCAAGCCTGAAAGGCTCATAGCAATACGCTTGAATAATCTAGCATAAAACAATAAGAGAGCTGATAAAAAGAATGCCTTTAATACTTTAGATTTTGTATTAAAGGCATTTTATTTAAAGTCTGAATAAATTCATTAAACATCAGTAAGCTCGCCGCGTAGATTCTTCCCAATGCGATTTCTTACTTCAGTTGCTGAATATTGTTTTTTACTTATCAAGTAATACAATTTAGCAAGAGCTGCTTCAGTAGTCATGTCTTTACCACTAATTACCCCTGCTGTTTTTAGCGAAGCCTCATATTGATCAAGCATTATTCCTCCACGGAGACATTGTGTAACCGCTACTGCAACAATACCTTTATCCACTCCTTCTTTGATAGCTGTAAATAGCTCATAATTACTCTCTTTAGAAGGACCATTCCCAACACCGTAGGCCTCAATAACCAAGCCCTTCAAAGGCGCCTGCATTATATTTCGCATAAAATCTCCGGAAATACCCGGGAACAATCTAATTACTGCTACTTCAAATTTATTTGCTTTATCACTTTCTATATAGTGAAAGTGTTCTGCTTCATTTTCTTTTTGCTCAGGAACCATATGATCCACATGAGATTCCTCAGGAGCTTTAAAAACTCCGGGGTCAAACTCTATACCATGAGTAAACTGGTTAATGTTTATCTTAACACCGACATTTGCAATTGGCGGAAAATTTGGAGATTCGAAAGCAGAAAAACCAAGCGCATCAGTTTTTACTGTCCTGCAGCCAAGCATCAATTTATTTTCAAAGTAAAGTGTCACTTTGCCTTTAAGCTCATCTCCTATACTACCGCATATCAAAAGAGACGTTATTATATTGTCTCTTGCATCATTTCTTACTTCGCACATCGGTATTTGCGAGCCTGTTATAACTACCGGCACATTTAGATTTTCAAGCATAAAAGATAGCGCAGAGGCCGTATATGCCATTGTATCAGTACCGTGCAGAACTATAAAACCATCATAATTCGGATAGTTTTCAAATATAACACGCACAATATGATCCCAATCAGATGGATTCATATTAGAGGAGTCTAGGATTGGATCCAGAGATAATATATCAAATTGAGGCATACCCGGTTCGTAAAGTTCAGGAATTTGTCTTACTTTAATTGCAAAATCAGGATCAGGGACATAGCCATTGCCTGATTTTTTCATTCCTATTGTACCACCGGTATATATAATCAAAATTTTCTTTTTCATAGAAGTCTCTGGATTTATGTTATCTAAAAGCTTTCAAAAATCAGCAAACAATATGACAAAACAAAATAAAGAATAGTTAATTCCTAAGAATTATCATTTGTCTTATTATACAAAGAGCCGCCCTAAAGCAGCTCCTGTACTGTTAATATCTATTCTTGATTAGAATAAGTCATCATAATCTGCCGGAGGGAGAGCCTGGTGTTCCTGACTATCCAGGAATACTCTACCTGATTCCATTTTTTGATCAATTTTGAACTGTTTCATGACCCTCTGCAAATTATCGGTCATAACTGTAAGAGTCTCTGAAGATCTTGCTATTGACTCGATGTTTCTTGCTGAACTAACTGCAGCATCAGATATACTTGTTACATTTTTAGCAAGTTGCTCACCGGTTGCTGCTTGCTGTTCAGAAGAAGTTGCTATTGAGTTTACCATGTCTAAAACATCTTCCGAGCTCTGAACTACTCGATTTAATGCATCACCGGCGTTATCAGCCAAAGTGATACCATTTTGAACTTCTTCATTTCCTTTTTGCATCACTTGTACAGCGGACTCAGTTTCTCTCTGAATGCTGTTTATCATTGTTGATATTTGCTTAGTAGCATCAGTTGTTCTTTCAGCAAGTTTTCTTACTTCATCAGCAACTACAGCAAAGCCTCTGCCCTGCTCTCCTGCTCTTGCAGCTTCAATTGCAGCATTAAGTGCAAGCAGGTTTGTTTGATCTGCAATTTCTTCAATCACTGAGATAATAGCTCCAATCTCAGTAGAAGATCGCCCAAGTTTCTCAATATTCATTGCAGACTGTTGCACAACTGCAGCAATTTCTTTCATTTTCTCTATAGTCTGGATTACAACCTGACCACCGTCTTTGGCTATTTTCCCATTATTATCTGCAAAATTAGCAGTCTTGCCGGCGTTAGACGAATTTTCGGTAATAGTCATACTCATTTCCTCTATTGCAGAGGCAATCTCTTCTACCTGTGAACTTTGTTCCTGAGAAGAAGCAGCTACGCTTTCACTAGCATGAGAAATCTCAGTGGAAGCATCTGCAACAGAAAGCACAACATTGTTTAACTGTGTCAGAAGTTCTGAGAGTGAGTCGCCTAGAGAATTTATACTGTCTTTAAGCTTTTCATGATCTCCTCTGTAATTACCTACCATTCGGACGGTCATATCACCGGAAGCCATGATTTCTAACACTTCTCCGGCCTCTTCTATAGGAGCTACAACAGCATCCAGAGTTTGATTAATACCTGAAACAATATCATTCCATCTGCCAGGATATCCGGAAGTATTAATTCTCTGCTTCAAATCACCCTGAATTGCTTTTTCAGCGCTTCCCGCAGTATCATCTATCAGATTTTGCATAAAATCAGCTAGAATATTAATATATTCAGCAAGATTTTTATATTCACCTTTAAATTCATCGGTATCTAGCTTTGTAAGCTGGTCACCTTTTGATACTTTATTTAAGAAATCTAAAGTCATATTAAATTGACCTGTAAATGCATCTATGGTGCTATTAACACCTAATATAACATTTGCATAATCACCGTGGTGTTTTGCAGCATCTGCACGAACACCGAAATCACCTTTGATAGCTGCATCAGACAATTTCTGAGCATCTTCGACAAGTGCTTTTATTGCTTCCATCATTTTAATGAAGGCTGGTGTCAATTCATCTTGTTCGGAAAACTTACCATTTACCTTCAATTGTTCTAATTTTGACAAATCGCCGTTGCTGATATCTATAGCCAAACCAAGTATTCTTTCCAGTTTGCCCACAGTATTTTCAATCGCAGTTTGCAGTTGTTTCCATTTTCCTGAATATTGACTATTAATTTTTACAGTAAAGTCATTATTCGCTATTGATTCCAGAATATGAAGTGATTCATTAATCGGATTTGTCATGCTAGCAAACATCTGGTTGATCCCAATGATCAATTCTTTCCAGCCACCTGTAAAGATATCTTCGTTTCCTCTGGAATCTAATTCACCTTCCTGAGCGGCTTCAATAAGATTAGCAATTTCATTATGAATATTAGTCAAATTAGTCCGAAGCTCATTTGTTCTTTCAGTAGCAATTATGCGCTTACCAGGTAATTCTTCCAGCTCTTCAGTAAAGTTACCATTAGCATAATCAGAAACAATGTCAAGTATCCTCATTAAAACATTTACGTGATCTTTCACAGTGGCATTAACTCCAATAGCCATCTCTTTGTAAGCACCGGCAAATTTATTTTCATCAATATAAATATCAATTTCGCCTTTTGCCTGCTCCTCACTCATGAGTTGCATTTCAGATATAAATGTGGATAGATTACTAATCAGTGCATTTATATTATTTTTGATTTCGTTGAAATCACCGCTAAATTCTTCTTTAATAGGCTTTGGAATATCACCTTTAGATATTCTGTCAATATACTGAGCAGAAATATTGATTGGTTCTGTCACTGCATCAAGCGTTTTGTTGAATCCACCAATAAGCTGTTTAAAAGCTCCTTCGTAATTATCTTCATTTCCTCTGACATCTAACTGTCCGGCTTGAGCACCATCAATCAGACTTTGCAATTCATTAGCCATATCAAGAATGTTATTCTTCATTCTATTCAAGTTTTCATTAGCAATAGACTGCTTACCCGGTAGAGGTTTCAAAGTTGGCTTCATGTTACCTTTGCCGTAAGCACCCAAAATGGCAAGTATCTTTTTGATATTATTTATGTACACTCGCACAGCATCATTGCTGCTATGAGCCATATCTCTGTAGATGCCTGAAAACTTTTCTTCGCTAATGAAGTAGTCAGTATCGCCATTTACTCTATGCTCAAAAATAAAAGTCTCTACTTCTTTGCTATAGTTATTTAGGTTATCAATCAGTGTATTGATATTATTTTTAAGTTCGTTGAAATCACCATTGTACTTTTCAGTAATTTTTGGAGGCAGATTACCCTCTGCAATATTTGCAACATAACCGGCAGCGGTATTTAGCGGAGTAACCAAAGCATCCAAAGTTCTGTTAAATCCACTTAGCATATCGCCAAATGCTCCAGGATATTTTGAAACATCTCCTCTTTTAGTCAGATCGCCTTGCTCTGCAGAGTTAGTAAGAGCTTTAGTTTCTTCAATCAAATCTCTTTGTATATTCATCAGCTTTCTGAAAGCTTCTGCAAGAGAGCCCAGCTCATCTCTGCCTTTATAGTCACACTGGATACTCACATTACCTTGCGAAACGGATTCAGCATAATCTCTGATTTTTTCGATTGGTTGCGAAAAGGATTTAGTAAAGAAATAAATTCCAATTTGAGCAAAAAACATAAAGACAAGAGAACCTAAAATAAGCTCAATCACAATATCAATAGTTGCTGCTTGAATCTCACTTGCGGGTACGTCAATTTTTAGGAACCAAGTCTGATCAGTATGAGTGAAATGTATCGGATGCGTAATAGTAAAAGTATTCGCTATTGTTTCTGCGGATGCATCTTTAAGATTCTTATAATCAACTGCATTTATGTAATCTGCACATATTTCGGCCAAAGATTTTCCAATTAAAGAATCAGCAATAGAGCTCGCGCAAATATTTCCTGATTCAGAAAAGATAGAAATATTTCCAGTGCCATTGAATATTGGCTGAGCAGCTAATCTGCCTTGCAATTTATTGATATCTACACCTACTACATTAAAAGCCTTTACTTCACCATCTATAGTAACAGGCATCACAATATTCGCCGAATATATAGATTCTCCTTCAACTTCTCTTTTAGAGTGGAAGAAATAAACGGCTTCACAGTTGCAAACCCTTTAGAAATCTCTTCTGAAGTAAGTAGACTTTGCATATCAATTTTTTTATGCGTCTGTTCTGTCTTATAAATGCCTACAGCAAATCTTCCAAGCCGGCTGTCTAATGTATCAAAAGCATTATCTTTCCAGTAAGTACCTATGTACAGTACACTATTATCCACATCTGAAAAAGAGCTAAGTTTTTCAGCAACATAATCTCTATTCACACCATCAACATGATAAGCATTTTGTATATCTTTTGAAGTAAGTTCAGCAATTAAAACTGCTTTTTCAAAAGAGCTCTTCATCTTTTCTGAGTAACTGTCTGAAAGAGACACAAGCCTATTTTCTATTGATTCTTCATTATTGACAAATGTTCGGAAAGCTGCTTGAGCGATAAGCGCAACTGATAACATAATCATGCTTGCAGTAGTTGCAAAAGTAAGCTTCGCCTTTATTGTCTTCATATTGAAATAAAAACTGAGTAACTTTTCAAGTTTCATATGACACTCTCCATAATAGCTAAATATAATTTATGTAAAGTAAAAGTTCACACAGATGTGTTTTCATAGTGTTGCGCAAATATATCTAATTTTAATGAAGTTACAAAAAGTAAAACTTGCACTCAGAATGAAGCCAATTTGTTTGCAGTTTTACCTTAATGAGATAAATTACATGATTGTGTAAATGCTAATCTATATTGCCATTTAGTAATTACCAGTTTATATTCTTTACATACACTCATTATTAAACACTAGTAATTAATCTAAAGGCTAATTAAGAACATTTTTGATAATTTAAAAATTAAGATGTTAAATAGTAATGCATATTATTTATAAATTTTAAATTGAATTGTAAAATATTTTATGCCTTTAAAAATGTTCTAAACTTTTCTATACCTTATTATAATAAGGGTTTGCTGTTGTAATATTTTTTATTAAATTAGGTATTATTACCCTTTCTTTTACTGTGTTGAAATAAAAGACTCTTTCAATCGATTAGATAAGAGGGGATACTGTGAAATATAATTTATTTTTAAACAAAATGACAATATTCTTATGGCGGGACAAATAAAAGTACTACTAGCAGAAGATGAGCTAATGACCTCTGCAACCTATAAGCAGCTACTACAGCGCAAGGGTTATCAAGTAATTACTGCTCAAAATGGCATTTCGGCCTTAAAACTCATGGAACAAGTACAATTTGATATTTTACTTACAGACTGGATGATGCCGCTAATGGATGGCATCGAGCTTATCCGGAGAGTAAGGGAGACCATTAAACCTATCCCTTACATCATTATGTTCACTGCCATAGACTCACAGGGTACAAGAGACTTTGCACTCAATGCAGGAGCTGATGACTATTTCCCTAAACCTGTAGATTTTAATGACCTTGAGAAGGCCATTAAAAAAGGCTTAGGCAAAATCAAACAAGTAGCACCGAGCTCATCTACCATTACTGTGGATACAACTAGTGATATCAAACCTGATTTTGTTGGTGTTACAATTGCTTCATCTACAGGCGGCCCTAAATCATTAATAGAAGTTTTTAAAAATATTCCTGCTGATTTGCCTGCTGCTTTCTATTTAGTTCAGCATGCTCCGGACTGGATGATTAGCGGATTTGCTAAGCATTTGCAGGAAAACACTCCTTACAAAGTAAATGTTGCCATGAATGGTCATATTTCTTTGCCTAAAAACATCTATATTGCTCCTGGTGGAAAGCATCTAAACATTTTACCGAAATCTCAAAAACTTGCTTTTGATGATGCTCCTGAAGAAAACTTCAGTAAACCGTCTGCAGATCCTTTATTCAGATCAGGTGCACAAGCCTTTGGCAAATACTCAATCGGAGTAGTGCTTACCGGTCTTGGTAAAGACGGCGCTAACGGATGTGCTAATATTGAAGCAGCCGGCGGCATTGTGATTGTTCAGGATCCTGAATCTGCTGTTGCTCCTTCTATGCCTGAAGCGGCAATAAAAGCAACCAATAAACATGAAATAGTTCCTCTGGATAAAATTGGAAAAGCAATTACTCATAAAATCAAAGTTCTAAATGATAAATTGAAAAAAGCGTAAAGCCTGACATATTTCTTTTATAAAGGGTACAGCAAAATTGTTGTTACCCTTTTTTTATCTGTCTGACTAATATTTCTAAATTTTAGATTGAGTAAATTTATGCCTAAAAAAAAGCAATGCCAAAGTTGTGGCATGCCTCTTAAACTTGATTCTGATGGCTGGGGCACAAATAAAGACGGAAGTCAAAGTAAAGATTATTGTGTGATGTGTTATCAAAAAGGCATTTTTATCAATAAAGAGGTTGATACCGCGGAAAAAATGCAGGATTTTGTTTTTGAGATTCTTAGAAAGAAATAATTTCCAAAATTTATAATCAAGCTTATGGTTAAAGATATTCCTAAATTAGCAAGATGGAAGTAGTCTAAAATTGCTTTTTTCAAAATATTACAAACAAAAAATTCCATAAGACCAATTTTTATAATAATTTTGAAGAATTGGATTAACTAAATTTTTATAGAGGATATTATGCAGATAGGGATCGTGGGTTTGCCTTTTTCAGGTAAAACTACCTTATTTCAGACTTTGACCCAAATTCACCTGGATCAGTCTGCTTTGCAAAAAAGAGATACTAACAAAGCAATCGTAAAGGTTCCGGATAGCCGCTTAGAAAAACTAAATGCTATCTTTAACCCGAAAAAATCAGTTAACGCTACTATTGAAATGGTTGACCTGGTTAGTGTTTCGAAAGGCGATAGAAATTCTAACCAATTCGCAGGTCAGTTCCTGGGTAATGTAAAAACTAATGATGCATTGCTTCACGTAGTTCGTGGATTTGAAGATGAAATGGTGCCTCACTCTGAAGGTTCTATTGATATCTGGAGAGACATTGAGACTTTGGAAGAAGAATTTATGTTTATCGATTTGGAATGGATTGAAGGTAGATTCGATAAGCTTGAAAAAGATTTAAAAAGACCTAAAACTAAAGAATCTGCAGCGAAAGAAATTGAAGCAATGAAACGCTGGAAAGAAGCTTTGGAAAATGGCACTCCACTAAGAGAACTCGAAATGAGCGATGAAGAAGTAGCTTACATTAAAAACTACGCTCCGCTTACTTCTAAACCTCTTTTGATTGCTATCAATCTTTCTGAAGAAAGTGTAGCTGATGCAAATTCAATTGTAGAAGAAATTCGCGCTAAACTTAAAGGAAATATGATTAAAGTTGAGCCTTTCTTTGCTAAAATTGAATTAGAGTTATCTCAGCTTGATGATGAAGAAAAACAAGTCTTCATGGATGAGTATGGCCTTAAAGATTCTCCTTTAGACAGAATGATTCGCGGTGCTTACGAACTTTTAGGATTGCAGTCATTCTTTACTGTTGGCGAAGATGAAAACAGAGCATGGACTATCAAAAAAGGTGCTACTGCTCAGGAAGCAGCAGGTGCTATCCATACTGATTTTTATAACAAATTTATCCGTGCTGAAGTAACTGCTTATGCAGATTTCATGGAATTTGGATCTTTTGCCAAATGTAAAGAAAACGGAAAATTTAGATTAGAAGGTAAAGAGTATATCGTAACTGACGGCGATATTATGAATATCCGCCACGGCTAAGATATTGCTTTTTTAGTCTTTATTTTTGAAAGCGCAGAGTTTATTTATTTAAGTTCTGCGCTTTTTTTATTGAAATTTATGTTATTGCTGCTTCTCTTTGTTTTAGTTCTAGTCTGATTGCCTGTCTTATTCGATGTCTTTCATATCTGGGAAAAAGTATAATTGAAAAACTCTCTCTCTCTCTAATACCTCAAATTTTCGTGATAAGCAGGCATCGCGCCGCCTATGCAAGGAGGGTAGATGTGCAATGTGCGAAGGCAGTATTCTTTTGCTCTTTGCTCAAGGTTTGTTTTCATCATTCTGAAAGCATTTAAGCGCATTGCTTCTATGCCTAAAAGCATCGATGTTTCCCACCCCATCATGTGTAAATCTTTTGTCAGCCCTGCTCCGAAGAAATATGCAGAGGAAATACCTTCAACAACTTCTTCTGTTATTTTGTTGAATTCTGCTTCAAATATTTCACCGAATTTTTCCTTTTCAGGAAGAGAAACTAAGTTATAATAAATTGGCTGCTTGTTTTTGATAACACTTACATCAATGAATTGATCCTGTAATCCCATTAGCAATACAGTGCTGTTATGCTTTTCAGGATAGTTATATAAAAATGCGTTATGGGCACTTAATTGACTAATTTCTATATTACTTAGAGGCTGGTTAAGTGATTGAAGAATTTTTTTGCAAGACATATAGGAAGATTTTGGCATAATAACACCCATCATCATTGCTTCACTGTCTTTTCTTTCTGCAAGCGGTATAATATTTACTGTAAAATCGTTATAATTAAATTGCGGATAGGACTGTTTTATTTCCAAGCTAACTAGCTGTTTCATTTCTTTTTCGCTCATTCCGCTGGATCCCGGGAATTGGCTAACAAGTACGCTTTCAGCAGGAAGAGTTACAGTTACACGATTTATCTCACCTTCTATCTCAGCAAGCATATCATCTATTTCGTTAAATACTTCAGGCGAGGTTTCTTCCATATATTCCAAATCTATTGGAGCGGATGTAGAATTTAAATAAACAAGTTCCAAGCCTTTCGGATCGTTTTTGACAACAGTAAAGTAAGTTCTGTCGATATTGAAATAAACTGAAAGGATTTGTTCCATGACTAAAACCTGCACTATGATTTACGAAATATCAAAATATAATCAATTTTTATTAGAAAGAAGCAAAAAGCCTCTCTATATTTTGAAAGAAAAAATTGTGCCTGAATTTGAAGATTAGAGCTGGCAGAAATACATTTAGCAGATTTTGCTATTTTTTTTGGAGCTAAATGATTCTAAGCAAGACTTTTCCCGCAATTTTATGAGCGGTAGCATTTTTTCAAAAGAAGGACTGTGATTTACTTAGAAGATTGAGATAGCAAGGAAGTATAGTAGCATAGCCCAGTAAAATGAACTTGCTATTTTTGGAGTCTTATTTTCAAATACATTGAAATACTCTCCAAAAGCTGCAAAAACAAAAGAAATTACAAACCATGCAATATAATTACTTATTGGTACAGGCATACCGTACCAATCCCAATATCCCATGGAAATAGCTGCAGGTTCCATTACTATATCGAATATTGTCATAAAGCAGGCAATTAAAAAAGATATGATTAATCTGCTTTTACCCTGATAAAAATCTAAAGAAACAGCTCGTGCAGAAAACAAGGCAACTATCCAAGCAAAGGAAATAGCCAAAGGAACTCCATCTATGACCGGGAATAAGGTCTTCGGATAATAATAGTTTCCGAAAATAGCTCCGGTATGCACCCCAATATATTCTATGAGCCAACTTAGTAGACCGATACTAATCGAATAGATGAAGAAGTCAAAATAGCTGTTATCAGACTTCCGTTCCTTATAATATTCATAAAGGATCCACAGGCCAAGAACTATAATCACAGGTCCGCTGAGAAGTGTCATCAACTCCTGATATTTATCCAGTATCTCCCATAAAGCACCAAGCCCAAGAAAGCCGAATAATAAACTATGTTTTATAATACTATTTCTCATAAATATCTTGAACTTCCCTGTCTCTTACTTTCATTTTTCGACCTTTCCACTGGACATCACCAAATTTATTTCTGTATATCGAATTCAAACTCAAAGCATTTATGATAAATATCATAATTGGATGCATAAATACAGAAATAAAAATATTATGCTTAAAGTTCAATGCTAATGTCACTTTCCATAAAAGTAATATAATAAAATTTACTATAATTACAAATAAACTATTACTATATAATATTATGCAATATGGAGATATTATAAATACAAATAATACTATATTTATACACATAAATAACATCGTATTGTAATCTGCTATTCCAAATATATTCTTAGACAAGCCGTGCCATATTTCCTTATAAGATGTATACATTCTGCCATAAATTATGCCGGTGCCTGCAAGCGTAAGTGTTTTCATATTTCTTCTTTTAGCTTCTCTGAATAGCGATACATCCTCTACTATTCTGCCTTTTACCTTAGCATGCCCACCAATTTCCAAGTAAGATGTTTTTTTACATACAATCCACTGACCATTCGCAGCAGCAAATATATTCCATTTGATATAATACTGCGACCATAGAATAAAAAAGGAATATATTACTAAATCTAAGAAAGGAATAATTATTTTTTCTGAGATTGACTTGGTTATTTGCTGTGGAAAAGAGCTCATAAAATCTAATTCATATTTACTCATGAATTTTATTGAGTTCTTTATTGCACTTGAACCATAGGTATTATCAGCATCAGTAAACACAAAGATAGCTCCGTTAGCTTTTTCAACCAGCTGCCTACATGCATTATTCTTTCCTGTCCAGCCGGGTAAAAGTTCACCGCCCCGATAAGCTTTAATTTTGTCGTGCTTTTCAGCATATTCTGCTATTATTTCAGAAGTTGAATCCTCAGAATTGTCATCCAGCACAAGAATTTCATAATTTGGATAGTCCTGAGCCAGCATAGAGTCAAGGCATGCAGCTATATTTCTTTCTTCATTCCTTGCAGGGATTAAAACTGAGACTAGCGGGTAATCTTTCAAATGGAATTCAATTTTATTTAGAAATGGTCCGGCGATAGCATTAATTATAGCTGTCATAAGAAAAATGACATGGAAGAAAGTAGGAATCAAAAGAAGAAGTGTTAGATTATCCATTCAAAAAGCTACCTTATAAATTTTTGATTGTCGGATATATTTCTTTACCTATATTTTGAGATAAAAGTTCACTATCAATTTCATCTAGCAACTGAGTCATTATCTCCTCAGCCTTCTCTATAAAAAACATCTTTCCATCAATGCTGCCTGTCTTAATAAAAACATACGGCTTTTTCTCTTTCAAATATTCTATCCTAATTGCAACTAGTATTATATGAGCGTCAGAAGCAGTACTTCTCATCAGATAATCAGTTCCTTTTGCAAATTCTAATGGCCGTTTATAATGCGGCAATAATACTCCCTGAGGGAAAATATTAATAAGATTATCGGAATTTTCTAAAAGACCTGCAGCATAATTGAGAGAAGATATTATATTTTTTGTATTATCCTGTTTAATAGAAAAGGCACCTACTTTTCTAAAAAATGGATATTTCAAAAGCTGCTCTTCAAGCATCATTACGTGATATCTTTTTTTCCAATAAAGTCTGTTTAAATGATAAATAAAAAAGCCGTCCCACCAAGTAGAATGATTAGCCAGAACAAGAAGAGGTTTATTTGGTTCTGCCTGAAAGAAGTCTCCTAAAATTCTTACAGATGAAAAACTCTGCTTCAGAATAAAATTTAGATAATGCGCAAAGATTGTGTGCGCATATTTTTTATGGTCTGCTTTAATTATAGCCATAAATTGAGATGAATATTGTTTTTAATCAGTTCCTGCATTAAAACTAGCATCTTTTCTTTTTTAGTTAAAAAAACCCTTCCCAAAAAAGGATTATAGTCCTGATCTTCCAACTTTTCTAAAATGCCGGCATAAATTTTTCCTGCAGTGGCAATTGCAAATTTAGAATCTTTGTTAAGCATTTCTATTCCCGGAAGAGAATCTTTATAGTACTGTTTCGAACGATTAGCCTGAAACATCATCATTGCTTTAAACTTGTCGTTAAAGTTCTCTTTAAATACATCATCCTCAGAAATAGAAAAATCTGCTAAATCTTCCAGAGGTAGATATATTCTACCCATTTCCATATCTTCTTTAACATCTCTTAAGATATTAGTCAGCTGCATTGCAATTCCCATTTTCTCAGCGTATTCTAATGCTTTCTCTTCATTAAAACCCATCACGTAACACATCATCAGACCAACTACTGATGCAACTCTATAACAAAAAACATATAAGTCTTCAAAAGTTTTGTACCGATCAATAGTCAAATCCATCAGCATCCCTTTCAGTAAATCTAATGGGTATTCAATCGGAATTTTATATATCATTGCCGTATGGACAAACGCAGCAAGAGCCGGGTGCTCGGACTCACCTGTTACAAAAGCTAAATTCAGCTCTTTCTCAATATCATCAATTTCTTTCTTTATTAAGTCAATATCTCTGCTTCTGGGCTTATCAACAATGTTGTCGACATACCTACAGAAGCAGTAAACGGCATAAGTTCCCCACCGTTTTTTTTTAGGCAGAAATGATGAAGCAAAATAAAAGCTCTTCGCATAATGTTTTATTATTTGTTCCGCAAATTTATAATACGGCATCATGTCTTTTTCAATATGTAGAATTTGCCCCATCTACTCTCCCCGATTTATAATATATTCAGCCAGACCTCTGAGCACTTCTTTTGCATAGGAGGAAGAAAATCCGTCTAATACCATTAATGACCTGCATACATAGTTATTAGCTTTTTCTCTTGAATACTCAATTCCACCTCTGTTTTTGACTAATTCAGTAATCTCCGGAATTAGTTCCTGATCTACTTCTGTACCGGTCAGAAATGTTTTTATAAATTTTTTCTCGGTTTTACTCATCCTTGTCAGTGAATATATAAGAGGAAGTGTTAGTTTCTTTTCTTTAAGATCATTATTCGGAGTTTTGCCTGTATTCAAGTCTAATGAGTAATCAAATAAATCATCTTGAATTTGGAATGCGATGCCTATACCCAGACCAAATTCTCTGAGTCTTTGCCTTTCATCTTCCGGACTATTTGCACTTATAGCACCTAATTCACAAGCATTAGCTATTAACTCTGCAGTTTTTCTGAGAATAATCCTGAAATAAGTTTCTTCGCTGATATCTATGTTGCCAATGTTATTTAATTGAATAATCTCACCCTCACTCATAATCTTGAGAGTATGATTAAGCACTTTAAAGTATTCCTTTTCACCGTAATCTATAGCAGCTTCAAAAATTGAGGCAATTAAATAATCACCAAACAGAATAGCTCTATCCTTTCCGTATATAGCATTGAATGAAGGTTTTCCTCTTCGAATTTCTGAACGGTCAATAACATCATCATGGATAAGCGAAGCATTATGGAGCAGCTCTATCAAGGCCCCGGCTCTAAAAGTTCTTAGTGAAGCTTTTCCGGAGAGTTCAGCAGAAAGAACTGTAAGCGCAGGTCTTATCAGCTTACCTTTTTTAGAAGTCAAGTAATCTGTATATTCATTTGGTAAATCAGACATTTCATTGAGCATTTCATCATATACTACTTTAAACTCACTCAATTTACTTCTAACAGGTGCAAGTATCTCTACAACTTGATTCATAACCTGTAGTCCTTATTTTTTATATTCATTTATCAATTTTAAAGTGGCCATGCTTGACAGCATAACGCCCGGCAAGCCTGCTCCGGGATGAGTTCCTGCTCCGACCAAAAATATATTTTCAAAATCTTCGCTCCTGTTATGAGCTCTAAAATATGCTGATTGCAACAATATCGGTTCCATCCCCCAAGGAGAACCAAGATAGGAATTCCTTACCTTTTTGAAGTCTAGGGGATTGAATGTCCTTTTTACTTCAATATTTTCAGATAAACCTTTCATCCCGAAATTATGCTCAAGAAAGTTTATCACTTTTTCTGTAAACAGAGCATCAAATGTATTCCAGTCAACATCAGCCTTCAAGTTAGAAACAGGTATAAGTACATAGATACTTTCTGAGCCTTCCGGAGCCATAGAACTATCCGTGGTAGATGGAACATGTAAATACATAGAAAAATCATCAGGAATTATGTGTTTATCAAAGATATCTTTAATAAGCTCTTTGTATCTGTGAGAAAGTATCAAAGTATGATGCTTCAGTTCCGGATACTTCTTTTTAACTCCTAAATAAAGAACGTATGAACTCATGGCATATTTAGCTTTTTCCAGTCTCTTTGTGCTCCATTTCATTTCCTCTCGTGGAACTAGATCTTTATAAGTATGAGTAACATCTGCATTAGAAACAACAATATCGGCTTCATGCAGATTCCCTTTTACTATTACTCCTTTTGCTGTTCTTCCCTGTAATTCTACTTTTTCGACAGGGGCAGAAGTATGTATCACTCCTCCATGCTTCTTTATTATATCTGCAAATGCCTGCACCAAACAATACATTCCGCCTTTTGTAAACCATACCCCACCCTTTTTTTCCAGATAAGATATCATTAGATATATACTGGGCACTTTAAAGGGATTGCCGCCTATAAACAAAGGATGAAACGAGAACATAAATCTATGCCTGAAATTTTCGAAATACCTGCTTGCCTGGAAATATGCAGGTAAAAAGGCATTTGATTTCAAAGCTTGGGGTACAAACTCCAGCATAGTAAACAGCTTGTTAAAAGGCTCGCTTCCAAGACCTTGAGTTATTACTGCCTCATATACTTTAGAAGAGAACTCTATGAAATTTTCATAGTTATCTGCATCCTTTTGACAAAATTGAGCCATTTGGCTTTTCATGTTGTCTGAGTCATCACTATAATCTATAAATGACTTATCATGAAAATATATTCTATAGAAAGGATCGAGCTTTATAAAATCTAAATATTCATCAGCATTTTCATGTAACAAAGCAAAAATATCACGAATCATCTCAGGCATTGTAATCAGTGAAGGTCCCATATCAAAAGTGTAACCTTTCTCCTTAAATTGGGCAGCATGCCCCCCAACTGAAGCATTCTTTTCAAATATTTCCACATCCCAGCCCGTCGCTAAAAGTCTTACGGCCAGAGCTAATGATCCAAATCCGGAGCCTATTATTATAGCTTTTTTCAAGTTCTCTCTTCCTTTTCTGACTACTGCATTATAATTTACATATTAAACAACACTTAGACTAAGTATTTATTTTAGTTTTTTTAATACATCATAAATTCGATTTAAAATTACAACTACCATCAGGCATAGTATTTGCTATGATAGACTAAGTATATATAATAGGTGTAGATATGAAGAAAATTCTGATATGTTTATTCGCTTTATTTGCCTTTGCTTCTAATGCCGATGCGTTGGACATGCAGCTTGGGCCTATGTTTGGCCTGAAAGCAGGAGTAAATGGTGTTGACACCCCGGAGAACAGACAAAATGGCATGGCTATTGGTAAATTGCCTGATTTTGGCATTACTGCTAATATTCCACTTTCCAAATCAAATAAAATCGGACTTCATGCTAATATGGGATATCATACTTATTCCTATGCAATAAAAGATTATCATTCCGGTGATAAATATACTCACAATCTCAGTTATTTCTCTCTAAATCCTAACCTTTACTTCAATGGATTTATTATGGGGTTTAATATTGGTATTCCTATGAGTGCTGATATAGACGGCAGCACAGTAGAAACAGATGTATTAAACATGCTTTTTGAATTCAGAATGGGCGGTCACGTCAATTTAATGGAAGATGAAACAGGATCATTGAACATATTCTTTTATGCAGGGTATATGCTTAATAATGTAATTGATGATTTCCCAAAAAATGATCCGCTGCAAGGCATAATACCATATAGTCCGGAACAAACAATAAGTGACGATCTGAATATGAGAGCTGCAAGCATTTGCATAGGCTTTAACTATTTGTTCAATTTATCCCTGTAAAATCTATGAATATTGCATCCTATATTGACCACACTCTATTAAAGGCAGATGCAAATAATTCGCAAATTGATCAATTGTGCAAAGAAGCGTATGATCATACTTTTGCATCTGTATGCGTAAACCCATATTATGTCGCTCATGCTAAAAACTGGCTTCAAAATACAGAGGTGAAAGTCTGTACTGTTGTAGGTTTCCCCTTAGGGGCTAGCGAAACCAGGGTGAAAATATTTGAAACAGCTTGCGCTATAGACTCTGGAGCTGATGAAATTGACATAGTGATGAATATTGCCGCTGCTAAAAGTGGTGACTGGCTCATAATATTCGAAGAGCTGAACTCTGTTGCTGAAATTTGCCATGCTAATGGTGCACTGCTTAAAGTAATAATAGAAGCCACACTTTTATCAAATGAAGAAATAGCAAGAGCAGCTGCAGTTTGCACTGAATCCGGTGCCGATTATGTAAAAACATCAACCGGATTTGCCGGAGGAGCAACTATTGAGCACATTTCACTAATCAAACAACACATCAGCAGCGAAGTAAAAATCAAAGCCTCAGGCGGCATTAAAAATTACCTTTTCGCTAAGCAGCTAATTGAAGCAGGAGCTTCAAGAATCGGAACAAGCTCGGGAATTCAAATAATTGGAGAAGCTAATCAATAAATTAAGAGTTTGATTTATGCTACTTAAATATCTACTCCGGCAAAACTTTTTAGTCTTGTTTTTTCTGATTTTAAGCTCGCTGATTCTTCCTGCTCAAGATAATTTCGAAGAGCGGGTAAAAGAAGAATATGTACTTACCTGCGATGAGATATCAAGTCAAGTAATGAGCAAACTTATCAATGATTATCTGCCTGAAAACAAGTTGGATTCTGCAAGATTTATTCTAAAATTTTGGATTGAAAAGTGTGATACTAATCTACATATCCAAACAGCAAATATCCTTTTAGATATTAAGGAAAACAAATTTTCTCCGGGAAAGCTTTCCGGAAGTAATTTCGGAATAATGCGATACCTTGTTGCTTATCAGAAGCATGTCGGAAAAATATATCATGGGTATATTCCGGTTCGCGATGAGCATTCTTATATAGATTATGGAAACGATTATCGAAGTTATCTACATTTTAAAGATGTAGATTCATCTTATTATGCATATATGCAGGTGCTGGCAACTGAGCTCTTAAGGGAACAAGATTCTACTGCTGACTCCTGGCTTGTATGCAAAGTTATATCTGATCCAAAATTTAAATTTATTCCTTTCATTAAACAGGACAACAACTCAGCTCCGATTACAAAAGCAGAAGCAGATGATATAAAGCAAAATATATTACTAAATTCTGCAACTGTTGTCGGCTGGCATACAGGGCTTTGGGTGCCTCAAGGCGACTTGAAAGACTTTGGTTTGCATCCGATAATTGGAGTTTATATAGGCGGAATAGAATCTAACATCTCGAATATTTTATCGGCAGAACTAAAGTTTTTATCTACGACAAGCCCATACTCTTATATCAAAGAAGGAAGAGAATATAAGTCAAGTTCTTTTGTTGGAATGGATTTCAGCTGGGATCTTCATTTTCCATTATACTATCAGCAGAGAAACAGTATTAATGTCTTATGCGGTTTAGGATATGACTTTTTTCAGGCAGATTACGGCAAAGGAGTTTTCTTCGATTCTATGGTCTTAAACTTAGGTTTAAGTGCTACTTATTTTTATGAGGAAAACGATTATATTGGCATCACCTTAAAATATAGATATATGGACTATTCAGATGATTTCTTTTCTAAGTCTGGTAATTCTATTACTATAAGTATCTCATTCGGAAAGACCGTCTATAATCCATATCAATTAAATCTCTAAAACAATTTTATTATGAAGTATTATGAAATATTATATCTTATCGCTTTATATCTTACTACTACTGCCACCTTTTGCCAATTCACAAGATAACTTTGGCTACGAGTTTGATACTAATGATATGAAATATGAGAACCTTGTCTCTACTCTCTCTAATTTATATTCTAAGTATTATGAGAATCATCATAAAGATTCGATTCAAACTTTGATTGAGTATTGGGATTCGCTGCCCAATCATAAATTCAATGCAGTTCGCTGTATGTTTGCTATGTATCCCGGAGATAATTATTTCGCTGGAGAGCCTCTTTACAGAATAAAAGTATTAGACGCATTAGATTCGAAACCATCTACTTATTTAGATAACAATATAAATAACTCTGAACTTGTTATGGCTCTTATTCAGTTCAAGAACAGAAGCCAATTTGTTCAATATTTTCAGACTGGGAGAACCTTTGAAAAAATATTTGAGCCTATCCGTGAAGATTGTGACTATATTCCCCCTGATTCTACGTTTGATAAAACTACAGCAGCTTATGCTAAATCACTTACTTCGAATTTCCCTGAAGGTGATTCCAGAAAACTTATCTGTGAAGTATACTCTGATATGCACGAACCACTGTACAGCACAATGAGCAAAGAAGAATATGAAGGCTCTCACTTAAAAGAGGCTTATTATGCTTATGTAGATTCTCTGAGATATGGCTTTCATATATCCGTTTTACATGGAAGGTGGATGCCACAAGGTAATCTTTCTATGTTAGGGAATCACCCTGAAACCGGTTTTAGACTCGGCGTTATAAAAAGAGACTGGGAGTATAATTTTGTCTTTGTCAATAGGTCTGGCAAAAGTGAAAATAGTTACCCTATATACTCTAAAGAGAATGATTATTACGGGAGAAATTTCAGTAGTTATTTCGGAGGTTTAGACGGGAAATATATTATCACTAATCTGAACAGAGTGCAATTTAATCTTTTATTTGGTTTAGGCGTAGAGTCTTTTAATATTGATAATTCCGGAATGAATCACAAAGAAATTGAAGATTTAGAAGACAATTATACCAGACTTGGACTAAATATAGGCATTGGTCTGCAGCTCTTTTTCTCCAACAAAGTAGCTTTAGGCATTGATTTAATCTATCATCCAAGAGATTTTTCTTCTTACGATTATCTTAGAACAACAGGTCAGGCTATCAGTCTTCAATTCTCTCTAAGCCGCTATGGCTTTATGGTTCCTGAATTTTTGGGTCACAATCTTCATGATTAATTGTAAAATGCAATATATAAAAAAGCCACTCCTTACTCAGAAGTGGTTAAAAAATACATCTTTGAATTAGGTCAAAATCAGTTTTGTAACTCTAAAAAATCAACAGGAACGCTGTCTGTTAACCAAACACCATTTTCTGATTTAAAAAATTTGTACCCAAGTCTATGCATATTTTTAGATGCTATTTTGAGCACTTTGACCTTGCCGTGGCGTTCCCCCACCTTAATGGCAGTTTCCAAGTCTTCACTCAGATGTACATGATGTCTGTTTCGTTTTTCTAAACCGGTCTTGAGTATGCTATCTAAAAATCTATCAGCTGTACCGTGGTAAAGAAATTCCGGCGGCGTAACAGACTGATATTCCAAATCTACTTTAAGAGAATGTCCCTGGTTTGCACGAATCATTGTTTTGTCTTCGTTAAAAGCAAAACGCTGTTTATCATTGTCTTTTACAACTGCTTCAAGTTTTTCCTGATCAATTCTAAACCCCTGCTGAATCATCTTTTGAATCAATATTTCAGTTGAAGTCCAACCGTTTTCATCTAATTTTATTCCTATTTTATCCGGTCTGTGCCTCAGCACAAGACTTAGGAATTTGCTTTCTCGAAAGTATTTTTGTTGCATAATCCTTAATCTATTCTTTCATATATTCAAGTGATAAATATAATTAAAACTACCTTTTGATAGATAACAATTCTTCAATAAAAATTGATTAGATTCTAACTTTGACTGTCACGCCATTATAATTTACTCCACCAAAAAAGTTAGAAGAAAACTCTGCAATTATTTTGTTATAACCAATCGCAAGGTGCATCCCTGCATCTATTGTATAGTCAGATTCCCCATCAATACTAAATTCAGAAGGTCCAATATGAGAAAAGAAATACATTTGAAAACCATCCAATTTACCGAAGTGAGCACCAAAAGCCGGTGCTAAAATAACTGAAATAAAACCGTCATTATTGATAGTTTCATGATATTTAAAATTAGCAAGACCTCCGATAATTATTGAATTGCTAAACTTCATAAATCCCTCAGCTACTGCCATATAGATTGTCTGATCTGCATACACACCACCATTTTCGTATCCCTCGCTTTCAATTCCTAAGGTAGCTCCTATTGTTTGGAAATACTCAACAGTTAAAGGTTCTTTTACTTCATATTTTTTAAATTCTGTTGTTTGTGCACTTGTTAAACTAAAACTAAATAGCAACAACAAAATCGACACTAAAACTTTCATAATAACTCTCTATTTATATTTTTAAATAATCCAGTGCAAATACAGTATTTACAAATATAATATCATAACTTTTTCAGCTTAACATCACTTTTTATCAAATAAAAAAAGCCACTCCTTACTCAGAAGTGGCTTTGAACAATTATCTATATCTAACTTAACTTAACCTATCTTACCTCTGCTCCGCTTCCTATTTCCGCTTTTTCAGGAGAAAGGAATGATAAAGTACCGTCATCTGTATTTGCGGCTAAAATCATGCCTTGTGATTCGATTCCCATGATTTTAGCAGGCTTTAGGTTTGCAACCATTACTACAGTTTTACCAACAAGATATTCAGGTTCGTAGTGTTCTGCAATGCCGGCAACAACTTGCCTTTGCTCTTCACCCAATTTCACTTGAAGTTTTAGAAGTTTTTTAGATTTTTTTACTTTCTCTGCTTCAATAATTGTTGCTGTTCTAAGCTTAACTTTCAAGAAATCATCAAATTCAATTACCTGTGAAAGTTCTTTTGCCTTAGCTTTAGCAGCTTCAATTTTTGCAGCAGCTTCTTTCAGAGCTTCCACTTCTTTTTCTACAGTTTCATCTTCGATCTTAGTAAAGATAATTTCCGGTTTTCTGATTGAAGCTCCTTCTTCCATTGTTGGGTAAGCAGCAATATCCCAAAGATTTCTTGTTTCCTGTCCGTTATTTGCTTCACCGGTATTAGATTCTACTTCTAAAATCTTACTTATTTTTCTGGAAGCATAAGGAACAATCGGTGCAAATAAGATAGACAAAGTATGCACAAGCTGCACGCAAAAATATAGTGATTTTGCAGCTCTTTCAGAATCATCTTTTATAGCTTTCCAAGGCTCTTCATCATTAAAATATTTATTCGCAGCACGAGCTACATTCATAGTTTCTGTCATTGCATCACGGAAACGGAATCTTTCGTAACACGCAGAAATCTTTTTGACTCCATCATGCAAAGCTTTAATGATAGCCAGATCATTATCAGAAAATTCTGCATACTCTTCCCTGTTTATATCTGCATCAGGGTTTTCATTCATAAAGTCAATCAGGTTATTCCATTTGGCAGGTACGCGAGCATATTTCTCAGACAATGAAGGAACTTTACCATCAAAGTTTTTGTGAGTAAACTGAAGCGATCTGTTTACAAAGTTCCCGAAGATAGCAGCCAATTCGTTGTTATTTTTACTTTGGAAGTCTTTCCAAGTAAAGTCAGCATCTTTTGTTTCAGGGAAATTTGTAGCCAAAGTATATCTTAATGCATCTATATAATGCTTTTCGTTATAATTTTTGACAAAGTCTTTAAGGTCAATACTCCAGTTTCTTGATTTGGAGAACTTTTCGCCTTCCAAATTCAAAAATTCGTGAGCAGGTACATTATCAGGCATAATATAGCCGCCGCGTGCATGAAGCATAGCAGGGAAAATCAATGTATGGAATACTATATTATCTTTTCCGATAAATGCAAGATATCTTGTTTCCTCGTCCTGCCACCATGTTTTCCAATCATCTTCTCTGCCCTGAGCTTTCATATACTCTTTAGTAGCAGAGATATAACCAAGCACAGCGTCAAACCAAACGTAAAGCACTTTGCCTTCAGCTTTTTGTTTGTCAACACCCGGAATATCTTTTATCTTAACGCCCCATTCCAAATCTCTTGTAATGGCGCGTTCTGCCAAGCCTTGTTTGAGCCAGCTGCGAGTTTGCTGGATTACATTATCTTTCCAATATTTAGACTTCTCATCGATATAATTTTCCAAAAACTCCTGGAATTTATCAAATCGGAAATACCAGTGAGTAGTTTTTTTTACTTCAGGTGTACCACCGGAAACAGTCGAAATAGGATTTTTAAGCTCAGTTTGGTTATAATAAGCACCGCATTTATCGCACTGATCGCCCCTTGCTCCATCTTCACCGCAATTAGGGCAAGTCCCCTCTACATATCTGTCAGGTAAAAACATCTTTGCTTTTGGATCATAGAATTGCTCTTCTTCACGATCAATCAAATATTCCTTTTCAAGAAAATCACCAAAAAACTCTTTTGCAGTCACGTGGTGAGCTTCAACTGAAGTTCTGGAATAATTATCAAAGCTCATCCCAAAAGATTCAAAAGCAGCCTTATTTGCAGTGTGATACTTATCTATAATATGTTTCGGAGTCACTTTTTCCTTTTCAGCAGAAATAGTAATAGCTACGCCATGTTCATCAGAACCGCAAACATAAAGCACGTCTTCACCTCTAAGTCTTGAGTAGCGAGCATAAATATCTGCAGGAAGGTAAGCCCCTGCCGCATGCCCAAGGTGAATATACCCGTTTGCATAAGGCAAAGCCGAAGTAATCAGTGTTCTTTTCATAGTATATCCTAAATTTCGATTTCAAATATTCTAATATTGCAAATATAATGATTTTTTGCAAAGGATAGGAATGTAAAGGAGTAATAGCAAGTTTGAAAACATACAAACAAACTGTTAGAAATTAGCTTGTAGAACTCTGAAAAATTTGATTGTATCAATATATCGAACGTCAAATTCTTCACAAATATTTGGAATCAATACTTTTCTTTTGATATTAGGATCATATTTTTCTTGTGTAACTAAAATCATATCTTTATCTAAAGCAGTAGCAATTAGCCATGGATCTGCACATCCAAGGAAATCGTCTTTTTGAAATTGATTAAAATTTAGAGATTGCACAAAGTCAGCGACTTCAGTAAATTTCAATTGCGTGCTTCGATCAGTAGATGATATGAAAAATGCATCTTTATTCAATTGACTTACCCACTTATAAAGATTATCATTACCTTTTGCTATTTCATCATATATTTGATCTATTGAAAATACTTGATTTTTATCATTCTTTTCAATGAACCATTTCCACACAGATGGGAAAACATCTTCCGGATAATAAAACCTATGAGCTTGAATAAAGACATTAGCATCTAAAACATACTTCATGTTAGCCCCTGTTTTCTTGCATATTTATCAATTGTTTCAGGTCTGACATTAAGTATTCTTGCAGCTTCTCTTATCATAATTTTATCAGAGTATACCGCTCTGCATATAGCTTCTGTAAAGCGAGTACTATTGGCAATGGGAAACGCCTTATGAAAATCTCCACCACTATTCTGTTTTTTTCTATTAGTCCAAGCTTCTTTATATCGATTATAAAAAGTGTAAAATTCCGTTTGGCTAAGAAGTTTTAAATCTAATGCTCTTCTTGCTATAACAATAGAACTTACTAAGAAATGTTTTGCAAGTTGATCAATCTGTTCTATTTCAAGACTATCTTGTTGGTGCCAATAAGATAGCAATTCAGGTTTTGGTACTAATACTTCAGCCGCAACATCATTGCACATTTTTTCTATTTTATTTAAGGATATATCAGGATGAAGGAAATCATTATTAGAAATACCTTCTTTATCTATCCATATATGAGCTAACTCATGCATAAAAGTAAAAATTTGTGCAGAGGTAGAATCAACTGCATTAATAAAAATAAGTGGAGCATATTTATCAATAAGTGCAAAACCTCGGAATTCTTCTAGGTCAAGTACCCGATGTGTATTTGAACCAACTTTACCATTCCGAAGCACTAATATCCCAAGACCTTCAGCTTTATCTGTAAGATATTTTAAGAAAGAAGATTTACTTAAGTCATTTCTTTCCTGCATACGGATTTTCATCATTCCACTAATATCTTGAGCTATATCAGTTATCTTGGAATCAACATTATATTTACCAACAAACTCAATTTCTTCGCCATCTACTTCTTTAATGTATTCGCTGAACCACTCTTGTTTTCTTTTTGCATCACTGAGTACATCTTGTAATTCAGAACTCAAATTTGCATATCTATCGTCACTAAGACTTCTTAAATCAACTATTTGTTCTTCATCTTTGGGTGGTTTGGATAGGAATAGATATCCAAATGGGATTCTCAATCTCTTAGCTAAGTCTTGAGCTTGCTTAAAAGAAGGCTTTAGTTCGCCTCTTTCCCATAAAGGATACTTTTTGTTGACCTTGTCACTCAAATACTCTTCTGTGAGCCCCGCTTTTTTGCGTGCCCAACTCAGTACTTCATTATTTATTACAGCAGCACTCATTGCCTATCACATTTATTTTCTATATACTTACAAGGACGTAATTTTACTTTCTTATTATCAAACTAAGCATTTTTTTTTAAGTTTAAAACTAAAATAGAGTCTTAGATAAAAAAAGCTCGTAACTGCAATAGCTACGAGCTTTTTAAATAGATCTTATGTAAAAATGATTTACATAAATATTTTCACTGATTCTTTTGCCCATTCAATAATTGGTCCTGCAGCAAAGTAGAAGAACAAAGTTGGAACTGCTAAAACATATACAAATATTTTTGCAGCAACACTGTATTCGAACTGTTCTGCATTATCATCTACGCCACGTACCCACATATTACGGAATACCTTAGCATAGTAGAATAATGAAACAACACTATTGAGAACACCAACTACTGCAAGCCAAATCATGCCTTTTTCAACAACAGCTTGGAACAGCTGCCATTTGCCGATAAAGCCGGCTGTAGGTGGAATACCTGCAAGAGATACCATGAAAATACACATAGCTACACCTAAGAAAGGTGCTTTATAACCAAGTCCGACATAATCATCTAGTTCTTCACTGTCAATTTTATTTGCTATTAGCTGAACAACAAGGAATGCTCCTAAGTTCATTAGCAAATACATAAAGAAGTAAACATTAATACCCATTATACCAACTTCTGACATCACGGTAACACCCATGAGCAAGTAGCCGGCATGAGCTATAGATGAGTATGCCAACATTCTTTTTACATTAGATTGCCAAAGAGCCACAAAGTTACCAAGAGTCATGGTAACCACTGATAGTATTGAAAGTATCATTTGCCAGTCAAAAGTACCCATAGTAATCCAAGCAGGAGCACCGTTCATATCAGGAACGATGAACGCAACTTTTACAAATCTAATTAGTACCGCAAAACCGGCAGCTTTAGAAGCTACACCTAGATATGCCGTAACTGCCACAGGCGCACCTTCGTAAACATCGGGCGTCCAGAAGTGGAAAGGAACAGCAGAGATTTTGTATGCAATACCTGCAAGTATCATAAGGCCGGAAGCTAATACAGGAAGCAATGAGCCATCATAAGCTGCAAGCATTGTATTAATTTCATATAAATTCAAAGTACCTGTGATACCAAACAATATTGAAATACCGTAAATCATAATACCTGAAGAAAGAGAGCCATAGATCACATATTTCAGAGATGCTTCACTGGATCTTCTAACTTCTTTTGTGTAACCTGCTAAAACGTAAGAACACATGGACATAATCTCGATGGCAAGATAGATCATAATAAGGTTAGATGCACCTGCTAAGAGGAACATACCCACTGCCATACCTATCGTAAGAGTGTAGTATTCGCCAAAGCCATGAGCTTTTTCTTCTAACTCTTTCGAGAAAAATGCCATTACTATTACTACTATAGTAGCAAGATAAATCAATACTTTAAAAAACATAGCAAATGGATCAACTGCGAGCATCCCCGAAAAGGTGCTAGCCGCTTCGCCGCTTCCATGGTCAAACAAAAACCAACCGGTAACAGCCAAACCTGCTAAAGCAGCATAACCACCAGCGTGCTTTACTTTTTTAAAAATCAGGTCTGCAAGAATAACAACTACCAGAGTTACTATCAAAGCAGCTTCAGGCTTAAAGAGGCTAATGCTCTCTCGCAATCCGTCAACAAATTCGTTTATCGGAATCATACTATAAACAGCTTAAGTTTTTGAAATTAATTTTATAGACCAACTGAAGCGAACTGTCCGCTTACTTTTACAAATTCAATAAGATGATTTACAGAAGTATTCATCATGTCCACGATAGGAGCAGGATTAATACCTAAGTAAATAACAACAATTGCTAATGGCACTAAGCCTGCAAGTTCGATACCATTGATATCGTCATGTTTGTAAACTTCACCAGTCGGATCCCAAGGGCCTGACCATTTTTCAGGAAGTTTACCAAACCATACTTTTTGCAGTGCCCACAACATATAAGCAGCACCAATAACTATACCTGTAGCAGCTAAAATTGTGTACCAAATGTAAGTTTGGAATGCACCTAAGAAGATCATAACCTCACTTACGAAACCACTCATACCAGGTAAGCCGATTGCAGCAAACCAAGCAATTGTCATGATACCTGTGTAAACAGGCATTTTGTTTGCCAAACCACCAAAATCTTCCAAGCCTCTTGTGTGAGCGCGATCATAGATAACACCCACAATCATGAATAGCATTGCTGTGATTGTACCGTGGTTGAACATTTGGAAAATTGCGCCTGCCATACCTTCTGTATTCATTGCTGCCATACCAAGCATCACATAACCCATGTGAGAAACAGAAGAGTATGCAATCATTTTCTTCAAGTCTTTCTGGCCAAATTTATGCTGACCTAATGCACAAAGCGCACCATATACAATAGAGAACATACCGATGAAGGCAATGTAATCTTGGAAGTACGCAACAGCTTCAGGGAAAATCGGCCAAGATATACGCAACATACCGTAAGTACCCATTTTCAAAAGTACACCTGCCAGAATCACAGAGATTGGAGTAGGTGCCTCTACGTGGGCGTCCGGTAACCATGTGTGGAAAGGTACAATTGGAACTTTAATTGCAAAACCTACAAATAATGCAGCAAAAGCAATAAGTCTCCAAGTCGGATCCAACAACAAAGCGCCATCTTTGAAAGTATCCGGGTTCATCATGTCAAGCAAGTTAAATGAGCCTGCAGCAAAGTACAATGCTACCATAACAAGCAACATGAAAACAGAACCGAATAATGTATAAAGGAAGAACTTAATCGCAGCGTATTCTTTTCTAGGGCCACCCCAAATACCAATAAGGAAATACATAGGAAGAAGCATGATTTCCCAGAAAAGATAGAATAAGAAAAAGTCAAGTGCGATAAACACACCCATCATACCCATAACTAAAAGCAAATACATTGCAAAGTAGCCTTTAGCAGCTTTCTTGATAGACCAAGAAGCAAAAGTAGCTACAAAAGAAATGAGTGCTGTCAACAAAATCATAGGAGCAGATAAACCATCAACACCAATATAGTATTGAATGTTTAAATCACCTAACATTGGAAGACCGGATAAATGAATCCAATCAACCTGTTCGATAAATTGGAAAGTTTCCGCTTGATTTACACCTGAAAGTGAAAAATCAAAGTTACTATAAAGCACCAATGCTAATATTAATTGCAAAAAGGTGGTACCGGCAGTAACCCAACGGAAAAGATTCAATGACGTTGCTTTGCTCGCTTCATCTTTGCCGGATGGAATGAGCAATACTACGATCATACCTAATAGAGGTAAGAATGTAATCGCAGTAAGCAACCCAACTCCAAAAATCTCAGTCATTAATCCTCCGGATCACTAATTATTTTACTTGCTAATTATCTAATTTAGAAAACAATAAAAAGTATTATCATAAAGACAATAATCGTAAGTGCCATGTATGCCTGCACTTTGCCTGTCTGTACTTTTCTGAGTAATGCACCTAAGAATCCGGATACATCACCAGTCAAGTTCACAATTCCGTCTATCACATATTTATCAAATGCACTTACAGCAATGGAGGCTTTATTAAAGACCCAGCCTACTGCATTTACAGTACCATCCACAACTTTCAAATCAAACCATGAGAGAATTCGCCCAAGGTTGATAGTTCCATTGATAAATGACGCCTGATAAATTTCGTCGATAAACCATTTATTAAAAGATAGTTTGTATGCAGGCTTAATGAGATTGGCAAGATTATCAGCATTGAATACTTTAAACTGATAGAATGCAAATCCAAATAAAATACCGCCACCTGCGATTAGCAATGAAGCTATCATTGCCGGCATGTGAGCATGATGCATTTGCTCTTCGAATTTTGTAGCTGCATGATGTCCGCCATGTGTTTCATCTGCATGCGCAGCATTAACTTCTTCTCCGTGAGAATGCGAATCTGCTTCTTCACCATGAGAGTGTGCTGCTTCACCATGAGCTTCAGCCATTTCCACCTCACCGTGGTGAGCATCTAACGGCATCATAAAGTCAAATTGATACTCGGCAGGAACTACAGTCATTGGAGTTTTCACTCTGTCGTGGAACCAGCCAGAACTAGCATCAAAAGGATTCCATGAGTAGAAGAACGAAATAGATAGTACAGCAAGAAGCACTAATGGACCAACAATGCGAACATTGTTTTCTTTAGTATGAGCTGAGATATCTGTTTTGTGATCTCCATGGAAAGCACTAATTGCTAATCTAAACATATAGAAAGCAGTCATTGCTGCAGCTCCAAAGCCGGCTAAAGGTAGTAACCAGTGACCGCTGAGTTCTGCAAATGCTAATGTACCTGCTAAAATACCATCTTTAGAAAGGAAGCCTGAAGTAAAAGGCACACCTGAAATTGCTAAAGTGGCTAATAAGAAAGTAGCATAAGTAACAGGCATAGTTTTTCTTAAACCACCCATGTTTCTTATGTCTTGAGGATCCATGTCGTGGTTATGTGCATGGTGCATAGATTCGTGCATCGCATGGATTACAGAACCTGAAGCCAAGAACAAACATGCTTTAAACCAAGCGTGTGTTACCAAATGCATAAAACCAGTTGTGAATGCACCTACACCGATTGCAAGAACCATATACCCCAGCTGCGATACAGTGGAATATGCTAGTACTTTCTTGAAATCGTTTTGTGTAATTGCTATTGTTGCAGCAAGGAAAGCAGTGATACCACCACAATAAGCTACAAACAGCATTGCATCTGCAGTTAGCATAGGGAAGATTCTGGCAGTAAGGTACACACCTGCAGCAACCATAGTTGCAGCGTGGATTAATGCACTTACCGGAGTCGGCCCTTCCATTGCATCAGGCAACCATACGTGCAATGGGAACTGTGCAGATTTACCAATTGCTCCGGCAAAAATCAAAATACCGGCAGCAGTCAGCCAAGCACCGCTGTCATAAGGAATATTTCCTGCAGCGATTTGTGCATATACTTCATCGAAAACAAGAGTGCCGTAATTTGCAAACAGAATAAGAATACCGATTAGAAAACCGAAGTCACCAATTCTGTTTGTAATGAATGCCTTTTTGTTGGCATTTGCAGCAGAGTCTTTTTCGTACCAAAAGCCGATTAGTAAGTAAGAACTTACCCCCACGAGCTCCCAGAAGATATACATATTTAAAAAGTTATTGGCAAGCACAATCCCGAGCATCGAGAATGTAAACAAGCCAAGATACGCAAAGAATCTCGGATAGCGTTTGTCACCGTGCATGTACACAGTAGAGAACACATGGACAAGAAAACTTATCAGGTTCACTACGACAAGCATTATGGCAGCCAAATTATCTAAACCGAGACCGAGTTTAATGGTCTTGTTGCCTATGGAAAACCATTCAATCACTTCTTGGATCATACCTGCATCTGCATACGTAGTTAGTTTCGTAAATGCAACTACCAACGTAAGCGCTAAGGTAATACCTTGAAATATAGAACCGACCATACCGCCTGCCTGCTTCAGTCTTTTTTGGTTAAATATAATAACCGTAAAGCTGAGCAATGGCATCAGTATGATAATCATTGAAAGTAGTAATAAGGTTTCCGGTTTCATAATTCAAACTTTATACTATTGTTATATACTTTTTCGAAATACTATCTCAAAAACCAAAAACTATTCTTTGAGTTTGTTGATTTCATCTACATTGATATGCTTATAGTTTTGATAGATATTAAGCACTATCGCAAGAGCTACTGCAACCTCAGCCGCTGCCAAAACTATGACAAATACTGCAGCCACATGCCCTTCAATATTCAAGCCGCCGTATCTGGCAAAAGCAATGAAATTGATATTGGCAGAGTTGAGTATCAGCTCGAGCCCCATAAGCACCATGATTGCATTTTTTCTGGTAATAATACCAAATATGCCCAAGGCAAAAAGCAATCCGCTAACAATCAAAAAATGTTCTAAACCTATGCCCATTTCAAATTCCTTTTATTAATTAGATTCACGACGGGCAATAAGTGCCGCACCTATAAAAGCAACCAGTAGCAATATGGCTGCAACTTCGAATGCTAACAAATACTCTGTCAGCAAACTATTACCTAATTGAGTAATAGTGCTATCGGTGATCGGTGCATCTTTTAATAACCAGTCCACATTCATATACATTACTGTCAAAAATACAGCTACGAATGAAGCCAGAATGCCACCGACCGCAAAACTCAGTTTACCGACGCTCCCTTCTTTAATATCTACACCGGTGATCTTCTGCGTAAGCATCACACCAAAGATAATAAGCACAAGGATACCGCCTACGTATACCATTAACTGAGTTACGGCTATGAAATCCGCATTTAGCAAAACGTAAAATCCGGCAACACCAAACAATGTAAACAGCAGAGAAAACGCTGAGTACATCATCTTACGTGATACCACTACGCCAATCGCAGAAATCAATATGATAGCAGCAAATGAATAAAAAGCCAGTTCAAATAATCCCATGACACAGTCTGTTTATTAGTTAGAATTTTCTTTACTTTCTGTATCTTCTTTAGCTTTAGCCGCTTCTTCAGCTTTTGCTTTCGCAGCCGCTTCGGCCTTAGCTTTAGCTGCCTCAGCTTTTTCTTTGGCAAGCTCTTCTTTTTTCTCTTTTACTTCTTCAGCAGAATGTTGAGAAAAATGATAAATCAAATCTTCTCTATGATAAGTAGAGTATTCGAATTCTGTAGTCATTACGATTGCCTGCGTTGGGCATGCATCTGTGCATAAAGAACAGAAGCAGCACAAAGCAAAATCAATGTCGTATTTAGTAACCCATGTTTTGCGGGGCTTTCCTGTGCTTTTTATCAAAGGCACATCAGTCGCGCTTTTAGCTACTTTAACTATTTCAATGTCAATACAACCAACAGGACAAGCTCTTGAGCAAGCATTACAACCATCGCACTCATCCATATCTAAAGCGATACGGTTACGAGAGTTAGCCGGCATGTGCCCTGAGTGTATCGGATGCCATTTCTCAGGATACTGAAGAGTCACTTTTTTCTTGAAAAGGTGCTCCAAAGTGATTTTCATACCGGTTAAAGTGGTTGAAAGTCCTGAAAATATGTTTTGGAAATATCCTGCCATTATTTACTCCGATCTTTTACTAATTTTGAAAGATATTAATATCTTATCTTACCATCGCCCAGAATGCTATCGCAAAAAATCCGACAAATGCAATCGGAACCATTGTTTTCCAGCCTAAATCCATAAGCTGATCCACTCTGAATCTTGGCAATGTCCAGCGCAACCAGATTTGTACAAAAACAAAGAACATTGATTTTGTTACCATCCATACAGGATGCATCCAGGTCTGATTTAAGAAATCTCCAAATGGAGACTGCCATCCGCCGAAGAATAAAATAACTGTCAAAGCAGAAACAATAAACATGTTGGAGTATTCGGCAAAGAAGAACATTGCGAACTTCATTCCACTATATTCTGTGTGATAACCCGCTACGATCTCTGATTCACCTTCAGGGATATCAAAAGGAGTACGGTTAGTTTCTGCCAAAGCAGCCACAAAATATAATATAAACATTACAATCATCACCGGTGTAATCAAGGCTTTTCCTAAGATACTGCCTTCGCCACCGAAAATAAACCAATTATGGATACCGCCAGCTTGCTGAGCAATAATTTCCTGCATATTTAATGTACCTGACAAAGCCGCTATTGCTAGCAAAACTATGGCAGCAGGAATTTCATAACTCACCATCTGAGATGCGGCACGCATTGCACCTAAAATCGAATATTTGTTATTTGAAGCCCAGCCACCCATCACGATACCAATGATAGCTAATGCACCAATGGCAAAAATGAAGAATAAACCAAGATCTATACCGGCAGGCACAAACACGCTACTAAAAGGAAGTACCGCATATGATGCGTATGCCGCAACAAACATGATAAAAGGAGCAAGATTAAATAATGGTTTGTTTACTGCATCCGGTGTGATATCTTCTTTCTGCAAAAGTTTTATAACTTCTGCTATAGGCTGCAAAACACCTTTCCACCCGGTTCTCATCGGGCCTAAACGGTCTTGCACCCATGATGCAACTTTTAGCTCAAGTAGGATAGCAATTAGTGCATAAACAAGCACAAATGCCAAAGGTAGAACACTTACTAGTGCAATTCCTAACCACTCTTGACCCAACCAGTCAACCATAAATTGATAAACAAAATTTTGTTCCATCACAAATCAGTGTATATGTTAAATAAATTATCTATCGACTTCACCTAATACAATATCGACACTACCTAAAATCAAAATCAAATCGGCAAGTAAATAGCCTTTTGATATTTCAGGCAGCAAAGCAAGATTTACAAAGCTAGTACCGCGAGCTTTAACTCTGCTAGGTTTAGCAGTGCCGTCACTTACGATATAGAAGCCTAATTCACCCTTAGGATTTTCAGCCTTACAGTAAATTTCACCTTTAGGAGGTTTAACTCTTTTTGGCACTAAAGCTCTTACATCTTCGCTTGCATCCGGCAACATTGTCACAGCCTGCTCGATGATTTTACAGCTTTCTTCCATTTCACGGAATCTTACGATATTTCTATCAAAGCTGTCACCAACAGTACCAACTTCACCTCTACCAACAGGGATATCAAAATCGAATCTGTCATAAAGTGAATATGGTTCGCTTCTTCTTAAATCAAAAGGAACACCCGAACCACGCAACACAGGGCCACTAGCTGCAAAGCTGATAGCAACATCGGCAGGAAGTATACCTACATCGGCAGTTCTTTCGATAAAGATTCTGTTGCCTAAAAGCAACCTTTGAACTTCGTCATTTGTTTCTCTTACCGTTTTCACAATTCTTAGACAGTCTTCTTTAAATGTAGGAGGTACATCACGCTGCAACCCACCAATCCACATATAGTTATAAAGCAGACGTCCACCGGAAGCCGCTTCAAAAAGGTCTAAGATCATTTCACGATCACGGAATAAGAAAAGGAAAGGAGTAAAAGCACCGGCATCAAGCCCGAAAGTTGCAATTGCAATTTGGTGATTACCGATACGGTTTAATTCTGCCATGATGATACGGATTAGTTCAATACGCTCGCTAACTTTAATATCGAGCATCTTTTCCATACCCATTACATATGGCCATTCGCTATTCATACTGGAAATGTAATCCAATCTGTCAATGAAAGGAATTACCTGAGGATAGGTCATAGCTTCGCTAGCCTTTTCCATGCAGCGATGCAGGTAACCAATATGAGGGATCACATCAGTAACAAGCTCGCCTTCCAGCTCTACTTCTAGACGCAACACACCGTGAGTAGAGGGGTGCTGCGGACCAACATTCAGGCGCATTCTTTCAGTATCGACACGCCCAAAATCGTACTCTATAGTCTTTCTTTCAGCCACAATCACTACCTGAATTTAACTATTTAAAATTATCTTTTTTCTTTTTAGTATGGAACTTTCATTCCATTGTATTCATCAGGTTCTTTATAGTCCTTTCTAAGAGGATAACCTTCCCAATCATATGGAGTCAAAATTCTGATCAAATTCGGATGATCTTCGAAAATGATACCATACATATCATAAGCTTCACGCTCGTGCCAGTTAGCAGCTTTCCATACATTTTCAACTGTCGGCACTTTAGGGTTTTCTCTTTCAAGAACTACTTTAAGCACAAATGTGTGCTTAAGAGCAACTGAATACAGATGATATACCACGCCCAATTCATCAGACTGCTTGGATTTGAAATCTACACCACTAAGGCAAGATAAATAATCAAAATCCAAATCTTCTTCGTCTCTCAGATACAGGCTAATATCACGCAGCTTAGCAGGTTCGACAGTTACAAAAGCATCTACATTTTCTTCCTCATTGAAAGAAATGATAGCTTCGCCGAACTCTTTTTGCAATTTTTCGTATATATCTTTTGCTTGCATGTTTATTATATTAGATTAGTATTACTTATCTTCTTGATTATGGTAGTCGTCAAATTGCTTTCTGAAACGATCAATCTGAATCATTCTATCTTCAATAGCCGCTCTGTCTTCTGCAGACATTTTCTTGCGTTTATTACCGATAGCCTGATCTTTAATCATATCCTGCAATTTAACCATGCCTTCCAAAAAGGCTTCTGGTCTCGGAGGACACCCGGGAACGTAAACGTCCACAGGGAGAATACGATCTACACCTTTAAGCACATGATAACCATGCTGCCAATAAGGTCCACCAGCGTTTGCGCAAGACCCCATAGAAACAACATATTTAGGCTCAGGCATCTGATCGTAAAGTCTTTTGACTCTTTCTGCCATTTTCAAAGTAACAGTACCGGAGACAATCATGAAGTCAGCCTGACGAGGACTGGCTCGTGGAATACATCCAAATCGCATAAAATCAAAGTGTGCAGCATTAGCCGCCATAAATTCGATCGCGCAGCATGCAAGCCCAAAGTGCAAATACCAATCTGACTTACTTCTGCCCCAGTTTAGGATTTCTTCCGCAACTCCTAGGACAATACCGCCACCTTCGTAGGGTTTGTCCAGCCTGTCTAAAAGTCCCACGTCAACTCCCAGGATAAAACAAAAATTACTTTTTCTTTTTTGGTATTACCAAGTCTTCTAACTTTGGTATATAAGGTTGTGGTCTGTCCCACTCCAAATAGCCTTTCGCCCAGTCATAAACTAAGCCTAACATAAGTATCAGTACAAAGAATACCATTGCACCGAAGGCATACCAACCTAAATCTTTAAACACAGTTGCCCAAGGAAAGAGCAACACCAACTCCACGTCAAAAATTAAGAATGCAAGTGCAATAAGGTAAAATCTAGTGTTAAATTTCACCCAAGGGCTACCAATAGGCACCTCACCTGATTCATAAGTGGTAGTTTTGACGGGATGCGGTTTGTTTGGTCTTACAAGCGCGGCTGTAAATAAGCCGATACCCACGAAGACAAAACCGATAATCATGAATAGTAAGATTATACCGAAATCAGTCAGCATAAGCGCGTCCCAATCTATTATTCGTAAAAACTCTGCATACGTTAAGCCCAACTATGCAAAGCAGTTTATTCGTATCTAAGTGTGCGTTTCCAAACACTAATTTAAGCAAACATAGGCAAAAAAGCGACTTTTTTTTTAAAATATAATCCCAACTTGCTCGTTAGTTACGCCTAATAATTTTTATATCACATTCATATATAGCCAGTTATGTAATATTTCCCAATGGCAATATTTTTTTTATAGTCTTTCGCTTTTTGTAATTCCCGTGTTGCAATTTGCCGCTAATATAGGCATTTTTTTTCTGTCTCGGCAAACATTCTTTAATTTTTTTAAATGATAAAAAAGAAAAGGTCACCAAATAAATTTGATGACCTTAAACTCTTTTCATTTTTAGAGCACAATTAATAGAATATCAGCTGTGTAATTATTAATATTGGTAATAACACAATTAGTGAAAATTTGAAGATATATGAGAAGAAGTCAGGCATTTTGATACCTTGACTTTCTGCAATTGCTTTCACCATAAAGTTAGGACCATTACCAATGTATGTCATAGCTCCAAAAAATACAGCAGCTACACATATTGCATTTAAAAACACTTCCGGTATGCCTGCCACTAAAGTAACTCCCTCGGCAATGGCAGGATTTTGCTCAACTAACCCTAATGCTAATGAGTGAAACGTTACAGCAGTTGGAGCATTATCAAGGAATCCGCTTAGTCCACCCGTTGCGTAATAGAATAAATGCGCAGAATCTATACCCAAGTCTCCTGCATGCATCTGCAAATATTTCAATGCAGGAACCATTGTAACAAAGATACCAATGAATAAGAAAGCAACTTCCTCAATTGGTTCCCAGGTAAACTGATTGGCTTCTCTTGTCTCTTTTTTAGTAAGCATAAGAGAAAGAACCATCATCAAAACAATAACGCCTTCTCTGATGAATGCAAGATTATGATTATGATGAATTGCTTCGATAGTATTGCCATTAATAAAAGCAACTGAAAGCACAACACCTGCTAACCATAAAAAATTCAAGCCGCCTCTGATTTTTATAGGTCTTTGCTGATCCTCATCCAATTTAACAGCTTCAGGATCTTCCTTTTTCCAGTACATAGAGTCCACGATAAAGTAAATACCCAGAAGTAAACCATTTACTAATAGCCATTGAGGTATTAAGCTCATAAACCAAATAAACTCAGCACCGCGAAGGTACATCAAAAACAGAGGGGGATCTCCCAAAGGAGTAAGCAATCCGCCACAGTTTGCAACTATAGCGATAAAAAACAATATAGTATGTACTTTGTGCTTCCTCTCTTTATTAGTGCTTATTAGAGGTCTAATCAGAAGCATTGCAGCTCCGGTTGTTCCCATAAATGAAGCAAGCAGACCGCCAATAGCTAATATTGTAGTATTGATTTTCGGCTTAGATTCTATATTTCCATCTACAAAGATACCGCCGGTTATCACAAATAAACCGCCTAATAGCACTATAAAAGGAATATAGTCGAAGACAACCTGATGAATTAGGTCATGAGTCATACCGTTAAAAATCAACCATGCCGCAGTTGGAATACCTAAACCAAGCGCAACTAATAATTTATTTTTGTTAGATTCCCACCAATGATGAGCCACCAGCGGAAGCACTGCAATTGCTCCAAGCATTAATCCAAACGGAATCATTGCCCAAAGCGGAATTTGATGTACATGTTCCATTTCCGAACATACCTTACGTGTATTTATAAATTGAAATCTATTAAATTCAAAATGTGAATTTTGGTAATTATCAACTTAAAACTTTATTCACTCCATAGCAAGTAAAAGAGTGTGAAAGAATAAAAATATTCTTCAGAATCAACTCACTACATATAAAGTCAATATTTATTACTCACTCCAAAGTATAAGTATTCTGAATCCAAACAATCTTGTTTGATTTAAGTCGCTCTATTATTATATTGAGATATGTTTCTACTAATGCAAATGCTTCCCCTATGGATTATACTAAACTATCAGCTGAAGAATTGATTTCTGCTCTGCAATCAAAAGACAGGTTTATTGATAATTATCAAAATGAAAAAGAACAAGAACTTGATCTGACCTTTGCTTGGACAGGAAATCTTGGGCACTGGTACTGGGATGTTAAAGAAAACATTGTAAAGTTTAATAAGAAGAAAGCAACAGCATTAGGATACTCCGATGATGAAATCCCTGAGAATGTTGGTTTCGAATGGTTTACGGGTAAATTGCATCCGGACGACTATGAGCCGGTGATGCAAAACATGAGGGAACATTTGTATAATAAGTCAGAAGCTTATGAGGTTGAGTATAGAATTAAAGCCAAAAATGGTGACTGGAAATGGTATTATGACAGAGGAACTGTTACTATGCGCACTCCAGAAGGAGCTCCTCTTTTTCTGGCAGGTATCGTTTTTGACATTACAGATAAAAAAGAGATAGAGCTTAAACAGGCTACTTTAATTGAAATGCTTTCTCAGCAACTTAAAACTCAGGAAAATATTCACTCGGTTATTTTCCATGATCTTGCAAATGCTCTCAATGGAGTAATTGGCTTTGCAAAACTATTGGAAGAAACTGCGCATAAAGAAAACTTAAACGAAACAATCAAGAAATATATTGAAATAGTTCACCGCTCAGCTCAAAATTCAATCAATATTACCAAAACTCTTTTGACCTGGAAACAAGCTAAAAGAGATTTAGATTCAGAGCAGGAATCAATAGATTTAGTTGAACTTGTCGCAGATATTTTGTCGGAATTTGATTATAGTATTAAAGAGAAGAAACTTACAGGCAGTATAAAAATCCCAGCCCAAACGAAAATAGTCACAAATAAATCTATTTTAAAAATCGCTATCAGAAACTTTATATCCAATGCTATTAAATACTCAAATCCGCATGGCAATATAGATATCGTCTATAATGACTCTACAATCCAAATTATAGATAGTGGAATGGGTATGTCTAAAGAGACCTTAAGTAAACTGTTTAAATCAAGCATTACTCCTGTTACAGGCACTTCCAAAGAAAAAGGTCACGGCATCGGCCTTATGCTTGTTAAAGAGCTACTCGATCAATCAAATGTCAAAATTGAAGTCGAATCTCAATTAGGAGAAGGAACCCAAATTACTTTGGTACTTTAATTTCTGACCATCAGATTGGAGGAGTGCTTTTTGCTAACAACTTCAATAATTCTGCCTTTTTTTGTATCTTGCTATTTCTGATTATAGATATTTAAATAATAGAAAAATATAAGGCATATCGTGATGGATGTTAGAGTTAGATTCGCCCCGTCTCCTACGGGCTATCTTCATGTTGGCGGTCTTAGAACTGCACTTTATAATTACCTATTTGCCAAAAAACACGGCGGTAAATGTATTTTACGTATTGAAGATACTGACAGAACAAGATTTGTAGAAAACGCAACAGAAAACTTGATAGAAAACCTAAGATGGGCAGGAATTGAATTTGATGAGAGCCTCGAAAATGGTGGTGATTTTGGCCCTTATATCCAATCTGAAAGATTTGATTTATATACAAAGTATGGTAAAGAACTTCTTGAAAAAGGTTTAGCATACTATGCTTTTGATACTTCCGAAGAACTGGAAACTATGAGAGAGCGCCTCAAAAAAGAAGGTGGTTCTTTCAAATATGACCGCAACAAAATGAGAAACTCCATTACTCTTGGAGATGAAGAGACAAAAAAACTAATTGATGCAGGCGAAGATTTTGTAATCAGAATGAAAGTGCCTGAAACAGGTGAAGTTAAATTCAATGACATCATTCGTGGCGAAGTATCTGTACCTTGCAAAGATGTGGATGATCAAATTTTATTAAAATCTGATGGCTTCCCTACTTATCATTTAGCAAACGTAGTAGATGATCATTTTATGCAAATTTCACATGTAATTCGTGGTGAAGAGTGGCTACCATCTACTCCTAAACACGTGCTTCTTTACCAATTCTTCGGTTGGGAAACTCCAGACTTTGCTCACTTGCCTTTGCTTCTTAATGAAAAGAAAGCAAAACTAAGCAAAAGACACGGCGATGTGGCAGTAGAAGATTTTCGCGCAAAAGGCTATATAAAGGATGCTTTCGTAAACTTTATAGCTCTTCTTGGATGGAATCCTACAGGAGATCGCGAGATATATACAATGCAGGAATTAATTGACTTATTTGATTTATCAAAAGTAAATAAAGCAGGCGCTGTCTTCGATCTGAAAAAACTTGCCTGGATGAACCAGCAATACCTGAAAGATCTACCAACAGAGGCTGCAGTTCCTTGCCTAAGAGAAGAACTGGATAAATTTGGTGTAACCGGATTAGAAGACTCTTATATTGAAAACGTGTTTGAATTATTCAAAGAGCGCGTTACATTTATAAATGAAATACCGGAAATGACTGACTATCTATATGCTGAGCCAAAAGATTTTGACGAAAAATACATGGCAAAACGCTGGAAAGAAGATACTGCTGACATGGTGAAACCTTTGATCGAAAAATTAGCGACCTTAGACGAATTCACTCACGACAGCACTCATGACCTGACTAAAGCCTATTGCGAAGAGGCAGATGTGAAAATGGGGCTACTTATGCACCCACTCAGACTTATGCTAACCGGTAAATCTTCAGGTGCGGGCATGTTTGACACAATGGCTTTGATTGGCAAAGAAGAGTGCATGAAACGCTTTGAAACATTTTTAGCTAAGAAAGAATCAGGCGAGCTATAGGATATGAAATATGTTTGGGTAATTTTGATATGTTCGATCGCATGGGCTTGCACACCGAAGCCTGTTTGCTATAACGATACAAATAAGAGTCAGATTATACGCTGGGGCACTTATTATGCCAAGCAAAACAAATGTGATGCTTTTGAAATAAAAAGCACTGCAGAGGTTTCTAAATTTACAGAACCCGATCACAGCGATATGCAGGAACTTGGACAAGCTGACTTAGTCAGATACTGCAGAGCTACAAGATCTGTTAAAAACAATCTGCTTAGAACTCAAACATACAGCACTCCTGGTGATACACTGCTTTTTATAGAGTTTTTAAATAAGGATTCGGGTCTGCAGATGCGTTTTTCATGGAATCATAAACATAAAAACGATGGCAATAAATATTGTTTAATTGCCCTAGATTCACTTAATGCTTTAGTTAAAACTATAGAATAAAGAACATATAGCATATATAGATTCTAAACCGCTATTTTACAATAGCGGTTTTTTTTTGTGTCCTATTTTATAGTAACACTACTAATCATATTATTTAGAGAAAATATGTAAGCAAATATGACATCAGAAAACACAGATAATTCTTTAGGAAATCAATTCTTTGAGAAGCAGCAACTCCTGATTTATTTAGCAATTACGTAATTATCTCTTATAGTATTAATAAAGAATACTCCCTTGGCCTTGATACCTACAAAGTACATTTTACTGCTATCATAAAAAATCCGGGTATAACCTTTTCCTCGATTTATCGTATAAAAAAATGGAATCTCATCAAATCCTCTTTAAACCATTCCATTTTTTTTGGGTCTAAATAAACATCACTAAATTCGGAGTAATAATGAAACATTACCTAAGCATTATTATGATGCTGCTTGTTTTCTATAATGCGTCTGCACAAAGAGGACAAGGTCGCAATATGGGGGATTTGAAGATTGGTACTATTAAAGGTCAAGTAGTATCAGAAAACACAAAAAAACCACTGCCTTATGCTAATATTTTTGTTAAAAGCATTAAAGACGACAAGACTGTCACAGGTGCAATCGGCAAACAAGACGGATCTTTTTTAGTTGAAAAAGCTCCTGCTGGAAAATATTATATCGAGGTCAAATTCATAGGCCACGAAAAAAAAGTATTTAAAGATATACTTATAACACCTCGTAATAAAGTAATAGATCTAGGTGTAGTAAAACTAAAAGAAGCTGTGACACGCACCGGCACTGCTGTAGTAACGGCAGAACGTGAACGCGTTGAATTTAAAATAGACAAGAAAGTCGTAAACATATCCACTGATATTGCTGCTCAAGGTAAAACTGCTGCAGAAGCATTGGAAAATGTTCCGTCAATAAACGTTGATGTTGAAGGCAATGTTAGCCTAAGAGGCAGTTCTAACTTTACTGTATTCATTGATGGAAGGCCAAGCGTCTTGGATGGCAACGAAATCTTGCAACAGCTTCCGGCTTCTGCCATAGAAAATATTGAGATTATTACTAATCCATCTGCAAAGTACGATCCTGACGGCATGGCAGGTATAATAAATGTAGTAACTAAAAAAGATATGCTTAATGGGCTCAGCGGCTTACTAAATGTAACTGCAGGCACAAAAGACAAATACAATACAGATTTGACTCTTTCTTACAGAACCAGTGATTTTGAATTTTTTGGTGGATTTGACTGGTCAGATAATAATTTCGAAGGCAATGGAGAGATGAAACAGGAAACCTATTATGCTGACAGCACTGTCTTTAGACAGAATATAGGAGAAAGACTTTTTGCTCGTGGTGGGCACAATACAAAATTTGGTTTTGGCTGGAATCTTACGGATGCAACTAATATCAAATTGGAAGGTAACATTGGCATGAGAGGTTTTGACAGAAATGCATATACAGAAGCTTCTGAGTATTCAGATGCAAGAGAGGGCATCTCTTATTATGTAAATGATAACAAAGCAAGCCACGATAGAGATTATTACAGCACTTCTTTTGATTTTATGCATAAATTCAGTGACAATGGTCATCAATTAACAGGTATGGCGTTCTATTCCTCAAGAGATGCAAGTGGTGAAGATTTACAGACTAAATTCCTCACTAATAATAATTTCGAGGACAAAGTCATCGACTACGAAAATAAATCAATTGAAGACGCAAATGACCATGACTATAGATTCAAATTAGATTACGTTTTACCATTCTCAGAAACTGATAAGTTAGAAGCAGGCTGGCAGGCAAAAATTGAAGAAGAAAAAGAAGATTTCAATTTCTACAACTTAAATGAGGGTGATTGGGTAATCAATGACAAGTATACAAATGATATGGATTTCAAACTTAACATCCAATCTTTGTACACTACTTATAGTGGTGGCATAAGCGATTTTGGTTATCAGCTTGGACTTCGCGGAGAATATACTAAAAGAACTATAGATGTTGAAAAAGCTGATAAAATCTATGAAATTGACAGATTTGACATCTTCCCGACATTGCATATGTCTCATAAAATTGGAAAAAAAGATCAAATTCAGGCTAGTTACAGTCGCAGAATTAACAGACCACACGGCAGAAATCTAGATCCGTTTCCATCTTTCATAAATGACTATAATATCCGCATAGGTAATCCAGAAGTGGAACCTGAATATGTAAACTCAATGGAAATCGGATATCAAAAAATGTTTGAAGGTGGCATGTTCTCTGTAGAGTCGTTTTATAGACTTTCAGAAAACTTAATCACAAGAGTTACTAACACGTATGATGATCAGCCAGGTATTTTTTACCACACGGTAGCGAATCTGGATAAATCACACGCTGTTGGTATGGAACTAATGACTAGCTATGCTTTCACGAAATGGTTTAATTTCAATTTGACAGGTTCTTATTACTACTATACTTTAGATGGTAAATTGCAAGACGATGATGCGGTTAATAAAAGCACGAACAGTTGGAATCTCAGAGGTATGGGTAATTTTGTACTTGGCAGATCAACTCGCCTGCAATTTAACGCATTCTATAACGGCCCATCAATCTCTGCACAAGGTGATGTAGAAGACTTCTTCACAATGTCTGCTTCTCTCAGACAAGACTTCTTAGATAGAAAATTAACACTTGCTTTGAATGCAAGAGGGTTAATTGGTACAATGAAACACGAGTTTTCAGTATCAGGTAAAAACTATCAAACATATAATATGTTCGAAAGAGAAGCTCCGGTTGTTTCACTATCAATTTCCTACAGATTTAATAATTACAAACAGGAAAGAGATAGGGACAGAGAAGAGGGTGAAGGAATGGACATGGGATTCTAGAAATCATCCAAGTTATTATATACAAAAACGCAGTCACATTTATATCTGACTGCGTTTTTTTTATTACATCTAAAAACTATTTCTTTTTAGTACAGAGTAATCTAAACACAGGGATGTTTTTCCTAATGCAGAAATTCTCTTTGTTTGTAGTAGGGAATTGCCACTTATCTTTATTAGTAAGAATTTCAACATCAAATTTGCCATGATCAGCTAAAATCCTTCTGTGATATTCATCTACATAATCTACGTCCGTAGCTAAATGTAAGATACCATCCTCTTTCATCACTCGATAAATGAGATCTAACATCAGAGGAGTAAATGCTCTGCGCTTTTTCTGATTGTTTTTTGGCCAAGGATCCGGAAATAAATAAAAAACCTTTTCTATAGATTCCGGTTCAATAAATTGCATTCCGTTAAGCACATTATACCAAATAGCGTTAGCATTTTCTATCTTTTCGCCTCTTACTACCTGATTTATCCATTTGACAGCAGGTTGTCGGATTTCAATGCCAAGAATGTTTTTTTCAGGATTAGCTTCCGCCATATCTAAAAGAAATACACCTTTTCCGCACCCAATATCCAACATATCAGGCGCTTTGCCGTTGATGAATTTATCGTGCCAATCGATATATGTATAGATATTCGGATAGTTTTGAGGTAATTCATTCAGCTCGCTAATTTTAAAATAACTATTAGCAGAAACGTGATGCCTCATTTTAGGGTAAGGGTATTTATCAAAATCGATAATCATAGTCGGAATTTTTTAAAGTTATAAATATTGAACTGCAAATATAAATAAATCAAAAAAAAGCACATAGGGATAATTTTATTCCTATGCAAATGCACTCTTAGCAATGCAATTTCCACATAATATTTATATATTGCATTATTAGTCTTTAACTTAATTAGCGCATACTTATGATAGTCACTCAATCTCTTGTAAATGAAATATTCAGAGCATTCCACATGCAAAGGTGGAACGACAGGCTACGCCCGGTTGAACTTATTGAAATGGATAAACATGCTCATAAAATGATAATAGCCTACTGCCTGGCAAAATACGAGGAGGCAGAAGGAAATGAAATAGAATGGCACCAGCTCATTAAAGGTGGGATTTACGAATTACTTCGCCGTATAATTATATCAGACATTAAGTCTCCAATCTATGCTGAAATTAAAAAAGACAAAAAAGTTTTTGCTAAGCTTAACGAATACGTTTTTAAAGAGCTTGATGCTAGGATTGAATCTGAAGAAATAATGAGTGAGATTCAGGAATTCCTGTTTGATGACAGCTGGGGCGATAAACTCTACCAAAGGATATTAGAAGCCTCCCATATTTATGCTACTTACTGGGAATTTCAGATTATTAAGCAATCGAATCCATTTCAATATCAAAAATCACTTCTTGAAACTGATTTATCCAATAGAGTAGACACTTACAGAGATCTCATAGGCATTAAAAAAGCCAGGAACAGAGAACCATTAGATAACTTTCTGGATATGACAGGGCAAATGCGATTCCAATACAGATGGGCTCAAATACCAAGGACTCCAAATACTTCTGTGCTTGGCCATTCCTTACTTGTTGCTTCTATTGCATACTTCTTTGCCAGAGAAAACAAAGCTTGCGACAAGAGATTATACAATGATTTCTTCGGAGGTCTATTCCATGATTTGCCGGAAGCTGTTACTCGCGATATTATTTCTCCTGTAAAAAGATCATCTACCGAATTTGATGATCTAATTTCTAAACTTGAAAAAGAGCTTGCCGAAAAGGAAATATACCCGCTTATAGAAAAAGACTGGATTAATGAAATAGAGTACTTCACTCATGACGAATTCGATAATAAAATTATATTAGATGGAATAATAAAAAAAGATTTGAGAGTTCAGGACATAAACGATAATTACAACTCAAACGACTATAATCCAATAGACGGAAAGTTAATAAGAGCTGCAGATCACCTAGCTGCTTTTCTCGAAGCCTACAATTCAATTAAGGCAGGCATTTCAACCGAAGAACTGATCAGCGCTTGTGTCAAACTAAAAGAAAAATATAGAGACAGAACTTTCGGAAAAACCTCAGTTAAACAAATTTACAGCAGCTTTGTATTGTGATAAGATTATTAGCCATATTGTTCTTAATTCCTGTTTTATCCTTTTCTACTGATTTAGATTCTTTGTTAAAAATTACAGAGAGCGATGTCAAGCAGGAAAAGATAGAAGCATACCTTGATTTGTCAGAATTATATTTGCTTAAGGACAGTAAAGCTGCAACTAAGTATGCCCAAAAGGCTGTCAGGTTAGCGCAGGAAGCTGATTTAGATTCACTTAGTTGCATTGCAAATATTAAACTTGCAGTAAGTTATCATAGTAGAGATGATTTAGTTGTTGCTGCTAATCTTTTAACTCAGGTAATAGAAAAGATTTCTATCGAATCACACCCAAATGCTTATTTGATGGCAAATAATCAGTTGGCTGTGGTTTATGGCAAATGGGGCAAATTTGACACTGCCATGGAGTACCTACAGGAAGCAGAGAGGGCAAGAGATTTGGCAACAGACAGCGCTGCTATAGTTTCGCTTGACAATAATATTGGAAATGTGATGCTACGAGCCAATGAAATAGAATCCGCTCAAATTCAATTCAGAAAAGTGATAAAAGCAGCTAAACAAATAGATAATCAACGCCTTTACAAATCCGGTATGACTAATCTGGCGCAAAGCTATGCAATGGCAGGAAAACTGGATACCGCAGGGATTCTGATGCAGCATAATTTATCTACTTTTGAAGATAATACTAATTTTGATTTGACAGTAGATTATATGAATTATGCTTTGCTACTTTTTAGAAAGGGAAATATAGATTCCTCAGATTACTATCATAATCTTGCTATTGCCTCCACTTATAAAAACAATGAATTGAAAAACAGACTGCAAATTAGGCTTAACATGCATCAAATGCACAGCTTCCAACACTTACCTAAAGATCAAACTGAAAGCGATTTACTGGCAATTGTTGATACGGCTGAGACAGAAGGGTTTATTGAGCTGGAAGCTTATGCAAGAATGCAATTAGTTAATTTTTTTGAACTTACCGAACAAAAAGATAAATATGTAGATGCTATAACAAAATTCTACGAAGTAAAAGATTCTATTGGATATTTAAGAACACAGAAAGAAATAGCTGCACTTCAGCTAGACCTAAAGCATAAGAACTACCAAAACAAATTGGCCATAAAAGATCTGGAGCTTAAGAAGCAAAAACTGAAAGAGAATTATTTCTGGTTCGGTCTACTTTTCGTCTTTTTGTTTGGATTGGCAGTAACTTTACTGCTGTTTAACAATAAAAGAATGATAAAAAAGCTCGAAAAACAAAACAGAGACATAGAAGAAAAAAACAGGCTTCTGGAAGAAAACAACAGGCAGATGAATATACAAAAGTATCAAATTGAGTCTATGATGGATGATATCAAGGCAAGCAAAGAAAGACTAGAAATAATGAATAGACAAAAAGATACTTTTATGTCTGTCTTTACTCATCAGCTTACAAATCAGGTTCAAGCTGTATTGATGTCTGCAGAGGCTTTATATTTAGGTAAAAACAAGTCTAAAGATTTAATAGATCGATTTTCTGAAATACTATATAATGCTTCAAATCACCTTAGAAATATGCTCACAAATCTGATGGAATGGTCAAGAACCCAAACTGAATATGTACAAACTAATCCAGTCCATTTCGAATTACAGGAAATCATAAACAGAAATCTTTCAGCACAGAAACATCTGATCAATAAAAAAAATATTGAAATAGTTAAAGCCTGTAGAGAGCAAATTGTTTTTGCTGACAAAGCTATGATTGATACTGTGTTTAAAAATGTAATATCTAATGCCATCAAGTATTCTCACGAAGGTGGCAGTATCGAATTCTCTTGTGAAATGGAAGAAAATTACATAATCAGTACTATTAAAGATTACGGCATAGGCATCCCTGCAGATCTTATGGATAAGTTGTTTAATATCGAAACCAGAGTTGCCACTCGTGGTACTTTTGGAGAGCAAGGATCCGGACTTGGACTATCCATCTGCAAAGAGCTTTTAAGCCTGAACAACGGCAAAATTGAAATTGATACGGAAGAAGGCAAGGGAACTCTTATAAAAATTCATCTGCCTACTATAGATATTGAATAAAATCCCTCCGTTTTGGCACACTACTTGCAACCTATAAATCATAACTTTTATTTTTAGGAGGCAAATATGGATCCCGTATTATTAAAAGCAGCTTTTATTTTTGCAACTGCAGCAGGATTTTGGGCTATAAATATGAGTGCAAAATTCCATAAGCGCCAAACAGAAAAGAACATGATAAAAATTAAAATCAAACGATAATAGTGGATGAGGTATTGTAAATATTTATATTTCATAGGTATCTTTTGTGCTTCTATCTTCATTTTCGGTTGCACTTCATCTGTTCGTTTTTCTTCTGACAGTAACCCTAAAACTGTCAATAAAACATCACATAGTAAAAAAAGTAATCAAAATACTGTCAAGCCATCTGACATCCCAAATGCTAACTGCATTGTGAAAAATGCCAAAACATGGCTTGGCACACCTTATCTTTATGGCGGAGAAAACAAATCCGGCGCTGATTGCTCAGGCTTTGTCATGAGCGTATATAGACTTTGCGGATACAATCTACCTAGAACTGCTGCTCAGCAATGGAACTTTGTAAAAAGGATTGCTAAATCAGAATTAAATCCCGGAAATCTGGTTTTCTTCAAATCAGGTGGTAGAATTAATCACGTGGGCATCTATGTTGGAAACAACCTTCTTATCCATGCTTCTACAAGCAAAGGGGTCATCATCCAAGACCTTGATAATTTGTATCTAAAAAGAAGAATAGCAGGCTTTGGAAGGCTTAAATAGTCTTATCTATATGCTTATAGTTATCAAAAGCTTCCTTGATAGTGTCAATCAAATTTTCTGTGATTGAATTAGATGGCATTTCAATTTTTTCTAATAACTCTTCTGCTTTATTTTCTACTTTCGCATAGGCTAAAGACATATCCTTGCCCCAGGCTTTACTTTTTCGTTGATTACCTGTATCCTTCACATTTTGTGACCTGTTATAATCATCTGCACGGTTGATTATCATAAAACCTTTACCTACAGACTCATCAGGTGTCTTTTTCGATATATCAAAGGAGAAGATAACATCAGTTAGCTGAGAGTTCTTTTCCTGGAAATTTAACGCCAGTTTATCTCCGTTATTTACAAAACCACCCATAGACGAAACTTCAGAATAAAACTCCCTACTAATGGCAAATCCAATCTGGAAACTTACTTCAGAACCATCTTGACTTTTTAATACTCCACTTGCAGAAAATATCATATTTTGAGATTCGAATTCAATTATGTGGCGCTTATAATCAAAGTCAAACTTTGACTCAAGTGATGCAGGGAACCACAACTTGCTTTTCTTTTCTAAAAGCTTTTGCGCTTTTTCCATCACTTTATTTACAACAGTTTCCATGTCTTTGAGTTTTATATACTCAAATTCAGCACCAAACTTATGCGACCGGGAGGTTTCTTTAGATACGATAGATTCGGATTTAGAGCCGAGAGACTTTTCCATTTTTTCGGATTTAGTCTCTACGGCTTTATTTCTTTCGGTAGTTTTATTATCAAGAGACTCAGATGCGTGAGTTTCATTTCTTGAAGATACATCCATACCGCGAACTTCCGCTTTCCTATTCCTTTGGAGCGGTAAAACAACACTATTCGCGATTATATTTCTTGCATCTATTTTCATCTCTTTTTTTGATAATAAGTGGCAAAAAGAACTTCCCTGTTTTGCCTTATTCCCTTTATCACTATAATCGGTAAGTATTTCAAAAACTTTAGTTTAAGCAGAGTATTTGGATCAAAAAAAACTCGCTTCTGATTGTATTCGGAAGCGAGTTTTTTCATTTTATTTGGCAAGTGTGTATTCGTCATGGATTATGTTAGTATTAGGTAGCTTTTTGATTAGGTTTTCTACCGCAGTGAACGGCAGCTTGTTTTTACTAATATCCAATACCTTCAGATTTTTGAGTTCGCTTAGTGAAGCAGGGAGTTCTTTAAGTCTGTTATCTGAAAGATCCAGATATTTTAGATTCTCTAATTCTCCAATTGCCTCAGGAAGATCTTTGATTTTATTGGAAGATAAATTCAAATATTCCAGCTTCTTCATATCTCCTATTGTTGCAGAAACATCTTTTAATCTATTATCTTCCAGGTCAAGAGACTTTAGATTAGGCAACCTGGTTATTGTCGGAGAAATATCTTTTATTCTATTGCTTCTTGCCGAAATAGTTTCTGTATTATCCGGCAAAATAAAGTTTATATCTTTAAGCTTCTGATTGTCAAAAGTCAAAGACTTACTTTTTGCATCCACAAAGACAGTATCAGTCAAAACAGGTTCTTCACCTGCAACTGCTTTTTCCTCTTTTTCTTCGTTTTTTTCTTCTTCAACTACCTGAAGGAAAAGCCCTTGATTATTTGCTTTCAAAGAGTCAATCTCTTTGATTTTGTTTTCTATTACCTGCTTTAATGCATATGGGCTGCCATCTTTTTGAGTAATAACCGTTTCAAAGATAGCGAGAGCTTTTTGATAATACTCCTTAGCCTCATCGTACATCTTTATATCGTGGTATAAGTAACCATTATATTCATAGGCTACTGCTTCCCAGTACTTAGCAGTGTAATCATCACATTTCTTGATTTCTACAAGCCCCTTTTTCAGGTAGTCACCTGCCTGAGGGTAGTTCTTTGCTATTCTGTAAGTATTCCCAAGTTTGATCCAGCGCATAGCCTGTTCCATATCCTGAGCACTTAGACTTAAAGAAAGCATTATCATCATTAAAATATATCGCATAATCCCTCCCGATTAATTATCATATACAGGAGTTTTCCATAAAGCAAGTCTGACACCTAAAGTAAGTACGTTAAATTGCGGCTCGCCCAGATCTAAATATTGCATTCTGGAATCAAATGTCATATCCGAAGCAAAATAGCTGCTATACGCAAAGAAAAGCTCTAAAGGAAGTGAAATATCTGCATTCCTTACAAACATTTCAAATCTGAGCATTTCTCCTTCGAAATTTGCAGCACCGTAATCCAGATTATCCAGTTTACCGCTTCCCCAGAAATGACCGCCGCCAATCTTAATACCGCCTGTAAAATCTTTAAGATCTATTACATCATCAAACTTGAAATTCAAACCTATAGTATATAATTGCGAGTTCCACTTATCAGTTTCAGGCATACCTTCGCCAATTTGCTCTGTAGTAAAGCGTGGCATGATATACTCACCGAATATCTCGAAGTATCTGCCGAAGCCAAATACAGGCTCAGGGTTAAAAGTCAGTTGACCGCCAAAAGAAATTTTATCTTCTATTCCGCTTTCACGGATGTAGTATTTATTAGCAGTACCACCAATAGAAAACACAGGAGTGAATCTGCGTACATTTCTTTCATAAGAAGCTCTTACTTCACCTTCACGTTGAATCACATACTTATCCATTGCTGCAGTGGCAGAGTCAAGTTTGCGATTTAGCTTAGCGGCTTCTTCGCGTGCAGCTTTCCAATTGTCTCTGTAAAAAGTCATGTCATTGTGCTTTAAAGCCAATTCATATTGACGTTTTTCGAGTTCATTATTCTTATTCATAGCAGCAAAAAGCTCTTTGCGAAGTCTGTCGATTTCTTCTCTGTTGCCTGTTTCAGGCAAAGATTCTACAATCGCAAAGTATTTTACAGCAGTTGCATGATAATCTTTAATAGTTTCCAGATCCACATCCGAAAGCTGTTCGAAGCTAGGCGGAAGGATAAGTTCATTAGTTTCAAATCCGGAAAGCTTTGCCTGCAAATAAAGCAAAGTAGCCTGATGGTAATACTCCATTACCTTTTCAGTAAATATTTCTTCCGATTCCTCGTAGATTTCAAGTCTCTCATCGCTTGGCAGCGGACTTACCTGCACAACGGGTTCAGCAGCAAAAGCCGCTACCGGCATAGCAAATGCAAATAGGACAAAAAGCAACTTAAACATAAGGTCGCCTCCGTATAAAGTATGATTATTTAGCTAAATAATGCGGCAGGTGCATAGCCGAAGAGAGATGCCATAACTCTGGTTACGGGCAAATCAAAAGGAAGAAACCACCGCCTGTTTTAATTAAGCCATTTATATAACTACCCCTAACTATATAAACAGCATATTACTACTAATATAAAGAAACTTTTGTTAATACAATTTATTTTATTTTGGGGGATGTTTTTTAAGCTTGGGGTGTGGGAGGTAAGATCTAAAATAGACTTTTTAGCCACGAAAAAAATGGTTCAGTATTTATAATAATAAAAGAAACGATGGCTAATAATCCTATTAGTAAATATCGAAGTAGCGTTTTATTGTTTTTTTGAAGAATCTCGTCATCACTATGTCTGTAATAAAATACATAATGTAATATTATTACAAAGAGTACTAACACATAGCCATACCCCAATATGAAGGCAAAAGACTGAGCAGGGGTTACAACATTATCTTTAAAGAAGCTAATAGAGCCTGTTGTAAATAGTACAATTGCTGAGAAAATACTAAGTATTTGAATAGAATTCTTTTCCGAATCCTTGAGTTTTTGTTTTGTTTCTAAAGCTTCTTTATTGGTATCACTTGCCATTTGTTCAGTATCTTTTAATTTTTTAGCTATTAAATCAATGTTTTTGTTAAATATCTCATATTCAGCCTCAATCTTTTTTTTACTCTCATCTAAAGCCAAAGATTTTGTAGCATAGTCATCGATTGATTTTTTATGATTTATTATTTCTGAATTTAAATTTCTAACTTCTTTTATGTTGGTAAATTTTGCTTTCAACTTATTCAGTATATTTAGTTCCTTTCGAAAATCGATTGGTTCTGAAGCACCTGAAGCAATAAAAATGTGGAAATCCGAATTTTTTCTTATAAGTAAACTTTGATTATTAGGATATTGGAATTGTATAAAGTTAAAAGACATACACCATTCTAAGTGAATTTCAAATTTATTAAGTAGCTCTTCGGCAATGGCATAATATTTGTCGAAAGTGTCTTGATCTAAATTTTTTATTGAAAATAATTCATCTATAATAAATTCTGTATATCTTCTATATGGATAGTAATTGTAGATTTTAGAGTTTTCAATGAGCTGATTTGCTTTATTATACAGATTGTCTAACTCATTAAGTTTTTCAGCAATATTTTCTGTTTCAGCCACTACAGAATTAATATCATTTTCTAAAAGCTTCAAATTCATACTAAACCAGTTAAAGTAAATATAGTTGCTGATAACATCATAGCAGTAGATGTTATAATATAAAGTAGTGTTTCTAAATACATCATTTAATTTTACAAAATCAGTATAAGTCTTTTTTATCGAGTTAACTGGGGACTCACAATGTGAAATCTCTTTAAGAGAGTCAATATGTTTTTTTAATTGAACAAAATTAATTCCGTTGTATTCGGTCAAACATACTGGTTCGTAATTCTCCAATATACTCTGAAATTCAGATAATCGTAAAACATCATTATGATGCAAAATTATTCTGTCATTCTTAGTCTCAGAGGGATGCTTTTTTTTGAGAATCTTCTTCAGCAAGTATGAATGTTTAATCTCTAAGTATTGGACAAGGCTTTTAATTTTTTTGTCATATAGTAAAAGCTGGTTTTCTAAGTGTTCTTTTAAATACAAATTATGTTTTATATATTCTTCTAAATCCAACTTGTCAATAAAATAATTGTGATCAAACCAAAAAATAAAGAGATTTAGAATAGAGTAATATCTCAATATTTTAACAGCTCTATCAATTGTTGCAATATCTGTATTCTCTTTCTCTAATTCATTATATGAGATAGTCAACTGATGATTTATATTAATCAACAACTGTTCTGTTATTACATGTTGACGTTTGGAATACTTTAACTCTAAATTTTTAAGAACAAGTAATAATTGACGCAAGATAGGATCTATATAATTATTTATATCTTCTTTAATAATTGCAATAGAACTGATTATTTTTTCGAGATTTTGTATTACTTCAGAAATAGATCCTTGCTTTTCAACTAAAGAATTATAAATATTGATAATATCATTCGAACTGAGAATTTTAATTATTTCTTTTCTTTCAATAGCAGAAAAAAACCAATCTGGAATCTCAAGATTTCGTGATTTAGCAAACTCATTAATCTCTAGCGCTAAGTCTTTATTGGATTCTATTATTGAATTTGTACTGTCTAATTTTGGAATAAATGAAATAAAATCATTTAGAATCACACCTCTTTGTTTTTGTTCAAGCAGCGCTATTGTGAAAATAACTTTCAATGCCTGCTCAGTATCTTTTTGTCTTATTATTATTGATTCTAATTTAGTTTGCCATTGTGGTTCGAATTCCTCAAACTGATCTTTTATTGTGTCATTAAAACATTCAATTTCTTTCTGAATCTCTAAAAATTGCACAGAATCACTAGACAATAATAAAATATTTAAGTCAATCAAATATTCTTTAACTAAATCATTCAATTCAGTATCTGATACTTTTGTGAATTTAGTTGCTGTTACAGCATTGTTTAATTCATTAAAGTAATGTATAATCTTAAGTCTGTCATCTCTAAGAGTATTTATCATAATATCCAGAATGGAGCATTATTAAAATCAATTCTAGTTATAGGCCATGATCTAACTTTCTCTCTAATTGCTTTTTTGAAAGGAAAGTTCCATGTGTCCCAAAGATGAGTAAAATCAACCAACTCTCTTGATGTCATCAAGAAAAATCTTGCATCTTTTTCATTAATCAGTTGTAAAGACCTATCTATCAAATCACTAATACTGGGATCTATAATATTACAATCATTTCTTAATTGTTGCTCGTTTCCAAAATAATCTGAATCAAGTATAGAAATATTTGAATTTGTAGTGTTACAAGATATAATATCGTCTATTTGTGTTGTTTGTAAAAAATCCCAAAAATCCATTTCAACAGGACCATACTTCAAGGCTCTAAATGAATCAAAATAAGGATAGAGGTTGTTTTCATTGTCTTGTAAAATAGAAAATGCCACTGCCAAAAAATTCAACTTTATAACCTTAAGAATACTCAAGTCATTGATTGTATTAAATTGTTGTATTGTACCAGGAGAACCTAATTGTTCATTATCCTCCTGTGCTCGCCAGTATTCCCTAGCAAGTGCCCAAAGAAAATATCTATAAACGTGTTCCATGATGTACTCCTAATAGCAAAAAAGCAAATAAAATATTTGCATTGTATATAATATTATTGTCCAATATAAATAAACTTATTGTAATAATAAGGATTTTATTCGATATTTTTTTAAAATAATTTATTATATATATAAATACGTATAAATCTGTAAACTGTTTGATTTTCACTCCCTATCTTTTCTCTACCAGAAATACGGTGTGCAGCTAAAAGTACTGTTCTAACTCCCCGCCCTATTTTCGGTACTAAAATATTATATCTAAGTTTTTTCCTTGATTTTTGCTTTATTTGTACTTCACTGAGTTTGATTTTTGAAAATCGGGTTTTGACATGAATCTTCTTATTGTTGGTGCAGGCAGCGTTGGTACAAGATTGGCTCAAAGACTTTCTTTTGATAAGCATAATATTACTATAATAGAAAAAGCTTCTTCTAAAGTGAAATATGCGCAAGAGCATTTAGATGCTTTGGTTTTGGAAGGAAATGCTACTAAAATTGAGCTTCTTAAAGCAGCGAATATTCAAAATACTCAGGTCTTTGCTGCTATGACTACAAATGATGAAGTGAACCTGCTTACTTGCAAAATTGCTAAGAAGTTCGGCGTGCAAACTACTATAGCACGTGTGAAAAATCCTGATTATGCTTCCGAGTCTTTTATCCTTTCCAAAGAAGAACTTGGCGCAGATTATATAATTCATCCCGAAAAAGAAACAGCTGATGCTATCATCAGACTTATTAAACAGTCTAATGCTACAGACATTGTGGAATTTGATGATGGAAAAATTCAGTTCCTCGGCATCAGGTTGGATCAGGACTGTCCTGTACTTCACACTCAGCTGAAAGATCTGGGAAAAACTCACGGCAACCCTCCTTTACGTATTGTTGCCTTGAAACGTAAACAGTTTACTCTTGTTCCTCGTGGTGAAGATAGACTTTTTGAGGGCGATCAGATATTTATCATCTGTGCTCCTGATTATATGTCTCATGCACTGGAGTATTTCGGCAAAACCAAAAAGATTATCGAAGATATTATGATTATCGGCGGTGGCCAGGTAGGTAGATTTATCGCCTCAGCTCTTGAAAATGAGATGAAAATAAAGATTATTGAAAAGAACAGAAAGAAAGCTGAAAAGCTTGCCTATGATCTTAAAAAAACTCTTGTTATCAATGGTGATGGTTCAGATTTAGACTTGCTTACATTTGAAAATCTAAATGAAATGGATGAGTTTGTAGCAGTAACGGGCGATGACGAAACTAATATTATCACCAGCCTTATCTCTCGTCACTTGAAAATTCCAAGAACAGTGACTCTGATAAAGAAAAATGAATATATGCCTCTTACCCCAACAATTGGTATGGATGCTGTTGTTAGTAAGCAACTTATAACTGTGAATGCTATTCAAAGATTTATAAAAAGCAGACAGGTTACTCAGTATGCACAGCTGCCGGGCATGGATGCTGAAATTATTGAATATGAAGCTAAAGACAAGGCATCTATCTGCAAAAAGCCTTTGATGCAGCTCAAATTCCCTCAAAACAGTATCATTGCTGCTGTTCTGAAGCATGGTCAACACCTTGTCATCCCAACAGGTAGTACGCAGGTAGAACCGGGCGACAGAGTAGTTGTGTTTGCTCTGCCGGGCGCAGTGAAGAATGTAGAAAAGATGTTTTAGTTGAATCTTTTGTTTCTGTAATCTATCTCACACTAGTTACTCTCATAAGGGCAACTTCTATTTTTTTGTACTTACATGACTACATTTGCTAACTCTGCCCCATCAAAGAAATGGCAGTAAACTGAGAACTGAAGGATAGTTGGATTCTAATCTTTTTATATGTTAATATCTTGCACACAATACCCCCGACGGTAAAATAAATCCGCATCTCTAATCAAAATTTTATATTTTTCGTATATAAATGAAACATTCTCAAGGATATAAATATGATTTATTTAAATAATGCGGCAACTACTTTTCCAAAGCCACAGGCTACTTTAGATGCTGTAAATGCAAGTATTTCAGAAGCTCCTATACATTCTGCCCGCTCAGGCAATGGAGATGAAGGGATAGACCCAATCATGGAAACTCGCCAGCTGCTGGCTAAACTTTTTAATGCACCAAATCCAAATAATATAATTTTTACGTCCGGAAGCACAGAAGCACTTAATATTGCTATAAAAGGCTGCGGTCTTCAAGGCGGTCACGTAGTCGCTACTTTAATAGAACATAATTCTGTTATAAGACCTCTCAATGCTCTAAAAGAAAAAGGAGCTATAGAAATAGATTTTGCTGAATGTGATGAAACAGGATTTGTACATCCAGATTCAGTAAAAAAGCTTATCAAGCCTGAAACAAAAGCTGTGGTATTAAATTTTGTTTCAAATGTAAGCGGAACAATTCAGGATGTTAAGGCTATTGCCAAAGTAGCTCACGAGCATGGTTGCCTCTTTATATTAGATGCTTCGCAGGGAGCAGGTGCTGTGCCTTTAGATGTGCAGGATGTGGATATAGATCTGATGGCATTCACAGGTCATAAAAATCTATATGGCATTCAAGGCATTGGTGGCTTATATGTTAAAGAAGGTATAGAACTCGAACCTCTCAAAACCGGTGGCACAGGCATCAGAAGCATGTCTCTTGTCCAACCCAAAGAGCTGCCTTATCATCTCGAAAGCGGCACTCCGAACAAACCTGGTATTATGTCTCTAAATGCAGGCGTGAAATGGGTTTTGGAACAAGGTGTAGATAAAATCCATGCTCGCAAACAGGAATTAATGGAAAAAATAATAAGAGAACTAGACTCTATTCCGGAAATTAAATCTTATAGATCTGACACCCGAAACAGCTATTCTGTTTATACTTTTAATGTAGGGAATATGGCCCCGGAAGAAGTGAACTATATGCTCGAATCTTCATATGACATTTTTGTTCGTTCCGGGATTCACTGTGCGCCGCTAACTCTAAAGCCATTAGGAATTGATGCTTGGGGAACTGTTCGCTGCAGCCCTTCATACTTTACAACAGATGAAGAAGTAGAGCGTTTTATAGAAGCGATTAAAGATATTGTAAAAACATTTGTAAGCTAATGAAAATAATAAATTCGAAAAAAGTGGAAGGCTGCTTAGAAAGCTCTTCCATATTAGATGTATATTTTGACAGACCTATAGAAAAAGATTTTGCCAAATATATTGGCCAGTTAGGTAAATTTATGATGAACGAGACATTAGGCAAACCGTTCTTCAGAATTATTGTTCGCTCTAAATATACCATCAAAGGTTCTATAGAAAATAAAAAATGCAGAATAGTATTTCCTGATGGTGCAAGAGTAGTTTTACCAAAGGAATTTTCAGACATTTTGGAACAATATAATCAGGAGATAAACCCGGGTGAAACTAACTAAAGTTCTTTCAGGCATAGGCTTGGTAGGAATGCTACTGTCTTTTTTCTTTCTTGACAGCACTCCTACTATTTTGTATTTATTTGATCCATTAATGATTGTCCTTCTAGGAATAGAGTCAATAGCTGATAACTTTGAAGAAATAATAAAAACCGGCAACTTAAAATACTTGCTCTATGTTTATGTGGCGTCTATAATTATTATACCTCTGATATTCGGCTTAAGTACAATTGGAATAGCCGGTGATTATGCTATGAGTTTTGCAGGCCTATACAAAATGGGTGTGCTGGGCATAGTCTTCTATTTTATGTTCAAATTTAAAACTAAGCCGGCAAATGATAAGGATCAAGCTTAAAATTTATTTCTTTTTGAATTTTGTAATGACCGTAGAACTGAAAAAAGCGGCACACGCACAAAAAGTGGGGATTACGCAAAAAGTTTCATAATTCTGAATAAGAAAAATTTGTTGTCCACTACACCTCTTTGATTAGCTCTAAAGAGTTTAATTTTGGAATTAAATGATTCAGCAGCAGCGTTTGTACTTCTATTATCAAAGAAGTTAACAATAGAGTCAAAGTGAGAATTTAAGGTGTTTGCCACAGAAAAGAACTCTTTAATGTTTAGAGTATTAGTATGCCAAATCCACTGTCTAAATAGTTTTTTAGCAGTGGATTTATTTGTTATAGTGTAAATATTTCTAAACCTGACAACGTGCCAATAAGCCTTTTCAATCTCAGGGAATTCTTTAAAAAGGATGCTTGCTCTGAGCTTTTGAGCGTCTGTCCATTTATCAGGTAATTTGGTTACTAAATGCCTACTCCTGGCTAATAGTTCCTTTACAGTATCTCCATTGGTAAATCTATCAGGCGAGTATCGCATTCCCTTTTTTCTTGCATCTGCAATCGCTTGGTTTTCTTGATCAATAGCGTCCCAACGATATTTTACTCTGATATGTTGTAAAGCTTCTGTAGCGAGTCTTACTACATGAAATCTGTCTGTAACTAACTTCGCAAGTGGAAAAGCTCTACGAGAAGCAGATTCCATGTTGTTTGCCATATCAAGCGTTATTTCTTCAACTCTGCATCGCTCTGACTCAGGTATTTTGGAAAGAACCTGATAAATGTTTTCTGACTTTGTACCGTTGATTACGGCTACCAAACTACCTTGTTTGCCGTGCCCTGCTTTATTTGTTACAAAGGTATATAGCTCACCTTTAGCTAATGCAACTTCATCTATGCTTAGTTTAGAGCCTATATTTTCAGGGAATATAAGATATTCATCAGCGTGAGATTTTTGATCCCATTGCCTATAGCCACTACTTTGATTTTTATAATGACGCCTTAGTTTATCAGGATTTACCCTTAGGTTTATAGAGACCTCTTTCATCGAAATCGCGCGGGTCTCTACCTGTTTCTTTTAAAAAATCAGAGAGTTCCTGCGTCATTTTTACTCCCTTGGCAAAGATGCTAAAATCCCTGTGTATCTCATGTTTATCTATCTTATGACGCCATCGGCGCCGCTTGACCAAAAGATATACTGCTTTATCGCGAATCGGGAAGTCATGTATTTTTTTTGTGTCGAAAAAGCCTTTTGACTCATATTCTTCACTATTATAACCGGATGGTAGTTTGTTATATTCCGTCAATTCTATGTGTAATTCTAATTCTTTGCCTGTGTAGTCAGGAACTTCGCTTACACCCGTGATTTCAAAATAATCTAAGATACCTTCGGGCAAAAACATCGATAATATCTGTTTATCTAACATTGAAAGAGTCTTTTGATAATTTAGGATATTACAAAGTTAATCTTTTTCCCCAATTTTTAAAACTGAGCCAAAAAAGCAGCTCTACGGTTTTTTTTTAGTTGTTAGTCTTTACACATTACCTTTCTGTTAATTCCAATCTGAATCTAGCTTACATAATACTATGGTTATATTGTTATCATTATTATTCTATTTTTTAGAATATAATTTGCTTACTTATTATTCCTGTTTTTAGGTGTTTTTAAGTTATACATTCCATATATAATTACACATATTATATGTTTCTTATTGTTATTATTAGTACATTTTATTTTGTTATTTCACAATAATATGTTATTTTTATTACACAGTAATAAATACTATTGTATTAATAATCTAATTTCTTAATTTATCGAGGTTGACGATGAAAAAATTAATCATTTCTAGTTCTATTTTGCTTGTTCTAATGATAACATTTGGCAATGCAAGAATATTCCGTTCACATGCTAATTGGAAGGCTGAAACGACAGGATATAGTACTGAGTTTGGTCGTTATCTTACTGAGGGTTGTTATAATGATGTATGGGAAGAACACACTGGTGGTTGGCTCAACGATTGGTTTGGTCTTGGCCCAGAAAGCAAGTCAATTTTGCAATGTTACGAACCGGGTACTTGTGTATGTGAATGGTCAGGAGCGGGACCAACACCAACTGGTAAACTAGTTGCATTTCCAAACACAGAATACGAATATGAATTTACTTGTGCTGATTTAGTTGAGATTGCAGAGCGAGATATGGCAGAACATGATTTTAAAACAGAACCAGAATGCTCCGGCTATGAAACTAAACATATTGAATATATGGGTAAAAAAATATATAGAATTATTGAATGGAAAGCAACTGAACGTATTTGCGAATACACACTGAACGTATTTACCGATGAAGATATGTAACACAAAATAAGATGGCATATGCAAATTATTTATTTGCATATGCCTTAAATTAAATTATGAACCAATTAATAATCTATTTTCTAATTATTTGTATTTGCTTGATGCAGGCAAAAGGCTCAGATTCTGAAATAATTCAGAACCATATTAAACACAAGGACATGATATTTGTTCCGAATTTAGATCCTAATAATTGCATTTTTAAAGAATATAATGGAATATTATATTTATTGGCAAAGAATGAAGATTCTAAGTCAGATAGTAATAAACCTATTATTAGCTTAAGAGATGTTATAAGTAATAAGACAATCCCATTAGAGTCTTTCAGCAAAGACAACATCCCTGATGCGTTGAAAAAATCAGGATATAGATTGCACGATTTTGAGGTCAATGATAAATATCTAGTTTTTAATGCTTTTGTATATTTATATGTTTTTCAGAAGGATGGTTATGGATATAAATATCAGAAACAAATAAACTTAAAAACTACTTTTGACTATCTGCAACTTGAAGACAATAAACTTAAAATGCTTACCGGCAGTGTGCACGGTGGTAGATTTGAAGGAGAATACTGCATATTGAATTTGGAAGATGAATCAATATCTAAAGTTTCTCATCTCTATGAACCTACTGCGTATAGATTTTTGTACTTCCAACCTAAACAAGTAGCATATTTCTTTAAAGATTCTTATATTCAGAGTGAAATTATTCGACCAGTCATATATTTTAATAACGGAAAAGAAATAGATTCTGTTAATTTTGGCAATGAAGAATGGATAGAAATGCCAGATAGTACGTTACAAAAAATAGATAATATGTATCCTGAAAAATATGACAGCTCTCCCAAGATGGTCATAGATAATTTGAGAAAATATTTAAAACAATACTCTTTTGTGCATAAAATATTTCCTCAATCAGATAGCAAAGTTTTGGTGATTTGGTCTGTTCCAAGCAAAAGGAAACTATATGATTACAGATATACTATTATTCAAAAGAATGATAATAAATATAATATAATAGCTGACAACATGCGAGATACTCCGGTTAATCCAGAAGGATCTCTGTCGGATTTTCATAATCTAATGCCATTTACTACTAATATCAGGGCTTCTGAAAAATATTTGATAGATATTCTTCCTTTTCCATTCAGGCTGAAAGAAAGACATTACACAATGTCATTTTTAAATCTGTATAATGAAATAAACGAATATCATTTGCAAAGTGATGAAACAGGATTTTATATTAATATTACGGAGCTAAAAAATGACTAGATATTTGCTTCTGTTTATGACTATTTTTATTTACAACAATACTTCCGCTTTCGATATAGTTATTGAATGTACGGATGTGAGCGGTCGAAGTGCTTATACTTTAGATATGCTTTATAATAGAGACGATTATGACATAATGGAATCCACTGTAAAATTTGATTGTTCATATCAAACTAGTGTGACAAAAGATTATATCAAAAGTATGCCCAACATCATAAAGCTTGAAGACGGAGACAGTTTCCAGTGGTATGATCTTTTTGATATATCTTATGAAGGAATCAAAGAGCAAACAAGGAATAAAGAATATATTGATACAATTAGAACAGATTTGAACACTTTTGTTAGGCGTGCGAAATGGAGCGGTGATGATACAACTACTTATAAAATACAAATTTCAATTACAAATGATTAGTTGTATTTTGGCATTTTTTTGCCTGATTCAAACTAATTTGCTTGTAGGAGAAGAAACTAAAGAGGCTACTTTAGCTGAGATAATTAATTCTGATGTTCAGACACTTTTCAAAGACAATTTACATTTAGATAGTATACTTTCAAATGACATAAATATTATAGTATTTTATAGCGATTACACTTGTAAGGATTGTTTTAAGAAAATTGCTAAAGAAATTGAAGATATGAAAAGTGAAGACCAAGAGATAAATCTAATTGTACTTTTACGCTGTTCACTCTTTAATAAATATCGTAAAGATATGTATAGAGAGGCAAAAAAAATATTTAATACTGACAATATCTACTTTGATATTCATAATAAAGAAGATAAATGGCCACCCGTGGATTTAGAGGAAGGGATATTCGGCATGTTCCCAATTGTGCAAACACCTGCTATACTGAAGATTTCAGAAGGGAAAAGTAAAATTGAATTTAAAAGCTATGCAGACTTATTTCAAAATAAAGATCCTAAAAAATCAATATTGGAACTACCTTAAAAGAAAGGGGATATTATCTTTAATATCCCCTATACTTTCTAATTTCTCTACACTTGATAATGAGTTCCCATGCTTACTCTTGCTTCCAGAGTAGCGTTGGTAACTGCAATTGCAGTTTGAACTCCGTTTCTAAGCTCTACGGTGTCTTTAGTCATTTTAGCCCTTCTGTAGAATTTGTCAACTTCAGACTGTAAATGCCTAAAAATGGTATGAGCTCTTTCAAGTCGAGGCCTTGTTCTTACCAGCCCAACATAATTCCACATAGTATTTTTAATGTTTTGCCAGTCTTGTGCAATAAGCGCCGGATCGACAGATTCAAATTCATCTTGCCATTCATATATTGCAGGGAAATAGTCATCTTTTCTGCTTTTCTTTGCAGCCTCTTTTCCTGCTATATGACCGCAAACCACAGCTTCCAGCAATGAAGTGGAGGCTAAACGATTTGCTCCATGAACACCGGAACATGCAACTTCACCGACTGCATATAGTCTCTGAAGCGAAGTCCTCCCTTTTAATGAAACTCCCACTCCTCCACAAGAGTAATGCGCAGCCGGAACTACAGGAATTGGTTCGCTGGTGAGATCTATACCATTATTTTTACAATGCTCATAAATTGTAGGAAATCTGTTTCGCAACCAGTCGCCCGGTTTATGAGTAATATCTAAATAAACACAAGGGTGGCTTGTTTCCAGCATAGTTTGGTGTATTGATCTGGCAACAATATCGCGAGGTGCTAAAGATCCAAGTTCATGGTATTCATTCATGAACTCATTACCCTTATCATCAATAAGAACACCGCCTTCACCCCTAACTGCTTCAGAAACTAAAAATCTTTCACCCGCAGTGTATAAAGTAGTTGGATGGAATTGGATAAACTGAAGATTGAAACATCTCGCCCCGGCTCTCCAGGCTAAAGCTATTCCGTCACCGGTAGATTCTTTCGGATTAGTTGTATGTAAGTATATCTGCCCCACTCCGCCGGTCGCGAGTATAGTTCTTGAAGCAAAAACAGGAAACACTGTTTCGCTTTCATTATCCAGAATATATGCACCGAAGCAAGCCGGTTTTTCATAGATATCTAAAGAATTTTTTGAATGGTGAGACAAAGTAAGCAAATCAACAGCAGTATGATTTGTAATCACCTCTATATTAGGGTGATTTACAACCGCTTCCATCACTCCTACGTGAATAGATTTGCCTGTTTTATCTTTTGAGTGAATAATTCTTGGTTCTGAATGTGCACCTTCAGCAGTCAGATCCAGTCGGTTTTCCTTTTCATGTTTATCAAAATCAACATTGCAGCGCTCAATTAATATTTTATTGACCAACTCTGGGCCTAGGTTTACAAGTTGATCAACCGCTACTTCCCAGCAGTGCCCGTCCCCTGCAACCATAATATCTTTCTTCAGCTTTTCAGGCGAATCGTCCAATCCTTTATAAATGATGCCCCCTTGCGCATAAGGAGTATTTCCGCTTATTAGTTCTTTGGTTTTGGTAATCAATGTAACATGCTTACCTTCATCTGCTGCCGCCAAAGCTGCTGTAGCACCTGCTAAACCTGATCCGAGAACCAGGATATCAGTATATTTTGCCATTTTTAGTTCACTTCTTTTAGTATGTCTTTAGTGTTTACGAGCCAATGCTATGCAGTTAAAAAAATATAAATAACACATGCGCCCGCAATTGTGATGTTTAAGGTGTTCTTTCGGACATTTAAATCAAAAATAAACAATTTTTGCACTTTAGCCAAGTTTAGAAAGGAATGACTGCTATAATACTCTATATAACTAAGAAACTTAATAATATTATAAATATGGAGTAATCTATTATTCCCCATATTACAGACTGAGGGATAATAAACTGAGGCGTTTTCTAGGGTCACTGTGGAGATCTAGCCAAGCTTGATTTTATCTATTTCTTTTATAAGATTGGATTTATAAATCTTTCCTATAGGTATTTCATGAGTTCCGGCTTTGATAGTATTTCCATAAATCTCATCAATTTTGGTAGGTGAAACCACATAAGATTTATGCACTCTAATAAAATTACTTTTACTGAGTTTATCAACTGTATCTTTTATTTTCTCTCGTACTAAATACCTTTTATCTTTAGTATATAGCATGATATAATCACCACTGCTTTTGATAAATATTATATCTTCCAGTAGAAGTTTTATAGACCGATTATCATAGTTTATGAATATGTAATCGCATTCTTGTGCTGTCTGGTGATCTATTTCAATTGCAGATTCAGGTAGAACTCTATCACTGACTTTCTCTATAGCAAGATAAAATCTCTCAAAAGAAAAAGGCTTTAGAAGATAATCAACTGCATTGAAATCATACGAATCTAGTGCATAGTCTTTATAGGCTGTAGTAAAAATAACATGCGGCGGATTTTTTATAGATCTTAAAAATGCAAAACCTGATAGATCAGGCATTTGAATATCCAGAAAAATCAGATCAATGTTCCCTTTTTTGATAGTATTTAAAGCTTCGAACACATCCGTAAACGTCCCCACAAGTTCCAGGTAGTCAATCTTCTCACAGTAATCAACTATCACTTCAGAGGCTAAGGGTTCATCATCAATTGCTATGCATCTGATATTTCTCATATCAATTCCCAAGATTAATAGACAATCTGCAAATGTAATTTATACCGTCATCTTTTATCTCCAAATCATGGTTATCCTTATACAGAAGTTTAAGCCTCTTAACCACGTTATTGATACCAATACCGGTCGTATTATCTTTGAACTGCTCTTTATACCTGTTTTCTGTGATAAGAATAACATTGTTAGACGAGCTGGTAATTTCAATCTTAGCAATAGCATCAGGCGAATTGCTCAGACCATGCTTAAACACATTTTCTATAAAAGGAATTAAAAATAGAGGATAAATTTTAGATTCTCCGTTATCAACCTCTTTTTTATATCTAATCACCTGAGGATAAGGCATTCGCAATTTTTGCAACTCAATAAAAGAATCAATAAATTCAATCTCACTAGATACAGCTACTTTTTCATCTATATTGTCTATCAAATTGTATCTCAGTAGCTCAGATAATTTCAATACAGCTTCAGGCGCTGCATCAGACTTCCTTTTTACCAGCAAGTATATATTATTCAATGTATTAAACAAGAAATGAGGGCTTATTTGATGCCTAAGCAGAGCCAATTCTGCTTTAGCTAGTTCTTCCGATATAGCCTGAGTTTTGAACCAATCACTCAGAAGTCTTGCTCCAAAACTTATGGCAGTATAAAAAATATAGTAGAAAAATATTGGATAGTAAAAAGTCAATCTGCTGGAAAAATAATTATACTCATCCGATATCAAATACAGAATATACCCATGCGCTATAAACAAGCCATAGGCTATGATCCAGGTAGCAAGTAAAGCAGAGCAGTACATTGCATATTTTTTTGGAAGTAAAAGCTTAGGTATGAGGATGAAGTAGTTAGCATAAAATACAGCAGCAAAAATAGCATAGAAAGTGTACTGTTTAAATGCCAAAAACCCAATTCCCTGCTCGCCGGATTTACTGTAATCTAAGACACTTTGCCCTACATACAAAACCCAAATCAACAGGTGAATTATAAATATGTATATTTTTCTTCGTTCCATAGTCTCGATTAAATTATCAGCAAGTAGTCAATATTTAAAATTTATCAGATATACTGCTTAGAAAATGGGACATACTATACTTTTGCCAAGTCAAACGTTTATCATCTTATCTTTGGCTTTTATTTGTCAGAAACAGATGTCTGTCGAATATATTTTACATATCATTTATAAATACAGATATTCATTTAGCTATTATGTTTAACAATATAACTAAATGGATAAAATATGAAGTATTTACTTACAGTATCAGCGCTTTTTTTGTATGGCATTTTCTCTGCCTTTGCTCAAAATGTAGGCAGTTTCAATATGCAATACAATGATAACGGTACGCAGAGAACTTTTTCTATGTATGTACCGGAAGATTATCAGGCATCTTCCACCTACACTTCTATATTAGCAATACATGGTGCCGGCATGGCTGCAACGTTTATGCGAGATTGGTTCATGCCCAATGCAGAAACTGTTTCCGGCATATTAATGTGTCCAGATGAAAACGACACATGGAATGGGAATGTAGCAGTTAATACCCTTAATTGGACAATCAGCAATTACAATCTCAACTTTGACAAAATGATTGCTTCCGGCTTTTCTGCAGGGGGTGATTTGGCTATGCAACTAGCATGGAGCAATCCTGATATTTTGGACGGGATTATTGTTGTAAATCCTTTTATCAGTTCCATCCCTGATAATATGAAAGATAATATCAGTAAAATACCAACTGCTGTAATTTTGGGAACTGCAGACCCTAATTACGTAAATGTAAAACAAGTAATACAAGAAATTCGTGATGCAGGTGGTGATGTATTTCTGATTGAGAAGATAGGGGTTGAACATGCAGATGCAAATTATCTACCCAGCCAGGAATTTTATGATGATTGGATGGAATGCTATACATACATTTTTGGTGAACCAAGCGATATACAAGTAAAATTGCAATTCCCGGAAAACAATATTAGTAATTTGATAACTCCAACTGCTCTGAATTGGAAAGCTTTGCAAGGAGCATCTGAATATATACTTGAACTCTCTGATGATAAAAATTTTGACAACATCCTCATGCAAGAAAAAACAAGCAATCTATACAAAGTCACAAGCAAATTAGATGATAATTCTCAATACTGGTGGAGAGTTTCAACTATAGTCAATGGTGAAAGAAAATATACTTCAAAAGTTAGCACGTTTACTACTTATACCGGAACAGAATCAACCGCACACATATATGCGCCAGTGGAAATGGATATATTTGAAAATGAAGTCAGACATTTTAGTGTTGAACTTCCTACATCTTTTAACTTCTCCAACGAATATAATATCATTCTTGGTATGCACGGATTCAATCAATCTTCCGATGAAATGGCTCAGCTTTTAGAGCCATATACTGACTATGTCAATGCTTTGGTGGTTTGCCCTAGCGGAAATGGCAATCGACATGATGATGAATATAGTGGTTTTGAAATAGAAATTGCCAAGGAAGCAGTCGAAAAAGTCAGAGAACTCCTTGGCACCGGAGACAATGATGTTTATATGGTTGGTTTCTCTTATGGCGGAAGAGAAACTATGTACTATGGACTTGAGCATCATGATTATTTCAAAGGAATAATTGGTTTGTCGCCTGCTATACAAAGTAATGATGATGTTGATAACAATTTGCCTATTCCGTGGCCTAATCTGTATAAGTTTGAAAATACTACAGAAATTCCTGTTTGCATATTAGACGGCGAATTTGATACCAATTTTCTGCCTTTCATCTCTGCTTTTTACTCAAAGCTAGTGAATAATGGAGGACATTTGATGCGATATACATTCTCAGATGCAGGACATGATGTAAGCGTAAGTAGTGAATTTGACGCAAAGCTGAAAGAATGCTTTGATTACATCAATATGGAAGGCTCTCTGCCGAGTGATTTTGATTTGACTCAACCTGATAATAATGCAACTGATATAATGCTGGATGCAGAATTGCAATGGTCAGCGGCATCAGGTGCAGAAGAATATGAAATTGTTCTTTCAACACATGATGATCTTTCTAATCCAATTAATATTCAAAAAACTACTGATAATGCTTATAAATTATCAAATCTGGATGAACTTACTACTTATTACTGGCAGACCCGAGCTATTAACTCATACGGCCTAACTGCATGGTCTGAAATCAGAAGCTTTACAACCGGAACAAACAGCTCTGTAATTGCTACTGAACAAGGAAATATTACAATCTACCCTGTCCCCGCAGATGATTATTTAAATATTGATTTCTCAAATCAGACTGCCGCGGATGCAAGTATTGAAATATTCAATTCCCTAGGTCAGAGAGTATATTTGAATGAGGATTTAAATAATCTGAAATTGCAGATAAATCTTATTGATTTCAAAGCAGGTCAATACTCTGTTCGCATCAACTTAAACGGGGAAGTTTATAATAAGTCGTTTATTAAGATGTAGTTATGAGCTATTGAGAGCGGTTCTTAATTTATAAGAAAAAAAAACACACTTAACACCAATATCGTGGTACCAAACACCCCGTCATACTACGCATACAGCCCCTCTTTTCAAAGAGGGGAATTTATAAGACGGGGTCTAATCCTAAAAAGCAAAGGGCTGATCGATTAGATTAGCCCTTTTGTCAATTTTATAGCTTTAAAATTTATCTGTTTCTAAATTAAGGTGTTAATCACATAAATTAAAATATTATAATTTCCCTCTTGAGGGGTGTCACGAAGTGACGGGGTGGAAAATACTTTAAAACCTAATTTCTCTACTCAAACTCTACATGTATATCCGCGGCTTTTACCGAATGTGTAAGAGCGCCGATTGATATAGCATTTACTCCGGTTGTTACATAACCCGGTAAAGTTTCGTATGTAATGCCACCGGAAGATTCTATAAATAGGTCTTTGCCGCTGTCAGTTTCTCTTATAAGCTCTACAGCCTGCACAGTAGTTTCCGGATTCATATTATCCAGCAAAAAGGCGTCTGCCCCTGCTGTATAAGCTTCCACGATTTGGTTGAAATTTTCTACTTCAACTTCTACTATCTTATCAGGGAATTTCTTTTTAGCAGAACTAACTGCATTGCCTACTGATCCCGCTGCTGCAATGTGATTATCCTTAATTAGGATGCCTGCAGACAGATCTAATCTGTGATTAGTGCCACCACCGCAAGCTACTGCATATTTTTCAAATAAGCGCAAGCCCGGTGTAGTTTTGCGTGTGTCCAGGATATGTACGCCATGTGGTTTTGCGATTTCTACATATTTAGCAGTCTGAGTAGCAATGCCGCATAATCTCTGAATAAGGTTAAGCATTGGGCGTTCTAAAGTCAGGATTTCATCTGCCGGACCTGTTACTTTTGCAATAAGGTCTCCGTTTTTCAGAGCATCACCATCTTTAGAAATCATTTCTACTTTAAATTTTTCGCCTTCGAAGAATGTCGGAATAACCAATTCGCCTGCAAAAACCAAATCCTGTTGCGCTTCTATAATAGCAGTAACAGTTTGAGATTCTTTTACAGTACCAATTGTAGTGATATCGCCCGCCGGCATATCTTCTTCCAAAAACTCTTTAATCTTGCGTTGAATATATTCTTTTGGCAATGATTTCTGCTGTTCGTATAATACCATTACTTGCTAAGCTCCAACATTTTTTCCAAAGGTTTTAGTGCTTTTAGTCTGACTTCTTCATCCATCAATAGTTCCGGTTGCATATTTTCCAATGCCGCAATCATTTTATCTATAGTATTTAAGCGCATATGTGGGCATTCATTGCAGGCGCAGCCTTTAAGGCTTGGCACCGGAATAAACTCTTTACCCGGAATGCGTTTTTTCATCTCATGGATAATGCCTGATTCAGTCAGGATTATAAACTGTTTTGCATCGCTTTCAGCAGCAGTCGTGATAATTTTAGCAGTGGAGCCGATGAAGTCTGCATAAGCTAAGATATGCTCAGGACACTCAGGGTGAGCTAAAACTTCAGCTTCAGGATATTTAGCCATTAAGTTAATTACTTCTTTTTCGGAAAATTCCTGATGCACTTCGCAGCTACCGTCCCACATAACCATATCTCTGCCGGTTTGTTTGCTTACAAACGCGCCGAGATATTTATCAGGAGCGAAGCAGATTTTTTTATCTGCCGGAATAGCTTTGATAATATCAACTGCATTAGAAGAAGTGCAGATAATATCTGAGGCAGCCTTCACATCTGCAGTACAATTTATATAAGAAACCACCACGTGGTCATCATGCTCTTTCACCCATTTATCAAACTCTTCTTTAGGAGCCGAATCAGCAAGTGAGCAGCCCGCTTCCATATCAGGAACAAGAACAGTCTTAGTAGGATTTAAAATTTTGGCAGTTTCAGCCATAAAGTGAACACCGCAGAAAAGAATAACATCTGCTTCCACATTTTGTGCAGCTCTTGCCAAAGCCAGAGAGTCTCCCATAAAATCCGCAACATCCTGGATAGTGGGATCCTGGTAGAAATGCGCAAGTATCACAGCATTTCTTTCTTTCTTGAGTTGAGCCAGTCTTTCGAGTTTTGCTTGCATGGCACCAATAGATTTATATTAAACAGGATAATGTACTTATGCTATTATACGAAAAAAAGTGAGGATGGCTCACTTTTACCTGCAAAATTAATGATTTATCCAATACAAGTGTTAGAAAAGTTTTTTTGAGGGGGGGGAGAAAGGATAGGAATCATATAATAAATCTGATTCCTATCTATTTCCATATTGCAATGTGTTTTATGAATCTACAAAATCTTTCAAATCTTCAATTTCATTCCATTCTATGCAATTTTGAGGTACTTCTTTTGTAAAATCAATTAAACTATCAAATAGTTTTTCAATGATTTTAAACTTATCTTCATTTGAGGATATAGTTTTTAAAGCATTATAAGGTTTCTCTGTACTAATTTCCTTACCAAAATATGCATTTTCAAAGTTTGGTAGTGAAGCAAGCAGTCTGATTTTTACACCGTCTGGCTTATTTTTTGTTTCATTTAAAATGTTAATATTTGTAGTCCAAGCAGGATTGTTTTTATCTTTCTTAGTTTTTTGTGAATCAGCATCATGTAAAATTGCATAATCGTTTCCAAAATGATTAAGTATCTTGATTAGTGATACTATAGTAGCTTTCCCTCTCGCTCTTATGATGTGTACATCTTTATACTTATTAGGCTTTTCAGCTTTAACATAGTTAAAAGCGGTATACTCAGTATCTCCTTCTACAATAATAACTTTTCCTCCAAAAAAGAATTCTGCTACATAAGGATCACATATATTTAAAAGCTTTAAATTTGTTTTATCATCAGCACTTAGTTTAACTTCATCCGGTCTATATATTGTTGTGCCTTCTATTTCTCCTGTAGAGTCTCTGCCAACTCGTATAATTGTCGTATTGTTTCTCGACAGATCAATAAAGATAGGAGAATGAGTTGTTGCCATAACTTGCCAATTTCCTTTTCCTGGTAAATCATACAACACTTTACATGCTTCTCTAATTGCATTGGGATGAAGGCACATCTCAGGTTCGTCTATCAACAACAAATGTGGTCTTTCAGATTTTTTCTTAATTTGCTTCTCTGAAATATACTTCAATGTTGACCATAGCAATGTCCTTCGAATACCACTGCCTTGATTCTCTATAGAACTTTTATATCCATCTTTTGGACCAATCAAGAGTTTTGGTGATTTAAACAAGGATAGATCATCCTCTGCACTTGCTCTAAAATCAATTTCTTGATTTGGGAAAATATCACCAATTAGTGTCGATAGACTATCACTTATATCTGATATTTTATTTTTTAAGTTATTAGATAAAGTTGACTGTAAAGTTTCAATCTTCTCCAACAAATGTTTATATTCATTGTCACCTTCTATGGATTTCAAAGATTCTAACTCTTCGTTCAAATCATCAGTAATTATTTTCAAAATCGCATTTGTTTGATTTTCCGGGGTATCAAATGCATCTACCCTATGAGCCTCTGGACGTCTTGAATTGGCAACATTCGCTGCTCCCCAAGGAACTTTCTCTTCACTCCAATCATTTAGATTTTTGTCCCATCCTTGTCTTATAGGTCTACCGGGATTCTTCCAAACCCACCTTTCTTTAACTAACGATTCTGAATCATCAATTGGAATTAACCATTGTTCACCTGGTGCATTGTCATATACTATTGTATGTAATTCAATTTCTGGAAATAGATTTTGGTCATTATTCGGAAAGTCTTCTATCTTTAGTTCTGATTTTTTTGAACCTTCAGACATCGCTATTTCATAAGCTTTCAAGATAGTACTTTTCCCAACATTATTGGGGCCGACAAGAACCACAATTTCATCCAAATCTATTTCTACTGGTTTATTACCAATCGCCCTGAAGTTTTTTATTATTAGCTTATGCAGACGAGGTCTTTGAATTTGCGGATTTTCTGATATTAAAGAAATAGGATCTTCTGCTTTTTTGGCCATTATTTTTCTCTCTTTCTTAGTTGTCAACAAATTATATAATAGTAATATACAGATTATATAAATTAAAACAAAACAAAAGATGTATATTTGTAAATAAAAATGCCACGTATTAAAATAATATAAAAAGATAAAAAGTAATATGTTGTTAGATTTAATAACATTTTTCCACCCAGATCCCAAGCTCCTCCACACCACCTTCTCCTCTAAATTTATTATATTAAGGCAAGTTGCAAATAGATAAAGTGCCATGAACCTATTCACTGAGATAAATAAGAAGTACAGCTTGAGCGAGGAGGAAAAGGATGCCTTCACGGAGCTGTTTTTCAGTGTTTCCCTTGATAAAAACGAGGTCTTTTTGAGGGAAGGACTTATTTGCGACAAACTGGCTTTTGTGGAATCCGGATACCTTCGCACGTTTTATCTGACTGATTCGGGTAAAGAAGTAACAAGCAATTTCCTTTGTCCCAATCCAAATCACACCGTTTATTGACTCCTCCCGCTCACCCCACACACAAGCTAAAATTATAAGATTTTGTGCTTTAAAAACGTCTTGCTTGTTTATAATGTGTAAGATTGTAAACTAATTAGAGTTAGGCTATATGAAAACCGTTCTGTTACTATTTGCGCTGGTGATATGCAGTGCCTCTCTTTTCTCTCAAAATGAAAAATCTCCTTTAGGGATAAATATAAGCAGCCCGGTTGCATGGGAAGATAACTGGCAGTTTGTAAATATTGCTCATCACTCCTTAGCCTGGTTCCCTATAGATGCTGAATTGAATTGGGGCACCTGGTATGAAGCCGGTGATTTGCAGGCAAACTCATATCCACAGCCGGGAACAGATGCAATATTATGTCCCATTTGGGATTCTCCCAGAGCTATCACACGCGATCTGATTCTTACCTGGGAAGGCTCGGCAGATGTAGAATTAGTTAATCACTGGAGCTCTCCGCAGCTAATATCTTCGGAATCAAACCGTGCAGAAATTAGAATGTCTGAAGACAGGTTTTTATTTATTAAGTTCAGCAATACAGATCTATCTGATCCTCTAAAAGACATACGTCTTGTGAAAGCTGAGCATGAAAATCTTGATCAAACTTTTACTCCTGAATTTCTTGAGATGCTTAGTCCTTTCAAAGTGTACAGATTTATGGACTATATGCAAACAAATGGCTCGGTAGTAATAACGCCTAAGGATTATTCCCCGGATAATAATCTATTCAGATCTCAAATCCCGCTGGCATCTATGATTGAGCTGTCTAATTTGCAAAGTGCTGACCCTTGGTTCTGCATTCCTCTTACTGCATCTGATAATTTTGTTATAAACTTTATCAATAGTGTTTGTGATAATCTGGAATCGGACAAAATAGTCTATATAGAGCTGTCAAATGAAGTTTGGAACGGAATATTTGCAGCACACCGTCAGGCAGCTGATTCCGCCAGAGCTTTAAATCTTACAGACTCAGAAAACAATTGGGAAGCAGCACCTGTTTATTACGGATACCGTTCTGCGCAAATTCATGATATAGCAGACTCTGTTATTAAGGCTAAAGGAGTAAATCTAAGACTTAAAAGAGTAATTGCCTGGCAAGCGGTTAATACATTTTTTGTAGAAAACTACATTATGCCTTGGTACAGCAACACTGCTAAATCTGCAACTGCACCTGATGCCTTTGCTATAGCTCCATATTTTGGTTATCGACTGGGATCTCCTGAAAATGCAAACGAAGTAAGCACTTGGAGTGCTGACAAGGTAGTTGAACAAACCATGCAGGGACAATATCTTTCCGGTCAGGGAACTATAGACGAAGCAATCGCATCTCTTCAGAATTACGAGGACTTACGAACTCAGTACGGAGTAGAGTCACTAATTGCTTATGAAGCTGGCCAACATATAGTGGGGCACGGAGGTGCTGAGAATAATCAGGCTCTTACTAATCTGTTTATATCTGCAAATAGAAATGACAAAATGTATGATGCTTATATTCAATATCTAGATGCCTGGAGAAAAGCAGGCGGTAAACTTTGTGCGATGTTCAGCTCTCACGGCACATATTCAAAATGGGGCTCGTGGGGTCTTAAAGAATATATAGCTCAAACAAATCAGTCTGCTCCAAAATACAGAGCTTGTTTGGATTTTATTGCAGATAACCCGGCAACTTGGTCGAACAGTGATTTCACTTGGGAAGATGTTTCAGTTCCGGAGACTAAAAAGAATGATCTGAGTATCAGTCCAAACCCGGCATCAGAAGTCTTAACTTTAAAAACACCTGCGGGATATTCTCTTATTATATACAATTTGCTGGGTGAAAAGCTCTTGCAGATTGATGAAGTTAATACTCCTTCGATTTCTCTAAATATATCCGGCTATCAAAACGGAGTATACCTGCTAAAAGTAGTGAGAGATGTCACAGCAGAACACATCCGATTTGTGAAAGAATAGAATTAGAGACTTGTTTCCGAGACTTGATAGACTGTGTAAACTTAACTCTGTCCCTTAAATCAAAGGACAGAGCAATGAACAAGCAAGATTACAAATCAATTGAAGACAAAGTAATTAAGCAATTTAAAGAGGGCAAATCACTTTTAGGTAAAGATGGTGCATTTGCCCTTTTACTGCAGCAATTCTTAGAATCAGCACTCGAAGCAGAAATGTGTGAGCATCTTGCAGGCGATAAACCTCAAAAAAATAAGCGTAATGGCAAAGAAAAAAACATAAAACAAATCATGATCCTGTAGAAATAAAGACATAACAAGACCGCAATTCAGCTTTTGAACCTTAGATAATCAAAAAGCGAGCAATGTCGAAGTGTAGGGCAAAACTTGCCTCTAAGGGATGCGAAAAATAAGGATATGATTCAATTCAAAATCACATCCTAGAATTTTCTTGGCTGACCTCAACCGTAACCTGAGCATTAAACTCAAAAAACGGATCTGATTCGAGTATCTGATCATATTCGTTTATAGTTCCATCAGTGCCGATTCCGCCTGAATAATGAGGGATTAACATAGGATCTGTTAAGATACCTGATACATTGAATTCTAGCTCATGAATTGGAGTAAAATTCTAAGAGAAGTAGCCTCATCGGTCAGGTGAATGTAACAATTCTGTATATCTTGACTGCCCGGCTTAACTTCATTCTCAGTCAACTGCTCAGGATCATCAAATTTGCTGGATTGTACTGTGAAGCCGATTTCCAAGTCCATATCATTATCGAATAGCATCTGAAGCTCAATCGTTTCTCCCTGAATCGTTTCACTACCACCACTTTTTTCATTTATTATAACATTAGCTTTTTCATTAGAAATTGCTGCATTGACAAATACATCATCCAAATGAGAATTGAAATATTCTAAAGAATTAGAAGAAGGAAGGCTACTTATATCAAATATATAATCAACTAATCCGCCAAAGCATAGAGAGCATTCAGGTTTAAAGTCAGGTGCGTTTAGATGCACTAATGTTTCCCTTCTTATCAGTTGGAGATTGTAAAGCAGTATTTGCGATAAGACATTGAGTTTTAGTGTTTTCTGTTAATTGTAGCCTGTATTATACTTATTAATATTGATTCTAAAAAAATTGGTCCAATGTTTTTTTGTCAAAGAGCTGTAGATAGTTATTGCATTAGCTAAGATATTATTTTATATTTATTTTCATTTTTTTAGCCAAGGTAAATTTGAAGCTTTTTATAAAAAATATGGTCTGTATTCGATGCAGAATGATAGTCAGTTCCGAATTTGAAAAACTAGGAATTCACTATAAAAACTTAGTATTGGGAGAAGTTGAATTAACAAGTCATATCTCACAGGAGCAATTAGATACTCTAGATATCAATTTAAGAAAATTTGGGCTGGAACTTATAAATGACAAACGGGCGAAGATCATCGAAAAAATAAAGAGTATAATTATTGAACAAATCCACTATTCTGAGGAAGAGCTAAAAATAAATTTCCCGGATCTACTTAGTAAGCAGCTTAATTATAATTACAAATATCTTGCAAATCTTTTCTCAGAGATGCATGGAACCACAATAGAAAATTTTATTATTAAGCAAAAAATAGAACGTGTAAAGGAGTTGCTTGTTTATAATGAGCTGAATCTTTCGGAAATTGCCTGGAAATTAAATTACAGCAGTGTGCAGCACCTTTCAAATCAATTCAAAAAAGTAACCGGATTAACCCCTACTTTTTTCAAAAATATGAAAAATAAAAGACGAAAAGACTTAAATAATATACATTAATATGACGAATTATAAACACATTAGTGACAATTGTGTAAATACTTATTGAAGTCAAAGCTCTATATTTGTACTTCGCAAATACAATAATGTATGCGTGTTTATAATTATATTAGGTAATATTATGAAATTATATGTAGGGAATCTCCCCAACAGCATGACTGAAGAAGAATTAACTTCAGAGTTTAAAGGATTTGGAGAAATCCAGTCGTTAAAAATCATTACTGATGGAATAACAGGTAACTCCCGAGGCTTTGGTTTTGTTGAAATGTCTGCTAATGACGCTGCTAAAGCAATACAGAAAATGAACGACACGAAAATACAGGGAAGAAAGCTATCTGTAAATGAAGCCAAAGACAGAAGAGATGATAGCAAAAGAAGATTTTAATATCTTTTAAGATTTTATTAAACCTGACTAATCTAAGATAGATAGTCAGGTTTTTAAAAAAAAAATACTTCTCCGGACATGATGATACTTAGATTGCAACTCTCCCCTCCCCATTTGCCATTAGTACTATAAAAATACTTAGTGTCTCTCTAAACCATATAACAACTAATCTAAATTTTCTAATGACATTTTTTGGATGAAGATGATTACTCGCAATATTGGTGCTAAAAGAAACACAGAGTGCTGATTCATTATAATTATTTTCCCTTTCTGTGAATTGTATACATATTTAGAAATATTATGTAATACTCCTCTAATTTAATAATAGTATATTGACCATTAGAAACAGCTAAGGCAATAATTTTTTGATATTCATTTTAAGAGAGATTACCATGATACAGAAAAAACAAAGCTCGAATCAGGAAAAGCAGAATGCTGTTGATAACTTTTTTCTGGATAAAGCAATCTGGGAAGAAAAAAAACAAAAACTTAGGGAAAAGTTCCCTGAACTGACAGATGAGGATTTGGATATAGAAGGAGGGAATGAAGACGGATTAATGGAAAAAATTCATTCCAAGATTGGTGACGGAATTAGTAAAACAAAAGAAGGACTACATAAGTTCATCAAGTCACTATAACAAAAATGAGCCGGTAGGAGATTTACAATGGGAAATACAGATATTGAAAGATCCAAGGCACTGATAACAGTTGAGATTATTGAATATGAACCTCATTCGGTGATAAGTAAAACAATAATCAATAAAACAACAGGAAAAGTAAATATCATGTCATTTGATATTGGCGAAGCTTTAGTCGAAAAAATTATTCCTTTTGACGCTTATGCACAAATAATTGACGGGAAAGCGGAAATTATAATTGATAATAAATCCTATATTTTGGATATAGGTCAGTCGATTGTTATCCCTGCACATACCTCAAATGCTGTAAAAGCAAACGAAAGATTTAAAATGATTCTCACTATCATCAAAAGTGGATATGAATAATCCGTAAATAATCTAAAGTTTTATTATGCATAAAATCTAAATCACTGTCTGATCAAAGAAGTGATTAAATAAATTTATCAATAGGAATTGCCATGCAAAACATCTTTTATATTGTTCCGCTTTTAATCATTGTGATTATACTTATATCAGGTATCAGAATCATAAGACCTACACAAAGAGGCCTAACCGAACGGCTTGGTAAATATGTAAAGTTTGCAAATCCGGGTTTCCATTGGATTATTCCCGGAATAGACAAAATGTACAGAGTAAACATAACAGAATCAATGATTGATGCTGAACCACAAGAAATAATAACGAATGACAATCTTAATGCACGGGTAGATGCACAGGTTTACTTTAGAGTTAAGAGCGACGAAGAAAGTGTAAAAAACTCGATTTATAATGTCAATAACTATATTTATCAGATAGTCAATCTTGCGAGAACTACTTTGAGAAATATAATTGGAACAATGACCTTAAAGTCTGCCAACAGCGAAAGAGGTAAAATAAACGCAGGGCTACATAAAACACTTTTAGAGGAAACAAAATCCTGGGGCATAGAAATTGTCCGTACAGAGCTAAAAGAGATTGATCCACCCTCTGATGTTCAGGAAACTATGAATAAAGTAGTGAAAGCAGAGAATGAAAAAGTAGCCGCTGTGGATTTTGCATCTGCAAGGGAAACTGTAGCAGATGGTGAAAAAAGAGCTAAGATAAAAGAAGCTGAAGGATATAGACAAGCAAAAATACTACATGCAGAGGGTGATGCAGCCTCTATTAAATTAGTAAATGAGGCAGCTGACAAATACTTTATCGGTAACGCTCAGCTTTTGAAAAAACTTGAAACAGTTGAGTCTTCTTTACAAAACAATGCTAAAATAATTGTACCTCAGGGATCGGAACTTGTAAACGTTATTGGTGAGATGGCGGGCGTCGTTCCGTTAAGAACAAGCAGATCATCTATGATTGAAAATCGGGATTAATCCCAAATTGCATTTAAAAAAAAGGCACACGCACAAAAAGTGGGGATTACGCAAAAAGTTTCATAATTCTGAATAAGAAAAATTTGTTGTCCACTACACCTCTTTGATTAGCTCTAAAGAGTTTAATTTTGGAATTAAATGATTCAGCAGCAGCGTTTGTACTTCTATTATCAAAGAAGTTAACAATAGAGTCAAAGTGAGAATTTAAGGTGTTTGCCACAGAAAAGAACTCTTTAATGTTTAGAGTATTAGTATGCCAAATCCACTGTCTAAATAGTTTTTTAGCAGTGGATTTATTTGTTATAGTGTAAATATTTCTAAACCTGACAACGTGCCAATAAGCCTTTTCAATCTCAGGGAATTCTTTAAAAAGGATGCTTGCTCTGAGCTTTTGAGCGTCTGTCCATTTATCAGGTAATTTGGTTACTAAATGCCTACTCCTGGCTAATAGTTCCTTTACAGTATCTCCATTGGTAAATCTATCAGGCGAGTATCGCATTCCCTTTTTTCTTGCATCTGCAATCGCTTGGTTTTCTTGATCAATAGCGTCCCAACGATATTTTACTCTGATATGTTGTAAAGCTTCTGTAGCGAGTCTTACTACATGAAATCTGTCTGTAACTAACTTCGCAAGTGGAAAAGCTCTACGAGAAGCAGATTCCATGTTGTTTGCCATATCAAGCGTTATTTCTTCAACTCTGCATCGCTCTGACTCAGGTATTTTGGAAAGAACCTGATAAATGTTTTCTGACTTTGTACCGTTGATTACGGCTACCAAACTACCTTGTTTGCCGTGCCCTGCTTTATTTGTTACAAAGGTATATAGCTCACCTTTAGCTAATGCAACTTCATCTATGCTTAGTTTAGAGCCTATATTTTCAGGGAATATAAGATATTCATCAGCGTGAGATTTTTGATCCCATTGCCTATAGCCACTACTTTGATTTTTATAATGACGCCTTAGTTTATCAGGATTTACCCTTAGGTTTATAGAGACCTCTTTCATCGAAATCGCGCGGGTCTCTACCTGTTTCTTTTAAAAAATCAGAGAGTTCCTGCGTCATTTTTACTCCCTTGGCAAAGATGCTAAAATCCCTGTGTATCTCATGTTTATCTATCTTATGACGCCATCGGCGCCGCTTGACCAAAAGATATACTGCTTTATCGCGAATCGGGAAGTCATGTATTTTTTTTGTGTCGAAAAAGCCTTTTGACTCATATTCTTCACTATTATAACCGGATGGTAGTTTGTTATATTCCGTCAATTCTATGTGTAATTCTAATTCTTTGCCTGTGTAGTCAGGAACTTCGCTTACACCCGTGATTTCAAAATAATCTAAGATACCTTCGGGCAAAAACATCGATAATATCTGTTTATCTAACATTGAAAAGAGTCTTTTGATAATTTAGGATATTACAAAGTTAATCTTTTTCCCCAATTTTTAAAACTGAGCCAAAAAAAAGAAGGATTAAATAATATGAAACATTACATCCAATCACTAATTATAATTTGCACTACTATGATAGTAGTATCAATTCTTTTTGTAGGGTGCTCATCTACCGGTATGGAACGGTCGAAAAATACATCCATGACAATGGAAGCTATGGATAAAGATTTAAAAATTGTTATTGCACAATTAGACATCACCGGTGCTTCTCTAGAAGCCCTAATGAGGCCAAATCAGCAGGAAATCAAAAAAACATATGATGCATTTAAAGAAAATGTTTCAATAATGGAAAGTAAGGAAAAAGACTTCATCAAGCACGCCGAAGCAATGAAAAGTCGCGGAAAAGAATATTTTGCAGAATGGGAAAAGGAAGGTAATGAATATAAAAACCCACAAATTCAAGCTTTAAGCGAGCAGCGTCGGGATAATTTGGGCGCTATATATAATGAAATATCTGTTAATAGTGTCGGTGTAAAAGAAGCCTACAGGATTTATTTATCTGACATAAAAGAATTGCAGATTTATCTTTCAAACGACCTTACTTCTAAAGGAATAGAGAGTATCGCAACTGTGTCTAAAAAAATCGTAAGAGATGGAGATAATTTGAAATACTCCCTGTCAAAACTTCAAGCTGCAATCGATAAAGCAAGAGAAGAGATGGCTCAGAGCGGCAGATAATATGATTTAAATCATGTAAATGAATTTAAAACTAAGAGAGCTGTTTATGAATATTCAAAGTGGACTTCCCTCATAATTATGATTTTTGCAATATAACTACTTTTTTTTACTCATAGACCACTAAGCAAAAGCGGAAGTCAGGTATGAGCGAACTTTAGATTCTTCAGTATAAGGCAGGAATTGATTCTTTATTTATATATATAGACTGTAAACTAAACTCTGTCCACTAGAGTTATAATAAATAAATCAATGTACATTGCAATGAACAAGCAAGATTAAAAATCAATTGAAGACAAAGCACCTCTTCTTTACAGAAGGGGTGCTCAAATAAAAAGTTTTTTAGAGCAGTTGAAGCTTTGTATTGTAAATTACTGCACTATCCTACCGAATCTCTCTTGCATTAAAGATTTTGACTATAGCTTTTTCAACCGGGTGCAGATTTTCTATATCCTCTTGGGAAGAAACAACAGTTTTATGCTCTGTGCTGTGAGATGTATCCTCAAATTTAGCTGACTCTTCTTGCCTTTTAAGAGCTGCTGCAAACTCATCACGATCATTTGACGGCTCTTTAGATTCTGCATTGACGGCAGCCACTTCTTCCTGAAGTTCTGCTTTTTTAGGTAGGGCAGAGACAATGTCAGCTATTGACTTTTTTTCTGTCTTTTCCTCTTCCCCCGGCATAATTTTGACAGGTTTACCGAAGTACTGACTAGCTATTTGGCTAAGTGTTTCTTTTTTAGAATCCAAAACTGCTTTTTGGAATGTCTGCGTAGAAAAAAGGAGTACTTCACCATCAAAGAATTTAGCTTTGCACTGTTTAGCAATAGAGAGTTCACCTGTGCATTTCTCTTCTAAGAAGTTCTGCCAGTTTGTTTCTAAAGCATTTTTATCATTACTGCCAATTTGCTTTTTCTCAACCGCAGGAGTCTGCTGTGCAGATTGCTGTTGAGCAGTAGGTTCTGCTTTATATTGTTGCTCAGGTTTATCAGCAATTACATCAGTTTTTTTTTTTTCTTCAGCTTGCATCACAGGAATATTTCCAGAAGCAAGTTTAAATTTAAGATCCTGCAATTCAGCAATTAAAGTGCTAACCTGAGTAACGGAATCCATAGCAGCAAGTTGGACTAAAGTCATTTCAAATTTGATTTTTGGCTGAGGTGCGAACTTTAAATTGAGTTCTGCCTGAGTAACAAAATTGATAAATCTGATCAAATCTTCTTTAGTGTAGCTATCCACCGCTTCTCTGTATCTTTGCAGGTATGCTTCAGATGTTTCTATAAGCTTAGTTTCACCTGTTACTTTGATTGTAAGAAGATTGCGGAAAAACTCTATCAAACCGTGAAGTGCTTCTTTAAGGTCATAACCGCGATTAACGACACCGGCTGCAATCTCAAACATATCTGCAAGGTCATTTTTCAGCATAGAATCACTGATTCTAAAATAGAAGTCTTCATCTATTAGATTTAAAGCATCTGCCATGTCCTTATATCTAATGTCTTTACCGCAGAATGCAACTACCTGATCAAAGATACTTTGACTGTCACGCATGGAACCATCACCCTTTTTGGCAACAGTAATTAGCGATTCTTCGTCAACACTAATTCCTTCATTATCAGCAATAAACTTTAATCTGTTTACTATAGAGTCTATTTCCATTCTTCGGAAATCAAATTTTTGGCAACGGCTAATGATTGTAGCCGGCACTTTATGAGCTTCAGTAGTAGCAAAAACGAACATAAGGTGCGGAGGAGGCTCTTCCAGCGTTTTAAGCAAAGCATTGAACGCAGAAGTAGAAAGCATGTGAACCTCATCGATAATATACATTTTGTATTTACTACCTGAAGGGGCATACTTCGCATTCTCTCTGAGCTTTCTTATATCATCCACACTATTATTGGATGCACCATCTATTTCTATAACATCCATAGATTGCCCATTAAGAATATTATGGCAGTTTTCACATTCGTTGCAAGGCTCAAAATCCACAGGATTTAGGCAGTTCACTGCGCGTGAAAGAATGCGTGCGGTAGTTGTTTTCCCTACCCCGCGCGGCCCACAAAACAGATAAGCATGGTGCACTCTGTTGTTCTTTATAGCGTTTTTTAAAGTGTTTGATATATGCTGCTGCCCCACAACATCAAAAAACGACTGTGGGCGCCATTTACGGGCTGTAACAACAAAATCTTTTGCTTGTATTTGCTCACTCATATTTATTTGCTCAAGAAGTCATAAACTTTTTCAATATACATATCTTTTCCGTCAAATCTACCAAAAGATGGAGATTTGAGCCACTCACCAATATTGACATATTTGCCGCCTTGGAAAGGAGAAATTTCAGCGATATGGCGATGCCCCATAATGACAAAATCAAACCCTTCATTTTCAATTTTGCTTTGTGCAAAATCTCTCATGCCGTCAGATTTGCCATAATCCTTTTTCTTGGTATATTTTCTGCTTTTACGGGAGCTATCTAAAGCAAGTTTTATGCCGATATCAGGGTGCAACCATCCATACAGCCATAAAGCAAATCTATTTCTTAGAATAGCTCGTAAAATAAGGTAACCTCTATCATGATAAGCTTTGCCATCGCCATGGGAGATATAAAACTTTTTACCGTGATGCTCACGTTCTATATCAGTTTTTATGATTTTAATCCCCAGTTCTTCTTCGAAAAACCTGATATGACCAAAATCATGATTACCCATTAAATATTCAATTTTTCTTCCGGATTCTGCAAAATCTGCAAGAGCAGCCAGGCTTCTAACATAGATTTTTGGAATCACTGTTTTATATTCGAACCAGTAATCAAAAATATCACCGACAAGATAAAGCACCTCGCAATCATCCTTAATTCTTTCGAGAAAATCAATAAATAATCTTTCCCGCTTTAAGTCCGAGCCTCTTTCATCATGCCCGAGATGCACATCCGAAACAAAATATATCATAAATTAACTACCAATATAACATTTACCCCTAACTGCAATTTAACTCAAGACGGCGATAAGTTCAAATAATAGAAATAAAAAAAGCTGTTACTCAAAAAAAGCAACAGCTCAACTATTAGTATTTCTAATATTTTTAACTTTACAGAGTTATAATCTCTACATCTTCTCTGTCCAATAATCCATTTGATCTCATATCATCCAGGGTAGTTGTACCTGTCAGATAATTGTACCAGTCCGTCTTGTATTCATCAAAGATCTGCGTAAAGATGTTCTTGTCAATGTCGCCATGATATCGGATATAAACTTTTACGAAGTTTGACACAGCATTCATTTTGACTCCTTTTTTGACAGTTGAACATACATTTTAGAATAATCAACATTTGTATAGTTATATACGCATGTGGTCAGGAAATGTTCAAAGCAAAAAGAAATAATTTTTAACTACTCAATATTTTTAATGGCAAAACAAGCTCTATCTCTACCCCTTTACTGTCTTTCCTGTTGTAAAGCTCAAATGTACCCCCTGCTTCCCAAATATAAGAAGCTATAGTAGACAGACCTATGCCTACTCCGGGAGTTTCACCGGTAAAATATTTCTCACCCTGATAATATGGTTTCCATACATTTTCTATTTGATCAGGAGCTAAATGCAGGCCGTCATCTCCAAACTTGACAGACAAGCTTTCTTCATTTTTACTTAGTCTGATATAGCATTTTGGATTGTGGGATGGATGAAATTTCTTTGCATTAAGAGCCAATTCCACAATTATCCATTTAAAAGCTGAATTGCTCAAAGTAAAAGAAAAGTCTACAACATCTTCCAAGCCATATATATCTACTTTTTGAAGGCCATGTTCTTTTTCTACTTGACCAATAAAATCAGGAAGGTTTTCAAAATCAAATATTTCACCATAATTTTTAGCAGTACTGGGGTTTGTGACATAATTCACAATAGATTCAACTTGCGAGTTCAATCTGTTAAATGAAGTACGAGCATTATCCATTAGCTCAATTATTTCTTCTTTGCTCATTTCTTCACCGAAATTACCTATAAGCTCGAACACTCCGGTCAAGCTATTCATAGGGGTTCTGAGTTTATGAAGAATAAGTCCATGGAAAGTACGTTCTATTCTGGTTTCTTGAATCTGTTTTGTTACATCAGTAAGTACTATCAATTTTTGGTTGTTAACTCCTGCCGGAGATTTGTACATAAGGAATTGAAGCCACTGCGCCGAGTTTGTCTCTGTTTCCGGTAAAACTAAAAACAGAGTAGGAAAATTATTTTCATCAAAATCTTCCAATCTCAACCACTCATCCTGTGGTTCCATATTGTACTTGTTTTTAATGAGTTCAAAGAAGTTCAAGTTGTCTTCAATTGTATCATCATGGATGTCCAAATAGGTTTTAGCTTTTTTGTTTAAAAATTTAATATTGTTGTTTTTATCAACAACAAGCATTGCATTGAGCGTGTTGTCTAAAACCCAGTCAAGTTTCTGGCGCTCTGCTATTATTTTTCGGTATCTGTTTAATCTTGTAATAGTTTTGATTCGAAGCTCAAGCTCAGCAAGATTAAAGGGCTTATTTATAAAATCATCAGCTCCGGATTCAATTCCCTGCAATCTGGATTCCTGATCATCAAGCATAGAAACCATTAGTACAGGGAGTTCTTTTAATTTTTCATTTTCTCTGATTCTTTTGCATACTTCAAAGCCATTCATCCCGGGCATCATAACATCTAAAAGCACTAAATCAGGGACATTTTTCTCTATCTTTTCTAAGGCTTCAAAACCATTTTCTGCAAATTCAAGATTATAATCCGATGATGCCAATAACTGATCAAGAACTATTCTGCCAGCTTCCGAATCATCGACAATAAGTATTGTGCTTTTATATTCCATTTGTGTTCTCTTTTAAAAATATGTAATTTTAAAAACGACAATCTATAAAGAAGATTTTAAAAATGACTGAATTCTATTGATTAATATTTTCATACTGATTGGCTTGCTCAGATAGTCATTTGCACCGGCATCCAGTATTTTTTTTCTGTCGCCCGGCATTGCCAATGCAGTAAGTGCAATTATTGGAATTGCTTTAAACTCTTCAGTCGATTTCAGAAATTCTATTGCCTCAAAACCATTCATTTTTGGCATCTGAATATCCATCAGGATTAAATCAGGGCGATGTTCGTGCACCCATTCGATAGCTTCCTGTCCATTTCTGGCTATAATTATTTTATATTTATGAGTAGATAAGAAAGCTTCCAGAGTTTCTATATTAGCCTCATTATCTTCTGCAATCAGGATTGTAAATTGCTTATTCTGATCTGAGCTTATCGGTTTCAGTTCTGTGATGCCAAAGGTATCGCACAGAGCTTTCTTGACTTTATTGACATTAATAGGTTTTCCTATAAAAGCATCTGCACCAACTACGGAAGCCTTTTCGATTTCTTTTCCCATTGAAGCTAAAACAATCTTTATGTTCTTTGTTCTAGGTTCATTTTTAAGGATTGAAAGGATTTCCCAGGCAGAACGGAATTTGATGGCTGTATCAATTATTATAACGTCCGGCAAAATCTCGATTACATCATTTATATTTCTATAATCATCTTCAAAATGATAAATATTTTTTGTCCATTCAGCAGTCAAATTTGCAATCAGATCAAAATCTTTTTTGCTTTCAGTAACCACTATTACAGTTCTGTCTTTCATAAAGGAGATATCAAAGTCTGCCTCTTCATCAATTTCAATTAAATCCGGATTTTTAGCCGGTAAGGCTATTTTAAATGTACTACCCTTTCCTACTTCGCTGCTTACTTCTATGCTGCCTCCGTGCAATTCCACTAGTTTTGCAACTAGAGAAAGTCCCAGCCCGGAGCCTTCATATTCTCTGGAAAGAGCACTATCTAGCTGCACAAATGGTTTGAATAGAGATTTCATATCCTTTTCTGAGATACCGATACCATTATCCCAAACCTCAAAGAACACCGAATCCAGACCTTCAGGAGCCGTGACTTTTAAGCCAATTTCTTTTCCCGTAGGGGTGAATTTAACTGCATTACTTAGCAGATTAATCAGTATCTGGCGAAGTCTTCTTGTGTCTGCCCATACCATTAAAGAACTTTTGACAGGTTCGTAGTTAATCTTCAGATCCTTTTTGTTAGCAGCCTCTGTAATAAATCTTAAAGAAGAAACTATGATTGGGTCAACTACTACGTTCTCCTGAATAATATCCAACTTACCTGCTTCAATTTTTGATAAATCTAAAATATCATTTATGAGAGATAGTAGGTGCTGCCCACTTTCGTTTATAGTTTTAAAAGACTTAACTTGTTTTTCGGTTATACTGGAAATCAACTGATGCTGAAGTATTTCTGAAAGTCCTAAGATAGCATTTAGTGGCGTTCGAAGTTCATGACTCATATTTGCCAGGAATTCGTCTTTTGCTCTAACTGCTTTAGAAAGTTCTGCGTTGAGAGCACTCAGCTCTTCAGTTCGCTCTATTACTCTTTCTGCCAAATAGGAACGTTCCTCTTCCAAGGCTTCTTCTGCTTTTTTGCGCGCAGTAATATTCGATATAAAAAGCAGAACCATGATTTTGTTATCCCAGTTTACTTTATTGGCATTTATATTTACCCATTTTATGTTATTACTGGAATCAATCAAACGCACGTCATGCCTTTTATGCAGAAAAGTTTTATCTTTAGAGTGAGTGAGTTTGAAGACAGTTTCTTTATCAGCATCAAAGATCATATCAATAAACTTACGATTGCTTACTTGGAAGTTTGTATATCCTGTTAAATTCTCAAAAGCAGGATTTGCAAAGAGAATATTTTCATAATTAAGCATGATAATGCCTTCGGTGGCATTTTCAAAAATCTGTCTGTATTTGGTTTCACTTTTTAGAATTTCTTCCTGGCTTTTTTTGACAGATGTTATATCTCTTTTGATAGCGACAAAGTTAGTGATGATCTTAAGATCGTTGAATACAGGTACAATTGTCATTTCTTCGTAGTAAAAATCTCCGCTTTTCTTCTTATTTATAAGAGTTCCCTGCCAATTTTTACCGGACAGAACATCATCCCACATAGCTCTGTAAAACTCATCGGTCTGCAAACCGGATTTTAGTATTCTGAGATTTTTATTCAATATTTCATCGGACTTATAGCCTGTTATTTGCTCAAAAGCCTCATTTACATACTCGACATCTCCGAAGAGGTCAGTTATCACAAAGGCATCAAAACTCTGTTCAATTCCAAGTTTAAGTTTTTTAGCATTAGTTTCAACTCTTCTTTGCTCTGTTATGTCATAAAGGAAAACATAAGTCTCTACTAAATCTTTCTCGTTAAGTGTTTTCAAAAGATTTATGTAAGCGGTTATGCTCTTTCCGTTTTTACTGACAAAAGGTCTTTCGCCTTTGTCATTTGATCCATTTTCAACAAACAACTTGTGAAATCTTTTGTAAATGGCTCTCTGCTTTTCAGGATATAACTGCAGAAAAGAGACTCCTTCTAAGTCACTGTTTTCGTATTCGAATATTTTCAGGAATTGAGGATTAGCCTCTTCTATTATATAATTATTGGTGATTCTGGCAATACCTATAGGAGCGATATCTATCATTTTCTTAAGTTTCTTTTGCGATACTCTAAGGCTATCTTCAACCAGCTTTCTTTCTTTTATCTCGCCTTCCAGCAAAGCAGTTCTCTGCATGATTCTGGTTTCCAGTTCCATATTCAGTTCTTTTAGCTGTGCGTTGATATTCCTTCTGTTAATAGCTGCTCCCAGTACATTCGAAGCAGATTGTAACGCATCTAATTCGGCATGTGACCAATATTGCTCTTCATTGATTTTGCCCAATTTTACAAATCCCCAAAGATCATCATCCACAATAATTGGACTTAAGAATACAGATTTTTCTTTATTCTCTACCAGAAATGTATTCATAGGTGATCGGAGTGACTCAGTTAGATAGATGTACTTGCCTAATTCGAGTTGAGATATGATTTCTTTATTTGAATCAAAAAAGTGGATTTCATTGAATATAGAAACTTCTTCATCGTTCAAAGAGCTGAATAATGATTTCTGTAGAACACCAGATATTTCATTTTCCAACCTACTTAGCTTATATATGCCGACATAATCAGCTTTTGTATTTTCAGATATCGCACTAAATACATGAGTTGTTTCACTGTCAAAGTTGTCTTCATTGAGAAAATGTCTGGAGGCAAAACTTACTGCTTCAAGTATTTTATCTCGCTGAAGCAGCATCCTTTCAGCTTCTTTGCGCTTGTCTATATTAAGGATTAGAGCCACTGAAGAAGTGATCCGGTCTTGATTATCTAAAACCGGAGAAACAAAGACCTCAGCATTAAAAATTGACTGATCTTTTCTTATGTATTGTTTTTCAAGATGGAATGACTCCAGATGCCCGGCCCAAAGTTTTTGAAGTGATGTTGTATCTGAAGATTTATAATTAGGATTGGAAATATCTGAAATCGTCATTCGATTAAGCTCATTTATACTATAGCCTGTCATCTTGGAAATAGCTTTATTAGCAAACTGAATGGAATAATTTCTGTCAACTACAACCACACCAACCATATTATTTTCAACTATTGCGGTTAGTTTGTTTTGGCGCTCTTTATAAGTATTTATAATATTTACGTTTTCTGTCAGATCGTGAATTATACCGATTGTTTGTTTCAGATTGCCGTCAACAATAACCGGGAAGCATTGCAGGTATATCTGTTTTATTCCCAGATCAGTAGTATACTCAAATGTTTGCCCTGTCACTGTTTGCATTGATGTGATACACTCACTTTCGATATCTGCCAAATGGTTAAAAAACAGATCCGATTCCTCGAATATTTCTTTATCAACAGAGTTCAAAAGATCCGCCTGCGGTTTTCCGAAATACTCTATTGCTTTTCCATTCACCACTAGGTATTTACCTTTTGGATAATCTTTAGCAAATATACCAATAGGACTATTTTCGATAACAGAGAATAGGAACTGCCTTTGTTCCTTAATTATTTGATTTTGTGTATGAGACTCTGTTATATCATTAATAAAGCCTTTCAAATATAGTTGATTATCTTCGTGGTAAGGCAGAGCGTGGATATTTAAATATTTCTCTGATCCATCTGTATGTTTATATTTTCCAATAAAATCAATAGGAACTAGATTTTGACATGAAGTTTGCAAGGTATGCTTAAATAACTCTCTTTCGCGTTTATCTACCGGGAGTAAAAAACTAGGGTTATCTATAGCTGCATCTGCACTGATTCCAATCAAGGAAATGATTTTATTCCCAATCTTCATCAGAGAAATGTCCATATTCCTCGATACTGACGCAATAAAATTAACAAGAGGATGTTTCTCTTCATTAAGACTTATCTTTTCAGAAAGTATATCAGTTTTTTTTCTAAGCTCAATCAGCTCAGAAATATCTCTAATAACAATCACTGTGTTTTTTAATTTATCACTTTTAAGGTGAGGAACTATTCTGCACTCCAGATTGACTTTCATATCAAACTTAGTCACAATCAATTCTTGAAATGAATGAACAATCCCATTGTTTAGATTTTCCCTTTTAAGAGCAGTTTCGAACTTCTCAAAGAAATTCACATTCCTATTGCTTTCAAGCAGCTCACTTATAGGCTTTTTGTCAAGATCATAATATGAAAGGCCAAATATCGCAGTAATTCGGTGATTGATTTTTATAATTCTATTCTTATTATCAAGGATAAGAATACCACATTCAATATTATTATAAATATCATATATAAGTGACTCCAGTCCCTGTCGCTTTTTTTGCCTTATTATGCTAATAATTGTAGCAAAAAGTGCTACAGAAAGTAAAGTTATAATCAATAAATATATCTCTATGCTCATTTTATTTCAAGAAGATAGTTTACAACAATCCCAAGTTTCTATATACTAAATTTAAAAGATAAATACTAATTATTTGAATTGTAACTACATTAATGTAAATTTTTATCCAACTTTAAACATAATCTGTTTGTGATGTCTTTTAGAATGAAGTTAGAACTAGATTTTGTATATTATAGTTTATTATTATCTGAATAGAAATGCAAGTATGAATAATGTAAAAGTTCAAGCATATTTAGCTTTTTGCATAATGGGAACTATATTTCCTTATATTGAGCTATTTCAATGGATAAATGAAAACACATTTAGCTTAAATAGTTTTATTTCAGCCTCTACCGATGATGGAATAGACAGATTCGCATGGATGGAGATACTTTTGACAGCATTTGTACTCTTTTATGCAGTTATAAAAAGCACCATACCAAAATCGCATAAAGTTTATACAATTTTAGCTACTTGCGTAGTTGGTATCTCTTTAGGCTTGCCACTTTTTATGCTGTTTAACACTCTGGCTGAGGGAAAAAGGAATATAAATCAGCAAGAAAACATTGAAATTAGATAGTCCATGAAATATTTTGCTCTTTTGAATCAAAATATTTACTTTGTTATTTCTTTTACTATAAACACATTTATCAAAAATATTTATTTGGACAAGATGCTTAGACACTTTTATATATTACTTGTAATGCTCATAGTAGCTTCAAGCTCTGCTTTTGCGCAAAAGATTCTAATACCTATGGATCTGGCGCAAAATAATCATCTGAAAGCATATGGTATTGCTTTTATGGTAATTAAAAACAATCAAGCTGTTGATTGGCTGCTTAATTATCGCGGTGGATCTTTCATGACTGACTATTCTGCCTCTATTGAAACAGAATGTAGGATTAGAGGTGTACAATTTGAGAAGATTTCTGTAGCCAGTGCTTCTTCCATTTATGCAGAAGTTCAGGCTGAGGATAGCAATACTGACATTGCCCGATTAGAAAAAGCACCAAAAATTGCAGTTTATGCTCCTCCCGGCTCTCAGCCTTGGGATGATGCTGTGCGCTTAGCACTTGACTATGCCCAGGTGGAACATGAAATCATATGGGATAAAGATGTTCTGGAAGGTAAACTAAATGAGTACGACTGGCTTCACTTACATCACGAAGATTTCACAGGACAGTACGGTAAGTTTTGGGCAAACATGGCTAATCAGCCGTGGTATGTACAACAAGTGGCTCTAAATGAAAGCATGGCTAGTCAGATGGGCTACTCCAAGGTATCTCAAATGAAATTGGATGTAGCAAAAGAGATTCGCAGATATTTAGAAGCAGGCGGTTTCTTGTTTGCAATGTGCAGCGGCACTGACACTTATGACATAGCTCTTGCAGCAGAACACACTGACATCTGCGAGCATATGTTTGATGGTGACCCGGCAGATCCTAATGCTCAAAACAAGTTAAATTATGATGTCACCTTAGCTTTTGAAAACTTCCAGCTAAGAATGAATCCTGCTGAATATGAGTTCTCTGATATAGATGTAGGCCCGTCAACTATTACTAATCCAGAAATTGATTATTTCACTTTGTTTGATTTTTCTGCAAAATATGACCCTGTTCCTACTATGCTGACTCAATGTCATGCCAATATAGTAAAAGGCTTTTTAGGTCAAACTACTGCTTTCCATAAAGACAAGATCAAAAATTCTGTTGTTATAATGGCAGAAAGAGAAGGTACTGATGAGGTAAAATATATTCACGGAAATCTTGGAAGAGGCACTTTTACATGGTATGGCGGCCACGATCCTGAAGATTACCGTCACGCAGTTGGAGACCCTCCGACTGACCTGGATTTGCATAAAAATTCTCCCGGATATAGACTTATTTTAAATAACATTCTATTCCCGGCTGCAAAGAAGAAAAAGCAAAAGACCTGATTTTTATTTAAATATAAGCATGGTTGCAGTTTGATTTACATGCCCCAGGAATTCTTCACCATAAGTTGAGAAACCAATAGTCGGGAAGTCTGCAAATATTCCTGCATATTCTGTTTCAAGCCCTTTAGCTTTTAGCTCAAGTGTGCGAAGTATGCAGTTGAAATTTATAATTCCTGAAATTGAACCTAAGCTTTTTTCAGCTTTAGCAATTGCTTGTTTTGTATCTTCAATTATATTCTCACTTTCCAAAAGATGGAGTTCCATCCCTTTTTTAACAGAACAGTAGAATTTCATTTTTGAACCTACAATCCTTTGAGGAGATCGTACAAAAGGTTCTCCGTCAATCATCAGTCCAACAGGATTGGTGATGAAATAATCCGGTGCTTCTTCTATGTCAATATCCAAAACTCTGGCATATTCTTCAGCTGCAGGTCTACCATTAAATTCGAGGATTTCTCTTTTTTGCTCATCAACTTTAGTTGCAGTCAAAACAGTATCCAAAGCTTTAAAACTTTGAGTTTTAATAAAGCGGAAATCTGTGTCAGGTTTGATCACACAAAGAACAGCAGCGTCCGTATAAGCAAAGCCGTCAGCATGGATATAAGTATTTTCAAATTTTAAATCATCTCCGGCTGAAGCACCTACAAATATCAAATCACTTGCAGCACCTAATTTTTCCATCAGTTTTTCTTCGTTTCCTGTCACTCCGTCCACTAAGACAATCCCGGCATAAGAGTCAAGATCTAAACTCGAAATTGGTCTTCCTAAGTCTTGTTCAAAACCTAAAAGAGCTGGTGTTAAATTAATTCCAGTAGATAGATTTTCCACGATTTGAACAGATATTTTTTCCATTATCTGACTACCTAATCCCATAGCAACTATATTGCCTTCAAGCATCTTCCCCGAGATTAATTCTCCAGCCGTAGAGCAACCAATAACTCTTGCCTCTTGAAAAGCATAACGCATTTCAGCTGCAAGCCATCTCTGGTCATACTCCGAAGAAGCGAAATAAATAACCAATTTGGGATTTACAGGCATTAAACTGAATCTAATTTGAGAAACAGCTTCTATAACATTTTTATTTGAAGTGTGGAATATTTCAATATTACTTTTTTCAGCATTACTAAGAGCGTCTGCCGCAAACTCTTCTAACTTCTTTATTACTTCCTTATCGTCTTCAGATGTAAACGAATAGTTATCAGGATTGATCCCACTCAAAATCAATTTATTACGCATCAAATTGGCGACCAATGGATTACCCTTAGATCGTCTTTGAATTATATTGTCTATCATGAATTTAATCAAACCAGCCATAAGTTCCGTGCCTTGTCATCAAAATAATTATTCAAAGTAAATAAAATGCTTGTCATATAAAACTACTTTCTTACTAGACACCAATAATTTAATATAATTGTATAAATATTAATTTTTAATGCCTATTTAATTACCACAAATCCTTGAGTTATACTAGCCCCTCTTGATTGTAAATCTACAAAATACGTGCCTTGCGAGAGATCAGAGGCTCTAAATTCGAAGCGATGAATACCGGCTGACAGCATCTTATTATCGATAATCTTATCAACCATCTTTCCGGAAGAATCGTAAATAGCTACAGTTGTTAAAGCGCTTTTAAAAAGAGTCGCATTTATAGTTAAAACATCAGCAACCGGATTCGGGAAAATATTCATCTCATTAGATATATCCTCTGACATTTCTATATTCTTAATGTATTTTGCCAATTCTTTAGCTTTTTCAAATTTCTCAATTGCTTCATTATGGTTATTTGCAAATGCGAAGGCATAAGTTAGATTTGCTGTATCCAAGGCCTCTATTTCTATAGGACCGGCAGCAAAAACCATAGAGCAATCATTGCCCGAACTCTCTAATCTGCTCAAACCACTGCTAATAGCGCGCCATTTTTCAGCTCCTGTAAATCCGTCATAAATTCCAAAGCTTCCTGCCGAACCGTTATTGCTAATCGCGTAAAAGTTATTATTATAATTAGATAGAATCTTTACGTATACACTCGCCTGCTTTTCATCAATCATATTTTTTGCAAAAGCAAAATCATGGTCTGTATCGTATTTAATCAAATCATTTTTACCGTTTAGAGATATATCCCAGTCAAAGAACTGACCAAAAAAGAGCTCTTTGCTTTTTTCCGTTTCCAAGCTGAAAATATCATAACTAACAAGCATAATATCTTCATACTCTTTCTTATTAGACTGAAACACTTCTTGTGTTATTTCAATATTTGTACTCAAAGATGTGTTTTTATCTGTATATCTAGTAGTTCCCACTAACAAGTTATGTGTTAGATAGTGTTTTCTAAAGAGATCTATTGTATTAAAGTTCCTATTTTTGGCGGTACCCGAAGAACCTCTGGCATTATTAGATATAAAATTTTCATTGATCCCTGCTATAATGCCTCCTTCATAAAGGTAGTCAAATCCTTTATGTAAAAAACCGACACCCTGTGAATTAGCAGAATAATCGTTATAACCAATATTTCCTTCGCTATTAAAAGTACAGGTAATATTATTATTATCCATTTCCAGGTAAGAAGGATTTAAATTTACTCTGATTGTTTTTTTGTCTTTGTAATTGCCGTCAGCCTCAATTTTGAAATCAAAATAAAGTAAAAAATCAGTACTGATATCTTCTGTTAATACAAATGCTAATTCGTTTTCTGACTTGAAAACTTCTTTACTCTTTATTTTGTCCAGCTTTATTTCTTTTTTGATTGATTTTACATCAATTCCTTCAATTTCATAGTAGAATCTGACATTAGTTAGTTCTCCGAGAATATTCTTCACTTCAAAGTTAACATAAACTGTGTCAGCACTAGACTGATTGAATGGGTGAGATTTATAAACAGGACTCAAAGAGTTTACATTTATCATTTTTAGATTCTGATTTGTAATTGCATTATAGGGGTTAATTTCACCACTACCATGCAAACCATTTGGACCTCCAAGTGATGTAAAATCTTTTCCAGTTGCAGTAATTCTGGCCCCAAGCTCTTCGTTAGTAAGATCCGGATAATTTGATTTAATCAAAGCAGCTACACCTGCTACTACAGGACTTGCCATAGAGGTCCCACTTTTAGTACTATAATCATTCCCAATGACAGTTGAAAAGATGCCTGATCCAAAAGCACATATGTCTACATTAGGGCCATAATTTGAAAATGACGATTTTATTCTATCAGAGGAATAAGAAAGTACTGAAATAACTCCCGGGTAAGATGCCGGAAATTGGTTTAGATAGGAATTATCATTTCCTGCAGCAGCTACTATTAGAGCGCCATATGTTTGTGCTGCTTCTATCATCTCTGCCTCAGCTCTCGAATAGCCGCCTCCACCAAAAGAACAGTTTATTACATCTGCTCCCATCATTGCAGCATAAAGTATACCTTGATATCCATTTGCAATTGACCTCGTAGCTGGATCATCTGAGGCTGCCTTGATCGCCATGATCTTAGCATGTGGTGCAACACCTGCAATGCCTGTGAAGTTATTTGTCTCAGCTGCAACTATTCCTGCGACATGTGTACCATGATCCATGCCAGCGTTAGGATTATTATCTCCTACACCATAAAAATCCCAGCCTCTCCAGTCATCTATGTAACCGTTGTTATCGTCATCTATTCCATTACTTGCTTTGGGATTCCCATTTTTATCTGTTCCAATCTCACCTTTATTTTGCCATATTTTAGATTTCAAGTCTTCATGATAAATATCTACACCTGTGTCTACCACACCTATAACTACTTCCTGACTCGTATCTACAATATTCCAGACATTGAAAATATCCATTAGATGCAAATAATACTGACTACCTAAATAAGGATCATTAGGAACTTCAAATAGTTGCATTTCAGGTATTTCTTCAATGTACTCAAAGTCAAAATTTTCTGTTATGTATTTAATATCAGAAGCATCAGCATTTTTCAGAGTATAGATCCTACGTAGAGAGTTCTTCTGATTTTCAGATAATACATTATCTTCAGTTTTTATTACGGGCACTACTGATTTAAGTAGTGTACCTTTTGCACTGCTTAGTTTATTTTCTAATTCTGAGATTCGTAAAGCAGCTTTAGGTTTCAGTTTTATATAATAGTTATTTGTAACTTTATCTGATGCTTTTGCGTAAATGCTAACGACTATTAACGTTAGTATAATTCTAATAAGATATTTCATGTTTAATTCTGGAATATTGGAAATATAATGTATACACATATGAAAGACTTTAGTTTTCTTTTTATATTATCTTGTACTAAAGTCAGCCTTCTATCCGCAAAATAGGCAAATATTATCAGCAATTGAATTAAAATATTAAACAATTATCCTTTTCCTAAATTATTAGAATCTACATTCGTTATATATCTTATAAGTTGTTCATAATATGGATTAAATATATGAAAGCTGTTATTACCACAAAATACGGCAGCCCTGAGGTACTAGAAGTCAGAGAGATAGAAAGACCAATCATAAAGCCCAATGAATATTTGGTTAAAATCAAAGCTACATCAGTCACTGCAGCTCATTGCGCTATGAGAGAAGGCAAACCACTTTTTGGTAGATTAATGTTGGGTTTGACCAAACCTAAAACAAAGATTTCAGGCACTGACCTTTCAGGAGAGGTTATTGAAGTTGGAAGCCAAGTCACTGCCTATAGGGTGGGAGATTCCGTTATGGCTGCAACTGACATTAGGTGCGGTGCTTATGCTGAGTACAGAGCAATGACTGATAAAGATCCTTCGACTAAAAAGCCTACTGAAGTCACTCATATCGAAGCTTCTGCAATTATGGAAGGAGCTCTCACCGCTCTGCCGTTCGTTAGAGATCATGGCAATTTAAAAGCAGGAGACAGCATACTTATTAATGGTGCTTCAGGCAGCATAGGAACCGCAGCTGTACAGTTAGCTAAACTAATGGGAGCCAAAGTTACTGCCGTTTGCAGTGCAGCTAATTTTGATTTAGTCACATCTCTGGGAGCAGACAAGGTAATTGACTATACTAAAACTGACTTTACAACTTTAGATGAAAAATATAATATAATATTTGATACAGTAGGTAAACTGAATTTTTCTAACTGTAAGGATTCTCTGCTCGATGGTGGCAAGTTTCTGTCGCCGGTCCTCGAGTTAAGATTATTCCGTCAGATGTTCCTAACAAAGCTCACAGGCACTAAAAAAGTAATATTCGCAGCCACAGGGCTCAGAAAAAAAGAAGAAATCGAAAAAGATTTGCACTACATAGCAAAACTGTTAGAAGAAGGAAAAATAAAAGCAATTATAGACAAATCCTATTCAATAGATCAAATCAGAGAAGCTCATAAACATGTGGATACTGGGCACAAAAAGGGCAACATTGTTATTGAGTTTTAGGAAAGATTTAGGCAATCTCAAAAGACTATTTTCTGTAACATTTTTTATATTGTTGTGCAGTCAAAAGCTAAAGCATAAGACTGCACAACAGTAAATCTTTGCTAGTTAGAATATGCAACATGTATATGTTTTTTTTAGATCGTTATTCTCAACTATGGGCAATAGCAGCCTAAAACTTTTTCTTCACTGGCACCGGTGACGGAAGTAATATTTCCCGGTTTATCTGTTGCAAAAAGGACTGCCAAAAAAGCAAAGGCTATCGCTTCTTTTGCTGCAGAGTTCAATCCAACATCATCAGCGGTTTTGATTTCACATTCAGGTAAATATTCAGCAATTTTATTCAAAATAAATTTATTTTTTGCACCCCCGCCTGAACATATAATTTCTTTGGTCTCAGATCCGTACAATTTTACATTTTCAGCAATAGACTTGGCCGTAAAGCAGCTTAGAGTATTTATTATATCCTCTTTCTTTTGAAATTTAAATTTCTCAAGTAAAGCAATAGAATATTTTTCACTGAAATATTCTCGTCCGGTAGATTTTGGAGGAGTATCATAAATAAATGGAATCCTCATTAAGTCATTCATCAGGTCAGATATTATATTTCCTGCATTGGCTGTTTTGCCCGAAGCATCATAAGCTTTGTCAAAAAGCTTCTTCATAGCAAAATCTATCATCACATTACCCGGACCGGTATCAAAAGCTCTGATATTATCCCGATCACAGCAGGGAGGAAGTAAGGTAATATTCGACATGCCACCGATATTTAAAAGTGCTCTCGGCAAATCGCCACTCATAAAATAATAATCAAAGACAGGCACCAAAGGTGCTCCCTGACCACCTGCAGCAATATCTGCTGATCTGAAATCATATACTACAGGAATATTGGTTTTATGTGCCAAAGTCGGAGCATCTAATGCCTGATAAGTGCTTCTTATTTCTCTGCCACAAAATTCAAGAGCATTGGGCTGATGCCACAGAGTCTGACCATGGCAACCGAGAAAATCAATTTCATCAGCCTTGACCTTAGTTTTATCAAGCAAATCAAGAATTGCTTCTGCATATATTTCAGATATATAAGTACCAACAGACGAGATATCCTGCATAGATATCTCGCCCATAAGCATATATAAAATCTTTTTCTTCAGAGATTCGGGGAATGGATATTCTTGATATTCAACTAAATTATAACTTATTGTCCCATCCTTTAAAAAGAAGTCTACCAGAGCAGTATCAATACCATCCATAGATGTACCTGTCATTACACCTATAGTTCTGTACCTGCCTTCTGGTTTAGGAGTCAATAACATATCTAGTCTAAATCTCCATACATCTTCACATCACCAATTTCAGGTATAAACTGATGATAATACAGAAGCTCAATTACTTCAACCAGAGCTTTTGCTATTTCTTCATTCCAAACTTTTAAAATTCTGCCTTCTCTTACAAAGCTACCATCTTCAGATTGCTCATTAATTATTATATCTGTCTGATAAAAATCAGCTGCCAGTTTTTTGATTATATCATGAGCATCATTTGGTGCTTCATCATTTCTTGCAACCCAAAAAGCCAATGGCAAGGGAGAAGATGAGTTGATGTACCATTCTTCGCTAATGTCCAAAGTAGCTTCTATTTCTTTATCTGAAACTAAAGTCAAAACAGCATCATGTTTTGCAAGAGATTCTGAAACACTACCATCAAATTTCATGATATTTGGATGCATCTCATATCTTTCAGCTAATAATAATTTTGCTATCTTGATCAAGAAATTCTCAGGAGTAGGTGTACCGATTGTGGAAATATCAGGTAAGTTTGGATTAAAATATACAGAACCAAGTTTTGTATAAGCTTCAGCAGCAAAACATGGCCCTTCTAAAATTCTGTAATCTGACTTGCCTATACCCAAGGCATAATCCATAGGAGAAAGGAGCGCTAGATCAAATCTGTTATTAAAAAAGAATTCTCCGATTTTGTCTTCAGGAACTACAAAAAACTCAAAACCGTATTCTTCTTTTACTTTATCACTATTAGCAAATAGATCTTTTAAATAGGGAGTATCCGGGACTGCTATTTTATTCTTCATATTATTCAATTATAATGTAACTAAACTAAAAATCATGTGTTTGTTAATATATGCAAAAGGGATTATTGTAGGCCGTCTTTCCATATTCTTACAGATTCAAAAATGGTAATGCCGGCTGCAACGCCTACGTTAAGGGAGTGTTTCACTCCATGCATAGGTATTTCTATGGCATCATCGCATGCGGCAAGAACTTCATCAGAAATCCCTGATAGCTCATTGCCAAGGACTAGACAGATAGGGTATTCTTCAGGTTTTAGATCAGTATACTCTCTTTTTTCGTCTGTCAGTTCTACAGCAATAACTTTGACGCCTAATTCCTTTTGTTCTTTTATAGCTTTTAAAATGTCTTTTTCATATTGCCACGGGACAGTATCTACTGCACCTAAAGCAGTTTTTTCTATTTCTTTGCGAGGCGGGTGCGGTGTAAATCCACACATAATAAGTTTAGCAACTCGGGCCGAATCGCAAGTACGGAAAATGGAACCTACATTATAAAGGCTACGGATATTATCCAGCATTACTGAAACAGGAAAACGATCGACTTCTTTTGATTCTTCAGGCGAGAGTCGTTCTTCAAGTATTTCTGCATGAAGTAATTTTTTCATTTTAGGACTTGTGTATTTGATAAAACATGAATCACATATTCTATTTTACATTAAATATGCAAATAATAAAAATAAGACTTAATATAGAAAGTCGCTTATATAAAAGCTTAGCAAGCTACTATAAATAAAGAAATTATAAAAATTACAATATAATCAGAATGGTGTATTATGAGATATTTATTAATGCTGATATTGTGCTCAATTATAGCAACGAGTGTTATTAAAGCACAGGAAGAGCCTCCTGCTGATAGTAAAGGTACTGAGTTTTGGTTTACTTTCCCGCCAAATTATCACAATAACTTCAGTGACGTTTCTAATACAGACGATCAATTGTATATCTTCATAGCTGCCGATGAACCTACTCTAGTTGAATTGCACTATTCAAATATGCTTGGAGGCAAATTTGTAAAAAAAATAGATATACAAGATCCTAATGACATTGAAATTATCTCTTTGAATTACAGAGGCTTGGAACTACAAGGATGGAATGAAAGCGGTAATTATGTATCAGAAAACGATCCGAGGAATCTGAACGAAACTCCTGTGCCCGCATCATTTAGAGTTATATCAGAAGAAGACGTTTCTGTTTATATACAGAACCAAGCTATGACTACAAGTGATGCAACTTTAGTTTATCCGGTTGATGCTTTAGGCAAAAACTACTTTGTTATGAGTTATTATGCCGGACTTAGAGGATCTGTGAGTGCCAGCACTCCATCACAATTTGCAATAGTAGCGACAGAGGATAACACTGAAATAGAAATTACTCCTCCCAAAAATAATCCAACAGAAAAGCATGGTGACGAACCCTTTTCTGTTACTTTAAATCGTGGTGAATCCTATTTAGTACAATCTAAACCAACCGGCACAATTCCATACGATTTGACTGGAACTCACATTGTAGCAAGTGCTCCGATTGCTGTCTTCGGAGGACATCAAAGAGCTCAGGTTCCTTTAGACGTCGATGCATTTAATCCTTCTAGAGACTACTTGATTCAGCAAATAATTCCCGTAGAGTCATGGCACAAGTCTGCTTATGTAATACCTTTTGAAACCGTCAGCAACGGTATCAGAAATAAAGATTTAGTAAGAGTCTTATCGGCGTCTGACAATAATAAGATTTCGGTAAACGGAGCGTTTCATAAAACTATAAACAGAGGCGATTTTTTAGAATTAGAAATTGACAATGCAATTAATATAAGCTCAAGTGCACCAATGCAGGTGGCAACTTATGCAAAAACCACTCAAACTACTCAATCTAGTAAAATTGGTGATCCTCTGATGATGCTTATACACCCTAAAGAGCAATTCTACAAAGAATACAAATTTATCAATACTCAAACAAAAGAAGAAAATGAAGATGTATATAAAAATCAATATGTTGCAGTAATTTTACCATCTTCAGGAAAATCTTCTTTATCACTAGATGGAACCCCTGTTCCAACTTCAGGCTATCTACCTATACCAAATTCTGATTACGAATACAAAGTTATTCGAACTACTGACGGTGTTCATCAAATCTCTTGTAATGAAAATATCGCCATTTATATTTATGGTTACGGCCAGGCGAACTCTTACGGATATATTGGAGGTATGAGCTTTAAGATCTTTGACCATAAGGATCCAGTTATCATTGAAGAAATAGATTGTTTCAGAGCCGATGTTGCCATCTCAGATACTTTACCTTATGACTCTGGAATCGAATATTTTAATATAGATATTGAAAAAAATGTTACTATAGATATTGATAATGCTGCTCTACCTGAAGTTGTGAAGTTTGATGCCACAGTTAATAACAGATTTGTAGATGCAGATATTACATACACAGTCAGAGATTCAATGGGCTTCGGCTATACTAAAAATATATCTATTCCAGGTTTTACTGTCTCCATCGGAGCTGTAATTGACACTGTATTATATCATAGAGAGCATGTAGACTCAAAACTGTATGAGGAGTACTGTTTTGATTTAAAACTTGAAAATTACGGTAGATTCCCACAAAAAATCACTGATATTAATTTCAATAAGATTGGTAAAGCTTACGGCTTGGAAAAAATCCCTCTTCCGTTTACTATTGCTCCTGGCTCATCAAGAACTTATGAGTTGTGCTTTAGTTCAGATGTACCTATTGAAATAAGGGATTCAATAAAAATATCTAATGATTGTATGGAAAGAAGTATTGCTACAGTTTCATATCAATATTTTGCTGATACTGATGCTCCTGAAGTAGAAGTAAATGAAGAAGACTGTAACCGATTTGTTAATATAGTAGCAACTGACAGTTCTCGATTTGACTTAGGTATTAATACTATAGAATATTTGGAAATGGAAAATATTACTATAGTTTCCGAAAGCAAGTCGCCAAACTATGTAGCAAGGTTATCCATTTCAAACTCTAGGATGCCGGCTTGGTACTCTATCCGTATTACAGATAATTACGGAAACGAAACCTTGATTGCTGATACTTTAAGTCCTGCTACTTTGAGATTTGCAAACACTATAGACAGTAATCCTGATAAAGAAGAAAGATATTTTGGTGAATTTACAATTGGTAGCATATGCAGAGATTCTGTTTATCTTGAAAATTACGGAGAATACCCACAGCGGATAAACGATGCTTATGCAATTTTAAACAGACATTTTTCAGTGCCAAGGTCGCAATTCCCTTTGATTATTCCTCCTTTATCTACAGTAGGAGTTGAGGTTATATATCATCCTGATTATGTCAGAGCTGAAAGATACAGAGATACAATTTTCATTACTTCAGATTGTTTTGACGGTTTGATGCCTGTAGCTGCTGATGCTGCACCTATTGAGTTCGAGGCAATGTCTCAATGTGATATACCTTTGACTATTAGCAGTAGCGGAGTTCCTTTTGAAATGTATGTTGCAAACCCTACTCCGATACCTAGCTCTGAGAAAGTAACAATTAGATACAAAGCAAATTTTGCCAGACCAATTCAGTATAAATTGTATACAAATAATGGATCCTTAGTTCAGACAGGGAATCTCTATATTACAGAAGGAGAAGGAAATCTTGATATTCCAATCCACCAGATTGGAAACGGACAATACCTGCTGAAACTAAATAATGATCTGATAAACGAGAGTTTTATAATCATAAAACAAAACTAAGAATTGATTTAATACCAAAAAAGGCTGCAACAGTGCAGCCTTTTTTTAATTCCCCTCAAACAAAGAATAGCTATGCACTACCCTCTGCGTCTGTTTCTACCAAAAGATTTATCACCATCTCTTTTTTTAGAGCGGTCAGAATCTTCGGCAACTTCCACTCTCAGCTGTCTGCCTTTATATTTTTGGTGTTTCAACGCATCTAAAATCTTATCTGTGTGATTTTTGCCAACTTCAAAGAAAGAGAAACTATCTTTAATGTCAATATCTCCGATATTGATATCTCTATCTTGAGTGTGGTCATTAATCATACCAATAAGGTTTTTAGGTAAAACACTGTCTTTTCTTCCGATATTTATAAAGAAGCGAGTGAAGCCGGATCTACCACCTCTTCTGCCACCTCTGCTATCTCTACCATCTCTGCCATCTCTTCTGTCTCTATCGCGGTCACGACCGCCTCTTCCAAATCTATCATCTCTGTCTCTACCTCTGTCCATTCTTCCGCCGGTTTCTCTTTCATTTAGATCAGGAGCATCTTTATAATACTCAAGGAAGCGGTTAAATTCTAAAGAAATAAAGCGTTTGATTACTTCTTCTTTTGTCAAGTCTTCTAATTTCGCACTTACTGCTTCCATAAATTGAGCAATTTGCTTTTCATCAACCTGGACATTTTCCATGCGATCTATCAGATTAAACAATTGTTTTTCGCAGATTTGACCGCCGGTAGGAACCATAACTTTGTCAAATTTCTTGCGAATACTTCTTTCCAGATCCATTAACTTACGTTTTTCACGGAAATTAACGATAGCAATAGAAACACCTGATTTATCAGCTCTTCCTGTTCTACCGGATCTGTGAGTATAAACTTCCAAATCTTCAGGAAGGTTATAGTTAATAACGTGAGTAATATCACTAACATCAATACCTCTTGCAGCTACATCAGTTGCTACAAGCATTTGAAGAGTACGATTACGGAAGTGATTCATAACGTGATCTCTTTGCACCTGAGATAAATCTCCATGCAAAGCATCAGCATTATAGCCGTCTTTTATTAATTTATCTGCAATTTCTTTAGTTTCATTTCTTGTTCTACAGAAAACAATACCATAGATATCAGGATTAAAATCTGCTATTCTCTTCAATGTAGAATATCTGTCTTTTTCTCTTACCTGATAGTATACGTGTTGTACATTTTCAGCACCTGAGTTTTGTTTACCTATTGTAATTTCAACAGGTTCGTCCATATATGTTTTAGCAATTCTGGCAACTTCTCTAGGCATAGTAGCAGAGAAAAGTAAAGTTCTTTTTTCTTTAGGAGTGCCTTCTAAAATGCCGTCAAGTTCATCTCTGAACCCCATGTTAAGCATTTCATCTGCTTCATCAAGCACTACAGTTCTGATATGAGTAACATCCGCAGCTTTGCGTTTAATCATATCAAACATTCTGCCCGGAGTAGCAACAACTATATGAGCACCTCTTTTAAGAGCACGGATCTGATTGTCTATTCTAGCACCGCCATAGATAGGTACTACATATAGACCTTTAAGATATTTACCGAACTGCTCAATATCTTTAGTAATTTGTAAACATAATTCTCTTGTAGGAGATAAAATTAATGCTTGAGTTGTATTATCAGTTAAATCAATCTGCTCCAAAATAGGTAAGCCAAATGCGGCGGTTTTCCCCGTACCTGTCTGGGCTAAGCCAATGATATCATTATCAGATGCTAAAGCGGCAGGTATTACTTTTTCTTGGATCGGCGTAGGATTTTCAAAGCCCAAATCTTCGATACCTCTAAGTATCTCGGGCGACAGCCCGGTCACTTTAAACGTTGACATATAATGTAAGTCTCTATGTGAAGAACGATAATCTACAAAATTAAGCAAACTTCCAATGCAGTCGAATAAACATTTGTTAATATATCAAGAAATATACCATAAAACCAGCTAAGTTATTATAATATAATTATTTATTGTTGCTGAGTAAATAAATTATACTATAAAATACTTAGAACGACAAACAGAGAAAGTAAAAAAATCAAGAGCGTAAACTATTGTAATAATGTTACTTACAAACATACAAATAGTTTGGCATACTATATGCTAAATGTTCAATATATTGTTAGGCAATAAGGTATTAAAAATGAAACGTTTAGCTTTATATTTAGCTATTACTTTTGCATTGATGTTTATAGTTAATTGTTCCTCTATATCTCCAAATATTAGATTTGCTGATATAGGAACAGGAAGTTCGGGTAGTGAACAAATGGATAATGAAGGAGATTTTGCTCCTACGGGTGACTCTTTTACAGGAAAAGCTTCTTTTTATCATGATAAATTCAACGGCAGAAAAACTTCCAACGGTGAAATATTTTCGAATCATAAGTACACATGCGCTCACAAGACACTGCCTTTTGGCACTATGCTTAAAGTAACTAATATGTCTACCGGTCAATCTGTACTTGTCAAAGTCAATGATCGCGGACCTTTTGTTAGAGGAAGAATACTTGATCTCTCTAAAGCTGCTGCCAGACAAATCGGCATGATTCAAGACGGTGTTGCTACCGTAAAAATTGAAATCATGAATTAATATCACATATATAGAACTGACTTATTATTCTACTTCTCATAATAGGATTTTATCCATAATTTGAGTTTATTTATACTGAAATAAAAAACTAGCTCCACTATTATAATCCATGCTTACGTGCGTGCTTTTAAAAAAGATATTTCACTCTGCCCAACTTTGATTTCTAATAATACATACACACCAAAAAATATATGTCTGCCGGGGGGAATCCCTCTAATTCGGCTATTAACCTAGTCCACAAACCACTTTAGCTACAAAACATATTAGTTTGCTACTTATAAAACATTTCGTCCGGAATATAAAAAAACATCGGCAAACACCACCTTTCTAACTCACTGATTTATATAGCAAACAAAAGCATTTCAAATTAAACCATGTAAAAATTTTTAAAATAATTGAAAATATCATGTGATTATTTTCTACAACACTTGTCATTACATATGTAGAGCTCATACAATTAACTAATTATTATCATACCACTCGACTGGAGGACATGATGAGGAAAAAATTACTTTTAGCCCTCTTCCTATGTCTTGGTTTTTTGTTAGCTCTACCACATGAAACAAAAGCTGACATCAAAGAACTTAAGAAACAAATCTACAAAGAGAGAGTTAAAGATCTCAAACTTGGCCAAGGCCAGATGGGAAGAAAATTTATTATTGCAATCCCCCCAAATGAAGAGCCCGGTTTTGGTTGGGGTAATTCAGCAATGGAAGTCTATATCGCTAGTGCAATTGATGTAGACTTAGATTTGACAATATTAGGATCTAAGAAAAAAGAGAAACTCAGGGGTGGAGAAGTATTAATCTTAAACGACGAAAACGGCCTAAATAAAACAGCAGCTGAGATTCGGGAACCTAATACTGCAACAAACAAGACTATTACTATTGAAGCTTCCGGCCCTGTTTCTGTTTATGTTATGAATTCTAAAAATTTAACTTCTGATGGCTATATGGCCTTACCTGTAGATTCATGGCAAAAAGAATACATCCATTGCTCTTATTATGACAACTACGAAAATGCTGGTAATAAATTCGCAAGTGGATTTTTAGTCCTTGGCTCTCAAAAAAACACTAAAGTAGAAGTCACATTACGTGGAGAAGGGTCAAAATCTATCGCAACTGTCAAAGGTAGACCCGACAAATCAATTGGCGAGGAGATTAACTTCCGAATAAATGAAGGCGAAGTATATCAAGTTGAAGCAGATGGCCTAACTCAAGGTCAATTTGATTTAACAGGATCTTCTGTAAGCGCAGATAAACCGATAGCTATTATTTCATACCATTGGCGCGCAGTTATTCCAATTTTTGCAACCAGCTCAAGAGACCATCTCTGTGCTATGCCAATGCCTGTAGCAACTTGGGGGCAAACTTATGCATCAATAGCTCTCCAAAGAGACGGTTCTAAAAAAGGTGATCTTTTCAGGATAATTGCATCAGAACCTGATACTAGATATTTTATCAAATGGTATGACTTTGAAACTAAAGAGCTAATTTCCACAAAACCCGGAATTCTAAAATTCAAGGGTGATTGGAATGAATACTCTTCAGAAAAATCATTAAATGCAACAGCTCAGTCTATAACAGGGACATCTGTGTTTACTGCTGATAAGCCGGTTTTTATTATGCAATACTCCTATTCTTCTGACTGGGACGGAGCAGACTACGATCCTTTTATGTGGCCTGTAACTCCGGTTGAGCAATATATTACGGGAACAATAGTGCAAGCTCCTAATAATAAAGCATTTGCTGAAAATTACATCAATATTGTTGCACAACATGACACTAATGATGTTGAAATGAAAGGACTAAAATCCTTGATGTATGATGGTCGTGCTATTGTCGACATCGTTCCTTCTTTTACAAGCAACAAAATTCCTGAAACAAATCTTTATTGGGCAAGGTTTGCAATTAATACCGGACCTCACAAAATAGGAAGTAATGGAGAGGCTCCTTTTGGTGGTTATATCTACGGATTTAAAAATGTAGATTCATATGGATGGCCTGCAGCTATGGCTCTGAAAAATCTTGGAGAGACAGATACAGTACCTCCTGTTTTGAAAGTTGAAGGTGAGTGCGGCGAATGGAAAGTACATGTTACTGAATTAACTATAGATCCTAATGAAAATGCAGATCCTAGGCAGATCGATTCAAAAGTATGGACTGAACCTGCTATTATAATCAGAGATTCTACTTTAGACAATACATATTATAACTCTTATAACATAAGTGACGTGCAATATATAAACAATTCGGGACAACCCGAAGACTGGAAATACGAACCTCATGAAGACTATTGGTTCACTTTCTCAGTAGTTGATAAATTTAAAGATGCTAAATGCTATTTCTATGTGGCAGATAATGTAGGTAATATTTCTGTGGATTCAGTAGAATACTTTGCTGATGATTTAAGAATCGTAGAACCTGATCCTATTGAATTTGGTAAAAAGCAAATCATGGAAAATCATTTTATAGAAGTCACATTTGAAAATGCCGGCAAGGGTGTTATTGCATTAGATGAAATTGAACTTTTAGAAAATCAATATTTCAGCATAGTTCCGGACGAATTGGATTATAACCTAAGCCAATTAGAACCAGGCAAGAAAATGACTCTTAAACTTCAATACTCACCTATTAAAGAAATTGAAGATAAAGATGACTTTGATTTAGACTCCATTTTATTTAAAACTGAATGTCTGGAATTTTCATGGCCAATAACAGGACAAGGTGTTACTCCTAAAATCAAAGTGGACGATTGGATTATGACAACACCTGTGCTGCCTGGTGACACTAAAGAAAAGACAGATGGAATCATAATTAGCAACCCGGGATCAGCTCCTTTGGTTATATCGGCTTACAATTTCGAAATGAATGTATCTGAATTCGAATTTGTTCCGGATAAATCATTCCCTCTAGTAATACAACCTAAAATGTTTGACAAAGACGCTTGGCAAGTCAAAATTGAAGGCGAATTTTTCAAACCTCTGACAGAAGGAGATTTCAATGATAATCTAGTATTCAGCAGTAATGCTTTTGATCCTGATGGGAAAAATGATTCAGTATCTGTCTGGGAAGGATTTTCAAGAATTGGCTCTGTTGTATTATCACCATTTGATTTCAACATGCTTCATGTAGGTACTTTGGACAATACCGGGACTGTAACTGTAACAAATATTGGGACAGAAGCAGTAGTAGTAACTAAACTCAGATTTTATGATAATAATGACCCATTAAATGCAAACTTCAAGTTTATCAATGAGAAAGGTGCAAACACACTCGATAAGCTAGTAAATGAAATTACTATTTCCGCAAAAGATGGAAAATTAGAAGCTAAAAATGATTCTGATTCAGATGAGCTTTCTTTCAAAGTTGCATTTACTCCTGCACTTGAAAGCGCTATGAGTGTCCGAATTGTAGCAGACTATTATAACGTAATAGACGATACCAAAACATCTAAAGAATCTACGCCTGCGGCACTCACAGGTCGAGGCATCTTACCTGATATTGATGTATCTGAACAAACTTTTGCAACTACAGCTCCTGGAATTGATATTACTGAAGCTGAAGAGTTACCTATTTACATCAAGAATTCAGATGATTTTGAATCATTAATCGTTGAAGATATTTCAATAGATGATCCTAATGGAACAAACGAAGAAGACTTTATACTTACTAAGATAGACGGTAGTCCTTTCAAATCGGATATGTACCCTATTTCAATAGCTCCAGGTGAGCAGCTTGAAGTTATGTATGCTTTTGTTCCAAAAGTATTAAAAATGGACAAAGGACTAGACCCGAACAATAATGCAAAAGGCTTTATTTACTCAGCAAACATAATAGTAGAAGCCAATCATGTGGAAGGTAACGGAGATAAACAAAAACCATATTTTGAAGTAATACCTGCTGACTTCATTCAAAATGAAGTTAATCCAAATGAAGAAGAAGGATATTTGAAAGGCTTTGTTGTAGAAGGTGAAGCAGCTAACACGGGTGCTGACATGGGCTACATGATGAGATGTGAAACAGCTGAAAAAATGGTACTATTACAAAACTTATCTAAATCACAAATACTTATTATAAAAGACATAGTGATTAGTGATGATTTAAATGGTGTCTTTACTATTCCGGCTGATGTCAAAGCAGCTCTAATTGGTTCTGAAATCCCTATGAGTACTGATATTATAACTGAAAGCAAAAAATGCCCTGTAATATTTGATCCTTCTCTTGTAGACAGAGATTCGTATGAATCAGCAAATGGTATGACTCTGGATTTCTCAGCAAAGATTCATATGATTTATGCTTTCAAAGACAGTCCTGATCTGAAGGAAACCATTGCACAAAATTTAACTGCTTCTGCTGGTTTGCAAATGGTAGACATCTCTCAAAAAATTGATATAGTATCAAACAATAGCAGCACAGTTCCAATACAGCCGGGTATGTACTCCTATAATATAGGGGACAATGCTCCGCATTACACAAATTACTTCTACATAGATATTGCAGATGTTAAGTATTGGAATGAATTAGACATAGATACATTGACTATAGCTTACAAGTATAAAAAGGATTGGATGGGTATAGTACAATCATCACAAGTTTTTGACTTGAATGCAGGCTTAGGATTCGATGCTGTTAAGCTAGGCACTGTTGAAGAAGGACAATATTTCATAGATACTTATCAAATAAGTGCTTCTGACCCTACAACTAATTTCCTTAGTTACGATGACAAAACAGCGGCTATACTTAATCCTCATTTCTTGCTGTATTTGAGTAGTGACACAAAATATTTACCTGAAATAACAGAAGTTAGCTTTGGAAATAGAGATGAATGTATTGTATATACAAGCTCAACCGAAGAGATCCCATTAAATAACTGCATCCAGGATATCAATTTGATTAGTTCCTCAGGAGCAGAAAATCTTGCTCCAAGCTTAGCACCAAATCCGGTTGTATCAAGTAATGCTACAATCACATACGGTCTGGCTTTGAATGCTCAGGCTTCATTGAAACTATACAATGAAGAAGGTAAAGTGGTTAAAGTGATCATTGATTCTTATCAGGATGCAGGAACTCATACAATAGAGATGAGTACTGAAGATTTACCGAATGGAGTATACATTATGCGATTAGAACAAAATACCTTTATTGGTGAAGGAAGCATGGTGATTTCCAAATAAGGATTATTGCTTATTGGCAATGATTATTCTATAGTATTAGAGGCTACTTATAAAAGTAGCCTCTTTATTTTTTTTTAGATATCAAACTTGTCTTACTACTTTTGCCAAAATGAAGGAGCTAGCAGAATTACAACGGTGTATACTTCTAACCTTCCCAAAAGCATCAATATAGATAACAACCATTTCACAACATCAGGCAAAAATGCATAATTATCTGTAGGACCAACTAATTCAAGTCCTGGACCGATGTTATTTAATGTGGCAGCAACTGCACCTATAGCAGTTACTATGTCTATACCAAAAAATGACAAGAATAAAGTGGAGAATGCCGCAATTAGCATATATAACACAAAGAAACCTAAGACATTCATCATTACATCTCTATTGACTGTTATATTTCCCATTCTGACAGGCACAATTGCTTGAGGATGCACTAATCTTACTATCTCAGCATAAACAAACTTAAATAACAAATATATCCTCATGACTTTCATACCACCACCTGTGGAACCAGCCATACCGCCAACAAACATTATTAGAAATAAAATAAGCTGAGAACTGATAGACCACTGCTCATAATCTGCAGTACCATAACCGGTAGTTGTTATTATAGAAACTACTTGAAATAATGTGTAGCGAAGAGTTTCCAGTATCGTAGAATAGTTATTGATATATGTATCAATACCAATGGCCAGCGTCGCAAAAATAATAATCGCAAAATAGAACTGAAGTTCTCGGTTTATAAAAACGTCTTTTATATTTCCTCTTAGCATTCTATAATGCAAAGAGAAGTTCATACCGGCTATAATCATAAACAGAATTATTATATAATCTATATAAGCAGAGTTGAAACCTCCCACACTTGCATTTAAGGTTGAATATCCGCCTGTTGCCATTGTACCAAAAGTGTGGCACATAGCAGCATGCAAATTCATGCCCCCAAGCATAAGTAAAACTGTTTCAATGATTGAGAGTAAAACGTACACTCCCCACAATATCTTAGCGGTTTCTGTTACACGAGGAGTAAGTTTATCTGCAATTGGCCCAGGCACTTCAGCTTTAAAAAGCTGCATCCCACCGACTCCGAGTAATGGCAAGATGGCAATACCCAGCACAATTATTCCCATTCCTCCTACCCAGTGGGTAAAACTACGCCAAAAGAGTATTCCTTCAGGCAAAGCCTCTATATCTGTAAGGATTGTTGCACCGGTTGTAGTAAAACCGGACATTGTTTCAAAAAACGCATCAGTAAAAGAAGGAATATAGTTTCCCAGGATATATGGAAGCGAACCAAAAGCTGAAAACACTATCCACCCCAAGGCTACAATCATAAACCCCTCTTTTGGGCGCACTTCCTGTTTAGTTTTAAACAAAAAGAAAGCCAAAGCTCCTACTATAGTAGTTATGCCGGCACTTATGCTTAACGGCAAAGTATCACCACCTCCGTAATACAGCGAAAACGGCAACGGAAGAAGCATTGATACTCCCAAAAACATGGTAATAAAACCCAAAATCTTGAATATAATTTTATATCGCATAACTATATCAAAACCAAATACTCTGTAGAATTATTATTTAGACAAAAACAGTATACCTAAACATCTCATTCTGTTATTCTAAAAAATGGACATCTAAAAGACTATTCTTCTCATATTAGCAAAATTAGACAATATTCAGCTAAATAAAAATGATAATACTCTTTTATATTTCTCTAATGACTAACATAATTTATCTGTATTTCACTATCCCTAAAAGAAGTGCGACATAATTATGAACTATCAGAAGACTTTATATTGAGATATGCTTATATTTGTGGAGTGAGATTTCTTCAATTACTAGAGATCTGAAAGAAACAAAGAGCTTGATATGACGTATTGGACTACTCTTGTCCCAGTGCAATTTAAGCATCAGAACAGATCATAAGTATCTGTTGAATTATATTGAATAAAAAAAATGGCAAGCATATTAAGGAATTAGATTAATGAGCATCTTAGAAGCAATAATTTTAGGACTTATTCAAGGATTAAGTGAATTTATTCCAATTAGCAGCACTGCGCATTTGACGATTGCAGGCAAACTTTTGGGTTTAGTAGATCCGCAAAATCCTGAGCAGTGGACTTCTTTTATAGCAACTATCCAGCTTGGAACTTTAGCAGCTGTTTTTGTCTATTTTGCAAAAGATATTAAAGACATCCCAATTGCATTTATCAAGGAAAATGTGCTGAAAAGAACAAAGTTTAAAGAACAATCAAATAATTCAAGAATGGGATGGAATATCATCCTGGGGTCTATTCCTATTGCTGTATTTGGCCTGGCATTAAAAAAGGTAATCGAAGGTAACTTAACTAAAGATCCTTATGTCATCGCCTCAAGTCTGATCATATTAGCAATAATATTATTCTTTGCTGAAAGAATGGCATCTTTAAAAAAGAATATGAAAGATATTAGCGTCAAAGATGCTGTATTAGTAGGTCTGAGCCAATGCCTCGCTCTCATTCCGGGCTCTTCCAGATCAGGAACAACTATAACAGCCGGTCTGTTTTTAGGCATGAATAGAGAAGCTGCAGCACGTTTTTCTTTTTTACTTTCCATTCCTGCAATATTTGGTAGTGGTTTACTATCCTTTTATCAATCATTGGAATATCTGCACGCAGATCAAATAACAACTTTAGTTATCGCAACAATAGTCTCTGCTATATCAGGTTATGCAGCCATTGCTTTCCTTATTAGTTACTTAAAAAAGAAATCAACTATGCTCTTTATTATATACAGGATAGTTTTAGGTATCGCTCTGGTAATTATGGCAGCAACTCAAATTATCTGATAAAAACAAGTATCTTAAATATAATCGAAGTGCAGCTATTGCCAAAATAGTTGCACTTTTTTATATCCATTTCTTAGCAATAATCACTATATTCGTATATAGTGTTATAACATAAGATTAGTGATAATATGCCGTCTTTTATACGAAAAATATTTCCCGGCCTCGGGAAAAGAAAAAAACATAGTTCTTGGGTGCATATCACACTTTTTGCTATTACCTTTTTTACCTGTATCCTTTCAGGTATGCAATGGGCAGGCTTTAACCCCACATACTTGGAAAACATGAGCTCCGGTATACTTTATGCAGTGCTCATTCTTACTTTTTTGAGTGCTCATGAATTCGGGCATTACTTCGCAGCGAAAATTCACAAAGTAGATGCAACTCTTCCTTATTATATACCTTTTCCTTTTGTAGGAGAGCTAAATTTTGGCACATTTGGGGCTGTAATAAAAACTTTAGAACCAATTCCAAGCAAAAGGGCTTTGTTTGACATTGGTGCAGCCGGTCCTTTAGCGGGATTCGTTGTGTGTGTTTTTTATTTGATATGGGGATTTACTCATTTACCTGATATAAATTTTATATACCAACTTCATCCCTATTATCTAACTGAATTTGGTGGAAAAATTCCGGAATTTGGTCTCACTTTTGGCAACACATTGTTTTTTTCCGGAATGAAAGAAGTACTTACTACAAACGCTGATTTTGTACCACCAATGAATGAAGTATATCATTTACCTTTTCTAAACGTTGGTTGGTTTGGTCTGTTTGTTACTACACTAAATATGCTTCCTATGGGGCAACTGGATGGTGGGCATATCAGCTATGCTATGTTTGGCAACAAACATAAATTGATAGCTAAAATAGTTTGGTATATCTTGCTTTTCTTAGGTGTAGGAGGCTTCATGGGATATGCTCATGAAATATTATCTTTAAACTTCGAACCTGGTATATGGGAAGAAATTCGTAAGGTAGTTTTTCCAATATTAGATTCCTTAAAGTCCATACCTTATTGGTTTGATGCCTGGGGCGGTTGGTTGTTTTGGGCTTTTCTGGCAAAGTTTTTTATAAAGCTGGAACATCCGCCTGTTTGGGATACTGAAGATATTGGTATACTTCGCAAATCAATAGGCTATTTCACCTTTTTAATTCTTGTAGCTTCATTTTCCTTCAGAGGTATATTCTTTGTGATCTAAATATCTATAAAACATAAAGATAGTAGTCTTTAAGGATGATAGGTTTTCCCTATCTGACAAGCAAGATTCTTGCATTTTTTCAAAATCACACCCCGGAATAAAATAATTTTTATTTTAGAAAGTAATATAATATTTCCGAATTGCATATCCTTCTATATATTTTATCTTACTAAATATTTAGAATTTTGTATATTGCAAAAGGTATATTCTAGTTTTTTGATAAACCTAAATTTCTAATTTCAACTTTGACAATATTATATTTATAGTTTTCTTATTTCAGGGAGATATATATGAAAAAGATTTTTGCTGTTATAATGGCAATCGTAATTATGTTCGGTGTATCCGAACTTCAGGCACAAAAGAAAATGAGCAATCCTCAAACTATAGGTGGTCAGTTAGCACTTACAATTCCAACAGGATTTTTAGGTGATAATGTTGGCATGGGTGTAGGTGTAAATGCTCAATATACTATTTATTTCAGCCCTAAATTTGCTGCTTACGGTAACATAGGTTATCACAACTTCTTAGCAAAAGATGTTGAATCTGCTGACGGAACTTCTTTAGGATATAGCCAATCTGCTTTTATGATTCCAATTGATGCAGGTGCTTTTTATCAAGTAGGTAAATTAGGCAAATTTTTGCCAATCATTGGTGGCGAGTTTGGTATGCATCTTTCAAAGATCAGCACAAACACTGAAAACAAATATTTTGATAAAGCTAATGATACAACAACTGATATTGTGTTATCATTATTAGGTGGATTATTATATCCAATGAACAGAGATGTAGCTTTGAGAGGCGACTTAAAATACGCTTTATCTAATAACGCCGGTGGATTTAGCATTAACTTCGGTTTGCTTTACAAACTGTAAGAAAAAAAGAATTTAATCGACAAAAACCGTAAAATGCCTTGCCTTTTGCGGTTTTTTTGTATTATTTCTATCCTTCTCACTAATATATTTACTCCGATTTCGTATATTGCATCAGATTTTAGCCTTAACAAAGAATTTTGAGTCAAATGAATAAATCAGTTAAAGATATAGTCCAAGAAAGCAAACTATCAGACAATGATAAATATTATTGGGGTTATCAGTACGATCTGGGAAAGGACGTAATTGTTCCTTATCTTCAGCACAATAATGTTTTTAAGTCAGGTGATTTTGTAGCAGAAATTGGAGCTGCAGAAGGCGGAGTGCTTGCAGCATTTGTAGAATCAGGTGCGCGTGAAGCTTATGGCTCTGACATTGTTCAATTTAGATTAGATATCGGCGAATACATCAAAGAAATAAGTAAACTGGATATAGAGTTTCAAAATCATAATATCATTACTGAAAATATCGAAGACTCAAAAAAAGAAAAGTATGATTTAGTTCTATTAAGGGATGTTATAGAACATCTGGACGATACTGAAATTGCGTTGAAAAACATAGGCAGAATGATCAAAAAGGATTCTTTCTTATATGTGACTTTCCCTCCTTATCATTCACCTTTCGGAGGTCATCAACATACTGTAGCAAATACTTGGGGCAAATTACCTTATATTCACTTACTTCCGGATTTCATTTTTCACAGATTAATTGCCTCAGGAAGAAAAAATGACATTGGTGAAGTAAAACGATTACAAACGATTAGATTGACCGCAAAAAAATTCGAAAAAGCTGCTCAAAAAGCTGGTTACGAAATAGTCAAAGCTGACTTCTATTTATTAAGGCCTGTATTTAAAATGAAGTTTGGTCTCCCGGCACTAAAAATCACTGCGATTTCTGCACTGCCATTTGTAAAAAGTCTTTTCAGCCTTGAAGCATCTTATATTTTGAAAAAGAAATAGATGTTTATTTAGCTTTCTTTTGCCTGTATTGCTGTACGTTAATTTCATATTTACGTATTTTATTATGTAAAGTCTCGCGGCTCACACCCAATATAGCGGCAGACTTACTTACATTGCCTTTACACTGCTCAAGAGTTGACTCTATTTTTCTTTTATCTACCATGGCTAAATCTTCTTTCAAAGTATTCCCGGTAGACAACTCAGGCACAGCAACATGAGTTTCCTGAGTTTGCCCAGTATTAGAAATTATTCTATGAAGATCTGAAACTTCAATTTGCTTATTAGTAGCAGTTTGCAAAGTTACTCTTAGCACACTGGACAGTTCTCTTACGTTTCCGCGCCATGTCTGCTCTTTCATGTATTCGAGTGCTGATGGAGAAAAGAATTTCTCATCATTAAAGTCTGTATTGTGTTTCTGAAGGAAGTGCTTAATTATCTCAGGAATATCTTCCTTTCTATCCTGAAGGCTTGGCAGATGAATTTCGCATTCGCGCAATCTATGATAAAGCTGCTCTCTAAACTGACCGTCTTTTATTCCTTCAAGCAAATCTTTATCCGTGGCAGAAACAAATCTTATATCCATTTCTTCACTTTGCACAGAGCCCACTTTTCTTACAACCTTTTCTTCTATAGGAATAAACAAGTTTGACTGAAGACTTAGAGACATATCGCCGATTTCATCCAAGAACAATGTTCCTTTATTTGCCTGGTGGAAAAGCCCCTTCTTGTTTTCTGAAGCTCCGGAAAATGCACCTTTCATGTGGCCAAATAATTCACTCTGAAATAACTCTTTCGGGATATTTGGAATATCTACGGTAACAAAAGGGTACTTATGTCTGCGGCTGGCAGCATGAATAGCTTTTGCCACAAGTTTTTTACCTGTTCCTGTTTCACCTGTGATAAGAACATTCAAATCAGTTCTGCCAAATCGAATAATTCTGTCTCCAACTTCAATCATTGCTTTTGATTTAGCAATGATACCATTAGATTCCAGAAATTTTCTAATTTCTTCTTCTTCACCCTTATGCTTTTTGCCTAAAGCACTATCAAGTACTTCTTTGATTTTATCTTTGCTGATAATACTTTTCTCAATGAAATTCATAGCCCCGAGCTTAGTAGCCCGAACAGCTGTTTCAATTGTTCCCTTACCACTGACCATAACAACAGGCAAAGCAGGGTGAGACTTTCTGATAGATTCTAACACATCAAGACCGCTAAGTTTTGCTTCAGGCCCAAACTCAATATCAAGCAGTACAATACCTATGGACTGGTGATTTTTTGATAAATAATCTATCGCTAAATCCGGTTTATAGATATTCTCGTAGTTATAACCAAAATCACTAACGATATCTGCTATAGTTGATCCAAACTCTATATTGTCGTCTACGATAAGAACTTTCATATTTAATCTATCCGATGTCTTTATCTGTCTGATTTGTAGAAAAGCAGCAAGAATTCAAAAAAAATGCCGCAAAAGAGATGTTTGCCTTTAGAAAAAGCCAAATATAATAACAAATAAAATAGAATTATCAAAATGCTATTTTATAGAATTTATAAAATAGTGATTTGATAAAACAAAAAAAAGATGTTTTTCTAAACCTACTCAGTCAATTTCACTAGTCTTGGATATTAAATAATTGCTATCTTTGTCTGCACCGTGCTATATGCTTAACATTGCGAATATTCAGATGAAATCTTTTATAAACGAATTGGTTTTATATCTAAAAAAACCGACAGAGAAAATAAGAAGCAAAAACAGAGATGTAAGTTCAGATTTGAAAAATCTTTTGATTTTGGATATCTTTTTGATGTTACTGACAATGCCACTCGCTCAGATATTAGCTTATTTTGAGCTGATTGATTTCTCAAATCACGCTGCTTCTAATCTCTTTAGAGGTACCAACCTGATTTTTACTCTTGTTTACATTAGTATAATTATTCCTGTAATAGAAGAATTTATCTTTAGATTCCCTCTTAAGTTGGATTATAATCTATTTCCGATGATCAAATTAATGAGAGCAAGAAGTTTAAGCGATGAAGACGAAAGAATCAAAATATTCGAAGTTCAGAGAAAATGGCTGAAAAAGTATCCTTTTACTTTCTACGGCATGTCTGTCTTATTTGCTTTACTGCATTTAAACAATTTCCCGCTCTCTGTGGGACTTTTAATATTCGCTCCATTACTGTGCCTGCCTCAGTTTATTCTAGGCGTACTTGCCTCCTACGCTCGGCTTAAATACGGTCTTAAATATGCAATGCTCTTGCATGGGCTTCATAATTTTATATTTGGCCTACTGGCTGCTCTAAGTATGTCATAATTTTTATCGTCATTTGGCATAATTTTTACTACTCTATAGTAGGAGAAAAAAATGGCTGAAAATAAGGACGGACAAGAGAAGACGGAACAGGCGACCGCCAAGCGTCTAACGGACGCTCGCGAGAAAGGACAGGTCGCCAAAAGTCAAGACGTAACAACAGCAGGAGTTTTGCTGTTGGGGACTATTATTGTGTTTTTGTTCGGGCAGGAAATAGCCATATCAATCAGAGGATTCATGACTACTGTTCTGCATAACTCCTCTTACTATGAGATTACTGATTCTAATGTAGTCTTTTATTTCAATGCTTTGATGGGATTCTTCATCAAGATACTCTTACCACTTATTTTACTGATATTTGGAATAACCTTTTTGGGTGAAGTTAGCCAAATAGGTATAAAAATAGCCACAAAGAAATTCACAGAAGGTCTTCAATTTAAGCAGATTTTCAATCCATTTAGCGGTTTAAAAAAAATATTCTTCTCTTCCAGATCCATTTTTGAATTAGGAAAAAGCCTTGCAAAAATATTTATCCTCGGCTTAGTCGTATACAGCGTCCTTAATGGTCAGGATGAAGAGATTGTTTCTTTGCTGCAAAAGCCCTTTACTGAAACTGCCAACTACATGTTTTCTCTTAGTTTTGAGCTAGCAATAAAAGTTGGTATTGTTTACATTATCATTGCTGTTTCAGACTTCTATTACCAGAAATGGCGGTTTGCAGAAGATATGAAAATGACTAAAAAGGAAGTAAAAGAGGAAAACAAACAAACAGAAGGTGACCCGCAAATAAAAGCACGTCTAAGAGGTTTAATGCGCCAGCGTATGCGAAAAATGATGCTAAATAAAGTACAGGAAGCAGACGTAGTTATTACTAACCCTACTCACTTTGCTGTAGCACTCAAGTATCAGCAAGGCCAGCTTGGAGCTCCTGTCTTAATAGCTAAGGGTGCAGATTACCTGGCCAAGCAAATCAGAGAAATTGCAAACAAATCGGATGTACCAATGGTAGAAGATCCACCATTATGCCGAATGATTTATCATAATGTAGAGCTGGATCAGGAAATACCAGAAGAATTATTTAAAGCTGTCGCACAAGTATTAGCTTATGTTTACCATCTTAAACAGCAAAGAAATAATTAATAGTAAAGCCTCAATTCCTCATAAGCATTATAATTCTTGCAGGCAGTTGGCCCGAGTTCAAGATCCACTTCTCCTATTTTTCGAGCAATATTTATTGCATACTCATGCAACTTTTCATTTCGCCTTCCAATATTAATAAGAGCGAGATTCATTGACTGTTTTGCTCTGTTAGGTGAAGAGTGAATTTCTTCTTCGATTTTATCTAAGAAATGGATTAAGTAATCATCTTTAATCGGCTTGCTTGTCTTGCAAAGTGCTGAGATTGTATCGTATGCTGTTCTCTTAATCAACTCTTTATTACTGTTTGCCCATTCACAGGCTTTAGGTTTGGCGTAGTCAGTTTTAATAACTAAACTTTTAGCAAATAATTCTGCCAGATAATAAAAATCAATTCCCTGTACCCAGTTTTCCAGTATCTCTTCACTAACTAATTTTGGGTCAGCCAAAAGAGAAGCCAGGCAGCGTGCCTCTACCATCCCTGTATCCCAGAGTTGAAGAGCTATATCATGGTTAGTTTTATATTTCTTTTGAAGCTTTCTTATGCTACCAATCTTCACACCCAGTATATTATCACCGGCGCCATGCTTTTTGTAAGTCTTAAAAGTTTGAGGTTTTGCAAAACTACACAATTCTTGGTATACAATATCAAAAGTCATTATAAGTCTTTCAGCAATTACTATAAATAAAGTAAATCAAATTTAAGCATTATATAGTGTAAATAAAAGTAAAAAATAACACCTTATTGCTTATTTTTTTATACTTGATTGTATTTTATAATCACTAATGAAATATCATCATTTGGCGTATTTTCTTTAAAATAAAGCATTACATCATTTAATATTTCTTGTGCTAACTCTTCTATGTTGCCATCTTTGTATTTTTCAATTGTATTTTCCAGGCGTTTTAATCCATAAAGTTCGCCATCTTTATTCATAGCTTCTGTAATTCCGTCAGAAAACATGATAAAAAAGTCTCCCAAATTCAAATTACAAACTTCAGTGCGAAATTTTGCTGACGGAAGGATACCTAAAGCAGGTGAGCCACTTTTAGTATGCTTAATTATTCCATCCTGATAAAGTATAGGAGGCAAATGTCCAGCATTGAAGTATTTTATCGTACCATCTTCTTTTGGTTCAGCATAAACCAGTGAAGCAAAACTACCTTTGGGTTTATCTTTATGGTATATTTTATTTACTTTTTGAGCAAGTACAGATAAATCTGAATTATTGTCTGCTAAGGCTCTCACAGTAGCCTGTAGCTTAACCATTAGCAAAGCAGCACCTAAGCCCTTACCGGAGATATCACCCAATGAAACCCCTATCCTGTTATCATCCATTTCATGATAATCTATGATGTCACCTCCAACATCCAAAGCCGGCCTTGAAAACATCCAGACTTGCCAATTCTTTGTCTCTACTAATCTTTTGGGCATCATTGCCATCTGGACGGCTCTTCCTGCATTTAACTCATCTTGAGCAAGTAATTTATCTTTTAACTCGAGCATTAAGACAAAAAGAAGCCCTATTGTACTGAGAATAAGGAAGACAGCTCCATCTTCTTCTCCATTTTGAGCAAGATGTTGATAATGCAATAAAGATATTACCGACAAAACGAGCATTACTCTTCTATTGGCAGAAAGTTTAAGGAACATATCCCGTATGATCCAATAAACTATATAAAAATATTTTCTAATGTCCCCCATCTGAGAAATCTGTTCCTTTTGAGTGTCTGACAGGTAATAATCCTGAGTATCAGTCCAGTCTTTTTTTGAAGTTTTCCAGAAATCTTTCTCAAAAAAATCATTTATAATGGTATGTCTAAAAGAGGTCTTCTGCTGCTTTTTCATTTATAGTATGTCTTTGGAAGTATAAAAACTTAGTTCAAAAATAAAGTTTTTGTTTTATAATCAAAGAGTTTTTTTATTTTTGATAAAGAGCTGTGTATTGCTCACAAATAAGAATTCATTTCATGCAAATTTTTCACTCATATGAAGATACTATATCAAGAAAAATAATATATTTACTTTTATTTTTCTTGTATACTCCTATTTTGCTCCATTCTGAATCAATTGACACTATTAATGTAGGTACTCCAAAGTACTATCAGCACATTAAACATCTTTTTAGAAGTAATAATCTGGAAGAACTCGGTTATTGGCTACAAAAAGCTGAAAAACACGGTATCAGAGAAAGAGATACTGCTTTATTGATAAATACTCTTCAGGATTATGCCAGAATATATTTTGAAAAACAGGAATTAGAAAATTCTATCAAAGCAATGCAACGTTCCTATGATTTGGCAGATAAATACCAAGATACTACCATATTAATTCGTTCCATTGTTTTACTTGGCACTATGCATTCTTATGCAGGAAATGATTCTTTAGCACTAAATTATTTTCTGAAAGCCGAGTATTTAAACAAGATCAAACCTCATGAAGACATGATCAACACTTTAAATGTAAACTTGGCTTTGGCATATAAAAGAACTGAGCAGTACCATAAATCGCTGGAGTATTTGAACAAAAGCCTAAACAAAATGGATACTACTAATCTGGCGCAGTACTCGGCTTACCATTTAAATGCTTCTAGCATCTATGCAGAGATCGGAGAATTCGAAACTTCAACGTATCATGCTTTCGAAGCGATGAAGATGAAGAAACAAATTGATGATAAAAAAGGGATAGCCAGAGCAACTATGGCTATTGCTTATATTTTTTCAAAAGCCGACAAACCTGCTCAAGCAATAAGCTATTACGAAGAAGCAGTTCAGTTTGGTATTTCAATGAATGAACCAACTTTGGAAAAGGAAGCATATGAAGGGCTGGTCTCTAATTATACTAAGCTAAAAAAATATGAATATGCACTGGATGCACACAAAAAATATCATCATATTAAAGATTCTATAGATCAATCTAAATCAATTCTTGAAATTAACGAACTTAAAGCAGTTACTTTGTTACAGGCAAAAAACAGCAACCTGAAAAAAGAAGCTGAAAATAAAGAGCAAATAGAATCCAACTTAGCTACTCAAAAGAAAATAAATGCTATACTCTTAGCTTTTGTTGCAACTGCCGTCTTTCTTATAGCTTTTGTCTTTTATACTTTCAGACAAAAAGAAAGATATTCTGCACTTCTTTCTCAAAGAAATAAAGAATATCAGGCAATGAATATAAAACTCAAAAATTCGAATGCAGCCAAAGATAAGTTTATGTCTATCCTCGCTCATGATATGATTAATCCTTTTAACGCATTCTTGGGTGTCACTCAGTTTTTACAAAGAAGCTATGATGAACTGGACGAAGATGATATTAAAGAATCTATAAATGATATTTCTGAGTCCGCTAAAGGACTTTACACTTTACTCGAAAACTTATTGAAATGGGGTCGCTCACAAACAGGTAAAATCAACTTTTCACCTGACTGCATGGACTTGAAGATGCTTGTCTGCAGCACAATTTCAATATTGAAAAACAATGCCAATATCAAAAACATTGATCTTACAGCAAGCATACCCGAGAATATGAAAGTTCATGTAGATCCGAACATGATTACTACTGTAATTAGAAATTTAGTATCAAATGCTATCAAATTTACTCCTAAAAACGGGAATATTAAAATTGAAGCCTTTTCGTCTAATTCTATTACCACAGTCACAGTTACAGATAATGGAATGGGTATCTCAGAAAATGACATAAAAAAACTCTTTGATTTAAGCACACATCATTCTACATTAGGGACATCAAATGAAAAAGGTACCGGTTTGGGATTAATACTCTGCAAGGACTTTGTTGAAAAACATGGCGGCAAAATATGGGTAGAATCTCAAAAAGGTAGAGGAAGCACTTTTACTTTCACAATTCCGGATAAATGTTAATGATAGAACTGACTTCTTGCGGTATTCTGCTTTTTAAAAATGACTGGAAGAGCTTTTTACTTATGAAGCACAAAGACCGCTGGGATTTACCAAAAGGACACACAGAAAAAGGCGAAACAATTAAGCAATGCGCTATTAGAGAATTCGAAGAGGAAACCGGACTTAAGCAAAAAGATATTATTATTATTCCTGAATATAGATTTGATTTAGTTTACTACCCGCTGGTAAAAAAATATCCAAAGCAGGTAGTAAAAAAGAATCTTTATGTTTATCTTGCTTTACTCAAAAAAGACAAAGAAATTATACCTACTGAACATGAGTCTTTCAAATGGTTTAAGTGGAATGCTCCACATAATATTCAGGAAAAGACCATCAATCCTTTGTTAGAATTTACAGATAAGTTTTTCAAAAGCAACGGTAGACCGAATGTTTAGATTTTCTATTCCAATAATCCAGGCTGCAGGGGTCAGATCTGCACGAGAAGCAGAACTTATAGCTGCCTGCGGTTTTAAATATCTCGGATTTCCACTCCGACTCGATACTCACGAAGAAGATATTAGTGATGATCAAGTGAGAGCTATAAATCTTAGCTATCCTAATATTTATTCGCCCGTATTGATTACTTATTTAGAAAATGGTATCGATATTATTAAGCTTTGCACCTATACTAAGTGCAAAATTGTGCAAATACACGGCAATATAGAATTCGAAGAGCTGCAAAAAGTAAAACGAGCCGGCATAGATGTAATAAAGTCCCTTGTTATTTCTGATAATAACTATAAAGAGATTTTTTACCAGCTCTCACTCTTTGATAAAATGGTAGATGCATTTATTACTGATACTTATGATCCTACAACCGGTGCATCCGGTGCTACCGGGAAAGTGCACGATTGGGATATAAGCAAAAGGGTTGTCGAAGCAACCAAAACTCCAGTAATCTTAGCCGGGGGATTGAATCCTACAAATGTTATTGATGCCATTAAATATGTCAAACCTGCGGGCGTAGATGCGCATACAGGTATTGAGGATGAAAATGGTAATAAATCAGAAGAGTTAATGAGAGAATTTGTTTTATCAGCAGAGTATGGTTTCCGTGAAATACGTTAAATATTTATTTATATCCCTTATATTTTTAGCTTGTACTACTAACTTGGATGCCAATACCTCACGTAGATATCCTAAACATCAGTTTGGACTTGGTTTCTCTACAATAAGTGGTTCGGGGCTAACCTATCAACTTGATATTGATAAGCTAAACACCCTTAGGCTGAATTTCTTCGCTTATTATCAGGGCGAGGAACCACCGGATAAAATCAAATTGTATTCTAATATAGGACTGGAATATCAATTTAATCTTTACAATAACAGAACTGAAAGAGCTTATCTGTTTGCTGGCGGAAGTTATTGGCTAATTGAAAAAAGGGATTATGAATGGGGATATATAAAAGATATTAAAACAAAAATCGCAGATAACGAGCTTTATAGGTTATTTAACACAGGATTTGGTGCAGGATATGAAGTGAAATTCTGGGGCAGAGCTGCATTTAGCATCTCTCTTGGACTCCAATACCAAATCTCCGAAAAAAGCTCTCTGGATAAACTTTTTGACCGCAATCCTACAGGTGAATCCTTCTTTGGCTTAGGAGGCGGCATAGGATTGAGGTATACTTTTTAGATCTTTTTTAAAATCTAGTAAATATAGTATGTAAAATTTACTCCAAATGGCAACACTGAAAAACTAAAGTCCTTTGGAGTTTTTTTATTTTCGTTAGCATGTATTATCAATTTTGCGCCCGCATATCCTAATGCTGCTCCAAACACAACATCTGAAAGCCAATGCTGATCTAAATACATCCTTGTAGCACCTGTGCCTGCTGCAAGACTGTAAAACAAAGGATAAGACCACCATGTGTCAAACTGATGAGCAAGTACTGTCGCCATTGAAAAAGCAACAGTTGTATGCCCTGATGGGAATGACTGGTAATCATTATCGGTTCGCCACAAACTGAACATACCATTACCCCTGCCATTATATGGTCTGTAGCGACCAAAAGAATGCCTAAGCAACATATTAAAACTTCCACTCCAAATTAGAGATTCTACCAGTAGCCGTCCTGTCTCTCGTACTTTTTTCTCTTCTGTTAAAAGACCAATACCATACACAACTCCTGAAATAGCTCCCATTGTCTTTACATTGCCAAGTTCATTTAAAAACTTAACAGTATTGTTCCAAACAGGTTCATTGGCAGATAGCTTATCTCGAATTGGCTCATCAACTAAAGAACTAAGGTATGTTACAGTTGCTCCTGCGCCAATAATCAACAAAACTTCTTCTGAATTTTGACCAAAATAGACACCGGTTCTATAGTAATCCATGCCAAAACTCTTTATATCCGAATAAAAATCATCAGCTATTCTGGATGGATAAGATTGTCCGGTCAAGATTGCATTACATGCAACAAGCTGCAGGAGGATAAATATTATAGTTCTCATAAGAAGCAACAAAGATTTTGACATAAACTCAATATAACAAAAACATTTCCATCATTACAAGAGAATATCGTTTATACAAATGCCATATTTTTAAAACTCTTAAACCAATTATACTTTTAAGAGTCTAAGATTAAAAGAGAATAAATATTCAATCTTTATATATAAAAAATATAAAAGGAGAAGTAATGACTACAAGACATATCACTCTAACATGGCTATTGATAATTATGGGGTCGCTATTTTTCTTTGTTCCAAAAAATGCACTGGGACAGGCGGCAGATATTATTGATAAAATTGAGCCATCAAAAGCAAAAGCGGGAACTGGCAATCTGGAGATCACAATCACTATGAAAGATTTAGGTACACCTCCCGTGCCTCCATCTGAAGTAATGCCGACATCTGTATCTATTGGTCAGATTCAGGCAATTGGCGTCTCAAGAAATGAGCTTGAAATATCTGCAGTTATAGACATCCCTGAATCTATTGCAAACGGATTTCAAGATGTTTCTATATCTTTCCCCGGACCAAACAATCAAACCATAACATTCAACAAGTCCTTAGCTTTTGAAATCACCGGAGGTAAAGATGATGAAACTCCAACTTATTCAGGTGGTGAAGGAGGAGAAACTCTGTTTACTCCTATAGGCTCAAAAAATACTTACCTGGTGGATCAATCCGGTAAAACTATTCATACTTGGTCAAGCACAGCCAAACCTGCACTTAGCTGCTACCTCCTGGCGGATAAATCTCTGCTTCGAACAGCCTCTTGGGGAAACAATCCAAATTTTGCTAATGCTGCCGGAAAAGGCGGAAAGATTGAAAGATTTGACTGGAATGGCAACAAAATATGGGAATTTGTACTCGATGACGATAAAATACTAATGCATCATGATATAGAATATCTGCCAAATGGGAATATTCTCGCTCTTGCTTATGAATACAAAACAGATAAAGAGGCAATAGCTGCCGGAAGGAAAACTGATCTATTGTCTGATGACGGTCTTTGGTCTGATATGATTATTGAAATAGAACCGATTTATCCTGAAGGCGGAAAGATAGTATGGCAATGGAAAGTTTGGGATCATCTAATTCAAGATGCAGATCAAAACAAACCTAACTATGGAAATATCTCAGAAAATGCCGGAAAAATAAATATAAATTACTCTACCAAGTCTAAAGGTGGTGATTGGACGCACTTAAATGCCATTGACTATAATCCGAAACTAGATCATATTTTAGTCACTTCCAGAAACTTCTCTGAAATATGGATTATTGACCATAGCCTTTCTACTGTTGAAACAGCAGGGAATTTGGGAGATTTGATATATCGCTGGGGCAACCCGGTTACATATGACAGAGGAACTAAATCTGACCAAAAATTATTTGGTCCTCATGACGGCAGATGGATCGATAACGGATTACCGGGTGAGCAAGATATTCTTATTTTCAATAACGGACAAGGAAGACCAGAAGGCAACTACTCAAGTATTGATCAAATTACAACTCCAATCAATGACAATATCAAGTATGACATAGAAAACGGAACTACATATGCGCCGAATACTCTTAGCTGGACGTACCAGGCAGAAACTCCTACAGATTTTTACGGAGATCATATCTCAGGAACTCAGCGTCTCAAAGGCGGGAATACTTTAATCTGCGAAGGAACTACAGGAAGGATATTCGAAGTTGAAGAAGACGGCTCTATTGCCTGGCAATACATTAATCCTTATTACACCGTAGCGCAAAATGGAGATACAAGCCGTTCTGTCTTTCGTGCTAACAGATATGATATAAAATCAATGTCTCCTGAAACTCCTACACTTTCTTTGACTTATCCGATAGTAGATACAGGTCAGGAACTTTTTTACAATTCTAAAGGAGCAGAAATCAGCGCTCCTGCTTTGGGTGAAGATTTTTACGGGCAAGACGCTCAATATGAAGGGAATCTGCCAAACTACACTGACAATGGCGACGGAACTATAACAGACAATGTAACAGGGCTGATGTGGTCTAAAACTTCTGACTTAAATGGCGACGGAATTATAGATGTAAATGATAAACTTACTCAAGCTCAGGCAGAATCGCAAGCATCTCAATTCAACCTTGCAGGATATGATGATTGGAGACTGCCCACAATAAAGGAATTATATTCTCTTATTATGTTTTTTGGAAAAGATGTAAGTGGATATAATGGCTCGGATACAGAAAATCTGGAACCTTTTATAAATACAGATTATTTTGAGTTTGGATATGGAGATGAAAGTGCAGGCGAACGCATAATCGATGCTCAATTTGCAACTTCCACAATCTATGTCAGTACAACGATGAATGGCGCAAAAACTATGTTCGGAGTAAATCTGGCTGATGGAAGAATAAAAGGATACCCGACTGAATCTATGCAAGGCGGTGCCAGTAAATTATTCTATGTGCATTATGTAAGAGGGAATTTGGATTATGGCAAAAACGACTTTACGGACAACGAAGATGGCACAATCACAGATAATGCTACAGGACTAATGTGGTCGCAAGATGACTCTAAAAGCGGACTAAACTGGCAAGAAGCTTTGGAATGGGTAAATCAGAAAAATGAAAGTAACTTCCTCGGCTATAGTGATTGGCGCTTGCCTAATGTTAAAGAACTACAAAGTATAGTAGACTATACCAGATCACCTGCTGCAAGCGGTACAGCAGCTATAGATCCTATTTTCGCATGCTCAGAGATTATAGATGAAGGCGGGAACAAAAACTTTCCTTTCTATTGGAGCGGCACTACACACGCTAACATGCAAAAAGGAGCATCCGGTGCTTATGTAGCTTTTGGTGAAGGCTTAGGTTTTATGACTAATCAGCAAAGTGGAAATACGACTCTTATGGATGTTCATGGTGCAGGCTGCCAACGAAGCGACCCGAAAGAAGGCAATCCTGATGATTATCCGACAGGACACGGGCCTCAGGGAGATGTTATCCGCATTTACAACTATGTAAGACTTGTCAGAGATTACACTCCTGATGTAGGCATAAACACAGATATAAAAACACAATATGGATTTGAGTTAGATCAAAATTCGCCCAATCCTGTGATAGGAACTACAGCCATCTCTTTTAATCTAAATCAGCCTAATCATATAAATCTAACGGTATATGATGAATTAGGAAATATAATTTCTGAAATAGCGAACAGGACGCTTGCTGCAGGTAGGTATAGCTACACCTTCGATGCAATTAATTTAAATAGCGGTGTTTATTATTACACTCTTAAAACAGGCGACACTTCAGTAACTAAGATTATGACTGTCGTGAGGTAAGCTACATCCCTTTTAAAAAACATAAGCTGCTTAAAAATAAGATTTTAGGCAGCTTTTATTTATTCCGGTATATCCGATTGATACGCATTAGTCTTAAAAATTAGAATATTCCGCAAATCTTCAGGAAATTATCAATCATCTTCATTCCGTCTTCACCTGATACTTCCGGGTGAGCCTGAAAGCCGTATATCGGTTTATCTTTATGTCTGATTATTTCATTTGGTGTTACATCAGAAGAAGCAAGGCTCACAAAATTTGCAGGCAATTCAGCAACATGAAAAGAGTGCCTTTTGGTAAGCATAACTTCTGTTTTATTTATACCCTCAAATATTGGATCATCCGGCACATCTATTCTAACAACTTCTTTTTTGTGCTGATTAACTGAAAGTTTTTTTATCCGACCTCTGTACGCAGCTGCTATTATCTCATGCCCAAGGCAGAAACCCAGAGTCGGGACATCAAAACAGTTTAAGGCAACAAAATTTGATGTCAGATTTAGTGGTTCAAAAGGGTTTCCTTTTCCCCCGGAAAGGATCAGACCTTTGATATTAGTTTTAGCTGAAAGAGTAATAGGCTGATTATGATCGAAAAATATATAATCAAAATCCTGCTCCGAAAGGAACTGTCTCTTAAATTTCTTAATAAAAGAGCTCTGGTTGTCAATTATCAGCAGCATTCTTATGTCCTTTAACTTATTGTATAAAACCAAGGTTAGGCACAATCTGCTTCAAGCTTTTTGAAGCAAAATAATATACTCATTTTACTCATTATACTATACGAAATAATTCATAAGATATGTTTTCTATACACGATAGACTACCGGAAACCGACTCAATCGGGGCAGCTGGTTTTTTCTACTCTAAAACTCTTACTTGTTTTCATAACTTTCTATAATAACAGGCAGATAAGTAGAAACAGCTTTCAGTCCAATAACAGAGACTGCCAACATTGCAATACTAACCACTTCTTCTCTACTTGCACCCAAGTTCTTTGCCATTGGCACATGCATTTTGATGGCATTTATATCATCAGAAATAATTTTCATCCCAATGTAGATAAGTTGTTTTGTCTTTGCATCCAGTCCTTCTAATTCAATCAGTGAACCGATAAATCCCTGATAAGCTTTTTGAACTTCAGGCGCCTCTTTTATAAAATTTTCAAGTGTATTAGACATTTATTATTTCCTAAATTCGATAAACAAATATTCAAAATATACTTAAGAGGTTGTAAATAAACACGCTATTTTCTCAATAATTATATTTTTACATCGCCTCATTTAAAATCATAGTTATAAGTTGAGTATTTTTATTATTATCGCTAAATTAGACACAGTTATAAACTTAATAAAGGATAGATCATGAAGTTAAACCTCTTACTACTTTCTATATTTTTTCTCCCATTTGCCTATTTGCTCGGGTACGCAGATAATAATGATATCATGAACCATGATATTCATATTGAGCTATTTCCTGACTCAAACAGACTGGTTGCTACTGATAACATTACAAGCTCCGGTAAGAAACAAGAGGCTTTGAGGCTATCAATACTTAATGATATTGTTATTGAAAAAATCACAAGTGCAGATAATAAGCTTATTGAGTTCAAATTAGAAAAGTCAGAGAATTATTCAGAAATTATAATTCCTGCTTCCAATAGTAAGGCATTTACAGTACACTATTCCGGGAAAATATATCATAAGCCGGACGAACGCTCTCTAAAAGAGACTCATGCACATTCTAGAGGTATGATATCAGATAAAGAAGGTGAAGGTATTTACTTGCCTGCAGGCAGCTTTTATCCATACAATAATGATTTATGTAATTATTCTGTTGAAGTTATCTACCCTTCGAATCTGGAAATGATTACTTCAGGCAAAATTATATCTGAATCTGAAAAAGGTAACAAAATCATTAAGACCTTCAAAACAGAAATTCCCACAGACAATATTACTCTAGTTGGGGGTAGGTATATTAAATCTGAACAAGAACATAAAGGCGTAAAATTCAGAATATTTACTTTTGCAGATAGTAAAAACAATGACGCTTACTTCAAAGCAATGGCAGAGTATTATGAAATGTACACAGAACTTTTTGGCGACTATCCTTACAGCAGTTTTGATATAGTTGAAAATTTCTTTGCCACAGGGTTTGGTATGCCAAACTATACTTTAATCACGGGTATGCTTATGAAAATGCCATGGGTATTCCTGTCTCCTGGTTCACTGGCTCATGAATTTGTTCATAACTGGTGGGGAAATAGTATCTACATCTCAGAAGGTGAAGGTAATTGGTGTGAAGCACTCACCACTTTTAGCACAAATTACTACTATCATGTTATGACCGGCAATAACAACAAAGCTCTTGAATGGCGAAAAAAAGCACTGATTGATTTAGAAACTTTACCTGAAGCAAGCAATTACCCCCTAAAAGATTTTGTGACTCAAAGGCATACTGACGATGCAGCTGTGGGTTATTCCAAAGGTGCCTTTATGTTTTATGAGTTATATAAAATATTCGGGAAGGATCATTTCTTTGCTGCTATACAAAAGTTTGCAAAAGAATATAAAGGCAAAAGAGCAGGCTGGTCAGACATTGAAAAATGCTTCTCTAATGTAGCAAAAATTGCTAAGCTTGAAGTTGACGTTAATAAAATATTCTCTCAGTGGCTAAACTATAAAGAAAGGCCTTCATTGAAACTAAATGTTAATGGCACTTCAAACAATCAGTTGGATTTAAGCATTTCACAGGATCAAGATTTTGTGATTAGTGTTCCTTTAGTCATACAGACTGACAAAGAAGAAATCAGAAAAGAGCTTGTGCTCAAGGATAGAGAAAACAATTTTAGATTTAATGTTAAAGGTAAAATAAATAAGGTCAGCCTTGATCCTGATTATCAGGTACTAAGACATCTAAACCACTTTGAAATTCCTTACACTCTAGCAAGCACACTTAATAATTTTCCTCTCCTGATTGTACCTAATTCAGACTCAAAGCTGCATAAAATCTCTCTGGAATTTGCTGATATGTTGAACCAAAGTGGCTATAACTGCGAGGCTATGCAAGCAAAAGAAGTCCAAAAGAAAGATTGGACAAACAGACCTATTGTAGTTCTTGCCAGCCAAAAAGATAATAGTTTCTTCTCTAATTTTAGAGACAAATATCCATCTCAATTTAATTTAGAGAAGGACATATTAAAAACTTCAGAAAACGATATTCCACTGGAAGGCAATTTGCTGCTTATTAATATGACTCATCCGGCTAATGACAAATTGGCGGCAACAATAATCGCTTTTGATAATCTGGACTCTTCAAATCAGTTAAGAAGGCTGTTCCATTATATGAGTTATTCTATGCTGATGATAAGTCAAACAAAACGAGGAAGGCCGATATATTCTCAGGAAATATTCCCTATGGCTTCTGAAAATAATGATTTGAATTATGTAGAGTAAACACAGGTATATTTTTGCGAAAGGGCTTCTCATTTGAACTAATGGAAGCCCTTTTTCTATAATATTTTAAAATTATATTTTAGTAATTATATTAATAAAAGCTATATTGTAAGATATTTGTCTGACTAAAATGAACTTTACAATGAAAACGATCACTTTACCTGCTCCTCAAAAAGATATGCAATTCCCGCTTATGAAAGCACTTCAAATGCGCAGAACTAAACGCAAATGGACAGATAAACCTCTTACTGATCAGGAAATTTCAAATCTTCTTTGGGCAGCTTGTGGAGTAAATCAGATATCAAAAAAAGCTAAAAGTGTTAAAAGAACAGCCCCATCAGCATGTAATTCCCAGGAAATAAAAGTCTACATTGCCTCAGAAAAAGGTTTGTATCTATATGACGAGCTGAATCATCAGCTTATTCAAATAAACAATACAGACATAAGAGAACATATAGGCACACAAAAAATGATGCAATCAGCTCCACTTGCCTTAATATATGTTTCTGACTATTCAAAAATGAAGAATTTTGTTTTCACTGATGAAGCTAGAAAGTGGTATACCTCTGCAGCAGATACTGCTTTTATTAGCCAAAATGTCTATCTCTATTGTGCCGCTGCAAATCTAAGCACCGCAATTTTGGGATTAGTAGATAGAGTAAAACTTGGAAAGATCATGAAACTGGGGGAAGGAAAAAAAGTTATATATACTCAGGTTGTCGGTAAAACTCCTGACAATAGTGAGATCTTGGACTTGACAAAAATATCTTCTCAGTCTGATTTTGAAAACTTATTTAGGCAATTGGTCTCAAAAAATAGCTATGAAGCTGAAAAAGCACTTTACATTTTGAAGCAACTTCCGACAGAGCTCGCAAGCTATTTGAACAGCAGATCTGCCGAAATAATAGAATTGATTTCCGGTACAGAAAACAATATCCAAAAAAGAAGCCTGGCTACAATTGCCACCCTTATAGATTTTACAGAACTTGAAGTACCAATTATTTGGGAATACTTAAGCAGATGGGTTTTAGATAAAAAGGAGGGTAGAATTGTTCGGGCGAACTCAGTAGAAGCACTCTTTAGATTATCCGAGAATAATCCATCGATGAGTAAAGCCTTTGAAGAAATAATAATAAAACTCTCGTCTGAAAGGATACCGTCAATTTACGGAAGGCTAAAGAAATTGAAAGTAGTAAAATAAGTCAATCACTAAAGCTTCAAGATTATACGTTACATGCATCCTATAAAATAGGAACTCATTGTATTTCGTTCTATTATCAAGTATTATAAATAAATAGTCAAAAAAATGCAAAGTAACTTTTATCATAGCAAAGAAACCGTCGATCAATATATTGAAATGGCGAAAGATGTGAATAGTTCCGGTCTGATTGAAAAATACAAAAAGTATCTACCTGAAGGATCAACTATCCTGGAGATAGGTTCCGGGCCGGGAACTGACTGGGAAAATCTAAATCAAACATTCAATACAATCGGCTCTGATTATTCGGAAGAGTTCTGCTCCAGATTGCAATCCAAATTCCCGGATGGCGAATTTTTGCTTTTAGACGCAGTAAGCTTGGAAACCAATGAAGTTTTTGCCGGCATATATTCAAATAAAGTGCTTATACATTTGAATGATGAAGAGCTCGAAAAATCACTCGAGAGGCAAGCTCAAGTACTAAATAAAAATGGAATTATTAGCCACTCTTTTTGGAAAGGGGAAGGTACTGAGATCTACAATACATTATTTGTAAACTATCAGACCGCTTCCACTTTAGAGCGCTTATTCAGCAAACATTTTGACATCATATTATTGGAAGAATACAAAGAATTTGAAGATAATGATTCAATTGTTGTCATCGCAGAGCTTAGAGATTAAACAATCTGCTTCTCAAAAAAGAGAAGCAGACCTTGTTTTTTAAGTCGCTTAGAGCTATTTTCTTTTGTACTGATACATAATTTTACCGTCCATATTTATAAATCTGACAGTTATACCGTCAGATTCCAAAGTGCAGATTGAAAATCCAACATCAGAGCTAGTAAACACCTGTCCTGTTTTCATTTCAACTTCTCTAGATTGAGATCCGGAAGAGTTAACCATAAAGTCTATATTAGTATCTCCAATTTTTAGATGTTGAAAATTGTGAATATGTCCGCAAAAAGTCATGTCAACATTATGTTTGACAAGAATCGGGAGCAATCTCTTTTGCAGGTCTAATTGTTCTATTTCATCTTTATTTGTTCCGCAATAAATAGGATGATGTCCCATAACTATCTTCCATTTTGAGTTTGAATTTGCGAGCGTGTTTTCTATCCAGTTCAACTGCTTTTGCATATTTGCTTTTTCGGCATCAGGGTATTCCTCTTTATCATTGCGGTACTTATCAATAAGGGAGGGCGTATCTATAAATACAAGTAATGCAGAAACAGAGTCAGAAATTTGTATTTCTTTTGCATAATATCGGTCTTCCATCTGCCATCTTCTGCTAATTATGCTATAATCAATCACTGCTTGGGTATTGCCTTTGTATTCATGATTGCCAAGAGTCGGATACCAAGGAATTTGAAGTTCCGGATGACTATATAAGCTCATAATTTGTCAGCCAGAGAGGATCATCAGTTGATTGTACTCCTAAATAATGATGCACATCACCTAAAGCAGCAATAAATTCTATGTCTGCAAGATCTGCTATTTCGCCCATCATTTCTGCTGTTGGTTTTTGTTGATAATATCCATTTCTACCCAAATCACTCGCAATTATAAAGCTATATTTTCCATCCAATGAGCTCAAAGAATCAGTATCTATGGGAATCGGTAATTCTGTTTGGCTTAGAGAGGAATACTGCATCACAAGAGTTGCAATTGCTAGAAACAATATAAAACGTCGCAAAACTTTCTGCTCTTTCATAATTTATCCTTTTTTAGTAATAGTTTCATTTCCTAAAATCAAAATTATGGAAAAACAAGAGCAAGATTAAATCAATTTACCAGGTATTTTTGGTTTGAAGATTGTTAAGTAAGAAGAAAAATGAGAGGTGGAAACTTTGATCACGCAAACTAAATACTTTGTAACTGCCTGTTTTCAAATTACTTACACAACACTCATGTTTTGGCATAAGCTTTGCTTATATAAAAAAAGCGGGAGCCGCAGATGCGACCCCCGGGGGTAGTAAGCTCCATTAAAACAGGCATATAAAAATGGAGCTTTTTTCGAGTATGATACTTATTACAATGCGCGTGCCAATTTGAACTTTCAATTTGGCACTTTTTTTATTCATCTCTTTAAATATAGACTATTGTTTGCTTTAAAGCATTGCATTTTATTTTTCCACATTTCTGATAGTCTAAGTTTAGCATTCTAGTATTTTAAATGAGTAATAATAACAGCCACAATGTTGCAAATTTTGTGCAGCTTTTACTATTTCAGATATAAAGCAATTATAGAAACATCCGCAGCCGAAACACCTGCTATTCTGGAAGCCTGTCCTAATGAGTGGGGACGAATTTTATTCAGCTTTTCTCGTGCTTCAGTTGACAAAGAGTTTACATTATCATAATCAAAGCTTTCAGGAATCCTTTTATCTTCATTTTTTAGAAAATATTCGACTTCTTTCTTCTGTCTTTGGATATAACCTTCGTATTTGATTTCTATCTGAATCTCTTTGGTCAGTTTCTCATCTTTTTGCATTCTGGAAAAGATATCTGACTCATCTGCTGCTAAAGCGACTATATCATTTAGTACAACTTTGCTTCTCTTTGTCATTTCATACAATGATACAGTTTTATTAACCGGACTTTCTCCCAAACTTTCAAGGTAAGGATTAATTTCTTCCTGCTTGAGTTTGACTTGCTTCATTCTTTTAAAGCCTTGGTCTACCCTTTCGTCATGCTTGAGCTGTTTTTCGTGTAAGAAATCAGAAATAAGCCCAAACTCATGTCCGTATTTAGATAATCTACTTCTTGCATTATCCTGACGTAACAGCAACCTATATTCAGCTAAGGATGTAAAGAGTCGATAAGGCTCTTCTGTGTTTTTATTGATCAAATCGTCAATTAAAACACCGATGTATGCTTCAGATCTTTTTAGTTTAAATTCCGGCTTCCCTTGAATCTTCAGTGCTGCATTTATCCCGGCCATCAGCCCTTGAGCTGCCGCTTCTTCATATCCGGATGTCCCGTTTATCTGTCCTGCAAAATATAATCCGAACACAGGCTTAGTTTCCATCGTAAATTTCAGCTGGTATGGGAAGAAAAAGTCATATTCAATTGCATAGCCCGGTAGAATCATCTCACAATTTTCTAAACCGGGAATTGATCTCAATCCTTTTAACTGCACATCTGTAGGCAAAGATGTAGAATAACCGTTCACATAAACCGAGTTTGTATGCAAACCTTCAGGCTCTAAAAGTATTTTATGAGATTCTCTATGAGCGAATCTATTAATTTTGTCTTCGATTGACGGGCAGTATCTAGGCCCAGTACCTTCGATATCTCCACCAAACATAGGGGAATCTGCAAAACCTGTGCGTAGTATTTCATGTGTTTGAGCATGAGTAGCGGTGGAGTAACAAATCATTGTATTTTTGACTCTGGGAGTATGCACAGAAAACGGCTTCGGATCTGAGTCACCATATTCCTTAGCTACTTTCGAATAATCAATAGAACTATTTAATATTCTGGGAGGCGTACCTGTTTTCAGTCTGCCTACTTCAAAACCATAAGAAGCCAGCATCTCTGAAATTTTGTCTGAAGAAGCTTCTCCTCTTCTTCCGCCCATTATTCTTTCTCTGCCGGTAAACATTACACCTTTTAAGAAAGTTCCCGCACAAAGGATTACAGCGCTTGAAAACAATGTTTCGCCTGCCATAGTAACTAAGCCTTTAACAGTATCTTTTTCTATTAGAACTTCAGCAGCCTCTCCCCTGATCAGAGTCAGATTTTTACGTTTCCTAAGCAAATCGTAAGTGTATAGAGGATAGAGATCTTTATCTATTTGTGCACGTGGTGACCATACAGCCGGGCCTTTTGAGATGTTTAACATTTTAAACTGCAACCCTGCCTGATCGGCTAAGATCCCTTGAGCGCCTCCCAAAGCATCTATTTCTTTGACGAGGTGCCCTTTAGCACTTCCACCAATATTTGGATTGCAGCTCGGTTTACCCATAGTAGCTAAATCCATAGTAAGAAGAGCTGTTTTCATGCCCATTCCTGAAGCAACATAAGCTGCCTCTATGCCGGCATGACCGCCACCAACTACAATTATATCAAATTTATTGTTCATCTATATTTTTCAGTAATAATATGCCAAAAAGTCTACAAATGTACTGAAAAAAAAGGCTTTTGTCAATTAAATAAAAGATAGGAAGTTTTTGATTTATAGGCTTTTAGAAGTGATAATAAAAATGTTCCGAAAAACTAAATTGCGGGACATCTAAAAGTTTCTATTCAAGATCATTTGTGTTATTGTCATAATTTTCCGGTGAGGTATCATCAGCCTGTGGTTCATCTTCATTTAAATTAATTCTTCCTGCCAAATCAATATAAGCTTTTTCTGCTTTGGAATAATCCCATATCACTTTAATAGTAATCATAGATAATATTATTCCAATCACATTTACACCGATTCCAAAATGAGCCTCTTTTATCAATCCCAAAAAAGAGAATCCCCTTTTGTCATGTACGTACAGTTATGTGCATATTGAGAAAAGAGGATTTTTATATCACTACATAGAGTATAAGTCTTCGCTATTGACTTACATATTTAATATATAGTCACTTTTGAAGCAACAGGATTAGGCTGTATTGTTAATAAACCACCCTTTAAATAATAACGCTTCAAGGTTAACGTTTTAGTATAAGCACCATCAGTTCCAAAAATAGAATTAACATCCTTCACTAAACCAACCTCGGGAATATAATAGGCTTCAATCTTGTTTTCATTTCCACCTGAATTAGATTCAGTCTTAATTCTGATACACTCTTTCTCTTCATTCATTACATCAAGATTTACGGTAGTAATTTCTCCTTCTACACCATCATAAGTAATAACTTCCATAGTTTTGGCCTTTTCGAGTGTCAGATTGTTTGCGACAATCATCTTTACATCCATTGAATCTAACCTAGGGAAATAATATAATTTAGCATCCTGGTCAAACATCCACAAAGAATCTTTAGCCTGCTCATTTATATATACGATAAATTTGAAAGCACTTACTTTTTTGCTGTTATGGTAAACATTCTTTGTTTCTTCAATTTTAGTTCTGTAATCTACTTTAACAGTACTACCAAGGTTATTCAATTCCATATCATAGTGCCACTCATTTCCCACATCTAATGGCATCATCGGAGTATAATCTGAGGGAGCAGTAGGAGAACCGGAATCATCATCACCACAAGAAACCAGAAACAAAGCAATTGCTACAATAAGTATAGATAGATATTTCATTTTTAGTACCTTATTTAATATTTAGATATTTCTTAAACTGACAATTTAAGCAAACGCTCTGAATTTTTATTGTATTTTCTTACAGTTTAAACAGATTTTAAAGATCACTCATTTTCTGCAACTGTTTAGATACTGCCTCAACAATTGTAATCATTTTTGGATAATTCATGCGTTTAGGTCCTATAAGACCAATAGTTCCTGTGGCTCCTCCGATCGTATAGGATGTTGAGATCAGGCTGTAATCTTTAAGCAAACCCGAATCTAACTCCCCTCCAATGAGCACTCTGATACCATCTTTGTCTACATTTTTTTCAAGCAAGTGAATTATCATTTCTCTATTTTCTACTAATTCAATCACACCACGCATCTTGTCAGGCTGATCAAATTCCGGATACTCGAGTAAATTTTGTGTTCCGGCTATTATGATATCATCTCTGGTGTTTGCACTAAAGATTTTTTCTAGAGAATTAGAAAACAATCTAATTAAAGGCGTATCTTTTTTCTCGAAATCGTTAATCATATCCTGGAAATTATCTCTTAAATATTTCAGAGGGTTACCGGCAATTTTTTCATTGATATACGCTGATATTTCCTGTATATATTTCAAATCAATATCAATTTCAGCCTCTAATGTAACGGTTCTGACTATATTCGAATTCAGAGCAATTACTACCAAAACTCTAGTGCTTGAAATAGAAATCAGTTCAATTTTTTCTACTATTAAATCAGGTACTTGTGGCAGCTTAACAATACCAAGATAACGGGAAAGTTGACCCAGCAGTCCTGTCGCTTGTTTTAATACTTCATCAGAAGAAGTCTTCTCTAACTGATCAGCGACAGTGCTAATTTCATTTTCTGTCAGATCCTCTAATTGCCTCAGAGAATCAACATAAAATCTATAGCCTTTGTCTGTAGGAACTCTACCGGCAGAGGTATGAGGATGGCTTATATACTCGAGCTCTTCCAAATCAGCCATAACATTTCTCAAAGTAGCCGGGCTGAGTTTTATATTATCACTAAGATATTTAGCAAGCACACGAGATCCGACCGGTGTAGCATTAAGTATATAAAGTTGAATTATTCGTTTTAGAATCTGCCTCTCACGTTCATTCAATTCATCATATTCGTACAAGCTTTCAATCTTAGACATAATTCCATCTCCTCATATATATTGACCTATTAAAATAACAAATTTTGGGGGAATATATTTTATCTATTGTAGCAAGATTTATTCTATTCTAGAAGCATTTTAATCTTACAAATTATTTTATGAGACTACTTTATACTATTAGTGTCTATATGATTAACACTCTCTTTTTTTACTTATTCTGATTTAGTAGACAATCTTCCAAAATATATGTAAGTGAGGTATGGTATGAGGAGTTTTATACTATTTTTATTTTTTACACTCTTTTACAGCCAGTCTTTTGCTTTTGAAGGAAAGCGAGCTATGGTCAAGCTATTCCCAAGTAGCGGTTCATATTTAAGGAATATGTCTTTTATGGGAGGCAAAGGAGAAAGTCTTTACCTTGGCGATGCAGCCGGAGCTTTCTATAAAAAGGATCGTAATTCAGAATGGGTTCAAGTGTCTGAATATGATAAATACTCTTCAGATTTCAAATTCTTCAGAGACTCTGAATACAATATGTACTATACCAGAGCAAAAGTACTATACAGGATAAAAGACAACAACACTGCAGAAGCAGTATATTCTACAAAAACCGCTATACAAAAAGTCATTTTCGAAGAAAATCAGATTGTGGTTCTGGAATCGAATATCTTTCATTTCCTGGATACTAATTTTGAGTTACAAAACACAGTAGACGTGAGCTCGATAATCGACTACGAAATCCGCAATTATAACTTTACTCGTACTAATGAAGAATCAACATTAGCCTATTCCAAAAATATTGGGCTTATCATAAACAGACGCGTTTACATCGATTCTGCCTACCAATACAATGTCTATATTTCTACTGATCAAGGAAAATATTGGAAGTATCAGGAAAAAATGGAAGAAACAGATAAAAAGTTAGAAGCTATATACAATACAGCGGATGACTTTATGGTTTATAAGGTAAAAGCAGATAGTACTTTTGAATATTATATCTATGATACTAGAATAAAAGATTTCATAACTGATGAAACTTTTGGTTCTATTGGTGAAGTTTATAGAGCAGATAATCTTATAAACGTAATAAGTGAAGGAAGAGGAAGTAGAATATCATACTCTTCTGACAAGGGATACTCTTGGGAAGAAGTAGATTGGCCAAGCAGAGTCCTTGACTGTTATTATCTAGCTTCATGTGAAAGCGGGGTTTCTTACTTCAGCCCTTATACCGAGCCAATTGCAGGATTCCATCCGGTCAAAAACGATACTTTTAATATAAATAATCCTACTTGCTATATACAATTAGCAGGCGCAAAACTTAATAGTTTTTATTCAAGCAAAGACACAATGTGGATTAATCATACATGGTGTGGTCTCATTAAATCAACTGACAGGGGGCGTTCATGGTTTGAAATTGACGATAGCCCTAACTTCTATGACCTAGAAGGCTTTTATAGAGATAGTGAAGGACTAATCTACGCAATGAGTTACTCTGGTCTATCTCGCTTTAATGAAAATGGAGAACTTTACGAATACGAGTTAGATACGAATGGGAAAATGAACTTGAGATATGGAGATATAATCACAATAGATGACGAATTTATAGTTTATACACGCAGAGATGTTAATTCTCAGTTGACATTATATGGGTATAATTTTAAATCAGATTCCGTGATTAATTATGGAGAAAACATCAAATATGTAGAGGAAGTAGGTGATAATATTATTTTCTGTAGCCAGGAATTTGATAAGAGCATAAAGATATTCAATCAAAAAATGGAGGAAGTACGGTCAATTGATTTTGACAATCGCATTTCACTTCTTGATGTGGAACTCGACTCCAAACGGAAGGCGTATTTTGTTTCTCCATTTGAGATCCTTGCAATGGAAGATTACCCTAATGGAGAGATTAAAGAGATTAGCTATGAACTACTCAAGTATAAGTATTTTAGAAATCTGTATATTTCAGAACTAGATACAATGTATCTTTCTACGCAAGACCAGTTATACATGATGGACACTAAGACTGATTCTATATACCAGCCGTTTCCGGATAAAGAGTTCAAGGATGTGTTTATACTGGATGCTCAACCTAATGGGAATATATTCTATACAAACGGGACTTATCTTAATGGAGGTTTGTTCTATGGAAACCTTTATGACGATAGACACTGGGAAGGGACAATAGCTGCTAATGATTCAATTTTGTATCCGGACTTCGAGAACAGGATAATGATAGAGTCTGATACGACAGAGTATAAGGTCAACATTAAAAATTATATATCCAATGTAGACACCACATTTTTGAGCACAACTAAGCACACCAGCTATAAAATTGACAAGGAATTACCGTATCAGACAGCTCAGTATTTTGTTACTATGAATGGTATGGCAGATTCAACTGAAATTTTATTTACTCATTCTGTCAGATATAAAAATGCAGATTTCAACTTCAGTAAAGTTAATGAAGATACAGAGTTACGTTTTGTAGATGGGCAAGAAGCACAGATTCTAATAGCTCTTCAAAAAGACTCAACAGAATTAATCTCCGGCTACATTCAAGTAAGGAATACTCTGAATGATGAGATCAAAAATATCAAGATTGATAAAGATGAAAAGTCACTTTACACATTTGACATTCCTGAAGGCACAGAAGAAGGCATTTATAAACTTTATTACAGCGGATATTCAGATGAATTTGGCGCATTACCTGAAAGGTATATCTATTATATCGTTAATGACGACACATGGAGCAGTGTGGAAGACTTAAATAGCAACATCACAGAGCTTTCAGTATTTCCAACTCCGGCAGAAAATTCAGTTAAAATTAAATTCACCTTAAAAGAAACAGGTCCAGTGCAATACTCTTTATACTCTTTATACTCTTTGGACGGTCATTTAGTAAAAAAAGGGATAACAGATGCAAGTTTACCGGGTGAATTACAATTTGATATTGACGTATCAAATCTCCCTTCAGGTGAATATCAACTGCTTCTAGAAGCAAATGGAAAATATTCAATAAGCAAAGTTATAATAGCTAGGTGATAAATTTAAATTATACCATTTAGAGTAAATAATCTGCCTGAAATTATTGCATAGTTTCAGGCAGTTCTCATTTAATATTCCCCGGCATAAACAAGCACCAACACCCGCGCATACAGTTTTTCAATAATAACTCAGAAATAGCATTTTTTACTATAAGCTTAAATCCGAAATTTGTATCTTATTGCTGTATCTATTCTACTTTTAAATGGTGGTTTTATGCAGCCGAAATATGATATGGAAAGGTATAGCCGGCACATGATGATCCCGGGATTTGAAGAAGAGCACCAAAAAAAGCTTAAAAATGCTTCAGTGCTTGTGGTAGGAGCAGGCGGCTTAGGCTCTCCTATTCTTCTATACCTTACTGCAGCCGGTGTTGGCAGCGTTGGTATTATTGATGATGACAAAGTAAGTTTGTCTAATTTGCAAAGGCAAGTACTTTATGATGAATCAATGATTGGAAAAAACAAAGCTGAAGCTGCTGCTTCTGTCCTTAGAAAGCTCTCCGGCCACACTGTTTTTGATGTTTATAGTCACCGCTTAGACAATGCAAACAGTAATAAACTATTTGAAGGATTTGACCTGATAATAGATGGAACTGACAATTACGAAACTCGTTATATAATTGATGACTACTGCTCAACTGAAAAAGTCCCGTTTATATATGGTGCGATAAGTGAGTTTGGCGGTCAGATGTCTGTATTCAATTATGAAGACGCACCTTCTTACAGAGATGTATTTCCTGAGCCGGGCGAGCAAAAACCTGCTATAGGTGTTGTCGGCGCCTTGCCGGGCATTATAGGCTCAATGCAGGCTTTCGAATGTATAAAAATAATCACAGGCCTGGGAGAGCCATTGGCAGGAACATTATGCGTTTATGATGGCAAAAAAGGTAGATTTAATTACTTGAACTTATAATTTGTTTTCCTATATTTGCAGGCTTGCGGGAATAGATTTACAAAAATGTGCAAAAATATTTCTTGAATAAGATATTTTTTTATAAATTTGTAGTTCCCTAAGTTAGCGTAACTATAATAGCGAAAATAAATTGTAAGATATTTAAATCTAAGGTGATGAAATGAAAAGAACATATCAGCCAAGTCGCCGCAAAAGATCAAATAAGCATGGCTTCAGATCTCGCATGGCAACAAAAAACGGACGTAAGTTATTGAATCGTCGTCGCAACAAAGGGCGTCAAAAAGTTTCAATTACTTCTTAAGTCTCTAAAGTAATTTTTCTTTGGGTTTGGATAGGCTTTTTAGTCTATCCAAATTTGTTTATAAGTAACTTGTAGGATTTTAAACCGCCATTCGGCTCTGGAATGAATAACATAAGTGTAGTCCCTCTAAAAGGGTATAAGATATTTGACAAAGTGTTTAAATCGGGAAAAAGATTCTATAGTGGACCTGCAGCCTCGGTTATTTGTTTTGATTTATCTGACTCTTATGAATGCAAACTAGAACTTGGCGTTACTGTAAGCAAAAGAATTGCTAAAAAAGCTGTAATACGAAACAGAATTAAAAGATTACTCAGAGAATCAGCAAGACTGACAATAAAACAAATGCAGCTTCGAGGTACTACTATACCTATCAGCCAAATGATTATCAACTGGAGACAAGCTCCGAATATGCAGTCAAAAATTTGCTTGGACGACATCAAACCTTGCATAGAAAGAATTTTTGAAAAGGCTGAAGCTCATTATCAAATGAAGGTAAGTAGTAATGAAACATCTAATGATATTTCTGATTAAGCTTTACAAAAAGTTTATTTCTCCATCGCTGTCCAATTCTTGCAGATTCTATCCTACATGTTCTTCTTATTCTATTGAAGCGTTTGAAAAGCATGGTTTTTTTAAAGGGCTGTGGCTCAGCACCTACAGAATTTTTAGGTGCAACCCCTTTAATAAGGGTGGAGTCGACCATGTTCCTGATAAATTTCATTTTCACTACAAAAAAAATGTATCAAAATAATAATATAACTGACTGTTATGGATAAAAGATCACTTCTCGGTATGGCCATGATTGCCGTTGTCGTAATGATTTGGGCATACTGGCAAAGCACAAACCAACCACAAACTCCTGCTGGCTTGACTAATGATTCTACTAAAACTGAAATCGTTAGCGAAAACAAAGCTTCAGAGGAGCCTACTGCAGATGTCTCAGGTGACTCATCTTTGGCATTTCGTAAGTACGGACAATTCTTTAGCAATTTTGCTGAAGGAAATGAGAAAATTATTACTGTGGAAACTGAATTGTACACAGCAAAAATTTCCTCAAAAGGTGGGGTCATTAAAAAATGGACGCTTAAAAAATATAATAAATGGGATCAGGTTCCCACTCAGCTGATTAACAGCAAAAAAGGTGAATTATTCCTTTCTTTCAGAACTACTGATAATAAAAGAATAGACACAAGAGATTTATATTTCCAATTTGAAAACTCTGATAAAGACTATTACAGACTTGGTGCTGAAGACGAAATAAACTTAGTTGCCAAGCTTGAAGTTGCAAAAGGTCAATACATTTTAAAGACTATTAAGCTTCATGGTAATGACTATACAATAGATTCTGATATCATGATTTCAAATATGTCAGATGCAATTACAAACAGAGGAATTGACTTTGTTTGGTCTGATGGAATAAAATATCAGGAAAAAAATTCTGTAGACGAATCTACAGACGGTATGGCTGTTCTTAGAATGGGTGGCGAAGTTGAAGAATTTAATGCTGACGATGATCCAATCTCTCCGTCAGGAATAATCGATTATGCTGCTATAAAAACTAAATACTTTGGTATGGCTATTATACCTCAACCTTGGCAACAGTTCGATGGCACAGTTGATGTAGATGGTTCCAGTAAAAAAGTTAAAAATGATGGCTTAGTAGAAAAATACGAAATTGCTATTCGCTTGCCTTATGATGGTGGCGAACAAAAACAGTCATTCACTGTATTCCTTGGTCCTTTAGAGTACGACAGGCTTGAGAAGTATGGTTTAACTGATATGATGAACTTTGGTTTCCGCTTTGGTATCCGTCAAATTGGTGAATACCTGATGCTACCACTTCTGAACTTGATCCATAGCTTTATACCTAATTATGGTATTGCATTGATCATATTCTCAATTTTCATCAAAATTATTCTCTATCCTCTTTCTATTAAGCAGCTTCAATCAACACAGAAAATGCAAGTTCTGGCTCCAGAAATAAATAAAGTCAGAGAAAAATACAAAGATGACAATACCAAGCAGCAGCAAGAAATTATGGCACTTTACTCCAAATATGGGGCAAACCCTGCCGGGGGCTGTCTGCCAATGTTGCTTCAAATGCCTATCTTATTTGCGTTATGGCAGCTACTAAGAGGCCAAATTGACTTACGTCAAACTGAATTTATCTGGTGGATTACAGATCTTTCTGTGCCTGATAAATTATTCTACATTGGCTTGCCATTCATGCCTGTTGTTTCAGGTTTAGCTTTGGCCATGGGTATAACAATGTTTATCCAGCAAAAGCTTACAATTACTGATCCAAGACAAAAAAGCATGATTTATATGATGCCTGTGATGATGACTCTAATGTTCTCTCACCTACCTGCAGGCTTGAACCTTTACTATTTCATGTTCAACTTGCTTAGTATAGGTCAACAGGTCTACATGAACAAGTACTCTAAAAAACGAGTAACTTTAGAGGATCTTAAAAACGCTCCTAAGAAAGAAGGTTGGTTTGCTAAAAAGATGAAAGAAGCTCAAGAGCTACAAGAAATGCAAAAAAACGGCAAACTTCCAAAACAATCCGGGATGCCGGCACCTAAAGGTGGTCAGAAAACTAAATATCTACGCAAAAAGAAAAAATAAAATATTACTTACCGATAGCCCCGAAGCTTTTAAGCCAAGGGGCTTTTTTTTATACCTGTTAATCCAAATATGCTATCCTAACGACTGTTTTTTTAGAGCAAAATGAATTATTTCAAATATTTACTTTCAATATATTTTGAAAGTACAAAAACATTTATTATATTACTCCTATGAAACTAAGCGATGGACAATATAAATTTATCATGTCTTGGGGCAGCCTGGGATCTCAATGGGGGATGAACAAAACCCTGGCGCAGATACATGGGCTATTTTTAATAACCGAGGATGCTCTATGCACTGACGAAATCATGGAGACTCTAAAAATCTCGCGTGGTAATGCAAATATGAATATCCGCGCCCTTTTAGATTGGGGAATGATCTATAAAGAATTGATTCCCGGTGAAAGAAAAGAATATTTTATCGGCGAAAAAGATATGTGGCTAATCCTAAAACGAGTAATGAAAGTTAGAAAAGAGAGAGAACTTGATCCCATGCTGCATATAGTTAAAGAATTAAAAAAATCTGAAGGACAAAACCAATCAGAAGAATCAGAAAAGTTTATTGCTAGATTGGAGGAGATTGAGAAGTTTGCGAATCAAGCAGATAAAACACTATCTACTCTTCTCAGCTCTGACGAAAGTTGGTTTTTTAGCACATTTATGCGCTTAATGAAATAGTTTTTTTTACTTATATGTTTCAATATTTTCTGAAAGTACAATATATTAGGAATATATCATGCAAAAAGTCATTGTCACAGGAGCTCTTGGATACTCCGGAAAAGTAATAACTGAAGGTCTATTTAGGGAAGGTCTAAGTGTAAAAACTCTAACAAACTCACTACACAAGGAGAATCCTTTTGGTAGTAAGCTAGAGCTAGCACCACTCAACTTTAAAAGTAAAAGCTCCTTAATCAGCTCCATGGAGTCATACGATACTCTAATCAACACCTATTGGGTAAGATTCAATCATAAAACTTTCAATCATGATGCAGCTGTTGAAAACACCAAAACTCTTTTTGACGCAGCAGCACAGTCGGGAATCAAGCGTATCGTGCATGTAAGCATAACAAATCCTGATTTACATTCTGAATTGGAATATTTCAGAGGCAAAGCAGAACTTGAAGAATATCTAAAAAAAACAGGACTATCCCACTCAATTGTAAGACCAGCTGTACTTTTTGGCAGAAATGATATTCTAATCAATAATATAGCATGGTTTATCAGACACTTGCCTCTTTTTGGAATATTTGGAAAGGGTGATTACAAATTACAACCGATACACATAGAAGATTTTGCTAATGTATGTATAAATGAAGCCGCTTCTTTAGAAAACAGAGTAATAAATGCTATCGGACCTGAAACTTTTACCTATAAAGGCCTTGTACAAACCATGATGAGTATAATGAGCTGCAAAAAGCCAATAATCAGTGTTTCACCTCTATTCGGATTTTGGGCAGGGAAAGTAATCAGCACTTTAAAAAATGATGTGACCATCACTAAGGAAGAAATCAAAGGACTGATGGATAATCTTTTATACGTAAATGATTCTCCCGCTGGCAAGACAAAATTGACTGATTATATAGAGGCAAACAAAAATACAATTGGTCATGAATATGCAAACGAATTGAAAAGAAGAAAGTAAGACCTTTGTATATTCACCATATTCCTTTTGAAGAAGCTAGTTGAAGGTTAGCACAATGTGTTGTTCTAATTTGTGAGGAGCTAACAAATATCTTATTAAAAGCAGGACTGACTTATAAGTATAGAATATTTGTATCTATTACGAATTGTAGAGATTACTAACGGCTAAAGCTTACAGATAAACTAACTGTATTAATAGCATCCGGTTGCTTTAGCCGTCTATAAAATTTATTTATTTTCTTGCCCCTGTACTTCCTTACAGGCAGCATCATATCTTTTGGTAAAAAACGGGAAAATCTTATCAAAATATCTTAACAGAATAAATGGTGCAATTAGTATTATGCCTGATACTATAAGGCCTTCTTTATCCCATATGCCCGGTAAGTATTCAGTAAATCCTCTCATACTTTTTGACACGAGCTGACCACCGATTACTATATTCCATCTCATTAGCAATACTTGAAGTATTAACATACCTGAAGCTAACCAGATAATAAAATTTCTTTTTGAATTTGACAGCTTCTTTGCAAATGTAGTTATTGAAAGAAGCAGGAAAGGTACTATAGCAAACAAGCCTATCTGAAGGTATATATATGAGATCAGCAATTTACCTTCTATGAGCTGTTGCAGAACTACCCACTTCTCAGTTTTTTCATATGCAATGGATAGTATTTCCATTAGCTCCAGTGTTACAGCAAAAATCATGAATCCCCATAGCCACTTAGCTAATAAATCTATAGCTTCCTGATTAATCACATATTTGTTTTTCCAGTGAATGAATAAATATAAGAATATCAAAACTGCTAAACCTGAAACTATTGCTGAGGAAATAAATATTATAAACATCAGAGGAGTTGACCACCACAGGTTTGCCTTAATTGAGCCAAATAAAAACCCTACATATCCATGAAGCACAAACACTACAGGAATACCAATACCCCCTAGAATCACCACCATTTTTTTATCTAATCTCTTCGTTTCTGTGCTGGAGTGTGTTTGCCCCAATAAAACCAGATTATAAATCTTTCGAGGCAGTCCTTTCGCCTGATGGTATTTGCATATTATATCGTCTCTATAGGCAAACCATATTTGGAGAGCCGCTATAATCAGGTATAGCAGATATATAAAACCAAATCCACTCATAGCAGATGAAAAGTTAGGCGTTATCATTATGTTTAGTGCTCTATCCGGTCTGCCAAGATGATTTAGTAGTGGCATTGTAGCAAATAGTAAAAAAACAAAAGCAGAGGCTAGTGCATATTTTGATATGGATTTTAGTTTCTCCATTCCAAATACATAGTAAAACGAAGACACAATAAATGCGCCATCGACCATACCTGTGATAAACGGATAAAGAACAATCATTACTGTCCATGTTATATGGAATTCGTTCGGAAATATAAAACTCATATTTTCCATTATTTGACCTCCAAATCTAAGCCAACGTAATAACATTTAGGATCTGTACCCATATCAGCTTTTAATATTCCATATCTTCTACTCTGCAGTAGTTTATTTAATTTGCTGTTAGGATCTTTTAAATTGCCAAATAGTCGCGCTTCTCTTGGGCATGCCATTACGCAAGCAGTAGACTCGCCTCGTTGTATTCTGTGATAACAAAGAGTACATTTATCTGCTATACCAATAGAATGATCAATATATCTACATCCGTAAGGGCAAGCTTGAACACAATAGCCACAACCAACACAATGCACTTTATCAATCAGAACCACACCGTCAGGCGAATGGAAAGAAGCTCCTACCGGACAAACCTGAGTACAAGCTGAATTACGGCAATGATTACATAGCTTCGGCACAAAGAAGGCTTTTATGTTCTCCCCTTCACTAAAGAGATTCTTTTTGAATCCATCTAAAGCACCATTTGGAGATTCTACCAGTACATGTCCGTCTTTATCAATTTCAAACTGTTCCACCCAAGTTCTAAAAAAAGTATCAGGAACCTTATTTTCTACTTTACAAGCTCTAACACAAGCACCACAACCAATGCATCTGGTTGTATCTACTAAAAAGCCCCACTCATATTTTCTCAAGTCATCTATACTTTTAACATCAGCTCTTGATGTCTTAGAACCAAACGCATATAAAGACCCAACAATGGCGCCACCTGCTGCTGTTAAAGAAAGCTTAATAAAACTTCTTCGATCAATTTTTCTCATATTCACCTCTCCTTGTTTATTTTATTATGCTTTCTAATGACAGTTAGCGCAAAAATCTTCTTTGTGACATGATTGGCACGTTTTCTCTCCTTTGGCTTCTACAATGCTCGAATGTTTTTCATCCCAATTACGAGGATGTGGCATCTCTACCAAGTGGCAAGCGTTACAGTAAGTTTGTTTATGACATGTATAGCAAGATTTATTCAAGTCAGATCCCTTCATCTCTTCTCTATAGAATCTATAATGAGCCTTCTCCCAGTTGGCTGGGTGAGGAGATGATTCTGATTTGGAAATCATGCTATGGATAGCTCCTGCATGGCAATTCAGACATATCTTACGGTCAATATTAACTACTGCACTTTTGCTGTCTAAATGCGAAGGCCAATTGATTTTTGGAGGAAATTCTTTGTCTTTATAATCTTTTTCTTCATGACATAATAAACAGAACTTTGCATTTCCGTTCTTATACATTCTGCCGGCATTGTCATTTTCTTTATGAAACAGATGGCAGGAAGTGCATTCTATAGCATTTTTATGAGGAGAATTATCAAATGACTCAACTATCGCCTGATGGCAATCTTTACATTCAAATATAGGAGGATGATCTTTGACTTTTCTAAAATCATCTTTTGGCTCTGTCTCATGGCAGAATCCACATTTATGAATAATTGGATGAAGTTTTGACTCCTCTCTTGCAGTGAGTAAGAAAATAGGTTCGTGCGGACTATGACACTCCACACATTTTGTTTTATTATCTATCACATTCAAAAAATCATAATGCTCCACCCTGTCAATTTGAGGAAAGTCCATAGGCCTTGCCCGCAGCTTACTGTGACATTGCAGACATCCATCGAGATTTATGTCTTTGGGAACTTTGGCCTCATCTTCAGAAATATTTGTATATCCCGGTGTCTCACTATAATATATCACATGCAGGTTTGCAGGGCCATGGCAATCTACACATGGTACGTTATAATGCGCATCTTTGTCATGCAGATCTGAAATCTCTATATGACACTCAGCACATACTGCATCGTTTTGATTTAATACCTCTTGAGAAATGATATCATGCATGGCATTCCATCTAAAATTGCCATGCTCTCCAAAGCTTTCAGGTTGCAGAAGTTTTAGAGTAATAAATAGGAGAGCACAGCACGTAAAGACGAGCGAAAACATTAAGATGATGTGTTTTTTGTCTTTCATGTTACATCCTTGGGATAGATAGGATTTATATAATACACTAAGAATCTACTATATTAAATTTTATAAACAGAGAAGAAGCCCATATAACTTAGAGACAGACAATATACTAAATTATTATTAACACTTCCAACTTCTTTTTTTCTCTCCTCGGAAAATTAGATTAATCTAAATCTATCTTTAGTTGAAATTGTTTTTAGCACATATCATAATTTATATATTCCGGTAGAGTCAATTGATATAGATTTTTGACAACTACTGAGTCAAGATTTGCAGTTTCATATCATCTCAGCTATTTTAAAATCAATTATATTTTAAGACGCAAAACCATATCTTAAACATTTTATATAGCAACATATTTTAGTTTTCATTAAGTTTGTAGTTATATATTTTTATTTTTAATGGTAAATTCGATGTTAAGCAAGGAAGATCTTTACCTTTTGTGGGATTTGGTTTTGATTATAAATTTGGCCCTAGATTGAAATTGACTCCGGATTTTATCTTTTCTTATAATCGTTCTCAATCACAATATAAGATTAAATTCAAGGTATTTGTTTATAAACCTCAGTATTATAGTAATATGGATGGACTTTCTGTAAACTTAGTTTTAGGTATTGGAGGGCTCTTGCAATATTTTGATTTTGCAAACTAGTATAGACAAAATGTACTAAAGTATTCTTAACAAGACAGCCTTTTATATATAAATATAAAAGGCTGTTTTATATATAACTAGAATATGTTTATATATTAGCTTATTTGCTGACAACAAAGTTATGAGCTTTGCCATTTAAAATCAAAGTATAAGTTCCTGATACTAAGGAAGACACATTCAAAGTTTTACCTTCTGCCTGCACTCCTGAAGTTAAATCATTACCTAACATATCAACAACTTTATAAGATTTAATCAAATCTGTATCAACTGTAATATAATCAGCAGTCGGGTTAGGATAGATAGTAATATCAGAATTAATGTTGTTATCTTCAACCGCCATATCAGAATCAAGTTTAAAATTATCAATCATAGTAATGCCACCCATAGCATTTTTGATTGTGAACTTGAACTGTGCGTTGGTTGCATCAGCATAATCTGATAAACTAATTAGTTCTTGTCTCCAGTTTTCTTTAGTTGGCACTACATTATAAATAAATGTCTGCTGTTGAATATCAGTAAATGGTTCATCATAAGTAGCAAGCTCTTCTTTTGTTTTGCTGTAAAGTTCTTCAAAAGTTTCGCCACCATCTGTTGAAATAGAAACTACTAATGTATCACCATACTCATATACTTCACCTTGATAGTTATATCTAAAATAGTTATGAAGTAGATCAAACACTAAGATAGGATTTGTTGCTGTAGTCAAATCAAAATATGGAGAAATCAAATCTTCCTGGAAACCATCATAATTGAATATCATTAAAGTAGTATTTGTATACTTAACAGCGCAAGTAGTTTCGTCGTCTGAGTAACCTTCCCAACCTTCCAGAGAAGCAGACTCTTCTATTGACCATTCAGAATCAGATGGGTTGTCTTTTTCAAAATCAAAAGTATAAGGCAATGAATTTGATTCTTCTGTATAGAATATGTGCTTAATAGTTGTATCAGGACTTTCGAGAGCAGAACCATTTACTTCTGTTAGAATGATTTCGAAATTATTCATTCCAGCTGTCATATTAGGAAATTCAATATCAAATATTGTAACTTCAAATGGCTCAATAGTTCCGTTCCAAGTATATTCTTTGGATTGTTCTTCATTTGCAACTACAAATTTACATGAAGAAACAGTATTTTCTCCAACATTTCTAAATTTAATATCAAAATTTGGTATTGCATAAAGAGTATTTTCAGGATTGTCAATTTCTATGACTTCAGCTATATCATTGCCTATCATGCCCTCGTTAAACATATACCTGCCAAACAATAAAGATTGATAAGGGATTGTGTGTGCCATATCAGGAACAAGTAATTGGATAACTTTGCCATTGTACTTCATTAAACTGTCTACTGCCATTTCAATTGGTTCCACATATAAGACATCTGCAGTTCCATTTGTAATAAGCATAGGTATTTGGCTGGCATTTTTATAGTTAATATGTTCCCAAACACTACTGTCTGCATACATATTCATAGCATCTTTAGGTCCTTGTACTGCAGGAGTATTCAGAATAAGACCGCTAAATTTACTTGGATTGTTCAAACCATAGCACATAGCAGATCTTGCACCTAAAGAAAAGCCTTCTAAGAATATTCTGTTGTTATCGACACTATAATTTTCTTTTACATACTCTATGCATTTATCAATGATAGTAATATCTTCTTTTGGTGCATAAAAGTCGCGGTTTGGATCATCTCCACCATCAGGTGCAATATAGATGCAATTTTTGTAGGCAGAATCTTGGGCAACTACCTGCTCTGCAAAATTTGCCATGCTGGAAGACTTATCTCCCAATCCATGTAACATAATAATGACATCATAAGCTTTTGTTGGGTCATAGTCAGGGTGAACATAAAGCGATACTGTACGATCTTCCTCCAGGTGAGATATTGTTATATCAAATCTTCCCGTTTGTTGGGAAAATGCTGATGCTGCACATATAAGCAGTGTGAGTAAAGTAGATAATAATTTCAATTTTAGAACTCCACATATAATATTAAATACAAACCTTATATTTCAATTAGTACAAATATATCGATTTTATAATTCATATGCTGTTATTTTTCTAATTCTCTAAATTCAAGTAATAAATGCAACACTTAGATGAGACGTTATAGAAGAAAAGCATAAATTTTTCAAAACAGGAAAGCAGAAAAAATCTGCCTTCCGTGTTTTGATGGAAAATATGCGCATTTTTTCCTTCCAGCGTCCAAACAAGAGGGTTGCAATGGCACATATCACCAGAGAACAAAGATATACAATAGAATGCTTGTTAGCAAAAGGAAAATCAATTACTTACATAGCTGAGACGATTGGCAAAGACAAATCAGTTGTCATCAGGGAAATAAAACGTAATACTAACGAGCGTACAGGTATTTATAGCAGCAAAAATGCACAAAAGTACTACGAAACTCGGCAGAAATGGAAACACAAGCGTACGTATATGACAGATTCTGTAAAAGCGACAATTAGGTATTATCTGGAGCTGGATTACAGTCCTGAGCAAATAGTTGGATTCTGCCGAAAGAACGATATCCCTTGCGTTTCTCACGAAAGTATATATCAGCATATTTGGAAATGCAAAGCAAACGGTCAGGATTTGCACTTGCATCTTCGCCGTAAAGGCAGGAGGTATCAAAAACGTGGCAGCCAATACAAAAGTCGGGGGACAATAGTAAATCGACGTGATATTGACGAAAGACCGACTATAGTGGAGGAAAGAAAACGATTTGGAGATTTAGAAATAGACACAATTATAGGCAAGAATCATAAGGGGGCAATAGTAACTATAAACGACCGGGCTTCCGGGATGCTGTGGATGAAAAAAACAAAAAGCAGAAGTGCCGAAGATATCGTAAATGCTACTATAGAGCTACTTTACGACGAAAGAGACAATATTCATACTATTACAGCAGATAATGGAAAAGAGTTCGCTTATCACTCTTTAATTGCAGAAATATTAGGAGTTGATTTCTACTTTGCTCATCCGTATAAGCCGTGGCAGAGAGGTGCAAATGAGAATCTAAACGGGCTTATAAGACAATATATACCTAAGAAAACGGACTTTACTTTACTGGAAGATAAATTTGTGAGCTTCGTGCAGAACATACTTAATAACAGACCAAGAAAGAGACTTGATTTCGATAATCCTATTACAAGAAAGAAAAATTTATTATTTTAAACTTTGTTGCATTTATTGGTTGAATGTGGCTTCCCCTTCCGGTATGCAGAGATTAACAATATTTTTAGCTGATGTGCGCCACTTCCCTATATCCTCTTATCAGCACCCAAAAATTAATTTGCAATACGCTTGCAATCGAATTATCTTGTCAACATTAGTTTATTTGTTTTAATATTTATTAAAGAGAGTATGATGAAGAAATTCAACTCACTTTTCCTTCTGTTTGCTCTGTCTCTGGCTTACCTTATGTCTTGCCAGCCAAAAGACAAGGCTCAAGATGATAATGCCAACTCTGCTGCAACTTCTGATTATGAAGGCAGACGCCAGGTTGGACAACTTGTTATTGAAGATATTCCTGAAATACCGGAAGATATTTCAGACAAATATCTCCAGTATTCTAACATCAGAGGTGCCGGTTTCGCAGGCTGGAACCTATTTGGTGATGGTGTTTTTATAACAACTCGCTTTGCTGAAACTAGCCAGGTGCACCACGTCAATATGCCTGGTGGTACTCGTAAACAGCTGACTTTCTATTCCGAACCTGTTGGTGGTGTTTCAGTTTGTCCAGATAAATCTAAAGAGATGTTCTTGCTTACTAAAGACATCGGTGGAAATGAAGCTTACCAAATTTATCAGTATAATATTAAAGATGGATCTACTAAACTTCTGACTGATGGTATATCTCGTCACGGTGGTGCGATTTGGAGTAATGGTGGTGATAAATTTGTTTATACTTCAAATAAACGCAACGGAAAAGATATGGATATCTATGTAGCAAGCATTGATAATCCTGCAGATGCCAATCTTATCTTCGAATCTGACGGCCATTGGGGGCCAATCGACTGGTCTATGGATGACAGTAAATTATTGGTTTACAACTATAAATCTATCAATAACAACTCAGTTCAGATATTGGATATTGCTTCTAAAGAGCTGACTCCACTAGCGACTTCTGATGAAGAATTTGCTATGGGTGCAGGCGTTGCTGCCTTTGCACGTAATGGCAAAGGTGTTTATTATCTTTCTGATTTGGGTAATGAATTTTTGAAACTGTATTTCTATGATTTTGCTAGCAAAGCTTCTACTCCTATCGCACATGAAATCGCATGGGATATTGAAAACATGGTACCATCTGCTGACGGCAACTTGCTTGCACTATCAGTGAACGAAGACGGTATGTCGAAATTCTATATGCTTGACACAAAAACTAATAAGCTTTTTGTTCCTAAATCAATCCCTACAGGTACTGTATCGGGATACGAATTCTCAGAAGACAGTAAAAAGCTTGCAATGACTATAAGCACTAAAGACTCTCCTGGTGATGTTTATATCTTAGATCTAGCTGCAGATAAAACAACTCGCTGGACTTTCAGCGAAATCGGCGGTTTAAATACTGATGAGTTTATCGAACCTGAGCTTATCCACTACCCTACTTTTGATGAGGTAGACGGCAAACCAAGAATGATCCCTGCTTATTACTACAAACCTAAAGGCGAAGGTCCTTTCCCTGTAGTAGTTAGCTTCCACGGTGGGCCTGAAGGTCAATTCCGTCCTGGATTTGCCTCTACATATCAATTCTGGTTGAATGAGCTTGGAATCGCTGTTATTGCCCCTAACGTAAGAGGTAGTTCCGGTTACGGTAAAACTTATTTGAAACTTGATAATGGATTTGACAGAGAAAATTCTGTGAAAGACGGTGGCGCACTTCTTGACTGGATCGCTACTCAACCAGAACTAAATGCTGAAAAAGTATGTGTATTCGGCGGTTCTTATGGTGGTTATATGTCTCTTGCAATGATGACTAACTATAATGACAGATTAGCTGCCGGTGTAGACATTGTTGGTATTTCTAACTTTGTTACTTTCCTTAAAAACACAAAAGATTACCGCAGAGATCTCAGAAGAGCAGAATATGGCGATGAAAGAGATGAAAAAATGCGCGAATTCCAGGAAAAAATTGCTCCTTTGAATAACGCACATAAAATCACTAAACCTATGTTTGTAATCCAAGGATTTAATGATCCACGCGTTCCTGCTTCTGAAGCAGAGCAAATGGTTAAGAAAATCAGAGAAAACAAAGGCGATGTGTGGTATTTACTTGCTATGGACGAAGGTCACGGTTTCCGTAAAAAAGGCAACAGAGACTACTACTCTAAATCAGTTGCTTTATTCCTGAAGACTATGCTAAAAGATAAGTAAAAATTAGCTTTGTAAGACATCTTACAAAGTAGGAATCCAATACGAGGCGTGCAGAAATGTACGCCTTTTTTTGTATACAAGACAACTTTACAATCAAGGAAGCTAGTAAAAGAATGGTTCATTTATTGCGATCATATCTTTTTAATCTGGTCTAGTACTTTGTAATTTCTCTATTCACTAACTCACTTGCTAATGAGTAGCAGTTTATAACTACTCACACATCATATTTTCAGCAGCAGTAGGATATCTCCTCTGGGGCGAAGTCTCTGACATCTACAGTATCAAAGAGGCAGCATAGTAATCGCCGTTTCTGTAGTGATTTATATGTATAATAAGAAGAGGTAATTGGGAAGTGTAAAGTAAGTTTTTGTATTTAGCTAAACAATTCTCTATTACACTTAAGTTTGTATTAAATATTGATAAATATTCTAAATAATATAAGTCTTTTACTAAAAAATCCCTTGATTTTTGCTCTTAATAAAGCATAAATCAAGGGATTTCTATTTATAAAAAGCTATCCGGAGTGATCCCGGCAGGATTCGAACCTGCGGCACCAAGTTTAGGAAACTTGTGCTCTATCCAACTGAGCTACGGGACCTAGTTGATAGTTTCGCTTCCGTCAAGCATAAAACGTGATCCGAATCTTGATTGCTCGTCAGGATTGCGCAAGTGATTTGCAACAAACTGGCGAATAGCTCCTTTGTCTATATCCTGACCACCGGAAACCATGGCTTTTTCGATCATAGTTTCTATCTGGTCGTTGTCTATAAGACCAAGCATTTGGAACTGAATCATTTCGCCCCAAGCTTCTGTGGTAAAAAGATCCTGCTCTGACTCTTGTATCACTCTGAATGATACAGTAGACGGGAACAGTTCTTCACCTTTGAAAAGCTCGTCAGAGAACTCTACTCTGTCTACAATCCAACTGAATGCAGCAGAGATTTCTGAATTTGAATAGCCAAGTTGCTTAAGCTTAGTCAGATCAATTTCAGACATATCGTTCTTTTCTCGCAATTCGGAGAGCAAATATACTATTATTTCTATAATGCGTTCAAACATATTTTTCCACAGTTATTGAGCTATATACTTGTTTTCTAAAGAGTGCATTTTTTCTCTCTGCTCGTCGGTAGCATCATCATATCCGCAAAGGTGAAGAGCTCCGTGAGCAGCTAATCGCATAAGTTCGTTAGTTAGAGATACCCCATACTCTTTAGCCTGGCTTTCGGCTGTGTCCGCGCTAATATAAACTTCTCCTGCCAAAAGATCTTCTTCGTCCATATTAAAAGTGATTACGTCAGTAGGGTAGTCATGCTGCAAAAAGTCAATATTCATTCGGTGGATGGCAGGATCATCTAAAATAACAATACTAAGCTCTATTTCGCTTTTTCCTTCTCCGTCAAAAACACGAGCAGCGGTTTCTCTCATTTTTTTCAACGGTAAAAATTTCCGTTCGGTCTGATTATATACCTGAATTTCTATTGCCATATACCGATAAATACTCTTATTGTTGGACGTGTAAACTGAAATAATATTCTTTGCTAAGCATATTACTGCAATTTGGCTTCAGTTATTGATAACTGCATGGCTGCAAGCAATACAGCAGGATCCAATTTGCTAAAATCAGCATTTATTATTTCTTTTCTAATTTTCGAGAAAGAAGAACATGAACACTGCTTGCCAATAATTAGGCAAGAAACATATTCATCATCTGCATTAACAAAAATGATTTCATCAGGTTCAAATTCGATATAAAAAGAGCAATCGTGTAGCTCGTGATAGCCATGCTGAGTTTGCACGCTGATCATGCTGCCTTTTACATCTCCACCCAATGAAACATCATTGTGTAAATTTATTACCATATTTTGCTGAGTTTTAGCATTGCTAATCTGCCATGAGAAAGCATTGCCAAAATCTTTCACTTCCGCATCCAATAGATTGGAAATGTTGGAAATATCTTCTTTGCTGAAAGTATATGCCATAATATACCTATTTTAATAAACCGCTTTTCTATATTATGCTTAGAGATTATAGGCAAAATAATAGTTTTCCAATAAGAAAACAAAAACATATTTCCCAAATACAGAAAAAGTGGTATTTAGTGCTGAAAAAACAAGTTTACAATCTAATCCTTTTTAGCCAGGAAATCCCCCATTTGCCTACATATTTATCTTCTTCTTTGTAGATAGGATCTTCCAGTGCCTCTTTAAGAGTTATAAATTGCCAACCATCTTCTTTAAGCTTATCTATTAACACTCCGAAATACCGGCTATTTAATAAGTTCGCATGAGTAAGAAGTATATGTTTTATATTTCTGCCTGTCATTGAGAAGGCTACTCTTTCTGTTTCATTAGCTACATCAATCATATAATCAATGTATCTTTCTGCAATTTTGTCTGCTTCCTTATCACTTCCGGTCACCAAAGAATCAACATAATACTTATTATAAAGATAATCCTCATTGTCAATAGTCACAGGTGCTAATTTCAAACCATACACTTTGATCAGCCTGACAATGCTGTCACGTCTTGATTTTTCATTGCCTCTTTGGAGGTAAGGGTATCTGTAATATTTTTTTACATTTTTCAGCTTAGATATCACAGAATCACACAATTCTACGCTTTTGATATATTCAACTGCTGATATATTATTTGCACTTACGTGCGAGTGGGAATGATTAGCAAGTTCGTTACCGGACGAAGCAAAATAATTAAGCAAAGGCTTTGTTTCTGTATTAACTCTTTCTCCTATTACAAAGGCAGTAGTAGTAACATTTCTGCTTTTCAAAGTATCAGCCAATTTGATCAGGATAGAGTCTCTTAAATTGGGTTCGAGCTTTGCTGAGTAGGCAAACGGCAAATCATCTATAGTTATTGCCATTTGTTTTTGAGCAAATATGTTTAGGCTGCATAAAATTAGTGCTATTATTATCCGCATTTGATTCCCGTGAATTTTAGAATACTTCTTTCACTTCCAGCAACACATCTTCAGTGTCCCAGCGTTTTTTCAAAGTTACTTTTTTACTTATCTGATAGAACTCTTCAGAATAAGAAAAAGGAAATGCAGTTCCATAATCATACTGACCATTATTATTAAGATCCAGATAAGCTTCAAAAGTATATTCACCATCCGGCAAATTACTTATTGCCCATGTACTATCTGATTTCACTCTTGCCTGAAATGTCTTACCAATTTTATTTTTCATTACTACAACAAGATTTTCCAGACCATCTTTAGGGATAATCTTACCTGAGCATGTAACATAGTTTCTGATATCTTCTGTTTTATAACGCACATGAATAATAGTATCTTTAGGCTTTTTGCCATTTATGCACTCAAATTTATTCAGATCAATTTGTACATCATACCATTTATTACTTTGATATTCACCTAATGGCACCATTCTAAGAGAAGCTCCACGCGTGACAGCTTCGAAAGGAATTGCAGTAGAGTCTTCAATTCTCATGAACTTCAGCGCTGATGAGTCTCGAATCTCAAAAACATCACTAAGAATTAGAGTAGGATAATCAGTAAATAAGATATTCTCTGTAGAATCTTTGATATTAAATGATCTTATCAATATATCATTTGTGTCAGGTAGATCCGAAGCAATTAGTCTGCACGATGCAGAACTGTCAGGCATTTCATTACCTGAAGAATCACGAATAGCAGCGGATTTATTTGCGTATAGAGTCCAGACAGAGTTAGTATCTATTGTCCTGCTTGCTCTTAAATACCATTTAGTATAATCATTATTTAAAGCAAAAGCATGTGTAACATCTATGCTCTCATTTTTATCGTTTTTAATAACAAAAGATTCTGCCAAGATTGAAGTTGAATCAATTGATTCACTAAATCTTGCTGCATACATTTTTTCATGCACCGGTTCTGCATCAAGCAAAGCAGGAGCTGAAAGATCTATTGCATTTCCGATTTTTATGGAAGCAAAAGGAGTAACAGTATCCAGCACCTGATAATCCCTCGGAGCTGATGCAAATTTATCGATACCTTCAGTATAGACATTATCACCAAACTCATCAGAGACTACAAAGAGTCTGTACATACCCGGTTTTAGAGCATTGAGTTTAAAATTTCCGTTTGTTCCCAGCTGTGTTCTGTATTTTGGTTTTAGCTTTCTTATATCCAATGTATCAGGATCTATTTCATTTAAGTTATAAGCATAGATATAGTTTCCTGATGGTTTTTCGTCAAACAACCGTCCTACTATTCTACCTGAATCCAGGACATCTCCTGTAGAAAAAACCAGAGAAAATGCCTGCGAAGGTTTATTGCCATAATGATCAGTATAATCAGTTCCTAACTGAAAAGAATATGTAGTATTTGAATCAAGGCCTTCGGGGAATTCTACTGTAAGATCAGTTCCACTCCAATCGAAAGCCATTTTGGCAGAGGGGTTGATAAATATGCTTTCCTGCACATCCGTTTTCTTCATATATTCGCTAAATTCTAATTCAATCTCATTTTCAGAGAAACGAATAGTATTCATTGCAGGCTGATATTTTTCAATAACAGGCGCTGCAACTATACCGGGGCCACCGGATGGATCTTTAATATTTGCACAAGACAGCGCAATAAAAGATACAATGATAATGTATATGATAGATTTTACATTCATATGCTAAAAAAAATATATATTCTTATTCAAATTGCTTATTTTCAAATATACCAAAACAATAATTAGTATCAGTAGACAAAACAGATAATGATTGATAAATTCTTAGAGAAGCATCCTAAAATTTCTAAAATATACCACCTGGCTGATGAATTTATAGAGCGAGTAGAATCTCACCACTTGTTTATGATCGCCGGGGGAATTGCTTTCAATATTTTACTATACCTCATACCTCTGATTTTGGTTACGCTATACATAGTCAATTTGTTTCTGGAACCTGACAATTTTCAATTAACTTTGACCGGAATCGTAAGAGAATTACTACCTCCTACTGACTCTACTGAGTCTATTTTGCAGGAGGTGCTCAAAGAAGTCAATAATATTATAGAATATAGTTCTTTCTTTGGCTATATCGGTTTGGGTGTATTACTTTGGATTTCGTCTACTTTGATTAGCTCATTACGAACCGGACTTAATGCTGTTTTTGAGATCCCCTCGCCACGAGTGTATTTCTTTTACAGGCTAAAGGATATTATATTAACTATAATACTAACGGTACTTATGCTGATATACTCCTACGCTGTACCTTTAATTCTTTTTACAATCGAATCCCTGGAAAAAAACATAAACAATCTATCAGTTTATATTGACTTAGAAATATCAGGTTTTCTAATATTTCTAATCCCGCTTGCTTCCACATTTATGCTTTTCTATTTTATTCTGCGCTCCGTTCCTAATGAAAAGCTACCAAGAAAAATAAGGCTACTCGCTACAGGAATCAGTGTTATCAGTATAGAGCTCGGTAGATATATTTTTGCTTGGTATATCAGCAGTATAAGCAGTTATGGTAAGTTTTACGGCACTTACGCAATTGTAGTTTCCGTGGCATTATGGATATACTATTCCGCAATTATTCTTTTACTCGCAGCAGAGCTAAGCAGATTTATTTTCCTGAAACGTGAAAAGAAAGTGGAGCTATAAAAAAGCCTCACATTTCTGAGAGGCTTAGTAAGATTCTTATTTGAGTGTATAGCTTTTGAGAGTAGCAATTCCTCGATATGCAGATTGCAACTCCTTACCTTCAAATTTAACAATACCTATCCCTGGTTTAAAATAAATTTTAACTACCTCGTTTTTATACGTCTCTAACAAAATACATTCCATTTGCTTACCCAAAACGTCAATTGTATCAACAGAAATGTATGCATCATCGCTATCAAAAGTTATTTGTTCCATTGTAGCAGCCTCTTCTATGCTTATGCTGTTTGGGCTATAAGTACTATTTTCGATACTGTCTAATGGCATACATGAGTACATTTTTGAGTCTAATACAAAATGCCAAGCTTCTCCACCTCCTGTAGATACTTGCTTAAATGCAGTTACTTCTTGGCCTTTATAAGTGGCTTGCTTTTTTTCTGTAATAACCGTCGTCACTTCTGTAGTCTGTGTAAGCTCGTCTCCCCAATATTCTTCTAAACTATATACCCATTCATTCCCCACAGCCAGTGGCAATAATGGTTCTGCTTTTTTTACAGTTGGTGAAGTTGGAGAATCTTCATCATCTCCACAGGAAACAAGGAATATACTGAGAGTGATGAAAAGCAAAAGTAAATGTTTCATTTTAAAACCTCAATTTTTTAAATAATGTAATCTATTTATTGATATGTATAAATTTTTGCATGCAATATTAATCAATTATTCTTATTATTGCAACTTCTGTAAATTGTCAAACATATATTTATATGCAAAATGTTTAGAATCATAATGTTTCTGTTATCTTTTTTGATAGGAACAACGTTAAATTATGCTGCAGAGCAAGCCGTAGCTGAAGATAAAAGCTGGTCAGTAGAAACAGGTTGGAATAAGACATTATTCAATAACAAAAATGATGACATATACGACCTTTTAGAATATTACTATTACACAGGTTACAATTCTTTGCCCCGCTTTGCTTTTGAAGAAGCCTCAGGCTTTTATTTAAAACTGGAAAAAGTATTAGATAATCATTTGAGTCTGGAAGCTTTATATTCTTTTTCAATGTCAGGAACTCTCTCATTTTTTGATGAAACGTACTATGATACTTATTATAATTCGTATACGAATAAACATCGCTATCAGCTATATATTCATTCACTAGAAGTTGGAGCAAATTGGTACATAATTTCTGCGAATCTTAGTAATAAATTTACACCGTATGTAGGTTTAAATTTTGACTTTACATACTCCTTGGATTATGATGATGTTTCTTCATTAGACCACCGTTCCGATAAAGTAATCGAATTAGAACAAGTTGAAGAAATGGGTGTTGCGATTGTGCCTAAGATAGGAATCAGTATTCCGGTATTTTCTGATTTCAGCTTAAAATTAGAAACTAAATATAATATTTCTGTCTACAACTATGATATGGGAGATATAGGATTTCCTCATAGAAGTCATAGCTATAGAAATTATTTCCAATTCAATTTGGGTCTAAAATATAACTTTTAAATTCAATCATATCTAAACGTAAATACTATAATCAGGTGAAGATAAATGAAATCTTTTATATTTATATTTTTGACATGCTTTTGTTTTTTGCAAGCCTCTGCCTCTTATGCTCAGGAGAGAAAAGCTGAACAGAAAAGACTGTTTATTGCAATTGGTGGATTTTTTAGAACAGATGAACCATTTCATATTCCTCATGTTAAAGATTTATTTGGATCTAATCTACACTTTGAAAATGTAATTGATGATAAATTTGGTATCTACAGCACATATTCATATTCGAACAGTATGAGATCTTCTGATCATATAGACCTTCCTAATGATAAAAGAGTTTCTTATAGTGAATATTTCAGTTTCCATACGATAGGCGTTGGAAGCAATTGGTATATCATCTCCAGTGATATCAACAACCGATTTACTCCTTATATCGGTGCAGGATTTATGTTGAGCTATTCCTATGATACTTTTGATATCGACATAATAGAATCCAAAAGTGCTGTAAATATAGCTTATGTACCATCTTTAGGACTAAATATACCTATTCTAGGAAACTTCGGACTTCGATTTGAAATGAAATATATAATTTCTATTTATGATTTTGAACTGGTTGGTTTTGATAAAAGAGATATAAATTTTATAGAGATAAACCTCGGCCTTAAATATGCTATATAGTAATAAAAATATTTAAACACATTATACAGGACTCTTTATGAAAATCTTCAATTATCTAATTGCCACTTGTCTTTTACTGCTATGTATGCCTTTATTTTCTCAGGCTCAAACGTATTCATATACACAAAAAAGAAGCATAAAGCAAAATGATTTTGCAATTGAAGGCGGCTTGACTTATGCAAAGTTCGATTTCCCATATGCTTCTGCTATTGAATCTGCATATGGAATCTATATGAATGGAGAAAAAGTTTGGAAGGATTTTGGATTTCGTTTCTCATTCAATTATATGATTTCTGATATTGATAATTTTGACGGGACCGATAATTATGGAAAATTCACAGGCAACTATGATTATCAAATAATTTTTACTTCTTTGAATATTGGTAGTAATTGGTACATCATCTCCAGTGATATAGATAATGACTTCTCTCCATATTTAGGTGCAAATCTCATGATGACTGTATCACATGCAAAAGTGACAAGTACAACATCTTTAGGCCCATCTTTGAAAGGGGACAATGCTATCAATTTTGCAATAGCCCCAACTGTAGGTCTAAATATTCCAATTGCAGGATCGGTTGGACTTAGATTGGAAGGTCAATATATTATACCTCTACTTGACATTGAGATTGATAACGGAATAAAAAGAGACTTCGACTATTTTAAAATAAATTTAGGTGCAAACTACTGCTTTGACTTATAAAGACTAAATTGATGGGAGAAACCATATGGAATCTCATAAATACTCTATAGCAATACATGTTATATTATTTACTATCTATATTTCTTTCGCTCAAATAACATAGTCAAAGATATAGCTAATAAATTCACACCTTATATTGGTGCCAATTTAATAGCGACGTATTCTTATGATAAAGAAACTCCGACAAATTCCTATCAGAAAGCTGATATAGAATTATATAGTGCACTTAGTTTCTTTTATTCCTAACGTGGGAATCAATATCCCTGTTTCATCAAGTTTGGCTATTAGAGCAGAAGGGAAATATGCATTCTCACTTTTTGATATTGAATTGGAAGAACATATAAAAAGAAATTGGGAGTATTATGCATTTGGTTTAGGTCTAAAATATAGTTTTAATAGTTTATAGTCCAACAACCAAAATGTTTAAGTATAAAAAAAGATAAGCTAAGAAAACAACTTAGCTTATATCATCTTTTTTTGCATGAAACTTAAACATTGTAAAAGACAAACTAGTTTAGTTTATAGCTTTTCAAAGCAATTCTCTGTTTAAAGTTATGTTTTTCATTGTCTAATACAATTTTTACAATCCCTATTCCAGGTTTATAAAAAGTAGATACAATATCTCCGTCATTAGAAGCTCTATACAACTTAATGCACTTCATCTTATTATTCAAAACATCTATTGACTCTACTGATACTTCGAATGTTTTATATCCCATCTTAATACTCCCCATACTAGCTGCTTCATCCAGCGAAATGTAATAAGGGCCATGTGTTACATCATCTAATGATTCAGGATTATTGCAATAATACAAATTTGAATCCAATACAAAATTCCAGTTAGGACTCCCAGGATCCCCATTTCTCAATTCCCTCCGAAAATTGACCCACTTTTCCCGCTGAAAATTGACCCACCATTTGCTAACTAATCCTGCATAAGATTGACTTCAAATGCAGGAGGGAAATAGGTGATAACAGTGGAAGATTGGGTAACTATCCGAAATTTGAAAAATCATAACCCTGATTTGGGTACACGCAAGATTGCTAAGCTGCTTAATGTTAGTCGCAATACGGTTAAATCAGCTCTAAAGAAGGATTCTGCTCCACAATATACGCGCGAGTGCAGTGCAAATCCTTTTCTGATGCCGTTTGAGGAATACATTTCTGAGAGTTTAAATAAGAAAAGACTTCGTAAAAGCAGAGTATTAGCTGATATTCGAGCAAAAGGCTATACCGGCTCTCAAAGTGCTTTTTACAGGTATTGTGAGAAGATGTCAGCGCAAGAAAAGCCATCATTCAAGCCTTACGAAACGTCTCCCGGCTTTCAGGCACAATATGACTGGAGTCCTTATACAGTAATGATTGGCGGTAAGTTAGTCAAATTATATGTATATCAGTATATCCATGGTTTCAGTCGGCATCGTGTGTTGGAAGCGGCTCTCAGTGATACTATGGCGAGTATATTGGAAGCGTTGGAAAATTCCATCATCGAATCCGGTGGCGTTTGTGAGCAAATTCAAACAGACAACGCAACAAGCTTTGTAACAAATGCCTCAAAGGATAACTTCCAATGGAATAAGCGATATTTGGCATTTTGCGGACATTACGGCTTTAAGCCAACTCGCTCTCTACCTGCACATCCTTGGTCAAAAGGCAAGGTAGAACGCCCTTTTGCATACCTCGAAGATCATTTTATCAAAGGCAATGAATATGAATCCTTCGAAGATTTCTGCCAAAAACTAAAGGATTTTCAGGATAAAGTCAATTCCAGAGTGCATTCGACAACAAAAGCAAAACCTATCGAGCTTTTTGCAAAAGAGAAAGAATACTTATCAATTCTGCCGGAATCACGCTATGTAAGCGTCAAAGAAGAAGTTCGCAAAGTAAGTGCAGACTGCCTGATTTCATTTATGGGAAGCCGATACAGCGTGCCATATTTATTTGTTGGCAAGCAGGTTTGGGTCAAAGTCTCTAAAGGCAGCTATATCGAAGTATATTCAACAAAAAGCAAGCTCATAGCCCGTCACAAGCTCAGTTTAGAGAAAGGTAAAATTATCATGCTGGACTCTCACTATAAGAATCACAGCATAGAAAAAGGAAGTTGGAAACGTTTGTCTATGAGTTTTAGCAAGAAATTCCCTGATTTTGCCTGGTTTTTGGACAAACTATATGCACAAAAGAGAATAAATCCTGCATATCACCTTACAAGAATCATGGATACAGCTATGTATTTTGAGCATAAAGATATGGAAGCAGCTTTTCTTAAATGCCGTGATTATAACATCTTTAACTCAAAGTTTGTAAGAGCTTATGTAGAGAATAATGCTAAAGATGCTCCGGTAGAGCCTGTACGCATAGAAACCATGATAAACAAAACAATAGAAGAAGTCAATATCGTGCGAAATCTGGATTATTACAACAATCATTTTGGAGGTTAAAATGCAGACCCACGACAAATTAGATGAATATCTTAAAACGCTGACTCTGCCTTGGATTAGACAGAATTATAAGTTAGAGGTGGAAAATGCAGCTAAAGCCAAGCTTAGTTATGCAGAATTTCTCTTTAAAATCATGCAGGAAGAAGTAATCTCGAAGCTTGACCGCTCTATCAACAGAAGAGTACAAACAGCCGGATTCCCTCAAATAAAGCATTTTGAGAGCTTTGATTTTTCTTTTCAACCAAAGATTGACGAAAAGCTTTTGAGAGAACTCACGCAACTGCAATTTATGGATGAGGCAAAAAATATTATCTTTCTCGGACCTCCGGGTGTTGGCAAAACGCATCTTGCCATATCCATTGGGATTAAAGCCTGTCAGCAGAGAAAAAGAGTTGCATTTTACACAACAGAGCAGCTAATGAAAGCTTTTGCCGAAGCAGAAATGATTGGTCAACTGCAAAGACTGCTAAACACATTAGACCGGCTTGATCTGCTTATAATCGACGAACTCGGCTATCTTGAGCTTACAAAGAAAACTGCATCATTTTTCTTCAGGCTGATTGCTGCAAGATACGAACGAAAATCTACGATTATTACATCGAACAAGTCCTTTGACAAATGGGGTGATATATTCCAGGATGACGTGGTCGCATCTGCCATTTTAGACAGACTTTTGCATCACTGCTATCCGTTTTTTATCAATGGAAAAAGTTTTAGAGTGAAGGATATTATAAATAAATAATTATATTGGGGTGGGTCAATTTTGCTGACAAAAACGGGTCAATTTTCAGAGGGAAAGAACACCATTCGTATATTGTATCAATTTATAGGCAGTTACTTCTTTGTCCTGATAAGTAATTGTCATAGATTCTTCAACTTTTATTCTTACTTCTGCAGTATCATTCTCTCTGGATGTTTCTGTGATACTTTGATATACCCATTCATTTCCATCAGCTAAAGGGATTAAAGCTTCTGTATTTGTATTCACAGGCGACGTTGGAGAATCTTCATCATCCCCACAAGAAACAAAAGTCAAAGAAATTAAAAGACATAGGAAAGTGATTAACTTCATAAAAACACCTCGATTAAACATCTAAAATATTACATTCATCAAGTTACTGTTTTTTAAAGCAATATCAAAGCTGATTTTAATATATTTCTTACATTCTTTTTACACATATAAGAAGTTAATACCCCCTCTTTTATTTAGCTTTTTGAATAGTACAGATGGCTCTCTTAAGGCATATATAGTTTCTTTTTGCTCTGAAAGTGGAATGCAATCGAAAAGAGGATAAATATTGAAGAAAAAATATCAAGAAATAACATAATGTAATCACGGTATAAAGATGTATGCTGTTGCTAGTTTCAAACTAAATCTCAACTTCAAATAGGAAATTCTCATTAGATTGATTCGTAAATTCTTTCTCAAGTACATCAAAACTTTTAGTTATTAAGTAGTTAAAACCAAACATTTCGGCTGCACCTTTGAAATTAAAATTATGAGGAGTTTCCCAGTATGGAAATTCCTCTTTGTACTTGCTGATAGGCAGTTTCGAAAATATACTTCCGCCATGATTGTTGATCACAATAATTGTTACCGGCATTCCTGCATATTTAATAGTTGATAAAGAATTGAGATCGTGTATTGCAGTAAGGTCCCCCACCACACAGATAAGCCTGTTTGCTTTATGTTTCATACCTGCAGCCATACCAATCGCTGTAGATATATTACCGTCTATTCCACTGACACCTCGATTTGCTGCAAAAAACAAAGTTTTACTTTTTATGCCGGCAATAGAGTCAAAATTTCTTATACTCATGCTGTTGCCTGAAAATATAATACTTCCCTCTGGCGCATATTCATAAATATATCTGCAAATATAACTATCTACGAATGAATATTCATTAGTTATATTTCTCTCAATGTTACTATTTGTATCTTTATTTGATCTATATACTATACTAACTGTATCTTCTATAGATATCTTATTTACAGTCTTAGCCTTTGAAAACAACTCAGATTTTTGTCCTCTGAAGGTATAAACTTCAATTTCATTCTCTGTTTTTCCTATTATCACATCCGTCAATTTTTTACTCACTAGCTTACCTCCTATATGAGTAATTTTATTTAGGGAAGAACAGGACAGATAGTCAATAAGATTTTCAGGAGTGCATATATTGAAATTGGATTCTAAATTTCTTATGCCTGAGCGTATATCTGCATAAAAAGGGATTTTATGTTTATGTAGTAGATTTCGAATATAGATAGATTCTGGATAATTCAGCTCTCCGATTATAAGCAAATCAGATTCAATTGTTATATCATTGGAGTTCGATTTTATTATTGTAGTCTGCTCATCAATAGTTGAATCAAAATCATAAGAGTCCGTTGGCTCGAGTGGCTTTTGGAACATCACGTTAATTTGAATAGGCATGTTTTCAGAAAGAGAAGTATTGATAGCTTCTTTTGCATTCCGTATCTCTTTTGAAGCACAATCCTTAAATGCCTGAATATTAGCAAATGCACCGGCATGAGTTCCATAAAGATTTTGTTGGTTGACTGTCTGATTAGCACCTGTGTCATAAAGTTCGAATGGCCTGTCTGCGCTTATGACTATTAAAGGCATTCTATCGTTACTTGCTTCCAATACTGCAGGGAAATAATTCGCAGGTGCCGTACCTGACGTACAGACCAATACTGCAGGCTTTCCGGAAGCTCTTGCATAGCCAACAGCATGATAGGCTGCTGCTCTTTCGTCATAGAAAATGGCCTTTTGAGCTTGCTTGTTTTTGGCTAGAGACAGCGTCAAAGGTGTGGATCTGGATCCCGGGGATATACAGAAATAATCAATACCCAGACTCAATAGATATTGGATTAATTCACGACATATATCATATTGTTTATCTTGGTACATAACCCATTGCGCTAATAAAATTATCTAGCTTGTTATTTGTTTCTAACCACTCACTTGCAGCTACTGATCCCGGTACTATTCCTGCTCCCGCAAAAATATAAGCTTTAGCATCTGTTATCAATGCAGAGCGTATTGCTACGCAAAATTCAGTATAATCTCTACTTACGATACCAAAAGGAGCAGAGTATAAACCTCTGTGATAATCTTCATACTCTTTTATAAATTCCAATGCTTCCGTAGTAGGCATACCTCCAACCGCAGGGGTAGGATGAAGTAAACTCAGAAGTTTTGGGTCATCAATATTACGCAATTCTGCTTCAATTGGAGTATGTAAATGCTGTAAAGTTGCATACTTGCGTATAGAAGGGGAATTATCTGAAATCACATCAATAGATAAGCTCTTTATTTTATCTATAATATACTCTTTTACTATCTTATGCTCATTTAGTTCTTTAGAGTCGCTTAAGAGCTCTTCTGCTAGCTTTTGGTCTAAAGAATCATCACCGTAGGCAGGCCTTGTACCTGCAAGAGCATCAATAAATAATCTATTTTTTTCTCTCCGGAATAGAGTTTCGGGGCTAGCAGTAATAAAATAATCTCCGTATGGCAATTCTGCAAATGCCAAGTACGATTTTGAAGAATTGGATCGAAGTAATTCAATAATTTCAAATATATCAATCTCCTCTTCAAACTCAGCCATTGCCATGCGAGACAGTACTATTTTTGATGTTTTCCCTGTACTGAATTGCTCTAAAGCTGCATTAATCATTTCAGACCAATGTTGCTCCGGAGTAAAGTCAGTAATCTCCATAATCCTAACAGCCGGAATGCTTTTTTGAGGTGCACATAAAAGAGCAAAAGCATTACACTTTTCAATTTCCTCTGCTAAATAAAGATAAATGCAGTTATCAACTTTTATATAAGCAAGTATAGGCTCATAATAGAGTTCTTGAGGCATTTCATCCCAAGGGAATCTAAAATCTCCATTGAAAAAATTTGCAGCGTAAAAGTAAAAATCCGTGTTTGTCGAAATATTTTCTCGTATATTAAAGAACCCAAATATTTCAAAGTCTTCGGCTTTAGATTTCCAGTATATTTTTTTACCGGATTTAACACTATCAGGGAATAAGGAAGTATCAGGTAAATACTTAATTAAGTCCTTATTTGCAGTATCAGTAATGATATTTGTATTAATTGTATGTAGCAAGTTTTGTTTCATAGCGTTTTTAAGCAATAAAATCCGCACTCAGTCAGTCTTTAAGACACTAAAGTAAGGATTTTAATTTAATTTAAAAAAGTCTTAGTTTTGTACTATTGTTCTGTATACTTTACAAAAAACGAATTTGAATAAAAATACGAAAATATGGCAAGAACTTACAACCGGAAAAACAATTATTGCCGGTCCTTGTTCTGTAGAAAGTGAAGATCAAATTTCACACCTTGGAAGTTTAATAGCTCAGTTGGGGCTTAAGTTTCTTCGCGGAGGTTCTTATAAACCTCGCACAAGTCCGGATTCATTTCAGGGGCTTGGAGCTCAGGCTGTTGATTTATTGAGACTCACAGCCGACAGGCATGCCTTGTTTTCGGTAACTGAAGTACTTGATACTGAACAATTAGACGAACATTTCGACAAGATAGATGTAATCCAAATCGGAAGCAGAAACATGGCTTCCTATGGTTTCTTAAAATACATCGGTAAAAAAACTGCTGCTGATCATAAACCTGTTCTTCTAAAACGTGGCTTTGCATCCACGCTTAATGAGTTGATTATGGCTGCTGATTACATCAGAACTGCCGGCAACCCTAATGTTGTTTTGTGTCTCAGAGGCATTCGTACATTTGAGCAAGTAGATTCTTTATTCAGGTTTACTCCCGACTTAGGTTCCATAATCGAACTTAAAGCCATGACAGATATGCCTGTTTTCTTCGATCCTTCCCATGCAGCAGGTAAAGCAGAATATGTCCCTGCAATGTCAAAAGCAGCACTTGCTATGGGAGCTGACGGCCTTATGATAGAAACTCACCACAAACCGGAATGTGCCCTTAGCGACGGTATGCAATCCATTTTACCTGAAGTATTGAGAGAGATAGTAGAAGAATCTAAGAGATAGATATAGACACTTTCCTTACCTCATCCAGCAAATCATCAAGTTTATCAGCACTATAGATATTCATAATAGTGATTCTAAAATATACCCTTCCGTTTATTTTAGTATAAACTATATAGTACTTTCCTTCTTTTATAATTCGCTCTCTGATTGCCAGGTTTAGCTTGTCAATTTCTTCTTCATTATCCAAGCCGGCTGTATATCTGAAACAAACAATATTTGATTCAGGCTTAGCAGCAACTAAGAAATTTTTACTCTCTTCCACTTTGGCAGCAAATTCAGTCGCCAACTCTGAAGTTTTCTCGATATACTCTTCGAATAGTTTTTTGCCATATAGCTTTATCAGGGTATATATTTTAAGACTTATCATGCGTTTAGTGCATTCCATAGTCCGTGCAGCAAGATCGTAGTCCTTTTTATCAACATCATAAAGTAAATACTCTGCTTTTTGAGCAAATGTTGAATATGAAGATGATTTGTTTTTGAATAGCACTGCTGTCGCCAAAGCAGGAACCAGCATCATTTTATGAAAATCAATAACTACAGAATCAGCACGTTCCATCCCCAGGCAAAGAAACTTATGCTTATCAGATAAAGCAGCAGCTCCACCGTGTGCAGCATCTATGTGAAACCAAAGATCATTTTCTTCGCAGAAGTCCGCTATTAAGTCTAAGGGATCATAAGTACCTGTACCTGTTGATCCGGCAACTCCAACGACTGCAATCGGAGTGTATCCCCTGGCTACAGCTTCGTCATATCTAATTTTTAAATTATCAATATCGAGTTTAAAAGATTCATCGCATGCAACTTTAAAAATTGTCTTATCCCCTAGCCCCATAACTTTGACAGCTCTGTCTATACAGTAATGCGCATGCTCTGAAACGAATATTGCATATTTACTGTCTCTGTTGCCACCTGACCAGATATCGTAATCTGCTTTTGACTGTCTGGCAGCCAGCATCGCTGTAAGATTACCTAAAGAGCCTCCTGAAGTGATTATACCGTCAGCACTATCAGGCATTCCGATGTGATTTGCCATCCACTTAATTACATACTTCTCCATGGCAGTGCCTGACGGTCCCATTTCATAGATGGCCATGCCATTATTCAGTAAGTCGGAAACTAAACCTGCAAGTGCTGCTTCAGGCAAAGGAGGAACTACTTGATGACCTATATATCCCGGATGATGAAGATGATTCGAATCATCAATCACCTCTGTGATTAACTCTTCAAAACTTTCGGGATTGTATTTAGAATATTTATCTTCAAGTTCTTGAGGATTAAGCTCCGGCAGAACAGATACAATATCCCCTTTATATGCTGATTGTAAATAGTCAGCAAGTTTGTCTATTAGTTTATGCCCTTCTTCGCGGAAGTTTTCAGCATCGTAAGCTTTATCAAGTAGCATAGTATTTTGCATCTAAAAATTATTAATATTTATCCCAGATTTGTCATTAGAATCCTATAAATAGATGTAAGCTGCTGATATAAAGTGAATTATGTAATATATAAAAGTAAGATAATCTTACCACTAATCTAACCAACCCGGTCTAATCCTAAATAATATAGACACTATCAATATTTACGATATACTGAGATTATATATCTACATATAACACATTTTGAATTTTCTAATGACATTTATGGGTTTATAATATACAAATATTAATCTAAAAGGTAAGGAATAAAGTGACTTGTGTTAAATCTCTTGTGAATAGTATGAGTTCACAAGGATTGAATTCCTCTCAGCCTCAAAAAGAATAGGGTAAGCGTTCATTCAAAAAGACAATGAGCTCACCATCGTGGATTTGTAAAGTAAAGCTATTCGATAGGGAAACATTGCGTGCGCCCTCTCTTTTACCAATCTCTAACAGATCGTTATTTAACTCCCATTTGAGATTTGTTGTGCTTAGGCGACAACTACACTGGGGAATGAGTGATATAGTTTCATCCTGAACAGACTCTATTCCAACATTTTCTCTTACAGAAAAGCCGTATCTGCCTTTATCAAAGATGCATAAGTCCAGCTTTTTTGAAAAGCGGGTAAAAACGCTCCAGTTATTCAAACTGTGCTCAAGTTCACCACCATGAAAACCGGCAATTAAAACTTTTTTAAACTTATTATCGATGCAAAATCTCAATGCTTTTTCAAAGTCATTGGTTTCCTGATCTTTTATTTTGATTAATTCTATATTTGAAGGAATTTCGAGCTGACTGTCTAAAGAATCCAGATCACCAATAATATAATCTATCTGCCTGTTTTCTTTCAGCATTCTGTTTGCAGCGCCGTCAGCAGCAATAATAGGTATCCCTTCAACTTTTTCAAAAAAGTTTACTTCAGGATAATCTGCATTGAGTATGATGCAGGCATCAAATATTTTGTTAAATCTAAGTTCTTTCATTTCGCAAAATTTTATCAAAGGCGAGTATGCTTAGAAACAACTACACCCCATATTCTAAAGTCAGTAAATTCTGTTATTGGGATATCTTTATAAAACCGATTAGTAGATCTAAGGAAGGCTCTGCCGCTTTCTTCGATATATCTTTTTATAACGAGCGATCCGTCTATAGCAGCAATCACAATGCACCCACTAATGCAATTTTTAAGAGTATCCACGACCACTAAACATCCATCTTCAATCTCCGGCTCCATAGAATCACCGCTGACTTTAAAAATGAAGTTATTTGCAGGTTGTCGGATAAACTCATCATTGAGATCCAAGCTTTTTTTGAATAGATCTTCGTTCAAAAAAGGAAGATTTACTCCTGCATTAGCCGGTTCTTCTATCATTGGCAGCGAAACACTCTTACTTATATCAGCAAGATAAGGTTCCACTGAAGATGCTTCAATTATATTTTTTAGAGTTGTTTTATCCATATACAAAGATACAAAATATGGGCGAATGTATTTACCAGGCAATTTTATCTGTATACATATTCAAATTTTTACAATAATTACAATAAAAATATGTATCATCAAAATACATACTGAGACAAATATGTAAAAGAAAAAATTGGTTTCATCCTCAGAAAAGGTAAACATGACCGGAATATATATACATTTCCCTTTTTGCGTCAAAAAATGTTTCTACTGTGACTTCTATTCTTTGGAACAGCTAGATAAAATTGACTCCTTTGTAGACTCCTTATGTAAAGAAATTTCTCTAAGACTTGCTCAATATCAACTGAAGCCTAAAGTAGATACTATATTTTTTGGCGGTGGAACCCCATCATTACTGGCTCCAAGGCATCTAGATAAGATTGTTAACACTCTTAACACAAACTTAACAATCGCCGATAATTGCGAAATTACGCTGGAATGCAACCCTGGAACTACAGACATAAAACACCTGTCAGAATACAGATCTATTGGAGTAAACAGATTAAGCTTTGGTGTTCAGTCATTTATTGATGAAGAACTCAAATTCCTTGAAAGAATACACAACTCTGACGAAGCTGTTAAAGCTATCAAAACTGCTCAAGATAAGGGATTTGACAACATTAGCCTTGATTTGATCTTCGCCTTACCTAATCAAACTTTAGAAGATTGGGACTACACTCTGAAAGAAGCGATTTCACTGCAAACAGATCATATCTCTGCTTATAGCCTAATATACGAGCAAGGCACGCCCCTTTATAAGCAATGGAAACAGGGACAAATAAAAAAAATTGATGATGAAAATGATGCCGAATTATATTTGCATACTATGGGAACACTCATAGATGCAGGTTATGAGCAGTATGAAGTTTCAAATTATACTAAAAACAACAAACCTTCTTTGCATAACTTAAAATATTGGTATGGCGACAATTACATTGCTTTTGGTCCTTCTGCACACGGTAAATCCGGCAATACCAGATACTGGAATTATAGATCTCTTGCTAAATATCAAGAAAACTTAAACGCAAACATGCTTCCAACTGAAGGCAGCGAAGTGTTAAATACAGAAGATATTCTATTTGAGATGATTTTTCTGCAATTACGGGCAAAAGGAATGATTATGAGGCAATTTGAAGAGTATTTTGGCAAAGAAATTGCAAATGGAGTACGCGATATCTTAATGAAAAATATTCCTGCTGAATTTTACAAAATGACAGAAGAAACTATCAGTCTTACTCAAAAAGGTTATTGCAGGGCAGATGAAATTAGCGCCGATATTATGAACAGACTAGATTATCAAAAACAATTCAAAATAATCGATAAGATAAACAGTTAGGAAATAGTAAGCAATTTTGGATTAGCCGTTAAGATTGATTCGTTATTATATTTTGTTAAGATAAGTCCTTTTTTTTCAGTGTTAAGACATCTTAACACATCAAGATACGAGAATACGTATATTTGAACTTTAAAAGTTAGCAAGAATTTGTTGTAACATAAATATCAGTTGGGTTTTTGTGGAAACTTCATTTATTATCCTGATTATGTTGGCCATTTTAGCTGTTGTAGATTTAACAGTAGGTGTTGCCAACGACGCAGTAAACTTTATCAACTCAGCCATTGGTTCAAAAGCAGCCAAGTTTAAGACAATTATCGTCGTTGCCGCTTTAGGTGTGCTGATTGGTGTTCTGCTTTCCGGCGGTATGATGGAAGTAGCTCGGAAGGGGATATTTAATCCGGGAATGTTTACTATGCCGGAACTCCTAATTATCTTCATTTCAGTAATGTTCCAAGATGTATTGCTCCTCGATTTATTCAACACATTTGGTCTCCCGACCTCCACCACTGTATCAATTGTATTTGGTTTGCTTGGCGCCTCAATGGGTGTAGCATTTATCAAAATCATGAGCGCAGGTGAAAGCTTTGCGATGATTGATCAGTACATTCATTCCGGTAAGGTACTTACCATTATATCGGCCATTTTGCTGTCCATTGTTATGGCATTTGTGCTTGGGTCGATTATTCAATACCTTTCTAGGATGCTGTTTACATTCAACTATAAGAACACATTTAAGAAATATGGACCATATTGGTCTGCACTTGCTTTGACAGCATTAACTTTCTTCATTCTGCTTAAAGGAGCTAAAGGTGCTGACTTTATGCAAGGCGATGTGAAAGAATGGATATATGGCAATTTTGATCTTATCTTTTTATACAGTTTTGTAGGCTGGAGTATAATTCTCCAACTACTTACATGGTTTACTAAGGTGAATATTTTAAGAGTTATTGTGCTGGTCGGTACTTTTGCACTTGCACTTGCATTCGCTGCTAATGACCTTGTAAACTTCATTGGTGCACCTCTTGCAGGTTTCAATGCGTATGAAATTGCACATGCAGCCGGAGGCGATCCGAATACGGTCTCCATGGCAGCAATGACTAAGAAAGTTCCGGCAGATCTGTGGATGCTTCTTTTTGCTGGCGCTGTGATGGTTACTGCACTTGCAGTAAATAAAAAAGCAAGATCTGTGGCTATGACTACTGTAAAATTAGGTAGCCAAAATGACAGATATGAAAGATTTGAATCTAACGCAATCGCAAGAGCAGTAGTTAGAATCTCTATCGTTGTTATTGACTTCATTTCGTCTATCACTCCTGGTCCATTAAAACGCTTTATCCAAAACAGATTTGACTTGGCAAATTACAGACCGGTTGCAGACAAAGATGGTGATGTAGAAGCTTTTGACTTAATCCGTGCTGCTGTTATAACTATGGTATCAGCAACTCTTATCTCAATTGCCACTTACTATAAATTACCTCTTTCTACTACTTATGTAACATTTATTGTTGCAATGGCTGCTGCACTTCCTGATAGAGCTTGGGGTAGAGAAAGCGCTGTTTACAGAGTGTCCGGCGTAATTAACGTTATTGGTGGTTGGTTCTTCACTGCGTTCTCTGCCACTTTAGTTGCATTTACAATTGCTATAGTGATATATTATACTGGTCTGTTTGGCGTATTTGGATTTGCTGCTTTAGTTGCCTTCGCTCTTTACAGAACTAGAATGACTCACAAACGCAAAGAAGAAGAAGCTGAAGCTAAAATCAAAAAATCAAAAGAAAAAGATTCTGCTTCTCAGCAAGTTGAAGATATTTACGCAGACATCAGCAATACTATGTTTGGCATAGCAGATACTTACAAATCAAGTGTAGTTGCTACATTTACTTACGACTTAAAAGTACTTAAAAACACGAAAAGAGAATCAAACAAACTGGTTAAAGATGCAAATGCTTTACTAGCAGACATACTTAGAACTGTAAAACATATTCCTGATATCGAATTAGATAATGGCTATGACTATGCAAATTCTCTCTCTGCATTCAACAGTGTAACCAGTAAGTTAAGACGCTTGACAGTTCAAAACTTTAACTATTTTGATAACAATCACGCCAGCCTTGAAGATATTCACATCTCTGAATTGAAAAAGGCTCAAGATAAATTCCAATCTTTTGTCACTCTTTGTGTCAAGTTTATTCGTAACACTGATAATATCAGTTCTGATGATTTAACAAAAGAAGCTGAAAAGTATATCAATGAATTGAATACATACAGTAAAAATCAGCTTCGCAGAGTAAAAGCAAATAGTTCGAACATGAGAAGAAGTATTCTCTTCATGAACATGCTTTCTGACACAGAAGACTTAGTAAATTATCTTCTAAGAGTGGCTTCGGTATCAAATAAATTAGTCGCTAAATTAGAAAAACACACTTTAATGGCTGCTGAATCTGAAGCTTAATAAGTAAAAAAAATCAGATATTATAAAACTGCTATTCGCATTGATTTCGAATAGCAGTTTTTTTATACTTTACTTGAATATAAGTGTATCATTTTTAGATTCTATTTGCACTTTGTTTAATATATTTGTTATTATGAATGAACTATGCCAGAGAAAACTAAATGAGAGCTTTTTATATACTACTCTTGCTTTTTATTAGTACTAATATATACTATGCAAAATCTGATACTTTCTTCCTGAACGATACCACTTTAACTATGGGGCAAACTTACAAAATCCCGGTCTATGGTGTTATTTCAGACTCCGGAAGTATTAAGCTACAATTTTCTTACAGTGCTGTTGATTTTGATATAAAAAATGTGATTTGCAATGATTCTACAGCCTTATCTCATATAGCAAATAAAGATATTCAGCTAAATGATTTTAGAAGTTCACAAATTCTGATTGAAGGCCATACAGGCAACTTGAAGTCTAAGATTATTTGTTATTTATTACTAGAACCACTTGTATCACCCAGGAAACAGGCTATAGTAGAATCTACATCAATGATTATTGATAACAAGGTTCCTGATGCGTTCCAATCATGGAAAGCTATTATAGATTTAGAAGAGCCTTTGATTCCGAGTGATGAAACTTATCTGTCTCAAGCACGTCCCAATCCTTTTAGAGAGTCTTTAGAGTTTAATCTGGGCCTAATAGAAGACTCAAAAGTGTCTTTTTATATATATTCCTCCGGTGGTGAGCTTATTCAGAAGATACCGGGCGACCAAAATGCTTTTGAATATAATATAAATACTCAAAATGCTTTTGAAGGCACCATTGATAAAGGCAATTATACTTTAAAACTCATTCCGAATAGGGATTTACTGCCTTTGGGTTTATATGTTATCTTTATGGATTTAGGTAATAAAATCTATAAATCCAACTTTATTTTTATGAAATAAGTTCTGGTGGAGCTGATTTGAAAAAACTATTGATATCGATATTTATTCTTCTGTTTTTTACTATAAATTTCTCTTATTCCTACGATGAAATGGCAATAAATAAGAGTCCTAAAGGTAAAGAATTTTGGCTTTGTTTTACTCGTAATTATAAAATAGAATTAGGTAAAAAAGCCAACATTCTGAATCTTGAACTTTTTGTTTCTGGCGACCAGGATGCAAATGTAGAAGTTGAAATTACAAGTATCAACTTTAAAAAGAAGTTATTTGTTAATGCCGGCACTATAGAAAGCATTAAAATATCATCTTTAGCAGAAATTCGAAGCTCAGAGATTGTTGAAGAAGACAGAGCGATACATATCAAATCAGATACTCCTATTCAGGTTTACGGTTTAAGCACCAGATACCAAACTACAGATACTTATCTGGCTCTACCTAGCAGCGTTTTAGGAAAAGAGTACAGAGTAATGTGCTATAGTTACGGCATAGAACTAATGCCTCAGTTCGCTGTAGTTGCAGTAGAAGATAATACAGTTGTTACTATAATGCCTAATGTAGAAACAGAAGGCGGTGTAAAACCGGGTGAGATTATGCGGGTTGTCCTCAATAAGGGTGATGTTTACCAAGTCTCAGCTAAAAAAGATCATCTCTCGCCAAGAAAATGTGATTTTACAGGCACTAAAATTTCTGCTTCTAAAAACATTGCCGTATTTAGTGGGCATCAATGTGCTTATGTTCCTGAAAATATTAAAGCATGCAACCATCTAGTAGAACAAATTCCTCCTATAGATACTTGGGGCAGGCACTTCTACGTAGGAAAATTCCAAGATCGTTCTGAATATCGTTATAGAGTCATGGCGGATCAGAATGACACTAAAATATATGAGAACTCCAAGCTAATCGACATATTAAATGCAGGTGAATATGTAGAACGTGCGTCAAAAAACAACGTATTGCTTACATCTAACCGACAGGTTTTAGTCTCGCAGTATTCTCTCGGCTTTAATAATGGAGACTCCATTGGAGATCCTATGATGATTTTAGTTAGTCCGACACAGCAATTCCTAAAAAAATATAGATTTGCGACTCCTGTGAACGGAGACTGGAATCACTATATCAATGTGGTGGTACCAACAAGTGCAATATCAACTTTGGTGCTTGACGGATACCCTGTGGACTCAACAAAATTTGAAACTTTTGGCCTTAGCAGGTTTTCCATAGCAAGCTTAAAGATACCTTTTGGTACACATACTATTTCAGCAGACGAGTCATTTGGGCTTTATTCTTATGGATTTGGCTATGGTAAGCATGGTTTTGATGCTTATGGCACAATGGGAGGGCAAGCCTTTACAGAATATATTCCCAAAGCAGACACCATTGCACCTGTAGTTGTCATTAGACAGAATGGCAAATCCGGGACTCAGCTCATTGTCCGAGATGATCGTGAAGACGATACCGGGCTTAAAAGAGTTGACATTATGTATGCAGATAATATTGCAGCTAAGATAGTCGATTTCGATTCGGGCAGTTTGCAGGCAGAAATACTGATTAAAAAAGACAATAAGTCTAGCTCAGGCAAATTAGTTATCAAAGCAGTCGATGAATCTAATAATGAATCTATTTATACACTCTGCCATGTGAAAAGTAATCTTACCAATAAATACAGCTACCTAATCAATGAAGGAGATGACGTAGAATGTGTTTCTCCAAACTCATACATAGCTGCTTTTGCTAAATTGAATTATCTATATCATTATACTGATTTTGGTTCTCAATCCAATCTATCAACTAATGGCAAATTTACAGATGCTCAAGGCATAGCAGGAGGTATCGGATTTGCTTATGGCACAGAACTTTCAAATTATATGATGGGCTCAGTGAGACTACATATTGATAATTTTGCAGGAAGTTTGCTTGCCGGAGACTCTTTGAGTACTACAATCGCTCCAAATGAAGGTGGCGGCACAGTTGAAATGTGGGAAAGAACAGAGCTTGATCCTCAACTTTGGCAGATTTCACTAGCTTTTGCAGCTGAATATTACATTGAAAGATATATGTATTTGATGGGTGGCATAAACATTAGTTTTACTACAGGTAGTAGCTTTGATAAATCAAGAAGCATTGCTTATCCTGACTATCTAAGATATACAGACGGAAAAAGAGAGCGCACAGAAGACTTTAAATTTGACTCTTTTAAAGCTTTTAATATTGGTGCTTTTGCAGGCTTAGGTTTTAAGGCTGATATTAATTTTAAGTATTCGATATTCTTTGAAACATACTTAAACCCTAACTTGCTAAATTATGTAGAAGAGGGAACTTGGCGAACATTAGGTTACGGTTTGCAAATAGGTGTCAGATACAGAATGTAAATATTTCTATTTAGATATGACTTCTACATACAGCAGACTATTTATTTACTTTAGCGTTTTTATATTTGGGAATTGCTAGATGTAGAGGATTTTAAAGCATTGTTATTTTACTAATCCCACCAAAGCCCTAATATTTTACTTCGCTTAATAGAATCTATAAGCTTTTCGTTATAGTCAAATTCTGTTTTAATATCGGGACATATCTCGAAAACTTCTTCAGCAAAGGCATCTTGATCTTCAGGCAAGGTCTCAAAATCTAACTGCAACCAGTCACTTCCGGCGCCCTGAATCGAAAAGTCAAACTGATCAGACCATTTATCTATTAGACTAATAATCTTATCGTTGGATGTTTCCATTGTTTTTCCGGTAGTGCCGGTAAAAAGCAGAATACTGCTTTCCTTATTTGATTTAAACGCCACTATTCTGGTTTCAGAATCCTTCTCGCTATGAGCAAATAGGCGCATCCCTTTATCTGAGAAGCGTTTTTTACAATTTTTGATAATTATATATGCCTGCTCCGGAAGAGTCTCTGAAACAGCAGCAGCTATGAAATTAGAATTTTCGATTTCAATAGGATTTGCAGTCTCGGTTATTAAAAGACGCATCAGATCTTCATCAAAATCAAGTTTTATGCAAATATCTTTTTCTTTATCTGACAATTTCTGCAGAGCCAATCCGAAGTATTGCAATATTCCCATTTCTAAAGCCATCAAATTTTGTAAAAATCAAAAATACAGAAAATTAGTTTTACTCTGAAACTAAAACTAATTTTTTGGTAAAATAGAAAAATAGTCTTATATTTGTTTTCCTTTTGAAGGAGGTCGGGTAGCTCAGTTGGTAGAGCAGAGGACTGAAAATCCTCGTGTCGGCGGTTCAATTCCGTCCCCGACCACACAAAGAAAAATATAAAACCTTATAGCTGATAAAGTTATAAGGTTTTTTTATTTAAACTCATGCCTCACTTGCCACTTTTTATAATATTTATGCCTCTTTCATAGACTAAAACAAAGTATAAAGCTTTATCAGCACACAAACTTAATCTGTTGACCCAGCGGTAGTGATTATTCAGTCATTTATTAAGCATAATAAAAAACAATGATAAATAAATCAACTAATGTATAGAAATATGATTAGTATGTTTACAGAGTGATTAGTCTATATTATTTGGTAGATATTAAATGATGTGGTAAATTAACGTCGAAAGAAGAAAAGAAAAAAAATCCGGATCGGTGCGTCATAATTGGGGAATTAATTGTAGACTATGGGTATGAAGGTATGCATAATCAGCCCCGATCCGGTTTATTTGATTGCCTTTTTTCAAGATAAAGAACTTTGTTTCCTCTTTATAATATAGACACCTATTTTCCTAAAAAGTTACGAATTATTTTAAAAAAATATATTTTCCTGCGCCTATATTCTTCTTCGCCTTCTAAATCCATATATATCAACACAATACAGACCTAGTAATTCTCAGTAAAAAAGAAATAAAAAAATCAAAAATACATCTTATATGTCATTATTTATTGAATTTATGCATATATACAAAGAAAGCATCCCCAAAAAGAGAATGCTTTCTTGATATTATCTATTTTTACTATGCTATTTCTTGTAGATAATAGGATTGCATTTACATTGATTAGCTACAATGCTTTTAGCTGCTTCGGCTGATTCTAAAGAAGAATAATCACCTATTACAACTGCATACATGTTATCACCATCTACATCTTTTTCGATAACCTTAGTTATTAAGCCTTGACTCATGAATTTTCTCATTTCTGCATTAGCAGCACCGGTTGTGCTGTAGATGCCAACCTGTAAACCATATTTGCCTTTTGAAGGCATATCATATTGTTCGATAGGTTCATTTTCTTTTTCTTCTGAGTGGCTAACCTGAGCAACTGCAGGCGTTTTTTCCTGTACAGGTTCTGCAACTGCTTGTTTCTTTTCTACAGGCTCTATAATTTTTACTTGGGGTTTATCTTCAATTTTTTTAGTCTGAGTCTGGTATGAAGTTGATGAAGGTTTATAAACAACTTCCTGTTTTTTGTTTGATTTTTTTGCTAAACCAATTGCTGAACGAACTATATCAGTAGCAGGAAGAAGATATTCAGATTTTGGAAATCTTTTTCTAAAATTGCCAAGTTCGTATTTTGCTTTAGTAGTATCTCCTAAAATAGCATGGAATTGAACTATCCTCCAATAAGCATCATCTGCCCACTCACTGTCAGGATATTGGCTGACTATTCGTTTGTAAATTTCGAAAGCCCTGAAAGCATCGTCAATTACAACGCCGTGTAAAAGCTGAACACCCGGATCGCCAGGATAAGCTGCAAGTAAGTCAGGAATTTGAGCTTTTGCGTCATGGACATTACCTGATGCAACTACTCCCATTAAATGTCTTACCTGCTCAGATTGAGCTTCTGCTTTATAGGAAATAAATAGAAAAGATATAGCGATCAATGAAAGTAAATATCTCATTGCAATCCCCCCAGATCGAAATTAGAATGTTTATTGTCTCTTTATGCTTAAGATAAATATAAGAAAAAAAGATTACAAGCAATAATAAAAATAAAATGAATCATAATTTTATTTATTTGCAAGTATCTATAATACAATAAGATATACTTTCTCTAAAGACTCATCAGAATAATTGCAATAATACCTGAGCTTATAGAAAGAAGTCCATATTTATTGAGTTTTTCTTTGAATAATATTCTGGCCAATATACCTGTCAGCACAATAACACCGATGTTTATTAGAGGGAATGCAATATACCCCTGAATAGACTCAAGTGCACCGATCAGGAAAAAAGAACTAAATATATTTGGAACTCCAAGCATCATACCTCTGGCAAGTGTATTTGATTCAGGCTTGATTTTCTTAAATATTGCTATGCATAATGTATAAATGAAAGAAAATCCAAAGATTGAAAACAAAAACATTGATTTACTTGCACCGGCAAACTCCTCTTCAAATATTTTCATCCCAAAATCTGCAATACCTATGCCGATCAATAAAGCGAACAAATACAAAAAGTCAGCTGCATTGAGCTTCTTAGAGTCATTGGATTGAAGAGATTTATAAAACAGCCACATTGTAACTATTGTCAAAATATAGCCGCTAATATGTACTGCTGTTGGCTGTTCATTATACAAAAACACAGACAATAATGCAGGCAAAAACACAGAGAGCCGCGAGCTCACAGTCGCCAATGCGGTGCCTGCTGCTGTAACTGCCTTTGTAAATGCAAAAAATGATCCGACAAAAAACACTGCTAAGAATGCTCCCAGCCCGAGCAATGGAAGAGAAATATCAAAGTTTAAATCAGAAAATGATAATAACAAAGTTGTCAGGGTGGCAGCAAAATAATTCCCGGTAAGAAGCAAAATAGCATTACCTGATTTAGTATCATTATACTTTAGAATAATTGCAATTGAAACTGAACACAATACACTTAAAATTAGACTTATCATTTTTTATTCCTTCAGACTCATAGTTTTTAGCGCGTCAAAATAGCAATACTATCTAAATCAAAAAAGGGAAACATCTAAAATATTATTGCTATTTTTGTATCTTACTAATAGTAAATATGTAGGATCATCAAAACGTTGAAAATTGATTAAAGACTACTACAAAATATTAGGTTTGAAAAGAACTGCTTCTACAGAAGAAATCAAAGAGGCATATTTTAGGTTGGTAAAAAAATATCATCCTGATATTAACCATGGAAATGAAGCAGCAAATGTTTTATTTAACGAGATAAACGAAGCTTACACTGTTCTTGGAGACTTGGAAACCAGATTGGATTACAGTCTTGCTTTATATATGCAGGACGATATTCGCAGAGAAGCATGGGAACAACTCCGAGATAAGAAAGGCGGTAATATCAAACTTACTTTAGAAGATTTATAATAAACTATATACCTTCTCACTATCAGTAAAATCCTTCAGAACTTTCGCAGCATTATTAGTTTTAAGAATATTATCCGTATGATAGTCAATACCTATAAAATTAATGCCCAATTCTTCAGATGCTTTTTTATCCCACAAACCATCTCCGATATAAAACACGTCCTGATAGCTACCTTCAAATTGCGCTAGTTTGATGGCATTTTGTATTATATCTTTTCTGTTAGAATATTTGTTACAATTTGAGTAAGGCAAGCCTGTAATATCATATCCAGCCGCTTTTAGCTTTATCAAACCTGTCTCTTCCCAGGATCCGGTAGCAACTGCAACTTGATATTTAGGATTGTTTTTAATATCACTGAAAAAGTCTAAGCCACCTGCTACAGGTAAAAATCTTTCAGGACTCTCAATGCTTAACTTCATAAGGCATGCTTTAAAATAATAGAAGAATAATCGTTTCTCCTCCGGTCTGGGTGAATCTTTGCAAACATTCTTACAAATAGCCAGCAACATTCCCATGTCTGTACCCGTGCCCTGTTCTTTGATCATTTGCCAGACTAAGTTACTGATATCAATTTTGATAATTTCTTTCAGAGCTTCTCCGTAGCAATAGTCATCTACGTTCACAGTATCAGTAAGAGTGCCGTCTATATCAAAAATCACTAATTTCATAGTACTCCCTTTCGGATAAAAAGCATTATGAGAAACTACGAAAATATAATCATTTAATCAAAGGTATTTCAGAGAATCTTGGCAGGATTATCTAGTATCTATTTATCTTTTTAGGTGAGTTTTTAGTTTGTCCTGTACGCAATTGAAGTATTCACGCTCAAACTCATCCACTTTGCCGTCTTGATTAATCATAGCCCACAGCTTATCTGTAAGATAATTAGAATTTAAATCTCTATCGAGAAGCAAAGCTAAATTTTGAGGTCTTTTCTTCATGCTGATATCTAAAATTTGACTTTAGTTTAATAACATCAAAAATCAGCATTTTTGCATAAACAGACAAAGGTATTTTGTTTATTTTGTTTTAATATGCCAGCAAAACTTAGTAAAAGCATTTAAACGAAGAATATTTTAGCAATATGCTTACATGAAATATAAATATATATTACTATATATTACTGATTCTCTGAAAAAGATTATCCAGGCCATGTTTTAAATTTCCGGGCGAATAATCTATCTCTTTTAAAGTTTTGATATTCGTTAAACCGCCTAATTCAGGTCTTTTTGCTTTCTGAACTAATTTTTCAGGGCTAGTAGGGGATATTAGAGCTGCATCGTAACCACATATTTCTGCAATTTTTACAGCTATCTCATATCGATTTAGTAAATCTGAACCTGCCAGATTAAAAACTCCTTTACTGTCTTTTTCGATAAACCTAAGCACAGCCTCTGCGATATCCTCAGTAAAAGTCGGGTTACCTACTTGTCCGGTGATAATATTTAATTTTTTACCGACTTTTAAATTTTCGCATATCCATCTTACAAAATCGTTTTTTCCATAGCTGGAATTGCCATAAACTATATTAGTTCTGAGTATCAAAAAATTGTCAATATTTGCTTTTATTGCGTTTTCACCTGCTAATTTTGATTTTCCATAGAAAGAAAGCGGATTCGGAATCGCATCTTCTGAATAAGGGCCGGCTTTACCGTCGAAAATATAATCAGTAGAAAAATGGATAAGTTTTGATGATAATGATTTAGCAGCTTTGGCCAGTGTTTCCGGTAAATCAGAATTTAAAGCCATAGCGCCTTTTTTATCGTCTTCGCATCCATCTACATTGGTATATGCTACAGCATTTATTATAACATCAGGGATATAAGCAGATATAGTTTTTTTGAGAGCTTTTTTGTCATTTATATCAAAGTCTATAACTTCTACGTTTGGCAGGAAGGATTTTTCGTATTTACTACTTAATATAATCAGGTGATGATTAGTTCTTGATTTTAATTTATTGCAGATTGCTTCACCAACTTTTCCGGTAGCACCAAGTATCATTATCTTCTTTTGCATTAATCATCCTGATTTATATTGAAATACATCTGCAATATAAAACATCCGGAGCAGAAAAATAAATCTGAACAGGTGATACTAGTTCTTTTGTTTTGTCATCGTCGATTTTAAAAAGTTTTTAAATGACAAAGCTTCAGGTGATTGTATATCAGAAGCTTTTATTTTTTCACTTATACTTTTTGAAGTGCTTGCTTTTTTGGCAGGTATCGCATTTACCTCAGGATCAGCTTCTTCAGTAAGATCGCTGATTAAATTGATATTTTTTTCTGATACTCCGATCAATAGCTTCTTGTCTCCTGCTTCTACGACAAACAAGCTGCTTTTAGGCTGTAGAGGCAGTTTAGAAATCACTTTAAGATCCATTTTGCCGGAAGAGTTTTGAGCCTTGAGTGTATACTTCTTGAGTAGATAAAACATAAGGCCTATAATAGAAACTCCCGCAACGAGAGTAAGAAGGGATTGTAGCATCGTGCCATCCATATCTCTACATCCTGTAGTGTTTGTTATTTTATAATTATGACCACATCAATTTAGAAGAAACCTTCCACATTTAGCAATGGAAGGCTTATCTTCTAAGATTACGCAATCTGTCAGAAGGATCAACCAAAGTAGTGATTCTGATACCAAAGTGTTTATCAATAACAACTACTTCACCTTCAGCAACTTTTTTACCGTTAATCAGCACATCTACCGGTTCGGATACAAGTTTGTCAAACTCAATTACAGAACCTCTGCCTAATCTGAGAATATCTCTAATTAGCATATTAGTTCTACCGAGTTCGATAGAAACCGGAAGCTGCAAATCATATAGAAGTTCAAGTTTCGGATCTAAAGGCGAATAAATCGTATCGCTTTCGCCATAGTCCATATCTGCAAAATCGGCACTCTCCGCGTCGACTTCGCCGGAATCCAGATCATCATCCATCCCTTCTTCAATATCTTCTATGCCTCCGCTCGAAATTAGAGCATCAATCTCTTCCTGAGTCATTGTCATTTTTCAGTCTCCTTGTAAGTAATATCTTGATCGACTAAATCGTCCTCTGTAAGCGGACGAGTAACCCTAACAGCTTTTTTACCGTCAACACTGCCCGGGCGAGCCGCAAGCTTTCTTTTTTCGCTAATAATAAGCTCTATTTCTTGATTTATTCGTTTATTCAACTTAACAACATCGCCGATTTTGAGTTCCATCAGCTCTTTTACCGAAATGGCGGCTTTCCCTAGCTCTGCTATTATCGGTAAGTAAGTTGTAGACATCTGCTGATTCAGAATATTCATATTTTCACGTTTTCTTTCCGGAGAAAGCTTCACTGCCGTAGAAGTAACCTGCTGCCTGTTTAGTTTAGCAAGTACTTCCTCCAGAGCGAAAGTAGGAAAACATAGATTCATCAGATAAGTATTTGTTCCAATATTAACATCAAAGGAAACAACTACCACAATCTCAGATGAAGGAGCAATCTGAACAAAGTCTGCTTCCATTTCAAGTCTTTGGAATTTAAACTGTAGATCAGCAATTGCTTTCCAAGCATTTCTTAAATCTGAAAGTGCATGCTCCACTATGCTTCTGATTACAGCCTGCTCAATTGGTGTAATTGTTCTGGCACTTGACTGTGTTTCTGCAGCCCCGCCTAGCAATCGCTCCACAATTGTCAAAGCCAACTGAGGACTTATCTCCAAAATGCCGCTACCATCCGTTCCCTCTATATCAAATACATATAGACAGCTCGGATTGGATACAGATAAAATAAACTCAGAGTAAAAAAGCTGATCAACAGAAGTAACCGTAATCGGAACAACTGTCTGCAGCTTAGACACCAAATAATACCCAAACACCTCGGCAAAGCTCTCATGCACTGTCTGCAGAGTTCTTACCTGGTTTTTGGATATACGGTTTGGACGACGGAAGTCGTAGTTGGAAATGTCACCTTTAGGTACATTCCCACCAAGCACCTCTTCGACATCGACCCTACCGCTGGTCATCTCCGAGAGTAGACTATCTATCTCATTTTGTGATAAAACATCAGTCATAGTTTCCCTTTCAGCTCAAAATACTATTGAATCAAAAATTCAATCAACAGCACATCTCTTAGGTAAATTTTATGCTTTTTATAAACTTTTCTTATTTCATCTCTTAGCTTGGTTCTCAGTGCCTCTCTATCTTGTAACTCTTCGACAGTAAGCGAACCAACTGTGCTATTTATTACCCCTTTTACTCTTGCCATCACCGGATCAGGTCCACCATCTGCACCGCCGTGACCGCCACCGCCTTCTTCAGTTTTTCTTTCGCGGTACTCAAGTCCGAGGTTTAGTATAACAAAAGAAGTACTTCCTTTCGGATTAGTAGTAATTCTTCCTGTTTCTTTAAATTTTAGGTTCTCATCGCCATGCAATACGTTTTCTTCTTCAAGGTCGTCATATTCTTGATCTTCATCAAATTCACCATCCCCTGTATGTTCTTTATCGACCTTTTCGGTATGTTCTTTACCTCCTGCTTCACTATCCGCAGTAGCAGAATCTCCGACTACCCACTTAATACCTAAAATAATGGTCGCAACGTTTAAAATTAGTGCGCCGGCAATTATACCAATCCAAACTGGTGTAGATAATCCTCCACCGCTTTTCTTGGGTTTCTTCGTGGGCATTTCCGGTTCTTGTGTGCCCTGTTGTTGTTCTTCAGCCATTTTTCTTCTATAAGTTTAATTAAACAAAAATGCTGCGTAATATGTATAAAGTCGGCAACAATAGCAAGAAATTAAGGAATATAATCTCCGCTTACTTTTAATAACGAAAATAATGCCAATCTATGGTATATTTTCTAAGTATATTTATATAAAGGAGATTACAATTTCAGACAAAAATACTGTTTATACAATATTACTCACAGATTTTGCCAGCAGGTTATTATTATCCAAATTCCTTTTTGTTGATTTCTGAAAACTATGGCAACATTTACAATAAACATCCGATTTAGTATTATATTGGTAAACAAGAATAAGACCAAAATTGAATTAGGTGATAAATATGATTAAAAACTATGCTTCATTTGATGCGTTTGAGCTATCAGTTATTTTTGGTGAAGTGAATGTGCACTTGGATAATTCTGTTCAATGCAACGCAGTTTCTACTGATTCAAGGACTATAGACAAAGGCAATTTGTTTGTTGCCTTAAAAGGTGAAAACTTTGACGGACACGACAAAATAAAGGAAGCAATTAATGCCGGTGCACAGGCTATAATTGTAGAAAACAATTGGTACTCAGATAATAAAGATAATTTTGACGGGTATCATAACTTTATTTCAGTGAAGGACACATTAGATGCTCTTGGCCAATTAGCCAGATTCCATAGAGACAGATTCAGTATTCCGGTTGTAGCTATTGCAGGATCAAATGGAAAAACTACTACAAAAGATATAACTGCTCATATACTATCTCAAAAATTCAAAACACTTAAAACATATAAAAACTTCAACAATAGAGTTGGAGTGCCTCTTATGCTGCTTTCACTTGATAAAGAATATGAAGCTGCAGTACTCGAATTAGGTACTAATGAACCGGGAGAAATCGCGTTACTATCCAAGATATGCAATCCTACTCACGGGCTAATAACCAATATTGGAAAAGAGCACTTGGAGTTCTTAGTTAATCTGGATGGTGTCGAGATGGAAGAGACTTTCCTTTTTGGATATTTAAGAGGTAAAGGAGGCATCGCACTTATTAATATGGATGATGCCAGACTCGCCAAATACGAACCGATTCTTGACAATAAATTAGCCTTCGGCAGCAGTGATAACTGCGGAATGAAAGCCACATATGAACTCGATGGCGATCTACATCCAACTTTGAAAGTAGAATATGAAGATAAGAGTTTGACTGCAAGCATGCAGGTTGCCGGTATAGCTCCTGCTATTAATGCAATTGCTGCCACTGCTGTAGCCTTTATTCTTGATATTGAAAAAGATATAATTACAGCCGCAATAGAAACATATCAAAATGATGATGATGACAGCTATGGTAGAATGAAAGTTATAAAACACAACTCAAGTGTTATTTTGAATGATACCTATAATGCAAACCCTTCATCTATGATGATGTCTTTGGAAACTCTGAATAAGATAAACACTAAAACCACCAAAGTTGCTATTTTGGGTGACATGTTCGAATTAGGCAGAGAGGCTGAGCAGGAACATAATTCTGTGCTGGAATTTGCTTCAACTGTAGCAAATGAAGTGCTGCTCTTAGGTGAAAATATGCATGGGGCTTTTAATAAGCTTCAGTCTAAAAATATTAAAATATTTAATTCGCATCAAGAGATTGTCGATTATCTAAAATCTAACTTCGACAATGCAGCTATTTTAGTAAAAGGGTCTCGTGGGATGAAAATGGAAAATGTGGTAAGCAAATTGATAAACTAGGAATCAAAACTAGCTATTACAAATCAGGTATCATATATAAAAAACGGAATTCTATATGTTTGATAGGATTCCGTTCTTTTTTATACTTCTAAGATTAGTAGCCTTTTGCCTAAATCAGCTTTCAACTTTTGGGGGAGACCAACCGTTTCTTGTCCATTTAACAAGTTCAAGTTTGACTTTACCCACATAGACTTTCATATATGCTTTTAAAGGGATATGCGCAGCATCATCAGAAAACCAGCCTTCAAATGAACCTGAAAGGCCATAAACGCCTTCCCAATCTGCCTTTCCATCAAGATAAAGAGCTTTAATCTCTCCATCTACAGCATCAATTTCAATATTTTCCTGCTTTTTCTGGAAGTTGATTTTAGTTTTGACAAGTTGATTATTTATAAATGTAGGGATATAAGCTGTTTTTCCAATATCCATAAAGGAACGAGCTAAGTAAAGCAAAGATGCGCCGTCGCTAAATCTTTTTTTAGTACGGAAAGTATCTCTACTGACTAACTTCTTGTTTTCCCAGATAGTAGAGCGAATCTCATCGTTCTTGTTGTCAAATATAATATTGTTAAACTGCCATTTATCATCATCTACTTTCATATTCCCGTTAAAAACATAAGAATGAGCAGCATTTTGCGGCATCCAACTTTCAAAAGTAGCATGCAAATCCACATACGGAATTCCGCTGTAGCTATCCATTTGTGCTTTTACATAAAGCGCTTCTTGCCCATATTTCTCTTCTATGCCACCAGTGTAAATTTTAATAGATCCGAGTGAAAGCCCCAAAAATGAGACTTCGTATTCGTAGTAGGAATTCAGAGAAAATACTTCAGCATTTCGGCTTGCTTGAGAAGGAGAAAAAGCTAAAAGAAGAGCAAAAATCAAAAGGTGCCCGGCTATGCTCCTGATTTTCATATCAATTTTGTCCTTTGGTTTATATCATTATACTAAAATACGAAAAAATGTAGGTGTTTGTTACCTAAGGTCTATATTATTTTTATGCAGATCTTGCAAAAAGCCAAACGCCAACAGGCATATGTCTTTATATTAAAGACACTTACAAACCCATGCTGATACGCGAATTATTGTTTATTATTTAAAACCAAACACTGTTCGTTGTTGCTAAATATATAAAAGGTGAAAATAAAAAGACTCTATCAGTTTAGACAGAGTCTTCAATAAAATAGTTTTAAGTATTTTGATTTAGATAAGCCCACGTTTCTGGAGCTGCTTAAAGTTCCTCAATGTTTGGCCTGCATCAATTGCTTCCAATGCAGCTATAGAGAGTTTATTTTCAACATTACCAAAAGCAGATTTATAATCCTTTCTGCTATATCTGATTATAGCTTTGGCCTCTTCGGCTCCATAAAGGTGAGTAATTTCACATTTACTTTTTTGTCCCGGCATATCTTTGTAAGTAAGGAAATAGTGCTTCAAACGGGAGACAATAGAATCCGGGCAGTCACTAATATCATTCCATTTGGAATAGATTTCATCCTGTTTCATCACAGCTATAATTTTGTCATCAGCCTCACCACCATCGATCATTCTAAAACCTCCGATAGGTTTTGCCTGCACCAGGATATCACCGTGAGTAATATTTCTTTCTGTTAGAACACATATATCCAATGGATCACCATCACCGATTATATCCTCTCTACCGGTTTTTTTATTACAGTACTCTGCAACTTTATCACCACAATAAGTTTGAGGTATAAAACCATATAATGCAGGAACAATATTAGAATATTTCTGAGGGCGGTCTACTTTTAAGTAACCTGTTTTTTTATCTACTTCATATTTAACTGTATCAGAGGGCACTACTTCAATAAAAGTAGTTACCACTTCGGGAGCATCGTCCCCAATTTCAACACCATGCCATGGGTGCGATTTATAGCGAAGTCCGGCAAGTTGCCAAAACTGTTTCAAGGTATCCATAATTCAATCTTTTAGTACAACACAAAATCTAAAACGTATAGTACTTTATAAAGTTGTAAAAGTTCATAATATATTGCGAAGCAAAGTACGAAACATTTTTAACTAAGATTGATACTTTATAAGCAACAACAATCTATATAAACAAATATTACAAATTTTGATCCTCATTAGAGTTATTACTTCACTAATAAATTCCGATACTTTTCGACGTCACCAAACTTAATTTGATACTTTTTTTAGTATATTTAAGTCTTATATAAATTTGATTATAAGTGAGAGCTTCCATGAAATACTTAGTCATATTTTTACTATTCTTTACAGCTATCAGATCTGAAGAAATCCCTAACTTCTTTCTGGGTGGAGGCAGTGAAATTTCCGTAGCAATTAATCCAACTAATCCAAAAAATATAGTCATTGGTGCTAATCTTAAAGGTTTATGGTACACCAACGACGGTGGAGAAACTTGGATATCTTCTTCAATATCTTCAAAATACGGAGTGTGGGGAGATCCTGCATTGGAGTTTGATGCCGAAGGAAATTTATATTACTCACACCTTTCTAATGCTGACTTTTGGCTCGACAGAATAGTTGTACAAAAGAGTACTGATGGAGGCATCACATGGGTTGAAGATGAAGGCTTAGGCTTCAATAATCAAACTCAGCACGACAAAGAATGGATTGTGGCAGATATGAATGAAAAATCTCCTCATTTTGGTGACTTATATGTTACATGGACTGAGTTCGATAGTTATGGTAGCGATTTACCTGAAGACAGTACACGGATTTTATTCTCACGAAGCTCTAGCTCAGGCGAGTTTTGGTCAGATGCTATTGTTATTTCTGACAGCTCGGGTAATTGCATAGACGATGATGAAACTGTGGAAGGTGCAGTTCCATGCATAGGGCCTAGCGGAGAAATTTATGTAAGCTGGGCTGGCCCACTCGGAATTATGTTCGATAAATCCTTGGATGGTGGATATTCCTTCGGGAAAGATATTTTTGCCACAAATCAGATAAGTGGCTGGAATTATGACATCCCTAATTATAAAAGATGTAACGGATTACCTGTAACTTCTTGCGACTTATCTCATTCAGAATATAGAGGCAGAATTTACATACTTTATTCAGACCAGGTAAGCAATGACAATACAAATGTTTACATTATCAAATCTGATGACAAAGGTGAAACATGGAGTAATCCTATAGACGTAACCGGCGTTCAGGAAGAAAGCCACCAATTTATGGCATGGATGGATATAGATGACCTTACAGGTTATATATATGTAGCATATTATGACAATAGGAACTATCCAAATAATAATATGAGTGATATATATTTGGCTACTTCAAAAGATGGCGGCGCAAGCTTTCAAAATATCAAATTGAACGAATACTCAATAACACCTCAGAAATCTACCTTTATGGGTGATTACTTAGGCATAGATGTTTATAATGGTCATGTATGGATTGCATGGACTAGCAGCCCTGACGGTTTGAGGACTAATGCCATTGCTGCAAACTATTCAGACCTTTGCAGCACACAGGATGATTCCATTTCAAAAATCAAGTTAAAACAGTATCCAAACCCTACCGGCAGTATTTCAAATATCGAATTTACATTAGAAGAAACGTCATTTGTAAGACTCTATATTGAAAATCTTCAAGGTGAAATAATAGACAACCCTATTGAAAAGAAAATGGAGCCGGGTAAGCATACTTACACATACGATACCAGCCAAATCGGAAGTGGAGTTTACTTCTACAGGTTAGAATATAGCGGTAAGACAGTCAGACAGAAATGCTGCGTTATTAAGTAAACAGATGGTACAATAATTGTGCTTATATTACATATATAAAATTGAAACTTCTATCACTTAGATTTATAGATATGGAAAAGCTAATAATTGAAAATATTGCTGACTTTGAAAGAGTTGAGCTTGAACTTAAAAACTTCAACTTGCTTATCGGCCCTCAAGCCTCAGGTAAGAGTGTCATAGCTAAGCTTTTGCATTTTTTTAAAGATGTGACAATCACTAAAATTATAGCTTCTTTTTCAATAAATGATATAAGTATAGAAACTATTGAAAAAGCATTTACAATAGATTTTAAAAAACGTTTTCCTGATTATCTTATAAAAAATAATTTCAGAGCCATTTATATAAAAGATGATTTCGAATTTGAAATTAGAATAGATAATGAAGGTAAGCATAAATGGAGATTCCCAAGTCTGACTTCTGAAATGGGAGCCCGAGTCTTAATTGAATATTTGGAAGTATATGCAAAAACTATTAGTTCTCTATTTGTTCCCGCAGATAGAGCCCTATTTAATACTTACGATGAAAATATATATTCAATGATTCAATGGGATGTCCACATAGATCCCTATCTTGTAGATTTTGGAAGAATTTTGAAACTTGCAAAACGTGAATATAAAAATTTTATGTTTGATGAAATCTCAAATAGCATTCTAAAAGGGGAATATTTTTTAGATAAGAAATCTGAGCAAGAATATCTAAAGTTAAACAATAAGCTTGTTAAAATTAGCGATATATCCTCAGGACAGCAATCTTTACTTCAGATTCTACTAATCCTAAACATGAAATATTCTGGACTATCTCGTTATGATACCCCTTACACAGAAACTTTCATAATTGAAGAGCCGGAAGCACATATTTTCCCTGAAACACAGTATCAGCTAATAAAACTGTTTTACAAACATTTTCAAGACATGAATAAAATTCATTCATTTGTCCTGACTACTCATAGCCCTTATATCCTAAGTTCTGTAAATAATTTGATATTGTCCGAAAAATTGAAATGTAAAAAAGAAAAAAAAGAATATATCAATAAAGACTTTACTGCTTACTTGGTAAAAGACGGGAAAGTGCAAAATATCATTGATGAAGAATCAGGACTGATAGATGGTGATGCAATAGATTCTGCTTCTGAAATAATTGGAGAAGAGTTTGATAATTTGCTTGAGGAACTTTATGGTGAAGATTGACACGCTCTTTAAAGAGCAGAAGCAAACTAATATAAAGCTACAGGAAAAGGGAGTAAAGTTTTATCTGAGAAATCCAGACACTCAAAATATTCAAGTTTCATTAGCAAAAGGCGAGGAAACAACAGAGAAAGACGGACAAGAAAGGTGTGATTATATAGCAAAAGCAAAGAAACTCGAAGAAACTGAAGTAGCATATGTGGAGCTGAAAGGGAATCACATCAATAAAGCAATTAGCCAAATAGAGACAACTCATAGAGCTTTGAATAATCAACTTAAAGCTGATAAGTGGAAAGCTTTTGTTGTCAGCAATAAACGTCTGCCTAAAACAAGTTCCAAAGAACAAAAGAATAAAGATATTTTCCGAAAAAAGTATTATATTAGATTGGATTTTTGCAAGAGTGAAAGTAGTTATACATTATTTTCCGTCTAGTTTCGAAATTGCACCCTCCAAATTATTTCGAAGTTCTGATTTCTTGCATAAAATCACCTCATTTTATATTTTATTACTCTTATAAGCGTCGTTGTCGTGAGTCAAAACGAAAAGATGCTAGAGTAACATAATCCTCTCTTTATCGTACGATTTATATTGTTCAATTATTTTTTTATTGGGTCCTATGAAATTATCAGTGTATTTACTATTGGCAGCAATGGCTATTGGTGCTTGCTCAAAAGCTAAAAAGGATGATGCTGAAAAGCTTACTTATCCTGAAACTAAAAAAATTGAAGTAACTGACGAGTACTTCGGTACTAAAGTAAGCGATCCTTATCGATGGCTTGAAGATGACAGAAGCCCTGAAACAGAGGCTTGGGTCAAAGAACAAAATAAATTCACATTTGCTTACCTCGACAAAATCAGCATAAGAAGCAAAATCAAAAACAGATTGGAAGAACTCTGGAATTATGAGAAATTGAGTGCTCCGTTTGAAGAAAATGGTGTTAAATATTTCTACAAAAATGATGGTCTGCAAAATCACAGCGTTCTTTACGCTCAAAAAGGTGATGCAGAGCCTGAAGTTTTTCTAGATCCTAATACTTTCGCAGCTGATGGTACTACTTCTTTAGCTTCACTTTCTTTTTCTGAAAACGGCAAAATGCTGGCTTATGCTATAAGCGAAGGCGGCAGTGACTGGAGAAAAGTTATCGTGATGAATGCTGAAAATAAAGAAATTATCGGTGACACTTTAGTAGATGTCAAATTCAGTGGTGTGTCCTGGAAAGGCAATGAAGGTTTCTACTACTCAAGCTATGACAAACCTGAAGGCAGTGAGCTTTCTGCTAAAACTGATCAGCATAAAGTGTATTACCACAAACTTGGAACTTCTCAGAAAGAAGATAAAGTTATCTTTGGTGCAGACCCTGCAAATAAAAGAAGATATTGCGGCGCTTCTGTTTCAGAAGACGCAAAATATCTTTTTATCTCTGCAGCTAACTCTACTACAGGCAACGAACTTTATATGAAAGATCTGACAAAGCCAAATGCAGAATTAGTTACTATTATCGATAATTTTGATTCTGATACTCATGTTATTGAGACTAAAGGATCTAAGCTGTATATCTCAACTAATTTGAACGCTCCTAATAACCGAGTGGTTACTGTAGATGCTTCAAACCCGACTCCTGATAACTGGAAAGACTTTATTCCGGAAACAGAAAATGTATTATCACCAACAACCGGTTCAGGTTATTTCTTTGCAAAATATATGAAAGACGCTATTTCTCACGTTATGCAATATGACTATGACGGTAATCTGGTTCGTGAAGTTGAACTTCCCGGCGTAGGTTCTGTTGGCGGATTTGGCGGTAAAGATGATCAAGAAACTCTTTACTACTCTTTTACTGATTATAAAACTCCGGGCAGCACTTTTGCTTATGATGCTAAGACAGGTGAATCTAAAGTTTACTGGAAACCGGATATCAAATTCGACAGCGACAAATACGAATCAAAACAAGTATTCTACAAGTCTAAAGACGGTACTAAAATACCTATGATTATCACATACAAAAAAGGTATTGAACTTAACGGCACTAACCCTACTCTTCTTTATGGTTATGGTGGATTTAGCGCAAGTTTGACTCCTCGTTTCAGTGTTTCAAGAGCTGTTTGGATGGAAATGGGTGGCGTTTACGCTGTAGCAAATATCAGAGGTGGCGGTGAATATGGACAAAAATGGCACAATGCCGGCACAAAAATGCAAAAACAAAATGTGTTTGACGATTTCATCGCTGCGGGAGAATATTTGATCAAAAATCAATATTGTTCAAACGAGTATTTAGCAATAGAGGGTGGCTCTAATGGTGGTCTTCTTGTTGGAGCAGTTATGACTCAAAGACCTGACCTTGTAAAAGTGGCTATACCTGAAGTAGGCGTTTTAGATATGCTTAGATATCATACTTTCACTGCGGGCGCAGGTTGGGCTTATGATTATGGTACTGCTGAGGATTCTAAAGAAATGTTTGAATATTTATATAAGTATTCTCCTGTTCACAATGTAAAAGAAGGTGTTGAGTATCCGGCTACAATTGTTACTACAGGCGATCATGACGACCGAGTAGTTCCGGCTCACTCTTTCAAATATATTGCAAACTTGCAGGCAAAACAAGCAGGTACAAATCCTGTATTGATTAGAATTGAAACTAATGCCGGCCACGGTGCAGGCACGCCGGTTTCAAAACGTTTAGAACAAGCTGCTGATATTTATGGCTTTACATTGCATAATATGGGCATAAACGAAGTTCAATTCTAAATTAGAATCAGTATTAAATTACTCGAAAGGCGTGCTAATTTTTGGTGCGCCTTTTTTTATTTAGTCAATAGATAATTCTTTAGGTTCTAGTTTCATTGGAATAGAACATACAGCCAATTGACTCCTACTATGAGTATAACGAACAAAATCAAGTATTTATTCATTTCTTTTTGAAGAACCGGAATAAAAGTTTCTTTGTTTCTAATAACATCGATAGCTATCCAAACTGTAGATATGGAGATTAGTAGATTTGTAATTATGCTTAATGGATTAACAAAAAAAGCTCCGGCTATGTCACCTTTTAACAGCAGTAAAGTTGCAGTTGTTGTTCCACATGCAGGACACTTAATGTCATATAGACTTCTAAAAAAGCACAAAAACCATATATTATTATTTTCTAAATATGTGGGTAGCCAAATGTAACTGGCTACCACTACACAAAGAACCAATAAATAGAATATTTTCTTTTTAAATGGCATTCATCATTATTTTTTGGTAGTTCAACTCTTTCGTTTTACCCATAATCAAAAATAAATCTACTAATGCCCAAACTCCCAGACCGCCACATGTTAATAATTTGGCAACACCAAGACCGCTTTGTCCTAACATAAATCTATCTACCCCGAGACCTCCCAAAAAGATGGATACAATAAGTAAAGTAGTTGGATTTTTAATATCAATTGATTGGATATAGCCAAACTTGTTATCATCTAGTTTTTCTAGTTGATCTCTGATTAACATAATCTTATCAGAAGGAAATTTGTCTTGATTTGCTGACATATACATGTCAATTTTTGAGGCTTCCATTACAATCTCTTTTTTTTACTTTATAAACATTTATCATGTTGCAATATAATAATAATTTTATATTACTACATCATGCTATTTTATAATTCTTATTTATTAGTTTTGCACAGATATTTATTTTCCATAATATTTATACTGTGCCACATTCAACCAATAAATGCAACAAAGTTTAAAATAATAAATTTTTCTTTCTTGTAATAGGATTATCGAAATCAAGTCTCTTTCTTGGTCTGTTATTAAGTATGTTCTGCACGAAGCTCACAAATTTATCTTCCAGTAAAGTAAAGTCCGTTTTCTTAGGTATATATTGTCTTATAAGCCCGTTTAGATTCTCATTTGCACCTCTCTGCCACGGCTTATACGGATGAGCAAAGTAGAAATCAACTCCTAATATTTCTGCAATTAAAGAGTGATAAGCGAACTCTTTTCCATTATCTGCTGTAATAGTATGAATATTGTCTCTTTCGTCGTAAAGTAGCTCTATAGTAGCATTTACGATATCTTCGGCACTTCTGCTTTTTGTTTTTTTCATCCACAGCATCCCGGAAGCCCGGTCGTTTATAGTTACTATTGCCCCCTTATGATTCTTGCCTATAATTGTGTCTATTTCTAAATCTCCAAATCGTTTTCTTTCCTCCACTATAGTCGGTCTTTCGTCAATATCACGTCGATTTACTATTGTCCCCCGACTTTTGTATTGGCTGCCACGTTTTTGATACCTCCTGCCTTTACGGCGAAGATGCAAGTGCAAATCCTGACCGTTTGCTTTGCATTTCCAAATATGCTGATATATACTTTCGTGAGAAACGCAAGGGATATCGTTCTTTCGGCAGAATCCAACTAATTGCTCAGGACTGTAATCCAGCTCCAGATAATACCTAATTGTCGCTTTTACAGAATCTGTCATATACGTACGCTTGTGTTTCCATTTCTGCCGAGTTTCGTAGTACTTTTGTGCATTTTTGCTGCTATAAATACCTGTACGCTCGTTAGTATTACGTTTTATTTCCCTGATGACAACTGATTTGTCTTTGCCAATCGTCTCAGCTATGTAAGTAATTGATTTTCCTTTTGCTAACAAGCATTCTATTGTATATCTTTGTTCTCTGGTGATATGTGCCATTGCAACCCTCTTGTTTGGACGCTGGAAGGAAAAAATGCGCATATTTTCCATCAAAACACGGAAGGCAGATTTTTTCTGCTTTCCTGTTTTGAAAAATTTATGCTTTTCTTCTATAACGTCTCATCTAAGTGTTGCATTTATTACTTGAATTTAGATGTATTATTTGCACTACACTTATGTATTGTAATTTGAACAGAGCTGTTTTTTGTTCAATATTTGTTTCTGATATTTAATAATAACATATTGCATATCAGAAAACTCGCAGAGATGACAATGAAAATAATTATTACTTCCATATTTCTAGTTCTGTTTATATTTGCCATCTTATTCTTCTATAATCAGAGTAATTCTTTGGCTCCAAACACCAAAATAGATAAGATACTTGTAGAAAAAAGCAGACGAGAAATGCATGTGTTTTTTCAAGGAAAGCTACTTAAGACCTACAAAGTTGCACTGGGCTTCAATCCTATTGGTCATAAACAATTTGAAGGGGACGGCAAAACTCCGGAAGGTTTATACTATATAAACGATAAAAACCCTAATAGTGCATATTATAAAAATTTAGGTGTATCTTATCCGAATGACAAGGATAGAGCTTTTGCAGATAGTCTCGGGAAATCCCCCGGCGGGCTGATAAAAATACATGGCATAAAGAATGGAGTGGGTAGCTTAGGGGAAATAATTCAGTTAAGAGACTGGACAGCAGGCTGCATAGCTGTTACTAATGATGAGATGGAAGAATTATATAATGCTGTTCCAATAGGAACTCCAATTGAGATAAGACAATGATTTGAAATTTGAGGTTGAATATGTTGAAAGATTTTATATACGTTGCTTTACCTTGTTTTTTTGTATCAATCTTTATTCTAATGATGTTTGATAGTGATTTTGCAATTTCTACAATTCCTGTACTTGTAGTATTTGTCAGAACTGTAATTTTCAATTGTTTGGGTTACGGTGCGCAAACAAAAGATTATAAAAACAATCTCAAAAAGAAAATAGAAAATTACAAGATGTCTTCCTTTGACAGAAATATGCTGGGTATGCGATTTGTTTCTATTTTAGCTTTAAACACATTACAAGAGCTGATAGTTTAGTAGGAACTACTTACAAATCCTATATTTCATATTATTACTTCACATAAGTCTCTACGAAATGCTTGAAAGAGCTGTTTTTGCTGACTGCTGTCTTTACGGAATAGTTTTTTAGAAGCTCACGCATAAAGTCAATTCTTGAGCGCGATATCTGATGATATAGCTGATTAAAATCTTCTTTAGTTATTTTTTCAGAATCCCCAATTTCAGGTAAGCGCATAGCTAAAAGCATATCATCAGGAAATCCGGCTATGTACCAGCTCTCAATTTCATGGATTACTATTGAAATCTGATTGTCATCCAAATTTGAGAATGAATAATGCACCCTCTTTTTTTGCTGCCTACAGTTGGTTCATCATCCAGATCAGCAGTAAAAATGTAATCAAATTGCAAAGTTTTGATGGAATTGATGAAGTTATTTACTTTTTCCTTCTTCCACTGTGCGTATTTAAAAATCTCAACATCATTGTATTTTTTGTACATAAGAGGTACAATGACATGCTTGAAAAAACGCTCGTCATCGTTACCTTCCACAAATATGTATAGTTTGCTTAGTTTCATTATTTCAGCATGTTTTGAATGTACAACTCTTCGATACCAATTTCATTTTGCATAAATGCCATGATCTCTTTCTTGTCATGTAAATGAGAAACTGTGGAGTAGCCGTTTGCATCTCTATTGATAAACATAATATTTTTCAATCCGGCATATTTAACTATTTCAGGGTTATGAGTACTCAAAATAATCTGTTTATGAGAGGTTGCGTCTTGCATCATATCTATGATTTTTGATATAAGATAAGGGTGAATCCTTCTACCTGCCTCTTCAAAAAATGCGATCGGTTTATTCTCGAAGTAAAGTGCGATAATAATAAGAATCACGTATACTGTTCCATCAGACATCAGAGATGCCGGGATTGGCCGATCCGACGAGTATTTCTCTTTTAATGTAATTTGCAGATATCTATCAAGGAATTTCTCTACTTCCAAATCTTCCACAAATGGCAAAACATCTTGGATCAGATTAAAAAGCATACGGGTTTTATCTTCATCTTTCAGAATTTTTCTGAGCACAATAGCTAAATTCTCACCATTTTCTTCAAGCTCGGCTTTTCCAGTAATGGTGGAAGCCTGCTTTGGTCGCTGAGGATCAAAATCATAAATACATAAATCCCCAAGTGCCTGCCTAACACTTTGTTTATGGTGCATATAGTACTGCTTTTCTATAAACAATGTCTGAAGCGGTTTCTCTTCATCAAAATAAGACTGAAAGTCCATAAACAGAGAAGGAAATACATCCGACTTGCTTACAGGAACTGATTTATCTTTTTTGAAATCTATATTGAATTTCCCCATGACATTGGAAACCAACAAACTGCCTGAACCTATTTTATTATCGTCAGTCAACCTGTCATTTTTATGCATAGTCTCGTAAAAATCAAAGGTTTGCAGAAGTTGATCTTCTTCAACTAAAAACTCCAGCCCTTGCTTGTCAAACGAAATCTTAAACTCATTCGAAAACGAAGTAGGTTTCATTATGATATGACCTATGTCTCCTGTTTTCAAGCTTCTTACCGCAGAAAAAGGCTCGATGTCTATTTTCAATCTTAAATAATCATCTTTGCCCTGGCGATTGATATTTCTTAGGTACTCACCACCACCCTGTAATGAGATAGCGTTTTCAAGACCGTAAATAACAATATCGCGTAAGAAACGAAAAGCTTTGATAAAATTAGACTTACCTGCAGCATTAGGACCTATCAGTACATTAAACTGACGAAAGTCTACTTTCATATGCTGATAGCTTCTAAAATTTTCCAGCTCTAAAGTTTTGATTTTCATAATCAACCCGCAAAACAACTAAATTAATTAATTCTATAATATGATATAATAGCTAAAAAAGCAAGATAAATCTTGATTCAGAGAGATCTAGGCTAATAAACGTCAGAAAGGATTTGTGATTTTTATGACTATGATTTTGACTTGAAAAACACTTTTTTACTCCAAAACAAAAATAAAAAGGTTTGGAACATTAAAGAATGTCAGTGTACACTTATTTCTTTTTTATAGATTCTGAGAAGCCTTTTACCATATCGTATACAGCACTAAAACTAAATATTCCTAAGATGACAGTAGAAAAGATGCCAATCAAAAACTTAATTGTAATTACATCTAATCCCATATCAAATGTGAGGAGAATAATTTGAAATTCGAATAAAAACAGGCAAATAACTTGAAGTAAGGGCAGCCATGAGTTATGCACGATCTCCTTTCCGAAACTGAACCTAGCGCCATTCCAAAGTAAAAACAAACAGCAAGTACTTATTATAAAATAGTAAAGCCCATAACCTTCCCCGGAAAGCAACTGCAATTTTGAATTTATTACATCCGCATCAGCTTGCGAATTAGCCCACATTAAAAACATCAATATGAGATACATTAATGTAATAGAGAGAATTACCAGAGGTTTTATAACTTTCATTTATCCAATTCCAAACAGAGTTGCAAAGAACACAATATAAGATATTTTTTATTAAAATATGTATTGTCTGTTTTTACTCTTTTTATAAACATGCAATAATCGTTTTTCTATTTATCTATTTTGGATTATATTAGTTTATTAAGCTGTAAATAAGGAATAAATAGATGAAACTACTCTCTTTGAGACTAATCAACTTCAAGCAATTCAAAGATGTTTCAATTGATTTCACCGACAGGTCTGGAAATGTATTAAGTAAGATTTGTTTTATCGGCCGTAACGGTACCGGTAAATCGACACTTCTAAAACTACTAAATGCTATAATTAAAGAACCTTTCTCAATTAGTCTCGATGAGTTTGCAATACGAAAAGAGGATAAATATGTATTGATTTATTCAATCAGTTTAAATGGTCAAATCTATCATGTTCTTAAAAAAGCCGGCGATATAGTTGTTGCTTTTACTGAGCAAATTGAACAAATACCTGGATGGGATAAATACATAATTGATACAAATTATATGCAAATTTTTGAAGAGCATAAGACTTCAGTCCCTGATATTATAGAATTAGAAAAATTATATGATTCTATGATCAAAGATCAGTTTCTTCAAATTTATTCTCCGGCAGAAAGTTTTACAAATGAATATCTCAAAATAGAAGATGCTCCTGAGACTACTCTTGATGATGCTTTAGCTTTATTAGATGATTTTCCTTTTTATCATAGAGTGGATAATTCTACAGCTAAAGAATTTTGGAATGTACTCATCTTCCTAAATAGAGAGCGTGAAAGTAAAAGAGCAGATTTTGAAAATCTTGAAGAGAACTTAGACAAAACCAAAAAGCAACTAATAGCAGAATTTGATAATAATAATCCTAAGATTATTGATAGGCTGTCAATTTTGTGGAATACAATATTGAGTAAAGCAGGGTTGGAGTTTGATATCGCAAATATTAAAAATCCAGTACAGAATGACGATAATTTAAGAGCGTTTATTAAACTTAAAAACTCAGGTAGAACCATTAAATATAATGAACTAAGTACCGGTATAAGGAATTTTATATTTCGCATAGGACATATTTGTTCTTTATATTTTAATAGAACAATCAAATCCGGTTTTTTACTTGTAGATGAACCTGAAAATAGTCTATATCCAGATTTTCTACTTGATTTAGCAGATATTTACTCGGAAGCTGTTATAGACTCAAATAATCAAAATAATACTCAAATTTTTATGGCTACTCATAGTCCTCTGGTTGCAGGTCAGTTCGAACCCGCAGAAAAGTTTGTTCTGGATTGGGATGAAGAAGGCTTTATTACTTTACGCAAAGGTCAGTCGCCTGCAGGCGATGATCCGAATGATGTATTAAAACAAGATTTTGGATTAAGTGAAGTTCTTGGTAAAAAAGGCATTGAAATGTGGGAGAAATTCGTTGGATTAAAGCAGCAACTTCAAGAAAATAAAGCAAACAATGAAAAGCAAAAAATTATCAAAGAAATAGTCAAAATTCAAGAACTCTATAAATTCTAGATATGAAATTTTTAAGCAAAACTCCTGAATCTCAAATATTAAAAGATAATTTGAAGTATTCGAGAAATGCTTCAGAGAATAGAAAACTAAAAAATGCCTTGCTCAGTGAGCAAAGAGGATTTTGTGCATATTCAGAAAAATATATTGAAGGAATTGATTCTATAGATATTGAACATTTTAATGCTTCTCTAAAATTCACAGATGAGGATGGATATTATAACTACTATGCAGTTTTGCACTCAAGAAACATCAGTAAAAGAGATGATGCCTTTAAAAATGCAAAATTTCATGAGACTTTATTCTTTCAAAATAGGGAAGAGTTTGAATCTAGAATCTTTATTTGTGATATGCTTTACTTTGCAAAAAATCCAGAGGATACTGAATCATCAGATTTCATAGATTTCCTAGGGCTAAATAGTAATTCTTTGTATGATGATCGAAAAACTAAAGTTAAGTTTCTCAAAAACATGAGGGAGATATTGTCGGAAGAGGAGTTTATGGAGCTATTTAACTACAAAATCAATTTGAGTTTTATATCTATTGTTGAAAATGAGTTGGGGCTTTCATTAGAGGAATATATATGATTTTTACAACCACAGCTTAAAGAGTGTTCTGCCTGGTTCTGAGTCCGCTGCAATTTTTCCGCCGTGAAGTCTCATTATTTGACGAACAAGACTTAAGCCAATTCCACTACCCGTGCTTTTAGTTGTAAAAAATGGAATAAAGATTCTTTCAAGATTATCTTTTAAGATGCCACTACCATTATCTTCTACTTCTATAAGCATTTTTGCTTTTTTATCTGTGAATGCACGAAGCCATATCCTTGGCGATTCCTCCATTCTTACTGCATCTTTGGCATTAAGAAGCAGATTCAGGATTACTTGCTCCATCAGTGCAGGATCTGCAGCTATCTTCAAGTCTTCCGGGATAATTTCTATATGACACTTGATATCTTTCTCTTCAAATTCAGGTTCCAATAGCTTAACTACATTGTCAAACAGATCAGCAACAGGAAAAACTTCAATATTTGGCTTCGGAAGCTTTACTAAACCTCTGAAGGACTTGACATATGACATCAGACCTTCACTTCTGGAGCGAATAGTACCTAACGCTTCTTTTATATCGTCTACAATTTCGTCATCTCCTCCGTCATACTCATCCACTATGTCAAGTGCTGTTTCTGATAGAGACGAAATAGGTGTTATAGAGTTCATAATCTCATGAGTCAATACCCTAACAAGATCCTGCCATGAATCTAATTCTTTTTCTTCCAGCTCCTGGCTGATATTGTGTAAAGTAAAAAGCTTGTATCGGTCGTCCTGAACTACAAATTCAGAACAACTTAGAACCATATCTTTACTGCTTTGCCCACTTTTAAGAAATATTTTATCTGCATGCGAAAGTTTTGCAATTTCATCTGAATACTTAGGGAAGGCTTTTTGCAAGTCCTCTTCCTGATGGATTTCTTTGAGACCTGTGAATGAAATGGCTTTGGAGTTTGTCAGAACCGGTTTCCCGGTAGCATCAAACACAACTATACCTGAATTAAGCTGATGAACCATTTTCTCCAAAAATCTATAAAATTTTTCCTGCTCAGCCTTATTCTCTCTGAATATTTCTATCACTTTATTCAGTTCTTTTGTTAGTTCTGACATTGTGCCGCCATAATCAGGAGTGTAGAAGTTAGCCGAAAAATCAGATTCTTTAACTGCTGCAAGAAATTTAAGCACTTCTTTATTAGTCCTGTCAGTAAAAATTATAATATCATAAATCTGATATATAAATAGCATGATAAGCACAATCCAAACAGGATAAATATTGCTAAATGCAATAAAAAAACCCAATAATATAGCATTTAGAGCCATTGTCAAAGCTCTTGCAGCTATTCCGAATCTATGGCTCTTGAGTATCATAATCCGTGTTTTTCCAATCTTCTGTAGAGAGAGGTTCTGGTTAGTCCAAGTTCCTTTGCAGCTTTAGAAATATTGCCTGCATGTTTTTCCAGCACTTTAATAAGCACAGTCTTCTCAACATGATCCAAATTGTAGCTGTTGAAGGAGAGATCATTACCTGATTCATCAATTTCATTGAGAGCAAAGTCTTCGGGCTGCAATGACTCGTTTTCAGAAAGAATCACAGCTCTTTCCATAATATTTTGCAGTTCGCGAACATTGCCCGGCCAGGTGTGTTGAATTAGTTTATCTTTAGCTCGTTTACTGATGCTTTTTATAGAGTGAGAATATTTCTTTGCATATCTTTTAAGGAAATGTTCGGCAAGAAGGATCACGTCTTCTCCGCGTTCTCTTAGGGGCGGCAATATAATTTCCACCGTGTTGATCCTATATAGTAAATCTTTTCTGAACTCACCTGATGCTACTCGGTCATTTAAATTTTCATTAGTTGCAGTGATTAATCTGATATCTATATCTATCTGCTTTGATGAGCCAACTCTGCTTATTTTTCTGTTTTCCAGAGCGCGAAGTATTTTAGATTGCAGGTGTAATGGAATGTTTCCTATTTCATCCAGAAACAGAGTTCCGCTTTCGGCAATTTCAAATCTACCGATTTTTTCATTTTTTGCATCCGTGAAAGCACCTTTCACATGCCCAAAAAGCTCTGATTCAAAAAGATTTTCATTCATTGAGCCCATATCAACACTGATAAAGCTTTTGTCACTTCTATTAGAATACTTATGCAGTGATCGTGCGACTAATTCTTTACCGGTTCCGTTTTCGCCAAGAATAAGGATATTAGCGTCTGTTGCTGCTACTTTTTTGATGTCGGCAAAAACTTTCTGCATCTTTGGAGAGTCTCCGATGAAGTCAGAAAATGGCTTTGCCGAATCATTCTGCAATTCACGATTTAAATTAGTGAGTGTGTTTATTTTATCGCGACTGATTTTTAGCTGCAAGGCAGCAGAAATCGTTGCAAGCAGTTTTTCGTTTTGCCAAGGTTTAAGGACAAAGTCGGTAGCGCCGTATTTAATAGCTTTAACTGCAGTGTCCACATCGCCAAATGCCGTGATCATTATTACAATTTGTTCCGGAAATATAGTTCTGATTTTTTCAAGCCAATAAAATCCTTCACTTCCACCTGTCATGTCTTTTGTAAAATTCATGTCTAGCAATATCACATCATAAGAAGATGCTGCCAGCAGACCGGGTAAGTTTTCAGGATCTTTTTCAGTATGTATACTTTTTACATGTCGTTTAAGGTATAACCTCGCCGCCTGCAATACATCTTCATCATCATCCACTATCAATATCTTACCAAGTTTCTCTGCCATTAAAGCACCTTAGATTATCAGAACACCTACAATACTACGAAAAAAAAGGGAATTTGTTATTATAAAGAATGCTAACAGTCCTGTACCCGGATGTGCATTTTAGCGAACTGTTTTGCCGTAGTTTTTGAGAAGTTGAAACATTTGAAATTATAAATTCGTAAATTTCATATATGAGTCCATTTATTGACGAAAGCATGATAATCTTGGGAAACTCTATTTTACAATTGGAAAATTATCTATGGAACTACTAGCTATAATTATAATAGGAATATCATTTATCTTTCCCTGACTTTGGATGTACTACAAACCTCCCAGAAAGATAAATCCGATGATTGGTTACAGAACTAAAAAATCAATGGCTAGCCAAGCTGCATGGGATTTTGCGAATAAGTACTCTTCAGTAAAAATGATACAATGCGGAGTGGCATTCATCATTGCTACAACACTCATCTTTTATTTATTTCCTGAAATTGAATGGCTGTTTGTCACTTCTATAATCGGTGGTTCAATTTTGATCGCTGTTTATGTGATTTGGGGAACTGAAAGGCAATTGAAAGAAAAGTTTTCTGAAAATCAGGATGTTTAATAATCTTCCTTTTTGAAGGTTAAGCATTTAAATAAAGACAAAAAAATGCTATGGAGCTTAATTTAAGGTTTAGTCTCCATAGCATATAATTTTTGGGTTATAAATTTCTATAATCATCTAAGATCATTTTCACCCCGTCTTCCAACTCTATCTCATATTGCCAACCAAGAGATTTTGCTTTGCTGACATCCAGCAGCTTGCGAGGTGTTCCATCGGGTTTTGTCGAATCAAAATCGATATTGCCTTCATATCCGACGGCTTTCTGAATTGTCTCAGCCAGTGCTTTTATGCTTATATCTTTGCCTGTACCAATATTCACAAAGTCACCCATACTGGCAAATGTATGTTCTTCCATAAAGAATAAAGCAGCTTTTGCAACATCATCGGTATGCAAAAATTCTCGTAAGACCTTGCCGGTTCCCCACAGAATCAGAGAGTTCTCTGTTATTCCAATTTGGGCAAATCCATCAATAATACTATTTCTATTATTGAAATCAAGCTTTTGATCTATTCCAAAACCAATCGGATTTTTCTGAATATCTTGCTCGATTTGCTCAAAATTGCCTTCCATAAGCCACTTTGCCAATTGCATTTTTCTTAAAATAGCTGGCAAAACATGCGATGTCTCCAGATTGTAATTATCACCCTCTCCGTAAAGATTTGTAGGCATAAGGGACAGATAATCAGTGCCATACTGAAAGTTAAACGATTTGCATAACTCAATAGCAGCTATTTTTGCGATAGCATACGGCTGATTAGTCGGCTCAAGTTCACCTTTAAGTAAATACTCTTCTTTAATAGGCTGATCTGCAAACTTTGGATATATGCAAGAAGAACCAAGATTCAATAGTTTTTTGACTCCATAACTATAGCTTGCATTTATAACATTTGAAGCAATCATAATGTTATCATATATAAAATCAGCTTTATAAGTTTTGTTTGCCATTATTCCGCCTACTTTTGCAGCAGCCAGAAAAACGAATTCAGGCTTTTCTCTTTCGAATAGAGCATTAACCTGAGCTTGATTTCTCAAATCACATAATTCTCTTTCTGCAACTAAAATATTAGTATAACCGGACTCTTTTAAATGTCTGATTATTGATGAGCCTACCATCCCATTATGACCGGCAACAAATATTTTCGCAGCTTTATTATACTTCATTTTGAATATTCAGAATATTATTAAACTCGTGTTTTGTCCAACCAAATCCTTTTCCGATGATTGCTTTAGTGCCTTCGAAAGAAGGTTCCAAGCCTGCCTGCTTCATATCAAAATCAAGCATGTTTCCTACAAGTTCTTTAAATGTTACTTTAGGATTCCAATTTAGTTCTTTCTTAGCTTTACTATTGTCTGCAAGTAGAAAATCAACTTCTGTTGGTCGGAAATATTTAGGATCTATTTCTATAATTGTCTGCCCTTTTTCAAGAATATTTGAATAGTTCCCAGCGTGTTTGATATGGCATTTAGTTTCGACACCTTCGCCGTCCCAGTCCACCTCAACACCTACATACTCGAAAGAAGCTTTTAGAAAATCTCTTACAGAATGGCTTTCGCCCATACCGATTACATAATCATCAGCTTTATCCTGATTGAGCACTTCCCACATCAGTTCCACATATTCAGGTGCAAAACCCCAATCTCTTTTTGCATCAAGATTACCAAGGTACATTTTCTTCTGAGTGCCTGCCAGAATATGTGCAATTGCTCTGGTAATCTTTCTGGTAACAAAAGTCTCTCCTCTTCTAGGACTTTCATGATTAAAGAGTATACCGTTAGATGCGAAAATTCCATACGCTTCACGGTAGTTTTTAGTCATCCAGTAAGAATATAGCTTTGCTATTGCATAAGGGCTCTGAGGCTCAAATGGAGTAGTCTCTGACTGAGGCGGGATAGCCGCTCCAAAAAGCTCAGAAGTAGACGCCTGGTAAAACTTTATGTCATTATTGCTTCTTCTGATAGCTTCTAAGATTCTGGTTGTTCCAAGCCCTGTAATATCTCCTGTGTACTCAGGCATATCAAAAGAAACTCTTACATGAGATTGAGCGCCAAGATGATAAACTTCCTGAGGCTTAATAGAGTATATAAGCTCTGTAATTATGCCCGGATCGGATAAATCACCATAATGCAGTTTCAGTTTAGGATTGTTATGCGAATCTTCGTAAATATGATCAATTCTGTGAGTATTAAAAGTGCTGGCTCTTCTTATAATTCCGTGTACTTCATACCCTTTTGCGAGTAAGAATTCCGCTAAATAAGAACCATCCTGTCCTGTTATACCTGTGATAAGAGCTTTTCTCACAGTAATCCTCCTGTCAGTTCATTGATGAAATAAGGTATCGCCTCAGGTCTGAGCAGCAAAGTCATTACTACTCCCGAAAGAGCTCCCCAGTAGTGTGCATCATGATTAATCATGTCATTCGAATTTTGGGCAGCCCAGCGACAATACCATAAGTACCCAAAAGCAAAAAGAATTGCAGGTACAGGTACTATAAAGAATATATTAATCAAATCCCAAGGTCTGAATAATATAAAAGAAAATAATATTGCTGAAATGGCACCTGATGCGCCCACAGCTCTATAATCATAATTGTCTTTATGTTTTTTTACTGTTGAAATATTAGCAGTAATAATTGAAATCATATAAATAATAAACATCCTGACCGGGCCTAAGAAATAAATTTCTAATATTGGCGCAAAGAAAAATAGAGTCAGCATATTAAATAGTAGATGCATATGGTCGGCATGCAAAAATCCACTTGTAATCATGCGATACCATTCTTTATTATGCGCCACACTTACCGGATGTAAAAGCCATTTATAATAAAGTGCATTATTTTTATGTATGGCATAAAGGCTAATTGCTATAGTAAACACCAAAATAGCAAGCGAAACAGGAGCATTAATTAATAGTTCCATTTCATCCAACATTGGTTACAAAAATCAAATATTTAGTAATTAACTACCACAATCTATTTTATGGCAACCAATCACTTCCCATCATAGTAATATACAAAGAATAAATCTATTTTGGAATAAACATCTAAAAAAGCGAAGCAAGGTTATAAAACCATTGCTTCGCTTATATTTTTACACTCTAACAGTTTAAAAGTTTGATTAAGGTATCTCAATAGCTACAAATTCAGTAGTTTCTTTGTACTTCACTTGTAATAAGATTGCATCCCCAGACTCTTTAGAATCTACAATACCTTTAAGTTGCTTAGTAGTTTTAATCTCTTTTCTGTCAGCTTCCAAAATTATTCCGTTCGGGAATAATCCACGCTCTGAAGCAGGTCCGAATCTTTTTACAGAGTGTACATAAACACCTTGCTCTATATCAAATTCCTTTTTCATTTGCTTTGTAATTGGTTTTACTGTAAAACCAAGGTTTTCAAATTCTATAGGCTCATCGACTTTTGGCTCTTCTTTTTTCTCTTCGTCATTAGACTTGATTGAAATATCTTCTTTAGCATCTCTTGCTTCTAAAGTTAAATCTAAATCTATTTTTTTATCGTTTCGCCAAATAGTAACTTTTACATCATCTCCTGCACGGCGAAGTGCAATTTGACCTTGAAGTTCGTTAGTAGTCATCAGCTCTTTTCCATCAATTGCGATGATGACATCTCCTTCTTTAATGCCGGCTTTATCGGCAGGAGAATCTTCTAATACACCATTGACAAAGATACCACCTGCTTTTTCAAGACCTAGAGATTTTGCAAATGTAGCATCCACATTCCTGATAGTAACGCCAATATAACCTCTGTTTACTTTACCATCTTCCATCAAATCTGAAACAACAGATTTTACAATGTCAATAGGGATAGCAAAACCGTAGCCTATATATGTTCCTGTCCTGGTGGCTATTGCAGTATTTATACCAATCAAACTTCCATTTAAATTAAACAGACCGCCACCGGAATTGCCCGGATTAATAGCAGCATCAGTTTGTATATAGTTTTCTACATTATACCCACCTCTTCTGCCGCCAATATTTCCACGACTTATTGCAGAAACTATACCACTTGTCACAGTGGAAGTAAGCCCAAGAGGATTACCAACTGCAAGCACCATCTGGCCAATTTTGGTATTTTCCATATCACCAAAGTGAGCAGGTTCCAATTCATTCCCTTCAGGATCTATTTTTATAACAGCCAAATCTGTAAAAGGATCAGTCCCAACTAATTTAGCTTTATATTCACTTTTATTAGTAAGTATCACAGTAATTCCATTTTCTGTAGCAGATTCCACAACGTGGTTATTTGTCACAATGTAGCCATCTTTATTGATGATAACACCGGATCCATATCCTCTGGACTTAAAGGTTTCATCATTATCTTCACCTTCAGGCATACCAAAGAACTTGAAAAACTCGCGGTATTGTTCCATGCCCTGATGAGGATTTTTTTGTTCGGTAATAACACCGATTGAAACAACAGACGGCAGCACTGCATCGCTTGCTGCTACCATGGCATCATTTATAGTTTTGGCATTAGACTGCAAATGTACCGGAGCGCTATCTGTTCCGATAGGGCCTCCTTCATCAGCAAAGAAGCGGTTCACAGTGTTTGAATTAAAACTGGACACCAGAAGCACACCCATGACTATACCAATAGAAACGAATAGTACCGAAGCAATAATGGTCTTTTTCATCTTAAAACCTCCTAAATTCTTTCCATCAAACCAGTTTATTGAACGTAATTAAAATATATATATTTGTTCCGGCCTCTAATTTACGTATTACTCTGCAAATTTGTTTCACTATATTATTCAGGAAGAATATTATGAGAAATTCTTTTGGCACTTTTTTTGTACATTTACGTAACTTATCTATTTGAAAGATGTATTTTATAAACTGAAAATATTGAGAGAGCTACATTGAAAATCTTTTTTCTAATATTTCTTTATGCTATCACTTTGTCTGCTGCCGAAAAGAAGCTGCACAAAGGCCTGTTTCCACCACTGGATCATGGTTATGGCTATGAAATTCATGAGATAAGATTTGATGGAACAGAGGCTTTTTCAGAACTTGAATTAAAAAACATCATTAAAACACGCGAAAGCAACAGAGGCATCACTCACAATATGCTTCGCTATTACTATGATAACATTGTAAAAATGGATGGCCCGGAACCTATAATAAATCCGTTAAAAAAAGAACTTCGCAAAAGCTTAAATGCGATGAGTGAAGAACTCAGCTATTTTAGCCCAAATATTATTGAATCAGATATTCAAAATATTCTCAAAGAGCTGTATAATATGAGTGGCTACCATTGGGCTCAAATTGATTATACTTTTCTTCCTGATTCTGCTGAAAAAAAGAATGTTCTTACCTTTTATATCCAAGACAGCACCCAAGCAAAACTTGCTTATTACAAATACCATGGACTAGACACTCTTCCTAACAAGATTAATAGTAAAATAAATAGCTTCAGAGTTGTAAAAGAAGGTGAGAACTTCAATGAAACAAGAATCGTTTCAGAAGTAAATGGAATAATTAGAATTCTAAAAAATAATGGATATTACTTTGCTGAATTTGCAGCGGACTATGTACGTACAAAATATGGCACACAGGACGATAGCTTAGATATCTTTTTCAAGCCGGGCAGAAGAGTAAAAATTGGTAATATCACTTTTGTAGATAGCTTAAATGGACAAAGGCCTGTTTCTCATTATCAAAAAACACAGATGTTAGACTTTGAAGAAGGTGATTGGTATAGTATAGATAAGATAAAAAAATCTGAAGTTAATCTGATGTCTTTAGGTGTATTTATACCGGATATTGATACTACTTCAAGATTCCAAAGTTTCACAGACAGTACCCTAAATTTCAGAATTCTCAATAATTACGGCCACCAATTTGAATATGGTATTGAGCCATATTTTAACGAAGCAGTCAACAGCCAGGAGCAGGAATACTATTCAATTGGTATTGATGGTTCTGTTCTATTCAAAAATTTTGGCGGAGCTGCACAGAAGCTGGGTATAACCGGTAAGTTTGCGATTAAAGATATTATTGAATATATCAAAACGGGGCAAGCAGAGAAGGAATATAGACTATCTTTTGAATTTATGCAGCCTCTTTTATGGAATTTTGAAGGAGTCAGAGTTTCGCTTCTTTCCCGACCTGAATTTATTCGCCGAAATTTGCAATCAGACTTTGAATTGGAAACATTCAGCTTTCCTGTACGTTTCACTGCCAATTTGCGTAAATTTTTGTTTATAGACCGGGTTTATTTAGATTTTTGGCTGACTAGAGAGTATCCTATTGATATTAATCAATGGCGATCAATTATGGAAGATCCGACTAGGGAAAACAAATTTTCAGAGTATTCTTTTAGATATTATGAAGAGCTATCCGACTATACTAATAATCATTTCTTTAGTTCAAATATTCTCGGGTTAACTTTTTCAGGTGACAAGCGGAATCATCCTTTGAACCCTACCAAAGGTCACTTTACATCCATTGCAACTGATGGTTGGAACATATTTATGCCATTATCTGATCTTTCAGGTATAGCTCGCTATGCAAGATTCCAGTTTGCACATTTCCATTTCTTCTCGCTATCCAAAAACCTGGTTATGGCTACTAAATTCAAGGCCGGACATATTATTCAGCTGGACGAGAACTCAGTTATTCCTTTTGACAGACAGTTCTTTTCAGGTGGTGCAAATAGTGTTAGAGGTTGGCCTGCAAGGCAGCTTCATTACTCTTATAGAAACACTCAAAACGCCACAGATAAAGAAGATTTCAACTCTGAGCAATTTGAATTTGATTCTGACATTGTAGGCAGTTCTACTATGATAGAAGGTAGTGTTGAATTTCGTTATCACTTTAGTAAACCGACTAACATTAATTCTCAGCTGGCTGATCAAATAAGCAGTATCGGATTTACAGGATTTATTGATTTCGGTAACGCGTTTGGCTGGTATGCTGAATCACCTGAAAAACAAACAACTGCAGATCCTATAGATTATCTTCAAAAACTTGCTGTTTCTGTAGGGTTTGGTCTAAGATATGACACCCCTATAGGGCCATTAAGAGTAGATGTTGCCTTCCCGTTTTTAGGACCGAAAATTGGCGAAAGTAATTATCAGGCATACACCTTATCCGGAGCGCTCAAATCTCCTGTTTTCTATCTTGGGCTAGGTCATGCTTTCTAATTATTCTTCTATTGTTTAAACATATCTTTTTTCTAAATCAACACAAATATTTCATAGGACAAACACCTTTGTCTTTTCGGGATTTATCATAACTATATAACAACTAAAACAATTTTGAATCTCTCACGTAAATTATAATAATGCGAATAAGTTTGAAATTTCTGCTAAAGTTTTATAAATTGATGCCGATAATATTAGTAGAGATATAATATTTCACAGCGGAGGTTATTATGAATGTGAACTCAGTAAACGAGAGAGCAGTGCCACCGCGCGAAGTGCTTAGTGAGGAAAAGCCTCCTGTAACAGTTCAAAACGAACTTCAAAAAGAAGTAATCGAAGAAAACAAATCAGGAAAAGGTAGCACAGCAAATCAAAATCAAACTTTGTCAGTTATTTCTGCGACTCAACCTCAAGAGCAAATACAGCAGACTGCAAAAAATCAGATATCTAAAGGGTATTTGGATGTCAAAGTTTAAGTTTCAGGACGAACATGATTATAGGATATAGTTATCATGGCTGCTTCAAGCGTTCAGTTTGAAGCAGTTTTTTTATATAAGCACTTTATATAATTTATTATCTAAGCGGATAAATAAGATTCTAATCTTTAGACCAAGCAAATCAAGGTCTATACATTTTCCTTTGTAAATTTCTTTTCCCAGATAATTATAAACAGATACTTCCTGTTCTTCACGAGCTTTTAGTATCTCATAGATGTTGCTATATTCATCGGGTCTGTATTCTGCTACATCAGTAGGTAAATATTCTCCATATGTTTTTCGATTCTCAGACTCATATCTATTTTTGGCAGGTATAGTAAACTCATCATAATAAGGATATCCGATACTTGGGAAAGGATCAAATATATCCCAAAAATCCGGTTCGGTAGTATATAGCATAGAGTGATGTAAATACTTCTCAGTTGTATCAGTATGCTCAATATTTCCTTTTATGTTATTATTATAAATTTGATGGTAAGACCCCTGCACTGAAAATAGACCATAAGTGAAACCTTTCCCTGTTATTTCATTTGCAAGAATTATCAAACTGTCTGTAGTAGAAGAGCTACAAAAAAATCCGTATAAAAGAGTTCGATTTCTAAGAAAAATATTTCTAGGACCTGAAGGCCCCCAGTAGTCATCAATCCATATATTATTAACGATGTTGGATTCTATCAAATTCGCATAAGCATAGTGTCCGTGCAGCTGTATGTCTCCGGCAAAATCAGGTATAGGCTCTGATCTCTTAGTCTCCAGGGCATAGTTATAAGAAATAACATTTCCATTTGCTCCGTGCTTTGCTACTATAGCATGTCTTAAGCGTCTTAATATATTATTTTCTACTTTACAATCAGAGCAATGATCATTTAAAGTAACTCCGTAGCCTCTGGTTCCACTTCCGTCAAAAGTAAAGGCATCATGTATATATGATCCATTTACCTCGCAGTTTTTACTTCCACTTATCATAATATGCGAACCAACTGACTTATAGGATTCGATTCCTCTGACTAAACAATTGTATGCTTTTGAGATGTTGATATTATATCCCGCACCGGATTCAGGTTCATCCAATCTTTCAATTTTTAGATACTGAATTATTACATTCTCGATAGGATTTATTTTTCTAATCTCGGGAGATAAATTAGCATCGTAATCTATATAAACTGATTCATTTGTGTGTATAGTATCTTGAGATATAGACTCGACTGTTAGGTACTGCCCTACAGAATTTTTTGCCCAATCTGCAGGCTTAGAGTCCCAAACACCATTTGACTGCCTTATTTCAATTAAATCTCCTGTCTTCAGGTTATTAGAAATAGTAGTAATTAGAGTTTTATTGCCAAGTTGGGGAGGTAAATCCAGTTTAGTAAAACCACTATTCGCATTGCCGTTTATATTGATGCATGATTTTGCATTACCGTCAAAATCAAATATAAAATTTGTCAAATCAGAATTATATCCGGAAAGTATAATATCTGATTTAAGAACCAATGGTGTTTCAAAAATATACTCACCAGTTTCAAAAACCAGCATTGCCGGAGAAGCTACTGTATCTATGAAGTGATTTATTTTATCTGAAATATCTGTCTTTTCATTGGGCAAAATATCTAAGTCATGATTTGAATAGATGTTTTTAGGATAGTCTACTTTTATTTGGCAGCCTGTATCTTTATACAGATGTGTCACATTAGAATATGCTTTACCACAAAAAGATATAGATGCAAATATGCAGATCATTATGTATTGAATTAATCTCATCTGACAATATAAAAAAAGCTGCTTATAAAAAGCAGCCTTTCTAACTTAAATCGATTATAACCAAGGAGGTCTTTTCCATTTTTTAGGTGGTTGAGACCAAGGATCGTCCGGTGTTTGTTTTTTGTCTCTTACAACTGCATAACCATCTTCATAAGGTGCATTTGCTAAAGAGAAAGTAGTCAAAGTAGTCGTGCCAATTACTTGCCAAGGACCTTCTTCTGTTTGATTGATACCAATTTCATACACTGCGCCGGCTCCGGTAGAGTCCCAACTTAGGATACCAGTAGTCTCGTTGTACTGTACATTTTGAGGTGCTGCCATAATTTCCTCCATAATACTAAATGAATTTTTTACATACTATCAATATTCTAGCACGTAATATAAAAGACTATCTTTGCAAGTGAATATATATTATACGGGTGTAACATCAAAGACATTTATTGATTATTAATATATTTTACTATAATAGTAATTGTTTATATGCGCCCATATTTCTATGTGCTTATTAAAATATTGATATTTGCTGTGTATTTAGTAACTTTTAGGTGTGTTGTTATAGGTATCAACATACATATGACGACTATATGACACATATGAAATCATTATGGTCATATACAGAGTATGCCAACAAAGATGTGATTTTGTATTATGAAATGCTATTTGACTGAACGTTTGTTTTTTTGATAATATTGGGAATAAATGATATATGATACCAAGATAAAAATCATTATTAGAGCGATATACAAAGTCAATTCGTGAAGAAAAGAATTGCTGCTATTATTAGAATAATTGTCCTCACTGTAGCTAGAGCTTAAATCCTTAACCAGATGCTTATTCCTCTCCTGGCTAACTGAGTCTTTCAAATTATGATATAGCTCCAGAGTAGCTTTGTGTTCATCAAAATGTTTGAGATTAAACTGCAAATCAGCCAAATCTTTAATCAGATCTAATGTGAACTGAAAATTTCTGCCATTTGAAGAGAGCTGAATCGCTTTGTGCATATATGCTGTATCTTGAAGCACATTTGCTTTGATAGCATAAAACTGAGGAAGATCTCCCTTGAGGTCATGCTTCTGAATAACAGTAAACACCGAATCTAAAGTAGAAATTGAAACATTCCCCTTCAGTTCTTGCTTAATTGACAAGTAATTTAACAATGAAGTCAAGTCTACTTTATTATTCCAAGCATCATAGTAGACCATCGCTCGCTCAAAGTAATTTAAAGCAGAATCAGGCTGATCGGTTCTATAAAAGAAGTATCCATATTTATTAAATATCAATTTCTTGTTCCCATCCGCAAGTGAAGTAAGGCTATTAGCAAGATCTAAGTTCTCTTTTGCTAAGTCATAAGAACCCATTTTCATGTAGATATCAGCGATATTTATATAGTACCCTATAGCAGTGGATGAATCTTCTTCTGCAATATATAATTTTTGCTTTTTCAAATACTCAAGTGCTTTATCAACATCGTTCATAGTGGAATAAGCATTGTAGAGTTTAGCATAAAGACTGGAGAAAATGAGAGAATCTTCAAATTGATTGATTAATTTTTCTGATGTGTGGAGATATTGCAAGTATTTTGCAAATTTCCCTTTCTGATGATAAACTGAAGCAAGATCTAGTAATGCAACTACTTCTCTTCTGGTATCCAGATAATCTTGATATTCTTTCAACGCATCTTGAAAAAGAACCTCAGCACTATCTAAATTTTCATGATAAATGTGCCAACCGGCTTGATGAGTTTCAGACAACTCGTCAAACGTGATTGATAATAATCCCAGTATTGAAACAAAGTAGTAAAAAAAATACCCCATTTAAGTTCTAGCTCCAATAATAATATTAGCCCCCATAATTATCGACGGGAGTCATAATTGTACATTGTTAATGTTTGTAATTTATGGAGTTACATGACACAATGTCATATTGATTATTCAACCCCATCGATTATTTTGATATTACACACTATTACTATTCAGCGCAAACGATGAATATATCCGCATAATACAATTCAAGTCGTGACTCGATGGTTTCCATTGATTACAAGTAATTTGTGAAATATGCTAAAATTCTGCAATTTTGTCAAATCTTTTTATCTACATACTTAGTGTTCTTTCTTAAATATGAGAACCTAAAGGGATTAAAAGTGTAATATAGTACCTAGAGTAAAATAAAAGGGATGCAATGGGACTAAAGATAATAGAAAAAAGTATGGATGGACTTCTCCTCTTTGAACCTCAGGTTTTTCAGGATGAGAGAGGTTACTTCATGGAATCATTCCGCGCTGAAGACATGAAAAGCTTCGGAGTGCAAGCCGAGTTTATTCAAGACAATCATTCTTGCTCTAAAAAAGGAGTTGTCAGAGGCATGCATTTTCAGTGGGATAAACCACAAGGTAAATTAATACGCGTGACAAGAGGAGAAGCGCAGGTAGTAGAAGTTGATCTAAGAAAAGGATCTCCTCATTTTGGCAAGTACAAATCTTTCATTATCAACAGCACTAATAAGCATATTTTATGGGTCCCTCCCGGCTTTGCTAACGGATTCCTTGCTTTGGAAGACAATACTGAAATGCAATATAAATGCACTGCAGTCTGGAATCCTAAAGGAGAAAATAACATTAAGTGGAATGATAATGATTTAAATATACATTGGGATATCGAATCGCCAATTGTTTCTGAAAGGGATACAAATGCCCTTACTTTTGCTGAATGGACTAATCTACCTGAAAGCAATAATTTCACCTATTAAAAACTATTTCTAATGCACGCAAGATGTATAAAGGCATCTAAAAAGAGATAGTTTACTCATATTTTAAAAGATTAGCCTGTGAGTCAAATTAAGGGTATCGGTCAATACTCTTTTCAAGAAATGATTTCTCTCACAGGCTAATCTTTTTTTACTCACGCTCACCCCTCTTTTACTAACCTTCTATCAATCAATGCTTTTAATATTTTAGTTGTAACAAAAATTATAAAGACTCGTTATTTAACTAAAATATGGAGGATAATAATGATAATACATCTTATAATTGCAGGAGTTACCTTGATTTTAGGACTCAATTCGTGTAATACTATGCACGTGCAGCATGACAAGAAAACGGTTGACAGAATTCAAATGTCACCAAATTATAAAAACGGCAAATTCCAGAACCAACTTAAGACTCCTACAATAGTAACTTCGATCTGGGAGGTTAGTAAAGATGCTATCTTTAATAGGTCGAAGCATTCTGTTCCTGAGTATGTACCTATAATAAACAAACTCAAAAAAGAAGATTTGGAAAGCCTCCCTAATGATCAAAATCATATAATATGGCTGGGGCATTCTTCAGTTTTGCTTAAAATACAGGGTAAATTTATTTTGACTGATCCTGTTTTCAGTTTCAAACCATCACCTGTTTCATTCGTAGGAACTGAACGCTTCCATCCTGTGCCAATTGAATTTGAAGAGCTTCCTGTAATTGATATTGTACTTATTTCTCATGATCACTATGATCACTTAGACAAACCTACAATTGAAAAAATCAAGGATAAGGTAAATCAGTTTATTACTCCTCTTGCAGTAGGAGATTATCTCAAAGCTTGGGGTGTAGACGAGGATAAAATATCAGAGCTGGACTGGTGGCAATCTTATCAATATGGTGATTTTTCAATCACATCTACTCCTGCCAGACATGGATCAGGAAGAGGACTAAATAATAGAAACTCTACTCTTTGGTCAGGTTTTGCAGTTAAGCACAGCAGTTTTAACTTCTATTACAGTGGTGATACCGGAATGATGCCTACATTCGAAGAAATAGGAAATCGTCTGGGGCCATTTGATTTAACATTAGTTCAACTTGGTGCCTACGGAGACAACTGGCCTTTGATTCATATGACTCCTGAAGATGCTGTTAAATCACATAAGATGGTGGAAGGTAACAAAATGCTTCCAATTCACTGGGGAACTTTCAACCTTGCTTTCCATGCATGGGACGATCCAATCAACAGAGCTCGCACGGCAGCAGAAAAAGAAAATGTCGACTTAATCAACACTTTCCCTGGGAATATAGTTACTATTCAATCTGAAACTGAACTGGCTGAAGAATAAGATACAATTTGAAAATTTACTTTCAAAAAAAGCAGAATGGTTTAGTTTTTAACTCTTCTGCTTTTTTTGTAAACACTCGGATAGAACTTTCCGGAGAGCCTTGTTTGATATTCCGAACATTGTAGATGGATGAACAATCTTGTCTGTTCATTATTATATTTATTACATTGTTTTACCTTATCGTAAATTATGATTATATAGCTTCTATTGACATTGCAAATATTGGAACACAATGGAATATATAATCCTTAGCTTATACTTCCTGCTGATAGTAATAATTTCTGCAATAGCTGCCGGAAAAATAAAAAACTCAAATGATTTTTACGCTGCAGGTAAAAAGGCCGGATCTAAATCTGTAACCGGAAGTTTGCTGGCTACGATTTTAGGAGGTTCCGCAGTAATTGGTACAGTCAATTTTAGTACTTCACACGGATGGGCATCAGCCTGGTTTATGCTTTGTGCCGCAATTGGCTTGCTGGCTCTAATTCCGTTTGTTTCCAAAGCCAGAAAATTTGCAAATTATACCATAACCGAACTAATAGGCAACTTTTATGGGACTGAATCTCGTAAGTTTGCTAATATACTTATTCCGATTGCTTGGACAGGTGTAACTGCAGCCCAAATAATTGCAGCAGGAAAAATTTTAAATGCTTATGCTGGAATTGACTATACTTTAGCAGCACTGGGAGCAGGAGTTGTCTTTATTGGCTACACAATAGCCGGAGGCCAAAAATCAATTGTGAAAACTGATTTTATTCAGGCTGTATTTCTAATAACAGCAATCCTATTAATTTTTGCATATGTAGTAGCTTTCAAACCATCAGTAGATATTTCTATAAGTGTTCCTCAGTTCCCATTTAATACTACATTTTCTCCTTTTGATTTGATTATGATGCTGTTTACTTATTCGACAACATTTCTAGTCGGCCCTGACATATACTCCAGAATATTTTGCGCAGGATCGGATAGAAAAGCCTCAAAAGCATTATTATTTACATCTCTCATTTTAATTCCAATGGCTTTTATTTTGGCTTATTTAGGCACGCAAGCGGCACAGATATTTCCACCTGAAGCCTTCCAATCTCAATCAGCATTAGTATTGCTCGTAAAAAACATTATTCCGCATTGGGCAGTTGGCTTTGTGATTGTAGGTCTGCTGGCTGCAGTAATGTCATCAGCAGATTCAATACTTTTGACAGCAGCATCTCTGATCTCTGATCTAAGAGGAAAAGATTTGCAAAATAAATCAAGCATAAAACATACAAGATTCTCAATTTTGATAATTGGAACTATCAGTATAATTATTTCTCTTTGGTACAGCAATGTAATTGGAGTATTTTTAATGGCATTAGCGGTCTTTTCAGGAGCTTTTATAGTTCCTGTTGTATTTGGTCTGCTAGGGTACAAATGTCGCTCACATAGCTTTGCAATAGCGGGAATGCTAACCGGAGCATTAATGGCACTGGCCGGCAAGGTTTTGGTTATTTATGGATATAAATATTCAGGTGATGTTTTTGTACTTTCTGCATTTTTTGCTAATGGTATTATTATTCTCTTTCCTAGCTTAATCAGAAGAGTAAAATTAGCTTTTTACAGATAGCACAATTACTTCTCCAGAACTCAATTTTACGGTGCACCTGCAATTACAGACCAAATTCCTTCTATATAAGAATTTGCATATAGATTCATATTAGTAATGTAATTTCAGATATTTATTTTAAATTTGAGTGAAGCTTCATCCGAACTTAGTGTTTTTTATAATCACTTATGTGTTTCAGTAATCTGAATGATGAGAACTTGTACAAATAGTCTTGAATAGATATTATGCATAGAACGACTTTATCAATTATTGTTTTTTTACTACTTTTCTCTTGTAGAGCAAAAGCTCAGAGCTATTTTCCCAAGCAAAATGCAAATCTGATAGCAGGTGTTTCTGCCTTGCCGGTCGCATATACTCTGGATAATACTATGAGGAATTTTGTAAGATCAACCAAGAGCTCTACTGCTGATATAGTTTTTGGGACTACGAACCAGCTTGGTGAACCATACGTCACACTACCTCTAATTGCAGGTTTATATTTAGGAGGAATGGCAGCTGACGATAAATATATACAAAATACCGGATTATACCTTGGCGAAGCTTATATGTTAAATGCAGCTCTTACGTTCTCTTTGAAAAGTATTTTTGGTAGAGCAAGGCCCTATAATAATCTTGGGAATAAAGAATTTACATTTTGGTCTTTTGAAGATGCATTTATGTCATTTCCATCAGGTCATTCAAGTGCTGCTTTTACCACAGCCACAGTGCTTGCTCACAGGATAAATACACCAACTGCATACTATGTAAGCTATGCAGCTGCATTTATGACAATGATGTCCAGAATCTATTATGACAAGCATTGGTTTTCGGACACAGTATTTGGAGCTTTTATTGGCACACTCTCCGGTCTTGTAATTTTAGAGTTAAATAAAGAAGAAGTGAAAGGGGAACCAATTAAATTACAATCCTTGCCGGTATTGTCAATTTCCGTTCCTGTGATGTGATATTGCTTATATCTGTGTAATTAATAAGAATTATTTAGTAATACAATACTAAAAAACATATTTTATTGTCAAAATTAGCGTTACAATAATACTCTAACGCATTTCATAATCAGAAGTTAGCGCAAACGGCAAAATTTCTTTACTATATCAATATTTCTATACAATAATGTATTTACAAAATTGTGTATTTAAGAAAGAAAAATATTTTGCTTTTTTGCTATGTTATATGTTATTTTTGCAGACCTTTGAAAGGGAATGTAATATTAAAAGAGGTGAAGTATGTTTTGGACTCCTGAGTTAGCTCAAACCCTTGAGGATGCTCCTTGGCCGGCTACCAAAGATGAGTTATTAGACTATGCCAACAGAACCGGCGCACCACAGCAAGTCCTTGATAATATATTGGAGCTTGATGATGGGGATGAATTGATCGAAGGTGTGGAAGATCTCTGGCCGGAATACGAAGATGTAATCAATGAAGAGTACTTCTATAACGATGATGAAGAAGAACAGTATTTCTAAGATACATCCGTTATTGCCCGAAAAATGTGAAAAGCGATTTACGAGCATGCTTTATTGCTCTTATGTCGCTTTTTCATTTTTTAAGCTGTAAGCTGAATTTCAATGACATAATAAAAGCCTTGTAGTTGATAAAACTAAATTTGTCTCTAGAAAACAAACTTTCCTGTAAATACCTAAAATATCTAGCTTAACAGTTCTCTCACTTAATAAGAAAAACTTATTATATGCGGCTGGCTACACTTCGACTCGCTACGCTCGCTCAGTGACCTTACGCCGTTGCACTGATTTGAGAGAATATTCTATTAGCTAATTACAAATATGGAATATAAACAGAGAGAGCCAACTTATTTAAAAGTCAGCTCTCTTTTTTATGATATTATCTCTATCGTAGTACTATAGAATTAGTCTAATTCTTTAACTACTTTAGTGATTTTTTCCATTGCCCAATCGATTTCTTCTTTAGTAATTACCAAAGGAGGAGCGATACGGATAATGTTTTCATGAGTTTCTTTACAAAGGATACCTTCTTGCATCAATTTTTCGCAATAAGGACGAGCTTTTGTATCTAATACAAAACCGATCCAAAGACCACGACCACGTACTTCAGTGATGTGTTTGCTATCGATTGCGCGAAGTTGCTCAACAAAGTAGTTACCTAATTCGAAAGATTTTTCTACTAATTTTTCTTCTTCGATAACTTCTAATGCTTTAATTGCAACAGCTGCACCAAGTGGGTTACCACCAAAAGTAGAACCGTGTTCACCTGGTTTGATAACGCCCATGATTGGCTCATCAGCTAAGATACCTGATACAGGATAGAAACCACCTGAAAGTGCTTTACCAACGATTACGATGTCAGGGCGAACTTCTTCATAGTAGTGAGAGAAAAGTTTACCACTTCTGCCAAGACCAGCTTGGATTTCATCGCAGATAAATAAGATATTGTTTTCTTTACAGATTTCTGCAATACCTTTCAAATAACCATCAGGAGGAATAACCACGCCACCTTCACCTTGGATTGGCTCAACCATCACAGCGCAAGTGTTAGGAGTGATTTTAGATTTAAGGTCTTCTAAGTTGCCATATTCGTGCATTGGAAATGCTTCTTTGCAATATGGGCCAAAACCTTTGAAAGATGATGGATCATCAGAAAAACCAACAATAGTAGAAGTACGACCGTGGAAGTTACCTGTAGCAACTACGATTTCTGCAGTATCTTCTTTCAAGCCTTTTACATCATAAGCCCAACGACGAGCAACTTTAATTGCAGATTCAACTGCTTCAGCGCCAGAGTTCATTGGAAGGAAGTTACCATAACCAGTCATTTCATTGATTTTTTTGTAAAGCAATGGTAATTGGTCATTACGGAAAGCACGGCTTGTCAAAGTTACTTTTTCAACCTGATCCAAAAATGCTTTTTTGATTTTTGGATGGCAGTGACCTTGGTTTACTGCAGAGTAAGCAGCCAAACAATCTAAATATCTTTTACCTTCAACATCTTCTACCCAGATGCCTTCAGCTTTAGTAACAACTACATCTAATGGGTGGTAATTATGAGCACCCAACTTATTTTCTATGTCGATAAACTCTTGAGTTTTCATCAAATTTATCCCTTATAATAGAGAATTTATAAAAAATAGAATTATATATCTTAGCCGCAAGCCTAAGCATGCGGTTGCACTTGTACTAATATCGCACAAATTACATGTTGTCGAACAGCATTGAAAGCAATGCCATTCTAATCAACAAACCGTTTTTACTTTGTCTGAAATATGCTGCACGCGGATCACTATCCACTTCAGGGCTTATCTCCACTGAGCGTGGGAGTGGGTGCATAATAATAGAATCATATTTCATTCTTTGTAAAACAGTTTTATCTATGTTAAATACAGAAAGATCCATATCTTTTTGAGCTAGTCTTTCTTTGTTGATTCTTGTTTGGTAAACAACATCAACTTTTTCAATGATTTCTTCAGTGCTATTAGCAAGTTTATACCATACGCCTCTTTCATCAAGGTGCTCAAGTATGTCTTTTTTGATTTGCAATTCGTCAGGAGCAATAAAATAAAGCTTTACTCTGTCAAATTTGCTTAATAAATATGCTAATGAGCGAACTGTACGACCATTATCCAATGCACCGATAAATGCTACTGACAAACCATCTAAAGTTTTGCATTCATTGTATATCGTATACAATTCAAGCAAAGCTTGAGTCGGGTGCTGCCCACCTGAACCGTCACCTGCATTGATGATAGGCACAGAAGAAACAGCAGCAGCGCGTTTAGCACCACCATCTTCGTGGTGGCGAAGCACTATGCCGTCGCAGTAATTACCGATAATTTGAATAGTATCTTCTAAGCTTTCGCCATCTATTTCAGAAGAAAAGCTCATAGCCTGCTCAGTTGAAAGCACTTTACCACCTAATCTGTACATTGCCGCTTCAAAAGAGAAACGAGTACGAGTAGAAGGTTTATAAAAAAGAGTTGCAAGGATTTTGTCTGAATAATCCATGGTGCCGCCTCTTTTTACGATGCGTTCCATTTCATGAGCACGGTCGAATAGTTCCATGATTCTAGGAACTGAAAATTGCTGAGATTCTACAATGTGTTTAAACATGAGCAACCGCCTTTATTTTTTAAATATTCAAGCTCAATTTATAAATCAAACGTATTATGTAGCAATTAAATATAAATATTTTGAAAAAGCTAAAAAAAAGCGAATAATTTGATAAAAATGAGCTGCTTTAAAACTCTACGCAGTTATATGCGTGCCGGCTTTGTCTTCCAGTGCATCCATTAAGTATTCGTAAGAAGTGATGATTGCTTTTTTGCCACCATTTTTTACAAACTTAACAGCTGACTCGATTTTAGGAAGCATAGATCCTGGAGCAAAATGACCTTCTTTGATATATTGCTCCATTTCAGCTACAGTTGCTTTAGGAATACTTCTCATTGTCGGTTTTTTGAAGTCCACATATGCAGCATCAGCATCAGTACTGATTATAAATAAGTCAACATCCAAATCAAAAGCTAATAAAGCAGAAGATCTGTCTTTATCAATTACTGCTTCTGATCCTTCAATTTCACCATTTTCTTTTTTGACTACAGGGATACCGCCACCGCCTAAGGCAATTGTCAAAATATCCATTTCGATATTTTTCTTAATTACTTCAAGCTGCAGAATTTCTTTTGGCTGAGGTGAAGCTACTACTCTGCGGTAACCACGAGAAGCATCTTCTACAATGTCCCAACCTAAATTTTTCTTTTTCTCTTCGGCTACTTCACGAGTATAAAAAGGCCCGATTGGTTTTGCCGGATTTTGATATGCAGGATCCTCAGGATCTACTGCACACATAGTAGGAATTACTGTTACAAGGTTTTTCAAACCCAATTCTCGCAACTCAGCTTCCATAGCTCTCTGCATGATATACCCGATTTCACTTTGAGTAGTTGCTACGCACATATCCAATGTATGAGTATAAACTTCACCCGCAGCTCTTTCGCTACGAAGAAGTGCTGCACCTGCCTGAGGGCCATTTCCATGAGTTACTACTACTTGCCAGCCCATCTGAACCATCTTGCAGATAGTTTTAGCTGTTGCTCTGGCATTGCCGAATTGTTCCTCGATCGTGCCGCGTTCACCGGCACGAATCAAGGAATTTCCACCTACTGCTATTAATGCTTTTTTAGCCACTAATTACCTCTTATTTCATCAATTGGTACATTACTGCTTTCTGAGCGTGCAATCTGTTTTCTGCTTCTTGGAATACATAAGAAGCGTCAGTATCGATTACATCAGAGCATACTTCTTCGCCACGGTGTGCAGGCAAGCAATGTAAGAACATAGCGTCTTTGTTTGCATTGCTGAATAATTCTGCATTAACTTGGTAAGGCATGAAGATTTTTTTACGTTCTGCTGCTTCAGCTTCTTGACCCATAGATGCCCAAACGTCAGTGTAAACGATGTCTGCGCCTGTTACAGCTTTTACAGGATCGTGTTCTACTACAATTTTTGCACCTGTTTCTTTTGCTGCTTCTTGTGCTTCTTGGAAAGCAATCAAGTTTGGTTCGAAACCAACTGGGCAGTTAACAGTTACGTCAACACCTAAGCGAGCACCTGCAAACATCAAAGAGTGAGCAACGTTGTTACCGTCACCAACATAAGTCAATTTCAAACCGTCAAAAGAACCTTTGATTTCTTTGATAGTCATGAAATCAGCCATAGCTTGGCAAGGGTGAGTGTAGTCAGTAAGACCATTGATGATTGGAATATTTGTGCAGGCAGCCATTCTATCCACGATAGAGTGAGCAAAAGTACGAATCATGATACCATCAGCCATACGACCAAGTACACGTCCGATATCTTCTACTGATTCTCTTTTGCCTAAGCTGATTTCGTTAGGAGAAAGATAAAGAGAGTAACCGCCTAATTGCTGAATACCGATATCGAAAGAAGCTCTTGTACGAAGAGATGGTTTTTCAAATATCAAAGCAAGAGTTTTGCCTTTTAATGCTTCAGCATATTTAGCTTTGTCTTTTTTCATGTCAATCGCCAAATCGATAGTATCGATGATTTCCTGGCGAGAAAAGTCGGTTACTTTCAAGAAGTCTTTAGTCATGGTATTTCTCCGAAATATTGTTTTAAAAAAAAATATATATAGTTTGGAAAATTTCTCTTTATAGCAACTTACCAAAAATACAAAAGTTGAAACTCCAATCTAATGAAATTTCGTTTGTCAAATGTTCAATTTATATAAAATTATTGTGAATCAGGACTTAAACAGGAGCGTCAGTTGCGTAGTGCATAAACTGAGTGATCTTACTGGATCTGTTTTTGGGTGTATTGATCGACCTCGATATTATATATCGAGTTAAAAGCTTTGCAGATAAATATTTATACAAGTATTTCATAACTGTGTATATCGCTTTTGGTCGTCAAATCAATCGGAAAAAAGCAATTTATAAAAATTGGCATAAAACAAAAATTTTTTCTGATTAATTTTTGGGGGTGGAGGAAATAAATTCAGTGTGCTTTATACGTCAAAATGCTGTTATTCCAGAATCGTCGTTAAGACTATAGATAAAGCTTAAGAATAAGGGAGCATGCTCCTTTGTTCTGTGAATTACCTATACTATTTTACAATTCCTTTTTACTACTAGGCAGGAAGTCTAAACTGTTATAATTTTGCTTGCTCCTTCGTTTTGGGCAGAAGTGAGGGTAAGGAACCTACCCTCACTACTATTATAGTTAATTTTTAGAATAAAGGTTTTTCTGAATCTCTTGTTTTTATAAATCTTAATAACATAGGATGAGCTGGTTGAGGTTCAGAAAGAACTTCTAATAGTTCTTCTCCAGCTTCGCTTAAATAGCATGTTGTTATTTCATACTCATTAAACGAAAACGGATTATTAACTATATATGTCTGATCTGAAAGAGTAATCAAATGTATACTGCCTAAACACTTTATTGGAGAATCCAAACTTATGATATTTCTAATTTCCAGTTCTTTAAGATCATCATAACTAATAAGATCAACGATCTTATTTATTTCTTTAGGTACATAAACAAAAACAATCTTTTCTTTTTTCATTTTGGCTGAGGGATATATGTGAAATACAGCTTTTAAAGGAATTAATAATTTTATTCTTTCTAAATCCTTCAAGGTCATTGTTGAGACTATCTGTAAAGTAAAAGGTGAATATTTCCCAGGCTTGTTGATTTCTTCAGCTAAAATAGATGATAGTAAATCCTTTAGTTCATCTTCTTCTGTGTCACAAGCAGTTTCAACAAATTGATTCTTAAATTTCATACTTAAATTTAATGGATCAGCATCTTCATTGATTTGTGATTCAGCATTTTTAAGAATAGTTTCCAAATTTTCAAACTTTGCTTTGACTTCTAAAAGTTCATTATATATCATAAAGTCACGCATTTCCTTTTCCTTTAATTGAGTACTTGTGCAGTCTTTAAAAGATAAAAGTTCACGGATATCTGATTGGTGAGAATTCACTAAATTGACCACAATTTCAGGATGCGCTTGTTTCAGTAGTGGCTTAACTTTATTATTTAACTTTTTAAATTTAGATGCTTGTTTTTCAGTATGAGATTCTAATTCCTCTATTCTGTCTAGTAGTCCAGCTAGAAATTGGAATAAATCATCTTGAACAATAGGGCTAAAAAATTTGTTCTTGAATGTTGGTAAAAGAGCAAATTTAAGTTGATCAAACTTAGAAATGAAGATTGTAGTTATTGAGCCTGCAGCTCCGCTAATTACGCTATTCAATATTTGATTTTCTGCCATCGATTACTAATCCTTTACAATATTAAAAGCATAAGATAAAATAATATTTCAATTGTTGAATTAATTATTATATATTATATTGCAAGTTTTATGTTTAATAAATTATGGATTGCAAACACAATGGAATCAAACAATGCTAATTTTAACAACAGTATAGGATCTGTATCTAACAATTCAGTAGTTATACACCCAAAAAAAGAATTACAAACTATCTCTTTTCAAGATATTAACAATGTCAGTTTTAAAAGAAAAACAAGTTTTGCAAAAGCTTCATTCTTTTTTTGTATCGCTAGTCTTTTATTCATAGGACAGTTTTTTATGCAAGAAATGGCAGCTGTCGTATTTATGATATTAAACATCCTAGTAATACTATTTGGGCTGCAAGGATATGCTTACTACTTGGGGAATTATGTCATTGCAATGGCACTAAAGAATGATACTATTATTAACATCCTAATACCTTTCAACAAAACTAAAGAAGGTAAGGATTTATTCGATCACATAAGTTTAAAATTAAAAGAATAAATCATCCAAATATACCCTAAAATATACATCCTTCAACTAAATATAGCTGAAGCTTTTTGCTACTTCTTATTAATCAGAGCTAATACCAGTCCCATAAATTCTTTGTTGGCTCAATTGATTTTTATAACTTGTAGAAGTTTAAAACAAATAAGCTTTATGATGCCCGAAACAAAACTAGAATACATAATAACACATTATTTTAAAGCTGATACGAAAGCTCATTTAAAATCTCATCCTGAGGATTTTGAAGAGCTTTTGCGTCTTTCGCTGATTGATAAGCAACCATACTCCTGGCGTGCGTCTTGGATCCTCTGCGGCTATATCAAAAAGAATGATCCTCTTTTGCAGCCACACATAAATACTATAGTGGATATGCTGCCTAAAGTGAAGGATAATCAGAAAAGAGAGTTCCTTATGATGCTCAGAAAAATGGATCTTCCCGAAGAATTAGAGGGAATTGTCTTTGACCATTGTGTAAATATCTGGGAAGATGTGTCTAAGCAGGCATCAGTCCGCCTAAATGCTCTTAAGCTGATCATGAAGATAATAGATAATCACCCGGATCTTAAAAATGAGATTTCCTTTTTAGTACAGTCTCAATATACCGACAATCTCACTGAAACTGTCAAAAACTCTATACTCAAGATAACTAGAGGAACAAGCTGATGAAAGATACTCGGAATTTGTGGTTGGATCTGGGCTATAAAATTTTTGCTACAGAGGGCGATAAAGGCTTAAAAATTGAAGCTATGGCAAAGCAGCTGGGTATAAGTAAATCTTCTTTTTATCATCATTTTGTTGACTTATCAATTTTCAAAGATTATCTGCTTGAACATCACTTGGAGCAATATAAAATTGTAGCTGAAAAAGAGAACAGCGTGGACAGTATTAATCCGGGGCTGATAGATGTAATAGTGGAACACAAAATCGATTTCCTTTTTAACAGGCAACTTCGTATAAATCAGCATCTTGAGCTTCATAAAGATATTTTGGATGAAGCAAGCAGGGAAGTAGGTCAGGAGTTTATTAAAATTTGGGTCAAAGAATTAGATCTAAAACTAAGTTATGAGCAACTTGAAGGTCTATTTGAGTTAGCTCTGGAAAACTTCTTCCTCCGTATAAATTATGATAATTTAAATCATGATTGGTTATCAGCATATTTTGAGCGCTTCAAAAGTATTGTTCTCCTTTTTTCCAGATAATGTACGCTAGCGTCTAAAACTGCTCCACAGATTCTTTTATATTTAGACAAACAGTTTGGCAAAAATATCAAACTAAGTCAATAAATAGTCGATCCTGAAAAAATATCTAATCACCAATCAATAAAGCGAGTTAAGTAAGAATAGTAGTGGTTTAGATTGCAGAAAAGTGTTATTTTTGAACAAAAATCTTGCAATCTAAATCACAATTTTGTTATGAAAAATCGCAATAATAATCAGCAAAGCTCCTTTCTTTACGAAGGCTTATCAGAAACATTAAATCCTAAACACCCCTTATACAAGCTAAGCCAAATAGTTCCATGGTCAGAATTTGAAGAAGAATTTGGCAAAAAGTATAAGAAAAACTTCGGACGCCCCGCAAAATCAATACGTTTAATGGTATCTCTTCTGATGTTGAAACATATGTACAATATGTCAGATGAAAATGTGGTTTATACTTGGCTTGAAAATCCTTATTGGCAATTTTTCTCAGGTGAAACTGAGTTTCAATGGAACTTCCCTTGTGATCCATCGGAATTAACAGTTTTTCGAAAAAGGATAGGTGAATCCGGAGCAGAAAAAATATTACAAATATCGATAAAACTTCATGGCAGAAAAGCTATGGAATCTGAAATAACAGCAGACACTACCGTTCAGGAAAAAAATATTACCTTTCCAACAGATACAAAATTACATCTAAAAGTTATTAATTGGGTATGGCGAATAGCCGATAAGACGAAAGTTCGTTTGCGTCAATCTTATAAACGCACAATCCCAACACTTAAATGGTATTTGAGATATTTATCAACACCAAAGCGAGCAAAACAAGGGCGCAGTGCAGCAAGAAAAATTAAAACAATTAGTGCAAGACTTCTCAGAGATTTACTACGTAAACTTCCCAAAGACCTTCAATTGGCATATTCTAATGAGATAGAAGTATCAAAAAAAATATTATCCCAGACAAGAAAAGACAAAAATAAAGTTTACAGTTTTCACGAACCGGAAGTAGCCTGTATTTCTAAAGGAAAACCAAATAAACGTTATGAATTTGGCTCTAAAGTATCAATACTGACAACAAAAAACAGCAATATAATTGTCGGTGCTTTAAATTTTACCGGGAATCCGTATGATGGTCATACTCTGCCATCAGCTCTAGAGCAATATCATCGCTTATGCAATAGACATCCGAAAAAAGTCTTAATTGACGAGGGATACCGTGGGAGGAAAAAAATTGGTGATACTGAGTTATTAAGAGTGCATAAAAGAACCCGAGAGCAGGTGAAATCACAATCTTACAGAAAACGATTTAGAAGAAGATCAGCAATAGAGCCAATTATAGGACATTTAAAATCAGATTACAGATTAGGCAGAAACTTTTTGAAGGGATTAGAGGGAGATTCTATAAATGTGATGCTGGCTTGTGCAGCTTTTAACTTCAAAAAGCTACTTAGTAACTTGCGTTTTCTTTTTGCCAAATTTGAAAAGGCACTAATTTTGAATTTAGTGCCCTATTGTTTAATCGTTTTTGCTCTTGTTTGACTTTTTCAGGATCGACTAAATATAAAGGAGTTCAAAATGGGTAAGCAAATCGCCTTAAAAGCCATCTTAGCAATTCAGATCGTAGCAATTTACATCTATACAATCATTGTATTCAGCAATGAAGGCACAAACTATATAGATGTATACTTCGGTGATATCGCCGCATTTAACTGGAGTGGTCAATTTAATTTAGACTTTTCTTACTACCTGATCTTTTCAGCCTGCTGGATAATGTGGAGAAATCGCTTCTCTGTATTTAGTATAATACTTGGTTTAATTGCAGCTACAAACGGTATGGTTGTCTTCGCACCTTATTTATTATATCTATTATTCAAAGAAAATGGCGACATAAAAAAAGTTCTGACCGGTGACAGATAATCATCACCACCCCTAAAAATTCACATTCCACAGTGGAATATAGCCGGAGCGCTGAGCTACTTTTTGGCCATAGGGACTGAGTACCCAATCGATAAACTCTTTGAGCTCACCGGATGGATTATTAATGCTGAAAATGCGTAGGTAGCGGTTGATTGGGTATTTGTCATTCATTACATTTTCTGTGGTGGCGTCTATTCCGTTAATACTGAGTGCCTTCACATCATTGTTGTTAACTGAAAGTCCGCCGTAACCTATGGCGGCTTTGTTATCAGCTACTTTTTGAATTATCTTTTCCATAGTTGGTGAGTTGCTTACTTCCTTGCAGTATTCGCCGCCAAGCAGTACATGATTTTTAAAATAGAAGAAAGTGCCTGAGTTATTGGGTCTGCCTTGTAGTTCTATTCTCCGGTTTTCGCCGCCAAGCTCTGCCCAATTAGAAATTTCGCAGCTGTAGATTTGCCTTAGCTGTTCCATGCTAACATTGCTGACCGGATTGTCCTTATTCACATAGATACTGAGAGCATCTTTGGCAATTAAAACAGAAACACCAACAGTCTGGAATTTATCAGCGACTTGTTTGACTTCATCCGGTTTAAGTTTTCGTGATGCCATGCAGAGTTGGGCTTCTCCTGCTATTATTGCATCAACTCCTGAGCCCGTACCGCCACCTTCCACATAAATGGCAGCGTGAGGATTCTTTTGCATATACTCTTTAGCTAAATGCTGCATTAGAAGCAGCATAGTATCTGATCCTTTGATCTTAAAAGCTACAGTCTTTTTAGTAAAAGTGCCGCATCCGGCAATCAGCACTAGTAGCATTATAGAAAACACAATTTTGGATTTCATTATCTTTTTTCCGCATTTGTTCTCAGTCGCTCAAATTGATAAGGGACACCATCTTCCCATTTAGGAGTTTCTTTGGAATTCGCCAGCTCTAAAACTATTCTGAATATTGCTTCTATATGTAAAAAAGCTGCTTCGTAATTTATCTTTTGGCTCAAATCATCGAAAGGTGTGTGGTATCTGTTCTGACCATACTCAAACAGCCTTTCTACAGCCTCTTTTTTGCTAATATTTTGGTAATCCAGGCCATCCATTGTAAGCATTGCCGGTATACCTGCCGAAGCAAAAGCCACTTGATCTGAGCGGGTAAAATTATCATCAGTATGGAATTCTTCAGGCACAGCAGATATTTTCAAATTCATTTTATCCAGCGCAGGTTTAGCAAAATCTTTTAAGTTAGAAAGCTCCTCACCAACAAGCACTATACTGTTAAATCTATCAATAAAAGCAAGTCCGTCAATATTTACATTGGCAACCGTTTTATACAGAGGTCTGATGGGATGATCTATATAATATTTTGAGCCAAGTAGACCTTTTTCTTCTCCTGTAACCAGCATAAATATGATAGACCTTTTAGGAGAAGGGTTTACTTGTGAAAATGCACGGGCAAGCTCTATTAATGCGGCACAACCAATTGCGTTATCCATTACACCGTTGTAAATAGAATCACCATTAACAGGCTCGGCAATGCCTAAGTGATCATAATGAGCAGTAACAAGCACATATTCATCTCTAAGATAAGCATCACTGCCTTGGATCATCCCCACGATGTTGGTAGAAACAAAATCTCTTTCCTTGAAATGTCCATCAAAAGCCACTTTCCCTTTCAATTCAAAACTATGCATGGTATTCTGAAAGTGCATTTTTTTAATATCATCTATTGTGTAATTTGAGCCAAGAAGCATGTTCAAACCCCACTGTCCCGGCATTAGAACACTGAATTTGCTGGTAACTGAATATGCTAATTTGACATCTTCAAAACCAAAGCTCTTTTTAACAATGTCTATGTTTTGATACTTAGTGTCATCCGGAGCAGGGAGTAAAATAATGCCGGCGGCACCACGGGCAAGAGCCAGCTTTTCTTTAGCATCAAAAAAACTATAAAGTGTGTTCTTACTACCTGCGAACCAATTATCGTCTTCCGAATAAGGTTCGCCAGTGAGCATAACAACTATTTTGCCTTTAACATCTATATTTATGTAATCATTATAATCAAATTCCGGCGCAACAATTCCATACCCTGCAAAAACCATTTCTGTCTTAAGAGGGAGATATGTCTGCTCACCCGAATTAAGCATAAAATAGTCTTCACCCAGTTTTAGGCGATGTTCTTCATCTTCATAATAAAAGCTTAAATTTGATTGTGTCAGAGGCTTTGAGGCGTGCATAGGGATGTATTGATAGTAAGTATCATTATAGCCGATAGGAATCAGATTAAGAGAAGAAATTTCTTCAGCTAAATATTTTGCAGAAAGATTAGAACCGGTAGACCCCGTACCCCGACCTTCAAACAAATCACTACCCAGAAATTTCAGATGCCTTTTAAAAGAAGTAAGAGATATTGCAGGCTCATCTGCGGAGTATAAATCAGTAAGAAAAAAAGTAAAACAAAATATGTAAACAAAGTATTTCATTCGCATCTAGTTAAGTTTCGTCATCTTTGCACTTGCTTCCCAAAGCTTCTTTGCTAATTCTATATCTTTAGAAGCTTTTGAAGACATCGCGGGTTTCTTCTTATCGAAGTATTCACCTGTGAACTTATAAGCATCATCACTATCAGCTAAATATACAGAAGTTTGAGCCCCCTTTTCCGGAGTAATAAGAAATATTCTCATTATCTTTTGGATTATAGGATGGAAATTATCAAAAAGTCCTGTATTAACTATTCCGGGCATTAATGCATTTACTGTAGTGTCTGTATTTTCCAATATTTTTGCCAGATGTCTGGTAAACAAAACATTAGCAAGCTTAGAATTTGCATATGCCTTATTTCCGTTATAAGATTTTTGAGAATTGATGTTTTCAATATCAATATTTCCATTTAAATGCAAACGTGAGGAAACATTGATGATTCTGGACTTTTCGGTACGCAAAATCAAATCCAGCAGAAGATTAGTCAGTAAAAAGTGAGCCAAATGATTCACAGCAAACGTTAGCTCGAATCCGTCTTTACTTCTCTGATACGTCTTTTCCCATACTCCTGCGTTATTAATAAGCACATCCAGTCTATCGTAAGTTTTATTAAAATTTTCAGCAAAGCTTTTGACTTCATCAAGAGAAGAGAGATCCACCAGGAAATAATCTACTTTGCAGCCAGGCATAGAATTTTTAAACTCATATATCGTACTTTCAGCTTTTGCCATGCTTCGCGCAGTAAAGACCACATGAAAGCCTTTTTCCAGAAGCTTCTTTGCAGTAGCTTTACCTATGCCGTTAGTAGCACCAGTTATCAAACATATTTTTTGGTTCATAGACGCATCTCCTTTATGAAAAAAGTGACGAGTAGAGCAAAAGTGAATTGTGCTTTATTAGTTTGCATACAGAGAAGGAGTAATATAAAAAAAATCCCCGATAATATTTTATTTACTATCGGGGACTAAAATATTTAAGCTGATGAGACTTATTTTCTCATTTTTGCAATCTTTTCTGCTTGAGGAAATAGCTCTCTTGCTTTATTTACCATTTTTTCGTCAGAGTAGTATATTTCAAGGTGTTTGTCGCGGCTCCATATAGAAGTTGCAATATTACCTTTTAGTATTTTTTGAATTGTTGTTTTGCTATAATCATAATCTTTGTCTACCCATTCGACTTCTTTACTTTCCACAAACTCTTTGAATTCGTCAAGTAAATCATCATCTACATCGAACTCTTTTTTAAATCTAGGGAAATCTTCAGAGTATTTTTCTTTAAGCTCAGCACCGTCGCCTTGCATATATTGATCCACAAAAAGGAAGAATAAGTTTTTAGAAAGTATCTTTCTGTACATGATAGAAGTAGTATCATACTTTACTATATAATCTGGAGAGATACCACCACCACCTAAAACCGGTCTGCCGGATTTAGTTTTATACATAATAGAGTCTATATTCATTTCTTCGCCTGTAGAATCATTTTCTGATTTCACAAGTTCCAAAGCATGTTCAAGGTTCATACCTTCTTTTAAGTCTAATCTGCCGTATAAGCTACGGTATTTATCTTTGTCTTTGTAAGGACGCTGTATACATCTTCCGGAAGGAGTGTAATATTTTGAAATTGTAAGTCTAAAAGCAGAACCGTCAGAAAGAGGGAACTGTCTTTGAACAAGTCCTTTACCAAAAGAAGTTTCACCCATAACAAGACCTCTATCCAAATCCTGGATAGCACCTGAAACGATTTCAGAAGCAGAAGCAGAGCCTCTGTCAATAAGTACAATCACTGGCACATCTTCCAAAATGCCACCTGCTCTAGCGATTTTGGTTTGATCCATTTTTTCAAATCTGCCTTTAGTATATACTATGGTGTCACCACCACTTACAAACTCATCGGCCATCATGAATGCTTGTTCTAGGTAACCTCCCGGGTTCCCTCTCAGATCAAGAATCATTTTTTTCATACCCTGAGCTTTAAGTTTTGCAGCTGCTTTAATAAGCTCATCATGGGTAGTTTGCATAAATCGATTTATACGGAAAAATCCAATGTCTGAATTTTCCAGCATAAATGCTGTTTCCAAACTATATAGAGGAATTTTATCTCTTTCAATGTCAAAGTTTATTAGTTCTTCGACACCGGCTCTTTTTATATCAACATTTACGATAGTACCTTTTGGACCACGAAGCTTATCAGGAACATCATTTCTATCCATACCAACAGCATCTTCGCCATCGATTTTGACGATTTTATCACCAGACATGATACCTAATTTCTCGGAGGGGCCGCCGGAAATTGAAGATACAATTGTGATAGTATCGTCTACAACATTAAATTGAACACCGATTCCGTCAAAACTTCCTTTGAAATCTTCTGTAACTGCTTTCATCTCTTCGGCAGTCATATAAACAGAGTGTACATCCAACTCATTCAAAAGCCCTTCAATTGCAGCTTCGTTGAGTTTTTCCGGATCCACTTCTTCTACATAGTTCTGGTATGCAGTGTTAAATACATATTGAAACTTGTAAAACTGCTCATATATTGAATCCCCCGAAATTAGAGGAGTAAGCAATACACCAATAAAAACCCCTATCCCTACGGATAAGGATGCCACCAAAATTCTTCGCATAAGCACCCCAAATTGTATCATTTATAAAATCCTAATTTGCCAATTATATAAACTACGAAAAAAATTACAAAAAGTTATAGAAAAACCATTGATTATAGAGCCATAGACGCGTTTTATCAATTATATTTACTCCATATTTTTACATATCCGAACACTTTATTTTGACAATAAGCTCAAAATATCTGATTGAAATCATTGGCATTGAAATATGCTGAGGCTTGTCTTTTTTTTGTATATTTAGATAGTAAAATTTCGTCAATAGCATAGCGTTTATATGCGAAACAAACTTGTTAATATTGCATAGGATGCAATAACAAGTACCTTGATTTTAGGCTACTTATGCGTCATACGGGCAATCTATATAATATAAGATTTATTATGATGCAATACATTTTTACTTTACTAATGACATCTTTAGGTTAATAAGATATGGCTGAAATAAAATTACTCATAGTTGATGATGAGCAAGCTCAGGCTGATGCTCTTGCCGGCTTCTTTAAAAAAAGAGGCTATGTTGTGTCTACAGCATATAATTTGAAAGATGTCAATCTAATGCTTGAAAGTGGGGCTATTGATATCTGCCTGACAGACTTAAAACTTAAAGACACTACAGGTGCAGAGATACTAACTTTAGTCAAGAAGAAAAATCCACACACGCCCGTTATCATAATGACTGCTTACGGTTCGGTGGATGATGCCGTTGGACTTATGAAAGACGGAGCTTTTGACTTCATCCAGAAACCTATTGATCTAAAAGAACTGACTGCGATAATTGCCAGAGCTGAAGACAATTGCTATTTAGTTTCTGAAAATAATCAACTCAAACAAGAACTTGAATGCTGCACTTCATTTGAAAATATTATCTCTCACAGCAAAGCTATGGAACAGGTGCTCAATACTGCTGCCCGAGTTGCACCATCTAAAGCAGGTGTACTCATCAGAGGTGAAAGTGGAACTGGCAAAGAGCTAATTGCTAAAGCAATTCATCTCAATTCTCCAAGAAAGAACAAGCCTTTTATTGTTGTAAATTGTGCTGCAATGCCTGACACTTTATTCGAAAGCGAACTGTTCGGACACGAAAAAGGTTCTTTTACAGGTGCAGTAAAACAGCGAATAGGTAAGTTTGAGGAGGCTGATGGAGGAACTTTATTTATTGATGAAGCAGGAGATATCCCGCCTCAGATTCAGGTTAAGCTATTGCGTGCAATTCAATTCGGAGAGATTCAAAGATTAGGTAGCAATGAAATAATTAAACCGGATGTTCGAATTATAGCAGCAACAAATAGAGATCTGGAATCAATGATTTCCGATGGAGAGTTCAGAGAAGACTTGTACTATCGATTCAATATTGTCACCATAAAACTGCCCGCTTTAAGAGACAGGAAAGAAGATGTTCCATATCTGATCAATCATTTTATCAAAACTTTCAGCGAAGTGAACGGAAAAAAGGTGAGTTCAATCAGCAAAGAAGCCTTGGCAGAATTGATAAACTATAATTTCCCTGGAAATATAAGAGAGTTACAAAATATTATACAAAGAGCTGTTGTGCTTTCAAGAGACAATATGGTCAAGATTCAAGATTTACCTGAAGAGATAAATGGATATGCAAATTCAGAAAGCAAGGATTGTGACCATTTAACACTTGGCAATCTAAATCTAAAAGTAGAAAATCTGGAGAAATCACTCATCAGAAAAGCACTTGCAGAATCAGGCGGAAACCAGGTAAAAGCTGCTGAATTGCTGGAAATATCAGAAAGAACTCTTAGATATAAAATTTCTAAATATAAAATAAAATAGTATAATAAAAGAGACTCCGAGGGTAGAGGGAGTCTCTTTTGATTAAATTCCCGAACACTTATCGTGTACGACCTTTCCTTTTAAATACCATTTCCATTGCGCATTTTGCTAAGGGTCGGAAAATTTAGTCTATAGTTATTTCTTTTTCGTTCGGTTTTTCCGGTTCTTTCTTCAGTATTTCCAGGTTCAACACACCATTTTCATATTTTGCCTTAATGCTTTCTTTGTCAACATTGTCCGGCAAGATAAATGAGCGCGTAAAACTGCCGTAAGATCTTTCCGAGCGAACAAGTCGCTTATTATCTTCGCCTTCCTTCTCTTCAAATATTCTATGCTTTTCACCAGAGATAATAAGCATGTTTTCGTCGTTTACTTTTACCTTTACATCTTCTTTCGCTATTCCGGGTAGTTCCGCAGAAATCCAATATCTATCTGCCTCTTCGTGTACATCAATTTTAGGCATCCATACTGATGTATTAAACACCATACTTCTCTTGTTAAATCCGTCCATCCATCTGTCCATTCTGCGGATTACACTATCTACACCGGTAAATGGATCATATTTTACTAAAGTCATAATACACCTCCGATTTGTTAGTTAAACTAAACTATTTGGTCAATTTGTTTTTGGGTAAAAAGCTTAAGATTCTTTATTCCTTACTGTTGTTCGAGACTCGAACAAAATACAATCAATTCATTTTTTAGTCTATCGATACTTCGACTTCTTTTGGTTTTACCGGCTCTTTTTTGTCCAGAGAAATATTAAGCACTCCGTTATCATACTTAGCACTTATTGAGTCGGTATTGATATTATCCGGTAATTGGAAAGAGCGGGAAAACTCGCCGAAACTTCTTTCTGCTCTGATATAAGCTTTTTCCTTACACTCGTCAGTTTCTTCCTCGCATCTTTTCTTTTCGCCTTTGATAATTAGCACTTTTTCTTCATTAACAGTGATTTTTACCTGCTCTTTCGGAATACCGGGAAGCTCAGCAAAGAGCTTCAAAGTTTTTTCATCTTCAACGATGTCAATCGTAGGGGCAAATGAACCATACTCTACTCTAAATCCTTTTTCCATATCATCAACTAATTGCCCCATTCTCTTGTTTATTCTTTCAAATCCTCTAAAAGGATCAAATCTTACTACTGCCATTTTTTTATCTCCTATTTTTTTGCTTTGTTTGTTTTTTTATTGCTAAAATTTTTCTATCTGTCCTACCACCCTTTTCCATTCCATATTTCTTTCAATCAACCTATTCATCATACATCACTTCCTACGGAAGCTTGCCTTAAAAGGCCGGGTGGTGTTTTTTTTAAAGAAGAGTCCGGTGTCTCATTGCTATTATTCTGTTTCTTTAATATATGGTGCTATGAAAACGCTCTGTTTTTTTGGTCGCATACCTAAGCTATGGGATTCGTTTTCACACCGGACTCTTTCTAAACTATTCGATTGTAATATTAATCTCTTTTGGTTCTTCAGGTTCTTTCTTGCTTAAAGTCAATTCTAAAAGACCGTGCTTAAAGGAAGCTTTAATATTTTCTAAATCGATATCTTCTGGAAGAACAAATGATCTTGAAAATTCTCCAAAAGAACGTTCCATTCGAATTTGAGATTCGCCTTCTTTTAGTTCAGGCTTTTTCTTCTCGCCTTTAATAGTCATAATTCTTTCTTCATTCACCGATACTTTTACTTCCTCTTTTGCCAAGCCTGGAACTTCAGCATATACAACCACTTTGTTGTCGTATTCAGTAATGTCAACTCTCGGATTAAATCCACCTTTTTCGAACACAAAGCCTTTTTCAGCTTCATTAGCAAAACTTTGCATTTTGCGAGACATATTTTCAAAATGTCTTACCGGGTCGAATTTGATCATTGTCATTTTAAATCTCCTTATATTTTTTTTGCTTTGTTTGTTTCAATTTCGCTTACGTAATAGTGTATTAACAAAACCGTGCCAAAATCAAAACCAAGCCATTATGGCATTTATTAACGCCATTATGGCATCTTGCTAAATCACCGGCGTCATTTTGGCAGATTTAAGTCTGTCATTATTGCATCTATTTGCGCAATTTTGTCACACGCCGCTATATTGACAACTATCATTGATCTATCTGAAGACATTCGTACTTTTGGAATATCAGAAACATTCCTTATATTCGTCTATAGGATTTTAGTCAAGACTAAGATGGAATTTTGATATGATTGATTTATTATATGAAATATGGACTCTTTTCCTGGAAATGGCTCCATATATGATATTTGGGTTGTTTTTTGTCGGCATATTGCATTTGTTTTTTACAAAGGCATTAGTGCTAAAGCACATAGGAAGCAATAGCATCTCTTCAGTATTCAAAGCTGCAATTTTCGGTATTCCTTTGCCTTTGTGTTCATGTGGTGTTATACCTACAGCCGTTTATATGAAAAAAAATGGTGCAGCTAGCTCCGCCACAACTTCATTCCTGATATCAACTCCTCAAACCGGTATAGACTCTATAGTAGCCACATACGGAATGATGGGGTGGGTGTTTGCAATCTTCAGACCCGTTGCAGCACTGATTATGGGTCTTGCCGGTGGTATGGCTGTTTCTTTATTTGACAAACCAAATCAGAAGCTTGAAGAAAAACCTAAAGAAATGAGTGGTTTGTTTAATATCATGGATCAGACTAGCATACAAACAGAAAAAGATAAGAGCTGTGATGGAGATTCTTGCGGATGTGGCGATGAAAAAGAAGAGAAGCTTGAAGGAAATAAAATCAAGCGAATGTTTAATTATGCATTTGTCGATTTTTTGGATGATATATCTGTCCAATTTATAGTTGGTGTTATTATATCAGGCTTCATTGCATTTTTTATCCCTGATAATTTCTTTGAAAATGAAGCCTTAAATAGTGGCATTTTAGGTATGCTACTTATGATTCTTGTAGGGGTGCCAATGTATATCTGCGCCACTGCTTCAATTCCAATTGCAGTAGCACTTATGCTAAAAGGATTTTCGCCGGGAGTAGCGTTTGTCTTTTTAGCTGTAGGACCGGCTACAAATGCAGCAAGCTTAACAATTTTAGTAAACACTTTAGGCAAAAAGATTGTTAGCATATACTTGGGGTCAGTGATATTACTATCTATCCTCATGGGATATTTACTTGATTATGTTTTTTCAGTATTAGATGTATCACCCCATTTAATGATAATGGATCATGAGCACGAGCTATTGAGTTATGAATTGAAGCTTGTATCAGGAATTGTATTTGGATTGATGCTTTTAGCATCTGTTTATAGAAAATATTTTAAAAAGAAAACTCAGGTTACTGTTATGGAAAAAACGCAAGAATATACAGTAGAAGGGATGTCATGTAATCACTGTAAGAATAATGTAGAAAATGCTCTTAAAGAATTGCCCGGTGTAGATTCGGCTGTAGTTAATTTAGCAGACAAAAAAGCCGTTGTTTCCGGGGATGTAGATAAAAAAGCAGTGATAGATGCAATTGAAAAAGTAGGATATAAGGTTGTTGAATAGATATAGATAGCCCATAAAAACTGCTTGGAAACATACTCTAACAAAAAAAAACCGTGGATTGTTCCACGGTTTTTTTAATTATATCAGTAATTCATTTATCTATTTCATGCGCTTTGCAGCATCTAAACACATAGTTGCAAATTTAGCATCTTTCTTTGCATTATTCCGCTCAGTCTCTCCAAGTTCTTTATTACCGATAATATCTAATGCCTTGTCAATATCAATTTGGCATTTATCAGCTTCAACTTCAGACCCTGGGACTGCATTTTCAACTAAAACAGATACTTTGTTATTACTTATTTCAGTAAAACCTGTAGAACAGGCATACCATAAATCATTACCATTTTCTTCTTGAATTTTGATAAGACCAACATCCAAAGAAGAAACTATAGGTGCGTGATTAAACAATACCTGAAATGGAGATTTAGAACCCGGCAAAGAAACAGATTCAGCTCTACCGCTGTAAATCTTTGCTTGCGGAGTAACTATTTCGATATCTAATAATTTATCAGCCATCAGATAAGTCTCCTATTTCATTTTTTTAGCTTTTTCAAATACTTCGTCTATAGTTCCGCAATAAGAGAAAGCATTTTCCGGTACATCGTCACACTTGCCATCTAAGATTGCTCTAAATCCGGCAATAGTATCTTCAATTTTAACATATCTTCCTTCAAATCCAGTAAACTGTTCAGCAACATGGAAAGGTTGAGAGAAGAATTTTTGAATTTTACGAGCACGGTAAACAGTAGTTTTATCTTCATCAGAAAGTTCATCCATACCAAGGATATTGATGATATCCTGCAAATCTTTATAAGTCTGAAGTACATTTACACATTGAATTGCTGTGTCATAGTGTTCCTGACCAAGGATGAGCGGATCCATGATACGAGATGTAGAATCAAGCGGATCAACAGCAGGATACAAACCAAGCTCTGCAATTTGACGGGAAAGTACTGTCTTTGCATCAAGGTGAGTAAATGTGTTTGCCGGAGCAGGGTCAGTCAAGTCATCCGCAGGTACATAAACGGCCTGAACAGATGTGATCGAACCTTTATTTGTAGAAGCAATACGTTCCTGCAAAGCTCCTAATTCAGTTGCCAAAGTAGGCTGATAACCTACTGCCGAAGGCATACGTCCAAGAAGTGCTGACACTTCAGAACCAGCCTGAATAAATCTAAAGATATTATCAACAAACAGAAGCACATCTCTGTTTTCTATATCACGGAAGTATTCAGCAACAGTTAGAGCAGTAAGCGCAACGCGCATACGAGCTCCCGGCGGCTCATTCATTTGCCCAAAGATCAAAGCAGTTTTGTCAAGTACACCAGATTCTTCCATTTCGCGGTAAAGGTCATTACCCTCACGAGTACGTTCACCTACACCAGCAAAACAAGAATAACCACCATGCTGTTTTGCAATATTATTGATAAGTTCCTGAATAATTACAGTTTTACCAACACCGGCACCACCAAAAAGACCAATTTTACCACCCTTAGTAAAAGGCTGAATAAGGTCAATTACTTTGATACCTGTTTCGAACATTTCTTTGGAAGTAGAAAGATCTTTAAACTCTGGAGATGGTTTATGAATAGGAGATTTAAGTTTGGCAGGTACAGGACCTTTTCCGTCTATAGGATCACCTGTAATATTAATCATTCTGCCAAGAGATTCAGCACCAACCGGAATAGATATAGGTGCATCTGTATCAATAACTTTCATACCTCTGACTAAACCGTCTGTAGAGTCCATTGCGATTGATCTTACTCTATCTTCGCCTAAGTGCTGTTGCACTTCGCAAACAAGAGTAATTTCTTCGCCGGTTTCAATAGATTTCATTGGAATATGTAACGCATTGAGGATTTCCGGAATATTACCGGAAGGAAATTCAACGTCAACGACAGGTCCGATTACCTGAATTATTGAGCCTTCGTTCATATCGTTTTTTCCTAAGAAGAGTAAAATATATATTAATTAATTTTCAAAAGCACGATCAGAAATATCTACATATTGATCATTATAAATGGCTTATCTTGGATAAATTAAGCAATTTTATGTATATAGACAAAACATTTAGTCTAAACAAAAAAAAGAAATTTAATTTACAAAAGCCCAACATTGTTCGATATTAATGAACAGGTAGTTTACCTAGCTAGAGTAGTGCAGGGTGTACCAAAGTCAACTTTGATAAAACTTGCACTTTCTAAGATAGTATAAAACGTTTATAATGCTTATTATTTTACGACTCAGAGAGATTTATTATCTATGAAAAACGACATATATGCTTCAACATCAGAAGGCATAAGAAGTACTAAAATTCAATTAATACTATATTTTCTTAACAAATCTAACACCAAAAGATCCATCTACACCATGGATGTGCGAAAATGTCTGTAACATTCCATCTTTGCAATATCTTTCAGGTAAGTAGTTCTCAGCTGAATCTAATTCAAAATCAGGATGTGACTCCAGAAACCATGCAGCCACTTCAGTATTCTCTTCCGGTTCTATTGTGCAGGTAGAATATACCAAAGCACCACCAGGCTTAACAAGTTGTGCTGCATTATTTAAAATAGATTTTTGAAGATTTACTATTTTTTTCAAATCATCAATATCTCTAGCCCATTTGATATCCGGTTTCTTAGCAATAATACCAAATCCTGAACAAGGCGCATCACAGATGACCACATCTGCTTTTTCTTCCGATACGAAGTTTTCAGCATCCGCTTCCAGAGTTTCTATGATATCAAATCCGAGTCTTTCTTTTCCTTTCTCAATAATTGAGAGTTTTGATTCGTATTTATCACAAGAAATAACTCGCCCTTGATTTTTCATCATTTCAGCAATATAAAATGATTTACCTCCGGGTGCTGCACACAAATCATAAACAAGATCACCCGGTTTGGCATTGGTAAGTTTTGAAGCAAGGGTAGCACTTGGGTCTTGTATAGAAATCTTTCCTGTGTTATATAAGTCAGTCGAAGTTATATCAAACTTAGTATTATATAAATATAGAGAACACTCCATATCAGGTACTCTTTGATATTCCAGATTGTGCACATCGAAAAGCTCAAGGATATCATTTACATCTGCCTTTAAGGTGTTTACCCTTACTGAAACAGGAGGATGCTCATTATTTCTTTCCAGAAGAGCATCTATATTCTCTTCTCCGAATCTTTCCATCCATCTTTTAACCATCCATTTTTGATGCGAATGCATAATGGCATAATAATAAGTTCGGTCGTCTTCGATTTTCGGATATCGAATGTTATGGATATTTCGAGCAATATTTCTAAGTACCCCATTTACAATAGCTGCAGTTTTTTCACCTTGTATTCTTTTAACTATTTCCACAGATTCGAATATTGCAGCCGGGATAGGAATACGATCCATAAAAAGGATCTGATATAAACCAACCCTCATTGCATTCTTGATTATATTGAGACACTTTTGGTACTCACCGTGATAAAAACCGATTAAAATCCAATCAAGCTTCGCTTTCCATCTGACAATTCCATTTACAAGTTCTGTCAGTAATGCTTTGTCTCTAGGCTCTAAGCCCCCACTTCTCAATTCGTTATTAAGAAGTTTATCAATATAAGCATCACTTCGTTCGTACCTATTTAAAATCTTTACCGCTTTGTATCGTGCAGTCTTTTTATAACTACTTGGTGAATTATTTTGCTCGTTAGTTGTAACCATTTTTGAAGTTATTTGTATATTTATAAATATGATTTCAAATCTAAATATTTTTGTGCAAAGATTTATACTTTGAGGTAAAAATAATAGTAATTACTTAACGGAAATAATTATGCGTTTATTGTCTTTTATTATAGCTTTTTTGTTAGTTGGAGATTTTCTTTTTGCTCAAGGTAGAGAAGATGTCGATTTGAAACTTACCCCACTAACAAGAAAAGACACAAGAGCTCAAAAGGATTATGGCTTTATTTTAGGTTTAGGCCAAAATGACCAGGGTGGGAAACAATATGTTTTATGCCCTGACTGCATTTTTGAAGGCGGAGCTGGTTTTTCATTTTCTCTAGGAATGCTATATGAGCAGGAATTATTTAGAAATTTCCGCTTAGGTGGACAAGTTATTTACAACGACTTTAGTTTTACTTCAAGATTCAGTGTTGATGAAATTCATCAAGATCCGGAATCTGGCACATACATTCCAATAAAATTCTCTCACGAAGCAAGATTTACATTAAATTCTCTTACAGCTGCTCCATACATAAAATTCTACCCTTGGAATTTTATGTATTTCAGACTTGGAATGCCTATCGCATATATGTTCAATAACAATGTGAGACACGACAAAGATCTAGAAAGCAATAGCGTTACCATAGGTGGAATGGAATATAAAATTGAGGGCAACAACTCTACAGTTGAAGATGGTCCAATAACTAATTTTAATCAGTTACAATTATTCCTGTCTCCTGTTATCGGTTTTGATTTCAGGCTATCAAGAAATATGTATCTTTCACCACTTTTTGAATACTACATTCCGTTAACTGAACTTAGTCAATTTGGAGATGCTTCTAAAGTTCGCAACTGGAAATTAGTGTTTGAATTGAGAGTAGCTCTTAAAGAAAGTTCAAGGTAATTCTAATAAGACAGACAAAAAACTTGCCTATTAAGTAGTTATTATATAAATTAATTGAGATTAAAGTGCAAAGCACTGGCTATGCGCTTTTCTACTTATATATTCTTTACCTTATTTTTACTATTTTTTTTTTTTAGTGAAAATATTTATGTAAATTATACTAATAAGTATATAATATACTTTATGAAATATCTTTCTATAATCTAAGGAGTGTTGAATAGAGAATTTGTTACGCATTTCAATTTTATTTTTATTCTTATGTTATGAGCTGTCTGCTAAGAGTCTGCTTATTATCAAATTCTGCAACACACCTGATTATTCTATACTGAAACTTATAGTTGAAATAGATAATAATTTAAATATTAAAAACAAAATGGGTAGGAACTTATGCGAGGTTTATTTACAAACTCCGTTTTTGCAATTCTTTTGATTGCTCTTTTTGGATTGCAAAGTTACGATGCCAATGCTGCTAAGAATTCTACTTCTTCTGCCAATATTTATTGCATTTCACTTGACAATACTCAAGCTGAAGAAGAAGAAGGTGATATTTTTACTAACAAGAATATCAGAATTATCAACTTGGGTAAAGCTGTTAACTCTGAAGAGTTTGATTATGCTCCAACAATAAGTGCTGATGGCAAAACACTTTATTTTGTATCTAACAGGGATGGCTCAAGAACTGCATTTAATGATGATGATTATCCCACACATGATTTCTGGGCAGTTACTAAAAAGCACAGAAATGACACTCTATTTTCTAAACCTTATAATATCGATCCAAAATCTGAATACGGCAATCAGGGCGTAAATACGCAAAGACACGAAGGCGTAGCTTCAATTGCTGCAGATGGCCAAACTTTATATTTTACTGCATCTGAAAGATCAGACGGTTTAGGTGAATTGGATATCTATTTATCCCGTATTGAAGGTGATAAATGGACTAGACCTGTAAATCTTGGTAAAAATGTAAATACCAAATACTCAGAAACTATGCCTTCTATAGCTCCTGATCAGTCTAGATTATATTTTGTATCTGATAGACCAATACCTGGGGATGAAGATAAAGCTGACAATTATAACCTTTGGTACTGCGATTATGACTTTGATATGGAAGAATGGCTTCCTGCCAAATTTATGACTGAATTGAATACTGAAGGGGAAGATGAATCTCCATTTATAGCTGCAGACAACCAGTCTTTATTTTTTGTGTCTGACGGAAGAGAAGACACAAAAGGTGGTAGAGATTTCTATTTGACTAAATGGGATCCTGTTACTAAAAAATGGTCTACTCCGAGAAATTTAGGTGAACCTATTAACTCTGAAGGTGAAGAGAGATTTATCACTATGCCAGCTTCAGGTGATATTATATACTTTACTTCAGACAGAGAAGATTACCCTGGTTTTCAAGGCAAACTAGATAACTTCATGGCTTTTGTACCTACTTTCTTTAGAAATGTTTCTGTTACAGGTACAGTTGCAGATGAGTGTTCTGATGAATTTATTCCTGCTTATATAGCTGTTAAAAACCCTATCACAGGTAGAATCTTTAAAGACAGTTTGAATGAATCTCATTCTGAATTCTCTATGGTTGTTACTAATGATGCATTTGGTGACCCAAGAGATTCTATCAGATTTATTGATTTTGAAATAACTGCGACTCACCCTAAATACGGTTCAAGAACTATAGTACAAAGAGTTGAAAAACCTTCTAAAACACAAGATCAGGCTAAAGCTGGTGAAGTTGTAGAAACTTACCCAACTAAAGTTACTCTTGGTCAGAGACCAGTAGTTGCTTCTGAAATTGACGAAGCTGAATACATTGCACAGATTAAAGCTAACCAGCCTGAATTTGCTAACTGGCGCGGCCTAGTGATGTCTGAAGTTCTTTCTTGGAACTTATATCCGCTTCTTAATTATGTATTTTTTGATGAAGGTAGTGCAGAACTTCCTGACAGATACAAAACTTTATCAAAAGCTCAAACAGGTATGTTCACAGATACTACTATCCCTGGTGCTACTTTAGACAAGTATTACCATATCTTAAATATCTATGGCTTCCGTATGAATATGCATCCTGAAGCTAAGCTTACTGTTTTAGGTACTAATGATAATAAATCAGCAAAAGAAAAAGGTAATCAAGAACTTTCTAAACAACGTGCTACTTTAGTTTATAACTATTTGAGAGATGTTTGGGGCATAAGCGAAGACAGAATGAAGTTAGAATTTACTAACCTTTCTCCTAATGCTTCTAAAACACGTGTCAGAGAAGATAGTGGCCTAGCTGATGAAGAAAATAGACGCGTTGAGCTTCTTACTGACGAATGGGAAGTTAAAAAGCCTGTATTCGAAACAGATCCAAAAATCTATCCGCAACCTGAGTTTATGAAATTTAAACTTGAAAATGGTATTGAAGATGCTATCGTTGCTGAAAGAAGATTAGAAGTTACTCGTGATGGTAAGGTTTGGAACACTTTCACTGATATTGGTACTACTGAAGGCGAATATATCTGGAACTGGCAAAATGCTGATTTAGATTACCCTACAGATGAAGTGCCTTTCACAGCTCAGTTGATTGTAACTACTAAATCAGGTGCTGAATGTAAATCTGATCCTATTACTATACCTGTTAAACAAGTATCTTCTCGCGAACGTATCGTAAGTACGGGTTCTGACTCAACTGATGAGAAATATTCACTGATTCTATTCCCGTTCAACAGATTCGATGCTGGTCCGTTTAACGAAAGAATTTTGAAAGACTACGTTTACAACCGCGTTACTTCTGAATCTAAAGTAACTGTTATTGGTCATACCGACGTTGTTGGTCTTGAAAAACACAATAAGAGATTATCAGAAAGACGTGCAAATACTGTAACTACAGGTATTAAATCAAAAACTAAAAAAGTTGGTGAACTTAACACAGTTGGTGTTGGTGAAGAAGATCCACTTTATCCTAATGAATTACCTGAAGGTCGTTTGTACAACCGTACAATCCAAGTGTTGATTAAAACTCCTCTTAAATAAACCTAAGAGGGATATATTTAGCGGAAGCGCTCTGTTAGAAATGGCAGGGCGCTTTTTTTATATTCTTTATTTGATGGTTTTATTTGTTATTTTTGTATCGAATAGCCTTAAAAAACTAAAATCTAAACCTTATGAAAATAGATACTATAATTGATATAAATAAACCTATTGTCCTGGCTTCACAATCTCCTCGTAGAAAATTTCTACTAGAAATGCTTGGGCTTGAATTCGATATTTTTCCTGCTAGCATAGATGAAGTAAATTCCAATAACTTGCCCCCTGCTGAGTACGTTATGCATCTAGCTGCTGAGAAGGCTCGAATGTCTGCTTCTCTGACTGACAAGAAAGCTCTTTTTATTGGTTCAGACACAATTGTAGTAAAAGGTGATGTCGTTCTGGAAAAACCTATTGACAACACTGATGCTGTTAAAATGCTAAAAACTCTTAGCAATTCTACTCATACTGTTTATACTGGAATTGCTCTTTTTGATAATGAAAAAGAAGATATTACTATCGATTATGAAGCTACTGAAGTAAGCTTCAGAGAACTAAATGATAGAGAAATACAAGCCTATGTAGCAACAGGCTCACCGCTGGACAAAGCAGGAGCTTACGGAATCCAAGATGATTTTGGTGCTGTATTTGTAAATAAAATTGTAGGTTGCTATTATAATATTGTAGGGCTTCCGCTTCAATTACTCTATAAAATGCTAATGGAGAAGTTTAAATAGATGATCAATATAAGGTCCAAAATAAACACACTTATTATGCTATTGCCATGGATTATTACATTCTTGATGTTTTGGTTATACCCATTGGCTTATTCTGCTTATATGAGTATGACCGAATACAATGCTTTGACGGGTGAAGCTTTTTGGGTTGGACTTGATAATTATGTATTTATGCTCTCAGATGATCTTTTCTGGAAAGCTCTGACAAACACAGCTATATTTACTTTGGGCAGCGTGCCTGTAACAACAGCATTAGCTCTGTTTATGGCAAATATGCTAAATAAAAAATTTGTACGACTAAAAGAATTTTTCCGAGCTGCTTACTTTATGCCTTCAGTAACTGCCTTAGTAGTGATATCACTAATCTTTACAAATCTTTACTCTATCGATGGATATGTTAATGCAATAGTACAAATGCTTGGATTTGAAGGAACTGATAAAGGCTGGCTAGCTGAACCCTCAACAGCTTTGATGTCTATCATGGCAATGGATATATGGATGGCTGCAGGCTATTACATGGTCTTGTTTTTAGCAGGTATGCAAACAATTTCAAATGATTTGTATGAAGCTGCTGAATTGAATGGCGCTTCTCCCTGGAGGCAGTTCTGGGAGATTACTTTCCCATTGCTAAGGCCTACTCTAATGTTTGTAGTTGTCATAAACTCCATAAAGTCATTTCAGGTATTTGTAGAAGTCTTTGTTATGACAAAAGGAGGACCTCTACATTCCACAACTACTCTGGTATATCAAGTATACGAAAATGCTTTTAAAGAGTCTGATCTGATGGGCTATGCTTCAGCCATTGCTTATACTTTATTTATGATTCTGATAATCTTCTCCTTAATTCAAATGAAAGTACTAAAAGAGAAGTAAAACTTACTCTTTCCATACAAAATCAAAAAGAAGATAAGACACAGAAACAATTAAACCGCTATATGCCAGCATTAGTCTAAAATTACCCTCTCCTCCGCTTGCTCCACCATCCATAGTATATCTGAATGACTCTATACCTAGCAGTATGAGAGGTACTAAAATTGGAAATGCAAGCACCGGAAATAATGCATTTTTGCTATTCCCTTTAGCTATCAAAGCAGATATAATAGTTGTAGCACCGGCCAGTCCCACTGAAGCAAGAAACATACTAAAAAGGAATTCGCCAAAAAAGTGTATACTTAAGTAATCATTGAAAAGGAAAAAAAGTGCAACCCCGAAAGCATTTAGAACTAAAGCCAAAAGTATATTAAATAAAAGCTTTCCAAAAAATACTGATGCAGAGTCCGTGCTGATTTGCAAAAGCAAACCCGTGCCTCTCTCTTCTTCGCTAATAAATGATTTTGCTAATCCCGTCATCGCCGAAAAGAACATGATGATCCAAAGAACACCCGATGCTGTCTCTGTTTCCAGCTTTATACCTGCTGTGGCAAAAGTTATCATAATTATCGTTGTAAAAATAAAAAGCAATATCGCTGATACTGCATATCTTGTTTTAAGTTCACTCTTCAATTCTTTCTTGAAAACTGCAATTATTTTCTTAATATTCAAGACTCTATCCTTTAATTATCATAAGCCACAATATAAAGAATATCTTATATTGCGCCAAAGCAGTATTTAGTTATTTCAAATATATAATTGCATGCCCCATTTGGCTTATATGCTTAAACTCAAAAAAAGAGCCACACTAACATATAATGTGACTCTTAAATATAAAGACCAATCAGAGACAAAGGATTAACCAATATGTCTATCCAATTTTTCTGCAATTTGCTGTTTTGGTACAGCGCCAACGATTGTATCAACTACTTCGCCGCCTTTGAAGATTAAAATAGTAGGAATAGAACGGATACCATAATTCATTGCGATTTGCTGGTTATTGTCTACATCTACTTTACATATTTTTGCTTTACCTTCATATTCGCCTGCCAATTCGTCTACTATCGGAGCTATCATTCTGCAAGGTCCGCACCAAGTTGCCCAAAAATCAATAAGCACTGGCACGTCTGAATTTTTTACATCTGCATCAAAGCTCGCATCCGTTACGTGTAAAGGCTCTGCCATTTTATCTCTCCTAAGTATATATATCCTAAAAACAATAATAACGTTGTACGATAAAAAATAATATAGCACTCGATTTGATAAAAAACAAATCTAAAAATTTCTCTGAGTAATATTATAACTGTGTATTTATAATTAACTAATTAGATCGCACTGTAAAAAACAATATCACTGTAAGCGCTGCTGAACCAACTAATATTGCAGGCTCTAAAGCTTCGTCAAGCCATGACTTGTTTTGCTCCGGCACAGGAGATTTGCTAAATGGATAAGCTGAAGATTCTATAATTGCTAAATCTTTTTCAGCGACGCTATCCCTAAATATATACTCTTTGCCATCATGCGGTTTAGTTATACCATTGTCGTATAACACAGCTTCGTATTTTATTTTTACCTCTCTTTCCAGCGAATCATTATTGAGCCTGGTATACCTAACTCCAAATTCTGACAATAGTACAGATAGCTTTGGCACAGAGTCAGAATCTACAATTTTAAATAACTTAGAGTTGACAATTTTTTGCTCAATAAACCAAGCATTTGGATGCTTGTTAAAATCTAACTTCACTTCAGAAACATCTGCAAAATCTGCCTTTATATTTTTAGGCAGCTCGCTTGTTAAGGAATCTAATAATTGCATATTTGTTGGAGTCTCAGCAAAAAGTGAAACTGTATACAGAGAGAAAACAAATATGTAAATGATATATTTCATTAGCTATTTAAGTCAGATTTTAGATTTTTCAAACTTTCTATAAGCTCTTCAGGTTCATAAAAAAATGAAGGCCTGATTCGCAACATTCTTTTTCTCGAATTCAGTCTTATTCTAATCAAGGGATAGAGATTTTTCACTTGCACAAGACCATCTTTTCCAAGTGAAATATGTTCGATCTCATCATCAGTATACACCTTTTCGCCGAATCGGTTCTTGAAAATCAATTTATTTTTTTCTATAATAACCGCTCTCCTCCTAAAAGAGGCGAATGAAAGTCCAACCAAAGCGATAAGTATAAACAACCCCATTAGCAAAAGCAAAGGATCATTATAGTCAAAAGTGATACTGCCACTTTCTATTGTGCCTCTGAGCAGCACATAAACTATCAGCACTACAGAATATGCTGATAAGCTCTGCCAGTAAAAATCTAATCGCTGTTTAAACTCTTTTCTTACTTCTTTACTCATTATTCAATCACCTATCCGATTTAAGAAATTCTCCGAAAGCAATACTCTTATCTGCTATAACGGACAACTTAATATACAATTTTCAAATGAATATCTGTAATAAAAAAAAGGCAGACTGCGGCATTAATGCAACTTGTTTTTACTTAGTTTGTTAGCTATATTAAAACTAGATTATAAACTGAAAAGCAGTCGAATTTAAATCTGGTTTATGCCGGACAGGTTCGCCAATGAAATAGACGCAAAACCACGGTACTGCATCTCAACGCGCTTTCTCTCGCTCGATAACCAAGGGAAGATGAGATTGCGGGATTGGGGAATAGCCTGAATTTTGGTGCTAGGCAGTATGATAGTAGAATAGCGAGATTTAACTCTCTTGACAGTTATAGAAGCAAATATACTTCTCAATGTCAGTGATGCTAACTGAGGGGCCAGAAGCCGCTGGTAAAACTGCTGCAAAAATTGATGCTATAATAAAAAAGATGTCAGAAGCTGAAGTGCAAATGGGTATTGATCAGGGAAAGGCTACTGTAAACGTGATTGCTGAGTTGGTTCGTTATTTGGTCCAGCTGGAACTGCAACTGGAGCACTTATAGGAGGTATTTCTGATTCATTATTTGGAGGAGTAACAGGTTATTTTGTTGGACAAGAAGTTGCAACTACAGCATATGATTATATCACAACTAAAGGTCTCAAAATGGAAGATGTAAAGAATAGTAATGAGGGAGAAAAAAATGCACCATAAATTTGATAAGATTTTTTGGCGAATAGAAAACGAAACATATTTGCATGCTCTTTTTGTAAATAGTCGTTCAAATGAAATAGTGCATTTTAAACATGGAACATTTGAATTGCAATCGACAAATATTATAAAAGGAAGTCATAACTGGGAAGAAATCCTTTATGATAATGCTATAGTTGAGATTAGAGTTAATGAAGAGTCGAATATATTTATTATGTTTTCAGACGCAGCTCTGGGAGTGATTATGTATTGTCCATATTTTGATGGAGCGGAGGTAGAAGTAATACAGGAACTTAATATTTATAACAAAGAGGATAAAGAGGCGTATATTTCTTTTTTGGAAGATTATGATAGCTGTGATATCGAACTAGAGATAAGTTAGAAAATATTGTGATTCTATAAGTTTTACAAATCCCTGCGCCAAATAGACCACAAAAAATACGAACTTACTGACTAACCTCAATCACAAAAAAAGAGGCTACTCTTTTTCAGAATAACCTCTTGATATTATTTATTGCAAAAAGACTTAGTATTTATATAAACTGCCTTGTCTGTCTTCTGCTTTTTTATCCCATTCTTTTGCAACTGTTTCTAATAGTTTAATCTTATCAGCTCTGAGTTTTTCAATATCCAGACCGATAAATTTCTGAGCTTTTTCTTTTGTAGAGATATCCGGAAGTTGTACCGGAATTTCAACTCCGTGTTTTACAAATATAGTTGCTAAAACACCTCTTGCTTTCTCTGCTTTTGCTATAGAAGTTCCCATAACTCTCATTGCTTCTACAGGAGAGTGGAAGCCAACTCCGTTAGCCGCAGCTACCCAATCCCATCTCCACTGTGCGTGACGGATAAGAGTAAGTACAGGAGCCATTTCTTCTTCTGTTGCACCTGCATCCCATGCAAGTCCGGCTTCAATGTGAGCTTTTGCTAAGGCATCTTCTGCAAGACCGCGCAATTCTAATAATTTATCTTGTCTTTCATAAACATCTTTCAATAATTGCTCTTCGCTTTCTTTGTGGCAAGTCTGGCAGGCATTTGCCATATTTGCAAGAGGCGATTGGATGTGGTGATCAGTAAATTTCACTCCGCCTTCCACTTTATAAGGCATGTGGCAATCAGCACATGAAACGCCGCGCTTAGCATGAATACCGGTCATAAATAGTTCGTAATCAGGGTGCTGAGCTTTCAGCATTGGCGTACGGCTGATCTTATGAGTCCAGTCAGTAAATTCTATATTATCATAATACTCTTCCATATCATCTGCAGAGAAACCTTTATCCCAAGGGAATGTCAAATATGCACCCGGTTTCTGGAAATAATATTCTACGTGACACTGAGCACACACTAAAGAGCGCATTTCATTATGAGTAAAGTCTTCAATTTTCTTACCTTGTCTCTCAAATGCTTCTACAAGAGCAGGTCTTGTAATTGTTAAATCCATAGTGTTCGGATCATGGCAGTCAGCACATCCGATAGGATTTACAATTTCTTTACCTTTTTCTATCCATTTTCCACTATAAAATTCTTTAGGCCCTACTTCTTTCATCATTCTCACAACATCTGTACTTTTGCAAGACCAGCATGTAGCAGGCATAGGACTTGTTTCAACACCACCAGTTCGAAGAGTGTTTCTAATATCTTTAACAGCCATTGCATGGCCTCTTCCCTGGTTATAGTCTTTAGAAAAACCGTAACCTGCCCACATAACTATTAAATTAGGAAATTCTTCTAAATAGTCACGCATAGAGGAGCCGCCATGTTTTGAGCGGAAATTAGTATCTCTTGTATTCAAATAAGTATCAAATTCTCTAGGGAAGTTTTTACCCCATATTTCATTTCTATATTCATTTTCGCCAATTGGTTCAACCATTTGCATTTTAGCAACTTTTTCCTGGCGACGTTCCATAATGCTGCTAGCCAGCATAACTCCAAGAACAACAATAATAACTGTAGCTAAGAAAAGCCCCCAATAGAGCCACTTACTTGATTTTTCATTAGCCATGATAAACCTCTAATATAAATTAATCTAACATTTTTTCTAACCATTCGGGCACAGCGCGTTTCATGGAAGGAACGCGAGCATAAGGAGTTGACGCCTGACTGGAAACCCTTCCGTGAGGTACCTCTCGGTGGCAGTCCCAGCAAAGTTTCCCTTCACCGTGTTTATAATTATGTCCTGTAACATTTGCAGCAGAAACAGGGTTCACCTGCTGGTAGTGACAGCGCATGCAATTGTCTTGGACCACCGCTTTTCCGGCTTCTTTGATTCTAATTACCTGAGGTTCAGTCCTAGTAGTAAATACATAGGCATGCCTCATGCCGTCCTGTGCTTTAAAGAGATACTTGCGAAATGGATTATCATGAGGTACATGGCAATCGTTGCAGGTAGTCCATTCTCTATGACTACTGTGATTCCACGTAGCATATTGCGGCACCATCACATGACAATTAACGCAAGTTTCAGGATCATCAGAAAGGTAAGAAGCTGCATTCGATATATAAAAAGTACCGATAGCCAGCCCGAATATAACTCCGGTAAGGATGGTAGCCACTAGTCGCCACCCGGGAGGAGGTATAAGCCTTCTGATTAATGATTGATTGTTTACCATAGTATCTCTATAGTTAGTGGATACAAAATCTATTTGCATAATAAGAATAAATTGTCTTAAATCAAAACAATATTTATCCCTTCAGAGATTTTATTTTTATGGCTCATTTATAATACACGTAAAATACTGCAGAAAAGTATTATGGATTTGATATAAAGATTAGGAATAAAAAATGTAACAAAATTAGATTCAAGTTGTATATAGTATAGCAGTAACTTATTTATTTTGATATCTTTGTAATATGACAAAATGCAGTCTTCTTTTGCTCGTTTTGGCATAAATGGAATTATAATATCCGAGGGAAAAAATGAGATTAATATACTTCACTTGCTTAATATTTATTTTTACTTTTGCATACTCTTTTGCAGATACTGATAATATAGAATTGGGCAATACAGAGCCTTTTTACTTCGATGCGATTATATCCAAAGGGCAAATCCAAGATTCTGCTCGAATGGACATATTTGTTTTGGTCCCTTATGAGTTTTTGATGTTTAATAACAATAACAACAAAGTGTATGGTGCTAAATACAGTCTTGTAGTTTCTATATTTGATGAGAACGGTCGGAAAGTCTTTACAGATAAAAAAGAAGAAACTATAGTCACAGATGATTACTTTAAAGCCCAGGGAAGAGATGCTGATTTTGATGCAAATCAACTTCTGGTCAATCTTTCTCCCGGCAACTACACTATCAAATTAGTTCTTAGAGACGAAATCAGTAAAAATGAAAAAGAAAAAAGCAGAAACATGACAGTCCTTGATTTTGCTAAGTATCCTTTTTCGCTTAGTGGCATTATGCTGGTAAGCGCAATTGAAGAAAATCAGGGAAGTTTCACTGCGACTCCCCACGTAAGTGATGATATTGGGGCTCTCACAGATGGATTTTTTGCATTTTTTGAAGTATACAACACAAAAGACCTTAGTTCTGTTGATTTATATTATGAAATAAAAGATGCTGACGATAGAATTATTGCTGAAAGTGGTGCAATTACAAAAGAACTTAAAGGGCAACACACTCAGCAATATGTAAAGATCCCCCGTCAAAAGGATATGGTAACAGGCAAGTATGCTTTAAAGCTTATTGCTAAACATAATGATGATACTCTTGCCGTAGCTAAACGTTCTATCAAATTCTCTCAAACAATCGGCGGAATGGTCTTAAAAGATATCGATGAATCTATAAGACAATTAAGATATGTAGCGAAATCTGAAGAGCAAGAATTGATGGAAGATGCTCCGGATGAAGCATCTAAGCAAAAATTGTTTAAAGAATTTTGGCAAAAGCTTGACCCAACTCCTGCAACCGAAAGAAATGAAGCTTTCCAGGAATATTACTCTCGAATTGCTTTTGCAAACAGAAGATTCAAGTCACACAGGGAAGGATGGCTATCTGATATGGGAATGGTATATGTTATATTCGGCAATCCGCGCAACGTAGAACGTGGCTCCAGATACGGTGATTCGAGTGTCTATGAAATTTGGTCTTATGGTAATAACAGACAATTTGTTTTCAGAGATAATTCCGGAATGAATGATTTTAGGCTAGTGTCACCTATGGGTATAACTGAAAAATATAAATACGAATAATAGTGAACCTTTCTCTTTTTTTGTTCGTAAATTGTTTTAAATATCGTGATTTTTTATTTTTGTAGTTAAAATAACGTAGTGAACCATAGTTAATTTGAACTCGTGGGAGGTTTATTAATGTTTCGGTTTGAACATGTAGAACTATTATGGCTATTGGCAGTGCTTCCCGCTTTCTATTTCTTATACGTATTATTTAGATGGAAGCGCAAAAAAACTCTTGAGAAATTTGGCGACTTGGAAACTGTAGCTCGCCTTATGCCTAACACATCAAAATATAAGCCGACTGTAAAGATGATACTTTTCCTTTTTGCCTCGGCTTTATTCATCGTAGGGATGGCAAACCCTCAATTTGGAACTAAACTCCAGGAAGTAAAACGTCAGGGCGTGGAAGTAATGATCGCTCTCGACGTTTCAAACTCTATGCTTGCAGAGGATTTAAAACCTAACAGACTCCAAAGAGCAAAACAAGCTGTCAGCAGACTTATTGACAAATTAGAAACTGACAGAATAGGCATCGTTGTTTTTGCAGGTGACGCATATTTACAGCTGCCTTTAACAACTGACTATGCTGCCGCTAAACTTCTTCTTTCCAGTATCACAACTGATATGATTGAAACTCAGGGAACAGCCCTCGGAGCTGCAATCGAAATGTCAATGGATTCGTTTTCTGAAGATAATAAAAAACAGAAGGCGCTCATTATCATCTCCGATGGAGAGAATCATGAAGATGATGCATTAAGCATGGCAAAAAATGCTTTAGAAAATAATATTATCATCCATACCATAGGCATGGGACTTGAAGACGGAGCTCCAATTCCAATATACAGGAATGGTGATATCGCTTCTTATTATAAAGACAGCGATGGTAATACTGTAATTTCTAAATTGAATGCCGGGATGCTATCTCAATTGGCTGAAGTTGCAGGCGGTAGATTTACCCGTGCAACACTGGCAAATATGGAATTATCAGAATTGCTTGATGAAATTGCAGGCATGGAAAAACAGGAATTTGGAACAAAAGAATATACAGATTATGTTAGCAGATATATGTATTTCATACTTCCTGCACTTTTAATATTTATTTTTGAATTTATGCTTTCTGAGTCAAAAAACAGACTTCTTACTTCTATGAATCTATTTGGAGGAGAAGGAAAATGAGACTAAATACAATCCTTAAAAATACATTTGTTATTACATCTATATTTTTTGCTTCTTTTTGTGCAACTTTTGCGGATAAAACCGAACATACTCATTTAGAAAAGGGTAATAAACTCTATGAAGAACAGAAGTATGAAGATGCAGAAATGGAGTACAGAAAAGCTAAAGAAGCCAAACACGAATCGCAAATGGCAAAATTCAATATAGGTGATGCTCTTTATAAACAAGAAAAATATAAAGAAGCTGCTGAGATTTTTGAGAATCTAACTAATGAAGACCTGGATGATCAAACAAAAGCCTCTGCTTTTCACAATCTTGGTAATTCTCTTTTGAAACAACAGGATTTCAACACGAGTATTGATGCTTATAAAAAAGCATTAAAACTTAACCCGGATGACGATGAAGCAAGGTATAATCTTGAATATGCTAAAGCAATGTTAAAACAACAGCAACAACAACAGCAACAAAATCAAGATAACAAAGACCAGAAAGATAAAGACAAACAAGATCAACAAAACAAAGATCAAAAGGATAAAGATAAACAGGAACAGGATAAAAAAGACCAAAACGAACAAGATAAGAAGAATCAACAAAAGCAGGATCAGCAAAACAAAGATCAGAAGGATAAAGACAAAAAAGATCAGCAAAAGCAAGACCAACAAAACAAAGACAAAAACGAACAGGATAAGCAGGAACAAGATAAAAAAGATCAACAGCAAGGCGAACAAAATAAAGACCAGAAAGGAAATAAAGAGCAACAAAAACCACAACGTAAGAAAAATGAGCTTTCAAAAGAAGACGCCGAGCGTATGCTTAAAGCCTTAGAGAATGAAGAAAAGAAAATTCAGAAGAAAATACAATTCAAAAAAGGCAAAAAAGGCGAAGAAACAAATATAGAGAAGAATTGGTAAGTCAATTTATGGGTTTGGAAACAAATTAATTTGAAGTGCGATGAAAAAGTTAAGTAGTTACATAGTTGTTTTTATGATGATGCTGACTGCTGCATACTCAGCAGATTTTAAAGCATCTCTAAACCAGAATCCGGTTACACAAGGTGAAAGATTTACTGTATCTTTCTCTATAGATGAACAAGCTTCGAACTTTCGCAATCCGGATTTTAGAGGTCTGCAAATTGTATCTGGACCAAATACAAGCAGACAAAAACAGATAATCAATGGGGTTCTGTCTCTATCTTATACTTTCACTTATTACTTAGTTGCTCCGAAAGAAGGAACTTATAACATAAGCCCGGCTTCTATAAGAGTGAAAGGTGAAACGATTAAGTCTAATAGCTTAACCGTAAAAGTAGTACCTCCCTCTGAAGCTGAACAGCAAAGAAGGCAGGCTGCCAAAAACAGAGAATCTCAGATAAGTCAGCAGGCTCGAGATTTCCTCAAAAAGAATATTTTTATTAGAGCCAATTTCAGCAAAAACTCAGTTTACATTGGTGAGGCTATTAATGTAAGCTACAAGCTTTATATACATCCTCAAGTAAACATCATCGGAAGTGACGAGCCTCAAATTGGATTTGATGGTTTCTGGGTTGAAGATTTAGATCCGTCTCAAAGAAATGCCGAGATCTTTAATGGCGTCAGATATGATGTATATGAATTAAAAAAATCTGTTTTATATCCTCAAAAAACAGGGAAAATAACGATAGACCCAATGGAGATGATGATTAAAGCACGACTCAGAATACAAAGCAACAACCAACGCAGAAGAAGCCTATTTGATGACTTCTTTAGCAGAGGAGAATATAGAGATTTTGAATACAATGCTAAATCTTCAGCGGTAACAGTTGACATTAAAGATACACCTGACGGCGCTCCTCTTGGTTTTTCCGGTGCAGCGGGCGACTTCAAAATGGAAGCTTGGTTCGATAACACAGAAGGTTCTACAAACGAACCAATGTCAATGAAAGTAAAAATCAGCGGCAAAGGGAATATGAAGATGATAGAGCCTTTGGATATAAATTTCCCGCCTGATTTTGAAGCTTATGATCCGAAAACATCTGACAACACTAAACCTGGGCTTGGCGGAACTACCGGTAATAAAGTATTCGAATACTTAATTATTCCAAGGAATCCTGGTGAATTCAAAGTTGGACCAATTGAATTTAGCTATTTTGATTTAAGTGACAAATCTTATAAAACTATAAAATCAGATCAATTTGCTTTAAAAATTGCAAAAGGAAAAGATTCTCCTGCGGGTAGTTCTGTTTCAGGAGTAAATAAAGAAGATATTCAATATTTAGGTAAAGATATCAGATTTATCAAAACGGATGCAGTGTTACATAAAGAATCAGAAAGCTTCTTTGGAACAACATTCTTCTATGTCTTGCTCATTGCTCCGATTGGATTTGTATTCGTAGTGCTTGTTGCTAAAAAGAAAAACGACGAACTCTCTCAGGATAAAATGGCAATGAAAAATAAATTTGCCAGTAAAATTGTAAAAAAACGACTTGCATTGGCTAAAAAATGCTTAGATGCTGACGATAAAAATGGCTTTTACGAAGAAATGGTAAGAGCTCTATGGGGCTATTTAGGAGATAAACTCTCTATACCTACAGCAGAGCTTACAAAAGACAAAGCAGCAGAGGCTTTGGCAAAATTGAATATCAATCAGGAATTATCCGATAGATATCTTAATGTAATTGAAAGTTGCGAATTTGCCAGATATGCACCTGCAGGAATGGCAAGTGACATGAAGACACTATATGATGATGCGGCCAAAGCGATTACGGATTTGGAAGGAGGTCTGAAATGAGAAAATTAGTTTTAATACTCGGATTGATATTTGCAATTTCTTCACATCTATTAGCAGATGCTTCTGAAGATCTTTTCAAAAAAGCAAACGATCACTATATGAAAGAAGAGTTTTCTACTGCAATAGATATTTATGAAGACCTTACAGAGCAAGGCTACCAGTCTGCAGAATTATATTATAACCTGGGAAATGCTTATTTCAAGTCTAACTTAATTCCTTCGGCGATATTAAATTTTGAAAGAGCTAAAAGGCTTGCTCCTGGCGATGAAGACATAAACTTCAACTTGAAGATTGCAAACCTGCAAACTGTTGACAAAATAGAAGTGATGCCGGCTCCATTTTTTGCAGAGTGGTGGCATGGAATTCGAAGTGTGTTTTCTTCCGGCATGTGGGCAGGTATTTCTATTTTAGCCTTCTGGCTTGCAGCTGCAGCCTTTATTGCTTTCTTGTACATAAGAAGTCCCGGCACAAAGAAAATCAGTTTTACAGCCGCTTCTGCTCTTGTAATGATAACACTAGTTTGTTTTGTCTTCGCGATGCAGAGCTACGACGAAGAAACAAACAGAAAAGAAGCAATAGTTTTTTCTGAAAGCTCTTATGTTAAAACCTCGCCTGACGAAGATTCTACAGATTTAGTAATATTACATGAAGGCACAAAGCTAGAAGTAATGGACGAATTGGGTGAGTGGAGAAAAATCAGATTAGCAGACGGAAATGTTGGCTGGATTTTGAAAACAGATATTGAAATAATATAGTTCTACTCTCTATAATGTCATTTAAAGGCTCCGGCTTATCAATAAGTTGGAGCTTTTCTTGTATGTATTATGATGAAGCTTTAGAATATCGGATTTGTCATTAGCTGATAGCATTTTCTAAAATCAGTGACTTTAAAACGCTGTTTTGCGACTATTTCATTGGCGCATCGTATCTATAGTCTTTATAAAAGGTTTCTTACTTTTTATCTTAAAGGATTCCGAATCAAGTTCGGAATGACAGTGCTGGTCATTGCGGACTTGACCCGCAATCCCTTAATCTGCTATAAGCGTGCCACGCGCCCTGCTGCCTTTTGCCTGGGATAATGGAAAAAATAAATTTTCAAAGAACTTGAAAAAACCTTAATTAAAAGCATCATAAATGCAAAAACAATATTTATGTATTATCTTAACTATTTCTTACCGGCACCAAATCATCCCATTTATTTTGCTTGTCTTCTAATAAGATATTTTTCAACTCATTATTCACATATATTTTATTATATGAAACCCAATTTATTCCATAAGTCTCTGCTGATCTTACTATTGGAAGAGTGACTTCTTCTTTAAATGCCGGAATAAAATCATCACGAATAGGATTGAATTTCTTTGTCCCACATACATCACAAGTTTCTTCCACATATTTATCAATGTCAATTGGATATCTTAATCTTGGAATTCCCAGCTGTAATATCTCATCAAATGGAGTGTCTTTTTTATGATTTATAACTTCACGGTTACCAATACCTAGTGGTTCTAATCTTTTTAAGTAATATTCTTTCTCCACAAAAAGCGTATCAGATTCCCATGTTGCAGAAAAAAACTTATTCTTTTTCAACGAAGGTATTTTTGACAATCTAAAAGGGTTAATTTGATGTTTACTGGATTTACAGTTTGGACAAAGACTTTTATCAAATACATTTTTTTCATATTCATAATCTCCATCAGGCATAGGAAAACCACATTCTCTATAACGCCAAAACCATACATAATTAGCTTCTAATACTTCTTTTTTAGAAAACTCTGCAATAACCCTTATATAAGAGTCTTTACCTGTCATCAAGTTATCTTTATGTAACGTCCTAAAATAAGTTGACAGATTTAATTATCAAAATAATCCCTGGTAAAATTTTTATCGGGGATTTTATGTATATAATCTGGAGTCATCATTTTTAAAGCTAAATGAGGTCTATAAGAATTATAAAGTTCAATAGCTTCTCTTACAATGTATTCCGCCTGCAAGATTGATTTGAGTTTACCATCTAAATAAAATTCTTCCTTGATAGTTCTATTCATTCTTTCTGCAAGTGCATTCTCATATGGATCGTACTGCTCTGTCATGCTGATTTTGATATTGTTTCTTTTCGCTGTTTCAGTATAGTCATGGCTGCAAAATTGCAACCCTCTATCAGAATGGTGTATCAAGGTTCTATTTTGATAACAACGGTTCTGAATAGCCATTTTAAGAGCTTTCAGAGATTCTTCAGCTCTCATATTGTCTGCTAAATTAAATCCCATTATTCGCCTTGAAAATGCATCTGTTATAAGAGTTAAATAGCAATTTCCCTCATCTGTTTTCAAGTATGTTATATCACTTACCCAAACCTGTTCAGGAGCTGTCGCATTCATATCTTTTACAATATTTGGATACTTTCTTAACCAGTGCTTGGACATAGTAGTCTGAATGTATCTTTTTCGAGCTCTAATAAGTAAATTTGCATCACGTAATATGCTAAACAGCTTGTCTCTTCCACACTTTATACCAAGTTCATCTAGTTTAGGACTTATAAGAAAATATAGCTTTCTTGTGCCTATACGCGGCAGTATCTTACGATGTTTACATACCTCCGCTACTATCTTTGAATACTCTTGCTTCTTAGATTGTTGATGTAATTGCTTATAATAATTTTGTCTGCTATAGCCTAATATCGTACATACTTTACTTACTGTTGTTCTTGCTGTTTTTCTTCTTTGATAATCTTGTACGATTCGGCTAAGTACTTTTTTCTAATATTCGTATCAAACATTTCGTCGGCTACATCTATGGCCTTGTTTAAGATTTCCTTGTCTAACTCTAATTCCTTTATACGCTTTTCTAGAGCTTTTATCTGCTTATTAGGTACAGGTTTCTTTTTCATATTGACCTCTGCTTGCCAGTTTAATCTACCGTGCTTTCTTAACCATACTAAAACAGTTGCACGACCTTGAATGCCGTATTTCCGTTGAGCTTGTTTGTAGGTTAAGTAGCCTTTTTCTACTTCATCTACTACCTGCAATTTGAAAGCCAAACTATAATCTTTTTGAGTACGCTTGATTTTTACTGCGTTTTGTTGTGATTCCATTATACCATCCTTTTGTGTCAACTCTTTTTAGGACGGGGCATTATGCTCTTTAAAAAAATCTAAAGGAACTTTGATTGAAGAGTCTTTTTTTAGTTTGATACCATGAGATTTAATATATTCTTTTTTTTCATCAATCTCATGGCGAGTATATACTATTACCAATTTTTCCATTTTTACATTCCTATTTTATCAAGATTAGCAAATATAATCTTTGATGATTTTGGCAGTAACGCGATCATACTGCCTTACAGCAAAAATCAGGCTATTCCCCAGCCCCGCAATTTCATCTTCCCGCTCCATGCCGTTACACTTCGACTCGCTTTGCTCGCTCAGTGACCTTGAAGCGTGGTCTGGCGTATTCTTCATTGGCGAACCTGTCCGGCATGAGCATACCAAAGAGGCGCGCCTCATGGGGAAGTAGTTGTTACGTGAAAGAACTTTTAGCCTGAAGGATTTCGAATCAAGTTCGGAATGACAGTGCTGGTCATTGCGGGCTTGACCCGCAATCTCTTATCTGCTATAAGCGTACACGCCCTGTGCTGCCTTTTGCCTGAGCTATTTGGGAAATACAGTTTAAAATACAAAAAAAAGGATGTGATTCAAAAATAGTTATATCTTTAAAAATCACATCCTGATATTTTTTCTATTGAAACAAATGAAGCAGAGTTTATTCTATCTTACTGTTTCTTTTGTATAAGTTTTAAAACAAAAACTACATTTCTACAATCCTAACTGAAAACCGATAAAGACACTTCTCTCTGCAGCAGGGAAAAAGAATCTTCCTTCTGCGCCGGCTGCATAAAGTTTGTTAAACAAGTTTACAACCTGAGTATGTATTTTGAAGCTTTCTGCACCTAGAATATCTTCGAATGTATATGCTACATCCAGATTAAAGACCATAAAAGCGTCTAAAGTATTATCAATATAAAACTCTGAGCTTTCCTTTAAGTCTTTCATTATCACTTCGTCAGTAGTCAGCATATCTCCGTAGTTATCAGTTTTCGAATCACCCAAGTATCTGCCTGACAGATTAAAGTATAAGTTTTTATATTCATAAATAAAACCAAAATTTGCCATCAAGCTAGGGAATCCTGCAATATCATTTCCCTCAAGAGATGTTTTATCGCCATTTTCAGCTAAGTAATCCCATTCCAGTATTTCATTTTTAGAAAATGTAGCATTTGCATATGGTTTTATACTTCCCGGTATACCATCTTTAATCAGATAAGATGCCTGCAATTCTATGCCGGAGTGGCGGGTTCTCGGAGCATTGCCGTCCACAGGCAAACCAAATATATCTAACTCACCTGTTTTCACAAGTTCATCAAAATATTCCATCCAGTACCCATTGATACTGAAGTGCACATTTTCATCTCTGTATGTCCAGCCAAGTTCAACATCCAGCATTTTCTCAGGAGTAACCGTAGGATTTTCAAAATCATAATAAATATTATCACCATCTTTTCTGGCTTCAAACAAAGGATGAGAACCTGAGAAAGAGGAAGAAGCATCATATAAGTTCTTCATGCGGGGTTCGCGAGTTGTATATGAAACTGAACCAAACATAGTTTGATTATCATCTATATTCCATGTAGCTCCCACTCTTGGATTTACAAAGAAATAGTTTATGTCAAATAACTTATCACCATTCCCAATTGTATTACCATCTTTGTCTAAGTAAGTGGAATATACTCCGCCAAACTTTTCATTGTCGATAGAGTATTTATTATATACAAATTGAGCTTCCGCACTTAGCAGCAAATCTTCTGTTGCCTGATATTGTTCACGGAAGAAGACAGACATAATGTCTCTAATTCCGTTGTATTCATAGACTTTATAATCCGGATCAAAACCTTCCGGAAGATTCTCAGCAAAAAGTATTTTCATCCAGTGATCGGATCTGTGGCTTCTTATTTCAGCTCCCAGAGTAAACTGATGGTCTCCATGACTCCATATCAATCTCGGGATCCAGCCCCCATGTCTGTTCCCAACATACCATCTAGCAATTGGATTTCTAGGAACCTCTTCATCTGCATAGCCATTTGCTTCATTGAAGTTAAAGTAAGACAAATCGTACATCCAGGTGCTCAACTCATCAAATTGGCCATCCCCTGTATAGTAAAACAGCGAAGACTTGAGTGAAAGATCATCTGAGATTTGCCAGTCATTCAACAATTCATAGTGAGGCTGAGAAAAAGCTTCTACATCATGTTTGCTTCTCTCTGTAGGCCACTGAACTACTTTTCCGGTAGAATCGTAATTCCACCAGCTATAGTTTTTAAGCCTCAAGTCTTTATCTTCAATATGAGCTTTAGGTATCCCCTGATAGACTAACCCATCAGTTAAAGGTCCACCAAAGATATTAATCTGAGTAGTAAGGTTTTCATCAAATCTGGCTGCACTAAGGAAAAAGCTATTAAGCTTAGCCCATGAGTGATTTCTATATCCATTTGAGTTAATTCTGGATAAACGACCATAAAATGCATATTTGCCGTCAACCAAACCTGAAGAGGCTTCCATAGAGAATTTGCTTAAGCTCTGAAGTGTGTTTTTCGACTCACTTCCGTATTCCTGGTAGCCAATCCCTGAATAAAGCTTAATACCGGGATTGTTTACAAAGTTTGAAGTAACCAGATTTATGCTTCCTCCAATTGCTGCTGCACCATAATTCATCATACCTGCGCCACGCTGCACTTGGATATTTTCAAGATTTGACTGAATATCAGGAAAATCAATCCAGTATACATTATGATCTTCAGGATCATTTTGAGGAATACCATTGATCAAAACTGAAATTCTTCTTTGGTCAAATCCCCTCATAGATAAATTAGAGTAGCCAACTCCATTACCGGATTGGGAATAAGTATGCACAGAAGGCATAGCGTTTAGGAACATCGGAAGATCCGCAACTGTGTGCGTCATTTCTATTTCCTGTCTGTCTATTTCTGAGAATGCAACAGGCGTTATTCTTTCTACTGCACGAGTAGAAGTAACAGTAACGCTTGGCGTTCGGTATACTTTTATAGTATCAGATGTTTGTTTTTGAGCAAAAAGGCTTATAGAAAAGCAGCTTAAAGCTGCAGCGGCTATAAACAATCTTTTTAGCATGGAAAAATCCTTGAATTTAATGATACAAAAGATTTTCCAATTGGGGATATGAAAAGAGAGAGCAAAAAAGCACAATAAATGAAGTGCCTTCCGTATTCCCTACGCCGGTATGATCCGGATCAGGTTCCAAGAGTGTTCTCTCAGGGGCATATTTGCCCCACCTCCAACGGAAATTGTTGCAATATACGTAGTATTACTCTAATTATTTTGTTTATGAGTATATTCTATTGCAGGCAAGCCAAGTAAATGAGTTTTATGTAATAAAAAAGGGTAGAAAAATCTTCTTTCCCTACCCTCTCTTGATTCTATTTTTATTTTTTATTCTATCACTATTACCACAGATCTGCTCAATTGACGCTTAAGCGGGCCTATTTGGTTGATCTCAAAATCATAGTCATAATCAATTATCAAATTACCTTCTTTGGTGTCTATGAGTTTTTCAGCAGCAATTGCTCTCGCTTTAGAAAGGCTTTGATTATATTCATCAGTTCCCAGCTTATCCGTAAGTGGAATTATGCGAACTGTTTTATTCTCTTTAAGGGCAGCTCTGGCTCTTTCAAGAGCAAAATTATCAGTAGAAATAAATTTCTTACCATCGAAATCAAAGAAGCCTAGATAATAATACTGAGCCCCTTTTCTAATGTTATTGATAGAAGTTGAAACATCTCGTCTGATATAGTTTAAGTTGATTTTGATATTATCACTTTTTTCTCTCTTAGCAGCATCTTTTATGTAGCCATGAACAGTAATATTTTTTGGCATATTTCCCAATGCCGGTTTAAATATGTTAGCACCCCCTAGACTATACATTTTAGGACCATTTTCCTTAGAAAGCTGATACATATACTCTTCTGAATATGGTCTGGCATCTACAATTATATTCGATTCGATTCTAAATTCAGGAGTTTCAACTTCATTTAGTTCTCTGGTCAGGACTTCATAAGCAAAAGAGTTTTTCCTTGGGTTTACCACTTCAATGTATTCTAGCTCTTCGAACAATTCTTTATATCTTAAATCACTTGTATCTTTTTGTTCAAATCTGCTATTAATCACTAAATCAGAATTGAAAGACTTAAAGACATTTTCAACTTTTTCGAGTCTCTTTTCTGCAGTCTCTTTAGATGTTTTATTTGAATAAGAAACTATCAGTTCAATCTCTTCGTTTTGCGCAAGACTATTAACAACAATATCGTCTATGCTTTTCGGATAGTAATAATCAGTTCCACTATTTTTGAAATATATTTTTGCAGCAGGCAGAGATATATAGTCAACATTCCTATATACATCATAGTAGACATCTGCATCAGCACCATGCTCATAGTTGTTATCTGCAATAAATAAATCTATATCATATTCCAGTTTTTCAGGTACCGGAGGTCTTTCCGGCAATAGCATTGGAGGCATTGGAGCCTGTTTTGCAGTTAGCTTTTCGTAAGCCACAGGCAAGTAGTAACTAACAGCAAGGTTCGCAGCAAAATTATTTATTTTCCAGTCATTGGAACTGGTCACTTTAGTTAAAGCATAATTATAAGCCAGTTCCGGAACTAAAAAGAGATCGTCTGATATCTTATATTCATAACGTACTCCTAGCTTTAGTGCTGCATATAGTCCGGTTGCATCAGGAATATCTTCATTTAATGGATTAAATATTTTAGATTTATCTCCAAAAGTTACATCAGCAGGGCTGATAATCTCTTCTTTCGACTCGAAACTTTTGCTCATAGGAATGCCGATACCCACCCCGGTTAACAATGATAATGGTATATCATCAAACAGATATGTGGCTATGGCATGCTGTGTAAGCAAAACTGAATATGAAGTAGATAAACTTCTTTCTACACTAACTAATCTTGCTTCTTCATCATTTATAGCATATGCAAATGGAGCTTCTTTTGAGAATTCTCCTGATAAATTGCTTATCCCCAATGTAAAAACATATCTTATTTTTTTTCCTAGAAGAGTTTCGTCCAATTTATACTCACCACCTACAAAAGCCGACCATGAAGTCCCACTACCCTTACCATAATCTATGTTTCCATCATGATAAAGAGGAAATCCATAAAATCGCTCAGGAGAATAAGAATTAAAATTAACTCCACCACCCACAGACATCACATACTTAGTATGCTCTTTTGAATGCAAATCTGTATATGTCACAAATAAGCATACAAACAATACCCAAGCTAATAGTCTACTACAAATCATCTATCTAATTCCCGTTTAGAGTTATCTTATAATTATTAATTGTTTGCTTGCAACATGCTCATTTGCTTTTAAAACTGCGGTATAATTACCTTGCGGCAATTGGCTACAGTCTATCTTAATTGAGTTATTATCAGATTTCGAATATACTGTTGGAGGCATCAAAAGAACTTCCTGCCCCAAATTATCTAATATTTGAAGACTCAGCTGCATTTCAATTTTATTCTCGAAGTCGATTTCAATAATATCAGATCCCGGATTTGGAGTAATTTTATTTATAGTTACCATATTATCAGGGGTCAAAAGTCTTCTATCGCCAACACCAATTATAGTCAAACTACCGGAAGTCAAGCTACCTTCTGTATTGGCACCCCACTGAGGAGCGTCTTCCGAAAAGGCTACTTCAGTTTCAATTACATCTGCAACTCCTGGATAGCCCACAATATTTGCAGCTACACCGCTCGTGGTATCAAAATCTCCGTGTACCTTCACTTTTATATATCTGAAGTATTCATCAGTTTTTTCTTCTAATATTGAAGCCTCGCCAAAATCGGAGCTAACCGACTCCGGTTTGAATAATCTCTTATAAAGCTTAATCTCTGAAATAAAATCACGCTTGCCTTTGTATCTGGAATTTTGAGTAAAAGTATATTCCAAAGGAATAGTAACTTTCTGCAATGGTCCGGTCTCTATAGCAGGGATACTTAGTTTATAGTTAGATTTAAATTGTAGCAACTCTACGCTGGATTTAAGCAGACAAGGTTCTGCATCCCAACTTAATTGCGCTCTATCTAAATAGTCCCCATTCCATCTAATTCTAACTACCTGAGTATCTCCGGGTGCTATAGTAATAGGCAAAGCAGTCAGAACTTCGTAAGAATTTTCAGGTTCCAAATACCAATCCTGAATAGAAAATGCAGTTGCACCAGTATTGATTATTTGCAACTCTCTTTCAGGTAATTCAGGTACAAAAGGAAGTCTTGAATGAGAATATTCCACAAAAGCGCCTATGCCTGTACCTTGTATACCAAGAGGTATGTAATAAGGTTCAGCATCAGAGTGAATAATTTTAACACTATCTGCATTTATCCCCAATTCTGAAGGTGTGAACTGAATCTCAACAGTCAGAGATTGCCCCGGATTAATTATTGTATCAATTATCAGAGGACTTATTACTTCATAATTTGATGGGTATTTTACAAAGTCAATATCATTTATTTTAATTGGAATCGGATCTAAGTTTGTAAACAATTTGAATGTTTGAGTATATGAATCTCCGACACATACTTCCTCTGCCATAACGATAGGCTCATTATCAAAACCTAGATGTCTGTTTTGGGATTCTACTACAAACGGGATTTTAATTTCACTCTCGCAGTATGTAAAGATAAGTGTATCATTTAACAACCCGACATCTTTAGGATTAACAATTATTTTATAGCTGAGGCATTCACCCGGATAAACAGTATCGCCGGCAAAATCTTCAACTAAGCTGAAATGTCTTCCTGATTGGAAATATGCATCTGAGATAAAAAGTTTTGTTTGACCTTTATTGCAGAAATCAGAATAAGAATACTCTCTTTCTTCAGCAATCAAATGCATAGGTATATCTTTTTTATTTGTCCCATCAAATTCGGGCATTCTAATAGCAAAGTAATTATCTGACTCATCGTATTCAGGATATTCAAAGAATGTCACATTAATATGAGATTTACTCTTCATGCTGGAAACAATAGAATGACCATCAGGAGCAAACTGAAAATCAAAAACACTAGCTCCACCGATAGACATTGAATTTCCTAGCACAGCATTTAATTTCAAGTCAAAAAATGACACTTGCGGTACACCTGAAGTTGCAATAGCTGCTGTTGTTGATAGCGGATTAAATTGGATCTCGTTTATCCTGGCATAATTATGCTCAGTAAATCCGACTATATCTCCATTATTCAAATTCATCAAATCATTGAAATAAGGGCCGGAAGCTCTTTCTGCTTTTTCTTTTGCCAGGAATGCAAATCTTCCATTAGGACTGATATTTATTTCATAGCTTATAGGCATATCATCCTTTTTGAAGGATTCGCTGACAGTAAAATCAGGTAGAGAATAAATATTTACTTCGTTGTTCAAATTATGTACAATTACTTTGTTTTCTTTGCGGCTTACTTCCATTGAAATAATTGGATGTTTCAAATCCATCTCTTTGATAAAACTACCAGTTTCAAGATTGAATACCATAACGGTTGAAGACATATTTGATCTGAAGATCGCATATTTAGAAGTATTGTCTTTATACATTTCATCAGCATTAAAGTTTCTACCCATTGCTACAGTGTAATCCGGCTCTTCTTTTCCCATAGTGAAGCGACTAAAATATGTATTGCTTCCGTCTACTTGATTGTTAGCATCATTATAAGCCACTACAAAACTGTTATTATCATCTGTAAATCCGGCACCTAGTATGGTATATCGATAAGTTAGATCATCCTCTGCACCTAAATATTTACTTTCAATCAATGTTTTACTGACCAAATCATATATGTTTATTTTACCGGCCCTGGCAATTGATACAATTTTAGAAGAAGAATTGTCATAAGCCAGCGTCCAATCTTTGTAGGGATAATCTTCCAATAGAAGTGGGTATTGGTTGCTAAATTCTTGATGAACTTTTAAAAGAACTGTTTCAGAAATAATATTCGGCACTTTCCAGATATAAGTACTGTCCACTACTTTACCTGCAAACTGCCATGTGCTTCCGCCATCAGTTGAATATGATACATGGACAGGTAAATGTTTTATATGTCCTTTCCATTTCACTTCGACTTCTTCACAAGGAGCAAAGACCTCATTGCCATTTGGTTTAAGTAAATTCAAAGTTGTCTTTACCTCTAAATCCAACTTATTAGCTACAATCAAATAGCTTTTCTTTATACCAGGCTCATAATGAAAAACCAACTCGGTACTGATATTATTATAATCAACAGGAGTAACGGAAAGCTTTATTATATAGCGCTCGTTAGTAACATGTATGGGCAATGGGCGCTGGTCAGTCCTTGTACCCAGCCATTCAACTTTAAATAAATCATTATCCACAGTTATAGAATCAAGCATAAAAGGATCAGTATCTGAAGTTGCAGAATCCAGAGGAACTCTCACATCTATGCAGAAATAATAATTATGTCTTGTGATAGGTTCAATTTCACCTAAGTAAATCGCCCCGTTTATGGAGCCTTCAGATTTACCATTGCCCATGTTATACTTGGACATGATGAAAGAACCTACTTGTGGAGCATAATACCCAGCCTGGACTTTTTTTGTCTGGCTTCCATACTTGACATATATGTCTGCAGATTCAATGCCAATGAACTCTATTTGCTTTGTTGACCATGTGATTTCATAAAAATCATCTTCAACTTTTTTAATTTCAAATGGTCGAGATGCATAAGTATCTTCAACTATGTAGAAATTATCCAGATCTAGATTAAGTAGTTTCCCGTTATCATAAGCTTTAATCTTAGCTGAAAGATTTGGGAAATCGGTAGTATCTATAGACACTCCCTGGTCGTCAGAATAAAGCTGAACAAATAAAGCTGAATGCGAATAAGAAAAGCTCACAAGCAGCAAAAATAATATAGTTAGAGGCAATCTATTCATGGTTGTTTTCCCTTTTGGTCCTTCTTTACCTACTTAAAAAACACATTAGCGCATACAAAGGTTACACTATAGGCAAAAATAATGATAAACAAGCTAACATTAAACCCCTGATTACCCTAATTATATATGGACAACTAAAAACTTCAAATAGTTTAATTCAAAATTGACATTTTCTGATCCGGGAGCTCAAAAATAAGAATAGTTTAAACTAAATAATTAGCTGCTTCAAACGTAATTTTAAGAATAACAACAATTAAGATTAGGAGTATAGAATGAAGATTAAAGATTTACTCAAAAAGAAAGGACCTGAAGTTTTTACTATCGGATTAGACAAATCCCTTAAAGAGGCTATAAGCACATTAGTAAATAACAATATCGGTTCTTTATTAGTGATTAATTCCGAAGGAAAAATTGAAGGCATACTTACAGAAAGAGATATTTTGAGACAAAGCAACAAAGACCCTCATTCTTTCCAGGAAATCTCTGTTAAAGAAAGTATGACTACAAACATCATCTTTATTGAAGATGAAGATACAATAGAATATGCTCAGGGAATAATAAGCAACAACAGAATCCGACACTTACCTGTGTTAAATAAAAGCAAAGTACTTGTAGGTTTGATTTCCATTGGTGACATCACTCATACTCAAGCTCAGATGGTAAAAGCTGAAAACAAATATCTAAGAGACTATATCGAAGGCAATGTAAAATAAGAAGGATTATATTATTATATGAATGATATAGCGCTGAATATAAATGGTAAAGAATTTAAAGCCGAGTTTGACAAAGATGATTTCAGGATTATAAGAATCAACGGCAAGGCTTTTGAAATAGAGCTACTAAAAAAGTTTGGTAATAATTTGTTCTCTTTTGCTGTTAACCAGCAGCTCAAGCAAGTAGAACTTGCTATGGAGACAGGTAAAATTGTTGACATTATATATGATGGCATGGTTTACGAAGTGGAGGTAAAAGACTCAACTCAAAAACTACTGGAAAAGTATATAAAAGATTCCTCTATTTCAGGAAAAAACGGCAATAACTCACTCAAGTCTCCAATGCCGGGGCTATTAGTTAAATATTACGTGCAGCCCGGTGATTTTGTTGAAAAAGGAGATAAACTTTGTGCATTAGAAGCTATGAAAATGGAAAATATTATTAAATCTAGTTTCGCAGGCACGGTAAAGCGCATTGCTGTTAAAGAGGGTACTCCTGTTGAAAAAAATGCAATTTTAATCGAATTTGACATGAACCAATAGAGATATATTATGGACAAAATTACTCAGTCTAAAATTGAGTCTATGCATAAAATAAAAGAAAAAGCACAGTTAGGAGGAGGTCAGAAACGACTAGATGCGCAACATGCAAAAGGAAAACTGTCCGCTCGTGAAAGAATAGATATATTATGTGATCCCGGTACTTTCAGAGAAATAGATGCCTTGGCACACCACCACTCCAGTGGCTTCGGTCAGGATGCAAACATTGCTTTAGGAGATGGTGTAGTTGTAGGGCATGCAGAAGTTGGAGGAGATAAAGTTTATCTCTTTTCTCAGGACTTTACCGTACTTGGCGGTTCTCTTGCTGAACAGCACGGCAAAAAAATCTGTAAGATCATGGATTTAGCAATGAAAAGTGGCTACCCGGTGATTGGAATTAATGACTCGGGTGGTGCCAGAGTGCAGGAAGGGGTGATTTCTTTAGGAGCATACGCAGATATATTCCTAAGAAATACTTTAGCCTCCGGTGTTGTACCTCAAATTTCAGTAATTATGGGCCCTTGTGCCGGTGGTGCTGTTTACTCTCCTGCAATTACAGACTTTATAATTATGGTGCGGAAAACATCTTATATGTTTGTTACCGGCCCCAAAGTAGTAAAAACTGTTACCCATGAAGAACTCTCTGCCGAGGAACTTGGAGGAGCTGAGGTGCATGCCGCTAAGAGTGGTGTTGCTCATTTCATTGCTGAAAATGACATGACAGCTATGGAAATTATTCGCAGCCTGCTTAGATTTATCCCTCAAAATAATGCAGAGGAACCCCCATTTATTCCAAATGATGATCCTATTGATCGTGAAGATGAAAGATTAAATGAAATTATACCTGCATCCCCAAATCAGCCTTATGATATGAAGGACATTATTTTGAGCCTAACAGATAATTCCGAGTTTCTGGAAGTACATAAAGATTATGCTACTAATATTATTGTTGGATTTATTCGCCTAGGCGGCAGATCCATCGGTGTAGTTGCAAATCAGCCTATGGAGATGGCAGGGGTACTTGATATCAATTCTTCAAAAAAAGCAGGTAGATTTGTTAGATTCTGTGATGCATTTAATATTCCAATATTGACTTTAGTAGACGTTCCCGGTTTCATGCCGGGCTCTGATCAGGAATGGAATGCCATTATAACAAATGGAGCAAAACTACTTTATGCTTTTGCAGAAGCAACAGTCCCTAAAGTTACTCTTATTACAAGAAAAGCTTATGGTGGTGCTTATGACGTAATGAGCAGTAAACACATTCGCGGAGATTTTAACTTTGCATGGCCAACTGCCGAGCTTGCTGTGATGGGTGCAAAAGGAGCTGTTGAAATTATATTTAAAAAAGAAATTGAATCTTCTGAAGATCCTGGCGCAAAAGAACAGGAACTAATAGATATGTATAATGAAAAATTTGCGAATCCATATATTGCAGCATCTTATGGATATATTGACGATGTCATCGAACCAAGGAGTTCGAGACAAAGACTTATTGAATCCTTTGCTATGCTGGAAAACAAGGTCGATAAAAATCCACCTAAAAAGCATGGGAATATTCCTTTGTAGATATCAATCTAAAAAGCTGCACCTCACATAAGTGAAGTGCAGCTTTTTTATCTTTACGCATATCAAACTTTCTGCTGCTTAATCAAGTTCAATGCAGAACCTGCTTTGAACCAAGCTATTTGAGAATCATTATAAGTATGATTTGTCATGATTTCGTCCTTGCTGCCATCAGCATGGTTTAAGACAACTTTTACCTGTTTGCCAGGAGCAAAGTCAGCAATCATCACATCAATAGAGTCATCCTCTAAAATCTTATTATAATCTTCTTTATTGTCAAAAGTCAAACCTAACATACCTTGTTTTTTAAGGTTTGTCTCATGAATTCTGGCAAAAGACTTAGTCAGAACAACCTTTACACCTAAGTGACGAGGTTCCATAGCAGCATGTTCACGTGAAGAACCTTCACCATAGTTTTCATCTCCAACCACTATTGATCCTATGCCTTGAGCTTTATATGCTCTCTGCACTTTAGGAACTTCATCGTAATTTCCATCAAGCTGATTTTTTACATTGTTTGTTTCTTCATTATAGAAGTTTACAGCACCAGTCAGCATATTGTCAGAAATATTATCCAGATGACCTCTGAATCTCAACCAAGGCCCTGCCATTGAAATATGGTCAGTAGTACATTTACCTTTAGCCTTAATTAAGAGCTTCAAGCCTTTAAAGTCTTTTCCGTCCCAAGGTTCAAATGGTGTCAATAATTGCAGCCTTTTAGATTCAGGGTTAACAATCACATTAACGTTAGAACCATCTTCAGCAGGTGCCTGATATCCGGGATCTGCAACATCAAATCCTTTAGTTGGAAGTTCATCTCCGGTAGGAGCATCAAGCATCACTTCCTGCCCGTCTTCATTTATAAGTTTATCCGTCATAGGATTAAAGCTCATTTTCCCTGCGATAGCTAATGCTGTTACTATTTCAGGAGAAGCAACAAACCCATGTGTATTCGGATTACCATCATTACGTTTAGCAAAATTTCTATTGAAAGAAGTAATAATAGAGTTTTTCTCTTTCTTTTCAGCACCATGGCGAGCCCACTGTCCAATGCAAGGTCCGCACGCATTAGCAAGCACCACACCGCCAATTTTTTCAAAATCATCAATAAATCCGTCGCGCTCGATTGTATATCGCACAATTTCAGAGCCGGGAGTAATAGTATATTCAGATTTTACTTTTAAGTTTTTGGCAACTGCCTGCTGAGCAAGAGAAGCCGCTCTTGAAATATCCTCATAAGAAGAGTTCGTACAAGAACCAATCAAACCAACTTCCAGCTTCTCAGGCCAGTCATTTTCTTTTACAGCTTCAGCCATTTTGCTTATAGGAGTAGCTAAATCCGGTGTGAATGGGCCATTGATATGCGGTTCTAATTCAGAAAGATTAATTTCAATCACCTGATCGAAGTATTTCGCAGGATCAGCATATACTTCTGCATCACCGGTTAAAAACTCAGCATTAGCTTTAGCCATGTCAGCTACTTCTTTTCTTCCTGTAGCTGCAAGGTAATCATACATTTTTTGATCAAAACCAAAGGTAGAAGTAGTAGCTCCGATTTCAGCACCCATGTTGCAAATTGTGCCTTTACCTGTACATGAAATAGACTGAGCACCGTCACCAAAGTATTCAACTATTGCTCCTGTGCCGCCTTTAACTGTCAACAGACCGGCAACTTTCAAGATAACATCTTTAGCAGAAGTCCAACCGCTCATTTTGCCAGTGAGCTTTACACCAATAAGTTTAGGATATTTTAGTTCCCAAGGCATTCCTGCCATCACATCTACAGCATCAGCTCCGCCTACACCAATTGCAACCATACCCAAACCACCTGCATTAGGCGTATGAGAGTCAGTTCCAATCATCATTCCACCCGGGAATGCATAGTTTTCAAGCACAACTTGGTGAATAATTCCTGCGCCTGGCTTCCAAAAACCAATTCCATATTTATTTGATACAGAAGCAAGAAAATCATACACTTCTTTATTTGTATCAATTGCTACTTCCAAATCTTTATCTGCACCCACTTTCGCCTGAATTAAGTGGTCGCAGTGAACTGTGGAAGGAACAGCAGTATTATCCTTACCTGCCTGCATAAACTGAAGCAAAGCCATTTGAGCAGTTGCATCTTGCATTGCAACTCTGTCAGGGCTAAAATTAACATAATCTTCGCCACGTTTAAAATCTTTAAGCTCATTCTGGTCGTAAAGATGAGCAAGTAGAATTTTTTCCGCTAAGGCAAGCGGTCTACCGGTTACTTCTTTTGCTTTGTTCACTTTCTCTGCAAAAGAAGCATAGTGCTTTTTAAGCATCTCAAGATCAAAAATCATTACATTGCACCTATATATTGTAGTAAGAAAGACATTCAATATTAGTTTTATTCTGCTCTAAATATTAATTCGAACTTAGAATATGAATTTCATTCCCAGTTAGCACACACTTAACACTAAAAGCTTAACTTATGCCCTAAATCATTGGGATCCAAACATCAGTTGTTTCATTATTTATCGGAGCAGTAATGTCTAAACTCCGTCTTAATTTATTTAGCAAAGTTTTTGGCTTTGCCACGCTTTTAGAACTTATCATGGTTGTAATTGTGCTTTTTTCAGTATTTGCATTCAACACACAAAAAGAGCGCGATGATTTTAGAAAAATCCAATCTCTTATGTTGGAAGCCAACCATCAGCGTAGCGAGTTCTCAAAATACAGAGATTCTTCTTCCGTAGCAAAATTCTACGGCAAACTAAATTCAATTGATAATATTTTACTGGACTATACAGACGACAATACCATTGCTTCATTTCTTTTCAAAAAGAAAGATTACAAAAAAATATTCGATTCTTATAGAGAAGAGATGTTAAAAAGAGGTCTAAATGAAGAGTCCGGAATTGAAGGCAAATTTCGAAGATCTGTACATGAATTAGAATCTAAACTAAAAGATATTGATTCTAAAGATATGCTAATTTATATGCTTCAGGCTCGAAGAAGTGAAAAAGATTATCTTATGAGAAAGAATGATAAGTATGTGCAGAAAGTAAAAACTGCAATTTCTGCTGTAATCAAATATGCCTCTCAATCAAATCTCACAGATGAGGAATACAATACTATAGCTAAACTTTCAGAAAATTATTTGACTAGCTTCGCTTCTACAGTTGATATTTTCAGAAAACTGGAAGATCTGGAGTCTAAGATTATTGAAGACGAAACAGAGATTATCTCCCTAATCAAAGACATCTGTCTGGCTAAAACAGATAAAGCTGAGTTGATGAAAAATGTACAGTATCTTGCTGCAGGTATATCAATTTTGCTTGGCTTATTTCTGTCTTATATCATTGCAAAAAGCATCACAAAACCAATAAACAGTTTGCAGCAACTTGCAAACCAAATAAGAGAAGGCGACTTCACAATTCCTGAAAAAGTACACTCCGATGACGAAATAGGTGAACTTCACAATTCTTTTACTGATATGAGCACTGTCCTGTCATCTCTGATTTCTGACATTAACAGTATAACTCACGCCGCCAGGGAAGGGAAATTAAGCATTAGGGGCAACTCTTCTGAATATCAGGGGGGCTACCGAGAAATAATCGACGGATTAAATCGCACAATGGACAATTTACTAGATCCTATGAATATCACTGCTGAGTATATTGACAGAATATCCAAAGGTGATATACCTCCAAAAATTGAAAAAGAATTTACCGGCGACTTTAAAGAATTAAAAAAGAACATGAATACCTGTATCGATGCCATTAATATGCTAATCAAAGATACTGATATGTTAGCCAGTGCTGCTCAAACAGGCAATCTGAGCACAAGAGCAGACGCTTCTCTACATAAAGGAGATTTCAAAAAAATTGTACAAGGTGTAAATCATGCTTTGGATGGAATAATAGATCCGATAACAGAAGCAGGAGAAATTCTCAAAGACTTAGCTAATGGCGACCTTACAGTGCAAATGTCCGGATCATATCAGGGAAGAATGGATCTGCTTAAAAATGATATTAATAGTTTATCCAATACTTTTAGAGCCTTAATCAAACAAGTATCTAATTCAGTATCATCTGCAGTAACCGGTTCGCATCAGATAAGAATGTCAACAGACGAGTTTCTGGTAGCTTCAAAAGAAACTGAACAGCAAACAAATATTGTTGCAAATTCTATTGATGAGATGAGCCGAACTTTAACTGAAAATGCTCAAAGCACACATCAAGCTACAGATATGGCAGAGAATAACCGTGAAATAGCGACTACAGGTTTTGAAATTGTTGGTAAAACAGTTAATAAAATGCGCGATATTGCTGCTTTAGTAAGAAATTCTGCAGAAGAAATAGAAAAGTTGGGTGACTCCTCCAAGAAAATTGGAGAGATAATTTCTGTGATTGATGAAATTGCTGACCAAACAAATCTTCTAGCACTAAATGCAGCAATTGAAGCAGCAAGAGCCGGAGAACAAGGAAGAGGCTTTGCTGTAGTGGCCGATGAAGTCAGGAAACTTGCCGAAAGAACTACAGACGCTACTAAGAGCATAACTTATATGATCAAAGGAATTCAGCAAGAAACACAAAAGGCTGTAAATGAAATGGTAAGAGGCACTTCTGAAGTCACTATCGGGATAGAACTTGCTGATCAGGCAGGCGACTCACTCAACAGAGTAGTCAGCAGTTCTGAAGAAGTTCTTGATATGATAAACCAAATATCAGCATCTAATGTAGAACTTTCTGCCACTGGTGATGAAATTGCAAAACATGTCATATCTATTTCTCAAATGACTAGAGAATCGGTAAAAAGCCTGCAGGAAATCTCAGACTCAGCCAATAATCTGGATAAATTGAACAGTAAAACAAGCAAATTTATGGGTAATTTTAAAATCCATGCACATAATGGATTATCTACTAATTCAGATATGTTCGAAGCAGGAATAGAACGCGATGTATACGAAGAAAATAATGAAACGATGGCTCTGAGTGAATATAATTATATCTAAAACAAGCTCTTTCTTGATTTGAAATATAGATGAGGTATCACTCTTAAGAGCGATACCTCACTTAGTTTAGTACAGTTCATATTGATAGAGTTTTTCTATATGATAAGTACTGTCTGACTCATCATTCGAGTAGTGAGAAATATATCCGATGCCGGGTATTATCACTTCTACTTTTGAATACTCCTGACTTTCACTTATCAGAGTTAATTCCCATGCTTCATATAACAAACCGTTCAAGTCATATTCAATGAGTCGAACATCATACTCGCTGTGATCAATTGTAGTAATTCCTTCATGTTTTATGTATAATGGTACTATATCAGAGACATGCTGAATATTTTGACCATCCACTGAATGTTCTGATGTACCATAAAGAGAATCTCCAAACTCAAAATAGTATTCACCTAAATAGAACTTAGTTGAATCTTCTACACTACCTAATTTTATTTGAAACACATTTACAGAATTGCCTTTATAAAAAAATCGACCTTTACTTATATACTTCCAATATTGTTTATATCTTTCAATAGGAAAATCTTCTGAGACCTTCTTGTCTACATCATAGTACCAGATATTTCTATCATTCAGAGTTATAATTTTTGCATCCCTTTTTATTTTGTAAGCTCCGTTCTCATTTACAGGATTTATAACCGAATCGCTATCCTCTCCACAAGAAAGAATAAACAGCATCAAGAGCAAAATTGAAGATATTTTCAACATAAAATCTATCCAATGTTTGAGCAATATAAACTAATATACACTATTATAATTTAATATAAACACAAAAGCAGATACTATTATCATTCCTTAATCATGTGTGACATTTTTGTATATTGCACAGAAAATGATATGGTTTATAAACTTTTTGTTCTTGAAGCTATAATAACAGAGGTCGAAATGAAAATCAAAATTTTTCTCTTTTTTGTCTTACTTACTATCGGATTTTCCAATATAAGATTATCTGCTCAAACGCCCATTTTAACTACTCAGGTAGAAAAGATTGTTAATTACTATAACAGTGAGAAGTCTGATAGTCTGTTTTATATGTTTAATGAAGCAATGCAGAAAGCCTTGCCTCTTGAGCAAACAGAGCAGTTTTTAAAACAAACCAAAATACAACTCGGTAAGATCAATAAGTATGAGTTTGGAACTTATATCAATAACAACCGGAATATGGCTATTTATGACGCTACATTTGAAAATGGCCTTTTTGATATTATAGTTGTGCTGGAAAATGATTTAATCTCAGGCTTTTCCATAAAACCTCACAAAAATAGAGATATTGAGATTATTGAAAGAAACTCTACTGAAATGATTCTGCCCTTCAATGACAAGTGGTATGTAGTATGGGGCGGAGACACTGAAAAATTGAACTATCATGTAATTTCAGATGCACAAAAAAACGCGTTTGATTTTGTAATAATTGGTAAAGAAGGTAAGTCTTTTTCTAATGGAGGAAGTAAAAATGAAGACTATTATTGCTTCGGTAAAGAACTTTTTGCCCCTTGCGATGGTGTTGTTCTCATGACAGTTGACGGTATAAAAGACAATCAACCAGGCAAAATGAATAACTCATTTCCAATGGGAAATACAGTAATTCTGAAAGCCGAGAATGGTAAGGAGTTTATTTATCTCTGCCACTTCAAACAGTTCTCCATAAAAGTAAAAGAAGGACAAAAAGTAAAACAGGGCGAACTACTTGGATTATGCGGGAACTCCGGTAGATCTTCAGAAGCGCATCTACATTTCCATCTGCAAAACACAGATGATGATGCAAATGCCACAGGCATCAAATGCTATTTCAAAGAGATTTTAGTAGATGAGGTCGCAAAGAAAGACTATTCTCCAATTCAGGCAGAAGTAGTTGAACAAAAGAAATAGTAAGACATACAATTTGATACATCATACTTCTTTATATAAGAATTAAGCCGCAGAGTACATTGTACCTGCGGCTTTTCTAGTGCATTTGTTCTATGATCTTTAAGGAAAATAAAAAAAGCTAACTTGATTGCAAGTTAGCTTTGTGTGATCCTAGGGGGATTCGAACCCCCACTGCCAGCGTGAAAGGCTGGTGACCTAACCGTTAGTCGATAGGACCATTTTGTCTGCTGTGTGTCTCTAAAAGAGAGTTCAAAAATAAGGAGTTTGTTTTAAACTTCCAAATCTTTTTTTACCTATTTACAAGGTTTTCAAAAACAAAGCTAACTTGAAATCAAGTTAGCCCTTGGTGATCCTAGGGGGATTCGAACCCCCACTGCCAGCGTGAAAGGCTGGTGACCTAACCGTTAGTCGATAGGACCATTTAACTGTTGTGCGTCTCTAAAAGAGAGTTCAAAAATAAGGAGTTTGTTTTAAACTTCCAAATCTTTTTTTTCAAAGAATACAATAAATCTGATATTTTAACGAAACCAATCGACCTAAGAAATTTCTTATTTGTTGAAAATCAAGATTTTAGAAACCTCCAAAAAACAGAAGTATTCTGATAAAGCAAACAGTCAAAAGGGATAGATAAAAAAAGACCTCTGCGTATTATAACACAGAGGTTTCAAATAATCTAACTATATAATTTTCTATTATATACCGATTCCTGATTTAGTTGCTTTGAAATAGTAAGGAATAGTGATTACATCATCTTTATTTGCTTTGTTAGTAAAGATTAGCTCACCGGTTACAACACCAGCTTGTCCTGCAGGTTGGAAGTGAATTGAGATATATGTATCATCAGTGATTACATTTGGTTGAATTTCTATATCTTTTTTGTCGTATACGTGCATACCTGTTTTAGAAAAGCCCGGCAAACATTGAGCACCACCGCTACCATTGCCCAAGCAAGCAGCAACAACTAAAACATCATCGTTAGTATTCGAGTCTATCTTAATTTCCAATTGGATTTTAACATCAGCATTACCCTTATTTAAAATCTCAGGTATAATAACTGATTCAGTTGCTCCATTATCAGAGATCTGAAGTTCTGCAATAATGGAATCAGCTCTAACACCATCTACAGTTTTAAGTTCTAACACTTTTTCTACTGGAGTTGGAGTTGGCGTAACAGGACTGTCATCGTCATCATCAGAGCATGAAGTAACGAAAACCATAAGAGCGAGGAAAGGCAAAAGTGCCAATAATTTTTTCATAACAAAAAACCTTTGTGTATAGTAGAACAATTTTCTTAATTTAGCGTAGCTTATGATATATAAACACGTTACATAGCAATAAAGTTACATAAAAAAATTCAAAAAATCTATATTAATCTAATACAATAGGGTGTTAATTATGAAAAAATTTCTGCTTGTCCTCCCAATCCTCTTGCTTGCATTTGCTGTGCAAACTGTAAGTACTGCTACAGATGCTTCTAAAGTGCCTTCTGTGAAAGTTAAAGATATAAAAGGTAACGTTATAGATACCAAAGACTTGTCAAACGACGGCAAACCTTTCATTATTAATTTCTGGGCTACTTGGTGCAAACCTTGTATCCTTGAATTAAATAATATCTCAGAAGTATACCCTGACTGGGTAGAAGAAACAGGTGTTAAAATCTATGCTGTGTCAATCGACGATTCTCGTAACAGTCGCCGTGTTGCTCCTTTTGTTAAAGGAAGAGGCTGGAAATACGAAGTCTTATTAGACGAAAACAAAGATTTCTCTCGCAAAATGAATGTAAACAATCCTCCTCACACCTTCCTATGTAACGGAAAAGGTGAAATCGTTTGGCAGCACAACGGTTATGCTCCAGGAGATGAAGAAGAGCTATACGAAGAAATCCTAAAGTTAGTTAAATAACAAACGAAATATATTTGATTAAAGGTGCTGCTATTCAGCACCTTTTTTTTTATATATCACTTATTACATTCTGTAAAAATATGTAACCTATTCTCTTGTATCGAGTATAATATCTATAAAGAACTGCATTTCTAAGCCATTATGCCAAATAATATTTAATATTTAGATTGAAATAAGTTATTTTGCATATAATGAGCAAGAAGTAAACTAAAAGTGTAACTAAGACTTACACTTTTTGACTCACTCAGCGTCTTAGTACTATTTGCTTGTGAAAAACAAACTGAGGATTTAAATTATGATAAAAGTTTACAAGAATACACTTATGATTTTAATGGCTGTCTTAGCCATTTTCTCCTGCACTCCTGAATCTGCTGAATTACCGCCTACTCCTGAGGCACAGTTAGTAAGTATCAGAGTGATGAATGCGGATCTTAATCATCAAAATATGTCAGTACGTGTAAATGGAGCAGAGGTACACTCCAACCTTGCTTATGGTAGTTTATCTGCTTACAATAAATATGATCCGCCTGGTATTTCTTTAACTCTTTTTGATGCTGGTGAGCCATACTTTTCAACAGATATAAAAATCAATGAAAGATTAGATTTTACTCTCATTCCTTTCAAAGTAAATGACACTACCTCTCAGATGTTGAGAATATATGATTTGAAAAATACAGATCCTAACAAAGCAGATCTAAAATGTTTCAATTTCAACTTTACAGATAGTCAATATGATTTAAGAATCGGTGGACCAGCCGGGGAAATCATCATTGATTCTCTTACTTATTCCAATCTTGAACCAAATGGAGCAACCAGGAACAGGTCTTTTCCTCTAGATGAAGGAAACTATACCTTTGCTTTTACAAACACTGCTGACGGTAGTTTGGCTCATGAGTTTGAACCGGTATTTTTAGAAGGTGGAAAGGTTTATTACCTTACTATCTTTGGAGACGGTAATCAAACATTTACAAAAGCTTTTGAGTCTAATGGCTTATCAGGAAGCTTTATTGAACTGAAAGAACCTGCCCCTAAAGTTATGTTTGTAAATATGCTCAAACCTGATGAAGAGGTAGATGTATATTTAAATGGCACAAAAGGAGCCGTTTTAGCATATAGTGAAAACTCAGATTATTTGATTGGAAATAACAACAGTAATTCCATTACTGTTATGGAAGCAAATACAACAAATCAATTGTTATCTCTTGATTTTGACCTGGAAGAAAAGTTAAGAAAAACTGTTATCGGATATAAAACGCAAGAAAGTTATGATTATAAAGTTTTTGAAGATTCAACTTCACTTACCGCAATAGGGAAAACAAAAATTAGATTTATCAACATGACTGATCTGCCTGGTTTAAGTTTAAAAAATGACGGTAGCAGCCTGTTAGATAATATTGCAAGCAGAGAGAGCTCAGAATTTTTGGAAATTGAATCAGAAAACTACAAATTTGAGATATATAATGAAGCAGGAGTTGCCATTTCCAAAGTAAGAGAAATTGAAGTACCTGCAAACAAAATAATTACGTTCATTGCTTATAAGTTAGCTACTAAAGATGGTGAATTCGAATATGCTTTGAAACGAATTGATTACTAATAGAATATGATCAACATTTAGATATAAAAGACAGCAAATAGCAAAAGGTGTAAAATGTCAGAAAAAGAAGATTTATTGAACAACTTGGATATTACGGACAAGGATAATACGAGTATACCGGAAAAGCTTACGGTGCTGCCTTTGAGGGACATTATCATTTTCCCAAATATGATTTTCCCCGTACTAATAGGTAGAAATTCCTCTCTAAAAGCTGTTGCAGAGGCAGTCGAAAGAGATAAATTTATTTTTGTTACATCGCAAATGGATCCGCAAGTTGAAGATGCAGGATTTGACGACGTATATCAATACGGAACAACCTGCAAAATAATTCAAGTACTAAGATTGCCTAATAATCTGCTAAAGGTACTTGTAGAAGGTGTATTTCAAGGTAAAATTGAACGAAAATATAAAAATGAAGAGTATTTAGAAGCAAAGATTAAAAGAGTTGATGTAAAGTACAGTGATAAAAATAAAGAGCTGCTGGCTCTTATGAGACATACTTCAGACTTGTTCGAAGATTATGTTAAAACAAACAAGAATATGCCTCCTGAAATCATCACTGCTTTTGAAAATATAGACGATCCTGTAAGAAAGTTATATTATGCAGCAGCTAACATTAAAGCAAAAATTGCTGTTAAGCAAGAAATACTGGAAGAGAGATTTCTAAAGAAACAGTATTTCAAACTTGCTTCCATCCTTAGTTCAGAGCTTGAACTTCTTGAATTGGAAGACGAAATCGATACAAAGATACACGATACAATTCAGAAGACTCAAAAGAAGTTTTATATTCAAGAGCAGATCCGAGCTTTGCAAAATGAGCTAGGCGAAGACGAAGAAGTAATTCCTGAACTGGCAGGCATAAAAGACCTCCTTGAAAAAGCAGGCATGCCTGAAGAAGTAAAAGCAAAGGCTTTCGAAGAATTCGAAAAACTTAAAAAAACTCCAACTATGTCTCCTGAATATTCAGTAAATCGTACATATTTGGAAATTCTTGCTGCTTTGCCTTGGCATACAAAAACAGATGATAATTTAGATATAGACCACGTAAAATCTATACTAAACGAAGACCACTATGCTTTAGATAAACCTAAAGACAGAATTTTAGAATACATTGCTATACTAAATCTTGTAGGCAATTTGAAGAAACAAATTCTATGCTTTGTGGGCCCTCCGGGCGTTGGTAAGACTTCATTGGCAAAATCAATTGCCAGAGCTTTAGGCCGAAAATTCGTAAGATTTTCACTGGGCGGAGTAAGAGACGAAGCAGAAATTCGCGGTCACAGACGTACTTATATCGGAGCAATGCCGGGTAAAATCATGCAATCCATGAAAAAAGCAAGTACAGTAAACCCCGTAATCCTTTTAGACGAAATTGATAAAATGGCAATGGATTTCAGAGGCGATCCAACCTCCGCACTTTTAGAGGTACTTGATCCTGAGCAAAACGTCAACTTCAATGATCACTATGTTGAAGTAGATTATGATTTATCAAACGTCTTATTCATTACTACTGCAAATGTGAAGTACGACATTCCACTGCCATTACTTGACAGAATGGAAATTATTGAACTTCATAGCTATCTGGAACCGGAAAAACTTGAAATTGCTAAAAGACACATAATTCCAAAAGTTATAAAAGAATATGGTCTTGAAAACTTTAACATTGACTTCCGAGATGAGGCAATTTTAAAAGTGATAAATCAATATACAAGAGAAGCCGGTGTTCGTAATCTGGAAAGAGAACTCAGCGGAGTGCTCCGTAAATTTGCAAAAGGTGTTATCAGCGACTTTGAGACTCAGCCTAAAAAGGATGAAAATATTGAACGTGTTGCCCTAAAAGACAATAAAGACTTCCAAAAAATGATTAAGAAGTCTAAATATGTAATAGATGAAAACAAGATAGAAGAATATCTAAAAGCTCCTAAGTTCAAAAATAAAAGAGAGAACCTTGCAGATAAAGTGGGTGTTGCTACAGGCTTGGCTTGGACTAGTGTAGGCGGAGACATTTTGCCTATAGAAGTCAATATTATGCCTGGAGCTGAAAGACTCACTCTGACAGGTAAACTGGGCGAAGTCATGAAAGAATCCGGCATGGCAGCTCTTTCTTATATCCGAGCAAATCATAAAGCATTTGGGATCAAAGGTGGATTTAATTCCAAGAAAGAAATCCACATTCACGTGCCTGAAGGAGCTATCCCTAAAGACGGTCCTTCTGCAGGGATCACAATGACTTTAGCACTAATTTCGGCAGTCACAGGCAAAGCCTTGAGAGGCGATGTGGCTATGACTGGCGAGGTTACTCTAAGAGGCAATGTGCTTCCTATCGGTGGTTTGAAAGAAAAACTTCTGGCAGCTAAACGTATGGGAATAAAGAAAGTCCTTGTTCCTGAAGACAATATGCGCGATGTAGAAGATATAGCAACTGAAATAAAAGAAGGCTTAGAAATAGTGGCTGTTAAAATGATTGCAGACGCGCTTCCTCACGCTTTTGTGGAATGGACAAAAGAGGAAGCTCCTATTTTCAAAGCTAAGACAAAAGAATAAATATCTATTTTTACCTTAAGACAAGCCCGCTCATATTGATTTAGCGGGCTTTTTTTATATTTATTGGAATTTTCAATTCCTTTTACCAATGAAAGATAAATTGATTATTTATACAACCTTCACTGAGCTGAGAGATCTCAATAATTAAGTCCTTTTGTATTTAAAACACAAAATATATATATGCCATGGCGTCTACTAAGCTATATACAGTATAAAAATATTGAACTATGAAATATATTATTCTTATCTTACTTCTTGCCGCAGCTTTACATGCTGACTATTACTTCCCCCCGACTGATACTGATGAATGGGAAAGCATTCCAATAGAACAACTTAATTGGGATGCATCTGCCAAAGACAATTTAATAGATAGTCTAAAAAGTTGGAATTCTAAAGCTTTTATTGTCCTCAAGGACGGCAAAATTGTTATCGAAGAATATATGAATGGTTTTCAGAAAGATAGTATTTGGTACTGGGCATCCGCCGGAAAATCTCTTACTGCTTTTTTAGTAGGTCTTGCTCAAGAACAAAACTATCTCGACATTAATGACAAAACCAGTACCTACTTGGGTACAAACTGGACTTCATTAGACAAAGAACAAGAAGAGTTAATTACTATCCGCCACCAACTCACTATGACCACAGGCCTAGATTATAGTGCCGATCTAGACTGTACAGACCCCGAATGTCTGAAATATTTTGCTCCTGCCGGAAGCTCCTGGTATTATCATAACGCTCCATATACATTACTTCATCCGGTAATAGAAGCTGCAACGAAACAAAAAATAAACCTCTTTTTATATGAGAATATTTCCAAAAAGACAGGAATAGAAGGTGCTTTTTTTGAAACAGGTTATAATTCTTTATTCCTCAGCAAAGCGAGATCTATGGCAAGATTTGGCTCCTTGATGCTCAATAATGGAACTTGGAATCAGCATCAGATAATGCAAGACACAGCATATCTTCAAGAGATGATCAATACATCGCAAAACTTAAATAAATCCTATGGATACCTTTGGTGGTTAAATGGAAAGTCAGAGTGTATGCTCCCAGGTTCTGACCATGTTTTTAATACTGACATATTCCAAGGCCTGCCATTAGACTCATACGCAGCCCTAGGAAAAAATGGTCAGATATTACTTATAGTTCCAAGCATGAACTTAGTACTGGTCAGAATGGGAGAGTCAAACGACAAAGCCCTGGTTTCAATAGGTCTGGTCAATGATATATGGAGAGAAATGACTAAGCTTTTTGGACAATCTTCCCTAAAAATTGAAAAAGAAAATAAACCCAATGTTTTTCTATTTGATTCTCAACTAGTTCTCGATAATCTTGATCATTATTCCAAAATAGAAGTATACAATGCTATCGGGCAGCTGCTGATGAAAGACAAAAGTGGAGTTACAGGCAGTTTAGAGCTTAACTTCAAAGACAAAATATTTTTTGTAAGAGTAGTTTCAAAGTCAAACTCATTTTGGTTTAATTTTATTCGCACTGATTAATAGTAATTTGCTCCGAATATTTTAACGCAATACGAATCATTTTCATAATCTATATCTTCATCTGCCGGTGTTAATTCTATCTCTCTTAAAATAATATCACAATTTATCCCTCGAAATACTTATAGGCATAGAGCCTCTTTCCATTATCAAAATGATCATCTTAAGAATATTATTATATTCACAATATAGATTCCGCTTATGAAAGAAACCCATCAACTGGACACTATAGCAATCACGGTTAAGTCCCACAGATTGCTGAAAAAATTGCTCAAAGAAAATCCTTTGCTCGAAGAAATATTAGTAAACTCAAAAAATGAAACAGAGGCCTTGGTTGGAGTTAGGAACTGGGCTCTTGAGGAATTAAAAAACAATCCTATTGCTTATAAATTTTATAAAAAGGAAGCAATGGATCGCCAAACTTTTGAGAAGTTGGGATGGAAAGATTTCGCTAATATCAGAATCCTGGATTATATTGATAATGCAGGCAGAGCTTACGTTGATCCTAATCTGCATAACGACAAAGCTGTTAATAACCCAATCAAACTGCTTTGGTTGGCAGTGAGATATGGAACCGGAGGCGCGAAGCCATTTTTCTTTGAGGATATGCTGCACCTCTTCCGCCAATTCAGTGGTACGGAAAAACGCACTATGCCGACCAAAAATCAAATTCTGGAATGGATGGATAGATTCCCTACCGGTCTTGATCCACGAATAGTCCAACTCAGAGAGGAAAACAAAACAAGAATTATAGAAATATTGATAGAAAAAATTGATTCCGGCGAAATTTCTGACAGTAAGTACAAATTCACAGAGAAGATGTCACACGAGCAAAAATATATGCAAATGCTTGAGTGGTGGAATGAAAGTCAGTTCCATCTTCGATTTGCAGTCAGAAGCCCTAAACTTCTCAATGAATTGCTCGGCAATTCTCTTGATCCCGACACAATGGAGTTGCTTTATAGAGCAGAAGAAAGAGGCATCCCATTTTTTGTAAATCCTTATTACTTATCTCTATTGCATGTTCGTGTACCTTACTTTGCAATTGGTGCAGACCTTGCAATAAGATATTACGTAATTTACAGCCGTGAACTGATAAACGAATACGGCTCAATAGTGGCTTGGGAAAAAGAGGATATTGTTGAGCCCGGGAAACCAAATGCAGCCGGCTGGATACTTCCTTCGCATAACAATGTTCACAGAAGATATCCTGAAGTTGCCATTTTGATACCCGACACTGTTGGCAGAGCCTGCGGTGGTTTATGTGCCTCTTGCCAGAGGATGTATGATTTCCAAAGAGGTAATCTGAATTTCAATCTAGACAAGCTCAAAGAGAAAGAGACTTGGTCGGACAAGTTAAAAAAACTAATGGATTATTTTGAAAATGATTCGCAGCTAAGAGACATTCTTATCACAGGTGGCGATGCCCTTATGAGTACCGACAAGTCGTTGAAAAAAATACTTGATGCTATTTACGACATGGCTCTAAGAAAAAAAGAAGCCAACAAAAGCCGCCCTGAAGGTCAGAAATATGCTGAATTCCAGAGAGTTCGTTTGGGTTCAAGACTTCCGGTTTACCTGCCTCAGAGAATTACTCCTGAATTGCAGGAAATACTTGCTGACTTCAAGAAAAAAGCATCTGCTATCGGCATTAAACAATTCATACTTCAAACGCACTTCGAATCTCCAATGGAAGTGACTCCTGTAGCTAAAGCAGGAATCAGAAGATTTATAGAAGCCGGCTGGACAGTCACAAATCAGCATGTTTTTACGGCGGCTTCTTCTCGTCGTGGGCATACTAACAAATTAAGAAAGATATTAAATGATATCGGAGTATTGACATATTACACTTTCAGTGTAAAAGGCTATATGGAAAACCACTTTAACTTTGCTACCAATGAAAGGGCTTTGCAAGAGCAAATAGAAGAAAAAATAATTGGCAGCATACCTGAACAATATTTTGAAGAGATAAAAGAATTTCCTTCAGACGCAGAGAATATGGTTGAACACATTGCTGCAATGAAAGAAAAAACAAACTTGCCATTCTTAGCAACTGACCGCAATGTACTTAATCTGCCCGGTGTGGGAAAATCTCTTTCATTCCGAACGATAGGCATAACCCGTTACGGTCGCCGAATCTTAGAATTTGGATTTGATGCTACCAGAAATCACAGCCCATTAGTACATGATATGGATAATGTGATTATTATAGAATCAAAATCCATCGCTGAGTATCTGCAACAGTTAACTGACTTGGGCGAAGAGCGAGAGGAATATGCCGACATCTGGGGCTACTCTCTAGGAGAAACTGAGCCAAGAATTCCAATATACGAATACCCTGAATATGATTTCGAGGTGAGCGAAGAGGTTACTAATCTAGGAGATTAGAGACATAGATTTATTTGAACATAAAAAATCCGCATCAGGTCCCAAAACACCCAATGCGGATTATTTTTTATCTTGTATGTCTGTAAGTCTTATTTGTCGCAGATATAGTCGTTCCAGTTAACGCCTCTCATGTCTCCGTCTTTTTGGAATTTGATGTGCATACCAAATGCAGCAGCCAAATCAGTTGGTGTGTGAGTATGATCACCTGTCAATTTAACATAATCCCAGAGTTGCTCTCTGTAATCAGGGTGAACACAATTTTCTATAATAGCTCTCATTTTTTCTTTTGGAGACTTAGATCTTAAGTCAGCAATACCTTGCTCAGTGATGATAATTTGTACTGAGTGCTCATTATGATCTACGTGAGAAACCATAGGAACAAAAGCACTGATTTTACCACCTTTAGCTACTGAAGGGCAAGTAAAAATAGAGATATAAGCGTTACGAGTAAAGTCACCTGAACCGCCAATCCCGTTCATCATTTTAGAACCAAGAACCTGAGTACTGTTTACGTGACCGAATAAATCGCATTCCAAAGCAGTATTGATAGAAATAATACCAATTCTTCTTGCGATTTCAGGGTTATTAGAAATTTCCTGAGGTCTAAGAACTACTTTATCTTTAAAGAAATCAAGATTTTCGTAGATTTTTAGTAACTGATCATCAGATACAGTCAATGAACAGCCGGAAGCAAATTTAATTCTGCCTTCGAACATCAAGTCAATAACTGAATCCTGGATAACTTCAGTGTACATTTCAAAATTTGGAATATCTTTATCTTTACCCAATGCACCTAAAACTGCATTAGCAATATTACCAACACCGGATTGGATAGGCAAGAAAGATTCAGGGATTCTTCCGTCTTTCAATTCTTTTGCTAAAAATGCTGCTACGTTTCTACCGATTTGGTTAGTAACTTCATCTGTAGCAGAGAAAGCACCAACGCCATCAGGAGCATTAGTTTTTACAACACCAACGATTTTTGCAGGGTCAACTTTAATTACTGCACTTCCTGCTCTGTCACTTGCACTGTAAACAGGGATTTCTCTTCTATGTGGAGGATCTAAAGGCACATGTATGTCGTGTAATCCTCTTAGAGCTTTTGGATGATATTCGTTTAGCTCGATCAAAATTTTGTCTGCTACCTGGCAAATAGAAGGAGAAATACCAACACCAGTAGTAAGTACTATTTCACCATCTTCAGTCACATCACAAGCTTCGATGACGCCCCATTTCATTTTACCTAAAAATCCGTAACGTAAGTTTTGTGCAACTACAGAAAGGTGAGAATCAAAATACTCAGCTTTACCGCTATTAATTGCATTTCTCAAATCTTTGTTAGATTGGTAAGGGGTTCTGAAAGCAACAGCATCTGCTCTTGCTAAAGCACCATCAAGGTCATCGCCTGTTGAAGCACCTGTGATAACACCAATTTTAAATGGGTTACCATCAGCATGAATTTTTTTTGCCATTTCACCTATTGCTGTAGGAATTGCTTTCGCTGCTCCGGCAGGAGTAAAACCGCTAAATCCAACTATATCGCCATGCTCAATATGAGAAGCAGCTTCTTCTGCAGAAATAAAATTCAGAGCCATATCTAAAATCCTTCTTTTACTTTTAAAAGCTCTAAACATATAAGAGACTTATGTTTAGATATTTCAACCGTACAAATTTAAAATTTTTGTGCATAAGGAGACAATTTAATTTACCCCTATATTAACAGTGGATTAATAGACGCATTGTATAGAGGAAATATATTATTTGTCGAATATTACATTTCTACTTGCAATTATACATATTTAGCATCTATAATTTGAATCGTTAATGTTGGTATTTTTACCGGGCATCAATACTGACATAGATAGGCTTGCAAAAGAAATCAAGACACAGTTTATATTTAAGTAAAATGTCTAGATTTTAAATATCACTACTAAGTAGTGTAGTTTGTTGTTTATTGATTTTTTCTAACTGTGAAAATTTTATCGAATAACAAGAATTAATATTTTACTAAACAAACAATATTGATTATTGTAATCCATTGATATAATATGAGTTATCAAAAAAGCTATTGTATTCTGCCAATAGACTTTTATTCCGCTCTATTGCAAATCGTTTATATTTTTCTATTTCTTTGTCCAAATTATAAAAATATCCAAGGTAGGGATCTATATGATATACATCAGCAATTTTTGATTTATATTTATCAAAATATTCCGGTATATGAGGCATGCAATTTTTAAGTTGATATAAAAACTCTTTAGCATATTCTATTCGAATCTCTTTACTTTTTAGAAGAGTAGCTATTATTTCGTTATCAGCATAAAATCTGAAATTTGCAATATTGCTTAGAAGGTTATCTAAATCCCAAGGTATAAACTTAATTGGCCCGCCTAATCTCTCTGTATACATTAGTATATTGTTTCTCTGCGCATCATGATTAGCAAGGATCGTCATTGCAACGTGGAATTTCAAAAAGCTATCAATATCAATATATTCCTTTGACCTCTCATAAATCTGTTCTGGCGGTGTGTGATCTAAAAACTCGAAGAACTTTGTTAAGGTAGTTAAACTGTTTCCATCAGGATATTCCCTGCGAAAATAATTTTCAGGGAACGGGTTATTGACATTGGTAAACTTTGCATTGAAGCCTCCTTCAAAAATCTCTGCTACAGGTTTATTTCTTCTGTCGAAATAAGACTTCTCAAATCTTTCTATTAAGGGATAAAAAGAGATGTCACCATGATTAAGAGAAACAGCAACCGGATAAATATCATACATTTCAAACCCCAGGTTTGCAAAGTACTCTTTAGCTACTAAAGGCAAAAGTCCTGTTTTATCAATAATATTAGCTGATAAATTGAATTCTTTCAAACCTCTGAAATCACCTTCTTTCAGCTCAACTTTGTATCCCCATTTATTCATATATCTGGAGCCGGCACCTAAAGCACGAATTCTACCCTGCAAATTATCATTCTCTTTTTTTAAGTACATTGGTACATAATAGTTTTTTATCTTATTTGATTTAAGCTGAATATAGTCTTCATGTTCAATACCAATTTCCAGATAGTCAATCTGCAAATTTTGCAATACTGGGTTTAGTGAATGATCTGAATTGCATCCTAAAAAGAAGCTTATTGCAATGAGTATGGATGAAAAATATCGCATCAAAATCTCGCCATAATCTGAATCAGAAACTGAGAAGCCTCTGAGTTATAATCATCTGAGTCTTTATTGGTCATAAACATCAGGTCTGCATTTAGGCGTACTATAACATCGTGATGAATATAGAAATTACATCCAATTAGAGATTGTAAGGCATGAGTTCCCTTTTCAGAAAACTCAGGGAAAAAAGATCCGATCATCATAATTGGCTGTATTTTTCTAAGAAACTTGTATGAGAAATTGAATTCATAAGCCGCATATAATTTAGATCCACCTGAAAAGAATCTTTCATCAATATTGTTCCCGGTTTCAGTATTGAATTTAATTCTCCTCAATATTTCTTCCGGATTTTGCACAAATGCAAGCTCATAAGCAATAATGAAATTTTTCTTTTCATACTCTATCTCAAATCCAAGTCCATGTGTGCGAATCTTATCAGCTCCATACCTCGAAAGCAGCATGTAGGAACCACCAATACTGAAGTCATCATCAGGATAGTAGAGTGCACGAGCTACACCGCCGGCATAAACACCGTTATTTCTAAATAAGGCAAGGTTGTAAGCAAAAGGAAAATCTGCTTCATCTTTATCATATTTGTGATATAACATAACAGAAGTATTTCTACCGCCATATCCCATTTCACTAATTTTTTGCTGATGGTATGAGCGCTCTATTGTAAGTAAATCTTCTCTATTGATAAGGTATTCATATCCAAAAGGCTTCTTTAAATTGCCCACTTTCAGATTCATATAGTCATGTAATCTCAATTTAAGAGAGAACTCCCTGAGTTCTACTATATTATCATAAGAATCACCACGAAAATCAATCTGAGCTTCTATATCCTCATTATATATCATTTCGCACTGGATTTTACCTTCGTAATAGGTGAGCTGTGTGTCGTGGTTAAAATATTCCATTGTGCTCACGTTAAATCCGGAAGCACCATATCCGGACACTTTAACATCTGCTGCATTAGAATATAAGTAAGTGGATAAAACAAGAACTAATGAGAGTAGAAGAGTGCAAAGTTCATGCTTCGTAAGAACATTTAGCCGGGCACTCTTAAGATTCATCGGTTTATCTCCCTACGAGGAATCATAAGAAGCATAGCAAAAACAGACATGATTGTAGTATAAAGAGATATAGCAATGCCATATTGAGTAAATAAGGACCAGTAATCCATTTCACTCACTTTAATATAAAAGAAGAAATATATAATATTATGGATAACAGAAGCTAAAAACACAGTAAATAAAAATCTGATACTACCGATAGTCTGCTCCTGTTTGCCTTCTTTATAGAAATATCCTGCAATGAAAGCAACCACTGTTTTAGCCAGTGCGTTTGTACCTATCACGTCATTTGTAGTCATATCAAACAATAGCCCGATACCAAAACCAAAAAAGAGCCCAACAAACTGACCTTCAGAAAGCGCAATCCAAACCACTAAAATCAGAAGCAAGTCAGGAGTAAGTCCGCCAATTTCGATAAACTCAATAAATAAAGCATTTGCAACTGAAAGCATAAGAGCTACAAGGCCATATATTACATAAGTAAGCCCCTTGGACTTTTTACCGGTATTTATTTGATCTAAATATGGGAACATTTATTTTTTCTTCCTTGCCATTAGTTTTTCTTCAAACTGCTTTATCAAATCCAGTCTTTCTTCATCCGGGATAAACTTCATAACAAATACCTGCTCTATAGTTGAGAAGTTTACAAACGGCTCTATTTCCACTCTGAAAAATAAAGATCCCTGTACGTCTTTAATGCTTCTAACCTGTCCGATCGGTACATTTTTAGGATATTTATTTGTAAAGTTAGAAGTCAATACTACATCACCAACCTGAATATCAAATGATGTTGGAATATTTTTTAGTAAGAGGTAATCGTCACCTTCCCAGGCAACAATACCATCAATATTTGTTCTTTGAATCTTTGCAGATATCCTGACATTCCTATTGAAAATAGATTCAACAAGACTGTAATCTTCAGAAGCTGAGACAATCTGACCTACTATTCCTGCATCAGTTCTAACGCACATACCCTGCTCTATCTCATCTTCTGCACCACGGTTTAGAGTCAAGGTGTTTCTCATCTCTATCGAGTTTTTACCAATTACCTCAGCACTAACAACCGGATAGTCAGAGGTATTTTTAAACTCTATCATTTCACGCAGCCGCTTATTTTCAATCAGAGCGTGGCGCATACGTGTTATTTCAGCAGACTGACGGAGATTAAGCTCTCGCACTGCTCTGTTTTCACTTTTCAAAGCAGCAGGATTGGGAATCCATGCAAAGGCTTCCTGCATCCACCCCACAGTACCAATAATAACAGTTCGATATCCGCCCAGTTTTGAAACATCTCCCATAGAAATAAGTGCAAGACATATAACTATTAGAGAAGCAAAAGTTATATACTCTTTAAAGCGAACTATGTAATTTATAAATCTCTGCATTCAATTTTCTCAATCAATGAGGTTCTCAGAATTATATACAATTATATTATATATTCCACTAAGACACAAAAATAATAAGTTATTTTCTACTGTGCTAACTCAAAAAAGTATCATTAGTCCAGAAATGAACCATAAGTCTGCTCTTCAGCTGTAGAAAGAGCGCCTCCCTTCTGCTTATATATGTTATAATATTTTTTTGTAGAATCTTTATTTCCTAATACATAGTAAGAACCGGTTATGTATTTAAGTAAAGTTGTGTTAGTTTTATCAAGTTGATAAGCATATTGCCAAAAGTATATACTGGCATCTAGGGCTTGATTTTTGAAAGCATCTTTAGCAATTCCATCAAGCCTCTCTGATAATACTTTGTTTTGGAATTTATTTTCTACTATAACTTTGCCATACTTATCTATATTATCATAATCAAGATTCATTACACTTATATTGAATAACTCGAAATATGCTTCCGGCTCTTTTGGAAAAAGGTTAGTCATTCTTTCCCATATCGACTGGGCACTATCCAAATATACAGCACTTACATAAGCTTGTGAAAGAGCAAACATTATTGGCTTCTCATCGGGTTGAAGCTCGAGAGCTTTTTTGTAATGTAAAATTGCTTTGCTATATTCCTGCTTCATCATAGAGACTTCACCCAACTGAAAATATCTCTTATAATAGCCTGATTGATTATTAGCTGCTTTTTCAAAATAGGTTTCAGCTTTGTCGATTTGTCCATTCTCAGCATAATAGTTACCAATTATCTGATAATAAAAAGCACGAGAGCTGTCCTGCTCTATAGCATTTTCATAGAACGACACAGGCGACTCATACGCATCCACATGGTCATAATTGATATAAGCAAAAAATACAATCGGAATTAAACCTATGCTCAAAAGCAATGTCTGATTCGCTTTCTCCAGTTTATTTTTCAGTAGAAAGGCAAACATAAAAAGAATACCTACAAGAGGTAAATATGAACGACAATAAAGGTAGTCATTCCATTCGTCAGCATTCCCTCTTTGAAATATCGTGGTAGGCAGCACTAGTAAAATGAACCACAACAGGCTCCATGCAAGCATCTTTTTATCTTTCTGAGTAGCCACAAAGATAAGCCCTGTAAGAGCAAGTAATATCACACTTCCTATTATAGTAGCACTTGCAGAATAAGTAGGAAGCACTGAAAGATCTATCGGTATAAAAAACTTACTGAGAAATTCGGGTAGCACTCGCAAATTTGATATAAATACATCAATTCCAAAAATATTTGCATTTTCCCCTTTTTCAGCTGTTGCTCTAAGCAAAAACCATATTAATCCGACTCCAAACCAAGATCCGAATAGGATTTTTTTATCTTTGAGCGATTCCCCCTCACTTTTGTTTATATATGCATACAATAGGAAAAGTAAAGGCAAAATAGCCGCTGTTTCCTTTGTAAACAAAGCAAGTATCACAAAAAGGACATTTAAAAGTAAATCTTTATTAGCTCGTGACTTTAGATAATTATCCAGATATAAAAAAGCAGCAAGACCGAAAATGCCAAGCATAAGGTCATTTCTTCCTGGTATCCAGGCAACTGCATTTGCAAATAGAGGATGCACTGAATAAATCAATGCTGCCAAAAGAGCCATTGTCTCACTTCCGCTTAGCCTTCTTATAACAATAAAGAGAATCGAACAAAAAACTATATGCAATAATATGTTCAACCTATGATATTTCGACGCATCAGTACCCCAGAGTGCGGCATCTATTCTAAAGCTTATATTTACCAGCGGGCGGTAATATGTTGTATTTAAATATGAATTCGAGAACTCTGAAAAAACTCCGGATTTTGTATTCACTGTTTTAGTGTAGTGATCTATAAGTCGTGTATCATCACATTTTACAGAGTCATAATCAAGAGAAGAACTGTATATGAAAATACCAACAATTGCAATAATTAGAAATTTTGCATAGGAAGACATAGCTAATCCTTAGTTTGAAACAAGTTTATACACCTAGGCATATTCCAAATTTACAAATTTGTAAGTTAAATCAATAAACTAATATATATTACTTTTATAAAGTCTTTCTTGCTAAATTCTTAAAGATAATAATTATATTAGCATTATTTGATTTTAGCTATTGGAGAAATAAGTTGAGCGAATTAGTAAAAAGAATTAGTGTCGCGGCTTTAGGGATTCCACTTTTTATAGGTATGCTGTACTTAGGAGAGTGGTGGTTCACAATTTTCGTTTTAGTACTGTCCGTAGGTGCTCTCATTGAGTTTTATAATATGTCTGAGCACAAAGACGCCAAAACTGTTTCAGTTCCATCAGTTATAATGGGAAGTTTGCTACCGGTTGCCTTTTATTATCAGCTGATTTCTGCCTCTCCCGTTAGTGCATTTATTCTTCTAATTGGGTTATTATTTGCATTCCCGTCTATATCTCTAATGTTTGAAATTTTTAGCGGCAGAAAAAATGCCTTGCTAAATTTCTCAGCTTCTATCGCAGGGATATTTTATATTTCTTTGCCTCTTATCTCAATGATAATAATCAGAAACTTTAATATAATAGCAGAAAGCTTACCAACAAGCAGATTTGACTTTTTTGCAACTTGGAACTATGACGATTTTGCCTGGCTTGTTTTATTAGTTTTATCGGCAATTTGGATATGCGATTCAGCTGCTTACTTCGGTGGTAGAGCAATGGGCAAGCATAAACTATTTGAAAGAGTAAGCCCTAAAAAAACCTGGGAAGGCGCAGCATGGGGATTTGTCGGCGCTGTTGCAGGTTCGTATTTTATCGGACAGGCTATGCTTCCGGAGCACCCGGCTTTTCTTACTATCATCATCGGTATAGTTGCCGGCACTTTTGGTCAGATAGGTGATTTGGGCGAGTCTCTTCTTAAACGCGATGCAGGTATAAAGGATAGTTCAAATATCTTCCCGGGGCACGGCGGCTTTTTGGATAGGTTCGACAGTGTCCTTTTTGTATTCCCAATCTTAACAGCTGCACTGATAATTGCAGGGATTCTATTTTAGCCAATATGACTCCATGTGTATAATAAAAAAGAGCGAATTTAACTAAATCCGCTCTTTTTTTATATAGTCTTTGAAAAATCTAAGCTTTGACCATATTTCCTTCAATTAGAGTCCTCACAACATCTAATAATTCACCAATCTGAGGTTTGGTCATTTGAGCATCTGCCCCGACAGATTTCCCTTTATGCAGGATGTCGTCGGAAACTATTGAGGAGAAAATCACAACCGGCAACTTCTTCAATTTATCATCACTCTTAATAAACTTCGTAAGTGTGTACCCATCCATTCCCGGCATTTCAATATCCGTAATAACAACATTTACCAAGTCATCCAATCTTGCACCATTTGCAACCTGGCTGGAAATTTCCTGCATCTTATTCCAGGCAGATTCTCCATCTCTGAAAGATACAATTTCAAAACCTGCTTTCTTAAGTCTTTCTGTTATCAATTTTCTGATTAATGCAGAATCTTCCGCTGTTATTGCAATAGGCTTATGATCGAAGAATTTTTCTTGGTTAGAAGAATCCATTGCACTTGCAGGGTCAATATCAGCGACGATTTTCTCAACATCCAGCATTAAAATATGTCTGTCTTCAAAATTAATCAGACCAACTACTGTTGATTTTTCAGGATTGAACTCTTCCATAGTATCAGGAGACATAATTTGCTTCCATGATATTCTATGTATTCGCTGTACATCGTCAACAATAAATCCGACCTGGACTTTGTTGAACTCTGCAATTATCATTTTCTTTTTGTCAAAATCTTCCTCTATTCCGTAAAGAAACTTAGCAAGATCCACTGCCGGAATCACATGCCCTCTTAAGTTAAAAACTCCACAAATCATGTCGGGCAGGCTCGGCATTTGAGTTAAGTTTGGCATTCTAATAATTTCTCGCACTTTAGCAACATTTACTCCGTAAGACTGTTGTTTTTGGCGCCCGGCTCTATCTTTATATCCAAGAATAAATTCGACTATTTCCAATTCGTTAGTGCCTGATTCCAATAGGATATTAGTACTCACACTCATACAAACTCCGGTATTATCTATAATGTATTATAATATACGATATAAATGTTTATAAATTATAAAGAAGACACTTAATATTATGCACTATTTTTCTTGATGCCAGTAGATGGATAATACATATATATTTAATTCGTGCCTTATCTAGAATGTAATATATAAAAAAAGTACCATGAAAGAATCTATAAGAATAATAATATATGACGGAGAATGCGGAATTTGCAATCGTTCGATGCTATTTGCAATGAAACGACTTCGCAGCAAATATCAAATTTTTCCATTTGTGACTGAGCAACTTGCCACAGATTATGGAAATTGCTTGTTTGAAATATCTCAAAAAAGTATTATTCTGATTATTAACAATACGATTTTGAAAAAGTCAGCAGCTATTAAAATGCTCTTTTATGACTTTGGTTACCCTTACAAGCTGTTTGCTTTTCTGATGGAAATAAAACTTATATCACTTTTCACCGACTTACTTTACTCTATAATATCGAAAAACAGAAGGCGTTTATCCAAACTTCTGGGCCTAAACCAGTGTACCACTAAACATCAATCATCATAACTCTATCTATTTCCTTTATCAACTGATCGAAATTAAGTGGTTTATCTATCCTGCCTGAAAAGCCATAATCTCGATAATTTGCCATGATAGGTTTTGAAGAATGCGCACTGCAAACAATAGCCTTAATATTAGGATTAAATACCAGCAACTTATTAAGAGTTTCCTCTCCTTCCATACCACCTGAAACAGTTAAATCCAATATTGTGACATCAAATGGCTGACTGCTTAAATAAGCTTTTTGATATTCTAAAATAGCTAGTTCACCTTTTGGCACTCCTACAACTTTATGGCCGGATATTTCAAGCATCTCTTTAATACTTATTCTAAGAGCTTCATCATCATCCATCACCAGTATTTTATACTTCTCGGTTGATATGTATTTCTCAGGTTTAACCTTGTGTTTTATCACACCATTTTTAACAGCCGGCAAGAAAATTTTAAATTCTGTCCCTACTTCCTGCTTTGAATTGACTTTTATAAAACCTTTATGTTTTTTAATTATCATATTAACAGTAGCCAAGCCTAATCCATGTCCCTTGTCTTTAGTAGTGAAAAATGGATCAAATATCTTATCCAGAATATCTTCACTTATGCCGGGTCCTTCGTCTCTTATAGAAATCTTGACATAATCTCCGGCTCTTCCTAAATACTTATTAGTGTCGACGTTATAATTCTCAACATCAACATATATTTTCCCAATCTTCTGCTCCATTGCTTGCTTGGAATTGATAAATATATTAGTAAAGACTTCTGTCATTTGTCTGGTGTCTATCTCTACATTCCAAATAGAAGAATTGCAATTATGAACATATTGAATATTGCTACCGCTAAGAGCTATACTCAGAGACTCTTCAAGAACTACACATACATCTGCTATTTCTTTTAATGGTTCACCACCTGAAGAAAATGTTTGGAATCTCATTGCAATGGCATTTGCCTGATCTACTGTTCTTTCTATTCGATCAGCATAGATATCTAATTTATTAGGATTTCTTCTTGCCAAATCCACAGAAAGATTAATTGATGCAAGCATGTTTTTGAAATTATGAGCAATGCCACTTGCCAAAACTCCCAAAGATTCAAGTTTTGCCATTTTTGTAAGCTCTTCCTCTGCATATTTACGGGAAGTTATATCTAAAATAAAGCCTTCAAGCCAAATTAGATTCTCCTCTTCGAAAAGTCCTATTCCATTTTCTTCTACCCATTTATAATCGCCTTTTTTATTTTTAATCCTATATTCGATTCTAAACGGAACTCTTTCAGCAATAGAGTCATCAACAGCTTCACGAACTAAGTCTTGATCTTCAGGATGTATTAATTCAGAAAACTTGAGGGAACCAAGTAAAAACATATCTTTGTTATAGCCGGTAAGCTTTTCAATCTCATCATTTAAATAAATCATACTATAATAAAGATCATTTTCACATAAGTATATCACTCCGGGTACGTTTTCTGCAAGTAATCGGAATTGTGCTTCACTTTGTTTTAGTTTTAATTCCTGTTTATTTCTTTCTGATATATCTTCTATGGCAGTCTGGACACCAATCACTTTCCCTTCTTCAATCACAGGTGACAGGTAAGCTTTTAAATATAGTTCTTTACCAAATCGAGATACATAAGGAAATTCTGCTACTAAACTTTGCTGCGTTTTTACACACTCAGTGAAGTATTTATCTGTATTGAAATTTTTGATGGCATCCTGTTCTAATAAATTAAGCCCTAGACTTCTTTCTTTTATGTCAGAACCTATCATTTTTATCATCGCATGATTAATATCTAAAATTTTTCCTGAAAGATTTAGATATAAGATGCCAATAGGTGTATTTTCAAAAAGTCCTCTATATTTTTGCTCATTTTCAGCGATTATTGCCTTAGAATTTATCAGTTCCTTTTCAGCAATCTTTCTCGCAGTTATGTCATGAATTATCGAGTAAAGATATTTTTTACCTCTATATGTAATCTTGCCTGCATACGACTCTACATCTCTAATTTCACCATTAGAAAGTCTGTGTTTAAATTCGAAATGATTTCTTTGCTCGGAAAAAGCTTTTTGCATTTCTATATTAATTTGCTCAGGTCCTAAGATATTTATATTAGAGATGCTCATATTTTTTATTTCTTCATAGGAATAACCGTAATAACGGCATGCAGCCTCGTTTGCATCAATTATGTCTCCTGCTTCAGGATCGATTAGCAACATAACTGAATGACTTGTCCTAAAAAGAGATTCGTATCTTTCTTTTGCCTCCTGAGCTTCTAATTCGAGTTTCTTTTTAACTTGTAAATTATATGCCAGAACAAATACAGTTCCTATAACTATAGCAAGGAGCAGTGTGACAAGATAAAATGTGTTTTTACTCACAAAGAAAAATTCTTTAGGTGTATTTATTAAATCAGCGCGATCAGTCAAGTTTGCCAGAAACAGACCGTGTTTTTTAAGTGCTTCGAAGTCAAAGATTAGATAATTAGGACTTTTTTCTATAACCGGCAAAGAAGTTATAGCAACACCTGCAAATATTGAATCAACATATTTAAGTGCTGCTCTAGCCTGATTTGAATGACTAATAACCTCGCCACCTGCGATACCTTCACCTATACCATATTCCCACAAATGATAAACAGGCACCTGAGCATTTGCAATAATATTCTTTAAGCTAAAGTCAAATGTGTAATTTTTATTTTCAACATCAACAAATCCTGATAAAAGAAGTAGTGCTTTATCCCCTTTAATCATTCTTACCTGATTAAGAAATCTTTCGAATTTATATAATCCAAAATCAAGCTCACTAAAACTTATTTCGGGGAAAGAATCTGCAACTTCAAAGAAATTCTTTTTATCTTGCAATCCTGACTCCGTGTCATCAGTTATAGCAATTATCTGGGTCAATTTAGGATTTAATTCTTTTGCGTGCCTTACTGTCTCATAAATTGATATGTCTTCAACTACTCCGGTAACATATGGATTATGATTTTGCTCAATGGCAAGTTTTTTATTATTGATTCCCCAAAAAACAATAGGGATTTCTTTAAATAAGCTATCCTGCATACTTAAAACAAACTTGAGAGCAAAGTCGTCAGAGAGTAGTATAAGATCTATTTCATGAGATTCAGTAATTATATGCTTAAATCTTTCTTTCACGATAGGAAGATTTCTTTCAGCGTTATATTTCTTTGCGTACAGAAATTGAATTTCAATTTGATTATTAGTCTCTTTTTGGTATTTCTGAAGAACTTGATCAATTTTGCTATAATTTGGAAAATTCGGGCTGTAGGAGTTAATATACAAGATATGCTTGCCGTCATGACTATAACATAATGACGGAATTAATAGTAAAAACAATATTATACATTTACGAGTCCACATATCTATATAATACTAAATTTTTATAAAATTATTTTAAGAAACTACCCTTTCTCAAGAAAATATTTATTTAATAATATATAAAACAAGTTATCATGCACAAACAAAAACAGCTTTATCTTATAGATGGTATGAGTGTAGTTTTCAGAGCTTACCATGCTATGAGTAAATCAGCACTAACGACGCCTTCAGGTATGCCCTCAGGTGCAGTTTTCGCTTTCGTAAATATAATTACCAGACTCTTGGACAAACAAAATCCAGAACACATTGCCTGCGTTTTCGACAGATCAGAGCCTACATTTAGGCATGAAATGTATCCGGAATACAAAGCAAATAGAGATGAATTCCCTGAAGAACTTGTCCCTCAACTTGCAATCATCAAAGAGTTTCTGGATATGATTGGAATGCCCAGAATAGAGAAAGCAGGTTTTGAAGCTGATGATATTATAGGAACACTAGCCAAAAGAGCCTCTGATGATGATTATAACGTGATTTGCCTTACTAATGACAAGGATTATTATCAATTAGTAAATAGCAATACTTTACTATATAAACCTCAGAAAGGTGATGAATTTGATATTGTTGACATAGAAGCAGTTAAAGATAAATTCGGAGTTGCCCCTGAGCAGGTTATAGACGTTCTTGCTCTTATGGGCGATGCAAGTGATAATGTTCCCGGCGTTAAAGGGGTTGGTGAAAAAACTGCTATACCTATGGTTCAAGAGTTCGGCTCTGTGGAAGGCATATATGAAAACATAGAAAAAATCAGCAGAAAGGCAGTTAAAACAAAACTCGTATCTGATAAAGACAAAGCTTTCTTATCTAAACAATTAGTTACTATTGATACTGATGTTGAGCTGGAAATCCTCCACTCAGATATAAAATTAAATACACCGGACTATGATAGACTTGATACTCTATTCAAAGAAATGGGCTTTAGAACTCTCAGAGAAAAATGGCTTTCTAAAGCAGGAAATGACTTCTCTAATGTAGAAACTATAGCAGATGAACCGGCACCGGTTATCAAGACTATTGATAATTCTGATCATAACTATCAATTGATCTCCAACAAGGAAGATCTTGATAAATTAATTGCAGACATTCCTAAAGATAAACTTCTTAGTTTTGACCTCGAAACTGATGCTCTTGACAGACTATCTTGCAGTATAGTGGGTATTGCACTTGCTTGGGAAGAAGGTTCAGCTTATTATATCTCAGTTTCCGGCTACGCCCCAGACGCAGTTAAGCCTAAACAGCAAGAAGCTTCTTTGTTTGATGCTCCTGCTGAAGACATTCCTTTTGAAGAGTTTTGCATTCCGGTAGAATATGCCCTTCAAAAATTAAAACCAATTTTAGAAGACAACAGCATTCCTAAATGTGGCCAAAATGCTAAATTTGATATGTATATTCTCAAAAGATATGATGTATCTGTCAAAGGTTTTAAAATCGACTCGATGCTTGCATCTTATCTTTTAGATCCGTCTGAGAAGCACAATATGGATGCTCTTTCTGTAAAATGGTTAAACTATCAGCCGGTCAGCATAACTTCATTGATAGGTGAAAAGAAAAAAGACCAAAAATCCATGAGGGACATTCATCCTAAAGAGGTTTCTGATTATGCTTGTGAAGATGCAGATATCACACTAAGGCTTTGCAATTTACTAGCTGAGAAACTCAAAGAAGAAAACATGGATAAACTTGCTTTTGATATCGAATTTCCACTTTCTGAAGTGCTTAGAGATATGGAGTTTGAAGGTGCTAAAATTGATGAAGCAGCACTAAAAGAGCTCAGCATTGAAATGAAAAAAACTTTGGAAAAACTTACAAAAGATATCTATTCTGAAGCAGGAACTGAATTTAACATAGACTCACCAAAACAACTTGGACATATTCTATTCGAAAAGTTAATGATTCCACCTGTAAAAAAAACAAAAACAGGTTTCAGCACAGATGTTGAAGTAATGAATCAACTTGCAGAAACTTATCCTATTGCTTCAATGATTTTAGAGTACCGAAGTGTTGCGAAATTACTCTCTACATATATTGAAGCTTTACCTAAACTGGTGAATCCTTCTACAGGCAGGATCCACACTACTTACAACCAAACTGTGGCTGCAACAGGAAGACTATCCTCTACAGATCCTAACTTACAAAATATTCCAATACGTTCCGATCAAGGCAAAGAAATCAGAAAAGCATTCATTCCAAGTGATGATAATCACATTCTGTTAGCAGCAGACTATTCACAGGTGGAACTTAGAATAATGGCTTATATCTGCGATGACGAAAAAATGGTAGAAGGTTTTAAGCAAGGGCACGATATACATACAGCTACTGCTGCAATCCTTAATAACATATCTCACGATGAAGTGACTAAAGATATGAGAAGAATCGCAAAAACTGTCAACTTCGGTATAATGTATGGCTTAGGTAGTTACGGACTGTCTCAAAGAATTGGCATAGGCAGAAAAGAGGCTAAAGAGATAATTGAAAATTATTTTGAAAAGTATCCCGGCATAAAGAAATATATGGAAATGACTATTGAGAAGACTCAGAAACTAGGATATGCTGAAACACTTTGTGGCCGAAGAAGATATTTTCCGGATATAAATGCAAAAAACAGAATGCAAAAAACTGCTGCAGAACGCGGTTCCATAAATATGCCTATTCAAGGTACTGCTTCTGACATGATGAAAATAGCTATGATAAAGATACACAATGAAATGCACAAAACAGGTATGAAATCAAAGATGATTTTACAAGTACATGATGAATTGATCTTTGACGCACATAAAGATGAACTTGAGCAACTAAAAGACTTGGTTATATCTAATATGGAATCTGCATTAGAACTCGGGAACGTACCCGTACTAGTAGATTCCGGCATTGGAAATAACTGGTTTGAAGCACACTAATGACATTCACAATGTACCTTCTTTACCCCAAAGAGGGTGCATTGGTCTTTTTTTTGCCTGTTTATATATTTAGAGTTTTATATTTTCTGACATACCCCGTAATTTTTTTAAGCTGCTTTTTCTAGCTTTGAATTAGCTGAAGAAAAGCCTGTGGATTCTGATTACTTTGAGCAAGAGACGTAAGAGATGTCTGTTGCAAAAACTGTGCTTTTATTAGAGCTAATTGCTCCTTAGCTACATCTGAATCTTCCAGCCTTGAGATTGCAGCATTATAATTAGTAACTTGATTTTGCAAAACTTCTTCCTGAGAGGTCAAACGATTTGAAATCCCACCTAAATAAGAAGCTACTTTATTTACATTATTTAAAGCAGCTGAGAGGCTTTGCATAGTAGTTCCAATATTCTCAGATGAAAATATTCCTAAATCTGAAGCAGACACATTATTTAGTTCACGTAGATCTAAACTAGTGACCCCTGCAAAATTCGATATCCCGAGAGAATTCAGTTCAAAGTTTTCACTTTTCACATTAAAATCAATATTAGATGTGGACATATCTATGGCTAGTTCCAAAAGCTCATGTTTTGCATTCGTACCAATATAAAAAGTGGTAGTAAATGAGCCATCCAGAAGCTGCATCCCTCCAAAAACGGAAGAATCAACAACGGTTTGAATCTGTTCTGTCATACGATATGCCGCTTTGGCTAAGGCAACTTTTTCATCGGTACCAAGAGCACCTGAAGAAGCAGAAGCCGCAGAATCCTTAATCAGTGTGATTAGTTCGTTTACATTATCAAGAGAGTCCATTAGAATATTGGTCATATTATGAGCATCGCCAACGCTGTTTTGAGCAGCTTTTAACGATCCGTTTCTAGCAATTAGGGAACGTGACGTAATATACCCAGCAACGTCGTCTGCCGCATTGTTTATCCTTTTACCGGTAGACAATCTCAGCTGCCTCAGAGAAATCTCTCTATTCGACTTATCTAAAGCATTATAAGCAGTTTCAGCCGGTATATTCGTACGTATTCTAGGTATCCCTTTAAATGCTGAAGGCATAACTTAACCTCTGACAGTATAAACTAAAACATCCTTGTTTTCTAATTCTATCCTAACCTTGGATCAACTGTAAGAATGACTGCGGATTAGCATTCGCCTGAGCCAAAGATGTAAGAGAAGCTTGTTGCAAGAACTGTGATTTAACCAATTCCAGCTGCTCCTTGGCAACATCCGTATCTTCAATTCTTGAAATAGCAGTATTATAATTAGTAATCTGACTTTTCAAGATATCGTCCTGAGAATTTAGTCTGTTTACAACACCACCTAGGTAAGATGCTACTTTGTTTACATTATCCAAAGCATCAGCAAGGGAAGTCAAAGTCGTAGCAATATGTGAATAATCAAATATACCTAAGTCAGTACCACTAACATTATCTAAATCTCTAAGGTTTAGACCAGTTACACCAGCGAAGTTTGTAGTATTCAAAGAGTTAACATCAAAGTTATTACTTTCGATATTGAAATCCAGGTTACCTTGTGTCAAATCCACATCTAGTGTAATCAAATCATGGGCAGCATTTGTACCAATAACAAAGTCTGCAGAAAAAGTACCGTCAATAAGCTGTCTACCACCAAACACTGTAGATTCCACAACTGTCTGAATTTGCTCAGCCATTCTATAAGCGGCTTTTGCAAGCGCAACCTTTTCATCAGTACCCATGGCACCTGAAGCAGCAGTTGCAGCAGAATCTTTAATATTGGTAATAAGGTCACCTATATTTGCTAATGAATCCATAGCAATATAGGACACGTTTTGCGCATCACCCACAGCACGAGTTGCTGCTTTTAGCGAGCCATTTCTTGAAATTAAGGCACGTGACGTAATATATCCTGCCACATCATCGCCGGCGTTGTTAATTCTCTTACCGGTCGAGAGGCGGAGCTGCCTAAGCGAGATGTCTCTACTAGAAACATCCAAAGCATTGTAGGCATTCTCAGAAGGAATATTAGTCCTTATCCTTGCATTTCCTCCTATAGCAAAAGGCATTATTCACCTCCATGTGAAATTAGTAATCTATGGGCTATTTCCTTCCCACCATCTTTATGTTCACTTACAGACTAATTGGCCTGTTGATTCATAATTACAACTCTTGTGCCAATTTGACTGATTTATTTTCATATACACATCTGTGTATATACGCCTTGACAAACTAAATGAACATAGTTTTTGCTCATTTGCTAATAGAATATTTCATGCCAATCTAAGCATCTGTGGATAACTAAAACATCAATATCGTTCAAACCAAGCCTATAATGCTTGCTTAGCACTGTTTTAAAAATGTGGAAAACGTTTGGAACTTGTTGAAAATCCATTAATTTACATGACTACAATTAAACTATTGGCTAATACTATTCTACCCGGGCTGCTAATATCAACCAACTTTTCTTTTGCCTTTTCATTAGATTTGTGCATAACTTCTCTTTTTTATTTTCATTCTTTATATTCCTCAGTCATATTTCTTGATCCTAAGGCTTATTCAATGGATTTTTATAACCACCAACTTTCAATTGGACAATATTATGCAACCATAACATTCAATTGTGACGCATATTATAATCCTTTTTCTACCTCTATTTAGAGATATTCTCTTTTCAATTTCCCTTTTTACCTTTATCTTACATTTATTTCTTTTTTCGAAAGCCTATTAAAAAGATTATACATATAGATATGGATGCTTTTTTTGCATCAGTAGAGCAAAGAGATTTTCCTCAGTATCGAGGAAAACCTTTAGTTGTAGGTGGAAAGAAACGCAGAGGAGTTGTTTCTGCAGCAAGCTATGAGGCAAGGAAATATGGGATACATTCTGCAATGCCCAGTTTCATTGCTGCAAAAAAATGTCCTCATCTAATATTCGCCAGGCCACGATTTGCAGTTTATAAGAAAGTGTCGGAACAGATAAACTCAATTTTCAAATCTTATACTGATTTAGTAGAGCCAGTATCTCTTGATGAAGCATATTTAGATGTCACTATCAATAAATACGGTATAAATTCAGCCGCTGAAATAGGAAGACAAATAAAAAGACGAATTTTAGAAACTACAAATCTTACAGCTTCAGCTGGTGTTTCTTTCAATAAGTTCCTTGCCAAAGTGGCATCAGATTATAGAAAGCCAGATGGAATTACTGTTGTTACTCCTGATAATGCCCATAAGTTTTTAACAGATCTGCCGATAAAAAAGATACCGGGAGTCGGTAAAGTCACTCAAAAAAAAATGGAAGAAAAGGGTATATATACAGCAGGTCATTTAAGATCTCATTCCGCCGAATTTCTGATCAATAATTTCGGTAAAGTAGGCGGACATTACTATAGGCTAGTTCACTTACAAAGCTCTGATATTGTAAGTCCCACAAGAACACGTAAATCATTAGGTACAGAAAGAACTTTTTTGGACGACTATCAAACTGAAGAAGAAATGACTGAAGCCATTTCAAATATTTGTAGTGAACTTAAAAGAAGAATGGAAAAAGCTGGAATTTGTGGCAAAACCCTGACTTTAAAAATAAAGTATTCTGATTTTACTATCTTAAGCAGAAGCCGCACAACGCTAGATTATTATATAGAAGAATCTGATATATACGAAACAGCTTTAGAACTTCTTAAAAGGCCTACATTGCCTGCAAAACCCGTCCGACTACTCGGTTTACAATTGTCTAATCTGGCTAATCTAACATTAGATCTATTGCCATACCAATTAAAAATAAAATTCTAAGCCGGGGCATCATATATGGAAGCAATATTACACAAAGCACTGAAAAGTTTATCCGAAGATAGCAATACAAGTGTTATACCACTATACTTCTCGCCTAACTATACAGCTTACAACGGTGGTAAAAATTTTTTCGGATATTCTTTCATCAAACAGTGGGTTCATCTGTTCAATTCTACTTTGAATAAACCCAAAATTGTTTCTATCGAGATCATTATTACTACTGACAATGAAATAGTTTGGGAAAGGAAACTGAGTGCAATTCATGTTAGAGATAAATGGGGTATCAAAGCATCAGGGAACAAAATAGTTTGGACTGAAATGCTTGTTACTAAATTTGAAAACCAGAAAATAGTATCTGAAAGAATTGTTTCAGAATTTATAGGGCAGTTGCTGAAGCAAACAAACGCTTAAATATCATTATGCTATACAAACAAAAAGAGCTTGCATTTATAAAATGCAAGCTCTTTTTAAATTAGAATCCGGCAGCGACCTACTCTCCCACACAGTCACCCATGCAGTACCATCGGCGCGGCAGGTCTTAACTACTCTGTTCGGAAAGGGAAGAGGTGTTGCCCCTGCGCCATAGCCACCGGAAAAACTTTTTATATAAGGTGGTGAAGGATCACTGGTAAAATAATCATGAGAATAGAAGCATAAAACAATTAGCAATTTAATAATTTGAGTAAGTCTAAAGAGATTGGTATAACAACTCAAAACTAGTATTAGGTAAGTCTTCGAATTATTAGTACTTCTCCGCTTAACATGTTACCATGCTTAGACGTAAAGCCTATCAACCAGGTCGTCTCCCTGGATTCTTATGCAATAAATGCGGGATACCTCATCTTGGAGCAGGTTTCGTGCTTTAGATGCTTTCAGCACTTATCCTATCTAAACGCGGCTACTCTGCAATGCCATTGGTATGACAACAGATACACCGTAGGTTTAGTCATTCCGGTCCTCTCGTACTAAGAACGGGTCTCCTCAAGTATCCTACGCCCACACTGGATAGGGACCGAACTGTCTCACGACGTTCTGAACCCAGCTCGCGTACCGCTTTAATTGGCGAACAGCCAAACCCTTGGGACCTTCTCCAGCCCCAGGATGCGATGAGCCGACATCGAGGTGCCAAACCTCCCCGTCGATGTGAACTCTTGGGGGAGATCAGCCTGTTATCCCCGGCGTACCTTTTATCCTTTGAGCGACGGCCCTTCCACGCGGGACCGCCGGATCACTAAGACCTGCTTTCGCACCTGCTCGACCTGTATGTCTCGCAGTCAAGCCATCTTATGCCTTTACACTCTACGCACGATTACCGACCGTGCTGAGATGACCTTTGTGAGCCTCCGTTACCATTTAGGAGGCGACCGCCCCAGTCAAACTGCCCACCTACCACTGTTCCCGAGGTTCCACACCTCCGGGTTAGAATCTAGCTAAAACAAGGGTGGTATTTCACCGATGGCTCCACAACTCCCACAAGAGCTGCTTCAAAGCCTCCCACCTATCCTACGCATGCAATAGCCAAACCCAATAATAGGCTACAGTAAAGGTGCACGGGGTCTTTCCGTCCTAGTGCGGGTA